>CBDDHX010000005.1:0-2500 GCA_965228585.1 Caldilineaceae bacterium
CCAAGGCAGTCAGGTTGGCGAGGGGCAGCGCAGTCGGTCAATGAGCGTGTCGGTGACGATAGGCGTGAGAAACGGAAGTGCAAACAACGGTTTCCGGATTTGACAGGCAGCGAGTGGGGTGATAGACTCCTCGCTTGTGCCCAGCGCCAAGGCAGTCAGGTTGGCGAGGGGCAGCGCAGTCGGTCAATGAGCGTATCGGCGACGATGGGCGTGAGAAACGGAAGTGCAAACAACGGTTTCCGGATTTGACAGACAGCGAGTGGAGTGATAAACTTCTCGCTTGTGCCCAGCGCCAAGGCAGTGTAAAAACAGTCTGGTTGGCGGGGGGAGAAAATGTTGAATCGAGCGGTTTTGCGATTTGACAGTGTCGGCGGGGTCAGGTATACTGATAGCCCGCTTGACAGCAGAGCAAGTGAGCGCTGAGAAGCGAAGCGTACATTAACAACTAAAGAGTGATAAGACAGCAGAGTCTTGAGAAGTAAACCAAACTCGTTTTTACGGAGAGTTTGATCCTGGCTCAGGATGAACGCTAGCGGCGTGCCTAACACATGCAAGTCGAACGTGAAGCCTTGAATGAGTACTTCGGTATGATTTGGGGGTGGAAAGTGGCGGACGGGTGAGTAACACGTTGGTAATCTGCCTCAAGGTGGGGGATAACCATTGGAAACGATGGCTAATACCGCATGGTTTTGCTTTGGCGGGAGTCAAAGCAAATAAAGCTCCGGCGCCTTGAGAGGAGCCTGCGTCTGATTAGTTAGTTGGTGAGGTAACGGCTCACCAAGGCGATGATCAGTAGCTGGTCTGAGAGGACGATCAGCCACACGGGAACTGAGACACGGTCCCGACTCCTACGGGGGGCAGCAGTGAGGAATATTCGTCAATGGGGGCAACCCTGAACGAGCAACGCCGCGTGGAGGATGAAGGTCTTTGGATTGTAAACTCCTTTTCTGTGGGAAGAGCAAGGACGGTACCACAGGAATAAGTCACGGCTAACTACGTGCCAGCAGCCGCGGTAATACGTAGGTGGCAAGCGTTATCCGGAATTACTGGGCGTAAAGCGCACGCAGGTGGTTATTTAAGTCTGACGTGAAAGCTCCTGGCTTAACTGGGAGAGGTCGTTGGAAACTGGGTAGCTTGAGGCGATGAGAGGGGTGTGGAATTCCCGGTGTAGTGGTGGAATGCGTAGATATCGGGAGGAACACCAGTGGCGAAAGCGGCACCCTGGCATTAGCCTGACGCTCATGTGCGAAAGCGTGGGTAGCGAACGGGATTAGATACCCCGGTAGTCCACGCTGTAAACGATGAATACTAGGTGTAGGTAGTTTTCAAGCTATCTGTGCCGAAGCCAACGCGATAAGTATTCCGCCTGGGGACTACGGCCGCAAGGCTAAAACTCAAAGGAATTGACGGGGGCCCGCACAAGCAGCGGAGCGTGTGGTTTAATTCGATGCAACGCGAAGAACCTTACCTGGGTTTGACATGTACGTAGTAGTGAAGGGAAACTGGAACGAGCCTTCGGGCAGCGTACACAGGTGCTGCATGGCTGTCGTCAGCTCGTGTCGTGAGATGTTGGGTTAAGTTCCGCAACGAGCGCAACCCTTGTCGCTAGTTACAAGTGTCTAGCGAGACCGCTGGTATTAAACCAGAGGAAGGTGAGGATGATGTCAAGTCAGCATGGCCTTTATATCCAGGGCTACACACACGCTACAATGGTCGGTACAATGGGCAGCCAAGCCGCGAGGTGGAGCGAATCTCATCAAAGCCGATCGTAGTTCAGATTGTAGGCTGCAACTCGCCTGCATGAAGCCGGAGTTGCTAGTAAACGCAGGTCAGCCATACTGCGTTGAATACGTTCCCGGGCCTTGTACACACCGCCCGTCACGTCATGGAAGTCGGTAACACCTGAAGTCGGTGACCTAACCGCAAGGGAGGAGCTGCCTAGGGTGGGGCTGATGACTGGGACGAAGTCGTAACAAGGTAGCCGTACCGGAAGGTGTGGCTGGATCACCTCCTTTCTAGGGAACCTGTTGCAGAGACGTAGGTCTGCTGTGACAAAGAGACCCAAAAAAATAAACATGAGGATGTGCAAACATACTCGTGAAGAAGGAAGGGCCTGTTGTCTTATCACTCTTTAGCGGTTAATGTAAAGCAATGCGGGCCTGTAGCTCAGACGGTTAGAGCACTGTGCTGATAACGCAGGGGTCAGTGGTTCGAGTCCACTCAGGCCCACCTTCCCATTATTGATGTGGTTGCGAGAGCAGCTGCGATGATGGTGGTGAGGTGGCCGGGTAGGAACGGGCCAGAGGGCATTGCTGGCTAATTGTTGCGCGTTTGGGTGTGGCAGTTGGTTGTGCGAATCGCTAAGCAGCAAAGCAGTTGGTACATTAAAAACTGAATAGGATTAGAATATCTTCACTAAATGCAAGAATGATGATGCATGGTTAAGCTACTAAGGGCGCACGGGGGATGCCTTGGCGTCAAGAGCCGAAGAAGGACGTGT
>CBDDHX010000005.1:7500-546473 GCA_965228585.1 Caldilineaceae bacterium
TATTGTTACATTAAGATATTTATTATGCAGTTGACTTGGCAGTTATTTTGAAAAATACAGATTTGAGTAGAATCGCGCTATATCAGCAGTAGATACCCTCACGAGATTGTTGCGCTGTATATGCGTTCATAGAAATTCAAGGAGCTTATTGTGGAACCTGACCCGTTACCGTGGATTATCCTCGGTACTGCCCTCACTTTATTGATTGGGGCGAATGCGCTGGAAGTTGCCTATGCTTTTGCCAATCGCAGCGAAGTGAAGCAACAGGCTGAAAATGACGTTGCACGTGCCCAGCTACTGGAACAGTTGTTGCAGAAAAGTAGCCAACTTTTTCTCACCTTCAGCATGGCAAAGTATAGCGCTGTACTTCTGATTGGTGCAGCTAGTGCTCAGTTGGTGATTCAATCGACTGTTCATTGGCAGACAGTCACGTTTGTGGTCATTGGATGGATTTTACTCGGCTTTTTGCAGCCAATATGGCGTGCAACCATTGTTACCCGTGCCACTACGGTTGCGGCCTTTTTTGCGCCGATGTTAGCGATTTTGCTCACGCTGCTGTCCCCTTTCACTGCGCTGGTACAACTGCTCCATCAGTGGTTGGGTAGCCAAAGTGAGTCGCGGGACGAACATTCTCCATTCTCTGATGAGGCGCTCCGGTTCTTTGTTTCTCAGAGCGAAACCAAAGAGGATTTAGAAGAGAATGAACGCGAGATGATCGCAAGTATCCTGGGCATGAATGAGACATCCGCACGGGAAATTATGGTGCCCCGGATTGATATGGTTTCGATGAGTGTGGAAACTTCGCTGCGCGAAGCATTGGATGTAATCATCCAAGCTGGCCACAGTCGGATTCCCGTCTATCAAGAAAATGTAGATACAATTGTTGGTCTGCTTTACGCCAAAGATCTGTTAAAATGTTTCCGCGACAACCAAACCGATCGGCCCATTCATGAACTACTGCGCCCCGTCTATTTTGTTCCAGCAAGCAAAAAAGTTGATGCACTCTTTCAAGAGATGCAACTGCAGCGGGTTCACATGGTAATGGTGGTTGATGAATATGGGGGGACGGCAGGACTGGTCTCAATCGAAGATATTCTCGAAGAGATTGTGGGTGATATTCAGGACGAGTACGACGCCGAAGAAGATGCCTATGTCCAAGCCATCGCGCCCGATACGTACCTGCTCAATTCTAGGCTCGATGTCTATTCATTGACCAAGCTGCTGGATGTTGAAATAGATACGGATAGCGCAGATACCCTTGGCGGCCTCATTTACACGTTGATGGAACATGTCCCGGAGCGAGGTGAAGCTGTTGAATGTGAAGGTTGGCGCTTTACGGTCCTGTCGCTAGATGGACGGAGAATTGAACAAGTGCGTGCCGAATTTGTGGCGCTTGGCAATGAAAGCTCATCCGCGGCTGTTCGCAAACCACTGCTGTCCAAAGATAGCTCTTCCACTTCAGATTCACTTGTCAACGTTCAGGCCGTAGATTCACGATGAACAGCATGACCAACACAACGGGCCCGAGATTGAGTGCTGGGCAGGTTGATGCGCTGCTGGTAGCTGCTCTCTCTGCCCGGCAGCAAGCTTATGCGCCCTATAGCAGTTACCAAGTGGGCGCAGCATTGTTAACTGCTGATGATGTCACAATCGTTGGTTGTAATGTTGAGAATGCGGCCTATCCGGCGGCAATCTGTGCAGAACGAGTTGCCATGACTGCTGCCATCGCGCAAGGCCATCGACGCTTTGTTGCAATGGCCGTCGCCACCACCAACGGCGGAACACCTTGTGGCATCTGTCGTCAGGTGATGGCGGAGCTTGGTCCCGCTATGTTCGTCTATGCGTGTGACGAAAACAAGAACTATCAAGTCTACACTGTTGCTGCGCTGTTGCCTGCTGCTTTTCTGCCCAAAGATGTTGCTTTGGCCACGGGCGAAGCAGGCTAGCCACCGCTTTGGCGCTAGCATTTGAATGAGAAGATTTCTGCGGGCTGACTTAGGATTCGCCTGAGTTCCCATCAAACGAAACCGATTGTATTGCTATGTCTACTCGATCTTTAGCCGAAGTAGTTGCTCAACAGCCCTATCCTGATTTTGCTGAGTGGTGGCCATTGGGCAATCAATTTCTGCGATTTATGGCAGAAGCGATCTGCTCTGAATGGCAGGCCATTGGCCAAGAGCGTGCTGAGCTGTCGAGGGTGCAGGCAGATGTAGCTACCTATATTGAGCTGGTCTATCAGCAGGTTGCACGCCCAACACTGGCGGTCGATTTTTTGGAGCAGCGGGCTTTGACTACCATTCGCTCGGGCGAGTTTGACGCACTTTCCTATGCTTTTTACAAATCTGCCTTTGAACACTTGGCGATTAAAAATGATACCAAGAGTACGCTGGCAACCGCACGTCATCACTTTACCCAACAGGTTGGGCGCCATTTCTACCAGCAGCTGCACGAGCATCTGGATCTAGCATTGCCAACCCAGCTACAATCCGCTGCTGCCGTGACTCAACTGCAAACGGCCATCGAACGGGTTGGCGACTTCTTGCAACAACAGGGCTACTTGCGCACCCACTTCGCCTTCCACTTTGATGTTCATTTGCAACAGGATGCGACGCAAATTGAACAGCAACCAAGGTCTGTGGTCGCCAAATTTCAACGGCGCGAGACTGTCTATGCGTTGTACGAAATGGGTTACCCTGTGATTCTGCCTTCCGCTGTCTATCTCTATCAAACAATTGGGGAAGCGCAACACCATTCCTCGCGCACAATTGAGGAACTGTTTGGCCGCATTGGCTACGTTGCCAGTGAAACGTCTGATTTTGATCCCACGGGATACCCCTCTGAACTCGTTGTGGAGTTGTGGGAGATTCATCCTCAGTAACTCGTTGGGAAACAGAATGTTACTGCGCCTCGCGGCGTTTGAAATAGCGCGAGATTAGAAGGCTGACCACCAAAATAACTGCGCCAAAAAGTAGCACCCACGGGTCAAATTCGGGAGTTTCGCCCCGAGCCAGCTGTTTCACATCGATTGATGCTCCAAATGAAACAAAGGCAATTGTCCCAGGAATCGAGCCGAGGACACTGGCTAGGATGAATGCCTTCCAATCGATCCGCAGGATCCCCGCTAGATAATTCACCAGATCATAGGGTAAAAAGAGAAAACGCATGATGAGGACGGTTTCAAAGCTATTCTCGCGCATGCGAACCGCGTACCGCTGTACAAAATTTTCACTGCCTTCTTCGGCTTCTTGAACGAGGCCAGCCCCAAAGAATCGACCCACCAGATAGGCAATGGTTGCCGACAAGTTGCTGCCAATCATCGTATACAGAATCGCCAATATCAGGTTCAAGATTGAACCAGCACCGAAGATGGCACCGCTGGCAATCGTTAGAATGGCCGCCGAAAAGAAGATGAGCGGGCGCAAGGCGTACACAAGAATGTAGAGCAGCGGTCCCCAGGGTGACGAGAGTAAATCGACGATTTCTAAAACGGCAGTTTGGGTGGTTAGATTGTTGGCTCGATAGTAATAAAAGTAGCTACCAATCAAAAGTAACCAAAAGAGACCTGCAATTACTTTCTGGCCATGCTGTTGTAGGAAAGATCGTTCTGTGTTGGAATCAACTACTTGATCTTCTACGCTCATCTGGCAATCTCCTCTGTTTTGGGCGCGAATCGTTCATTCATCTGCTTTTGCACTATTATAACCGAAGACACTCTTGATCCTGTGAGCTTGCCTACGTCGGCAAACTCGATTATCGGCTGCGGTCTCCTCAACGGAGGCCGTTTTTTTTACGCCATTTTATTGAACTGATGCGGTTGATTGGCAATGGCTGCTTGGCTGGCGATGCCGCTTTTGCTCGAGTTTGCCCTTGCTGTCGCACTGCTCTATTGCGTGGCTCACCGCGGACTTGCAGACAGCTTTTTGTAATGCATACCAGCAGAAAATCATGATAACCTTATACTTACGTAAGTAACCTTATCGGGTGGCTCTGGGTGGTTGTGCTAATTGCCAAGCCCTGCGTTTTCGGAAAATGCCGTCCACGGACCACTGTAAACAGCCTTTGAAAGGTCGACTTATGCAGTTGTGAGTAGATGTCGCTTTACACATTGCTGCCGAGTGAGCAACAGTGCCTTTCTCGATACAACAGTATGTGTTTCCACAACACAGAACTTGATACATGGAGGTAAGAATGAAAAGCAGTGGTTTTATTTGGTGGATTGGAGCGTTGATTTTTGCTGGACTGGCCGGTGTGCTCACCTATAGCCTGCTGACGCAAAGTGTTCCAAATGCTGAAGCAGATGTAAATACACGGCCTGTGGTTGTGGCCGTAGTGGACGTTCCTTTCCGGCGTTCGATTGGTGAAGGCGAAGTTGCCATTCGTGATGTACCTGTTGAATCTGTACCTGAAGGCGCTGCAACCACCCTCGATCAAGTGATCGGCAAAATGTCCACGGTTGATATCTTTGCCAATGAACCCTTTCTTGTCCAGCAACTGGTGACACCAGAGATCGTTACGCAACAGGTGGCCCTGACTGTACCCAAAGGGAAAATTGTGACAGCCGTTCCCACAACGTCGCGTCTCGTCTCCAATCGGCTCGTGCGCCCGGGCGATCATATTGATCTGCTGGCTACATTCGAAGTGGAAGTGATGCGCGACCAGGGCGGCGGGCCAATGCCGGCTAGCGTTGGCCTGCTGCAGGATCTAGAAGTGTATGCGATTATTCTACCTGTTGCCAATGTGGAAGAGAGTGCAGATGCACTTCAAGGTCGCAGCGAAGGGGGCGTTTTCCGCACATCGGACAAAGAAGGCCAATCCATTCTGTTGGCCATTGATACGCAGGATGCACTGGCCATTCGTCACATCCTGGATGTTGGCGGTGAGCTTGATCTAGCTGTCCGTGCCCCGGGTGATGATTCAATTGCAGATGTCGTTGCCGTTGATCAATTTTACCTGGCGGAACGGTATAACATAGATCTGACGCGCACCGGCTTCGAACAAAACGGCCAGTTTATTCCATAAAGCGAGGGTGTTTCAGGCCCTGCCTCCACACGTGCCATGGTCTGCCTGATTCAACGGATGTAGGATGTAGCATAGTATGCCAACCTGACCGAGCCAATAGCACTCCCTGTGAATCGCTACAAGCGATGACAGGTGCTGAACAACAACATGTGACAAACGTGAAAGCCTTGCAAGAACAGGGCTGTAAGCCTGGCATTTGCATCTGTCCGCAGGCTGTGCAAGTGCAACGAGATTTTGTGTAATACCGGTGTGACCCTGATGGGCAGGAAACCTGTGGCGGGTTGGCCCAAAATGAATGTAGCCATCTGGTTATATCGTTTAACTTCGATGGATGTAGAGGACAAAACATGCAACTGGCGCTCATTACGGATTATGAATATCGGGCTCAAGTCGTTGACCAGATTTTGGTTGAGCGGGCTTGGCAGTTGCTGGCATGCATAGGTCAAGGGCAGCCGCTGGAATGGCTGCAGCAGCAGAGCAACGTTGACCTGATTTTGGTTGATTTGGATGTTTCAGGTGCGATTCCGCTCTTGCGCGAGCTGGCGTTACACTTGCCCAATATTCCAACAGTCGTGCTGGCGACTCCCCAAAAGATTGTTGAATTACAAGATGCACTGATGGCTGGTGCTGCTGATTTCGTGGCCTTCCCACTCGATCAAAAGCAATTCATGTCAACAGTAGAACGTGCGCAAAGCGGCGTGACACGTGTTGCCAGAACACCGGCAGCGCAGACAACATCAATTGTTCCCACACACAGTGCCATTCCGGCCGGGCAAAAGAGCAAGGTCATTGCGGTTACGAGTCTCAAGGGTGGCGTGGGGCGCAGCACAATCGCTGCCAACCTGGCGGTTGGCCTGCGGCAACAGACTCGCAAGGATGTGATCCTGGTTGAAGCGCACCATTCATTGGGGCATTTGGCGCTACTGTTGAATCTGTATCCAAGACATTCCATTGCCGCACTTGATGAGGAACCAAACATTGATCTGGACCTCGTCCAGGGTCTACTGCAGCATCATGGCAGCGGCGTACGCCTGCTCTCTGCCCCACTGGATCCCGTGGATATGGTTGAGCTATCGGTTGAAACCTGGCTCCAAGTAATTCAACATCTCAGTCATCTTGCTCCTTACGTTGTCGTCGATACCTCTGCTGTTGCAGATGTTCTGCTTTCCGAAGTGTTGGCCCTGGCCGATGATATTCTGCTGGTCACAGGAGCTGATATTGCTGGCCTGCGTGATGCGCGCATTTTGCTGCAAAGTTTGCGCGTTGAAAGCATGGTGGAGGGACGCATTCACGTGGTATTGAACCGGGCTGGCGTCCAAGGCGGATTGGACGAACGTGTCGTACAGGATCAGTTGAGCGAAGCGGTTGCCGTTAGCATCCCCGAAGATTCTGCGCTGGCTACTTTTGCGTTCAATCGTGGGATTCCTTTCCTGCTCAGCCACTCGCGCGCACTGATGACGCGGCGTATGTATATGCTAATTGAGCGTCTTGCCGGTGATGCACTAGATTCATCGACAGCCGTTGCCCAACCCCAAAAATCATCTATGTTTTCTTTCCTGAAATTTTCCTGGACAAGCTCATGAACATCTTGCTTCTGATCGCAATTGGTCTGGTCGCGGGGTGGCTCGTTAATGTAATGGCCGATCTGTTGCCAACTCGCCGTCCATGGTCAGAGAGCTGGTCCCGACCGATCATGAGCTTGCTGCGCCCTTGGCAACAGCCTGGGCCCGAACAAGCTACTGCTCTGGCCGACGCCAAAGCAACGCAGCGCCGCTATTGGCTCGTCTACGGTGCCGCTGTGCTGCTCGGTCTGCTCGCTGGGTTCCAAGAAACAGCACCGTTGCGGGTTGGCATTTTGGCTGTGCAGGCGTGGTTCTTTTTGACCATTGCAGTCATCGATCTGGAGCACCGACTTGTCCTGAATCGCATGTTGCTCTTTGGTGTACCTTTGGTGCTCGTTGGCAATGTAACGATGGGTACTCCAAGTTTAACCTCATCTCTGTTGGGAGGTGTTGCTGGATTCGGCTTCTTTCTTTTGCTTGCTCTGTTGGTCCCGGGAGCAATGGGCATGGGTGACGTAAAGTTAGCTGGCTTTATCGGGCTCATTACGGGGCTCTCGGGCGTAACGATGGCCCTCTTCTTTGGCATCTTAGCTGGGGGTATTGCTGGTGCAGTGGTGTTGATACGCAACCGTTTTCGCCGGGGCAGCACCATTGCGTACGCACCTTATTTGGTGCTGGGCGTCTTGTTCTTCCTCTTTGATTTCATCGACACACTGCATCTCTATCTGGAGCGTCTATGAGTATATTGCTTATCCCTTTGTTGATCATGGTCGCTGTTCTCTTTATTTTTGCAGCGATCTATCGCTGGCTCAGTGCCAGCAACGAACTGGATCGGCGTCTCTCCGCTTCGCTGGGAACGGAAGATGTTGAGCTGCGCCGGCGACAGGCCCTTTCCCGCCAGATGAACCAACAGCTCGGGCGTCTTTCCATGGCCGCCCGTTTGGAGCAGCAGCTAACCGCCGCGGATATCAAGATCAGTGCGCCTGAATTCCTGATGATTCGTTTTGGGCTAACCGCGGCTCTCTTTGTGCTTGGTTGGCTGATTGCTGGCTACCTGGTGGGTGGCGTCTTGCTCGCTGCCTTTGGCTGGATCGGCCCCGCTTTTTACCTGAGCCACTATCAGGTCAAGCGAACCCGCGACTTTGCCAATCAACTGCCAGATATGCTGAACATGCTGGTGGGCTCGCTGCGGGCAGGCTATGGACTGCTGCACGCCTGCAACGTTGTCAAGGATGAGATGCCTGACCCCATTGCGTCTGAATTTACCCGCATGCTGAAAGAAGTGTCGCTTGGGATCAGCATCACCAATGCGCTCGATAACCTGGCCCGACGTATGGAGGACGAGGATCTCTCCCTGATCGTAACCTCGATTCACGTGCAGAACGAAGTTGGTGGCAGTTTGGCCGATGTTCTGGAAACCATTGCCGAAACCATTCGCGACCGCATCAAATTAAAGGGACAGATTCGCGTCATGACTTCACAGCAGCGTGCAACGGGCTTTATGCTAACGGGCTTGCCCTTTGCGACGGGCACATTCCTCATGATGATCAATCCCGAGTACATGATGGAGATGTTCAAACCGGGGTGGCCCATGTTTATCCCAATTGCGGCCTTGGCAATGGTGATTCTGGGGAACATTACCATGACCTGGCTCACGAAAATCGATTACTAGCTGCCGTTGACATCTAGGGAAAAGCGCCAATCGATTTGGCTTCTAACCGTGAGAAGCGCTCTCAATCGCTGGATCGGCAGTCGCTGACGCGGCTTTGCTTGGTAAGCATTTGCAATGTCAACAGGCGCTAGCTCGTTGGCCCAAGCGGGATGCTGCTTTCGAGCGTTGAACTTGCTGTTGGTAAATCTACATCGTAGAGAGGTATAAAATGGAGATCATCTATATCATTATCACGCTGCTGGTAATGGGCAGCGTGCTGACGCTCATGCTGGGGCTGCGCACTCAGCGCAATCGCAAAGCTCAGATGTTGGCAACGGCAATGGCTAACGCTGCCTTTGCACCGGCCAGTCTGCGTGAGCTGGAAATGACGAAATCATCCAGCGACCGAATTTTAATGCCCATTGCACGTCGTTTCCATCGGCTGGGGCGGATGTTGACACCGAGCAGTAATCTGGAGCAGCTACAGCGCGATCTGATCAAGGCTGGGTTGATGGAAAAAATCTCAGTTCCCGATTTCATGGGGATCCGGGTTTTGGCTGGCGTGGGCGGCATTGCCATGGCCTATTTCTTTTTTGGCGCCGGTAAAGATCCCATGTCGGCCATGCTCTTCTGTTTTGCCGGGTTTATGGTGGGGCTCTATCTGCCCAATATCTGGCTCAAGAGCCGCATTTCGCAACGACAAAAAGCTATCATGCGCACCTTGCCCGATGCGCTAGATATGATGTCCATCTGTGTCGATGCTGGCCTTGGTTTTGAGGCGGCAATCCAAAAAGTTGCGTTTCAGTGGGACAACGAGTTGGCTCATGAGTTGCGCCAGGTAATCCGTGAACTGCGCGTTGGCCTTACCCGTGCCGAAGCGTTGCACAATCTCGTCGAGCGTACGGGCGTGCCGGATATTGGTAGTTTTGTCGGCGTGTTGGTTCAGGCCGATCGGCTTGGTATCGCCATCAAAAATGTGCTGCATACACAGTCTGTACAGATGCGTGTTCGTCGCCGCCAGCGTGCCGAAGAATCCGCGGCCAAAGTACCGTTGAAGATGATGTTTCCCATGGTCTTCTTTATCTTCCCCGCCATGTTCGCCGTCATTCTCGGCCCAGCTGTGCCGCGCATGATGACTATGTTCCAGTAGGTGACTTGCAGAATGTTCCCGTTGCTGCATCTGAACGGAAAGGGGTAGTGGCTACTGTTGCTGCTACCCCTTTCCACCCGAATCGGCACTAGTAGATCCCGGCGTGAGTCAGGCCACACTTAGTTTCGTCGTTTGCACTCGAGTTGTATGGCCTGATTACCTGCCGTGGTATTTACGCCATGCCGTACCACGTAACTGTTGGAGCCTCTGGTTGCCTGTTGTTGGTTGCTCTGCGCCACTCAGCCGTTCTCGGCGCGCAAATTACAGTGAGCGAACAGGTCTACAGCTGAGCTACCGCGACTACGGCTGGGCTACCGCAACTGACTTCAACTCGTTTCCCTCTTCTCTTTTCTTCCTCCCTTTTTCTTCTTCCCCTCTTCCCAAACCGCGCCCTTTGCTGACAGAAAACTGTAATAGAAAACCAGCTGAAATAGCGTTAGAGTAGTGGCATGTTGTTTCCGTTTACGTAAGCTTGCTTAGAGAATCTTGATCCTTTTGCCAAAGGATTTTTCTCGGGCTTGGGAACGTAATCTTCCTTAAATCGAGATGACTGCCAGAAGAGAGCGCTTCTGGTATTGATGTATAGATTGGCAATTCTCGCAGAGATCGATAGAACGACGATCTTGTTCAACATGCCTACGCTAGAGAGGGAAATGGACCATGCTAGACGAAGAAACAGATTTCTTGGATGAAGATAATCCCGCAGCATTTGAGCAGGTAGACGAGGGAATTGAAGACCATCAAGCCGATACCCGCGCAATGAGCAAAAGATCGCGGGCTTCTGAGCAGCACTATGCCGAAGACCGAGATTACCTAGAGGTGCTGCGCCACATGCAGCAAGGGCAGTGGGATCGCGTGGTACCCATGTTGCGTGCGCTACAGCTACGCTATCCAGAAGCACACGAACTCCACGCGCTGTTGCAAGAGGCCGATTTCCGCGCCAATTTGGAAGTGAATTGGGCTGATAAGGTCAAAGGTGTTCAATCGATTCAGCTACCGATCAAGTCTCTGTTGCCGGTGATCCCAATCGTTTTGATTGCCGCACTGTTGATATCGGGTGTCTTGTATTATGGGCAAGCGCGGCGTGTGACTGCACTATCCGACCAGCAGCAGAAACTCTTGAGCCAAGCACAATCTGCCTTGCGCGCCGGCCAACATCGCGAAGCACTGGATCTCTTTGAGGTAGTTCTCGATGGCCACCCAACGAGCGAAGAAGCGCTGCGTGGGCAAGCTGAAACCCGGCGCCAAATGCAATTGGCAAATGATTACCAACTGGCATTGGATCGCATGGCCATTGGCAACAATCCGCAAGCATTGGAATTGCTGATCGCTCTGCAGCGCCAAGCGCCCGGCTATCGCGATGTCGCTACGTTGATTGAGATGCTTGATGTGGAAACGGGTGCTCCCGAGCTATTCGATAAAGCTGAGTTTGCCTTTTCGAATAATCTTTGGCTCAGTGCCGTGGCCCAATATGAACAGTTGCGCGATCTGGACAGCGAGTACGAGTCGGACCTGGTCGAAGAACGCCTCGCCACCGCTTATATCCGCGTGGGGCAGCAGATCGTCTCACTTCGACCCAGCGATAGCTCCATATTGGAACGTGCAAAAGAATATTTTGGCAAAAGCATGCAGATCAATCCTGCCAACACAACGGCCAAAAAAGAGAGCAACATACTCGAAGCATTTCTAAGTGCTGAAAATATGGTGCAGCAGGCAAATTATGAGCAGAGCACCCAGGCACTGGAGCCAATCTATGCGGAGCGCCCTGACTATTTCGGCGGCTACGTGGCTGAGCTGCTCTTCCGCGCCTACATCGGCGTTGGAGAGCGTGCTGTACAGCAGAGTGATCTGGAGCGAGCCAAGCAAGCATATGAACGTGCACTGGCCCTTGGGTTTGATACAAACGGTGCGGCCCAGCAGCGCTTAACCGAGATCAATGCCCTCCTTGCCCCGCCGCCGGCAGCGGCAGTTGCTGCCCCCGTGGTGAATAGTGCTCCGGTTGAGCCCGTTGCCCCGCCACCCCCCGCCGATCCGCTTGATCCATACCGGGGTTGGATCGCCTTTCGCACCAATCGCAACGGGGGGGAAATCTTCTATCTGATGCGCCCGGATGGAAGCGAACAGCAACCCGCACCGCTGGAACTGGTACAGCGATTGAGCGAACTCTATCAGGCACAACAGTGGTCACCAGATGGCCAGCAGTTTGTCTATGTACAACATGTCTCGGAGCAGGCCAGCACCAATATCTTTAAAGTGCGATCCGATCTGCCGGAAACCTGGGACCGCGACATCATGCTGACTGACTACCTGGGCACGGAATATGATCCCGTTTGGGCCCCCGATGGCCAATCCATTGCTTTCGTGTCGAACCACACGGGCAACGACGAGATTTGGGTGATGGATGCCGAGGGGAAGAATCAGCGCCAGTTAACTGCCAATGAATGGCAGTGGGACAAACATCCCTCTTTCTCACCCGACGGCCAACAGATTACCTTCTATTCCAATAGTTCGGGAACGCGCCAAGTTTGGGTAATGAATAGTGATGGTGGTCAACAACGCAACATTAGCAGTAATGAATACGACGATTGGGATCCCGTCTGGATCTATTGAGCCGCTAGCGCAATGTTCTCTGCTACAGAGCCATCGGGGTAGATTTACTTGATGGCTCTGTAGCCAATCTGATGACCAACTGACGATCAACATCAATCGACACACATCAGATAGCAATGCATAGCCGATCAGATATGTATAATCAACAGCACAGAGGAGTATCCGCATGGCTCTGTTTCGTAGCAAATCTTCAAAAACTGCTCCAACCCGGCGAACATCAGAAGCCGTCCATGTCAATGGTACCGAACAGCGGCACTCGGTCGCTCCGCCTTCATCCATCCCAAAGACCGAGAAAAAAGCCGCTGCGAATAGCTACGTGGGTGAACTTGGGCTGTACACGCTGCCCACTGAGCTGAAGCCAGCGTTTCGCAAAGTTCGCGAGGATGTGCAGCGTTGGTTGGTTGATGAAAATATTAGCCAAAATACCGCGCCCAACAAGCTGCGCGAAATTGTCGAGCCAGTCTATGCCAATGCACTTGCCGAAGCCAACATCGTGGTGAGTCGGGTCGATCGCACCCGCATGCTCGACATGATCATCGCCGATATCGTGGGCTTTGGCCCAATTCAGCCGCTGCTGGACCGTGACGACATTACCGAGGTGATGGTCAACGGCCCCGAGCAGATCTACATTGAACACAAGGGCAAATTGCAGCTCACCGATGTAAAATTTCTGGATGATGAGCACGTCAACCAAGTGATCGAACGCATTGTCGCGCCCCTGGGGCGCCGCATCGACGAGTCGTCGCCAATGGTCGACGCGCGTCTGCCCGATGGTTCGCGTGTCAATGCCATTATCCCACCCCTCTCGTTGGTTGGCCCTTCCATCACGATTCGTAAATTTCGGAAAGATCCTTTTACGGTGGAAGATCTCATTCGCTTTGACAGCTTTCCGCCCGAATTTGGGGAACTGGTGCGGGCCTGCGTAATTGGCAAGCTCAACATCATTGTCAGCGGTGGGACCGGCTCGGGTAAGACAACCATGCTGAATGTCCTCTCCAGCTTCATCCCCGAAGATGATCGAGTCGTTACCATTGAAGATGCAGCTGAGCTTCAACTGCAACAGCCGCACGTCGTGCGCTTGGAAAAGCGCCCCGCCAACATCGAAGGCAAGGGTGAAATTGGCATCCGGGAACTTGTTGTCAATAGCCTGCGTATGCGTCCCGATCGGATCGTGGTTGGTGAGTGCCGTTCTGGCGAAACCCTCGATATGTTGCAGGCCATGAACACGGGTCACGATGGTTCGTTGACCACCGTTCACGCCAACAATGCCCGTGATGCCCTAAATCGTATCGAAACACTCGTCCTCATGGCCGGTGTGGATTTGCCTCTGCGTGCGATTCGGCAACAGATCTCATCGGCCGTTGATGTCATTATTCAGGTGGCCCGGCTCCGTGATGGCAGCCGCCGCACGATTCAGATGTCCGAGATCCTTGGCATGGAAGGCGAGACGATCATTATGCAAGATATCTTTCTCTTTGAGCAGACTGGCATTGATGACGATGGCAAAATCATCGGTGGATTGGCACCCACGGGTCTGCGACCACGCTTCAACCAACGCATTGAAGATGCCGGGATCCATCTGCCGCCAGCCCTCTTTGGCATGAAGACCGAAATAAGCGTGTAATCTTCTGGGCCAAAGCAGAGCTGCGAGCCGCTCGCATTTGGTCGCGTATTTGCTTGTGCTTTTGGCCACCGCTATGGTTGGTTCGGGTGCCGCAGCGACGAAACATCTCAACGCAACAGAGAGAGAGAAGTGGAATGTTACGGATTGAAAATTTAACTCAAAATACGACACTCGTTGAAGAGGGGCGTGCGGCCACCAACTTTCTTACCAAGTTGCGCGGCCTCATGGGTGTGCGCCACTTGCCTGCTGGTACGGGGCTGCTGATTGCCGATTGCAACAGCGTGCACACCCACTTCATGCGCATTCCGATTGACGTGCTCTACATTGACGAACAGCACCGCGTCGTCGATATGGATTTAGAGATGGCTTCGTGGCGCATTGGCCGCACGCGCAACGGTGCCAAAGCCGTCATCGAAGTGCCCAGCGGCACAGCTACCCGCACCCACTGTTCCATTGGCGATCAGCTCTTGATCTCAATGGAGTAGCCAGTTACTGGTACTGTTGGGCGTAAATACCACGGCGATAAACAAACCCAAGCTACTCCAGTGAAATGGGTCAGTTTGCCTTGGGCTTATTTACGCCGGGATGTACTAGGTAGTCAACAATGTAGCCCTGTGAATGTCACTGTGAATGTCACTGTAAATGTCACTGTGAATGTTTGAAACGGTTGGAAATGCCGAAGGTAGTTGCTGCTGATTACCACTGAATCACTGCTACCCTCGAGCAAATAGGAGTCACATCAAGAATGTATACCCCCAAATCTGTACGGTTCTCTACGCGGCCATTTTCGATTTGTTTGCGCTATCTGATCGCGCTTTGTCTGTTTGCCCAGCCATTGGTGCAACCGCTTGCATTGATGGCGGCACCCCCCGCGACACCAATGGGGGACGAAAGTGCCACTGCTGTCTTGGATGCACCCCAATTGCTCGGGCCGGAGGATGGGCTCGTTGCCACCGGGCTTACCCACCCCCCTGTTGGTGTGCCGCGCCTTGCGTGGAAGCCGGTGGCCGGTGCCAAGCTCTACTACGTGCAAATCAGCCCAACTGCCGGCTTTGCACAGGAAGCCGCTTGGGCGAGAACCTATGGGACAACCTATATCACTTTCGGGGCCTTGCGCGACGGCACTTACTATTGGCGGGTGCGAGCTGGCCTCAGCTTGGATGAGTGGGGCGAATATTCGGAGGTCCGCACCTTTACCAAGGATTGGAATGATGCGGGGGCATTTGTCCCACAACTGCTCTCCCCGTCGGATGGGGCAGAGCGGATAGCATTTACCAATGATGACTTCACCTGGGAGCCATTTCAGGGTGCCGCGCAATATCTCTTTGAGATCAGTGCCGACCCAACCTTTAGCAACATCTTTTACAGCGAAATTACGATTAAATCCACGCATACACCGCTAGAGCGGTTGCCCAACAATCTCTATTACTGGCGCGTCACGCCCATTGATGCGCGCGGGGGCTATGGCGAACCAAGTGCAGCCAGATCGTTTAACTTTAGTTGGCACATAAAACCACAGCTGCTGTCACCAGATGACAACGTGGAAAGAGCCTTCTTGCCCCGTTTTCAGTGGACAGCAGTGGAAGCGGCCAAAGAGTACGAATTGCAAATTAGCACGGAAGTCGATTTTGGCACGACCAACTCCTACAAAACAACCAATACCGAATATACACCGCTAGCATCATTGAGTAACGACCAGGACTATTTCTGGCGCGTGAAAGCAATCGATGCCAACAACAACAGCACACCCTGGAGCGAGGTTCGTCAGCTGCGGTTTCGCTGGAACTTTCGGGCAGAGCAGCTGGCTCCCACCAACAGCGTAATTGATCAGGCCCATCCATTCTTTGCCTGGACACCAATACCCGGTGCAGAGCGCTACCAAATCCAAGTTGACGAAACAAACTCCTACGATCGACCGCTGCTGAACCAGAAATTTTACAATGTGTCAACCGCTGCCATTGTTCGTTTTGATGAGCCAACCGTCTATTTGGAGCGGGACTATTTCTGGCGTGTGCGCGGAATTGATGCTCAAGGGAATTACACGCCTTGGAGTGACAACAACTCTTTCCGCTATGGCACCACCGGCTCACCCAATCTGATCTACCCACTGCCCTACTATGAACCCGACGCGGTAAACACACCCGTTCACGGCGATCGAACGATTGCCTGGCCACTTTTCGTCTGGGATTCAGCCATTGACTATGATGGGGAGACCGCGACCTTTGATTGGCCACAATATTACGAAGTAACTGTCGCCGCGGATCTCTTTTTCACCGACATCCGGTTTCAATCAGAGACCGCTGGCCTCTATGCCACACCTACCCTCAGCAACACCTTCGCCAACCTGGAGGATGGGGAGATCTATTACTGGCGCGTGCGCGCATACTTGGCCAATGGGGAGCGGGTCGGTGTTGATCAGGTGTGGAAGACCCGCATTGACCGCTCGGCGCCCGAACGTGAACCGACTGAATCCATTGCGCCCATCTTTCCCGTGAGTGGCTTCAATGCCGTAACAACCCCGCCACTGCTCGGCTGGTCGCCCGTAACGGCTGCCCAGAACTACCGACTGCAGATTAGCAAAGACGCCAACTTTGACACCATCGTTGAAGATGTCTATCCACAATATGTCAACCATGCACCGTGGCAAGGGCAACGCATACCCATGCCAATGGGTACCTACTATTGGCGAGTTCGTGCCGAAAGTGCACCAGGTGTGGCGCTGGGCGGCTGGAGTGAAGTGCGATATTTCCATCTTGCCCAACATCTGTTGAGCGGTAATCAGTATGACTTTGTCACGCCCCCCTATTCACAAACGATCACCGCGGCCGCCGACGGCTACTTGCCTGAATTGACTCAAATTGCCAGCAGCACGACAACCGGACAGGGCGAGCACGAATTGGGCGATCTGCATGTGATGCTCAACCGCATTGCTCTCCGTTCGGGCCAACATCCCGAAGATACCGATAACCACAATTGGATCTTTGCCTTCGACGTTAGCCCCACGGTCACTCAGACCGTTCGGTATGTGCTCTATATTGACACCGACCACCTACCCGGCTCTGGGGTGAGTGGTGCACCGGCGGATACACCACATGCCGTTACCGTGAAGAACACGAACCTGCCCGAATATATGATCGTCGTCGAACGCGATGATAACAACATCACGACAACCGATGTGAAAGTCTATGAAGGGGTAAACAACAGTTGGGTGCCAAGCCGCACGTTGTACGATCTTGGCGGTGACGCTTGGTATTCGCCAGTCGATGAAGCCATTCAACTGCTGGTTCCCTACACGTCGCTTGGAAACGCCTCGGGCAGCGTTGCGGTTGCGCTCATTAGCACGGGCACCAATGGCGATGATGGCATCTTTGACAGTGCGCCACCACAACAGAATGACACCATCACCGAGCTGGCCTTTATCTCCAATATGCTGCTTCCGCTCTATCCATTCGATACACCCTTGAGCAATCCCATTGTCCACGAGGACATGCCACCGTTGCGCTGGCACATGCCCCCCTTCGATTCTGTAGACGGTTATGAGGTCGAGATCGCACGCGATGCGCTCTTTACTCACGTTGTTGAACAGTGGAAACTCTCCGAGACAAAAAAATCGTCCTGGTTCCCATTCCTCACCACAACGTTTCAGTCACTAGACGCGTTCGAGGATAACGAGACCTACTACTGGCGGGTCCGGTTGCGCCACGAACGTTACGGCACTTCCGTCACAACCTTTGACTATGGATCGTGGTCACCGGTAATGCGATTTAAGTTGACGAGCCGCATCGTGGGCAACCCACGAGTGTCGACCGGGGAGCTGGCCAACACAACCCCTTCTTTCCACTGGGATCGGGTGGATGGCGCGGCTGGCTACACGCTGCAAATTGACGACGACAGCAACTTCAGTCAACCGACAACAGTCAAGACTGACGCCACCAGTTACACGCCACTCAACCAATTGAAAGATGGCACCTATTACTGGCGCGTTGCCATGCGCCGATCAAACAGTGTGCTGGGACAGTGGACACCGACCCTCTCCTTTACCAAAAAATCCTTGGCACCGACACCACTGTCGCCGATCAATGGCAAAGTGATCAACGAGCAGCCCACCTTCAAATGGACGGCGGTGCTGACGCCAACCAGCGAGCCACGGATCGCTGCTCCACTCTACCAATTTCAACTTGATGAGGATGCCAACTTTGGTTCACCGGCTACCTACAAAACCCAGTCTACTTCCTTCACGATCCCAGGCCACAAAAGTCTCTATGATGGCACCTTCTACTGGCGAGTTGCCGTCGTTGATGCCTCCAATAATGTGGGGCCGTACAGCGAGCCACAAGAATTCTACAAAGAATACCTGACACCCAAACCCATCTCGCCGGTGAACAATGAACCTTTCACCAAAGCCACCAGTTTTGCCTGGGAACCAATGGATGGCGCGGCTGCCTATCAGATCGAGATCTCTTCCGATCCCCAATTTGGCCGGCCAATCCGGGCGACAACTGACAACACGGTCTACACACCGCTGGAGCAATTATCCAAGCCCCAGTATTACTGGCGGGTGCGGATGGAAGATGCAGACAAAAATCCTGGGCCGTGGGCCGGTGGACTGATCAACGTGCAGGAGGTGATCATCTCGTTGGGCAATTACGTCTGGATCGATGCCAACAACAATGGCCGTGTGGATGAGGGTGAAACACCGGTGCCCGATGGGGTGTTGTTGGAACTGCTCGATGGCGCGGGGGCCGAGTTGGGGCGCACGACCACCACCACCAACGGCTTTTACCTCTTTGCTGGGTTAGCCAGTGGGGAATATCGCGTGCGGCTTGCCGCCAGTAACTTTGGCCCCGAAGGGCTGTTGAAAAACTACAGCCACAGCAGCGGCTTGCAACAGGAGGCAGATCCCGATTCAGATGGGGACCAGAACGACAATGGGATCGATAGCAGCGATCCGGTCGTTGACGGGATCACCAGCGCCAAAATCGCGCTCGTGGAAGAAGAAGAGCCAGTGAATGAAACCCCGACGCTGGCTGGCAACGCCGGTGATGATGGCAATGGCACGAAGGACAACCACTCCAACCTGACGCTCGACTTCGGTGTTGTCTCGCCCGCCAATACCTATAGCATCGGGAACTTCATTGGCTTTGATGCGAACAACGACGGCCAAATTGATCTGGATGATGAGAACGAGCCCGCTGGGGTGCCCGAGGGCGTGCTGCTAGAACTGCTCCATGGTGATGGCACAGAGACCGGACGCACCACCACCACCACGAATGGTGGCTATTACATCTTTGCTGGCCTACCCAAAGGTGAGTATCGGGTGCGGATTGCCGCCAGCAACTTTGCCAGCGGCGGCGTGCTGGAACTCTACGGGCACAGCAATGGTGAATATGAGGAGAATGATCCGAGCAACCAGGGAGACCAAAACGACAATGGGATCGACGAGGGTCTCCCCAGCAGTGTTGGGATCAGCAGCGGGGTCATTACCCTTGGGGACAATTCTCCAATGGGCGAAAATACTGCCACCGGCGGTATTCCAGGCAGCGATGGACGCGATACGCCCGATGCTCATTCGGACCTCACGATTGACTTTGCCGTGGCGCCCGCGTCACCCACTTCGGCACAAGATGCGCTCATCTTCTTGCCAGTGGTAACACGCTAATTCACCGCGACCCCACCCCTGGAACAGCAAGAAAATCGGCTACCATGCAGAAACCGGGTTTGTGAGACAAACCCGGTTTCTTGCGTGACTGAAACAATTGGCTGGCTCCCAAGGGGCTGCTTGAGCAGATGCCGGTTGGCTAGACGATGGGCACACCCGCCTCGGCTGCAATAGAGTGCACATTGCGCGCTGCCTGTGCATAGAGATTGTAGGTAGCCACTTGTTGCGGAGACCACCCCAGATCGTGACTCATCTGTGCGTCAATTCCTTGCAGATCATCCAGCGGTTCCGGTGCACTGAGATGCTCCAGCAACATATAGCCCCGGGGGGAATATTGTTCCCAACAGTGCAGCACCGCGGCTAGATCTAGCTCGCCCGCCCCGGGCAACTCTTCGCTGAAGTGCACGACAAAGCCATCATTTACTCGGATGTCCTTGCAGTGGCCAACGGGACAGATGTCGCCCATCAGCTCAAATATCTGTTGAATGCGCGCTTTGCTGTTGTAGACCTGTGCCAACGTCTGAAAGTGATTTACATAATCCATCACGATGCGTATTCGCTCGGAACCGATCTCGTCAACCACACTTGCGTTGTACTCCGGCGAGTTCATGATGGTCAGCACGTGAGTTTCAATGACCATTGTCTGCCCATGGGATTCTGCCTTGGCCGCAACCTGGCGCAATGTAGCCAGCAGTCGTTCCCGCGCCGCGTCGGTGTGGTTCTCTCGGGTGGGGCTGTAGCTTCCCCGGGAACTGAGACTCCCCGTGCGGATCAGACAATGTTCGGCCCCCAACTGTTCGGCCACTTCAATGCCCCGCTCGATTGTCTGCAATACCTGCGCCCGCTCTGCCTGATCCGGGCTAAAGAGACACTCTTTGTAGCCAATGCCAAATTGCACCAACTCCATCCCCACATCCCGATAAAGCGCCCGCACACGCTGACAATCCGCCACATCAACGGACGCAAGCAGATCGCCACTTCTGTGAAAACAGGCGCCGGTTAACCCCAATCGTTGGATCGCTTCCAGCTCTGTCGCTCTGATCCTCCGAAAGTCTGCTGGCAAAAGCCCCACCATGCCTAGTCGCATTGAAAACGTTCCTTTGTGTTAGCGTAATTTGCCGCGACCTAGAACCGGCCACGTTGCTTCGACCAACCCTTGGCGCACGCCGTAAAGATGATCATGTAAAAAGACCGTGGCATCGCCGTAACCCACAATGAAATCAAAGGTATCGCCCACCTCGATGGTGGTATTGGGTTGGCTCAGCTTCAGGATGCCATGTTCCGCGGAAAAGGCGATTTCCTCCACATCGTCAATGCCCAGGGCCTTTGGGGTGGCGAATCCACGCGGCAATGTCTTAAAGCCCGCGTCACAGATGATCCGGTTGGACGCGGGGCGGCTGGTCACCATGGCCCGCACAAAGATCGCCGGTTCCAGATCGACCCCCCATCCCTGATAGGTCATGTCGCAAAAGATGGCACCTCCCGCTTCAATTTCGGTGACGCCCGACAGAAATGGCGTGATCTTGTAGGTGCCACTGCCACCGGCACTAACAATATCGATGGTGAGTCCCGCGGCCCGGCACGCTTCGGCTGTTTCTGTGAGCTGACCAATGGCAGCCTCGACACCCTGGCGGCGGCGCTCTGCGTCCGGTTCTGACAACATGTGGCCTTCCCAGGTCATTAGCCCCGCCAGGCGCGTGCCCGCGGTGCTGTCAATTGCTTTGGCCAACTCAACCGTGGCTGTACCGGGCGCCACCCCGGCCCGATCCATACCGGTATTCACTTCGACCAGCAATCCGACCGTGACGCCAATCTCGCTGGCAGCCGCGCCCACAGCCGCCACAACGCTGCTGTTATCGACCACAACTTTCACATCTGCCTGGCGACAGAGGTGAACGAGCCGGGCAATCTTCTGCGGTCCAACGATCTGGTTGGCAATCAGAATATCTTGAATGCCAGCAGCCGCCATGACCTCGGCCTCGCCCAGCTTGGCACAGGTGACACCAATGGCACCAGCCTGGATCAATTTGTGTGCAACCGCCGGTGTCTTAATGCCTTTGGTGTGCGGACGCCAGTTAACCCCCGCCGCTTGAAAATGAGCGGCCAGCGTGCGGATGTTGCGCTCCAGCGTCGTCAGATCCGTCCAGAGGAAGGGTGTCTCTACTGCCGCAATCGGTTCTCCTACTTCACTCATACAAAACTCCTCAATTTCGTGCGCTTTCTGCAAAATATTCTCATTATCTTCAATCGATAGCTACGCTATCGTTACGAGCTGTCCAGTGCATGCGACATTCGTGGATGCCATGACAGCGGCGCTTGACAACGGCCGCGCGGTCCCCGAATCTTTGGGCGAGTCCCAAGAATTGCTAAAACCAGAATGGATTGGTCCATGCCCGGTTGCCCCTATGATCGCGCACAGTCACCCGACCAAATGGGCTGTCGAACCGGGAGAGATCGAGCGTGAACGAGACGTCGCCATTGCCTGCAACTGCCACAGAAGCGCTGCCCTTGCCACTGACGAGGATGCGGGCAGCGGGTGAACAGCGCACGGTGAGCTCTTTGCCCGGCTCCACGGTGAGATCGTGAATTTCGGGGCCGGTGCTGGCATAATAATGGCCGGCCTTGAGTGCGCTCATCAGCGCATCTGGGGCTAGCTCCTGGCTTTTCACCATTACCCAGCCGCGGCGAAAATCGTGGCGATTGCGCGTGCCGTGAAAATCGTCGGTCGCGCAGATCAGATAGCGCTGGCCGCGTCCCAGTTGGACATCAGCCATGTGCCAACTGTCCGCGTGCTCGTTGTGGTCGACAGCCACGCCGTTGAAGACTTCAATGGCGTCGACCATGCCCAGTGCCTCGAGATCGCGTTCCGTCAACCCATACCAGTGGGGGTGGGCCACGGCCACATAAGCACCGGCTGCCTGTGCCCGCTGGGCCAAATCGCGCGCGCTTTCCGTTGACTGGGTTTGGGCAAAATCCAGCGGTAACCCAACCGCCAGAATATGCCAGGGATCGCCCATCTCGGTCTGATCGGTGTGCAGTTCCGCGCCCAAGATGGTGGTGAAATCGTTGTTGCGCAATGGCCGTGTGTCTGTGATGGGAAAACCATAGCGTTCCAAAAAGTGATCGGTAATGGCGACAAAACCATAGCCATTTTCCTGATAGCGCCGACAGGTCTCTTCTGGCGTAAACGCGCCGTCGGAACGGTCGGTGTGGGTGTGCAGGTTGCCCTTCCAAAAACGTCCTGGTTGCCCAAAGGGTAGCTGCTGCATATTTTGTTCGTTCCTCTCTTGCCTTTAAAAGTTGAAGCGTTACTGTCGGTCCCAAAATTCAGTTGTGCTTCCCGTTACAACCCTGGTTGAGGGCGACAGAGCAAATTCCGGGACAGACATTGATTGACTTCTGTTGCTTGTGTTGGTGATTCGAACTCATGCCGACCAAGCCTGGCGCAGCAGCCGCAGCCAGTTTCCATGCAGGATCGCGGCAATGTCCGCTGTACTGTAGCCGCGTTCTGCCAACAGATCCTGTAATTTCTGCAGATCGGCAATGGTGTCCAGATCTTCTGGGCTCTGCTCGCGGCCGTAGCCCCCATCCAGATCGGTGCCGATGGCTGCGTGGCGGCTGTTACCAGCCAGTTGACAGATGTGATCGATGTGATCGACGACTTGCTCCATGCCGATGCCCGCGTTGCTGCTTTGGCCAACGACCCAGCCGGGGTGCAACATCCATGTATCAAAGGCCGCGCCAATCACGCCATCGCGCTCAAAGATGGCCTGAAGCTGCTCGTCGCTGAACTGACGTTGGTGGCGCACGAGCGCACGGCAGTTGTTGTGGCTAGCCAGCACCAGGCCATGGTAATGCTCCAGTGCCTCCCAAAAAGCCTGATCAGAGAGGTGGGTGAGATCGAGCAGGATGCCCAGGCGATCCATTTCGCGCAACAGCGGTGCGCCCAGCTCCGTCAACCCCAGTTCGGTTCCCGTGCCCCCAGCATAGCGCCCCGGCCCATAGTGGGTGGGGCCAATCAGGCGCAGACCCGCTTCATGCCAGGCTGCCAGCTGCTCCGGCTGCTGAATCGGATCTGCCCCTTCCATGCTAATGACAAAGCCCAACGGTGGGGTGGAATCGACTTCGTGCAGCGCCAGCGGATCGGGGTGGGCGGCATCCCACGCACTCCACTCGGCCATGTGTTCGTTGAGCCCGGCGAGATCCGTCAGAATGCGAATGTGGCCTGCCTCCTCCAATGCCCGATAGTAGGCCAATTGTCCGTGTGCCATGCCATAGGATTGGGTGGGCGAATGAAAATCGATGTGGGGGGCTGGGCGACCGGTGGATCGAGCGATCAGGGTGGCAATGCTCAATGCAAGTCTACCCTGGCGCATTTCGGGTAGGGCCACGGTGCCCTGAGAGCGCCCTTTCCCGGCGGTGCGCTGTTCCTGGGTGCGAATGGTATAGACCGAAAGTAACAGATCGCGGTTCCACTGCAAGGCATTCATCGATAAATCCAAATGCGCGTCGATAATTAGCATGAGATCCTCATTTTTCAGCGGTTGAATCGTTGGTAGATTGAATGGTTTGGCCGAGGACAGTTGTTGCAACAGGGGGACTGCCCGTAGGGCCGCGCCCCTGCTTTCGGATGGCTGGGGATCGCCCATGTACGTGATTTTCGATGGCAAGAGCCCAGCCTAAAATTTAGTTGTGGTTTCCATTGCATCTCTGGCCAACCGGTGCGTCGCAAAAAGCTTGATCTTCCGGCGCCTCTCTACACCGGTTGCCAACCGTATTGCTGCTATTAGAGCTGGGCCTGCAAATAGGTGAGTAGCGCTGAGGTTGCCACCCGTTCTTGACTGGCGTCGTCCCGTTTGCGGATCGTGACACTCTGGTCATCCAGTGTCTGATAATCAACGGTAAGGCAGAAGGGCGTGCCAATCTCGTCCTGGGCCAGGTAACGTTTGCCAATGTTGCCGCGATCGTCCCAGACGACAGTGAGCTTCTCCTGCAGATCGGTGTAAATGGCACGCGCTCGGGTGACCAGATCCGGTCTGTTTTTTACCAGCGGAAAGATCGCCACCATTGTTCCACGTTGCATTGCAGCGTACAGCAAAAAGTATATATCTAGCGAAAAACAAGCGCAACTCACCGATTTCAGCATTTTTGCCGAGGAATGCTAATCTTTGCCCGCTTTACCTGTCCATACCATTTGGGTTCGGTTTTTCGGTAGAACCTGGCTGTCAACACGGTGTGCAATACTCGTTCAGTGTGCGTAAATACCACGGCAGGTAATCAGGCCATAGAACCTGAGTGCAAGCGGCAAAACGAGTGTGGCCCGAGCTACACCGGGCTCTACTAAAGTGGGCTCTGTTTGGAAACAGTAGTTCCGGCAAGCGGGAAACCTACCGTTTTCGAGCCAACCGCACTGTAGTAAATGTTTGATTGTTACCATTGCTCACGATAAATCATCAAAAGATTACTGAGTACCGTAAGGTTGCTTTCTTTGCGTTAAAGTACGGATTTGAATTTCAGGTAAATAGGCTATAATTGCATAGAAATCTTTGTGGGTCATTCACCCGTTACCAATGTTTGGGTTCAACTGTTTGGGTTCAACGGTTTGGGTTCAACCTAGAACTTGTGCTGACAAGAGCAAGGTACCATTGCACGATCACCCGCTTGGAGCAGCACTCTGGTTCACCGTGCGAGCACTGTAAGGAGAGTGACCTACATTTGAGAGACAGTGGACTTCCCCTGTCCCCTACTCCGAAATCTATGTTTGCAGGTAATTACTGTTGGTTTGCCGATCATATCATTGCTGCCTTTCCACCAAATCCACCAGATCTAAAGCCTACGAATTTTTCTCTCAACAAGCTGCTACCAAAACATATCGAAAAGCAACATTCATGTAATCATTTTGATCTACCGTCTGAGCGCGGAGTAAATTTTAATGTCAAAACTGTTCATATCCTGTCGACGACTCTTTCTGCTTACGCTTTTAACCCTACTGTGGACTGCCACTCACGCCCGTGATCTGCGGGCCGAAACCATTGTCCTCTCAGACACGATCCCGTCGCAAACCACCAACTGGATCGATGCGTTAACAATTCCTTCCTTTGACCGAAGGTTTGGTGAATTGACAGCAATCACCTTGTCGCTGGAGACACCCATTGCCGGTTTGGTGAGCTATGAAAATACCAGTAGCCAGACCGTCACCATCACCAGTTCCCACGCGGTGAGCATCCACATGCAGCTGCTGGATGGAACGTTGTTGGAAGCGCTGCCCACGTCAGTTCATGTCGATAGGGTGCCACCCTACGACGGAATCTCGGATTTCCAAGGCACCTCTGGCAATACGTTTACACTGGATGCCACCCTATCTGTGCTGGATCACTACGACACGCCAGAACGGGTAGCATTCTTTTACAGCGACGATTTTCTCCGCTTTCCCATTACGGCAACTGGGCGTTCTGAAATTCAGGGGCCGGGCAATTTTGATGCAATTTTGCGGGCCCAAGCCGCCGGCGTGATCTTTACAGTCTTTTATGACTACCTACCCTTTGCTGTTGAATTCAACAAGTTTACCAATGGAAAAGACGCCGATGATCCAAACGGCAGCGATGTGCCCCTTCTCTTCCCTGGTTCCACAGTGACATGGAGCTATGTGGTCACCAACACCGGTTCAATGACATTGACATTTGACGAAATAAGAGTAGCGGACAGTGATCCCGATGTAAATCCCACATTTGATCCAACCAGTGATGATGGTGATCGACTCCTGTCGCCAGGCGAAACTTGGCGCTATTTGGCCAACAAGCCAGCTATCGATCTGCAAACGCCTGCCACCGGCGTGACCGTTGTAGATGGCTGCCAGAATCATCAGGATCCAGCGTTGCAGCGGGCTTACCAGAATACTGCAACGCTCACGGCACGCAACAATGTATTGACCGACCCAAGCCACTATTGCAACCCAGTATCAGACCGCTCGGCACCAGGCATCGTGCTCAAAAAGTTGATCAATGGGTTTGATGCAGATGCACCAAATGATGCCGATGTGCCCTTCTACTTTGCGGGCACTGTCATCACCTGGACCTATGTGGTGACCAATACTGGTGATATCACTTTCACGCAGCAACAAGTGGTGGTCACCGATGATGATGCTGGGTTGAGCGTCCAGTTTGATCCAACTAGCGACGGTGGGGACACCCTGCTTTCACCCGGAGAACAGTGGCGCTTCCACGCAACTGGAACCGCGCGCAACCTGTTGCTCGACACAGTGGGCATTACCGTGGTCGATGGGTGTGACCCCGACAACACGGACAATACCAATGTGGCCTATCGCAACATTGGCACCGTTACTGTTGATGCCCTCGTGGACACTGATCCAGCACACTATTGCAATTTTCCACCAACGGTGATTAAACGCAATCGGCTGGATGAAGCAACACACGACATCTATTTGCCAATGATCGCCCGTTGATCTGCTGTAGCGAACTGAAGGACGAGTCCGTAATGACCAAACGATTGTACTATCTATCAGCTTCGATTGCGGTTCTGTGTGCGGCTGCCGTGATCGGCGTCTTCTTCGTCACGCCGCTCCACGCTGCAGAAGAAATAGAATCTGGCGTTCCCGTTAGCGATAGTATCCCATCAACCCGCACAAACTGGGAAGAAACGCTATCGATTCCACGTTTTGACGCTACTTTGGGTGTGTTGACCAACATTGAATTTGTTCTCACCGGTGAGGTAAACGGCTCGGTTCGCATGGAAAATTTAGATGCAGAACCGGCGGTTGTCACGGCACAGAGCATCGCCAACATTCAGTTGGAGCGCCCAAACGGTGAATTTATTACACAGGTAAGTCCCAATGCGGACAAGAGTGTATCGTTGGCGGCGTTTGACGGCTCCATTGATTTTGCTGGCCCATCTGGGAGCAGCATCACAGATATTATCGGCATCGAAATTTCCGAGCGGTTGATCTACACCCGTGGGAACGATCTCAGCGAATTTGTGGGAACAGATGCTATCGAACTGGGCATCAAGGCCACGGGGGCCTCTTTTGCAACCGGTGCCGGCAATCTGGGCTTGAACTTCAACACATTTGCCGCCGCTTCAGTCACAGTCACCTACATTTACACGCAACCAGCCATTGCATTGGAAAAAGCAACCAACGGCGAAGATGCCGATCAGGCACCAGGCCCAGCAGTGCCAGCAGGGGACGTCGTAACCTGGACTTACAAGCTCACCAATGTTGGCGGTACACCGCTGGAAGCGATCAGCTTGCTTGATGACCGCGAAGGAGATATCACCAGCAGCTGTCCGCAAACAACACTCGATGTGGGCGAATCGATCACTTGCTTGGTAACTGGTATTGCGCAACAGGGTCGCTATAGCAACACGGCGGTTGTGTCCGGCACTGTTCCTTCCGATCTACCCGGTACTCCACGACAAGTCTCTGATCAGGACCCCAGCCACTACACGGGGGTGGGTGCTCCAGCAATTGCACTGGAGAAGGCGACGAATGGTGAAGATGCCGATGAATTGCCCGGTCCCTTGGTGGCTGTGGGGGATGTGGTAACGTGGACCTACGTGGTGCGGAACAGTGGCGACATTGACCTGATCGACATTACATTGGTGGATGATCGCGAGGGGGATGTGAGCGGTAGCTGCCCCCGGAGCAGCTTGGCAGTGGGTGAAGCGATGAGCTGCACCGTCACGGGGATCGCCCAACAGGGTGTCTATACCAACACAGCAGTTGTGACCGGCACCACCCCCAGCGACTCGGTTCGCCCCAACAGCTCCGTCACCGACAGCGACCCCAGCCACTACACGGGGGTCGGCGCTCCAGCAATCGCACTGGAGAAGGCGACGAATGGTGAAGATGCCGATGAATTGCCCGGTCCCTTGGTGGCTGTGGGAGATGTGGTAACGTGGACCTACGTGGTGCGGAACAGCGGTGAGATTGACCTGATCGACATCACATTGGTGGATGATCGCGAGGGGGATGTGAGCGGTAGCTGCCCCCGGAGCAGCTTGGCGGTGGGTGAAGCGATGAGCTGCACCGTCACGGGGATCGCCCAACAGGGTGTCTATACCAACACAGCTGTGGTGACCGGCACCACCCCCAGCGACTCGGTTCTCCCCAACAGTTCCGTCACCGACAGCGACCCCAGCCATTACACGGGGGTGGGTGCTCCAGCAATCGCACTGGAGAAGGCGACGAATGGTGAAGATGCCGATGAATTGCCCGGTCCCTTGGTGGCTGTGGGGGATGTGGTAACGTGGACCTACGTGGTGCGGAACAGCGGTGAGATTGACCTGATCGACATCACATTGGTGGATGATCGCGAGGGGGATGTGAGCGGTAGCTGCCCCCGGAGCAGCTTGGCGGTGGGTGAAGCGATGAGCTGCACCGTCACGGGGATCGCCCAACAGGGTGTCTATACCAACACAGCTGTGGTGACCGGCACCACCCCCAGCGACTCGGTTCGCCCCAACAGCTCCGTCACCGACAGCGACCCCAGCCACTACACGGGAACAACTGTCGCACTTTGTCCGGTGGATGGCAATGGCAACGTAATTTTACCTGCGCTTCGCTTTGTGGGTGAAGGGCCTGGTGAGTACAACGTGACAAATCCAGACGAACAGCTTGTCGTGAAGAGCCTTTCACCATTTCAAATTCAAAACAACGTGCCGCTACCCTTCGTTTCGACAAAGCGGAAAGGTCACCCAGAACGAGTATGGGCGTGCACCGGTGGTGCATGTACCTTTACCAAGGCATTCAAAGAGCTTGTTGAACTAGAACTCTTACCTGGTGGAACAGTCCTACACGCGGTTGTGATCGATGATGATCCCGATGACCGGATCAACTTCCTCGTCAAAGATGAGCAGCGCGATACGCCGGTTGTTCGTTTTACGCAACAATCGTTGACCGAGTATTGGCAGGTCGAATTGCCGGAAACTGCCAATTGGGTCTTAAACGTTCAGGATTCCATCGGCATCTATTTATGTGTCTCCCCCGAGTGATCGAGGAGCGCTCTGTGCCGTGAATCAACAACGTGGGGTGTATTGAAGGTGACAAACACAGGCGGACGCTGGCTTACAGCGGCATGAGTTCGTTGATGGTTTGAGGGAAATTGTCTACCTGCCCTGCGGCCAAACGATATGACGGCCGACTTGCAGATTGCGTGGGTAGTACGAGCGCAGTCGCCCACGCAATCTGGATAGCGAAATGACGGTGATTATTCGTGTGCCGCAAGGGCAGGTAGCGCCGACCACCGTTGCTCTCAATTTGTTGGCGCTCCTTCAAAGGCGACTTTCTGATTATGACCTTATGGAGAGATCTGTTATACTGACCCCGTCAATTATTTCTTCATGTAACATGTTGTTTCTGTAAGTTTCCTCTTGTTGTTCAATTCGTAATTTGAATCGAACAACAAACGGTTGCGGCTCGTTTGCTGTTTCAGCAACGCGAGGCTCGCGGTAGGGTTAGTTATAGGACTGAATCCTAGTGTGCCAGATGAAAGCGCAACATACCCACGGTCTGATCTCGTCTTTTGATACGGCAGCTTGTAACGACGGTCAAGCTGCGCACAGATGTCCGCCCTTACCCGTTGCTGCCCATTCCACCCAATATGCTTCTGCATATGCTTCTGCTTCTGTGACTGCTTCTGTGAATGTATCGACTCGTTCTCGTTCGTCCATCTCCCCGTTTTTGCAAGCGGCAACCTACCGCTCAAAGCTAGGCAATGCCTCTGCCCAGAACAAACCTCTTCGGCCCAATTTGGGAAAGAAAGCGCGTTATGTTCTGGTTGTTGATGATGAAGCTAGTGTGCGCAAGGTAACGGTTGAAATTCTCCGCGAGGCAGACGTTCAAACCCTGGAAGCCGAGAATGGACCGGCCGGAGTCGAACTCTTTCGCCAGTATGCCAACGAGATCACGTTGGTTCTCCTTGATTTTGCCATGCCCGGCATGGATGGAGAACAGGTTCTGAAACAGATGCGCAAAATTGATGCATCCGTTCCCATCATCTTCTTTTCCGGCTACGGACGCCACGAAATCGCACGATACTTTCAAGATGGCGATATTGTTGGCTTTCTCCAAAAACCGTACAGCATCAAAGAGCTGCTGCTGACTGTCCAAAAAAATGTAAACAGTTAGCTTCGAAAAGAGTGATTCGCGGCCTCGTTTCAGCCGAAGATTGCCCCCCACGTTGCTGCTCCACCCGCCAACCGAAAACTCATCGAGACGTTGCCTGTAACAGGGCACTGCCTCTGCTTTTGCGCGCAACGTTCCAACTGGTGTACCACAGGATCTGCCATCCGCGGCGGCACGACGCAGCAGCTCAGCGCTTGATCCGGTGAAGAGGCGTTACGTACCCTGAACTTGCCGAAGGGTGCGTAACGCCTGGTATTAATTTCGTTTGTGGCAAACAGTGCGTTATCATTACCCTTCGTCGGAACTTTTAGGCATCTTGACCCGCTTGGTGATTTTAGACTTGCTTCGTGCTTCTAAAATCAATGTACGACGCGTACCACAACATGCTACGCTGTTACCCTGTTCTCCCGAACATAAATCAAAATAGTTAGCACAACCAATAGTAAGTTAGGCCAATTGAGAAAAATAGTGCTCCCTGAATTCACACGAAATTTACACGAAGACAGACGCATAAGTGCGTTACTTGCGTAAAGCACCATGCTCTTCATGGAGCATTTAAATTTTGATTTGGCCTCAAATGCATTAGGAGATCATTCCTCTATGAGTACTTCGCTAGAACAAAATGTGAATACAAATTCGCGGCCAACTGATCTAAAGATCACAGATGTCCGTATTGCCAATCTGGCAGATATTCCCATGCGCGTTACGATCATTCGCATCGATACCAACCAGGGTCTCGTTGGGTACGGGGAAGTCCGTGATGGCGCGAGCAAAACCTATGCTCTGTTACTCAAGCGTCATTTAATCGGCGAAAATCCCTGCAACATTGATAAGATCTTCCGCAAAATCAAACAATTTGGGTTTCATGGCCGGCAGGCAGGCGGTGTCTGTGGCGTCGAAATGGCCCTCTTTGATCTCGCTGGTAAAGCCTATGGCGTGCCCGCCTATCAACTGGCCGGGGGTAAATTCCGCGATAAAGTCCTCTGCTATTCCGATACCCCAACCGTTACCGATGGTACCGAGATGGGACGACGTTTGAAGGAGCGGATGGATCAGGGCTTCAAATTCCTCAAGATGGATGTTGGCATTGGGCTGTTGTACGATGTGCCCGGCGCGATCATTGCGCCGCCTGGCATGATCGACTCGCGCACGATTATGCATCAGTTCACGGGTATTCAGATCACAGATGTTGGTATCGGTGTGCTCTGTGACTATGTCGCCGCCGTGCGCGATGAGATTGGCTATGAGATTCCGTTGGCCGTCGATCATTTTGGCCACATCGGCCTCAAATCCTGCATTCGTCTGGGCAAGGCACTCGACAAGTTTACCCTGGCTTGGTACGAGGACATGATCCCGTGGCAGTTCGCCGACCAATGGGCAGAACTTACCCGCGCCGTAGATACGCCCACCTGTACGGGCGAAGATATCTATCTGAAGGAAGATTTTGTGCCGCTGTTGGAGAAAAATGCCGTTAACATCATCCACCCGGATCTGGCTTCTTCTGGTGGGATCATGGAGACGAAAAAGATTGGCGACATGGCCCAGGATTACGGCATTGCCATGGCCATGCACATGGCTGGCTCACCGATCAGCGCGTTGGCCAATGCTCACTGTGCCGCGGCCACCGAAAACTTCCTCGTGCTGGAAAACCATTCCGTTGATCACCCCAAGTGGAATCAGCTGATTACGGGACTGCCCGATCCGCTGATCCAGGATGGCTTCATGACAATTCCCGACAAGCCAGGCTTGGGCTTTGACGACATCAATGAAGAGATGTTCCGCGAATATCTCGATCCCCGCGATCCCGTCTACTTTGACGAGTCCACCGAAATATGGGACAAGGAATTGTCCCACGATCGACTGTGGAGCTAAAGACCGGACCATTTCGAACAATGGTTGCACCAACTCGGGATGATCCTGAGTGGGATGTAAATGGGTGAACAGAGGGGCACAGCAGGTAACGCTGTGCCCCTTTTGGATCGTAGCGGGTTGCCCCATTGTGGGCGCCATTCTGTCAGGCTAAAATTGCTGGTCGAATGGCGATGTGGCGTAACAATCCATCGATACCATCGAGATCGTGGGCGTATCGGGCACGTTGGGCTGGGTTTTGCTGCCGGGCCAGACGGTTATAGATCGGCTCGAGGAGGGTCTCTTCGCCGTGGCCGCGGTCTTGCAGTGCCGTGGCCGCCATCTCCACAACAGTGGGCAAGAAATCGGGCATTGGTTGCGGCGCGGCCAATCCCGCCCGAATGGTCTGCTGGTGGTAGGTCTGCATGATCGACCAGTAGTCGCTGCCCAACTCCGTCTGAATGTACTCATCGAGAGCGGCGGCTGCTTCCATCAACCCAATGGCAAACGCAGTGGCAGCCATCTGTTCCGGCCAGGGCTGTTGACAAGCCGGGCGGATCTCGATGGTGCCATAGGTGGTGCGTAGCCGAGCACTATTCCAGACATAGTGCTCGTGATAGAGAAAGGCATCAAAGTCTGGGCCATGTTGGCGCAGATATTCCGTGAAGGGTTGTTGGCTGGGAATGATCTCGCCATCTGCTTTGACAATGAGATAGGTTGACTGGGAAACTGTCTGAATGTAATCGGCAATGCTCGTGTAGGGGCGCGGCGGCATGCCGTGCCGATGTTCGGTGGCGTGAATCTGGCCCATTTGTCCTTCGCGTGCACTGCAAAAAGGGCTGCGTTTCCCGGCATAGATCGGCGAATTGCCACAGAGGGCAATCAGGATGGGCGCAATCATGTTCCCCACGTTCAGCATCTGTACCAACTCGGGCTGACCAACCGCGATGTGGCATTGGTCGCTCGCCGTAATTGTGTACCAGAGCCAACTCGCCCCCATGGCGCGATAGAGGCTCTGATAGCGCTGTTTGGGAGACATAATGCGCAGGGTTGGGGACGCAATGGGTTGGATCCCATAACCGAGCACACGCCAACTATAGCGAGCGGCGCTGCGTGCCAGTCGCTGCATTGCCTCGGCAATCGCTCCTTCAATTTCAAAGAGGGTGTTACATGGGCGCGAATTGATCTCGATGGTGCCGATGCCAACTTCCAGTGCATAGTTGTAGTCGTCATAGGTTACGCCCACGAGCAGCCGGGGGGATTGACTGTCATAGATCGGGCGCGCATCGCTTGCTGCACGCAGATCATCCAGCAACCTCCGTACATCCGCCGCTTCTCCCATTGCATCGACCACGGGAAATTCTGCCTCCCGGCCAACCGTACGTGCTGTTGGGGTTTGGGCCGGAAAACTGGCAACGAAGCGGGCTGCCAATTCGTCGATCGCTTGAGTGAGATTGTACATGGCACTCTGTTTCGGGTGCTGTTGCTAGAGAACGGAAATCCAACCGCTGCGCAGCGGGCTGCTCGAAAAGCGAGCGTCTCGTGCAAACGGTAGCCGTGCGCTGCACCCCTGATCGTGCTCGGTGTGGATTGGCTGCCGCTCAGAATTGTCGAACCCGACGCACGATTTGTGGTAGGTCAGTGAAGTTGCGACAGATGGCATGGGCCTGGGTGCGTTTGCTGCCACGATCCACCAGCCCGGTAAAGAGGATGGTCTTCATACCAAAAGAGCGCGGTCCTATTATATCATTACTCTCGCGATCACCCACGTGAACGATCTGGTCCGGTGGTACATCCAAGCCAATGGCCGCTTGGCGAAACACCTGGGGAGAGGGTTTCGATGCGCCGACTTCATCAGAGAAAACTGTATACGAAAAATAGGGCAGTAGCCCCTCCACGGCCAACAGGTGGCGCAACCCGCGGCCATGGGTGTGAATGGTATCAGAAATGATTCCCAATTTGTACTCTTGCGCAAGTAGCTGTAACGTAGAGTGCACCCCGGCAACAAATGTGGGGGGGATACGAACCTCCATCGTCTCGATTTCGAGCACCAGTTGGTCGATTTCTCCCAGCACGCTGGCGTAATGGCCCGGTTCAGGCTCAATGCCCAGATATTCATAGGCATAATAAAAGCGAGTGGCTACGCCGGGGGTGCGATGGTTGTTGTGCCAATTTTCCCGAAACTGTTGATTGGCTGCTTGGTACGCTTTCACTGCCTGTGAATAGGAAACGGATGGATACAACGCAGTAATCCGCTGGGCAAAAAGCTCAATACGCGCTTCAGGCTTGGGCAATAAACCCAAGGCCGCCCGTTTGGGCTCGTCCGAATCGTCCGCTGCCAGTGTATCCCAAAAATCAAAAGTAATTGCCGAAATCATGCGCTCGATCATAGCACAGGCCGCGAGTTGTGCAAAAGTGTTGACGCTTTTCAGTCAATCTGCTGTTGCAAGAGTAGCGCTGTTGCAGGGTAGCGCGGTCAAATAAGTAGCGCTGTTGCAAAGAAGCGCGGTTAAATAAGTAGCGCTGTTGCAAAGAAGCGCGGTTAAATAAGTAGCGCTGTTGCAAAGAAGCGCGGTTAAATAAGTAGCGCTGTTGCAAAGAAGCGCGGTCAAACAAGTAGCGCGGTCAAACGAGTAATATTTCATGCCCATGAATGCACGCGAATTTCTTCGCCAATATAATCTCACGCCCAAACAGTCGCTGGCACAGAATTTCCTGGTCGATGACGCGAGGCTACAGCAGATCGCTGCGGCTGCCAACCTCACAGCCACCGACCTCGTGTTGGAGGTCGGCCCCGGGCCGGGTACGCTCACCCGTTATCTAGCTGCCCAGGCTGGCCACGTTACCGCGGTGGAATTGGATGACCGTCTGATTGAGCCATTGCAAGATCAATTTGCCGAACAGCCCAATGTTTCTGTTGTCCACGGGGATATTCTCAAGCTGGCACCATTTGAATTGGTACATTCTCAGCTGCCGCCAGCGCCTGGGATAGCAGAGGATGCGGATGTGCCTGCGTATAAAGTTGTGGCAAACCTGCCCTACTACATCACCAGCGCGGTGTTGCGCCACCTGCTCGAATCTACGTTGCCGCCAACACTCATTGTGGTGCTGATCCAGAAAGAGGTGGCCGAGCGCATCTGTGCCGCGCCCGGCGCGATGTCGATCCTGGCCGTGAGCATTCAATATTATGCCCAACCCACGCTGCTGCATCACATCCCTGCCACGGCTTTCTATCCCCAGCCCAAGGTCGATAGCGCGGTGTTGCGTCTGGACCGACTTGCCGAGCCCGCCGTGGCGGGGGTAGACACCGCCTTCTTCTTTCGGGTGGTGCGGGCTGGTTTCAGCCAAAAGCGCAAACAGTTGGGCAATACCCTGAGCGCCGGTCTTCATCTGGCCAAGCCAGTTGCCCGCGCAACCTTGGAAGAAGCCGCCATTGATCCACGCCGCCGCGCCGAGACACTCTCTTTGGCGGAGTGGGGCGAGCTCTGCCGAATCCTAGCGAGAATTATGTAGAGCACTCTGCGGTTGTGATGCAACTCAGCTGTAACTTCGATTATCAAAATGGAACAGTGTTCAGAATCTTAACCCCACGCGGTAACAATCCCGAGTTGTGCCCCATCCGTGGTAGCAGACCAATAAAATTGGCAAAAATAGCGTCGGTAACAGAGACGTTGCGTGAGCGTACTACTGAGCCAGCTCTGCGGGGCAACCATCTCGGTGTACTGCCCACTGAAATCGGCTTGTCCAATTCTTTTTACTGCGGCCCGACGGCACGTTACTGCTTGAGCAAAATGAGGAATTCCCAAATGAAAATTGCATCAGGTGAACCTGTCACCGCGTCCGCTGCTGCTACGGTGGTCGAGGGCAGATTGAAGGATAAAGTAGCCGTGATCACTGGCTCTGCCCGTGGCATTGGTGCCGCGACCGCACGCACCTTTGCCCGCGAAGGGGCTCAAGTGGTGATTTGCGATGTGAATGTTGAGCAGGGCAAGGCATTGGCCACCGAACTTAACCAAGCCGTGGGCGGTGGAGAATCAACCGCCATCTTCGTACCCGTGAATGTGGCGGAAACCGAAAGTGTAACAGCACTGATTGAAGCAACCGTTGCCCATTTTGGCCGGGTGGATATTTTGGTCAACAACGCGGGGATCACTCGCGACGCGCAATTGAAAAAGATGACCGATGAAGAGTTTGACCTGGTCATCGACATCAATCTCAAAGGCGTCTTTACCTGTGGCCGTGCCGTCGCGAATCAGATGTTGGCACAAGGCAGCGGTGGCGTTATTCTCAACGCTGCCAGCGTGGTGGGGTTGGATGGCAACTTTGGCCAGACGAACTACGCCTCGACCAAAGCCGGTGTCGTCGCCATGACCAAAGTGTGGGCGCGTGAACTGGGGCCAAAGGGGATTCGTGTGAATGCCGTGGCACCAGGTTTTATTGCCACGCCCATGACCGCCAAGATGCCGGAACAGCTCTATGAGATGATGGTGGAGCGAACGCCACTGCGCCGGGCTGGCCAAGCAGAGGATATTGCCAATGCCTATCTGTGGCTCGCCAGCAACGAAGCAAGCTTTGTCAATGGCGTGGTGCTCCGGGTCGATGGCGGAATCGTCATCGGTACATAACTACCGGTACACAACTACCGGTACATTACTACCGATACGTAACCACTGATGAAAGTTGCATAATTACTCCGGTGAACCGGGCCATTTTGGCGTTGAAAAGCCTTTGGAGAAAGCAAATAGAGCTTGCACCTTGCGGCGTGCGCATGAGAGAATGCGCACGTCCACCGTTAGAGAACGCTGATTCCGCCATTGGGCAACGCTTAACTAATTCCTCGATTAGCCGCGGTTACATCGGATGAGTTTGTTCATGTTCATCGGTGGCATGGGGCAGATTCACGCAGCCAGAAACAGCAACGCTCGCTGGCACTCAAGAGAAATGAGCGAGTAGCGAGCGCTGCTGCAGCGTGGTAGCTTGGACTTTGCTACTGTTTTGATGGCTTGCGTATTGACATTTGGCGCATCAATTGCACCGACGCAGACAGGTTGTACCAGCATGATCAAGGGATGAAATCTTCTTCCCCCGAAAGGCCGGTCAGGTAAGCGGCCAGCAGATTGGCTGCTTGATCGATATCGGCGAGCGCAATGGTTTCGACGGCACTGTGCATATAGCGATTGGGAATGCTGACGATTGCAGTTGCCACACCTGCGCGTGAAAGCTGTAGCGCGTTGGCATCCGTCCCCGTACCCCGTCCATGCGCAGCGATCTGAACGGTGATATCAGCGGTTTCGGCTGTATTGATCAGTTGATCAAAGAGCCGCGGATTTACATTTGGGCCGCGATCAATAACGGGGCCACCACCGAGTCTGATGTCGCCGTTCTGGCGTTTATCGATGGTGGGGCAGTCGGTGGCATGGGTCACATCGACGGCAATGCCCACAGTCGGCTCAATGCCAAATGCACTGGTCTGTGCACCGCGCAAACCGATCTCTTCCTGCACGGTCGACACGGCAAAGACACCCACGTTCAGCGAATGTTGGGCAGCTCGGCGTAACGCCTCCACAACAACCCAGGCACCAGTTGTGTTATCCATCCCCGGCGCATTGGCCAGGCCATTGCGCATCTCTTGGTAGCCCAATTCCAACGTAACGGGATCCCCAATGCGGACGAGCGTGGCTGCATCCTCTTTGTCCGTTGCACCAATATCCAGCCACAAGTCTTCCAACTTGACCACCTTCTTGCGTTCGTCCGCCTTTAGGAGGTGGATCGCTTTGCGGGCAATGACCGCGGCCACGGGGCCACTCTGGGTCCAGACGGTCATCCGCTGTCCGATTAGCTGTTGTGGGTCCCAGCCCCCAATCGGCTTGGTGTAGAGAAAGCCTTGGTCATCGATGTGGGTGATCACCAGTCCAATCTGATCACAGTGGCCAGCCAGCAGCACGCGTACTGGGGCATCGACATTTTTCCCGAGGATAACGTTGCCGTGCAGATCGGTTCTGATTGTGTCGGCAAAGCCGGCGGCATATTCGCGCACAATGGCTTGGGCTGGCTGTTCATAGCCAGCGGGACTGGGCGCATTTAGGAGTGCCTTTAGAAATTCGTGAGCTTGTGGATCCATGAGCTTGCTTTCTTTTGTTGAACCAGCGCTGCTTCCACCTCGTGCAAACAAACCCGATCGGTACATCATGTCACTGTAGAGATGCTCAGCAGCATTTTGGATTGTTAACTGTTGCCAAAACAAACGTCTGTTGCAGCACGTGGCGGCAGGTGACGTGAAAAAACGGATGAACAGCGGCTGCAACTGACCCGCGCCAATGCGGTCCGCAGTCAGCAGATCATTGTACCAGCTAAAGCCATTGTAGTGATGAAAATCCTCTGCCTGCTTGGATAGAATCCGTTGCTCGACGCGATAAGTAGGGTACCGAGGGGTGTAGCCACTGGATCATTCATACGCTTGCATTCGCCAAAAGAGGATCATGTGATTATTGTACATCATCTGGTGCCTGTGAGCTAGCTTCAGGATGAGGCGAGCATCTTCATCCCGTTCCAGTCGTCCCAGTCAAATCGTCCGGTCGGATACCTTGACTTGCGCATCGAGACCAGCTTGTCGGTGGAGAACAGTCAACAACAGCGGCCCCTGTTCCCGGCAAGTTGCGCTAGTTTAGGCGGTCATCGCCGCACGGTCGCTGCCGCACGGTCGCTGCCGCACGGTCATTGCCTTGTCGGTGCCCAGGAAGACCGAGCGGTTGCGGTTTTTTGATTGGTTGTTCCAACTTGCCCCTGGGCGGTGCAAAGCTAATTGCTGTTGCGCGGCACATTTGGGCTGCTCTGTCGAGCGGAAGCTGTTTGGGGTGCGTCCCATTTTCGGGGACGTACAGAAGAGGAGCAGATTGAGCGTCCGGTCTAGGCCCCAAATGTGGTACGCACCCGGCTATTTGGTGCTGGTTGAACATTCAATGGCTCAAGGGTATAATTCAGAACGTTCCGCCGATGATCTTTGCAAATCTTCCCTATAGTGCCACTTGTACTTGGCACCCAAATACCTATAGTGCCACTTGCACTTGGCACGCAAATACCTATAGTGCCACTTGCACTTGGCACGCAAATACCTATAGTGCCACTTGCACTTGGCACGCAAATACCGGTTGTGATAACCGACCGCACCACCAAAAATAGTGAACGCGCAAAAGGAATGAACCATGCAACTGGCACTTTACAATGATTACCGACTTGGCATCTTGCAGCACGACTCCCTCTACGATGTATCCGCGGTCGTCGAGCCGCTGGGCTACCATTCTCCGCAAGAGATGATGCAGATGTTGATTGCGAACTGGGCAACGATGCAGCCCAAGCTCGACGCGGCCGTGGCCGCAGGCGAAGGCATTTCACCCACCGACGTGCAGTTCTGTCCGCCCATCCCGCGTCCCGGGCAATTGGTCTGCTTGGCTGGCAACTATCTAGAACCACAAAAACCAGAGCGCGGTCTCTTCAATGCCTTCCTCAAATCACCCAACTCAGTTCTCGGCCACGGGGGCACGGTGGAATTGGCCCCGGCAGAAGCAACCGTCTTTCACTTTGAGCCAGAGCTAGCCATTGTCATCGGCAAAGCGGCCAGCCGTCTCTCTGCCGATGAGGCGATGGATTGCATCTTTGGCTATACCCAGTTTATCGATGTTTCGACCCGCGGTCTGCCCGGTGGCTTCTTCCTGGGCAAGTCGTGGCATACCTCGGGTCCAATGGGACCAGTCATTGTCACCAAAGATGAAGTGCCCGAACCGAACAACTTGCGGGTTCAACTCTGGGTGAACGATGAGCAGCGCCACGATATTTCCACGGCGTCAATGGATCGCCACATTCCCGAATTGTTGGTGGAGGTGACCAAGGTATTGCCGCTGGAGCCGGGAGATGTTGTCTCCACGGGGACCCATCATTTTGGCCTTGGCCCGGTGCAGGATGGGGATAGCGTGCGGCTCTCGGTGGAAGGTCTGGGGCCGGCACTCGTTGTGCGCTGTCACGACGAGCAGAAACGCAGCTGGGAACGTTAGTTGCGCCCCACACCCCAAACCTCCCTCCCCAGGCCACGCCATGGTGACAAGGAATACGATGCACAGCTCCCCGTGGCCACAGTGCCCCACCGGCGTGTCGCTTTCGCGTGGCAGGGGTTGCGGCGGAAGGTAGTTGCAACGCTGTTCCTGCCGAAGTGATCACGTCGGTATGGTAAAGGGTAGCCCTTCGGGCCATTGGTCGCGTGCCCGATATCCCAACACTTGCTCCGCCGCGGTGAGATCAAAGCGGGGTCGGTGTTGGGCGAGGCTGGCTGCAAAGAGTGTGACTGCTTCTCCGGCACGCGGGGTCGGCGATTCTACACAGCGGGTAAAGAAGCGGCGGGCATCGTCATGGCTCAGGTAGACATCCTTGCCGCGTGGGCTGGCGGCGATGCGTTGGGATAGCGTTGCATCGCGGGCAAACCAGCCGATGCGCACGTTAATGACCGACATGTCGTGTAAACGCGCCATCATCTCGCCAGTTACTTCCGCCCACACTTTGGTCAGCGCATAGTGATTGGTGGGACGGGGGCCGTCGGCAATTTGCACCGGCTCATCCGCTGTCTCAAAGCCATTGATCACTTGTATGGTGCTGGCCAAAACCAGCCGCTGAACGCCAGCCGCGGCCGCGGCGTTGCAAACCTCGTAGAGCCCAACCACATTTGGTTCCAACAACACTTGCATAAAATCAGCGTCATTGCGAAAGGCTGCCAGGTGAATTACGGTCTCGATGCCGGCCATCGCCTTCTGTACCGCCGCGCGATCTGCTAGGTTGCCAATGATCTGATCGGCAACTCCCTCTTCGGCTGTTGCAGGCATGGGCAAACAGTCCAAGCCGCGCACGGCGTGGCCGCGGCTGGCCAATTCTCGATAGACGAGGTGACCAATGGCGCCGGCCGCACCCGTAACCAAGACCCGGCGCAGCGGTGGATTGGTGGGCACAGCCATTAGGCCAGCCCATCCACCGCAAAAGGCAACCCCTGGGGCCAAACATCTTGCGGTTCATAGCCAATGATCGTGCGGGCCGATTCGAGCGACAGCCGCGTCTTTGCCGCGGGAATGCTGGTGGCAAAGAGCGTCACAGCCTCGCCCGGCGCGGGATTGGGCGATTCAACACAGCGTTCGTGGAAGCGTTTGGCATCGTCGTGGCTAAAGAAGACGTTTTTGCCCTGCTCGCTCTGGACGAGTCGCTCAGCTTCACCCCAGTTGCGCGGCAGCCAACCAATCCGCACGCTGATCACGGAGAGATTGTGCACGCGGGCATACATATCGCCCATGGCCTCCAGCCAGACCTTGGTGAGTGCATAGTGGTTGACCGGCTTGGGGCCATCCTCAACTTTGATCGGCTCAGCGGGCGAACCGTGGCCGGTGACGGTCTGTAGCGTGCTTGCCAGAATCAGCCGCTTCACGCCCAGATCTTTGGCGGCTTCGCAGATGTAGTAGCTGCCCACCACATTGGGCTGGAGCAGCACATCAATAAAGTCGGCCGGATTGGGGTAGGCACCCAAGTGGATGATCGTGTCCATACCCTCCACGGCCTGATAGACCTTATCTCGATCGTTCAGATCCCCTTCCACGAAATCTTGCAGCCCAGGGGATGGGCGACGGGCGAAACCGCGCACGTGATGGCCACGCGCCAACAGATGTTGACCGACGGGCTCACCAATCGCGCCGGTGGAACCGGTGACGAGGACTCGTTTGGATTCAACTGCTCTTTCTGACATGGTTGCATCTTTCATAGTTTTGGGAGTGGGAACGTGATGTATGAGCCAATCGTAAAATCCGTTTGTGGTGCTGAAACAGCTTCCAGCCTGCTGCGTCGACGCAGAGAATTTCAGGACAGGTCTCGAGCGTGGGCACATCTGGGCTGTTGGGAATTGAGCGGCAGCCCAACAAGCGCCCAGCCAGCGCAAGCTGTAGCGCCGCGATGCTTGCAAAAAAAGACGAGTGCCCATAACCGGACCGGTGGTTGAGTCTGTTGCACTGCGGGGAAAGCTGATCCAATCCACGCAATCCGGCTAAATGACCAATTGCAAAGGCGGTCTCTATTATAGCATAGACGGATCCGTGCCGGCCGTTTGCCCAAGAAGCAAAGTGGGAAAAAGAATGGGTGAATTATGGCCATGGGGTTGGTGCACCGCCAGAGGCATTGCGTGGCGTCGGGTTGGGGGAGCGAGCGATTGACGGGCCAGCACGAAGAGTGCTGACCCCAAAACAAATCTGCGTTCAATGCCGTTGCTATTCCAGTGTGGCAGCCAGTTCGGCAATGGCTGCCGAAGCACCACTTTCGATTGGTTCGCCATGGCCAAAGAGCGCAGTCTCGAAGGAATAGGTTGCAATTTTTTGCACGCTCTCATGGGCCACGGCCATATCTGCCGTAAAGCGTTCATTCGGTCCAGTTAGGGCACCCTCTACATTGGTCATGGCATCCCCCAACACAATGAACGAGGCCACGGGATCCAGGACGCTGATGTGGCCCGGTGTATGTCCCGGCGTGCTGATGATTTGCATGCCAAAAACTTCGTCACCGTCGGCCACTGCCTGAATGGAGTGACTGGTTACAATTTGAGGAATATCTTCTGCACCGGCATAGATGGTTGCGTTCTCAGCTGCCTCCATCACTTCGCCCATGGCCCCCACGTGGTCGCCATGATAGTGGGTGAGAATGAGATGATTGACTGCGTCCCAACCCATGCCTGCATCGCTCAACACGGTGGCAAATTGCTCGCCCGTACCGGGGATGCCAGTGTCAACCAGGGTAACTTCGTCACCGCGAATCAGTACATAGGCATTGACAAAGTCAGCAATAACGCGAATGTACTCGGCCGGATCCGCGCCAGCTGGAATGGTACCACCGGCACCAGGCGCAACCGTTGCTTCGGGCGTGATGAGCGGGGTACAAGCAGTGGCGAGACCCGATCCACCCAGGGCCACAGCCATGAATTTGCTACCAACGCCAAAAGAAATCTCCGACCACAAACCGACCATGCCTCGTCCGGTGTTCAACAAAAATGAGCGTCGTCCAATGGGTTTTGCTCTGCGCATGAAGTGCTCCTTTTTCGATTGGTTGTTGCGATTGCGGGTCTACGTTCCCGATCGTGCCGTTGGTTGACCGGCCAGTTGAACAGCCACTGTTCACGGAGCCAGCCAAATTCTGGCGAAATGAGGATCCTCTGGGGCAAAACAGGAACCAACCTACCCATTGTAGCACCTCGATTCTCCTGCGAAGGCTCTCATGCTTACAATTGAGTCTGTTTGTACACATGTGCTCCGGTAGCACTTTCCGGCACCGGCGCTTACAACCCAATCATGGCGAGAAGCCCTTTCAGCAATTTTCCAATTTGACAATTAGAACAAAAGTTCTTATATTGGAACTATTAAAAAGGAACATACGTTCTATATAAGTTTCCACACTGGGCTCGTATCTTTGCCATAAAGAGAAATGCGAGCCTGATAGCGTGGTGCAGTCGTCACTGTCAAACCAAGCGCTCTTGATCTGTTGGGGCGATCCGATGTGGCAACGTCACGTCGACCGAAATGGTGTAGCCACCGGCGGTGTGACTTGTGATGACTGCGCCTACAGTGCGGTTGGCTTGAAAACGGTAGGTTTCCCGCTTGCCGGAACTACTGTTTTCAAACAGAGCCCACTTTAGATGTAGATGACAGCCTGGTGTTGGTTGCAAAGGTTCGGTGCGCAGCGTATTGTGCACGATCCCTGCAATGACACCAGGCTTTTTCTATTGGCTGCCGCTTCTGTTCGAGCGCACGTCATCGTGAGGGTTGTTCGCTATCAAACGCTTCTGTTTTTCCTCCATTCATGTTTGCCGCACGTCAGATCATCTCGCTGGTTGCACTCGCCGCTGAGCGCATCTTGCAGGTAATACGATTTATGGCGCAGAGAGGATGCTGCCCAGAACTTGCGGTTGCATCCGCGATCTGCCATCGCTTGAGAGCGCCAGCAACGCATGGGTTGGCCGCCCGCGGCGTTAGTGGCGGATTGCACGGCCAAACCTAGCCGCAGCTGAGCACGATGTGAAGCAAGACAACAGCCATCAAGTCGAGGCTATGTCGGTAGCGCATCTGTCCGCATGGCACCTATTTGTAAACTTTTCAGGTGCAAGATGGCCCATTCGATTGCGCCCACACTACATGTCGGCCATACTACATGTCGGCCATACTACATGTCGGTCACACTGCATGTCGGCCACACTACATGCCGGTTGGCGCGCACGCACAGCTGAACTACAGAGGAGGAGTCCCGTGGCCTATCGCAGACGAACATTGGATATGCAAGCTGATTGTATAGAGGCTGTATTGGCACGCCACAAGGTCAATGGTCGCGTGCAGGGGGGAACTGTTACACCACGTTTTGTCCGCTTTCAGCTTGCCACTCAGCTGGGAACCAAAGTTAACAAAGTTGCTTCCTTGGCCGAGGAGATTGCACTGGCGCTTGGCATGCGCGAGGCTCGGGTCTACCGGCAACATGGCGAAATCAGTGTGGAAGTGCCGCTGCCCAAAGCGGAACCTGTGCGCCTGTTGCCCCTCTGTCAGCGCCTCGCCACCGTGCCCGCGGTAACAGGTGTGTTGGGGGTTGAGGGCAGTGGGACCCCGCTCCTGTTGCGGCTCACATCTCCCGATGTGGCCCATGTGTTGGTGGCTGGTACTACGGGATCTGGCAAAACCGCGCTCGCTCGCACCTTGTTAACCTCGCTGGCCATGCACAATCGACAGGGCGATCTGCAACTCATCCTAATCGATCCCAAAGGTGGCAGGGGGCTGGGGCCACTGGTCCGATTGCCCCATGTGCTGGGCGGGATCGCCACCTCGGGCGAGAGCGCACTGACCCGTCTGCGTTGGTTGGCCCGCGAAATGGAACGCCGTGATCACGCGAAAGTCAGTCGTCCAACCTTGATTGTAGCCGTCGACGAATTGGCGGATCTCTTGCAGACCGGCGGCAGCGAAATTGAGGCGCTGCTCACCCGCGTCAGTCAACGGGGACGCGAGGCGGGGATCCATCTGGTGGCCTGTACGCAAAAGCCAACGGCCGCGCTCATCGGTGGGGCAATGAAGGCCAACTTTCCGGTGCGGTTGGTCGGGTCAGTTGCCAGTCGCGACGAAGCTCGCTATGCCACCGGCATCACCGACAGCGGCGCGGAAAAGCTTGAGGGCAAAGGCGATTTCCTGCTGATTGCCAAAGGCGAACAGGTGCGCTTTCAGGCAGCTTGGCTTGGGCCCAAAGAGCTGCAAGAGATCTGTACCCAGCTTGGCAGTGGGCAAAAAATCTCCCGTCGTTGGGCGGCCGCAGCAACTGAACGAGGGCAGGGGCATGACCGTCGGCAGCATGTCCAGAGCAGCCAACGGGAGAGCGAGGTTCGCCATCCCACAGTGCAAACTACCTATACCGCGCCGACCGGCACAGGTGCCGCGCGCGACGATGCTACATCGTCTGGGAACATGGTGTCGGCAACCGCTACATCGCCGCTGCGCGCGTTCCTCGGTCGGCTGCTGCCTGGGACGGTTGTCGGTGAATAGTGGTGTTGACGGTAACATTTTCGGTTGCAGCCGGGAGCGAATTCACGCTCAATGTGAAGTTCTGTTGAAAATAAGGTGGAGCCTTTCATGAAAAAATTTATTGTACTCAGCGGTTTTCTCTTTGTGGGATTGGCTGGCTGGCGCATCACCGAACAACTCAGCGCCGATGCCATTGGCATGGCTTTGGGGGTGCTTTTTGGTGTGTTGGCCGGCCTGCCCGTTGCGTTGATGGTAATGGCGTCGAACCGACGGCGCGAACGTATGGATGAGGAGCCAGCCCCGCGCGGTGGACGGGGCCGCCAACAAGCGCTGCCACCGGGCTACGGTTACCCGATGCCACAACAGCAGCCACCGGTGATCGTGTTGGCTGGCCATCCCGGTGCAATGTCGCCTGGCCATCCACAGGGCTATCAACAGAGTTATCCCCAGAATTATCCCCAGCAGCGGGCGTTACCCGGTCCACAGGAAATGGCTACGGAGATGCCCCAGGAACGACGATTCAAGGTTGTCGGTGAAACCGAAGAATGGATTGAGGAGTGGTAGGCGAAAGAATAAAATTCATCTGTTTCACAGGAGCAATTCAACCTGCGTAGCCACCAAATGCACCCCCATCGGGGTGCATTTTTTGTGTTGTGGTCCCGTTCAGCATTAGATGCTGTACACTGATCGGGCCGACCTGAATCCAACTTTCCACCGCAGGGAAAGCGGCCAGCAGCGGGAAAAGTTCGGTAAATGGGTAGATGTAACGTACAATGGTGGGGATAAGCGTCAGGCTGTTTGCTACAGTTGCAGCGCCACCGCTAGAACGCCCCACTGTAGCATTTGCTGTGGCATTTGCTGTGGGTAGTTCTGTGGATAACTGGTAATCTTTGTTGATGGGCCTAGCGCAACATGTGGAGAACGAGCACTCGATTGTACGTCGATTCTCGCCGGTAGTTCGTGCTCGGTGCGTACCGTGTAGTCGCCAGCAACTGATAGATAGAGGAGTGGTTATGGAAGTGCATCGCGCCAAGGTTAATGGCCCCGAATTCCCCCAACATCTTGATTGGATCAACACGACGCAGCCACTGACAATGGCACAGTTGCGCGGGAAGATTGTGTTGCTCGAATTCTGGACCTTCTGTTGAATTAACTGTCACCACAATGCTGCGCAGTTGGCGCAGCTTCGACGGCAATTTCCAGATGAATTAGTCGTGATCGGTGTCCATTCCGCCAAATTTCCCGCGGAGAAGCACACGGCCAATATTCGAGCGGCGGTGATGCGTCATCAGATCGCTCATCCCGTGATCAACGACGCCGATTTTGAGGTGTGGAGCCAATACGGAGTACGTGCCTGGCCCACCGTTGTCATGGTTGATCCGGCTGGTAAAGTTGTTGCCCAGCAAGCTGGGGAGATCACAGCCGATGGCGTTGCCCCGCTGATCGATGAGATGATAGCCACCTTTGATGCCACTGGCCAACTGGACCGTTCACCACCGGTTGGGTTTGCACCGGCAACCAACCAAGAGCCTGCCCGGCAATTGCACTATCCGGCAAAGTTACTCCACGCCACGGGCGACCGTCTCTTTGTGGCCGATACGGGGCACCACCGTATTCTAGAGGTACAGCTCACGTTGGATGGTCGGACGGGGGAGATTGTCCGCGTCTTTGGGAGCGGTGAGGCTGGTCTGCGAGATGGCGCGATTGGACAGGCGCAATTCCATGGTCCCCACGGCATGACATTGCAGGGCAACATGCTCTATGTCGCCGACACGGAAAACCATGCGATTCGTGCGATCGATCTGGTGCGCGAATCGGTGCGCACCGTTGCCGGTACTGGCCAGATGGGTCGTACATTGAACCCCCAAGGCGACACACCCACGACCATCGACCTGCGTTCACCCTGGGCAGTGGCTGCCACGGACCGGGTGCTCTTTATTGCCATGGCTGGCTCGCACCAGATCTGGGTGCTGATCGATGAGCAGAAGCTTGGCGTCTTTGCCGGCACGGGAGCCGAAGCACTGCAGGATGGGGCACGTGCCGAAGCTGCATTCAACCAACCAAGTGACCTCGTGCTGGCCATGGGGCACCTCTTTGTCGCGGATGCCGAAGCGAGTGCAATCCGCGCGATCACGCTTGACGAGGAGACGCGGGTTCTGACGTTGGTGGGGCTGGGCCTTTTTGAGTTTGGTGATGTGGATGGCGTCGGTGCTGAAGTCCGTCTGCAACATCCAACTGGAATTGCTGCCGACGAAGCGGGCGTAATCTATGTGGCTGATAGTTACAACCACAAGATCAAGAAACTTGATCCGACCACGGGGACCGTGCAAAGTTTGATCGGTAGCGGCGAAGCAGGTGATCACGACGGACAATTTGCAGAGGCGCAGCTCTATGAGCCCGAAGGTCTGGTCGCTGCCAATGGGCGTCTCTACATTGCCGACACCAATAATCATCGGATTCGTGTGGCAGATCTGGCCACTGGAGAACTCAGCACCCTCGGCTTGCGCTAACAATTGGCGTCGAGCCGGTTGCCTGCCGTTGTCCGGCAGGCGAAAAGGCCCTTGCCGCGTGGGTTCAATGGGGTTGGCAGCGCCGGTGGTGTTGCGGACTGCCACTATTTGGAACCGCCAATACGTAAACAGATTGTAAGCAGGTTGTTCAGGAAAAAGTCGTTATAATGCTTTGGGAGGAGCGCAGTGATCTGCGTTGTTTGACGTAGACAGGTGCTAGTCCTGTTGCCAGTCCCGTTGCTGCTCCCGTTGTGTCTATCCGCGCAATGCTGTGCCAGACAATCCGGTCCAACAATCTGGCTTGCCAGCGTGGTCAAATCATTTGGCAGGCGCGCTGCAGCAGATCCAGGATGGACAATCATTTGAATGACCCTGAGCACTGAAAGGAACTCTGTGTGGCTATTTGTCTTGTAACCGGCGCGGCTGGCTTTGTCGGCTCGCATCTTGCTGAGCGGCTAACCAGTGATGGGCACACCGTTCACGGAATTGATGCCTTTATTCCCTATTATCCACGCACCCACAAAGAAGCCAATTTGGTCGATCTGCGGCAACGCAAAAATTTTCATTTACACGAAGCGGACTTGCGTTCGGCCGAGCTGTCGCCGATCCTCGACGAGGTGGAAGTCGTCTTTCATCTGGCAGCACAGGCTGGTCTGCGGCGCAGCTGGAGTGATTTTGACAGTTACATGACCTGTAATATTCAGGCTACGCAGCGGTTGTTGGAAGCTGCTGTTGCCGCGCATGTTACTCACTTCATCAACATCTCCACCTCCTCTGCATATGGCCGCTTCGCCACCGGTAATGAAGAATCACCGTTGGACCCGGTCTCGCCCTATGGCATTACCAAGCTGGCGGCCGAACAGCTTTGCCGGGCCTATGAAAAAAATTACGAGTTGCCGGTGACCATCTGTCGCCTTTTTTCTGTCTATGGCCCACGTCAGCGGCCCGACATGGGCTACAACATCTTCATTCGCTCGATCTTGCAAGAAGAGCAGATTACCATTGATGGTGATGGCACCGACAGCCGCAGCAACACCTATGTGGCCGACTGTGTGCAGGGACTCGTGCTCGCCTTTGAGCAGCCGGAGCAGAGCAAAGGCGAGACCTTTAACATTGGGGGCGGCCAAGAGGTAAATGTGTTGCAGGTGTTGGAGATGCTCGAAGAATTGAGTGGCAAGAAAGCGGTCACGGCCCACGGCCCCCGCCGTGTTGGTGATCAACGGCGAACGGTTGCCAACATTGACAAAGCCCGCCAACGGTTGGGCTATGATCCGCAGACGACAGTGCTGGAAGGGCTGCGTGCCCAACTGGCATGGCAGCGCAGCGCTCAGTTGTGATCTAGCACGAACTCTGTCCCGGCTTCAATCCTCGCGCCATTGTGCTGTTGGATCGTAACCATGTTCCAACAGCCAATGCAACGGTGGCCCACCCCAACGATAGCGACGCAAATCGATGCGCCCACTCTCGCGAAAGTGAATGCCTTCGGCTTCCAATTTTTGGCGCTGCCGTTCGGTGCTCGCGCTGTCGGCGCGTGGGCTGATTTTGCCCTGTGCATTGATGACGCGCTGCCAGGGAACATCCTCCGCCCCTGCCAAGGCTGCCATGGCATGGCCAACCATGCGCGCGGTGCAGTTCCCGACGATCGCCGCGATCTGGCCGTAGGTGGCCACCTGTCCCACCGGGATCTGGCGTACTACTGCATAGATTCGTTGATCAGTCGATTCGGGTTTCATCGGTTGTCTAGGGAAGTGGGGCCGATCACATGGGTGATCGGCTCATCGTTTGGGTCCGTTCGTGGTGCTACGGCAGGGCCTGGGCAACGGCATCCTGCAGTTGGACCGTCAAGCCACCGTCCACATAGAGCGCGTGACCCTGGACGAAGCTAGCCAAGTCCGAAACGAGGAAGAGCACCGCTTTGGCAATGTCATCTGGCTCCCCGACCCGGCGCAGGGGATAGATGGCACTGGCACGGGCGCGCGCTTCATCGGAGACCGCTACGTGTTCCGTAACAATCCAGCCGGGGCAAATGGCATTGACGCGAATGTTGTGTTGCCCAAAATCAACCGCCATCTGTCGGGTCAGGTTGAGCACAGCGGCCTTGGCCGCGGCATAGACAGCATAGCGCGGATGCACCGCGTTGCCATGCACCGAAGCGATATTCACCACGGCACCACCGCCCTGCTCGATCATAGCCGGGAAGAGGTGTTTGCCAAAACGGTAGATCGCCTTCAACATCACATCCATCGAGCGGTCCCATGCCTCTTCGGACAGATCTACCACGGTGCCATGCGCTGACCAGTAGGCATTGTTTACCAGAATATCAATGTGGCCCCACTGCTCCAATGTCTGCTGAACCGCGTTGGCAATCTCTACATCGTTGCTGACATCAGTGTTGAGAAAGATTGCCTTGCCACCGCTCGTCACAATGGATTGTGCCACCTCTTCTCCCTTGTCCACAAGAATATCGGAGACCACGACGCTTGCGCCTTGGGCCGCCAACATCCTTGCGGTCGCCCGCCCAATTCCTTGTGCTGCTCCTGTGACGATGGCAACCTTGCCTTGCAAATTGGTGAAGGTTGTGGGTAATTCAGCCATTCTTGATCTTTCTGTTTTGCTCGTGTCCGAAATGTGAGACGTGGTTGGACCACGCACTTGGCCACTGAGTCTTTTTGATTGGGTTTGCTATTTGTTGAAATCTCTTTTGCATAGCCGATAAAAATGCGAGGCTGGTGGTAGTGGTCAGCAGCGCAATACCCGACAGCCGTTACCATCATAACAGCCTTTGGGGATAGATGACGAAATCGTGCTGTTTCTGTACGCTTTATCCATGATAATCATACATTGAAATGATTTTTCATCAGGTGCCGTGGTGACAAACATACGAATTCGTTAACTCAAAAGTACTAGCCATTTTGCTAAACAGGCTACCGTTGGTACGATAAACAGGAATTTACAGTAAATGTTAAGAGTTCTTTCCATAGGTTTTGTTACAATAGAAGCACAGGCAGTTACACCTTGGCTCATCAATCAGAAGGGTGTTTGGGCTCATTCTGCCACGAACATGTTCAGAAAGTTACTCGTTTCTACCAAAATCGCTGAATATTGGTTGCAATTGCGTTTTCAATCGATGTACCACTCGATCATCTCTCCATTTCGGTAGTTACCCTCGGTTTTACCGTAACGAATCAGGTGCAGTCAGAGAATAGATGCAACACCTGCCCAGACGTACCCAATCCATCTATCTGCACCTGCAGAACAGACAGTACGCGACGGCGCAACCCGTGGTTGAAGTGAGCGCTTCTCCTGATATTCGGTTGTGGTGCTTGAACCACCTCCAGCCCGCTACGTCGACGCAGAGATGTTCAGGACAGATACCCACACGACTTACTCACTGGGAAGAGCGTACCCCTGGAGAGCAGGCCACGCGCTTGCTGGCTCTTCTCGAAAGTTGCGTAAGTCGAAACTTACTTGAAATTGACTGGGTGCCAGTAACTTCCTGTTGAATCACATGAACCCATGTTGTGCCTCACTGGGCGGCAGAGAGCTTCGTGGAGCCTGTTTCATCTGCTCCATTGTTCTCGTGGTCTGCTGCCATTTGATTGCCTCAGCACAACAGTTAGCCATCATATCGGCCTTATCTTTAGGAGAAATTTCATGACTAATATCGTGATCGTTGGTGCAGGCGTTGTCGGCCAGGCTACCGGCAAAGGCTTTGCCAAAAAAGCTCATCACATCACCTATGTCGATGTCGATTCTGCCAAAATTCGGCAGCTACAACAGCAGGGCTTGCATGCAACGACCATCGATACCGTGGAGTGGTCCGCCGCTGAGGTGATCATGCTGACCGTCTCTACCCCCACCGTAGACAACGCAATTGTTTTGGATCACATTACGCAGGCCGCTCACGACATTGGCAAGGGTCTGGCTAATGTTTCTACCTATCTCTGTGTGGTGGTGCGCAGCACTGTCCCACCGACGACCACCGAAGAACTCATTCGCCCGGTCCTGGAGCGTGCCTCTGGCAAACGTTGTGGCGTCGATTTTGGCTTGGCCATGAATCCAGAGTTTTTGCGGCAGCGAACCGCGGAAAGTGATTTCGACCGCCCCTGGATCACGGTGTTGGGTGTTTCGGACCAGACGACCATGCAAATGCTGTACGATCTCTACATGCCCTTTGGTGGTCTGCTCGTGCACTGCACCCCAACCGAGGCCGAGACGATCAAGTATGTAAACAACATCTACAACGCGGTCAAAATCAGTTACTTCAATGAGGTACACCAGATCTGCGAACAGCTCGGTGTGGACAGCAGTGTGGTTGGCTCAATCGTGGCTCGAAGCGCAGAAAGTATGTGGAACCCCATCTATGGTACTCGCGGTGGCGCGCCCTATGGTGGGGCATGCCTGCCCAAGGACACAGAGGCATTTCTTTCCTTTTGCCAGGCACGGGGTATTGAACACAAAATGTTGGAGGCGACCATTGCGGTGAATAATTCGTTGTTGGCAACCAGGCCAGCCGCTGTTTCGCCGGATGAGATTGACAAAGTGTTGGAGCTGATTGGGGAGAGGCAAATGGGCGAGGCAGCGTCCCCAGCCAGTAGCTTTGCCCCGCGGCCAAGCCCCAATGGCAACAGTGATGCACCTTTGCTCCCTACCCGGGTTTGTGGGCAGAGCGAATAGCGCCTTGCTACTGAACTGGTAAAGCGAGAACGGTCGCCCTCCACTTGGCGAAACGACCGTTCTCGAGTACGCTACGGCTGTTGGCGCGACTACGTCCCAAACAGAGCAGCGTTAGTGTTACAGGTCTGGTGTGTTACAGGTCTGTCGTATGACGGTCATGACTCACGCACCGAGAAGAGCTTCCCAGTGGAGAGCAGGCCACGCAGTTGGTCGCTCTTCTCGACAAGTTGCGTAAGTCCAGACGGTATTGTGGTGTTACTTCACTTCAAAGATTGCTTCGACTTCCACGGCGTAGTCAGATGGAATCTGCATGCCAACGGCGCTGCGAGCGTGGCGACCTGCCTCGCCAAAGACTTCGATGAAGAGATCGCTGGCGCCGTGGATGACCGACGGTGTATCGCTAAAGCCATCCGCGCAGTTGACCATGCCCAACACCTTCACCACACGCACAACATTATCCAAGCTTCCGGTCAGGGTTTTCACCGCCTGCAGGCAGCAGAGCGCTGACATCTTCGCCCCTTCGTAGCCCTCTTCCACGCTGACATCTCGACCAACTTTCCCAATGATCTCTTTACCGGCAAAGCGGGATACTTGCCCAGATGTGTAGACCAGGTTGCCCGAGCGCACAGCGTGCATCAGGCGACCCGCGTTCAATTCGACGGTTTCGATGGTGTAGCCGAGTTCTTTTACTTTGGCTTCGTAAGACATGAGAAATCCTTTCTTGTGCGAATTGCCCCTTGGTGCAAAGATAAATTCGTTGCGAACAGTGCCGCTTATCGTTTGCGAACCCACCGGGCGATTCTGCGGTTTTGGCAGACATAAGAATGCCTGTTGTTGACCAGAGGTGAAAACCTGTGATCAGTGATCCACAAAAGATACGGTAACATAGAATCGATAACGAAATGTTAGCAGCGCGCTCTGCTGTGGTCCTCTGATTATATATCATACACCGTGCTTGCTCATAGCAGGCAATAAGCAGCAACATTGTATGACCAAGCCAGGAACCGGAAAATGGGGGAATCGAAAAGTTGTGGATCGAAAAGTGGGAAACGATACGTGGCACTGAGTTATTTACCCAAATTGTCGTGATTCTGTATAATCACTCTGATCGTTCACTATTCATTGTTGCCGAGATCTGGCAACGAGACTGCGGTGCGATTCCAGCGGGGAAGGAGCTTCAACAGGTGTCGGATCCTGCTCTTTTCCACCGTTTGTCGGGGAGCCAGTTGTGGGTAGCGCGGCATCGTGGCGTGGCGGAATGTGTGCACAGGCGCAAGCGAGCTGGTTTACGCCGCCCTGTTGTCACCTGTGTGCTGCCTGCCATGAGATCCACAGGCATTACCCCCCATGTGATCAACTTGATTTCTGGCGCTACTGTTTGCAATTAGCGTGCAAAACTATCGGTACTCACAATACATTTGTGACCAAACATTTGTGACCAAAAAATGACCTATCTTATTTCACAGGAGCATATTTCTAATGGCTGAGATCATTTACGATTTAATTGAACAGGAAGAGGCGCGCCAGCGCGCCATGATTGGCCTGATCCCCTCGGAAAACCATTTTTCTCCCCATGTTGCCCGCGTGCTGTCATCGAGCCTCTCCAGCAAGTATGCAGAAGGCTACCCTGGCCGCCGCTACTACGAAGGCAATCAGGTCGTCGATCAGGTGGAAAACTTGGCCATCGATCGGCTGAAAGAGCTGTTTGGTGTTCCCTACGTCAATGTGCAGGCGCATTCCGGATCACCCGCCAACACGGCCATTCAGTTTGCCTTGATGGCGCCTGGCGATACATTGATGGGATTGCAACTCGGTTCTGGCGGCCACTTGACCCACGGTCATCCCGATGTCACCTTTTCTGGAAAGTTCTACAACTCCGTCCAATATGGGCTGGACGAGTCAGCACGCATCGACTTTGATGCCATGTTGGCATTGGCCAAAGAACATCAGCCGAAGGTGATCATTGCCGGCACCACCTCCTATCCATTTGCATTGGATTTTGCCAAGTTCCGCGCCGTGGCCGATGCGGTGGGCGCGTGGCTCGTTGCCGATATTTCACACATCACGGCGCTCGTGCTTGCGGGCGAACATCCCTCGCCCGTGCCCCACGCCGATCTGATCATGTCGACCACCCACAAAACATTCAGGGGCCCACGCGGCGCGATGATCCTGGTGACGGAACGGGGGCTGGCTCGCGATCCCAAGCTGGGCAACAAGATCAATTCCGCCATCATCCCCGGCCTGCAGGGTGGCCCCCACTTGGCCTCGATTGCTGGGATTGCGATTGCCGCGGCTGAAGCCGCCCAGCCCAGCTTCAACAACTATGCCGCCCAAGTCCGCACCAATGCCACCGCGCTTGCCAATGCGCTGATGGAGAATGGATTGAAGCTCGTGGGTGATGGCACGGAAAACCACCTGATGGTGGTCGACTTTACCCCTTTCAGCCCCGGTCTGGGCACACAGGTTGCCTTTGCGCTGGATGTTGCTGGCATCTATGCCAACCGCAACGCCATTCCCAATGAGCCCTGTTCACCCTTCTATCCCTCTGGTCTGCGCGTCGGTACACCACTGGTGACAACACGGGGCATGGGGGAAGCTGAAATGGCCCAGATTGGCAGTTGGATCGCGACTGTGACTCGCCACGTAAAGGATGCAACGTTGCCCCAAAATTCAAAAGAACGTGCGGCCTTCATCCGCAACTTCAAAGCGCAGGTGCTCGATGATGCTGAACTGGCCAGGATTCGAGCCGAAGTCGAGGCGCTTGCCACCCAATACCCACTCTTTGCCGAACCAGAACAGGTGGCCGTTTGAGCTAGCTCGCCAACGCGGCGTGGAACGGCGTGGAGCAACGTGGCAGATTCTGACGAATTACTAACAGTGCGCCAATGCCCATCTAACGGTCTGCAGGGGATAATGAGCGCATAAACAGCGAGCAAGCAGAATCCCAATGCTCTGTTTCGTGTTTATAATTTGTGAATACATTTGGATGGTAGAGGATTACTACCGTAGATTGTCGAAAATGTACTTGCATTGGAGGTAGAAATGAACACTCTGAACCGTTACGAATCGTTTGGCGAGATGGCGACCTTGAGCCGTGCAATGGATCGAATGTTTGATCGATTGATAGACGGCTCGTTGGGTGATATGCCAGCGCAGTGGCAGCGCGGGGACAGCAATCACCTGGCGTTGGATGTTGTGGAACAGTCTGAGCAGTTTATTGTCAAAGCGTCGGTTCCCGGCATCGATCCCGAGGATATCGAGATCACCGTGAATGATGGTACATTGACCATCAAGGGCGAAACCAAAGATGAACACGCGGTGCAAGAAGAGAACTATCACCTGCGTGAACGCCACCATGGCACCTTTGTGCGTCGCATCACGCTGCCCAACAACATTGCTGCCGACCGGATTGAAGCAACGAATGAGAATGGTGTCTTGACGTTGACATTGCCCAAAGCAGAAGAAGCGAAGCCAAAGCGCATCACCGTCAAAAAGATGATCGAAAACAAACAGTAACGCCAAGCAAGCGGGGCTCCGTGGCTGATTCAACAGTCGCGGAGCCTTTTTTTGTTGGCAGCTTCTGCCCACCGTTGCCGCGCGCGAATCACGCTGCGGCTTGCTTTCCCAATTCTATAGAATCCCAGGCAACGGGTGGATCCCAGGTAATGGGCGCAACTTGTCTGCGTTTTTGGTGTTGCTATAGGTGTGTGCATGTGAGCCCCGATCCCGTACGATCCTTTGTATGACGATTGGATGGGCGATTGTGTGGACGATTGTGTGGACGATACTGTATGGATTGAATCGTGGAGACTATACTGTATACCCTATATGGGCGCTGAACAGAAGTGGCTGCATGCGCAACTGTTTGCAGCGCATGGGATTTGGGGTCGAACAGTTTCTGTAGAGCCCATCGTGAAATTCGGTTGTGGTGGCTACATCACCTCGGGCCAACCGCTTGGACGCAGAGAACTTATGGACAGAGACGTAGTGGGGAGGATGTACCATTGTTGGGTGGCATGATACGCTATTTAGAAAGTGCGCGCTCGGAAATTCGTCCCTGGATCTGGTCGCTGTTGGGCCTACTCTATCTGAGCACATTGATTCCCAGCCGCGCGGTTGTCCTCGTGCTGCTGGCCTTTGTTAGCTTTCAGGCCCTAAAGGAATATTTCAGCATTGTGCCCATGCGCCAATCTGAGCGGCCGCTCTTGCTCTTGGGTTATCTGAGCATACCGCTGCAATTCATCTGTGTCGCGTTCAACGACTATACGCCCGCGCTGGCCTTTACCCCCGTCTATATTCTCCTGCTCAGCCTGTGGGGTTTGCAGAGATATGGCCGGACACCACAGATGTTGCACAGCATCTTGAAGATCGGCTGGGGCGTCTTTACGCTCGTCTATACCTTTAGCTATGTCGGGCTGCTGCTCCAGTGGCCGGTGCAAATGGATCTGATGCAGCGGGGCGCTGGGGTTCTCTTCTTTTTCTTGTTGATGGTCCATCTTCAGGGCATGATGCAGGCGCTGCTCGCGCGTTGGCGAATCAACGACTGGATGCGCTCCCTGTTTGATCAGATCACCGTGGAACTCACGGGGGTCATTAGTATCCTGGCTACGGGCATCATCGCGGCTAGCCTCGGTCCCCGGCTCACGTGGATGCCACCACAGCCAGCCATGTTTGCCGGGCTCTTGATTGGCAGCGCCGCCTACATCGGCACTGCGACCGTCCAGACCATGCAGAATGCCCTGTACATTGAAGATGACGATCTATTGGTTCCTGGATTGGGCGGAATCATTGCCTTCATCTATCCACTCGTCTATGCCGCTCCCCTCTTCTTCTTTCTGCTCATGGCTCTCGAATCTTGAATGTTTCGTCACATAGCCGTGTAGTCCCATCAATGGTTTGAGCTCTAGATGCGCTTCAAGAATCTTTCCTGGCAATGCGTGAGACAGTCCAACAAGAGCATTATCACACTGGAAAAACGATATGTTGTTGATGCATTGCCAGCATACGTGGAGTTGAACCTTGCAATGCATCGAGAATCATGATCGTTACAGAAGGCCGTTGCACCATGCGTTTCCTTTTTTTCTTGCTCATTGTCCACCCCATTGTTCGCTTGTTGTTGGGGTGGCGCGTGCTGGGGCGCGAACACCTGCCCCAGCAAGGCCCGGCCATTTTGGCCGCCAACCACAACAGCCACATGGACACCATGGTGCTGATGGCGCTCTTTCCCTTTCGGTTGCTTCCCAAGGTGCGTCCGGTCGCCGCCGCTGATTATTGGCTCGGCAACCGTCTGCTCGCGTGGTTCTCGCGCAACGTACTCAACATCGTGCCCATCGAACGCAAACAGAGCCAGAAAAATCGCGACCCATTGGGCACCAGCGTCGCCGCGTTGGAAGCGGGCGAAATCTTGATCTTCTTTCCCGAAGGATCACGGGGTGAACCGGAGCAGATGGCCAACTTCAAAGCGGGCCTCGCCCTGCTGGTGGAGCGAGTGCCCGAAACCAAGGTCGTGCCCGTCTTTCTACACGGCCTGGGCAAGACTTGGCCCAAGGGCAGTGGCTGGTTTGTTCCATTTTTCTGCCACGTATACTTGGGGGCTCCCCTGGCTTGGGATGAGAGCCGCCGGGGATTCATGCGGCGCTACAAGGCCGAAATGCACCAAATGGCCAGGGAGGCCAACTTCCTGCCCTGGCTGCACTGACGCCTCATGTACACTCTTGCCGCCGCGCGATACACGCCTGATCTGCCTGAGCAGGTGCCGAAGATGAAGACAATTCTCGTGACTGTTGCCAATCCATACCAAGCAAATATCCACAACCGAGGAACCAATGCAGCCAAATAACCCACAGATCACTGTCCCGCGTGTCGCCGACGATTGGGCGCAAGCTGAAGACCCATTCGATTGGGCCTGGAAAGCGGGGACTACCTTGCCCCCATTTCAGCGGGCCGATGGCAGTGGCCCCGCCACATGGGCAACAACGACCCGTCTCTGTTTCAATCGCCAGGCGCTCTTTGTGCGTTTCGATTGCACCGATCCCGATATTTGGGGCACCTACACCAAACGTGATGAACCAATCTATGATGAAGAGGTAGTGGAGCTCTTTATTGCACCGGCCGCAACGGCAGCGGAGCGGCGCCCGTCGCGCTACTATGAGCTGGAGATCAGCCCCAATGGCGTCCTGCTCGATGTATTGATCCAGAATCCCACGGGCAACCGCGCGGATCTGCAGGCCGATTTCAGTTGGGATTGCCCCGGTTTACGCTGGGGCGCGCGACGCGATGACGCCGCGCAGCAGTGGTCCGCCTATCTGGCGCTGCCGTGGGCCGCGCTGACCACGGCTGAAGCGCTACCCCACCATTGGCACGCCAACTTCTATCGCATTGAACGACCCCGCAATGGCACGCCTGAATTCAGCTGTTGGTCCCCCACCATGACTGAACCGGCCGACTTTCACAAGCCAGCGTACTTTGGTATGCTTACATTGGCGACGTGAAAGCCAGCCGGGGCAAGGTTACAACTTGTAGATCGTTTTCAACGTCTCGCCGAGGATGGCGGCTTCTTCCTGGGCACTGAAACCGACGCGGCGAATCCCTTGCACTCCGTGAAGTGCCACCCCCGCCGGGCTGTTGGAGCCGAAGACGATGCGATCGGCACCAACTTTGCCGCCCCGTACAATATCCTTGATGATAATCGGCTCGGCCGCGGCAATCAGTGTGGTGCCCAGGTAGATGTTGGGGTTGGCGACGGCCGCCTCCACGGCCAACCCATGCCATTCGCGATAGCCCATGTGGTCCATGATAATTGGTACATCGGGGTGGCGTTGAGCCAGATTGCCAATGTAGGCGGGCGAGCAGCCGCTGATCTCTGAGCCCGAATGAATGGTCGCGGGAATGTCGAGCTCTTTGGCCAATTCCATGATCGGGTCCACACATTCAGAATCAATACGATAGCGGTGGCGGGCTGCCATCAGTTTGACGGTGCGTGCCCCTTGATCGACCGAGCGCCGCAAATCATCGAGTGCAGGCGCTCCCAAGGTTGGGTTCACCAAGCAGCCAGGCAGGATCCGCTCTTCGCCCGCGACAATGGAGAGCAGTTCGGCATTCATCGCTCTCGGATCATGGGGCACCCCCCCCACAAAGAGCACGCAACGATCGATCCCGGCTTCGTCCATGGTTGCCAACACACCTGCTTTTCCATAGGACTTGTCATTGAAGGTAAATGGCATGTAAGCTTCAAAATCAGCGACAAACGACATGAGTTCCTCCTGTGGTGAAAGAGTACGGTATATGTGATGAGCTATGAGCTGTGAGCTTGGCAGCGATCACTCTGTTCCAGGGCAGCAGCGAGCAGCGAGCGCAATCTGTCGGTGCATGGGGAGCAAATCGACACGCTTCCTCGGGCCATTTGCAAACAAAGCACACTGCTATTGTACCTGAAGAAAAGCGCCGCAACAATCAAAAAAAATTGGCATTTGTAGAGATGAATCGAAGGGGATGTGAGTATGCAACCAAATATGTTGGGCGCGTATGGTCCTTGGGCCGCTGATCTGTTGGGCACAGCGCCCGGCGCGCTCTCTTTTCGAAATCCACGCTGGGATGATCTGGAGATGTGGCGCGCCGCGGGCCACGAACGTTTGCAGCAACGGTTGGCAGCCCCGCGAATGCCCCCAACGCCAACCGTCACCTGCAATGAAGAGATCCACTATGACGGCCTCGAAATTGAGAAGTTAACTTGGCAGCTGCCCTATGGACCGCCAACGGACGCACTCTTGCTGAAGCCCGCCGGGGCGACGGGCAAACTGCCCGCGGTGTTGGGATTGCACTGCCACGGGGGCAATAAATTTTTTGGTCATCAGAAGATCACACGTACAGGAGATGAGCAGCACCCGCTGATGGCGCAGCACCACGCACACTACTATGGGGAGATGGCCTGGGCCAACCAACTCGCCAAACGGGGCTATGTTGTGCTCGTGCACGATGCCTTTGCAAGCCGCCGTGTACGTCTGGCCGATGTGCCCGCCGTGATCCGCAACGGCGTGACCGATCCGGCCTGGGAGGATAGAGCGGGCATTGAAGCGTACAACCAATGGGCTGCCAACCACGAATCGATAATGGCCAAGTCGCTGCTGAGCGCTGGCACCACGTGGCCCGGCGTCTGGCTAACGGAGGATCAGGTGGCGCTCAGCGTGCTCTGCGCAAGGCAAGATGTGGATGCCACGCGCGTGGGCTGCTGCGGACTCTCTGGCGGTGGGCTACGCACCGTCTTTCTCGGTGGTGTTGATCCGCGCATCCAATGTGCAGTGGCCGTCGGCATGATGACCACCTGGCGCGATTTCGTTTTGCACAAATCGCACACCCACACGTGGATGATCTATGTACCGCACCTGCCGCAAGAATTGGAGTATCCAGAAATTCTGGGGCTGCGCGCGCCCAAGCCTACCCTCGTGCTCAATGATATTGAGGACCAGCTTTTTACCCTGCCAGAGATGCAACGGGCCGACCAGATCCTGGGTGAAATCTATGCCAAAGCCGACGCTGCCGACCACTATCGCTGTTCCTTTTATCCTGGTCCACACAAGTTCGATCGCGCCATGCAAGACGAAGCGTTTGCGTGGTTTGATCAATGGTTGGCGTAACCGTTCGGCACAGCTTGCCGCCGTGCAACCCGCGTCGAGCGCGCGTCATTCTGGGCACTTTGAATGCCCAAATGCTTTGACGGATCGAGCCAAAGTGAGTACACTGCAGCTATGGAAATTTCACTCTTTCAAGCGGATGAACCACTGCGATTTGATCGTATTGTGCTTTATCCCTACCCAGATTTGAAGCGGATTTGGACGCGGGCGTGGATGACGGCTGCACAGGATCAAGAGCCGAACATTGAGATCGCGATCTACAATCCAGACGGCACAGAGAACAACAGCGTTTACATGATGGCCCACGCCGAATCACGGCTGGACACGACGCTGCACATGCGCAATCCCGAGCCAGGCACGACGTACCTGGTGGTGGCGGAGCTGACTGTCGGCACAATGGAGAAGCCCGAACTGCTGGACCGGCAAGAATTTACGCTAACCCTGGAATTCCGCAATCCGGAAGCGGGGGAAGCGGGCTTTGGCATGGGCGTCGACTGGGACGAACTGCGCAAGGATTCGGCACGGGAATAGCCACCTTGCACGGTTCATCTCATACTCGTGTGATCAGGTAATCGTGTGATCAGGCAATCGTGTGATCAGGTAATCGTGTATTGTGGCCACGCGTGCCCAGCTTTGCCCGCGTAGGTTACAGCACGTGTATTGCTTCAGTCGCGTGGCGAGATTCACCCGCACGCGTGGTACACAGGTACTTGTTGCAGAACGGTGCTTGTTGCAGAATGGAAAGGCTACTATGAGTGAGCGCAAAAAAATCGGTCTGCTCGTGGGGCGGGAATGGAGCTTTCCGCCAGCCTTCCTGAAAGAGGTGAACGAGCGTGATGCCGGTGTGACCGCCGAGTATGTCAAGCTGGGCGGCACCGAAATGAATGAGCCGTGCGAGTATGCCGTGTTGGTGGATCGGATCAGCCACGAAGTACCCTACTATCGCACCTACATGAAAAACGCCCTGCTCCAGGGAACGTACTGCATCAACAATCCTTTTTGGTGGAGTGCGGATGATAAATTTTTTGGGGCCAGTCTACTCGCTGCCATGGAGATTCCCGCGCCCCGTACGGTTGTGCTGCCCATGCACAGCTATCCCGCGGGGGTGGTGAGCGAGAGTTTGCGCAATCTCATCTATCCGCTGGATTGGGAGAAACTTGTTGCACAGGTGGGGCTGCCAGCCATCCTCAAGAATGCATGGGGAGGGCGTGAACAAGAGCTCTACAAGGTAAACACGATTGAAGAAGTGGTGCGCGCCTACGACGAGACGGAGACGCACTGCATGCTCTTGCAAGAGTATATTGAGTGGGACCAATTCGTCCGCTGCCTGTGTGTGGGACAAGATCAGATCATGCCCATTAAATATGATCCCAGCGAGCGCCGCCACGACATCGAGCACGAGCATCTCTCGCCAGCAGTGGGCGAACAGGTGATTCGCTACGCTCAACAGATCAACACGGCGTTGGGGTATGACATGAATAGCATTGAGTTTGCCATCAAGGATGATGTGCCCTATGCCATCGATCTCTTGAATCCCGCGCCCGATCTCGATGTCAACAATATTACCCCCCACTACTTCGAGTGGGCTGTAAAGAGCATGGCCGACTTCTGCATCGAAATGGCGCATCATCCCAAGCCGCAGCGGATCGAACAACGGTGGGCGCAGCACTTGACGAACCGCTGAGTAAGTCTTAGGCAGGCTCGTGGCAAAATGATTTCACGGAGATACACGGAGATACACGGAGATACACGGAGATACACGGAGACACAAAGAAATATAAAAACCATGTGTGTAGCTTCTGCCCACTGTGCGTGGCTTCGTGGAGCTACTGCTAGCGACCGCTTGAACTTTCCCTGACCGCTCTCCTAAAGTGGGCTCTGTTTGAAAAGAGCAGTTCCGGCAAGCGGGAAACCTACCGTTTTCAAGCCAACCGCACCCTAAAGTGGGCTCTGTTTGAAAAGAGTAGTTCCGGCAAGTGGGAAACCTACCGTTTTCAAGCCAACCGCACTGTAGATCTCTCTGTTGCAGCGATAGGGCAGGTAGCATCCTTTTCAAATATGGCTACTCTTTGCATAGATAGCCAAAGTACACATAGACGCGAGAACTCATGACACAACAACAATCAATTTCACTGACCGCAATGGTCGCTTGTGCTGGTTGAGCTTCAAAGCTCCCACCGGGGGCACTGTCGCAGGTCGTGCGACAACTAGCCGAACTTTTTCCAGCAACTGAACATCCCGATGTACTCGTCGGCTTGGGCGAGCCCGATGACGCGGCCGTCTATCGGCTGGATGCCGAGCGCGCGCTGATCAAGACATCGGATTTCTTCACGCCAATCGTCGACGATCCATGGACATATGGAGCCATCGCGGCCACCAATGCCATGAGTGATGTCTACGCCATGGGGGGCGAGGTCCTCTTCTGTCTCAACATTGCCGGCTTTCCAGAGGATCTGGGCTATGATCTGATCGCGCAGATCCTGGCCGGCGGCGCGGCCAAGGTGCGCGAGGCGGGTGCCGCCATCACCGGTGGCCACACGGTCACCAATCCCGAGCCGTTTTACGGCCTGAGCGTAACGGGCATGCTCCACCCCGACCAGCTAATGCGCAAGGGCGGGGCTCGACCAGGCGATCGCCTCTTTCTCACCAAGCCGCTGGGCACCGGGATTGTGACGACCGCGGCCAAACTCACGGGCAGCGGCGAAAGCCGGGTGCAACGTATGGCCCGCCGCGCCCAGGGCAAGCCTGATATCGATGCACAACATTTGGATGCTGCGATCCTTTCGATGACACGGCTGAACCGGGCCGGGGCCGCGGCCGCGCGCCAGGCACAGGTCGTGGCCGCGACGGATGTCACTGGCTTTGGGCTGTTGGGCCACGGCAGCGAAATGGCGGTGGCCAGTGGCCGCGAAGCGGGTGCTGGCTTCCGCATTCACGCGGCCGCGGTGCCAGCCTTGCCGGGGGTGTGGTCATATATTGATGCGGGATATGTCACGCGCGGTAGCAGCCGTAATCCCGAACACTTTGGCCACCACGTGCGTTTTGCCGAGCAGGTGACGCCGGCCCAACGCACGCTGTTGTGGGAAGCCGAAACCAGTGGTGGCCTTTTGGTGGCTGTACCTGCCAGCCACGGCACCACCTTTCAGCGGGCCTGTGCCGATGCCGGACAAGATTGTTGGGAGATTGGCGAAGTGGTTGAGGGAGCAGGCATCGAAGTGGTTTGACCGCGCCGCGGTAACTTTAGACCATCGGAGCAATACAGGGATCCACAACGTCACACCAAGAGAGATGAAGGACCGCTTTGCCGCTGTGAAAGGCTGAAGGATGGTTACCACTCTTCGCTGTCAGTGGTTAAGGCTTCTGCACTCAGCGCCTCTTCCAGCGAGCGCAGGGCATCGAGTAGTGCCTGCCGCTCCGCTGGGTAGAGGCGCTGCTGTTTTTGGTGCAATTCGCGCAATTGGCGAACTGCCTTGAGGGTTGCGCCCAATTCGTCGGGCACATCTTGCTTGGCCTTGCGATAGAGCCCATATGCCTGCTCGATTTGACCGGCTGCCCGAGCCGCGTTGATCGCCAGTTCCGTCTCGCCCAATGCTGCGTAGAGTTCGACGGCTTCGGGCCTTTCGTGGTAGGCAGCGACAAAGGCCCGAAAACGCTTCACGACGTCACTCTCCGCGGCATAGCGCCCTTGGTCGACAAGGAGCGTGAGCTGATGTTCCAATTCCCACAGATGTTCATCAAATGCAGCATAGGACGTTATTTCGCCAAATGTCTGGGCGAGGAGCACCCAATCATGGTAGCGATCGACGTGCTGTTGCAGCGCACCAAAACTCTCCTCTAGCCACCGTTCAACGTAGAGATAGGCATCCGCACCCAGATCCAGTGGTCCCACCAATTGCAGATATTCTTCTGTGCGAGCGAGCAGACCGTCGAGTTCGGTTGGCGAAAGCTGGCGTTTGGGGGGCAGATCCCGGTATCGCTCCAGCAAAATCTGGAGTGCTTGGGCACCGAGCGTATCTTCCTGGCGGCGCATTGCCTGCGCGGCATCGTCGAAAAGCTTGATCACACGGGGAATTGTGTCTGGAGCATCGTCATGTTGCAACAAGAGGGCTGCCCAGCGCCACGCAATTGATGCCGCCACTTCATCCACCCGTGCATGCAGGGCTTTGTCGGGCGATAGCCAGGCCAGCTCCATGACAGCGTGGATCCGATCGTGGGCCTGATAGTAGCGGTTTTGGGCCATCTGTTGATGAGCCTCTGCCAGCTCTTCTTCCACCGCCGCGGCAATGGCGTGGTTGAGGGTCCCATTCTGCTGCTCGACTTCGTCAATGAAATCAGGGTAGCCATAGGCGTTGGCCAAGCGGGCCGCGCGTTGGTTGATGCGGTATGCCTGTGGCCAAGCTTGCGTGGCAATCAGCGCGGCCGCCTCGTCAATGTGGCCAGTGATGTACTGCTCCTCGGCCTCGCGGCGCAATGCCTCATCTTCTGCTTGCAGCGCCAGTTCGTGGGCACGCCGGTTGCGACGATAGCCCTGCTGCCACATGGCTCGTTCAAAGAAATCATCCACTTCTTCCAGGTAGCCCTGAATCACCTCAATGGCCGATAGCTCTTCGGTCTGTAGCGTTTCCACCAGATCGGGCCAGCGGATGGAATTGACCTGCGGCACTGTCTCCACATCCAACGCAGACAAGACCGGGGCATCGGGCGCTTCCAACACGATCAATCGATCGGTGGAGCGGCTGAGGGCCACCCGGATCTCATCAAAGAGACGGCGGGCCTCGAATTGTGGGATCGCGTCATCCTGATCATAACGTTGGCAGAGATCCATGGCTCGCTCATAGAGTTCATTGAGCCCATAGAGCAGAACGGTGGTGCGCTCCAACCCTTTGATCTCCCGTGGCAAAAAGATCGCTTCGGCATGGGTTGGGTTCCACTGCAATTGCTCGCTCAGCGTGGCCTGTAACGTTTCGCTCAGGTCCACGATCACGCGTCCCGGTTTGGCCACCAGTTCGTCAAGCAGGGTTTGCCACTTGGCCGCGGGCTCTGAATCCTCGGGCGTGGGCAACGGTTGTGGCGTGCAGAGAAAGATCTCGCCATTGCCCGCGTCGGTGGCATTTTCCCCCACCGTGTCATAGAGAAAGGCGCGGCGGCGACCACTGGGCCGCAGCCGTTTGGGCAGGTTGCCATAGAGTGCCCAGCTGTGATCAATGAGTTGTGCCAAATTGCGTGGCGAACGACGCTGATGGGAAAACTCGAAGTCTTGTGGAAGTGTTGCCAGGTGCTCGCTGAGAATATCCTTGGTTACACCCCAGTCAAAGCCGCTGGGCTGTACAATCTGCGATTCATCGCCTGCCACCACAAAGGCGAAGGGTGCATCGGCCCGTCTGCGCCGGCGCTCGCTCACCATCGCACCCAACATTGCAATCTGTACCAGCGTCAGATCCTGCACTTCGTCGATAACCAGTGCATCGAGCTTGGCCAACCAACCCGGGCTGCGACCCTTCAAGAGCTGACGGATCGCCTGAAAGGCTGCCCGTTGATCCTGGAAGAAGTGAGCCCCCTGCGCTCGTTCTGCCAGCCGACAGGCGAGCTCCGCTGTGGCGAGATCCAGCCCACGATTGTTGGCATAGGCGGCACAATCCCAGCCATGCTGATGGGTGATCAGTTCTTTGGCGCGCATCGCGGGCAATGGATAGTTGGGCGGAAACGTTTTGCCCAGCAGATGAGCGCGGATTTCGGTGAAGAGTGTCTGGGGATAGCGTCGCCAGGGGCCGAGCAGGCTGTTGCTCTGTGTGCCCAAAAAGTTGGTGAAGCGGACGAGATCGCCAAATGGCTCGTGGTGAGACGAGGCTTTGGTGAGTTGATTCTCAATTTCCCCCAGCGTCGCCACCCGCACCTTGTCTGCCAATTCGTTCCCTTGGGCCCGCAAAAACTCCTGTGCCGCGCGTTTCAGCCGCGTCGTGTAGGTGATGTAGAGAATATTTTGGAGATCGCCGCGTTGAGCCAGATCGCGCACGAGATAGAGCAGCGAGATGGTTTTGCCACTGCCCGGCAGTCCCATGACGGTTGCCAGTGCAAGGTACGCTTGCTGCACCTGCTCGCTGACCGCGCGCTGTTCTGCATAGCGTGGATCGAGCGTGGCAATGGGCACCTCTTCATAGTCGGTGAGGGTGCCAAAATCAATGGGAACATCGGTCTCGTCGTGATGGCGGATGGAGTGAACGAGGATGGTTTGGTCCTGACGGGGTTCGCCAGCGACAGCGAGCTGACGAGGTTGGGTACGCTCAATTTGCGTTTCGCTTTGCGGAATCCACCACATGTAGTAGTGATTCCCTTGCACGGGCGTGCGGCGCCAATGGGAATTGAGGCCCGTTGTGCCCTTTACCAGTGGCGTGCGGCCGCGTGTGCCCAACAACACCTGGGCCCAGAGCGCTTTGCGCCGTGTTGACGGGGGTAACTTTTCCGCGGAACTTTCATAATCTTTGTGTTTAAAAAGTCGATACTGCGCCATGACTAACAGCCGTCGAATCAAAGCAAATGCTTAACAAAAGAAGTGGCGTTATCAGTCGATTGTAACATGTTTGTTGCAAAATCTGAAAGCGCTCGCAAAGCGTGGATGCAATGTTGTTTGGGAGCGCGCAGCGTGGCGCAGCAAACTCAAGATCCACCAAACTGCAATGAAATCTCGACTGTGATGGTGGGTTATGGGCGCTGACGCTCTTCACGCCTGAACCGGCGTAACCTGCCCCGCGTGAACCTGAAAGCGTTGGGCCGCATTGCGAAACTCCAAGCTGAAATCATCCCAGTCTGTCGTCGTGATGATGGCCTGTTCCACGCCGCCGAGCGCCTGTAGCAGCGTGTTGCGCCGATGTTGGTCGAGTTCACTCATGACATCATCCAACAGCAAGAGGGGCACGCGGCCGCTGCTTTCCGTGCTCACCTGTAGCTCTGCCAGCTTGAGCGCCAACGCGGCAGTGCGCTGTTGCCCGCGACTACCAAAGGTGCGCAGATCGCGTCCATTGGCCAGAATGCGCAGATCATCCCGATGTGGCCCATAGAGCGTACTGCCCGCGGCCAACTCGCGCCCGCGTCGGCTTTGGAGCTTGGCATGATAGGCCGCGGCAACGGTCTCTGGCTCCACCGCGCCGGTCGCCACCGGTGGCGTGGGCAAAAATGAGCTCGTCTTTAGCTGTGCAAAGTCGGCTTCGGCAAGGTGGCCGGGATTGAAGCTCGCGAGATAGTGGAGCGTCAGCTCCTCCCGCTCGTTGCTCAGGGCGGCATGGCGATCCCGGGCAATCAGCTCCAACTGTCGCACAAAATGGTGGCGCCGCGTGACCACGATGCTGCCGTGGTTCACCAGCTTTTCGTCCCAGAAACGCAGCTGGGCGTCGGTGCTGTCGGCGTTGGCACGGGCATTCTGTTCGCGCAACTGTTTCAGCAAGCTGTTGCGTTGGGTCACCACCTTTTGATAGGCCGAGAGCGCCCGACAATACGCGGGATCGCATTGACAGAGGGCCACGTCGATGTAGCGACGGCGTTCGCCCGGGCTGCCGTCGACTAGCTTCACATCGGCGGGCAGAAAGAGCACTGCCGGCATCAGCCCCAACAGATCCATGCTACGTTTGTTCACCCCGTTGATCTTTACCTGTTTGGCAAAGTTAGTGCCATCACCGCGCGGTGTGAGAATGATCTCTAGCGTAGAGCGTTTGCCCGCGTGCTCCATTTCGGCTGCCACCCGGCTGTATGGAATGGGCTCCTCGTGCGCTTGCCAGTCGACAATCTCGCGCTCCTGTTGTGCGTGGATCGGCTTGCTCGTGGAAAGAAAGTAGATGGCTTCCAACAGATTGGTCTTGCCCTGGGCATTCTGGCCTTGGAATAAGGTCAACGGCCGCTTGAATTCAATCTCCAGCGTGCGATAGTTGCGGTAGTGGGTGAGCGATAGGTGGCTTAGAAACATAGGTGAAATAACTGTTTACAATCATGGTTGTGGCATCCCCGCGGCAACAGTTGCCCCGGCCCTTGCGTTATAATGGGCAAAATGGTGCCTAGCGCTGGGTCAACTCGGCAATCAGCAGATCGATTTCGGTCTCGGGATCAGTTCCACTCTTCATGGCATAGTCTGCTTCGAGCAGGCGCTCCATAATTTCAATTAACTCATTCAGCGCGTACTTGTTCGCCTGTTGCATCGCCTTTTTGACCGAATATGGTTTTTCGCCGACCATTTTGGCGATCTCATATTCATTGCCCCCGGCAAACGAGCCACCTCCCTGACCCATGGCCGATTTGACCTTGAGCATGATCCGATATTGGCGGGCAATCATGGTGAGCAGATAGAACGGATTGGCATCGCCCCGGCGCAACTCATAGAGCGATTGCATGGCGCGACGGCTGTTGCGTTGGCTGAGCGCGTCGGTCAGGTTCCAAATGAGTGCCTCGCTGGCATCACTCACCAGCAGCTTGACATCCGCCACCGTCACCGGGCGGTCACCCGCATAGGTTGCCAGTTTCCCCAACTCGTTGTGGAGCTGGCGCAGGTTGGGGCCAACAAATTCTGCGAGTGTCTGGGTGGCTTGCCCTTCCAGCTGGATCTTTTGCGCACGCGCATAGCCGTGGAGCCAGCCAGGAAGCGCCTTGGCATCGGGCGTGTTCAGCGCTTCCTGGACAATCACTTTCTGTTTAATCAGCGCATCGAGACCGGGCACCTTGCGTTTGCTCGCGGTGAGGGTAAAGCCCTTCCAGAGCGCTCGGCGTTTATCGACATTGGTATCCACGAAGACCAGATCCGCGGTCTCTGGCAGGGTAGAGAGGCTCTCCAGCAGTTGCGCCGCCATTTGGTGCGCGGCGCTATCTGTCCCTTTGCTGGCGGCCATGCGTTTGTCCAGGCTCTCCAGCGCGTCGTAAACGACTATCAGCCGCTTGGGTGCCAGGAAAGGCATCATGCTTGCTTCGCCCACAATATCCCCTGCGTTTACCTGATCGCCCTGCAGGGTTGTTGTGTTGAGGTCAGCCATTTCGGCGTCGCCCAACTCCCGTTTCAGCGCCAAAATACGTTGGCTGCTGAGATATTCATCACAGTTCAAGTGCAGGTAGATCATGTTAAATGCAAGTAAATCATGGTAATTGCAGGGAGATCATCGTCTGGTCTGCATCATTCAAAGAGCACGCGGTAGGCACGCGTGTTGCCAAAACTGAGGGGGCCGAGGGTAATTGGAAAGATATCTGCTACCCACCGATCGCCAACATCGGCGCAGGTTGTATACTGTTGCAGGCGCAGGCCCAACGTCTTGCCGATCACAAGCATGGGCAAGACCCAGAGCAACGTCAGGGTGAAACGTTCCAGTGGATTGCGTTTGTGGGCAGCGGCAAAGGCCGCCAGTGTCACTAGGAAACCCGTGGTGACGAAATTGGTGCCACAGTTGGGGTGAATCGCCAACTGTTTCTCGCCCGCCTGCAACCGCACCAGTGCATCGCCCACGCCGCGGCGGACGCTCTCTTCATCGGTATCACCGATAATGGTAAAGCCAAACGGATCGCTATAACCACTGATGGAGAGACGGTGCGACTGTTGCTCCACCGTTCGCATCATCACCTGTAGGGTTGCATGTTCAATCGCATGGTGTTGACGGATGCGGTGGAGCAGTTGCATAAATTCTTCGATCATGGCAGCTTCCTGTAGAAAACAGATGTGGGGGAACAGTGCATTCCGGCGGTCCGAAGCCACTGGGATTCACTCTCCATTGCTATGCATTGCCGCAGCAAGAGCGTAACCGACCATTCACACCCACACACTTGCCGACCTCAACGGTGTCGACCTGATCATCAACTACGCCAACAACGCTTTGGCTTTTGTGGCAACATTCTCCGCCGTGAGCCCCAGTTGTTGGTAGATCTCGGCATACGGAGCACTGGCACCGAAACGGTCCACCGCAATGATTGTGCTCTTGCTGGCATCGTTGCCCACCCAGCGTTCCCAGCCAAAGGAGGCACCCGCTTCGATGGCTACCTTGGGCAGTGCGGGGGGCAATACGCTGTTGCGATATTCCTCGCTCTGTTCGGCAAAGATCTTCCAACACGGGATGCTAACCACAGCAGCGTTGATTCCTTCGTCTGCCAGCTGTTTGGCTGCCGTATAGGCGATGGAGACTTCGCTGCCCGTGGAGACGAGCACCACCTGGGGCTCGCCCGTGCCAGCCTGGCCTTTGCCCGCATAGAGCGTGTAGCCCCCTTTCAGCGCTTCTGCTGCCGGGGCAAGCCCCTCTCCTTCACGGTCAAGGGTGGGCACATTCTGTCGGGTGAAGACGAGCGCGGTGGGGCCGGTGCGATTTTCAACGGCGATGCGCCACGCTTGGGTGGCTTCGTTGGCGTCGGCCGGGCGCACAACTGTCATGTTCGGCATGGCGCGCAGCGAGGCCAATTGCTCCACTGGCTGATGGGTGGGGCCATCTTCACCAACGCCAACACTGTCGTGGGTCAGAATATAGATGACAGGCAGACCACTGAGCGCGGCCAGGCGCATGCTCCCGCGCATGTAGTCGGTGAAGACAAAGAAGGTGGCGCCATAAGCAATGACCCCGCCGTGATAGGCCATGCCATTCACGATGCCAGCCATGCCATGTTCGCGTACGCCAAAGTTCATGTTGCGCCCCGCGAAGCTGTCGCCGGTGATGGCACCGCTGTCTTTAATCGTGTTCTTGTTGCTGGCTGCCAGATCGGCGCTACCGCCAATCAGATTGGGCAGCACGGGGGCCAGGGCATTGATGATTGTGCCGCCGGCGTTGCGGGTGGCCATCGATTCGCCAGCTGCAAAGGTGGGCAGTGCATCCTCCCAATCGGCAGGGAATTCACCAGAGATAAACCGCTTCAACTCGGCGGCTTCTTCGGGATAGGCTTTGGCATAGGCGGCCAAGCGCTCGTTATACTCGTCTTCCAGCGCATTGCCCCGCTCCACAAAGCGGGCGGTGAGTTCCTGTACTTCATCGGGAATGTAGAAGCGGGAATCGGCTGGGAGGTTGAGCTGGGCTCGGATGTTGGCAAGCTCCTCTTCGCCAAAGGCGTCGCTGTGGGCATCGGGCTTGCCGCCAACATTGGGGCTGCCATACCCAATGATGGTCTTGCAGCCAATGATACTGGGGCGCGGGTCAGCTTTGGCCGCTTCGATTGCTGCCGCAACCGCGTCCCGATCCATGCCGTCGATGGATTGCACGTGCCAGCCATAGGCTTCAAAGCGTTTGGCCCAATCTTCGGTATAGGCAATGTCTGTGTAGCCGTCAATGGTGACGTTATTATCATCATAGAGATAGACGACTTTGCCCAGCTTCAGATAGCCGGCCAGGCTGGCCGCTTCGCTGGCGATCCCTTCCATCAGATCTCCATCGCTGACAATGGCATAGGTGTGGTGATCGATGACGGTGTGGTCGGGGCGATTGAAGCGTTCGGCTAGCCACCGTTCGGCGACGGCCAGACCGATGCCATTGGCAAACCCTTGCCCCAAGGGACCGGTGGTGGTTTCGATCCCTGGTGCATGGTTATATTCGGGGTGGCCGGGCGTTTTGCTCTCCCATTGGCGGAAGTTCTTCAGATCATCCATGCTCATCGGGTAGCCCGTCAGGTGAAGCAACGAATAGAGCAACATGGAGCCATGACCCGCGCTCAACACAAAGCGATCTCGATCAAACCAGTCGGGATTGCTGGGATTGTAACGCATGTATTGGGTCCAGAGGGCAACAGCTGCATCGGCCATTCCCATTGGCATCCCCGCATGGCCCGATTCGGCTTCCTGTACGGCATCGGCCGCCAACATGCGGATTGTGCTGGCAAGGGTAGTTGCTGTGGTTTGGGATAAATTCAACGGGGCTACGGTCTGTTTCTGTTCTGCCATTTGAGCATCCTTTGTTCATAAATGTGCTTCTGGTACCAAAGTGCACTCTGCTCACTTGGCAGAGGCAGAGCTGCACCGGAAGATTCTTCATCTATCCTTCAGGTAATCGGCCATGCAACCGGCCATCTACTGATCTTTCCACATGTTAAATGCCGGGTAGCAAATGTTTATCAATAAGATGACTTACTGCAATTTGGCCTGCAACCTTCTTGCTTTTGCACAGAGCGTGCTTCTGTTTTAATATGATACCTTGGATACTGGCGGTATCCTAATTCGCTCGAGTTGTGACCGTCTGTTGGGTCACGGAGCAACTGATGCTGATCTCTTCTGCGTTGCGCTTGCATCTGGCAAGCGCCTTTTTTTGTCTCGTTCCGGTGTGTGCGTGCCGATTCTGCTCGGCTAACACGGGGAGCTTGCTGGCAGCTTGCCGCAATGATTTGGGGCAGCTGAGAAAATGGTTGGATGTCATGGATCGTGTCGTCAATGGAAATTTGAAAGGGTGGCCCGCTTTGTTGCAAAACAGGACGCTGCAAAAGCAAATTCTGGGCGGAATTGGCTTGTTAACAGGGGTTGGGGCCGGGTTGGCAAGTTATGCTGTTCTGCAGGAGCCATTGAACATCTGTCTGGAACGTCTGACAGTCCGCTTGCCCAATGCCAAGGGACGTTTGCCGCGGCACGGTCTGCGTATCCTGCACCTGTCCGACACCCATTTCCAGGGGATCGACTGGCGCGAGCAGGCAAAAATCGACCGCATCGCCCACTTGACCCATGGATTGGAGTACGATCTGCTCGTGCACACGGGCGATTTTTGGCACAATGAATTTGGGCTCAAAAATATCCTGAAATTGTTGGATGTGCTGCCCACCCCGCGTCTGGGCGGATATGGCGTCTTGGGCAATCACGATTATGTCTGTTACAGCCACAGCGATATGTTAACTCGAAATTGGGACCGCTACCAAAGTTATGCGGGCCACGGCAGCGGGGTAAATGGCCACCGCAATGGTCTGGGCACGGACCAGCAGGAGAGACAGAATGGCGCGGTCTCCACGGCAGCGCTCTCCGACCATCCAATCTCTTCAACCTTTGCCAGATCAACGTTGGCCCGATCGATGCAGGGGATCATGGCCAATGCGTGGGAGTTTTATCGCTTTGCCCAATACATCATGAACATGCCCTTTGAGCTGAAACGGGTTCATTTCAATGATGTGGAGCGCTTGCGCATGGCGCTTGAACAGCGGGGCATCCAAATTTTGCACAACCAGGCGATTCGGCTGCGCCACAAGGTTGGCCAGCCCGACGGTGTGGATCTACATTTGGCGGGGGTGGATGATGTGACGGAAGGCACGCCTGACCTGACTGAAGCACTGCATGGGGTGGCTGCCGATGAACCGAATATCCTGCTCAGCCACAATCCAGATATTCTGGAAGATGCAGATTCGCGGCGGGCCAACCTGATTCTGGCCGGCCACACCCACGGGGGCCAGGTAGTCTTGCCGCTGATTGGCGCGGCCCACACCCACTCGGAGCATCTCAATCGCCGCGAGGCTGCTGGCTACATGATGCGCGACCGAACCCAGGTCTACGTCTCGCGCGGCATTGGGGAAGGGATTCCCCTGCGCTTTGGTGCCCGCCCCCAAATTGCACTCGTCACCGTTGTGGGTGAGTAGTCCTCAAAGTCTATCTGGAAACCCGGCTGTGGCTCAGGCTCCTTCGTTGGCCAGCTACGTCGACGCAGAGAATTTCAGGCTATATAAAATAGAGGATAGATAACAGACAGTCTATCCTGCTAGTGGTACAATAAGGGTTGTGTTAGAGTTTGACGCAAAGGTAGACTCTGGCTATACTGAATCCTGCAATTGCAAATCTATGCTTGTAGTGGTGATTCAAGCCGTGGCGTGTTGCCGATAGAGATCTTGTTCTACAACATGACCGACGCACCGAGAAGAGCTTGCCGGTGGAGATCAGCCAGCAACTCAGCCAACATAGCGTGGTCTCTGCTCGAAAGTTACGTGAGTCCGGTCAGTCTTAACTTGGTAGCGTAAAATGGTTGTTTCACCTTTATAGAAGCACCAAAATCCCTCCCTAAAATCAATTCCCAATACTCAGAAAGGAACTTTCCATGTTCGAGAAAGCCCTGACTCAAATTGCAAAGTGGCTGCCCGCCGAAGAAGTAAGTGCGCACTGTGATGGCCCCTGTGGTGTCTACGATCCCGCATCTTCCCGGATTGCCGCCGAAGCCGTGCTTTCCATGACCAAGAAGATCTTGGACGCTGGTGATCCCTCTGACATTGCCAGCAACAACACCTTCTCGCGCTTTGTTGCCATCAAGGAAGAACAAGCCCAGATTGCCAAGGATGAACTGTTGATCCTCTGGACCGACTACTTCAAACCACCGCACCTGGAACAGTATCCTGACCTGCACACCAAATTCTGGAATGCTGCCAAGCTCTGCTCTGCCTGTAAAGTGGAAGTGAGCCTGGAAAAAGCGCAGGCATTGATGGACGCCATTGAAGAGATTCACAATATCTTCTGGGCCACCAAGGGTCGCGATGTACAGTATTACACCGCCAGCTAATCAACCGCTGGTGAGCGTGCCACCAGTTCCCCAGGCTGGCGTGTAGCGCAGAGGTGAAAGCAGAGGCGGCAAGCCTGGTTTTTTCGCACCTGTGCAATTCGTTTTCCCACGCACAGCTCAGGGTTTCTGCCCTTTGGCTTTGCGAATCAAGCTAGCTGCGGTGGCGCAAAAAATAAAAATGAAAAGACGTACACAAACTATCTGTGTACGTCTTTTTTATCTACAATGGTTTGATCTGACTCACGGCGGCTGCAGAATTTCGCTACTGTTGGCTGTGAGTGTTCACTTTACGTTGATCATTTCCGTACGTTGGTCATTTCCGTACGTTGGTCATTCCCGTATGTTGGTCATTTCCGTACGTTGGTCACTTCCATGGATTCAACAACCTATATGCTTCCAGCAGGGGGGCTTGGTGAGTGGTGTAACTGGCTGATTCGGCGACGACGTCTGGTCCGGGTGACGGGGCGCTCCATGTTGCCGCTGTTGCAACCGGGGGATCTGCTCTTTGTTGCGCCCGATGCCTATCGCACGGCCTCGCCCCAGCTCGATGATCTGGTGGTAGCTCATCATCCCCACCAGCCGCAACTGAAAATTATCAAGCGCATTGGCCACATTTTATCCGATGGACGGTACGTTCTCCGTAGTGACAACCCTGCTGAAGGCAGCGACAGCCGCACTTTTGGTCCCGTCGATGGTGGTGCGATTGTGGGGCGGGTAACGGGGCGTGCGATTGGCCGCTAGTTGCGCTGCCTGGGATCCAGTGCATCGCGCAAGCCGTCGCCCATAAAGTTGATGCTCAGGACGGTGAGGGAGATGAGCGTGCCGGGCACCACCGCCAACATTGGGGTCAATGCCAGAAAAGGTTGGCCATCCACCACGAGCCGTCCCCACGTTGGCACATCGGGCGGGAAACCCAGCCCCAAAAATGAAAGCGCTGATTCGGTGAGGATCGCCGCGGCCACACCGAGCGTGGCCGAAACGATAATGGGACTCAGCACATTGGGCAGAATGTGTTTGAACATAATGATGGAACGCCGAACGCCCACGCCCACAGCAGCTTCGACAAACTCTTTTTCCTTGACTGAAAGTACGGCCCCTCGCACCACACGCGCGGTTGGCATCCACGCCAAAATCCCGATGACAGAGACAATGAGCACAAAGGTGCCCAGTTCGACGCCCAGCCATTTGCGCATGGTGTCGCGAAACAGCATGCTAATGACGAGCAGCAGTGGAATCTGGGGCAGTGCCAGCATCATGTCGGTAAAACGCATCAGGGGGGCATCCAACGCTGGCATGAAGCCAGAGAGCAGCCCGATCAAGCTGCCAATGGTAATCGCCACGAGCATGGCAAAGATGCCGACCGAAAGCGAAATACGCCCGCCATACAAGTTGCGTGCCAGCGTGTCGCGCCCAATGTCGTCTGTGCCCAATGGGTGTTCCATGGTCATGGCCGGGTCGGCATTGAGCACATCGGCATATTCAGGATCAACCGTGTGGACCAGCGGCCCAACGAGGACCAACAAGATCAGCAAGAAGAAGATAAAGGTGCCCAGGAGTGCCAGCTTGTGACGACGATAGCGCCGCCACACATCACCCCACAATGTCCGTTGTTTGCGCTCTGGCTGGGCCAGGTTGAGACTCATGCCCGGTTTGCTGACTGCTTCTGACTGTACTGCCATTTTTTCACCCATTGTATAGTTAACAAGTCAAAGGTATGCGCCACCCGCTCCCTGCTACGCTGCTTTGAGCAACAACCTGCTTGGGGAGGCGAGGTAGTTGGTTCTGTTTCAACTGAGTTGTCCATCCAGCAGCGCGGGGCATGACCGGTGGAATCGACTCGCACGGAAATCAGTTGAAGCGTATACGAGGATCTAAAAAGCCGTAGACAATATCGGCCACAAAATTAAAAAGCACCACCAAAACTGCGAAAATAAAGATCAAGGTTTGGACGACGGGGATATCGTTGACCTGCATCGAAAGAATTAGAAGTTGCCCGAGACCATTGACCTTGAAGATCTGTTCCGTGATGATGGCGCCGCCAAAAATAGCCGGCACGCCCAGTGCAATCAGTGTGACCACGGGGATCAGGCTGTTGCGCAACACGTGGCGCAGAATTACATAGCGTTCTTTAAACCCCTTGGCCCGCACCGTGCGCACGTAATCCATGGGCAAGTTATCCAACATAGACGAACGGGTGTAGCGTGCCAGGGCCGCGGCCTGTGCCAGCCCCAAGACCAGTACCGGCATTGCCATTTGGCGTAACTGTTTCAAAAAACTGGGCAGATCCGTGACCACGTGATTGGTATCGTAAATTGATGGGAACCATTTGAGGTAAACGCTGAAGATAATGATGAACAAGATGCCGGTAAAGAAGGTTGGCAAGGAGAATCCCACAATTGAAAAAAAGGTGCCCACCTGATCAAAGGCCGAATATTGACGGGCCGCGGAGAGCACACCGATGGGAATGGCAATCAGAATGGCAAGTAGATAGGCACTGCCCACCACCCACAAGGTCTGTGGAAAACGCTGTGCCACCAGATCAAAGACAGGTGTTCCCCGACTACCCCAGGAGGTCAGCCGCAGTTGGCAGAAGCTATCGTCAAAGCTGAAGGTTGTGTTCCAATCCTTTTCGATCAGGGCCAGTGGTTCACAGAGGAAGAATTGACGAAGCCAGAGTGCATATTTGACGTGCATTGGCTTGTTCAGCCCCATTGATTCCCGAATCATTTGGCGCACCTCGGGACGAATTGTTTCCGGCAGCGCGCCGGTGGGATCACCCGGAGCAAGCTCCAACACGGAAAAGATGACAAAGCTAATCAACAACAATGTTGGAATTGCCGTGAGCAAACGCCGCAGAATGTACTGAGTCACAGGTGCTCCTTCAGTGCAGTGTAGACAACCCAGGGGACGAGATTTGAAGAGACTGACGAAGCCAGAGCCCCCAACACCCGGCGGGGGCTCTGGTCTTGTCGCCACAATGGGATACAATGTTCGCCAGCGTCATCGATACAAACTACCTGGTACAGATCGACTGGTAATCGTCGACGGTTACATGCTGCCAAACCCAAAAGCGGTCAGACAATTGTTTCCCTTCTGTTGACGTGCTGAGTGCCAACAGAAGGGGCAGTGTAATTGTTTATTCTGCGCGGCTCCACTCGGCAATGTTCCACATTTCAGAGTCCCAGCCGCCATTCATCTGCACACCCTCCAGCCCGTTGGTGATGGCGGAGACGCTGCCACGGTGGACCAGAGGAATTTGATAGAAGCTCTGCACGTTAATGTCGTTCATCTGTTTGACCAGCTCTTCCCGTTCCGAGCCAACCGGCGTTTGGGTCAACTGCTGATAGAGCTCGTCATACTCAGCATTACAGCCACGGAAGATGTTGTTGCCGCCCCAGGTGTTCTCTTTGCTGGCAATCTCATCACAGGTCCAGTTGGCAAGGTGCAACTGGGGATCGATGCTGGGGCCGGTGGTGTACATTTCCACATCGGTAAAGAACTTCTGATAGGTGTCGGGGCTGTTGGGATCGCCGCCAAAGTAGACCCCCGCGTCGTGGTTGAGTAGTTCGGTCTCAACGCCGATTTCTGCCCACCACTGTTTGATCAGGGCCTGTGTCTTTTGGCGAACGCTGTTGGTGCTGGTCTGATAGCGCACGCTGAGCGGCGTACCTTCATATTCGCGGATGCCATCGCCGTCGCTATCAACAATGCCTGCTTCATCGAGCAACGCTTTGGCCCCTTCAATGTCCTGGGTCAGACAGTCGTTGGCCGAGGAGGCATAGTATTCCGGTGCCGGAATTACGTTACAGGTTGGCTGGCCTGCAAAACCATAAAGTTCCCCCGCGATGATGTTGCGGTCAATCGCCATGGACATGGCCTGCGGAATTACTGTACCAACGAGGAAAGGATGTGGATTGTTGCCATCGTCATACTCAGAGCGCATATCGCCCAAATCTGGATCAGGGTTGGTCTGGTTGACGAGAATGCGTTCTACATTACCACCAAAGTGGGTAATGATCTCACCGTTACCCGCAGCTTCCATTTCAGCCAGAATATCTGGCTCCACCTGCAGATTCCAGGCGTAGTCGGCTTCACCGGTCTCTAGCACGGCACGTGCGGCACCCACGGCATCGCCACCGCCCTTGAAGACGACGGTGTCGAAGTAAGGTGCTTCGCCGTGATAGAACTCGTTGCGCTCATAGGTGGCCACATCGTTGACTTTGAAGTCAACAATTTTGTAGGGACCGGTGCCCAGGGGCAGCGTGTTTTGTTCGTTGCAGGTCTGCGCCGCGGCACCAACACAATCGGCAAATTGGTCTGCATTGATAATGGGCGTGGTTGCGTCGCCAAAGGCAACGTACGGGAAGGGCGTCGGTGCGTCAAAGGTGAGCTGTACCGTGTAGTCGTCTAGTGCTTCGACCGAAACAACCCCTTCAAAGGAGACGCGCGAGACACAACCCGTGGCTTCATCTACACAATATTCCCAGGTGAAGACGACGTCTTCGGCGGTAAAGTCAGAGCCGTCCGACCATTTCACATCTTCTTTCAAGTTGTAGGTGATTGTGGTTAAATCTTCGGAGATACCACCATTTTCAACGGTGGGCACTTCGGTGACGAGCTTGGGAACGAGGTTGCCATCGGGGTCAACATTCATCAGTGGTTCCAGCGTGATGGCACCGGCGTCTTGGTCTTTGGTCCCGCCAGAGAGATAAGGGCCAGGCAGCGAAGCGGCCTGCCAGTAGAGAATCACGAGTGTTTTGGGGTCGCGATCGCCGATCCCGCTGCCTTCACTGCCGCTTTCACTGCTTGCTTCGCTGGCTGTGTCGGCGGCTGCATCTCCGCCAGTTGCCCCGCTATCGCCCGCGGGGGCGGAGGCTGGACAGGCCGCCAGAACCATGGCGAGCACCAGGAGAAGACCGAGAAACTGCAATCGCCTCAATTGACGTACCATAAAACTATCTCCTTTGTTAGATCATGTATATGTTAGAGTATGGGTTAGATGATGTGCAATTGGTAAAGACTGCTTTTACAGGACAGACAGGTCGCACTGGATAACATCTTGCGTAAGTGATATTGCGTGGTATTTCGTTGGGGTATTGAGCACGGGGTACAACAAGGCCGCAACAGGGCCATTTGATCCCTGTTTGCTTTTGCTAGCGTTTACTAGCATGCTGCACCACCGTGCTATTCGCCAGATGATATTCACTGAATAGAGGATTTGCGCTATCGTAACTGCGTGGATTGCTGACAGCCAGCCACCATCTGCCAAATCTGCTGGCGCAGCAACGACCGCTATTGAGCGGTTGTCGATTGCGCAAACCAGTTACCACGTCTATCAAGTTAGCGTGTAAAGTTTCAGCTCGTGAGCCGCCATGTTCCACTGCCAAGGCACACTGGGGTCAATTTTCTGTGCGTTCGAGCCAATGTAACCCAAACTAGAACCTAATCCGTAAAATTTGGTTGTGGTGCCTACACCGCCCCGAGCCAACCGCTTGGACGCAGAGTATTTACGGACAGATACTTACGTGTGGAATGTGAAGGTTTTTCACTTTGTAGAGGACAATCACTTCACTAGAGCAAGCTCTGTTTGAAAACGGTACTGTTATTTCTTTGGTAGACCGTCAAGTTTGGTAGACTGTCGAATTTGGTAGACCGTCAAAATCTACCGTTTTCAAGCCAACCACATGATAGGAGTGACGGCGTCACAGATAACAGGGCAACAATTGACAGAAAAACAGTCTGTTAACAGGAAAACAGTGCAACTGGAAACTGTTCGAACGTACCGCTAGACAAAATTATTCGGTAGACAATAATCGGTAGATATGTAACCTAAGTTGCTCCCCGGTTGCCTTCTAAAGTGGGCTCTGTTTGAAAACAGTAGTTCCGGCAAGAGGGAAACCTACCGTTTTCAAGCCAACCGCACTGTAGGCGCGTGGTAGAGAGAAAATTTTCAGCAATCACTCTCGTGTAGTGATGGTAGGTAACAACTTGAGTTATGTACGAACAACAGGATTGCTTGGAAGCTCTGTTGTTTCTAGAGGAATTACAGCCTTGCTACTGATCAGAGGCACGACCATCTTAACTGCTTTTAATGTAGATGTCAATAAACGTTGTGCACAAATTTTGTCACCCACACACGAACAGGTTGAACGGAAACGTGGGGTGGGCTGTGCCATTGATGCAAACTTTGCACAAGAAGAGCGCCGCTGCGGGGAATCAGTCGCGGCTATAGATATAGGCAGCGTGGTTACAGTCGGTTGGCTCACTACGGTGCGGTTGACTTGAAAACGGTAGGTTTTTTCGTGGTCGACCAAAGAAGTAGCTCTACCGTTTTCAAACAGCGCTTACTTCGGTAGAGTATGGCGTACCTACCACGGCAGTCACTCAGGCCGTAGAAGCCTGAGTGCAAGCGACAAAACGAGTGTGGCTGATTTACGCCGGGATCTATTAGCCTGTCGCACAGAGCCGCAGAGTTAGGTTGCCGGTTGGGCAAAGCGGTTGAGGGCCGCAGTAATTTTCGTGGGCAGTTGGGGCGAATGCGCTTTGAGGAACTGTAAGATCTGTGGGGCCGTAATGCCTTCATCCATCGCCCGCTTGAGGCTGCGTTGGTTGATCTGGTAGACAAAGCTTGGGTAGCTGGCTTGCCATTGGGCAAAGCGTTCGATCCGAAACCGGTCGGCCAGCGAGACCCCCAGCGCGAGCGTAATCGAAAAATCTTCGCGAACCTGTATCGAGTGGCGCAGCTGTTCGTGTGGTTGTGGCACATCGTGTCCCAACCAGATTGCCCCCCACTTGCTCAGCGAGAAGAGCAGGTCATCGCCCGCCGAAGGTTCGGCCGTGTCAAGCAGCGAGAGCCAGTGCAGGGGGCCACGGATGAGAAACCGGATCAATTCCCCCTCAACAGCATCCCACTGCTCGAAACCTTTGAGGAATTCCTGCGTATCTGTATGACGAATATACCAGGTATCATAGTTGCCGGTGGGGCGCTGGAAATCTGGCTCGACACTTTTGATCGCTTCGATGAAATCGAGCTGACTGTACCAGCTGCCCGGTTGCAACTTGCCAAACAACGTTGTGAGCGCGGTCCGTGACTGTTGCGGATCGTTTTGCCACGCGCCCGTCTCCGTACATTCCAGCGTGGGTGTTCGGCAGAGGTCATTCCATTCTGGCGAGTGTAGCCACGCATCCCACAGCGCCACGCGCTGTTCTGCCCGGGTCTTGTCTAAAAAGAGGCGAACCCGGTTGCTCGTTAACTGAACCAGATCCCCATCACCACGCCGCAACCAGCCCAGCCGATTGGCCAGGTGTAGCAGCAGGGCGAGGCGGGTATTCAAATGTTCATCGTTATTTTTGAAGGGTAGTTGCAGCCGTTTTACAAAGCGTTCAACATCGTCGGCCTGCGGTCCCTGGGCCGTGAGCCGGAGCTGGTCGGTGTGCAAAAAGCCGAGCAACGTGCCCATGTCTTCCAAAAAGCTATCGTCCGCGGGCAACATGCGGGCCGCGGGCGGCGGCGGTACGGGCTGCAGCGGCAGCGTGCTTTCGGCATCACCGCTCTGTGGATGGGGTAGCCAAGGGACGATATCGGTGGGCAGGTAGATGATCGTGTGGGCATTCTGTCCTGCCCCCTTGAAACCACGGCCAATGAGTCCATAGTAGTAGAGCAGCTCGGCAATGCTTTCGGGGTAGAGCCAGGGCATCTCGCGGTCGAGCTTGGCCGGGCCCATCTGGCGCACGCTGCCATAGTCGCGTGCAAATTGGGCTTCCACAAGCTCGCCATTCTCTAGCAAGAGCGCCTCGATTGCCTCCTTGGCGCCGTTGGCTGCACCCTCCGTCATATCTACCACTTCCTGGTACGCAAATTGAACCGAGGTGGGATCGGTGATTTGGGCGGCGAGTAATTCAATTGCCTGCTCACGATTATCGGCGGCATCCAAAAAAGCGCCCCGCAACTCGGCGAGCACCTGGAGCAATATATCTGGATAGTCCACCAACATTTGGGATGTTGTAGCCATAGCTTCTAACGATGAGATGTAACCAAAGACCTGGGCTGATCGCCAAGGATTTGTCCGCACTTCCGCCGGTGCATCTGCACGGCCCGACCAACTGCCGACCAAGGAATCAAAGTTGCGGATAGGTTCTAATCGGCGACCCGTTTAAAGGCCGCACGGATACGTATGAATATGCACACTTATACACGAGTGTTACCATGCGACTTTGAGGGGTTTATCGATAACATGACTCACGCACCGAGAAGAGCGTACCCGTGGAGGGCAGGCCACGCGCTTGCTGGCTCTTCTCGACAAGTTGCGTACGTCCAATATAAGAATAATTGTCAGCGCAATCAAACTCCGCTATACTTTACTATAATTTGTGAGACTGTGCCATTGAGACCAAGCCACAAATCGTGCTGGGCGCAACATGTTTTCCGCCACTTTGTCTATCGAACTGTTTGTCTACTGAACTGTGTTTCAGTGAAGGTTCGACAGCCAAGGGCACAAATGGCCACCGTCCTCTGGTCACACTCGTTTGTTCACACTCGTTGTGAAAGGAAAGACCTCGATGAACAATCAAACGACCCGCCGGTCATGGAGCATCGGCTCGCTCTTGCGCGATGTCGGTGAGGCCTGGCGTCTCTTTCGCGATCCCCGTGTGCCTGGCCTAATGAAGTTGTTGTTGCCCGTAGCCGCTGTCATCTACTTCATCTCGCCGCTGGATCTGATGCCCGGATTGCCCTTTGATGACATTGCCGTTCTGGTGCTGGCGCTGCGCTTTTTTGTGCAAATAGCCGAACAGATGCAAGGTGTGGGGGCACAGCAGAGAGCTGGGGATGACGAACATTCGGCTCACTCAGCCACTGGGCAGACGATTGAAACCAGTTGGCGAGTGGTGGACGAATAGCACTGCCCGCTGGGGAATAAGCACATTTTTGCCGACCCAATAGCGACAGTGTAACGAATTGATCAACTGAGACTATGGCTGAACCGTCAGACACACAATCTCCGAACAACAGAAGTGGCACGGAGCGAACTGAACACTCCTTTTCGCTGGGCGAGGTTGCCAGCCATCTACAGGCAACCTCGGCACAGCTAATGGAGTGGAATGAACGCTTTGGCCACTTGCTTGCTGTCGATCTGGCCGCGGAGCAGCCACGTTACACCACGGCTGATGTCGCCGTGCTCATTGCCATTCAGCGTCTGCTCGATCAGGGGCTAGATGACACCCAGATCCACAATCAGCTGACGCCACAGCGCCTGCCCCTTTCCAACCTCGCCACCGAAATTACAGACGATATGGCCACTGATGAGACGGCGTTGGCCAACCTCAATGCGGGTGGCGTTCCCCAGGTTGTTGCAGATTTGCTCAGCACCATTGCCAGCAGCCAGCAAAGTGTGCTGAACGGTCAGGGAACTGTCCGTGAAATTGTTAATGTGGTGGTGCAAGACAATTTTAATCTAAAGGAAGAAAACCGCAAGTTACGCGACCGAATGCTGGAGAGCGAACGAGCCTTTGCCGAATATCAGCGTCGCGAAGAGACCCGCAAAGAGCGACTGGAAAGCCGCGTGCGCGCGCTCGAAAATACCGTCACCGCCTTGCAACAACAGGTCGCCCAAGTGGTGCAGGTGTTGCGCCAGCAGCAGCAGACGCGGCAACAGCCAGCACCACGCCGCCGCAGCTGGTTTGGCTAAACCGCGTCCCGGCTCGAAAAGACTTCCTCTACCAACACCTCGCCCACCAGATCATACTCCATGGCGCTGTTAATGAAGACCTCCATCATGGTGCCGGTGGGAACGCCACTGATACCGGGCACGAGCACCAAGCCATCAACCTCTGGGGCATCGCGGTAGCTGCGGCCGAGCAAGAGCGGCAGTCCATCACCCTCAACCTCGCCTTCACCTTCAACCAATATTTCCATCATCTTGCCCACCTGGGCTTGATTCTTGCGCAGGCTAATGGGCTGCTGCGTCTCCATCAGGCGGGCATACCGTTCTTCTTTCACCGCATCGGGTACCTGATCGGGCAAGGTCGCCGAAGGCGTGGTCGGTTCGGGGCTAAATGGAAATGCACCCACTTTATCGAACTCGATGGCCTGTACAAAGTCGAGCAGTCCCTGAAATTCAGCCTCAGTCTCGCCGGGATAGCCGACGATGAAGGTGGTGCGCAGCGCAATATTGGGCATGGCCGCCCGTAACTTTTCCATGTGATCGTACACCATCTCCAGCCGACTCGGCCGGCGCATCCGGCGCAGAGTCCGTGGATCACCATGTTGGAGCGGCATGTCGAGATAGGGGACGATCTTCTTTTGCGTGGCCATTACTTCAACAAGCTCATCGCTGACGTGCCCGGGGTAGGCATACATCAGGCGCACCCAGCGCAGTGCATCGTCCGTACGATTGCAGATCGCGGCCAACAGCTGGGCCAGCGTGTTGGGCTCACCCCGATCGCGGCCATAGTCGGTGGTGTCCTGGGCCACAATGACCAACTCCTTGGCCCCAGCTGCCACCAGATCCTCTGCTTCCTGGACCACTGCTTCCAACGGACGACTTTGTAGTTTGCCCTTGAACGAGGGAATGGTGCAAAAGGCACAGGGTGCATTGCAGCCATCGGAGATTTTTAGATAGGCGCTGCCACTGAGCACCGGCGGCCGTGGCACGGGGGTGGCAAATGTCTCGTCTGGATCGCCCAGCAGGCTGTAGCGTTGCCGTGACCGCGGGCCCGCGCCACCACGCAAGGAGCCAATGAGATCCATGACTTCCATCCAACGGCGCGTGCCCAGCAATCCATCCACATTGGGCACGCGGTTCAGAACTTCATCACCGTTGCGTTGGGCCAGACAGCCGGCCGCGATGAGCAGCTGGTTCTTGCGCTTCTTCTGGCTCAGCTCCTGCAACACACCGATCGACTCTTCTTTGGCCGCTTCTAAAAAGCCACAGGTGTTGACGATCAGTACATCTGCCTGGCGTTCTGCCGCGCTTGGCACATAGCTCGCCTGGCGCAACAGCATCTCCATGCCATCACTGTCGACCTGATTTTTGGGACATCCCAATGTAATGAGATGATATTTCAATTGATTTTCACGCATCTATTTTGTTCCAGTGCTAGCTATCGATTCCACAGCTCGTTGCGCAGCTCACCATAACATATGCGCAACCGAGATTTAATCTCACTTCGCTCTTTTCACACCGCTCTCATCTGAATCTCAAGAGTCTATCTTGAAATTCGGTTCTGCTGCTTGAACTACCTGCAGCCAGCTGCGCCGCTGATTATTCAGGCCGGCACAGAGAACTTCAGGACAGATCCCAATGAGCAGTTGCGTGTAGTGTAACAGCTTTTGTGAGTTTATAGATAATTTTGTGGGGACGAGGTTTGCTTCAGAAGCTAGCCCCAGGTGACGAGCCGCAGTTGGCCATCGGCCTGACCAATGGCCATGAGCAATGGTGCGTTTCCCTCTAGCGCCTGATCACAGAGTGCCAGGGTGGGGGCTGTCGTCACGTTCATGGAGCCGATCTGGTGTACAAGTGGGGCTGAACCAACTGAGGGAGATTCGGGAATGGCGAGGCGGAGGAGATTGAGCTGCCCCCTGCTTGGTTGGGCTTGCGCGGCGGTGGTGCAGGCAATGGCCAGTGTGTTGGCATCGCGCGCCACGGCAAAGCGCTGAACATCTGTTGCCAGGGGTGTGAGCTGTGAGGCTGCCAAGTCAAACTCGTTGGGCGCTGACGCAGGTTGCATGAGTGTTTGCAAGTGACCGTCCATTCTGTGCAAGAAGGTCACCATCTGATCCCCCACGGTGGTAACGGCCAGATCAAGCACGGCTGCGTAATCTGCCGTGTGCTGCTGCCGAATCTCCAACTGCCCATCTCGTCCACATTGCCAAACCGTCCAGCCAATCGTGTCGATGGCGTGATGCATCACCGTTGCAAACATAGCTGTTGCCGACGATGGGGTTGCCGACGATGGGGTTGCCGACGATGGAACGGCGTGTGTTGGCGGTGGCAGCAGTGTGGCAGCCAGGGCACCATTGGTGGCGGGCAAGGTAGCAATGGCCAACTGCTCCGGAGCGCGCTCGTCGTGAATCTGCCAACTGCTGAATTGCCAATTGCCACTCCGGTGCAGACCAATCAGCAGCACACGCCTGGCATCCAATGCCAAGAGTTGAAACCAGCTCAACGCTTCGGCTGCACAGATTGTTGGAGTGCTGCGATAGAATGCCCCCGTGTTGCTTACATCCCACCATTGCAGATACAGCTGACCCAACCGTGTGCGCCAGGCCGCCACATATTTTTCGGCAGCAACAAGGGCAATCTGGACAATATCTTCCCCCTGCCCCTCGGTGTGACCTGTACAAGCCACCACGCCGTTGGCATCCACGCGCCAGCTAAAGAGCTGTAGCTGATCCGCAATCGTGTGCATGGCGGTGACAGCCTGGCGCGCGCGATGTTTGCGCGGGATGCAATCATGGATCGCCGCTGGTTGTCGACAGCCGTTCCAGGTTGTCATATTTTGCAGGGGGGTGAGTACCTTCGCGGACAGGTTTGCTTGCCAGCTTGCATTGGCAACGCCGCGCTCACCGATCTCATGCTGTTCATTCATTGTTTTCTCACCGAATCATCGCAATCGTTACCCAACAACGGGCGCTATGGGTCAGTCAAGGAGCCACATAGTCTCTTGCCGAGGCCTGGCTGGCCCATAGCGCGGTTGGCTTGAAAGCGATTGTTATCTCTCGCGCAAAGTATCACCTGCAAACAGAGCTCGCATTATATACCATACTTTGCACTGTCAGTATATGCAATTCCGGCGCTGTCATCTGCCGCATTGTGCCTCAACTGGGTATCTCATGGTCCGCAGCGCTCTGCCATTTCAAGCAGGAACGACGAACAATTTCAGCGCTGGTGCCCGTGAACGGGCGTCACATGAGTGAGCATGTGAACTGCAGGCTCCCCAACGATATAATGACGCAAGTTCTTTATAACCATAACGTACGCACCGAGAAGAGCTTACGGGTGGAGAGCAGGCAACGCGATTGGTGGCTCTCCTCGACAAGTTGGGTACGTACAAATAATAACGCAAGTTGCCACCTACTATCTCTACACGAGAGTGATTGTGCAAAAAATAGCCGCTACCACGCGTCTGGAAGGCAACCGGGGAGCAACTTGGGTTATAATACGGATTTCCACCAAAATACTATATAATAGATCCAGAATAACCACTGTGCGTTGAAAAAACGTTGATTTTTTGAACAGAGCTCATGCCCGCCTTATCATTGACGTTGTTGGGCCGTCCACAGATCCTCATGCATGGGCAGCCCATTGAATTGAAATCCCAAAAAGCACAAGCGCTCTTCTTCCACCTCATCATGACTGGCCATGTCCATTCGCGACAGGGGTTGGCTGGGTTGCTCTGGAGCGACATGCAGGAAGCTGCCGCGCGCCGCAACCTGCGGGTGGAACTGCTAAAGCTCCGGGGCGAACTCGATCGATTTTTGAAGGTGTCGCGCAATACCATCGCGCTCAACCAACAGAGTGATTACACGCTGGATGTGACCCGCTTTGAAGCATGTCTGCGTGGCCACGAACCTACCTTTGCTGAACTGCAAGAGGCGATCGCGCTGTACCGCGGCAATTTTCTGGAAGATTTTCACGTGCGCGATGCATCGCTCTTTGAAGAGTGGGTGACTACTGAGCGCGAGCGGCTCTGGCAGATGGCGCGCCAGGCCATGTTGCGCCTCGTCGAACATTACATTCAACGCCAGGCATACGCTGAAGGGCTCGACTGCGTCACGACACTGCTGCGCGAGGAGCCGTGGCTGGAAGAAGCCCATCAACAAAACATGCGTCTGCTCGCGTTCAGTGGCCAACGTAGCGCGGCCCTCGCTCATTATGAACATGCGAGCGAAATTCTGGCCGCGGAGTTTGGGGTGCCACCCTCTGATGAAACCAACGAATTGTACGACCAAATTGAATCTGGCGTGCTTGGCCCCGTTGGCTCGCCACTGTTGCCTGCCGCGACACCAACGGCGGGCATGGCTACAGCACCCCCTTTTCAGGCACCCACCGCGCCATTGCACTTTGTGGGGCGGCACCATGACAGTGAACTGTTGCAACAACAGCTCACCCAGCCCTCCAGGGGTAGCTCCGTGGTCGCCTTGGTCGGTATGGCTGGCATGGGCAAGACAACCCTGGCCGCGCACGTGGCTCAGCAACTGCGCACTCACTTTACGGATGGGGTGCTCTGGGCCTACGTCGCCAGCAGCGATCCGCTAGACATTCTGGGCAGTTGGGCCCAAGCATTGGGCTACGATTTTGGTGGCCTGGCCGATGTGGAGGCGCGCGCCGCGGCACTACGCGGTGTGATCGCCGAACGGCGGCTGTTGCTGATTCTGGATGATGTGCGCAGCCTTTCTCGCGTGCGTCCGCTGTTGGTCGGCGGTGCAACAAGCGCCACGCTGCTGACAACCCGAGATCTCGACGTGGCCACCGCACTGAACGCCGCGGTGCACCACCTGACAGAAATGTCTGCCGACGATGGGGAACAGCTGCTCATGCGTGTGTTGGGGGAAAATCGGGTTCAAGCCGAGCTAGACGCGGCACGGCAGATCTGTACGCTCTTGCAGAATTTGCCGCTGGCTGTAGAGATCACCGCCCAACGTTTGCGTTCACGGCCCCGACGTCGGTTGCAGGATATGGCCGAGCGTTTGCGCGATATTCAGGAGCGTCTGGCGCTGGCAATCAGTGACCGTGCTGTCCGCACCTCATTTATGGTCAGCTGGGAATCGCTGGATCACGAGCAGCAGCGGATCTTTGCCCTGTTGGGGGTATGGGCGGGGCGTTCGTTTGCTGTGCCTGCTCTGGCTGCGTTGGCAGGTCTCGATCTCTATTTGACCGAGGATCGTCTCTTTGCGCTGACGACACTTTCACTGCTCAACGAGGAAGAAGAAGGTGGGGGCACCACCGTACGCTATCGTCAACACCCGCTGCTGGCCGATTTTGCCCGTGAACAGTTGGGCACGGCACGGGACGATTATCTGTGCATGATCCACTACTATCTGGCTTTTGCACAGGAGCAGCAGCATCAATATCCGGCCATTCAACCGGAGTGGAACAATTTGATGGCGGCAATTCGCCAAGCTTTTGAATGGCAGGAGTGGCAGGTGGTCATTGACTTCACTGCTGCCCTGGCCGAGCCGTGGCTGGCTCGGGCACGCTACGCCGAAGCGCGACGGGCCTATGGCTGGGCCAGGGTCGCGGCCACCGAATTGGGGAATGAGCATGCGCTGGTCGACTGTCTACTGCGCTGGGGACAGGTCTGCATCGAACAGTATGATTATGACGAAGCCGAGCAGTTGATTACCGCGGCGCTGGAAGTAACCCAGACCTTGCAGCTGAGCAACGAAACGGCACATGCAAACTATCATCTGGCGCGTATTGCACTGGACCGGGCAGACTATGAACAGGCCGAGCGGTGGTTGGCAGAGAGCCAACAACTCTTTCAACAGTTGCAGAATCAGGAGGGGCTTTCGGTGGTTTACAGTCAACAGGCGCTGTTGGCCTATCGACGGGGCTACCTGAAAGTCGGCAAGGCACTCTGCAATCAGATTCTTGAACTGGACCACGCAGCTGATCTGCTGACGGGGCGTCTGCCGGCCCTGCGTCTGCTGGCCGACATTGCACTGGAAGAGCAGGACTATCCAGTGGCAGAAGCGTTCTGCAATCAGGCGTTGGCACTTTGCGAAGAACTGCACAACCGCAGCGAACTCGCCTCGGTCTACTACAGTCTCACGGTTGTGATCCGCTGTCAGCAGAAGTTGGAGTTGGCGCAGGAACTGGCCCGGCGTGCCATCGACTATTGTGATGTGACGGGCAACCGGGGCGTCAAAGCGCTGTCGCTGCACGAACTGAGTCGCATCTATCTGCTGACCGATCAACACGCCAAGGCAATTGCGGCCAGCGAAGAGGGCATGAATCTCTTGCTCGCCATCCCCGACAACTTCAACCTGGTCTACATTCTGCGTCAGTTGGGCGAAGCCTATTTGGCTGCCGGACAAGAGAGCAACGCCCAAAAGGCGTGGGCCGCTGCCTTGAAATTGGCCGAAACACAGCAACACCCGCTAACTGAACAGCTGCGCATGAAAGTGGCTGATTGGCGGAGCGGCTAGTGCGCGTTGCTGCCTGGTCCTTCAACGGCCCAGCCACTGCCATCCAAAAGCGCCATCCACACGACGGGCGGCACGTGGAAGCCCGCGTGCCCCGCCTTCAACGCATCGATCCAGAGCCCGGTGCTGCCAAGGGCGCGCCTCACCCCTGTGGTATCACTCGCTGATCCAACCGCGTTGAGTTGGAAGGAGTGGGGCGTGCCAGTCTCGTCAAAAGAGAGCGCTAGCTCTGGCACTTCGGTTGCTGTATGTTCTGGCAATCTCGCCACCTTTCGATCAAATTTTGTGTACAGTTGCGTCGGTTCGGTGCCCGTGAGTCTGCCGCTCCACTGCCGCGGTTGAACGGGCAACTGCTGCAGATCATCAGTCAGCATCGCTTTTACAATCTGTTGAACCGTGGTCAATGCCTCTGATAGCGCGATCCTTTCGCCCGTTGCCGTGGTAAATTCAGCGGGCATGTTTCGATTGGCAACCCAACGTTGCCAGCGGCGCTGCATGGCGGTGATGAGCGCGTCGTCCATGCCCAGTTCTGCAAATGAGGCATAGTAGATTTCCGGCCGCAAAGCAGCAATGGGGTGCTCGCCATCATCGTGGACAAACTCGGCTACCGGATCGTCGCTGACCAGATCCTCGAAACCAAGCGCCATGATCGGCCCACCCACCGCCGCGCCGTAAAGATCGGCAAAGATCTCTTCCAGCCAGGCTTGAGACCAGGCCGGAAATTGTTGCAGCTTGTATGCAAGGGTGGCGGCAAAGCGGCTGCCACGATATTCACCGCTCTGTGTTTTGCCGTGGCGAAAGACGTAGTGTCCCACCTCGTGGGGAATCGCCAACAGATCGCGGTTGACAGTGAGCGTGCTGAGTGGCAGCCCAATAAAGGCAACGGGTGCATAGGGAATGATGCGCACGTTTACTGCTTTTTGAAAATAGGTGATAACCGTTGTGTTCTCGATGATGCCTTGTTGGATCGCTGGCTCAAGCGCCCGCTGGGCCAGCGTATCGGCCTTGGCCAATGTTCTCTGCATGGCTGGGGTGGCCACCCCCGACAACCGCTGTTGATAGGCCCGGCGCATGACATCGAGATCGTATGCGATCTGGTCCACCGTCGAGCGCAACGCATACTCCGGCGGATAGGTGGTCGAGGGCTCCAGGTGAATGTGAGGTCGGTCTGCGGTATCGGCTGGGCCAAATCCATTGAGAAAAAAGTCCAATTGGCTGCGGCCAAAGGCTTGCAGAGCGGCGAGTGTTGCCAGCAACGTGGGTTGCCGTTCAACGGTCGTCTGTTCTTGCAACTGCTCAATCGTCTGCTGGATCGTCTGTTGTAATGCATCACCTCGACGGCGCCAGATATTGTGGGACGGCTGGTGCATGTTGAGCTTCTCCTTTACACTGTTGGCGGAAGAACAGAGAACATCTGTTTCGTGTTCTCTGTCCTGTGGTTGCGCGTGGCATTACCTACAATGACGTTGCCGTAAAGGGTAAGTCGCGCTCGTTAATCCACCGTTGATGAGGATTCTCGACCTGCTGCACTTTCTATTTGGCCGCGCTGGCTAGCTATTTGGCCGCGCTGGCTAGCTATTTGGCCGTGCTGGCTAGCTGTTTGGCCGCGCCGGCTACCATACAACAGATGTCCGTACAACAACATGGCTGGTACAAGCAACGCGCTGCCCGCGCGCAGAGCAAGCCGCAAGGTGCCCCACGTGCCCAGCAGGCCAATTACCGGGCCGCCAATCACCTGTCCCAACGCGTCGGATTGACCGTGGATCGAGAGGACGGTGGCGCGCACGTTGGTGCTGAGATACTGGTTGATCCAGCCGGTGAAGAGTGGTCTGCTGATGCTGCGGGCCACACCGATCAGCCAATACGCAACCAGAGCAGTGCCAAACCACGCTGCCCCGGCAAAGAGCAAGGCGCCCCCCATGAGCAGCATGGTGATTGCGGTGAGTGTGCCAATCAAGACGCGCTGGCTGGCCATGTCGAGATAGCGGCGGGTAAGCTCTGCCACGCCCAGTGAGAGCAGCAAACCAACGGCTTGGAGCAAGGCGAACCAGGCCACCCAATCCAGCGTGCCGACCGCGGGCAGGGTCAGGACGGGCAGTGTGAAATTGTCGATGAGATGTTTGGTCCACAGGCGGTCGAAGCTTTCACTCCACGCGCCAACAAACGCGGTGATCACCAAGATCGTCACCAGGATCGGCTCGCCCCGCACCGTGCGCAGGCCGCTGTGGGCAGTGGCAAAGAGCGCGCGCCACGATTCCCGTTCGGTGGCCGGTGTGCGGGTGAAACCTGCTTCTGGCATGAGCAGGGCCAATCCAATGGCAAGCAGAATGAAGAGTGCTCCCCCCACAACGAGTGGCAACGCCAGCGTGACCTGGGCCAGCAGCAGACTAATGCCAATGCCCAGCAGCGCGCCGATGTAACCAAACTGGCTGCCTCGCAGGTAGATCTGGCTCAGCGTCTGCTGATCGGCATTGGCCGTTGCCGTTTCTGCGGGCACGCGTCCTTCGTGCAACAGTTCATCCGCAATCCATGCTTCGGTGGCCCCGCTCAGGAATGTATAACCACCGCCCCAGATGACCTGACAGAGCAGAATGACCAGAAAGCTGGTCGTCATGCCGGTGAGTCCAAAGCCAATGCCCGCCAGTGTATAGCCGATGATGATCGAGAGCCGGCGACTGTACACATCCGCCACCACGCCAGTGGGAATTTCGAGCAAAAAATAGCTGACCTCCAGCACCGTGCCCACAAAGACCAATTGAAATGGATTTAATCCCACTGTGGTAACCATGTAGACCATGCTGTAGGTGGCGTAGACGCCAAAGGCAAAACTGTGCAAAAACTGCATAATCAGGAAGAGGGGATAGGCCGATACAGTTCTGCTCCACATCAGTCTGTTCTTTCTCTTGCTATAGATTGCAGAAAGTCGAGAACTTCCTGATTGAACCGTTCGGGCTGCTCCATGTTCGGCAAGTGGGCTGTCTCTTCAATGACCACTGACTGCTGGTTGGGGAGTGACTCGCGCATCCGTTGAAATGCTTCCCAACTGCGCGGTTGATCGAGCGCCCCGGCAACGAGCAAAACGTTGGTCTGTACATCCTGCAGCCGCTCAACCGCCGGTGGATCGAGCGGCTCCGGTTCTCCCAGATCCAGGACCTCGTTGCGCAAGGCAATTATATTCATCGCCCGAACCCGCTCTCGGATGGACGACGTCACCTGCTCTGCGCTACGTTTGGGGCCATCCACCCACATCTGAACTTCGAGTTCCGCTGCTTGATCAAAATCGCCCTGATCCAGTGCAGCGTCAACCGCGGCAAATTCCGTGGCCAATGAACTGGCGGCGCGGAACCCACTGGGGTGCGCATTGACCAAAACAAGGCTCCGAACCATGTGGGGATAGGTCAGCGCAAAATCGAGACAGACCGCGCCACCGAACGAACAGCCAACGAAATGGGCCGCGGCAATTCCCTTCTGTTGCAACAGCGCCATCAGATCGCGATGGTGCGCGTACTGTGCGTCAACGGCTCTGCTCTGGCCGTAGCCACGCATGTCATGGCGCAACACCTGGTATCTCTGGGCAAAGGGGGCGAACTGTTCGTCCCACATGCGCGAGTCGCAGATCCCGGCATGGACCAGGACTACTGGTTCGCCTGAGCCCGCAATTTCGTGGTAGATGGCTGTGTCGTAAATCTGGGCAAATCCTCTGTGTGATGTCGGTTGCATCTAGCTGGTTTCCTTATGATTCTCTTGGGGGCAAGCCCCTGTAGTGGCATGAGATAATAGGCCCCGGCACGGTCGTCCTCCCGTTCAATCCGATGGACAGCAAAGCCCAGGGCAAGCTTCAGCTGATGATTGGCCCTGTTGTCGCCACTGCTGTGCGAGCGCAACTGATGGCAGTCGAGTTGGCGAGCTCGCTCTAATGCTGCCTGCTGCAGAGTCCGTCCAATGCCCTGGCGTCGGTACGCCGGTAGGACGGCAAAGGCCAAAACTTTTCCCTCGCGCAAGGGGCGACCGGCCAGCGTAGAAGGCGGCAACGCTTCATCCGCACCGATCAGCTGTGTGACCAGACGCAAGAATCCCACGATCTGCTCGTTTTGCGTCGCAACCAACAGATGGTTGCTTAGGTGCCACGCAAAGTGGCTGTTGAACCACCTCTGTTGGTTCACTGCTCTGGCAACACTCTGTAGCTCGGACCAGCGTGGATGTTCGGGTTGCCATTCGTGAATGGTTGCCGACGTTGGTGGTCGGTTTCGGTTACACATGGGTCGATTCCTCTCTCATCCGGTCAACGGGCGCATGCCCCACAACACAAACAGATCGTCTGTCGGGTTGACCGGCTCTTGCGTGAATTGACTGGTGACGCGGATGTCGATGAAGCCCGATTCCCAATAGAGATTGACGGCCTCGGCCTGGGTATAGCCACGCGTCGCCGGTGAGCGTTCATGTTCTTCCATCGCGACAACGTGGCCATCCACAACGATCTCGTAGCGGTCTTGGGTGTGCTCCAGTTGATTGACCCGATCGATCCGGCTGCGCGACCAGCGTCTGATCGGCGCGCCATCTTCTGGCCGCACCGTTTCGCGCGTTGATTCTTCCACCACCTCATCCGCTTCACTGGCGCCGCTATAAAGTACCATGAAGGGCATGACCAGCAGGCCGCCGGGGTAGAGATGACGGTGAAAGTTACGCATGGCTCGCCTGGCCCCGGCTCGATCGGTAATGAGCTGGAATGAACTGGAGGGAACGATAATGGTTTGGTATTTGCGTGGCAGCTTCAACGTTTCCATTGTCTGCTCGTAGAGACGGGGCTGCAAGCCCAACGCGGCTGCCTTTGCCCGGCAGCGCGCGAGCATCGCGGGAGAGTTGTCGACCCCTTCGATATCGATGCCACTTTGCAGAAAATCGAGCAGCAGCCGGCCGGTGCCGCAACCGACATCCAGCACCGGTTCGCCCGATTGTGCCACGACGGTTTGAAAGAAGAAGCGGTCACTCCACCGCGACGTGTCGCCGCGCAGCAGATCCCAAAAATCGGCCATCATGCCGCGGTATTCATATTCAGTTGATTGCATGTGTTTACTCCAGCAAGAGAATTGTATGAACGATTCGCGTACGCAATTTACCCATACGATTGCACACGGGGCATCATCCTGTGGCGGGCGCGGTTGCCGATCACTCAAACCACCGCGCCCACATCTCATGTTCTGAAGTGGTGGGCAAAAAAAAGCCACGGGCACCTGTGTACCCGTGGCATAAAAGCTAAGAGGAAAGCCGACGATTGCTTGGACCCTGCACAGACTCGAACATGCCACATCGCAATGGTGGCAGTGGCTGCGTCTGGTGCAGGTTGGCAAAGCGTGTCCGGGCTATCGTCTGGCGATTTGCTCAACCAGAGGAACACAAGAATATGAGATTACAGGTGTTGCTGCGAATGTAGGGATTGACGCTCGATATAGCATACCTGACATGTACTCCTCCTTTCTGTTGAACAAGCAAACTGTTGAACAAGCAAACTGTTGAACAAGCAAACCGGTGAACAAATGAAGTAACAACTGCGGCGATCATATCACCCTTTCTTCTGCTGCGTCAACTTAAATTTTTTGAACATCTGCGCAGGGTAGATGAGACCGCAGGTGCTCAACCAAGTGGACGCTACACCTGCGTTTGGATGGCACTGCCGCTTTCGTAGCGGGCGAGCCCACGGTGAAAGACGAAGAGGGCCATTCCCAGAAAAAGGAGGGTCACCAGCAACATTTGTCCCAGCGTGAGCCACGAAAATTCGCGCACAAAGCCCGTGGGTACGGCCCCAATGAAGGCCGCGGGAAAGATGGTAAAGAGCAGGAATTTGGCCGCGCCATCGAACATGGTGATGGGATACATGGAAAAGGTGAGCACCGCGTTGAGGGCCTGCTGTGCCAACACATCGGCGTGGCCCAACCAAAAGGCTGCGCTGTGAACAATAATCATCAAGGCACAGAAGAGCATGCCCGCAATTAGCGCACCAAGGAGATAGCGTGACCAAACATCCCACCCCAGCTGTCCCGCGGCCAAAAAAGAGACAATTCCATAGCAAAAATCACCCATGCCCGATGGAATGCTGCTGCTGGCCAGCGTGTGCAACAACACCGGTCGCGGGAGCGAGAGATAGTAGTCCAAGCGTCCATTGGCAATCACTTCCGTCAATGAAACCACATTGCCAAAGAGCACAACCGCGCTGCCAAAGCCCGTGGCCACCACGGCAAAGAGCAGCAGCATGTCGCCCAGATCCCAGCCGCGGATCTCCTCAAAGCGCTCGAAGAAGAGCACCCAAAAGAGAAAGTACATCCCATTGTTCAACATCATGCCAAACATTTGCGCCAGAAACGCCACCCGATACTCCATGGCTGCCAGCAGGTTGGCCTGCCAAAGGGCCAGGAGAAAGCGCCCTTCGCGCCGGATTGTTTGCGAGATCATTTGCATCTGCTCTCTTCCTTCGCTGTTAATGCCTGTTAACACTGTTGCGTCAACGCTCGACTCGCGCGCATAGCGCTGCGTAGAGCGTGACAAAGGTTGCTTCAGCCGCCGTTGATCGCCAGCCGCTGCGTGCTCTGCTGGTAGCAAAAGGCCAACAGCCCGAGCAGCAGCGCCAGCCAGATCCATTGCCCCACCACCGCCTGCCCAAAGCGAGACCACGAAGGATCGACAAAGAAGCGGGCGGGGCCATAGATGGCCTGTGCAAAGGGCGTGGCCTTGGCGATCGGTTGCAGCCACGCAGGGTAGAGATCCAGCGGGAGCAGAAAACCCCCGAGGATAAAGATCAATTTTTGGTAGATCCACTCAAAGGCACGCACCTCTTCAGTCACAAACGCGGCGAGACCAATGAGCGCGGTGAAGCAGAAGTAGATCAACCAGCCACCAAGCACCAGCAGCAGTACCAACGGCCACCAGCGTGGATCGGGGGGTGGCCCAACAATGTTCCAGATCACAACACCCCCCACCACGGCATTGATCCCCATCTTGAGCAGGCTGTCTCCCAGACCAACGCTACATTGGTAGACCAGAAAGTTGTAGGGCTTGGTCAATTGATAGGCAATGGACCCATCGCGCACGCTCTGCGCGATCGACTGTGCCAACCGCGGCTTGCTCAGTTCGATCACTTCGGCCAACAGCAGATACCAGAGCACATCGTGATAGGTGAACCCGGCAATACTCTGTTCTCCGGTTGCGCTGTAGGCGGCCCGCCAGAGCTGCGAGAAGATAAACATAAAGAGGACAATGGCACCACTGCCCGCCAGAAAATTGCCCATGTACGCGATGTTATTGAGCAGCTGCGTCTGAAAAATCGCCCAATACTTTGCCATTAGTATGCGCCCTCCGCGGCTGGCTGCCGCTCATAGATGGTGCGGATCACCTCTTCCAGCGAGGCGTCCGATATGGTGACATCAACCAGATTGCCCACGCTCGCCAGGTGCGCGATCATGCGCTCCACCGGCATTCGTTTGGTGTCGACGCGGAGTTTGGCGCCATACTTGCCCAGCTTGAGCAACTCCACCCCTTCCATTTGCAAGCCCACCGGCAATTCCTCGGCATAGCGCACATCAACCTGTTTGTCTGTCAAAAAGTTGCGCTTGAGCGCCGATACCTTGTCTTGGTAGACAATCTGACCGTGGTTGACGATGATCACCCGTTTGCAGAGTGCCTCGATATCGCCAGCATCGTGCGAGGTGAGCAACACACCCACCTGTTCAATCTCATTCATGCGTTTGATCGTATCCCGGATGCGCTGTTTGGCCACCACATCCAGTCCAATTGAAGGCTCATCGAGCAAGAGCAACTTGGGCTTGTGCAGCAGCGATGCCGCCACTTCACAGCGCATCCGCTGGCCCAACGAAAGCTTGCGCACGGGGGTCTCCAGCAGATCAACAATGTCGAACGCCTCGCTCAAAAAGCCGATCCGTTCTTTGATGGTGCGGTCGTCAACTTCGTAAATCTTGCCAAAGAGCTGGAAAGTATCGATTGCAGGCAAGTGGTACCAAAGCTGGGGCCGTTGGCCAAAGACCGTGCCAATGTGATAGGCCAATTCGCGTCGTTGGGTCCATGGTCTGTAGCCCAAGACTTTGGCTTGGCCACTCGTTGGGTGCAGAATGCCAGTCAGCATTTTGATGGTGGTGGACTTGCCCGCACCATTGGGGCCAATAAATCCCAGCAACTCGCCCGCTTCCATGGCAAACGAGATCGCGCGCACGGCGTCAATTGTCTGCCACTCTGGTTGCCAGAGTGCGCGCCAACTGCCCTGCAACCCCGCATGCTTGCGTTTGGTCCGAAAGCTCTTGTGTAACGATTCAACCTCAATGGCTGCCATCATCTCCCCCGTTTCTACCCCACTGGGGTAGTACAACTGCTGCTTACAATCTATTGAACTCCAAACTCATGGTATGCTCGTTCACTGGCGCCAGCGCTGCCATTCTTCGTCGTGCCTCCTCGGAATGGCAGAAACCTCGCTACGTGGATTCCAAAGTTGCGACCGGTTTGTTGCGTGCAAAAGAAAAGCCGCAGGTGTGCGACACCCACGGCTTGCCTGATCAAATCACGCCAATAAAAAAAGCCGTGGACAGCAATCCTGTCCACGGCTGTTGCTCTACAACAGTTTGCTATCTATCCGCGGACGAATGCTCCTGCATTGCCATGGGGGCAAGAGTTTCGCCACAAGTGACGAAAAAAGTGGCGGAAGAGATAACAAAAAGTTGATTTATATTCATCATGAGGTTTCCAGTAGCCATGATCCGGTGAGTGATACACTTGAATCGGATCGAGGCATTTGTGTGCATTGGGTCAGAGTGTAGCAGAGCTTTTGGGTGATGTCAATAGGGACTTGATGCGCCCGATATGCTTTTTGCTCCAGGTTGGCCACGCCTCGAGCTGGGCTTGGCCTGCATCTTCTTTCCATCAAAAGGGAATTGGTTCGCCACTCTCTGTCACCTCGGCTCCATTGGGCGCGGCATCTGTGCCGGGGTTGCTTTGCGCATGGCTTGCATTTCCCGTGGCCCCAGCGGCCGAACGGTTGTCGAGAAACTGGAATTGGTTGGCTGTAACTTCAATGCTAGCTTGCAGGTTGCCGTCACGGTCCGTCCACGGACGTGCCGCCTCCACTTCGCCCGTGATCATGATTTTCGAGCCCTTGGTGAGGTATTGGCTCGCCACCTCGGCCAGTCGTCGCCAGATGCTGATCCGAAACCACGTGGTCTTTTCCTGTGGTTGGCCCTCTTGGTTGGTCCACCGGCGATTCACGGCCAGGCTAAAGCTAGTCACAGGTACGCCCGACGATGTATAGCGCATCTCTGGGTCGCTGCCCAAATGGCCGATCAAAATGACTTGTTGAAACATAAATGGCTCCTTTACATGCTGTTGCTGCTATGTGTGCTGTTGTTGCTATGTGTGCTGTTGCTGTTATGTCTGCTCTGATAGCACTGCGGTTGTGTTGCGATGACCTGTCGTGAAAAGAGGGTAGCCGCACGGGGCAGGTGTCCAATCTGGGTATTCAAAACAGGTAATTGACATTAATGCACAGGAGTTGTTCAACGGTAGCACCCATTATGTGAAAAGCTTTCTGCATTTGCATCGGTCAAATGTGCCCCCTTTATCTAGTAAAATTGACGGATGGTCAGCGCTGCTGCTGCCCTTCAGTTGCCGGTACCCAAGTGTCTATGCAGCTGCCTATTTTGTGCGGGATTCTTTTGGCTCCCTGGTCATTCTCCCAAATTGGTGGGATCTTCCGTTCCAATTTATAATTACCTTTTCGCCACAGAAATCCTGCCTCGCGGGAGAATGCTCCTGTTGGCGGCGCAATTTGCTCTGCACCAACAGCTTAGAGGTGCAATTTGCTCTGCACTAAGAGCGTGCAACCTGGGTGAAGTCTTTTTGTGGGTTCTAATCCCACCCGGTTGGGTCTGCCACTGCTGCAACAGCGGCCGTGAGGCTTGCCAATCGGCGGATCGAAGTGAAAGGAATTGTTTATGTTGCAAACGCCCAAGCAGATCACGCGGGCACTCGATCGCGTCTTACACAAAGTTCAGAAACCGGCGCGCTACACCGGCGGCGAACTCAACAGCATTGTGAAGGATTGGTCCAATCCCGCCATTAAGAGCAGAGTTGGGCTCGCCTTCCCCGATATTTACGAATTGGGCGGTTCCAACTTGGGCCTCATGGTGCTGTATGATCTGATCAACCGGCGCGACGAGATGTTGGCCGAGCGCATTTACGCGCCCTGGCCAGACTTTGAAGCCATTATGCGCCGTGATGAGATCCCACTGTTTAGCCTGGAGACGCGCCACGCCGCGGCCGATTTTGATCTCATCGGCTTTAGCCTGCCCTATGAACAGCTCTATACCAATGTGCTGACCATGCTCGACTTGGCGGGCATTCCGCTGCGCGCTGCGCACCGCACCGCACGCGATCCGTTGATCATTGCAGGCGGTTCGGGCTGTTACAATCCCGAGCCGATGAGTGCCTTTTTCGATGCCATGGTCATTGGCGAAGGGGAAGAGGTCATCTTCGATGTGATCGCCGCGCATGAGGCGTGGCAAACCGAGAACGGATTGGCACCTCACCAAGAAGCAACTGGTGCCGCTGCCCCCGACGTGAGCCGACGTTCGCTCTGGGAGAAGTTGGTGACGATTCCGGGTATCTACGTTCCAGCATTTTATGATGTCAGCTATGCCGCGGATGATACGATTGCAGCCATCACACCCAACCATGCCGCGGCACCGGCCGAAGTGATGAAGCGGGTGGTGACGGTGATGCCGCCGCCGGTGACCAAATTTATCGTGCCCAACATCGATGTGGTTCACAACCGGGCGGCCATTGAGATCATGCGGGGTTGTACGCGCGGCTGTCGCTTCTGTCAGGCTGGCATGATCTTTCGCCCCGTGCGCGAACGCAGCCCGGAAGAGGTATTGGCCGCGGTTGACGAGATGATCGAACATTGCGGCTTTGAAGAGGTGAGCTTCCTCAGCCTCAGCAGCAGCGACTATACCTATGTCGAAGAGTTGGTGCGTCGGACCATGGAAAAGCATGGGGCCAAGAAGTTGAGCATTGGATTGCCCAGCCTGCGCATCGAGAGCTTTAGCATCGATCTGATGGATCTGCTGGAGAAGGGACGCCGGCGCTCTGGCTTTACTTTTGCGCCCGAAGCCGCCACCGATCGCATGCGCGATGTAATCAACAAGCCAATTGCCTCCAAAGATCTGCTGGAGACCGCGGAAGAGGTCTATAAACGGGGCTGGACGACGATCAAAATGTACTTCATGATCGGCCACCCCACCCAAACCCTGGCCGATGTACAGGCCATTGCTGATCTCTCCAAGGAAGTGCTGAAGGTGGGGCGGCGCGTGCTGGGCAAAAAGGCCAATGTGCGCATTGGGGTCAGCACCCTGGTGCCCAAGCCCCACACCCCATTCCAATGGGCACCAATGGAAACCGAGGCGGTGATCAACACCCAGATCGATCTGCTCAAACGGGAATTGCATGGACCAGGGATTAACTTTTCTTGGAACAATCCGGAAGAGACGCTCGTTGAGGCACTGCTGACCCGCGGCGACCGCCGGCTGGCCGATGTGGTGCAACGGGCCTGGGAGTTGGGGGCCAAGCTGGAAGGCTGGGGCGAGTGGTTTAATTTCGCGGCCTGGCAACAGGCCTTCACCGATTGTGGTCTCGACATGGATTGGTATGCCCGCCGCGAGCGCAAAACCGATGAGGTGCTGCCGTGGGATCACATCTCTGCCGGGCTAAAGAAGCAATTTCTGGTGCAGGAGTACGTTCACACCTATCAGGGCGGTGTGGTTGATGATTGCCGGGAGCACTGCTTTAGCTGTGGCATTCTGGGCTATTTCAAGGAACAGCGCCGCGCGGCCGAGGATCAAGCTTGGTGCTGTCCGCCACTGGGCCGTGACAAAGAGCGGCAGCCGGTGGACATTGTGCCCGTGCCGCTCTACTTCAACGACGAAATGTCGCCCGACCAGACGGGACAGTTCTCCGAGCGGGTTCCGCAGCGGCGCTTTGGCACGGTCAGCAAGCGCGTTGCCGAGACAACGTCCGACGAAGGGCCAACCGAGCTGACACAGACCAGCGAACTGGTTGCGGGGGATGACTGACCATGAGCGAAGCGATCCAGAACCCGGTTTACGATCAGCCCGCGGCCCGTCAGCGTGTTCGTCTCACCTATGAAAAGGGCGAGGCAGTAAAGTTCATCTCGCACCACGATGAGTTTCGGCTGTGGGAGCGTGTGCTGCGGCGCGCCAACCTACCTATTCTCTACAAAAAAGGGTTCAATCCGCAACCGCACATGCAGATTGCCGCGCCCTTGGGCGTTGGGATCACCGGCGTCCGCGAATTTTTGGATATTACCTTTAGCCCGCCGTTGCCACTGGACGAGTTGCAACAACGAATCCGCACCAAGTTGCCGCCGGGAGTCTATCTGCACGCCGTTGAAGAAGTGCCGTTGAAGACAGCATCCCTGCAAAATCTGCTCATTGGGGCAGATTATACCATCCTCATCTATGCCGAACCGGGTGAGATTGAGCCGACGCTGATTGACAATCAGATCACCGACTTTTGGGCGCAGAAGGAGATCTGGCGCGAGCGTGAGCGCAAGGGGCAAAAGTACACCTACAACCTACGCCCCCTGGTCTTTGAACTGCGCTATCTCGGTTATGATCAGGCCGCGGAAGAGCATCGCATCTTTCTGCGGGTGCAACAGCGGCCGGGCGCAACGGGACGGCCCGATGAAGTGGTCGATGCCTTGGGCTTTGATGATTTTGCCCGTACACTGCGTCGCGGTCGGATCTACTTCTCTGATCAGGCTGAAGATGTCGCCTGCTTTGCCGACTATCCGGTCATCGAGCAGGCAGCCATTAGCAAAGACGACGGCAAGCGTGGCAAGCGACGCAAACGTCGGGGCCGGCCGCAAGAGCGACCCCAACCCAAAGCACCCGAAGGCCGTTCCATCAGCGACCGCGCCGCGGATGAATTTGTGTAGCGTAAAGAGCACCACCGGCAAACCTTCCGGTGGTGTTCTTTACTCCGTTGCCTTTTCGACGACTTGGTAGCCGGAAAGTTCGATCACTGGCTCGCCCTCCTCTGTTACCCAGACACCACATTGGCCCCCTTTTTCACTCTGCTCCAACTGTACAACCGAGCCATCCATGCGCAGCACGGGATCATACCAGCGCGCGACCTTTTGGCTGTCCCCTTCGATGTAGTGGCCGATGAGGCTGCGTCGAAAGCGGGTGCGCGACCGGTTTGGATAGGAACCGTGGACGAGCGAACCGTTGAAGAAGAGCACGTCGCCCGGCTGTAAGAGTACCGGCACCACTTCGCTGCCTTCTGGAATCGGCACCGTAACATCGGTAAAGCTGGCCTTGGTATTCGCCTTTTCGGTGCAGAGCACGGGCCACTTGTGGCTGCCCGGCACCACCTGCAAACATCCATTGACATCATTGCAACGCTCCAGGGCCATCCACGCGGCCATGCATGTTCCCGGCTGCACGCGCAAATAGTAATTGTCCTGATGGAGCGCTTGGCCCCGGGCTTTGGGCGGTTTGAAGTACATCATGGTCTGAACTGCCAGTGGCTCCCGATCCAGCAGTGCAGTCAGGCATTGATTGATGCGCGGGTCGAGCAGCCACTGCAGCGTCAGATCATCCCAGCGATGCATCTGCATGAGCCGCGGGTATGCCAACAGTGGGTCATTCTTTTTGGGCGCGCGAATGCGGCGATCGGCTGTCGCTTGTTGGTCGTGACGCAGTTTGGTGTAGTGATCCAGGTAACGAGCCGTCTCCGTCTTGGAAAAGAGAGCGGGCACAATCAAGTACCCGTTGGTGTCAAAAAATTCACGTTCTTCTTCATTGATCATCTTGATTTCTCCTCTGAAACTTCACGTTGCTACCGACTATCTCTACACGAGCATGATTGCTGAACATTTTCGCGCTACCACGCGCCTACAGTGCGGTTGGCTTGAAAACGGTAGGTTTCCCGCTTGCCGGAACCTCTGTTTTCAAACAGAGCCCACTTTAGAAGGCAACCGGGGGCAACTTGTTACCTGTCCGTTTTTAAGTTGGCGAGTTAGCGTGCTGATGCACCCGTCGAGAGACAGACCCGTAGCCCCGTTTAGGCGGCATCGCTTGTTAGCACGGCTCAGTCATGGCCGTGCGGCAATGAATGCAACACTTGCGCCCGACCATTCCACTTTGGCAACGATTACTGTGGCAATGATACTTTGGCAATGATACTGTGGCAACTATTGCGGGACGATTGGAACCTTGAGCATGCGCTGCTCGATGGTGGCAGCGCGGGATATGCGATACCTATGATACCGTGGGCGTTCCCGGTTTGTCCATCGCCCGAATTGCCACGGGTGCGTACCACAATTGGGACCTAGACCGGACGCTCAATCTGCTTCTCTTCTGTACGTCCCCGAAAATGGGACGCACCCAATTGCCACCGTTCCACACTGGATTTGGGGTGCCTGGAGATTTGACTGGATTGGCCCAACTCATCTATAATTACGGGTCGTGGGTATTTTATCCTGAATGGCCACGGAATTGAAAGAAACATTTTTGAGATTTGTGTCCCTCCCCTTGGGACGCAAAGCCGCTCGAAGTCTTGGCAGGAGCTGTCAGTAGGGGCGACAGCGTGCAGATTGCAATTGCTTGTGTGGTTGCCAATCAAATTTGCTGAGCGCGGCCGAGAAAGGGAAGGAAAATTATGCAAGCAGTCATTCGAACGGGCGGCAAACAATATTACGTGACCGCTGGTGATATTCTCGAAGTTGAAAAGTTGGCTGGCAATGTTGGCGAAAGCATCACCCTGGATGATGTGTTGATGATCTCCAGTGAGGATGATGTAACCGTTGGGCAGCCAACCGTTGAGAATGCCGCGGTGACGGCCAAGATCACTGGGCAATACCGAGGTAACAAGATCATGGTCTTCCGCTATCGCCCCAAGAAACGCATTCGCGTGCGGCGTGGCCACCGGCAGTTCATCACTCGGTTGGAAATTGAGTCCATTAAATTTGGGGACCAAGAGTACACCGCCCCCGTGGTCGAAGAGCCGGAATTTGTGACACCAGAGCCAGTGATTGAAGGCTCGGTAACGGAAGAAGTTACACCCGTGAGTGCACCGGAAGTCGTCGAAGCCGGTGAACCTGTTGATGTGGAAACGGCAGAACCCATTGGAGCGGGGACTACAGCAGAAAGAGACGAAGTTGCTGATAATGCTGCTGGTGCCGAAGTCGATAATGCTGATGAAGATGCGGACAACAAGTCCAGTAAGGAGTAAACCTCAATGGCTCACAAAAAAGGTGGCGGTTCTAGCCGCAATGGTCGCGATTCCAATTCGCAACGTCTGGGCGTGAAACGCTTTGCTGGCCAACAGGTCACTGCTGGAAGCATCCTGGTTCGTCAGCGCGGCACCAAGTTCTACCCAGGCACAAATGTCGGAAAAGGTAAAGACGATACGCTGTTTGCCAAGAGTGATGGCTATGTTGCCTTTGAATGGGCACGTGGCAAGCGCAAACAGATCAGTGTATATCCCGAGCAGGTGAACTAATGAAGGCTGATATTCATCCAACCTATTATCCAGCAGCCCGTGTGATCTGTTCCTGTGGGAACAGCTGGCTGACGGGTAGCACGGTCGAAGAGATTCGTACTGATGTCTGCAGCGCATGTCATCCCTTTTACACGGGTGAGCAGCGCATTGTTGATACTGCCGGGCAGGTGGAACGCTTTATGAAGCGCCTGGAGCGCCGCCAAAGCGATGCTGCCCGCCGCGAAATCGAAACAAAAGCCCGTGCCGAAGCAGAAGAAGCCGCGCGCAAAGCTCGCGCCCGGGGCGACGATCCAGATGCCGCCGCGGCCGAGGTCATGGCAAAGTACGAAACAGAAGCAGAAACAGAAGCGGCGTAACGCCACGGCTGTTGCAGCACGCGCAATAATGTCTGACAAGTAGGGCAGGGGACTATTCCTCTGCCCTATTTTTGTGAGATTTTCCGTGTCCCCACAGCGAACTGGCTCGACCCCGATACGTTGTGCTTGTGTGCCCTATCGCTTGCTAACAACGCTCCCGTTGAGTGCTATCTACCACAACCGTTTTCCGATTCGTCGCCTGGTTGCGGCAAAGGTGTGGTTGCGTCGACAAGCTCAGCCCACGGTAAACAGAGATTGAGCAGCATACAGGTATTGCCATGACTCGTTGGGCGGCTTGCCCTGATACCGGCATCGCTGGTACCATGGGACTATGTTGTTTGGACGTTCCAGCAACTGCTGGTGATGTGGATGTGATGTGGATGTGATGTGGATGTGATGTGGACGTGCTGTGCGAGATTGCAAGTCGTGCTCATTTGCTTGAAAATCAGAAGGATGAACAATGCCCTATCCACCAGGTGGCGGCTGGATCGAGCTGATCTGTGGCTCGATGTTTAGTGGAAAAACGGAAGAGCTCCTGCGCCGCATTCGCCGAGCCGAGATTGCACGCAAAGAGGTGCAACTATTCAAGCCCAAGCTCGATCATCGCTATGGATTGCAGCGTGTGGCTTCCCACAATGGCGTGGCGCGTGAAGATGTCGTAATCATTGAGAAGGCTGAAGATCTCTTTGGCAAGCTCGATGCCAAAGCTGAAGTGGTGGCCATTGATGAGATCCAATTTTTTGACTGGTCGGTCGCGGATGTCTGTACGCGATTGGCGGACCAGGGGCGTCGTGTCATTGGCGCTGGCCTGGATCAGGATTTCCGGGGCGAGCCATTTGGTCCCATGCCGCTGCTCATGGCCCTGGCCGAGCGCGTGGACAAATTTCAGGCGATCTGTGTTTGTTGTGGAGGCAACGCCAGCCGCACTCAGCGTCTGATTGACGAGCGCCCCGCCCGCTACGATGACCCCGTGATCCTGGTCGGTGGCAGCGAAAGTTACGAAGCGCGTTGTCGTGCCTGTCACGAGGTGCCGGGGAAGCCGTAATGGTCTTGGATCTAATATTTTGACACTGCCACTCGTCTACCACCCAGACTTTGTGACACCCCTCCCTCCCAAGCATCGGTTTCCCATGCCCAAGTTTGGGAAGATCTATGAATACCTGATCCGTGATGGAATTGCCACGTTGGACCAGTTTCACATTCCCGAAGTTGCTACCGTGGAGCAGCTCTGCCTCGTACATGATCCCGCCTACGTGGCGGCCTATTTGACAGGGACACTGGACGCGCGAGCCATGCGCCGGATCGGCTTCCCGTGGAGCGAAGCGCTGGTCATGCGTACTTGTACGGCTGTGGGCGGAACGATTTTGACAGCGCAATTGGCGTTGCAACATGGGTTGGCCTGTAGCACGGCTGGTGGTACCCATCACGCCTATCGTGATTTTGGCTCTGGCTTTTGCATCTTTAATGATATGGCGGTGGCCGCACGGGTCATTCAGGCCAAGGGGTTGGCCCGCCAAATCCTCGTGATCGATCTGGATGTTCATCAAGGTGACGGGACTGCGGCGATCTTTCAGAACGACGCCACGGTCTATACCTTTTCTGTTCATTGTGGTGCCAATTTTCCCTTTCGAAAACAACAGAGCGATCTCGATCTGCCGCTGGACGTGGGTACGGCAGATGCCACCTATCTAGCCGTTTTGGCCAGCACGTTGCCCCCGTTGCTCGATGAGCTGCGCCCCGATCTCGTCTTCTATGACGCGGGCGTTGACCCGCACGTGGATGACCGACTTGGCAAGCTGGCGCTAACTGACGTGGGACTTGCCCAACGCGATCTGCTGGTGCTGGAAGCGTGCCACGAGCGGGCAATCCCCACGGCTTGTGTGGTTGGGGGCGGCTATCAAAATGATGTGGATCGGTTGGCGCGCCGTCATTGTCAGCTTCATCGTGCGGCCACCGAGATCTGGCAAGGCCGCTAACGTCGACTTTGGGGGGCGTGCCGTCTGTGTTGTTCTATCTGTTTTTACCCGTGTCATTGTATTGTTTGTATCGTTCTTCTCATTGTAATGTCCGTCGATTGTGCCACGGGTTCGGTCGGTACACTCTATTTGCGGGCGTGCACCAAAACAGGAGCGTGAAGATGTTTGGATCATTGGCACGACACTGTCGTCACAAACAGTTCATCTGGAGCCTTTGCCTGAGCTTGTGCTTGGCGGGAGGAGTGCTGTTGCCGGAACCCGTTCAAGCATCTCTGCCAGCGACATTGCTCGCGCAGGCAGATGCCGTTCACATCGTTCAACCGGGCGATACCCTGACAAACATTGCCAGTCGTTATGGATTGACGGTGACTGAGTTGATGCAGCTCAACGGCCTGCAGGACCGTGACTTTGTCTACGTGGGCCAGCAATTGATCGTTGCGGAACCCAATGCAGAGACCGCGACCGACGCTACGCCTGCGGTAACGCCATCATTGATGGCAACAGTGGATGTGACAGCCACGCTTGATGTGATGGTGACATTGGATCTCGCTACCCCGGAAGCAACCGCCACCAACTATACCACCTACACAATCCAAGCGGGAGATAACCTTTCCTCGGTTGCCAGCGCATTTGATACAACGACGGCGCGGCTACTCGAACTCAATGGGCTTGGCAATGCCAATCTGGTGCGGGTGGGGCAGGTGTTGATGGTCCCGCAACCAGCCCCGCAGCCAACCACAACCACGGTGCCAACGACTGCCCCAACGCCAACAACATCGCCAACATCATCGCCTACAGCTTTGCCACCAACCAGTCTCCCAACGCCAACGGCCACACCCGAGCCGGCCGCCCTGACCACAACGTACACCGTGCGCACGGGTGACACGCTCTCCACCATTGCCGAACGGTTCGGCACATCCACCAGCGAGCTCTTGCAGCTGAATGGCCTGGGTAATGCCAATCTGGTGCGAGTGGGGCAGCGCTTGACGGTTCCCATCGCGCGCGACCCGAATTCGCTGGTTGTCCTCGATCCCACCCGGATCAACTTTGCAACGGGCGCGACCAACGCTAGCGTTGACGGAACCGTCATCTTCCCGGAACAGGCTTGTTATCTGTTGGGCGCGGATGCTGGCCAGGAGATGACGGTGCGCTTGACGACGGACGAGCGTGCCGCTAACTTCTTCGTGCAGATGGTCGAAGCAGATAGCGGCACTGGCGTTTATCTGAAAGAGCCCACGGTCACGGCGCGCAGCTGGACCCAAGTATTGCCGCGCACGGGCGACTATCTGCTCTGTGTGGCGACCGCGGAAGGCGCGGCGATTTACGATCTCTCCGTCTCCATCCCTGCTGCCTGTCGCTCGGTGACACAGGCAATTCAGACGCTGGATTGGGAGAGCTTTTTGGCAACCGACGAAGCGTTGAGCCAGCGCACTGTGGGTGATGAAGAGTACGTGGCCGTGGCCACAGATGCAACTGAATTGACCGGTATTCCACAGGTGGAGCAGATTGCCTATGGCGATTTCGATGGGGATTGTGAGGAGGAGGCGGGCATTCCACTCTTTTCCGGCGGCACCGCGGGCAACATTGGCTATCTGTTGTACGATTACACGGGTGATGAGCAGACGGGTGATAAGCAGACGGGTGATGAGGCGGGCACTGCACGCCCCACATTGGTGACGTGGGGAACAGGCTACAAGCTGAGTTTGGCTGCCGATGCCGGAATTTTGGTGGTTAGCAACGCGCTCTACAATGGGTGGGAACCAAATTGCTGTCCCAGCGGTCGTTCGCATGCCAGCTACCATCTGGATGAGGGGGAACTCGTGTTGTTGGCGACAACGAGCACGGGCAATGATGGCAGCCGGGCGTTGGCTGTTGAGCACTTCTATCAGCTACTCGAACAAGGTGAATTTGTGGCTGCCTACGCGCTGCTCTCACCCGCGGTGCAAGCCGAAAATCCATATGAACGTTGGGTGGCGGGCTATGCCCAGACTGAGACCGTCGCCGTTTCAACAACGGTCGATTCCGATGTGCCGAATCGTCTGTTGGTGGATCTGGAAGTGACGGAGCGTCTCAGCAGCGGGACCGCTCGGATCCGTCACTATCGGGGCTATTGGGACCTACGTTGGGATCCGGTTGCAGCAAGCTGGACCCTGCAAGCTGGGAACTTTGCGGTGGTGCCGTGAGCAGAGGCTGACGAGCCACCACGTCTCGGTGCTCTGCTTGCAGGCACCGAGACGTGGCATGAGCGCTCCTTGCAGCCGTCGATTGCGACGAGTGAACCGGAGCAAGATTGGGGGATTACTTTGCGATCGGGTGTCGCTTGGCGTAACGATAGGATTGCATCGCGGCCAGAATATGGCAGATCCAACCCAGAAATCCACCCGAGCCAATCCAAAAACCGGGGGTGATGATCAACCAAAAGATCGCCCACAAAATACGACCGTTGTAGATCTGGCCCAATCCCGGCAGAATTGCACTCAACACCGCGGCCAAACCCGGATTACGTACTCGACTATTCATTGTATACTCCAACTGTTTCATGTTGAAACGCTCCCAAATTCTATTCTTTGCCCATCTGTCCTGATCTTCTCTGCGTCGACGTAGCTGGCTCGGGGTGATTTATGCACCACAACCGAACTCCAGGATGGGCTTCAAGGTCATACAGTTACACGGCACACAGCATGCTTCACTGCGCTGAACATTTCGATTACTTGGCTACTGTGATTACCTGACTGAGCCATATAATTACAATACGTAACTATCAGCAATTTGTTTTCGTTTGGTTTTGCCCTGACATTCATTGCGCCGACCTGAGCTACCAAAGACATGGTGGGGGCCACAATTGAATATCAGAACAGCTAAAGTATACGGCTGAAACGCAATCGCTGCCTGAACTTTAACCGATAATCAGCTGTCTCCCCGATGACATGCACTCTTGGGCAACTGGCGGTATGTGCAGCCGCGCAATTCATGCGATCCTGCGATAGCATCTTGCAGAAAAATAATGGAGGAAATTATGCGTCTTGCTGAAAAAGTAGCGCTGATCACGGGCGGCGGCGGCGGAATTGGCCGCGAAAGTGCGCTGCTCTTTGCCCAAGAGGGCGCAGCAGTGGTTGTGGTCGACGTCAATGACGACGACGGCAAAGAGACGGTCAAACAGGTCACAGCAGCGGGGGGTCGGGCTCTTTACATTCACGCCGATGTCGCCCAAGCTGCTGACTGTGCTGCCATGGTTGCTGCAGCAGAAGAGCATTTTGGCAAGTTGGATGTGCTCTTCAACAATGCTGGAATTATGCGCCACGATGATGCCGATGCCGTGAATACGGAAGAAGCGGTGTGGGACATGACAATGGCGGTTAACCTCAAGGGCGTCTATCTCGGCTGCAAGTATGGGATTCCCGCGTTGCGTCGGGCTGGCAGCGGGTCGATCATCAACACGGCTTCCTTTGTGGCACTGGTGGGGGCGGCCACTCCACAGTTGGCATACACGGCCAGCAAAGGTGGTGTGTTGGCACTCACGCGCGAATTGGCCATTATTCACGCCCGCGAAGGAATTCGTGTAAACGCACTCTGCCCCGGCCCGTTGCATACCGAATTGCTCATGAGTTATCTTGACACCAAAGCCAAAAAAGAGCGTCGACTGGTTCATCTGCCCATGGGGCGCTTTGGTGAAGCGAAAGAGATGGCCTATGCGGCGCTCTACCTTGCATCAGATGAATCCTCCTATGTTACTGGAACAGATTTTACCGTGGATGGCGGCTTGACCGCTGCCTATGTAACGCCCGAATAGCGGCCGCTCTGCTCTCGTCTCTCCATTGCCGAGTCCCTACCGTCGTCAGCGTGATTATCGAATTGCTTCATCACCAATAAAGCGCGGCGGCGACTCCTCGTCGGCGCGCTCTACCATCACCAGATTCGTGGCTAGCTCAAAGAGATGAGCTTCTGATTCAAAGAAGTGCATCATGTAGCCCGCGGTGTTGGGGAAGCAGACAATATCCCCCACCGCTGGCACCTGTTCAAGATTGATCTTGCGTTTGAGCAACAGATCCTGCTCCAGACAATATGCACCGACAAAGTAGCCGGCGGTCGGTGTGGCATTGGGATCGGGATGTTGGTGCAGCACGAATGGATCGAGCAAAAAGTCCGCGCTAGAGCTAAACATTTGCGTGCGGTTCATCTCCAGCCCAATTAGCAGATCACCGTTGCTGTCCCACTTGCGAAAGGCGACGCGGGCTAGCGTCACACCCGCCTGGTCGAGCAAGGAGCGTCCCGGCTCCATGCGCAGTTCAATATCGCGTTCGCGCAACAACGTTGCCACATCTTGCCCCTGCTCATCTTCGTATGCCAATATCTCGCGCAGAAAGCTTGCACGCGGCGTCTCGTTGTAATAGGGATAGACCGTGGGTTGGCCATGCAATTTCCCCTCGATCATTCCAAGCCCCAATCCATTGTTTTGGAACGTAATGGGGGCGCGCTCCCCCTGCACTGCACGGGCGAGCTCCCGGTGAAAGTGCTCCCATTCGTGGCGATGGGCCAGATAGCGAACCAGAAAGCCCCCACCAATGTCGATGAAATGGGTGGTGATCCCCCGCTCGCGCAGTTCATCGGCACAGTGAATAGTTGCCAACAACGCCGCGCCCCGCTGTTGGCGTGAATAGCCATTGAGATGAAAATGTAGCCCGCGGAATTGTAGCCCGGCAAAGTCGTGCCCGGGCCCCATTCGCTCGCTAATGAGGCGGATGGCTGCGTGCAGCGCAAACCCAAAGCGGCTATACAATGGCTCGCCCTCATGCACAAAGCCACTGACCCGCACGCCAACCAGCGCGGTTTTCTGCAACTCGTTGGCCACACGGTTGATGAGATGGCATTCATCTTCGTTGTCAACCACAATCAACACATCATGCTCTACCGCCAGCCGCACGAGCCGCTCTTCTTTGATCGCAGCCGTCAGAACCAACCGTTCGGGGTGATTGTCCAGCGCTAGCGCCTGTTTCAGCTCACGGTAGCTGGCTGTATCGACGCCAAACCCTGCTTGTTCTGCCGCTTGCACAAAGGCCCGGCATTTGTTAGCCTTGCGGGCAAAAAAGATCTGGTGGCGCAGATCATGCTGTTCCAACACCGCGGTGTACTCGCGGTAGTTCTCCAGGAAAGGCTGCGTGTGATGCACATTGATCGGAGAGCCATGTTGGTCAAAGAGCTGGTGCAACGTGGCTTGATCCGCAAGCAGATCGGGGACCCATGGCGCGATCAGTGGCGTCAATCGTGGATAGGCGGCTGCAGCAGCTGTGTCTGTACCAGCCGTTGCCCGACTCTCTTGCTCTGTGAAAGCGGCGCGGGTCTCATGCTGTTTTGGCTGCTTGGTGGCTGTGATCGCATCGGGTAACGCTGTTGGTAGTTTCATTGAAAAGAATTATCCTCGTGGGCAAAAAAATCACTCGATTCACGTTGCAGGTAGTTGCCGGATTGGCGGTCGGGCAAATGCTGTTCCGCCAGCGTGCTGGGCATGAATTGCATGTGAGCGTATTGTGCACGTACGTGCGCTGCCCAGTCGCTGGCAAAGTTGTTGCAGCTACGAGAAAGCGAATCATTGTCGTGCGTAATGCCTTCGGTAGGTGTGCCCGTCGCCGCCATTCTGGGATTTACGTGACCGGCACCGCTAATGACCAACCCCGCTTTGGACGCAAGCGCCAGACAGCCGGGATAGTAGGGGCGCTCATTGTGCTCTCTTTGCCTGCCCCGATTGGCAAAGGGCTGAATCGTGCCACGACGCAACAGATTCTGATAAAGCCCCGCCTGATCATCCAACAGCGCCACCTTGGGAATCCGTGCATCGATCAGATGGGTGACTGCACGGCTGCTCCCATCAATGTTTGACTGTAGCTGAAAACGACCCCTCTGCTGATCGAGCTGCACATCGGCACCCCGTGCCATACCAAAATTTAGGATTTCGGCCTCAGCCAGGGCAACCAGCTTCTCCGCGCTTGCAATGGGTGGCCCAAAGCTAATGCGGTTTAGGGCAGAGGCGTATCGAGTCATAAACGCCCGGTGTGATGCTGGCGTTAGCCCCCCAAACTGGAATATACGCTGAAAGAGCGGTGTGGCCTGGCGCCAGACAGCTGCCGCTGCCATCCACGGGCTCTGCTCAGCCCCTTTGTACGCTTCATTGATCATGAAGCGGAGATACCCGACCAACCATTCATGCTGCTCGGCCGGTGTTGCAAAGGAGCGGCTCTGCAGTGGATCGAGAAAATCGGCCGGGGTAAAGCGCTCTACTTCCGGCTGTCGTTCGTGAAAGTGCGCAATCGCCTCCTGCAGCTCGGCATAGGAAGAGAGCGCCGTCAGCTGCTCAGCTTCTCCTGCCAACTGAAAAGAGACCCGATAGTAGGCATGAGTTAGCTCCCGTTCCAGCAACGGCCAGAGCTCTGTCTCAAAGTCGACCGCGCGCTTGGCAGCTGTGGCGCGTGCCCGTATGGTGGCCACGGCAACCGGCGTGAAGAAGCGCAACGGTGTTGACGTTGGGCCAACAACCGGACCGCGCGGCAACATGGGCAACCCACTGCGCGAAAAGGGATAGATGACAGCCGGCTCCGTGCCAGCGGGATGATAATGCAGCTCGCCGCTCTCTCCACGGACGAAGCGCCCACCTTTGCCTTCGGTGAGTGCAAAGGTGGCATCAATAAATGTCAAGCCAATACCCTTCATCCCCACGTGAGCACTCGCAGGCACAGATCGCAATGTTGGTTCCACGGGATAGACGAAGGGGATGAACTCTGTATCCAAATGTTGCGCGGCAAAGCGTTGATAGCTAGCTGTGATTGGATTGGGCTTATTGCGTGGGTGTCCCGTGGCCAGCAACACCTGCTGAAAAGCCGTCGGCACTGCTTCCACGCTGCCATCGGTCTTCTGCACCGTCAGCTGGTAGGCTTGCCCCACCGGCTTGCAGTCAGCTACGTCGCCAACAACACAATGGACGGTAACATTCGGGGGCAGGTGATCCAGAATAGCCGCAAAGCCTGCTTTCAGATAGCGCCCCACCTTGGCACGCGAGACATAGTCATGCTCACTGACGGCCAACCGTGGTTCGTGCTGCTGTTGCAGCCACTCGGTCAATGGCAATGGATCGGGCACAACTGCTGGCGGCTTCTCATCACTCCACATGTTGATATTGCCAATGGCATAGTTAATCAACAGATAGTCAGGCTGCTCCGGGTGATAGATATCACCCGCGCCAAAGTGGATAGAACGGTTGAAAATGTAGATGTCAACCGGCCCTGCAACCGGATTTGCCGCAAATTGTGCGATCAATCGTTCCAGTGCATAGGTGCCTTTGGGGCCACCCCCGATGATGGCGACGGTATAGGCTGTCAACCCTGGGTCAGCCGCTGATAGAAGCGGTGACGACCCATTGCTTCTGTTGGTCAACTTGTCTCTGTTCATAGGAGCAGCAGTGGCTCCTCGTGCTTGTGGGGCGCGATTGTGGTTTCATCTTCAATCTGCCCCAAATGCTCCGCCACCCACTCGGTAGAGTAGATGGTATCCAAATAGCGCTCCCCACGGTCGCAGAGGATGACGGCACAGCTAGCACTGCGGGGTAATTCGGGGAGCATCTTTTCCACGGCCATCGTTACGGCACCGGATGAACCACCACAGAGCAGGGCTTCTCGATCGAGCAGACGCCGACAACCAATTACACACTCTCGATCCGAAATGTAAATGACCCGGTCAACATATTGCTCATCAAGCAATTCGGGGCGTCGTCCGGCGCCATGGCCCGGCAACAGTCGTTTGGCCGGTGGGCTGTTAAAGATTGCGCTGCCCATTGCATCGACCGCTATGATCTTGGTTGAGAGCCCTGATTCACGTACATATTGGGCACAGCCCATGAGCGTGCCGCAAGTGCTGGTGGCGGCAAAGAGATAGTCAAGCTTGCCACCGAGCGCGGTCACAATTTCATCCATGGTGCGACGGTGGGCCAGGGGATTGTGCGCGTTGGCATATTGGTTGGGCCAATAGCTATTGGGCACCACGTCGAGCAATGTCTGTACCCGCCGCAAGCGCGTCTTGAGATAGCCGCCGGTTGGATCAAGTTCCTCCACCTGATCAATCTGTGCGCCATAGGCACGCAATATCTTTACCGTCTGCCGGTTGACATTGGGGTCCACCACAACGATCAGATTGAGCCCCAGATAGCGGCAGGTCTGTGCCAGCCCAATTGCCATGTTGCCAGAGCTGGACTCGATTACAGTTGCGCCCGGTTTCAACTCACCTGTAGAGAAGGCCGCGGTCAGAATGGTGTGGGCGGTGCGGTCTTTGATGCTACCACCGGGATTCACTGCCTCCAGCTTGCCATAGAGCTGGATCGGTGCATCGGGATAGATCCGGTTCAGCTGAATGAGCGGTGTGTTGCCAACCGCCGCCAACACATCGGCCAATGGATAGTTGCTGCGGTGGTGGCTACCCTGGTAATTACCGTTTTGAATATTACTGTCTTGATCGCTAGCGTATTGATAAGTACTGTGAATCGTGTTCATGTCAAATCCAGTATCTCTGAAAATAATCGCCCGGTCTCCCGCTCAAGCTCACAGCCAAGAGCAATTCTTCACACTGGAAGGATTGGGATGCTCTGGCAATGGCGAACACTGGCTGTGAGCCGTTCGTCCGTTGCTGTTGGGGACCATCATTATCAGCTACTTTACCGAAAAGAAGACCGCGCAGCCATGTACCCCGGTAGATGAGACGTATACAACAAAAAACGCCCAGCACATGTGTGCTGGGCGCTTACGTGTTCTTTTCTGCCGACATCAATCAGCAACGACTTGGTTGCTGCAATGTCGCTGGAATTGGCAGCCGTGGGGATGGGCGGCGGCTTACTACTTCAGTCGCGTCTATGACTGAGTTGTGGTGCGGCGGCGCCGCCAGCGACGGCGAGAGCGATTCTTGCCAGCTGTTTCGCCATTGGCTTTGCCACTGCCGGTCTCGCTGCTGCCAACCACGTGGCCATTGGACGTGCGGCGTTTGCTTTGTTGGCCACTGCTCCGTGAACGATGGTTGTTTTTGCCATTGCCATTGCCATGGTTGCTGTTGCGGCTGTTCTTGCCATTGCTGTTGCGGCGGCCATTCTGATTCTGGGCCGACTGCACTGTGATTTCGGGCACAAAACCACTGTAATTGAAGCCCTCCAGTTGGCGCTGTTCAATTCGCTGCTCCAGCAGCTTTTCAATTTCCCGAATCATCGGTGCATCATCGGGAATGGCAAAGGTAAGCGCGTCCCCACTGGCGTGGGCACGGCCGGTGCGGCCAATGCGGTGGGTGTAGGCATCCACTGTGTCGGGCATGTCGAAGTTGATGACGTGTGAAATCTCGGCCACATCGATCCCGCGGGCCGCGATATCGGTCGCCACCAGGATCTCATATTTGCCGGTGCGGAAGCCATCCATGGCTGCCTGGCGTGCTGGCTGGCTCATGTTGCCCTGCAATGCAGTTACTCGATAGCGCTTGGACTGAAGCGTTGAAGCCAAATTGCGCGCCCGCCGTTTGGTACGTGTGAAGACCAGTACCCGATCCGTCTCCATCTGCTCCAGCATCGAGAGCAACAGCGGTGTCTTCAGCCCCTGGGTAACGGGGTAGAGCGCGTGGGAGACAGTCTTCGCCGGTGCAATCATGCCGATCTGTACCGTGGTTGGATCGATCAAGACTTCATCCGCCAGTTTGCGGATGTCATCGGGCATGGTGGCCGAGAAGAAAAGATTCTGGCGCTGTTTGGGCAGCAGGCCCACAATCCGACGAATATCGGGCAAAAAGCCCATGTCGAACATGCGGTCAGCTTCGTCGAGCACCAACACTTCAATTTTAGAGAGATCGATTGCCCGTTCACTGTGAAGATCGAGCAGCCGCCCGGGGCAGGCCACCAGCACTTCTGCACCCCGATGCAGGGCGCGGAGCTGCGGAACCTTGCTCACACCCCCATAGATGGGAATGCTGCGGATTTTGGTCTTGGCGCCCAATTGGACGACCGTTTCATGGATCTGTTCGGCTAGTTCGCGGGTGGGGGCTACGATCAGTACACGGGGGTACCGTAGTTTGCCGCGTGTCAGGCGTTGCAGGATCGGCAGCACGAACGCGGCTGTTTTGCCCGTGCCTGTCTGAGCCAAACCGAGAACATCGCCTTCATTTAGGACCGCAGGAATTGCCTGGGCCTGAATGGGGGTGGGGGTGGTGAAACCGGCGGCTTCGATGCCAGCGTTGACACGCGCGTCAAAGCCAAAGTGTTCAAAAGTCACTGAGTCTACTCCTTGGACTCTACATGAGGGCAAGCCCTCGAAAGAACTATCCGCAAAGATGCCTACGGCATGATACAACAACACTGCCATTGGTAGCCCGCCGGGGCACGCAGTCAGATGAGCGTTGCTTTGGGGCTGTCAGAAGACCAGCCGCAGACGCTCATGCTCCGCGCGTGCCGAGAACTACTGGCGCTGTGCAGGATAATACCTGCCTTGGGGGTATGGCGGATAGCCGAGCCAAGTCGCACCCTCGGCTCTGATTTAGGTTTCTGGTCAAAAAAGGTGTCTGCTGCCATTTGGCCGCGTGATCAATGTACTTGTACGCTCAGACTGATGGGTCGACCGATGGGTGGGTATATTGCTGCTATGCCCAACCATGTCAGCCCTGACAATTCTTGAACAGAAATATGAAATTGTAATTTGGTTGCAACTCACCATCGCTTGCGCACCGAGAGCGAATGTTAGGACAGAATAGCCAACAGCAAAGCGACTCACTCTCGAGCAGTTGCGTACGTTACGCTGGTTTCGTGCAGCAACCAAAGGGACTATTGTACAACAGAAGTGTGCTCTTGGCAATTAGCGGGGTGGCCAAAATTGTACTTTTGTATGAGACAACAGTGGGAACAGAGGCACGCAACAGTTGGTGTGGTACAGGAGGGCTGGGCTCGTGTGGCGAAATTCTGGACCTTGCGTTGGAATACGCTCTATTGTAAGCTCTTTGTGGAAGATAATGATGCTTGCCCAAGGCAATGGGACTTTGCGGCTGCTTGCTGATATGTCTACAACGAACCTACGTTGCTCCCCGGTTGTCTGCTGGGCGCGTGGTAGAGAGATAATTTTCAGCAATCAATCTCGTGTGGGGATGGTGGGTAGCAACTTGAGTTACCAGGAAAATTGAGTACAGCTACTGTACACGGAACTACTGTACACGGAACTACTGTACATTGAGGGAATTCAGGTTCCACGTATTGGCGATCTGGTCCTGAATTTCCGTTGTTGGCAGGCAATTAATGGAAAAGACATCGAATGGGGTGTTATAGCCTTTGAGCTTGTGCGAACCCAGGGCGGTGATACGTTCGTAATAGGGCCCGAGTAACGCCGGGTTGAGCGCCGCATGGGTTGCCGCACTCATGTAGATATCGCCAGGCTGGCTTGACTCTTCCAGTCGCTTGGTCAGGTTGACCGTGTCACCAATTGCTGTGTAGTTGAGCAGTCGCGGCATGCCAATATTGCCCACCACGGCTTCGCCCGTGTGAATCCCGACTCGAATGTTCATGGGCAATTGATTGGTCTGGTTTTTCGCCCGAACTTCCTTGCACATCGTAAGCGCCGCGAGCAACGCCTTGGTGGCATGATCCTCGAGTGCAATTGGGGCATTGAAGAGTGCCATGAACCCATCCCCCATGATCTTGTCCATGAAACCACCATGTTCGGAGATTGCATTACCCAGTTGAGCAAAGTATTCATTGAAGGTGTGTAACAGCTCATCGGGTGGTATCGTCTGTGCCATCGAGGTCGAGTCGCAGAAATCCATGAAGAGAACGGTGACCAACTGACGCTCTCCACCCAGACTTGGCAGCGAGTTGCTCTGCATTAAGCTTTCGACCAGTGGATCCGCCATGAAGAGCCGCAGCTTTTCGTTGGCCGCGATCAGTTGCTCTTGCAAAAGACTGTTGTGGCGGCGCAGATGAACTTTATCCATCACTTGACGGATGTGCAGCCGGATCGTTTTTAGCTTGAACGGTTTGCTGATGTAATCGTCTGCCCCGCCCAACATCGATTTCACGGCGAGCTGTTCAGATGTCAGCGCACTGACCATGATCACCCCTGTCAACCGATCGCGGCGTCGGATCTCCTGCAACACGCCAAGACCATCAATCTGGGGGATCACGACGTCCAATAGAACGAGATCGGGCTGGGTAGCCTCAAACATTTCGATTGCCTGTTGACCATCGGCTGCTTCAAAGACCTCGTGCCCATCTGCTTGCAAAATCTTGCGCACAAGTTGTAACGTTCCTGGTTCGTCATCAACCAACAGGATACGGAACGATTCGGTAGATGTAGTTAGAGAATCCATGGGAAGTATTAACCAAAACTATTACAAGCGTGTGTGATTTTTGACGTCACAGTCACATTGAATTTACCATTACCTTAAGCTTGATTATACATCATTCATCGCTTGCCGTGAAGTCCCGCAAATCAGTGAATTTTTGCAGCCTGTTATGTAGACCGCGAATTGTGACCGAACAAATGGCGAGTCAGCCACGCTATTTACGTTATTTTCGCTATTATCTGATGCCGGTTGCCTTCCGGGCGCGGCATATTACCTATCCTAAAATTCGGTTGTGCTCCCGTCGCCGCGCTGGCCGACGAGAGCGGAGCAGAGAATTTCAGGAGAGAAATCTAGTACCCATGATCCGAGATAACATGAACGAGTCACAACGGAGTGATCAAACGATCGTCAAGCTGTTCCAGTATCTGTTGGAACAGCTTGATTCTGTATCGCTCATGACGGACTCGGTTGCACAGCTGTTGGCGAAATTGCAGGATGAAGAAATCCTCCCCGCGAGATCAAAGTCTCTTCAGCAAGTGATCACTCATGCCGCAGATGCGTTACAAGAGTCGAGTCAACGGCAAGTTACACTTCAACAGACATTTGATCAGCTGCAACAACGGGTGACACAGCTCACCATTCTCTACAATATTGCAAACCAGCACGACGAAGCAGCTAGCACCAGCACGTTGCTTTCGACAGTGGTCGACTCGATTTGGCAAAAGATACCACTCCGTTTTGCCGTGGTCATCCTCGGCGAAACCGAACTTGGACCCTATACCTATCAGGCCATGCGCGGTATTCCCGAAGCCAAACAGTATCTGATGGCCACCTGTCCATTTCCGCTTTGGGGAGTGTTGGCCCGAGCACTTCTGCCCCAGTTGGATGCAGAAAAACCCGATTATCTGCTCATCGAGGAGATCGAGCGCGAGAATCTACCGTTGCCCGAAGAATTTCCCTGGATGCCTCGCCAGGGGGCCCTGCTGATCTTACCCCTACGTGCCGAGCGCAAGGCGCAGGGTGCCATTCTGTTGGGGGCCGAAAATGGACGCACGTTGGCTGATCCACTGTTGCGCGCGGATGTGTTGGCCATTGCCCAGCAGACTGTGAGCGCATTGCAACTGACGCAAATGCAACATGAACTGAATACCAGCTCAGGACAGCTGCTGAGTCTGCAACTCTTTACCCGTTCGCTGGCAAGTGCCAAAAACTACAACAGCCTCTTTGAGCTACTGGTCGAAAGTATTTGCGAAGCAATGGGCGATGTGGGCGTCACCATTTTGTTGAACGAGCAAATCTGGCATCGTGAGGAAAAGGGAGATTACGCCATTCCGCCCCACATTCGGCGCATCATTGAATGGGCAATGCAGGCGGGACAACCGATCTTCTATGACCCCGACGATGCCGAGGGAGCGCTCGAACGATTTTACTACAACGAGACCGGATATGCGCTCGTGGTGCCCATTTTGCGCAACGAGCAAACCCAAGGCGCAGTTCAGATTTCGGCCAAGGGGACTGACCGTCGCTTTGAAGAAGGCGATATGATCGTACTCCGTACCATCGCCAACTGTGCTGCAATGATATCACGCGATATCCAGCGGTGAGCAGTCACTTTTCCAGATCAACCTGCCCCCTCCACTCCATGCCCCTTGCACGCAGTGCACGCAATTCGCAATATTCTCTACCTCTCAACTAGCAGAAAAGAGATCAGCTTGAGCTACGAATCGATATTACATTTGATATATTATCGGTTGTTGGGTGATAATGGTGGACAACTAAAGGGGACATTGTGGTCCCATTGATTTATCCATGACGTTAGATTATCTGGAATGATCTATCTGGAATGATCTATCTATCAGGTCAACGCTCCCCGTACACCGGGACGAGTATCTCCAGATGATCAAAGGCAAATTCATGGATAAATTCTTTAGTGGATTCGTTTGGTAGCAGAAGCGTTGCTATTTTTACCTCGTGAGCCACGGATGCAAACTGCTCTCCACTGTCTGCTTTGTTATGATCGGTCTTCATGATCGGCTCGAAGCCGGTACTTTCCCTCTCGCCAAAGTGCCGTCTTCAAACATAGCTCACGTTAGCATCGTCTTTGTTCCCAAACCCGACGTAATGCTTTGTATATTTGAGTTAAGAGCATTCAACGTGCACACTGCCATGAACAGATCTTGTGCGAAGACGGTGGCTGCTCGTGAGCGTTCAGTGATAATTCCGGCAAACCGGGCCGCTGTAGCTTCGACAGGCTCAGTCCCACTTACACCGATTCGTTGAATAAAATCGACATGAGCAAGCTTCAATTTCGGGCGGAATATTGTGCGTAACTCAGTTTGCATTGCATATAATTAAGGAGAATTCTGAATGGCAACATCCAAGTACTTGCGTCTTTTGGCTTGGGCAATGGTCTTTGCACTCTTGTGTATGTCATTGCCGCCGACTGTCAGCGCAGCGCCAGCTGCCGTGGAAGGAGACATCCCGCCACCGGCAGGCGATTCCTCGCGTCTCATTGTCGAATTGGAATCCCCTTCTCTCGCCGCGGCATTGCAAAGTGACGTCAGCGCTGCAGCCGTCAACGGCAAGCTAGATGTCGATGCCGCCGCGGCACAGGCTTACATCAGTCAACTCGAAGCCGAACAGGCTGCATTTGTCAGCACCATGCAGAGCGTGGTGGCCGATGCAACAGTCGCCAATTTTGTCAACGAAACAGGTCTGACTGAAGAAGCCACCTATCAAGTTGTCTTCAATGGTCTCTCTGTGGATGTCGGCAGCAACGACCGTGACGAAGCGCTGTTGCAACTGTCCAAGCTGCCCGGCGTTAAAAATGTCTACCTTGACGAGCCCTACTACACCCAGCTCTACACGAGCACGGCGCTGATCAATGCGCCGGTGCTTTGGAACCAGCTGGGTGGACAAGCCAACGCGGGGGCTGGCATCAAGGTCGCTTCCATGGATGGTGGTGTTCATCACGAAGCACCGATGATGGATGGGGCCGGCTACAGCTATCCGCCCGGCTATGGCCCCAACGGCCTTGGGCTAACGGCCAACAACAACGGCAAGATTATTGTCTCGCGCGCCTACTTCCGGCCCTGGGATCCACCGGCTGCAGGCGATGAAAATCCCTGGCCCGGCGAGAATGGTACCTCCCACGGCATCCACACGGCATCGACCGCGGCCGGTGAGGTGGTAACTGCCACCTACGCGGGCTTGAACGTTGGCGAGATGAGCGGTGTTGCTCCCAAAGCGTACGTGATGAGCTATCGTGTCTTCTATGCCAGTGTCACGGACAATGGTTCTTTCTATACCACCGAGGGGCTTGCCGCGCTGGAAGATATTGTGCGCGATGGCGCGGATGTCGTGAACAATTCGTGGGGCGGTGGACCCGGCAGCAGCGGCGGTGCTTATGATCCACTTGATCAGGCGCTCATCAATGCCGTGAAGGCTGGCGTCTTTGTCTCCATGTCCAACGGGAATGCGGGCCCGGCCGCGGGTACCAGCGATCACCCCTCCTCTGATTACATCAACGTGGCCGCCAGCACAACCGGTGGCACATTGGCTGCCGGCAAAGTGAGCGTCCCCAACCAACCAACCTTGCAGGAGATCGCCTTTGCCACCGCCTCCTTTGGCGGTTCATTGCCCATCGGACAGGTGCAGGATTATGATTACCTGCCTGCCGGGGTAGTCGACGCGGCCAATGTCGAAGGCTGTAATCCCTTCCCAACCAATGCATTTGCGGGCAAGGCCGCGCTCATTAGCCGCGGCAGCTGCGAATTTGGCGTCAAGGTTTTGAATGCCGAGCAGGCGGGTGCAGATTTTGCCGTAGTTTACAACAATGTCGGCGACACGCTCATTAGCATGGGGGCCGGGGCCGTGGGTAACCAGGTCACAATCCCTTCCATCTTTGTTGGGCAAACCGATGGCGATGCCCTGGTACAGCTCTACAACGACCAGGGTGCTACCGCGGCGGTGCTGCGTGTCGATACAACGGCCTTCCAGGCGGGCAACACACCCGACCGGATCATTAGCTTCAGCAGCCGTGGGCCCGGTGTTGGCGGCACACTCAAGCCGGACATTGCCGCGCCAGGTGTCAATATTCTGGCGCAAGGGTACACACCTGGTGCCACCGGCGAAGCCCGCCATCTCGGCTATGGGCAAGCGTCGGGCACTTCGATGGCTTCTCCCCATGTTGCTGGCGCGGCCGCGCTCGTGCAACAGGCCCACCCCGATTGGTCACCAGCCTGGATCAAGTCCGCGCTCATGTCGACCTCCAAGTACATGGATATCTATTCGAGCGATGGGACAACCCCTGCGCAGCCGCTCGATATGGGCGCCGGTCGGCTCGATCTGACTCGCGTCACCAACCCCGGTGTCATTTTGGATCCGCCCAGCTTGAGCTTTGGCTACACCATCAGCGGTACCCAAAAGACCATTAGCGTCACCGTTACCAGCGTGGCCACCGCCACCGAAACCTACAATCTGAGCACACTCTCCACGGCAAGTGGCTTTGCGCCCACGCAAACCACCACGCTCGCTGGGTTCAGTGTTGTGCCCGCTGCGCTCACGTTGGCTCCGAACGAATCGAAGACAGTACAGGTTACCTTTGATCCCGCAAGCGGCAATGGCATTGGTGACAATCAGGGGTACATCGTCATGGATGGCAGCATGTACGATGCCCACATGCCTGCATGGGCTCGGGTAACTCCCGCCTTGCCCTTGGCCGACGTGCTGATCATCGACAATGACTTTAGTGACGAACTTGGTGATACCGACTATCTCTGGTATTACACGAAGACGCTGGATGAGCTCGGTTATAACTATGCAGTCGTCAGTACGAATGACGGTGTTGGCAGTGCAACCACCATCCCAGAAGCGGCCACATTGGCCGGCTATCGAGCTGTCATCTACTTTACCGGCAACAACTTCCGCAGCGATGGCACCTTCTCTGTTTCAACGGGGCTAACCGGACAAGACATGGATCGGCTGGTCGAGTACCTCAATAACGGCGGGACCTTGATCGCCATGGGGCAGGATCTTTCCTCCGTGTTGGATGCGGATGAGACCGATCCCGATAATCCGCCTTTCCTCTATGCCAATCGGTTGGGTGCCAACTGGATTCAGGATAGCGTTTCCAATAACATGGTACCAACTGAATATATCGTGGAGACCGACGCCGCTCCCTCCGTCTGGGATGATGTCGCCGTTGATCTCGGCCAGCCGCGCGCCTATGCCGCGAGTGGTGATCTTTCCGGTGCACAAGAAGTGCCACCCGTCAACACGCCGACGAGCGGTGAGTTCGAGCTCTTCCACGACCTGGATCGCAACTACACGGAATTCTCCGTGACTGTCACCCCAACCTCAACCAATCCGGTGACTGTGACCGGCATGCATATTCACGTGGGAGATACGGGCGTCAACGGCGGTGTTATTGTCGATCTGGCTGCCACTGCCGGTGTGACGCTGCCAACCTATGTAACCACCAGCCTGACTGTTGCCGGTGTCATCAGCCCCAGCTTGACAATGACCGAGGCGCAGCAGCTGCTGGACGGTGATACCTACATCAACGTTCACACAACAGCCAATCCCGCTGGCGAGATCCGCGGTCAGATCGAACCGCAAGCCCTGGCCAATCATCGCTTCGTGGATGAGATCGACAACCGCAGGCACGATGGCACCCAGGATCCAACGGGCACGGATGTTTTGGACAGCGTTCCACTGCTCAAGTACCAAGGGCCATTCAACAAATATGACGGCACCGTAACCATGGGCCACCGCCAGCAGCCATCGCTGGAAAATCCGGGCATCACCTATGAAGGTCGCAGCGTCTATGCCACCTTTGGGCTGGAGGGCATGAACAACAGTGCCACCGCCACGGCTGGCATTACACCGACGACGCGCAGCGAACTGCTCGGCCTCTTCCTCAACTGGAGTTGGTCGCAGCCACCCGCCACCGTTTCGATCAGCGATACGGTCGCAGTGAGCAGCACCATCTATCTCTTTGATGTTGCTGCTTCCTATGCTGCGGATGCTGTTGTTCAGGGCACAACAGAACCCAAACCCGTACAGTACCGCTGGGACTTTGGCGATGGAACAGCCTACGTAACATCAGTCACTTCACAGGCGAGTCACGTTTATGCCTGTGGCGAGACCAGCACCTACACCGTGCGGGCCGAAGTGACTGATAACTACGGTAACGTGGCGATTGGCAGCAAGACAATCGATGTTGGGGAAAACTGCAGCACCAATGCGGGTCCAGCGACGATTCTCTACCTGCCGATCATTAACCGGTAGGCGCCTTGCTCAAGGCTTGAAAGCGTGATGTTGGAGACCTCTAACGGTCGAACGAGCCAAATCGGCTCTATCGTTCACAATGGTCCTACCGTTGTGAACGATCTGGTTGTGACTGATTTGGTTGAAATATGAAAAGAGGGGATGCTGCTCTTGGTGTGGGCGGCATCCCCTTTTTGTTGCTTGCTTTGCTGCCCAGATCAGGTACAATGACCTGTGTAGAATCACAGATCAACTCAAAGATCTGGCCTGAAATTCGGCTGTGGCTTCTGTCACATTTATGTCAAACGGGTGTTGTGTGAAACGGGCGCTGCGGCAAATAGATGGGCACGGCGAATGGCAGGCCAGCATCAAGCAGATAGACAAAGGATGAACAATGCTTTTTGAACTACGCACCTATGAGTGCAAACCGGGCAAGCGGGATGAGTGGGTGAAAATGATGGAAGAGGAGATTATTCCCTTTCAGGTCTCCAAGGGGATGGTGATCATTGGTTCATTTGTCGTGGAGAGCGATGATCACACCTACGTTTGGATGCGTCGCTTTGTCGATGAAGCCGATCGCGAGCAGCTCTACAAAGCGGTTTATGAATCGAATACGTGGCAGAATGAGCTTTCGCCGCGGGTGGGAGACCTGCTCAATCGGGAGACGATCAAGGTTACCCGGTTGACGCCAACGGCAAAATCTGTCATTCAATAAAATCGGCTAAATCTCATGTCGTCGACAATTCCAGAAGATTACACGGCACGCGTCTATGCTGGTGTGCTCGGCAAACTGATCGGTGTCTACCTTGGCCGTCCCTTTGAAGGCTGGGAGCACGAACGCATTCTGCGTGAGTTGGGTGAAGTCAACTACTATGTACACGAGCAGTTCAACGTGCCGCTGATCGTCACCGACGACGACATTTCGGGCACCTTCACCTTTCTGCGCGCCCTGCCCGACCATGGCAATTCGCCCGATCTGACGCCAGCACAAATTGGCCAGAGCTGGCTCAACTATATCATTGAAAAACGCACCATCCTCTGGTGGGGCGGGTTGGGTAATTCTACCGAACACACGGCGTTTTTGCGGTTGCAACAGGGGATTCAGGCGCCGGAAAGTGGCTCCATCGCGCGCAACGGCAAAGTGGTGGCGGAACAGATCGGCTCCCAGATCTTCATTGATGGGTGGGCCATGGTTTCGCCGGGTGATCCAGCGCAGGCTGCCGAGCTTGCCCGACGAGCCGCGGTGGTCAGCCACGATGGAGAAGCGGTCTATGGCGCGCAGGTCGTGGCGGCGATGGAGGCGGCTGCCTTTGTCGAGTCCGATATCAATACACTGATCGATACCGCTATCGGCTTCATCCCTCGCGACTCGACCATCTATCGTCTGATCGCGGATGTGCGCGAGTGGCACGCCGCGGAATCAGATTGGCGCAAAACCCGCCAGCAGATTGCTGCCCACTATGGCTATGACAAATATGGGGGCAACTGTCACATGGTCCCCAACCACGCGCTGATCATCCATGCGCTGTTGCACGGCAACGATGATTTTCAACGTTCGTTGATGATCGTCAACACTTGTGGCTGGGACACAGACTGCAACGCGGGCAACGTGGGCTGTCTATTGGGTATCAAGAATGGTCTGGCCGGGTTGGCCACTGGGCCAGATTTCCGCGGGCCGGTGGCCGATCGGCTCTACCTGCCCACGGCTGCAGGTGGACGAGCAATCAGCGATGCGCTGACCGAGAGCTACCACGTCGTCAACATCGGCCGTGCGTTGGCAGGCGAGCCGCCGTTGGCACCCAAAGAAGGTGCCCGTTTCCACTTCTCGCTGCCTGGCTCTGTGCAGGGTTTTCAGCCCGAAACCAGCGTGGAGACAGCTGGCACTGCCACCGTAGAAAATGTGGCTGGGGATGAGGCGCACAACGAAGCCGACAACCGTCTGCTGGCCATCCGGTATCGGGGTGTGGCCACCGGCCGTTCCGCACGCGTGGCAACCCCCACCTTCATTCCCTCGCGTGCACTGGCCGACTACTTTAGCGACCGGGGCTATGCACTGGTTGCATCGCCGACGCTCTATCCCGGCCAGCGGGTGCAGGCCCGGCTCGTTGCTGCTGCGTCCAATGCCAGCGCAACCCCCTGCAATCTCTACATCCGTTACTATGGCCAAGGCGATCTGCTCCGCATCGAGCGCAGCCCCGCGGTTGCGTTGCAAGCGGGGGCTGCACACCAGTTTGAATGGATCATGCCCGATCTGGGCGGCGCACCCATTGCAGAAATTGGCGTAGAAGTGCAGAGCAGTCAGCGAATCGATGGTACGCTCTATCTCGACTATCTGACCTGGAGAGATACCCCCACGGTCACGCTGCAACGGCCCGCCCATGCCATGCCAACCAGCAAGCGCGATGCCACCGCTCCCGCTACCAATATGTGGCGCATGGCGTGGGTCGATGCCATGGATCAATATGACTGGTGGTGGCCGGAAGCCTATCGGTTGGTGCAAAACCGGGGCCGGGGGCTGCTGATTCAGGGCACACGCGAGTGGGAGTCCTATCAGGCAGAGGCGACGGTGACGATCCATCTGGCCAAGGCTGCCGGAATTGCAGCCCGTGTCCAGGGGTTACAGCGCTACTATGCGTTGCTGCTCTGTAATGATGGTTTTGTGCGCTTGGTAAAACGATTGGATGGGGAGAGCGTGCTGGCGGAAGAGCCTTGCCCCTGGCAGCCTGGTGCCACCCACACATTGCACCTGCGGGTGGCCGGCAACGAGATTGTCGCCAGCCTCGATGGGCAGACGCTCTTCACCGTTGCCGATGCAGAGCGCCCACTGCTCAACGGCGGCGTGGCTTTTGTCTGTGAAGAAGGACGGCTCATGAGTGAAGCCATGCGCGTCTCTCCGTAATAGACGACCCCAGCACACAATCTCAGTATCCAATCACGGTATCCAATCGCGGTACGCAATAACGGGATATTGAGAGCGAAAGACGCAAGCAACGCACATTGCAGCAGGGGCGTACCTTTGCGGTCGCCCCTGGATTTTGGTCATATCTCTGCGCAGACTGTACCAAAAATTTTCCCAACGTTCCCGGGCTACAGTGTGGTTGGCTTGAAAACCGTAGGTTTCCCGCTTGCCGGAACGACTGTTTTCAAACAGAGCCCACTCTAGGCACCCAAGGCGTTGATCTGCTGCTGGGCCAACTCCGCTCCCTCGGTGAGTAGGCGCTGTACCTCTGCTTCGGACCGTGCCTCGGCATAGATGCGCAACACCGGCTCGGTGCCACTGGGACGGATCAGCAGCCAGCTATCGTTGTTGAGGGTATACTTCACGCCGTCGCGGTCACTAACATTTGCCAGCTGTTGGCTCGCCAACATTGCCGGGAGCGCCTCCATCAATCCTGCCACCAGCGTCTTTTTGTCAAAAGGCGGCACACTCTGATCGAGCCGAGCATAGTGAAACGGACCGATATCCGGTGCTGCCATCAAATCGGTCAGCAACGTGGTGAGTGTTTTGCCCCGGGTGGCGATCATCTCCACCAGCAGCATGCCCATGAGCAGCCCGTCCCCCTCGGGAATGTGGCCCAAGATGCTGATGCCGCCGCTCTCCTCGCCACCCAACAGCACCGATTCTTGCATCATCAGCGCGCTGATGTGGTTGAAGCCCACTGGCGTTTCGTGTAGATCGAGGCTGTAACGCAGGGCCAAGCGATTGAGCATCTGTGTCGTGCTCACGGTTTTGACGATACTGCCGCTCAGGCCCCGGTCGTGGACCAAATATTCGACCAGCAGCGCCATGATGCCGTGTGGATCGACAAAGTGACCGCTGGGGTCAACTGCACCGATACGGTCGGCATCGCCATCAGTTGCCAGCCCGATCTGGTAGCGGCCAGAGGTCATCTCCAACAGCAGTGGTTGCAGGTGACGAGCAATCGGCTCGGGATGAATGCCATTGAAGCCGGGGTTCATTTCGCTGCGCAATTCTGTGACTTTGCAGCCTGCATCTTCCAGCAAGCGCCGCAGATAGACGCGACCCGCGCCATACATGGCATCGACGGCAACGCGTATGTTGGCCCGGCGGATTGCACCGAAATCGACCAGACGACGCAGCTGTTCTTCATAGGCCGGGAAGGGATTGAAGCGCTGGATCAGCTCCTGTTCCAAGCCTGCTTCCAATGACAGGCGGCGGGGCTGGAGTCCGGCATTGTCGTTCGCCTGGATCCGTGCTTCCACCGCTTTGGCTGCTTCCGGGCTGGATGACCCGCCATTGGCTGCTTTGAGCTTGATGCCGTTGTAGCGTGGTGGGTTGTGGCTGGCTGTGATCATTACCCCGCCATCGGCTTGCTTGTCGACAATGGCGTAGCTGATCATTGGGGTGGGGGAATCGCCTTGCGCCAACCAAACGAAGATGTCGTTCGCTGCCAGAACTTCGGCCACGGCAATGGCGTAGCGGTCGGATAGAAATCGGGTATCAAATCCAACGACCACAACGGGACGTTCCGCCGCGCTCTGCACATTGATCTCTGTCCTGCTCTCTGTCCTGCTCTCTGTTTCGCCCAACAACTCGTCTGCAATCGCCTGTGCCACTTTGCGAACGTTATCGAAGGTAAACTCTTCGCTGATGACCGCGCGCCAGCCATCGGTACCAAATTGAATCGACATGGTTATGCTCCAGGGGTATAGATAAACGTTGATGAGTGTTACATGTTGTTGCCGCGTGGGCAGCAGATCAGGCCGCGACCACCTGAGCCGCAACGCCTAAATCCGCGACCATCTGCTGAATCTCTGCCATGTAAATTGGATTCATGACAATGATCACATCGGGTTGGTAGCGCTGTAAAAATTCGGGGGCCACGATCTCCTGGCCCGTGCCGGTGACATATTTCCCTTGTTTGCGCACGTTCAGATCGACGGCGTATTCAATGATCGTCTCGCTCTGCAACATATTGAGAAAGGTGATCCCCTTGGAACCAGTGCCCCAAATGACGGCCTTTTGCCCCGCGGCTTGAATGGCCGCCAGCTTGGCCGCTTCGTCTGCCATCTTCTGTCGATAGCGCTCGGCAAATTCGCGGACATCGGCTGTCAACGTCTGGGCTGCTGTGGTTGGTGCCGGGGCCGTCGAGGGCAGCGCTTCGATATAGAGGAATTGTCCTTCATAGGTCGGCTGTACGTCGGTCACCTGAAAACCATTTTGGGCAAAGAGATAGTGAAGCGAATCGGCACTAAAATAAGCACAGTGCTCATAAATGATGTCCCAGATGGCCAGATCGCGCAAGGTGAAACGAACGTTGGGCACTTCGAAATAGAAGGGGATGGTGCGCTCGCCAATGGCATCGCGGATCATGTGCAGGAAATTGCGCGGTGTCTCAATGTGCTCCAATGTGTGGCGGCAACAGAGGAAGTCCGCCGGATAATCGCGGTACTGTTCAGAATAGAAATCTTGGATGAAGCGTACCTCGCCCCTTGGCAACGTAACAGTTGTTTCACCAACGTAGCTGGGATCAAAGCCATAGCCCGTGTTGCCGCCCAATTCACAGAGTAACCGTAGGAAGTCTCCTTTTCCACAGCTGATTTCCACGATTGCTTTCTGGTATAGTTCGTGACGTTCTACCAGGGTCTGGGCCAGCTCCGCGGCGAATTGTTGAAAGCGGGGAGAGAAGTGCAGCGAATTTTCGTAGACCTGTGAATAGTCCATCAGTGCTGGATCAAAGTTGGGATTCCAAATGTGGCCACAGTGGTGGCAAAAGGCAAGCTGAATATCAACCCGGCGGACGTTGCGTGCTTCTTCCTTGCTGGGCCAAAGTATATTGCAAAGCACGGGCACTTGCGGCACCGTCACAAAATATTCGGTCTCGCTGCTGGCACAGATCACGCAGTCGGGTGTGGATTCTGTTGCGGAACTAGGGGTGGGAAATTCACTCATGAGATTTCTTTCTTGGTCGCTATTGTGCAGCTCATGCCGCCGTGGCGTACAATTTGTCAATGCTTGTTGACCCGAATAGATACCATCCTAACCAAAGAATGGCCAGCGGGCAATATTGGTTTGTGCACTGCAACCCTCTTGCACCCGAGGTGCACTGCAACCCTGTTGCACCCGAGGTGCACTGCAACCCTGTTGCACCCGAGGTGCACTGCAACCCTGTTGCACCCGAGGTGCACTGCGCTCCTCTTGCACCCGATGTATACAGTGCGCCGCCATGCCGTTGTCGTGCGATCAACAAGTTTCATCGCTGTTTGGATAGATGATACCAAAGTATTAGTCGCAGTCCCACGGGGAATCCTTCGCTCGATGGCGAGATTGATTCATGCAAATGGCGTAGGCAAATCGGGCAAATTGCTCAGGCTGTGAATTGGGCCGACGTAAAATGGCAAACACTTGCAGCGTCTCCTGGCCGAGGTGGGCGCGTTCTCACGGCAGCCGCGTGGCCACTCTTCTATGCTTGGGTAGCGTCTGGGGTGGCAGCGTTGGCCGTACATGGCGTACACACTCCAAAGAGTTTGCCGGTGGTGAACCGTCGACAACAACGGTCTGCCCCGGCAAATCGCGTGCGTCTGATCTTGATGGTGGCCCACTTTGCACGCCTGTGTACTTGAAGATTCGCGGTCTGAAACGAATGTGAAGAAGCGGGGAAAGGAGTCTGAACGTGGCGAAGCGAGACGAGAATGTGCAGGATGAACAGGTGGTGGAACAGCTTACCCACAATGTATTGACGAGCAGCAAATACCGTCACCTGGCGCCAGAGTTCGTCCGCTTGATTGGTGCTCAGGAACTGACCAAACGGGCAAATCTAAAGGCGGCGACAAAAGCGACCAAGAACAAACTACACCAGCTGACGGGAGCGTATTGGCAGGGCAAGCCCGATTATGCTGAATGGCTGGCACTGCTGCAAGCCGTGAAGACAAGCAAGGATAGCCCCGATCAAAAACTGCTGCACACCACTTGTCGCACATTAATGGCGCACCACGCGTCCACGCGGGAGCGGCTGCCCATCTTGCGCAATCTCTACTCGCTGCTCTTTGCCGGCTTGCCGCCGGTGCAATCGGTGCTCGACCTAGCCTGTGGGCTCAATCCGTTGACCATTCCGTGGATGAACCTGGCCCCCGCCGCCCACTATTACGCCTGTGACGTAAACCGTGAGCAGATGACATTTTTGCAGCAAGCGCTGCCATTATTGGGGGTAACGGGAGAGGCCTTCGTCTGCGATCTGCTGCAAGATCGACCTACCCAGTGCGTCGATGTTGCGCTGCTTTTCAAGACGATTCCCTGTTTGGAACAAGCCGATCGGGCCGCCGGGGCCCGTTTGTTGCGTGATATCCAGGCCAGCGTTCTCTTTGTCTCTTTTCCCGCCCAGTCGTTGGGCGGGCGCAACAAAGGCATGACCGCCACCTATACCAGCCATTTCGAAGAGCTGTTGGCGGCAGTCGAAGAGCCAAAGTGGCAGGTAGAGCAGTTCGACTTTGCCACAGAGATTGTGTTTCGGCTGCGCAAGCAGTAGCGCGCCGTGCGCTCACCGTACCAACCACACGTAATGCTGCGTTCAATCTCACCACGCATGACCCAGGCAGTGCCAGCACTTTTGCGGATTGTAAATCAGTAAATCTGGTATAGGCTATTATTGTTGGAACCGCTGAATATGACCACCTTTCTCATCCGCCAACAGGTAGGAGCCTACCCATGCCCCGTCTACTCTTTACGCTTGCGCTGCTGGGCATCTGCATGTTGCTGAACGCTACCCAATCGACGAACGAAGCTACGGTTGCGGTTGCCAGTTCGGCACGTTCCGTCAATCAGATCCACTCAAATCAGATCCACTCGGCGGGTGTGCGTGAAGTCTCGTTTGTCCAGCAAGCGAATCCGACCGTTGTTGCCGATACAGCGATGTTGGTGCCACACTCGCTGACCTTGGCCGCGGATGTAGACAGGTCCACAGCGACGCCACCAACGGATACGGGCTACTTTTCCTTGTTATTGCGCTGACTGCCTTGTCCCGAGCGCACGGCGGCTGCTCTCTGATTACCCTTTGCCCCGTGTCCGTGTTTTGCCGGGCTTGGCATTTTTTTCAATATATTCAATGATGGTGCCAGCAATATCTTTGGTCGTTGCCCGTTCGATTCCCTCTAGCCCCGGTGATGAATTTACCTCCATCACCACCGGCCCGTGGTTGGATCGCAACATATCCACACCCGCAATGTTGAGCCCCATTGCCCGGGCCGCGCTGACCGCGGTCGAGCGTTCTTCGGGGGTGATTCGGATCGTCTTGGAGCTGCCACCCCGGTGCAGATTCGAACGGAATTCACCCGCCTTGCTGCTGCGCATCATCGAGGCCACGACCCGGTCGCCAATCACCAGGCAACGGATGTCGCTGCCACCAGCTTCTTCAATGTACTCCTGTACCAGGATATTGGCCTTGAGCCCCTTGAAAGCTTCAATCACACTTTCGCCACTCTTTTCGGTTTCCGCGAGCACCACGCCAATCCCCTGTGTCCCCTCGAGCAGCTTGATGACCAACGGCGCCCCACCCACCATCTTGATCAGATCTTCCGTGTACATGGTCGAATGGGCAAAGCCCGTGACGGGCAGCCCGATTCCCCGTCGCGCCAGCAACTGCATGCTGCGCAATTTGTCGCGCGAACGGCTGATGGCAACCGATTCGTTGACGCTGTAGACCCCCATCATCTCAAATTGACGCACCACTGCTGTGCCATAAAAGGTGATCGAGGCACCGATGCGCGGGACGATGGCATCGAAATCAACCAACTCCTGACCGCGCAAATAGATGGTTGGGCGATGTGACGTAATATTCATGTAGCAGAGCAGTGGATTGATGACCTGTACCTGATGGCCACGTTGTTCTGCTGCTTCTACCAACCGGCTGGTCGAGTAGAGTTCCGCCTTGCGTGATAAAATACCAATTTTCATTGATTAGCCTCTCGTGGTGACCTACTAGATAAACCCCTTAAAAGTTGCCCAGTTATCTCCGTGTGAAAGTACACATATTTGTGCAACTTTTAAGTGGGTCGTCCATAATGTGACGAAATTGCGATAGTGGATTTCAATAGGACTCACCCAAATGGGATGCCCCCATGTGGCGGCTGTAAATTAGCCGCGCGCGACAATGGCATGTGTGGCTTGGCAGTACAGTTCTCGGCACTGCAACTCCCCCAGTGTGCATTTTGGGGGTGCGAGATTGGTTCACCCGTTGCGGCCAGTACGGTGGATCTATCACGGTGGACGTGATTGGGAGAAGATGATTTAGCTGGCGGCTATTGACCTGCGGGTGGTCGGGAGGTGTAACGGCGCGCGGACGGTCGTCCCATTTGATAGGAACGGCCCGGATTGACTAGAATGCGTTTGCGCATGGCTGTCCGTCCCAGCAGCATGCGAAATTTCATCTCTTTGCGATTGGTCAGCGTGACCTCGATCAACCACTCGGCTGCACCAATCCGGATCGGTGTTTCGATTACGTAACGCTCTTCACTCTGGCCGCCAGAATTGGTCACGGTCCGCCGGTCGACGACCCTGGCCACACAGGTAACGGTGACATCTTGTCGCCGTTGCAGCGGGTGCACAGCAAAGCGCACCATCTGTTCACCATTGGCTTCCAGCGGTTCCAGGTCAAAGGCATGCAAGGCGGAGGTGCGTGCGCCGGTGTCAATTTTGGCCTTGATCGCTGGGATCTGCAGCGCGGGCAGCGCCACCCATTCGCGCCAACCAACGGTAACCTTTTTATTTACGCCCACAATAGATCCCCATCATCCTCGCGTTGAACGTCACGTTCGGCAAAGAGCGCGTTGTCACGATCTTCAACAGCATCACGACCGGTTTCAAACCACTGCAGCCATTCGCTTGGTGCATTGATATCCTGGCCGCCATGTTCGGTGCGACGCGTGCGCACCCGCAACATGACCGGCGTGTTGACACTGGCCCCGCTAATGATCACTTGCCCTTTGCTCAGGCTGGGCAATTCTTTCAACAAATCGCGCCCCACACTTTCCACCGATTCGGCAATCCGATTCTGGTCAATCGGGTTTGTAATGCGCATGATACACTGCGTCATGCATTGGCTCAGCACGTCTGCATCCAATTTGCCGGGGCGCTGTGAAATTAGACCCACGCTGACGCCAAACTTGCGTCCCTCGCTGAGGATCGTCTTGAGTACATCGGTGCTGACGGCATCGGCGGCCGCGGGTGCATAGTTATGTGCTTCTTCAATGAGGCAGAAGACGGGAAAGGGGATGTGGTTTTTGTCCCCGCGATCGACCTTGCCCTTGGTTGTGTCGAGCCGGGCCTGATAGACACGGCGCAACATGGTCGCCGCGATCACCTGCTGTTCGCGCTGGTCAACTTCATTGAGTTGCAACACGGTGCACTGGCCGGGGCGGAACAATTCACCCAATTCCAAATTCTCAAAATCATTGAAGATGCGGCTGTTGTTGAGCACCGAGTGGAGCCGCCAGATCAGCGCGCCGGTGGTGGGGTCGTCTTCTGGATCGAAGCCTTCTTCGTCCTCGCTCTTTTTGCCCTCGGCTGTTTGGCGCACGGCAAAGAGCAGTTGCTCCAGGGTATAGCCGCCTGCCTTAAAGCTGCGTTGAGCAAAGGCATAGGCCCGACTCAACTGATATTGCATCTTCTCCGAGAGATTGGGCAACAGGTAACGTAGGTCCGCAATGGTGAGGCTGTCGATGCGCACGCGCACGTCGTCCGGTCGAAAGACGCGGACCTTGGGTTTGTAGTTGCCGTCGCCAAAGTCGGCAAGATTTTGCATTCCCTGCAAGGTCCCATATTCACCGTGTGGGTCGACAATTAGCACCGCGGCGCGATTGTACGGCATCATCAGCTCTTCGAGCAGCACACCGGCAAGGTAGCTCTTGCCGCTGCCGGTGCTGGCGATAATGGCCATGTGGGTGCTGGTGAAACCTTGTACGTCGAGGGCCACCGGCACCGCGTCGGGGCTGCGACTGAGCAGGCTGCCCAGGTAGGCACTGCCCACTTCCCCTTCCTTGCGTTTGCTCAACACGCTGGTCAGCAACTCATCCTCGGCAATAAAGACCGGCGCACCACCCGTTGGTGGCACGCGCGGATTGATGAAATCGCCCAACGTGGCGCTGTGATAGCCCAACACAGCCACGGTGATCTCAAAGAGCTCATTGGCGTCACTGTCATAGCCCAACAGCGCGGCAACCTGATTGGGGGGCACTGCTGGATCGGCCATGAAGCTGTCGGGGAAAAGCTTGACCGAGACGCGCGCGGTCACCCGGCCAATGATCTGCCGTTCCTCGCCATCGACCGTGGCCATGTAGTAGACAAATTCACCGTGCTTGACCCGTCGTTCCGGATCTGGCGCGATGAAGGTAAATTCGTGGGGGGTCTCCCCAGGCCCCTTGACGGTGCCAATACAGATCTGGTTCATAGATTTTACTCAATCAAATTCCATCAAGCAGAGCGGAATCTCCATTTCACGTGCGCTCAAGCCGCCGTGCAAGCCGTGAAAACGCATACCGTAACGGCCCTTCTCGTACCACCAAACTGCCTGCTGATCATGGGGCAGGATCAGCAGCGGGCTCACTCGTTCCAGAAAAGCAGGCGATGGGGGCAATGGCCCAAAATAACCGGCGTCGATCAAGGGTTGCACCAAACGAACATCGGCACTGCCCGCGAGGCGGTCGGCCAGAAACGTCTGGGCTTCTGCCGCAGCCGCTGCGTCGACATAGAGAAAGAGATCGCGCGGCGAGCCACCGGGGCCAATCAACTCGCCGCGCCGGTTGCGCCGCAGATAACGTTCCAGCCCAACAAAGCGAGGATCCGTGTTGAGGTAGATGGTCGTCGCTGGATCGACCGGCATCTGTCCATGGTCGGCGGTGAGCAGGAGCAGCGTGTTCTGAAATTCGCGTTTGGCTGGCTGCAACAGGAGCTTCTCCAGTGCAAAGAGGAACGCTTCGACCTCGGCCACGACCTGCTCCGATTCGGGACCATAGTAGTGTGAGAGCGCGTCGATCTTGTCAAAGTACAAAAAGAAGTAGGCGGGTTTGGGCGCCCGTTGCACCGTCTGGCGCAGATTGTAGAAGGCCTCGGGCAAGGTTGCGTAGGGGTGCATCTCTGCCCCGCGACAGACCCAGTCTGTGTAGGTGGAAGGGGTATATTCTCGATGCTGAAAGACATGGGTGGCTACCCCCCGTGCATGCAGCTCTTTGTGCAAACTCTGCGCCGGATAGAGATCCGCGGCCCGTATACCGGTGGGCTGCAACTGGTCGCGCACGAACTGACCGCCATGGGAAAAGAGCAAGGGCGTGATGGTGGCATCCACCTTGGGCTCATAATATTCCCACTCAAAGACACCACTCTGCCCCGGCGTCAGGCCCGTGTGAATACAGGTGACATGCGCCGCGGTCGTCGACGGAAATTGCGATGTCCAGCGCGCCACGGTCGCTTCGTCTTGCAGGCGCTGCAAGAGCGGATGGTGCTCGGCAAAGCGCTGAAAGAGTTGCCAGCCAAAGGCATCGATCATGAGCAACACAACGGCATCATAGCGGCGCAGCAACTGCGTGGGCACGCCTGCCAGCCCAACCGGCGCGGGCTGATCCGTCAGGCAGGACTTGATGAGCGCGGGCAAATCGGCAAAACACCCCTGGCCATAGTTGGGACGGACGGTCGCTGGCATCATCTTACCCCGCTGGCTGCACGATGCTCTTCCAGGCCAGGTTGTTGCGCATGACCGAAAGGCGACTGCTGCTATCGGGAAAGAGCACGTTCAGGCGATCGATAATCGCCATGAGCAGTTGGGGCACGAGTGGATCGCGTTGGGCCAACAGGATCGGCGCGTAGCGCAGACAAGGCTGGCGCGTGTCGTCGCAGTGGAACTCTTGCAATGCTGGCTCATCCAGGCGGTTGACAAAACTGTTGACCGAGGCTGCCAACGCGGGAACCCCCTGGTGATAGCGCCCCGTGTCGTCGCACCATCCCACCATAATTATCCCCACGAGCGTTGCGGTCTCGGAGAGATAGTCGGGCGAAAAGACCTCTACTTCCGAGCGGGGACTGAGGCGAGGACCCAGATTCCCAAAATCGGGATTGAGCAGCAGCGTGTTGTAGATCACGCCAATGAGCCGTGCTGTGCTGCTGTCGACAGCAGTATCGACATTTTCTACCTGAATACTGACAAAGGTGCCAAAGGTATAGTCGGTCTGCTTCACTGGCAATGTCGATTCAGCGGAATTGTAGATCTGGCAGATGTAGTCGATGTGCGTATTCGATTTAACGATCTTGCCGATTTCAATATCGTTTAGGTCAGACATGGGCGGTTTCTTTAGGTAGCTTTCTGCACGTGAATCACGTTAACTCCCTCTATCAAACCAGAACTTTTGTGCGAATGCAAATCGGGGAATAGCCTGTTGTGTGGAAAATCCTCTAACGCCCGCCCAATCCCGACAGCGTAACCCCGCGCACGAACCAGTTCTGCCCGACGATATAGATGATGAGCACGGGCAGCAGCGCGATGACCGAGCCCGCCATGAGCAAGTGCCACTCTGTATCGAACTGACCCTGGAAGGTGCTGAGGCCAATGGGAATGGTGCGCATCTCTTGTGAACGGATGATGACGAGCGGCCAGAGAAAATCATTCCACGCAGCTTGAAAGTTGAAGATCGCCAGCGTTGCCAGCACGGGACCGGCCAACGGCATTAGGACCTGCCACCAGATTCGCAAGCTGCTGGCCCCATCCATGCGCGCGGCTTCGTCGTAATCGAGCGGCAGGCCAAGGAAATATTGGCGCAAAAGAAAGACGCTGAACGCGCTGAAGGCCGAGGGCAGGATCAGCCCCAGGTAGCTGTTGTGCATGTTCAGGTAGCGGGCCGATGTGAGGATGAAGTTGGGGATCATCGTCACCTGAAAGGGGATCATCAGCGTGCCGAGGTAGAGGAGGAAGAGGGCTTCGCGGCCCCAAAAGCGCAGCCGGGCAAAGGCAAAGGCGGCCAGCGACGCGGTCAAAATTTGCAGCGCGGTGGTGGCCGTGGCAACGATGAGACTGTTGAGATAGTAGCGGCCAAAGGGAATAGCCTGAAAAGTCGCAAAGTAATTCTGGATCGTCAGCCGATCCAACGCAACCGTGCGCCGCAGAATGTCAGCCTTGGGCATCAGCGACCCGAGCAGCATAACGAGAAAGGGCAAGAGCATGAAGAAGCCGACGATCAAGAGGCTGAGCTGCAGGAGCCAACGTGGACGCTGCCTTGGTGAACGTTGGGATGTTGTTTGAAAGGTTGTGGTTGCCATCTGCTACCCCGCTTCGTAATGAACCCAGCGGCGTTGCATGCGCGTCTGGAAGAACGTAAAGAGAAAGATAAAGACAAAGAGAAACCAGGCAATGGCCGAGGCTTTGCCCATCTTTTGAAATTCAAAAGCATTCTGGTAGATGTAGTAGACGACGGTCAACGTTGATTGGGCTGGACCGCCTTGAGTCATGACAAAGGCTTCGGTGAAGAGCTGGAACGCACCGATCATCTGGATCACAAAGAGGAAGAAGGTGGTGGGGCTAACGAGCGGCAGGGTAACGTTGCGAAAACGCTGCCAAGCGCTGGCACCATCCACATTGGCGGCATCATAGAGCTCTTGGGGAACGCCCTGGAGCGCGGCCAGATAGATGACCATGGTAAACCCCACGTTCTTCCAGAGCGTCAGCAGCACCACCGATGGCTTGGACCAGCGTGTGCTGTTGAGGAAATCAGGTGGCTGGATGGGCAGCCCGGTCCATTCGGCCAATGCCCAGAGCCACGAGCTAAAGAGGCCAAAATCGCGGTTGAGCAAAAATTGAAAGATGATGGCCCCGGCAACAATGGTGGTGACCACTGGCATGAAAAAGATGACCCGATAAAAGAGCCGCCCGCGGATCTGTTGGTTGAGTGCCACGGCCAGTAGCAGCCCAAAGATCAGCTGCAACGGCACAATTGTCACCATGAAATAGAGGGTGTTCCACGCAACTTTGCGAAAGACCGAATCTCGGGTGAGAAGCTGAGCATAGTTTTCGAACCCCACGAACTCGGGCGGTTTGATCAGGTTCCATTCAACAAAGCTGAGCCAGAGCGAAGCGAGCACCGGCAGGATTACAAAGAGCAAAAAGCCCAGAAAACTGGGCAGTAAAAAGAGGTAGGCCTCCCATTGCTGGTCCGGGCGCCAACGAAAAGGGGCCGTGGCAGGGGCAGAAGGCGGCTCCTGTGCCTTGGGTGGAACGGTGGTTGTCGTCATCTTTATTTGTACAGTGGGTGATAGAAGGATGAACCATGGAACAGTAGATTGTGCAATCAGCCAGGCACAGCAGATCCAGGTGCAACCAATGAACCGAGAAAAGAAAGGTGGTGATGTAGGCCATCACCACCCTTGTTACGTGCGAATTATTTCCCCAGCACGCTTGCGATCAATTTGGGTAGCCAGCATCGGCCAGGAACTGATCAACCTGATCACAGACATCGGGCAGGATGTCGGCGGCCGCGGCTTCGCCAGCCCAAATGCTGTCTAGCGCGGGGCTAATGATGGTGCTGTTCAGCTCGTTCCACTCGGGGAAGTAGCCGGTGCGACCAATCTTCGCATTCTCGCCTTCGGTGATGAAGGCTTGACGGTTGGCCGGTGGCGTCTCCATGCCCAGGAATGCGTCGGATTTGGCCGTTGATTGCAGCGCGGGCAAGATCTCGCCGGATTCGGTGTAGATGCGTTGGCCGCCATCGGTGCTCTGGAGCCAGCTGAGGAAGGTCCACGCGGCATCTTTGTTGTCGCTCATGGCGCTCATGGTCCACGCGGCGCCCGCGGCGCTGGCCGACCGTTGACCATCGGCCGGGATCGGTACCGTAGCCACGTCATAGTTCAGATCGGCCGCGTTGAACTGCGAGATGCGGCTGGCGTTTTGGATGATCATCGCGGCCTGCCCATTGGCAAAGACCCCGGCATCCCCACCGGCCTGGCTCAGGTTGGCCGGGCGCATGGCGTAATTGTTCTCCATCATGTCGGCAAAGAATTGCATGGCTTCAATGGCCTCGGGCGAATCCAACGTACAGGCCGATGGGTTATACATGTCGTCGAGGTAGCTGCCCATGTTCTGCCCCATCCAAAGTTGAGCCTTGCCGCCCTCCATGCCCAGGGCATAGCGGGTAACCTGGCCACTCGATTCAACGACGGCGAGCTTTTCCGCGGCTGCAAGCAGATCATCCCAGGTCCAGTCATCGGTGGGATAGTCAACCCCGGCTTCGTCAAAGATATCCTTGTTGTAATAGAGCACTTCCAGCCCAATGTCACGGGGGAAGCCATAGATGTTTCCTTCGTAGGTGGCAAAGTCGAGCAGCGCGGGCCAGTAATCCTCCACCGGGTAGCCAGCCGCTTCGATAAAGGGATCGAGATTTTCGAGTACCCCTTGCTCGGCATAATTCACCACTGGCGAGAGGAAGAGCACGTCCGGCACCGCGGCGGGGTCGCCACCGGCCCAGAGTGTCTGAATTTTGGTGAAATAGTCACCCCATGGTTCGCTGTAAATCTCAACGTTGATTTCGGGGTGTTCTTCCATGAAGGCATCGGCAACCACTTGGTGGGTGGCGATCTCTTCGGTGCTGCCCCACATGGCCCAGGTGATGGTGGTCGGGTCGTCTGCCGTGGCAGCGCTGCCATCACCAGCCGCGTCTTCTCCGCCGGTTGCGGGTGCGTTGGCCGCGGGCGCAACACAGGCACTCATGGCCAACAGTAGCAACAGCATCAATGGGATCAGGGACCAACGTTTTCGCATAGCGTCTTCTCCTTGTTCAATTCCCTTTCTCTCACAAGAATGTCTCGCAAAGCCAGCTTGGAAAGATCCGGGATTCGGTTGTAAATCAGCCAAAATTTGTTGGGTAAATTCTATTCAGTTGCCGGGAGGCGTGGATGAAACCCTGAAGCTATCATATCACCTTGCACTCTTCGGAGCAAGCATCTGGCGGAAAGTGAATCGATCTCATGCCCTGCCATGCTGCCCCGCGCGTGCCGGAACAGCCATTCACCCGCGGTCCGGGTGCCGAAAGCAGGTGGTGAGGTGGTCGTTCACCATGCCACACGCCTGCATGAAGGCATAGCAGATGGTGGGCCCAACAAAAGTAAACCCTCGCCGCTTCAGATCCTTACTCATTGCCGCGGATTCCGCGGTCTCTGCGGGCACGTCGGCCAGTGTCGCCCAATGGTTCAAGCGTGGCTCGCCCTCCACAAAGCGCCAGATGTAGCTGTCGAAGCTGCCAAATTCCCCTTGAACGGCCAGAAAGGCCTGGGCATTTTTGACAAAGGCATGCACCTTGAGCCGGTTGCGCACAATGCCTGGATCCTGTAGCAAGGTCGCGATTTTGGCCGCTTCGTAGCGCGCGACTTTGGTGACCTCGAAATTGTCAAAGGCCGCTCGGTAGTTCTCCCGTTTGCGCAAGATGGTGATCCAGCTCAGGCCCGCCTGTGCGCCCTCCAGACAGATCATCTCGAAGAGCCGGTGATCATTGTGTGCCGGTACTCCCCACTCCTCATCGTGATATTGAATGTAGAGTGGATCATCACCGGCCCAGCCACAGCGCGTTTTGCTCATTGTCGGTTGGTCCTCGTGCATGGTAAACGGTAAATGGTGAACAGTGAATACCGAATGGTGAATGATCAGACTGGGCCACCACCAGCGTGAACAAAAAATTCGTTGTTTTCGGTGGCTCGGACCGTCGCGGGTTTCGCCGCCAGCAGATCGGCAAAGAGCGGCAAGGATCCAGTGGTGACGGCTTGATGGGCATAGATGTACATGCTGGCGGACCATGCCTGCTCGGCAAAGCCCATGGGGTGACCGCTGTCACCGTGCATCCACTCGTTAAATTCCCAATCCACGGCGACCCCTTGGCGGTTGGCGTCGGCCAGATTCGCCAACATTTTTTCGGCTTCCTTTTGCCAGCCGTGCGCGACCAGCGCGGCCACGTGGAACCCGCCCACCATTGGCCAGATGCCGCCGTTGTGATATTGATGCGGGATGTTGAGGTTGCGGCTGCGGTAATATTCGCGCCAGCTCGGTTCACCCGGATAGATGGGTGGGTAGATCGCTTTGGTTGGGTATGGTTCGGCCATGCCCACCTGGCGCAGATAGCGCACAATGTGTTCGCTGCGGTGGAAATCGGCCACCCCCGTGAGGATCGCCAGCAGGTTACCCAAGCTGTCACACCAATCGCCATATTCGCGAAAGGCCACCCACGGCAGATAAAAGGGACGGCTGGAAATTGTGCCCACATTGTGATAGAGCATGTACCACTCCAGCCGAATCGCCTTGAGCTTTTCCAGATGTTCGGCAAAATGTTCGGCCACCCAACAACGATCCACCCACATCAACAGATTCATACGTTCGTGCACCCCAGCCGCGTTGACCGCGGGCCTGTGGGTGGTGGTTGATGCGGGCAACGCCTTGGCTAATTCTTCGTGGGCCAGCAACGCGGCATAGTAGAGCACGTTGTCATAGAGCACGTTGTAGCGCACGGCCAACAGATCCATCCAGTTGCCCGCTTCGGGAATCTCCAGCAAGCCACACGCGTTCATATCCTGATAGTCGAGCCAGAGCAGCGACCGGTCGATTGTCGGCCAGTGCGCTTGCAAAAAGGCGCTGTCCTTGGTCTGTTGATAGTAGAGGTAGTGGCCGAGGATGAACCAGAGATTACCATCGGCCGCGCCCGCGTTCTCCGTGCTGACGTAGCCGGTGTCGGGGTTGACGTTGAGCGGGATCAGGCCAAGCGGCGATTGGTGCGTGCCCAGCGTCTCCAGCGCCGCGCGACAGGTGGCCAGCAGCGCTGCCTCTCCCGTCGCCACCGCGCCCAGAAAGATCACGCCGTTGTCGCGCGCCCACACTTGTGGGTAGCCCGCGGCCAACCCCGAAGCTCGAAAACCGTGGGGTGTCACGCAATTGTGCAGAATCGCATTGGCACGTTCATAGGCCTCGGCAATTATCGTCTCTGTTTGCATGTAGTGACTCCTTTGTCGATACCATTTTGTCGATACCATGCGGCAAACTATTACCGGAGCGGGGTTGCAACCTTGCCATGTTCCAAGGTGTAGAGCGCCAAATGTAGATAGATCATGACTCATGCACCGAGAACAGCTTACCGGTGGCAAGCAGACCGCACGATTGTTCGCTCTTCTCGACAAGTTGCGCAAGTCCGATAGAGTAAGTCCAAGAGTAAGTCCAACAGATTAAGTCCAACAGATATTGGTTGCAGTATAGATCATGGCGCGAAGAAGCTAAAATTTGCGGTGATTCCAATCGCAGCCGTGCACAACTCTGTTTATCAAGGCAAGCCGTGCTATCTGTGGCCGCTCTGCTTGAGCGGTCGATCCGGTTGTGATAAGATAGCCACAACCGGCAATGTGGTGCGGGTCCTGTGGTGTGACAGCTGTAAAGGGGTTGGGATGAGACAAGAAATCGTTGGTGGCCACGATTTTCGCAACTGGTTGCACAGTATGTTGCTGTTGCTCAGCATGATGTTGTTGCTGATCTTTTTGGGGTGGTTGATCGGAGGGCGAGCAGGTATTGTTTGGGCGATCTTATTGGGGGCTATTTCCCTGCTCTTTGGCCGGCAAGCGTCACCACAACTGGTGCTGCGCATGTACCGTGCCCGGCCGTTGAGCGTGCGTGAGGCCCCCCAACTCTATCAGATCATGGAAGTGTTGACGCGCCGGGCCGGGCTCGCCTACGTACCCACGCTCCATTACATTCCCAGCCGCATGATGAATGCGTTCGCCGTGGGCACCAAACGCAACGCAGCCATTGGCCTCACCGACGGGCTGCTGCGCGGGTTGACCGTGCGCGAGCTAACCGGTGTCCTCGCCCACGAATTGAGCCACATCCGCAACAATGACATGCGCTCCATGAATATTGCCGATGTGGTCACGCGCATTACCAATCTCTTTTCCAGCTTTGGCAAGCTCTTGCTGATCCTGAATTTTCCGCTGATTCTCATGGGGAGCTACGCGATTTCGTGGTGGGCGATCTTGTTGCTGATCAGCGCGCCAATGTTGAGCGGTCTGTTGCAACTAGCCCTCTCGCGCACCCGTGAATTTGACGCCGATCTCGATGCCGTGCAACTGACCCACGATCCCGTGGGGCTGATGAGTGCGTTGCAAAAGCTGGAAGACCACTCGACCAATCTCTGGCAACAGATCTTGATGCCCGGTCGCGGTGTGCCTGACCCCTCGATCTTCCGCACCCATCCCCACACGACAGATCGAATCGCCCGGTTGCAAGAATTGAGTACGGCCGACTATGAACCGGTGATCTCAACAGTGGAAACGCCGCTGCCGCTGCCCAGCCAATTCAACCGCATCACCCGCCGCCCCGGCTGGCGCATGATGAGTCTTTGGTACTAGCGTGGCATTGCACATTGTGCAGAGCACCAAATGTCGTGGGCATGTGCAATGTTTAACTTTTGGCATGTAAAGCCACTGCTCTTCTGTCTGCCCCAGGCCAAAATGCTGATAAACGTTGCCCAAGGGTGGAATCAGCGTTCTCTAACGCTGGACGTGCGCATGAGAGAATGCGCACTCCGCAAGGTGTAAGGTGTAAGGTGCAAGGTCTATTTGCTTTCTCTTTCAGCGGCGCGTCTGTTGCCGCGGGGCCAACACCTCAGCGGGTAGATAGCCGCGCCAGATCAGGTTTTCGCCCATGGGATCGACGAGGCTCACGAAGTACCAGACCCCGCTGCCATAGCTGGATGCCCCTTTGGCTTCGAAGAGCAAGGTGACATCCGTACCCACCGGCACCCACACCAGCCCACTCTGTTCGTTCTGTGGATCGTTGAGCAGATAGTCGCCCTCGGCCCCGCCAAAGCTAATGAGCGTACCATAGGTGAAGGGCAATGTGCTGCTCTGTTGCACGGGTGTCACCTGTTCGCTGATCACCAGATAGCGCAGTTCCAGCGGTAGCAACTTGGCATCCCCTCGATAGGTCAACAGCCACGCCTGAACCCAGCCTGTTCGTCCCGTTGGCAACAGCACCTGTACCCAGAATGAGTCGGCTTCGAGCACAGGTAACTGTAGCGGAGCGCGCAATGTTTGCAGAACCGTGGCTTTCTCGCTTGGCTCAGCATAGAGTGACACGTCGATCTCGGGCACAATTGCAATCAGGCTGGGGGAAATTGCCACCACGGCCGTTAGCGCGCCGGTTGGCGTGGTCAGTGTTGTCGCCGTGATTGGACTCGTCACGGCGTTGGCACTTGTCTGATTGGCCGCCACCTCTGTTATTGCATCCGACATCCCTATCCGATCCGGCACAATGGTTGTTGTGAATGCGCCGTTGGCCACCAGGTTGCTGCTTGTCCCCGTGAGCCGTACAGTGGTGGTGAATGCCCCGGTGTCGGTGATGACGAACAGAGAGCTATTGTATGACAAATTTTGCGTTGGCGAAATGATGGCGGTGGTGCCGTCGGCCACGACTGCCAAGATCTCCGGTGTCGCTGCGCCAGCGTTGGTGGTGGCAACAAGGGGTGTTGGTGAGGGAAGAGGCAGACCGCGCCCGGTCGTCGTTGCAACTGCCGTTGGCGACCGCGAATTTTGCAGCAACGCAGTGGTCTCGACTGGGGTTGGGGCCACGGGCCGTGGTGTCGGGGTTGCGGGCCGTGGCGTGGGCGTAGGTGTGGGGGGGGTCCCCAGGGCCACGGCGATCTCCCCCTGCAACTGGTCGAGCTGCTCTGCCGTGTAGTCGATGGCGTTTTCAAGATGGCGCACGCGGGTCTGCTCGGCACGGACTTCGGCTTCGGCCGTCAATGCCAAGGCACGTTCAGCCTCGGCGGTGCCTTGCGCGGCAATGGCAAACGCTACTTGTGTCACGGCTTCCTCGCGTGCTTGATCTGCAATGGCAACCGCGGCCGTGGCGGTTGTGTATTGCACAATGGCATTGTTGCGCTGGTCGGTTGCTTCATAGCCGAGCCATACGGCCAGCCCCGCCAGCACCAGTGCGGCAACAGTCGATAGCCCCAGCAAGAGCGCCCGTTGGCGCAATTTGGCCGCGGCCAATGTTTGCGCCTGTGCCCATTTGCTTTCGGCTTCAGCCCGCTCTTGTTGCTCGGCGGCCAATGCTCGAGCCTGTTCCAATTCGCGCTGGCGCGCGGCTTCTTGTTCGGCCGCGGCGGCCTCGCGCGCTGCCAGGCTCTCCTCAACAAACTCATATTCCAATTCGCTGAGATCAGGATAGTGAGCGGCGTTATCGAGCAGCGTACCACGCAAGAGCGCACTTGGATCACGACCCAGTTTCAGCCACTGTTCGGCGGCTTCGGTCAGACGCAATCGTTCGCGCAGCCGTCCCCGTTCATCCTCCAGCCAGCCGACCAGGCGGGGCCAATTGCGGACGAGTGCTTCGTGTGCCACCTCCACCTGGGTATCTTCCACCTTTTCCGCGCTGCTCACCCGCAGCAGGTCGGCGACCACCAATCGATCCAGCACGCGGTCCACCCGGTCACGCGCCTCGCCCGACTGGTAGAGCACCGAACGCCGCACCCGATTGCTGGTCACTTCCAGCCCATCCCCCGGCCGCACGAGCCGGAGCAGAATGCGCCGGGCCGTTACCTGCTCTTCTGGGATCAAGCTTGTGTAGAGCTGATCCGCGCTGCGGGCGAGGGCCAGGCGGCCGCCACCTAATTTTTTGTAACTCTCCCAGGTGATGCGGTTGCGGTCACGATCCTCCCAAAGTTTGAGCAGGGTGAACTGGAGCAGGGGAAGCGCCGCGGGCTCGCCCAACACATCCTGAACGAGCGCATCGACCACGCCATCTTCAAACTTGAGCCCCACGAGCGCGGCCGGCTTCTCGATGACGGCCCGCAACTCCGCGGCATTGAGTGGTGTCACCCTGACAACGGCTTCTTCAAAATGGGGTTGAAAGGCTGGCACCCGGGCCACGAAGCTTTCAAAATCGGTGCGCATGGTCAGGATCACCCGGTGGTGGCTGCGTGGCTGCTGGACCAGCGCGAGCAGGTTGTGCAGAAACGCCAGCCGCAGCGTCTCATCGCGACAGAGGGTGAAGATCTCTTCAAATTGATCGACCACCAGCACAAAGGGCGTGTCGCCACTTTCGTTCAACAGTTTGAGCAAATAATCTCGCTCGCGGCGACAACCGTCGGCAACAAAGAGAAATTTGGCTGCCAGCGCTGTGTCGAGCGACTCGCCTTCTCCCTGTGCAGGCAAAATGGCCCGTTCCAGGCTTGCCAGCGGATTGGATCCAGGCACCATGCGCTTGCTGTAGCGCCACTGATCACTGGCGGGTCGATCATCCTGGGCGGGAACAGCCCCGGCGCGCAGCGCGGGCAGCAGCCCCGCCAAGACTGCCGACGATTTGCCACTCCCCGAGGAGCCGACCACAGCCAACAGGCGATCGGCGCGGATCTTTTCGATTAGCGTTTCGACCAGCTGTTGACGGCCAAAGAAATAAGGACGCTGTACTTCGCGAAAGGCCGCCAATCCCACATAGGGACACTGTTCATCGGGAATTTCGGGCGCCAACGTGGGGTCAAATTCTTCGAGCACAGCGTCGGGCATCTCACGCCCAATGCTGTAGCCGGTGGCAGCCCAATAGTCAAGCAGGCTCTGTGCTGCCCAACGTTCATCTTCACTGTCGAGCAATGCACCGGTGGCGCGGCCACGGAGTAGAAACGACTCGATCTCCTGCCAGAATGACTCGCTGTCACCTTGCTCGCGATGGGCCTCCAGCAGCTCGTTGTGTGCCGAACGCAAGGCACTGAGTGACGGAAAGGCGTCGGCGGCTGCGGTTGCAGAACCTGGATCGGTTGGGGAAGGCTGCATCTGATCATTCATACAATCATTACTTTCTTCGTCTCTTGCCCAAAATTGTTTGATGAGCTTGTTTCATCACCAGCACCTCGTCGATAAACCTGTGACTTATGCAACTTGTCGAGAAGAGCCAGCAAGTGCGTGGCCTGTTCGCCACCGGGAAGCTGCTCTCGGTGCGTGGGTCATAAACCCGGTAAAAATCGCTCAGTTACGCTTGTGTAAAAGTACGCAGATTCGTGCCACTCTTATTCGTGCGACTTTTTATGGGTCGTCTAAAGTGGGCTCTGTTTGAAAACAGTAGTTCCGGCAAGCGGGAAACCACCGTTTTCAAACCAACCGCACTGTAGTGGCTGGACGGTCATTCGCTGGACGGTAATTAGCTGGACAATTGTTAAGTTCCGTTATCAACTGGACGTTATTCACGGGTAGCTGGCTGCATCTGCATCACGCTGGCAGCGGCGAGCTTATTCCAACAGCCGCAAGATCGACGAGAGCAGTTCGCCCACTTTGCGCAATTCGTTGCACAACTCTTTGAGTTGGGTGTCAACCTGAAAAAAGCGGTTTCCCGCGCGCTGCCGATAGCGCTGAAAATAACGGTGCACGCGTGCTGGATTTTTGGCAGCCAGGGCCTGGTGCAGGTGAGTTGCGTCTTGGGCAAAGCGCTCGACCCACTGCCCTTCGTGGGCCGAGCAGAGCGCGGTGACGCGGCTGTTTAGGTCCGGCCAGGAAAATTCTAGTTCGGTGAGATCGTGGGCCATCAGATCGTCAATGCGTCCGAGAATCCGCTGCACATCCTGCCATTGATCGTGTTCATCGACCAGGGAGCTGAGCCGTTGGTCGAGCAGCTCCAACTCATCGAGGCCATTTTCCAGCTGTTCGATCTCGGCGGACGCGACATTGAACTGGCGCAGCGCATTGCGGATCTCGCGGAGTGAATGGAGAATGGTGCCCAGTCGCAGCGCACGGGCCGCGGCATTGAGTCGATGGTTGATGTTGGAGGGTTGCAGCGCCAAGACCCGGCGCATGAGCCAGACTGTGCGCCGCAATATCTCGCGCTCCAGCTCGTCGAGCGCCTGGCGCAAGCGCTGTTGGGCATCAACCAGATCATCGATCCACGCGACTTCATTGGCGGGAAGATTGGCCGTGGCCGCAACGGCCTGCAGATTTGCAACAATGTCCTGGAGCGTTACCTCGTAATTGAGCAGGTTATCGAGGGCCAGATCATCATCGGGAAACCGGCGTTCTTCTTGCGCGATCACGTTGTAGCAGCGGAACTGCAACTTGTGCAGCAGATCGTGCAGCGCTTTGTAGTTGCTGAGGATCTCAATCTGTTGGCTGGCCGCGGCAAAATCAGCACGGTAGGTTGCCACCAATTCTCGGACGTTGCTCTGCTGCATCAACGCCGTCAACACGCCCAGATCTTGCTGAATGGCAGTGCCATCGACCCCGGCATCTGGCGCAGCGGTGGCGATCTGCCAGAGCATGCCATCGCTGGCGCGCATGAGCAACTGCGGCGCCCCCCATTCCCCGTTGTCGAGCCGCGTGGCCATGGCCACGCGGCCTTCGGTCACCGCGCCATCAACAGAATAGCCGTCGGCCAGTGCCGCGTAGAATTCGTGGGAAAAGGCGACCGCGGCGGCGTCAGAGATCGGGTGGCGCATGGCGATCACCGCGGGGACGCCCTGTTGAACGAGCTGTTGTGCCACACCGGCAAAGGGCGTGGTGACGCTGGTACGCGAGCCTTCGCAGGCGTTGAGCAACACCATGCGTAGCGTCCGTTCGTTGTGCAGCAGATTGGCCAAGGTCTCGCCGGGGACCGGTCGCGACCGGTGCTGTTCATCGGTAAAGATCATCTGGCCCTGGTTGCTCTGCTCATCGAAATCTCCATGGCCAATAAAGTGCAAGAGGTGATAGGGTTGGCGACGCAGATGCTGTTGGAGTTGGGCCAGGGTGGCCGTGGGGAGCCGCTCCACAATGAGCAGCCCCTGTTCAGTCAGATCCGCGAGCGCGGCCTGAATGTTCGACCATTCGCGCTCGACATCGAGCGGCGGCATATCCTGGGCATCGGCAATGACCACGAGCATGCGTAGCGGTAAGTTGACCGTGAGCGAGCGAACTGGATCGGGCAGTTCCAGAAAATGGGTCAGCGAGGAGAGCGTGCTTTGACCGAGGAAGAGATTGCGCCGCCGGTGATAGAGATATTCCCACGGCAGATCGAGCAGCTCTGGTGTTTCGGCCAACCGCAGCTTGATGCGCAGCGTTGCATCGCGCCGGCGTACTTCATCCAAGCTGCGCTCGAGGCAGATCAGCAGATCATCGTGAAAGAGTGCTTCAAAGAGTTGGCCCCCACGCTCTTTGAGCAGCGCCTGGAGCGCCAGCCGCGACGGCGGGTGGACCGCGGGGGTAACTTCTTGGATAAATGCACGGTGGTCGGCTTGCGAGAAGGGCTGCTCAAATGTGCTGCTGGCCTGCCCCGCGGGCGAGGTGAGGACACGCGCGTGGTATCCCTGCCCGGCATTGGGGGAGAGCTGAAGATCCAGATCAAGTGTTTCCTGTGGTTGCGACACGGCCAATGATCCTGTCCGATAACGGTTCTGTCCAGTGGCGATTCTGTTTTGCGAGCAATCATTAAACGTTGCCCAATGGTGGAATCAGCGTTCTCTACCGCTGGAGGTGCGCGTGAGAGAATGCTCCCTCCGCAAGGTGCTTGGTCTATCTGTTTTCTCGGTTAGAGCCTATCCTACATTCGGTTCTGGTGCGTAGACCACCTGCAGTTGGCCACGGCGACGCAGAGAATATCAGGACAGATACAGTAACGCATGGTACGCACGTTTACTGGAGCCACCGGCAAGCGGATACTCACAAAAATGGTTCTTCATCGTTCCTGATCGGAATGAGAGATCCCTGTGTAGATCCCTGTGTAACGTGAGCAAATAAATGGTATGGATGGAGATCGCCCGCAAATTTGGTTCAGAGTGCGTGCTTCGGTGGCTGCAAAAGTTGGGAACATTTCCTAGTAGATCCCGGCGTGAATAAGCCCATGGCAAACTGACCCATTTCACTGGAGTAGCTTGGGCTTGTTTACCGCCGTGGTATTTACGCCCAATAGTACTAGTATAAAGGCGCGTTGTGTCAGGCGCAAAAGCGTTTGCATCCCACTGCCTGCACTGGCAGAGCGAGACTTACAGACCAGCGCTCGACCGCATGCTATAGTCGCTACCAACTCGTGTAAACATTGCCAATGGCAGTATGTTTGGGTAGGGCCACGTGACGAGCGGGATCCGCTACATCAGTGAGCCAATGGGAGAGATAAGATGCAACAAGCAAAACAGGAATGGAAAATCATGCTGGCGTTGCGGGGGAAACGGTCGCTTTTGTGGCCACGACTGCTCTTGCCCCTGCTCTTGCCCCTGCTATTGGTGCTTGCGGGCTGTTCCCAAGCCACGGCAACATGGGGTGGACTCGCTGCAGCTGGCGAGCAAGTGGCTGGCTCGCTGCAGCAGATGCAAGGTTCGCAGGTGGCAAACAATGATGTGCCCACCCCGCAGCCCACGCTCGATCTGGCAACGGCTAGCACAAATCGGCTGTTGGTCCAGGGCATTGATGGCAATCTCTTTACCATCGCGCCCGACGGTACAGCCCGGCTCGAGCTAACTGATGACGCGAGCCGAGGCTGGATCTACACGCAGCCCACCTGGTCGGCAACGGGCCAGCGCGTGGCGTGGAGTGCCATTCAGCGTGCGGGAGGTGACAATCGCAGTGCGCTCATGACTGCCAGTGCCGACGGCACAGAACGAACTCGTACTGCCACGCTCTTCCCCGCTTTTTACCTCTACTGGAGCCCCGACGACAGCGCCGTTGCCTATCTGAGCAATTGGCTCAGCGATGACGGCCCCTCGATTGCGTTGCAGGTGGTGGATGTGGCGGGTGGCGGCGAACGCGCTGCCATTGTGGATGTGGGTCAGCCCTACTATTTTTCCTGGTCTGCCGACAGCCAACGGGCAATTGCCCACGTGAACAATCAACAGGTCAAGCTGCTGGATATGGTGCCGACCACCACCGAGCGCGCAGAACCGCGCGTGCTGGTCGATGGGTCTGCCAATTTTGCCGCCCCACAGTGGTTTGCCGCTGCTGATTCAACTAACGAACCGAGCACAACTAATAATGCGGACACCACTGACAATTCGAGCACCACTAACGATGAGCAGAACGCTGGGAATCAACTGCTCTACGTTATCGACGATGCCAATACGGCACAGTTGGTGCTTGGTGATGCTGGCGGCGAGGAGCAAGAGTTCATCACCTACTTGAGCCGTCAAGACTTTGTTAGTTTCAACATGAATGCCACGGGCAGCCAGATCGCCTACATTGAGACCACCGAGATGATCGGCTTCAATTCATTTGGCCCGCTCTTCGTCTACAGTCTGGAGGATGAGATCTTCGAGCAGTTGAGCACCGCGCCAACCGTTGCCTTTTTCTGGAGCCCAGCCGGGGATGCCCTGCTCTTCCTGACGGTTGAGCTGGCTTTTGACCGCCCCTGGTTGCGGATCAATATTTGGGATGGCGAAGAGGTCCGCCAATACGAACGTTTTATCCCCAGCCCCAGCTTCCTGCGTGACTATCTGCGCTTTGCCGACCAATATATGCAGAGCATGCGTTTCTGGTCGCCCGATGGCAGCGCCGTCGTATACACGGGGCAGGCCGAGAATGGTAGTTCAGGCATTTGGGTCCAACCAATACAGGGCGATGCCATGCCAGAACTCGTTGCCGCCGGTACCTTTGCCACCTGGTCGCCCCGGTAGATGGGGCGTTCTCTAAAACTCTGGGAGCGCTGGATTCGTTAGCGGATCAACTCCCAGGCCAGATGCTGCAATTCCGGCAAGATTAACTTTTCCACTGCCAGGCGCACCGCATTGGTGGAGCCAGGGGTGCTGAAAACAACCGTGTTGCGATAGACGCCAGCGGTGGCGCGGCTCAACATGGCCGCGCTGCCAATCTCTTCATAGCTCAACATGCGGAAGATTTCACCAAACCCCGGCAGCGTCTTCTCCAGCTTTTGGCTGATGACATCATACGTGCGATCCCGTTGGCTGATGCCCGTTCCGCCATTGAAGATGATGAGCCGTGCTTGCCCTGCGGCAAAGTCATCGAGTGCCTGGGCCACTTCGACTGGTTCATCTTTCACAATTCGATAGTCAACCACCCGATGCCCCGCCTGCTCGATCAGCTGCCGGATCATCTGCCCGCTCTTGTCAGTTTCCTCGGTGCGGGTGTCGCTCACGGTGACAATGGCAATCGCCACCGCACCCTGGCCTTGAGCCTGATCCCGATGTTCATCCACACTCTTGGTAGCCATCAATAGATATCTCCTTCTGCCGCAAAGAACAACGACTGGCGCGATCGGGGCAGATAGCCGATTTCGCTGTTGTTATCTGTACAGGCCACTTGGTTAAAGAAGAGCCCATCGTGTGCCTCCACGCCGATGGTGACGCGTGGCGCCGTTGCCGTGATGCCCGGTGCCCGTTCATAGTTGAGCCGAATGTTGCCATTTGTATAGATAACCATCTGAAAGCTGACTCGGTAGGCTGGCGCGACGGACGCGGCCGCCGGGACATTGTCAAATTCAACGACGAAACGGTCCGACGCCGGTTGAAAGGACGAAACCCGTGCCCCCGTGCCCCCTGGGTTGAGGTCGGCCCACCAGCCGTAGATCGCTTGGCCCGGCTCCTGCAGATTGGGCAGACAGGCATTGGGCAGATTGTCTGCCACGGCGCTGGTGTTGGAAAAGCGCAAGAAGCCGTCGGAATAGATTCGCGCCTGTGTGTATGATTGTTCCTTCAACGTGTAGGTGAAGGGGAGCGCAACCCCAATGTTGCTATCATCTGTCATGCCGTGAACAGTTCGATCCTCTTCGTCGGCTGGGATCTCCCAACGGTATGCTGTGTCGGGCACAGCCTGCAACGTGCCCTGTAAAACAATGGGCATGTAGTACCGTTGCAGATTCTGTGGTGGGCTGACCAGCACGCTGAGATCGACATATTGCGTCTGCTTCGTGCCATCGCTCCGCAACCCATCGACCCGCAGGGCCGCTTCGTGGCCACCCGTGATCAGATGGGTGGGTGAAATGGTCAGCGAAAGGTAGATTGGGTCGCCATACTGAATCGTCCCAGAGATCGTGTTGCTGATCGTGTTGTTCAGTTGCACAAAGCGTTCACCCCGGATCAGATCGGCCTGCCAATCCAGAGCGGTTGTGCTCGGGTTGTCCAGCCGCAACGTGACATCATAGGGCGCGCGGCCCGGCTCCAACTCCTCGACAAAGCTCGTGGTTGACAGCTTGATTTCGGGGGGCAAGATCTGGCGCAGCGCCGCATGCATATCGAGCCGCCCACTACCAACAAAGTTCGCGGGCTGGTTGAGCGGCAGCGCGGTCTCACGCAATAGCTGACGAATGGCCGCGGCACTGAGGCTGGGGCGCAACCCTTTGATCATGGCAGCCGCACCACTGACTACCGCCGCGGCCATGCTGGTCCCTTCGGAAGTACAGTATGAACTCTGGGCCGGCGCGGCGTTGATATCGCGACAGCGAACACCCCCCGGCCAAGTGCTGATCATCGGCAGATTGCGTTCGCCGCCGGGGGCTGCGAGCTCGACTTCGGGGCCAGCATTGCTGTAGCTGGCGTGGGTATCGCGATAGCTGGTGGCCGCCACTGCCATCACTTCATCGTAGGCCGCGGGCCAACTCACGGGGTTGGGATAGAAATTGCCGGCCGCGCCAATGAGCAACACCCCCCGTGTCGCGGCATACCGGACCGCGGCTTCCATGGCGGTGTGGGGTGCCGGCGATTCCAGGCTCAGGTTGATGATGTCCGCCCCGGCATCGGCGGCATCCCGGATGGCCGCGGAGACGTTGGCAATGGAACCGCCACCGCGGCTGTCGAGCACCTTGCGCGCGTCGATCCGTACTTTGGGCGCGACGCCGGCAATGCCCGCGGCGTTGTTGGCCACCGCCCCAATCAGCCCTGCCACGTGGGTGCCGTGGCCGTAATCGTCATCGGGCGGGGCCAGCGGATTGAAGTAATTGTAGCCATCGAGCAGACGCCCGCGGAATTCGGGGTGATTGACATCAATGCCACTGTCGATCACCGCAACCTGTATTTCGATGAAGCCGCCGCCAAAGCCTTCGTCGCCGTGGGCAAGCGCCCAGGCCCGGCTGCTGTTGATCCGTTGCAGATACCACTGCTCTTCCACATAGAGTGGATCGTTGACGGCAAACGGGGTTTCGGGCGCGGCTTGCGCTTCATCGATGGCCAGATCGTCATCTGCCGCGATGACACGCTCTTCGGCCGCACGGACCAACCAATTGGGTTCCACAAAGGCGACCGCGGGATCTTGCTGCAACTGTTCCAGGATCGCCCACTCTTGGCCCACGGGAACCTGCAGAACATAGCCAGCAACACCGCCATCCCCATCCAATCCATTCAGGCCGCGCAGATCCAGCGGGGATTGAATGGCGGCCGCGCTAACTTCAGGCAGGGCTCGTTGCAGTGCCTGAACCTCGTTGCCATAGAAACCGACCAGTAATTCACCCGGCACAAAAGGCACATCGCGGTAGGCATCCAGGGCATCGGCTGCCTGGCGCGCTATGGTCAACCCGGGGCTCGTGCTGTCGATTTGTTCGATTGGCTGCTCTATGGGCTGTTCTGCTGGTTCGGCCAGTGGTGTGCCTTCTGCCTCCTGGGCGCGCAGCTGATCGCTGCCACCCAAGCCAATGAGCAGCGCACTGCAAACAAGAACGGCCACCAGACTCCAGCCCCAACGCCACGGCAATGCAAACATAATCTAACTCCATCAATCATCAATAACCCTGCCACGTGAACAGGGGTGTACGCAATTCGGTGCCAACGGTTGTGCGCGTGCAAAGCTCAGGTTGTAAATCACTGATGCTGCGCTGTCACTGGTCAGCAGCTACCCACCAAACATCTACCCACCAAACATCTACAGTAAACCGATTTCAGCAACAGTCCGTGCCAGCGCCCCCCGACCCTCTCAACGTGCGGGAGGCTGGGCAGTGGAGAGAGCCTCAGCAGGCTTCATCTTCATCGTTGCTATCTATCTGACGCATTTCGCCGTCCAGATGTTCAAAGAAGGCAGCCATGAAGGCGTGGCGTTCTGCTCCGATCTGCCGGGCCGTCGCTGTGTGCAGCGTGGCTAGCAGGCGTTGCAGCTTGTAAACAAATTCATGGACCGGTGTGTACGCTGCGCCCGTGGGCTTTGCGGCAATGGGGGGCACACACGATTCCGGCGTCGTCCACAAGCGGTTGCCATGGCTGCCGGCGTAGGCAAAGACGCGTGCCACGCCAATCGCGCCGATGCTGTCGAGCTTGTCGGCATCATACAGGCACTTTGCCTCCAGCGTAGCGGGCTGCACAGATTGATCGCGGAAGCGATGCGCAGCGATGCAGTGCACCACGTTATCCACTTGCGTCGTTGGCATCTGCCGTTTGGTCAGCAGGTCGCGGGCAAATGTGGCCGCGGCCAGGTGGTGTGCCTGTCGCCGTTGTTGCGGCGACACGGACAGCTGCTCCACGGGCACATCGTGCAGGAGGGCCGCGATCTGCACCACCTCGGCATCGGCACCTTCTGCCACGGCCAGACGACACGCCAACCGGGTAACCCGCCACACGTGGTCAAAATCATGCGCGGCATCCCCAATGGCATAGAGTTCCGCCGCCTCTGCACGTGTCAAAAAAGAACTATCCCGGTAGCCGTCACGCCAGCTCATCTTCACCTGCCCCACATGGATTCTGGTTCTGTTCTGCCGTAGGTGCCCAACAGAGACCGTGCAACCGATTGCAGAATCTTTTGCCTTCGCGATTATCTACACAATGGTCTGGCAACCGCGTGCTATCAACAGTATACCATTCCGTTCCGAAAATATCATGAATGTGGCATGAAGATTGCGCATCAACATTGGCGCGAGCGTAGTCATCCCGCGTACACAGAACGCGCGTATCCAGTTTCTGCGCCATGCGCCAAATAAAAATGTCCATCGGCAGCGATGGACACGGGTACTGTTGATACGGGTACTGTTGATACGTATGCTCTTCATCTTCAGGCTGACGCGGGTGGGTCCGCGGTCAGGGGCGATTCGGCAACGGCCTCTGCCGGTGTTACCTCTCTCCGGCCCAAGAGCCAGAGGATGCCACCCGGCAGACTAACCAGGTAGCCAATGAGCTGTTGCAAGAGGCCAACGATCTTGCCCAGATCAAAGCCCGCGCCAATAAAGAGAAAGAGGCTGGCGAAGACTGTCTGTCGAATGCCCAGACCGCCCGGCGTCAGCGGCAACACGATCAGCGCAAAGACAATGAGCGGATTGACGGCCAACACCTCGAGCATGGAAATGGCATCTGGTTGTACCGCTTGGGCGATAAGCCAGATATTGATGCTGGTGAGCAACACGATCAATGCACTGCCGACTGCCGTCCAGAGCAGGGCGCGGGGTTGTCCTCGATAGGCGTGAAAGGCAACGGCCAGTTTCTGCCAAATGGGCAGGGTCATGGCAGAGAGAGGGAGCCGAGCCAACAGCCGTTCCAGCCAACGTTTCAGGGTGCGGCTGAGCAGAGCCGCGATCATGGTTGCCAACAGCAGGGTCACAGCGCTGCTACCCAGCGCGGCAAATTGCATGAAGAGCAGCTCCTGGCCCACAAAGGAGCCGCCGTCCGGTTTGCCCACGATGAGCATGATCACCGCGGCCGCGGCCGCGGCCAACATAAAGACCAGCAGCCCAATGAAGCGGTCGATTAACACACTGGCCGCGGCATCTGCCGCGCGGCGCGTGTCCGTCGCCAATGCATAGCCCCGCATCACATCCCCGCCCACCTGCGCGGGCAAAAAGTTGTTGAAAAATTCGGCTACCCACTGGTAATGGAGCAGACGCCAAAGCGGAACGGGAATCGCCACGGCACGCAACAGAATGCCCCACTTGATGCCGCTGAGCGCAACCGCCGCGGCGTAGCAGAGCGATCCAAGCATGAGTAGACTCACGTTGGCGGTGCGGATCTCTTGCCAGAGCTGAGCCGGATCGCCCAGTTGAAAGAAGAGCCAATAGAGCAGGGCAAAGCTGATCAGCAGCTTGAGCGCAGTGAAAAGATGTTGTTTCATGGGTGTGCCGCTACTGTTGGGTGAAGAACACCGGCGCAGGCAATCGCCCCCGGCGAGCCCGGTTGCACAACTTGTAAAGCCACGGCGACTACGTGCTCACTTGCTTTTGCGTGGTCTGAATTTCACCATTGCGCCGAATGGTCTGCACATCCTGCTTTTGCGTCCACGCCATATTCCAGACGACGTGACGATCTTGCTTGATGGCAAAGTCGTACCAGCCCAGCACGCGGCTCCAGACCTCGATCACGGCGAGCAGGAAGAGTACCCACACAAGCCGGATCACGCCCAACAGCTCCTTCAACGCAATGCGGCCCACGCGCCGGTTTTGAATGCTGCTGACCGCGTACCCATATTTGTGTTTCAGGTAGAGATGGCCCGCGTGATTGCGCCGCCGTTGCCGAACAAAGTCACTGATTGTCGTGGGGCCCACGTTGTAGACAATGGCATCCGGTGCATAGCGCACGGCCATTCCCTTGCGCACAACCAACGCCTCTACAAATGCTTCGTCCATGGCAATATCGGGGGGAATAAAATCAAAGACCTTGCGGAACGCGATCATCTCGCCCAGGCGCGGGATCTCCAGACAGAGCTCATGCTCCATTCGCAGCCGAATGTGGCTGAGCAGCCCGACAATATGTTCCGGCGTGTTGACCGCGGTCTTTTGCGCACCCACCATGCCCACCTCGGGATCGGCAAACATGCGCACCAAGTGCTCCACGGCATATTCATGGGGAATGGTGTCGCCGCTCTCCAATACACAGATGTTACACTGGGCATTGGCCAAAAAGAGATTGACGGCACTGGTCTTGCCCTCGCGGCGCTCCTGTTCAATCAGCTTGATCCGTGGATCGAGCGCCATGTGTTCATGAATAATCGGGACTGTGCGGTCGGTACAGGCGCTGGCAACCACAATAATTTCAACGATTTCCACTTGATGCAAGTGTTGATCGCTGAGGGCTGCCAGCAAATGGCCGATGTTCTCTTCCTCGTTGTAGGCCGTTACTCCGACGCTACAGTGCAACTTTTCACTCTTCTGCTGCAAAAGCTCTCTCCCTGCTCCTTGCCAGAACGATTTCTGAAACAGCCAGACCCGATTGTCTGGCCCAAAGCTACGAACTCACCAACTTCGCCACCGTCACACCATCGCCACCTTCGCCGTGGTCGCCAGCGCGCGATTCGCGGATGAGCGGGTGACTGCGCAGGTTGGTGCGTACGGCATCGCGCATGGCACCAGTCCCCTTGCCGTGGATAATGCGCACCCAGGGCAGGCGTGCCATGTAGGCATTGTTCAAATATTGCTCCATCCGCTCCAATCCTTCCTCCACCCGCTCCCCGCGCAGGTCGAGTTCGATACCGGGGCTCTCTTGTGCCCCTGGTGCCTGAATGTTGATCGCGGATTCTTGTTTCGTTTCCACACTCTTTTTCTGGCGCAACTCGAGGCGCTTCAGCGGCAGTTTCAGGCGGAAGTTGCCCAATTGCACATCGGCCTCGCCACTCTTTTCGTGAATCGCCAACACCTCGCCGCTGGCCTGCAAATTGGCCACCCACACCCGGTCGCCCACCTCAATCGGGCCAGCCAACCGTTCCTCACCTTGGCCCGGCACGATCACATCGCGCGAGATCTGCTCATCAGATTGGCGGCGACGGGCCAGTTCCTGGGCGGCACGGTTGAGAAACTCGTCGTGTGTGCTGCCGGTAAAGGTGCCACCGCGGGCCAATTGGCGGCGGGCCTGCTCCACCTCGCTCCGCACCACTGCCAACTCTTCATCCATGCGCTGGCGCGTCTCGGCAATTACCGTGCGACGGGCTTCCTCAATGTTTGCCAGTTGATAGCGCAAATCGCGAACGACCAGCTGGGCTTGTCGTTCGCGGCTCTTGGCCCGATCTTCGGCTTGCAACGCATCCTGCCGCGCCCGCCGGATCTCGTCCAGCAGCGAATCGGCTTCCAGTGTGTCTGGCCGCACCATGCCTTCGGCCTGCTCCACAATGACGGGATTGAGCCCCAGGCGGCTGGCAATAATCAGCGCGTTGGAGCGCCCCGGCAACCCAATGCTCAGCTCATAGGTGGGGCGCAGCGTCTCCACGTCGAATTCGACTGAGGCATTGCGCACGCCCGGTGTGTTGTGCGCATAGAGCTTTAGATCGCTGTAATGGGTGGTGGCAAATGTGGTGATGCTGCGGTCGCGCAGGTTGTCCAGCAGCGCCATGGCCAGTGCCGACCCTTCATCGGGATCGGTCCCCGCGCCCAACTCATCAAAGAGCACCAGGCTGGTGGGGTCGGCCTCTTCCAGAATGGCGATGATGTTGGTCATGTGGCTGCTAAAGGTGCTGAGATTCTGCTCAATGCTCTGCTCATCACCGATGTCGGCGTAGACGCCCTCGAAGACAGAGATCACGCTCTCTGGCTCGACGGGGATCATCAGGCCCGACTGTGCCATGAGAACCAGCAGCCCAACGGTCTTCAACGTCACCGTTTTGCCGCCTGTGTTTGGCCCCGTAATGACGATCATAAAGGTCTCTTCATCGAGATATACATCGACCGGCACGACCTGTTTTTGATCGAGCAGGGGGTGACGCGCCCGGCGCAGATCGATGACGGCCCCGGGGTGGATGGAGACGGTGACGTCCTCTTCATTGTTCTCGTTATCACCCGTACCATCCCCATTCAGATTAATCCCGGCCTTTGCGTCTGCCGTCTCTGCTCGATCAAGCTCGTCGCTGCTATTCTCGCGAGTGGCATCCTCATCGGTGGCTTCAATGCGATGCGACTGATGAAACGGCACCACATCGGGCGCCACTGCATCCAATGTATAGGCATACTTGGCCTTGGCAAAAATAAAGTCCAGCTCGGCGAGGATCTCGTTATTCTGTCGCACATAGACCGCTTCGTCGGCCAGTAGCTCGGTCAGCTCGGTGAGAATGCGACGGACCTCTTTCTCCTCTTGCAACTCTAGCTCGCGCACCGCGTTGTTCTGTTGCACCACGCGCAACGGCTCAACGAAAAGGGTTGCGCCGCTGGAGGATTGGTCGTGCACAATGCCTTCAATGTGGCCCTTGTATTCGGACCGAACGGGAATGACATAGCGTCCCTGTCGTTGCGTCACCAGTGCGTCTTGTAGGTAGGGCTTGACATCGCCCCCCTGTACCAGCCGCTCCAGAATGCCGAGCAGACGCTCCTGGGCAACATGTAGTTCCCCCCGAATGCGGCGCAATTCATCGCTGGCCCCATCAACCACTTCGCCCCGTTCGTTGATGCAGCGACTGATCTCGGCCACGACATGTTCACAGGGCTGAATGTTGTGTGCCACCTCGGCCAGCAGCGGAAAGGCATTTTCCAGCCGCACCAACAGCGTGCGGAGGCTGCGGGCGCGCTGTAGCGTATGTTTGACCTCGAGAAATTCGGGTGCCAAAACGAGTGCCCCGCGCTGTGCCTTATCCAATTGCATGCTCAGATCGCGCACACCACCAAATTGAATATCTTGCTTCTGCTCCAGCAGCGTAAAGGCCTCTGTCGTTTGGGCCAGCCAGGTGCGGACGGTGGTGAGGTCATCGCTAGGCAAAAGCGCGTGCACGCGGTCAGTGCCACCGCTAAAGGCGCAGTGGCTGGCGAGCCTTTCTAGAATTTTGCCATATTCCAAAACTTTAAGTGTATGTGGATTCATGATCTACTTTTGCATAGCATAGCCCAATTGGCGCAATCTTCCTGTACGTTTACGCCACTTTTCCCAGACTTTTACCCACAACTCCAAGTAGACCTTGGTGCCCACCAATTCCTCGATGGCGGGCCGGGCACCACGGCCAATTGCCTTGATCATCTTGCCCTTTTCGCCCAGCACAATACCTTTTTGGCTGCGCCGCTCCACATAGAGCACGGCGGAAATATAGGTCATCTCCTCGCTGCGCTCTCTGAATTCGTCGATCTCAACCGCAATGCCATGGGGCACTTCCTGTTGCAACAGATTGAGCGCCTGCTCCCGGATCAGCTCGGCGGCAATGAAGCGCGTCTGCATGTCCGTGAGCTGTTCGGCGGGATAGTAACGTGGCCCAAAGGGCAACTGTGCGCGCAGGGTTGCCAACAGTTCATCCACCCCTTCACCACTCTGTGCGCTAAAGACCAGCGGCGTGAGTTGCGCTTCATCTGCGCGTTGCGGTAGCCACGCCAACAGCTCCGCATACGCCTCGATCCGGGCGGGACGTTCAGCCGCGGTGCGCTGCCAACGATCAACCTGGTTCAACCCCAAAATGACGGGCGGAAAAGCACGCTTCTGTGCCATCTGCTCGAAGAGCGCGGCAATGGCTTGGTCTTCTGCCGTGGGCACCACGTTGATATCGACCAGCCAAAGCACCAGGTCCGCATCCTTGATCGTCTCTTCGGCCACGGCAACCATGTATTCGCCCAATTTGTGTTCGGGGTTGTGGATGCCCGGTGTGTCGAGAAAGACGATCTGCAGCTTCTCTTCGGTGAGGATGCCCATCAACTGCTCGCGCGTCGTCTGGGGCTTGGCGCTGGTGATCGCCAGCTTCTGACCCATGATCAGGTTGAGCAGCGTCGATTTGCCCACGTTGGGGCGACCGACCACGGCCACATAACCGCTCCGATGATCGGCCGGCACCTCTTCCATCAACCCCGCGGGGGATGACGCGGCACCGGGCTCGCTCGAAAAGCCGCGCGCTGCTTCACCGGCCAGAAAGGCCTCGACGATCGCGGCACTGCGCTCGGCCGCGTCCGCGTCGATCGCTGGCGCGCCAGCGGCTGTGCCAGCCTCTTCCACAGCGTCAGTTGGTTGTTCAGTTGGTTGTTCAGTTGCTTGTTGGGGGGAAGTCTCTGCTTCCCGATCTGTTTGCTTTTTCATAACGTTTTATCATACATCCAAACCAAAACGGGACCAAGTTACTCATCCTGGCTGCAACAGACAGGACCCACGGTAATGCCGCACGATCGCGGTCGATTTTTCCCTGCAATGATTGTTTACACAATTAATTGTACTATGGGCTGGAGGTTCGACCTATTTCTGGATTGGGCGAAGAGCCGGGGGCGCGACGCTGTTTTGGCTGGCGAGCATCTCGTGATGAGGCGAGCATCTCGTGATGAAGAGGAATGGAGGCCGAAGAGCGGCGTCGCCCGGCTAGGCCAACAGGTGTACGGGATCGCCGACTGCAATGGTGCCCGTACCGTTGCCGACCATGTTTTGGCCAAACAGTACCTTGCCACTGGGATCGCGGCGAAAGGTGGCCAGCGTTGCCAACGGTTCCGTGCCCACCACCCCCGATGCTTGATCGATGGTGGTGATCTTGCAGCGGGCACAGGGCTTGACCAGCTCGAAGGTAATTGGGCCAATCTGAATCCGCTGCCACGCATCTTCGGCAAAGGCCGCGCTGCCCTGCACGACAATGTTGGGCCGAAAGCGGTTCATGGCCAGGGGCTCGGCCAACCGGCTGTTGAGCTCCGCCAGCGAAGCAGCCCCGATCAACAGGAATGGGAAACCATCGGCAAAGCCCGTTTCGTCGGTCGCCGCGCGGGCAAAGTCTGGATCAACCAGCCGTGGCACCGTGTCATCAATGCGCATCAGGCGCACGGGTGTGCCAAGATATTCACCGAGCCACGCGGCCGCGGCCGCGCCCTGATCGAGCGCCCGGCAACGATCGCCCCAGATGGTGACGGTGGTAGCCGGACCACCGGTGCGGATCGGCAGGTCGAGCGCGGTCATGCCCGGCGCGCGCAGGGTCAACAGATCGGGTTGCAGATCCGGGTGGATGAGCGCCAGGCGCGGTTCTTCCCGTTGGGTGAGGAAGTGGCCCGCCGCATCGGTGAGCATGAAGAGGCGGTCGGCCTCCAACCCGCGCGTGGTGACCACCGCTTCCTTGACGGCGTGGCCCCGGCACGACTTGATCGGGTAGTGGTAGAGGGCAGCGACGGAGAGCGCGCTCATGCGACCGTTAACAGTTCTTTGGCGCCAGCTCTTTGCCACTGCAACTGTAGATCCGTTGATTCGTGTGGTTTGAAGGGTTGCTGCACATCCGCAATGGTGGCCCCCAACACCTCGATTTCAGCCAGATCCGCCACCCCCATGCCAAGCTCATGGCCATAGGTGAGCAGCCCCAACGTCATTGGGTCGAAGCCCATGGTTTTGGCGACCACGGCATCGGCCGCAAAGACATCGACACTGGCCGCGGCCACCCCAAAATCAACACCATCGGTGCCACCCGGTCCGTTGCCTTGCAGACCACGGGTGCCATCGACCACGGCAATGTCGGGCGATAAAAAGCGGGCCAGACGGATGAGATTGATGTTGATCGTCTGTGCTTCCACCGGCATCACCCGCTCTTTGTGGCTGTTGAAGCCATGTACTTTGATGCGGTCGGGTTTGTAGATGGTGCCCATGATCATATTCTTGAGCGCCAGCGTGACCACACACGCATCGTGGGTTTTGGCAATTGCCACCGAGATGGTGCAGGGGCAGTCGAGCACGGTCTTTGGCATGCGCACAATGGTTTCGCTCTGGTCGGCCATGAGAATTGGCGTTTCCACCCATTCCGTCTCCTGGTGCAGATCGACCAGGCGAATGGTGACGGGATATTCATCGGCCAGCGCGTGATAGCCAAAGGTCTCCCAAGCCACGTCGGCTTCCTCGTTGCCGGCCTCGGCAATCAACACTTCGCTGGGCGGGTTGGGCACGCTCAGCAGAAAGTCCAGCGCACCGCGCATGGCATCCACGTGGCTCGACGCCAGCTGATTTTTGCTGCTCAAAAAATTGGGCTTTAGCATCACCTGGTCGCGGATGCGTGGCGTGACCTCCGCTCGCACCAGATCCAGGGCCCGATAGATATTCTGGCGGCGGTCCGTTCCGTTGGCCAACCCAACCCGGGCTCGATATGTTGACATGGTTTTCTCTCTTTCTCTCTATTTCTCAAGTGCTCTCTATTTTCCAAGTCCCGTCTATCTCCAGCAGTGGACGGACGTTTTGCCCTAGTACATCCCGGCGGTAATCAGGTCACACGTAATTTTGCCTCTTTACTCGAGTCACATGGCCTGATTTACCGCCGTGGTATTTACGCCCAACTGTACTAGGCTCCGGCGATGCGTGGCATCCGTGTACCCTCGCGCTGAATGTCGGCCTGTACAAACTGGAGCAACAGTGCGCTCTTCACGGCCGCGTAATTGGGATCGTCCCAGCGGTTGTGGATCTCACCCGGATCCTGCTCCAGGTCAAAGAGTTCCCCATACTCGGCATCGCGATAGACTGTAATTTTATAGCGGTCGGTGATCAGCGTGCGCAGGTGAACAGCGGTGGGATTGTGACGATTTTCCACCAATGCCCACGCGCGGGCCTTGGGGGCGTTGCCCTGCCAGACATCGAGCTGATCGACCCCCTGCATGTTGCCGGGCGTTGCGATCCCGGCCGCGCTCAGGAAGGTCTGTGGATAGTCGACCAGACTTTGCAGCGCGTCGGAGACTGCGCCCGCTGGAACCGTTCCCGGCTGGCGCACGATCATGGGCAGCCGCAGCAGATCTTCATAGTGAAACGCGCCCTTGGCAATCAGGCCGTGGTGACCGAGAAAATGGCCGTGATCAGTCGTGTAGACTACCAATGTGTTTTCCGCCAACCCATGCTCGTCGAGGTAATCGAGAATGTTGCCCACCTGATGGTCGATTAGGCTGGTCATGCCATAGTAGGCGGCGAGGCTGCGGCGCATTTGGGCCTCGTCGTGCAGGTGCGAGTGAAACCCATGCAACCCTTGCCCACCTGGCTCCTGATAGTCCGACCAATCGGGGGACTCTTCCTGGGTGCGTGCAAAGTGGGGCGGCATGTCCTCAAATTCGTGGGGCGCGGCCTGGGGCAGGGTCAGCTCGTCGGGATCATACATGCTGGCCCATGGCTCGGGCACCACATAGGGGGGGTGTGGATCGAAAAAACTGGCCCAGAGGAAGAATGGTTTTTCTTCGCTTTGGCAGCGTTCGATGTTGGCAATGGTGCGCTCTCCCACCCAGTGGGTATGGTGATATTCTTCGGGCAAATCCCACCGGAGCGCATCGCGCATGTAATAGGGTCCAGCGTATTTGTCATCGGCGCGGTGGGGCCAGTCTACAAAGTAGTCGCGCCAGTTGGATAGCCCCTTCTCCTCCATCCACAGCGCATAGTGCTGACCGGCGTGTGACTCGTTGGCGTGCATGCGCCCCGTTTCAACGTGATTGAAGCCATACCACGGACCGTGAAAATCGCGCCAAAAATCGAGATCGCGCATGAGCGGCTGCGATTCAATCGATGGCACGCCCGCTTCGCTGGCCAGCGGCTGGAAGTGTGCCTTGCCAATGAGGATGGATTCGTAGCCCGCGGCCTGAAACTGTTCGCCCACGGTGGGCACATCTTCGGGCAACTTGACGCCAATGGCCCAACAGCCATGAGCAGAGGGGTAGAGCCCCGTGATCAACGAGGCACGCGTGGGTGAACAGGTGGGGTTGGGGCAATAGGCTCTGGTATAGCGGGTGCCTTCGCGTGCCATGCGGTCGAGCGCCGGCGTTTTGATCTCTGGATTGGTCACACCGAGTGTGTTGTAATGTTGCTGATCCGAGGTGATGAGAAGAATGTTGGGGCGGGTCATCTTGCCTGCTTTCTACTGTGGCCCATGCACCAGAAAAGTGATTGGCCTCGTTGCAGCGCTAAAAAATATTGCCAAGAGCACGCTTGTCAGCCAATGAGCATGCAACCGATTGCGAATGGCTCTGCTACACGGCGATCGGTGCCTTGATTCCTTTGTGACATTGGTAATTTTTCAGCGTGAAATCGTCGTAGCCAAAGTCAAATATCGATTGCACGGCAGGGTTGAGCACCATTTGGGGCAGGGGGTAGGGCTCGCGCGCCAGCTGCCGTTCCACCTGTTCCATGTGGTTGAGATAGATGTGTGCATCGCCCAGCGTGTGAACGAATTCACCCGGCTGCAGGTCGGTCACCTGCGCGATCATCATCGTGAGCAGCGCGTACGAAGCAATGTTGAAGGGCACGCCCAGAAAGAGATCGGCGCTGCGCTGGTAGAGCTGACAGGAAAGTCTGCCCGCGGCCACGTAGAACTGAAAGAGACAATGACAGGGGGGCAGGGCCATGCGGTCAATCTCAGCCACGTTCCACGCCGAAACCAACAGCCGCCGTGAATCCGGGGTCTGCCGGATCTGTTCGATTACGGTACTGATCTGGTCGATCGTCTCGCCATTGGCCCCGCGCCAGCTGCGCCACTGATGGCCATAGATCGGTCCCAACTCGCCATCGGCATCGGCCCATTCGTTCCAGATGCGCACCCCATGTTCATTCAGATAGCGAATGTTGGTGTTGCCCTGCAAAAACCAGAGCAGTTCGTGGATGACCGATTTGAGGTGGATCTTCTTGGTCGTCACCAGTGGAAAGCCCTGGGCCAGATCGAACCGCATCTGCGTGCCAAAAAGGCTGATGGTGCCGGTGCCGGTGCGGTCTTCTTTGGTTGTGCCATCTGCCAGCACAGTGCGCAACAGATTCAAATACGTTTGCATCAGATCGCCTCGCTTCTCAGTGTGTTGCTGCTAGTATGGTGCTAAATTTCAGCCAGCTATGCACCGCGCACGGGGAGTGCCCCTGCTTACCAATGCATGACAAAGCCACCGTCGACATTGACGGTCTGTCCGGTAATGTTGTTGGCTCGGGCCGAGGCCAAAAAGACAGCCATTGCGGCCAGATCGGCTGGCTCTTGCCACCGTTTTAACGGTACCACCCGCTCGATCTTCTGTTTGCTCCACTCGGCAAAGGTGAGCTGCTCTTCGGGCGGCAAATCCGCGTTGGATGCCCGCCAGATTGATTCGTTGAGCGGTGTGCTGACCATGCCGGGGTTGAGCGTGTTGACGCGCACGTTGTAATCGGCCAGATCCTTGGCGCAACATTGGGAAAAGTTAATCAACGCAGCCTTGGACGCGCTGTAAGGTGGGTCGGTCTGCGAACCGATTTGACCCGCCACCGAGGAGAGAAAGAGCAACGAGCCCTGGCGCCGTTCACGCATGGTCGGGGTGAAGGCATGGGCCGTGTTGACGGCACCCATAATGTTGACCTCGAGTACTTTGGGCCAATCCGCGGGCGTCATCTTCCAAAAGGGGAAGCCATATTTACCCGACCCAATGCCCACGGCAAAGACAACGTGGGCAACCGGGCCAAATTCTGCTTCCACCTGCCCGGCCACGGCCTGCAACGCGGCGTAATCGGTAACATCGGCCACCACGGGCAACGTTTTGCCTGCTCCAGATGCTCTCATCGCTGCCGCCACCTCGCTGACCTGAGGGGAGCGGTCGATCAATACGACATCTGCCTCTTCGTTGTAAAACTCTTGGGCAATGGCGCGGCCAATGCCACTGGCCGCGCCCAGCACGACAACAATCTGGTCTGTCAATCCCAAATGCATGAACGCCTCTTCTCTGGTTGATTGCGGGGTTGAGCGTGAACGTGCGCAGCAAAAGCTATCTGCCCATCGACCGTGCTGCACGAACGAATGGCTCTTGTAAACAAAGTGCTCTTGCAAACCGCTTGCTATTGTAAAGGGTCCCGCCAATATTTCCAAGCGATGAAATCCCCCTCACCTTGCTCTCCCACAGCCATTCTCACCACTTTGCAACCATGCCACTTTAGGTTAAAGTATATCCGTAAATTGTCATACAATTGTCATCGTATTTTTGTTATTATATTTTGGCAGAAAATGCATTGTTTGACTTATTGATGAATCCGGCCTTGGCATTGAGCTGGCCCTGATTAGAAAGTAGAACGTATGAAGATCTTTGTGACCGGTCATCGGGGCCGCATTGGCTCGGAGATTGCTCGCCAGTTGAAGGACGCAGGCCACACCGTCGTTGGTTATGATCAGGCCGATGGACAGGATATGTTGGATGGCGCTGGTGTGCGGGCGGCTGCCAAAGGCTGCGACGCGGCCATCCATCTTGCTTCGCTTTTGGGTGGCCCCAACGATGATCCCGATGAGACCATGCAGGTGAGCGTGATGGGCTCGTGGCATGTGCTGCAGGCGGCGGAGGCCGAGCAGATGCAGCGGGTGATCTATTTTAGCAGCGTGAATGCACTCGGTATCTTCATGGGGCTCAAGCAGCCCGACTATTTCCCGATCGATGACGATTACCCGCCACAGCCAATGAGCGCCTACGGTCTTTCGAAGCGGTTGGTGGAAGAGCTCTGTTTCTATTTTACCCAACGCACGGGGATCGGCACGATCTGTCTGCGCCCGCCGTGGGTCTCTTCCCCAGATGCATACGCAAAGCGTGCCGAGTGGCGGGCGCAAAATCCCGACTTTGAGTGGAAATCGCGCTGGGAGTACGGTGCGTTTTGCGACGTGCGTGATGTGGCCCGTGCTGCTGTGCTCGGCCTCACGTGCCCCGACCCGGGCCACACCACGATCCTGCTCTGTGCCAACAACAGTGACAGCCTTCGCCCCAGCCGCGAATTGGCCCGCGAGGTGCATCCCGATGTGCCCTGGCGCGGGGGCGACGAATATGTAGCCAATCCGCGGCGCGCGTTGGTGAGCAACCGGCGGGCCAAGGCAATTTTGGGCTGGGAACCAGAGCACGAATGGCCCCACTAGTACGGTTGGCTTGAAAACGGTAGGTTTCCCGCTTGCCGGAACTACTGTTTTCCAACAGAGCCCACTTTAGTGCAGTATGGCGTAAATACCACGGCAGGTAATCAGGCCATACCGTCTGCGTGCAAAGGGCAAAACGAGTGTGGCCTGATTTACGCCGGGATCTACTAGCCAATGCAACTGCTGTCAATTCTGGTGCGCACAGACAGCGTATGGATAGGCGTTACGCAGTTGCTCCCGGCGGCAACTGCAAACGCTTGGTCTTATCATTTCGATTACCGTGAGGAGGAATCATGCAACAACCCTGGCGTTCTCTGCTGCCATTGCTCTGCGTCGTGTTACTGACGGGGCTCTTCTCTGTTGGCCCTTGGGGGGCAACAGAACTCACGGCACGGGCACAACCGCGGGACTCTGCCCCACTGAGCACCAACGTTCCAGTCGAACCGCCCCGGATCGATGTGCTGCCCGCGCTGCCTTCTGCCACTGAACCGCTGCAGGTGCGCGTGGCGGGAGTTTGGTCCGATGGTTGTGTGCCCTATGGCCTTAGCCACGAAGTAACGGCAACGGCAATCGTTATTGTTGCCGCAACGCCCGAGCCAGAGGTCGTCTGTGGACAGAGTACGACTCCCTGGACCATTGAGATTGATCTGGGGCGGTTGCCAGCCAACAACTATGAGATCGAGGTGCGCGGCGCGGTTGCGGCTAGATCGACTGTCGCTGTCATGGGCACCCAAGTCTACCTGCCGCTCATTGGGGGCTGAACCGAATCGACTACACCGTGGGATTGCCGTGCGCCGCTTGTTCTGATTGGCCCCCGCGGCATCACCCTGTGAAGAACGACTGTGTAGCGTGATCGATGTCGTGCAGCGTAGTCGTGCAGCGTGATCGATCACATGTAGCGTAGTTGTGTAGCGCGGTCGTGTAGCGTAGTCGTGTAGCGTGGCTGATATTTTTGAAGAGCAAGAAAGGGAGATCTCGGTGCTGATACAACGAGCCACAAAGGATCTCGGACGGCGGCCACATCTGTGGCTGGCCCTGCTGTTGCTGCTCATTGGTGGCTGTGGTGGGCGCAACGAACCAGAGCCGACCGTTCGCGAACCAGTGACGCTGACCCTGCTCGCCTTTGACATTGGGGCAGCCTGGGAAGCCGCAGAGCAGTACGCGATCGAGCAGTTTCAGCAACAAGAGCCCAACATAACCTTCGAGCAACGTCCCTTCAATCAGGCACCTTTGCAAGCCATGAACAGCGAACCCGCGCCGGATCTGATGACGAGCGGCGCGTATAGCTTCTTGCACACCGCGGCCCGTGGCAATCAGATCCTCGACCTCTCTGACCTGTGGGCAGAGACGGGGTTGAGCGCGGCGTTTCCGCCCGGCTTTCAACAGTTGAGCGCCCATGAAGGCAAACAGTATTATCTGCCGGTGGCCTTTGGCTGGACCGGCATCTATTACAACCGCCAGATCTTCGCCGACTATGATCTGGCGCCGCCCACCACCTGGGATGAGTTCATTCAGATCTGTGCCCTGCTCCAAGCCAACGGGGAAATTCCACTTTCGTTGGCGGGCCAAGATACGTGGATGACCATGCTCTGGTTCGATTACTTGAATCTGCGCTTGAATGGGGCCGAGGTCCATCGTGCGCTGGTACAGGGGCAGCTGCCCTATACCGATGCCCGTCTGCAGGATGTGATGGCGGCGTGGCAGCTACTCTTTGCCGAAGGCTACTTTGTTGAACGCCCGGAAACAGTTGGTTCGCTCGATGCCATCAATAACCTTGTGCGAGGCGACAGTGGACTGTTGGGTGGTCAAAAGAGTGTGATGATGTTAACTGGCCCATTTTGGATGACAGATCTCCCCGAGATCTTCATGGCAGAGCTCGATTTCTTTCCCTTCCCCACCATGAATGCCAACGTTGCGCCGGCGGAAGTCGTCACCACATTGGGCTACATGGCCCCGCGCAATGGCGCTCATCCGGAAGCAACGCTGGCCTTTCTCCGCTACATGGGTTCAGCGGCGGGGCAGACGGCCATGGCACAACAGCTTGGCACATCGACCCTGTGGGCACCTGCCCGGGCCGATGTGGATGCCGAACTGCTTTCGGCAACGGTGCGTCAGGGCATTGCGCTGACAGACGAAGCCCCCAATCTCTTTTCGCCCTTTGTGTTGGCCTTGCCCGATCAGGCCTGGGGGAGTGTGCAGCTGGCGCTGCAGCGTTACATCCGCAACCCCGACGAAGGCACCCGCTTGCTGGATGCTCTGGAAGAGATGCGCCAAAGTGGCATGAGCGAAGGGTGGCTACAACAGCAATAGCGCAACTGTGCCAGAGCGACTGTGCCAGATCAACTGTACCAGATCGACTGTGCAACTATTCATTGCTGGGGCAGATCATCCATTAATGGTTGGCCGCTGAATCACCGGGAAAAGAGACCGGCAGCATGCTGTCCGTGGCATGACAACAGCCGCTGCCAATCGCCGGTTGCAACGGATTTTGTAGCGAGGGCAGGCGCGGCTAGTGCTGTTGGGTGTAAATACCACGGTGGTAAACAAGCCCAAGCTACTCCCGTGAAATGGGTCAGGTTGCCATGGGCTACACAAATTGATCGGCTCGTTGCCGCTCGTCATCGTGTGGAATGGTACGAGCTGGTTCAGCTGCCGCGACGCCATTGTCGATCTCGCCAGCGGGCGTTGCGGTCAGATCGGTGAATTGCATTTCGTAGAGACGCCGATAGATGCCCCCCCGGGCCCGCAAAGTTTCGTGGTTGCCGCTTTCGACAATGCGTCCCCGCTCCATCACCAAAATCAGATCGGCCTGTTGGATGGTGGAGAGGCGGTGGGCAATTACAAACGAGGTGCGGCCAGTCATCAGCCGCTCAAGCGCCGCTTGCACCCACCGTTCCGATTCCGTATCGAGCGCAGAGGTGGCCTCATCCAGGATCAAAATGCGCGGGTTCTTCAACAGTGCCCGGGCGATGGCCACCCGCTGCCGTTGCCCGGCCGAAAGTTTGATCCCGCGCTCACCCACCACGGTCTCATACTGCTGTGGCAACTCTTCGATGAACTCCTGTGCATAAGCTGCCTCGGCCGCGCCCCGAATTTCGGCGTCGCTCGCGTTGAGCCGGCCATAGGCGATATTTTCGCGAATGGTGCCCCCAAAGAGAAACGTCTCCTGAGGCACCACCGCGATCTGACTGCGCAATTCCGCGGTCGGTAGTGTGCGAATGTCGCGCCCATCAATTTCAATGCGTCCCGCCGTGGGATCATAGAAGCGCGGAATCAGATTGACCAGCGTCGTCTTGCCCGCGCCACTGTAGCCCACCAGCGCCACCACCTGCCCCGGCTCTGCCGTTAAATTGATATCGTTGAGCACCGTGGGCAGGGCCACCGCCGCGTCACTACTGGGTTGGCGTTCCACTGCCGTGTCACTACTGGGTTGGCGATCTTCTGCCGCCACATTCGTTGTCTGGGCGTCCTTTTGCGTTGTATAGCGGAATGTGACCTGGGAGAATGTCACCCGACTCCCCCCCACCTGCCTTTCCACTGCCTGATCTTCGGATGCCTGATCTTCGGATGTTATGTTGGGTGGGGCATTGATGGGGAGAGTGAGCTCGGGCGCACCGGGCTCCGGCGTCGAATCCATGATCTCGAAGACACGGCGCGTTGCGCCGGCGGCTTCTTGCAGACGCGCCCACAGATTGGCGGATTCGGCCATTGGCCCAGAGACAAAGACCATGTAGAAGAGATAGGCGATCAATTCGCCCGGCGTCATTTCGCCGGCAATCACCTGGCGGCCACCGACCCAAAGCAGGATGACAATGGCGGCAAAACCAAGCACCGAGATCAACGGAATAAAGATGGATCGCTCACGAATCCGCTCCACCGCGCTGGCAAAGCTGGCCTCAATGGCCGCGCCATAACGTTCCATCTCGAACTGTTCGCGCACAAATGACTTTACCACCCGCACACCACTCAACATCTCTTCCAGCACCACGGTGGCATCCGCCTGTCGATCCTGCACAACCGTGGAGAGTCGTTTAATGCGCCGTCCATAGAAAGCCGCCACCAGCATGAGCGGTGGGATCAGCAGCAGGATCACGATTGTCAGACGCCAGTTCAACCAGATCATCAACGCCAGGCCACCACCCACCGTCAAAAACTGACGACTGAGGCCCACCGGCGCGGAAACCAACGAATCCTGCAACGTGGTGACGTCGTTGCTGACGCGCGAAACAATATCGCCGATTCGGCGATCCGAATAGAATTGTAACGGGAGTGTAAGCAGGTGACGATGCAACGCCAGGCGCAAATCGGCAATCGCGCGCTGGGCCACCCACTGCAACAGATAGCGGTAGCTGTAGGAGACCCCGGCCTGAACAATAAAGAGCAAGAAGAGGCCAATGCTCATAAGATTGAGCGTCCCATAGTCCTGCTGCAAGAAGATAGAATCGACCAGATAGCGAATCGCCAGTGGAAGAGCTAGCGTAATGAGGCTGCTGCCAATTAGCCCCACTAGTGAACCGGCGAGCTGGCGCCAGTAGGGGCGAAGATAGGTGAAAAGACGGCGAAGTTCTAACAAAATATACTCCTCAAAAGCGCTTGCCGTTGCATCTGTTGGCCCGCGCGCGAACCCGGTTTCAGTGGATTATAAGACGATTGACCGATTCCCAGACCGGCGACAACCACAGAGATAACCACAGAGACAACCATAGTGATAACCAAGAGACAAACAGACAAGCAATTGGGCGCGTTCCATTTGCGGGGAATGCGGGAGTGAAAAAGTTTGCGTAGCCGGGACAATCTCTTCGAAATGGACCACGCCCCAATCAAATTTCTGATTCCAATTGTGCAGATTTAGTGATAGACTACTTGTATTATTGGTAGTTATGTGTATAATATCGTGACAGAAATCACAATCCTCTCTTATCATACCTGCTCTCGCTCAACCATTCAATTTTTGTGCTTGGTTGGTTTCAAAGAGTTACATTTAGCTACATCAGCTACGGTATGGATTTGAGGGTGACATGTATCGAAAGTTACATCTTATTGAGCCATCATATGACCGTTGCCCAATGGTGGAATCAGCGTTCTCTACTGCATGGACGTGCGCATGCGAGAAGCTCACGCAAGGTGCAAGGTCTATCTGTTTTCTCGATTAAAATTGGCTCTGTTTGAAAACAGTGGTTCCGGCAAGCGGGAAAGCTACCGTTTTCAAGCCAACCGCACCTGAAAGTGGGCTCTGTTTGAAAACAGTAGTTTCGGCAAGCGGGAAAGCTACCGTTTTCAAGCCAACCGCACCCGAAAGTGGGCTCTGTTTGAAAACAGTAGTTTCGGCAAGCGGGAAAGCTACCGTTTTCAAGCCAACCGCACCCGAAAGTGGGCTCTGTTTGAAAACAGTAGTTTCGGCAAGCGGGAAAGCTACCGTTTTCAAGCCAACCGCACTGTAGAACCTATCCGTGAATTGGGTTGTGGCGCCTAGACCACCTTGAGTCAATCTCTTGGATGCGGAGAATTTTCGGACAGATAATTGAACAGCGCATTGCTTTGATATCACATTAAATTATGACATCGAACATGACATTGCGTTAACTGTGATATCAAATTGATATTGGGCGATGAGCGACACTCACTCATTGCCAATCGTACTCTCAGTGGAACCTCGCGCAACGAAGCGTGTTACTTGCTCTCCTCCCCACAACATACCGCACTTGATCACAGAAGATACAGGCGTGTTAGATATTTTCAAGGCTCGAACCGATTGAGGCTGCCAGATGCAGCCCTTGGCGAGTGCTGTGCCCGCTAGCTATCTACCCGTCGTCCATAATAGCAGGGGCGAACATCAGCGATTGCCAAGGTATTGCCACCCTGCAATGATGCTCGCACCACTGTCGCACTGTTCTGAAGCGCCATTTAGCGACGGTTGAGCCGACCTGACGACTGTTGTGCCTGCTGTGACAGTGTATGTTATCAGCGTATGCATTTACGTATCTTATTCTTGAGTTTCATTTTGGTTTTTTTATAGTTGCTAGGAGTCCTTGGATGAATGATGTTGCCAGACAACAAAAGGCTGGATACCCACCAAAACAGGGACTGTATGACCCTGCTTTTGAGCATGATGCCTGTGGTGTCGGCTTTGTTGTCGATATCAAGGGGCGCAAATCGCGCCAAATTATTGATGATGCGCTGCAAATCCTGGTCAATCTAGACCACCGGGGTGCCTGTGGTAGCGAAGAAAATACCGGCGACGGTGCCGGGATTCTGATGCAATTGCCCGATGCGTTTTTGCGCAAAGAATGTGCCCCGATTGGCATTGAGCTGCCCGAACTCGGTTCCTATGGCGTCGGTATGCTCTATTTGCCGCGGGATGAGGAAGAGCGCCGCGCCTGTGAAGAACGGCTGAATGAGGTTGTCACGGCTGAAGGTCAACAACTGCTCGGTTGGCGCGATGTACCGATCAATGCCGAATCATTGGGGTTGGGGGCCACATCACAAGAACCGGTGATGCGCCAGGTCTTCATTGGCTGCAACCGCGACACATTGGTTGCAGACGACAAACTCGCCTTTGAGCGCAAGCTCTATGTCATCCGCAAACGGGCCGAAAATTCAATCCGTCCCGGCATGGGAGAGAGCTCCTTGCCCGGCGGCGAAGGCTTTTACTTTGCCAGCCTCTCTGCCCAGACAATTGTCTACAAGGGGATGTTGCGCTGTGCCCAGGTGCCCGATTACTACCCGGATCTGCAGGACAGCACCATGGAAAGTGCGCTGGCGCTGGTGCACTCCCGCTTCAGCACCAATACCTTCCCCAACTGGGAGCGTTCTCACCCCTACCGCTATCTGATCCACAATGGGGAGATCAACACGCTGCGTGGGAATGTCAACTGGATGACTGCCCGCGAATCGACCCTGGCTTCCAAACTGTGGGGCGAGGATCTACCCAAAATTCTGCCCGTAATCGATCCCGAGGGTTCGGATTCGGCCATGTTCGACAACTGCCTGGAATTCTTGGCCCTTTCTGGTCGTTCGCTTCCCCACGCCATCATGATGATGATCCCAGAGCCATGGTCCAAGCATGAAAGCATGGATGAGGCCAAGCGTGCCTTTTATGAATACCACAGCACTCTGATGGAACCATGGGATGGGCCGGCCTCAATCGGCTTCACCGATGGTACGGTCGTCGGCGCGATTCTGGATCGCAACGGCTTGCGCCCGTCTCGCTACTACGTTACCAAAGACGAGAAAGTCGTCATGGCTTCGGAGGTTGGCGTCTTGGATGTTGCGCCGGAAAATGTGCTCAAGAAAGGGCGGTTGGAACCCGGGCGCATGTTCCTGGTTGATACGGCCGAGGGGCGCATCATTGACGACACCGAGTTGAAGCAGACCTATGCCACCGCCCGCCCCTATCGCGAGTGGCTGGATCGGCACATGCTGGAACTCGATGACCTGCCCGCGGCCGAGCCCCGCTGTACCAATGCAGGCACCACCCTGGTGCAACGGCAGCGCACCTTTGGCTATACCTTCGAGACGCTGCGCACGCTGCTGGCACCAATGGCGGTGAATGGTGTGGAGGCACTCGGTGCCATGGGTGATGATACACCCCACGCGGTGCTCTCTGACCAGCCACAGTTGCTCTATAATTATTTCCGGCAGCTCTTTGCGCAGGTGACCAACCCGCCGCTCGACGGCATCCGCGAGGAACTGGTGACGGCAACCGAAATGATGATCGGTTCGGAAGAGAATATTCTCGACCCAACTGAGTTTGCCTGTCGCCAAATCAAACTGGAGCGGCCCATCCTCACCAATGAAGAGATGGCCAAGCTCAGCCACATTGACACCCCTCACTTCAAGGCCCAGATTCTGCCCATGCTCTTTGAGATCGATCGTGGCGAGGAGGGGCTCAAGAGCGCGTTGGACGATCTGATGGCCGCCGCGGATGCAGCGATTGCCGATGGCGTGAATGTGCTCGTGCTGTCAGATCGCGGTGCCAACCCGCAACAGGCACCGGTGCCAGCACTCCTGGCCACGGCTGGGCTCCACCACCACCTGATCCGCAAGCGCACGCGCACCCAAGTTGCGCTGCTGGTGGAAACTGGCGAGGCGCGCGAGGTCCATCATTTCTCTGTGTTGATCGGCTACGGCGCAACCGGCATCAACCCCTACTTGGCTTTTGAAACACTCGACCAGATGGTTGCCGAGGGCACCTTGGGGGATGTCAGCACAGACGAAGCACACTACCAATACAGTAAGGCCGCGGTCAAAGGCGTGCTCAAGGTCATTTCCAAAATGGGGATTTCGACCCTGCAGAGCTATCACGGTGCCCAAATTTTCGAGGCATTGGGGTTGAGCCAAGCGCTGGTCGACCGCTACTTCACCTGGACCCCGACCCGAGTCGAGGGGATTGGTCTGCCCGAGATTTATGAAGAGGTGAAGGTGCGCCATCGCAAGGCATTCCCGCCACGCGTGAATGGGGTCGAAGTGCTTGATCCCGGTGGCGTCTATCAATGGCGGCACGATGGTGAACAGCATCTCTTTAACCCGCAGACGGTGCACCAGTTGCAGATGGCCTGTCGCACCGGCAACTACAATGTCTTTCAGCAATACTCAACGACGATTAACGACCAAAGCCGCAAGCTGGCCACATTGCGTAGCCTGCTCGAATTTAAATTTGGCGGTGAATCCATTCCCATTGACGAAGTGGAGCCGGTGGAGGAGATCGTCAAACGCTTCAAAACTGGGGCCATGTCCTACGGCTCGATCTCGCGCGAAGCACACGAAACGCTGGCCATTGCCATGAACCGCATTGGTGGCAAAAGCAACACGGGCGAAGGGGGCGAAGATCCCGACCGCTACGAGCTCGATGCCAACGGTGATTCGCGCAACAGTGCCATCAAGCAGGTGGCGTCGGGCCGCTTTGGCGTCACGAGCCACTATCTGGTCAATGCCAAAGAGATTCAGATCAAGATGGCCCAGGGTGCCAAGCCCGGTGAGGGTGGGCAACTGCCTGGCCGCAAGGTCTACCCCTGGATTGCCAAGGTGCGCCATTCGACCCCGGGCGTGGGGCTGATTTCGCCGCCACCGCACCACGATATCTATTCGATTGAGGATCTGGCCGAGCTGATTCACGATCTGAAAAATGCCAACCAGCAGGCACGCATCAACGTCAAGCTCGTCTCCGAAGTTGGGGTGGGCACCATTGCCGCCGGTGTTGCCAAGGGCCACGCCGACGTGATTCTGATCAGTGGCCACGATGGCGGCACCGGCGCTTCGCCACAGACCAGCATCAAACACGCGGGTCTGCCTTGGGAACTGGGTGTGGCTGAAACCCACCAAACGCTGGTGCTCAACGATTTGCGCAGTCGGGTCGTCGTCGAGACCGATGGGCAATTAAAGACCGGCCGCGATCTCGCGATTGCCGCGCTGTTGGGTGCCGAAGAATTTGGCTTTGCCACGTCACCGCTTGTTGCCATTGGCTGTATCATGATGCGCGTCTGTCACCTCGACACCTGTCCGGTGGGGGTGGCAACGCAGAACCCCGAATTACGCAAAAAGTTCACGGGCGATCCAGAGCATGTGGTAAACTTCATGTACTTCATAGCCCAGGAACTGCGCGAATATATGGCAAAGCTCGGCTTCCGCACGGTCAGCGAAATGATTGGCCGCGTCGATAAACTGGAGCCGAAAAAGGCGATCGAACATTGGAAGGCCAAGGGCATCGATCTGAGTAATATCTTGCACATGCCGGACATGCCAGAGAGCGTTGGCCGCTATTGCCAGATCCCACAAAATCATGGGCTGGATCTCTCGCTCGATAACACGACGCTGTTGAATCTCTGTAAACCCGCTCTGGAAGAGGGCAAACGGGTGGCGGCCACGGTTGACATCAAGAATATCAACCGCGTCACCGGCACTATTCTGGGGAGCGAAGTCACCCGTCGTTATGGCGCCGAGGGTCTGCCAGAAGATACCATTGAACTGCACTTCAAGGGCTCGGCTGGCCAAAGTTTTGGGGCCTTTGTGCCCCAGGGCATTACGCTGGAGCTAGAAGGCGATGCCAACGATTATGTGGGCAAAGGACTCTCCGGCGGCAAAATCATTATCTATCCGCCCACGGTGTCAACCTTTGTTCCGGAAGAGAACATTATCTCCGGCAACGTGAACTTCTATGGTGCCACCGGCGGTGAAGCATACATCCGCGGTGTGGCTGGCGAACGGTTCTGCGTGCGCAACAGCGGCGTGCGGGCCGTGGTAGAAGGCGTGGGTGATCATGGCTGTGAATATATGACCGGCGGTCGGGTCGTCGTGCTCGGCACAACGGGGCGTAATTTTGCGGCCGGAATGTCGGGCGGTATCGCCTACGTGCTCGATGAAGATGGCACCTTTGCCAACGACTGCAATCTGGAGATGGTCGAGTTGGAATCGTTGAGCGATGCCGACGAAATTGCCGATGTGCAGTCGATGATTCAAAAACATGCCGAGTACACCGGTAGCACGGTTGCCAAGCGGCTGCTGGCTGATTGGCGCGGCTACACCGACAAGTTCGTCAAGGTAATTCCCAAAGATTTCAAACGAATGTTGGCCGCTTTTGCCCGTGTGAAAGCCGAAGGTTTGAGCGGTGATGAAGCTGCCATGGCCGCTTTTGAATCGAACATGAACGATATGGCCCGCGTGAGCGGAAACTAAGTATCTGTCCCAAAATTCTCTGCGTCGACGTAGCCGGCTGGAGGTGGTCCGAGCACCGAGCTTGAAAGTCGGCTCGCTTGCCTGCTCCGTTGTTGACCGAGCAGGTGGACATCGAGATTGCAGACTACAGTGCGGTTGGCTTGAAAACGGTAAGTTTCCCGCTTGCCGGGACTACTGTTTTCAAACAGAGACCACTGTAGATGCTAGCGTCTGTTGACATTGCAAATTTGTGGGGGTAACCCCCTCTTCTAACCGAGCAAAGCCGCGGCAGCGGCTGCCGATTCAGCGGTTGAGATCGCTTCTCACGGTTAGAAGCCAATGGTTTGGGGCTTTCCCCCAAACGTCAAGGGTACCCAAACGTCAACGGTACCTAATTGAATGGTTGGAGAGCGCAGGTTGAAGAGTGGCGTGGGCAGATTGGGTGCTGAACGATTGCCCCATCCGCGTGCTCCCTTCTTCAGCCTTTAAACAGTACGGAGGAATGACAATGGGGAAACCCACTGGCTTTATGGAATTTGAGCGCACGTTGGCCGAAGAGCGCGATCCGCTGGAGCGGGTGAAGGATTACAACGAATTTCACCTGCACATCAGCGACAAAACATTACAGACACAAGGGGCACGCTGCATGGATTGTGGCATTCCCTTTTGCCACACCGGCACATTGATCAATGGGTTGGCATCGGGCTGCCCAATCAACAATTTGATCCCCGAATGGAACGATCTGGTCTATCACGGCAAATGGCGCGAGGCGCTGGACCGCCTGCACAAGACCAACAACTTTCCCGAATTTACCGGGCGCGTCTGCCCAGCCCCCTGTGAAGGCTCCTGTACGTTGGGCATCATTGATCCGCCGGTGACGATCAAGAGCATTGAGTGCGCAATTATTGACAAGGGCTTTGAAGAGGGATGGGTCACACCGGAGCCGCCCAAACAGCGCACCGGCAAAAAGGTCGCGGTGGTCGGTTCTGGCCCGGCGGGGTTGGCCTGTGCCGATCAGTTGAACAAAGTGGGTCACACGGTGACTGTGTATGAACGGGCGGACCGCGTTGGCGGGTTGCTCATGTATGGGATCCCCAACATGAAGCTCGACAAAAATGTGGTTCAGCGGCGGGTGGATCTGTTGGCCGCCGAGGGCGTTGAATTTGTCACGGGCTGTGAGATCGGCACTGACATCGACGCCAGCGAACTGCGCAAAGAGCACGATGCAATTGTCATGTGCACGGGCGCAACCAAACCGCGTGACCTGCCGGTGGAAGGCCGCGAACTCAAGGGCATTCACTTTGCCATGGACTTTTTGCGCGGCAATACCAGAAATCTGCTCGACCAGCGCACCAATGGCTATGTGGCCAATGGTGTGGTGACCCCTGAAATTTCGGCCAAAGGCAAGGACGTGATCGTAATTGGCGGTGGCGATACGGGGACTGACTGTGTTGGCACCTCGCTGCGTCACGGCTGCCGCAGCCTGACTCAATTTGAGATTCTGCCCAAACCGCCGGACGAACGAGCACCGGACAATCCGTGGCCCCAGTTCCCGCGGGTCTACAAATTGGATTATGGTCAGGCCGAAGCCAAGGCCCGATTTGGCGATGATCCACGAACCTATCTGATCAACACCAAACGGTTCGTGGGCGACGAGCAAGGCAACCTGAAAGAGCTGCACACCATTGAGATCGAATGGACCAAAGACGAGAACGGGCGCTTCGTGATGAACGAAGTGCCGGGCACAGAGAAGGTCTGGCCAGCTCAACTCGTGTTGCTCGCCATGGGCTTCCTCGGCCCCGAAGAGGCGGCTGTACAACAGCTGGGGCTGGATCAGGATCCCCGCTCCAACATTCAGGCCGACTATGGTCAGTTTGACACCAATGTCGAGGGCGTCTTTGCCGCGGGTGACTGCCGTCGTGGTCAAAGCCTGGTTGTCTGGGCGATCAACGAAGGCCGCGCCGCCGCCCGGGAAGCCGACCGCTGGCTCATGGGCGAGACGAGCCTGCCGTAAATCCTCGTTGCAAAAGAGGCTTTGAAAAATAAAACGCTGCCCCCTCGGGAGCAGCGTTTTTTGATCTGGCGTCTCTGTCGATGTGGTTCGCTAGCGGCCAGCGACCGGGTGGGTAGCTTGCACCCAATGCACAATTTAGCCGTGGCGTTGCATGAAGCGATAGATTCGCTCCAGCGCTTTTTCAATGCTTTCAATGCTGGCGGCGTAGGCGCAACGGATGTGACCTTCGCCCCCACCGCCAAAGGCGCTGCCGGGAATCACGGCGACCCGTTCTTCCCGTAACAGGGTTTCGCAGAACTCATGCTCATTCATACCGGTGCGATGAATGCTGGGAAAGGCATAAAAAGCGCCCTTGGGTTCAAAACAATCGAGACCGAGATTGTTCATGCCATCGACAATGAGGCGGCGGCGCGCATCGTAACTCTCCACCATCTGTTGTACATATGCTTCCGCACGTGGGTCGGTGAGCGCGGTGAGCGCTGCATCCTGTCCCACTGTCGCGGCAGACATGATCAAGTATTGATGAATCTTGCGCATGGCACCAATCAGATCGGCGGGGCCACAGGCGTAGCCAACTCGCCAGCCGGTCATGGCATAATCTTTGCTCATGCCGCCGAGGTGCACCGTGCGGTCGGCCATATCGGGCAGCGCGGCAAACATAACGTGCTCGTGGTCGGCATAGACCAACCGGTCGTAGATCTCATCAGAGATCACAATCAAGTCGTGCTTTTCGGCAATGCGAGCGATCTGCAACAGCCCTGCCCGATCCATGACCGCGCCGGTGGGGTTGCTCGGGAACCCAATGAGCAGGGCTTTGGTGCGCGGGGTAATCAACGCTTCAATGGCCGCGGGATCAACCTGAAAGTTATTCTCGGCATAGGTTGGCAGATCGACCACCGTGCCGCCGGCCAACAGTACACTTGCCGTGTAGCTGACAAAACAGGGCTGGGGCACGATGACCTCATCGCCGGGATCCAGAATGGCCTGCATGATCAGTGACATCGCTTCGCTGACGCCAACGGTGATCAGCACCTCTTTTTCGGGATCGTACGCGGGGGCATTGTAGCGGCGGCTCAACATTTCGGCAACGGCCACACGCAATTCCAGCAACCCCGCATTGGAGGTGTAGGCGGTGTTGCCACGTTGCAGGCTGGCAATGCCTGCTTGCAGGATCGGTGGTGGGGTGACGAAGTCCGGCTCGCCAATGCCCAGGCTGACCACATCGTCCATGGTGGCGGCAATGTCGAAGTAGCGTCGAATGCCCGAAGGCGGCACGCTGGTCACCCGCTTGCTGAGCCGGCTTTCGTGGGCACGCAACTTGCGGTGATGGCCATTTTCGGTTCCTGCCCCGTTGCTGCTATTGATATCGCTGTATGGGCTGCTCTGTGTGTTGCTCTGTGTGCCGATCGGTGTGGTGTTCTGTGCACTGCTCTTCGTGTCGCCGGGTGGTTGGTTACTGGTACTGCCATTCACACGGGGCGTTTGTCTGTGCCCAATGCCATTGGGCAAGGTCGAATTTACAATTGTCGAATTCATGAAAAAATCAGTCCTCTACTGGTTATCACGCAACCCTGTCGGGAGTGCCCATCACTGTTTCGGCAGATGGCTCTGATCCATCTGTGGTGGCTGGGGGCAACTCCGTCGGTAACATATTGAAGCCGATGCAGTGGGACAATCGGAAGCCAACGCCTCACCGCATACTCTAGCGCTATTTGTCAGGGAATGCCGGTTGCAACTTATACGCCGACAATACATATGAGTTGCCGGCCGCGTGCGATGGCTAGGCCACCAACACCAGAAAGACCGATGGTGTGAGACATGAGAAATACCTGAGTATTGTATGACACGCACCGAGAAGAGCATAGCAGTGGAGAGCAGGCCATGCGCTTGCTGGCTCTTCTCGACAAGTTGCGTAAGTCCAATATTGATTGGTGCCAGATGGATAGTAGGATTCTGATCCAGGTAGCGTGGATTGGGCAGATTGCGCAACAGATCACATGGCACAATGGCAACCCGCCCTGAACATGGGTTACCCCAACGCGGGTTTGCGTTTGTGCCACTCTGTCGTCTGCTCATATGCGTGTGCGGTGCGTAGGAGAACCGCTTCCCCAAAATGGGGGCCGATGAGCTGCAGACCAATGGGAAGTTGATTGTCGTCAAAGCCACAGGGCACGCTAATGCCACAGTTGCCAGCCAGATTGACGGCAATCGTCAAAATATCGCTCAAATACATTTCCAGTGGGCTATCGGTTTTGGCACCCAATGGAAAGGCCGTGGTTGGTGCAACGGGACAGGCAATGAGATCGACCTGCTGAAAGGCTGCATCAAAATCTTGCTTGATCAGCGTGCGTACCTGCTGTGCCTTGAGGTAATAGGCATCGTAGTAACCGGCACTCAGGGCATACGTCCCCAACATGATCCGCCGTTTCACTTCGGGGCCAAAGCCCTGGCCGCGTGTCTGCCGGTAGTTGTCCAACACGCCCTCGGCATTGGCGCTGTGGCCAAAACGCACACCATCGTAGCGGGTCAGGTTGGCGCTGGCCTCTGCCGTGGCAACCAGATAGTAGACTGGCAACGCCTTGTCAGTATTGGGCAGCGAAATGGGCTGCACCTGCGCCCCCAATGTTTCCAGATGGTGAATCGCGGCGCGTACGCTCTCTTCGACCGCGGGCTGCATGCCTTCCGTAAAATATTCCTTGGGCATGCCAATTCGCAGACCTTCAATTGAGCCGGTCAGCTCCGCCTGGTAATCGGGTACCGCCGCGGGCAAAGTCGTGCTGTCGTTGGGATCGTGGCCAGCCATCACCTGCAAGAGGAGCGCGGCATCACGCACATCTTTGGTGACGGGACCAATTTGATCCAGGCTACTGGCATAGGCGAAAAGCCCAAAGCGGCTCACGCGCCCATAAGAGGGTTTGAGTCCGACCACTCCGCAATAGGAAGCGGGCAGACGGACACTGCCGCCCGTGTCGGTGCCGAGCGAGCCCAACGCGGTATCCGCGGCCACCGCGGCCCCGGAACCACCACTGCTGCCGCCGGGCACGCGTGTGAGATCCCACGGGTTGTGCGCGGGAAAGTAGCCGCTGCTCTCATTGCTGGAGCCCATGGCAAATTCATCGCAGTTCACTTTGCCCAAAATGATAGCCCCGGCCGCTTCCAAACGGGCGACCGCGGTTGCCGTGTAGGGAGGGTGAAAGCCGGCCAAAATTTTGCTACCCGCGGTGGTGGGCAGATCCTTGGTGGCAAGTACATCTTTGATCGCCAAGGGGATACCCAGGAGCGGTTTTTGCTCGCCCGCGATCCGTGCTGCATCGGCGGCCTCGGCTTGGGCCAAAGCATTGGCACTGTTGACGGTGAGATAGGCCCCCACCTGTTGGTCGACGGCCTCAATGCGATCGAGGAGCGCCTGGGTCAGGTCGACGGCGGTAAATTCGCCCGCTTCCATGCCAGCCAATGCCCCGTGAATTGTTTGTGTGTGAAGTGCTTTACTGGTCATTATCTTTTGCATTCTTTTGGCGTAGGCTACTCTTCAAAGACCGCTCGCACCCGGAAGAAGCCATCGTCGCTGTCGGGTGCATTGGCCAATGCTTCTTCATTCGAGAGGCAAGGGGCTGGCTCATCGGGGCGCATCACATTTTGCAGGGGCAGCACGTAGGGCGTTGGGGGAACGTTGCTGGTATCAACGGTACGGAGCTGGTCCACATAGTCGAGGATGACCGAGAGCTGTTCCGTATACTCGGCGACTTCCTCTTCAGTTAGCGCCAGTTTGGCCAACTCGGCCACGTGGCGTACTTCATCGGTCGTTAGGTGCATAATTTTGTCTCGGCTGATTATCAAATCTATTGAATTGGAGAGCACAATTCCACGCATAAAAAAACATCGTGGACAATTCCACGCATAAGAAAACGTCGTGGACAATTCCACGCATAAAAAAACATCGTGGACGTTTCCACGCATAAGAAAACGTCGTGGACGTTTCCACGCATAAAAAAACATCGTGGACAATTCCACGCATAAAAAAACGTCGTGGACGTTTCCACGACGCTCGCTTGCAACAGAACTCAGTCCAAACGCCGTGGTCTGCGCCACGGCTCTGTTCCCAGTTACCGAAGCGCGCGCATAGCTGCGGCTGCTGCCGATGCTGCACCTGCGGTATTGGGATGAAATAGGGCCATTGGTGAGTTCATGACGTTACTTGAGCATGCTGCTTGAGAAGCTATCTATAAAAATTCATCTTCAAAAAATAACGTGATAATAACAAAAGACGTGATGTAGTGGGACGAAGCAAGCTTTACTTTGTGAAAAGTATAACTGGCGATAGCGGAGATGTCAAGCCCCACATTTTGCATATTTCCCTGGTCTTTTTCAACCCGAGCGAATGGTGTGCTGAGCTTCCCGTGGCTGCATTACGCTCACAAAATAATGCCAATCTCGCCAATGCTGGAAGAGAGCTGTTGGAATCGGGGTGCGTCCCATTTTCGGGGACGTACAGAAGCGGAGCAGATTGAGCGTCCGGTCTGGGCCCCAAATGTGGTACGCACCCTGGAATCGGGTGGGTGGTCTCGTCTGCCCTTATCTGCTATACTTTTCCTGTTCACCTACCGTTGATTCCTCTCACAAGCAAAGGATTGCTTTATGGCATCTGATCGTCCCAATATTCTCTTTATCATGTCTGATGACCATGCAGCCCATGCCATGAGCTGCTACGGCAGCCGCATCAATCAAACGCCCAATCTGGATCGCATTGCCAACGGGGGGATGCGTTTTAACAATTGTTTCTGCACCAATTCGATCTGTACACCGAGCCGGGCATCGATCCTCACCGGCACCTACAACCACGTCAACAACGTGACTACCCTCTCCACGCCAATGGATAATCGGCTGCAAACCTTTCCCAAATTGCTCCAGGAGGTCGGCTATCAGACCGCCATCTTTGGCAAATGGCATTTGGGGCAGGGGCCTGACCACTGTCCCGCCGGCTTTGATGATTGGGCGGTCTTGCCTGGCCAAGGGTTTTATCACAACCCGGACTTTATCTTCAAGGGGCCAGATGGTGGTGAGCGACGTACGGTTCAGGGCTACGTGACTGACATCATCACGGATCTGAGTCTGGATTGGTTGCAGGCACGGGATGCCGACCGCCCCTTCTGCTTGATGTATCATCACAAGGCACCTCATCGTGCCTGGGAGCCGGATGAGAAGCATGCCCATCTCTATCTGAACGAAGAGATTCCCGAGCCAGAGACGCTTTACGATGATTACAGTGGCCGCGCCGCGGCCGCCGCGGCCGCGGAAATGCGAGTTGGCGTCCACATGAATGAGCTTGATCTCAAATCGACCATCAATCATGATCTGTCGGAAAACGATCTGCGCAAGTGGGCCTATCAGCGCTACATCAAGGATTACCTGCGCGTCATTGCCAGCATTGATGATAACGTCGGACGGGTGCTCGACTATCTCGATGAGGCGGGTTTGGCCGAGAACACGGTGGTGGTCTACACCTCGGACCAAGGCTTCTTCCTGGGCGACCACGGCTGGTATGACAAACGGTTTATGTACGAAGAGTCACTGCGCATGCCCTTCATCCTGCGCTACCCCCGCAAGGTGGCCGCGGGCACAACGAACGATGACATGGTCTTGAATGTCGATTTTGCGCCGCTATTTCTGGATCTGGCTGGCGTAGAGGTGCCGGCGGATATGCAGGGACGCAGCTTTTTGCCTTTGCTCCAGGGCGAAACGCCAAGCGATTGGCGTGAGGCGATGTACTACCGCTATTGGATGCACAAAGCGCATCACAATGTTTATGCCCACTATGGGATTCGTACGCTGCAACACAAGTTGATCTACTACTATGCCGACGCGCTCGAACAGGCTGGCTCCATCGATGAAACCTATGAGCCCGAATGGGAACTCTTTGATCTTGCCCAAGACCCCTACGAACTGCACAACGTTTATGGCGATCCAGACTACGCAGCAACAGCCGCGGCGCTCAAGGCGGAACTTCACCAATTGCAGAGTGCCCTCGGCGATGAACGGTATGCAAAAGATGTCGACTAGCCGAGTCTATGGCTCAGGTTTGCTCAGGTTTCGATCAATGGCCATCTACCCAACCTTGCGGCGCATACCCACTGCTCTATTGGGTCTGCTCTGTTGCACTTAGCACGTCTGGGTGAGCTGCGATGGCTCTGCTGCTGCTTTTAGCAGCGAATGAACTTCAGCATCAGTTGTCTGTGAAAAATCTGCGTACCAATAGCCAACGCCGATGAATGGATGGGGCGTTGCCACACAGATCACTCGGTCCACCTGTTCATCAAGCTGTTCACAGATCTCTGCCGCGGCGATTGGCACGGCTACGATCACCGCTGCCGGATTGTGATCGCGCAGCGCGGCAATGGCAGCTCTCATTGTCGCACCGGTGGCCAGTCCATCATCAACTGCGATCACTGTCCGTCCTGCCAATTGCAATGCAGCACGACCAGCTCGGTAGCTTCTTTCACGGCGTTGTAGCTCCTGTCGTTCGCGCTCGGTTACTGCTTGGATAGCCTGCTCTGAAATACCGAGTTTCTGCACCACTTCGCGGTTGAGCACGCGCACCCCGCCCGAGGCAATGGCCCCCATTGCCAGCTCGTTCTGTTCTGGCACACCCAGCTTGCGCACGAGGAAAATATCGAGCGGTGCGTGGAGTGCCCTGGCCACCACCGCTGCCACCGGCACACCACCGCGCGGCAAGCCCAGCACAACCACCGCGGGGCGATTGGCGAACTCTCGCAGCATTGGCACCAGCGCGTCACCGGCGGCCGCACGGTTTTGGAAGAGCGGTGAATATTGCTTGCTTGGCTTTATCATTGGCCGATTTGCCTCCGCTTCGCTGCGGCAATTTTATTGTGCGATTGGCTTGAAAACGGTAGATTTTTGACGGTCTACCAAAGCAATAAGAGGAAAAGCAATAACAGTACCGTTTTCAAACAGAGCTAACACTTGGTTTACAGACGTGCAAAGTATTTAACCTAATAGAGAAGCAAATAGACCTTGCATATTGCGGAGTGTGCATTCTCTACTGCGCACCTCCAGCGTTAGAGAACGCTGACTCCACGATTGTGCGACTTTTAAATAATTTCTCTACAAGATGCTCCCTAGCTCTGCACGAGCTAGGGAGCATCTTGGATCGTTTATGACGTGTTCATGATCATCTGTTTGGCGTTGTGCTGTTTCAGGATCGCAGCTGCACTGCGAATTCGCTCATCTTCATCATGGAGCCAGAGCAGCGCTCCGCCCTGCTGAATCATGTTGCTGTAGGTCTCTGCTTGTTTTGCTGACATTCCATACTCGACCAGCATCGATTGAATATCTTCGCCAGTTTGGTTAGAAGCGACGGTGGCGTTGGCCAGAATGGTCGCCAGTTCGCCACCTGCCAGCACAGCGCCAATTCCCCGTACATCGACGGCCTTTTCATTGGCAACCAAGAGCGCCAATCCGGTCAACTCCTGTTCGCCAATGGCGTTGGTCGAATTTACATGGACACGTGCTTTATTGATCTCATCAAATGACGATTTGGCCACATTCTCTTGCACCAGCACGTTGATCTGCTCGGCGTCAGTGCCCGCTTGTTGCAGCGCACGCACCGCGGCATCGGCATCCGTTACTGTTGAAAATCCACTAAAGATGGTTTGCATTCGTTGCTCCTTCTGCATGGTTATTGCTACGTTCACTCTGTTTCGGTTGATGTTTCGTCTGTTGCCGTTATGTCAACTGTGACAGTCATGGTGGTATCGGTGACAAGATCGTCTGCTGTCATGGTCACTCTGAGGTGATGGTCTCTGTCTCGGTAACAATCTCTGTACCAGTAATTGGACGCACGGGTACCGGAGGTATTTCATCGGCTGGCACAACATCGATCGAAGCTGTGATAGAGTCCGTTGCAGTGATGCTCTCTGTATCAGTCATACTCTCCGTGCCGGTGATGCTTTCTGTGCCGGTCATGGAACTGCTCGTGCCCAAATCGCTCATGAAAATTTGATCGAATGGTGTGAGGTTACCCGTAAAGATTTCTGTCCCACGTTGGTTCCGTAGTTCGGCGATCTGAGCTTGCAGCTGCTGCTGAGTAAGCAGATCACGAATCTGTTCTTCCACCTGTTCCAACGGGAGGATGACACCTGGTGCGGTGCGGAAGAGCTGCTCATTGGCCGTGTAATAGTCACGTATCTCTGCCTCCGAAATTTCAATTTCCACACGCATGGCTTCCAACAGCGCATTGATCGTGGCTTCCGCCTGTACTGCCTCGATTAGCTCCTGTTCACTGGCAAAACCCGCAGCACGAATGGCGGACTGATAATCCGCGTCGTCAAGAAAGCGAGCTTTGAGCGATTGAAGTTCGACCTCTGCTTCATTTTCCGAAGTTTCAATCCCACGGTCAGCAGCTTCCGCCAGCAGTAGTTCCGTTACAACAAACTGCTCCAAGTAGCGGTTGCGCAGATCAACAAAGAAGAAGCGGGTCGATTCGTTGATAGGAATGTTATTTTGATTGGCAAAAATACGCATGGTGCGCTGGAAAGCCCGATCAAACTCGGCCGGTGCAATGGTGCGCTCGCCAATTTGCACGAGCACATCAGCTGTGGGGCTGGTGGTCATGGTAGCGGTTGCGGTGATCCCCGTGCTGTCTGTTCCTGTGCTATCTGTTACAGTGTCCGATGTGTCGATGGATACCGAATCTGTCATCGAGCTCGTGTCGGTAATCGTTGTGGATGTCGATGGCTGCGTGTCGGCTGCGGCCACTCCGGCCACTGTGCCAGCAAACTTTTCCAGTGCTTGGGCAATGCGGTCGATTGTCTCGGCTTCGCCGCTAATGCCGTGACGCTCAACCAAATATTGTGGGTTGTTGTAGGTGACAAAGACCGCGCCGTTGTCTTCCCAGATCAGGAACTTTTGCGGCAGGTCAATGGCTACGGACCGACTGCTTTGCATCAGGGGCGTGCCGAGATCGGGATTGCCAACCAAGACGACGGTCGTGGGCGGCAACTCATGGCCTGCGTTGGCGGCATTGGCCGCGTGATCGATGATGCCAAAGATTGTCAGACCTGCATCAGCCAATGCTGTGGTCAGGGAGATGGTCGTGGTGGCAAAGTCGTGATCGCTTTGAACGGTGACCAAACCTTGTTCCACAACCGTGCTATTTTCACCTGCGCTGTTCTCGCCCGCACTGGTATCACTCGTTGTCTGTGCGGCGGCATTCGTCACGGCAAGCAACGTCAGCAACAGCGCCAACAACATGGCGGCGAACAATGCACCTACAGTGCGGTTGGCTTGAAAACCGTAGGTTTCCCGCTTGCCGGAACTGCTGTTTTCAAACAGAGCCCACTTTAGGTAAAGCAGCGGTTGCGTGGGGCCTTGGGTGGTGTGAGTGAGAACAGCGACGCGGGGCGCACGGGGTGGGCTGGCTACGGGAGTGGAGGGCAGCGGTCGTCTCAACGGACGTTGCAATGCTCGTCTCGGTGTCATCGGTGGTTTCTCCTTTGCATGCACAGGTGCGTTGATAACCGCTTGCTGCGCTCATATACTATGATCACTTCTCATATGTGATTATTTACTGTGATCATTCGGTGTCGTGATCATTCGGTGTCACAGTTAGCATAGGCAGGAGAACATCATAATACCATGGGTCCTTGTACAAAATCAGACATATTCTGGACACAAAGCAGGAGATACAAGCAGGGGACAGAAAGCAGACGCAGGTAGCGGCGGTAGCGTTGCCGAGATGAAAGAGGTTGTGGAATCGTTACGCCGCAGCGGGTGGGGTGTCCTTTTCGGCGCGTTCTTTGACAATGGCCAGAATATAATTCTGTGTGCTGCGCATGACCCCATCGGTCCACCATCCGGCATAGAGGTTGAAGCGAGTCGAGAGCCGATGCTCGCTCGCCAGATGGAGCCGCACCCGTCCATCGGCCAGCGGTTCCAGATCGTAGCGGCCGGTGAGGGTGTCAAAGTAGGCACCGCCCACCACAACCTGGGCGTTGAGCGCTTCCACCGCCATTGTCGCGGCCAGTGGATCGATGGTAAAAGCGATGGTCTGTTGCGGTTCCCACACCGTGACGGTTTCGACGAAGGTGATGCCATGGTCGAAGGTGGCATGGCGCACGCCACCAACGCCCTCGGCCGAAAGAGTGGCGGCAACTGGCTTGGGAATGCCAATCACGTGTACCCAACTGAGTCGTTGTTCCGCCGGGGTAATTGCAGGAACACGGATGATCTGCTCCCAAACGGTGTTCACGTCGGCATCGATGACGATCTGTGTCTCCACCGTTCGGATTTGGTCTGGCAGACTCGCCAGCTGTTCCAGGGGCGATGTCGCGTAGGGCAGCAGCAGAACCCCCAGCAGCGCGCTCAACTGTTGCTGCTCGGCTAGGCCCGCGCGCGATCGCTGTTCCAGCAAGCCTCCCATCGTTCCCATGATCATGAATGGCGGGAGCGCCATGACAATACAGATCGACCCCTCCCACCCCACGATATAGGCCGTGAGCACCAGCAGCAGCCCCGGAATCCACGGCAGCACGATCCGCTGCCACAACTTGGGCACGCGGACAAAGTAGAGCGTCAAATAGCCGAGCGCGGCGGGCATGAGAAAGATGAAACCGCAGGTCATTACGGCAAAAAGCTCTTGCCAATCGCTCCGGTAAAAAGCCAGCCGGGCCAACAGCCCATAGACAAGACCAGCCGCAATCGCAACATAAATACCTCGCATCGGGCGTTTCACGAACCACTTCTGCATCGTGCTGCTTTCTTTTTTTTCCAAAGACGTTCCAGCATCTGTTGACATTGCAAATTCGCGGGGGTAAACCCCGCTGTTAACCGACGAAAGCGGTATCAGCGGCTGCCTGTACAGCGGTTGAGAGCGCTTCTCGCTGTTGGAAGTCCAGTTGATTGCTACTGTTAAAGGCCCAATGAATTGGTGCTATTCTTTGGAATCCAGCAACCGCCAAAAAAGGCTGACCATCAACATTGATGGCCAGCCTTTGCAGATTACCCTGCGCGGGTGCAGGGTGAGATGGAGGGTGAGATGGAGAGTGTTGCTTCCCCCAAAAGAATCTTGTTGCAACAACACGTTGATCGAGCACGAGATTTCAACCGACTACAAGATTTTAACCGACCACGACATTGACCAGTTTGTCGGGGATGACAATGATCTTGCGGACCTGTTTGCCGTCCATCCACTTCTGCACATTATCGAGCGCCAGTGCATCACGCTCCAGCACATCCTTGGCGGTGCCGGGGCTAATCGTCAGCTTGTCGCGCACCTTGCCGTTGATCTGTACCACAACGGTGATCTCATCCTCACGCGCTTTGTCTGGATCGCCCTTGGGCCAGCGTTGCAGGTGTACGCTCTTTTCCGTCTCGCCGATGTAGTGCCACAGCTCTTCGCTAATGTGGGGAAAGATCGGTGCCATCAACAGCAGCAGATTGCGAATGCTCTCGTGCCAGATTGGCGAGCCAGCAACCGCGCTCTCCTTGACGCGCATGAGCGCGTTGTTCAATTCCATCAGCGCGGCGATGGCTGTGTTGAAGCGGAAGTGCTCCATGTCATCGGTCACTTTGAGGATCGTCTGGTGCAGTTTGCGCGTCAAGGCTTGAACTTCATCCGAGCCGGGATCTTCGTTGGCCAATGCCGCTGGAATCTCGTCGGTCACCACGGCCCACACCCGATTCAGGAAGCGGTAGACTCCTTCAATTGCCTTGGGATCCCACGGGCCACCCAGATCCCACGGGCCAATGAACATCAGATAGCCACGGACCGTGTCCGCGCCATAGCGGCTGACGTAATCATCTGGATCAACGACATTGCCCCGGCTTTTGGACATCTTTTCGCCATCGGGTCCCAAAATCATGCCCTGGTTGAAGAGCCGTACCATCGGTTCGTCAAAATCAACTACATCTACATCGCGCAACGCCTTGGTAAAAAAGCGCGTATAGAGCAGGTGCATGGTGGCATGTTCAATGCCACCGGTATATTGATCGACTGGTAACCAGTACCTGCCCTTTTCCGGATCCCACGGCATATCATCGGCGTGGAGTGTTTCGCCCTTCTTCCAATAGGGATGCACATAGGCATACTGATACCAACTGGAACACATGAAAGTATCCATTGTGTCTGTTTCCCGCTCGGCATCACCACCACATTGGGGGCACTGCACATAGCGAAAGCCTTCGTGATAGCGCAGTGGACTCTCGCCCGTGGGGCGGAACTCGGCATCATCGGGCAGCAAAACGGGCAGATCTTCATAGGGCACGGGCACGGTGCCACAAGCTTCGCAGAAGATCATGGGAATGGGTGTGCCCCACATGCGTTGGCGGCTGATCAGCCAATCGCGCAGGCGGTAGTTGACCGCGCCCTTGCCTTTGCCCTGTGCTTCCAGCCAGGCGACCGTGCGCTCCACGCTTGCGCCTTCCCCCTTGCCCGCGGCAATGCCATCGATGGGGCCAGAGTTGATCATCGTGCCATCACCGGGCCACGCTTCGGTCAGGTCGGCTGCACTGTTGATCTCTCCTTCGGGGGGCTGGACAACCAGCTGGATCGGCAGATCGAATTGCTTGGCAAATTCAAAGTCGCGCTGATCGTGGGCTGGCACCGCCATGATCGCGCCCGTGCCATAGCCCATCATCACATAGTCGGCGATCCAGATGGGAATCTGTTCGTCATTGACCGGATTGATCGCATAGCCGCCAGTAAAGACGCCTGTCTTTTCCTTATCAGCGGCACCGCGTGCTGTTTCGTCCAGCCGGGCCGCCGCGGCTTGATACGCTTCGACGGTGGCGCGCTGTTCCTCGGTTGTCACTTTGTCGACCAGCTCATGTTCCGGCGCCAGCACCATGAAGGTTGCACCCCACAGCGTGTCGGGCCGCGTGGTAAAGATCTCGATTGGATCACCGCCGGCATCTTCCGCGCCGGGGGCGGTGTGAAAGGTCACCTCCGCGCCGTCGCTGCGCCCGATCCAGTTCGTCTGCATCACCTTGACGCGCTCGGGCCAGTCGACTGTTTCCAGATCATCCAACAATTCCTGTGCATAGTTGGTGATGCGGAACTTCCACTGATTCAACTCTTTTTTGACGACTGGTGTGTCACAGCGTTCGCAGCGCCGGTCTTCGCCCCACACCTGCTCGCGCGCCAGCGTTGTGTTACAGCTGGGACACCAGTCAACCGGGGCAAATTCGCGATAGGCCAGTCCCGCGTCATAAAACTTACGGAAGAACCACTGTGACCATTTATAGTAGTCGGGATCGCAGGTGACCGCTTCCCGATCCCACGCCCACATGGCACCCATCTGCTTCATCTGCTCGCGCATCTTCTCAATGTTGGCATAGGTCCAGATGTTGGGGTGGATGTTATTTTTGATCGCGGCGTTTTCCGCGGGCAAGCCAAAGGCATCAAAGCCGGGCGGGAAGAAGACATTGTAGCCGTTCATGCGCCGCCAGCGGGCAGCCGCATCGCTCGGTGTCATGGCATACCAATGACCCACGTGCAGGTTGCCCGATGGATAGGGCAACATGGTCAGCGCGTACCATTTGGGCAACGACTCATCTTCCACCGTGTCGTACAGCCCCGCGCGCTCCCAGGCCGTCTGCCACTTGGGCTCAATCGTTTGTGCATCATACTTTGTAGACATGATCAATATTCTTTTCTTGATGATCCATTTAATGCACTCGGCACTCTCTGTGTTGCTCGATCTCTGTGCTGCTCGATCTCTGTGCTGCTTGATCCCTGTGCTGCTTGATCAGCGTGCAGGGATCGGGCGCGTGCAGGGAGTGGGTATGAGTGTGTGGATGGATTTTAGCTCAGCAGCTGTAAAAATTTTTTCCGGTATCGTACACGCATCACCAGCCAATGTCAATCTGCCCGAGGTGGCTGGGCAGGAACGGCACAGTGTTCGGCCGCCAAATTGCACCGGCGGCGCACCGTGGCTTCAGCGCAAGCTGATCTCACTGTGTGTAGATTGAGAGAATTGGGGTTTCTGGCCCGCGTGAGATTAGACGCGGGCTATCTAAGCGCGAGGAGACCACCGGCTGTCGTGCCAGTGGTAATGGTGAAGATCGTGGGAGTCGCACGTGACATGCGGTCATTCGGTTGCATCATATCATTATGATAGCATAGCTTGTCAAGAGGCCATGGGGCGAATTTTCCACTGCTTTATCCATGGTTGCCTTGCATTGCTGCCGTCACCAAAGGCAGTCGCTCCAGTCGAGGGCCATGTGGATCAGCAACCCCAATCCAATCAGGTGCAGGAAACGGGCGGTTGGTTGCAATGTCGAATTGGCGCGTGAACGGCCAATCAGGATGGACAACAGGAAGAGCAGCCCATAAGCCAGGATCGCAGGCATGGTGTGGAGCGGGTGAAAGCCAATCGAGCAGCGTTCGGGATCGTAGATCGGCGTGGCAAGCAGATGATCCAGGTCCACGGCCATTGTGGCAATTAGCAGCAGGGCGGCGTGTCGCCATTGCGTTCGATAGAAGGTCAGCGCAACGATGGTGGGAACAATAAAGTGTAAGATGATGTGAAACATTTGTGATATAAGCGCCAATCCGTAAATTTATTGTGGGGCCCGTGAATAGAATGTAATGTAAATATCGCGGTGTTCCGCTCCCCTCCCGAACTCCTCCCAAATGGGCTGAGGAGCGGTCATTTTCTTGACGAGCGAACGGCTCCCCATCCTCTCCAGACAGGGAGGGCTAGGGAGGGGTCAACAAAACGAAAAACTTAATTTACACAGTAGTGAAGTGCAAGCAAATTAATTACCGTAGAAAGAAACTGAATTTCTCTGAGATGCTCAGTTTCTAAAGCCTAAAAATTTACTGAACTGTACTGAATCTTCTGCAAAATTTGGCACAGAGAAGTTACGGAGAGATTTAGAGAATCCTGAAATTTAGCTTTGGCTCCTGCGACAACGGCCCCCGGTCATGCTGGAGTGTGTAGGGCAGGTATCAAAGAAAAGCCGTGTGAAGAACCAGCTCAGTCGCTTCGAACAATTATAGTTTATCTCTTGGCAAAGTGGTGCAATCTGGTGGTGCTGCATCTCCTGAATTGCTGTGGCTTGCCTCAGTTGACATAACCCAGATCCCGCAAACCACATTCATGCTTGACATTCGAGTTGCTTTAAGGTTTACAATTGCAATCACGATGACAGCCTTCACGATGACAGCCTTCACTGTCATATCTTCCTTTGTTTGGTGCAGGTCTGTCACGGTACCAGCGGAACCGTGGGGGGGCTACTGTGGCAGCAGGCTATAAGGTAACAGGCTAAGTTTTATGAACAGGCATGAAGAAGTGAAAATTGGTAAGTTGGCAGCATTAACTGGCGTGTCGGCATCGACGATCCGCTACTATGAAGAGATTGGTATCTTGCCGCCGGCCCAACGTGCGGCCAACGGGTACCGTTTATACGATGACGATGACATTCAGCGTGTGCGTTTCGTGCAACGTGCCCGTGAACTGAACTTTAACCTGAGTCAGATCCAGCAAGTTCTGAAGCTGCGGGAACAGAACAGATGTCCATGCGGCTATGTGCTCGGCCAAATTGATACAAAGCTGGCCGACATTGAAACGCGCATCGCAAATTTGCGTGACTTACAGGTGGAACTTACACAGCTGAAGCAACTGGCAGATAATCTATCGGACGTTGCTCCCACTGCAGCGGCACCGGTTTGTCGCATTTTGGAACAACCTTAAGCTATACCTGTATGCTTCTATTGCACTGGTGAGGCTAACTGCGCCAGTACACTGTGCGCCTTGGCCTGTGCTACGCAGAGTAAGGAATTCTATGTTTGAAACAGTCCTCAGCATCATTCTGCTGCCGGCGGTTACTGGGTTAGCAGGTGGTTTCACTCCCTGTGCGCTTGGCATCAACACGATCTTTGTGGGGGCACTGGCTGGCAAGCCACGTGTCGTGCGGCTGGGCAATTGGCTGCTGTTGGCAATCACTAGGGCGGCGCTCTTAACGGGGCTGGGCTTGCTCTTTGGGCTCATCGGTGAAGTGGTAAACACAACGGCGGCACTGTACCAACAGGCCATCAACGTTGGCCTGATCATCCTGGGGGCGCTCTTTATCATCAGCCGCTTTCGGCCACTGCCACTGCCAGCGTTGAGCTTGGCGAATCCCGATGCTTTTCAGGAACGCCGTTCGCTGGTGGCGATGGGCTTACTTTTTGGGCTCGATATCTCGGCCTGCATTGCGCCGCTGGTGTTGGCCCTGTTGGCGCAAACCGTGTTGCTCGGCAACTGGGTTGAAGGAGCGTTGGCACTCTTTGTCTTTGGTGTTTCGCTCAGCCTGCCTGCGTTGGCTGTCCTCAGCTTGGAGGGAGCCGATCGCTGGCTGCTGCGTATGAGCCAACGCTACCGCAACGCTTTTTACATCACTGCCGGTGGGTTTCTCGTCCTCTTTGGCACGGCAGAATTCCTGCTGACTGTGCTGTACACATAATTTTAGGCAAGGTAGTCACGATTACGAGTTCTGGAATTGTTGGCTCCCCTTGCGTTGTTTAACTTGAGGGAGCAATTGATGCAAAACATAGACTCACGCCACCCCTTACGCAACTATGGGCTGCTGTTGCTGGTGACTGTTGCGGTGGGGTTGCTCGGATACATCAGTTACACGCTGTACCCTCGCTTCGATCTACCGGCAGCATCGGGGCTCGGTCTGTTGTTGCTGGCGGTAGGGGCGGGAATGGCATCATTCTTTTCACCCTGTGCATTCCCACTGCTGGTGACGCTGCTGGCGCGTGAAGCCACGGATGAAGAAGGGGGCAGCACTTGGGGACGAACATTACGTTTCGCCGCGGCACTTTCAGTGGGTGCCTTCCTCTTTCTGCTTTTGATGGGGGCTGGTATTGCGCTGGGATCGGCGCCATTCTTTGCCAGGGTGACCTTTACCAGCACCACGGGACAAGTACTGCGGGTGGTGATTGGTGGTCTGCTGATTGGTTTGGGGTTAATGCAGATTGGCCTGATACCCAATGTTGGATTTACACGGGTGGAGAAAATTGCTCGTCCAATCCAGCGACAGCAGGCCCGTTTGCGGCGGCAACATCCCACGCTTGCCTTTGGCCTCTATGGATTTGGCTATGTTCTGGCTGGCTTTGGCTGAACAGGTCCCATTCTGGCCGGTCTGGCCGGACAATCACTTGCTGTTGGGAACGGTGGTACAGCCTTTAGTGCGTTTGGAGTGGCTGCGCTCACCATGGTTGTGCTCTTCTTTAGCACTGCGTTGGCAATAGCCTCGGCACAGGATCACTTTGTCGACCGTCTGAAGACCCGCACTGGGCAAATCAAGCGCTGGGGCGGCTACATCCTCATCGCTGTCGGGCTCTGGTTTTTGGCGCTGACGATCTGGACGGATACCTTTGTAACAGTCTTCCCCGTCATGGCACCGGACACTGGGGCCGAAATGCAGGGCGTCGAAGGCATGGGACCGGGCGGCATGTCGGAGGAATTCTCAACTGGCGAGTTGGCACCGCTGGTGCTGGCGCTATATGAGGGTGAAGAGATCTTCTTCATTCACACCGAGATCTCTAATCCGGAGGTCGGTGCGTTGTTGACTGAAATGATGGGTCCCCAGGTGGTGGTTGTGCCTGAATTGGCCCATGCACCCGCGGATCTGGTCGATGAGTTGTTTGTCTTTACTAATGGCGTAGAAGGTACCGGACCGCTTGGCTTCCAACCCGATATCTTTGCTTCGATTCCCGGCACCGCGGATTATCGACCGCTACGGTCCATTCAATTTGTGACGTGGCAGGAGAAGGTTGTGCCACGTCAGTTAAATTCGATAGCGGAAATACGAGCGGCAGTCGATGCGGGTGAAGTCGTGGTGGAACCCGCTGGCATCGTTGTGAATGCTCCCGTGCTCGTCTGGCCCAATGGCAACCGCTGACACGGCAACAACGGCAAAGGTAAATACAGATAACGTGAAATTTGTAACGCTTTGTCACCCCTGCGCAGGGGTGACAAATACCGAACACAGTTGCCACACGGTGTTTGGATAGAAGAGCTCAAATTGTTGTGAATCAGTCTCAGGTAGATCTGTGCCTGGGAACCGATTGATCCAAGGAGTCACACCTATGAAACAGGTAGCCTTAAAGATCGTGGGGAGCAACACCATGCATTGTGGTGGCTGTGAAAATTCCGTCAAATTTGTGCTGTCGGATCTCGCGGGCGTCGAGCGCGTGGAGGCCGATCATCACACCCAAAGTGTACGCGTAGCTTACAATGAAGAGAAGGCTGAGCCGTCACACATTGTCGAGGAACTGGCCACATTGGGCTATCAGGCAGAGCTGGCTACCGAGGTGCCGTAATACCTAATAACTCAAGTTGCTACCTACTACTCTACACGAGCCTGGTTGCTCAAAAAATACCCCCTACCACGTGCCTAGAAGGCAACCGGGGAGCAACTTATCGAGAAATCATGGTAACGTTGCCCAATGGTGGCATCAGCGTTCTCTAACGCTGGACGTGCGCATGAGAGAATGCTCACGCCGCGAGGTGCAAGGTCTATTTGTTTTCTCTTAGGAGTTACTACTATTCGTAGGTCAATCAGCCCTTTGGCCAGCAGCTGGGTAAGTCCAGAGGATGCACAGCTGCACTCGACCTATTGTTTCAATACATTGGTTTCAGTAGACGGGGCTCATGCGCCGGAACCAGCCCAGTTGCGGATCGTCCAACGCGACCATGTGGCGCTCCATTCGCGCCATCAGATCCCGCTGTACCGTGGCATAGGCCGGATCGCCGTAGCGGTTGTGCAGCTGATGGGGATCCTCGACCAGGTCGTAGAGTTCGCCAATGTCGCTGGGGTTGAAGGTGAACTGATGGGTGCGGGTACGGACCATGCGCTGGTTGGCGACGGTAAAGTGGCGGTCAAAGACACAGAAAACCTCTTCGCGCCCATTGTGCCACTCTGCTTCGCCCACCATTGCGGGCAGGAATGAATCGCCATCGAGCGTATTCGGCACCGCAACGCCGGCCGCTTCGATCAGTGACGGCATGGTTTCATGCAGGTAGACGAAATTCTCATCGATGCTGCCGGGCTGCTGACAATCCGGATGCGCAACCACATAGGGCACCCGATAGATCTCGTCATACATAAACTCGCCCTTTTCGATGAGCTTATGCGCGCCCAGGCAATCCCCATGGTCGGCTGTGTAGATAATGATCGTATTCTCCAGTTCACCCAAGGCGTCGAGTGCCGCGACCACGCGTCCCACCATGTCGTCAATCAAGGTGCAGTGGCCATAGTAGCGCGCCGCGATCTCCTGAAACCCACGCCAGCCATAGTCGCCCAACCCCCACATGCGCTCGATGATGCTTTGGACCCGTGGCTTGTTCGCAAAGGTTTCGCAATAGCTGGGATGTTCGGGAATATCGTCGGGGTTGTACATGGAGAAGTAGGGCTCGGGGACGAGGCAAGGCGTGTGTGGCCCCCAAAAATTGGCCCAGAGAAAGAAGGGCTGCTCGCCCCCGGCTAGCTGCTCCATCACGCGGATCGTCTCTTCGGCAACAAAGTATTCGATCGAGGATTCCACCGGCCCCTCGTGCAACGCGTACATCTCCTGTGCGCTACAGCCGGGGTTGGTGCCAACAAAGCGTTGGGAGACAGTTGGCAACGCAAACCTCCGTTCGCGCAGATAGTCCGCATAGGGGTTGCCGGTGCGTGGCTTGGCCCCAAATTGCAGCCCCGGCAACAATCCCGATCCCGGAAATGCATAGCCCATGAAATCCTGCCCCACAAAGCCCAACTCGCTGGGGCCGCGCTCTTCGTCCACATGCCATTTGCCCGCGTAACCACAGGCATAGCCTGCCTCACCCAGATAGTCATTGATCCCGCGCACCCCTGCTCGAATCGACAAGCCATTGCCGGTGACGCCATGGTGATGGGGATAGAGGCCCGTGTAAAAAGAGGCGCGCGAGGGCGAGCAGATCGCGGTGACGGTAAAGGCGTTATCAAACCGGACCCCCCGTTGTGCCAGCGCATCAATGTTGGGCGTGCGTACGATGTCGTTGCGGCCATAGGCCGCGACCGTATCGATTCGCTGTTGATCACTCATGAGCACGAGAATGTTGGGTTGACGGGCGGTCATGATACTCCTTTGCAGGTTGGGGATGTTGGTGAGAGCAGAGGCGGGAGCCAGGGCACGGGGCGTGAGGACACAGGCTCCCACGGCAGCCGTGGGAACCTGGGAAGCCGACCGCGGCTATAGCTCGACGGGCGTCAACCAGCCCCACTTGTCGGGCTGCTTGCCCTCGACAATGCCAAAGAACTTGCTTTGAATTGCTTCGGTGATTGGGCCACGTTTGCCCGCGCCAACGTCCATGCGGTCGACAGAGCGAACGGGTGTGATCTCGGCCGCGGTGCCGGTGAAGAAGATTTCATCGGCCAGATAGAGCATCTCGCGCGGGATCATCGTCTCTTTGATCGTGTAGCCCAAATCTTCGGCAATGGTCACGGCACAGTTGCGGGTGATGCCACCGAGAATGCTGTTACCCAACGGCGGCGTGTAGATGATCCCCTTGTGGATCACAAAGATATTTTCGCCACTGCCTTCGCTGACGTAGCCATAGATGTCCAGCGCGATCCCTTCGGTGAAGCCGTTGTCTTTGGCTTCCATGACGATATTTTGGCTGTTCACATATTGACCGCCGATTTTGGCCAGTGCACTGGTGGTGTCGGGCGCCATGCGTCGCCAACTGCTCACCTGCACATCCACTCCCTTTTCCAACCCTTCCGCACCCAAATAGGCACCCCACGGCACAGTTGCCAGGATCGCGTCAATGGGACAGCCTCGCCCATCAACCCCCAGCGTGTTATAGCCTCGGAAGACGAGCGGACGGACGTAGGCGCTGCGCAACTGGTTGGCTTTGGTCACATCGGTAGTGACCTGCATCCATTCATCAACCCCAATGGGAGAAGGCATGCGGGCCACCTTGCAGCTGAAGAGCAAGCGCTCGAAATGTTCGTGACCCCGAAAGATGGCGGGTCCGTCGGCAGTGTCATAGACGCGCAACCCTTCGAAGGCACTGCTGCCATAGTGCAGGGCGTGGCTGAAGACGTGGACCGTTGCTTCTTGCCAGGGAATAATCTTCCCGTTCATCCAAATGTAGTCGGCTTGCATGGCCATGGTGACAACTCCTCTACTTCATTTTATTTGTGGCTCATGAATTAATTGTGGCTCATGGAGGGGCTGTATAACAAACATTTGTAGCAAGAACCCATTATCTGTTTTGGTCTAAATTTGTGGATTGGGTTGCTCGCTACTTCAACAATGTTACGTTACCAGAAAAGTGACCTGGTTCCTTCCACCGCTGGAAAATTCGCCAAAATCACGCTTTGCAAACATGAGCATTACCATAGTTTTGTAAAATTTTATATCAATCAATAATGGGGTAAATCTACAGACATCCAGCAACAACAGACATCCAGTAATAACAGACATCCAGTAACACAGACATCCATTAATAGCAGACGACCGGTAACAACAGTTGTCATCACCGGTCGTCAGCAGCACTTTGGTTATTTAGAACTGACCCAATTTGTTGAGGCGAGCTGGATGGTCCGTGCAGCTCGCTTCGTTCGGCAGAGTCAACACCTGACTTTAACGCATGACCTTTGTGCCCTGCATCTGTCCCAGCAGTACGCGCAGGTGTGCGTTCTCTGCCTCGAGCGTCTTCAGGCGTTGCGTCTCCTGACCGTTCCGTTTGGCCTGTTCCTCATTCTGACGCGCCCGCTCTTCCACCTGTTGCAGGCGATTCCGAGCGTCGGCCAATTCTGCCTGTGCCTCTTGCAGTGCCGCGGTGGCGTGTGAATCTGCCCCTGCTGTTCCCTCTGTTGGAGCCGCAACTCCCTGCAATTCAGTTGCCCAGGGGATCAATGTTTTGTTTTCACCGGCGAGCAAGCGCAGCAACTGCTCCTTGGCGGCCAGGTGGACCGCCAGCTCTTCACTGTAGAGTGTCCCATCGTTTTCCCGTGCAATCGCCACGTACTCTGGGCGTCCTTGCCGCTTCACCAGCCGCAGCCCCTGGATCTGCTCTTGGAGAAACTCGCCTTGGGGATCAAAGATAATGTACTCCTTGACCCCCAACTGCATGTAGAGCGCGCTCTTGTTAACCAGATCGTCCAGCCAGCTCTCACCCGATGTGATCTCGAAGATCACGTTGGGGGTTTGTCCCTCTTCCCACAGCTTATAAGTGTTCCGTTCCTGTGGCCCTGCCCCCTGCACAACCATGAGATCAGGCTGCTTGGCGTGGGCGGGGTGTTCCTCGTCATAGTGCAATGGTGTCTGGACTGTCACATAGCTCCGTGCATCTTGACCGAGATGCGCTTGCAACGAGCTGTAGAGACAGGCCAGCGGTCGAAAATGTGATCGTTCACTCATGTCAAATCCTCCAAGTTCAGATTGCGGGGGAGGTTGCAGATAGATAGTGACGGTAGGGATCTGCATGGTGTCTCACATTTGGCCCGGTGTTTCAATCAAAATGCTAGCAACGGAAGCAACGGGCAGCGCGTTAATGTTGCGTCAAGAGCTGATCAAACGCTCGTGTTAGCTCGCCCAGCGTTGCTGCTGGTACCACGGCATCACAGAGGGGCGCATACTTGTCCATGTCGCTGTCCTCTTGCCACCAAAGCGCCGGTTCCGGATGGATCCAGATGGTGCGGCGGCTGCGTCGGGCGATTGTCTTAAAGATTTCGAGCTGCGGATTGTGGAAATTGTTGCAACCATCGCCCACCACCAACACTGTGGTGCGGTTGTCCACCATATCCATGTAATTCTGGGCGAAGTTGGTTAGACTAAAGCCCAGGTCGGTCTTGTAATGGCCGGGGTCCATGCGTGGCAAGACGGTATAGAACGCTTCCACTGGTTGCTGTCCAACAAAATCTGGTGAAATATACTCCAAATGGTCTAGGAACGCAAACGAATGGGTCTTGGTGATGACATCTTGCAACGAGTAGACCAGGCTAAAGGTTAGCTCTGCACAGTGGCGCATTGAGCGACTGACATCACAGAAGATCACCAACTTGGGTTTCAGCCGATGATCCCGATGCTTAATCTCAACGGGCACGCCGCCATGTTTCAGATTGGCCCGGATGGTTGCCTTGGCATCAAGTTGACCTGTTTTTGCCCGCTTCTGGCGCAGCGCGATCCGGCTGCGCAAGCGGTTCGCCAACCGGTGAACTTCTTTGCGCAGCTTGTCCATGTCGCCATCGGAAAGGGCGTTGAATGGACGGTCCATTAGCCCATCCACATCGCCATCGGGGCGCTGTTCGCTCATATTCTGCGCAATCTGTTCGCCTGCATGTTGGCGCAACTGCTCTCCCATCGCCTGTTGGTTTGCTTTGATCAGCTCGCGCAACTGCTCGATCCGCTCTCTATTCATCCCCATCTGCTGCATCATTTCCATCATTTCCTGGAACGCTTTTTGCACATCCTTGAAGCGCATGGCCCGCTTCATGCGTTCGGCCATCCAATCGCGATAGCGCAGATCCGTGGTGCGGTTGAGCCCCGTCATCTGACCGAGACGATCGAGTTCCTCTTGGCTCAGCTGTTCACCGCGCAGCAATTTTTCCATCATTTGGCGCAGCTGTTCGCTGAACATGCGCATGGCCTGGGCGATCATTTGCGCTTCTTCGGGCGACATATCTTCCATGACATCGGTCATGGGCGGCACGTCGCCGCTGCCAAAGAAGAGCGGAAAGAGCTCTTCAAAGACGGGAATACCACTCGCCTCTTTCACCAGCGTTGCCCGCAGGCTCAATTTGAAGGCTTCCCGCTCCTGCACACCGAGCAGATCAACCGCCGAGAGCGCATCGGCACTTTCGGCCAGACTGACCCGCACACCACCGGCCCGCAGGGCCGCGATAAATTGAACAATTCGTTCTTCCACTGCTCTTCTCCTTGGCAATGGCCAGACGGTTTTGTCAGCTAAACACTGTTTAGGCAGAGCGCAATCCGCCGTCGGCCACCAGCCATCCATCACACGCCGTTCAGCCGGCTCGGTCACGTCACCAGTTGCCCGTGACGTTGGTCAGTTGCGCCAATTGCCAAACTGGCGCAAGTCGTCGTCATCAAAGCCAAAGTCATCTTCAGCGTCACTGCTGGTCATGCGACGCTTGGCCTTTTTTAGATCAGTCTCGTGTTTCAACAGCACATTGAGCGTGGTGTCCAAGGTCTGTTCATCCAGAGATTTGGCATTGAGCGCAACCAGCGCCTTGGCCCAATCCAGGGTTTCGCTGATGCTCGGCGATTTGCGCAGTTCGAGGCCACGCAGCTGTTGCACCAAATCGACCGCTTGTTTGGCGAGCTTGGGGTCCAGTTCGGGCACCTTCAGTCGCACAACGGCCAATTCCTGTTCCAGATCGGGATAGCCAATAAAGAGATAGAGGCAGCGCCGCTTCAGTGCTTCGCTCAGCTCGCGCGTGTTGTTGCTGGTGAGCAGCACAATGGGACGATGCTTGGCGGCAATCGTGCCGATTTCCGGTACGCTCACCTGAAAATCGCTCAACACCTCGAGCAGAAACGCTTCGAATTCAGCATCGGCCCGGTCAATCTCATCGATCAACAACACCACCGGCTCATCGCTCAGAATCGCCTTGAGCAGCGGGCGCTGGAGCAGAAAACGCATGGAGAAGAAGACATCCTCTTCCGCGGCCAGCCGGTCGGCGGCTTCGACCAAGCCCTGGGTGTCGGCCAATGTATCTTGTAATTTATCTCGCAACAGTTGGGTGTAGAGTAGCTGTTTGGCATACTCCCACTCATAGAGTGCTTTTGTTTCATCCAGCCCTTCATAACATTGCAGCCGAATCAACTGCCGTCCCGTGGCCCCGGCAATTGCCTTGGCCAATTCTGTTTTGCCCACCCCGGCCGGGCCTTCGGTCAGCAGCGGTTTCCCCAGTTGTTGGGTGAGATAAACAGTGGTCGCGATTTCGTCGCTGGCAATATACTGTTGTTCACCGAGAACGTCGCGAAGGGTAGCAGGGGACGCAAATCCATTTGTAGTCACACGAATCTCCTTTTACAGCCTGCACAGTAAACGTGTTCTGTTGTCAAACGAGTTCTGTATCGCTGAAAACATGAACCAGATGTTTACTATACAACGTCTGCCGCAGAGAATTTAGTGAGGATACTTATAATTACCAAACTCACCGGCAGAGACGATGTGCGGATATCGCAAGTGTACCCCAATGCCTTTCATTTGTAAACTGAGTTGTTTCAATTACATGGGGACGTCAGCCGCAGCGCGTGCCCCGCGTTTTGCTGGCAGACGTGACCTGCTTTGATGCTGCCTTGGAGCTCAGCGCAAGTCGGGAAGAGCACTCCAGACTGGGGAGCCATTGCGGGATCTAGAAAGAGTCGGGGCCCTAGATTTGGGGCGATAGCATAGAATGGTGACACTCGCAATGACAGCAGATGCCAACCAGTGCTAGATGGCGTCTCCCCACTTTTAGCCAATTTCTATAATAGCTCCATTTGTGTCATCATAATAGCGCGTGATCAGTAGCAGGCCAGCGGGACAAAGATGGTGGTCGCCCGACAATCCAGGGTAGCGGCGTGGGTTGCTGCCCCCTGTTTTCCCGCTCTGCTACACACCACGACAGCCCGTGGCGTTTAGCAAGAGTTGCTCGGCAGGTACATGACAGGCGGGCACTAAACAGATGTAGTTGAAGGAGAATGGATAATGGCAGATGTGCGAACGGAGCGGCTGGCTGAGCTGTTGGTGAACTACTGTACCAGCGTTCAGAGCGGTGATTGGGTTTTGGTCGCGGGTGATGTCACGGCGCTGCCGTTGATCGATGAAGTGGTGAAGCAAGTGGCACGGGCCGGTGGCAACCCCACCATCAACCTGACCAGCGACAGCACCAGCGAAATGCTGTTGCGTCACGCCACTGAAGAACAGCTCCGCTGGGTGACTCCCTATGACAAGATGATGGCCGAAACGGTCGACGTGCGCATTGTCGTGCGTGGCGCCAGCAACACCCGCGCCTTCACCGGCATCGATCCGCAGCGGATCCGGCTACATCAACAGGCGGTGCGTAAATACCAATCGACCTATATGCAACGGAGCGCGGCCGGCACCCACCGTTGGGTGGGCACGCTCTTCCCCTGTCCGGCCTATGCCCAGGAAGCCGACATGAGCTTGCGCGAATACGAAGATTTCGTCTACAGCGCCACCTATGCCGATCAGCCAGATCCCGTGGCGTGTTGGCAGCAGATACACGACATGCAGGCACGCTTGATCGACTGGCTGGCGGGCCGGAGCGACGTCGAGGTGCGCGGGCCCAATGTCGATCTCAAGCTCTCCATTGCCGAGCGCACCTGGATCAACAGCGATGGCAAACGCAACATGCCCAGTGGCGAAATCTTCACTGGCCCGGTGGAAGATTCGGTCAATGGATGGGTGCGCTTCTCCTATCCAGCCATTCGTGATGGGCTGGCGGTAGAAGGAGTCGAGTTTGAATTTGAAGCCGGCAAGGTTGTGACCGCACGCGCCGAAAAAAATGAGGCCTACCTGCTCGATCAGCTCGATACCGATGCCGGGGCGCGCTACCTCGGCGAGTTTGCCGTGGGCACCAACTATCAGATCCAGCGTTTTACCAAGAGCATTCTTTATGATGAAAAGATTGGCGGCACCATGCACATGGCCGTGGGCGCGGGCTATCCAGAGACTGGCAGCAAGAATCAATCTGCAATTCACTGGGACTTTATCTGCGACATGCGCCACGAAAGCGAAATTCTGGTCGACGGTGAACTTTTCTACAAAGACGGCCAATTCCAGATCTAGCTGGCGGGGCAGAATGAATGTCGATCCAACGATTGTCGACATTCGGTTGACGAAATTGTTGCTAATCGCGCAGTTGGCTTTGACTCCAATACCTTGCACACGCGCAAGAGGATTGATCTCAACCAGCGCCCACTTTAGAAAGAGGACCTTTTCATGCAAGCACGTGAACTAATGAGCCACCCCGCCATTACGGTGGGACCAGAGGCCAAGGTGCAAGAGGTTGCCCGCACCATGCGCGAAGCACACATCAGCGGTGTCCCCGTGGTGGATGCCGACGGCACGTTGCTGGGCATCATTACCGAATTGAGTCTGATCGAGCGCAGTGCACCTGTGAAGCAGCCACGCTATCTTGCCATTCTTTCCGGCTTGATACCTACTAGCCTGGAAGAATATCGTCGATATCGCGACCAGGTGAAGCTCGTGCTGGCTACCAATGCAGAAGAATTGATGGATGAGGAGTTCCCTGCCATTGGGCCGGATGCCGAAATCGATGAGATGCTCCAACTCATGCGCCAACCCGAAGAGACAATGCTCCCCGTTGTCGAAGCTGGGAAAGTAATTGGCGTGGTGACGCGCACCGATCTGGTGCGCGTGTTGGAAAAGTTGGAAATGGCGCTGGAGGATGAGCCGTAGGCGCGACCGCTCTCTTGTCAATCCATTTTCACGCCAGCAATACTTGCGCGCTAGCAGTATAGCGCACCGGACTTGCGCGTTGGCAGTACAGCGCACCGGACTTGCGCGTTAGCAGTACAGCGCACCGGACTTGCGCGTTAGCAGTACAGCGCACCGGACTTGCGCGTTGGCAGTATAGCGCACTGGACTTGCGCGTTAGCAGTACAGCGCACCGGACTCGCGCGTTGGCAGTATAGCGCACCGGACTTGCGCGTTGGCAGTATAGCGCACCGTTGACATTGCAAATTCGCGGGGGTAAAACCCGCTTCTAACCGAGAAAAGCCGCGTCAGCAGCTTCCTACTCAGCGGTTGAGACCGCAGCCATCAGAGACAAAAAAGAGACCAAGGAGCACCAAAACGTGAAAATTACTAATGTGGAAGCCTACCCAGTTTGGGGTGGGCACAAAAACTTTCTCTTTGTCGTAATCGACACCGATGAAGGGATCTATGGTGTGGGCGAATCGGGACTTTCGGGGCGCGAGAAAGCCGTGTTGGGCGCCATTGATCACTTCCGCGATCTGCTCGTCGGCATGGATCCTTTTCAAACTGAACATATCTGGCAGTTGCTCTTCCGTGGAGGCTTCTTTCCAGCCCAGCGTATTTTAACGTCGGCCATGGCCGCGATCGACATTGCGTTGTGGGATATCAAAGGCAAAGCACTCAATGTCCCGATCTATCAGCTGTTGGGTGGCAAAGTGCGCGACAAGGTGGTCTGCTATCCACATAACCGTGGCCACGCCTTGGAGGTCGAACCGCTGGTCGAATCGTGCCTGGAGACCAAAGAAGCGGGCTGGAAATTTGTCCGTTGGGGGCTGCCGCAAGATGGCCAAACGCTCGAACCGCGGCAGGCTGTGTTGGCAGCGGTAAAGCAGTTCCACGCGGTGCGCGAAGCTGTGGGTGACGAAATTGAACTGACCTTTGATGTGCACACCCGCCTCGATCTACCCGATGTGCTCTGGCTCTGTCGCGAGATCGAATCGACCCGCCCTTTCTTCATTGAAGATCCGTTGCGCAGTGAAAATCCAAACTCATTCAAAACCTTGCGCCCGCGCACCCATGTGCCACTGGCGGCTGGCGAGCAATTCGGTTCCAAGTGGGAATTCCGTGAATTGGTGGAAGAGGAATGGATCGACTATGCCCGCATCGATCTCTGTATTGCCGGCGGACTCACCGAAGCGCGCAAGATCGCGGGCTGGTGTGAAACGCACTACATCAAGCTGGCGTTGCACAATCCGCTGGGGCCAGTCTCGTCGGCTGCCTGCTTACAGCTCAATATGGCGACCCCCAACTTTGGGGTGCAAGAGCAACCGCGCAAGCCAGAAGAGATTCTGCCCGATGTGGTGCCCGTGCAGCCAACGTGGGAAGATGGCTATCTGATTCCCACCGATCGGCCGGGGCTCGGCATTGAGTTTGATCGCGAAGCGGCCAAAAAACGTCCCTTCCAGCAGCGCGAAATGCCCAACTTGCGCCGGCTGGATGGCTCCTTCACCAACTGGTAACCCTGCCCATGCGCGTGGTGATGGTGAGCAAGGCGCTGCTCGTCGGTGCCTATCAACGCAAGGCCGAGGCAATGGCCCGGCTGGGTATCGACCTGACCGTGCTGGTTCCGCCCATTTGGACCGATCGCCGGGGGGAGCAGCTTGCCGAGCGTCGCCACACCAACGGCTATACGCTGCGGGTGATACCGTTGCGCTGGAATGGCAACTATCATCTGCACCACTACCCGACGTTGGCCAGGGAACTGGCGTCGATCCGGCCGCAGATCGTCCACATGGATGAGGAGCCATACAATCTGGCGACGTGGCTGGGGTTGCGGGCCGCAGCACACAATGGCACGGCTGGGACCTTCTTCACCTGGCAGAACCTCAACCGTCGCTATCCCCCACCATTTCGCTGGTTCGAGCAGAGCAACTATCGCCGCGCCGCCGTTGCCATTGCGGGTAACCGTGCGGCCGCGGCGGTGTTGGCGGCCAAAGGCTACCGTGGCGAGGTCGCCGTCATCCCGCAATTTGGCGTTGATCCCGTTGCCTTTTCTCCCCCCACAATCCAACAACCGCAGAGCAATTGTTGCCAGATTGGCTACGCGGGTGGTCTATTGCCCGAGAAGGGGGTCGACCTGTTGCTGCGCGCTTGTGCTGCTTTGCAGGGCGAGTGGCAGTTGCAGATTGCCGGCACTGGCAGCGAAGAAGAGTCTCTTCGTTCGCTGGCCACAACATTGGGCGTGACCGATCGTATCCAGTGGCACGGGCGGGTCGATAGCGAGGGAATGGCCAACTTTTACCGCTCGCTCGATCTGCTCGTTCTACCCAGCCGCACGCGATCCAACTGGAAAGAACAGTTTGGCCGGGTCCTCACCGAGGCCATGGCCTGTGCCGTCTGTGTGGTGGGCAGCGACAGTGGAGAAATTCCCAACGTGATTGGCATGGCCGAGCAAATTTTCCCCGAAGATAACCTCACCGCGCTGCAGCAGCTCTTGCAAAACCTGCTCAATAACCCCGATCGACGCCGGTCGTTGGGCGCCGCGGGGCGGAGTCGCGTCCTGGGGCAGTACACCATGGCCGCGGTTGCGGAACAGACCGTTGCCGTCTATGAGCAGCTGTTAACAGCGCGCACTGCAAAGGGTTCTGCATGAAGATCGCGCTCAATGCCCAACTACTCAGTTCGGCCACATCTTACCGCAGCGCTGGTGTGAGCAACTACAGTCGCCATCTGCTCACGGCCCTGGGGCAGCTTGCTGGAACGGCAGATGGTGCCGACCTGGCATTGACGGCGTTTGTCAATAGCGCCGAGCTAGCCATTTCTGGGGTACGATTACGTCACACCACCTTGCCCCTGCACCACCCCCTGGCACGGATCGGCTGGGAGCAGATGATATTGCCGCTGGCGCTTCAAATGCAGCAGATGGCGCTGGTGCATGGCCTGGTCAATGTCTTGCCACTGGCCACCACTGTGCCTGGGGTGGTCACCGTCCATGACCTCAGCTTTGCGCGCACGCCAGAGGCGTTTCCCGCGCTCAAACGCTGGTATCTCACCCGACTGTGCCGGGCCAGTGCCGATAAAGCCCAAGCAGTGATCGCCGTTAGCCGACAAACAGCCGATGATTTGATGACGATCTTTCAACTGCCTGCTCACAAGATTCATGTGATCCACAACGGAATTGCTGCCCACTTTGTCCCCCAACCGGCCACGGCGATCGCTGAACTTCGCCAGCGCCATCAACTGCCATCACGGTTTTTTCTCTATCTGGGTACATTGGAGCCGCGCAAGAACTTACCGCTGCTCATTCGTGCCTACGCACGTTGGCGGACAGCGGCCACACCCGCGGATCGCAATGTGAAGTTGATTTTGGCGGGCGGTAAGGGCTGGTTCTACAAGGAAATTTTTCAGCTGGTAACCGAATTAGAATTGACGGACCATATTCTCTTCCCCGGCTACATCCCCGCAGCCGAACTGCCTGTCTGGTACAGCGCGGCGTTGGCTTTCATTTATCCCAGCCGACTGGAAGGCTTTGGCCTGCCGGTGTTGGAAGCAATGGCCTGTGGCACGCCCGTATTGTGCAGTGCAATCCCCAGCCTGCGCGAGGTCGCGGCTGATTACGCCCTTTTCTTTCCAGTCGATGAAGAGCTGGCATTGGCAGATCTATTGCGGCGGGTGTTGAGCGAACCGACATCGACCGCGTCGCTGGCACAGGCGGGACAAACGCATGCCGCTCGCTTTACCTGGGCACGCGCTGCCGCGGCAACCGTCGACTGTTACCGAAGTCTCTGAGGCTACAATTCTCATGTTGCGCAGGGCTCGATCATTTTGACAAGCAACGACGAAGAATCTGAGCGCTGGTTCCAGTAGATGTGTGTCACAGCAGTACAGCACGCTCATTGTTCGACGCTGGGCAATAACGGACAGAGTCGAGCTGCGGATGAAGATGCTAACAAGCCGGACCTCATTTTAGCAGATTATCCAAAAAATGGTAGTCTCCTCCAAAGGAGTTGTTACCGCCTGATTACACTGGAAATCTTAATCAGTGTTTACACCTGACCAACTCCATTCCGGTAGACTATCCAAAAAATAGTATCTAGAAAACTGTGCTACCAAATTCACCATTACTTTTGTGCTACCACCCAATTTGTGTTACCGTGGAGCCTGTGGACGGAATCGTCGCGTGATGCTATACAGGTGGTTCCGTTGCAGGAGGCGGACCGCTGTTGTGGCGAGGGTTTTGATGAGGACTATATAGCTAGTTTGGCAGGAAATTATGGCGACGATCAACAATGTAAATTCAACGGGCACAGTGCAACTGAGGCAACAACGGGTGCCGCGGGCGAGCCGGCTGGCGACGCTGGCGGCTCAGCTGCCCAACGAGTGGTATCCCTATCTGCTGCTGCTGAGCGATGCGTTGCTGATCCTCTGCGCCTTTGGCGCGGCCTATTGGGTGCGCTATGAATTGCAACTGGGGCGGCTCGTCGATCCCGCCAATCGAGTTGGGCTCGGGGCCTATGTTCCCTTTGCCGCGCTGCTTGTCATCATCTGCTTACTCTCCTATCGTTTTTCGGGCATCTATCCATTTCGGCCTGGGCGCAGCCTCATCGAAGAGACCTATACGATTGGCACGGCCACCACGCTTGCGGTCGTGATCTTGAGTGCCATCAATCTGATCTATGAGCCGCTGGGCTACAGTCGTCTGCTCTTTCTCTACACAGCCGTCTTTGTCACCCTGTTCCTGGGCATCAGCCGTTTTTTTCTGGGCCATTTGCGTGCCCACCTGCGCCAATATGGGCTGGGCGTCAACCACGTGCTGTTGGTTGGGGCTGGCGATGTGGGACGCATGGTGATGCGGACCGCGGTGGCGCGCCCCGAATTGGGGTATCACGTTGTCGGTTTTCTCGATGATAATCCACGCAAGGGGCAGACGGACATTGGCCCCTTCCGGGCCCTGGGGCCAATTGCCAACTTTCAGGATGTGCTGCGTCAGGGTCGCATCGACAACGTGATCATCTGTTTGCCCTGGCAGAGCCACCCAACCATTCAACAGCTGTTGCAGCTGTGCGAGCAACATGAACTGCGTGCCCAGATCGTGCCCGATTATTTTCACCTGACCCGCAACCAGATTCAGGTGGAAGATTTCAACGGTATTCCGCTGTTGAGTACCCGTGAACTCTCGATTCAGGGCTGGAACTACATCGTCAAACGCACAACCGATCTGCTCCTTTCGGTGGTGGCGGGGCTGGTGGCTGGCCCGCTCATGCTGTTGATCGCGCTGGCCATTCGGCTCGATTCGCCCGGGCCCATCATCTATACGCAAACACGTATTGGGAAAAATGGTAAGCCTTTTCCCTGTTACAAGTTTCGTTCGATGGTGGTCGATGCCGAGGCGCGCAAGCAGGAGATCGCCGCGTTCAACGAGGCAAGCGGGCCGCTCTTTAAGATGCGCGATGACCCGCGGCAAACTCGGGTTGGGCGTTTCATCCGTCGCTTTAGCCTCGACGAACTTCCGCAACTCTATAATGTCATTCACGGCGAGATGAGTCTCATCGGTCCCCGCCCCAACCTGCCCACCGAAGTCGATGCCTATCAGGAATGGCACAAAAAACGGCTGGCCGCCAGCCCTGGCATAACGGGGCTGTGGCAGGTGAGCGGGCGCAGTGATCTCACCTTTGACGAAATGGTTTTGCTCGACATCTACTACGTGGAAAATTGGAGTCTGGCCCTCGACTTCCACATCCTGCTCCGCTCGATCCCGGCTGTGCTGTGGGCCAAGGGCGCTTATTGAGCAGACCGCTTCGGACCCCATTCGTTGCAGATTCCACTCCCGCTCTCCCTCAACCTTCAAACATAGCAATCCCCTATTCGAGCAATCATGGTAACGTTGCCCACTGGTGGACTCAGCGTTCAGTTAGCCGTTGTTTCTAGCATAGGCCAGTGGCTGCTACAGTTCTGCGTTGCTACAGTTCTGCGTGAATATCACTGCGTCTGCCAACGTGAGCGCAGCTGACCTGTTCCGCTAATCACATTATGCAATTTGTGCTCAGGGTAGATTGACATTTGGCCCAGTCGTGCTAAGATCAATGGGGCAATTATCTGCGGCTTTGTCTGCAGGCAATTCGTCGAAATCGAGTGGCAGTCCGTTCCCAACAGCGGGAACGCTGCCACTATTTTTATGGGCAAAATGAAACTGGGTAGATAGCCGGGAGAGCGTTCTTCTGGTCCAAGTCACACCCATGTTTCCAATGGAAGCAGAGAACCTTCCATTGCAGTAGATTCGATCGCTCTTACCCGCTGCTCCCGAACCGCACAGCGATCGATCTTCCACCGGCCGGTTGGCGCGGGCAAGGTGGACTCCATCGTTCTTGAAACGTTATTGTTCGATAAAATTGTTCGATAAATCGGAGCATACAAAAGCATGAAGAACAGAGCAACAGCAGCCCCAGGATCTGAGAGCGGGCATGAGAGTGGGGTATCAATGATCGACGAGTCTGGCAAAGGGAAGGGCGGCAAGATGATGCCGGAAAAAGTAGATCGCGATAAAGAGAATCGCGATAAAGAAAACCGTGACAAAGAAAACCGTGACAAAGAAAACCGCGACAAAGAGAAGCGCGCAGTGGGCGTCAACCATCTTGGCCCCGTGGAAGATCTGGAGAGCTATGTCAAGGCCGATTGGTGGCGACAGATCTTCAATGCCAACTACCTGCGCACCGACGGCGATGTTGTCGAAGATCCGACGATCACCAAAGAAGAGATTGATCTGTTTTTGAACGCGCTCAACCCCAGCCCAGAGGATGCCATTCTCGATCTCTGCTGTGGCCAGGGCCGTCACACGCTCGAGTTGGCCCGCCGCGGCTACACCGAGCTCGCCGGGCTGGATCGCTCCCACTATCTGATCAATCGGGCGCGCTCATTGGCGCGAAAAGAAGGACTCAAGATCACGTTCAAGGAAGGTGACGCACGCAAGCTCCCCTTTGCCACCGACAAATTCGATGTGGTCATGATCCCCGGCAACAGCTTTGGCTATTTTGAGTCATCACAAGATGATACCAAAGTGTTGGAAGAGGTCCGCCGCGTGCTCAAGCCCGACGGCCGCTTGCTCATCGACATTACCGACGGCGAATTTGTGCGCCAAAATTTTGAGCCACGCAGCTGGGAGTGGATCGACAGAAACTATTTTGTCTGCCGCGAGCGTGCGCTCTCCAAAGATCAACAACGGCTAATCTCGCGGGAGGTAATTACCCACGTCTCCAAAGGCGTCATTGCGGATCAATTTTACGCTGAGCGGCTCTACAGCGAAACCGCCATTCGCGAGCTGTTGGCGCTCGTTGGCTTTCATTCGATTGCGCTCCACACCCAAATCCAGACTGCTTCACAGCGTAACCAGGATCTGGGCATGATGGCGCAGCGCATTCTGCTCACGGCACAAATTGCGAAAGCGTGGACACCGACCCGCACAAATCGCAAGGGGCAGCGTCACGTGGTGGTCGTCATGGGGGATCCCAAGCGGCAAGATATCATTAAGCCCGCGGCAACATTTGATGAGGATGATCACCGTACCATTCACGAGCTGCAGAGGGCACTGGGCGAGTTGGATAGCTACAAGTTTACCTATTTGAATGACCACAGTACCCTGATCGGCGATCTGCAGCGGCGCAAAGGCAAGATCGACTTTGTGTTCAATCTCTGCGACGAAGGCTACAACAACGAGGCCACCAAAGAGCTGCATGTGCCGGCGCTGCTCGAACTGTTAGAGATTCCCTACACTGGGGGCAATCCCCAGTGTCTGGCATACTGTTACGACAAGTCGCTGGTTCGTGGCGTGGCCCTGGAGATGGATATACCGGTGCCTTTTGCCTTCTTTGTCAAGGCCGAAGATATTCGTTTTATCGATCTCACCGTGAATTTCCCCGTGATCGTCAAACCCAACTTTGGCGATTCCAGCTTTGGAATCACGCGCAACAGTGTCTGTTACAACGTAATGGAGCTGGAAAGTGCGCTTTTGCAGGTCCGGGAGAAAATAGGGTATGATAAACCGGTTTTGGTCGAACAATTTCTGACTGGCAAAGACATTAGCGTCGGCATTATCGGCAACTCCCCAGAATCCTATCAGGTGTTGCCGGTGATCGAAGAGGATTACTCCGTGCTCCCGGCCAACTTGCCCCGGATCTGTGGCTACGAAGCCAAGTGGGATCCCGATTCTCCGTATTGGCAGCTCCGCTCGATCCCCGCGAATTTGCCCGAAGAGACAGAGCGCTATCTGGTGGCGAGCTGTTTGAAGCTGGCCGAGCGCTTGGGTTGTCGCGACTATGTGCGACTGGATTGGCGGCTCGATGCCGAAGGCACACCACGCCTGCTGGAGGTAAATCCCAATCCGGGTTGGTGCTGGGATGGACACCTGGCCAAGATGGCGGGGTTGGCTGAGCTCTCCTATGCCCAAATGTTGGGATTGATCCTCAAGGCAACGGAGGAGCGTCTGGCTCTGACCACCAAGGTGCACATCGCCCCCATGGGTCTGGCCTAGCAAGGCCCGGCGGCGCACTCGTTCGATCCAGTCAGCATCAGCACATTATCAGCATCTGCCACCAGAATCATGCACTGCTTTTGGTGGCTCAGCAAAAGGTTGCACAAATGAAAGAACTCTCCACCCTGATCGAAACGATCCCGGCCTCGCCCACCACGATGATGATGCAACTGGGGCGCGAGAAAAAGGCAGCTGGCTTTGATGTGATCAACTTGGCTGGCGGCGAACCCGATTTTGATACGCCCGCACACGTTGTCGAGGCCGGGATCGCGGCCATTCGCGCGGGGGATACGCACTATCCTCCGGCCTTTGGTACACCAGAATTGCTGGCGGCAATCAGCGCCAAGTTGGCACGCGAAAATGGTGTGCCCAATGTTCAGCCCGAGCAGATCATGGCGACACCGGGCGGCAAATGGGCGCTCTTTGCCGCGGTGGCCGCGCTGCTCAACCCTGGGGACGAGGTGCTGGTCTTTGATCCGTCGTGGGTGAGTTACACGCCGATTGTGCAGTTGAACCGCGGGGTGCCGGTGCGGGTTCCGTTGCAGGCCGAAAACAATTTTGCCGTTACCGAAGCGTTGTTGCGCCAACACGTCACCCCCAAGACCAAACTGATCATGGTCAACAGCCCCAACAACCCCACTGGGCACGTGCTCGCGCGCAGTGAAGTCGATGCCATTGTCGCCATTGCCCAAGAGTTTGATCTCTATGTGATCAGCGACGAGATCTACGAGCATATTCTCTACGATGGCGCCATTCACTACAGCCTGGCCGCGGAACCAGATATGGCCGAGCGCACCGTCATCATCAACGGCTTTAGCAAGGCCTATGCAATGACCGGCTGGCGATTGGGGTGGCTTGCCGGACCGACCGCGGTGATCAAGCGCGCCCGGATCGTGCAGAGCCACAGTGCCCAGTCCGCGGCGGCCTTTACCATGGCCGCGGGGGTTGCCGCGCTCAACGGCCCACAGGATTGTGTGCAGACCATGGTGGCCGCCTATGCCCAACGCCGCCGCTTCATCCTCGATGCGTTTGCCGAGATCCCCGGCATTGAATGCGCGCCAATTGAAGGGGCGTTTTACGTCTTCCCCAAATTTACCAATACCGACAAGTCGAGCCTGGAGATTGCCAAAGCCCTCATTGAAGAAGCACACGTTGCCGCCACGCCCGGCATCGCTTTTGGTGAATCCGCCGAGGGGCACGTGCGCTTTAGCATTGCGACTCACCTGTCCGAGCTGGAACAGCTGGTGGACCGGCTGGCCCGATTTGTTCCCAATCTCTAAGCGATAGGCTCTTTCACTATGGATGCAGTTGCCTGGTATATCTATCCACTGGCCATCTTGGCCGGTGTTGTGGCCGGAATTATTAACACGCTGGCGGGGAGCGGCTCGCTGGTCACCCTGCCCATGTTGATCGCGCTCGGCTTACCCTCAAATGTTGCCAACGCGACCAATCGGGTTGGGGTTGCTTTTCAGAACGTAGTCGGCATCACCACCTTCTACCGCAGTGGCAAATTTGACATGAGCGGCACGTGGTGGCTTGTCCTGCCGGCCCTACCCGGTGCTCTCTTTGGTGCCTGGCTGGCATCGAGCCTGGGCAGGCAAGAGATGGATGTGGTCATCGGTGCGGTCATGGTGATCATGTTGCTGGTTATCCTCTTTGACGCCCAGAAGTGGTTGCGCGAACATTCAGAGGTGCGCGAGGGCCGCCCTTCGTGGCTCACCCTGCTCTTCTTCTTTGGCGTCGGCGTCTATGGCGCGTTTATTCAGGCTGGTGTCGGTGTCTTCATTCTGGCCGCCATGGTATTGGGCACCGGCTACAGCTTGATCCACGCCAACGCAGTAAAGCTCGTGTTGGTCTTGATCATTACGCTGGTGGCACTGCCCATCTTCATGAGCCAAGATCTGGTGAATTGGGGCATGGGGTTGTTGATGGCCGTTGGCCAGAGCATCGGGGCCTGGCTGGCAGCCCGTTTTGCCACGCAATATAAAAATGCCAACGTGTGGGTGCGCCGCCTGCTCATCACCGTCATCGTCGTATCGATCGTCCGCTTCTTTGGCATTTGGGACTTTGCCATGGCACTGTTGCGTTTTTAGACGAACTTCCCCTTTGGGATCGTCTCGGTTGGGACAATGGATAGCAGACGCAAGATTCTTCATCTCGATTTGGATGCATTCTTCTGCGCGGTGGAAGAGCAGCGTGATCCAGCACTGCGCGGCAAGGCGTTTGCCGTGGGCGGTCAACCGGACGCGCGCGGGGTTGTCGCTTCCTGCTCCTATCCGGCACGTGCGTTTGGGGTGCATTCTGCCTTGTCCATGCGCAAAGCCGTCCAGCTCTGTCCCCATCTGATCATTGTGCCTGCACGCCATCAGGCCTATCGACAGCAGTCGCGCCAGGTGATGGCACGACTGCGCGCGCTGACGCCGCTGGTGGAACAGCTTTCCATCGATGAAGCCTTTCTCGATGTTTCGGCACACGCGGCAAGCGCCGCGGCCATTGCCCACCAACTCCAGCACCAGATCCAGCATGAGTTACACCTACCCTGTTCACTGGGGGTGGCCACCAACAAGCTCGTTGCCAAGATTGCCAACAACGTGGGCAAGGCCGGGGCCAAAACCAGCGGCAACTATCCCAACGCAATCACGGTGGTGCCCGCCGGTGAGGAAGCTGCCTTTCTGGCTCCGTTGCCCTGTGAAGAGCTTTGGGGCGTTGGTCCGAAAACCGCGGAAGTGCTGCACGGCCTGGGATTGCAGACGATTGGCGAGATTGCCGCTTGGCCCGAAGCCGCTTTGATTGCGCGCCTGGGTAAACATGGCCACGATCTGGCCCACCACGCCCGTGGTCACGATGAGCGCACCGTTGAACCCCACCGCGAATCCAAATCAATTAGCCAGGAAACCACCTTTACCCACGACTCGCGCGATCAGAAGAAATTGCACCGCGTGTTGCGCAGCCAGAGCAACGGGGTGGCCAAAGAATTGCGCCGCAAAAGCTTGACCGCAACCACAGTCAAGCTAAAGCTGCGGTGGAGCAACTTTGAAACGTTGACCCGCCAGACGACCTTGCCCCAACCGACCGATCGGGCCGAGCAGATCTATGCAGCGGCCGTGCGACTCTTGCAAAAGGAGTGGACCGATCAGTTGGTGCGATTAATTGGCGTGGGCGTGAGCGGATTGGGCAATCCAGCCCGCCAGCTCTCGCTTTGGGAAGCGCCGGAAGAGCAGCGCGCACGGGAAAAAGAAGAGCGCCTGCAACAGACATTGCAGGCGCTGCGGCAACGGTTTGGTGACGATGCCGTCCAACGCGGGCTTGACGCAGATTCCGATGCTGGCAAAGAGTAGGCGCAAACCGAATTTCTGTCAAACACCCAGTTTCTGACGGTGCGTCCCATTTCGGGGACCTACAGAAGAGGGGCAGATTGAGCGTCCGGTCTTGGCCCCAAATGTGGTACGCACCCGTTTTTGACTAGCGGGCAAAGGTAGCCCGGTGGAGCAACGTGGGCGGCTCGGCCCGAATTAATTCTGCCGTGAGGTTGTGCTCTTCCGCCAACTGCTGCAACGCTGCTTCCGCCCGTAGCGCCGCATCCTTAGTGGTAGCTGTCTGTTCTAACTCCACCATGACCGCGTCGCCCAAAATTTGGGGGCAGCGCATGAGCTTGGTGTGCACCCTCAGCGCCGGCACATAGCCCTGCTGATCGACGCCAGAGAAGCTCATGAACGGATGATGTCCCGCCGCAACCAGCCGGTCGTGCACCGCCTGGGGGGTGGGCAAGGCATCGGTGATGCCCAGGCCGCGTAAGATCGGGCTCGCCACGACGCCACCAGTGATCTCCTCTCCCCACTCCCGCCGGATATTGGCGAAGGTTCCTTCATCCACCTCTTTGTAGCCAAGATAGGTGCGCCGGTTGCCGGTGGGCGGAACATGCCCAATGCGCAACAACTTCCCCGCGTTGTAAATCTCTTTGCCAAAGATGGCGGTGCTCCACGACTTTTCTGGGCCCAGGCTCTCTTGTAAAAAGGGCAGGCGGGCAAATGCTGCCGCGGGCGTTGCAACCTGAAAACGGATCTCGATCTCGTAGAGCGTCTCTGAGTTTGCTGGTTCAGCCATTGATTGTTCAGTGTTCATAACGTTCTTGATCTCGATTCACCTGCTCTGTTGCTGGTCGCCTATGCCCGCAACTTGTTGAAAAACGTCTTGCGTACCTTTGCCACCTTGGGGGCCACGACCGCGCGGCAGTAGGGCTGTTGCGCGTTGTTGGCGTAGTAATCCTGGTGGTAATCCTCCGCGGGATAGAAGTGCTCCAACGGTGTCACTTCCGTCACGATGGGGTTGGGCCACAAGCCAGACTCTGTGATCTCGGCAATGACTGCTTCGGCAGTGCTCTTCTGCTCCCGTGAATGATAGAAGATCACGGACCGATATTGGGGGCCAATATCAGCGCCCTGGCGGTTGAGCGTGGTCGGGTCGTGAATGGTGAAAAAGACCTGGAGCAGGTCGCGATAGCTGATCACGCTGGGATCATAGGTGATCTGCACGACTTCGGCGTGGCCGGTGGTGCCGGAGCAGACCGCGCGATAGGTTGCGTCGGTTTCGTGGCCGCCCGAATAACCCGATACAACGCTCTTGATCCCTTTCAATTCCAGATAAGCCGCCTCCAAACACCAAAAGCAACCCCCGCCCAAGGTGGCGGTTTCCACAGTTCCGTTCGCGGTTTGTGATCGATTATCCAACATTGTGCCTTGACTCATGATAGGCTCCTAGCTTTATACTATAGGTCTGTTCTGAAATTCTCTGCGTCGACCCCGCTAGCCAGAGTGGTGACGGGAGGCAGAATCAAATTTCAGGAGAGGCTCTCTCTGTTCTGGTCACGATGACCTGAGCATATTCGTCTGATCGCATGCTTGCTGCTGCTGCGCTTATCCTGACTACAGGGGAACTGTCGAATTGTGACACGCGAATGTATCCTTCTACTGTTGTTACGCTTCCACAATCCTTGCCACTTCATGGCTGTCGTGGTCAGTAGCGGGTGGCGCGTGCAACAGCGGTTGCAATATATCAAACCTTTTTAAAGATAGAAAGTAGCATTATTCATGCAATTCAATGAAAAAGTCGCATTTGTCACCGGTGGCGGATCGGGCATTGGGCGCGCCGCGGCACTGACGCTGGCGGCCGGCGGTGCCAAAGTCGCGGTGGTAGAGCTGGCACAGGAGCGGGCCGAAAGAGTGGCCGGTGAAATTGAGGATCAGGGTGGCACTGCGCTGGCCGTGGCAGCCGACGTGGTGGATGGCGCGGCCATGGAACGGGCCGTGCAGCACGTGGTCGACGCCTGGGGGCGCATCGATTTGGTGGTGGCAAACGCGGGGATCAATGGCGTCTGGGCACCGCTGGAAGAGATTACCTCGGAAGAGTGGGACAAGACGTTGAATGTCAACCTGAAGGGCACATTTCACGCCGTTAAATATACAGCACCACACCTGAAAAAGGAGGGCGGTGCCATTGTTGTCACTGCATCGGTCAACGGTACACGCATGTTCAGCAACACCGGTGCCACCGCCTACTCGTGCTCCAAGGCCGCGCAGATTGCCTTTGTCAAAATGACGGCTGTGGAGCTGGCACCCCACAAGGTGCGTATCAACGCAATCTGCCCCGGCGGTATCTCGACCAACATCGGCGAGAACACGCACCGCCGCAATACCGACAAGGTTCGGCAGCCCGTGGAATTTCCCAACGGTGCCATTCCTCTCACCGGCGGCAAACCGGGCAAACCGGAACAGGTGGCCCAACTAATGGCTTTCCTGCTTTCGGAGCAAGCTTCGCACATTACCGGCACCGAGCTATGGATCGACGGCGCACAGTCACTCTTGCAGGGCTAACGGAGTCTACGCGAGTTGTGGCCATGTGGGGGAACGCTTTTCTCCCCCACATGGCCACAACTCGCGCTGCAATGGGTCCAGAATGGCTTCGGAACCGGTGTCCCCCTCTGTCACTCAAGTCTGTCACGCAGGTCTGTCATGCAAGGAGCTATTTGCTGATCAGGGGCAAGTAAAGATAGTTCACCTGGTCGTCGACGCGGGAACTGTCGTCTGCCTCTTTCAACACCGGAACCATGTTGAGCGGATAGACATCCGCGGAAAGCGTCTCTGCGGTGCGTTGCGCGCTCTGCAATGCGCTGCCGTTGGCTGGATTGGCCTGGGGCAGCACAATGGCGGAGGCCCGTGAAGCAGCGCTGTCGATGCCTGCAACCCACCCCATGTCGCCGGACCAGAAGCGGACCCCCGACCAGAAGCGAACCCCCGACCAGAAGCGGACCCCCGACCAGAAACGGACCCCCGACCAGAAGCGAACGCCCGACCAGAAGCGGACGCCGACTGTTGCCTGCTCGCCATACCAATCACTGGCAGTCTGCGCATCCAAGGTTAGCGCCTCATCTTCAAAGGTAAGGTTGAGTGCCAATAGTTCCTGCAAGTTGATCCATTCCAATGTCACATTGGTGGGGGCTTCTCCCTGGCGTATGGCTGCGCCCAAAAAGATGACTTTGACGCTGTTGGGATCTTTGGCATAGTAGAGGTAGGCGGTGCCATCGTCGCTGATTGCTCGCTGAATTGGGCCGGCGTAGTGAGCGAAGTGCCCTTGGAAATCAGGCACTTGATCGTTATCCAGATCGGCGATCGTGTAGTTGATCTGACCCGAATCCGGGGCTGTCTCCAGCAGATCGAGCAGGCCATTGTTGCCAAAGAGATGTTCGCTCTTGAGGTCGATCTGACCATCCTGTGTCACATCGAGTGTGGGTAGCAGCTCCACCGCGATGCCACTTTCATAGAGATCCCAGATGCCATCGTTATCGCTATCGAGATCAAGATAATCTGGTTGTCCATCGTTGTCGGTGTCGCCATCGATTGCAGTGGCCATTTCGAGGTTGTTGGGAATGCCATCGTTGTCGCTATCGAGATCGGCAACCGCCGGTATCTGACTGCTGCCGCAGGTCGCGCCCCACTGCACCGCGGCCTCGAAAAGAGCCCAGCCCGCGTCGGTGAATTGTTCACCAATGCCATTGTGAAAGCCAATGCGGCGCGCCGGTGCCTGCTGCCCAACCATGTCGGCACCCGCTTCATAGGCAAAGATTACTGCACTTGTGCCCACATTTGTGTCCGCGGTGGCAATTTGGCTGGCGTTGGCACCGGGCACGCCCCAAAAGAAGAATGCCGGTGAATGGTGCACCGCAACGGTTCCAGCTAGCCCCGCGGCCATTGGGTGGTTGTGCGTTTCGATCCGAACCGCACGCTGGTTGCCAATGGCACCATAATCTTCCCGTGCGGGACCCGTCATCTGCAGATCGTCATAGAGCGCTGCTTCCCACGTCAGCAGTGGAATTGCCACGTCGCGATACTTGCTCCCAATCCACGGCGACCAGATCGAATCAGAGATCACGATTAACGCTGTGCCGGTGGCATCTGCGGCTGTTGCTTCGAGCTGACTGCGAACAGTGACGTGGAAACCAAGGTCGGAGAGCCGTTTGGCCAGCAGCCGATCGCGCGCGGCCAACGGTCGTTGGCTGCCGATAAAGAGAATCTCTTTGTCCAAGCAGATGGGGGCCGTATTCAGCACCGTGTCACCATCGAAATCATTGACCGCGCGATTGGTGTTTGCCGCGTTCTGTTGGTGCCAGGTAGCATCTAGATCTTGCTCAATGTCCATGGCCGCGTTGGCAGCTTCGTTGGCTATGTCGGTGCTGAGCACAGCAGTTGGTGCCCAAATACGCCCGCTGCCCTGTTGAAAGATATTGAAGAGCAGTTGACCCTTGTCGTTCACCGCTGATCGTGCACTATACATTAAACGGAACTTGACCTCATCGGGCGTCAGGGTGGGTTGCTGTTGGAGCATGAGTGCAACCACGCCAGAGGCAACAGCTGTTGCCATGCTGGTGCCATTCAGACGATAGAGGCTGAGTTCGGCGCTGTATTCGGGATGTAGACGGACCAAAGCCGCGCTCTGCATCTGATCACTGGCATCGTTGTACATGTAGGAGACGACATCGGCACCGGGTGCGAGAATATCGGGTTTGATAAAGCCATCTTTGGTCGGGCCGGTGCTCGACCATTGCGAGACAACATCATCATCCCATTGATCGGGGGTGCCATCGGTCGTGTAGGCACCAACGGTAATAATATAGGGATCATTCCCCGGCACCGCAATGGTTTCGGCATTGGGGCCATTGTTGCCAGCCGCGGCCAACACCACGATGCCAGCATGCCAGGCAGCTTCCACTGCCCGGTTCACTGGATCAATAAAGTAAGGCGTCGTGGCATAGGCAAGCAGGCTGAGATTGATGATCTGAATGCCATGTTCTTCCCGATTGGCCACTGCGTATTGAATGCCTTCGATGACATCGGTGTAGGTCCCGGTACCATCCGCGCCCAACACTCGAATACTGAGGATGTTGGCTTTGGGGGCAATGCCCCAGTTGTAGTCGACCCCGGCCACGATGAATTGATTCCAAATCACCCCGGCCACATGCGAACCATGGCCATAGGGATCGCGTCCGCTTTGGCCACTCCAGCAGTGGTCTGTTCGAGCACGTTGGCCAGGGCGGCAATCGGTGGCTGCGTTTGGGTGTGAACCCACAAAATCGGCCTCACCCTTGAATTGAGTGCGGATGCCTTGGCCCAACACATTGACCACGGCATCGTTAAAGGCCACCCCCGTGTCAATAACGGCCACGGTTACGCCCCGGCCATTGATCTCTTTTTCGGTGGTGCGGGTGACGCCATGGAGCTCTGTGGCACCCACCTCGACCGAGACGGGGCTCTGAACCTCCCAGACCATGGGATTGGGTGTCGGTTCTACATGGGATGCGCGTTCGACCGTGGCATCTTGAACAATGGCTTGCACACCGGGCATGGTGGCTACGTGCCGTAGCCGGTGGCGCGGGAGCAGCGCGCTCACACCTTTGATGAGCCAAAGCTCGCTTTGCAAGGTACCACCACTCTGTACCACGGCGGCGGCGGCTTGTTCCGTCTGCTGGGCGGTCACAATGACCGAGACCCAATCAGCGGCTGGCTCGTTTGCCCCTTTGTGTCCGGTGGCACTCTTTGATGCGGTTGCATTGGATGTAGTTGGAAGCAGGGTGGGATCGATGTAGGCAGTGGACGATGCTTGTACTTTTGTCGTGGGCAAAATGACACAAAGCATGCTGAAGAACAGTAACAGACGGACTGCTTTGTGGATGAAAGACCAAGACAGACCTTCGTTAAACATCATATTTGTCCTTGTTGAGCTTGGCTCGACACTAGTACAGGATGGCGTACATACCACGGCAGGTAATCGGGCCATGGAACCTGCGTGCAAGCGGCAAAACGAATGTGGCCTGACTTACGCCGGAATCTGCTACAGTGCGGTTGGCTTGAAAACGGTACGTTTCCCGCTTGCCGGAACGACTGTTTTCAAACAGAGCCCACTTTAGTCTGTTGGAACGGTTATCGATGCGATATGCTTTCCTTTGGAAAATTGACGGTGTGCATCACACACACCCGATGAGGAAGAGTATTGCCTGATCGGGAGACCCAAAATACCGCTCACAATACCAGGCGCGCTGGTCTGTAGACCGGGAGAATTAGATTTGGGCACCACAGCGGTACGAAAGCTGGTTTGCGGTATAGAGGCTGGCGAATTGTTGACAGCAGGCCATGTTGGCAAAGAATCTAGCGTGCGGTCGGCCTGAGATTCGTACTTTTGCCCCTGTGAAAAGAATTGATTTCAAACGGAGTTCACCCTGAAATGGCGGCAATGCTACGCGCCTAGCCTGAAAGTTGGTTGTGGTGCGCAAACCACCCCGAGCCGACTGTGTCGACAGAGAGAATTTCAGGACAGGTAATATGCCGCGCCTGGAAGGCAATCGGTGCTACAGAATAGTGGCGATGAAGGCTTCAATTATCAATTGGACATGTGCAACTTGACGAGAAGAGCCGACAAGCGCGTGGTTTGCTCTCCACTGGTGCGCTCCTCTCGGTGCGTGAGTCATGATCAAAATGCAAACATGACTTGATTCAACGGGCTACTACAAAGGAACTAGATTAACGAGAACGGGTAAAGATTTTAGCAGGGTAATTCATAGTATAACAGATATTTCTTTAAGTTGATATTACATCTTTTTAAGAAATACGCAAAAAGTTAATCAATTTTGATGGGATCCGTAAGGTTTGCGCGCGGTCACGCAATAGCGAACCATCTGCTTCCAGGCATCTATTTACCACAACAGTGAGCCCAACTTTGGCTGGGCACACAACTTGTCGAGAAGAGCCACCAACCGCTTTGCCTGCTTTCCACTGGTAAGCTCTTCTCGGTGCATAAGTCATGTTTGTCTGTTTTTGCCCAACGTCGAGCGCAGACCAATACCGACCCTGTTGTGGTAGATTTTTTGACGGGCTATCAAAGGGGTAACAGTACCGTTTTAAACAGCGCTTACTTTAGCAGCACTGCTTCGGGACCATCCGCTAGAGCGAACGTCTGGGGTAGAAAAATTGCTACTGCTTATAGAGAAAGCAAATAGAGCTTGCATCGCGCGGAGTGCGCATTCTCTACTGCGCACGTCCAGCGTTGGAGAACGCTGATTCCTCCATTGTGCAACATGCAAATGATTTCTCAATTAGCTGGGGCGGTTGGCGTGCGGGTGGAGGGCAGGAGCAGGGCCGAGAACGCCGCCCCCGTGGGCAGAAGTGCCAGCAACGACAGAACGAGCCCCAGCCCAAAGAGATCCGCCAGCCAGCTCGCAATCCAGGTCATGATGGCGCCGCTGGCAAACATAAAGCCCAATACCATGCCCCCCATCATGCCTTCACGTTTGGGCAGCAACCGTTGCGCCATGATGATGAGGATGCTGTGAGGAATATTGAGCAGTGCACCCGCCATGGCTGCCATTGGATAGAAGAGCCAGCCTTCCACTTGCAGCAGGGCATAGCAGAAAGGCACGCTGAGCAGCGTGGAAAAGAAGAGCGTGAGCCGGCGGTTGACGCGATCCCCCAGGTAGCCACCAAAGAAGGTGCCCAGTGCACCGGCAAAAGCAAAGACGCCAATCATCATGCCGTAGGTACCAGATGCAAAGCCTTGGTCGGAAAAGAAGCGTGGTAGCAGGGTAACCAGGCTCTGCATGGTTGCCGCGCGAAAGGCTACAACGACCAAAAATGCCGTGAAGATCACGACCCTGCTCTGCCACATGTTGCCCGTTTTCTGCTCTCCAGTGACACTGCTCACTCTTTGCTCTCCAGTGACACTGCTCACTCTTTGCTCTCCAGTGACACTGCTCACTGTAGCACTTTGCAGCGCTGGCGATGGTATCGTATGGGGTGGGATCGTGGATGTTGGTGTGGCGGCGGCTGGCGTTGCAGCTTCTTCCGCAATGGGATCCGACGCCACGAGCTGTTGATCCTGTGCGTCTGTTTCATCTGGTGTAATGGCCATTGCCTGGCTCAGATGGAGCGCCATCAACACAATCGCGGGCACTGTACTCAGCGCCAACAGCGGCAGCCCCACGCGGATGTCCAGATATTGGAGCAGTAGACCGGCAGCCATGGGGCCCAACGCCAAGCCCGATTGTCCCAGCAAAAAGAAGACAGAGGTGGCGGTGGTGGGATAGCGGCCACCCGCGGCCGCGGCATTGATCATGCCCACGGGGTGAAAGGCTCCACTACCCAACGCTCCAATGGTGAGGCAGGTGACCAGGAGCGGGTAGCTGGGCATGAATGCTGCCAACGCGAAAAAAGAGGCTGTCCACGCAACGCTGATTGCTCCCAGCCAGCGCCCCTGCAAATAATCTGCCAACATGCCAAAGAAGGGTTGGGTAAGGGATGCGGCAAATGTATAGATCATTGCCGCCAAGCCAATTTGGCTGATGGACAGGTCGAATTTCCCGGAGAGAACGGTGAGCAACACCGCGATTGAAGAGTTGAGGACGTCGATGGAAAAGTGCCCCAACCCCACTGCTGACAAACGTTTGATATTCATGAAACTCCCACATCACTGTGTTTTGGCTAGATTGTGTTTTGGCTAGATTGTGTTTTGGCTAGGTCGCGTTGACATTGGGGGGAAAGTGCCAATCCATTGGGCTGCTAACGGTGAGCAGCGGGTTTTACCCCCGCGGATCTGCAATGTCAATGGATCGTAAAGTGAGCTCTGTTTGAAAACGATAGTGCTACTTCTTTGGTAGACCGCCCAAAATCTATCGTTTTCAAGCCAACCGCATTATAGCATGCTCTTTTGGCTGCTGTGTCAAGGTGAACAGGCACAAGGAACGTGCCCTGCTTCCAGGTACACTGGGACCAGATTGGGCAAGGTGGTGGCGAAAGGTAACTAAATGTGACAAGTAGTGTACTTGTTGGCTGGTAGAATGGTCAACTTTACGTTATTTTACATGATATACATCCTACTTTGGTATGTAGCTAGTACCTTTGTCGCATTACATCTGGGTGGAAATTTGTTAAAATGTCATAGTTGTTTCTGGACATTTTGCAATGGTCCTGGTGTAGAAACGTGCTTTGGTCAGTTCTCCCGCTGAAAAATTGCACCAATTCATGCATGCGCACGTGGGTGTTTGCGCTGCAGAATTAAACCTTGCTTTGCGGCATGGGAAATTAAAGCGGGCTCTGTTTGAAAACAGTAGTTCCGGCCAACTGCACTCTAAAGTGGGCTCTGTTTGAAAACAGTAGGTCCGGCAAGAGGGAAACCTACTGTTTTCAAGCCAACCGCACTCTAAAGTGGGCTCTGTTTGAAAACAGTAGGTCCGGCAAGAGGGAAACCTACTGTTTTCAAGCCAACCGCACTCTAAAGTGGGCTCTGTTTGAAAACAGTAGGTCCGGCAAGAGGGAAACCTACTGTTTTCAAGCCAACCGCACTGTAGCTCTACTTTATTGGGGTGCATTGACATTTCATGGTAGGGAGCGATCCAAGGCGGTCACGTTCCGGGGACGATTTCAACCGAGGTCAACGGAACCTAGCCACTGTCGCTTGCCACTGTCGCTAGCCACTGTCGCTTGCCACTGTCGTCTCTAGCTGTTAACGGCTGCATGGGGGTCTGCGCCGCCAGATGAACTGCCCCATTCCAGCGGTGGGGTACTTTGTGATTTAGCGGAGGAGTGATGAGCGATCTACATTCACATACTGGGCAGCCGTTGCAACCGCAGCCCAGCCGTTTCGTGAGCCTACGCTGGCGCCTGACTTCCATGTTGGGCTTTGTTTTGCTCTGCACGCTTTTTGTCATCAGTGCCATTGTAACGACCTACGTTCGTAACACAGAAGCAAATACACTCTATGAACGACAGAGTGAAACCGCACTTGCCATTGAAACTGAAGTCACCCACCTCCACCAACAGATCAGCACAATGTTGACGCTCATCAGCACATTTCGGCTTGATGTGCTGGAGAGTGATCCAACAATTCTTCACAATATTTTACAGAACAATCCGGCTGTAGCTGAAGTTGCCTATTTTAATACACGCGGGGACGTGATCGCCCAGGCTTCTCTCGATGATCTCTTGCTGTTGACAGAAGCCCATACAACAGTGGATGTGCATGGTGACGCTCTGGTGGAACAGAGCATTGTTGCACGCGAATGGTTTCTTGCCACCCGTCAAGGGGAGAACTACTTTGATGTTGCGCACTTTGCCCCGCAACTAGAAAGCGGGTACAGACAACAGTACCTGCTCTTTGCCATGCCCGCAAGCAGTCAAAGCGTCATTGCTGCCCGTGTAAATGTTGGCGAATTGCGCAGAATTGTCGTTGACGCGCGCTTCCGCGATCGGGGGGATATCTATCTCGCCAACCGTGAAGGGGCCGTGGTCGTCCACTCTGGCCAGGCCATTTTGGCACCACAGTTCACCATACGTGAACAGCCAGAATTTCAGGCCGCGACCGCAGCTAGGACTCATTGGAGTGGTGTCTATCGCAATTGGCGTGACACGCGCGTCTTTGGTCTCATCATGCCAATTGACGGAATCAACTGGTTTGTCATTACCGAGGTGTCCAGCTGGGACGCATATGCCACGACGCGGCGCGCCTATACCATCTTGGGGGGCGGTATGCTGGCATTTGTCATCCTGATGATGTGGGTGAGTGCCGAATGGATGGAAGGATTGATCCTGACGCCGATTGAGCGGTTGCGCGACGGTGCCGAGCGAATTGGTCAGGGCGATCTGCAACATCACATTGAGCTGCAGCAAGAAGATGAGATCGGCCAGGTTGCAGCTGCATTTAACCAGATGTCGGCAGAATTGCAGGAACTGTACAATGAACTGGAACGCAAGATCGCTGAACGAACCGCGCAGCTAGAAGAGCAGAAGCAAGAGTTGGCTCGCTCCAACGCTGAATTGGCGCAGTTTGCCTACATTGCCTCACATGATCTGCAAGAGCCGCTGCGCATGATCACAAATTATTTGCAACTGATCGAGCAGCGCTATCAGGGGCAGCTTGATGAGGATGCCGATGAGTTTATCCGCTATGCCACGGACGGTGCTCGTCGCATGCAACAGTTGATCCGCGACCTGCTCGCCTATTCGCGGGTTGGGACACAGGAGCAGAACTTTCAGCAGGTCGATCTCCACCAGCTCGTCGAACAGCTGCTGGAAGATTTTCAACTGGTGGTTGCAGAAAAGAAGGTTCACATGGTCATTGGGCAACTGCCGTGCGTTTGGGGCGATGTGATCCAGTTGGGGCAGCTCTTCCGCAACTTGCTGGCGAATGCATTGAAATTTTCTGACCAACCAGCGCCCACCGTGGAACTGAGTGCCCACTATGACGCCTCCACCAATGAATGGGTTTTTGCCGTGCGGGATGAAGGAATTGGCATTGCGCCCGCTCATCACGAACGAATCTTTCTAATTTTTCAGCGCCTCCACACCCGGAGTGAATATCCTGGCACGGGCATTGGGTTGGCGCTCTGCAAAAAAATTGTCGAACGCCACGGGGGTCGAATTTGGGTGGATTCAGCTGAAAACGCCGGTGCCATCTTCTTTTTTACGCTGCCCAACCACCGGCAATCATGAGTAGCCCAGCTACCCGCCGGCGAACGTTGGGCCAACCTGCTGGGGCCGGTCGTGGCCATTCGCACGCTGCACACAACGAGCAAACAATGGGAGAAAATTTTGAGTGACAACTGCCATGAGCTATTCCAATCAACCACTCCACATCCTACTAGTTGAAGACAATCCCGGCGATGTGCTGCTGTTGCGGCAGATGCTGGCCGGCGCTTCCCCGCGAGTGGACGTGAGCAATGCCGAACGTCTGGCAAGCGCGCTACAGTTGTTGGACCAACAGAACTATGATCTGGTCTTGCTGGATCTGTCGCTGCCCGACAGTCAGGGCTACCAGACGTTTGAACAGTTGCGTGCCGTTGCTGCACATCTGCCGGTGATCTTGTTAACGGGTTTGGAGGATGAAGAGCTGGCCCTGCGTACTGTACGTAGCGGCGCACAGGATTACCTCGTCAAAGGCGAAATGGACAGTCACTTGTTGCTGCGTTCGATTCGCTATGCCATTGAACGCAAGCGTACTGAAACCATGTTGCGCGAGAATCAGCTGCGCTACAAAGCTCTTTTTGAAAATGAGAACACAGGCATCTTCCTGATCAGCCTGGAGGGGAAATATCTGAACGTGAACCAGCAAGCCGCCCGCATGCTTGGCTGTCAGAGCGAAGAGATCATTGGCGATTGGGTGGACGATTTCTACGTGGACGGGCGACGCGATGATTTTCAGCAACGTGGCGCGATCCTGTTGGCCGAGCAGACCATTCCCATCTATGAATGTCTGTTGCAGCGCGCGGCGCAACCACCACTACCGTTGGAAGTGAACCTGACCCTGGTGCACGATACCAACGACCAACCCTATTACATCCAGATGATCGCGCGTGATATTTCCAAGCGGCGTCAGGCCGAAGATGCACTGCGTGCCGAGCGCGAACAACTGACACAGCGTGTCTCGGCGCGAACTGCCGAGTTGCGTATTGCCAATTCCGAGCTCATGCGCAGCGCTCGGCTCAAGGATGAATTTTTGGCCACCGTCAGCCACGAACTGCGTACACCACTGAGCGTTATTCTGACGCTGGCAGAGGCAATCCAGGATGACATCTATGGCGGCCTCAATGAACAACAGCGCAAGGCCATGCAACGGATCCGCAAGAGTGGTCGCCATCTGTTGGCGTTGATCAATGATATTTTGGATGTATCCAAGATCGAATCGGGCAAATTCGAGCTGGAGATTGGCCCCGTGTCTGTTCAGACACTGTGTGAAGATTCGGTGCAAATGGTTTACGACAGTGCACGCCAGAAGCAGCTAAACCTGGATATCGTGCTCGATCCCGACGCCACCATTCTCTTTGCCGATGGGCGACGGCTGCTACAGGTGTTGGTCAACCTGCTCAACAATGCCGTCAAATTTACGCCGGCTGACGGTGCAATCACGCTGACTGTCACCAGCGACTCGGCCCAGGAGCAGATTGCTTTTGCAGTATGTGACACCGGCATCGGCATCAGGCAAGAGGACATGCCCAAGCTCTTTCAGCCATTTGTCCAGCTCGACAGTCGTCTCTCGCGCAACTATCAAGGAGCTGGATTGGGGTTGGCCCTGGTTTACAGGTTGATGAAATTGCATGGTGGTAGCGTGGCCGTGGAGAGCACACCAGGGGAAGGCAGCTGCTTTTCTGTGGTGTTGCCGTGGCAGGTGAGACAGCAAAAACCAGCTGTCGCAGCCGCGAGCGCACTGCACGAACCGGAGGAGCTGCCGCCGCGGCAGCGTCTGCGCGCTGATAAGGATGCCCCCCTGTTGCTGCTCGCTGAAGATCACCTGGTGGCACTCGAAGCCATGGACAACTATCTGCGCGCCAGTGGCTATCGCGTTATCGTGGCCCGCACAGGTGTTGAAGCCGTGATGCAGACCCGTCAGCAGCAGCCCGATCTAATCCTCATGGATGTGCAAATGCCAGAAATGGATGGTTTGGAGGCCATTCATAACATTCGCGAACAGGAGGAGATCGCCCACATCCCGATTATTGCATTAACCGCTTTGGCGATGCCAGGCGACCAAGAACGTTGTCTCGCTGCCGGTGCCAATGCCTATGTGAGCAAGCCCATAAGCCTGCGTAATCTACAGGTTCTCATTGATCAGCAGCTAGCTAACAGCCCTTAATGTGAGCTTGGTTGAAAACCGGTACTTGGTCCGAGAGAATTGGGCCCGGTTGCAAGCCATCTGTATGGTAGCTGTAGCGGGCATGCCAGTGAAAGAATCCCTTTTATTTGAACTAAATCTGGACGGATGACAGGTAACTGTAACCCGTATTAATGCTGATTTAAGGTAAACTACCTTTGTTTCTATAACACATTTAAGTATCTGATTAAATAGCTGTCCTGAAGTTCTCTGCGTCAATGTAGCTGGCTGGAGATGGTTCAAGCACCACCACTGAATTTCAGGATGGACCCCAAGTGCTCTGCTAGCCTTTGGCACCTTGTCCCCAGCTTTACAACTGAGTGCATGGATTGAGTGCAAATGCTTTAAATCCTTGGAAGATGCTTGTGTGAGAGCTGCTGTTTTGGATGAGATTGCTTTCGAACTAAAGTGGGCTCTGTTTGAAAACAGTAGTTCCGGCAAGCGGGGAACCTACCGTTTTCAAGCCAACCGCACTGTAGCAACAACGAAGCAGTGTGGACGCTGGTAATATCACTACAGTGACACAGCCACAGTGATATTGCCCCGCTTATCGCTATTGCGCGACTGTCGCTGTTGGCAGTGAGCGTGAAGCATAACGCAAGCAGGTTGCTCCTGTGGCCAGATGGTTGTTACGGTTGCGCGACGTCAGCATTTATGCTTAAAAAGCGGATGTGGCCGAGCCTAGACGGAACAGATAGAACAAGAACACTGAGAAGCTCTATGCAGGGTTTGAGATGGCAAGCAAAAATTTACATTGGCTGTACATTGATTGTGGGGCTATACCTTTACAGTTGGTGTATACTAAACCTTCATTTGACACACCCCTGGCTCTTGATTACGCTGAGCATATTTGCAGCGGTGACTCACACCTTGAAGGTGGAAGGTGCCACTGCGCGCTCTAGCTATCAGATCAGCTGGATCGCCTATGGTGCGTCGTTCGTGCTTTTGAATCCCACCGAAACAATGGTGGTTTTGCTTGTTGCCCACGTGGCAGAATGGCTCTGGCATCGTTCAACTTGGTACATTGCTCTCTTTAATCTGACCGCCTTTGGAATCGTTGCCATGGTGGCTGTCGTTGTCAGCCAGACAATCAGTGCTGGCAACAGTCCTTTCACGCTACTTGGCGCTGGTGGCTATTTAATGGCCGCGGCGACCTTCACCCTCATGAACCATCTGATGGTGGGGTTGGTCATCTGGCTGGCACGGGGCGAAAATTTGATCCGTTCGGGTGTCTTCAACATACTGACGCTCATGATCGATTTCGTCAGTTTTGGGATGGGCATCGCTTCTGCCCTCATCTGGTTGGTGAATCCCTATGCCGTCATCTTCATTCTCTCGCCGCTCTATCTAATCTATACGACGTTGCAGGTGCCGTCGTTACAGCACCAAACACGCATCGAGCCAAAGACCGGACTCTACAACACACGTTTCTTCTCTGAAACCTTGGAGAGCGAATTGGAACGTGCTGATAAGTTTGATCGTCCTCTTACAGTAGTGATGGCCGATATTGATCTGTTACGGAACATCAACAACAACTACGGTCATCTAGCCGGTGACACCGTGCTCGTCGGCATTGCCAACACGCTGCGCAGCTTTGTGCGCGACTATGATGTTGTCGCTCGTTTTGGTGGTGAAGAATATGCAATCCTCATGCCAGAGACTACGCTGGCACAGGCTTTGCCGCTGATCGAACAGCTGCGCGATATGGTTGCCACTGCTCGTTTCGATGTCTCTACCAGTGTAACGCCGCTGAGTGCAACCATGAGTTTTGGCGTGGCGGAACGTGAATTCTATGGTCAAACAGCCGAGCAGATTATTCACCACGCCGATTTGGCTGTCTACCGTTCAAAATCCACATCGCGCAACCGGGTTTGCTACTACCAAGATGGCGATGTTTGTGACTACAGTCACGGCGATTCGCCCAATGCCGATGCCAACCGTGAGGGCAATGTCTACCTCGCCAGCACGTTGGCGAAAAAGTCAGAGAACGCTGATACAGAGACGGCCACAACGCACGGCTCACTCGGTGGCTCATCAGCAACAATAGAAGCTGAGCCGCAACAACAGGCTGACGCACCGATCGAACATTCACGGCTGCCTTCAGTTGCAGACCAGGAGCAACCGTCGGAATCAACGCCCTCTCCCGATCCGACCGCTGCTCCACTCAACATGCCAAAGCCGGCATGGGTCACCAACCTCTACGTCGGCAGCATGGCCTTGGTCACAACAGTGCTATTGGTGTGGGCGTTAACCTTTGATATTCCCATCAACTGGACTGGCATTCTGATTTTTACGGCGCTCAGTCTGCTGACGGAATGGCTTGCCATTGATATTTACACCCGCAACACAACGGTTTCAACATCAGTGGCTCCACTGATCGCTGGTGCGTGTCTATTTGGAGCAATGGGTGCGCTGGTACTGAGTTTGGCGTTGGCAACAGCTGCAATGCTCAAGCATCGCAGTCCATCGGTGCGATACCTCTTTAACATCTGTAATAATCTGTTGGCCATGTTGATCTGTGTCAACGTCTTGTATTGGACGGGGCTACAGATCTCTGCAACAACATCGCTTTTGGCGGCCGTGGCCGTCATTGTTGCAGCCGGGCTCGTCTATGCCAGTACGACGCTGTTGATGTCAGGTGTGATCCATTTGAACAGCGGGAACTCTGCCCGTGGCGTCTGGCTCGAACGGTTCCGCTGGCTCTGGCCCTACTACCTGGCCCTTGGCCTCGTCGCCTATGCGCTTGCCATTGGATACCTCAACAGTGGTATCATTGGCGTGACCATCTTTTTTGTCCCGTTGCTGATGTTGCGAATCAGCCAAAATCAATACCTGAGCCGAACCGAATCAATAGTCTCACAACTACGGGCTGCCAACACAGAGTTGGTGGCACGCAGTGAAGAGATTTCAACCATGAATGACGAGTTGATCCTGGCGCTTTCGCACGCCAGCGATCTGCGGGATCCATATGTCCATGGTCATGCTCAGCACGTGGCGCGTTATGCTGTCTTGATTGCCAAAGAGCTGGGGATGCGGGCGGAACGGATTGTCTCGATTCACCAGGCTGGCCTGCTGCACGATATTGGCAAAATCGGTATTCCGGAAGCAATTTTGTCAAAACCCGCCAAACTGACGGATGATGAATATCAGTTGATGAAGCAGCATGCGGGATTGGGGGCCGCGCTGGTCCAAGAGATTCATTCTTTGCGATATCTGGCACCTCTCATCCGCTATCACCACGAGCAGTACAATGGCAATGGGTATCCAAAAGGGCTGACTGGAGCACAGATTCCGCTGGAATCGCGGATTTTGAGTGTTGCAGATGCCATCGAAGCCATGGCGTCGGACCGACCCTACCGCCGTGCCCTCAACGCCAATGAGATCCTGCGCGAGCTAGAGCACTATGCGGGTACTCAGTTTGATCCGCAAGTTGTGCGGGCATTTACAAATGTGATTGCAGCACAGGGCACAAGATTGATCGTTAATTCGGCACGAGATATTTCGCGTATGATTGACCAGGAGTATCCAGAAGAGGAAAAGACGGGTGCCATCACCACGGCACCATCGCCAGATGACCATCGAGCAACTCTGGAGCAACCAATTAAACCAGTTTATACAGAGCTAGATAGCATGAATATTTCACTTCAACGGGCCATTGCTGCCCACCGACGAATGGAAATTAGTGTCCAAGAAGGCCGTGATCTGGCTGAAACACTGCTCAAAATCGCCAGCACCATCAACACGACACTGGATCAGGATCGAGTGCTGGCATTGATTCTGGAGCAGTTGGCTTATGTAATGGATTACGAGAACGCGTCCATCATGTTGTTAGAAGGCGAGTTACTCAAATCCGTTGCACGCCGCTCGATCCACGTGCCCGAGAGTCAGTCGCTTTCTGTGCCTGTGCATCGGCTCGGTCACGTGCAAGAGGTAATCGAAGACAAACGGCCGCTCATTATCTCCGATACTCACAACGATCCACGTTGGATGCGGCGCGCTGGCAGCGAAACCATTCGTTGTTGGCTCGGCATTCCGTTGGTCGTCCAAAACCGGATCATCGGCATGATGAACCTGAGCAATGGCATCCCCGGCTATTACACCGAGCGCCATGTTCAGGTTGCCAGTGCATTTGCTGCGCACGCTGCGATTGCCATCGAGAACGCACGCCTCTTTACACAAGCACAGAATGAACTGACCGAACGTGAACGTGCAGAAGAAGCGCTGCGCGAATCGCGCGAACATCTGCAAGAGCGTGTGGTTGAATTGCAAATTGCCAAAGCAGCGGAAGAAAAGCAACGTGAATTGGCCGAAACGTTGCGCGAAGCCGCCCATGCACTGAACTCCAGCCTCTCTTTGCAAGAGGTGCTCAGCACGATTTTGACCTATCTGGGACGGGTTGTCTTTTCCGACAGCATCGCCGTAAAATTGCTTGCCGATGGCAAGGCTGATTTTACGGCCCACCGCAGTGAACAATCAGAGGAATGGCAATTTTCCAAACAAACCTGTGAACTGCTGCCGCTGGAAAGCCATGCCATAGAAGCTCGCAACCCCGTTGTCATCAAAGATGTAGCCAAAGAATCGCTCTGGGCAAACGCCGATGGTACTGACGAGGCCCACAGCTGGCTGGGCGTGCCACTGATGGTGCAAGACAAGGTGATTGGTCTGCTCACAATGACCAAGCGCGAGGCCGATTACTACACAGAAAGTGATACAAAACTCGTCTCTGCCTTTGCCAATCAAGCAGCGATCTCCATTACGAACGCTCGCCTGTACGAGCAGGTGCAAGCAGAGCTGGTTGAACGAATGCGCATTCAGCGTGAGTTGCAAGAAGAGCGTGCGCTGTTGGCACAGCGGGTGGAGGAGCGGACGAGCGAACTGAGCGAGACAAACACACAGCTGAAATCCGCGCTGCGTACCAAAGACGAATTTCTGGCCACCATGAGCCACGAACTTCGAACACCACTCAATGCGATCATGTTGCTTTCAGAATCGATGCAAAATGGCGTTTATGGAGATGTCCAAGAGCGCCAGGTCACGGTCTTGAATAATGTTAAACAGAGCGCCCGCCACCTGCTTTCGCTCATCAATGATATCCTGGATATGTCCAAGATCGAAGCGGGCATGTTTGAACTGGATATTGGACCCGTTGCTGCATCGGCGATCTGTCGGAACAGCCTGCTCATTGTAGAAGAATCGGCTCGCAGCAAAAACATCGAGTTGGTCCACAACATTGCCCCGGATGTTGACAGCGTTGCTGGTGATGAACGACGTCTGGCCCAGATTTTGGTCAATCTGCTGAGCAACGCCGTCAAGTTTACGCCGGATGGTGGCCGGGTGGGGCTCGATGTGACGACCGATCACCACGGTGACATGGTCAATTTCACCGTTTGGGACACTGGCATTGGCATACCTGCCGACGATCAGCAACGGCTTTTCCAGCCTTTTGTGCAGTTAGACAGCAAACTATCGCGGCTCTATGAAGGTACCGGCTTGGGATTGGCCTTGGTTGATCGGCTGACCAAACTGCACGGTGGCACGGTCACGTTGGAAAGCACAGTCAACCAGGGCAGCCGCTTCTGCGTTTCCATCCCGCGCCAGGATGCCGAAGAAGATGACTTCATGGCATTGGCCATGAATCTGTTGGAGAGTGTTCGCAAGCCTGAGTCACAATCTGGGGGCACAGCCGACCCGTCGCCTTCCCCACTGGCGGGCGCAGAAGGTGCAAATGCTCGGTCCCGCACCAACGGTCATCGTACAGCGGTTGGTGATCAAAATGGCGCTGCGCAATCGGGCACAGATCGAGCGCCCGATCAGGGCATCGTAGAAGATGAGCTTGACGACGAGGAATGGCTGGCGTCGATCGGTCTGGATCCATTGCAGTCCGTGGAGTCGCAGCGTGTCGATGATCACGCTGTGCTCAATCCCACTGCTGCTGCCTTGCCTGTTGTGCTGCTGGTGGAAGACAACGAGATTGGCTTGGAAGCCATGTACGATTATTTGAGCGCCAATGGTTATGCCATTCTGATTGCCCGCAATGGCGAAGAAGCTGTGGCGATGGCTACAGCGCATCTGCCCAATATCATTCTGATGGATGTGCAGATGCCGGACATGGATGGGCTGGAGGCCACCCGCAGGATTCGCCAGAATGCCAAGCTGCTTCACACCCCCGTGATTGCGCTCACGGCGTTGGCAATGCCAGGCGACCGTGAACGCTGCCTGGAAGCGGGTGTCGATGAATACCTGAGCAAACCCGTGAGCATGCGCCATCTGCTCGAGGTAATGTCATTGCAACTGGCACGCGAAGAAGTTCATCGCTGATCCAACTCGCTGTTGACGTAGCCAAAGCTATAGTCAAATCAAAAAAGCCTTCAGCAATTGTGCAAACGCTTGCTGAAGGCTTTTTGCGATTCTTGGCTAGTTCGACCGTGCTTTCAGGGAGATGCAGGTACGCACCAGAGCTGTTTGGGGGAGAGGTACAGCAGCACTGCCTGACCCTCACAAAGCTGGCTCTCCGCGGGCAGATGGGCCACCCACAGATGTTCGCCCAACTGAACGGTGATTTCAACATAGGTGCCCATGTAGAGCAGCGTGCGCACAACACCCTGCACACAGTTACACGATGGTACCGTTTCGTCGTCCGGCTCTTCCGGCCCATAGAGACGAATCTGCTCCGGCCGCATGGTGAGCAGAACCGGGCCATCGGGGAGTGCCATTGGCTGTTCCAGCACCAGCGTTGCAGTTGCCGTCTGAACCTGTTGGCCTGCTTTGATGCCCGGCAGAAAATTCTCGTTGCGAAAAAAGCGAGCGACCACCTGACTTTGCGGCTGTTCGTAAAAGGAGCGCGGTTCCGCAAATTGTTGCAATCGACCCGCCACCATCAGCGCCACCCGATCGGCCAACATAACGGCTTCTTCCTGATCGTGGGTGACGAAAAGGGTGGTGATGGCCAACTCCTGTTGCAGATCCCGAATTAGCTTGCGCATTTCCAGGCGCAGGTTGGCATCCAGATTGGCCAGTGGTTCGTCGAGCAAAAGGAGCGCTGGCTTGATGACCAGGGCCCGTGCCAGCGCCACCCGCTGCTGTTGGCCGCCAGAAAGTTGATGGGCGCGCCGCTGTTCATAGCCGCCCAGTTGCACCAATTCGAGCATGGCACTCACCGCGCGAGCAATTTCCCGCTTGCCCACCCCCCGCATCTTTAGCCCAAAGCCCACATTCTCGGCCACGTTCATGTGTGGAAAGAGCAGATGTTTTTGAAAGACCATCACCGCGCCGCGCTGTTCGGCGGGGATCGCCAACACCGAGCGGCCGTCGAAACGGATGTCGCCTGCATCGGGTGCTAAGAGGCCCGCGATCATGCGCATGGTCGTGGTTTTGCCGCAGCCAGAAGGACCCAACAGTGCCACCAATTCGCCCGCGGCAATGTCAAGCGTGAGGGTCTCCACCGCGGCCGTGGTACCAAATGTTTTGCTCAGCTTTTCGATCTGTACCGCGGTCATAATCGGCCCAAGCCTCCCAGTGCATTCGCCCCCGTGCTCAATGTGCGGGAGGTCAGGATCAAAATCAGCAGGGCTGGCAGAACAAAGACGAGGCTAACGGCCGCCGCGTTGGCATGATTGGCCGCGCTGATAAAGGGAAAGAGCACCATGGGCAACGTGACCACTCGACCACCACCAATCAACACGGTGGTAATGTATTGGCTCCATGAAACCAGGAAAGTAAAGAGCATGGCAACCAGTAGCCCCGGCAAGATCGTCGGGAGCGTGACGTGGCGGAAAGTCTGCAAAGGGCCGGCCCCCAACGTACGGGCTGCGTCTTCGAGTTCGGTGGCGTAATTGGCGAAAACACTGGAGATCACCAACACGAAATAGGGCAAGGCAGGCACCAGATGCACCAATACCACGCCGACAAACGTATCGGCCAACCCATAGCGGATGAAGAGAATGTGGATACCCATGATGACCACCAGCGTGGGCACAAAGAGGGGCGCTGTGATCAGCCAATTGACGATGCGTTTGCCGCGAAACTCATGCAGCCCAAGCACGCGTCCGGCGGGCAGACCAATAACGAGCGCGAGCAGAACAACGGCCAGCGCCAACAGGACGCTGTTGACGAGCGCTTCCCCCACCCGTGCCGTCGGCGAAAAGAGATAGAGCCACGCCCGCGTGCTCCATTGTTGCGGCAACAGGTTGGGAAAAAACCAGCCAAAGGCAAAGGACCAGAGCACCTGTGGCACCAACGGCAGCAACACACCAATCGCAACGAGCAGCGTAGCCAGATGGCGTGGGGTCAGACGTGGAAATTGTCGCAACATCACGTACCTTCTCATGCTCATTCTGCCCGCAGCCGTTGTCCCAATGCCAGACATAGATTGAGTAGCACAACGACAATCACTGTGATGATCATACCAATGGCCATGGATTCAGGCCGTTGGCTGAGATCGGGATCAATGTAGGTGCGATAGGCGAGAACGGGCAGCACATTGGGATGACGTTGACCGAGCAGCAGCGGCACCTCGAAGCTGCCAAAGACAAAGGCAAAGACAATTACACCGGTGACAATAATGCTGGGGAGCATGAGTGGCCAGAGCACATACCGAAAACGTTGCCACCGGCTGGCGCCCAGCGTGCGGGCAATCTCCTCATATTCATGGCCAATCCCCTTGAGGATGGCCAGCGCAACCAGACCAATGAAGGGCACTTCTTTCCAGGTGTAGACCAGAATTGTCGAGATCTGCCAGCGATCAAAGACCAACACAGGAAATTGACTCGGCTGTTCGAGTAGGCCCAGATGATAGGAGACGCGTGCAAAGAGCCCGCTTTGGGTGAGCAAGAGCACGAAGCCAGCGGCTGCCACCAGGTGGGGAACTGGCAGTGGCAGTTGAAAGAGAAAGATGGCCAGCCGGCTCCCCCGGAACTGATGACGCAGCGTTAGCGCTATCGCAACTGCCAGGCCAATGGAGAGCAGCGTGCTCGTGAGCGCAAGATAGAAGGTGAGCAGCAGCGAGCCATAGAAATCTGGGTCGGCAAAGATGTCGCCATAGTGACGCAGCGTCGGGGTTTCCAGCCCGATAACTGGCATGTAATCCAAACTTTGACCCAGACCGACGACGATTCCACCCAAAAAGAGCAGGCCGATGAGAGCCAATGTCGGCGTCAACATGAGCCAAATTCGCACCCGTTCTCCCATGGCTTCTACCTCTACACGTTGGTCTCTACCTCTACACGTTGGTCTCTACCATCTGCGCACGTGCTCCTGTTGCCAGCGCGTGCGCAGGTGGGAACCCAACGAAATTTACCGCAGCACATGTTCTTCCCAGCCCTGCTCGATCGGGGCGACCCAACTGGCGCGTGCTTCGGGCAACGCGTGGCTGCTCAACTCGGCTGCTGGCAAGGTGGCAACACCGCGCTCAACCGCGGCCAGTGTTGCCTGTTGCGCTGTACTCAGGCGCGCCGGGTCAATGGCCACTTGCCATCCCAACTCAGTTGGATCGGTCAACACCGTTTGGTAATCTGGCGAGAGCAGCAAATTGGCCAACACCATTGCCCCCGCGGGATTGTTGGCGTTGTACGGGATTGCAACGTAGCTGACGTTGGCCATGGTTCCGCTCTCAAGCAGATAGGTGCGCACGCTCTCTGGATAGCGCCCTTGCTGAATAAAGTTGGACGCGCGGCTGGCATCGTATTCCATGGCAAAACTGGTTTCGCCGTTGGCCAACAGATCAGGCATCGCGGCCAATTCTGGGTATGTCTCGCCGTTGCGCCAGAGATATGGCTCAATGGCGTTGAGATATTCCCACACAGCGGGCGCATGTTCATCATAGACGGCCTGATCGAATTCAGCGAGGAATGGTGCCGAGTCGCCGGCAACCCAGTAAAAGACCGAGCGGACAAAGGCACTACCCACATGATTGGGTGGGGCGGGATAGGTGAACTGTCCCGGATTGGCCTCTACCCATGCCCGCAATTCCTCGAAGGTGCGCGGCGGGTCGCTCACCGTGGCGCTGTTATATTCCAACACCCACTGAAAGCTTGCCCACGGTGATTCATAGCCTTCAACCGCGGTGCCAAAATCAAAGGCCACCGCGGGGTCGTCCCAATTTACATATTGATTATTGGGCAGCAGATCGACAAAGGGGCCATAGAGCAGGCCAGCATCTTTGAGGGTTCGGAAATTTTCGCCGTTGATCCAAATGAGATCGATACTGCCACCGCTATCCGCGCCCGCGGTCTTCTCATTCAGCACCTTGTTGACGGCATCGGCGGTATTTTCCAGCGGCACGCGATTGAGCGTGACGCCATACTCCGCCAGCAGCGGCTCACCGATCCGGGTGTCGACGTGGGTGTTAATTACATCAGAACCACCCCACATGAACCAGTTCACCGTGGTTCCTTCCGCGGCCGCAAGCACGCTGTCCCAATCGGTATAGGTGGGCACGCTCTCCGGCGCAGGCTCGGCCGCAGGGACATTGGGTGCCGGGGCAACACAGGCACCGATCAGTAAATGGACCGTCAGGATGAGGAGCAGTGGGACAAAACGTAGTGGTTGGGTATGCTTCATAGGGTGCCAAGTCATGATGAGTCGCAATCCTTATCGAGATCGATGGGCCACACAGGTGAGCAGATAGGTGATCTCATACCGAGTTCTGTTCTTGTGTAGTAGAGCTAGCATGTAGTAGAGCTATTTCTCCAGAGAAAAACAACACTCTCCGCATTTACAGAAAGTGATATCCGTTTTTACGGTAGCAATTCGGCGTGCTGATCCACCGATCAAGCGTTCAAAACCGCTCTGTCACTTGTGAACATGGCTCATTCACGTCCGTGCGGCAATGTCCGCCACGGCATGAATGGAGGGTGCCAAGCAACGGCATCTGATGCGAGGGCATCAATCATCCCCAGGGGTGGGTGTTAGTGCTGACCGAACCAGCTGCTGACTTGTCTGTTCGGCTCTGTCGGCATGGTCGGGCTCTGCCCCGTTGGAATCTGCCCTTTTGGAATGCGCACCGTTGGAATCGAGCTCTTCTCCCGCGCGCAATCCCCAATCTTCCGCCACCGCCTGGGCCCGTACCATGCGTGCATATTGTCCATTGCGAGCCAACAGTTCATCATGGCTTCCCATCTCGGCAATTTCACCGGCCGACAGCACAATAATTTTGTCTGCATGGCGAATGGTGGAAAGACGATGGGCAATGACCAGCGTGGTGCGCCGCTGTGTCAGGCGGGCAAACGCCTCTTGAATTAACGACTCTGTTTCAACATCAACCGCGGAGGTTGCTTCATCCAACACGAGAATTGGTGCATCCTTCAGGAGCGCACGCGCAATGGAAAGTCGCTGTTTTTGTCCACCCGAAAGCCGCACACCCCGCTCTCCGACCATCGTCTCATACCCGGCTGGCAGCTGAGCGATGAATTCTGCAATGTTGGCCGCTTCTGCCGCGGCAACGATGTCGGCATCTGATGCATCCGGACGACCAAAGAGCAGGTTCTGGCGCACTGTGCCATGAAACAGGTAGACGTCTTGCATGACCGCGGCGATGTTGGCGCGCAAGAAGTCGAGATCCAAGGTTCTGAGATCGTGTCCGCTGACCAATACCTGGCCCGCGTCGGGATCATAGAAGCGTTCGATCAGTCGGCTGATGGTCGTCTTGCCCGCGCCCGTCGCGCCCACCAACGCCACCATTTCGCCGGGGGCAACGTGGAAACTGAGTTGGCGCAGAACCGGTTCATTGGGTGCGTAGCCAAAGGTCACCCCGCGCAGCGAAATGCTCCATTCCGGTGTGGCAGGCGTGATTGGATCGGGCGGATTGACGATCTCTGGCTCCACGTCGAGCAACTCGAAGACCCGTTCGCAGCTAGCCGCGGCCTTGTGCAACATATCGCCGATGTCGGCCAATTTGAGGAATGGCTGATAGATGTGTCCGAGGTAGGAGATAAAGACAAAGAGATCAGCCACATTCATCTCGCCGGCCAGTGCAAAGCGCCCGCCAATCCAGACGGCCAGCAACATGCCCAGCCCGCTGGTAACCTCGACGATTCCGGCGGGCAAGAGCGAAATCTTGTTCGCTTCAATCGAGGCATCGCGAAATTCACCGCTGCGGCGCGCCACGTGCGTTGCCTGTTCTGCTTCCCGGCCAAAGGATTTGATCTCGGTGATACCGGCAAAACTATCCTGCACCTGGGCAATCAGCTCGGCGGCACCGCTGCGCACCCGCCGCCACATCGCGCGGATGTCGCCGGTGAAGCGATAGATGATGTAGCCCGCAATCGGCAGCGGCAAGATCACGATCAAGGTGAGCAGCGGATTGAGCGTAAAGAGCACCGCCATCATCGCCAGGGGAATAATCATGGCCATGACCAGATCGGGAATGCCGTGGGCAATGAAATCTTCCACGGCTTCAATATCATTGATGGAGCGGGCCAACAGCGAACCGGTGCGCTCGCGGTTGTAGAACCGGTGCGAGAGATTTTGCAGGTGCCGGTAGACGCGCACGAGCAGATCGTCGAGCACCCGATAGGCGACGCGGTGTGAAAATTGGCCGTAGTAATAGCGGCTCGTGCCCCGCACCAGATAGACGCCCAGCAGCAGCACAATGAGCCACGTCAGCGAACCAGCCGCACCAGAATCATCGGTGAGCCACAGAATGAGCCGCCGGATCAAGAGTGGCGGCACCAACGTCGTCAGCGAAAACAGAAGACCAAAGCAGATCGTGAGCACCATTTCACGGCGGCGCTTCCCTCGAATCAATTGGAGCAGGCGAAAAATCGATGTCACGGAATTTCCCTCTATTCAGATGGTTCCCAATGCCGACGGTACACGGCGTGCTTGACAGTTAGCTTGCGTCGCGTGCTAAATTGCGTTGACATTTGGGGAAAAGCGCCAATCCATTGGGCTTCTAACGGTGAGGAGCGGTCTCAACCGTTGCGTGGGCAGCCGCGACGCGGCTTTTCTCGGTTAGAAGCGGGTTTTACCCCCGCGCATTTGAAATGTCAACGGAACCTAGCGTCGTTTGCCCAGCGTTTCCGGTACGGTTAGGCCAAAGATCGATGCACTCAATCCGCCAATGGCCGCGATCACAAAGATTGCTGGCACCAGGCCCACCACTTGCGCCACTGCACCGACCACAATGGGGCCACCACTTTGGCCGCCATCGCCGATGAGCCGCCAAAGGCCCAGAAACTCGCCCATGGATTCGGTGGGCGCCAGATCCGCGCCCAGCGTCATCATGGTGCCAGAGCCCAGGCCATTGCCCAAGCCAATGAGAGAGGTCGCGGCCACCAGCGTCACGAAATCGGACGTAAAGGGAATCAGCGCCATGCCAATTGCTTGGATGGTAAAGCAGGGGACGTAGGCCCATTTGCGCCCCACGCGATCCATGATGATACCCGCCGGGTAGAACATGATCATGTCAATAAAGGAGCCGATGCTAACAATCAGACCAATGGCTTCGACACCCAACCCAAGAATATCCTGGGCAAAGAGGGGGATGACAATGTTGCGCCCGGCCCGGATCATCTGCGCCAACAGTTGCCCCATGCCCGCGGTGGAAAAGGTCCATGCGTGTCCGCGCAACAGTTGCCGGAAATGGAGCGAGTGGTTGCCCAAACCACCGCGACCCGTGCTTTTGAAATTCTCTTCAGCATAAAGCAAGGGCAGGACAAATGCAATTGCCGTTACCGCGGCATAGACCACGAAGGCCCACCGCAGCCCCAAGGCCCCACCCACGATGCCACCCACCGCGGGCCCGACAAAACTCCCCGCCCGATTGACACCACCAAAGACGGCAATGGCGCGCCCACGTCGATCCGCGGGGGCTGCGTTGGCCAGGTAGGCATGGCGCGAAATGTTCCAGAGTGCCGTGCCTATGCCAGCCAGTAATCCATAGAGGATCAGTTCCGTCAGGGATTGTGCCCAGCTCATGGCCAGCGCCATTACTGCCAGCATTCCCACCCCCGTCAACATTGAACGGCGTTGGCCCAACCGACTGATGAGAATCCCCGCGGGAATGTCACCCACGATCATGCCAATGCCTTGGCTGGCCAACACGAGGCCGACCAGCCCGTAAGAGGCATCAAACGAAGCGGCGTACAGCGGCAGAATGGGTACCAACATGCCCCGACCAAAGGCGATGATCAGGGTGGGCACGTAGACTGGCATCATCAGGGGGTTACGTGCCAGTGATTCCCACAACGAATCTTTCATGCAAAAAAGCTTTCAGTGTGACAGTTCAGGAGTATGGTGGATCAAAAGTGTGACGGGTCAGGAGTGTGTCGGCGTGAAAAAAACGCGACAGCACAGCCGTTCAAGATTGCCAGCCGGCATCAAGTGTGTGTAACAGCAGCAGCAGGTATTCAACTTGGGCGGCTTCTGTGTCAGAGTGAACAGACTCGGTGAGCCGGGTCTGACACTCGGTTACCACTTGCTGGCTCAGTTCGTCGAGGTGGTGCGCCGGTAGTGTCGAGAGGATTTCCACGAGATCCGCCATGCCCTCTGCAATCTGATTGCGGGCAAACGCCGTGATGCATTCATCGAAAACGGGCGCGGGCGTCCCCGTCTGTTTTGTGTTTCTGTCAACCTTCTTTTTGAGCCTGGCTAGTGCCTGGGCAACACCCGTTCCCAGATCATTGCGTGTGGCGCGGACCAGGTGAATAAAATGGTGTTCCTCGCCCACCAGCCGTGCCACCGCCAGCGCCAATTCCAGGCGCGCCTTGGCATTGTCAGTCTGATAGAGCAGTTGCAAGATGTCGGGGGCAGCCTCACGTGCGGCCAGATTGCCCAATGCCGAGGCATAGGCCATCTGTAGCCCCTTGTCCTGCTCGCTTTGCAGGCGGCTGTGCAACAGGGGAATGAGCTCCTCGGCATCCAGTTTGCCCAGCGCGCGGACCGCGTGCGCACGAATCGAGTGATAGCGTGAATCGAGCGCTTGTTCGAGCGTGGGCAGTGCGTCATCGTTGCCGATCCGCCCCAGGGCCCAGGCGGCCATGGTGGAAAGGGCCAACTCTGTGCCGTGTAAAATCTCGCCCAGGGCCTCGATGAGCCGGGGCTCCGAAGGCATGCGTGCAATCGAAATGATCGCTTCGACACGCACTTGGAAACGTGGATCGTGGAGGGCATCGAGCAACTCGTCGACCGTGAGCAAGCTCTTGGCATCCCCCAGCCGTTCGGTGACCCGCACGGCGTCTTCTTCGCTGCGTGCGGTTTGATAGCGAATGAGCGAACCCATGGCCAGGAAGGGATTGCCACGCAAGAAGATGCCAGCAAAGTGGCCAACTCCAAAGGCATTGTCGGCGTTGACGAGTTGGGCAACGGGGAGGCTGAGCAGCATCAGCACCGTCCCTGAAAGGAAAAGGGGCGTGTACGCGTCCAGAATGAATGGACCCAACGAGCCCGACAGGTTGCTGGTGAGATCGAGAATCCGGCCACCGGCCAACTGACTGATTCCGCCGAGCACACCAATCCAGGCAAAGTAGAGGGCCATGTAATCGGCCTTCTTTTCGGGCGGCACCACGCTCACATAGAGCAAGCGGGCCGAGCCAATGCCCCAACCCATGTCGGCAATGCCCTGCAAGAGACTAACGGCCACCGCTGCGTACAGGCTGATCTCCATATTGCGTGGCAGAAAAATGAGGGCGAGGGGGACGAGCATCCGCAGCCCGATGCCGAGAATCATCACCGGTTTGCTGCCGTAGCGGTCGGCCACCCATCCCCATAGATAGCTCGTGACCAGCGTGCCGCTCAAGGTGCCGATCTGTAGCAGGACTGCATTGCTTTTCGTGAGCCCCACCTTTTCGGTCATGTAGAGGGGGATGAAGGAACTCACTGGCACGGTTGCGAGGATGATAATGCCCACACAACCGAGAAAGAGCAGAAAATTGCGATCCTGCAGCGCATCGCCAATGTTGCGTTTGGGCTTGGCCGTGCCTGGTGGAATGGGCTGTGGCGCGCCACCGGGAATGAAGGCACTGCACCAGACCCCGATCATGCCCGCGAGAACGCCAGTGGCAATCAGAATCATGAAGCCGGTGAGTCCTTGGCCCCGCCCCAATACATAGCTGGCCAGCCCCACCGCGCCAAAGCCAGCCAACGATGTAAAGAAGTTGTTGGTGGCCGTATATTTGCCCTGCATTGTGCGGGGTACATACTCCTGTGCCCAGGGAATACGCGCTGTTTCCGCAACCGAGCGGCAGACTGCAAAGGCCGCGACGATAAGCGAGACAAAAATTAACGTTGCCTGGCCACCATAGGTTATCTGTACCCACGGTGTGGCGAGGAGAAAGATGGTGAAAAGCTTGCGCAATCCAAAGAAGGTCAGGAACGTGCGTTTGTAGCCGAAGCGGGCTGTCCAGGGGCCGATGAAGGGAGCGATCAAACCCAGAAAGGGCATGAGCGAAAAGAGAAAGCCCATTTGCCCTTTGCTCAATCCCAATTCGGCCAGGAAGAGGGGAAAGACCGAGCCAAAAAAGGTAAACTGTACAAAGAATGTATTCGATGCAAAGGTGGCAATACTCCAGGGGATACCCCGAAGTTTTTCAATTGTGGTTGGTTCAGATGTCATGGGAGCGTGTATCTGTTCATGTGGCTGGAGCTGTAACTTGGTATCTGCCTATGTATTGCCCGTGCCAAAGTTTGCGGCTAGAGAAGAACATGGACGTTGCAACCGAATCTACGGCTAGCCTCTCGTATGTGTCCATCGGTTCTCCGTGTCGACTGCATCGACTGTAGCGGCGCAACTGATTGGCCGGACCATTGATGGACAGATCGTCAGTGGTGACTTGATGGTGAGTGGTCCAAGCTCAGCTGTTTGGTGAAAAAGAGTGCGAAACTATCATCTACCGGGACAGCTTGCCCCGGACGGACTGCTTGCGAATCATAATAGACCCCGCGTCCATCGGGGACGTAACCACGCAGCACATACATGCGCTGCGCCGGGCCATAGTCGGCATAGAGACCAACGCCAATGCCCGCCACCGTCGAACGTTCGCGAATGCGCTGCTCTGCCTCGTCCATGAGGCGCGTGCCAATGCCCCGTCGCCGATAGACGGGCAGCACGTTGAAGTCCACAACTTCGGGAATATTGGCCTGGGCAAAGGGAGGATAGTGTGAGCGCCAGACGATGGTGAGATAGCCGGCAAAGGTACCTGCCCACAGTGCTACCAACACGACCCGCTCTCCGGCCCGCTGTTCTGCTGCATAGCGTTTGTATTGGCTGGCGGGTTTGTTCCAGCCCAGGGCCGCAAAGGCAGCGGCAATGGGTTCGATGTCGTCCGAATCCAGCACTCGAATTGTTAGCGCACTTTCGAGAGATTCTGTCTGATCAGTCATCACTATAGTTTATCACGGCAGTTTATCACGGCCAAAGCTGCACTTCAAATGGGGTGCGTAAAATGGGGTGCGTACCACATTTGGGGCCTAGACCGGACGCTTTCTGCTCCTCTTCTGTACGTCCCCGAAAATGGGACACACCGTTGTTCTCTGGGTGCATTTCTGCGATGGAGCCTGCATGGCGGTGCGGGGCATACAACGCAAGCAACTCTCCCAAATTGGATAGTTCCTTGCGCTCTTTTCCTGTTGCGAACAGTTGCCGTTTTACCCAGTATTGGGGGCATGGTGCCTCGAACAACTCTGATCCGGACAACGGCGCTCTGTAAAATCAGCTTGCATCTTTCCCCAAACTTACATAGGATCTAGCTACCAAACACTCGATCGGTACATGGCAATCAATGGCATTACCAATCAACCCGCCAGCCAATGAACCTGACAGTGAGCAATTGACGACGCGCGGCGGCTGAGACCACTCGATTGAGACAACTTGTCTCTATAACTCGTGTACCGCAGGGATCTGCCATGCGAGGCGGCACGACGCAGCAGCTCAGTGCTGGCTTCCGTGAATGGGTAGCACTGCGGCGGGTGTGCAGCGCACAGGTGAGGTGATCGTGGGGTGGCGTGGGGCTGTTGAGACCTGTGCAATGCACTTGAGTACCGCAGGGATCTGTCATCCGCGGCGGGTGTGCAGCGCGCAGCAGCTCAGCGCTGGCTTCCGTGAATGGGTAGCACTGCGGCGGGTGTGCAGCGCACAGGTGAGGTGATCGTGGGGTGGCGTTGGGCTGTTGAGAGCTGTGCAATGCACTCGTGTACCGCAGGGATCTGTCATCCGCGGCGGGTGTGCAGCGCACAGGTGAGGTGATCGTGGGGCGGCGTTGGGGTGTTGAGAGCTGTGCAATGCACTCGTGTACCGCAGGGATCTGTCATGCGAGGTGGCACGACGCAGCAGCTCAGCGCTGGCTTCCGTGAATGGGTAGCACCGCGGCGGGTGTGCAGCGCACAGGTGAGGTGATCGTGGGGCGTTGGGGTGTTGAGAGCTGTGCAATGCACTCGTGTACCGCAGGGATCTGCCATGCGAGGCGGCACGACGCAGCAGCTCAGCGCTGGCTTCCGTGAATGGGTAGCACTGCGGCGGGTGTGCAGCGCACAGGTGAGCTGATAGTGGGGCGGAGTTGGGCTGTTGAGAGCTTTGCAATGCACTCGTGTACCGCAGGGATCTCGCATGCTGTGGAAGAACAAAAAAGAATCTCACCGTTGGCTATAGTGAAAATGTGTCACATGAGTCTATAGCCATTCAAATTCGCACAAAAAATAGCGTCGGTTGACATTGCAAATGCGCGGGGGGAAACCCTGCTTCTAACCGAGCCAAGCCGTGTCAGCGGCTGCCTATTCCGTGCTTGAGACCGCTTCTCATGGGTAGAAGCTCAATGAATTGGCGCTTTTCCCCGCAATGTCAACGGCACCCAGTACAAAGGAAAATGACCATGGTAACCTATTCCAAAGAACTTCCCGTTGTTGCCAAGCCAGATGTGCTGGTCTGTGGTGCTGGTCTGGCAGGGATCGGCGCGGCCGTGGCCGCTGCGCGCGGTGGGGCGCAGGTGTTGGTGGTGGAGCGCAATGGTTTTGCCGGCGGCTTTTTTACTGCCGTTATTGGCTCGGCCTTTGACGGCTTTGTCGATGAGCGCACTGGCACACCGGTGGTGGGGGGCATCGTCTTTGAGATGTTGGAACGCATGGGGGTCATTCAGCCCGGCCAGGGGCCACACCTGCGCTACAACGTCAACGGAGATTTCTCGTTTGTGGAGATGCATCCAGAACGGGTGATCCCCCGCTGCGATCCCGAGCGATTCAAACGGGCGGCCGATGCGATTCTGCTGGAGGCAGGTGTCGAGATCCTTTATCACACCCAAGTGGCAGATGTGATCACCACCCACGGCCACATAGAGACGGTGCTCGTCAGCAACAAGGCCGGGCTGGTCGCCATTCAGCCCAAAGTGGTGGTGGATTGTACCGGCGATGGCGATGTCGCGGCATGGGCCGGCGCACCCTTCGAGGTGGCCGAATCGCTGCAGCCCATGAGCCTGCACTTTCGCATTGCCGATCTGGATCCAGACTTTGCGCTGCGTCGCCGTTGTGCCGCGGTGTTGCAGGCCGCGCATGCACGGGGTGAACTGGGTCTCTATGCCGGACCCTACCCCGCCACCTTCTCCGGCCGTGATGTCTACTTCAACGCCACCCGCACCGCTGGCGACAATACCGATCCCGCGGACTGGACGCGCGCCGAGATCCAGGGGCGCCGCGATGCCTGGACCATGTTCGAACTCTGGCAAGCGCAGTTGCCCGAATTTGCCCAAGCCTATTTCATGACGAGTGGACCGGTTGCCGGTGCTCGCGAATCGCGTCGGATCGTCGGAGAGTATATGTTGACCGGCGACGACGTGCGCCAGGGACGCAGCCAGGATGACGTGGTTGTGCTGGGTGCATGGCGGCTCGATCGCCATCCCGCCACGGCCCCCGGCTACCATGAAATTCCCTGGACACCGCCCTATGCCATTCCCTATCGCACGTTGCTGCCGCAAAAGGTGGACAATCTGTTGGTGGCGGGCCGCTGTCATTCCGCAACGTCGGAAGCGCTCGCTTCGAGCCGCGTCACGGCAACGGCCATGGGCATGGGACAAGCAGCAGGCATTGCGGCTGCATTGGCCAGTCAGACGGGCGCAGTGCCTGGGGAATTACCGATCAATCAAATCCAAGCACGCATCGAACAAGCCGGGGGCATCTTGGTTGCGCCCGATGCAGATGTGGCCTCGAACATTGAGGTCGGTGATCCCCAGTGGTAATTGGCCGGTTTGGCCGCTGCAGTATCCATCAGTGCTCGCTGTCCCGGTGGAATCTTTAGTGCATCGCACAGGTGACACAATCAGGGGCAAAGCCACTCGCTTGCACCTGTGCAACGCACTCTGTGACGCTGTGCCGTAGCAAACAACATTGACGGTACAGCGTGCTGACAGTAGCGCAACGTAACTTCTATGGTGTTCGCCCCCCTCCCGACCTCAGTCCAAGTGGCTGAGGAACGGTCATTACCTCGACGAACAACCGGCTCCCTCTCCTGCCAGGGGAGGGCTAGGGAGCGGTCAAAAAACAAAAAAATTATTTTACACAGTACTTATTCCTGACCGATAAACTCTTCCGCCTTTTCCACCAACATGCGGTTGCCAATGAAGAGGGGGATACGCTGGTGGAGCCCGGTTGGCTCGATGTCGAGGATGGCGCGCCTGCCGTCAGAGGCGTAGCCACCGGCCTGTTCAGCCAAAAAGGCAAGGGGCGCGGCTTCATAGAGCAGGCGCAGTTTGCCCTGCTCCTTGCCTTCGTCACGCTCAGCGGGATAGTAGAAGATGCCACCGGCCAGGAGATTGCGGTGGAAATCGGAGACCAGTGAACCAATGTAGCGTTGCGAGAGCGACATGCCAATCTCATTGTCTCCCCGCAGCCACTGCGTGTAGCGCTGAATGCCGCTGGACCAACGTGGCTCGTAGCCCTGGTTGACGCTGTAGTACTTGGGCTTTTCTGGGATCTGGATGTTGGGGTGCGAGAGCAGAAATTCACCGACCCGTGGGTCGAGCGTGAAGCCGTGGACACCCTGGCCGGTCGAATAGACGAGCATGGTGCTGGAGCCATAGATCACGTAGCCCGCCGCCACCAGACTGCGCCCCGGTTGCAGGCAATCCTCGATTGTTCCGGGTCCACTGAACGTTTTGCGGCGGTGAATGGCAAAAATCGTGCCCACGCTGACGTTGTAATCAATGTTGGAAGAGCCATCGAGCGGATCGTAGATCAACACATACTTGCCCGTGTCATAGGGCTCTGGAATGGGAATGATCTCCTCCTCTTCTTCGGATGCCATGACCGCCAGGCGTCCGGTGTGGTCATTCATGCGGTAGATCGTCCGCTCGGCAAAAACATCAAGTTTCTGCACTGTGTCGCCATGAACATTCTCTTCACCAGTGCTGCCCAAAATCTCTTCCAGCCCGGCGCGCGTGGTGTGGCTGGCAATGATCTTTGCAGAAAGTGCAATATCGTAAAGCAGTTGGGTGAGAACCCCGGTCGCTTCTGGATAGATACTCTGTTGTTCCCAGATATAACGTTCAATGGTAATAATCTGGTTGGAGAAGGCTCTTGGGATGCTCATAAACAGCTCCTTTGCTGAAAGCAGTTGAAAAGGGGATCTCTTGCACAAGCGAATGGCTTGATGTGCCTCGGTTAGAAAGTACGGTGACTATCTGGGCCAGACAGGTTGGTTGCCCCACCCCACGGTACGACTGAATTTTAATGGTTGGCGTCGGATGATGCAATGACGCATAATTTCTGCCCTGGAGCAGTTGAAGAGCCGCTTACTCAACAACATGGGCAACCATACAAAAGTGTTGAGTGCCCTGCCCTAATTTTTCTGTTCAGTAAGGTTCGCGAAAGCTATCCGGTACCTATTACATGGTATGATGTGGCGTACAATAATTAGAGTGCACCCAGAAATTCGAGTGTGGCACCTGCGCCGCTCCTGTTGACGCGGTGGCCACAGAGAATCTGGACCAACGCAACTTGTCGAGAAGAGCCACCAATCGCGTTGCCTGCTCTCCACCCGTAAGCGCTTCTCGGTGCGTAAGTATGAGAATGGCAAGACAGATACTTGTGTACAGCTACTACTATGTTGTAATGTTGCATGTGATGCTGATGTTGCATGCAACGCTATCGTGAAGGAGTCTATTACATGAATGCTATTTTGCAGCCTTGGCCCTGGTATGTTGCCGGGCCGCTGATTGGGTTAACCGTGCCGTTGTTGCTCTTTCTTTCGGGAAAAAGTCTGGGTATCTCTAGCAGTTTTCGACATTACTGTTCGATTCTCCTGCCCCGTTCCACGCTGGAGTATATCCGCGAAAATAATTGGCGGGCAGAATCTTGGAATTTAGTCTTTGTGGGTGGCGTGATCGTTGGGGCGTTTGTTGCGGCGAATTTCCTGTCGGCTGAAAATCCCGTCTTTCTGCCAGAGCAGTACTATTCTGGTTCGGGCATTGCCAAACTGTTGATCGGGGGTGTCCTGGTGGGTTTTGGCACCCGCTATGCCAGTGGCTGTACTTCCGGGCATACCATCATGGGGCTCTCCAACCTACAGTGGCCGAGCCTGGTTGCGTCAATCTGCTTCTTCATTGGCGGCCTGATCATGACCGCACTGGCCATTGCTTGAGGGTAAGGGCCCTGTTACTGATCGGTCGTGCTGGCTCTGTGCTAGCCTTCCGTAAATCATCTTTGCGCATCACTTTCACCCACCGTTGGCAGGGTGGTGACTTCTGACTCTTTCATAACTCAAGTTGCTACCGACCATCTCTACACGGGCGTGATTGTGCAAAAATTACCGCTGCCACGCAATGCTGCGAGGATCACCCGTACCCACGCTTTGTGATTGGCCGCAACAGTGCTGCTGATATGCAAAGAGCTGCTGACATGCAAAGTGCTGCTGACATGCAAAGTGCTGCTGACATACTGTGAAAAAGGCAACAGACATGAAACGATTATTTGTTTTTCTCATTGGAATCTATTTTGGTATTGTATTGACCAAATCAGAGGTTGTATCCTGGTTTCGCATTCAGAAAATGTTTCGCTTCGAAGAAGCGCACATGTATCTGATCATCGGTTCTGCCGTGGTTGTTGGGGTGATCTCGCTCTGGATCTACAAACGGCTGGGGCAGAAGGATTTTGAAGGCAACAACGTTGTCATTCCCCCCAAAAAGTTCAACAAAGGGATCGTGTTGGGGGGAACAATTTTTGGGCTGGGTTGGGCCGTCACGGGCGCGTGCCCCGGTCCCATCTATGCTCAGTTGGGCAGTGGTGAGTATCTGGCTCTCTTTACATTTGTCGGTGCTTTCGGCGGGGCCTATCTCTATGCCTATCTGCGTTCCTATCTGCCCCACTAATAGCATATGCTCACTACGAACGTATGCATTTGTGACTGCATGCATTTGTAGCAATATGTATTTGTAACTGCATGCAGTTGAGGTGTTGATACACAGAGCGTGAAATTGATGCAAACGCTCGTTTTAGCGCTTCCGTGCTCAGTGATCCGTTTATGGCTGGATCGGGCAATCGAACCAGGCAACAGCCGTTGCTCTGTTGGCAGCCAACCACTCTGCCGCCTCACCATCAACAACGGCCGGAGCGTATTCTTGGTTGCGCAGATAGTTGTTGATGCAAAGCCGACTCTCTTGGCCAATAGCTGCCGGGCTCGTGCTGCGGATTGCCAGCAGCCGTTTGTCGCCCACTTCTAAAAATGCACTACCTGTGATCTCGAGTGCTCCCAAATATTGGCGCAGGTAACTCCGGTCGTCGGGATCGACATAGCAGAGGGTCACGTCGATATGGCGCGGATCGGTTGGATCCGTGAGGGCTGCAAACAACTCATCTGGCGAGGCAAATTCTTCCAAAAGAATCTCAACTCCCAGCGCCTCTTGCCATGTTGCTGCCGTAACAGCGGTGGGGAAGCTGCAATCAATTTCTGACCGTGCAACAGTGCCCAGACGAATGCGATCAACTGCTGCTGGGGGTGTGGTTGGCGTGGGCTCGGCCGTGGCAGGGGGCAGCGTGACGATCGCGGGCGGTGTGTTGATTTCGTTGACAGTCGGTGCAATTGTTGGTTGTACTTGTGCAACGACGACAACCGTGGGCACCGCGGGCGGTGTTGCCGTGGCAGTTGGGGGAATTACCACTGGCTGAGCCGCATTATTGGCTGCTGTTACGCCACTACCTGTTGCGCCACTACCTGTTGCGCCGCTACCTGTTGCATCATTACCCGTTGCATTATCTCCTGCTACGGCAACTGTTGTGGAGTTGGTGGGTAAATTGTTCAGGGTTGAGGTGATCAACGATTGCAACCAGAAGATCACCAAAAAAAGCACGACGCTGACCAGACTGGCTGCCAAAAACGTCAACACACCGGCAAATTGGCGCGAATCCTCAAAATTCTCCCGGACCTCGTCGGTTGCGGGAATATTTTCCCGAATCACCTTTTTCAGCTGATCCTGACGCCAACCGGCAAAGCGGGCAAAGAGCCCCAACCAAAAGGGCGCGCTGTCGATGATCCAGAGCAACGGGTCACTCCGCTGAACGGCTATCATGTTTTCCACGGTAATCCCACCCAGCTGCACTGCCTCAATCAGTGTGGCGATCACCGGAAACAAAAAGCCAAAGATGGCCCCGTAAAGGGTGAATTTGTTTGCTTCTGAGTCCCAGAAATCCCTAAACATAGTATTGATCCATTTTTATTCGTGGATAGTCCACCGGGCTAGCGCTGTTGAGGTCTCTGTAACAACAACATTCGGCTGGCACCAGATGAAACAACTTGCTGGAGGAAGACTATCAATATGTGAACGGTTGCTTTATTTGTGGACTGTTACTCGGGTACCAACAGTTGCCCAATCAAAGAGAAGTTTGGCCTCAGCGGGGCGTACGTTGATACAGCCATGGCTAACCGGTGTGCCAAAATCATCATGCCAATAAGCACCGTGCACAGCATACCCACGAAAGAAGTACATTGTCCATGGTACATTTGGCGTATCATAACCAGGGCCAATCATCCGGGTGCTCGTCAATTTTGTCTGTATGGGCCAGGTTCCAGTCACCGTGGGAAATTCAGCACGCCCCGTGCTGACGATTGTGCGTAGCACGACGGTGTCACCTTGCCAGGCCGTCAACATCTGTTGACTGATGTCGACTTCGATCCAGCGTTCACCCGTGGCCACATTTTCGCCCAGCGGCCCCGTGGGAATCAGGAGCGCAGGCATGTTCTCCCCATCGGCCGTCGTCACGTCAAGAGCAGCGTTGTTGGCACTGCCAACCCCTGAATTATTGCCTGTAGAGTTGTTGAATGTAATCGGGGTGTAGTACTCATCATAATTCAGATTGCTGTGAACCACCCGCAAGCGCAGGCGGTGGTCACCGTTGGGGTAGCGGGTGGTGTCGAGCGTCGTCAATACCGCGAGGTCGGGTTGCATAATTTCGCTGACCGCGATAAAAATGGTCTGGTCCACTGCGCCATCGAGTTGCAGGTCAAGCTGCCATTTACGAAATGTTGGGTGCTGGGCAACGCCGTGAATCTCGATGAGACCCGCTGCTTCATTGCCCGCCGGGAGCATCAGCCCATTCGGCTCCAGCGCGGGCAGAGCTGTCCCGGCGACAGTCGCCAAGAGTGGTGAAGCGACCGCGGTAGTGGCCAGGGTTGCAATGAGGATCGCAATGCACAAACGATAGAATCGACACATGTGGCTTCTCCGATACAAGACAAGGCTGCGCACGGGTACCCGCTGCTACTCAGATGCAAGCACTGGTACTGCCTGCTGATTGCCTACTGGCATGACATAAATGGCGCTAGCTCCCCAGTTTGGATGCTGACGATTAAAACTCAGCTATTGAAAGTATATAACAAAGAGCTGGCTCTGGTCACGTTTCGAGCGGGTTCATTATGTGAAGGCCACGACCACACGTAGAGATTGGCGCAACGGCTGTCGCATTCCTGCTGTCAGAGACGTATCGCATGTTGACAATTAGCTTAGCATTTGGTAAGCGTCTGTGTCAATAAGCATTTTCAATTCTACTTTAACAGGAGAGGACAACTTTGTCCGGGCAAGTGGCTTGCAATTCCCTTACCTTTGCGGTTGTCGATGGAAAACATGCTTTGGGGCCGCGTTCCTTTCTTTATGCGGATGTGCATTTTATCCTGCACTTTGCTAGACTCATGGATGAACGGAACGCCAAACTTTTTTGAATTGCCAGCGAAGAGCCTGCACAGCCCGCTGCACCGCAGAATTCAGCCATTACACACTAGTAATTCAATCTACCAGTACATTCAACAGTAACCCACCTCGAAAGGATCTTCCGCATGATTCGCCAGAGAGTTCACATCTCCCTACTCCTGTGCTTTACTTTGCTCATGGCCACGGCCTGTTTCGGTGGCGCTGAGTCAACCGCTGATGATCCCGTGTCCGCCACCGAGCCAGCAATTGCCGATCCGGCAGCCACACCCACGACAGAGCCTGCCGCGGCCAATACCAACACGAGCGAGCGGGCCGTTGCCGATACGTTGGCCGCGGTACGCGTGGTAGAGGAGGTGGAAAGCATTGTTCGCTATCGCATGCGAACGGTCGTGCGCAACGAGATCCCCAACCGCAACAGCAGTGTCGAAATTGATGCCGCCTATATCAAAGAACCACCTGCCGAAGAGATCACCGTGCAAATTGATGAGGGGGGTGATGTTCAGGTGCTATCAATGATTCTGGTCGATGGTCAGCGGTACATGCGCTCCGGTGAGATGGTGGTGCAGAGTGCCGACGCCCAGATGAATCTGGACGAGCTGACGTTGATCCAGCCGTACGATGCCACCGACCTGAGTGAACACTACCGCAATCTGGGAGAAGAGACCCTCAATGGGCGCACAACCACTCACTATCAAGGTGGGGCCGCGGCAGTGCCCATTGCCAGCAGTGGGAGCGACACATTCGATCTCACCGGAATTGAGAGCGCACAGATCGATCTGTGGGTGGATCAGGCCGAGCACTTTATTGTCGCCATGGAAATCAACGTCGATGGCTATCCCGGAGAACCCGACGCGGCAATGCAGATGCGCTTCGACTATTTTGATTTCAACAGCCCAGACATTACCGTCGAAGCACCGGCCGATGCCATGACCGTGCCCGATGCTGGCGCGGCTAGCAATGGTGAGAGTGGCACGGACCCGGCCGCCGGTGGCGCAGAACCGCGCAATGCCCTGGGTAAATTGTTGGGCTTTGATCTTTTGCTCGCTACCGGCAGCGAAATTGTCATTGCCAGCAATCAACTGGTGCAGGTGACCACGATCTATACGCTGGAAGAAGCGGTTCGACTTTTCCAGGCCCAACTCCCTGTCAATGGTTACACCTTTCTGAATCTGATGACACCAAATGATAATGAGCGGGTGTTGATGTTTCAAAAAGGAGCGCAGATCGCAACCATCCAGCTCGTTGCCACCGACAACGGTTCAGATTGGACCGTGGTAATGGCACCGTAGGAATGCATTAATAGCCATTGCAAAAATCGCGGGGGTAAACCCCGTTTCTAACAGCGGGAAGCGGTCGCAACCGCTGGATAGTCAGCCGCTGACGGGGCTTTCCCCCATGTCAACAATAGCTAGTGCATGGGTAATGGGAAATCTGGCATTGCTATCGCAGCCGCTGGGTGCCGGTGCGCTGCGGCGACTTGGTGCTGTCAGGAGTGGGTTTCCAACCCCGCAAACTTGCAATGTCAATAGCTACGAAAGAGCACGGGGGCAACCATGAACGATCATTCAAACACAGAACTAACCCGGCTGCTGGCCGATTTGGTCGCCATTGATTCGGTCAATCCCGATTTGGTACCGGGGGCCGCGGGCGAAGCCGCAATTGCCGATTACGTGGCCGCGTGGCTGGACAATGCCGGGTTAGAGGTTACGGTCGATGAGGTGGCACCCGGCCGTCCCAATGTCGTGGCGATTGCCCGTGGCCGTGGCACCGGCAAGTCGCTCATGCTCAATGCCCATCTCGATACCGTGGGCGTGGCGGGCATGGATGCACCGTTCACCCCTGCCATTGATGGCAACCGGCTCTATGGCCGGGGCGCATACGATATGAAAGGCAGCTTGGCGGCGTGCATGGTAGCGATCCGACAGGCACGCGAATTGGCACTGGCTGGCGATGTGATCCTGACCGCGGTCGTTGATGAGGAGTTTGCAAGCATCGGTACATCGGCAGTGACTGAACAGTGGTCGGCAGATGCCGCCATTGTCACCGAGCCAACCGGACTCAATCTCTGTATTGCACACCGTGGTTTCGTCTGGCTCGATGTGGAAACCGAAGGTGTTGCGGCCCACGGCTCCCGCCCCGAGTTGGGGGTCGATGCCATTGCCAAAATGGGCCAGGTGCTGGTTGCAATCGGAGCGTTGGATCAGGAGTTGCGCTCCAATCCCACCCACCCGTTGTTGCAGAGCGGTTCGATCCACGCATCGTTGATCCAGGGCGGACAAGAGCTATCGAGCTATCCCGCGCGTTGCCAGCTTGGCATCGAGCGCCGCACCATTCCCGGTGAAAATGCCGCTACGGTTGAAGCAGAGATCCAGGCCATTCTCGAACGCTGTGCCGCCAATGATTCGCAATTCCGTGGTACGGTCAAATCCACCCTCGAACGTGCTCCATTTGAAATCCATGCGGATGCGCCCATTGTTCAGCTGCTGCTGAGCCAGATCCGTGCACAGCTGGGGCAGGAGCCGACCATCTATGGCGACACGCCGTGGATGGACACAGCCATTTTGGCTGCGGCCAGCATTCCCGCGGTCATCTTCGGCCCAACGGGGGCCGGTGCCCACGCCAAAGAGGAGTGGGTCGATCTCGCCAGCGTTGCACAGTGTGCCGATGTGCTCACGGCAACGGCAGCGGCGTTTTGCGGCGAATAGCTCCTCCATGCTCGCTCACGCGGAATTCAATCGCGTGTGGCGCATTCTCATCGCTGCTTGGGTCTCATCGAAACCGCAACAGCCGCATGCCGTTGAGTGTAACCAACAATGAGGTGCCCATGTCGGCCAAAACGGCCATCCACATGGTACCCCAGCCCAGCAACACAATGACCAAAAAGGCCAGCTTGATCCCAATGCTCATGGCCACGTTAACGCGGATAGTCTGCATGGCAGCGCGGCTCAATTTGATGGCAAAGGGCAGTTGTGCCAGATCTGCGCGCATCAGGGTAACATCCGCGGTCTCCATTGCCTGGGCCGTGCCCGTTGCCCCGCCAATGGCAATGCCCACATCCGCGGCGGCCAATGCTGGCGCGTCATTGATCCCATCGCCCACCATGGCCACGGCGCCCTTGCTCCGCTGTAGCTCCTGAATGGCCGCCAGCTTGTCGGCGGGTAACAACTCTGCCCGCACATCAGTCACGCCCACCGCCTTGGCGATCGCCGCGGCCGTGCCCTGGTTGTCGCCGGTCAGCATGGCAACAGTGGTGATCCCCTGGCGCTTGAGCTCTGCCACACTCTGCTCGCTGCTCGCGCGTACGCTGTCGGCCACGGCGATTGATCCGCGATAGGTACCGTCGACACTCACCAACATCGATGTGAGTCCGTTGGCCGCGTCGGTCGTGGCCGCGGCACAATGTTCCGGCAGGTGACCAATGGTGGCATCAAAATGAGCGTGGCTGCCAATGAGCACCGTCCGTCCATCGACCTTGCCCGTGATCCCGCGCCCGGTGAGCGCGGTTACGTCACCCACTTCTCCATAGCGCCCGTCCACGCCCCGTTCCGCCGCGGCCTGGACAATGGCCCGCGCCAACGGGTGTTCGCTCTGTTGCTCGACGGCCCCGGCCAATGCCAGCAGATCATCGCAGGCCGAGCACGTCGCGCCGTTGCTCATCTCTCGATCGAGTGTTGTCACGATGGCTTCTGTGTGATTGGCTTCTGTGTGGTTGGCTTCTGTATGGCCGGCTTCTGTATAGTTGGCTTCAATGTTGGCTCTGTTTACGGGGCTGTGGCCGGCGAGACGCGTCGACTGACAATCCACCGTGCGGATCGCCATTACGGTGGGATCGCCCGTGGTGAGGGTGCCGGTTTTGTCGAGCGCCACCGTGTGCACACGGCTCAATGCTTCGATAAACGCGCCACCCTTGAAGAGCACGCCATTGCGTGCCGCGTTGGTAATGGCGCTAATGAGGCTGACGGGGGTGCTGATGACCAACGCACAGGGACAGGCCACCACCAACAGCGCCAGACCTCGATAGAGCCAGCCAAACGTTGCGGGATCGGGATTCCAAAAGGGCTGCCCCAGAAAGAGCGGCGGCACCGTGGCGACCAGCGCTGCCAATATCACGACCGCGGGCGTGTACCAGCGTGCGAATTGATCGACAAAGCGTTGAACCGGGGCCCGTTTCTCCTGTGCCTCTTCCACCAGCCGGATCATGTGGCTGATCGTGTTGTCGGCTGCCAGGTGCGTCACCGCAATCTCCAGCACACCTTCGCCATTGATGGTGCCCGCAAAGACGGAGTCCCCTTTGGTTTTGTCAATGGGCAGACTCTCCCCAGTCAGTGCCGCTTCATTGACGGCCGATGAGCCAGCCAGGATGCGGCCATCCATGGGAATACGTTCGCCCGGTTTGGTGAGAATAATATCACCCACTGCCAGCGTTTCTATGGGTACAACAGTGGGGGGTACAACAGTGGGGGGTACAACAGTGGGCTCCTGTGATTCGTCTGCCGCTGTGGAGGCCCGCTGCAACAGGGTGGCAACGCTGGGAGCCGTGCGCATCAGGCTTTTGATTGCATGGCGTGCTCGGTTGCCGGTGTAGCCTTCCAACGCTTCACTCAGGGCAAAGAGCACCATCACCATGCCTGCTTCGGTGTAGGCCCCAATGATCACCGCGCCAATCGCGGCAATGCTCATCAAGACGTTGATGTTGAGATCGCGGTTGACGGTCAGTGAACGCCAGGCGCTCTGGGCCACCGGGCCACCCGCCACCAGCAACGCCGCCAATGAAAGGAGATCCACCCACAGCCATTCCTTGCCCAAAAATTCAACAAAGATCAGGCCGGGCAGGATGAGCAGGACGCCCAACAGCGCCAGCCGGGTTGCCATGCGTTGCCACAGATAGCCCCAAAAATTGGGCAGGAATTCGCGCTCTGTTGTGGCTGTCGGTTTGGCCGCGGCCGGGTCATTAATGCCGAAGCCAAGTGCCTGGACCTGTTCCACAATGGTGGCGTCCGACACCGGGCCCTGTACGCGTAGCTTGGCCGTAGTAAAGTTCAGCTCACAGTTGGCAACGCCATCAAGCTTGTTTACTGCATTGGTAATCGACTGTGCACAGCCTGCGCAATCCATTCCTTCAATTAGAAACTGACGAGTCTCCGCGCTCATTTGCATCCTCTATTTTGATCGAACAGTTTTGGTTGTTATAACTACCCTGATCGAGAAAACAATCAGACCTTGCACCTTGCGGAGTGCGCATTCTCTCATGCGCACGTCCAGCGTTAGCGAACGCTGATTCCACCCTTGGGCAACGGTACCATGATTGCTGGATAAGTTGCTCTCCGGTTGCTTTCCGAAGTAAGCTCTGTTTGACAAAGGTAATTTTTTCGTGGTCTACCAAAGAATTCATGCTCTACCAAAGAAGTAGTTCTACCGTTTTCAAGTCAACCGCACTATAGGCGCGTGGTAGAGAGAAAATTTCAGCAATCACGCTCGTGTAACGATGGTCAGTAGCAACTTGAGTTCTCCATCATCACTTACTTTTCGGGCACTTGTTTTTTGGTACGTACTTTTCTGGTGCGTACTTTTCTGGTACGTGGTCTGCTGTCTGTCATGCAGGCCAGAAATTTTGTCATCGGTAGCGTACACCTTCAAGTCGAGTTGAAAGTCAAGTTCTCTGCTGATTCGGGGTGCGTACCACATTTTGGGGCCCAGACCGGACGCTCAATCTGCTCCTCTTCTGTACGTCCCGAAAATGGGACGCACCCGCTGATTCGGGGTGCATACCACATTTGGGGGCCCAGATCGGACACTCAATCTGCTCCTCTTCTGTACGTCCCCGAAAATGGGGCGCACCCGCTGATTCGGAGTGCTGGAAACTCTGGCTGCAAGTCAGTTTGGGGAAGCTGAGGGCGTTGCACGGCCTTGGCTGTTCTCACCCCCATCTAGCAATGCATCCTGTAAATTCATCCTGCCGTAGTCAGAAAAGAGAAATTTCCACTTTAATTGACGCATATCTCACAGTGTGTTAAACTCATCTGTTGTATTCTGTGTGGGTGAGAATGCTGTTGGCGCTATTGGGTTATTGTTGGAATCATGAGGAGTAAAATCTGTGGCAATCACGCGGACACGAGTTGCCGATGACACGTGGGTCTTCACCAGTGAAATGTACGTCGAGGTCAATGCTGGTCTGGTGGTAACACCAGAGGGTGGCATTTTAATTGATACATTGCCGTTCCCTTCGGAGACGCGCCAGATCATGGACTTTGTGCAGCGTGTCTGTCCGCGAGGCGTTCGCTATCTGGTCAATACGATCAGTCACGCCGATCATGTCTACGGCTCGTGTCTCTTTCCCGATGCCGAATTGGTGGCTCATGAACGTTGTCGTGACATGCTGCGTGAACACGGGCAACAGGCGTTGGACGAAGCCAAAGAACACATGCCAGAGTTGCGCGAACTTGAGGTGCGGCTACCCAAATTGGTTTTTACAGAAGGTATGTTGCTGCGCTTGGGGGGCAAGACGGTTCACCTGATCCATTCCCCTGGCCCCAGCCCCGAAGTCTGTGCTGTTCATGTGCGCGAGGACAAGGTGCTCTTTGCCAGCGATCTCATTATGCCCGTACCGCTCATTGCCACACCATTCAGTGATATCGACGAATACAAGCGCTCACTTTTTAACTTGCACGATTACAATCTGGAATGCATCGTACAAGGCCACGGCGATATCTTGTTGCGCGGCGAAGTCACCAGCAGCATCGACGTGAGCATACAGTACCTGGATGAGATTCAGGCACTGGTGGATCGGCTGATGAAGGAAGGCGCCACCAAGCACGATCTGCTGCAACATGACATCGAGCAGTTCGACCGCAGTCGCATTCCACTGGGGGGCATGGTCCAACAGTTTCACCAGAACAATCTGCTCTATCTCTGGGAAAAGGCGCGGTCGGAACAGCGCAAACAGCGCCGCAACGGTGTGCCAGAAATGGCACCGGCATAAGCGCCTGCTTGGAAAGGGACAACCACCCATGCCCTCAACTGCTGACGCCACCCCGGCCACTGCAGCGCACAACCAATCGGGACAAGCGGAATCAGCCACTGACGCCCGTGCTATTGTCGGGCAAGATGTTCTCGAACAAGCTGTTGTCGAGCAGATTGAGAGCATCGTCGATGCAATTGCACAGTTGTCGCCGGCGCAGCGTCGAACATTGCAGCGTCGACTCCAGGCAAACGGCCTCTTTGTCCCCGAGACGTTGCTGACGGATCAACAACGGTTGGCCGCGGCACCAGCCCTGGGTGAACGCTTTCTGCGCAACCGCGATGGAGAAGCGCCCGCGCCGGAGCAGAACGATGCAATCACCCACGCCACTTTCGTAAGGCCCGCTGCCTCGCCATCCAGCTCATCACCCGACGCAAATGTGTCGCCCAGACCGTTACAATCCTCATCGTCAAGACCGCCCCAAAAAGAGCGCCGCGCGCAGCAGGCCGCGCCATCGGCCCGTGCTGCTGATGCCAACGCAACCGACTCATACCACTCGCCCATCAGTGGCAAAATTGTGGTTGGCAGCCCCTCCCGCACAACCGACGCCGTGCCGGATCCACATGCCATGACCCCCTTGCCGGGCCAGGCACCGGAACGACCGTTGATTTTGATGATCGAGCGGGGCGGGTACATTTTGCGTTGGCCCGGTGAAGCAGCGCAACGCGTGCGTCTGACCTTCAAGGCCCACGTGACGGAACAAGAAGCGTATTACGATACATTGATCGGCGTGTTGGAGACGGTGGTGCAGCGGCTGCGCGAAAGTCAGGCGAAACCAGAGACGGCTCGCCTCGACATTCGCAGCGCGGATCGACTCTTTGTCCAGCAGATGCTCGGCGAAATTCCCTGTGAGGATATTATGCTTCAGATCCGGCGCAAACATGCACGCAAGCTACTGGACCACTTTCACAGCTGGCGCATGGTGCATCAGTCATAGCGCCAACCCCATGCTGTAGTCCCCATGCCGACACCCACATTCACACTCACCTGCAGGCTCACATACCCTTCCTTCCAGACAACCCTCACTCGCCTTCGGGGAGCAACGCCAAGGACTCAATCCAGACAGCGTCCGGTTGTGCCGGTTGCAACAGAAGCGTAAAAGATTCTGTCGCCCGATCCCTGCCCAGGGCTGACAGTGCCAGGCTGACGGTCGCTCCCGTTGGCGCGGGTGACAAAGTTGTTCGGTTCTCTGGCTGCGCTTGCCCTTGCACTGTCAGACCCACCTGGGGCAATGTACGATAGCGCAGTTGTAGCGCGGCGTTGCTCGCTAGGTTTGCCCCATGCACGATCTGCAGTTCAACCGCTGCGCCAGTAAGTGCCCGCTGCCGGCTACCATCTGCCGCAACGGTCAATGGCCCCCAATGTAGGGCACCCAAGCGCAGATAGGGCTGCGGGCTCGCGGGTGGCTCTACAAAGTGAACGGTCAATCGGTCATCTTCATGGTGTGGCGGTTGGCCAGCAAATAGCCTGTTGGCTAGCGTTTCTGTGTAGCTGCGTTCCGTTCCCCCCGGCATCTTGTATCGATCCTGAACAACAACGCTGATGCCCAAGTCGCTGAGAACCGTCCTCCCAATGGCCACAGGATCAGCGGCAATGATGTCGGGCCCAAGGTGGCGCCACTGTTGCAGCAGCGGCACCCGCTCTGTCATTGTGCGTGGGTCGTCGCGGCTGATGTACGCAACGGCCAATGGTCGCTGGTGGACGGTCTGATAGAGCAGATAGCCAGGGCGATCAAAGTTCATGGGCAGGTTGAGCACGGCACCGGGTGGGGCCGCGGCCCCAAGCGTGCGATAGAATGCTGGTGTGTCCGGCTCGGTTGTGGGATAGGGCACCATCCAATATTCAAAGAGAATTAATCCCAGCAGCACTGCCGTTGTCAGTACCTGCCGGCCACGCGCGCCTACCGGACCCATACCCGTGAGCACGCTGTGCAAACCCAAGCCAGCCAGCACCGCCACGCTCAGTTGCACCATGAGTGCATAGCGGCTGACGCTACGGCTGATTCGCATGAAGGGGACAAATTCGTTTAGCAGGGCAAAGGGCGTCCACTGCCACGGTTCATTGCCCGGTGTTGGGATGTCCGCGTAATCAATGTTGCCGATGTGCCACTGTGGCCCCAGCGCCAACATGAGAAATAGCAGTGCGCTACCTAGCCAAAACGGTTGCCGCCAGGCGAATGCAGGCTGTTGGCGATTGGTACGAAAGCGGCTCACCAACAGCGTGCCAAGGGCAAAGAGTGCCAGCAGCAACGCAATGTACCCAATGGCAATCGTGCGCTCACTGAGGGGCGCAATCTGATTCCCGATCCAGCGGATCTCGGTGGCGCGCCAGAGCGTGTGCAGCCGATTGGGGATCAAGAAATCCATGACGCTGGCACTGAGAATGTAGAGATCGCTGGTGGGGCGCACCATGAAGCTGAACTGGGTTGCCGCACGTACCATTGGTACCAGCAACGGACTCAGCAGCAGCACCATCAACAGTCCGGCGCCCACGGGGGCCAGCCCCACCTGTAGCAAGCGCCGATCCCATTGCCGTGCTCGGGCCATTGCTCCCCACTGCCAAAGCAACACCAGCCCAGTGAAGAAGAAGAGATAGAGCACGAAGTACCAATCACAGAGGCCGGTCAGCGTGAGAAAGAGCCCGGCCACCGCTGCCGCGCGGGTCCACGGCTGCCCACGCCGGGCCTGTGTGGTGGCGCGCAGTAGATAGAGCACATAGAAGGGGATCCATTGCAGGCTCATCACTTGCATGTGGCCCAGCAGGTGTGCCATGTGAAAGGGCGAAAAGGTAAAGATCGCCCCCGCCACAAAGGCGGCAACGGTAGCTGGTAGGCTTGAGCGGGTGGTTTGTCGAGCCGTGTTGGCAAGCAGCCAACGCACGAGCAAATAGACGCCGTACCCAGCCAAGGGCCAACTGAGCAGTACCACTGCATTGTAAGCGGCAATCAGACCCAGGCTCAGCTGTACCGGCAGCGTTGTAAAGCCGTTGAAGGGATTGAGCGTGTGAAAGTAGAGGTCGACGCCCGTGGGATAATAGAGCAGATCGGTCTGAAAGGGTTGCTGCAATCGCTCGAGCAGAGCCACCTTGATCCACCATTGATTCCAATAATTCTGCCAGCCATCAAAACCATCACCGGGAATCGCAGTGGTGAGCTGGGTGGCCAATGGCCAGGTCATCAACAGGGTGAGGAGCAGATAGGCACCCAGGATCAGCAGATGTGATCTGCCCGTGGAACGCCGTTTACCAATGTCAATCTGATTGTAGACCATTACAAAACACTGTTTCTGTTACCGTTGCTTCTGTTACCGTTGCACGCTGCGCACACTATTGCACGCTGCACACACCATGCGCCACGCGCGTAATACCCGGATCCGCTTCGGGTCCGGGCGTGGCATTGCCGGGTCTGTGTTTGTCTGCCCCGCGTGGCCGCTGGCACCGAATGGCTACGCCTCGGCCACCGCCAGTGTCGCGGCCTGTAGCACATTCTGCATCAACATCACATTGGTCATGGGGCCAACACCACCGGGGACAGGTGTCATCATCCCGGCCACGGCTGCCACACCAGCCTGATCGCAATCCCCCTTCAATCCATCATCGGTGTATGTGGTGCCAAAGTCGACCACCACCGCGCCCGGCTTGATCCAATCTTGCTTGACCATTTCGGCGCGGCCAACGGCAACGCAGAGAATGTCCGCGGTGCGGCAGAGCGCGGGCAGATCCTGGGTGCGGCTGTGTGCAATGGTGACGGTGCAATGGCGGTGGAGCAACAGCAGTGCCATTGGTTTCCCCACGATGTCGCTGCGACCGACGATTACCGCCTGTTTGCCCGTAAAATCGATTGCCGCCGATTCGAGCAATGCCAACCCCGCGGCTGGCGTGGCTGGTGTAAAGTAGGGCGGACGTTGGGCGGCAAGACGACCCGCGTTGAGCGGGTGCACCCCATCCACGTCCTTGGCTGGGTTGAGCTCCAGCAGCAGCGCAGAGGCGTCGATTTGGTCGGGCAGTGGTTCCAACACCATGATGCCGTGGACACTTGCATCGTCGTTCAGCTGTCGCAGCGCCGCCGATACCGCGGCTTGGCTAGCGTCGGCGGGCAACGTTGTGGGGCGGAACTCAATCTCCACGTTCTTGCAGTTGCGTTCGATGGCCCGGGCATAGCCCGCGGCTGCGTCGTCGTCGCCCACCCGCAAGATTGCCAGCGTTGGGCGGATGCCATGCTCGGTTTGCAGGGCATCCGCCTCGGCCTTTAGCGCGGCTTTGCGCGCTGCCGCCAGCGGCTTTCCCTGTAAAAATGTCGCGCTCATATGGTCACCCCCAGTGTCTCTTCACAGGCGACTTTCCCCGTCTCATATGCTTTGGCAGCCTCGGCCAGCAGTTCATCGCGCTTGGTCGCCCAGGTGGTCACGTATGCTTCATCTTTAATGAACTTGAGATTGATGTTGACGTTGATCAACGCGCTCCGCAAGGCTGCCTGCGCCATATGCAATGCAACGCCCGCATCACTCACGACATTGGTATTGCCCTCGCGCGCCACCGGCTCCACGAGGTGCAGCAGAGCCAGCGCACGCTCGGCCGCAACAAAAGGCACTTCGGCAGCACCCTTGAGCGCGGCTTGCAGCGCGGCCGTGCGTGCCGCCTTTTCTTCTGCGGTGGCGCGCGGCATTCCATAGCAGGCGGAAACTGCATCAAACGCTGCCACATCCCGATCGGCCAATGTCAACAGCTCGGCACGGAGTGCTTCGCTCTGTTGCAGATAGCTTTCCATGGCCGTGGCAACATCTGCGTACTTTTTGTTGCCCAGGGTAAAGTTAATGACCATGCTGAGCAGGGCCGCGGCTTGGCTACCCGCGAGCGCGGCCGCACCGCCACCGCCCGGCGTGGATTCGCGTGCGGCCAAGGCATCCAAAAACGCCTCGATTGTCATCTCTCCGGTCTGCATGTGTACTCCTTGTCCAGCTTCTTTTGCCCACCCTACTGACTCCTGGGCGGTTAGAGCCCACCCTGAAATTCGCTTGTGGTGCTTAGACCATCTTGGGCCAGCTAGGCCAGCTACAGTGCGGTTGGCTTGAAAACGGTAGGTTTCCCGCTTGCCGGAACTACTGTTTTCAAATAGAGCCCACTTTCGGTCGACGCAGAGAATTTCAGGGCAGATACTTTGTCTACTTTGGCGTGAGTATACCATAGCAGCACGATATGGTGGCAATAGCCTTCTCCAGGCGACATTTGGGCGAAACAGCTACAAACTGCTCATTCAGTTGCCGATGCGAATAGAGCTAGTACCAGCGCCATGCAAGTGGTTACCCAGCTCCATGGACTGTTGTGGCGGGCAATTTCGCAGGGGGAACGATGGCGAGACGGAGCAGCTCTTGACGTTGGCCATGTGTGGGCAAGGGTGCGTGGGCTGCCTGTTGGCGCGTCACACGTTCCTGCATATCATCTGCGCTCCGAGCCAGGAATGGACCCCAGGAATGTTTGCCTTTTGTTTGAAGTTGGTAAAGCTGGTAAGATAGGGTTGATCTTTTCATAATTTTGTGCAGAATGTTAGTTAACTATCATTTGCGTATAGCAGAGTTGTGGTAAAATGGATCGAGTGAACTTACGAAATTGACCCTTTGTTGCCTGTGCCACAACCATTGGCATGGGGACCCAAATAGCTGTTCCAAATTGCTGTATAATTCAAGTTGCTACCGACCATCTCTACACGAGAGTGACTGCTGAAAACGTTTTATCTAGCATGCGTCTACAGTGCGGTTGGCTTGAAAACGGTAGCTTTCCCGCTTGCCGGAACTACTGTTTTCAAACAGAGCCCACTTTAGAAGGCAACTGCGGAGCAACTTGTACAAGACTTACGCACCGAGAACAGCTTACCGGTGGCGAGTAAACTATACTGCTCTTCGCTGTTCTCGATGAGTTGCGTAAGCCCAATTTGGGGAAATACAGGGGCAAACGGTAAAGCAGTTACAACAAGCGGACGTGATGCGAGCGGGTGCAAGTCTGGAATCTAATGCACATGAGTCTGTCCCGAGCCTCTCACGTGTTGCTACTTAAATTTTCGGCTGTGTCGGCTCTTGACAGTTCCAACGCTCTTGTTGTCTGTTGATAGCGGATCATAGTGCACTTAAACATCATGCACTTGAGCATCATGTACTCGAACATCACGAACTTTACATTGTGCACTTGAAAGCAGCCTGTGTGACCACATGATTTTATGACTAACAATTTTTTGTACTCTGATATTGATGAATGGGGCGATACGGACGATGATGAAGTCTTGTTTGAATCAGAAGAACTGAACAAGCAATTTATCATTGACGATAAAGACTCCGAAGTAAAGATCCCCGACGATGATCTCCCGGTGTTACCGCTGCGAGGTCTCGTTGTTTACCCCATGAGTTGGTTTCCCCTGCCGGTTGGCCAGAAACGTAGCATCAATCTGGTGGAAGATTCACTGCCCGCCAACCGCACCATTGTTCTCGTTGCCAGCAAAGACGAAGAGATCGAAGAACCCACGCCCGACCAGATCCACGAGATCGGTACCGTGGCGCAGATCCACCGTGTCCTCAAAACTTCGGATGGGACGATGCGCCTGGTGATCCAGGGGCTGGAACGGGTGCGCATTATCGACTATGTCAGCACCGATCCGTATTTGCGCGCCCGAGTGGAGATCATTCCCGAAGTAATGGGCGGTGGTGTGGAGATGGAAGGGTTGATTCGCGCGATTCAGGATCTCTTCCGGCAACTGATCGATCTGGAACCGCACATGCCAGAAGAGCTGGCGATCATGGCGCTCAATGTAGATGACGCGCGCCAGCTCGCCTATCTTGTCGCCAGTAGCATGCGGCTGGGGTTCGTGGACATGCAAGCGCTGCTGGAGATGGATAACGTCTCTGACAAGCTAGTGCGTTTGACGCAACTCATGAAAAAAGAGATCGAGGTGTTGGAACTTGGGCGCAAGATCCAGACCGAAGCCGCGGGCGAGATGGAACGAATGCAACGTGAGTTCTATCTGCGCGAGCAGATCAAGGCGATCCAGAAAGAGCTGGGCGACGAGGATGAGCAATCCGCGGATATTCGTGAACTGGAAGAGCGGATCACAGCCGCGGGCATGAGCAAAGAGGCCGAGAAAGAGGCGCTGCGTGAGCTGACCCGTATGCGCAGAATGCCGATTCAGGCTGCAGAGTACAGCGTGATCAAGACCTATCTGGATCTGTTGGTCAGCCTGCCCTGGCAACAACAGACGCCCGACAACCTGGATATTGGCCACGCCCGCACGGTGCTCGATGAAGATCACTTTGGGCTGCAAGAGATCAAGGAACGGATCCTCGAATTTCTCGCTGTACGCAAGTTGCGTGCCGAACGCCGCCACACGCAGGAGGACGACGATCTGCGTGACCAGATCCGCCGTGAGCGCGAAGGGGTTGTGCTCTGCTTTGTGGGGCCGCCAGGAGTGGGCAAGACGAGCCTGGGAATAAGCATCGCCCGTGCCATGGGGCGCAAATTTGTGCGCCTGGCCTTGGGTGGTGTACGTGATGAAGCGGATATCCGTGGTTTTCGGCGCACCTACATCGGTTCCATGCCCGGGCGGATCATCCAAAGCCTGCGGCGAGTCGAGAGCAACAACCCCGTGTTCATGCTCGACGAGGTGGATAAACTGGGTCGCGATTTCCGCGGCGATCCGAGCAACGCGCTCTTAGAGGTGCTCGACCCGGAACAGAACCGTGAGTTCAGAGATCACTATCTCGACGTCGCCTTTGATCTGAGCCAGGTGATGTTCATTACCACCGCCAATATGTTGGACACCATCCCCGGCCCCCTGCGGGATCGCATGGAGATCATCGAGCTCAGCAGTTACACGGAAAGTGAAAAGGTGGAGATTGCCCGCCAGTATTTGATCCCACGCCAGATCAAAGAAAATGGGCTGCGTGCCGGGGAAGCGCAATTCACCGAAGGGGCACTGCGGGAGATGATCCAGGGCTATACCCGCGAGGCAGGTGTACGTGGGCTGGAGCGGCAGTTGGGCAAAATCTGTCGCAAAATTGCCGCCAAGGTTGCTGCGGGGGCAACCGTTGTTGATCAGCCGCAACATGCCGCCGCGACGAGTGCTGTCGGTAACGATAACAGTGCGGCGGCTGGTCAAGCGCAGAGTGTCAATCAACCGCATAACAACAGTGCTGCTGAGGTGACGATCAGCGCTGTTGTTGACAAAGATCAAGTTTTTGACTATCTGGGCAAGCGCGAGATCCACGAAGAAGAAATCGTGGAGCGTGTTGAAATGCCAGGGGTTGCCGTTGGATTGGCGTGGACGGCAACCGGTGGTGATATTATGTTTTTCGAAGCGACCAAATCACCTGGTGATAAGGGCTTCACCCTCACAGGGCAATTGGGTGATGTAATGAAAGAGAGTGCGCAGGCTGCCTTGAGCTATGTACGTAGCCGCGCCACTGTATTGGGGATCAACCCGGAAGTCTTTCAGAAATCAGATATCCATTTGCACATCCCTGCTGGTGCCATTCCCAAGGATGGACCCAGTGCTGGGATTACCATGGCCACTGCGTTGGCCAGCTTGTTGACCGGACGCTCGCTGCGGCCAAAGATTGGTATGACAGGAGAGCTCACGCTGCGTGGCAAAGTATTGCCAATTGGTGGCGTGAAAGAGAAAGTATTGGCCGCGGCCCGGTTTGGATTGGAAACAGTGATTTTGCCAAAACGCAACGAGGCGGACCTTCAAGAATTGCCCAACTCGCTGCGCAAGCGGCTGACCTTTGTACTTGTCGACACAGTCGATGAAGTGTGGGATGCTGCCATCAGCCACTCCTGTCAACACGAGCAGCGGTAGTTTGCCGCGGCGGATCTGTCACAGAAGGAGCATTTGCCACTACCCATTTGGAATCGTCTGGACAAGATAAATTTATTGTTGCTTGTTTCAGCAATCAGGCTCAGCCAGTGTACTGAACTATCTATTGTACTACGTCTCTGTCCGTGAATTCTCTGTGTCGACGTCGTCGGCTTGCGGTGGTGTCACCACCAGAACCGAATTTACGGATAGATTTTGAACATGTACTACAAAAACCACGTGAAGTACATTGCGGTAAATGATTTTCTCCGTGCGTTTGTCGGGGCGGGTCCACGCCACTTCTGTGCCTGTGCCAAGTGTGTGTCACGCTGTTCGTGGTGTTGGCGCAATGGCCCACCGAGCGATGGTCACTGGCGAGATGGCGGAATGAACTTCTGCTTGCAACTTGCAAATGGAAATTAGATGTAGCTTGCTATTTACCTGTGAGGGGTAGAGAGGATGAAAGAATGAGCATATGCGTATAGGAAACAAGAGGTAACGTCGTGAATAGAAGACGAAGAACAAGTAGCAACCGTAGTAGCAATGGCCGCAGCAGTCGCAACAGCAGGAACAATCAGGCAAAGTCGACCGCGCGCAACAACGAAGCATCAACCTCGCCAACCGCCGGAGACGCGGGCAACAAGCAACGCAAGTGGTACAAGATCGATTTGCACTTGCATACCCCGGCATCCCATGACTATGAGGAGCCAAAGGCGACCTATCGAGATTGGATGCATCGGGTGATGGAACAGGAGTTAGATATTGTCGCCATCACCGATCACAACACAGTCGCTGGCATTGGGGCCATTCAGAAAGAGATTGAATGGCTGACCCGTTTGGAAAAAGATGACCGCCTGACCAAAGAAGAGGCTACCCGTCTACAGGAGTGGCGAACATTTTCCGATCAGGTGTTGGTGTTGCCCGGTTTTGAATTTACCGCCACCTTTGGCTTTCATATTTTGGGCATCTTCCCGCCAGATACACCTGTGCGGCAGCTGGAACATATTTTATTGACACTAAAAGTTCCCGCTGAAAAGCTGGATGTTGGCTCGACAGAGACGGGGGCAAGCACAGATGTCCTGACTGCCTATGAGACCATTCACGATGCTGGTGGGATCGTGATCGCTGCCCATGCCAACAGCACGCACGGGGTCGCCATGCGTGATTTCCCCTTTGGTGGGCAAACCAAGATTGCCTATACTCAGGATCCAAATTTGGATGCGCTGGAGGTAACCGATCTGGAAAAGCGCCGTGGTTACTCCACGGCCCGTTTCTTCAATGGCAGCAAGACAGAATATCCGCGCCGCATGCACTGCATTCAGGGCAGCGACGCCCATCGACTGACGGTCGATAGCAAAAATGCCAAGCGGCTCGGCATCGGGGAACGTGCCACAGAACTCTCTTTGGAAGCAGCCACATTTGAGCAAATTAAAGCGCTCTTCCGCAGCAGCCATTTTGATCGAGTCCGACCCGCTCGGCCCAAGGACGTCCCCTATGATCCATTGGCCGCGGCCCTGGAAGAAGGCCCCACCATTGTCCAGAGTTTCCACGAGACTGCCAGCCAACGGGGTGGTAAATTGACGGCGATTCTTGGTGATCTCTGTGCCTTTGCCAACACCGCGGGGGGATCGGTCTTTGTGGGAGCCAGCCACCGCAAAGACAAGCCCAAAGGACTGAGCGATGTCAAACAGGTGGAATCCGAACTCCGCGCTGCGCTCGATGATCGGCTGACACCACCCTTGCCAGTCAAATTCGACGTCTTGCAGAGCAATGACGTGAATGTCTTGCGATTGCGGATTCCCAAGGGAGACGACCGCCCATACTGCCTCGATGGCAACAAGTTTTACGTGCGTGACGAGTCAGATACGAGCTTGGCCGTGCGGGACGAGATCGTGGCGCTGATCGAGGAAGTGTTGGAAGAGCGGTCGAACAATAAATCTTCAGGCGGAACCTCGAACAGCCGTGGCAACAATCGGCGTTCTTCGGGGCGAGGGCGTGGCCAGCAGTCGAACAATGGCAGCAACAATGACAAAAAATCAGAAGCCACCAACGGTGCAGCTGATCCCAATGATGCCTTCTACCTGCCCCAGGTTGGTGTCGAGATCGTTGAATCCGAAGAGCGTAACGGGCGTAAATTTCATGTCATTCGCGATCTGCGCAACGGACACACCATTACCAATGTCACGCGTAAAGGGGCGCGCAAGTTGTGGAATTACGCGATCCAGCAGCACGAGGACAAACCTGTCCGCGCCGACAAAATCGACTGGAAGGGCAACATTGGGGTGATTCGAGCGGAAAAGCGAGCGGGCAAAATCCGCTATGACCTGGCCCTGCGCGAAGGGGAGCAGATCCGTGTCTTCTATGGCGTCACCGATGAAGGGATGGATGGTGCCTGGACGAGCTTCATTCAGGATGACTAGTACAGTTGGGCGTAAATACCACGGCGGTAAATCAGGCCATGTGACTCGAGTAAAGAGGCAAAATCAAGTGTGACTTGATTACGCCGGGATCTACTAAAGTGGGCTCTGTTTGAAAACAGTAGTTCCGGCAAGCGGGAAACCTACCGTTTTCAAGCCAACCACACTGTAGCAAGCTGGCTGATGCTCAACTGCGTCGCCCAGAGCCTTGTGGATGAAAATATGCGGTTGGAGCGTGTGCGGACGGAGTAGCGTTTGCACACGCTTTTTCATGTGCTCAAATGTTCATGTTGCTCAGGGCGGGCTGAACGCTGAAAGGTCCGCCAGCAGCTGTTACCAAACGTAGATCAGTAAAACCACCGCGACCATCCACAGCAGCCCATCGATGAGTAAGGGGCGATCCTCAAAGATTAGCTCATCGGGCGCGCCCCCCTTCTTCTGCACGTGAATCAGATAGAGATAGCGGACAATGGCAAAGAAGACAAAGGGTGTGGTCAGCAACATGCGTCCATCGCGCACCAGCGCTGTCTGTGCCTCGAAGCTGTAGAAGGTGTAGGCGACAAAGGTACTGGTTGTAACCAGACTCATGATTTGGTCCAGCAAAGGTAGGTTGTACTCTTGCAGACTAGAGCGGTGCGCTGCTGCATTGTTTTGCAAGAGCGTGATCTCGTGTCGCCGTTTGCCAAAGCCGAGAAAGAGCGACAGCAGCCCCATGCAGACATATAACCAGGGGCTAAAATTGCTCACTTCGGCGATCAACACTCCCGCCAGAACCCGCAACAGAAACCCCAGCGAAAGCACCATTACATCAATTAGGACAATGTTTTTGAGATAGAGGCTGTAGGCGACGTTTTGCAAGAGATAGACCAGGGTGACGAGCCCAACCCATGGATTGAGCCAACTTGCCAGGCCAATGCCACCAATCGCCAACAGCGCCGCGGCCACCGCGGCAAAACGGGGGGTGAGCATACCAGAAGGCAGTGGGCGCAGACGCTTTTTGGGGTGGAGGCGATCTTTGTCAATATCCGCAAGATCATTGATGATGTAAACAGAGCTGGATACGAGGCAGAAGCAGAGCACGATCAGGGTGGTATAGAAGAAGGCGATGGGTTCAAATAGCCGGCCATCAAAAACCAGTGCTGCGTAGATCACCACATTTTTGGACCACTGGCGCAGACGCATTGTGCGGAGCAAGCCAAACAGGTTGTGCTGCTCTGTACGTACCAAACTTTTCTGCGAAGTCATAACCTAACCTTTGTTAGATGCGTTTGTTTGTAAGAATTGCAAGGCAACGGCGTGCTTGCCGTAACCGCTTGACCGGTCTCTGTTGAGCCTGAGACTGGCTCTTCTGCAAGCGCCATGTTGAGCTTTGCACCAGCGGGTGTGGCTGCTATTAGCTCAATCGAGAAAGCAAATAGACCTTGCACCCTGCGGAATGAGCATTCTCTCATGCGCACGTCCAGTGTTAGAGAATGCTGATGCCACCATTGTGCAACGTTTCGATGATTTCTCTATAAGTTGCTGCCCGGTTGTCTTCCAGGCGCGTGGTAGAAGGTATTTTTTAGCAATCACTCTCGTGTAGAGATAGTAGCTAGCTACTTGCGTTATCATGCGTTTGGCATCTTACTGCAAGCACCTGTGTAGGTCAAACCAATCTGCTTCTCGATTGAGTACAGGTGCCGCCACTTGAATCGAATACGCTGGCTCTTCCGTTGCAAGGCAGAGTGTAGCACGAATTGCACGGGCGTGGCTCAACAAATTGATGACAATGGGTACCGCAACGAGAGATCGGGGCGCTGCCCGGTGCAAACGCTTGGCGTAGGTTTGGAGACAATTAGGTTTAGAGACAATTAGTACAGTGTACCGTGAATACTGACCCCTTCCAGGAAGACCTAACGCCGTGCAAACGCCTGGAATTTTTTCTTACACAGTACATTTAGTATCAGAAACAATTACGTGATTTTATGGCTACACCAGAGAACTCAGGCAGACAGCCTCCCGCCAAAAACGACTCGGGCCAATCCAGACCCAGCCGCAAAAAGAAAGAGCGGCTAGACCTGTTGCTCGTGGAGCGAGCGTTGGCCCAGAGCCGCGAACAGGCCAAACGCCTGATCATGGCGGGAGAAGTACTGGTCAATGAAGTGGTGCGTGACAAACCGGGACAGCTGATTGCCAGCGATGCCGCCATCCGTGTGCGCAATCAATTGCCCTACGTGAGCCGTGGTGGCCAGAAGTTGGCGGCTGCGTTGGATGATTTTGCGCTAGATGTCACCGGCCTAACTGCAATCGATGTGGGTGCCAGCACTGGTGGTTTTACCGATTGTCTGTTGCAGCATGGGGCAGCCACAGTCTATGCCGTGGATGTGGGGTATGGACAACTGGCCTGGAAGTTGCGCAACGATCCCCGTGTTGTGACACTGGAGCGCACCAACATCCGCAACCTGCAACAGCTCCCCGACCAAGTGTTGGCTGATCTCGCTGTGATTGATGCCAGCTTTATTAGTTTGGCGCTCGTATTGCCAGCAACGCTACGGTTACTCGGAACAACTAGCCAGATCGTTGCCTTGATCAAGCCTCAATTTGAAGCAGGGCGCGAGCAAGTTGGTAAAGGTGGGGTCGTGCGCGAGCCATCGGTGCACCGCGCGGTGCTCGAAGAGAATTACGCGCTGGCAACCAAACTGGGACTCACAATGCTAGATCTGACAATTTCGCCCTTGATTGGTCCGGCGGGCAATGTAGAGTTTCTGGTCTGGTATCAACGAGCGGCCGTGCCGGCGTCACAACCACGGCTTGACCTCGGTGCAAAAATCGATGAGTTGTTGGAACGGGCAACGCTTTTGCGCAGGAACAGCTAAGAGGCCGTTGGCTCATCCCTGAAACGGGCATAGAGAGCCATGGATCACCCACTGGCAAACCAAGTGCAAATGGTGAAATGCTTGGGTTTCTCTCCATGGCAATTTATCGAACCGTACTGAACGGACAACCCGTGGATAATAGCGAACCCATGGAAAAGTCGCAAGAGTATGCGCATTTTTACACCAGGTAACTCTACGCCATTTAAGGGGTTTATCTACAATATACGTCACACTTGCGTCTAATAAACAAACTGCTTTGTGCGGGACCAATGTTTATGGAAAACTGCGGATTTTATACATCCTATTGTTGAACATGATGGGTGAAACGAGAGACTTATGTCCTTAGAAACGCCAATACATTTGTCGTATTGAATGAGTCATATTGATGATTTTCTCAATTTTTCCCTCAACAGGTAAGGGATTAGACGTTTTATTGCGATACTAGTTATTGCGATACTATTTACTGCGACACTAGACTGCGATGCTAGTAATTGCGATGCTAGTAATTGCGATTCTATAGAAGAGCAATTTGTTCCTACCCGTCGGAAGCGAAACGTCTTGTTTCGTTTTAACCAAAATGTTTCAGGGAAACAGCCATGCCAACTTTAGAGCAGCCAACGAGCATAGATTTTGCAGCATACCTCAATCAGCCTTTCACCTTGCAGTTGGAAGCGTTACCCCCAATTCTTTTACAGCTCCGTGCTGTTCAAAATCTCGAACGCAACCACATCTATGCAGAGACTGCACCAACGGCCATTGCACCAGAGCCATTTGCCGTTGTCTTCAACGGCCCACTGCGCCCTATTTTGCCCCAACAGATCTATCAAGTATTGCATCCGCGATTGGGAAAACTAAATCTGTTGTTTACGCCAATTGGTCCCAACGGTTCGTCCATGCAATACAAAGCGATTTTGGCCTGAGCTACTGTTCTCTCAACCCACCATCCTCATGATTTACCGCTGATTTGCTGATGCAATCGCCAAACAATTTGCATCCGGCAAGCAGGGCGTGCGCGCTGCAATTGACTGGCTTGGAAGAACGATTTCCCCCGCGGCTTGGCGCAACTGTGTATGCTTGGTACTGTGCTCTTGCTACTGTGCTTTTGCTACTGTGCTCTTGCTACTACTGTGTGCTGTAAAGCAGCGTCTCATGTCCTGCAACTGTACTGATGTACGGTACCGATGACGCTACCGATGTGCATCGCTCCGATACTCTTCAACCGTGCCCGCGCGTGGCTGGCCTCAGACAATTGTACTTGTGCTGTTCAGCCAGTTGTTGTGGCAGCTTCTGGTCTGACGCAAAGTGCCGATCGGATTTGCATGCGGATTGTCCCTTTGCCTCGAATTGAGATACAATAACGTCGATACAACGTTTGTTGGGCAGAACGTACTCACCGCTTGCTGGCTACTGTGCGAGCGCAGAACCCAGTGCCCGGTTTTGGCAAAGCAAATGCAAATCTCTACAGATACCAGCGCAAGATGCTAGCGAATATCGAAACGCTAGCAAACTCACAACAATCTATCCCCGAGAATTTCTTGCACTCTTATCGACAGCCCAAAATTCTGACAGCCTAGAAATTATAGTTGCATAGAGAGATATGTGCGTTTGGGAAGAAATCTCCTATCCACCTGTCGATCTACCGCGATAATGATCTATCAGAACAAGAAGTTATCAACCCACAACCACCAGTTGTGAACTATTAGGAGCAATCGATGCGTAACAAATTTTTGATTCACCCCGTTTGGGTTGGACTGTTGGCGCTTTGTCTAATTGTGCCCGTTTCGGCCGCGCAATTTGCACCGGCCGTCTTTGCCATCAATCAAGATGTTGTTGATGGCACTGTGTCCGTTACTCGGGTCACGAGCAATGTGCCTGGTTGGGTCGTCATCCATGCTGATAATGAGGGATTGCCGGGCCCCGTTTTGGGCCAGAGTGCCGTTCCCGCCGGAATCACAGCTGATGTGGTTGTCGAGATTGATCTGGATGGGCTGACAGATACCTTGTGGACCATGTTGCATGTTGATGAAGGCACCGCAGGCGAGTATGAATTCCCCGGTGCTGATGGTCCCGTTACGGTAAACGATACCGTTGTTGTCTATCCCTTTGCGGTTGGCGATGTTGCGCAGTCAATTGCTGGCGTCGCGGCTTCGACTGACGGGTTCAGCACGTTGGTCCAGGCGGTAGAAGCGGCCGACTTGCTCGATACTTTGCGCGAAGATGGTCCATTTACCGTCTTTGCCCCGACTGATGAGGCTTTTGCCGCGCTGGATCCAGCGACATCTGATGCACTGTTCGCTGATCCGGAACAACTGGCTCAACTGTTGCTCTATCACGTCATCCCCGGCACCGTAATGGCCGCGGACTTGACCGACGGCACAGAGGTTGAAACCTTACAAGGTGATACTATCTCGGTCACAGTGGGCGACGATGGGACAGCCATGGTCAACGGAATTCCAGTCGCACTTGCCGATGTCACTGCCTACAATGGTGTGATTCACGTGCTCGGTGATGTACTCTCGCCTGCTGCCGACGAGGAAGCCGCTGACGAAGAAGCTGCTAGCGAAGAAGCCGCTGACGAAGAAGCCGCCGACGAGGAAGCTGTTAGCGAAGAAGCTGATAGCGAAGAAGCTGCTAGCGAAGAAGCCGCCGACGAGGAAGCTGCTAGCGAAGAAGCCGCTGACGAAGAAGCTGCCGACGAGGAAGCCGCTGACGAAGAAGCTGCTAGCGAAGAAGCCACCGACGAGGAAGCCGCTAGCGAAGAAGCCGCTGACGAAGAAGCTGCTGACGAAGAAGCTGCTAGCGAAGAAGCCACTGATGAAGAAGCCGCTGACGAGGAAGCTGCTAGCGAAGAAGCCACTGATGAAGAAGCTGCCGACGCAGAAACCGCGGCGGATGAGGTAATTGTCCCAGTCGTAGTCGCGAGTGCGCAGGAATCTGATGGCTCGACCGTCACGGTTGATTCTGTTGTTGCCGAACAAGATGGCTGGATTGTCATTCACGCTGATAATGGTGGTGCGCCAGGAGCTGTACTTGGGCAGAGCCAGGTTCCCACGGGCGGCTCGACCGCGGTTGAAGTGGCACTGAACGAAACCCAAACAGGAGAGACAACGTTGTGGGCCATGCTCCACGTTGATCAGGGCGAGCGTGGTACCTACGAATTCCCCGGCCCCGATGGCCCCGTTCTCGTGGGTGATGAAATTGTGATGACGCCCTTCATCCTCACTGCCACTGCAATGGCAGAAGAATCTGCCACAGAAGAGACAAGTGAAGAAGCAATGGCCGAGGAATCAGCTGCAGACGACGCCGCGGAAGATGCCGAATCCACAGAGATGGGCGATGAAACAGCTGCCGCTGAAACCATGACCATGGGACCCGCCCTGACCGTCACGGATCAAGAATCCAACGGCGCGAATGTCACCGTTGCCGAGGCGACTGCCGAGGATGCTGGTTGGATGGTCATCCACATCGATGACAATGGTGCCCCCGGTGCTGTGTTGGGGCAGGCCAGTTTGCCCGCCGGTACAACAGCAAACATTGTTGTTGCGCTGAATGAACCATTGACTGAGACCACACAACTGTGGGCCATGTTGCATGCCGATGAAGGCGAGATCGGTGTGTATGAATTCCCCGGCCCCGATGTGCCCGTTACCAACAACAATGAAATTGTCATGGCCGCCTTCACCGCAACCATCGGTGCTGCTGACACAGATATGGCTGATGACGCCATGGCTGACGATGAGATGGCTGATGACGAGATGGCTGACGACGCCATGGCTGATGATGAGATGGCTGACGACGCCATGGCTGATGACGAGATGGCTGACGATGAGATGGCCGATAACGACATGGCTGACGAGATGGCTGACGATGAGATGGCCGATGACATGGCTGCGCCCACCATGTTGCCTCAGACTGGTTTTAGCCTGACATCCGGTACGGCGCAGGTGCCAGTGGTGCTTACCCTGATTGCGCTGCTCTTTGGATCTGCCATCCTTGCACGCCGCCGGGAACAGTAAGTCTGTACCGTTCATGTCCAAACAGTCTGCGGTGAGCGAATTGTTGCAGCGGTGCATGCTGCCGATGAGCTGATAGACCGCAAGAAGCGGCACTGAACGATCAAAAAAGAGCCGACCCACAGATCTCCATCTGTGGGTCGGCTCTTTTTTAAGTTCTGTTTACATGGACTGCTGTGCACAAGAGCAAGCAGACCGCTTTTGAAGTAACCGCTTGCTAGTTGCCTTTCATGCCCTTCAGTTGTGGGTAGCCGTATTCACACTAGCCCGCTAAAACGGATCAAGGTTGCCATCGTGACAAGCCTGGCTCTGGCAAAAGCTTGGTTAGCCCGCTGTCTGCTCTTGATCCTGTGTCGCTTGCAGCGCCTGAAAGACAGAGTGCCAAGTATGGGGTGGATAGAGCAGCTCTGCGTCGTTGATTTCGAGCACGGGAATCAAATAGCGAAACCGGCCAAAATCGTCGGGATTTTCTTCAATGTTCCGTTCAACCAATGCAAAGCCGAAGGTTGCCTGCATCGACAGCAGGTCAGCTTTCAACGTGTCGCACAGTGAACATTCCGGTTTGCTGTAGAGAATTAAGCGCATGGTATTTTGTCCACAGTTCTGCTCGGGTCCTAGCGTCGCCCGCTGACGGCCGCGCCACTGAGATAGCCAACATAGGCAGGTACCAATGGCAAAACACAAGGACTGATGAAGCTGATGAGTCCAGCGATCAGTGCCAGTGGCGCGGCGGCAATGAAGCTCAGACTGATCAGATCGCCGCTGGTGCCAGATGCGCCCGAAACCCAATCTTCCAGCAGGAATACCCACTCATTCAAAAAGAAAAACCTTGTCGTCAAAAGGGCGAGACTATCACTCCAAAGCAAGTATGCCACATAGAGTAGAAAGATACCGCTGATGATGCTGACAATATTGGCATGGCGGTTGAGCTTGCGCAAGAATGTACTCATTGAGCTAAAGGCCGCACCAGTAATGAGAAACGGAATCCCCAACCCCAAGCTATAGATGGCCAGTAGCCCCGCGCCCTGGGCCGCAGTTGCACTATCTTGGGCCAGAAAAAAGATGCTGGCCAGAATCGGACCCACGCAGGGAACCCAACCGGCGCTAAAGCTCACGCCCAACATGATGCTGCTCAGATATCCCCACTTGCGGTTCACCTGATGCATTTCAGTGACCCGCCGTTCGGTATAGAGCAGCCGGTTGAAGAAGTTTAGAAAGCTGACCAACGCGGCTGCCGCTGGATTGGCCTGTAGATCAACTCGCGTCGTGATCTGGTTGACCAGCCAACGGAATACGCCCAGCGTGACGAGTCCAAAGATGACCAATAGCACGGCGCCCACTTGCTGGATCAGGCGCAGATAGGGATTCAGGCTGTAACCCAGCAGACCAGCCGCGGAGCCGACCAACGTAAAAACGGCACCAAAGCCAAGCACAAAAGCCAGGGCGTGTAAAAAGACAAGCAACCGATTACCATCAGCACCTTTGGGGCCGGGTTTGGGACGGGCTGTCTCTGCAAGTTGGGGATCTTGCGCAATCTCTGTCATGGCACTCTCTCTCAAATTGAACGGGAACGTTTGCGATGTTTGGTCTCCGCACTGCCAAGAAAAAGGGGTGCGACCAAAGTGCGCCCGCCAAGGCGGGCTTCACGAGCGTTGTTTGTAGCCCAACGGCTAATGCCTTGGGCAGCTAGGATTAACCCTGCTTAATCTACTCTGCTTGCTCTATTCAACTCAATGTAAGCCGTGATTGATTCTGGTGCTGTAAGTCTCCCTACCCAGCCTTGTCAGCCTTGCTGGCGCTCTTCACCAATTACCTCTTCCAACGTCCGCAACTCCTGTTCCAGCTGTGACTGACGTTGCCCCAGAAAGATGACGTAGCCCAACACAAGCGCCCAAACTCCAATGAATGCAGCAACCAAGAATTCCATCACTCAAGCTCCTCGCGTAATTCTTCGATCCGATCTTCCAGGCGTAGCTGGCGCCAACGTATGATCATCAATGTGCTAAATAACAGACAAAACCCAATCGTACTCACCCAAAGCGTATGTCCCATGGTTGCCCCAATGCTAAAAGAGCCTTGGGCATCGGCGTTCTCGCCACTGAAGACCACGGGATGAATCGAACGGAACCAGCGCGCGCTGTAATAGGTGAGCGGCACACTGAGAAAAGCAAAAAATGCGTAGATGCTGCTAAACCGTGCCCGGGTGTGGCGATTATCAATGCCGTTGCGAAACAGCAGATAGGCGATGTAGATCAACAAGGTAATCGTTGTCGTTGTGAGCCGCGGATCCCAGGTCCAATAGGTATTCCAGGTTGGTTTGCCCCAGAGCGCACCCGCCAGCGTAAGTCCCACTCCCAATATTATGCCAATTTCGATGCTCGCTTGCGTCACTCGGTCCCAATCTAGGCTGCGGGTGAGCAAATAGACGATGCTGCCCAGCAACGCCATGAGAAATGCGACAAACGCTCCCATCACCGCGCCCATGTGGATATAAAAGATACGCTGCGCAATTTGTTCGGTGCCGGCAAGATTGGTGGCGGGCTTGGCGTAAATCAACGCTGCCCACATCACGGCCGCCATGGCCACCAATGTGAACCCACTGAGTAGGTACCAGGCCAGATCCCTACCACCGGCACGGTTGGAAACCGCTTGCGCTCTCAACGTGCCACTGCTCATATGCTTCTCCATAATCTCATCTACTGACGCGGGCTGCAACCCACGAGTTGTTTTCAAACTATCTCAAACTATCATTTGACAAAGGAAATGGTGGCGAGGAGATTTGTAGCGTACCGTGAGGGTGACCATCGGTTCGTCCGTTGACTCACGCCTGTGCATTGCCCGCCACACTCGATCCTCGTCCCATGGTTGCAAGGCAAGTGCCACGTTGCCCAAATGCAGATCACACCAAATGATCTGTAACAAAGGCAGATTGGCACGCGCCGCCAAATCGTGTCAACTATCTTCCCAGATTAGATCAAACGTCATCAACGCTGCCGTAAAGAAAATCAGATCAAAAGCGACCAACATGCCGATCCAGTTCTGAAAAGCACTCAACGTACGTCCATCCACCACCATTTCCGTCATTTTGAGCCCCGCCATAAAGAGGGGGGCCAGAACCGGCAGCAGGAGAATCGGCATCATGCTCTCGCGCGAGCGAATGTTGGCCGTCAGCGCAGCAAAAAGCGTGCCCACGCTCACATAGCCAAAGATGCCCAGCAAGAGTGTCAGCAAGATCCAGGGGTGAAAAAAATTCACATCAAAAATAAAGAGCATCACCGGCAAAAGCAGTGCCGTCGCCGCAGTTAAAAAGCAGAGATTGGCCAGCAGTTTGCCCAAATAGATGGCGCTGCGATCGACGGGCGTGAGCAGCAGCGCCAACAATGTTTTTTGGTCCATCTCTGTGCTAAAGCTGCGGTTGAGGCTCAGCAGCCCCGTGAAAAGTAGCACCCCCCAAAGCACGCCCGGCGCCACCATGATCGACCGGGGTACACGCAGATCAAAAGCCATCCCAAAGATGATCACAGCCAGAATGCTAAAGGCTGCCATGACGCCCAGAATCTCCTTGGCCCGTAGCTCGATGCGCAAGTCTTTGACCGTAATATGTGCCACCTTGCGCCAATATCGTGCGAAACTATGTTCATTGCGAAAGGAGACGGGCTGGAGCCTCAATTGTTGCTGGCTCTCTTCAGTCGGTTCCGTGGATTGTTTGGTCTGTTGTGCGGGATGTAATGGTGCAGTCAAACTCATGATTCTACCCCGGTTACCACATGGAGTTGGTGGATCATGTCGGCATTTTCAAAGAGGGAAATAGATGTGTGGTGGTCGATCTTTCCACGTACCAACATGGCGATCGAGTCCGCCCAGGTAAGTGCGCGGTCCAGGTTGTGCGTGGAAAACAAAATAGCTCGCTGTTTATCACCCATGTGCTGGATCAGGGTTTGCAACATGTGGGAACTTTTCTGATCGAGCCCGGTGTCGGGCTCGTCAAACAATAGCACGGGTGGATCATGCAGGACGGCACGGGCAATCGCCAGACGTTGCTGCATCCCGCGGCTATAGGTGCGAACCCGATCATGCCGTCGCGGCCAGAGGTCGACGGTTTGCAATACAGCCTCAATCCGCTCAACCGGCTCATTCAGGTCGTACATATGTGCAAAGAAGCGCAGATTCTCCCAAGCCGTCAGGTGGTCATACAAGAGCGGCGTGTGGCTCACGAAACCCACATAGCGTCGCAGCGCAACACCTGCTTTGTCCAAGCCCACGCCGCCCAATGCAATCTCGCCGCGATCGGGTTTTGTCAATCCTGCAACGAGGCGCAGCAGCGTTGTTTTGCCCGCACCGTTCGTGCCCAACAGTGCAACCACGCTTCCTTCCTCAACTGCCAGATTGACCCCCCTCAACACCGGTTTTGAGCCATAGCGTTTGTAGACAGAGTTTACCTGAATTAGCGGTGGGGCTGAGTCTGTCACGTGCTACCGCACTGCCTTGACTTCAATTTCTTCGGGCTCTTCCTCATAACGGCTGGGACATTTCAGCAGCAGAGTCTCGGCCTGAAATGTTCCGTCTGGCATTAGTTCGCCCTCCACAATCGCGGAGGCCGCACGTTGAAAATTGTCGGGACGGGGTCCAAAGAAAACAATTGGCAGTGTTGCACCAGTGGGGTCGTTCTCGTCCTGAATGGCAAACCGCAAGGTGATGTTGTTGGCGTCCCAATCCTCGGAATCCGCCACCACATTGCCGTTGACCCGAACCCGCTCGCCCTCTATTTCGGCACCGGCTGTACGCAACTCGGGAACAGTCATGTAATAGGCACCGGTGGTGCGAGTTGCCTGTACCATCTGCACACTGAGATAGCCAACAAAGAGCAGCAAGAGGAGGCCACCAGCGATATATTTTGTTTTAAACGTACTCTGATTCTCTTCTGCCAACTCGGCAGGAATCGTTGGTCGATATGTTTCTTGTGTCATGTCACCATCACATTTTTTCAATCAAGCTTGGCTCATGTACTAGAAAAGGTTACCGATGTTACTCGTTTCGGAGATGGCCATCAATGTTCGGCTGATTCGTCAGCCTCATCTCCCAGAGGTAGCTCTTCATGCAACAGCGCTTCGGCCTTATCTGCCAGTGCTGACGGCACCAAAACCGATGTCTCGGCCAGACTGCCAGAGGTCAGCCCATAGATTGCGCCGAGCGATTCACCCCGTATAATGGCGGGGATGCCTTCGCTTTCCAGCCGTCCCTTTACCACCTCGGCTTCCATCTGATTGGGAGCACGCCAGACCACAACAGGCTCTTGATCGGAATCACCACCTGTTGTTGCACCCGTTGTCGGGGCCGACTCTGCATCTCCCGCAACCGGGTTACGCCGTCGAAACCAACCTGCAAAACCGTCACTCAAAACAGACATAGTGTATACCTTGTGTTGCTACACAGCCACTTGTTACAGAGCCACTTTCACAATCGTCCTCACGATCACTGTCACACCCATGGTGACGGTGCGAGACCCTTTGTGTGGTTGCAACACGGGCTGATGCTACGTCATCCAGTTACCAAAGCTGCAAAATCTACAACGTCGACCAGTCCACGAAAAAGCCCTGCTCGTTTCTGGGAAAAGGTTGAACCTCTTTCACTGCATCGCGATTAATGGGCCCATAGACATGGGGGAACAGATGGCCATCTGCCTCTTCCCACCGCAGCTCTGCTTGCAGAGCCGACGGATCAATAACCAAAATCACAAAATCGCCAGCAATTTGGCGATAGAAATGGTTTGCCACCCACACCAGCCGCTCCGGCTCACCTGTACAGTGAATAAAACCTTCTTGCTGCAATGTATCCGCAACGTAGGCTGCGCTGTTCTCTACTGCTTGCCAAACCGCGGCGGGCACCATGTGATAGATAACTTGATTATTTGCTACAGCATTACAGTGTGCCACAACGTACTGAGGTCTTTCCCAAAATAAACGCTGTTCAAAACCAGCACTTTGCACGCGAGAAAACGCATCTGCTTCTGGCCGAGCGCACAATGGAGCGGAGCGGACGGTCAGATCAAGTTTGCCTGTGCACTTTGGCCCACAAATGGATTCGACTGACGCTCCACGCCAATTGTCGTCGAGGGGCCGTGGCCAGGGTGAACCGTATAGGAGTCGGGCAGGGTAAGGAGCTGCTCCTGGATACTTTTCAGCAGCAGCGGTCCATCGGCCAAGGGTAGATCGAAGCGCCCAATGCTGCCCTGAAAGAGTGTGTCACCCCCGATGACCTGTTCCGACGCATGATGCACAAATACCACGTGGCCCGGTGAGTGGCCCGGTGTAAAGCGAACTTCCAACACCTCTTCGCCCACCTGAATTTCTTGGCCGTGCTCCAGGAACTCGTCGGGATCATCCACTGGATCTACTTCAGAATCGAGCCACAGGGCAACCCGATCGGGCACATCGTGCAAAATCGGTAAATCCGCTTTGTGCAAATAGAAGGGTGCTTGCGTTACTGCCTTGACTGCATTCACCGCCAACACGTGGTCAAAGTGAGCATGAGTGTTGATGATCTTCTCAATTGTCAGATCCAACTGTTCGACTTGCCGCAGGATGCCCCGTGCATTGTCGCCTGGATCAATGATCACCCCGCGCTTTGTTTGATCGCACCCAAAAATGTAGCAGTTTTCCTGCAACAGCCCAACTGTCAACCCTTGTAAAATCATTGCGTAAGATACTTTCGGTAAAATAGTGACCACCCACCGGCAATGCGACTTGGCCGCTTCCACCGCTGAAAAACTACTACAATGTGGCGTAAAACCACGGCAGGTAATCAGGCCATACAATCTGAGTGTAAACGGCAAAACGAGTGTGGCCTCATTTACGCCGGGATGTACTACTCTGCTCACACCGGAGAAGGGGTGCTCAGTTGTCACCAAAGGCGGTCTGTTTGTTCCACGACTGTACGCGTTCCGCCGTGCACAGCCAATCGCTGCTCCAGCGACTCAGCGCCTGGATCACCGGCTTGAGACAATGGCCCATTTCAGTCAAGCTATACTCGACATGCGGTGGGATTGCACTGATCTGCACGCGCCGAATCATGCCTTCATCTTCCAACATCTTGAGCCGGCTGCTCAGCGTGCTGGGATTTACCCCGCCCAGGGCTTCCTGCAGTTCACAGAAGCGCTGAGATTCACAACCCAACAAAGTCTTGACGATCTGCAATGTCCACTTCTGACCGATAATACGCGCTGCAACCTCTACCGGGCACAGATCGGGATCAATTTGTCTGGGCACAGCAACCGAACCCTCCAGACGCTGTACCGTCTCTGAACTATCATGCGAGCTGTCTAGCGTTTTGTCTGCAACGTCCATACGCGTTATCCCTCGATTCTACCACATTCATCCGCCACAGATGAATGCCAAGCGTCATTCGCTTCGGGGCGATCTGCTTCATCTACAGTACGGTTGGCTTGAAAGCGGTAGCACTACCGTTTTCAAACAGAGCTTACTTTAGAAGTGGGTAGAACTTGGTAGCATGGTGACTGCTCTGCTCTCTGCCCAAAAGGCTCCTTCCCCAAAAGAAAGCTACACCCCAGCTATCTACCAATGATGGAAGAGCGCACTACCCTACTTTGGACATGCTTCCAGGGAAAATGGTAGATGTATTCATGCTATAACAAACGTAGTACTATGTCAAGGTAATTAAGCACATTATCAGGATTTGCTCATGTTGAGTTAAGGCACTGGCAGCGACGCCAGTTCGGTGCTCTGTTCACCAATCGTCAACCATGCGCGACGGCTGCTGCCATCGAACGGGATGGCCACGCTCTGCTGCACGATCTGTGCTGCCTGCCACGCTGCCGTGGGGTAGCTGTTGCCAGCCAGGGGAAAGTTGACTTGCTGCTCTCCCACGGCAAGTGTCGCCTGGAGATTGGAGGGCCAGGTAACCGGCAATGGTTCGGGTGCTTGCCAGATGAAGGTGAATGTCACCCAATCGCCGGGAACGAGGGGTGTCTCTGGTGCATGGGTCATGCCCTGCTTGTGTGCGTTGTACCCCAGCAACGTGACCGGACCCACTGGCTGGTGCAGACGGTATTGCATGGGGATCAGCGCCGCCGGTAGCGGTGTTGTGGGCAAGGTTACCGTGATGGTACCCAAGGAGAAGAAATCGTTGCCATCAACGGCGAGACGGCTGCCATCGCTCGGATCATAAAGGGCAATGATCAACTGGTAGTGGCCGGGCGGTGTACCCACGGGGATCATGAGGCCGTGATTGTCTCTGATCACCTCAGTGGGTTGCCAACCCGTGGTCGGCCGCGATCCGCCAACGGGTTCCCCATCCCGCTGCGCAATCAGTTGATTCTGCTCATCCAATAGCTGGACGGTCACTTTGTACCGAGCCGCGAGAGTCCGTGTCGCCTGCCACTGTAGGCCCACCAATGCCACCTCGCCCGCTGCCACCACCGGCTCTGCTGTGGGAGTGCAGTAGCCATCCAACTGAATCGATGCTGCCCACACAATGGCGGGTTGTTGGGTGGTGCAGGCCATGGGCGGCGCAAAGGTGTATTCTACAAAGCGCAGGTTGCCTTGCCAGCTCTCCAGCCCCTTGAACGCATGCTGATCCAGCCACGTTTCGACCAGCCGCGCCGGGTCCGCTTCATCGGTCGCCCACAAGAGTGCATATACCTTTTGCCGGTCAGCCGTCACTCGCTGCAATGTTGCCAGGGTGGCTTGGGGGTCGGGGGGGCGTTGTTTGGGCAGTGCCACGACGGGAATCCCAGGATCATAGTAGGCCCACACCTCCCGTTGTCCCGGTGCATTTAATAGCACCAGATCCTGCGCTGGATCGGCCACTGTTTGCAGGTATTCTGCCACCCCCGCATAGTTGTCGCGGACGGTGGGTGAGGTGTAGTACTGGGGGAGCGCATGGCCGGCCAGGACCAGTGCGCCCGCCGTGATCAACAACATCGCTGGCCATACGACGAGGCGGCGGCTGCCCATGCAGCTATAAGCAATGAGCAGGAGCCATGCTGGCGAGGCGGCCAGCAGAAACTTGAGGAAGGCAGCGGTAAAGAGCCCCGCACCAAACAGTAGCGCGATGGGCAAGAGCCACCACAGGATGACCACTGTGGCCGTAATCTGGTTGGTCGTGGGATCGCCATTGCGTTTTGAACGATTTGCCTGTTGATAGAGACGCAACGCGCCAAAGAGTGGCAGGGCCAGCGAAATGGCTGTCCAGAGCCAAAGGGGGGGCAGCGTTCGATCAAGCGGCCCGAGCAAAAAGATCTGCTGTGTGATCTGAATGCCAGCCCCCAACGTTGGTGTCTCGCCCCCGGCTGGCCAGGCCAACAGTCGACGCACTGCCGTGGGCAACCACGGTAAAAAACCGAGCAGAATTACCAGATTGGCGAGGATGAAACGGCCAAAATGGTATAGATGGACGCGGAACCGCTGCCGGCTTTGCTGGCGCAGGGTGGCGGATTTCAAGAGCAACAGAATCGCGTAACCGCTACCGGTGCTCAAGAGCAGCATGGGAAAGCTGTAGTGGGTCCACAGCCCCAACAGGCCGAAACCGACATAGCTCCCCAGGCTCAACCGGGCATCGGACAGCCGGGCATCGGGCGAGCGCTCTTCTGGTGAAGACGAGCTGCGGTCGGGGAGCGCCTGCAAATAGCAGAGCAACGACCAGACCAGCCCTGCCCCCGCAACAGTGAGCAGCATGTACATGCGTGCTTCCTGGCTGTAATAGATCTGGAAGGGATTGAGTGCGGTCAACAGCGCAGCCAGCAGTGCCGCCCAGTGGCGCTGGCGGCGCGCGCCTGGGGCGGGCAACCGGACGCCGATTTGGTAGACAAGGTAGACGAGCAGAACACCGAGGATGGCCGAAAAACTGCGCATGCCGCTGGCCGTTGTGCCAAAGAGCATAGTCCACACCTTGAGCAGCCAGTAGTAGCCGGGGGGGTGGATATCCGCGGCCGCATCGCGTGCAATCTGGGCGAACGAGCGACTGAGTAGCGCCCAGCTATTCCCTTCGTCGCTCCACAGGCTGGAACCGTCCAACTGATAGATGCGCAGCACGAACGCGACCGCCAAAATCAGCAGCAGCGCGATCGATTCAACGGGTCTGTTTTGCAGCAAACGACGGCTACTCATGGCGCTGGCGCGGAATCGCTCTGGGCGTGAATGGAACGCTTCATCGCTTCATAGACTGGCAGCGGCGTAAAGTCTGGCTGCAGCAAGCGGAAATAGGCTTCCGGCTTGCCCTCCGCTTCCCAGGCATCGGTTGCTCGCTTCAGATACCACGTGTTGGCCACACCAATCCACGGCCACTCCTGTTGCAACCGTTCATAGACAATGGGCAAGTAGCGTGCCTGCTGTTCCAGCGTCACCCGGCCATAGTTGGCGGGAACACCATCGGGGGCCGCGTTCCAGTTCAGTTCCGCCATCCAGATCGGTTTGTGTGCATCCCCGTTCTTCACCATGAGATCGCGCACAAATTGATGGTGGGCAACATTGAGCACACGCGGATGCATCCGCCGGTCTGTTGGGCCGCTCCACAATCCATAGCCCTGCAGTGCCACAATGTCGAAATAAGGCGCGGCCCCGGCATCATACATGCGCTGCAGAAAAATGAGGTCGTTGAGATTATTCGCCCCGGCCGTGGCATTGGGGGAAAGCTCGATGGTCGCTGCCAATGCACCGGAGATCACCACCACCGCGGGATCCGCCGCGCGTGCTGCCGTGGCAGCCGCCTGGAGCAACTCGGTATACGCCTCGGGGCTAATGGGGTAGACGCCCCACTCGGGATAGATGTTGGGCTCGTTCCAGAATTGGTAATAGCGGATGCGTCCACGGTAGCGAGTGACGACGGCGCTAACGAAATCCGCGTAATCCCCTATCTCATCTGGCGGCGCATAGGTCCCGACCGTGTCGGTCAGGGCACGGCTCCACGCCGGTGGGTTGCTGATGCGGACGATCATCTCCATCTCATGCGCCTCGGCCAGCTCGACAATGTGATCATATTTATCCCAGGCGGAGCGGTAGGGCTCGTGGCGCCGGTCCTCAAAGTCACCCTTGCCGTGGATCTCGATATCCTCCCAGGTAAACTCTTGCCGCAGCCAATGAAACCCTGCCTCGGCTGCCATCTGTACCGCCAACTCGCGTTTGTGCGGTTCTGCCTCTTGTTCCAGAAAAACATTGATCCCAAACGGATTGACATCTGTGTGTTCAATGGCAGCGGTGGGGGCAAGTTGCAGCGACGGGCGCAGTTGGGCTGCCGCGAGGTCGGTTGCTCCCTTGAACTGGGCCGCCAGCGCTTCTTCGCCAGTCTGCAACCAGAGCCACTGTCGCGCGGCCGGACGTGTGCCAAGCAAAAAAATCAGTCCACCCCCAAGGAGCAGACTGATCCAGAGTATAATCAATTGACGGAGTGCCATGAAGAATCGATGCATAACGTTGCGTTCATTTGGTTGGCAAGCCGCAGCCATGAATCGTGCCTCTGTCAGGGGCGACATCCCATCTGCTACAACTTGCCACTACTCTTTACTCTTTCACCAGAAAGGTAATATCGGTGCAAAGCTCTTTGCCACTGACTTTGTGAGTCCAAATTGGCGAAAGGGGCGTCAGGTTAACAAAGTCACTGTTCTGGCCACCGGGCGGAATTCCGCTGGAGGGGCAGTTGACCACATAGATCTCAACGGTGGTGTCGGCTGGCGCTGCATCACCAAAAGGTGCAAAGCCCCAGTTGCCATCCCCCGCTCGATCACAGCCCGTACACTGGGTCTGTCGCGGCCCCCAAAAAGCAATGTGAACACAGGCCATGTTGCGGGGCGAGCCATCGTCATATTCGACAGAGCCCTTGAATTGGGGCAAACCCTCTGTTGCCGTGCAACTTCCCCCGTCGGCCAACGCGTAAGCGTAGTTTGGTGTTGGCGTTGCCGTCTGCACAGGTGTTGCCGTGAATTCGGGCAATGGGGTGACGGTCGGTGTCCAGGTCGGCGGTGGCGGTGGCAGCGTCGGGATATTTACGGCCACCACAACATTGGTTGCTGCCTTGGCTTCGACGATTCCCGCAAAGACCCAGCCGTTCTGGCCATTGTAATCGATCTGCCACCAACTCCCATCACTGTTCTTGCCAAGGATCCCGTACCTATCGCCAGTGTTGGCCCCACCAATCACGGCATGGTAGGTCGATGGCCCCGCGCGCACGTTGATCGCACGGGAGATCGTAATCTCTGCAATTTCCGGCGTTGCCGTGGGGATCACGGTCGGGGTTTCAGTGGCCGTTGGCGACGGTGTACTGGTCGGTATCTCTGCCGTGGCCGTAGCCGTGGCCGCTTCGGCAGCCATTGTTGCCAGTGCATCATAGGTGGGCGATGGTGTAAAAGTAGGAATGGGGGTCCGGGTGGGAGGAACCCCCGCGTTGACCCGTCGCGAACATCCACTCAGTACAAGCAACAGCAGAATCAGCACAGGAACCGCATAGGTTAACGACAGTCGTTGGGGGGTAGTCATGGTCAAACCCTTGATCTTTCCATTCCACGTGAACACCTTGTCTGCAACACGCTGCATCCCTCCATAGAGGGGCCGCTGTGCTGGTACAAGGGTAGCGAGTTGAGGTGACTCGTCTACGTTTGGCAGGCATTGATGTGATGAGTGTAGCACATCATTTTCTTTATGTTCATTACAGAACGATAACTTGCCAAAACGATTTGTAAGTGGATCGGAACTGATGCAGGTTAGCCAGTCAAATGCACTATCCCCTCGTTTGTTCTAGCGCCCGAGCAGCGCAAAATTCAGGTGAAGCGAGGTGTTGAAGATCACGGCAACACCTCGCTTCGTCTCTCTCTTGTCTCTCTCTGTTGCTAGCGACTATCGAAATCAACGACGGCCTGGTTGCAGCCTTCGCCCGGCCCGGTGCTCTGCCAATTGGCAATCTCCGAGATCCGGTTGCCACCATCATCGACCACCCAGACAAACCAGTTGCCTGGCTTTGGATCAGTGGCGTTGATAATATGGCTGTAGTAGCCAGCATCCCATCCTTCGTAGCCGGGATGGGGACCCGTCACCACGGGGGCCGTGATGGGGGCGGCATCCGGTGCATAGCTAAAGACCACTTTGTAGCCATTGGCTGGCTGCCCGTTGATGTAGGTTTTGCCTTCGAACCAGTTCCCTGCCGGTTGCCGTTCACACTTGCCCACGATAGCCACGTTAAACTTATAGTTGTTGGCCGGTGGGGGGGGCTGCGCCGGCTCGGCTGGTTGGGCCGGGACGGGTGTGTTGGTCGGTGGCGGCGGTACCGGCGTATTGGTGGGTGGTGGTGGCGCGGGAATATTCTGGGCAACGGCCACAGCTGTTGCATTCTCGGCATTCACCAGTTGACCAAAGAGCCATCCATCGCGGCCGTTGAAGTCGACCTGCCACCAAGCACCACTGCCATCCTTGCCCTTGATGATGAAGCGATCCCCGGTTTGGGCGGCACCGATCACGGGATAGTTTGTGCCGGGACCACCACGTACATTCATGCCCTGGCTCACGACTGCTGCTGCCACCGCGGGCGTGGCGGTTGCCGTGGGCTCCACCGGCGCTGGTGTCTCTGTTGGGGGCGCGGCTTCTGGCGTCGGCTCTGCGGCTACCGGTTCTGCGGCCACCGGTTCTTCGCTGGAAACCTCTGCATCGACCGGAGCTTCCGGTGCAACTTCGACAATCGTTGTCGCGGTAAAGGTTGGAATGGGGGTCCGCGTCGGTTCAATCGGTGCTGCCTGCGGGGCGAATAGACGTAAGCAGCCTGTTAATGCAAATGCAAGCAGGCCACAAACAATCACTGCCCAACGGGACGGAAAGCGTTGTGAGCGTTCCATTGTTCTCCTGTTTCTCCTCGGATCTTTCACGATCTATCCAAAACTGCTGAACTGTCCAGTGTAGCGCTCTCTGCATCGACTTTTCTGACAGATGTCAAAAAAGCTTCAAAAGATGCTATATGTTGCTTTGTGAATCGGTGTCTGCACATTGCCCAAACCACGTCACGATCGAAGCTCTGGATAGTTCTCAATAACTCTTTAATGATCCGTCCTGAAATTCTCTGCCTCAATGTAACTGGCTGGAGGTGCTTCAAGCACCATCACCGAATTTCAGGATGGGTTCCAAAAATAGCGCCTGCCACGGAATAGTCCACGGCAGGCAACAAGATCATACAAACGGTGAGCAGGTCATGCTCCTGCTTCGCATATCGATGTTATAATTTTTGACGATGTAAGTGTACTGTGTGTTCCCGCCTGTGCCAAACTCTTCTTGCCGTTAGCCGCGGTTAAGGCGCGAGTTGGGCCGCGGCGGTGCTTTGCGGCTTCTTGGCCCGTTGGCGGCGCCGCGATTGCCACGATATTCGGGGGCAATGATGGCCCGAAACTGACAGCGGCTGGTGTCAAAGAGTCGCGTGCGTAGCCAGGGCTCCATCTTTTTGGGTTCGGCACTCGTGGTGATCACCGTGGGCAAGAGCGCACTGTAACGATAGTTGAGCAATTGAAAGAGCTTCTCTTTGGCCCAGGGCGTTGCGCTTTCCGTGCCCAGATCATCGAGCACCAGCAGCGGCGTCTTCTTGATCTCATCAAACCGGCGATCGTAGGGGGTGGCGGCATTGGGACTAAAGGCTGCCCGCAGGTGATCGAGCAGATCCGGCGTGACAATGAACATCACATCACCCTGATCGTGCTCCACCCGTTGGTGGGCAATTGCCGCGGCGAGGTGGGTCTTGCCACAACCACTGGCCCCCGCCAACACGAGCCATCCTTCGGGGTTGTGGGCATAGGCGCGACAGGCTTCCACCGTCTCTTGCAGACTGAGTCGTTCTTCACCGCTGAGATCGCTGCGCGTGCCATTGAAGGTGGCGAAACGCTCTTCCTGATGCAGGCCGAGTGAGCTGAGATCGCTCTGGGCCGGATTTTTGCCCGATCGAAAGTCGGGCGCGATGATGGCAAAGTGATTGACCAGGTTGGCATCCATTAGCCGACTGCGCAGGCGCGGCTCCAACTCCTCCAGCCGTTGGTTGGTGGTGATGACGGTGGGCAGCTGTGCATTGTAGCGGTGGTTGAGCAGCTGAAAGAGCTTCTCCTGTGCCCAGGGGGTGCTGCTCTGCGCGCCCAAATCATCGAGCACCAACAGCGATGTAGAGCGCAGTTGCTCAAAAAGCTCGTCATAATTTACTTGGCTGTGTGGATTAAAGGTGCCGCGCAAATGGTCGAGCAGATCGGGGGCAACCATGAAAAGCACCGGCTGGCCCAGATCGATGCGTGCGTTGGCAATCGCCGCGGCCAGGTGGGTTTTACCACAGCCATAGGTCCCCGTGAGCAACAGCCACCCTTCGGGTTCTTCCGCATAGTAGCGACAGGTCTCGAATGCCCGCCGAACATTGAACGACTTTTCCGGGGCCAGATGGGTTGGTTCTGGAATATAGGTTTCAAAGGTGTGGCGCTGGAGCGCTTCCAGATTGCCCATGCGCTGAACCGAACGCAGCCGCCGTTCCATTCGTTCTTGTTCGCGGCAGCTGCAGGGAATCGCCTTGCCAAAATCAGGGTGATTGATGGGCAGATCCGGCACTGTGTAGCCAGTATCACCACAGATGGCACAGTGCACCGTGGGCGCGGCTTGGGTGCCAAAGGCATGGGCACGGCTGGGGTGGGGGGAATGATGTGGTGCCGCCTCTGGATCGCTGGCGCTCTTGCGCGTGATGCGCGGCGATGTTGTCGCATCTGTCTCGTGCGCGCCTGGCTGCTCGTCGGCCGTGTGCCTATCCGATGATGATATCGGCATATTCATCGGGGATATATTTCCGCCGCCGTTCCGATTCAGAATTTCGCCCAGTGGTTTCATGTGATTCGTCTTGTTTTCCTTCGGTTTCCCACCGCTTCAAAATGCCTTGAATGTAACGCAACGACCGTTTGTTGCGGCTGACAGCAATTTCAAAGGCTTCTTCGATCCAGTCGGGGCTGTAGCTCTTTTCCAGATCGCGCAATTGATCCGCAATCAATGGCGTCATCAAGCTAATGTTCTGTTCATAGAGCACAAATATATTGGGACGCTCAACCCGCAGCCGGGCTTCTTCGGGGATCGCCGATTGCAATTCGTCCAATTTCCCTTGTCGGATCAGGGCAATGGTCTGCCGCCCCTTGACGGTATTCATGAAATACCAATCATCGACGGCGGGCTCAGCCTCTTCATCCGCGGCTGCACTTTCAACTGCTAACCGCAACAGCACATTGCGCGCCACGGCCCGCTCCAGTGCATCCGCCAGCAGATCCGCCGGACTCTGTAGCTCCTGATCATCGGCGAGCCCCTGCAACAGAAGGTCATCCGTCCGCAGATCTTCCCCGCGCAAGTAACGAAATTCGCCACTCTGTTCGTTGAGGAGCCAGAAACAGTGCAGGATTAACTTGAGCTCGGCCAAATGATCAATTTGGGCCAACAGCTCGGTGAAGAAGTGATCGGGCAACACCACCGGTTTCATTTTGGCATCGGGAAAACCGATAAATCCCTTGATTTTTTGGGTCATAATGTTTTTTGGGGCAGCTCTATCTGCATGTAAACAGCTCTCCTGAAATTATCTGCGCTGGTCTCACCGACCAGCGACGCGACGGAGACCAGAACCAAATTTCAGGATGGAATCTAACCGTAGTAGATCCCGGCGTAAATCAGGCCACACATAGCCAGTATACAACAACTTAGTAATCCAGATCCGTGCGCTGAATCTCTAAATCGCGGAATTGGGTTAGCTCTTTGCGGAAGAAGAGGCTCACGGTGCCCGTTGCGCCGTGGCGATGTTTGGCCACCAAAATGTCGGCAATGTTTTGGCGGTCGGTCTCTTCAATATAATAGTCCTCGCGATAGATAAAGAGGACGGCATCGGCATCCTGCTCGATCGAACCACTTTCACGCAGATCCGAAAGCATGGGGCGTTTGTCGGATCGGCTTTCCACTGCACGGCTGAGCTGACTCAATGCAATCACCGGCACGTTCAGTTCGCGGGCCAAGGCCTTTAACGAGCGACTGATGAAGCTGATCTCCTGCTGGCGATTGTCGTTGCGCCCACCACTCTGGCCCGTCATCAACTGCATGTAATCGATGATGACCATGTCGAGCCCATGTTCGGCATAGAGCCGCCGACATTTCGTGCGGATGTCGGTCACGCTGGCCGCGGGCGTATCATCGATAAAGACATTGGTGCCGGCCAACATATTTGCTGCTTCCAGCACAATGGGCCATTCTTCTTCGTGTACAGCCCCCATGCGCAGCCGGTGGCTGTCAATGCCCGTTTCCATCGAGAGCAGCCGCTGCACGAGCTGTTCATTGCTCATTTCCAGGCTGAAAAAAGCCACGCGTGTATCATGTCGTTTGGCCGAATTTTGCGCAATGCTCAGCACAAAGCTGGTTTTACCCATGCCGGGGCGGGCTGCCAGGATGATCAAGTCGCTCTTTTGAAAGCCACCCAGCAACCGATCCAGCATGGTAAAACCACTGGGCACGCCCATGAGCCGATCTTGATTGCGCGAGAGAAAGTCAATGTGATCGACCACATTGGTCATGATGGCCCGGATGGGCGTCAGATCGCGGTGGATGCGACTTTCGGTCACACCAAAGACAATCTGCTCGGCGCGATCGACCACATCATCGACATCCAGGCTTTCATCATAGGCAATCTCTGCGATCTTGCCCGCGGCCGCGATCAGGCGGCGCAGCACGGCCGTGCGTTCCACAATGCGTGCGTAGTGATCGACGTAGAGTGCCGTTGGGGTGCTGGCAATCAGATCGGTCAAATAGGCCGGGCCGCCCACTTCAGTCAACCGCTCGCGCCGTTCCAACTCATCGACCAGCGTGACGAAGTCGAGCGGTTCGCGCCGTTCGTTGAGCGTATACATCGCTTCGTAGAGCCAGGCGTGGCGCTCGCGGAAGAAATCTTCGGGCCGCAAAAAGTTGGCGATTTTGATGATGGCATCGGGATCAATCATCAACGATCCCAGCACTGCCCGTTCGGCTTCTACATTTGCGGGGATGCTGCGCGCCGGTACTTCAAGTTCACTCATGGTCATCTGTCACGCGATCATCTGTCAATCTCATCTGTCAGTCTCATCTATCAGTGCCAATCATCTATTCCTGTTGACATTAGCGGCAAAAAACGGCGAAGCCAAAAGGCGGCCTCGCCGTTCTCAATCAATGCTAGATTTAGCAATTCTCGATTTGCTGGTGCCGTCACGCTAGCCAAGTGAGCAAACGAAGCTCATGCCGTGCCCGCTGGCAGTAGCGACGGAGGGCAGGCAACATGACACCCGAGTGCGCCAGTCACAGCATCCATTGTCGCGCATCCATTGTCGCGCATCTGTTATTGCACAATGGGCGGTTCGCTCAAATTCAGGTTAGTTGCCCAGCAGCTTATCTAGATCCAGCCCTTCAATCAGATCTTTAAAGGCCCCCAGATCTTCTTCACTCATTGGCTGATCGCCGCCCTGCGCCTCTTCTTCGCCCAGCCGGACTTCTTCTTCCGGACGCAGGCCCGCGTGATCCATGACCTCTTCGGCGACGTAGATCGGCGCATTGACGCGCACGGCAAGCGCAATGGCATCACTGGGACGACTGTCAATTTCAATGGTGTCGCCATCAACATCGAGCACAATGCGGGCAAAGTAGGTGCTTTTTTCCAATCCGCTGATCAAAATGTGGAGCACCTCGCCCCCCAATGTTTCGATGACAGATTTCAGCAGATCGTGGGTTAGTGGGCGTGGCACATCGACACTCTGTAGCTGCAAGGTTATCGATTCCGCCTCAAACGGACCGATCCAGATTGGCAGGATCCGGTCACCACCCTCTTCACGCAGTTCGACAATGCGATTCTGCGACATCAGACTGACACGAATACTTGCTATTGTTACTTCAATCATTGAAGGTTTCCCTCACTACCCCAGCGTTCCATCAAACGTTGCCTGGCTTGTTGAGAACGCATTTGACGCACAATTTTTCGGAGATGAGCGATGTTCGATAAACATTCGGCCGTTGGTGAACTCGGTCCTTAGTGAACTCGATCATTTGGTGAACTTAGTCATTGGTGATCAGTGGTAACAGCTGCAGCAGATTGTTCCGAGTGGAGCTCGCATGTGCAATGGTTGCCCCGTGGTGGGAAAAGTACAGGAGATACTGTATAGCTACACATCTACATGCGCTAATTCTCTTACATGCGCTAATTCTATACATGCGCTGTTTTTTTGGCCCTTACACGTCCGCCGCCCCACCTGTTTCACGGGGCGTGGCATGCGTCTGTTTCAATGGGCTGAATCGAGCTTTGCTGCTGCAAGAGACAAAATCAGCGACCACTGCAAAACAGTGTCGCTGGATTATAACAATATTTGACTTTTCATGCAAAGTGGTTTCTTGGTGACAGCGGATGGCTCTGCCAAGCGGTGCTGTCGAGACCACTCGATAGAATTGAGCGACGCGAATTTATTCTGTCACGATTGGTGCTGGCCGGGAACAGATCAAGAGCGCCACGGGAACTTCCTGTTCCGTCTTTGCTTTGCTCGGCAGCGTGATGGTCTGCATCTCAATGGCCACCTGCCACGCTTCATCTTCCAACGCGGCTATTAGGTCCAGCGCCTGGGGACGGCTGGGATCGCTAAGCACCAACAGACCAGCGGGTGCAAGATTGCGCTGGAAGATTAGTGCCAAATGTTCGTGCATAGCCCGTTCATAGAGGATGTCTGCGCCAAGGATCAGGTCGTAGGTCTCGGCCCGTTGCCAATTGCGCCAGTCGGCTGTGAACTGCTGGGGAACGGGCACCTGATTTTGCCTGGCATTGTGCGCGGCGAGTGCCAATACATCGGCCCGGTGATCGGTCTGCCAAACCTGGGCACCCAGGTGGCGTGCGATCATGCCCGCCAGACCGACGCCCGCGCCCAATTCCAACACCCGTTTGCCCCGCACCAGCGTCGGCTGGTGATGGAGCCACGTTGCCAGCGCCACCGCCGATTCCCAGAGCAGAAATCCATAGGGCACGTGCTCCACCTCTGTCACGCTCTCCAGCAAAGCATCTTGATCTGTTACACAGGTGATCCGCCACCTCTGATTGCCAATGGGAATGGCCAATGTTTCCAGCGGTATGCGGCTGTTCCCAATGGCCGGTAGCAACAGGTCCGATTTGTCATTCATGCGTGATTGTCACAGATTCTGTTGCACCATTCTTCGCACCGATCCATACAGTCGGTTGTGGGCCAGGTCATGGGTCGAGCCGCTCTACAGTGCGGTTGGCTTGAAAACGGTAGGTTTCCCGCTTGCCGGAATTACTGTGTTCAAACAGAGCCCACTTTCGGGGACGCAACGCGTAGATGGACAGATGCTTGGTTCATTCACGTGCCATCTGCGCGGCAGCTACGCACGCCGAGCTTGGCGCAGGGTGCAGCAGCAGGGTTTCGCCACGCTCAAATATCAGATAGTCTACCGGAATGGAGTTGGTCAGGTGTAAACACTGATTAAGATTTCCAGTGTAATCAGGCGGTAACAACTCCTTTGGAGGAGACTACCAAATATCAGCAACCGCATAATTCCAACTCTGTTCATACGAGTAGCTGCCTCTGTTTCGTCAACCCATCAATCAGACGATCCACATCCTGTTGATTATTGTAAAAATGGGGCGAAATGCGCAGGTTTTCATCGCGGTGAGAGACGATGATGCCATCCGCGGCCAGCAACTTGACGAGTAGGTCAACCTTGTGCGAACGCAGCGTGACCAGGGCACCATGCCGATCCGGATCAACGGGTGAGACGAGATTCCAACCGCGCTGCATGGCCGCTTGCTTGATCGCGCCGGTGATCGCCTGAACTTCGCGCCGAATAGAAGCGACCCCCACCTGTTGGACGAGCTTGATCCCGGCCAAGGTTGCATAGAGATTGGGCACCGGCGGCGAACCGGCCTCGAACTTGGCGGCTGTGGCCGCGGGCTGGTGCTGTTCATTGTTCATGGCAAAGATATCTGCCTGGCTAAACCAACCCGCGGTGGTGGGCGCGAGCGTGGGCAGCAGCTCTTTGCGCACATAGAGATATGCTTGACCCGACGAAGCCAACAGATATTTCAGCGTGCCGGCGACCAAAAAGTCAATGTTCAGCGCCTTGACATCTATGGGCATGGTACCCAGGCTCTGATAGGCGTCGAGCAGCACGAGCGCACCTTTGCTGTGGGCCAACTCAACAAGCGCGGGCACATCGAGCATCACCCCGTTGCGATAGCAAACATGGGTGATGGCCACCAGCTTGGTGCGCTCATCAATGGCAGCGGCAAAGCGCTCCAACGGAATGCTGTTGCCCGCGCTGGGCACATGGACAACCTGGGCCCCGCGCGAACGTTGTGCATGCCAGTTTTGGCCGATGGTCGGAAACTCAAAGTCACTGACCACAATTTTGTTGCGCTCGCCGCTGAAATCCAGCGCACTGGCCAAGCTACTAACGCCATGAGAGACCGAGCCGGTAACGGCAATTTCGCTGGCCTCGGCATTGACCAGCGTCGCAAAGGCATGTCGGGTTGCTTCAAGTTTGTCGACCCACAGCTCCCACGGTGAGCCCTCTTCCTCCCAATCGCGCAGATATTGAGCATAGGCCAGCTGTACATCTACCGCCAGCGCGCCCTGAGAGCAGCTATTGAGGTAGGTTTTATGTTGAAAAATGGGAAAACGTTCACGGAGCGCCATGGGTCTATGCTGCCCCCGTGGCCGCGAGCAGCGCACGAATCTTTGCGTTGGCCGGGTGGTCGATGAACTCGTCGAATTCAACCGAATATCCCTCTGGATCGAGGCCGAGGAGAGTGCGTACCCGTTCCAGTTCCAGGATCACTTCCTCATGTTGCAAGGCAAACGCTGGTACCGTTTGCAAGTGTGCAAACCGTGTATCTACCTTGGCGGTGAAGAAGGAGACGGTGACGCCTTTTTCTTTCGTGTAGGGATGCAGTCCGTCGCCAGCCTGTACTGGACCAATAAAGGCTGCGGGCGAACTCTGTAGCACCTTGGCAAAGCCCTGATCAACAACCTTGTGCAAGCCAACTGTTGCGCACCAGAACCGGTTGGCCGCTTCCAGATCCCGGTAATAGAGCCAGGTGACCGTGGCTTTGACACCCAATGTGGGTGGGCAACTCCCCCGCGCGTCCGCGGTTGGGTAGTGCGACGGCAGCGGATCGAGTAGCGGCATCAATGCTTTGTTTTCGGGATGCGGGTTGAAGCGTTCAAATTCGAGAAAATAGCCTTCGGGGTCAATGACAACGAAGCCATCGTGTGCCTGCCCCGCTTTGGGGTCAAAGGACACCTGCACCGGCAGATCCAGGGTCGAGAGATAGGCCCACCAGCCTTCCAGTTCGTCGGTGAGAAACGCGGTGGTAACGGTCTTGGGTTCGTCGGCGCTGTGGCGACCACTGCTTGCATCAACCAACATGAGAAAGGCCGTCGAGGCCACCTGCAAGAGCTTGGCCGTGCCGAAATCTTCGACCAGGGTAAAGCCCAATGTCTCTTGATAGAAATGGGTGGCGCGCGCGAGATCGCGGTAGTAGTAGCGGGCGCAGTTGGCCAGAATCGAATGGTTGGACAAGGATTGCATGGTCTCTTTCATTTTGGTACGAGTTTCAGCGTTGCTGTTGATGAGTTTACCGCAGCTGCCGATCTTCTAAAGTGAGCTCTGTTTGAAAACGGTACTGCTGCCCTTTGGTAGACCGTCCAAAAATCTACCGTTTTCAAGCAAACTGCACCGTCGCCATTGGCCAAGTCAGGCTGCTTGACCACTATCTTCTTCCTGATCAAAAAGCACGCTAATGCTCTCGCGGTAGTGAATGCGGTGGATGGCTTCGGCAAAGAGGGGCGCCACCGAGCAAACTTCGATCTTCTCGCAAAATGCCACGGGCTGCGTCTCGATCGAATCGGTGATGAGCAGCTGTTCAATGGGGCTCGTCATCAGCCGCGCCATGGTTTCCGCTTTGCTGAACGCGCCGTGGGTAACCGCGGCATAGACCGCGCTGGCACCCTGTTCCACCAGCTTTTCCGCCGTCTCGACCAAGGTGCTGCCCGAGACGGTAAAGTCATCGACCACCACCGCGGTCTTGCCATCTACATCGCCAATAATGTCCAGAATTTCGGCCTGCTCGTTGTGGCTGTGTCGTTCTTTGTTGCCAATGGCCAGTGGCGCGTTGAGGTTGGCGGCATATTTGCGAGCCTGTTTGGCAAAGCCAATATCGGGCGAAACCACAACCAGATCCGCCAGCTGTTTCCGGCAGATTGCTTCACAAAAGAGTGGCAGCGCATAGAGGTTATCCACCGGCACCCTGAAGAAGCCCTGTAGCTGTGGCGGCAGCATATCGAGGGTAACCACCCGATCCGCGCCCGCGCGCTCGATGGCATCGGCACAGACGCGGGCACGGATCGAAACCCGCGGCTCGTCCTTCTTGTCTCCCTTGACGTAGCTGAAATAGGGCATGATGACGGTCACCGACGCGGCGCTGGCCCGTTTCAGCGCATCGATCCAAAAGAGCAACTCCATGAAGTTGTCGTTGGTGGGAAAGATCGTGGATTGCACGAGATAGACGTGCCGTCCGCGTACATTTTCGCCAACGCGTACAAAGAGTGCTCCATCGGAAAACTGGATTACCTCGCGCTTAGCTGGCGTAATGCCCAGGTGGGCACAGATATTGGCGGTGAGCTGAACGCTGGCACTCCCGCCCAGCACGAGTATTTCGTCGTAGCGCGCGAGTGGGCGCGCGCCCGCGGTGCTGCTGGTTTCGGATTCACTCATCTTCTTCCATCCTGCCCTGCATGAGCGGTGGTTCAAACGACTCTGTGCATCCATTGTAAGACAAAAGCAGAGGTGTGACAAGCAGTTGGGAGGGCAGGGGCGCGTTTCACTTTTGGGGCCGCTCTACGCAATCAACGAGTGGTCGATTGCGCTACAACCTACCCCGATGGCCGGCCACAATGGCTTCGCAGAGTTCCATGGTCTTCACGGCATCATCGACAGTGCTCCATGGCTCGCGGTCCTGGAGAATGCAATCGACGAAGTGGGTGGTTTCGTTGAAGTTGGGGCCGCCCACATCCGCCAGATTCAGTGGAGTTTCGACCAACTCGCCATCGAGGTAGAGCGTCACCACTGGCTTGCGCGTGAGATCCAAATAGGCGGACATTGCCTCGGCGTGGACCTCGGCGCTCTGGATGCGGTAGCCGACGCCAAAGTGGCTCATCATCACGCCGTGGGTCTGGGCATCGAATTGGATGACCGCGTTGTGGTGGGGCGCGGGGGTGTTGGCCCCTTGCCAGGTGTGGGCATGAACTTCGGTGGCTACCCGTGCTTCCGCCCCGGTGCGTCCCGTCATCCAGCGAATGAGATCGACGTGATGGATGGCGTCGGAGGTGAGTTCGGGGGGGACAACTGCCGTTCGATCCGCGGGCACAATGCCAGAGGCTGGCTTGTGATAGTTGGCGGCCACCTGAACGGCACCGCCCCGTTCCTGGGCCAGTTTGCGCACCGCCAGGATCTCGGGAATGTAGCGGCGGTTGAAGGAGACAATTGCCTTGGCACTGCTGGCCTGGGCTGCGCTTGCCATTTCCCGAGTATCGGCGCTGGTGTAGCCCGGTGCCTTTTCAATGGATGTGTGGATGCCCCGTCCCAGACATTCCTGGACGATTGGCAGCAGATGCCCGGCCAGGGTGACCACGTAGACGAGATCCAGATCGGTTTTGTCCAGCATGGTGCGATAGTCAGCAAAGGTGAACTCTGGTTGGTGGGCGGTTTGTGCCTGGTTGCGGCGTGCCTCGTCGATTTCGGCGACGGCAACAAGTTGGAGGCGTGGGTCGGCCTTGATCATGGCAAAATGGCTTTGGGCGTGGCCGCCACAGCCGATCACCCCAACACGTAAATCTGCGCTCATGGATCCTCACTTGCTCTGGCTGATATTTAGGTCGAATTTGTGCTTTTCTGGTAACTTTCTGCGCCTGTGCGCGCCGGTCAATTAACGCGTGGGCCAATCAACACGGGTCAATCAACACGGGTCAATCAACACCGGTCAATCAACACCGGTCAATCAATACCGGCCAATCAATCGGTGGGGAAGGAGAGGGGAATGGTCGGTGGCTGGGCCTGGTGGGGCGTGCGCGGCTCGATTTTGCGTGCGTGATATTCGGTGACAAAGTTGGCCAGGTTGCGGCTGGCTTCTTCAAAGGCAAGCTTGCCCTTGGCCGCGGTCGCTTTCTCGGCCTCGCCCATGACCCCGCTATCGCTATATTGGCTCGTCCACTCCACCAGCCCCATGGGACCGCTGCCAAAGAGGTCGACATAGATGTAATCGGAATTCATTTGGTTGGTCTTGGCGATCTCGCTCTTGATCTTGTCGGTCCGTACACTCTCCGGGGCCAGATGCATGAGCATGGAAGTCTCCAGTTCGCCGGCGTGGGCACAGCCGCCGGGATAGACACTCTCGCGCCAATTCTGCATGAATTCTGGATTGACGTTGAGCATCTGCCACCAGCTACAGAATGCACAGCTGGCATCGGTCTCGACAATGAGGCGGCGGGCCACCAGTTCACAGAGCGGATGGTTGGAGCCATGGCCGTTGACAATAATCATCTTCTTGAAGCCGTGATAGGCCAGGCTCTTGCAGATGTCGAGCACATATTGAATGAAGTGTTCGAAGTGGATATTGAGTGAGCCGGGGAAATCCATGACGTGATGGACATAGCCATAGCTAACCGGTGGCAGCACCAGACTCAGTTCTGGCCGCAGGCGCGCGGCTTCGGTTGCCACGGCATCCGCACAGAGATGATCGACCTTGAGGGGCAGGTGGTGGCCATGTTGTTCGACCGAGCCAGTGGGAATGATGGGGATCTTGCCCATCGCGACTGCCTCGTTAACTTCGGGCCAGGTGAGTTCATCAAATTTGTAGATATCGCGAACGGAAGACATAGCAGGATCCTTTGTGCTGAAGAGGGATAACAGAGAAGACGGATGGGTCTGGTGGTGCAAAGATGGTAGCGTTGCAAACTGGTGATGGGTGGCAAATGGATCATGTCTGGCAAGAGCCAATGTTAAATGTGCAGGACAACCAATTCGTCTTCAATTGTCACCGGATAGGTTTCGACGGTGGGATCTTCGGCATCGGCCGCGATCTCTTCTTGCACAAATTCACCACCCCGTTCCACTGTTACTTCATAGGTCTTGACACGCAGCTTGTGGGGATTGAAGACCGAACGCCCGGTTTTGATGTCGAACTCCCAGCCATGCCAGGGACAGCGCAGGATCTCGCCATCGCGATCCCATTTGTATTCACCCGGCTGGCTCGGCAGCGTGGTACCGGTGACGTGGCCTTTGCAGAGTGGCGCCAACTGATGGGGACAAATGTTGCGCAGCGCGTAATATTCTCCGTTTACATTGAAAACACCAATGCTGCGGCCATTGATCTCAATAATTTTGCGTGATCCCACGGGCAGTTCATCTACCGGACCAACGATATGTTTTGCCATGATACGAAACTCTTTCAACTGCATTTTCTAAACATTGTGAATATTTCTAAACATTGTGAAAAACTGAACTGCCAACAGCGTTTGGCAGTTGAGCTCGGCTCATTTGCCGGCGCTGTCTCTACTCAACGGCTTTTGCCTTGCCAGCGATGCCAACTAGCGTATGTTACGCGGCATGCTCATTCCAGCCGCGACACACTTTGTTGGCAAAGCTCTCTTGTTGCAACGCCTGCAGGTCGATCACGGCGCGCTACCCACCGGCTGTGGATAGGGCCGCTGCCACCCCTCGCGACCATAGCCGACATCTTGCGAGAGATCGCTGCGGTAGACCCGCTTTTCATCGTGGGCTAGGGTCTGCGAGCGCATGATCTCCTGCGTCAGCCGCATCTCCAAATTCTGACGCACATCCTGATGGTCGTTGTCGCTGTACAGGTTGTTCTGCTCATCTGGATCCGCTTGCAGATCAAAGAGCACCGCCTCGCCCGTGCTATATTTGGCCAGGCGCCAGCGTTGATCCTGGATCATCCAGCCGCCGGTGAGCATGCCATAGATCGCCTCGTGGCCGTCTGTTTCCAACCCAATCGCGGGCAGTGGGCGCGAATCCATGTACGCTGGCACAGGTCTCTCTGCCAGCGCCAGCAGCGTTGCGGTGACATCGCCCAGGGTGACCAACCCCTCGTGTACCCCGCGGTGCTCTCCGTTGGGAAAGCGCACGAGCAGCGGCACGTGGATGCTCGCTTCGTAAAAGGTGCCTTTGCCAATCAGATCATGGTCGCCGAGATAGTCACCGTGGTCGCTGCCAAAGATGATGATCGTGTTCTCCAACTGGCCAATCTCTTCCAGCGTTGTCAGGATCTGACCCACCTCGTGATCGATCTGCTCCACCAATGCGGCGTAGTGGGCGCGCACCTTGCGTTTCTGCTCGTCTGTAAACTCGGTGTAATCGACACCGTTCCACGGGCGTTTATTGCCTTCAATATTATTTTGATGGAGTTGCGGGGTGTGGCCCGCGTTGGGCACTGCCGTGGGCATGGCCGCTGGATCGATCTTCTCCAGGAATTCCTCATTTGGATCATAGGGACAGTGGGGGCCTGGGAAGCCGACCATCATGGCAAAGGGTGTGTCCCCAGCTGCATCGCTGCCATAGGTACGCAAGAAGCGACATGCCTCCTGACCCACAAAATGATCCCACGAGAGTTCCCAGGGCAATTTGCTGACGATGGCCCCGCGGTTGTCGAAATAGCCCGCGTGTTCATTGCCGTGATATTTGCGGTGTCCCTGTTCGTGTAAGAAATGGTAGTAGTCGTCGCGTACGTGCAGCCACCGTTTGTCCTCGCAAATCGAGCGATATTGAAAACCGTGGTTGATATCCCAGGGATAGAAATGCATCTTGCCAATCGCTGCGGTGTAATAGCCCTCGGCATTGAGCTGTTCCGGCCAGGTTGGAATCCCACACTCGGCCAGATCAGGGCGCAGCCATTGCCCGTTGTCGGTCACGCCATTGCGGATCGCGTTGAGACCCGTCAGCAGAGAAGCACGCGCTGGCACACAGACGGGCGAGGTTGAATAGGCGCGGGTGTAGCGCATTCCTTCGTTGGCCAGCCGATCAATGTTGGGGGTGTTGACAAAATCGGCCCCGTAGCAGCCGAGAAAATCCCAACGCAACTGGTCGGGCATGATGAAGATCAGATTGGGTCGCTGGGGCATGCTGCCTCCTGGTGGCGTGAGTAGATAGAATACCAATAACTTTACCCGATTTTGGGAATTGTGCAAAGTGAAAATTTCGGGGTCACTGTGGTAGAGGCTATGGTGATTGTCTCTGATCAAGCTCAGGGGGCGAGCCCGATCCAGCGTTGATCCTCTTTTATTTTGTAGAACGGCTCTTAGCTGAAAGGCAGCCACGCTTCGTGCGCGGCAAAGAGTTCATCGGTCATCTGGCGCGCCTCGTCCAGCGAACAGACCGCCGCGGTCAATGGATCGAGCTGCACCGCGCGATAGACGAGCTCGCGATCCGCCGCTTTCAGCGCTTCCACCACTACTTCTTGCACGTTGAGGTTGGTGCGATTGAGCGCGGCCAGCGCCGGTGGCAATTTGCCGACATAGCAGGGATGTAGCCCCGTTCCATCGGTGAGGATCGGCACTTCGACAATGGCATTCTCTGGCAAATTGGTGATAACCCCATTGTTGCGCACGTTGCCGTTGAAGCGGAAGGGGTGATTGGTTTCGATTGCGTCCAGGATCGAGGCACAATATTCGTGGGAACGTTCCAATGTGACGGGGCCCTTGTTGCGAATGTCTTGTAGCAGCTGTTCGTAACGTTCGTCACGCCGCTTTTGCCACGCGCGCCAATCTCGATTTGCAGCCGACGTGAGCTGATACTGTTCGATCAATTCGGGCGTGCGCCGAAAGTAGGGCAGATATTCGGACATGTGTGTTGACGACTCAGTTACAAAAGCCCCAAAGTGTCTCATCACTTCAAAGCGAATGCGGTCGCGAGCGTAGCTCTCTTCCTCATTCATGGCCGCGTATAGCTTGGGGTAAACATCCTGGCCCTGGTGTTCCAGCTTGAGATACCAGGCCATGTGATTGATGCCCGCGGTCCAATAGCGTAGTTCGTCGCGCGGAATGTTCATGTAGTCGGCCAACTGAAAAGCCGTCCCTTGCACACTGTGGCAAAGGCCCACGTTGCGAATATTCGTCAGATCGCTCACGGCCCAACAGATCATCACCATTGGATTGGTGTAGTTGAGCATCAGGGCATTGGGGCAAAGTTCTTCCATCTCCTGGGCAATGCGGACGATCTCGCTGCCATTGCGCAGGAAGTAGAAGATGCCACCCGGCCCCATCGTATCGGCCACGGAATGGTCGACGCCATATTTACTGGTGATGCGAAAATCTTCCAGCACCGCGTCCACCCCGCCCACTCGGATCGAGATGATCACATAGTCGGCATCTTGCAGCGCGGCCCGGCGATCGGTGGTGGCGCTGACCGTTGCGCCTACTTTATTTTTGGCAGTGGTGTTGGTGGCAGTGGCGTTGGTGGCAATGGCATGTTCGGTCCATTCGGTAATGGTCTTTAGCGCATCGGCGCTAATGTCCATGAGCGCGATGTGGCTATCTGCCAGTGATGGCGTACAGAGAAAATCAGTAATGAGCCGGCGCGCAAAGACCGCGCTGCCCGCTCCGATGATGGCAATTTTCGGCATGGTTCTCTCGTCTTTGAATTGGGATTGGCAAGGTGAACGGTGCGCCAAGCTTTTTGTTGCGCACTGTATATAGTTGCTGCACTATAAGCCAGCGCACTGATGTTGCGCGCTATAAGCCAGCGCACTGATGTTGCGCACTATAAGCCGGCGCACAGTATGTAGTCGCTGCATCGCTATCGGGGGGGGAGTACAGCGTTCAGAAGCGTGCACTGCACCCGCGTCTAATTGCAGCTCTATTGTAACAGATGTGGAAAAAGTGGAAAAGGTGCTATTCGATCCCCCGCAAGTCCAATTCATCGGCCAGGTGGCAACTGACGTGGTGGCCCGGGGCAATCTCCGCCAACTGTGGAATCTCCTGCGTGCAGATCTCTTTGGCGTAGCGGCAGCGTGGGTGAAAGACACAGCCCGAGGGTGGGTTGGCGGGACTGGGTACGTCCCCTTCGAGGATGATGCGCTCCAACTGAATATCGGGATCGGCCGGCGGCACCGCAGAGACCAGCGCTTCGGTGTAAGGATGTTTGGGATTGCGCAACAGCTCTTCCGATTCAGCAATCTCGGCAATTTTCCCCACATACATCACGGCGATGCGGTCGCACATGTGCTCCACCACCGAGAGGTCGTGCGCAATAAAGAGCAGCGTGAGCCCCAGCTCTTCCTTGAGTGACTGCAGCAGATTGATCACCTGGGCCTGGATCGATACGTCGAGCGCGGAAACCGGCTCGTCGGCCACGATCAGCCGCGGGCTGAGCGCCAACGTACGGGCCAACCCCACCCGCTGACGTTGCCCACCGGAAAATTCGTGGGGATAGCGACGCATGTAGTTGGGATCGAGCCCGACCGATTCCATGAGCGAGGCGACCCGATCTTCCAACTCTTGTCCCTTGGCCACGCGGTGGATCAACAGCGGCTCGCCAATAATATCTTTGACCGTGAAGCGGGGATTGAGCGAGCTAAAGGGATCTTGGAAGATCATGCGCATTTCGCGACGCAGCGGCTTCATGGTCTTGGCATCGATTTTGGCGATGTCGATCCGTTCCCCATCCGCCTTGCGATACCAGATCTCGCCGTCATAGGGATCATAGAGGCGCAGCAGGGTGCGCCCCACCGTGGTTTTGCCACAGCCACTCTCCCCCACCATCCCCAGCACTTCATTCTCTTGCAGCGAAAAGCTCACCCCGTCAACTGCTTTGATGTGACCCACGACGCGTTGCAGGAAACCGCTGTGAATGGGGAAATACTGTTTGAGATTTTTGACTTCCAGAATTACATTATTGTTATCCATTGCTGGGTATTCTTTCCATTCAAATTGCATGGTGTGCGCTATCTCGCGTGCGTCCCATTTGCGGGGACGTAAAGAAGAGGAGCAGATTGAGCGTCTGGTCTAGGCCCCAAATGTGGGACGCACCCCGCTATCTCACTCTACTTGACAATCCATTCCTCAGCCGGCAAAGTGAGCGCATTGAGCAGCAGATCCTGGTCGGGCCAACGCTTCTGCTCGATCACATCGGGATAGGCACGGCGATAGAAGAGGCTGATCTCTACCTGCGCCACTTCATGGCCGCTCACTGGCCAATCGATTCCACCAAACTCATGGCGGCTCTGGTCGGTGGCCAGGGCGGGAATCCGGGTATCTGCCACCAGTTCGATTTCGCGCCAGTACGCGGCAGTGGGCGTTTCCCCCGTGGACTTATCGCGCAGGAGCTTGGCAAAGACCTTGCCCGGTTGACCCGCCAACGCGCCTGCCCACGTGGGCAACGCGGGTCCCGCCTGGTGGGGCAGCGGGTTGCCATTGGCATCAACCGCTTGCACCAGCAGCACCAGGTGGCGGAGCGGCGTGCCCGTTGGCAGATGGTGGCCGGCACCGCTGTTGGTGACATTCACATCCACCAACAGTCGTCCGTCATCAACTGCTGCTGTCGCGGTCAGCGTAACCGCGCCGCGCAGAAAGTCTTCATCATCCGGCCCGAGCATGGTGTGATTGCTAATCTGATAGTAATCCCGCGCCTTGCCCCCTTTTTCGGGAAAGACAAAGTGATCGTAATCGACCCGAGGCATGTGGCAATCTTGGCAGGTTTGGCCCGTGGCCGGATCGCTGTACGGGCTATCTAGCCACTCGGAATAGGAGCTGTAGACCTCGACACCGCCCGTCATGGAGCGGGGGCCAACGACGCCACCCATAATGCCATAGTGGCAGCCCGCACAAAATTCACTCTGGCTTTGCAGCGGCAGGTAGCTGTCCCGTGGCTCTGGCACATCCGTGCGCAAGACATCATCCAACGGGCCAAAAAAGAGATCGTCGCCCGCTTCTGGCCGATGGAGCACCAGCGAAAGAATACCAGGTGAATCGCCGTAGGGCAGTCGATCCTCGCCCAGCCGCACATCGCCAATTTTGTGGCAGAATTCGCAAGAGATCCCCTCTTCTGCCGCGCCATAGAGATAGCGTGGGCTGGCGCCAGCCTGGATCTCATCTGAATATTGGGCCACTGTTGAGGAGTGGCAGCCGGACCAGCTACAGCCATCCGTGGTCGGTAGCTTGGCCGCAATGGGCGTGTGACAGGTCGCGCAATTGCCCGCCCGGGTGGGGTTGTCCAATTTGAACCCAGGACCGTGGTAGGGCTGATCGGGATCGGGTTTGGCGAGCTTGCCGTCACTGGTGTAGCCCGTCAGCGGGCTTTCGTTGCCATCGATGTCTGTCCCCGAATAGAGGGTGAGAAAGCGATAGTTGGTGGCCGTCTGTGAATGGGCATCCTGTTGCCACTCCACATAGGCGGTGTGACAGCTGCCACAGGCGGCCGACCCTTCAAGGCCATCTTCCTCGAACCAATCATAGGCCACGTTGTCGGTGGTGTAGTGCGGGTTCAGCACGATCTGAATGGCTTCATCGTCGGGGTGGGCAACGGTCGCGCCAATATAATGTCCCTCTGCCCATGCCGTCACGGTAATGGGTTGGCCAGCCGTTGTGCCCGTGACGGGCGTGGTGAGGGTGAATGAACCATCCGCGGCTGCAATTACACTTTGCCCGGTCAACTGAACGCGCACAATGGCCCCGGGCAGTGGCCCCGCGTCGGCGCGCACCACCCCTGCAAGTGTTCTTGCTGTCGACGTGGCAGCAATGGAACTCATCTCCGTGCCGGTTGATGCGCGCGTCACTGTCTCTGTTGCCCCGATTGTTGTGCCTGTAATCGTCCCTGCTATTACCGGTGGCGCGGCAACCGCAATCGTCCCAGTGGCCACGCGGCTCGCCGTGGTCGGCAATCGGAGCTCAGCAATGGGCGTTGGTGACGGGTGAATGGGCGCGGGCAGGGCCGAGCGGAGCAGCCACAGCAGCAGGATCGCCGATGCAACAGCGATACCACCCAGCAGCGCGAGGACAAATTTCAGATCGGACGTTAACAAAGCAGAGTCTTCCTTGCCAGAGACCGGCCCCGGTGCATGCTTGCCCGGCGGGGCACCAACTGTTCATCAAACATTCATTAGACAATCGCGTAGGGATCCGCGGCATCGCGCAGACCGTCGCCCAAAAAGTTAAAGCCCAGCACCGCGGCGATGATAAAGATCACTGGTGTCATGATCCAGGGGTTGGTGCCCAGCGTTTGCAGATTTTGCGCATCCTTCATCAAAAAGCCCCAACTGACGAGCGGCTCCTGAATACCAATGCCCAGGAAGCTGAGAAAGGCTTCTGCCAAAATGATCTGGGGAATAGTCAGCGTGAGCACGACGATAATGTGGCTGATGGTGTTGGGGAATAGATGTACAAAGATGATCCGCCGATCCGACGCGCCCATCTCTTTGGCCGCCAAAATAAAGTCAGTGGCCCGAAAGGCCATCACCTTGCCGCGTACTTCACGGGCCAGCAATGTCCACGAAAGCAGCGAAAAGATGATCGACATGATCACGAAGATGCGAAATGAATCCCACGTACGCGGGATGATGGCCGCCAGCGAAAGCCACAGCGGCAACTGGGGAAAAGAGGAGACGAACTCGACGAATCGTTGGATGGCGTTGTCGATCCAGCCCCCATAATAGCCGGAGATCACACCGACCACCGCGCCCACAGCCACGCTGATAAAGGTGGCGAAGAGACTCAGCGACAGCGAAATGCGCCCCGCCTGGCAGGCCCGGCCCCAGAGATCACGCCCCTGTTTCTCTGTGCCCAACAGATGAATGCGTCCGCCTTCTTCCGTCCCAAAGAGGTGGTAGCGGGTGGGAAAAACACCGAGCACCTTCCATTCCCAGCTGCGCACAAAGAACTGGATCGGGTAGCGCTGTGAGTAATCTTCTTCCCAGATCGGCTCAAAGGTTGTCAGGTCGATGGTCACTTCCTGGTTGTAGACAAAGGGGCGCAGGTGGAAGTTGCCCTCTTCATCAAAGAAGCGAATGGTGGTGGGGGGAATAAAGCTATTCTGCAGATCGGATTTGGTTGGATCGACCGGCGAGAAAAATTCAGCAAAAATGGCCAGGATCAGCAGGATCAGCACCAGCAACCCGCCAAAGATCGCTGCCTTGCTGCGGCGAAACCGTTGCCAAACCAATTGGTAGTAGGATTCATTGCCGCTGCTTTGGCGCAATTCCTCGGGTTGCTCCGGTTCCAAGTCCCGTTGCGGATCAACTGCTTCTGTGTGTACGCTCATATCGATTTTCTGGTAAGTTCCTGTTTCTCGAACGTTGACGGATCTGAAGGGCTACCGCTGTGGGGCAGCGACTGCAACGGCTAGTAGATCCCGGCGTAAATCAGGCCCCACTTGTTCTGCCGTTTGCACTCGAGTTGAATGGCCTAATTGACGGCCGTGGTATTTACGCCATACTCTCCTACAGTGCGGTTGGCTTGAAAACGGTAGGTTTCCCGCTTGCCGGAACTACTATTTACAGAGTCCACTTTAGTAAGCGCTGCAAACGTACGCCACAGTTGGCAAACGTTTACGAATAGCGAATGCGCGGATCGAGCACGGCCAGTGAAATATCGGCAATGAGATTGCCAGCGACCAGCAGCACGCCATAAATGAGCAAACAACTCGCCGAAATGTAGACATCCTCGTTGCGCAGCGAAGTGAGCAACAAGGTGCCAATGGTCGGCAGGCCGAGGATAATCGATGCCTGCAATTCACCCTGGAGCATGTAGGGCAAGACCGTGCCCTGGTACATGATGATGGGGTGCAGCGCGTTGGGCACCACGTGGCGTGCCATCACGCGGCGTTCGGTCAGTCCCTTGGAGCGCGCGGTGGTGACGTACTGGGCATTCAGTTCATCCAACATATTCCCGCGCATGACACGCATGTTGCGGGCAACACCGCCCAATCCAGCAATAAAGACAACCGGCCAGATATGTTTCAGCAGATCCAGCACCTTGCCAAGTGACCAGGGCGCGATGGCATATTTGGGCGAATAAAAGGCAGTGACATGTTGCTGATCCATGGTGAAGACCAGAAAAAAGAGGATCGCCAGCGCTATCCAGAAGCGGGGGAGCGCGGCCAATACAAATGCAACAAAGGCCGACACATTATCAATCAATGAATATTGGCGTGGCGCGACATACATGCCAATAGCAATCCCCACCACCGTCGAGACAATGTGTGCCAGCACGGCCAAGAGTAACGTCCTGGGGAGTCGCTCCGCGATCAATTCCCCAACATCGCGCTTGTATGCAAACGAGAAGCCAAAGCTGCCTTCGGAGACGATGCCCCAGATCCAGTTGACAAATTGAATGGGCATCGGCTGGTCTAACCCATAGCGTTCTCTGAAGAGATTCGCTTGCACTTCTGCATCAGCACCTGTTGCGCCCCCTTGATTGATCAAGAACGCTTTGTATGTGTCGGCATAGTCACCTGGCGGTAGCTGAATGACAATAAAGCTGACCAGTGCAATCCCGAGAATGACAAGAACAGAGACAAGAGCACGTCGAATGATGAAGCCGATCATAGTTGTTCCTGATAAATAGAAAATGTGAATGGCATCAATAGCATGGACCGGCATTGGTGGATGACAAGGGATGTTGCCATCCACCAATGTCGATGACAGACTTGCTACCGACTACTGTTCATATGTCGCAACCACGCCAGGGCGTAGCTGTTCAATCTGTTCGCCTGGATCTACCCAAACCTGTTCGGGCATGGCGTTTTCCCACGTCCAATTGTACATAAAGACAGGCATACCCGCGGGAATGTTATTGAAGCGTTTTGCTGCGGCCAAGCCATACCGACTGACAAAGACACCAATGCTGTAAACGTTCTCGGTGTAGATCTGATTGTATTCGGCCATCAGCTCTTTGCGCACTTCTGTGTCTGGCTCCAGACAGAATTGGTTGACAATGTCAATCAACTCCTGCTCGAAATCGAGCAGCTCTCGCTCTTCTGAGCCTGCGCGATGCCAGACCGGACGCTCTTTCGTAATCGGAGCCAAGTCGGTGCACCGGGTGAAGGGGACAGCAAATTCTTGCCCTTCCCGGTTCATGCGCATATCCCATTCCCCACTCTGCTCCTGGTCGGTGCGCGCGGCACTGTTAAGCGGACGGGAATTAACTTGGATTCCCACATCGCGCAGCAGCGTTACGATCGCATCGCCCGCGGCCTGGGTCTCTTGTTGATCTTCACTGGTTGAGAGCGCGAGAACCAGGTTTTCACCACTGGCAAGCCGGTCAGTTGGCCAATTTAGGATTCCATCACCGTCGGTATCTTCAAAATTGAGGTCAGCCAGCAGCGCGGAAGAAGCCGCGGGATCGTTGTTGTAATAGGCAACCGTACTTCGGTCGAAGTAGGAGGAGCCTGGATAAAGACCCCCTGCCCAACCTCGCAAAAACGGTCCACGCATGATCGATTGGGCAATACCGTCGCGGTCAAGTGCAAAACTAACAGCCTTGCGGAATCGCAAATCGCGGAAGAGTTCACGGACAGCCACGTCACGTTCGCCTTCCACACCCAACGATGTAGATAGGTTGAGGTGCAACCCATATCCCAGTGTTTCGGGACCCCATTCCACGTAGAAATGTGCATCCTCTTCCTCTGCCCGTTTCAGCGTCTCAATAAAGGTGGAGGGATTCTCCAGGTTGGAGTGATCGCCGGAGCCAGCCAATGTGTTCAGCGTGCGACCCACACCGGATGGACCCTTTTCAAAGACCACTTCATCCAGATAGGGCAATTGTTTCCCACTCTCATCGACGCCCCAGTAGTAGGGGTTGCGGCGCAGGATCATCAGCTCATCGGTGATGTATTCCACGGGCACAAATTCACCCAGCACAACCGGTGCTTGATCGGGTGGCATGGCGGCCTCGAAGTCCACGTAATCATAGTCCGAGTTATACTTCGGGTGGAGTGGCTTCAAAATATGGGCCGGGGAGATGTGGAAGTCGCCTTCATCCATCTGGAAGAGCGATTGCACGAGGAAGGGGATCGGATAGATGAACTTGAAGGTGTAGTCGTCGATCACCTCCAGCTGCGTCAACTCCCCTTCAAAGGTCCAGGCACTGGCCCCCTTGGGCGAGTTGATGTTTGGATCGATGATCATATCTTCCCAAGAGAAGAGCACATCTGCCGTCGTAAAGGGATGGCCGTCGGACCACTTGGCGCCCTCGATCAGGTGCATGGTCAGCTCGTAGCCATCCTCGCTCCATTCCCAGCTCTTGGCCAGGTAGGGCAGCGGCTCCAGCGCGTCGGCGCGGCGATAGATTGGGCCGGATTTCAGCAGCGAAGCAAAGATGGCCGCTTCAATGCCAAACCAGCCGGCACTCTGCCCGGCGCCACGGTTGTAGCCTTCGGTGGGGCAGGCCGAAAAGTCACGCCAGACGCCACCATATTCACCCAGGCCGGAGGACATGCCCGATGCCAGAATGACGCGCGGTTCGCTGGGGAGCCGTTCTTCAAGGGGTGGCAATTCACCCGCTTCCACCAGTTCGGTGACCCAATCTGGCTCGCTGTAGGAATCGAGCGCTTTGTACGTCAGAATCTGATCGAGTGGCAACTTTTCAATTTCACGGGCACCAAAGATCTCTTCACCTTCTGGATATTCGCTGGGGCCCACATCGCCAGCCGCGGTGGCGTCGCTGCTCTCCGCGGCATCCTCTGCGCTGGCATCATCAGCTGCCGCGTCGGTTGCATCACTCCCTGCCGCTTCTTCCTGTGCCGGTGCGCTCTCTTCTGCCGGAGCTGCCCCACCTCCACAGGCGCTCAGCAACATCGAAGCGATCACCAATACTGAGGTGAGCAGCGTTAGCAAGTTTTTTCTCTTCATAAAGTTGGTTCCTCCTGAACTTTGGTTCATCGACTGCTCAATTTGTCGATTACAAAATGGATGACAAACATGCCGGAGCATGTTGTTCACGAAATGGGGAGCTGGGGTCCATCTACAGTATTCTGCACACTACAGTCTTCTGCGCAATACCCGAACTACTCATGCAGCCAGCAAGCTGCCTGGTGTCCAGGTTGATACTCTTTGAGGGGAGGTGTCTCTTCGCGGCAAACCTGCATGACATGGGCACAGCGACTGGCAAAAGCACACCCACGAATCTCCTCGGTGGGGCTGGGGACCATGCCCTTGATCGGCTCCAGATTCCGCTTCTCTTTTTTCCTGCCCAAAACGGGAACCGAGTTCAACAGGCCAATGGTGTAGGGGTGCATCGGATTGTGGAAAAGTTCGCGCACGGGCGCATATTCCACAACTTTGCCCAAATACATTACCACCACCTCGTCGGCCATCTGTGAAACCACCCCCAGGTTGTGGGTAATCAACATGATCGACGAATGAAAATCTGCCTGCAATTGGCGCATCAGTTCCAGAATTTGTGCCTGTACCGTCACATCGAGCGCGGTCGTGGGTTCATCGGCAATCAGAATCGATGGGTTGCAGGACATGGCCAGCGCAATCATCACCCGCTGGCGCATCCCACCACTGAGCTGATGTGGATATTGGTGGAGCCGGGTGGCCGCGTCGTTGATCTGCACCGCTTCTAACATTTCCAGCGCCCGATCCAACGCCATCTTGCGATTGACCCGTTGGTGGAGCTCGACCGATTCGGCGATCTGGTGGCCAATGGTAAAGAGTGGGTTGAGCGAGGTCATTGGTTCTTGAAAGATCATGGCAATTTCGCTGCCCCGGATCATCCGCATCTCTGAACCCATGGCACTGAGCTTGACGATGTCGACCGTGCTTGGTCTGTTGGTGCGCTGGCGCCCTCGCGTGGGTTCGTGGTTGCCATTGCCGTTGGGGCTCTTTCTGTGCAGCAGAATCTGTCCATCGACAATTCTACCCGGGGGCGATTTGATCAATCGCATGACCGAACGGGCCGTGACACTTTTCCCACAGCCGCTTTCGCCGACAACGCCCAGGGTTGCCTGGCGGTTCAGGGTGAAATCGACACCATTGACCGCTTTGACGATCCCCTTTTCCAAAAAAAACTGGGTATGCAGGTTTTTGACTTCTAAGATGGGATCTTTGCGGAGGGGGGCTGGCGTTGCCGCGCTGCTGGCGGCCGTTGGGGCGCTTCCATCGGTTGGCTGGCTGGTTACACTCATTGCTCCACCCGTGTGGTTGTTCCATAGGTGCCAGATCCAGGGCAATCTCCAAGCGGACCTCTGCGTCTATAGATACATTGTTATCAATATCAGGACAGCTGTTGCTCAGGCAATTATTTCACACTGGTTGCTGGCCAACTGGTGTGCGTTGGGGGCGAGCGCCCAGTCGATCCTGGCGTGAATCAGGCCACCCTCGTTTTGCCTTGCACTCAGGTTTTATGGCCTGATTACCTGCCGTGGTAGGTACGCCATACTGGACGAGAAGTTTGCAAGCCGGAACACGCGAAGGCGCGACAGCTGATGCGGCTGTGACAGCCGACGAGCGTGTTGATCAGTGAGATATGCTCAAAGCAGCATGGCCCAGATAAGTGGTTGCCAGCGTTGGCAACCGAATGTGCAACAGCGGCTGAGGAAAATTAGCCTAACATGCACTGGGCCGCGAAAATTTCAGTATGTACGAGTTTGCAGTTAATTTGTCTGGTCAGATTGTACGGGCTGTGAGTAGGTGCCCGCAATCAGGGAGTGATCGTAGTGTAATGCATTCAATTACACACTGTCAACTTTGGGCAACTTTGGGATGTAATTCTCTTTTGGGGCGAGCGCGAGCGTTCCTGGGATGTGCCACCTCGTGTCACCAAAGGTCGTTGAAAAACTGATCAAAATCGTCCCGTTCTCTGCAGAGAATGACGACAATGACGACTATGTCACTCTTTTCACCGCCCACGCAATTTTTCTGTTACACTCAGGCCAGCAAATGCTGATCTCGGTGCAGAAACGCTGGTAGATCGCTCGGCACAACGTTCGGATCGGCACAAAGTTCGGATCGGCACAACGTTCGGAACAATCAATGTAAAAGAGCGCGAGCCGCACAGCACGCGTGACAAGGAGATGCCATGCCAATGCTCAGGAATTATCACCACTTTGCCGGTCGTCATTACGAGACGGGCACGCTTCACAACTACTATGCCTATCGGGGTGTCACGGCCCCACACACCAACCAACCCTACTCCGAAGCGCTCTTCATGGGCGTGGCCGGTGGCGCGGTGATGGGCTATTTTTCGTTCGCCTACGAAGGGTATGATCCGCACGTGGCGCTGTTGACCCGCAACACCTTCGATCCGTTGAACACAATGCTGGCGCGGCTGGGGGTTGTGCAAGAGCTGCGGCAGACGACTTCGGCCGCAAAAGGGCTTGCCAACCTGCTCGATACGCTGGAAGCGGGGTTGCCGGCGATCGTCTGGGCCGACATGTGGAGTTTGCCCTACAACGCGCTGGCGCACGATGAAGGCATGTGGGGCATGGTGCCGCTGATTGTCTATGGCTATGACGCGGCCGCCGACACCGTGCACCTGGCCGACCGCGCCAATGTGGGGCTCACCATCACCACGGCGGAGTTGGCCGCGGCGCGGGCGCGGGTGAAGAAGGAGAAATTCCGCGTGCTCTCCCTCGATCCGCCCGATGCCGAAAAGCTGACCGCCGCGGTCAGCGCGGGCATCTGGGATTGCATCAACCTCTATACCGAGAAACCGCCCAAAGGCGCGGCCAATAATTGGGGGTTCAAAGCCTATCAACAGTGGGTGAATCTGCTGACGAAACCCAAACAACGACTGAGCTGGGCCAAGGTCTTCCCCCCGGGCCGCAAGCTCTATGCCGGGCTCACTTCGACGCTGAGCCATTACGGGGCAACGGGCATCCGGCGTGACGCGGAACGCGCGCTCTATGCTGATTTTCTGGAAGAGGCCGCGTCACTGCTGGAGAAAGAGCAACTGCGAGCGGTGGGGCAACAGTTCCGGCAGAGCAGCATTGCGTGGCAGCAGTTGACAACCATTCTGCTGCCCGATTCGGTGCCACGGTTGGGGGAGAGCCGCGCCCTGATCCAACAGAAAGAAGCGCTCTTCACGGAACAAGGCGCGGCGGCATTATCAAAGATCCAACAGATCCAGGCACGGCTGGATGAGATCCGCACGAGCATGGAAGATGACTTCCCGCTGACCGCGGATGAGGTAACGGCGTTGCAAAGTGCCATTGCCGAGCAGCTATTGAACATTCACGATTTGGAAGAGCAGGCAATTCTGGCGCTCCGCGCGGCCATGGCCGATTGAGAGGCTAGACACACTAGTAGATCCCGGCGGAAGTAAGCCCATGGCAACCTGACCCATTTCACGCAAGTAGCTTGGGCTTGTTTACCGCCGTGGTATATACGCTCAACAGGCTGGTGGGTTTCCCACCAGCACAATCGCGACACTCTGGCCTCAACGCACCACCACCGGCAGATAGATGCGTCGATCCACGGGCTCTGGTGCAGCTGCATAGCGCACCTGGTCCGATTCAGCCAGGACGGTGCCAAGTTCATCCTGCGCAACCACAATGAATTCGTAGATCTCGCCTGGGTCGGGCTTTTGCAACAGATAGGTGGTTTGGGTCAGGGCTAGGCTGTCGACCAACTGCCAGCGGATCGTGTCGGCGGGACGTGCCAGCAGCCAGTACGTTGTGGCACTGTTGGCCGTTGTGCTCGTCCAGTCGACGCTGATGGTGGCACCGTTGCCCGGTTCAACTTGCTCTGTTACCGTGAGCGCGAGCGTTTCGGTTACCACATCGCGCACGAATGCAGGAGGCATGTAGTTGCAGCGCGTGCCCACCGTGGGCGAGAGCGGGGCCGTGTACCAGCTCTGGATGAACTCATCCCAACGCCCATCGCGCGCAAAGGCAAAACCGGCAGTGACCGTGGCGGTCTGGTGGGGTGTGTGGGCCAGCGTGGCCGGGAAAGGCGCTGCTTTGTGGTAGAGGCTGGCACGCCAGACATTGGCCTGGAGCATCTGTTGGTGACTCATGGCCCGTCGGGCCAGCGGGGCGAGAATCGTCAACGTATCCGCATAGTTCCAGATCTGTTCGGGCGCAATGTAGGGGCGCCCCGTCCGGGCCAGGCTGCGTACCCGCTCTAATCGCTCCAGCAGCGTGGCGGCCGCGGAACGCACCCCGTGGCGATCACCGTCAAAGCCACGGGCCAGGTTGCGGGCAAAGGAACCGGCCCCCAACAGTTCATCGGGCTGGCCAAGCTGCAAATTGCCGCGTCCACACTGTGTTGTATCCACATATTGGCTTTGGAGCGCGGCCAAGGTTACCACGGTCTCCTCGCCCGCTTTGACCGCACTCTGCAACGCATCACCCAACGTGTTGACGGCCTCGGCAATTGGGGGAACATCCTCGCCCCGTACCCAGAAGATTACGTTGGGGTGCGCATCGCTCAGCGCGGCTTGATAGTGCACGACGATCGCTTCGGCCATGGCTTCGGCACTCGCTGTTGGGGCAAAGTCGACCAGATAGCGATGGTAGGGAGCTGACAGCCAGGCGTAGTTGGGCGAGGCCACGAAAACTTTCGCGTAGGCATGTAATTCATAGAGCACGTCGAGGTTGCCCTGGAAACATTGGTCAAAAAAGACGACATCAAAAGGATTGGCACCGTTGTCGGTGGCCGCAGCCAACGCCTGGGCAAAATCTGCCGTGCTGAGATAGCCCCCATTATTTTCATAATCACCCGGCGTTGCCGGAATCGTCTTGGGCAGCGCGGGGATCCCCACGGCCGCTTCCGGCTCGGTCTCCGTCATTGCAAAGGTTTCACCCGTCACCTCGGGCGTCATGCCGCTGCCGTGGCCCATCAACGAAACCACCGTGCGTGCCGTGGGAAAGCGCGCGCGGGCATTCTGCAAAAACCAGGTGAGTACCGCGGGATCGGTGCTGTCCAACTCGTCGGTGCCCCATGCTTCTTGCACAGCATTGGTGCGGGTAATCTCGCCCCCGGCAATCGAGAGCACAACCGTGTTGTGGTCCCCGCGCGCATCGACAAATAGGAGCGCCTGGATGTTGGGGTTGGCGCGGGTGCCCAACTGCACGCGTCGAATGACGCTCGGCACATGGGGCGACAGATCGTTGTCGGCCGGGAAATAGATGAGCACGAGCAGCGGATCGCCCGCGGCGCGCGTGGTGGCGGCAACATGGGTATAGCTGCTCCACTGCGCTGTTGCCTGATCGGTGTTGGCGGCTGTGTGGGTGCGCACGCGGAAGCGATAATTCTGCCCGGCGTTCAGGCCATCGACGGTGTAGCGGGTGGCACGTTTGTCCGCGGTGATCCCGTGGACCGTGTAGCTGCTGACCGCGCCCGCGGTGAGCACGGGTGCATAGCTAATCTCGTAATAGCCCCCATTGGTGACATAGTCGATTGGCTGCCAAGCGAGTGTGATGGTCGTGGTGGCAATTGCGCTGGGCTGCAAGCCACGGGGTGCGATGGTTTGCGTGGCCTGCCAATTGGGTTGCAGCCGTTGCAGACAGCGGGCCACCCGATCATTGGCCGCGTAGAGCTGATTGTGATCAACAGTGGCGATCTGCAAGGTGTCGACCAGTTCACAGAGATCGGGGGGAAGGGCACCACGCAATCCATTGTTGGCCAGGTGGAGGTGGGTCAGAAACGAAAACTGGCCCAACCCGCGCGGCAACGGGCCCGTCAAATTGTTGCCAGCCAGCAACAGCCGGGTGACGTGGCCCCCCGCACAGCGTACACCGGCCCAATCGCAGGGCGAGATAGGCGACGTGCGTTGCAGCCAATTGGTCTGTTCCTGCCATTGGGGGCCATTGGTGCTCTCATAGAGCAGGAGCAGTGCCTGACATTCACGTGCGGGAACGGCATTCAGCGTCTGGCAAAGTTGTGGCTCGCCTGGTTGCACGGCTGTTGCCGCCGCGTTCAGGTTTGGCGGGGGCGCTGCTGTTGCCTCTGCCACCACCCCCGTGGCCGATTGTTGAATAAAGGCCAACAAGCAAAAGATGCCAAAGAGCGCGATTAGCCACGATCCCACTGCATAGTCGCGCGCTCTTGTAGGTTGGTTCAAGGCGTGTGCGTACGCGCCGTGTCTTCTTCTCGGATCTCTCATCATTTTCCCCACTTGATTCTTCCCACCAAGTCCTCCCACCAAGCCCTTTCACCCACGGCTGAACGTACCTTGCACAATGGCACGCAGCCATGAAAATAGAGCAATGGCACAGTCGATCAGATAAAATAATATGGAAAATAGCGGTCGTCCGTGAGGTCCCCGGCACGGCTCACAACCGGCACGGTTCAGAGATAATTACTGAGCCGTGCCGGGGACCTTTCACTCCTCGATGCGCACATCTATTTCTAAAAATTTTATCGCGTTCACTGCGCAGCCATGAAAATAGAGCAGTGGCACAGTCGATCAGATAAAATAATCTGGAAAATAGCGGTCGTCCGTGAGGTACCCGGCACGGCTCACAACCGGCACGGTTCAGAGATAATTACTGAGCCGTGCCGGGGACCTTTCACTCCTCGATGAGCGCACATCTATTTCTAAAAATTTTATCGCGTTCACTGCGCAGCCATGAAAATAGAGCAATGGCACAGTCGATCAGATAAAATAATCTGGAAAATAGCGGTCGTCCGTGAGGTCCCCGGCACGGCTCACAACCGGAACGGTTCAGAGATAATTACTGAGCCGTGCCGGGGACCTTTCACTCCTCGATGCGCACATCTATTTCAAAAAATTTTATCGCGTTCACTGCGCAGCCATGAAAATAGAGCAATGGCACAGTCGATCAGATAAAATAATCTGGAAAATAGCGGTCGTCCGTGAGGTCCCCGGCACGGCTCACAACTGGCACGGTTCAGAGATAATTACTGAGCCGTGCCGGGGACCGTTCACTCCTCGATGAGCGCACATCTATTTCTAAAAATTTATCGCGTTCACTGCGCAGCCATGAAAATAGAGCAATGGCATGACGCTGTCGCACGAAATTGTAACATGCTGTAAAGCACACAACTGGCAGGATCATGGTATAATTGGCTCAAATCGGCTCAGGTTCCCAGGTGCGCTCATGTTATTTATGCATTCCATTACCGAGATGATTCGGCAGGTCAACGGCGCGTTGAAAAATTGCCAAAGCGGGCTGGCACTGGCCCGGTCGCCGTTGGCCAATTCGCCATTGGTACATCCCCTCTTGGTGCTCGATGATGTTTCGCCCACCGCGGACGAACGGGGACATGCCCTGTGGCTGGTGCTGCAGTGGGCCGTGGCCCGGCTGGCACCAGAACCGACCGAGTATCCACTCGGCACACCGCGCCCCTATGACGACCCCACGTGGCGCGATCCCCGCTGGTGGCGCTACAACATTTTGCGCCACCGCTACCTGGAACCATTGCACCCCGATGAGTTCATTGAAGGCGGGCGCTTTACCGAAACGCTGTTGGCGCTGACCGGGATCACCAGCGCGGATGCGTTCTTTGCAGAGCGCAATCGAGCCATTCGTGAGGTGGCCCAACGGTTGCAGGCACAGCTCTCTGGCGGCGAAGCCAACGTTGAACTGCAGGCGTTGGCGCTCGAAGAAGTGTTGCGTCCCTTGCAGCGCAATCCTGAGCACGCGGCTCTGTTGGGCATTGCGGCGACCTTTGACGATGTCTTTCCCCGTTCTCTGCTCTTGCAGATGGCCGCGGCTGAACACCTTGATCAAGCCGAACGGGCCTTGAACGAACTGACGGCAAAGCGCTACCTGCTCATGGGTGATGGCGGGGTCAACCTGTGGCTGTCGCCCCTGTTGCAGAAATCGGTCTACGCGCGACAATCGATGCTCCAGCTACACAATCGACATCTGGCCGCGGCCAGCTACTTTCAGCAGCAGGACGAGATGCTGAAAGCCAGCGAGCACTACAGCCAGGGCGGAGAATGGACACAGGCCGCCAATCTCTTGCTCGCTGCCGTGGATGAGCTGACTGATGATCTGCACGTCGATGAATTGCTGGCCATCCTCGCTGACTTCAAGGCCGACCAGATTCCCCCAACACTTTGGTGTGCGGTGCAATTGGTGCGTTCCGATCTCTGCCAGCGACAGGGGGAGCAAGCCACCGCGCTGACCATCTGTCGTCAGGCGCTATCGGTGGCCAAAGATGCCACGCAGCGTGGACAGCTCTACTGGCGCATGGGCAAACTATATGAAAAACGCAACCAGATCCAGGCGTTGGAATATTATGCGCGTGCCGCAACAGAGCTCACGCCACGCGATCCCACATTGGTAGAGCTGCTCAAGGATCGCGCTTGGCTGCACATCTTGCGGCGCGAGTGGCAAGCCGCGGAGGAGCATCTGCAACGGGCGCTGACCCTGCACCCGGCCCTGGCCAACGAGCAACGTGCTGATCTGCTGGATGCGTTGGCACACCTGCACCTGGAGCAACAACATTTTGCCAGTGCCATCGATTATGCGCAGGAGTCGTTACAGCTGCGCGAGGCCGCGGGCGATCTGTTGCAGATCGCAAAATCGTTGAACAACCTGGGCAATTTTTACAATCAGATGGGAGAAGTGGACGCTGCCATTGCCGCCCACAACGAGGCATTGCAACTCTATCAAAAATTGAACAATCAAGCTTTGGAGGCCGAAGCATGGCTCAATCAGGGCGTTGTCTATCACACCGCAGGGCGCCAACGGGAGGCGATTGAAAAGTATCACAAAAGTCTGCTCCTCAGCCAGCGGATGGAGCTGTTGTTAACGGAGGTAACGGCTCACTGCAACTTGGTGGAAGCCTATGCCGAGATTGGGGAGCGTGCGGCGGCGGAACAACATTGGCGCTTTGGCCATGCACTGAGCTCGCGGGCCAACTTTCGGGATGAACTGCTCTATCTGCAAGAGTTGTACCAGCGCTTTGCGTTTGCAGCCGAGCCACCCCTCTCCACAGCGGTTCAGCCACAGGTGCCAACCACCATTGCGCTGCCACGCGCACTGCTTGCACCAGATGAACAGGCCGTGCTTGCGCTGGCCACCACGCAAGGACAGGTGACCCCGCGCGTGCTCATGGCCCAATTGCACATCAGCAAAGCGACGGCTACCCGCCGTTTGGCCGCGCTGACGCAAAGCGGTTTGCTCATCAAACGGGGCCGCGGGCGGGGCACTTGCTATCTGCCGGCACCCGTGGCAGAGGGTGCACCAACACGCAGTGTCGAGCCCACTGTCGAGCTCACTGTCGAGCCTGTTGTCGAGCCTGTTGTCGAACGTGTCGGCGAGCCCTTACCCCGGGCCACGGGACAGCAGCGCGCGCAGCAGACAACCGATGCGGCAGTGCTGAGCCTGCGCGCGCTGCTGGAGCCACATCTTCACCGGTTGCGCGACGACTATCAGGTGACGGAGGTTGTGCTGTTGCGCACCGAGATTGCCGGTGCGCAGATCTATCAGTTGGGGGTCGCGTTTCAACAACCCCCGACCGTGGTCAACTTTTTCAAGCTAGAGGAGATGCTGGCAACCTGGTGTGGGCATCGCATCGTTCTGCTGCCGTTGGCATTTTGTGAGACGGAGATTGTCGCGGCCCGATCCCAGCTCGTGCTTGCTGCGACCACTGGTCAATGATTTGGGGGGCTATCGTGGAATCTGCTAGAATGGGTTGGCATCGTTCATGCGCATTGCAGCCGGCAGAATGGCTCTTTTTTGGCTTGCAATGGTGAGTTTTATGCAGTAATTTTCAACTAGTGTTGCGTAGATCAACTGTTTCGTAGAGGCTTGAGAAGGCTCGGTCAGGGACAAAGGTTGGCAGAGACAATAGTTGGCAGGGACAAAGGTTGGATTGGCGGGGAGTAAGGATAAAGCGTGGTATGGAACTGATATTTTGGCGTGACGTGTCGATCATCTGGTTGTCGCTCTTCTGCTTCATCGGGCTGGCAATTCCATTGGTGGCGCTCTTCTTCGTGGTGCGCGCCATGAACACGCTCCACGAGCGAAGCTTGCATCTGTTGCGCCAGGCGCAAACCATGAGTCGACGAGTTCCCGTGCAGACCGAACAGATCGCCGACAAAGTTGCCGAGCCAGTGATCAAACTGCAGCAGCAGATCAAGCGGGCAGAAGTCTTTCTGCACTCGCTGTTGAAATAATGGGATTGGCCGAGGACAAGAGCGCATAGCCAAATCTTGTTGATGAGAGCCGCTGACTTGTAGCACCAAGCGGATGACCGCTGACCGTCTATGCGCAGGCATTCAAACACGCTCGCACAGGTAGTGTAATTACAGAGGTTTGATTACTCAATTGTAATAATACTGATTGCTCAAGTGCAATCGTGATAATTCTAATTGCTCAAGTGCAATCGTAAATATACTGATTGCTCAAGTGCAATCGTAAATATAAGGGCTTAGGATATTATTTAATGAACCACCGTACAAAATCAGTTATTGTTGGGTTGGTGGCCGGTGCATTTTTGGGGGCCGCGTTTGGCTGGGTCATTGGCGACGATGACCCAAATGAAGAGATGCCAGGGTTAGATGCTTTGGGGCCGGGTGACTATTTTCAACTGGGCATCAGCATTCTGACGTTGGCGCGCCAATTTGGCAACATGGTGCGTGGCTAACGCCACGCGAGCGACGATCTCGAATCCCAAACAGCCAAAAGATCACGGCATTTACCTTGCAGCTCGACTGGGGTGATTGTTGTTTTGGCACAACGATAGCATTTAGGTTCGACCATGCATTGCAAGGGAGTGCAGCGTACTCGGATTCCCCAACTTGAAACAGATCCATTCGACTGTGGGTTCAGCCGCACTGCTAAAATAAGCTCTGTTTGAAACCTACCGTTTTCAAGCCAACCGCGCTATAAAGTGGGCTCTGTTTGAAACCTACCGTTTTCAAGCCAACCGCTCTGCTAAAGTGGGCTCTGTTTGAAACCTACCGTTTTCAAGCCAACCGCACTATAGCTTGCCACATTGCTAGATGTTAAAGAAGAATGTTTACATGAAGACAAAGGAGTCTGATGTGACAGTGAAACCAGGCACGGCGGAGCGTCCATTGCGGATTGCCATCGTTGGTGCTGGCCCCTCTGCTTTTTACGCGGCTGGCGCACTTTTGCAGCAAAAAGATGTGTCGCTAAGCGTTGATATGTTTGACCGTCTGCCCACGCCCTATGGGTTGGTGCGTTATGGCGTGGCTCCCGATCACCAGAAGATCAAATCGGTGGCAAAGGTGTACGAGCGCACGGCTGCCAACCCCAATTTCCGCTTCTTTGGCAACATCGACTTTGGCACGGACATCACCCACGCCGATCTGCGCTGCCATTACGATCAGATCATCTATGCCGTGGGTGCTCAATCCGATCGTAAACTAGATATCCCCGGTGAAGATCTGGCCGGGAGCCTTTCCGCCACCGAATTTGTGGCCTGGTACAACGGTCATCCCGATTTTGCCGATTTAGCCATTGATCTCAGCGGCGAGGCCGCGGTTGTGGTGGGGGTGGGTAATGTTGCCATGGATGTGGCCCGCATCCTTGCCAAATCAGCCGACGAATTGCAGCAAACTGACATTGCCGACCACGCACTGGCCCAGCTGGCCAACACCAACATTAGAGATATCTATGTCTTGTCGCGCCGCGGGCCAGCACAGGTGAAGTTCACCCCGCCCGAGATCAAAGAGTTCGGCGAATTGGAGAATGCAGATGTCATCGTCGATGGCACGGCACTCGTGCTCGATCCAGTCAGTGCAGCCGCCGCGGCAGCAAGTTCAGAGACGCAGCGCAACCTGGAACACCTGCACGATTTCAGCGTGCGGTCGCCAGCGGGCAAAGAACGTCAGGTGCATTTTCGCTTTCTAGTTTCGCCGGTGGAAATAGAGGGCGTGCCCAAAGAGAATGCCATGGCCAATGGCAGTGAAGTTGTCGCTGTTCGGGTGGAGAAGAACCGCCTCGAAGCCGATGAAAGTGGCTATCTGAATGCCGTGGGCACCGGTGAGTTTGAGACGATCCCTGCCAACCTGGTGTTGCGCTCGGTTGGCTATCGCGGGGTTGCACTGGAAGATGTGCCCTACGACACCCGCCGCGGCACCATTCCCAATACACAAGGACGCGTTCAGGATCCAGTCACTGGCACGGTTGTTGCTGGTGAATATGTGGTTGGGTGGGCCAAGCGTGGACCCAGCGGTGTGATTGGCACCAACAAGCCAGACGCGATCGAGACCGTGCAGCAGATGTTGGCCGATCTGCCGGATCTGCAACCCGCACCCGAACCGGACCCGGCAGCGATCGATGCGCTGTTGGAAGAGCGCAAACTGGTCTTCGTCACCATCGAGGGCTGGCGCATTATCGATCAGCTAGAAGTGGCCAAAGGAAAAGAGCAAGGGCGTCCACGTATAAAGTTCACGCGCATCCAGGAGATGCTGGAGGCGCTCCACGCAGAAGTCCACATCAAAGCAACTGACGCATAGCAGTTGCACAAAGGCAAGAACGGTGCTGCGCTTGCCTTCACGCACATGGTCACACTATCCACGGCCCACTCCGAAAGACGGGTGGGCCGTGGATTTTTGCGTGCCTACGCTGCCGCTTCTTGGGCGCGGACCTGTTCCACGACCTGCACCAACACATCGTACGGCTGGGCACCCGAGACCAAATATTTGTTCTGAAAGATTAGCGCGGGCACACCATTGATGCCATAGCTGTGCGCCGTGGCAACATCGCCCAACACCGCCTCTTCCCAGACGGGATCATCGAGTGCCGCGCGAAATGCTGCGCCATCGATGCCGGCAGCTTGCGCAATGGCGACCAATGTCTCGGTCTCGGCAATGTTCTGGGCTTCGTGCCAATAGGCGTGCAACACACCATCGTGATAGGCGGGGCCACTGGCGATGGATTCTGCATATTTTGCCCCCACGAGCGCGGGGCGGCTGTCGATTCCCCATGGCCCCTGGTTCAGATCGAGCCCATATTGCTCCTTGGCGATCTGATAGAGGCGTGGACGTCCGGCCATGATCTTCTCGCGGTATTCTGGCGGCAGCGGGGGGGCTTCGCGCGGGCGCAACTCGAAAGAACGCCACGCAACGGTAATGTCATGTGAGGCTGCGAGCTTCTCCAAACTGGAGGCTACGAGATAGCACCAGGGTCAGACATAGTCGGACCAGACGTCAATGTAGATGGGCGAGGCTGGAGTGTGAGTCATCGTGGTTCTATCCTGTTTCGTTTTCAAATGCACGGCTGTCATATACAACGGGTACAGCTACAGTTGCTACAGTAATGAGTTGCCAGGAGTTACCGGGGCCAAAGCGTAACCGCGCGGCGAGCAAAGCGGTTGCAGATTTCCACCGTGGCAGAAGCCTGTTGGAGCAGGTGCTGCCCAATGGCACCGTTCAACCGAATGATGCAGAGATTGATCTTTGTTCAGAAATTGGACTTTGGTCAATATCCCGGTCGCTCGCTTTGCCGCAACAGACCATGCGCTTTCATCATCGCAGTGTGGATGCCGCGGGTGGTAAGGCAAAGCGTGATTCGGGAACTACTCAGTGCGCATCGTTCTTGCTTTTGGGCCAGATAAAGCGGAAAGTTGCGCCGGCCCCTTCTTCTGATTCTACCACAATCGCCCCCCGCTGGTTGTCAATGATTTTTTTGACAATCGAGAGACCGATGCCACTGCCTTCGACCTTGTCGCGCGGCTGCAGCGTCTTGTAAATTTCAAAGATGCGGTCGTGATAGATCGGGTCGATCCCCGGCCCATCATCCTGAACCGCAAATTCTACCACATCCTCCTTTTCCACCGCGGTTACCGTTACCGTGCCATCGGCTTGCCCGTGATGTTTGATCGCGTTGATGATCAGGTTGCGGAAGACAGTTTCCAGCGGAACCTGCCACGTATAGATCGTGGGCAGCTGGCGTGGGATGCAAAGGGTGAACGGCGGCGTGAGGAGCAATTCTCCCACATTCTGTACCAACTGGTGGACATCCACAAATTCTGGCTCGCCACGATAGCGATCTGCTCGCGAATAGGCAAGCAGATCCGTGAGCAAACGCTCCATGCGTACCGTTCGATCGCGCAGCTTTTCCAAATGTATACCCGACCCCTGGGGGAGCAGATGGCCCGCGTCCTCGGTGATCCAAGTGGCCAGGTTGTCTATCGCCCGCAGTGGTGCCCGTAGATCGTGGGAAGCAATATAGGCGAAGTGGTCAAGTTCCTGGTTGCGTCGTTGGAGCTCTGCTGTGCGTGCCGCCACCTGTTGTTCCAGCGTTTCGTTCAGCGAACGGAGCTTGGCTTCAACCTGGCGCGCATTTTGATAGAGTTGCAAATTGTCGACTGCCAGAGCGATTCGGTCGGCAATCTCTTCGGCCAACTGCTGGTCAGTCGGTTCAAAGGCTGGTGCCGTGCCAATACGGATCAGGCTGAGCGTGCCCACAATCGAATCGCGGATGCGTAGCGGAACAACGAGCGCAGAGGAGATCCCCAACAAGCGCAGGGTTGCCAGATGTTCCTCATCACGAGCTGTATGGACCAGGTGCTCGTCTGTCACCTGGGGCAGGAACAAGCTCTCGCCCGTCTGAAAGACTTGGCTCCGGCCCATCTCCATTGGAAATTGTGCAGCATCTCGGGGGTGAACTCGGGCTAGCGCAGAAAAGGTATGGCTGCCCTTTGCGTGCGCCAACGCGGCCTGGCGCAGCACCTGCTCGGTCGGTGTGCGCGCGGGGCTGGCCAACGATAGTGGACTAGCCTCAGCACTGTCTGTTTCAGCACTATCTGTCGTCAAGAAGTCAACCAAACACCAATCGGCAAACTCTTCGACGAGTAGTTCGGCCACCTGTTGCAAACTGTCTTCATATTCGAGCGAGGCGGCCAGAATGGTGCTGGCTCGGGCCAGCAGACGCAGCCGTGCTTCTGCTGCCTTGCGGGCACAGATGTCCTCGATGACCGAGATGAAATATTGGGGCTGATCCTCGGCGTCATATTGCAGGGTCGCGGTGAGATGGATCCAGATGATGGAGCCATCTTTGTGGATGTAGCGCTTTTCGGCTTGATAGCGATCGGTGGTGCGATCGATTAGCGACTGCAACCCTTGCAGATCATTGGCGAGATCTTCAGGGTGGGTGAGCTCCTGGAAGGTTAGCTGCAACAGTTCCTCTGCCGAATAGCCCACAATTGTAGAGAGCCGTTGATTGACCCGCAACCAGAGACCATCCAATCCAATGTGGGCAATGCCCACCGCGGCATTTTCAAAGGTGCTGCGGAAGCTGGCTTCGCTGGTGCGCAGGGCCGCTTCGGTTGTCTTGCGCTGCGTAATGTCTAGCCCAGAAGGGACGAGATGGGTGATGGTGCCATTGCCATCAAAGATGGGTGCCAGTGTGAAGTCAATATCAATATATTCACCCGCAGCTACACGCACCAGAACGTCATGGCGCAATCGTTCGCCCTGCGCGGCGCGTTCAATGTCCGCTTTCATTTCGGCCTGCACTGCCGGTGAGTAGGACCACCAATAGGTCTCCCAGAATGGTTTGCCCACCACATCTTCGGGCTGTAAATTGGCCGATTTCAGCGCTGTCTGGTTTGCCTGGAGCAAGATTCCTTCTGGTGAGAGCAGACCAACAAACGAGAAGAGGTTATCGATGACCTGGCGCAGCTGCTCTTCGCTCTGTTGCAGCTCCCGTTCAGCCCGGATTCGTTGTTGCAGATGGACGCGCAGTGCAATTTCATCTTCCACAATCGCCGCCACTTCCGACAACACTGCAATATCCCGGTCCGACCACTTGCGCGGCTTGTCGTCAATGACACAGAGCGCGCCGAGCGTTTCCCGATCGGGGGCATGGATCGGCACACCCAGGTACGCCATCACGTTGAGATCGACAATGGCCTTGTTTTCTGCCACCAATGGCTCGATCGTAGAATCGTTGATGCAGAGTGGTGCGTCATTGTTCACCACATGTTGGCAGAAGGAGTGCGACAGCGCTGTCTCGCGTGCGCTGTGCCAAGGCTCGGCCAATCCTTTGCTGCTCTTGAAGAATTGGCGGTCAGCTGTTACCAGCGAAACCAGCGATACTGGTGTATTCAACAGCTGGCTCGCCAATTCTGTCAGCCGGTCAAATGCCCGTTCCGGCTGGCTGTCCAGCAGTGCAGTCTCTGCCAGGGATCGCAGTCGAGCTGGCGAAGCGAGGACTGATTGTTCTGGTGGTTTGGATGATTGAGTCATGGCCAATTTGTTTGTAGAAGCGTTCGATACAGCAGCGTTCGATACAGCAGCATTCGATACAGCAGCATTCAATAGAGAAGTGTGCGTATTGCGGCAAGAGAGAGAAATCTTTACCAGCGTGTGCGGGTCGGTAGCGGTGTCAGCAGAGCACTTGCAATGTTATGCCTCTTCTTCTTTCGGCCTTGCACAACAGGGCCAAACTGGGTCTGCTGATCCTTGTGCGCAAGTCAGGGGAGCCATGGGTCCACGGGGATGTCGCGCCATCAGTGTACTATAACTGGCGCAGTGTGCATAATGATTTGGATCACAGTTTGGGGATAGAGATAAAGCCATAGCGTGTGAGCTTGTCTTCTGTTTTGCCAGCGACTGTTTTGCCAGCAACTGTTTTGCCAGCAACTGTGGCGGTAAATATCTTCTGTATACAGATCTGTATCTTTCTTCTATACCCATGATGATAGGTTTATCAAGTGATGGATGTCATTATGGCTCCACAAATTACTCCAACGTATTCGCCTGATTCTTACCTGCACTTGCAGACTCTGTTCTAAATATACAATTGAACATCTAAAGTGGGCTCTGTTTGAAATCAGTAGTTCCGGCAAGAGAAAACCTACCGTTTTCAAGTCAACCGCACTGTAAGACTGTTCAAAGGAATCATATCCAAGCGAACAACGTCGGTAACCGCACATTTATCCAAACGAATTCATCCGAGCGAGCCTGGAACTGACTTTTCGAGTCCACAAAGGGGAAACATACTATTATGAGTGCAACTGCTATGCCAACATCGGGCACCACTGCGTCGACCACGACCGCAACACCTCAGCTTTGGGGCAGCACAATGAACATGCCCGAGGATTACCGGGCACTAGCCCCCCAGTTGACCAATCTGCAGCATGAAGATCATACCTTTGACAAGCTGATTCGCGCTCAGCGGTACAAGGCGGGCTCGGTTGTGGCAACCTACGCCGATCTGACCAATCACGTCTTTATCTTGATCAAGGGACGCGTGAACCTCGTCTGGCGCAATAACATGGTGGGGCGTCAGTTGGTGATGTCGACGCTGGAGCCTGGTGCCATTCTCAGCCAACAGCAGTTGCCCAAAAGCCGTCGTGGCAGCCAATTTGTCGAAGCCGTGGAGAATTCGGTCTTCTGGCGCATTCCAGCTGACAAGCTGGAAGATGTCATCGTGCGTTATCCGATTCTGAGTTGGGGGCTCTTGCAGACCTATGCCGCCCGCCTCATTCAAGTGGAGGATCACATGGAAGCGGTGACCTGCAAGAAATTGCCCGAACGGGTGGCCGAGCTGCTGCTCTCGCTCGATCATAAAGAAGATGGCAATTTGGAAGGGATCAGCCACCAGATGTTGGCCGATCACCTGGGCACCTATCGCGAGACCGTTAGCTCCATCCTCCGCGAATTCAAGCGCAACGCGCTGATCAAGCTGGGCTATCGCCGCATTCAACTGCTCGACACTGAAAAACTTGAGGTCATTGCTGGCATCTGGTAAGCAGACCAACGGCGACTGAATCTTATAGAGGTAGACCCAATCAGTCCGGGGAGCGATCGCTCCCCGGATTTTGTATGCCTTGCTCCCAATTGCAACTTCATTTATACTCACCAGCAGTGCAACTCTCTGTCCACCCCACCCTCACAATCAACACCGGAAAGGAAACTCCATGCGCGCGATCATGGTCATGTTTGATTCGCTGAACCGGCACATGTTGCCCCCCTATGGCTGCGACTGGACCCACGCCCCCAACTTCGCCCGCCTGGCCGAACGCACGGTCCGCTTCGACAACAGTTACATTGGCAGCATGCCCTGTATGCCCGCCCGCCGTGAACTCCATACCGGGCGCTATAACTTTTTGCACCGGGCTTGGGGACCGCTAGAGCCCTTTGACGATTCAATGCCAGAGTTGTTGGACAACAATGGCATCTACACCCACCTCTCCACCGATCACTATCATTATTTTGAGGATGGCGGCATGACCTATCACGGTCGCTACACCTCGTGGGATTTTGAGCGGGGACAGGAAGGTGATCCCTGGAAAGGGGTTGCCGGTGATTATGATGTGCCCGAAGCGCTGGTGGTGCGTCGTTCGGTTAATGCCAACCCCAACTCGTTGAAACAGGCGTGGCGTCAGGATTGGATCAACCGTGACTACATGACCACAGAAGAGGCTCAGCCGCAACCGCGCACCTTTCAGAATGGCCTTGAATTCATCCGCACCAACGCCGACGCCGACAAATGGTTCTTGCAGATCGAAACCTTTGACCCCCACGAACCTTTCTTTACCCAGGAAAACTACAAGGCGCTCTACCCGCACGAATACGATGGCCCCCACTTTGATTGGCCGCCCTATCGGCCGGTCGAAGAGACCCCAGAGCAGGTGCAGCACATGCGCTATCAATATGCCGCACTGCTCTCCATGTGTGATGTCTACATGGGCAAGGTGATTGATCTGATGGATGAACTTGATCTGTGGGAAGATACCATGCTCATCGTCTGTACCGATCATGGCTTCATGTTGGGCGAACATGATTGGTGGGCCAAGAACAGCCAGCCATGGTACTCGGAGCTGGCACGAACCCCCCTCTTTATCTGGGACCCGCGCGCACAGCGGCGGGATGTTGCCGTGGATAGCCTGGCACAAATGACCGATCTCTCCGCCACATTGCTCGATTTCTTTGACGTTCCCCTGCCCGATGATATGGAAGGTTTACCCTTGCGCGAGGCTGTTGCTTCCGGGGCAGCTACCCACGAGGCGGTGCTCTTTGGCGTGCACGGCGGCCATGTCAACGTAACCGATGGCCGCTATGTCTACATGCGCGCGCCGGTTACGCCAGAAAATGAGCCACTCTACGAATATACGCTCATGCCGACCCGCATGCGCCGTCTTTTCACGCCAGAAGAGATGAGCGACACAGAATTGGTGCCGCCACTTTCATTTACCAAGGGGCTGTCAGTGCTCAAAAATGCCGCACGCATGTGGTCACAGGTCCATAGTTTTGAGACCCTCCTCTTCGATCTGGAGGCTGACCCAGAACAGGCAGAACCATTGCAGGATCGTGCCATCGAGGAGCGCATGATCAAGCTCATGGTGGCGCGCATGCAGGCCAACGATGCGCCGGCAGAGCAATATGTACGGCTGGGGCTGGAAGCCTATGTCGAATGATCCGCACGGGCCAAAGCGCACCGATCCATTTGCTCAACGCCGCGACCGCTTCCGCGGCTACGAATCATCCGCCGCGGTCACGGCTTATCTTGAACGGCTGGAGCGGGAGTGGCCCGCGCGTGCCACCATTGCCGACCAGATCCAACGGCTGATTGCCCAACTCGATAGCCCGGTCCCACATCTGCTGGAGCTCTGCTGTGGGCCGGGACGGCTGGCCCAGACGCTGCTCGACGCGCAACCTACCCTGCAGTACACTGGGGTCGATCTCTCGCCCCCGTTTTTGGCGCACGCCCGCCAACAGTTGGCCGAGCACGCCGCACGCGTGACGCTGCTGCCGCTCGATCTCAGCGAGCCTGGTTGGGTGGAGCAGGTGCAGGCAGCCGCTCCATTTCACGCCATTGTTTCGCTGCAATCGTTGCACGACGTGGGCGATGCCGGGGTAATCGAGCGCCTCTATGCACAGGCAAAGACCCTATTGGCAGCTGGCGGCTTCTGCCTCAACGCCGACCTGATTGTCGCCGACGGTGAAACACTCCCCGACAATCCCGGTCGCCTCACGGTTTCCCACCATCTACAGCTGCTGCGCGCGGCGGGCTATGTCAATGTCCGCTGTCTGTCGACACCGGGCGGCTTTGGTCTGGTGGCGGGCTGGAGACCAGCGGGCGAATCAATGCAATAGCTAGTACATCCCGGCGTCAATCAGGCCACACTTGTTTTGCGGTTTGTACTTGAGTTGAAGGGGCTGATTAGCTGCCGTGGTATGTACGCCACACTGTACAAGGTTAACGCAAAAAGGAAGAGTGCTATGGAAAGAAACGGTGTACTCAGTGGCAAAGTCGCGGTGGTGACCGGCGCGGGGCGCGGCATTGGCCGCGCCATTGCAATTGGCTATGCCGCCGCGGGGGCCGCGATCGTCTGCGCCGCGCGCACCGTCGGCGAAATCGAAGATACGGCAGAGACGATTCGACAACGGGGCGGCCAGGCGTTGGCGCTGCCCGCGGATGTGACCGATGCTGCCGCGGTGGATGCGCTCTTCCAGCAGAGCGTCGAGCATTTTGGCGGCATTGATATCGTTGTAATCAATGCCGGTGTCAACCTGGATCGGCGGGCCGTGGCCGAGAGTGTGCCCGCGGATTGGCGCATGACCATGGAAGTCAACCTCTTTGGGGCCTATCATTGTGCCAGGGCAGCCTTGCCCCATCTCAAAGAACGCGGTGGGGGGAAGATCATCATGATCGGGTCGGGCATGGGACACCGGGGCAGCGCGGGTAGCTCGGCCTACGCCTGTTCCAAGGCGGGGCTGTGGATGTTTACCCGCGTCCTTGCCCAAGAGGTCTGGCAGGATAAAATTAGTGTCAACGAACTGATCCCTGGCCCCGTCAATACCGCAATGACCGCTGACGAGGCGGCCCAAGCCGGGGTAGCCTTTGCCACCAGTAGTGAATGGACCAAAGGGCCCGAAGATGTCGTGCCGCTGGCCCTCTTCCTCGCCACCCAGCCTGCGGTCGGTCCCACCGCACAGAGTTTCAGCTTGATGCGGCGGGATGGGTGAACATTTCCACCCTGCGCGCACCAAACAATTGAACCATATCACTTTGAGATGGTAAGATTGATTTGCCCCGGTAAAGGTGCGCTGGTTATGGGGCAGGCTACCAACCACTTTGTGGGCTCGCCACAAAGCACGAAGGAGTAAGGCTGAACGATGTGTACGAGTTTTGGATTATATGCAGACCAAACCTATATTGGCATGAATTTTGATATCTCCGATCGACCCATCAAGCTCTGCCTAAAAGGAGAGAATCAATTTCTGATTTATCAAAAAGATGGCGGTAAATTTTTGCCTGCCTTTGGCATCAACAAAAATGGCACATTCATGAATCTGCTCATGGTGAAAGCCAATGCGGCAGGTGAATATCGACGTGGTAAGGATTGTCTCCACATCATCAAATTGTTTGATAATGTTTTGGGCGAAAAGATCAGTTTGGATGAGTTGGATACGGTGTTGCAAGAGAAGACCATCGTTAATGTGCCAAACATCAGTGTACATAGCATGATTGCCGCCAAAAACGGTAGAGCCTATGTGATTGAACCAGGGAGAACAAATCTCAGCTTCAATCCGTCTGACCAAAACTTTTTGGCCTTGACCAACTTTCCGCTCACGAATTTGGGAGAGATGGCGGATGGCGTAACTGGTGCGGGTGCCGATCGATATCAGGTCTGCACGCAGCTCTTAGCAGAGCATCAGGGCGACTTTGATGTGGCGCATGGCTTATCCATATTGGCATCAACCGCGCAAGCTGCCGGCGATTATCCGACCCAGCTTTCAATGCTGGCCATGCCAGAAGAGGGGATCATCTACTTTACGGTAAAGCGGAACTATCAAAAGCGATTTACCTTCTCATTTGCCGATGAGCTACTGCGTACGGACGAGGGGTTTGCAGCGCCCCGGGCGATTACGCTGGACAAGAGAGGTGTATTGCTATCGGCATTGGAAGAGTGGTAAGAGAGATTGGCCGTGGTGCGCTCTGCTTGCCTGCAAGCGTTGGTCTTTCGCCTGTTGCGCCCGAGCAGCGCCCACCATTTGGGCAACCCGCCCCCCAAAAGTTTGGCCCCCCGCCTACTTTATGCTATACTCTGCGCAGCCGTGGGTCCCTAGCTCAATTGGCAGAGCAGCGGCCTTTTAAGCCGCGGGTTCTGGGTTCGAGTCCCAGGGGGCTCACTTTTCAATGTAACCAGAAGGCACTCTATCGAGCCGGAAGCATTCATTGCTTCCGGTTTTTGTATTGGTGCAGATGTCCCCGAAAAAAGGCGGTGGAGTACACATCTCTTCGCAAGGGTACGCCCCCTACAAGTACTGCCGAATATCGTTGAGGTAGTCGTCGATGGCTTGGGGAAAGGGTAACCCTAGACGGTTGGCGGGATTATCGGGATCATCATTCCACCGTCTAGGGTTGTCACGGATATAGTGGCGAATGGCCATCAATGTCCGAACATTGCGGATGATCTGCTCATAATAGTTACGTTGCCAAAATTTGGCGCGTTGCAGGCGGTCATGCCGTCTGATCCAATCTAAATATACTGTGCTTACCAACGACTTCCAAGCACCTACCACTTCTCCCAAAGCTGGTCGCTCCTTTACCGTCTGCGGCACCGGAATTATCCAATCCCATGTTGGGGGACGACGAGAGTCCGCCCCTGTGAAAGATTGCCCGTAAATCTGAATCTGCGCTGCCGACGGCGAGGAACCAGGCGATTTTCCTACCGAAGTGAGGTCAATCTCTGCGCCAGGATTGACCTCAAGCCAGATAACAAAATGTATGTGGTTGGGCATAACTGTAAAATTGTCGAGTCCAATTGTTGGAAACCAACTGGGTAGGGCAAGCCATACATCGCAACAGATGTGGGTTAGAATCGGATCATCAAGCACACATTGCCGATTTTGTGTGCAAACTGTGACAAAATATGCCCCAGGTTGTGAGTAATCATAGCCTGCCTTGCGAATTGAGCGTCGATGATGGCTATCGGGATTGTATGTCATGACGGATCTCTCGTAGGGGCATGCCCTTGCGGCTGCCCTGGTTGATGACGACGGGTGTTCCATGGGGGCGACCGCAAGGGTGCGCCCCTACGAATCGTATCATGGCTACATAGCGAACGCCTCGTTCATTTGCCCTGAGGCGCGCATCGGCAACGAACCCAGGTAGAGCGCTGAAGTTGCGCGTGTCAGGTGGTTGTTCCCGCCATGGCTGGGCTGGTCAATACTGGAGACTCAGCTGCTGTGGGATTCGTTTCCGGTGTGGCCGCCAACACCGGCGCCATATCTGGATAATTCGGCTCTGCCTCAATGCTTCTGTCACTGGATAGGACCTCTTTGAGACGCAGCATGGCACGTTTGGGATCGTGCTCAAAGGCGTGTTGAATGCCGGCGATCTGTTGGGATGCATTGGCTTTTCTACGTGTAATCCGGCTAAATATTCTCTTTGGCTGGGGTATCAGTCTATCGCGCTCAAGTTTGTCGTAGAGCGGTTCGATCAATGCCTGATGCCTGCCGGCCGTCGGTTTCTTCTCAAAATCCAGATAGAGTAAATACGCATTGACGTCAAGTTCTTTCTGCAATGAAAGAAAGATTGTCTCCAGGTAATTATTGATGCTTGTTTCCAGAACAGCTTGCAATTCTGGCGCTTTCTGAATTTGGGGCGACAGCAGCCAATCTAACTTCCAATTCAAGCTCGTGCAGTAGCCCTGCACGAGATCAAATAGAATTTCACTTTCGCGCATGGAAAGACCCTGCTTCCAGAGTTGAAAAGCAGGGATGGGCGTTTGGTAGCTGATCATCCAGGCGTGTAGATCCTGCACCTGTTCCCGGCGTTGCTTGCGTCTTTGCCGAGCGCGCAAGTTGATGCCGAGCAGGAAGAAAATGAGCAAAAAAGTGCTGATGAACAGTAACATGGTCTAACCCTTACTTATTTTTCCGACGAGTTCTCTGTCCACGCGGTGGACGGTTACGCCATGCCAACGCTCACCTTCAGGATGAGAACTCAACGCAGCTTTTCAACTGTCTCTTTGCCTATCGGGGGACGTTTTTCCAGTGGCGCCAGCCCATTGCGAAAGAGCCCCACCGCAATATCGGCTGCTTCCAGTTGAACCTCAACAGCCGCGGCAAAGGCCTCGGATTCGCTGCGTGCAGCAGTCTCTGTCGCTTGCTTCCGTTGGGCGGCGCGTGCTGTGTTCTTCTTCGCAAGCAGCAGCGTCAGAGCAGCTGCTCCCAACATGGCGCAATAGACAGCCGTGGCCGTGGAATCTGCCAGCAGAATTGTGCCGACACCGCCAGCAAGCAAGAGTGTAGAGATTGAGAACGCTTTCAGGAACCTGCTCCAAATCGAAGGAGGATCCGCAAAAAAGTGAGAGATGGCCCAATCTAGCTGCCAGACCAATAGAATGGCTACCGCGGCCAATGGAACCGCCACCAAAATGGGGTCGTCAACGGGTGGTCGCAAGGCCACCAGGCGATTCAGTAGCGCATCTATACTATTTGATATGGCCTCTAGGGTGGACATGAACGTATCCATCGGTGATGAATGCAACAAGCTGCAATATCCATTTGCGCTCTTGCTTGGCTAGCACGCAAACAACGTTCCCAAGCGTAGCTGTGCAGCTGGGATCACGCTGCAGCCGCCACAACGCCCCGCAGATCGAGCCACCCAGCGGGATGGGGTTGAAAGCCTTCAAGCCGTTTGTGGGCCGCGGTAAAGAGTGGCCGGAAATATGGGATCACGACGGCACCATCTTCCATGAGCAACTTCTGGGCCTGCTTGTATAGCGCTTTGCGTTGGGCCAGATCCGATTCGCTCCTGGCTGCATCGATTAGCTCATCAAAATCAGGGTTGCTCCAATTTCCCTCATTCCACTGTGCCGTTGAATGATAGGCAATGGAAAAGGTCTCATCGATACTGGGGCGAAAGTTCCAGCTGCCGATATGAAAGGGAACATTGCGCCAGTAGGTACTCCAATAGACGTCAGACGGGACGGGCGTTGGCTCGATCTCGAAACCGGCTGCTCTGGCCAGCGTCTGAACGACTTGAGCCAGCTCTAGCATGCCAGACTGGGACGTAGAGGTAATCAGATCAAGCTTGATCCCATTTGGATATCCCGCCTCCGCCAACAACATGCGCGCCTCTTCGATATCTGCCGGGGGAGACGAAATGTTGACAAAAAATTCGCTAAAGGAAGCAACCGGGTGGTCGTGGGCAATTTCTCCTTTGCCCTGCAGCACCATCGCTTGAATCTGTTCCCGATCGAGGCAAAGCTTCAAGGCGCGACGCACGCGCACATCGGTAAAGGGCTCTTCCGTGGCCTGCATCACAACCGTCTGATACGAGCCACCAACGCTCTCCAGCACCGTGATTGTCGCATGGTCGGCCAGGCTTGCTGTTTGTTCGGCGCTGATATCTGGTACCAAATCAACCTCACCAGCTTTTAGCGCTTCTAATTGAACGGCAATGTCTCCGATGTAGACGTGTTGGATCTCTTCGAGCAGAACCGATTCTTGATCCCAATAGCGCCCGTTGCGTTGCAGCACAACCCGCTCGTTGGGAATCGAGCTGGCAAATCGAAACGGTCCGGTACCCGAAGGTTCGGTTGCAAAGAGATTGGGCTCAAAATTATGGGCCACAATCAGCGCCTGTGGTGCACCCAATAGATATGGCAGATCCGCGTTGGGCGAATTGAGCAGAAACCGCACCGATCCAGTTTCGCTGCCATCATCAACGATTTCAACCTGATCAATAAAGCTAAAGAGCGATCGAAGGGGCGATTCGACGGCTGGATCTTGCAATCGAGTGAATGTATAAATGACATCTTCCGCGGTAAACGCTGTGCCGTGGTGAAATTCAACCTCTTGGCGCAATGTAAAGGTCCAGCTTAGTCCATCGGGTGCAACCTGCCACGCAGTCGCCAAGGCTGGCTGAACTGCCAGATTCTGATCTACCCGGGTGAGCCCATCAAAGAGCGCATAGCCCAACTGATAGCCGGGGACTGTGGCAAAGGTGGCGGGCTCCCATTGCAGCGGAGGATTATCAAATGCAATGCGCAAAGTCGCTTCGGGCAAAGGTTCCGACGCAAAGAAGGAGAAGAGCGAGTTCGCTGCTTCTTCCGTTGGTGCCGTGGTCGCGAGATCACCACGCCCAGCTTCCCGCTTGGAAAATAGGGTTGTCACGCGCTGGCACCCCGCCACCAACAAGCCCATGGTGCCAAGCATGAGGTTTCCAAATTGACGACGATTCACTAAATGGTTACTCTTTGACAAATGCTTTTCTCGCATCGCTGTGTTATTTCCCCACTGTGCCATTTCCCACTGTGCCATTTCCCACTGTGCCATTCCCCACTGTGCCATTTCCTTACTAGTGCTCTGGAAAGCCGGATTTTGCCATTTTGTTTGCAGGATTGGAAACCCGCTGCTGAGAGTGAGAAGCCGCCGCAGCGGCTAGAGCCAACATGCAGTGGCTGAGGCCACCGCTCCTTGTTAGAAGCCGAATTCATTCGTGCTTCTAACAAAATGTCAAGATTCTCGCTAGTGATGCACTAGGCCACTCCATTTCATTGCTGCATAGCTATCACAGTCAATAATAGAGAATTCCAGCCCAAAACCTAGACCGATTTAAGGGTCCGCAGTGATTGCACCGGCGGCATGTCAAACCGCGTGCCCCTATTCCACCCGATAGATAGTCGTGTGAGGAGGCGCAAACCCCTTGGGCCATTGCGTTTTGCTATTCACTTTTGCCCCAGCCAACTCAACGGTTGTAATCGCTTCTTCCTCTTTGAGCAAGAGCACCGCTTCACGCAAGTCACTAGTTTCCAACGCCGCGCCTTTCAGGGAGGCCCCCAGCAAGTTTGCCCCAATTAGATTTGCATCGGTTAAGTTTGCCCCCTCCAGCAGCGAATCTCTCAGATCAGCCTGACTCAGATCAGCGTTGGCAAGGAGCGCACCACGGAGTTGATTGCCTTGGAACAATGCGCCAGAAAGTTGAACGCGCTGCAGGCGGGCGCCCCGTAAATTCACCCCCTCCAGATTCGCGCCCATTAATATGGTTCCAGTCAAATTGGCCCCACGTAAATTGGCACCAGGTTCACGGTCGCTGGGGGCAGAGAGATTGGCCCCCTGCACAAAGGCCCAGCTTAAGTCGGCACCGCGCAGATCAGCCCCGCTCAGGGTGATGCCACGCAGATCGGCACCGCGCAGATTGCACCCAATCAGCTTCGCTTTGACCAAGACGGCTGCCCGCAATCGCACATTACGCAGATCCACGGCCGCCAACGAGGCACCACTCAAATTGGCCCCGCTTAGATCCGCGTTATCGAGTTGGGAGCTAGCCAGATTGGCACCTGAGAGATTCGCTCCCACAAGCTGGGCATCGCGCAAATCTGCCCTGGCTAGATTGGCACCACTCAGATCGGCGCCGCTCAGATCCGCACCGCGGAGATTGGCACCAATGAATCGGGCCTGAATGAGCGAAGCATTGCGCAGATTGGCTCCCTGAAAGTCTGCACCAGAGAGATCGCGCTTAAAGAGGGAAACTCCCAAACAGCTTGGAGGACACCCCCTGGGCAACCTGGCACCGCATGCGGACAAGAGTTGTAAGAGAGCAAGACAGACGACCCAAAATTTGAAATTTGCACTCATGCGAAATATGATGCTACTGCCCCTCCTGAATCGAACTGATGATCACGGATAACTCCTCTGCCCACTCATATTGCGTCAGGAATGGATCCGGTTTAACCGGCTCTTCTGACGCCACAATTGTCTCAATGAGACCATCCTCGCGGATTGTGCCAACGCGGGCCGTCTTGTATAGGTGGCGAGTTTCACCATCGAGCTTGACCAGCCCACCGGGAGCCATCAACTCAATTTCGCGCGAAGCTGCTACCGCCAATAGCGCATCGGTTTCAGTTGAACCAGCCAATTCTACCAACTGTTTCCAAAGATAGACGGCGAAATAGCCAGCCTCAATTGGATCGGATGTCACTCGATCATCCCCATAGGTATTTTTATAGGCTGTTACGAAGGCAAAATTGTCCGTCGATTCGACTGTCTGGTAGTAGTTCCAGGTTGTTAGATGACCCAACAAAACGTCGGCCCCAATGAGCCTCACTTCTTCTTCGGCCACGCTCACACTCATAACCGGTAACCGATCCGATGTGAATCCTTCCTCCGCCAGTTGTTGAAAGAAGGCAGCACTGCTATCGCCGCCAAGCGTGCTAAAGATTGCATCCGGGGGGGAGGAGCTGAGCTGCATCAAAATGTTGCTGAAATCGGTTTCACCCAGCGGCATCAGGACGTCACCCGTTACTGTCGCACCACTATCTGCCAGAAAGGCTTTTAAGATCGCATGGGTAATCTGTGGTAAAACAAAGTCGGAACCAATGAGAAAGATACGTTCATGGCCCTCATTGACCAGAAATTGAGCTGCTGGGATAATCTGTTGCGTTGGTTCTGCCCCCAAATAGAAGATGTTGGACGATTCTTCAAATCCTTCATACTGCACGGGATAAAAGAGCAAGCTGTTTAGCTCCTCTACCACTGGCAAGATCGCTTTGCGACTGTCGCTCGTCCAGCTGCCAAAGATGGCAACGACTTCGTCATCAACAATGAGTTTGCGCGCTTTTTGGGCAAATACCTCTGGATCGCTGGAGCCATCTTCGATTGTGACCAGCAGCGGTCGCTCTAGCACACCACCGGCTTCGTTGATCTCATCAATGGCGAGCAGTGTGGCGTCACGTACCGCACTTTCACTGTTAGCCATTGGGCCGCTCAACGAATGCAGAATGCCAATCTTGATGGCGTTACTAATGTCAATTTCGTCTTCCTCTTCTGTGGTTGACGTGACCACCATCTCTTCGCTAACATCCCGATTGGGCCAGACCGTCTGGCCATTGAAGGTCGCACCTTCCAGTTTGGCATCGGCTAACATCAAGCTGAGCTGCAACTCATTTAATTCTTCAAGAGTACGATCCGAAACGAGATCAGCATCGGTCAGTTCGGAGAGCAACAGTCTGGAGCCAAGCAGGTTGGCACCATTGAGATTTGACCCACTGAGATCGGCTGCGATCAAGGTAGAGCCGACGAGACGACTGCCACTGAGGTTGGCAGAGGCCAAATCGGCACCGATCAAGCTAACGCCCAACAGCTCTGCGTTCGAGAGATCCGCACCGGCCAACATCGTGAGATTGAGCCATGCGCCACTGAGATTGCTCCCACTCAAATTTGTTCCGCTCAGATCCGCTCTGCTCAGGTTGGCGCCAGCTATATTGGCGTTGCTCAGTTTGGCACCATTTAATTTCGCGTCGACTAGATCTGCCGCCACCAGCTCAACACTGCGCAGGTCGGCACTTTCCAGCTCTACACCCATCATGTTGACGCCAAGCAGCGTCGTCTCCCTTAGATCAAGGCCGGTGAGATCCGCGCCATCCAGATCGGCACCATTTAAATTTGCCCCCGCGAGGTCGGCACCTGCAAAATTGGCTCGTTTTAAGTTTGCGCCCACAAACTTTGCATTGCGCAAATTTGTTCCCTCAAAATTGGCCGCGAGCAAGTTGGCTCCGCTAAAGTCGGCATTCATCAGATTGGCACCGGTAAACTTGGCATTTGCCATGTTTGCGTCGACGAACATCGCGTCTTGCAAACGCATGCCGCTCAGGTTGCGAGAAACCAGAATGTCGCCGACACAATTGGGGACACATCCCACCGAACTAATGATCCAGTGGCGCAAGCCAAAAGCCGTGCTGCCAAAGAGCAGCACGATGATAATCAGACGACTTATAACTTGATTCTTAAAGTGATCCCATTTATCGATCAAAAGAAAGGCCAAGGCAAAAACAATCGCAAGAACGATAAGTAGGAGTAGGATCTGAAGCATGAGATGAATGGTAGTCGGTAGGTCGTTGGGCCGAAGCAGAATGGCACTGATCCGCTGCGAGGGCCAAGTCGCATCAGCCTGACTTCATGGCCCAGTCGCTAGCTTCTTTGTGAACAGCGATTGCTGCTCCGGACTAATGCGCGCTTGCCGCGGCAGGTGTTGTCGATGGCCTGTTTGCATCCGTTCCGTTTGGGCTCCCATTTGATCGTTCAGCATTGCCAGACGCAGCGCTCGGTTCCTCCTGGTTCGCCGATGGGGAGCGGTCGGCGGTTTCATCGTTAAAAAGGACGGCGCGCAGCGCATGTTTGAGCACGTCGGGCTGTTCGGCGGCTATACGTTGAATGGTCTCCATGATCTGCTGTTGCTGTTGACGCGGCGAAGAGGCAAGATGTTCAGAGATTGTCACTTGGCACTTGCCTGCTTCCATCAACATGCCAAATAGATGCTTGCCCAATTCTCGGTTTGCTTGGCTCAATGGGTTTTGCATATAGCTGTGGTAGGCCCGAAAGAGTTCAACTTCGCGTTGCAGTGCCACGGCCTGAAAACTGGCCCGGCTATAGAGAGCGACAATCTCGCTGAGCCCTTGCACCAGTTCGGCATCTGCAACGGATTGATTCGCAATGTGCTCCTCAAGCAGCCAATCCAGCTCGAAGCCCATATCGTGACAGAAATCGGCCAAATGCTCCGTTAGGGCCAAAATTTGCTCATCCGTTAGAGATGCCAGCCACATCTGAATTTCAGGATCTTTGACAAATGCCGTGGCGCTCCAATGGCGAAAGAGGGTTGCCACATCGTTTGGTGCTCGATTTCCACTGCCCGTGAGGCGAACCCCCAGCTCACCAATGCCACTGCGCAACCCTTGCACGCGGCTTTGCAGCCCGATTGCGAATTGATTTGCAACGCTGCCCGCGCCAGCGGCTGGCATTTCACTCGCCGCGCCAGTCTCTGTTGCAGCTGTGTCTTCACTCTCTAGCGATGAAAGCCAGCTCCGCTTTAGCAGTATTCCTATTCCAATCATGAGGCCAATGATCATGGCCCACGCTAGAAAATGCATGTTGGTCTCCTGTGATGGTGCTTGATGATCGATGAGCAGCCGCACGTCGAGCCACGGATCGACAACCTATCGCTCATTGCCAACTGGCGCTAAGGAACTCGCTCGCGTCACCGTGGGCCCGGGCACGGTAGCGGTGATGGGGGCAGTGATGGGGGCGGTAATGGGGGCGCTCATACCTAGATCGGATGCCAAATCTTGCAAGGGCAAGATCAAGGGTGCATTGTTTGGCACGAGCATGGCTCGAATGTTGGGCGAAAGTTTGTTGATATATTCATAGGTAAGCAGGTCGGGATTTTCTGCCAGGGCTTCGGCTATCAATTTAAAGCCTTCGGCCTGAGCCTCCGCCTCCAACAGGATACTGCGTGCGCGCCCTTCTGCCTCCAGGATCAGCCGTTCTTTGCGACCCTCGGCTTCGGTCATGAGCCGATCCCGTTCGCCTTTGGCCCGATTGCGAACTTGATCAGCCTCGTGTTCCGTCCGCTCTTTGCCCTCTTGGGCCATCTGCTTTTCCTCAATCGAGTTGGCATATTGGTCGGTAAAGGTAATGTCGCGCACCAGAAATTGATCGACGATCAGCCCTTTGCTGGCAAATTCTTCGGTCAGGAGCCGGTTGAGCGTCGTTTCCAAATCTTTGCGGGCACTGCTATTTACCTCTCGAACCGTAAATTGAGAGACTTGGGTACGCACAACACCACGGATGACGGGTCGTACGAAATCTTCAACATAGCGCTCCTGCCAGTCGACGTGGACCGTAACTGCCTGAAAGAGGTCGATACGAAAAATCATCGAAGTGCTCAACCTCACTTCCTGCCCATCGCTCGTGCGGGCACGGATCGAGTCATCGCCACTGGTTCCCACACTTTCGTCCAGCTTACTCGACATCGTGTAGGTCTGCCAATAAGTTGGGTAGCGCACTTCCGATTCCAAAATGGGGACAATGAGATGTAGCCCCGGACCCACCGGCTGCGGACGGATACCGCCAGGAGACAAGATCGATACAATGACCCCGACGTAGGTCGGCGGCACAAAGATGATCGCGCTGCTGACCAGGCTGAGGCTAATGACCAGCAGGAGCGGCAATAGCACTCGTGCCGAAAGCAACTGCAGAACAGCCAACACTAGACCGCGGCGTATCAGCGTACGCACGAAGTACACGATGGTGATAACAAGGAAAAACGCCCACGCAAGGAACGAAATTCCCTGAAGAATCTGATCAAGCAGCATTACACATTATCTTCCAGCAAGTGGCATTCATGTGATTCAATCGTGTTTGGATGTACGCAGCCGGTTGAGAACAAACTCCCCCGATTGGCACCTACCGTACACTCGGTTGCGATGCCCGCATCTGGGCGAGCGATTGTGGTGGAGACAAAGAATGTGTGGACAGACAGTTTGGCGTTGACCGCCATCAATAATTCGTTCTCGGTGCGCAAGTTGAGAGTACTGCAAAGAAGAGTACCGCATGAACGTGGGACGAACATGGGACGGCGCAACCGAGCGCGTTGCACAGGTCTCAACAGCCCAACGCCGTCCCACGCCGCAAGGTGCAAGCTCTACAAGGTGCAAGCTCTATAAGGTGCAAGCTCTATTTGCTTTCTCCATGAGTTGCCCCCCGGTTGCCTTCTCGGCGCGTGGTAGAGCGATAATTTTTCAGCAATCACGCTCGTGTAGGGATGGTAGGTGCAAGCGAGACGTTGGTGGCCGCTACCATTTCTATGTCTGAATCAACCGTGCTGTTTGGTCTGAGCTGGCGCTGATTGAGCCGGCGCGCAAAGACCATGCCCCCAATCACGAGCAGGCCACTAATGAGTAGGGGGGCAGGATTCAGCATTGGTACTCCGGCAATCATGCCGCCCGGCAAGGCGGCACCTGCCTGCACCAGAAAGAGTGTTTCCGGCAATGAGCCGACCACTGTGCCAGCCAAGAAAAGACGCCAATCCAACGCCAACAGTCCCGCGCCATAGCTGACCAAGTCAAAGGGAAGAAAAAGAAGGTGCATCGTCATCGTGGTAACAAAGGGCTGTGCTTGCATTTGTTCCGTGTACGGCCGCAACATCTTCAGGTGGCGCGGGACCGTCGACTCGTTGTTCGCGCTTCCCACTTTCCCAAAACGGTCGCCTCGCCGATAGGATTCGCGTCGAGCTATCGATGCTTTGTGCAATCTACGCAATCGGCGGCCAATCCCATAGGCGAGCAGTGAAGATGCGCTGCTGCCAATCATTGCCATCAGCGTGCCTGAAACTGTTCCAAAAATCGTACCACCGGCAATCGTCAGCAGCGACGCGGGAAAGAAGACGAGCGGTGCCACGGCAAAAGTAACCAGATAAAGTCCAGGACCATAGGGGCTGTTGCGCAAGAAGGTGATCAACCGATCTGTAAGCAGCAATGGCGTCATCCCAGTGGCGCTTGCCCACCACAGGAACCCGCCAGCTGCCATCATGCCCGCTCCAATGGCTACCTCTGTCGGCACGCCATGACCCAAGAATCCCTTGACCATTGGTGGATCGGAGTCGGGCGCTAATTTATCAACCAGACGTTGCCTGTCTCTATATCTTCGATGCAGACGCTGCCGCTTGGCGCGCCGCTGAGAGATTCGGGTGCCTAAATACGTGGCACCACCGCCAATAAGTATGCCAGCTACGACCATCTGTCTACTGCTCCATTCGTTTTCGCAAAGCTGTTACTGGGAAAGTCCGGCGGCTTCTATGCGCTCGTTGATTGGCAACTGTCCAGCGCACTCACCCGCTGGACAATCGGTTGCAATCCCGCCAACAGTGGTTCGAGCTGCCAGCTGTTTTTGCGCCACTTTTCCGCGGATGGTTCGGACAGTGTCATGCTGGAGGCTGGCAGCGAGTGGGAAACGTGCTGCTCGACATGGTCATCCCATTGCAGTTCAGCGAACCGCGCGATCCGATGAATGGTTTGTCTGGGCGAACGCACCAGATCATTGTAGCGCACGAGTCTCCAGTCCGCAGTGGGCAACGCTGCTAGATCGGCCAAAATCGTTGCATTTGCCTGCTGCCATTGGTAGGCCGCGATCTCGGCAATGGGCCGATCAATCAGTGACCGCCAGCCCGGCACCAACAGAAAATTCCACTCGCGATGGGGCCAGCCGGGCATGGCAGGATAGGGAACAAACCGTTGCGCGCGCCAGCCTTCCATCATGCTGCTAATGTTTGCGCCGGGCTCGCGATAGAGAAAAAGGAAGCGGGCCTCTGGAAAGACACTCTTTAAGAACGGAATCCGTAGCGCATTTTTGGGTGTTTTCTCCAACATCCGCACCCTATCAGGTCGCTGTTGAGCCGATAGCTCCAAATAGAGCTGACCACTTCGATCTTGCAACTGTTGCACAAATCGGCGCTGCAAATCCGTGGCAAGGTGGAGCGGAGCATCCACCGCGGTTAGTCGGTTCGATTGATAGCCATGGGCCGCTGGATGCAGTGATGGGATCGCTTCAATCAGTTCGTGGCTCTCTTCACCAATGGTCCATAATGCCGGAAACAGAGCCAGCGTTTCAAAGAGAAGCGTGCTGCCAGCCCGTGGTGCCGAGACAATGAAAAGCGGTTTCTCGAATTGTGGACAAGCCAGATCTACGCTGCTGGGCCTGTTGTTGGCAGCCTCTAGCTTGCGCTGTCGTTTATTAAGCCGTCGTTTATCAAGCTGTCGTTTGTGCAGAAAGAGACGTAAATTCATGGGCTCGGGCGTTCTCTTCGGAGCGGTCTGCAACATGGAGCGAATGACTTCAATGGCCGCTTTACCCTTGCTTGCCCTGCAAAGCCAGCGACTGGCTTTGGCGGCAACTTGTGGCACAAAGAAATAGAGAATCAGGTCTAAATAGGCGAGTTCGCCAGCCGTGTGGTGGCCAAACCGACCAAAGCACGCTGTCCATCTGTCGCGGAAGGTTGCCACAGCCTTGGTGAACGCATGGCGCGCGTGGGCGGGCATTTCGCTCTTGCCAACAGCCGCGAGGATCTCTGCGGTCAATTCCTGAATTTCTCTGGGCGTCAAGACCTCAAACGCATGGGGCTCAATGAGGAGCTCACCCGCGTGCTCCCGTTGCAGATTATCGTCGGTGGTGCCCGGCTGTGCCTCTGCTGAAGCCAATTTGGTTTCCACAGCCAAGTAGATACAGTCGTGGTCGCTTGCGTTGATTATTGCATGGGATTGTGCTGAGCCAACCAGCCAAGCCGTGCCAGCGGGCAGATGGATCTCCTGCCCCTTGTCAATAAATTTGACGTCAGGGTTGGTCACAATCGGTATGTAGATGGTTTGGCGACGAAACGCATGATACGAGGCATCGGCAAGGTCAGGCGTTTCTCTTCTGCCTGCCAAACGGAGCAAGCAACAGCGCGAGAGCGGACGTGCAAATGTATGTAGCAGCTGCAGCAGAGATGGCGACTGCTGCAGCTGCGGTGTCGGCTGCATGGGGCCAGCAATGGCATAGTCCCGATTGGGCGTGCCGCCGACTGAAATCAAGGGCAGCACGTAAACATTTGCTGGTTCGCCTGGGTAAGCAATCCATTGCTGTCGATTCAGTCGGGCCACCTCACGCTGCAAACACTCGCTATCGGAACGCTTGGCTAGTTTGTACAGATCGATGTTCTGGTTTACCACGTCTGCTCCTTCAAATCGAATAATACCCGCTACCACGTCAGATTGGTTCATGGATGTTCCGTGGGGAACGTCGCCTTGTCTTCGACCGTAAGCACCGGCCTGTGGATGCCCCGGTTGCGATGGCAATGTAGTCGGTCTCTGCCCTGAAATTCTCTGCGCCGATATCGGTGCCTGGAGGTAGTCCAGGCACCACAACCGACTTGCAGAAAGGGCTCTCATTGCACGCAATGCTTACGCCACACTGTACAAGTCGAGAGCAGCTGTTGCACTGCGCCGTTGCCCGTTACAGATAATCCGGTCTCGTTGCATACGTTGGGTCGATATCAGCGGCCCGCATACAACGGTTCAATCGCCCATTGCCGCCATCGTGCAGCGGCATCTCTGTGGTGCTACATGTTTCCACAGCGAAACGGCAGCGTGGATGGAAATGACACCCCCGTGGCCAAGCGTGAGGCGGTGGCACCATCCCCTCAATCATTGGCAATCTTGCGGTCAGTTGGTCGTGAATGTGTGGCGTGGTTGCCAGCAACGCAGCCGAGTATGGATGTTGGGGGCTGGCAAATAGCACGTGGCTCTGCGCCACCTCCACAATCTGCCCGGCATACATGACTGCAACGCGATCACACAGCCGCGCCACTGCACCAAAATCATGGGTAATAAAGAGAATCGCCATGCCAAGCGTCTCACGCAGCTCGGCCAGCAGATCTAGCATCTGCCCTTGTACGGTCACATCGAGCGCACTTGTCGGCTCGTCGGCAATCAACAGCTTTGGGTCGCAAGCCAATGCCCGCGCCATGACCACTCGCTGTGCCATACCACCGGAGAGTTGGTGCGGGTAAGCGTCGCTGCGCCGTTGCGGATCGGGGACTCGCATTAACGCCAGCAATTCTACCGCCCGTTCTCGCGCTGCCCGCCGGTTGAGCCCAAGATGTAGCTGGAGTGGCTCGCTGATCTGCTCCCCCACAGTCAGCGCCGGATTGAGCGCCGACATTGGATCCTGAAAGATCATCGCGATCTCGCGGCCACGTAGCTGCTGCCATCGCTCTTCTGGCTGATCGGTAACATCTTTGCCATTAAAACGGATGGTGCCGGATTGAATGCGTCCCGGAGAGGGTAGCAACCCCATTGTGCTCAATGCGGTCATGCTCTTGCCAGAACCAGATTCCCCCACCAATCCCAGAATCTCGCCCGGCTGAATGGCCAACGTGAGATCCTGCAGCAACATCAAGTCCTCATGCCCTGGGCCGGGAAAAGCCACATCGAGCGCGTTGATCTCGAGCAGCGCACCTTGACTGGATTTGGCGGACGTGCTTGGGTGGCTTGGTGTTGCCTTGGTTTGCGATTGCGCCTTTCGATCCCTGCCCGTGCCTGGCAGAATGGAACGCTTGTTGCCCCCCAACGACTGCTCCAATCCGCCGCCAAAGAGGTTGAAAGCCAAGACCGTCAAAGAAATGGCCAAACCGGGCGGGAGGGAAAGAAAAGGTTGGTCGCGCAGATAGGGTCGTGCGTCGGCTAACATGCGTCCCCAACTCGGTTCCCCCACTGGCAACCCCAACCCCACAAAGCTGAGTACGGCTTCAATGAGAATCACTGCCCCAAAGAGAAGCGACGATTGGGCAATGAGCGACGGCGCAATGTTCGGCAAGATGTGGTGGGAAAGGATGCGTGGGGTCTTCAACCCAACCGCACGTGCTGCCTCCACATACAGCTCTTCCCGCTCCGCCAACGCCATGCCACGGGTCAAACGGGCGTAGCGTGTGGATAGCACCAGGCCAACCGCAAGCATGGCATTGGTCAACCCTGCGCCGAGAATCGCAATGATGGCAAAGGCAACAACGAGCGGCGGCAGCGCAAAGAGTACATCCACGATCCACATGATCATCCGCTCCACGCGCCCACCCACGTACCCCGCCAACAACCCCGTGGGGATGCCCAGCAGCGCAGCAATGCCCACCCCCTGCAGCGCGGCAAGCATGGAGATGCGAGTGCCAATGATAATGCGGCTCAGCGTATCACGGCCCAGGTTGTCGGTCCCCAGCCAGTGGACGCGGTTGGGCCCCATGCTCGCAGCCCGCAGATTCTGTTGCAGCGGATCGTGGGGCACGATCTGTGGGCCAACGATTGCCAATGCAATCAAGCCGAGGATGAAAATGAGGGCGATCGTCGCGGCGCGATCCCGGCAAAACTGGCGCCAAAAGCTGGCCCGATCCACCTCCACTTCCTCTCTGTTGGCAGGTATCTTTTGCTCAATCAGACCGGCTAAATTGTTCACCATTGCCTCTGCTCTTTTTGGGGCGGTCAGCCTGTTTAGTGGGCGATCAGCATGAGACGTGCTCTATTGAGGAACGAGGCGTTCCCTATCCCTCTGCCCGCCAAAGCCGCCAGCAACTGCGGAACGCCACCAAAATCTCTCGGTGTTTGTCGATATTTCTCAGTGCCTGTTGATCGAGCTTACACCAACCGGATTTTGGGATTCAGCCAGCCATAGCTGAAATCGACGAGCAGATTGGCCGTGACGATGACGACCGCCGTGAGCATTACAACCCCCTGAATCATGGGAATGTCCTGTTGGAGAACGGAATCAACCGTGAGCGCACCGAGCCCCGGCAAGCCGAAGATCTGCTCAACGACAAAGGCCTGTCCCAGGGTGACGGCAAAGCGGAAACCAATCACCGTGACAACTGGAATCATGGCATTGCGCAGGAGATAGCGACGCACGATGCGCCCGCGGGGCAGCCCGGTGGCGCGGGCGGCGAGGACATAGTTGGTCTGCAACACATTGGTGATGGCACTGCGCAGTTGCCGGGCAATGACCGCGGCCGAGGCGACACCGAGCGCCAAACTGGGCAAGATCATGCGGTATAGCCAGCCCCAGGGTGACTCGCGAAAGCTCACGTATCCGGCAATGGGAAACCACCGCAGCTCAAATGCCAGCCAAATGGAAAAGAGAATTGCCAGCCAGAAGGAGGGAATGGCGACACCGATCGATGTGCCAAAGATGGCCAGCCGGTCGATCCATGTACCAGGACGCAGCCCGGCCAGGGTGCCCACCGTCATTCCCAACAGAACACCAACCAGCATGCCGCCCGCGGTTAGCGCCACGGTCACGGGCAGTCGCTGTCGGATGCTTGTGGCAACAGCACGCCCCGTCTGATAGGACTCGCCCAAATCTCCCTGCACAGCACCACTGAGCCAGCGCGCATATTGCAGGGGGAGGGGCTGATCCAACCCCAACAGTTCCTCCAGCGCGGCCATATTTTCCGGGGTCGCTTCTGTGCCCAAGAGCGCGGCCGCCGGGCTGCCAGGGATCAAGTGCACCATGAGAAAGACCAGAAACGACACCACGAGCAGCAAGGGAACGGTGGCAAGGAGGCGAGCCAAACAATAATAAGCCATTGATCTGAGTATCCCAGTCTCTTTCTCTGCTACTTACCTGTAGGCGTAACGCCTCTTCACTGGATCAAGCGCGGATGGCAGATCCCGCGGTACATGAGTGCATTGCACAGGTCTCAACAGCCCAACTCTACCCCACGAGCACCTCACCTGTGCGCTGCACACCCGCCGCGGCTCTACCCATTTACCCCTGCAACGCCTCTTCACTGGATCAGGCGCGGATGGCAGATCCCGCGGTACATGGAGTTATCAGCCCTGAAATTCTCTGCGTCGACGTGGCCAGCTGGGAGTGGTTTACGTCCCACAACCGAATTTCAGGATAGGCCATAATATCAAGCCTACCTGTCGCCCAAGGTCACGCCACGCATCTGATAGGTCGCGGGCATGAAATAGCGACCCTGTTCGACCCCATTTACATAACTTTGCACCGCGACAGATTGGTTGAAGACGCCAATGTGAAGTATGTACCCACGCGCATAGAATTTGCACAAGATCTCTGCCCAGAGCGCTTCTGCTTCCTCACCGCTGGCCGACTGCGCAAGCGTCCTCAATTCGGCAATATCCTCATCGACCACTTTCTGAGGATTTAGGAATCCGTCTGCGACGCGATTGTTGATAAAGGTAACTGGATGCACCTCGTTGATGGGGACAATCCCCGCCACCCAATTCCCGCTGGCTGGCTCCGCGAAAATCCCCGTCGGTGGGATCGATTCGATCTTCATCGTGACGCCGACTTCGGCCAGGAAGCCAGCCAGCGCTTCATCATAGGATCTGAATCCAGGTGAAGAAGGCACCGTGAATTCCAACTGCTCGACACCAGCTTCAGCCAGCAAGGCGCGCGCTTTTGCCGGATCATAGGGCAATCCGGCAAACGTTTCACAGTGTCCCACCTGACCCGGGAAATAGCGCTGGTCGTTGGCCGTGCCATAATCTATTGTCTGGAACAGCACCTCGTTGTCGATGGCATGGCCCAACGCCTGTCGCACCCGTTCATCGGCAAATGCTGGAATCACTTCGCCACCACGGTCAAAGATATGGAGCCCCAAGTGAGCAGATTCGCCAGATAGCAAACGAATACCCTCTGCTTCCAGGCTGGCAGTGCCTGCCCGTCCCTGAATCGCAACCGAATCATACTCGCCGGCCAGCAGTGCATTGATGCGGGTGGTCTGCTCTGGGATCAAGTCGATCTCGATGCGGTCAACGCCCTGTTGCGACGGATCCCAGAAATTCTCGAAACGGTCATAGACATATTTGGCATCGGGCAATGTCGCCTCTGCATTGTACTGCCAGGGCCCGGTTCCCACTGGCACTTGTGCTGCCGTTTCAAATGCGTTGGGGCTGATCATCAACCCGGCAAAGCGCGCCAGATAGCCCAGGAGCGCCGGATCCGGCTCGGTGAGGTTGAAGCGCACGTGGGTGGGGTCGATCACCTCCACCGTAGCGATGGCGCGCAGAAAGTTGGCTGTTGGTGGATAGATCCCGGACTGGACGCGCTCAATGTTGGCTTTCACAACAGCGGCATCAAAGGGCGTTCCATCATGAAAGAGCACCCCTTCACGCAGGGTAAAGTCGAGCACAGTGCCTGTATCCACCCACTCAGTTGCCAGCGCGGGCACAATCGTGCCATCAGCCTCTTCAGTGACCAATCCATCATAGACCAATTGGAAATGGAGCATCTGAATATTGCCCTGATTCCGATGGGGATCCAGGTTGCCAATGGGCCAACTGTGCGCGTGGCGTAGGGTGGTAGCGGTGCTCTCTGTCGCGGGCTGTGCCGCCGTTGCAGCGGTTGCCGAAGCACTATCTTCGGCCTGACGACTATCGATGGCGGGGGCGGCGCAAGCCACGGCAAAGACCATCAATAGCAAGAGCAGGCACCTTTGCCCCAGCCAAAAATAAGTTTTCATGTCACTCCCCTTTTTTTCTCTTTTTTTCTCTATCGTTTACACCTGTCAGGTGCACTCGGTTAAACCACACTGGCAACAGTAATCTTCGCTGAGACCATCGAGCTATTTTTTCGGCAGTGCCACTGGAGCAACTTCCTCTTGGACACCCAACTGTCGAGCCATCCAGTCGCCCGCGACCGGCATGACTTCGCGCGCGCGGCTAAAGCAGCAATGTTCAACATCGTCCAACAGCCACAGTTCCGTTGCGCCCTGTGCCCACGCCTGAATCCGTTCAATCTGTGCCACGGGCACAATGTGATCCAGCGTGCCGTGGATGAGAAAGAGTGGCTGCGTGATGGCCCGTGGCACGGTTGCAAGGTTGATTGGCCCCTGCGGATCCATCAACTGTTCCGGCGCATCAAAACCAAAGAGACGGGCGGTGACGAGTTGATTGCGGGGCGCCAAGTTGCGCGTGGTGCTGCCATCAAATGGGCCGCTCAGGCTGATACAAGCGGTGACGCGTTGCTCCATGGCCGCGGCGCGCAGCGCCATGTAGCCGCCCAAGCTCACCCCAAAAAGACCGATCCGGGTGGCGTCAACTTCCGCAACTTGGCACACCAGATAGTCAATGGCCGCGCCGACCACGCTTTCAAAGTCACCGTGCATGAGGGCGCTATCGACAAGCTCACCTTGGCCCGGGCCATCAAATGCAAGGACCGAGATGCCGCGTTCCAAAAAGTATTCGCCCCACTGATGCAGCTCCGCCTCTTTGGAAAATTCAAAGCCGCCCAGCAGGATAATACAAGGCGCGCCCGGCTGGGCGACCCGCAGATAGCCGGGCAGCTTCATCCCCCGATAGGGAATGGCGACCCGTTGGCAGCGCGGTCTACTGAGCGTGGCCAACTGCCGATAGGCGTGCCAACATTTTTCCTGGTAATGCTTGCGTTGCTCCACATCAATGAACATCTGGACAAAGTGATAGTAGTTCACCACCATCTGCCACCACTGGCAGGCAGATTGAGTTCGATGCGCAGCCGCAGCTGACTGGGCGGCACGCTCATACCGTTCGGCAAATTTCACCAGTTCGGCACTCCAAGAGGCTGGATCGTGGGCATTTTGGTTCGCCTCTTGCAGATCGTAATGGCTGATCCCAAAGGCGGCTGCGCGTAGGTGGAGCAGCGACACATTGGCACGCAGATGCTGCACTGAATAGCCAATGTTCTGATCGGATTTGCGACTTGCTGCTTTTGCCGCACGGCTTTGTGGGGCGCGTTGATCATAGATCCATTCGGCCAGCGCACGGATGCTTTGCAGCGCCTCTAGCTCGAGCTCCTCGTCATAAAATTCGAGCTGGAAACGCTCTTTGATCAAGGCTGTGAGCCGGACCAACGCAATCGAATCCAGATTCAGCCCTGTGTTGAGCAGCGCCATCTCTGGTTCAATTTCGGCTGGTGCCATCTGGATCTCCAGCATATCGACCAAAAGATGGGTTAGACCATCGATGATGTCATCGACAGAAGTGATCGACTTTGCTGCCCGCGGGCTGACAGGCTCCTCAACAGAAAGTTGGGCCTGTTGAATCAGCGCCTGTTGATCCACCTTGCCGCTGTGGAGCAGGGGCAGCGACGCCATGACGCGCACTTCATCGGGAACAGCATAACGGGGCAGCTTGTCGAAGCAACGACGGCGCACCTGCTGACTGTTGAGGGCAACACCTGGCTCTGGAATACAGAAGGCAAACAGCGCTTGACCCCGTTCCGTCTCTTGGCCAGAGGCCACCACGACTGCCTGGGCAATCTCCTCGAACTCTTCCATGATCCGCTCAATATCGGAGAACATGACCAAATAGCCGTTGCGGTTGGTGCTATTTTTAGCACGCCCCACCAGCCGAATGCTCCCTGTATCTGTCACTGTGGCCAGATCGCCGGTGTCAAACCACGCACCTTCTCTATTCTGTTGCAGCCAAGTGCCGGTTTCATCCACGTAGCCCACAAAGCTAACCGTATTCTGACATTGCAGTTCCCCAACACCCGTTGCGGGGTCCGGCTGCTGGATCTGCAGGTTGGCCGTTTGCAGCGGTTGACCAATGGTCGTGAGCTTGCTCTCGAGTGGATCGTGGGGAGCGCAGCCCGCCACGGTCCCCAATTCCGAACTGCCATATATGTTGATGAGGGTGCCACCAATCTGCTCATCAAAGCGGCGGAACAGGTCATCACTGATCCGCTGTGCGGACGTGACCACCACCTTGTATGCGCGCGGCGTCGAGAAACCAGGCAGCAGCTGGTCGCAGATTGTCGGTGTCAGGAAGGCCACGTTGGGCTTGAATATTTTTTCGCGGGCAAAGTATTGCAGATGATTGCTGTTGCTTTGCAGATCGATCGACGCGCCCGCGGCAAACGCAGGCAGAAATGCACCGGCCAACCCGTAAATGTGGGCCAGCGGGATCGGGATCGCGACTCGGTCGCTGGCCTCGAGCGCGTATTTTTTGACGCAATTGTGCGCGTTGCCGATAAAGTTGTCGTGGCTGTGAACGACAATTTTGGCGTTGCCCATGCTGCCGGACGTCCGCAGGTAGATGCACCGTGGTCCATGATCTGTTCCCGCGGGCAAGGGCTGGAACGCTTCATTCGCCTCAACGGTCAGCAAGCGTACGGGATACTGTGCCCCATTAGCATCTGCATCAGCGCTGCCCGCATCGATCCGCACGCGGTAGCGGCAAAATTGGGGCACCGGTGTGAGCGCTGCCTGATTTTGCGCTACCGGGGGCAGCAGGAAAAAGCTGATGCCTCGCTCCATGAGCGCGAAGATCGTCAACGCGGCGGGGATCGCGTTGGGACACTCCAGCGCAAGGCAGTCGGTTGCCTTGACACCCTGGGCCAGCAGGTGGTCGCCAACCGCGGCCACCAACGACGTCAGTTCGGCATGGGATACGGTGAACTGACCGTCGGTAATCAGACTGCTTCGGGCCGTCTCTGCCGAGGCGACCCGGTCTAGAAGTTGAGCAAACATTGCGTGTGCCTTTTCTGCGTCTTAGCGACCACCGTACAAGCTAGCCAAGCGATCCGAGCCATAGGTCTGCCAGCTGTGGGTTGGGTTTTCCTCGTCTTCCCGATCCATGCGGATCTCCCAGACCACTTCCGGCGGATTGGTGTGGGCGACTTCGCGAATGCGAGTCTGAAAGATCAAATCATTCATGGTCATCCAATTCATCTCATCGGTGATTTGGTTGCGGGGGTAGCAGAAGCCATAGGTTACCAGCACATTCTCGGTTTCGGGCAGCCAATCGGTGTCACCCATCGCGTAGGTGACCATGGCGTCGCCCTCGACTGTATCCGATTCCCAGAGTTCGCGAATGGTCATCTTGTCGGTATCTATCGCATATTCGACGGCTCGGCTATAGGATTGATTGGGCGGAAATGGGGGCGCAAAGGGGCGTGCGCGATAGTTGCCATTATCAAAAAGCATAATCGTGCCCCGCGGTGTAACCGAGGGCGCATGGGTGTGATAGGGCCAACGCATGTCCTGCTCCGGTTGAAAGAGCTTCTGCTGTAGCTCTTCCGACCAGTCGGTTGGCTCACCCAGGATCCACTTGATTTCACCTGTTTTGCGGTCGATCTTAAAGAGGGCATCCTGGTGGCGCAGCGAGATGATCAACGAATCATCAGATTCATCCAGCCACAGCCCATTGCCGTGGGTCCAATCGACGAAATCTTCGAAACCGTGCATGAGCCAGTAGATGTAAAGTGCCTCGTAGCCCAGGCGATAAGGATCCAGCCAGTCAAAGGCTTTCCAGCGCCAGACAATGGTGCCGTCCCGTTCGAATTCAATAATTTCATCGCCCATGATCTTCTTGCGCTTGCGCGGCGCGTTGGGATCTTTTTCACTGGACCAATAGTCATCGATGACTTTGGAGACGGTGGAGAAGGCAATGATATTACCATTGGGCAGTTCATCAATGAAGTGATGGAAGGAGAGGGTGTCAATGTCGATCACATGGTCGGCGCGGGCCGGGAATGGGCTGCCTGCCGAACGCCACGCGGCCACCTCATTGCCCAGCAGATCGATCTCGATAATGTGGTGATCCAGGGTCAGGTACATAATGTTGCCATTGCGTAGCTGGGCAAAATCACTAAAGCAGATGTCCATCTTGTGATACCAGACAACCTCGCCTTCACTATCAAGCGCCACCAAGAGACCGAAAAAGAGCAGGAAATTCCTTTCCGCTTTGGTCAGCTCGGTCAACTGCCCAAAGCGGCGGCGGCGGATGCTCGTCAGTGTAATGCCCGGCTCCATCCTGTCCGGTTGGCTAACCGTGCAGCGCAGCGGTGGGAATTCCAGCTCATCTGTCGGGAGCGGCGGCGTGGTGTAGGTGAGCGTTTCGGGGGCCTGCACCACATTGCCATCCGCGTCTTGAATGGAGACCGTGAGTTTGTGGGTGCGGTCGGGGCGCATGCCGACAATGGGCAGCCCCTCGCTTGGGTTCTGGTCAAAGGTGATGCTCCACTGTCGGTCGCCATCGACAAGCTCGATGGTGGTCTGCACAGCGCGGTTGGCAGAAAAGTGGAGCACAGCCGCAAGTGGCACGGTGGGATTGGGATTTTGGAAGACCGCGGGCGATTCGGTGAATGCCAGCGTCTCTTCTTGCGTGGTTGTGAACATGGTCCTTCTCCTGGAACTTTTTCAACGGAGTCATGAGGATTACACAGCGTTTGCTCTGCATGATCCTCTACCCCCTGTTTACTTTTGGCGTAGCAACAATCACGCGGCCACAGCGGGGATCTTCTCCGCGGCGTGGGCCGCCGTGCCATTGGTCGAAAACGCGGAGTGCCCCTTCTGACCCACTGTTGGTAGAGAACCCGCCGCGACCGCCGCTTGGATGGCACCGGTTGCCACCAACTCGTGGACATTGGCAATTAGCGGAGCCAGATAGGCATCAGTTTCGAGGAAGGGAACTTTGGTGCGGATCAGGTTGTAGACTGGCGCGGTGCCTGCGCCCAATCGCGTGGGTGGAATCCCCATTTCTTGACAGCGAAAATCGATTCCCTGGGCCGCGACCAGCAATTCGATCGCTACAATCTGCTCCACGTGTTCCAATATCTGCTCCAATTGACGGGTGGCAATGGTCCCCATGCTGACATGGTCCTCATAGTTGGCGCTGCTCGGGATCGTATCCGCGCTGGCCGGATGGGCCAACACCTTGTTCTCGCTGGCCAGCGAAGCCGCGGTATAGTGGGCGATCATCATGCCGCTCTCTACGCCCGCATCTTTCGTCAGGAACATGGGCAGCACGCCGCTGTTGGAATCGGCATCGACCAGGCGCGCGACACGCCGTTCGCTCATGTTGCCCAAATCGGTGATGGCGGTTTTGGCAGCGTCCATAGCGAGGGCAAGCGGCTCGCCGTGGAAGTTGCCAGCGCTGATCACGTCGACGATCTCGACACCGGCCCCATCTTCTTCCACGAAAATAAGCGGGTTGTCGTTGACCGCATTGAGTTCAATATCGATACACCGCTTGGCGTGGTAGACTGTGTCGCGCACCGCGCCGTGAACCTGGGGCACACATCGCAGGGTATAGGGATCCTGAACGTTGCTGCTCGTTCTGGCCCGCAATAGTTGACTGCCTGCCAACAGCTTGCGCAAGAAGGCCGCGCATTCAACCTGGCCTGGATGGGGTCGCGCGGCGTGAACTCGCGCATCGTACGCGTGATCGGTGCCGTTGAGCGCCTCCAGCGACATGGAGGCGGCCACGTCTGCAACATAGAGCAAGTTGAGTGCCCGATGGACCAGCAGCGCACCCAAACCAGCCATGAGCGTGGTGCCATTTAGTAGGGCCAGACCTTCTTTGGCCTGCAATTCAACGACTGCAAGATTGGCGTGGCGCAGAGCCTCTGCACTGGGGATCCGTTCGCCGTCCATCATCACTTCTCCCTCGCCGATCAGTGCCATTGTTAGATGAGAGAGGGGCGCCAAATCGCCGCTGGCCCCCAACGAACCCTGGCTGGGAATGCAGGGGTGGATGCCACAGTTGAGCATGTCGAGCAGCGTCTGGATCACGGTGGGGCGGATCCCCGAATAGCCCAGGGCCAAGGTATTGGCGCGCACGAGCATCATGGCGCGCACGGTCTGCTCGTCCAGCTCGGGACCCACACCGGCCGCATGGCTGCGCACCAGGTTGAGTTGGAGCTTTTTGACCTTCTCAACGGGAATGATTTTGTCGCGCAGACGACCAAAGCCGGTTGTAATGCCGTAGGCCACGGTGCCATCGGCAATGAGTTGATCCACCGCGGCGCGCGAGCGCTCAATCTTGGGCAGCGTCTCAGGATCGAGAGTCACACTCATGCCATTGGCAACCGCCACCACATCTGTAATTTGGAGTGAATCTCCGGAGATTTTCAACATAATCAAACTTTCCTTCGGCTATCGGCGAGTGACAGTTCATGCAATCTATCTAGCGTGAGAGCAGAGTGGAAATCACATGTTGGGTGTGCAGCAGCCCTACCCCCAACCGTGAATTCACGATTGCTCCTTTTCCTTGATCTGGAGGCGGGGGAGCAAAGCATTGCCCACACCGACCCCCAACCCCAGCTGACAGAGGACAATGACCGATAGGAGACCAAAGTGCATAAAGAGTAGCCCCAAAAAGCTCAGGAGATGCGGCGCAATCACGAGGCCCAGGGTCCTGCCCATGTTGCGCTTGAAATCAGCAGCCAGATCAAAGAGCTTCAGAAGCTTATTCAAACTTTGGTCCATCAAAACAACTTGCGCTGTATCGGTGGCAACGCTGGAGGCACCCTGCAATGAAATGGAGACGGCGGCTTTCTTGAGCGCAATGGCGTCGTTGATGCCGTCACCGATATAGCAGACGGTCTTGCCATTCTGTTGCAGCTGATCGATAATGTTCGCTTTGTCTTCGGGCAAGGTTTCGGCAAAGTAGTGATCGACCCCCAAATCGTGGGCCAGTTTGCGTGTGGGTGCTTCATGATCGCCAGAGATGATGTAGGTCGATTGGATGCCCCGTTGGCGCAACCCCTGAATGATGGCTCTCGCTTCGGGGCGCACGGTCGGCTCTAGTTCGATGGCACCCACCACCGCTCTATCCACCGCAATGAGAATGAGCGAGTGGCCCTGTTGGTGGGCACGCTCTTTGGTGGCTTCTGCCGATGTTGGGAGCGTCAACGCTTCCAGCTCCATAAAGCGCAGACTGCCCACCCGCACGGTCAACTGACCGATGAGGACCGTGAGCCCATAGCCGACTTTGTAGGCTGCCTCTGCAATTTCGGGCAGGACCAATTGACGTTCCTCGGCTTCTTCCAGAATCGCATGGGCCACTGGATGTGTTTGGCGATACTCGGCAGCGGCTGCAAAGACCAAGATCTCATCTTCTGTATATTCCGACCAGGTGTGCACATGGCCAACGTGGGGCTGCGTCTCGGTGAGCGTGCCCGTCTTGTCAAAGACAACTGTGTCCACGTCGTTGAGCAGCTCTAGCACGCGGCCATCTTTGAGCAAGATGCCATGTTTAGAGGTCACATTCAGATAGCTGAGGATGTTGATGTAGGTGGCCACAATTCCCTTATATTTGGGATGGGCCAACAGGAGCGCCCACGAACCAACTGGAAAGAGCGGTAACATCAATCCTGCCAATGCCAGCGTGGGCACCACTGATTTGTCGGCCAAATCTTCCACCCGCAACTGCATCCCGGTCTTAAAATTCATGGTCTGATTGAGCACTTTGCCAATCTGAGCTGCGGTCGTCTCCTCGCCTGTCTTTTCGACCAAAATTTGAATCTTGCCAGTTGCCACCATGGTGAGGGCAAAGACCTGGTCATCCGGTCCCTTTTCAGCAGGTTGGGATTCGCCCGTTAATATATGTTGGTCAACCGAAGCAAACCCTGCGGTAATCCGCCCATCAATGGGGATGGTCTCGCCAGCATTGACGATCACGACATCTCCGGTGCGCAAGCTCTCGACCGGCACCTCGACTTCAGAGCCATCGACAATGGACCAAGCCGACGTTGGCTGTTGCCGAAAGACATCCACCAAGCTCCCCTTGGCATCCTCTCGCACCCGCCGCATGAGCCGCTGGGCATAGTTCGCCAGAAAGATATTCAGGCTCAGCATGAAGGTAAAGATGGCATGCCCCGCCAAGATGGCACCTGCCCCCAAACCCAGCCCAACCACCACGGTTGCGAGGATGATCAGATCCACAGAGGTTCTGCGCTCATGAAAGAGTTGATTGTAGGCCCTGCGCACCATCTCTGGCGACCCGAGAATCGTAAATATCAGGCTGACCACGGCAAGCGGTTTGACGATAAAGCCAACCACTGACAAACCGAGGGCAATGGAGGATAGCTTGAAGGTGTGCTGGGTCATCAGATTCAGCGCGCTGGATTGTGGTGGAGGCTGGGGCGCTTCCCCTTTGGAAAGAGCCGCAGGCGCGCCGTTGCCCGCACGGCCGTGCCCATTCAAGAGACCATCCAACTTTGTGACAAACGGTTCCACCGTCGTTTTGGCGCTATCCCAAATGTGGTGGTCCCTGAGTGACGGCAACAGCTCTGACGGCAACAGCTCTGACGGCAACAGCTCTGACGGCAACAGATCATGTAGTGCTGAAAGAACCTGTGGCGAGCCATTCTGAACCGAGCCGTACTGTGGCGAGCCATTCTGAGCCGAGCCATTTTGTAGTCTGGCGGAGGCTCGCTGCCCGTCTGAGGTCAGTTGGCGGATCAACGGCTGCTTGAGCGCTCGGATTCTGGAGCCCTTTGGGGCAGCACGGTAAATTTTGTCGGTAAGTGTATGTAGTCGCATCTTATTTTGTCAGGACAACAGTATAATGAGATACAGTTTCACCTGGATCTTGAACGTTGGGCTGATCTGGCTGCCACAACGAAATCGGCAGAATACCGTGTGGCGTCGGCTGCCACTTGCCCAGTAGTGGGCGAATCGTATCGGGAACACGCCGCATATATTTGCGCTTTTTCACCGTATCGGCTGGCATGCCAAACGAATCAAAATCCACGGCAAGATAACTATTGGGTGGTGCCATTTCGTATAGCTGCTCAAATGTTTTCGTCAATAGATCATCTTCGAGGAAGCAGACCACGCCCGCAATGCAGATGCCCAGGCGCTCATTTGCATGTGGTATCTGCCCTGAGCTTCTCTGCGTCGACGTGGCTGGCTGGCGGTGGTTCAAGCCCCACAACCGAATTTCAGGATAGGCTTCTAGCAGGGTGTTCGTGCTATCCCAGTCAAACGTAGAGAGATCAGTGACATCGCAATAGAGATAGTCACAGCGTGGGTTGTCTCTCAATATCGCTTTACCAATGTCTACATTTTTCAGATCGATGTCGCCATACAAGACCATTGCATCTGGCACAGCCTCATGCAGGGTACCCAGCGTGGGAATCCCCCCGCCAAAGACGAGAAAACGATTGACGTTTTGGCTCTGCATGTAGCGGGCCGCTCTGCCAAAAAAGCTGCGCACGTCACGAAACATCTGGGGATACCTCGCGTCCAACGCAAGCATTCTGCCGCCAGCTGCTTTGTCCGCGGGAAAATGATGCTTCCCACCCAACAGATAATCAACGATCCGTCCAGAATTTGGGCGTTCAGGTCCTGTCAACGTTCTGCTTCCTTTCAGCTTGTCCACCCAAAATTCCTGGTGGCACAAAGTACTCTTGCGGACGCTCCGCGTCTAACGTGGGGCTCCACACAGCGCGTGCGGGGTTGGCGGTTTAAGCAGGGCTTGGCATATGTTCGGCACGTGGCAAAAAACCGATCTGCTGGAAATAGGTGAAATAGGTTGCTATCAGCTTCTCATCGATTGGCGGGGCGCTAACAGGCGAGTGAGCCAGTCCATCCTCGACGTGGCGCATATCGAAGCGCGGTCGATCAAAGAAGAGGTTGTTAGGTGCATACAAGAGCGCGTGCAGTAACTTTAGAAATTGATGTTCGGGGTGTTGTTCAACCGCACCCCTTAGCGCTTTGCGCCAGCTGCTATAGGGGAGAACTTCAAATGTATATCCACAAGCGCGAATGGCTTCGAGCAACTGCGGCCAGGGAATTGGCTCGGCGCTGATAAAGTGAAAGGCCTTGCCCAATGATTGACCCTGCTGTGACAAGTGCACAATGGCTTGGCTCAGGTAGTCGACGGGGACCATTGGAATCGCAATGTCGAGGTTGGGAAATTTCTGCAAAAAGAGACAACTTTTGATCAATATGTTCAGTAGATCTTTCACGCTGTTGGTCTTGCCCGTTTGGCTATCCGCCGTGACGCGTGCCGGTCGATGGATTGTTGCGGGCAGACCGCGACGTTGCGCATTTTGAATCAGCCGATCCGCCACCCATTTCGATTGGATGTAGCCACTTTTCATCGTTGAATCGTACTGCGGTCTGTCCGTCTCCCACACAACCTCGGCACCGGCATAGGTTGGGGTGAAGAAGATGGCCAGGCTAGAGACAAAGTGCAGCGGTTTCATCTGGGTCAGCGTGGCGAGTCGAATTGCCTCTGCTGTGCCACCCACATTGGTTGGTTTCAGCGTGGCGTAGGGGTAGATGTTGTTCACCCAGCCACCGCTGTGGTAGATCACGTCGATTTGGGCGGCCAAGTGGGCATATGTTGACTCGGTCAGGCCAAAGCGCACCCGCGACAGATCCCCCGGAATGGGGTTGATCCGCGCGTCAAAGTGCGGTTGCCAGCGGTTACAGAATTGTAGATTTTGGATCAGCCGTGCTTTGGCTGCTGCTGGATCCTCGCCGCGCAGCAGGCAGTGCATGGTGGCTGTGGTCTGCGCCAAGAGATCGCCCAGCATGTAGCTCCCCAGCAATCCGGTGCTGCCCGTCAAAAAGATATGTTGCGGGTCATGGGCATGGGGACCGAGTGGTGCATCAAAGTGAATGGCGGGATCTAACGTGGCCTCGGTTTCGAGCTGTAGACCGTTTGTTGGTGAGGTAGACACGACGACTCCAGTTTTCAACTTTTCAGAATTCAGAGATATTCGGGACTCACACATATTCAGGACATACGCACCGAGAAGAGCGTACCCGTGGCGAGCAGGCCACGCGCTTGCTGGCTCTTCTCGACAAGTTGCGTACGTCCAAATTTAACAATCTACATGTTCGTCAATTCACGGCTATTGTTGCGCCACAGGCCACTGAGCAACCCAAGCAGCAGCACTGTGAACAGTGCACCAAGCAGAGGCCACGTGCTCGGTTGCGCAAGCCACCGTTCACTCTGTTCGCGCATCTTCTCATTGCACCGTCAGCCCTGTCATGTGGGGGAAGCGAGCTTGCACGCCCCAGCCGCCAGGTGGGATGCCTTTTGATACGGCTAACCAGACTTCGTTCTCCCCCTTTTGCAGCGGAAGGTAGAGATCGTCGTAGTAGCCAATGGTGCCCAGGAAACGATAGTCTCTGGTAAAGGCGCTGTCGTTGCCAGCAAAGAGCAGCCGGTCGTTGAGATAGACCTTGACCTTGTTGGCAAAGCCAAGCTGTAACGGTCTGACCTGTTCGCGCTCCGATTGCACCGTCACGCGGGCAAAGAGGGTATCCTGCTGGCGACCAAAGGTGGCAAAACGGGCCAGGTTAACGAGCCCGGTTGTTTCGGTTTCCGCATGTGTCCAGCTGCGGCTCTCTTTGATTGCGGCGGGCAGACGCACTTGCCCCAGCAGATCTTTTTCGGCAAAGGCATCAGATACCTGCCAGGAACGGATCGTGCCCGCTGGTGCCGGGGCAGGGATCTTGGCTGTTCCCCGGAGGGGCGGATGATCCATTGCCATGTATTGGAAGTTGGCAAAATGGGCCGCGGGGTCAGACGGTATCGGCTCGACTTCCAGCCCAATTTTGCCCCGCAAGAGGCCATGCTTCAGTTCGTTGACAAAGAAGAGTGGTTCATCCATATCCTGCACGTAGACCTCGGCATGCAGCCCGGCGACCACGATTTTGACGTGAATCCACTCGTTAAAGGGAAACTCAATCGATTTGCCGTAACCCTCGCCGTGGTAGAGCTGCCAACCGGATACGTTGTTGAAGATGGGGGTGTACTGGGTGGCATCTGGGTTGCCTGATTGGTGGGCGCGCATGTAGAAACGTTCGTAATTCTGCATGTCTTGCAAGCGCCATATTGCGCCAACCATTTTGCGCGTCGCGTCGAAGGCCACATCATATTCGATAATGCCATTGGTAAAATCAACATTTTTGACCACGGCGTGGCCCGATTTGAGAAAAAGACTTTGCTGGCCCAAATATTCTTCCACGCGATTCGCTTGGGCATGAAAGACCCATTGATCAGAATCAAAGGGGATCAGGTTCACGGTGTTACTCCTTTGGGTTGGGGTGCAGGCCAATCAACTTGATGGCCCTTGTTGCAATGGGGATAAAGCTCGGTAAGTCTGCTGGCGCCGCCTGGCATGCAATCACGTCGCGGTCAATGGCTGATACACGGGACTAGCATTCCTGAACCGCGCTGACGAATGTCCAAAGTCCGGTTTACCAGCTGATTTCAGGTCAGCGTACCGCCGCTGGTTCCCCTGCAAATGTGTAGCCAAAGCGCTCAATATCTGTTCGGAAATGTTCTGCAACGAGCTGTTCTGTTTGGGAAGTATAGTAGTCACGATAGTTGCGGTGAGCAGAGCGATTGACATGGGGCAGTGCGGCAGCAATGTGGAGCCGGTCGCAGACTTGGGCAAAGTCTTGGGCCAGGGATTCATAGCGGCCCACAAAATCGACCAGCAACTTTCCATCAGCAGCGGTCAGCACGGCGCTTTGCTCTTTGGTCGCCCCTTTGGGATAGGGGTTGGGGGTCTTGATAACCCACTGCAGGTAAGCGTCAAAGCTTCCCAGTTGTTCCACGATCTGATGTTTACGATGGGTTGGCTCGCGCAAAATAAAGTGATACATCGAAACCTGCCAATCCCATGGATTGCGCACGAAGGCAAACTTGTAGTAGCCATCAAATATTTCCCGTGGCAGATACTTTTGCGCGTCACGGGCGGTGGCATGGAGCAGCAGCGCTTCCCACACTTCATACATGGGGTTGGGGCTGCCTGCTTTTGCTCTGGGTGGACGTTTGATCTTGAACCGTTCCGGCTCTTGCCCATATTCTTCCAAGACGGTGCGCATGCTCATGCCGCCAGTTTTGGCAACGTGGAAGAAGATGAAACGGTGCGAGTGTGAAATGATCATGCGGAACTGTGCCTCATCTATGATTGGCCGCGTGGGTGGAATCGTGGGCAACAAACTCAAGCTCTTGACCGCTGAGCTGGTGAATGATTTTGGTGTGAAACGAACCGTCACCCGGGTTGTGTACGGGTGCGTCATAAGGCAATCGATAGTTTGGATCCTCTGTGGCCACGGCTTGCAGATCGTGATGGAGCTGCATCACGTCCTCTATCTGTTGAATGTGAAAGGCATAGTGCCAGATTGGATCCGAGTTAAAGAGCAGGGTGGCGCGCTGCCTATCTTCTGCCACGAGCCCGCTACGCGTGACCAAGCAGTTGAAATTGCGGTGGGTCAGCTTTGGTTTTCCGGCGTCCAGAAAGAGATCGACTGGGCGATGAATGTCAAAGAGCTCGAGCATTAGCCGCTGTCCATCTACCACGATCCAGATGCGCATGATTTCAGTATAGGCTGCCACGCGCTCTTGAAATTGGGGCGACGCCGGAAAGCGCAGCAGATCGCTAATTGCGAGATCGCACTGATGGGTACGGCGCGTTTTGCTGATCCAATGATCCATGCCGTGGAGTACGAGGTCGAGCGGTTCGTGAATTTCAAAGCCCAAGTGGTAGATTGAATCCTCTACCAGTGCAGCTGTAATTTGGGGCAGAAGCTGGCTCTGCTTGGCAAAAAAGTGACCCAACACAACCTGTGCTCGCTGTGCTTTGACTTCCAGCAGCGCATGAGTCAGCTTCTCCAGATCGAGCTTGATGATTTCCAGCAGCCGCTGTTTGGTCCGTACGTTTTTTTGCGCCAGCAGGTCACGGTAGGTCTCCAACAGCAATTCGTAGCGCTGGTGGACTATCTTGATATTCACTGTACCCCTCATCTCGGGTGTTGCACTTGATGCAAGCAGACCGGCCATTTGGTGACCAAGCCTGTCACAGGCCACTTATCGTACCCATCGCCAGCTGCCGGGTACGGCTCAATTTCTCGCTGATTTCGACGATTGTGAGGTTAATTCGCCATTGTCATCAGTTTTCTGGCCATACTTTTACCCGCGTAGTCGCCATATAGGATGCCTTTTCTGGTCAGGTGCAGCGCGTCGTCCGACACGGTGATGAAGCCATTCTGCACCAGATCCTCCATGGTGTCGGCACAGAGCGATTCTAGCTTGACCCCATATTTGTGCTCAAAATCGCGCAGGTTAAAGCTCACCAGCTTCATGGTTAGCACCACGTCACGGATCATGCTGTCCCAGACGGTAAGCCGATGACCACGCTGTACGGGCAACTCGTCGTTGGCCAGCATCTTCTGGTATTTGTTTTCGTCGTTGGTATTCTGGAAGAGATAGTTGTCCAACCGCCCAAAGGCCGATGTACCAAAAGCGTAGATGTCATCACCGCGGAAGACGCTGGGCGAGTGAACATGGACATTTTCGCCATTCTTGGTAAAGGTATAGAAGCTCCAGGGGACATAGCCGGCCGCTTCCAATTCATCCATGGCGTACTCCATGTAGCGCAGCTCCTGATCATCATCAGGTAGCTCTAGCGTCTTGTTCTTGATGCCACGATAGTATTCAGTGTTGGTATAGAGCTCGGTTTTGTAGACAGTGATGCTTTCCACCGCGGATTCGATGGCGCGGCTGACACTGTGGGCCCAGGTTTTGTCCGTCTCACCAGCCAGGCCACTCATGAGATCAATGTTGATGGCAACGGGGTTTTTCTTGGCAATGCCAATGGCTCGCAAGACTTTCTTCTCATCATCGAGACGATGGGAATTTTTAATGATCTCGGTATCAAAAGATTGCACGCCCATGCTCATCCGGTTGGCCCCCATCTGCATAATGGTTGCCATCTTTTCTTCATTCAGCGTAACGGGCTCTCCTTCGACTGTGTATTCGGCATCCTGGATGTTGTAATATTTGCGCAACGTCTCGTCGATCTGGAGCAGTTGGTCGTTGGGCAATAGGCTGGGCGTGCCACCCCCCAAATAGATCGAGATTACGGGGCGATCCTGTAGGTGGTAGATTTCCGAGGCCAACGCCAATTCGCGACAGAGGGCATCCGTATAAGCCGCCATCCGTTTCTGTTTCTCTTCACCACGCAGGTTAATGGTCTTATAGAAGCAATAGCTACAGCGCTGAATGCAGTAGGGGGTATGTAGATAGAGATTGAGTGGCTTCCGGTTCTCCATTTCGGCCGCGGAGAGCCGTTTCCACTGCATAAAATTGGGATAATTGGTGATAAAGCCTTTGCGGGCTGGATCCCAATAATCGTTTTCTTGCCGAGTGTTAATCACAGCGCCTACTCCTTTATTCTATGAAGCTACTGAGGATTCGTTTACGTCGTGTTTGGAGCCGATCCTGAAATTCGATTGTGGTGCGTAAACCACCTCTAGCTGGCTACGTCGCCGCAGAGACTTTCAGGACAGATACTTGCTCTGGGGTTGAGGTCGCGCCAACTAGGCCGGAACGGGCGCTTTGTGTTCTTCGATCCACTGGCTCAATGTCTGTATGTTGGCGAAAGCGTCCATATCGAGATCATCCTCATCAAACTCCACCGTAAATTTTTCTTCGATCAATGTGATCAACTCAACGATGGCAATTGAATCGAGCCCCAGACCATCTTCCAACAACGAAGCATCGGGTTCGATCTCAGCCATTTGAATATTGACGTCGAGTTCTTCGGCAATCAGCTGCTTTAATTGGTCAATTGTGCTTTCCATGAATCACCTTTCTTTACTTGAATGAGTTCGATTTATGCCGTCATGGCAGCTAGCGCTTGCCGGTCGACTTTTCCACTGGGCAAGAGCGGCAGGGCATCAAGAATCAGCACTTCATCTGGAATCGCATGAGCGGGCAGCAGATCGAAACAGTGTTGCCGTAGTTGTTTGGGCGTGGTTTGCTGGTTCTGTTTGATCACACAGAGAGCCGCGAGTGGCGCATCCTCCTCGTGCCTGCTTTTTCGCGTGGTACCGGCGGCCTGCACCACAACCACTTGCTGAATGAGCGGAATCTGTTCCATCTGTCGTTCAATGTCTGCCAGTTGAATCAGATAGCCGCGACGATTTACGCTATCACCGCTCCTCCCCACCACCTGAATGAAACCGCTCCGCTGCTCTTTGGCCAGATCGCCAGTGCTGTACCACTCATTGGCCAAATGTCGATGGAGCCACTGCCCCGCTTCATCCACATATCCTTCAAATCCATGGGGGTGCTGGCAGCGCAAGGCACCCATTCGTTCGTTGGCGTGCGTTCCGTCAGCCGTGGCTCCGTGCGAGCCAGGTGGGTCGTGGGTCTCAATCGTGAGTTCTACCCCCCTCATGGGTGAGCCAATGGTTGTCGCTTTCAAATCCTGGTGGGCATCGGGATCGCAAGCCGCAATGGCCCCCATCTCCGAACTGCCATATTGGTTGACCAGACAGTGATTCACACGGTCGTCGAAATCCCGAAAGAGGGTTTCATTGATGCGCTGACCGGAGGTGACAATGACCTTGTAATTTGTCCGTGGTCGCTTGAAGCCCTTGAGCAGCATGGCACAAATAGCGGGCGTAATGAAGGCAATCGTCGGCTGGAACGCTCGTTCCCGCGCCATGTAGCGCAGCAGATTGGTCTTCTCTTGCAGATCAATCGAGGCACCGACCAACACCGCAGGTAGAAATTCGGCACCGAAACCATACATGTGGGCAAGGGGGACAGGGATCACGGCTCGATCCGCACTGGTAAAGTTGTATTTGACGACACAGTTCTGTGCGTTTCCAAGCAGCTTCTCCTGCCGGTGGACAACGAGCTTGGACGCGCCCATGCTGCCAGAGGTGCGCAACATGAGGTGCCCTGGCCCAAGCAGGGAGAGATCTGCCGGTGGTCGATAAGCTGGGTTCTCTTCAAGATGCAAGAAGTTGGTGGGATCTTGCAGCCATTCGCGCGCGCTTTGCTCGGTGGCAGCCGCTTTTTCTGCTTTCGACATCTGTTTGACCACCAAACGAAGCTGACAAAATTGGGGAATCGGCTTCCACTCCGATGCATGATCATCTTGCTCGGATGGCGGCAGCAGCACCATGCTGACTTCTTGTTGAAGAAGATAGAGGAGCGTCAATGCACCCGCTACCGTGTTGGGGCATTCAACGGCAACACAACCAGGTGTGCAACCACCATGTTCGGCTAAAAAGTCCCCAATTGATACCAGCAGCGTCGGTAACATTCCATAGGTGATCGTTGCCGTGCCATCCGTGACTATATTGTCGCGGCTTTCCTCTGCCTCTGTTATCTGTTTAAGCGTGGCTGCCAACACCATAATCTCCTCTAAAGTAGCTCTGTTTGAAAACGGCACTGTTACCCCTTCGGTAGACCGTCAAAAAATCTACCTTTTCAAGCCAACCGCACTATAGGTATCTGGCGCAAAATTGTCTGCGGCAACGTCGCTGGTTGGTGGTGGTTTGCCCACCACAACCAAAGTTCAGGAAAGGTTCGACGTGTAAATAGTGTGTGGCTAAACTTTTGATAAATTCTTGTGTAGCAGATTCGCCTGCTCATGGAGAAATCATCTATAAGTCGCACAATGGAGGAATCAGCGTTCTCTAACGCTGGACGTGTGCAGTAGAGAATGCGCACGCCGCAAGGTGCAAGGTGCAAGGTCTATTTGCTTTCTCTATTAGCTTACAGAAAGTTTAAACGCCACAGCGTTACTCAATAACGTACGTTACACTGTCGTAAAGCTGAACGACAGTCGGGTTGTTATCCGCATCAACGCGCGTTCGTCTGTGCCATCGCTGAGTATTTCAAGCGGCGGGAACGTCGCATTCAAAAAAATAACAAACAAACGTGGGATAAACGTGGGGCAGATAGGTTCCGTGATCATGGAATGCAAGGATTTGGTGAATCAGATGTAACAGGGCGGTGTCACAGAGGATGTCGCGATTGGTTCAAGAATACGTTGACATGTAGGCGACCCATTTAGATTTTGCCCAACTATGCGTACTTTCACACGGGGATAAATGGACAACGTTCGATGGATTTTGCTAGTAGATCCCGGCGTAAATAAGCCCATGGCAACCTGACCCATTTCACGCAAGTAGCTTGGACTTGTTTACCGCCGTGATGTTTGCGCCCAATAGGACTAAAGTGGGCTCTGTTTGAAAAAGGTGGTTCCGGCAAGCGGGAAACCTACCGTTTTCAAGCCAACCGCACTATAAAGTGGGATCTTTGCAGAGTCGCAATGCCGCGAAAGAAGGTGTGGCTTGCCACCGGTTCGTGACATGGACTATGGGTGCGCCACCACCAGCAATGTCGGTACGTGATCGAGTACGGTTTGCAACGCCTCTGCCAAGCTTTCTGGATCGAGGGCACCAAAGCTTTCATCGAGAATGACGAGATCTGCATCTTGCAAAATAGCCCGGGCAATATAGAGCCGACTGCGCTCGCCGTGGGAGAGCTGCCAGCCGCTTTCGCCCACAATCTGCTGTAAGCCGGCTGGCATTCGATCTAGCAATGGACCCAGCCCCAAGGCACGGCAGACAGATGCTGCTCGTTCCAGATCCTGCGAAGATGCGGGCCAGGATCTGCCCAGCAACAGATTAAAGGCGAGCGTGCCGGTGAGAATATGGTTCTCGTGAAATTGAGGCACAGCCACAATTCGCTGCCGCCAATGTTCCTCCTCGATCCGCGGCCGATCAACCCCGTGGAGCAAGAGCGTCCCGCGGTCTGTTTTTTGCAAGCCCGCCATCAGGTTGACCAGGGTTGACTTGCCGCCCCCCGAAGGCCCTTGCAGCAGCAGTCGGTCCCCAGCATGGACTTGCAGATTGCACTCGTTCAGGATAGCTCGATCCCGATTGGGATAGCGGAAGCCCACGTTGCGCAAGGTGAGAATTGGCTGACGGCCCCCGTCCAGCCCTTGTCGCAATGGCACAGGAGCGTCGAGGGGAAGTTTCCCCGTTTGGTGGCGATCCATCTCACCACTACATTCCTCTCGCAATGTTGCCGCCGCAAAGAGCGGCTTTACATCGGCCCACGCCAACGCCGCACCGACGATGCTCTGTGTCCCCAACACGATGCTGGAAAATGCCTGACGAGCAAAGAGGATGCCCCCGAGGCTAATCGCCACTTCCGCCACCGAATGTTCTTCCATCAGCAACGCAGCAAAGAACCACGCCAGCCCGACCATCATCCAGCCACGTGGGATCAGGGCCTTGAAGCGGCTGCTGGCTCTATCGCTCTGCTGCAACTGCTGTTGGTAGTGGGCCAGATCTTGGTCTTCGGTCGCGTGCCAGCGCGCGCGCGATTCCTGGGCCAGCCGCGTGCGATGACCGACCATTCGCTCTACCAGATCGGTGGTGAGCCCACGCCGCGTCGCGTGGATGCGGCGCTCGTGAATATAGGTGCGCCAGCCCAAGATCAGCATGAGCCCACCCCACAGGGCGAGCAGGAGAACATGGGGCCATCCTCCCGCACCCAGTGCCAGAACAACGGCTGCAAAGCAGAGCTGTAACAGCGAAAGCAGCGCGACAAAACCGCCAGCCAGCGAAAGCTGTTCAAGTGCATCCGCAGAGAAGACCCGCCCCAAAAAGTGGCCAACTCCTTCCAAACGAGTTGCCTCGGGCCGTAGCCGTAGTGCGCCAAAGAGCAACCGCTCCTTAAAGTGACTGCTGAGGCCCAGGACCAGATTGCTCTGTACCGAGTTCATGGCGAGCTGCAAGGGAATTGTGCTCAGGAGCATCAAGGCCCAACCCCAGAGCCAACCCCATTCAAAGTGGCCGGTTAGCGCGCTCTGCCCAATCATCCACCAAGCCAAAATTGTCAACAACAGTTGCATCACCATGATGCCGCCCAACAGCCCACCGTAGCGGCGGGTGCCGAGCCGCCGTGTCTGTTCGGAAAGCGCAATCCCCGGCGACATCCGCAACTGCCAACAGCCAGTAATCGGCGTTGTGCCGACCATCTCTGCCAGCAGGCTATGTCGCACCCTTGTCTGCCGTTCTTCGGCAATTGCACCGCGCTCCAAGATGCGGTTGAGAGCGGCTGTGTGGGGTTGAGTTAGATCTCTACTGAGGGCATCGCGCACAGCGGTGAGTGCAATTCGGGTGCTCTTTCTGTTCGGTTGAATGAGGGTAACAGAGCGACCATTGCTGCCGGTCAGGAGCAGAAATTCTGCATCAGTTGCATTGGGGAGATTCTGGACAGAAGGAGTTGGGGGCAATCGTATAATGGCCGGGGCAGCATGCTGCAAGAGCGCTTCCAGCTCGGCAAAGCTGGCATGGGTGGCTTCTGCTTCCCATCCGTGGCGACTGGCTGTGCCGTCGATCCACTGGGTTAGTGCAGTTTCGTCCGTTGGTGGGCTCGAAGCGTTGGGCGGCCTCGAAACGGTGGAACCATTTGAACCGTGGCGTCCTTGATGTGCGATGATCACTGTGTCAACAGCCTCGGCCAACTGTGCGGCGGGCCAGGCTGTTGACGACAACTCTACAGTAGACATGAAAGGCTTTCGCCAGCTACTTTCTCTTAATCGGTTGCTGATGAATCAGCACCGGGCAGACTCAGAGAGCTGGCAACGTTCTGCCACCAGCTTGAGACTTGGCCCTGGATCTCTTCAATGCTGGTACCAGCGCGTAGATCGGTGCGGATGCTGAGCCCGCCCTGTGGCTCTTGCACCGACTTGTCGAGGCAGGGCTCAGCGTTTTGGTCTTTTTCTCTGTTGTGCATTTCTCTGCTCCTTACTCTTTGCTAGAATGTTCGCCAGATTGTTTGCGACTGTGGGTCATGAGTTCATCTTACCGAGCAAGCGTGGGACAAACGTGGGATGTGAAGGTAAAAAGGTTGACCACGATCTTAAGTTAGCTCTGTTTGAAGACGGTACTGTTACTTCGTTGGTGGGCCGTAAAAAAATCTACCGTTTTCAAGCCAACCGCACCATAGGTCTCAAGCGCATGTTGGCTTGGCGCCTTCGCCAACAGGAGCATCGCTCACCAGCAGGCCATCTTCCAACCATAAATGTTGCCAGGCATTCGCTTCCCACAACGTCTGTTGCACCGTTTTTTCGGCGGCCAAGAGATGGCGGTAATGGGATGTGGGATCTGCCAGCAGCCGCGCGGGTCTTCCATCCTCGACAATGTGGCCTTCTGCTACGACCAGCACACGGTCAAAGTCCTGCGTATCGCTAACGTCGTGGGTGATGCAGAGCAGCGTGGCCGTTTGCCAATGTGTGCGGGTGTTGGCTAGCAGTTGCTGACGCGTGGTGCGATCAAGCCCGCGGAATGGTTCATCGAGAATAGCCAAACGCACGTTGGCACGCAGCAGCGCCCGCCCCATCCGCACCCGCTGACCTTCGCCACCGGAAATGAGCCCGCCATTCTCCCCAAGCTGGGTGGACAGGCCGCCGGGAAACCGAGCGAGCAGTGGGTAGAGATCCGTCGACGCCAGTGCCGCATCGAGTCCCAGCGCGGTGCCATCGGCACTTTCGGGATCTCGGTTGGCGACAGCTGCCTCATCCTCTGCACCATACAAGAGGTTCGCATAGAGCGAGCGATTCCAAAGCTGCACAGATGGATCGATCCACGCTGTCTGGCGCCGCAACGCATCTACCTGCTTCCCAATCAGCGGCTCGCCATCCACAAGCAACTGCCCCGCGGCTGGTCGATGCCAGCCCAGCAGCAATCCTGCCAACGTCGACTTGCCAGCACCAGATGCCCCCACAATGGCTACATGCTCGCCTGGCTCAATCTCCAAGTCGATCCCATCGAGCAGAACGTGCCCCCCCGCGCGCACAGTTACATCTTTTAGCGACAGAGCGGGAGAATGGTGAGGAGGAGATGGTGGAGAGTCCGCTTGTTTCGCTGCCGAATTGTCGAGCTGTCGCGATGGTAGCTGCTCATTTTCCTCCTCTGGTACGTTTAACGGTTCCAATAACCGAGCCATCCGGTTGCGTTGCACGGGATATTGCTGAATTGTGTCAAAGAGGCGTTGGCTCAGCATTGGCAGGTTTAGGGTCCAATAGAGGAGCAGCAAGACCGCGCTGGCTTCGCCACTCGATCCTAGATAGTGAAAGATAATGGCAATGGCAAACCCCAGGCTGATCAGGCTCCCGGCTGTCTGGGAGATCTGTTGAAGCCAATCAAGATCGCGGCTCGTGCGCGTCCAGTCAACCAGCCGCGCCTCATGTTCGCGGCGCACTGCTCGAGCCGCGCTGTGGGTACGAATCGGCATTAGGCCCAAGAGTGCATCCAGATAGAAACGGCTCAACGCGCCCGTGTGGGTGCGCACGCGCATGTCCCGTTCCGCCAACAGCGGCTGGGTAGACAGTAGCATTGCAAAGGTCAGCACAACCAGACCGACAACCAGTGTCGCGCTGCCAGGGTGCAACCAGATGATTGCACCGGCCGTGAAGAGGAGCTGAGCACTGATGCGTACCAGGCGTACTGCCAAATCGGGCAAACTGTGAAAGGAATGGAGGCTGTGGGCACGCTCAGCCATATCCGAGACCAGGCGGCTATGGAAGTAGCGGTCGCTCAAGCGGGGAATTTTGGCAAGCAGCTTCATGCGCAACTGGATCTCTAGCCCACGGCCCAGCTGCTGAACCAAGTTGGCGAGTGGCCATTCCAGGAGTAACAACAGTCCGATAAAGAGGCACAGGCCAAGCAGAACAGCGGATTGACCAGCAAGCACCAGCGGCTCCGCAACCGTCATCAGAGCACGCAGCAGGGCCGCCTCCATTGTGACTGCGCCAGCCGACAACGCGGTTGCAAAGAGTACAACGATGATTGGATTGTGCCCATGGGCTCGTAGCGTCTGCCAAATCGTCCGTTCTGGTTGGTGCTCGGTTGAACTGGGGATGTGCAGCAACGGAAGAGCGCTCTGTCCAGACGCTCTGTCAGGAGCGGTCGATTGATCTCTCTCTTCTGCTTTCTCTTCTGCTGCCGCAACTGTCTGGTTTGGCACAGCGGCGTGGGCTGCCTTGGAGGGCCCGGGCGTGGCAGCTCTTGCGGATCCGGGGCCACTCTCTGCTCGCTGCTTTTGTGGCCCCCGCACCTGCATGAGCACCGCGCCAGAGAAGAGCAACATTGTCTTCAACTCGGGGTCAGTAGCGTTGCCAAGCGGTGGCTCTTCCCCGTCTGGGTTGCGCCCCGCTGCAACGTCGTGCGGAGCTGTCACGGGGCGCACGGACCAGTATGCCTGCGGGATCGGCGATTCTGCCTGGGTGGGATCGCATGTTGAGGACTCAGCTACCAAGCTCTGTAGGAGTGATTCGGCTTCGGAGCCGACGTAGATGCCCCGCGCCGTCACGAGAGATTGGACAAAGCGAGTTGCCGCGTCGAGGGTCGCCAAAGGGTACCAGTCTGGATTTGCAGTCGCCTCATCCAACAATTGATCGCGCGTTGCTGCAGATAGCTCAAGCTGATCCAGGCGGCTGCGCAGAGGACCCAGAAAGCCAGCCGACGCTGCCCACGTTCGCCAAATCGTGGCGGGGAACGGGGTGACATAACGGTACAGTTCACGTTGGAACCGCTCCTTGCGAATCCACTGACGTCCCACCGCGGGATTCATTACCTGCACAAAGGGACCGCAGAGATTCCAGACCACCACAAAATGGGGCAGCCCCCCTGGCAAGGCCGTGACAACGAGCGCTGGCAGCAGCGATGCTTCAGGGAGCGTTAGGTGATCCACCGGTGCAATCACCTGTTCCGCTTGCAAGCCAAAGGAGCGCGCCATATCCTCAATCATGTTGATGGATGTGCCATCCACATCGGTCTGGCACGCCTCGCGCAGGCGGCCATAGCTCACGGGGATATCGAAGCCGGTCAACAGGCAACTCAGTGCCGCGGGGCCACAATCCATGGCCGAAGTTTGGATGATCTCGGGCGCAAGGAAGCGCTGCCCATCGTCACTGGTGGACCGGCCAAAGAATAAGTTCGAGAGCAGAGAAGGTGATAGCTGCATGAGAGAGATCAAGATAGAGGATTGAGGTTATTACAAGCGAACTGAGACGGTACGTGCCAATCGAGCAAGCATGGCAACGTTGTCCAATGGTGGAATCAGTGCTCTCTACCGCTGGAGGTGCGCGTGAGAGAATGCGCACGCCGCAAGCTGCAAGGTATGAGGTCTAAGGTATAAGGTATAAGGTATATTTGCTTTCTCTGTGCGACGATTTCAAGCAGAGTGCGTCACCCCGAAGATAAAGCACCTATACAACGCTGCTTTTCTAGTCTGTGCAGGGGGCGTTGAAGTGTGAACCTTTGCGCCTTACCTGCGACTGTACGCGTCTGTGTTTAGCGAGATTGCCGGCGCTTCGATAAATTGACCTGAAGTGCGCAAGACCAGCACGGCAGGAGAAATTTGCTCAACGGCAACGGTAGCCCACAGCGGGTTATCTTTTGCTAGTGCAATGGGGGTCCCGTTGCGTCCCGCATAATCGGCTTCCAGGATAACCTCGACGTAGCCATTCTTCTCTGTTGTGGATACATCTGTAACGGTAACCAGTTGCTCACCCGTCGCATGTTGAATGGAGCTACCGTCCATCTGAATATACCCATGTTGACCTGGCCGGATCAGGTTGAGCGTGTCGATGGGAAAGAGCGCTTGCAGCCGGCCATCACGGCGGATGCCGATAATCTCTCCAGTTTCGTAGGCCGGTATGGTTGCAAATAGAAACCAAATGGACCAGAGCAGTAGAATGCTCATTGCGAGCACAATCACCAACTGAGAACGACGGCCGCCATCTGATTGCAATGCATTCTGTGTTTGAGCAAATGGAACCGACATAGATTTCTCTATCCTGGAATTTCAAGCCAGAGCGTGCCCGCGAGCACAAAGGAATCTTTGGCGAGGCGATCGCCAGTCTGCACGATAAAGGGAGCGTCCATGCCACCACACAATTGATTGCTGACCCATGCCGTGCCGTCAACAACTTCGCTGTCTAGTGGCACCAGTTCACTAGCAGGGATAGAGATTCTGTCTCCGGGCTGTAAGTGATCGGCCGACAGGGTGATCTCTTGGTCATCTCGGCGTACGCGGAAGGCACCATGCAGCTCAGCTTGCTGGCCTTTGGGGTTGGCTGAAACGAACCAGCGGCCAAGGTGATAGACGGCAAATCCAGTCGAGCCAGCCACCCAGGCACCGTTAATGAAGATGACGGCCAAAGCGGTCGTTTCGAGTAGCCCGAGCGCTGCACGACGGTCGTGCTCGATCCACGCTAGTGTTGACGACAAAGCTGGAATAGTTCTGTAAGCTAGGAGGGGCACGGCCACATATTTTAGCGAGAACAGACCAGCCCCCCCAATGGCAACCACGCCAAAGAGAGTCGCCGATGTCAGCAGATCCTCCTGCGCCAGCATCTCTCTGAGCCCCGATCCCGCTCGCTTCCTCTGCACTCGCTTGCGCTCACCTGATCCACATGCGAGGGGAGCGTCAGTGGAGGTGGCCACAGTTGTTGGCTTTAAATGCTGTGCCAATGGTACAGAACGAAGCCGCGACAGAACATTTGTCCACCACTTTGGTGTCGATTGACGATCAAGCTGCTGATAAATGCCCCAGCCAACGCAAAGTGCACCGCTCGTGAGAACCAAAGTCCCAACCATGATTGAACCCTATCATCTACTCTATCTGAAGACTTCCGCATGCGCAGCGACTGTTGCTCAAACTACAATCTGCCTGAGTGCCACCATGGGTGGGTTGTCCATTTCTGAACACGACACTGTGATTAATCAACACTGTGACTGATCAATACTGTGACTGATCAACACTGTGACTGATCAACAACTGGAGGCAGCGGCCCATTGACACAGTGACCCATTGAATACGAGTATTTCCAACTGCAAGACGCTCCACCGGCTATTGTGACGGTTGACAGAATAATTCGGTCTTGGCGTGGGCTACGCTTGTCGGCGGTTTTGAACGCTTGACGGGTGAATCAACAGACGAAATTGCTAACGCAAGAACGGAGAGCGATTCATGCCGGGGCGGTCATCGCCGCACGCTCCGGAACTCGCCACGAACAACAGGGCGGTACTGTACGCTTGGCGTCTGAATCAGCACGCTACATTGCTAACGTAAAGACGGACAGTTAATAAGTCAATAGTACCAGTCAATCGTGGGATAAACGTGGGATGAGACTTGGGGCATGAAATCGCGGGGCGTTTGTGGAATCAAAAGCCCGATGATTGATGTCATCGGGCTTTGTAAAGCAATTTCTAGCCATGTGAAACCGATGGCGTTATGGCTTGGCAGCGTCAGCCTTGGTGGTCACTGGTTTGGTTGTGGCAGTGCCAGGCATGGGGGTGGCAGGAATGCCAGTGCCAGACGTGCCAGTGCCAGACGTGCCAGTGCCAGACGTGCCAGTGACAGGCGTGCCAGTATCAGGCGTGCCAGTATCAGACGCGCCAGTCTCCCCAGGTGACACAGTGATGTTTTCGGCACTCTCTTGGTCATGGTCATGTAGGCGCTTTTGAATGTAATTCCAGCCCAACAGCCCGCCACCGACGGCACCTACCGTCAGCGCAACGGGAGGATTGGCCAACGTTGCAACAATGCCCAGGACCCCTTTGGCTGCCGCACTGATCACGACGGCACCACCTACTGCCGCTGCACCCGTAACGCCCCACTTTTGTACTGCTTCTGGCTGTTCTTTGCCTTGGGCAATTAAGGCATCCAGCGTCTCTTTGCTGCTACTTCTGATCTTCTCAAATTGATTCATTGCGAGTCTCTCCTTCGTTCACTACAGTTCGGTTGGGTGAATGCTCGAGCTAGTCGAGGGGATAATTGCATTTATGCTATCTGTTGCTTTGTTTCTGCGCAAATGACGGGACAGTGGAATCCGTCCGTTGAGGGCGCTGGCAAAAAATCCACTGTAATTGAACAGCAGGGAATAGATCAGCCCCAGATGGATAAAGAGCGTCGTGCCAATCCCAATAAAGTCCATGATCAGTGGCCAAAGAATGCTTGTTCCTTCTTTCGCGGCAAATTGGTTCGCCAGCGCAAAGAAACGATGCAACTGCCCCGGATGTGGCGCAAGGAACAGAACCTGGGCCTGATCGGTGGCAATCGTTTTTGCGCCCTGACACGAAATCGATACGAGAGCTTTTTCCATCACGACCACATCGTCAACGCCATTGCCTACATAGCAGACAATGCGACCTCCCGCATGAAGCCGCTCCAACAGAGCCACTTTGGCTCGTGTTAGCGGCTCTACAAAATAGTCATCAAAGCCTAACTCTGCTGCTAGACGCTGAACTGCTGATTCTTCGCCACTGCCCTTGTTCCCCGTCGCCAACAGATAAATGGCAAAGGGTTGTGGCAGCGCCTGTTTCAGGAACCACGGCTGCTCGCGCAAGCGGTGGAGCGCCTCCTTTACCTGCGCGTGGTTGGTCGGATCGGCAACGGTATCCACATCGATGATGACAGTGTTCACCACATTCGCCATCTCAAATGCCCTGGCGTCCCGGATCAAGATCTGGTGGCGAGCTGCCAGCTCCACAAAGTTGTGCCGCAGATAGGGGCCAAGCGTCCGCATTTGCCCGCCAAAGTCTGTGGTCAAAAAGGCTGCCGCCCGATTGGTGCCCCAAAAAGGTATCGATAGTCCAAATAGCAGCAGTGAGAGTGGTGCCATGCTGTCGCCACTCTCTTCGCCAAATCGCTGGACAAATGTCTTGTGCTGAGCAGCCTGTTGTAGCGCCTCGGCCACTTCGGCTTGACTGTTGCCACTGGCAAGATCCCCAGTCAAAACAAATAGTTGCCCCTGATGAATCACCGTATCGGCATATACAAGGCTGCCAGCAGCCTTGTGCACAGGTCTATCGGTTCCCAGGGCTAACTGCTCATCAACCCAGGCCGAGCCATGGAGCACAGATCCACCAACGGGAATGGCGTCACCGGTCGTGACAGTAATTACCATACCGGGTTGCAGATCCACGACCGGGATTTCGACTTCGGCTCCATCTTGAAAGAGCCAAACCGTATCTCTCCTCTGGCCAAAGTGTGTCGAGGATGTACGTTCAAAGTTTTCTTTGGCCCGGATCAGCATCCGTTGGCCAAGCGATTCCAACCAGGCATTGAGGGCCGCGGCGAAGAGGTAGCCCATGACGATGCAGGCGGTTATTCGTGTTGCATCGAGCACCGGTGTTGTAATGCGGCGTTCATTGCGCACTGCCCTAAAGGCAGCATGAAAGGTTGGCAAAAAGAGATAGATCGAGAGAGGGAGCGTCGCCATCAGGAGGATCGGGGCAGACAAGGCACCAATAGCAGCCATGCCTAGACCGATGGAAGAGAATCCAACCGCTCGATTCGCTGCTTGCAGTTCAACGCTAATCGCCGGTGGTTTTTGTTCTAATCGGGTAATCAACGTTTGGCGACGCAACTTCTTATCCAACCGTTTCCTTACCCAACCGTATCTGCCCACCCGCAGCGTTCCTGTTAGCTTTTGCAGATCAACGTTGGCAGCAGAGAGGACTTTGGTACTCGCATAGGCCACACTGCCAGCAGCTACCAGTCCGCCAATGGTTAACACAATGAGAGTTCCTTTGGGTTGCTACCTACGCTTCTAACTGATCGATTAATATCTGCAGGTTATGTATACCATAGCGCCCAGCCAAGATCGGGTCGGACTGAAAATTTGCCTGCAGATCGTAAAGGGCTTGCTGAATGGCACGTGGTCCCCATTGCCGGCAGAGCTGTTCGAGAATAGAGTTGGTCAGGCGTGTACCAGATGTTAGCGGATATCGACACAGATGATCGGATAAACTAAAGGTTGACGTGGTTGTGGAATTCATACTATTTTCCCTTGAATGCAGCAATGATTTATGTAATCTAAGTTCCTTCCCAGCGCGTGGGCGCGGTACTTTCTTGCGATCTCACGCCCGTATAGAGATGGTCGGTAGCAACTTGACTCCAATTGGACCCGTCGCTCTTTGCCACTTCTCTTCTATTCCTGCGCAGCCAGTGTCGGGTCGAGTATCGGGCGAATAGCATCTACAGTGCGGTTGGCTTGAAAACGGTAGCTTTCCCGCTTGCCGGAACTCCTGTTTTCAAACAGAGCCCACTTTAGTTATCTGAGCGAGCATGTTTTATATCTACAGTAGATTCGACACGATAAACCGGCCGCTGAGTATAGCGCTGCCGATGATTGTGCAGGAGAAGCAGAATTTCACCAGCAATTGATCTGTACAAGAAGATCTCTATGAACTGTCGGGCCAACTCAGGTAGCGTTAGCTTTTTGTCTGGGCCATCGATTTCCAAAAGATGATATCGTTGTAAGAGATCGAGTGACTGGAGATAGGTAGCAATCATCATTTGGCCCTGGGCGCGTTGCCATAGGCTTTGAACGGTTGGCCCGGGGGCGTCCCCATTTGTGGAAATGTTGACCATGTTCAGCAACACATCTTGCGCGGCGCCAGGGAGTTGCCGAAAGAAAGGGTAGAGCAGTTTGTGCACCTCTTCATCCAGCGAATCAGCCGTTATGGAGATGAACATGAGATCGCTGCCAAACTCTCGGGCCAGGTGTATCCGTTGCGCCAATAGTTTGGGATTACTGGCAGAGATGGCTACGCTATCATCAATTTGATCGGCTGCTGCCTGTAGCCCCGAAATCCTCAACAGGGTTTGTATCTCACCACATTGGAACCCCGTCAAGGTGAGATGGCGGACAGATGAACATTGTTGAGAGAGCGCTCGCCAGGCAGTGGGTACAATACCACTGACGACCAGTAAACAGCTTCCATGTTCTGTCTCGGCGATTCGGCGCAAGAGTTCATTCAGCCCGTCGGGTGCACGACGCTCGCTGTCGTTGAATTCATGCTCACCAGTTGGGTACGCAACGTTGGCAAGAGCGCTGTCACGGCGACCGCTGCTACCATGAGCGGTGATGAGATGGTCCAAATCATCCAGCACAAGCAACACCCGTTGATTGCGCAGGTGGGATAGCAATTTTTGCAACGTTGGCTCCAGAGATGCAGAACCATTGCCCTGGGCACCCACGGTCACTGTCCACGGCATCACTTGCTCTGGCAGCGTACCGCGAGCCAGATCTAACTGGTGGCACCAGAACTGAAGCAACTCTCCAAGCGAAACGAAGGCCGTTGCTGAATACCACAGGACTCGCTCAAATGGGGGAAGGGTATCGTCCATCGGGGCTTCGGCCAGGGAACCAACGAGTTCGGCAGCCAATGTGCTTTTCCCCTGGCCGGGAAGGCCAAAGAGGCCGATGAGCTGATAGCGGTCCTGTCCAGCCCAGCTTGTCAATTGATCCAACTCGTCTTCGCGTCCCACAAATGTATGGGGTTGTGGAATTGCTTCCCAATTCACCTGCATATCCCGCTGCATGGGCGGTTGACAGTGAGGCCCTGGCTGCGATTGACGCGCGGCCTCTATGGAAGCACTCTGCTCACCAACAGCTGCAGAGAGATCCCCCCGTTGGATCTGGTAAAATAGCTCTGTGGTCAAATCATCTGGTGCAACAGCATATTCAAGTTGTAATATTTCCTGGCATTGCGCATATTGAGCCAGTGCTGCTGTGCGCTGTCCTGCATATGCCAATCCTTGCATCAGTAGACGGTGCGCCTCTTCGTAACCAGGATCGAGCGCAAGTAGCTGGCGTCCTGCTGAAATGCACAGTTCGTAGCTGCCATTGTTCAATGCTGTTTGAGAAAGCCGGTGCCAACTGTGGGTTGCCTGATGGTGGAAGTGTCGCCTCTGCTGTTCTAGCCAGTTTTCAAAGTTGGGCGCGCCCTGAATGTAAAATCCTTCGAGCAGGTCACCGCGATAGAGCTTGAGAACTTCCATGATCAACTGAGGTTCTGCTGCAGTAAGGTCAGAGGCCATAAATTGGGCAAAGACATGGGCATCAACCCAGCTGAGTGGCTCGGGATCAAAGGCGACAGTCTGCCGCGTAACCGTTAAATAGTCGCCCAATATTTTGCGCAAATCGTACAAGACATAACGCAAGTTTGTCTTGGCCTGCTTTTCTGACATTTCACTCCAGAGCAAATCGGCCAACAAACTGCGCTCGTGGGGACCATCCTTCAACACGAGATAGGCAAAGAGCGCCAGCACCCGCCCCGTCACATCGGTGTGCAGCAGACGGTCACTTTCCTGGATCTGTGGACTTCCAAAGAGGCAGAGTTTCAACATCGTGATTTTGGGTAAGCCTTAAACAGAGGTTGAATGGAGGATGGGTTCAACTCGTTTGGTGGAATGGGGTTTACTGGTTGTAATAGCAGAAAGCATGAGCGCGCAATTTTGCCCCGCTTGGTTGGGATTGTAGCGCCGAATTTGGGGCAAACTTATGCTTCTAGTAGATCCCGGCGTTAATCAGGCCACACGTATGTTGCCGTTTGCGCTCAGGTCGTATCGCCTGATTACCTGCTGTGGTATTTTTGCCATGCTAAACTAGCGTAGCGAATTCTGCGCAAAGTGCCAAATGGCCGGGGCTCTAAAAAGCAGTGATGTTAACTAGATTACGCTATTTTTTCAAAGACTTAAGCGAATGTATACAAAATAGCTGCGCATGTTTACATGCCGACGCTCTCTTTTTTACCCGTGCAACCTGACAAAGAAGATCTCTAGCACGCTTCTTTGGTGTTGATTCATACCGCCGAATTGTATAAACCTTCTAAAGAAAGCTCGTTTGAAAACGGTGGTTCACCGTTTACGGTAGTGCAACTTCTACGGCAGAACACGAAAAAATCGACCGTTTTCAAGCCAACCGCACCCTAAAGTGGGCTCTGTTTGAAAACGGTAGTGCTATCTGGTAGACCACCCAAAATCTATCGTTTTCAAGCCAACCGCATTGTAGATGCCAGAACTCCACATCCTGATAATGTCGCGATAATGTCGTGATAATGTTGCAATGGCCATCGTTGTCGTTGCATCAGAGTCACAATTCGTAAACTTACGTTGGCTACCTACTTGTAAGCGCTTTGTTACCTCGGGTTTAGATAGAGATAACTCTGTCGAGAAAAGAGATACCTTGCAGCTGGCGGCGTAAGCGTGCTCTGCAACAATCAAATCTACCTCAAACGGATCTACCTCAAACGGATCTACCTCAAACAAATGTACGTCAAAAGACTAGTGTGCGAGGCAATTAGGCCAAGATGCATGATGTACGATATATTAGAACGAACGGCATATTAGTACAGGTAATGACTGACAAAAGATTCAAACTCGTTGCAAAACTAGAGCCCTTGTCACTTTAGCGGACACACATCGACAATGCGCCGACAACGCGCCGACAGATTCTTCTTCATCCGTAGAGTAGATTTTTGTTCTGATCGACAACCCATTGAAAAGTTGGACAAATATGCGCACTCTCACACAGGGATAAGTGGGCAACGTTGAAGGGGTTTATCTATGGGGGTGTCGAGCAATCGTGCGCTACATTGCTATCTGTATTGCTATCTGTATTGCTATCTATCATTAGCTCATCTTGAGATCTTACAACAACCATGCTGCACATCAATCTGCTGGGGAAGCCAGAAATTTACATCGATGCCCCGCCCAACCTGCACTTCCGAACGCGGAAGGCCCAAGCCCTGCTCATCTATCTGGCTGTCACAGCACAGAGCTGGTCACGTGATGCCCTGGCCACCTTCTTTTGGCCAGATGCCAGTGACAGCCGCGCGCGCAAAAACCTGCGCGATATCCTGCCCACCTTGCGCAGACAAATTGGTGAATATCTGACGTTTGAAGATGAAACCATAGGAATGAATCCCTCTGGCTATCACCGTTGCGATGCAGCCGTATTTACCACCGTGTTGGAGGGACAGCTACAGACTATACCGCTCGATACCCTACGGAACGTACTGGCGCTCTACCGCGGCGAGTTTTTGGAAAGCTATGTGAGCTCCAAGATCTCGGCTGATTTTGAACTGTGGGCATTGCGTGAGCGGGAGCGGCTCGAGCAATTGGCGTTGACAGGCTTTACCACCCTTTGCCAGCGCCAGCAGTCGGCCGGCGAACTTGAGGCTGCCCTTGCTACCAATCGGCGACTGCTCCAACTGGCGCCCTGGGATGAGGCCGCCCATCGGCAGCAGATGCGATTGTTGGCCCAAAGTGGTCAGCAAACCGCTGCGCTGGCCCACTATGAGATCTGCCGCCAGATCCTGGCCGATGAGCTGGATGTCGAGCCAGCATCGGAGACAATGACGCTCCATGCGCAAATTAAGACGGGGCACCATTTCCCGCGCCAATTAGAAAAAACCGGAGAACCATTCCCCCAGCGGAACCAACCGACCCCACCGGCGTACAATCTACCTCGCCAGTTGACGAGCCTCATCGGGCGCGAGGATGATATTGATTCGGTGCAGCATTTGCTAGAGAAAGAGACGATCGCGTTGCTTACGCTAGTGGGCCAAGGAGGGGTAGGCAAGACCCGTCTCGCTGTTGCGGTTGCGCAGCGGTTACAGCAACAGGCGCAACAATTGTTCCCCGATGGCATTTGGTTTGTGCCCCTGGCGGGAGTGGCATCCGGTGAAGATGCCACGGAGCAGATCGCTGGCACCATTGCCCAAGCAATGGAGTTGTCGCTATCTGGCTCTGATCCGCTTGCCCAGCAGCTCCTGCGTGCGCTGGCGGAGCAACAACTGCTGTTGGTCTTGGACAACTTCGAACATCTGGTCGCAGAGCAGACGTTTCTGCTCGAACTGGTGCAGCGTGCACAGCAGATCAAGGTGCTGGTCACCTCGCGCGAGCAGTTGCACTTGCACGCTGAATTTCTCTATCCAGTCGTTGGGTTGCCGGTGCCCGCGGCAAGTGAGTTGGTTCATGAACAAGAAGCGTTGCTACGGTTTGACGTTGAACCGGTGCAACCACGTGTAGACCAGCCCTCCATGGACTTGGAAAAATTCGCCAGCGTAAATCTCTTTGTCACCAGAGTACAACAGCGTCTGCCCGAGCTTCAACTCACTGCGCAGGATCTACATAGCATTGGTCACATCTGCCGTCTGCTCGGTGGGGTGCCACTCGGCATTGAATTGGCGGCCCAGCTTTGTGTGGAACATGGCGTGCCGATTCTTCATCACCTAATTGCAGAGATTGAGCAACTGGATCCGTTGGACGCTGTCGCTCAAAACGGTCGGGTTGGGTTCGACCACTTGCAGACGGCAGCCATTGATCTGCCCGCGCGACAGCGCAGCATTCGTGCCGTCTTTATTCACTCGTGGCGGTTGCTAACCGCGGCAGAACAGGACTTATTGTGTCACTGCGCCATCTTTCGGGGTGGGTTTAGCCGCGAAGCCATTCTGTCTGTCGGCACGGGAGAGGGATCGACTTTGCTTGCCCTGGTGATGAAGTCGCTGGTGCGCCGAGACAGCGACGATCGCTATGCACTGCATGAATTGGTGCGACAGTATGTCATTGAGCAGCTCCAGCAAAAACCAACGCTTGTTGCGGCCATTGCTCAGAAACATGCAACCTTTTTTATCGATCTGCTGGCTGGCCAAGAGGAGCAACTTTATCAACAGATTGAGTTCCATCGAACGCTCCAGACTGAGCACGACAACATCCGCGCCGCCTGGGCCTGGGCGCTGGAGCAGAGAGCAATTGCCGAACTCGAAAGAAGCGTCGTCTGTCTCTTTATCTATCTGCGTTATGCTGGGCAAGTTCAAGAGCGGATTACGCTGGCGACCCAAGCCATCGAGCAGCTGCAATCACTGCCCAAGGGCGAGTACCCACGGCATACGCTCAACCGCTTGCTGGGATACCTCTTCGTCTATGCGGCTAGCACAGGTATGGGGGCTGGATTGGTAGAGGAGAGCGAACGGTGGATAGCGGCGGCCGAAGATGTGAGCGAAGAACTTGCTGATCATGCAGTGTTGGCCCATCTCTACACGGCCCTGGTCTCCCAATCTATGTCGCGCATAGAGTATCAGCGCATGGTGACCTTGGGAAAAAAAGCGCTCTATTGGGTCAAAGAGGCCAATTTGCCCTATTTGCAAATTTCCATCCATGAGGCGATTAGCATGGGGTTCGCTCATCAAGGCAAGTTCGAGGAGAGCTTTCAAGCCGCCGCAGAATTGGAGCAGGTGATCCAAATTCATGGCTATCGTTGTGTAGAAGCCGCCGCCTTCTTCTTAAAGAGCAAATTGTACGAGTTTCAGCAAGACTGGGAGGCCGCTTTGCGCACTGCCGAACAAGGACAGAGCCTCTGTCAGGCGCATGGTCATCTGATTGGCATTGACAATGTCGAAGGGAACATGATTTGGGCCAATCTCCAATTGGGGAACTTTGCCCAAGTGCGTACGCTTGCCAATGGATTTGGTGCGCGTGCACGCAGAAGAGGCTTGCAGGTTGAACGGCTCTACAGTTTCCAGACGCTTGCACTGGCCGAGTTCGGCTTAGAAAATTGGTCGCTCAGCGAAAGCTATTTTCTCCAAGCACTAGAGCTGGCTACAATCCTGAACAACCCCGTGCGGCAGGTACTGATCCAGCATCAACTTGGCAAGCTCTGCATGCGTCAAGCGGCGCATGAGCAGGCAGCTGCCTATTTTCAAGACGCTCTACAATGCACCGCAAAGATCGGTGATCTGCCTGAGCTTCAGGCTTTGGCACAAGCAGGGCTGGCATTAATCGATTTACGCCAGGGCGAGCGGGCGCGCGCCCTGGAGAGCGTCGAATCAATTCTCGGTGTCGCAAAGACGTTGACACCCGATGGTCCAGATCATTGCTTTGTTGGACTCGTTGCCATAGAAGTCTTGTCGGCGCATCAAGACCCGCGGGCAGAAGCAGTGCTCGATCAGCTCTACGACCATATACAAGCCCAGGCTGCCCGCATTAGAGACAGTGCCCAACGTGCCACCTTTCTCGAGCGCATTCAAGCACATCGAGCAATTGTAACCTTGTGGGAAACGAAAAAAGTTTATGAGGGTGCACGTTATTGAAAATCTCCGCGCGTCCAAAGCGAGCTTGCCCAACGGCGAGTTGATCGGTTGGGCAAATTTGCAGCGATTGCCACAACCACCCGTGGAAAGCCACCGATGAACCAAACTGTCCATATCTGGTCCATTCCGCTGGATCAGGATCCTCGTCCCATTGTCCATCTGTTGCAGCCCGATGAGGTGGCGCGGGCGAATCGCTTTCAATTTGCCCGCGATGCTCGTCGTTATCGGGTGGGGCGGGCGCTGTTGCGGCGAGTTCTGAGCCACCACACGGGGATTGCCGCGGCTGCACTGCGCTTTCACTACAATGCCTATGGCAAGCCAGCCCTCGCGCCCGATCAGAATACCGGCAGTTGGGAATTCAATCTGAGCCACAGTGGCGAGCACGCGCTGTGCGCTGTTGCCCAGGGCCACGCCGTCGGCATTGATCTGGAGGAGATCCATCCGGTGGATTATCTGGCCATGGCAAAGGTGGTCTTTTCGACGCTCGAACAGGCAACGTTGGCGCAACTTTCCCAACGGCAACAACTGCTCGCCTTCTTTCAAGGCTGGACGCGCAAAGAGGCGTACATCAAGGCATGGGGGCAGGGGCTCTCCATGGCGTTGACCGATTTCGATGTGACGGTGACCCCTGGCCAGGCAGCTCGGCTGCTTGCCACGCGCCCCGATCCCGCGGAAGCCCGCCGCTGGTCACTCCATGGCTGGTTTCCAGCCAAGCAGCAGGTGGCAGCCCTGGCTGTGGCCGGAGAGAGGTGGCAACTCTTGCAACACGCGGTTGCCGAGTTAGCATGAGTCTCTACATCGCGCACAATTGCGAGCCTCCGATCGGACGCTTCGATCTACTACTGACTTTTCTCTCCCACTGTTTTCTCTCCCACTGTTTTCTCTTCACTGGATCAAGCACTGAGCTGCTGCATCGTGCCACCGCGCATGGCCAATTCCTGCGGAACACGAGTGCATTGCACAGGTCTCAACACTCTAACGCCGCCCCACGATCAGCTCACCTGTGCGCTGCACACCCACCGCGGTGCGACCCAATCACCCCTGTAACGCCTCTTTGTTGAAGCCAGCGCCAAAATCCTTTCGTGCCACCGCGCATGGCAGATCCTGTGGTACACGAATGACAGATCGACAATTCTCTGGCCTTTACATTGAATTTGTGCATTTTGTACAAGTGGTGTCATAATCGGTCTTCTGTACATAGCGATAGTTGCTGCGGTGCAGCTTGCAGACGCGCTCGATTTGGTATTGTCTCCTCGTTGGCTGCAGCCGTGGAAACAACGCGTGTGCATGACCTGCGCATTGGGAACGGGTGACGGCCGCGGTTCGCAATTGCAGTCACGTCGTTCTCATCAAATCATGCATGTTTACACAATGACTATATTCTAATCTGGACTTACGCAACTTTCGAGAAGAGCTACCAATCGCGTTGCATGCTCACCACTGGTAAGCTCTTCTCGGCGCGTCAGTCATGCTAATGATGAAGGAAAGAGTAATCCATGTCTTATACGCAACAGGTCTTCGCTTCTTTGCAAAAGCGTGACGCTCACGAAGCGGAATTTTTGCAGGCTGTTGCCGAAGTTTTCGAAGCAATTGAGCCAGTGTTGGAGCGCCATCCCCACTATCAGTCTGCGCGGATTCTGGAACGGATCACTGAACCAGAGCGGGTGGTCATGTTTCGGGTACCCTGGATTGATGATCGGGGCAACTACCAGATCAATCGTGGCTATCGGGTGCAGTTCAATTCGGCGCTGGGGCCATACAAAGGGGGCTTGCGCTTTCATCCCACCGTCAATCTAAGTATCCTGAAATTCCTGGGTTTTGAACAAACCTTCAAAAATTCGCTCACCACCCTGAACATGGGTGGCGGTAAGGGGGGCAGCGACTTTGATCCCAAGGGGAAATCTGATGATGAGGTGATGCGATTCTGCCAATCCTTCATGACTGAGTTGCACCGCCACATTGGGATCAACACCGACGTGCCCGCGGGGGATATTGGCGTTGGCAGCCGTGAGATTGGCTACCTCTTTGGGCAATACAAACGCTTGACCAATCAGTTTAATGGCGTGCTCACCGGCAAGGGGGAGAAGTGGGGTGGATCGAAAGTGCGCCCGGAAGCCACGGGCTATGGGCTCATCTACCTGGCCCAAGAGATGCTTGCCGTGCACGATGATTCATTGGAGGGCAAAGTCTGTCTTGTTTCCGGTGCGGGCAATGTGGCGCAATATGCCGTGCAAAAGTTGCTACAATCTGGGGCCAAAGTCATCACCATGTCCGATTCGGACGGAGTAGTGCACGATCCCAATGGTTTCACAGCGGAGAAACTCGCTGAGGTCATGGCACTGAAAAATGAGCGCCGTGGCCGCCTGCGCGAATACGCAGAAGCGCACAACCTCTGCTTTGCCGTGGGCAAAAACCCCTGGGCCATTCCCGCGGATGCAGCCTTTCCCTGTGCCTCGCAGAATGAACTGGACGAGGGCGATGCGGCTCGACTGCTGGAAAATGGTTGCCAATTGGTTGCCGAGGGAGCGAATATGCCTTCGACCCCAGCTGCGGCCCATCTCTTTCAAAAGCGGAAAATTCTCTTTGCACCGGGCAAAGCGGCCAATGCTGGTGGCGTAGCAACCAGTGGCCTGGAGATGAGCCAGAATTCCATGCGGACCTCCTGGTCCTTTGCCGAAGTGGATGAACAGTTGCGGCAGATCATGCAGGCGATCCATGCTGCTGCCCATGAAGCTGCTGCTGACTATGGCATGGCAGGCGACTATGTAGCCGGGGCCAATATTGCCGGCTTTGTGAAGGTGGCCGATGCAATGCTTGAACAGGGCTTGGTCTGAGCAAAGGCAAAAGGGGGCGGTACGCGTGAGCGGTTGCCCCTTTTTTGATCGCAAGAGATTGTCCAGCAAACAGCCGCATTTGCGGATGCGAGCATCTGATCTCGCTTGCTATTTGCCCACGCGGATGTAGGCGCAATTACGCTTTGGTTTTCTGCTTTCGGCTATGCTGTGGGTGTAAATAGATGCAACTGCCCGTCATGAAGGTTGGCTGGGCAGGCATCAAGTGTAGAAGGCGGGAATGTCCACGTTCTCTCGGCAAAGGGTCAGTGGACACTCCCACTGGTGTGCAACATGCTCACAGTTGTTTGCATGTGCCGCGTTATCTTGACACAAGTTTTGCCACGTGTCAAGAGAGGTGGCTCTCCTTTGGGTGGTCAAACGTGGGGAACCGCACCGCCACGGAATGTCGCACCATCCCCCAACCATGCAAATTGAACATGTTGTGCTCCGCATATCTTGTTGCGATCTGCTGGCGCGCCTTTGGGGCCTTGTCAGCAGATCGGCCGATTGCGATCTGCTGGTCGGTATCTCAATTCATCCATCTGTTAATCTGTACAAAGGAGCTAACATGTCACAGAAAATGATCCAAGCGCGATTGTCCCGTCGTCAATTTTTGCAGGTCGGTGCCGTGGGCAGTGGCTCGTTGTTGCTGGCTGCTTGTGTTATGCCCACAGAGATGGCGCAGGAAGCAGCCGCGCCCGTGGCCGACGAACAACCGGCCGACGCGGCTGAACCAGCTGCAGGGGAGAGCACGGAAGCTATGGACGAAGGGGTCGAGGTTATAGTTAGGGATGTGCTCGACTATTCGTTGGACCCCGCCGGTTGGGCGGGCCCCTATGGCTCCGTTACCTTCCAGTTGCACCAGGCGCTTTACAACGGTGAGCCGGTCCATCACATTCGCACCGATGCCTCGGATCCCACGGTGGCAGAGGAGATCGGCCTCGTCTATGTGCCGCTGCTCAATGCCGCGGGTGGGTTGGCCGCGGGTGAAACCAACACCTACTACCTCTTCGCCAACGAGCATCCCGCGGTTATTGCCAAAGTGCCGGGGGATGAAAATTACAGCTCGCTTTTCCGGGTAATGAGGGTAGATGTGGGCGATAGTAGTGCCGAATTGATGAGTGCCGACGAAATTGAAACCGCGGCCGCGGCTGGGGACATCACCGTGGAACCGGCCAACTATTTTGTCAACTATCCATTGATCCAGTGGCCGGGCGGTGGGCTCGCGGTGGATCCCGATCTGCAAGGGGTGTTGGACAACGGCCAGCTCTTTGCCGAGCCCGATCTCGATGCGATGCAGGTGACGATGAAGCTGCATCAATGTTATCCCGGCAGCCGCTACATTGCCACGGACGCCGGTATGATGGCGCCGATGATGAATCTGGCCGATGCCGCGATCACCAACAAACTCAATGATCTGGGCGGAACCGACGAAATCTGGGTCTTTGGCAACGGCATCCCTGGCCCCGGTGTGATGGGTTTTCAACCGGCGATCTTCGACAACAAAGCAGGCCAACCGGCCTGGAGCCCCTTCTGGGATCACCGCACGTTGGTCTGGAAGGATGAGAGCGCGGCCCGTTTATTGACCGATTCCGCCGCGGTGCGAGCGGCCATTGAAGCCGGTGACGTGGAAGAGTTCATGGGCGTCCCCGACAGTCACCCCACTGGTTTCGTGGTGAACTGTCCCGCTCCCATTCTCGCCCCCAACACCTTTGCCACCTAGTAGAGAAAGCAAACAGACCTTGCACTTGGCGGCGTGAGCATTCCCGCATGCGCACGTCCAGCGTTCTCTAACGCAATGGGCAACGTTTACTGATTGCTCGATAGGCAGCCCCGGTATTGCCGAACCGACACCAAATTACGCGCGGGGGACTGTCATTGTGCCACTCGTTCACGCTGGAACGTCCGAGTTGGGCAGCGGCAGTCCCCTGTAGTTGGAATTTTCTTACTGTTGCAGCGCCAATCCGATGGCATACTGCTAGATCGATGCGTGCCAACGAAAGGAGTGGGCAACAGATGAAGCGTGCTGAACCCCAACCTGAATCTTCGCAATCTGAATCCCTGCAAATTGGCGAAATCTCGGTTGATCAAAATAACACCCAGGCAATTCTTGCACAGTTGCAGCAGTCGACATTTCACTATTTCCTCAATGAATATAACGCCGCCAATGGCTTAATTGCCGACAACACGGGCCAGGGTGCACCGGCCAGCATCACCGCGGTGGGGCTGGCGCTCGCGGCCTATCCCGTTGCGGTGGAACGTGGCTATCTATCGCGCCGTGCTGCCGTGGCCCGCACCCTGACCACCTTGCGCTTTTTCTGGGAAGCGCCACACAGTGCCGCGCCCGATGCCGTGGGCTACCGTGGGTTTTACTATCATTTTCTGGATATGCAAAGTGGTCGTCGTGTCTGGGAATCAGAGCTATCGACCATTGACACAACGTTCCTCTTGGCTGGCGCGTTGACCGCGGCTGCCTATTTTGATGGCGACGATGGCGATGAACGGGCGATCCGCGAATTGGCCGACACGCTCTACCAGCGGGCGGATTGGCAGTGGGTGCAACATGAAAGTCAACTGGTCACCCACGGCTGGCGACCCGAGACGGGGTTTATTCCATACTGTTGGGAAGGCTACAGCGAAGCCCTGTTGCTCTATGTGTTGGCGCTAGCCTCGCCCACATTCCCGTTGGCGCCAAGCAGTTATCGGGCCTGGCTCAAAAGTTATGAGTGGCGTTCCCTTTATGGTCATGCCTATGTCCACGCCGGTCCGCTTTTTATCCACCAGCTCTCCCACATCTGGCTCGACTTCCGCGGCATCCACGATGAGTACATGCGTGCCAAAGGCATAGATTATTTCGAGAACAGCCGGCGCGCCGCGTATATCCAGCAGGCCTATGCCATTGAGAACCCGCTGAACTACAAAGGCTACGCCCATGATCTGTGGGGGATCACGGCCAGTGCCGGGCCGGGTCCGGCAACCCACTGTGTCGATGGGGTGGAACGTGACTTCTATGCCTATCTGGCCCGCGGCATCCCCGATGGCCCCGACGACGGTACCCTGTCGCCGTGGGGTGCCATTGCCTCGCTGCCCTTTGCACCAGAGATCGTGCTGCCCGTGATCACCGCGCTCGATGAACGGTATCCATCGGTGACCAGCAACTATGGCTTTAAGTGCAGCTTCAACCCCACTTTTCCCGAAAATGTCATCGATGGCAGCCGCTCCGGCTGGATATCGCAGGGCTACTATGGCCTGGATCAGGGGCCGATTGTGCTGATGATCGAAAATCACCGCACCGGGTTGCTCTGGCAGCTCATGCGCGATTGTCCCTACATGCGGACGGGGCTCCTGCGTGCCGGTTTTACCGGGGGCTGGCTCGCCGGATCGGCTGGCAGCGCTGCGTAGGCCGTCTAACATATTCCCCCAGCGTTCTCGTGTAACGTTAGTTCCACTGCCACACGATTCAGGTGATGCAAACTTGTACAAATCTGCCCGTACTGCCGTGGATTGTTTGCATCCAGGGACGGTGGCAGCGCGAGCAGAATCGATTCTTCCATACAAAGCTATATATAGTGCGGCTGGCTTGAAAACGGTAGATTTTGTCGGGGTCTACCAAGGGGTAGCAGTACCGTTTTCAAACAGAGCTTCCTTTAGTTCTGACAGCAGCATGGTATCAGCGTTCAGAGCAACATTGATACCACGCTGCTAGAGGGGTGCGTCCCATTTTCGGGGACGTACAGAATTTTCGGGGACGTACAGAAGAAGAGCAGATTGAGCGTCCGGTCTCGGCCCCAAACATGGTACGCACCCCTGATAGAAACGTCAATTGACATTGGCAATGCTTTGTGTTGTGACAAAAACAGGTTGGCTGTGGCGAATCCGTGCCACCGATGACGCTGTTTGTCACCTGCAATAGAGAGGGAGAAGAATGATGCAGATTGCAGGCCCTGTCGTGGTTACACTCAATCAATTGATCCGTCTGAACCAAGCGAGTGAGCGTGGTTTTGAAACCGCAGCGGAACATGTGAAAAATCGAGGGTTGAAGTTGTACCTCAAAAGTTATGCAGAGCAGCGGGCTCAGTTTACTGCTGAACTGCAACGGGAGATCAAGCGTTGGAGCGGTACGGTACACATTCGTCGTAATCCGCTGGCCGCGCTGCACCGCGGTTGGATCGATCTGCAGGCCGCATTGACAATCGGCCGCAGCAACGTGGAACAGGTGGTTTTGCGTGAGGTGCTGCGCGGCGAAGATTTGGCGCTGCGAACCTACACCAAGGCGCGCAAAACAGTCCTGCCAGTGATGATCGATGAACTGTTGGCAGATCAAGCATCCACGATCCAGGATGTACGTGACCATCTTTGTGCCATGGCAACCTGTGGCACAGATCACGCGTTGCTGATTCAACTTTATGAGGACCCTGACTCCGCGCAACAGGCTGTTGCCCAGTTGGCGGCGGATGGCATCAAGCATGAACAGATCCAGACCACACCAGTTACAGAGATAGCCGCTTACAGCTGTCAGTGTCACCGTCAGCGATTGCTGGAAAGCAGTAGTGCCGGTGCCATCAGTGGGTTGATCGCGGGGATGCTGGTGGGGTTGGCCATCAGTGTGCCATTTGGATTGCTGGGTACGGCTCCGTGGCTCGTCAGCGTGGCCGGACCGCTGCTCTTTGGTGCGTTGGCTGGGCTCTTGGGCGGGGTGCTCTTCGGCCTATTGATCGGCCAGGGCATCACCGAGGATGATGAACATTTCTACCAAACCACTGTTGCATCCGGAGGTCTCATTGTGGCTGTGCAGGCTGCCATCTCTCAGATTGAAGCCGTCCGCCAAACATTGCATGCCCAACGTGATTTGGAACGCCAATTCGCACCCGCCTAATCAGTCGATCCCACCGCTATCAAACTTGCTCCATCCTCTTTACATGGTGCTGCCCCGTCCACCCCATGCCACTCTATGCCACTGTTGGATGCGCTGGCTGGCCCAACGTCGTGCCAGCCAGCGCATCCAACAGCGGGGGTGGGGTTCCCCGCTGCTCCACATATTCACGATAGGTTGGCCCCAGCCGTACCTGCAATTTGGTCTCGTGATGTAGTGCAATATCGGCCAATCTGTGCGCCAAAAAGGGGTTGGCAAAGCGTTCCAATGTTTGGTGGGCAAAGGCTTCGGCATCATCCACACGGCTGGCAATGGTGGGAACAATTTCGTCAAATAACATCTGACGCAGCCACGGCCCAACTGTTGCATGGTTGATGGCCGCACACACGGTCTCCAGGCCCATCGGCATTGCCTTGGCCACCAACGCCGTGTGCGCGCCGTTGAGAATCCGCACCTTGCGCAGAGCGTACGCATCGACATTGTCAACGACCTTGATCGCGGGGTGGCTGAAGAGGTCGCGTTCTCGACCCCGCCCCGCGATAACCCAGAGCGCAAAGGGCTCGGCAACGGTCAACAGCTCATCCTGGGCCAGCAGCGGATGGTCCGCGGGTTTGCCGCTGACAATCTGATCGACCAGCGTGTTGAGCCAATAGACCTCAGCTTGCAACCAATGGAGAAAATCTTGCCCCAGCTGCCAGCGCGCCGCCTGTTCGCGCACGAGCGCCAACAGCCGATCTGCATTTTGATCCAACAATTCGCACGGCAAAATGGTAACCCCAGGCAGCCCGGCCCGATAGCGGGCATGGAGCACGGCCAGCAACTTGGCCGGAAAGGTGCTCGGCGCCGCGTTCTCCCTGTCCGCCCGCGCTCGATCCTGTTCGGTCAGCTCGTAACCTGCTTCGGTGACATTGGAGACGATCAGCCGCAAGTGGGGTGAACGCGCCACCGCCAACACATCAGGCCATTCGTCGGCCGCGACCAGCCCGCGCGCAATGCTCTGGATCTCTTGCACATCGTCAACCGCGCGACCATTGGCGAGGCCGCGCGTCAATACGTGATAGCGGCCTTGCTGTTGGTTGAGTTGGGCCGCGCGTTGGCTGGCGGTAGATTGCACCACCACAACACGCCCCACCGGTGCCTTGCTTTGATTGACATCGTGAATAAATCGATCGGCAAAGGCGCGCAAAAAATTGCCGCCGCCAAACTGTAAAACAGTTTCGGGTAAATTTTTCATCATTATTTTACTCTTACTATCTGTCCTGAACTGCTCTGCGTCGACGTAGCTGGCTAGAGGTGATGTGAGCACCACAACCGAAGTTCAGCATCAGCTCTGAATCCAACTCTGAACCTATTTTCGTTGGTTGTCACACCCTACAAATCATTGTATCATTCCACGCAGGATTCCCACAGGTGACAGAGCTACAGTGCGGTTGGCTTGAAAACGGTAGGTTTTCCTCTTGCCGGAACTACTGTTTTCAAACAGAGCCCACTTAAATTGGCTTCAACGTTCGCGGCTTCCTCCGGTTGACCTACATTTGAGATGATCTGCACGATAGCGTCACCCGATCTCGCCCGCCAAGGGCGCTGCAAAACGAGGTTGTCATGACGTACGCGCCGAGCAGAGCTTCCCAGTGGAGAGCAGACAACGCAATTGGAGGCTCTTCTCGACAAGTTGGGTACGTCCAGGTTGTAAAGAAAGCAAGGAAGGCATGCGGACATGAATGAGTTGATGCAGAGCAAAATTGTGCGGGTGGAATGGGCAGAGCTAAAATCGACCCGGCCCCGGCACGCGGGTTGCAACGCGCGGTTGGATGATCATGGGCTGACCATCCGTCTGCCCTTGGCCCGCTTGACCACCAACAGCGGGCATACGGGCTTTGGGCGTTGTCAGGCCACGCGGCCCGCGGCCGCGGCGTTGTTGGGGCAACCGGTGGCCGCGCTCTTTTTGCCCGGCAGCGGCTCCACCACCGCAGGACGGCTCTTTGATTTTCCGCTGTGGGATCTGGCGGCCAAGGCGGCGGACGTGCCTGTCTATGGGCTGGCCGCGCAATTCGTGGGCAAGACCGCCCCCGCCAATGTTGCGGTACCCTGTTACGACACCTCCCTCTATTTCGACGATCTGGCCATTGCCGATCATGCCGAAGCTGCCGCGCTCATTGCCGCGGAAGCACGGGAAGGGTATGGCCGCGGCCACCGCAATTTCAAGATCAAAGTCGGGCGCGGTGCCCGCCACATGGCGCTGGACGCTGGCACCAGGCGCGATATTGAGATCGTTCTGGCCGTGCGGGCCGCGGTGGGTGACGACGCCCGCATTATGCTCGATGCCAACAATGGGTACAATCTGAACCTGACCAAAACGGTACTGGCGGCAACGGCCACGGCAGATATCTATTGGATGGAAGAAGCCTTTCACGAAGATCCCGTGCTCTATGCTGATCTGCAACGTTGGTTGGCTGCCGAGGGATTGTCGACATTGATTGCCGATGGCGAAGGGTTGGCCGCGCCGCGGTTGGTGGCGTGGGCAGAGGAGGGGCTGATCGACGTGATCCAATATGATATTCACGGTCATACCTTTACCGCCTGGTTGGCGCTGGGCCAACAGTTGGATGCCTGGGGCATACGCGCCGCGCCCCACCATTATGGAGCACACATCGGCAACTATACCGCGGGGCATCTTGCCGCGGCCATCGACGGCTTTACCTTTGTGGAATGGGACGAAGCGACCGCGCCCGCGCTCTCCGCGCCCGGCTATCGCGTGGAAGATGGACGGGCCTTCCTCTCCAGCGCGCCCGGTTTCGGCCTGACTCTGGATGAAGAAGAATTCCAGGCGGCCATCGCGGCAGAGGGGTACACCGTGGCCGTCTAACCGAGAAAACAAATAGACATTGCACCGTGCGGTGTGCGCATTCTCTTTCAAGCACCACAACCGAATTTTAGAACAGGCGCTTGTTCAACCCTGTAACCCTTTTCATCCCGCAACCCATCAATCCTGCAGGAGGTATACATGCAGATCACATCTATAAAAACATTTTTGGTGGATCCGGGGCTGGCCAAAAACTGGCTCTTTGTTAAAGTAGAGACCGATGCTGGCATTCACGGTTGGGGCGAGGCCTACACTCAGGCAGATCGCGATCGAACCATTGAAATTCACGTGCAGCAGCTTGCACGCTATCTGCACGGGCGCAACCCGTTTGACATCAAACATTTTACGTTCATGGCCTACAATGATTTTGCTGGCAAACGAGGCAGCATGGAGCTCTATTGCGCCATCAGCGGCATCGAGCAGGCGCTGTGGGACATTGTGGGCAAGGCGGTGGGAGAACCGGTCTACAACCTGTTGGGTGGCAAATGCCGTGACAAGGTGCGGGTCTATGCCAATGGCTGGGGCGGTGGTGGCACACCCGATGAAGCCGCGGCAGAGGCCAAAGCCGTGGTGGCGCGTGGCTTCACCGCGCTCAAGTTCGATCCCTTCCGCAACCCATGGCGCGCCTACATTGATCGCCAACAGGAGGACGCGGCCGTGGCCAAGGTGGCGGCTGTACGCGCGGCCGTGGGCCCCGATGTGGAAATTTTAATCGAGGTGCATCGCCGCCTGGCCCCAATGCACGCGGTGCGCGTCGCCCGGCGACTCGAAGAGTTTCGCCCCTATTGGTACGAAGAGCCGGTCTCTTTCCGTGACATCGACAGCTTGGTCGAAGCGCGGCAACAGATCAATATTCCCGTGGTCACGGGCGAAGAAGTATATACCAAGGCCGAATTCAAAGAGGTCTTTGCCCGGCGAGCCGCGGATATCATCAACCCCGATGTGGGCAACTGTGGTGGGATCCTGGAATTGCGCGAGATCGCGGCCATGGCCGCGGTGCACCACGTCGCGGTTTCGCCCCACAACTACAACAGCACAACGCTGGGGCTGGCCGCAACTCTGCACGCGGTGGCGGGTATGCCCAACTTTATCATCACAGAATACTTCGTGAACTTTGCAACCGTGGGCGCGGAGATCGCCAATCACGCCTTTACCGTGGAAGATAGCTACATCACCCTACCATCAACGCCGGGGTTGGGGATCGAGCTGAACGAAGACGCGCTGCTGCAGCGACCCCACCGGGAATTTGCCCTGCGCAGCTTGCGCAAACCCGGCGACGAACAGTAGTTGAGGGTTCATCTAGTAGATCCCGGCATAAATAAGCGCATGGCAAACAGACCCATTTCACTGGAGTAGCTTGCGCTTATTTATCGCCGTGGTATTTACGCCCAACAGTACTAGTAGAAGCGTGATTTGGCTTGCCCCATTGCTGAAAAGATTCACCCAAATTGCTCTTCTCGGACATGAGCGCAACTGAAAACAAGAGGAGTCAACGTCAATGGCTGAACAGTATCCACTCGCCTGGAGCACTCTGGGCTCCCCCGATTGGTCCTTTGCAGAGACGGTGGCACGAGCTGCCCAACATGGCTATCAAGCGCTGGAAGTGCGCCTGTTGGACGGTGACATTATTCCATCGGATCTGAGCGCGGCACGGCGGCGAGAGATGAAGGCGCTGCTGCGCGAACACGAGATCGGCATCGTGGGGTTGGGCGTCTCCACCCGCTTCTCTGATCCAGACGCTGCCACCCGCAAAGCCAACATCACCGAGCTGCGCCAATATCTGGAGCTGGCCAATGATCTGGAAGCGCCAATGGTGCGCACCTTTGGTGGCAATGTGGCCGAGGGCAGTACACTCGATCAGACCATCGATTGGGTGGCCGAAGGATTGATTGGGGCCAGCTCTACCGCCGAGGCACAGGGCGTGACTATCCTGTTGGAAACGCACGATGGATTCTGTCGTGGGGCCGAGGTGGCACGGGTGTTGGCGCAAATCAACAGTCCACACGTGGCGGCAGTGTGGGATGTTCACCATCCATTTCGCATGGGCGAATCGATTGAGGAGACGTGGGCGCTGATTGGGCCACGTGTAAAGCATGTGCACCTGAAAGATGGCCGGCGCAATCCCGATGGATCGTGGCAGCTCGTCCTAATGGGCGAAGGCGAGTTGCCCTGTCAGGCGGTGATCAAGCTCTTGCACAGCCATGGCTATCGCGGCTATCTCAGCGCAGAGTGGGAGAAAAAATGGCATCCGGAAATTGAGGCGCCGGAGATTGCCATGCCCCAACACGCCGAAACGATTCGCGGTTGGGTGGCTGCGCTGTAGCGTAACCATCCCGGAAAAGCAGGTGCTGATTACTTCATGACTTGACGAGCAACAGAGTTGCTTCCGCACCGAGAAGAGCGTACCCATGGAGAGCAGACAACGAGAGCAGACAACGAGAGCAGACAACGAGAGCAGACAACGCGATTGGTGGCTCTGCTCGACAAGCTGCGTAAGTCGGGTACTTATCGAGAATACAGATAGACCTTGCACCTTACAGGGTACGCACTCTCTCCTGCGCACCACCAGTGGGCAACGTTACCATGATCGCTCGATTGGATCCGATCCTGAAATTCGGCAGTGGTGCGTAACCCACCTCGGGCGGGCTGCGTCGACGCAGAGAATTTCAGGACAGGGGTTACTATTCAGCAGTGAGCCCCAGCACGCTGCTCCGTGAGAGTGCCTGTTCAGTTGTCCGCGAGCAGAGCGTTAGCCACCATTCCGGTTGGTATTGGGGACGAGCACCGTGAGTGCCTGTGGCAGCACATTGCAGTGAATTTTGCCATCTGGACAGGGTAACACTTCACCATCATATTGAATTGTCTGCGCGGGCGAGACCTGCAGCGTGACTTGGCGCGCCTGCCAATGGCGAATGAGCTGTTGCAGTTCGGTGTTGACCGAGTCGTACATGGACGCTTGATTCTCAATCGGTGCTTCGCGAATACCGAGTAGGTTGCTAAAGAGATCAAAGACTGCTTGCAAGCTCGCCTGTTCAATGAGCAGTACATCGAGCATACCATCTGATACGTTGACGGCGGTCCCAAGTTTGATCCCCGCTTGGCCCAAATTGCCCGAGTTGGCGACCCCACAGGTAATACCTTCGGCAATCACCTCTTTGCCATCCAACAGCATTTGGTACTTTGCTTTTGGCGGTTGACGAATTGACTGCATGGCACTCCATACATAGGCAAAGACCCCAAAGCGATCCTTCATGTTGCGATCAGCTCGTTCCACCAGGCTTGCCTCAAAACCCACACCCACGCGCAATAAAAAATTATGACCGTTCACCTCGCCCGCATCGATCTTGCGCGGGCGACTTTTGATCCCGCACGCGATTTCGGCGGCACGGGTCAGGTTGGCGGGGATACCTAGCTCCAGCGAGAGTACGTTGGCGGTGCCACCGGGCAGAATTGCCAGTGGTGTATCTGTGCCAATGAGCCCGCTGGCCACTTCGGCCACCGTGCCATCTCCCCCATAGGCGGCCACGACATCGGCCCCTTCGGCCAGGGCTTGTTCGGTGAGCCGCCGCCCATCACCCGCTTGGTGCGTGATCAGCGCGTTCCAGCGGATGCCCTGTTTGTGAAATACATTATTCAGTGTGGCCAACACGGGCACATCCTGTCCGGCGGCCGGATTGATGATGACGTAGATGGATGGATTTTCTAAAGTTGTTGCCATATAAGTTCTCTGGTCCCAAGTGCAAATGGCCTGTGACGAGCGGTTCCCGCTGGCGCCTTACCCCGGGCTGCAATCTGCACACCGGAGTTGTCATCTGCTCCATATGGGTTTGCTGCAGTCCATGCTAAATATAGCACCCTCTGCCAATCGTCACCAAGTTGTGGCGCTGCCCAGCTACTGAGAGAGCATGGTAACAGCAGAAGCAGCTGGCGTACATAGGCAAGTGTAGAGTAAAAGCGTACATTGAAAAACGCTGGATCAAACGCAGAAACGTGCAATGGGCGCGGGCTGATGCGCTGTACCGACAGGGAATTATAGCAGAATGTGGGGCCAATAATGGAGTGTAGAAACCTACGCTGTAAGCTTTCAGAAGTGTAAGTAACCCGTGAAGCGGTTTATCGTACAATATGCGTAGGGGATTTGTCGTTAGAATACGATTAAATGCTAGGGGGACAGGAAGATTGCACGGATGTTTCGGTTTTTCTGCCTATTTTTCCCCCGTCTGAACTTGACTCCCTTCAGTTTAGATAGTTTCGTGGACTGCAAGAATTAGTAGATCTCGGCATAAAGAAGCCCATGGCAACCTGACCGATGTCACGCAAACAGCTTGGGCATGTTAACCGCCGTGGTATTTACGCCCGACAGTACTACTCCAACTGCAATGGTCTCCTTTCAATGGCTGGATCATCGAACGAAGCATAGCGGCAATTGACTCATGCGTAGAACAGAGCTGGTGGGGAGCATTGGACGAGGAATCTAGCGGTCGATTGGCTTCTGGACCACCTGCTTTCGCCGTGGGAGCAGTGACGGATCGGCAATAGATGGAGCCATGTATGTGAGTTGGTTTGGGCGACAGTAGTGCTTGACCAGCTCTGTTGCCAGTAAGGTAGCGAGGAAACAAATGATGAGCCGTTCCAAGTTGTTCTCAGTGGTGCGAGATTGCCTGTTTCTATTCGCAACGCTTGTCGTGGCGATTACCGTGCTGAGCGTGGGCTACCTGGCATCTACAGCTGCAGCCAGTGCCGCGCAGTTCACGGGGCAAGAGCAAACCCACGGACATGATGCCGCCACCGAAGATTCCTCCAGTGGAGTGATAGCTGCGCCAATAACCGTGACGGTGCAGTGTAGACAAGAGTTGCCCAACCTGCTTTGGCTGGGTGAAGGGGGCACGAGTTATACACTACCCGAAACATTTGACACATTTATCGTCAAGCGCAGTCCCTTTCGCTTTGAGCTGGAAGCGGGGACAGAGAGTGTCACGGGCCAACGGATCTACCAAGCTCAGGAGGAGGAGCGCGTCTGGGCCTGTGCGGGTGATTGTCAGGTGCCCGCCTTCTATCACAGCGCGTACGACCTTGGCATCCTTGGTCCAGGTACCGTCGTCAATCTGGTGGTAATTGATGACGATGGGCCGGAACAGGGTAACGATCAGCGCCGTAACTGGTGGGCGATCAACGATCCAGAGCTGCCCCATCAAATTGTGGAAGAACAGACAATGGTCGAATATCTCTCATTTGAGATCCCCACGGTGGGCCACTGGTACTACTATGCCAAAGATTCCATCGGCATCTCTGCCATTTGTATGGTGCCCAGCTTGCCAACCGCGACGCCAAAACCCTCGTCCACACCGACGGCAACCAGCACCCCAACACCATTCCCAACAGCCACCGCCACCGCCACTTCAACACCATTCCCGACAGCAACCGCCACACCAACACCATTCCCGACAGCAACCGCCACACCAACCACAACCGCCACACCAACACCATTCCCAACAGCAACGCCCACAACAGCTGTGCCGACGGTGATGCCAACGGCGACTGCAACGGCGGAACCAACAGCGACGGCGAGCCCCACTGCCACACGCACGCAGCCAGCACCCGCCACACCGGCCGCGCTTGCCACGGCCACGGCAAGCGCAACGGCCACGGCAACCGTGACACCGGAACCGACCCCAACGCTCACGCCGACCCCAACGCCCACGCCCAACTTGACGCCGGTGGGACGCTCGACGCCCACGGCCCTGCACATGGCCTACTTCACTGCTGAAAGCCGGGCTGCCACCATCCGGCTCCACTGGGCGACCACGTTTGAAATGGACCTACGTGGGTTTCAGCTCTGGCGCAGCATCACGGGGCAACGAGCCGACGCCGTGCGGATCACGCCGCAACTGATCCGCGGCCGCGGGGTCGGCAGCACGGGCGCGGTCTATGTCTTTGAAGACGCGGACGTGATCCACGGGCCGACGTACACCTATTGGCTGCAAGAGGTGGCAACAGCCGAGGAACTGACGGATGTCGATGTAACGACTGCCCAGTTGGTGCATGCAATCTTTCTACCACGGGTAGAGCGCTGATCCTGCCTGCCGAAGGTACAAAGTGCGGTATCAAGTGCGGTATCAAATGCGGTATAAAGTGGCACAAACAGTAGCATAGAGCGGAGCAAGCAGCCGCGTAGCGTGGTCGCCGGATATGCCCGGCGGCCACGTTTGCCTTTGAATCTGCCTGGCGCACCGATTGGCAACGTGAATCGGTGCGGTTCCGCGGTTGAAGAGCTATATCCAAACTAGGCGTTGCAAGATGAGCACCCCACGTTCACATTCAGTTCTACTGTTTGATTCCCTGTCCATCAGCGGCTATACTGAGGGACGTATTCAATCAACCTGCAATTTTTGGTAGTCTCCCCCAAAGCGGTTGTTGCTGGCTAACGTTCCTTTTCGATTGGCCAACACTTACACCTGAACAGCTCCATTCCGACAGATTACCCGATTTTGGGCAGACAGAAACAGAGAGAAGGACTATTATTGATGAAACGCTTGCTGCTTACCGGAGCCGCCGGGCGGATCGGCAGTGCCTTTCGCCAACTGCACGGCCATGAATATCAACTGCGGCTCGTGGACCGCGATGTCAGTGCGATCGATGTCAGTGCGATTGACGGTTCTGACAACCATGAAGTAATCGAAGCGGAATTATCCGATCTGGCGACCTGTCAGGAGCTATGTCGTGATATTGACCATGTGATCCATCTGGCCGCGGACCCCTCACCGCGCGCCGATTTCTACGGTTCCCTGTTGGACAACAACATCAAGGCCGCCTACAATGTCATGCGCGCTGCCAAGGACCAGGGCTGCCAACGGCTCGTCTTTGCCAGCAGTGTCCAGACGATCGAAGGCTATCCATTGGACAGCCAACCCCACCCCGACATGCCCCCCAAGCCCATGAATCTCTACGCCGTGACCAAAGTCTTTGGCGAGGCGATGTGCCACTACTTCGCCCATGCCGAAGGCTTGCCGTCGATTGCCGTGCGTATTGGTGCCTATGGAGGCAACCGCAACTATGCCGAGCGCACCGAGCCAGTTGACAGCCGCACGCTCAGTGCCTATGTGAGTGAGCGCGATCTCTGCCACCTTTTTGTGCAGGCTTTGCAGGCGACGGATGTACAGTTTGCTGTGTTGCACGGCGTATCGGACAATCGCTTCAAGCGCATGGATCTGACGACCACCCGCCAAACCGTTGACTATCGCCCCCGGGATGATGCCTTCGAACTGTTTGAAACGGGGATCGTGAACCGAGAACGCTGGTATGAGGAATGGGATCGCAACAAGTCTGAGCAATAATTGTAGCGCCATGGCTGACCAATGTTGCTGCATTGCATCTGCGGGACAACGCAGCTAACCGACCCCATTGTTCGCCCCCGAGACAGCGTTTCCGCCTGAGGTGTTCCGTTGTCCAACGGCTTGCGCCTTGGGCGGAGAACACCACAGCATTTGTATACGCGGCAATGGTTCTCAGCATGCAAAGAAGTTGGTTCGATAACCGCTCCATGGTGGCGCACTGCTGATAGATAAACCCCTTATAGAGAACACAAATAGACCGTGCCCCTTGCAGAGTGAGCATTCTCTCCTGCACACGTCCAGCGTTAGAGAACGCTGATGCCATCATTGGGCAACGGTTATATGATTTCTCGATTAAAAGTTGCACAGTTGTGCCCGTGTGCAAGTATGCACAGTTGTGCAACGTTTAAATGGGTCGTCCATGAGAAGTAGATCTGTTGAGAAGTGAGACCAAGAGCCCATGAATTTCGGTTGTGGTGTGTGAGCCATCTCGAACTGGCTACGTCGACGCAGAGAATTTCAGGGCAGAGAGTAACGACAAAGGAGTATGCATGTCCAAACAACCGCCGATTCGTTTTGCCGCCATTGGGCTGAATCACAATCACATCTATGGTCAAAGTGCTCTGCTCTTGCGAGCCGGTGCAGAGTTGGTTTCATTTTATGCTGTCGAAGATGATCTGGCGGCAGCGTACAACGAGCGTTTTGATCAAGCCGAGCGCAAGCGCAGCGAGGCTGAAATTTTGGAAGATGAATCGCTCGACCTGATCATCAGTGCCGCCATTCCTTGCGAGCGTCCCGGCATTGGTATCCGCGCCATGCAGCATGGCAAAGATTACATGAGCGATAAACCTGCCTTTACCACGCTCGAACAGTTGGACGCGGTGCGCAAGGTGCAGGCGGAAACTGGCCGCATCTTTTCGATCAACTACAGCGAGCGATTGGAGACCCGCGTCTCCACCAAGATCACCGAGCTGCTCCAAGCGGGTGCCATTGGCAAGGTGATCCAGACGTTGGGCGTGGGGCCGCACCGGACCCGCCTGCCCACGCGCCCCGATTGGTTCTTTGACGAAGAAAAATATGGGGGCATCATCTGTGACATTGCTGCCCATCAGTTCGACCAATATCTCTATTACACCGGCGCCACCGATGCCGAGATCGTTCATGCCCAGGTGGCCAACTACAACCACCCTCAACATCCCGGCTTACAGGATTTTGGGGACGTGGTGTTGCGCAGCGATGGCTGTACCGGCTACATCCGCGTCGATTGGTTTACGCCCGACGGCCTCGCCACCTGGGGAGATGGGCGGCTGCTCATTATGGGGACAGAGGGCTACATCGAAGCGCGCAAATATGTAGATATCGCCAGCCGCGCGGGGGGCGATCATCTCTATGTCGTCACCAACGAAAAGACCGACTATATCGATTGTTCCAACGAACCGCTGCCCTATGGCCCCCACCTGCTCGATGATATTCGCAATCGCACCGAAACCGCCATGAGCCAGGCACATTGCTTCAAGGCATCAGAGCTGGCGCTAAAGGCACAGGCGATGGCAACCCGATTGGGGCACTTGGCATGAGCAAATTAGCAACTCGTTTTGCCACCAACCCAATGATCACGCCGGAGATGGATGAGCGCATCGGCACCAACATCAATGGCCCATCGCTCATTCGTGTTCCGGATTGGCTGCCCAACCGGCTGGGCAACTACTACCTCTATTTTGCCCACCATCAAGGGCAGTTCATTCGGCTCGCCCATGCCGATGACTTGGCGGGTCCGTGGCAGATCTATAGCCCCGGCACCTTGCAACTGGCAGAGACACCCTGCCACCATCACATTGCTTCGCCCGACGTGCACATCGACGCGGCGAACCAACGGCTGATCATGTACTACCATGGGCCGGCCCTGGAGGCAGAGGTGGCCGCGGCCGATCCCGTCACCCGGCGCTTTCCCACGCTGGGGGGGCAGCGCAGCTTCGTGGCCACATCGACCGATGGCATCAACTTTGATTCTGGGAATGAGGTGCTTGGCTCCAGCTATTTCCGTTGCTTCACCTGGCAGGGCTGGCACTACGCGCTGGGCATGCCAGGGATCATCTACCGTTCGCGCGATGGCTTTACCGCTTTCGAGCAGGGGCCGATTCTCTTTAACCAGAACATGCGTCACGGCGCGCTCTGGCACCATGAGAACCAACTCTACATCTTCTATTCCGAGGTGGGCGACTGCCCGGAGCACATCAAAGTGGCGATGATCGACTTGCAACCGGATTGGCAACAGTGGCAACCAAGCGCGCCCGTCAGCCTCTTGTTGCCGGAGACTGATTATGAAGGGGGGCAGTTACCGCTGGTGCCGTCGGAACGGGGGGCGATCCACGAACGGGCGCGCCAATTGCGTGATCCCGGGATCTTTGTCGAAGCCGAGCGGCTCTACCTGATCTACAGCATTGCCGGCGAGATGGGATTGGCGTTGGCCGAGCTCTCTCCCGCTCCGCTGGTGGCCCATTTTACCTGAAGCCCAGCCCCCGCTCCTTTAGGCTGACGAAGCGGTTGCGCCCAATGACCAGATGGTCGAGCACCTCGACATCGAGTAGCCTGCCCGCCTCGACGATCATCTCGGTGACGCGCACATCTTCCGGGCTGGGGGTGGGGTCGCCGCTGGGGTGATTGTGGACGATGATGATCGAGGCGCTGTTGGCGCGGATCGGTTCGCGGAAAACTTCGGCAATGCGCACAACCGCCGTGTTCAAGCTGCCAGCATAGACGGTGTGGATGCGGCTGATGAAATTTTTGATGTCAAGCAATACCACACGCAGGTGCTCTTGCTCCAACAGGCTCATCTCCAGCATGAGCAGATTGGCCACATCGGTCGGGTTGCGCACCTGTGGGCGTTCCTGGGGTGCCGCTGCCAGCAGCCGCTTGCCCAGTTCCAGCGCCGCTTTGATCTCAACTGCCTTGGCCTTGCCGATTCCGTGAACGCTGCAGAGTTCTTCGTTGGTGGCCTGCGCCAAGCCGGGGAGACCGCCGAATTGACTGAGCGCGCGTTCGGCCAGGCGGATCACATTTTCGCCCGGCACACCGACGCGCAAGATGATAGCCAGCAGTTCGGCGGTGCTGAGCGCGGCTGCCCCGGCATAGAGCATACGCTCGCGCGGGCGCAGGTCGGCTGGCAGATCGCGGATCATCGGCACATAAGTTGTGGCAGCACTTGTCGTCGCGGCATCGGTGGGCGGTTCCATGGCAGCTCCATTGTTGGGGCAAGATCGATGTTGAATGGCAGGTGGCGGTACTTGTTGATGCAGACTATTCTGGCCAATGATTCCGTCAATCCTACCCCATACCAGCTGCACTCTCCATCGACAATTCGTAGGAGATCGCGCGAGACATTTTCCAGAAAAGGCATGATATTTTCCAGAAAAGAGATAACTTGTGCTACATTACTGTGCTCACGTGACTGTGCTCACATCACTGTACTCACGTGACTGTGCTCGAATCGAGGAATCATGGGAATGTTGCCCACTGGTGGAATCAGCGTTTTCTAACGCTGGAGGTGCGCATGCTCACATGCGCACGCCGCAAGATGCAAGGTCGATTTGCTTTCTCTGTAGCTTGGCTGGAAAATAGATACGTGAAATGATAATGCAACCATGAAAACCCGCTTCTACCAACGTTCAGCCTATCTACTTTCCGATCAGCCGGTACCGAGCTGCTTCGTGAACCTGGACGATCATTTCGACGAACGTCTGAGTATTGTGCAGTTAGAGCGCCCCCATCCCAGTGTCGTGTTAGCCGAAAGTCTCTGTGCGCGCTTTGCCGATGTCGAGATGTACGCATTCATGATCGAGGACGCGCGCAAGCGGCATGGGTTGGAGCAGGGCAACGATGTCAAAGCCGCCGTGTTGACCCGCTCTTTTTTCGTTGGCTATCTGGGCGCGACCCGGGCGCTGTTGGATGTCGCTTCCGTAACGCTGAGTGTGCTCTACGAATTGCCTCTGCCTGCGGTGGAGCGCACCTTTGCCCACGGCAACTTCTGGCATCAGCTAGTGACGGCCGAACCGAATGTCCACCGCCGCTATCACGGCATGCGCCTCTTCTTTAACGAAGTCTTGCGTTGGTGCAACGAGAGTGCCTATCGTGTGCCGCCGCTCTACGTGTCACATGAGCAATTTGGCCCCTATTCCAGCCGAGAAATGCACTTGCGGTTGTTGGATGAAGCACAGCTTGATCTCACCCAGATTCCGGCAGAACCGCTCTCCCTACATTGGGTCGATCCCCTGCACCTGCATGACAAGTGGAAACCACAGTTCTTGCTCCTCTGCGAAAAGCTCTGCAAGGATCTCACCGACCGCACCTGAGTACGGCGCACCGAGAGCAATGGAAATGGCACGGGTGATGTGACGGGAGGCAACAGAGTCGTAACCCGACGAATACTCTGTTCAGAAGCGGGTTAGCAACTCATCGTATTGGGCGGCAACAACGGGCCAATCATAGTGGGCCAAGAGATGCTCGCGCAACGATGGTGGCGCGGGGCGGCGCAGTTGGAATCGGTGCAATGTGAGTGCCACCAACTCTTCCTCATCGCGATAGAGACAGGCCGGGTGCAGCTCGGTGGGAATCAACTCCGGATAGCTCAGCCGCCTGGGCAACAGGGGAAAAGCACCGGCCGCAATCGCTTCCAGAATACTGATGCCAAAAAATTCGTGGAGTGCTGTACTCACAACCAGGTCCGCCCGTTGCAGCAGCGCTACATAACGGGCATACGAATCAACATAACCCCAGTGGACAATCTCCCGATCCAGCCGATGCCGCGCTTCCTCAAATTCGGCCGGTACCCTACGAAAGTTTTCACCCGCAACGGCCACTTCAAACGCCACCCCCAGCGCCTGTAAACGATATAGGTAGCGGAAGAATTCCTCTGGTCCCTTGTCATATTCCCACCGTTGATTCCAGACGATCAACGGCTTTCCCGAAGACGGGGACGCTGTCGCGCCGCGGGCGTGTTGCGCTGCCATTTGTGCCTGCTGAATCCGCTGGCACTCGATCCCAACCGGCAACACGCAGCTCTTTGCGCGCACGGTGTCGATTAGCTGCAGGTGATTGTAGTCGGGAAAATGTTTCAGCAGGCGTGGCAATTCAGCAAACCACGTTTCCCGGTGATAGTGGCTGTTGAAGGCCACGCAGTCGGCAGCCAGTTGACTCAACCAGTTGATCGTGGCATAGGTGAGATCCAATTTTTCGCCTGCCCGCAGTGGATAGGTCAGCTGATTCTCGTGCATGTAGTGCAGGATCGGGATCCGGGTGGGCAAATGCATGCGCATCAAGCCCAACCACGCGGGGAGATTGACCATATCCGTTGTGATGATGAGGTCGGGCGCACCGCTGTGCTGTAGCTTTGCCGTGGCCTGGCTGGCGAGCTCCATGGCGCCACCTTGCATGCGCCACTTCCAGAAGCGTCCGGCCATGGTCAGCAACTGAACATCGTGGTGACTGTGCTGTTGGTAGCCCTTGGCCCAGGCGGCATGGCTGCCAGTGTGATAAGGAGAGATGAGCCAGATCTGCTGTTGTGCTGTTGCCATTGAGCCCCATTTATCTCAAAATGAAGTGATGCCAGGGTCCTTCTCTTTTTGATCCCCTGTTGTCTTGTGCTATACTGTCCGGTGGTTTGCAACGAGGGAACGGTTCCGCCCGGCTCCCTCGTTCTTTCTGTTCGCAGGACAATCTTGCGGACCTCTCCAGAGGAAGAGTCTGTTCAACGGACGTTGCGGTCGGATGCCGATCATGCTACATACCATACGCCACATACCATACATTGAACAGGCGCGACAGACAAATAGGAGCTTTAGATGAGCAGTACTGAATTGATGCACGAATATGAACTCGTGTACATCGCCCAACCCGAGCTTGAGGAAGAGGGTGTTACGAATCTGAACGATCGCTTCACCCAGACCGTCGCCAATTTTGGTGGCGAAATGCTTGGTATTGAGCCGTGGGGACGGCGCACATTAGCCTATCCCATCAAGAATTTCTTTCAGGGTCAATACATTTTGCTTCGGTTTCACATGCAGCCCGCAGGTGCAGAGGAAGTTGACCGCTTTCTCCGCCTCAACGAAGATGTGCTTCGCTATCTGCTGATCCGCACCGACGAGTGATGTCGTGTACAAACTTGTACAGACATGTACAAAGTCGTGTGCAAAGAAGCTATCTGTAAATTCGGTTGTGGTGCCTACACCACCTCGAGCCAGCTACTTGGGCGCAGAGAATTTACGGACAGACTCAAAGTCGTGTGCCAACAGGTGGGCACAGTAGTTTGTCACAGTAGTTTGTCACACCATTGAAGCAAGATTAGCGTTTGCAAACAGTCAACTTGACCAGACCCTGAGAAGGAAAAAATAATGAGCGAACAAACAAATCCAACGGCAGAAGAGCCGGAGACTACTGAAAACAGCACCACGAACGAAGTGGCGGCGACTGAAGCTTCGGCCGAAGAGACCCAGGCCGAAAATAGCCAGGCTGAAAGCAAAGACGCTGAAGCTACAGAAGCAACAAACACAGAAACAAAAAAGACAGAAGCAACAAAGACAGAAAGCGCAGCCGCGCCTGCAAGTGCACCGGCTGAGGCCAAGACCAAGACAGAGAGACCTGCCACGGCAAAGCCGGCTGGCCCGCCGCCCGACTACGAGGCCAACGACGATAGCGATGACGATGAGTACGACAGCGATGATGATGATGATTATCACATCCCCTCTGATTATACGCCCAGTGGCTCGGGCCGACCACGGCGCATCGGTTCGGACGTCAAAGTCTCCGACATCGACTATAAACAGATCTCTGTGCTTTCCCGCTTCCTGGACAGCCGTGGTCGCATTCTGTCGCGCCGCAAGACGCGGGTTAGCGCCAAAGTCCAACGCCGGATTGTTGTCGCGATCAAGCGTGCCCGTCATCTCGCCCTGCTGCCCTACACCGCCGAACAGACTCGAATTGTGCGAAAGCGTAGGTAAGCAATGGCGAAGCGAGATAAGCGCAAGCAAAAAGAAGAGGTTGAGCGCGAGTTAACCCGGAAAGAAGTTCGGCTGCGTCAGCGCGATCGCGAACGCAACCGCAAACTTTACACAGGTGTTGGTGCCGCCGTTGCACTGGCGCTCGTGATCATTCTGGCTGGTGCACTCTACGCTTTTGCCTATGTCCCCAACTCAACGCTGGCCGCGGTCGATGGCGATGCCATTGTCACCAAAGATTTCTGGCAGCGTATGCGCTTGGAGCGGAGTCGCCTGATCAATCAGCTGGTGAATATGCAACAGCTCGAACAACAGTTTGGGCAAAGCTTTTTCACCAGCCAAATCAATCAAATCGAAGCCCAGTTGCAGAGCCCCTTTGCACTGGGTGCACAAGTGTTGGACCAAATGATCGATGAAAAGATCATTGTAAACGAAGCCGCTGCTCGCGGGATCACCGTGAGCGAGGAAGAGGTGGAAGAGGCGTTGCGCGCCGAAATTGCACGCGGCCGCAACGCGGTGACGGAGCCGCAAGCAACGGAGACTGCAGAGGCGGGCAGCGCCGCAACGGCAACTGCCACACTGTGGACACCAACGCCGACCCCGACCATCGATGCCAATCTGGTTGTGACGGCCACGGCAACGCCTGTCCCGACACAAGGGCCGTTGCCCACGAGTGCCATCCTTTCCGAGACGGGCTACACCGAGGGGTTGGACACGCTGCAAGATACGCTGGATGAGCTGAACAGCGTCAATCTCACTGAGTACCGGACGATCATCCGCAATGAGCTCTTGCGCGAACAGCTGACCGAACAGATTGCGGAAGAGCGGGTCGCGACCACGGAAGAGCAGGTGCGTGCCCGCCACATCCTAATCCGGGTGATGACTCCAACATTGGAGATTACCAATACGGCGCCAATTACCGCGCCTGTTGCACCGACCGAGAGCATCTCGCCGACCGCGACGCTAACCGCCACCGAACCGTTGACCGCTGTGGCCGAGAGTACGACCACCGCTGTGACCGAATCGACGACGGTTGAAGCAAGCACACCCGTGACCGCGAGCAATGATCTCACGTCAACCGCTGCACTCACAACCACCGAAGCAGAAACCGCTACGGTTGCCAGTGATGTGGCTGATGATGATGTGGCTGATGATGCAGAAATTGCCACGTCAACTGCCCCAACTGCAACATCACCCGTGACAACGGCAACTTCGATTACACCAACCACGGCGCTGACCGCTACGGATCTGCTGACCGATACCGCTATCTTTACGGAATCGCTCGATCTGGATCCCGCCCCGTCAGAACCGGTGGAGCGGACCGATGCCGAGGCACAGGCGTTGGCAGCGGAACTGCGCCAGCGGATCCTGGATGGGGAAGATTTTGCGACCCTGGCCGCGGAGTACAGCGACGATACTGGTTCGGGCGCACAAGGTGGTGATCTCGGCTGGTTTGGGAGTGGCGCAATGGTGCCGCCCTTTGAAGAAGCTGCCTTCTCTTTGGAGGTAGGCGAAATTAGCGAGCCGATCAAGAGCCAGTTTGGCTATCACATCATCGAAGTGTTGGAGAAGGACGAAAACCGGCCCAAAGATGAAGCGACGCTGGAACAAGAGCGGGCCTCGGCCTTTGATGAGTGGCTGCAAGAGCAAAAAACCACCATCGAGATCGAGCGTCCCGACAACCTCAACGCCCGGCTCCCGCGTGATATCCGTTAAGCTGTCCGCGGTCCTGTTGGCCCGATGAGCTTATCGAGCAATCATGGTAACGTTGTACACATGGTAGCGTTCCACAATGGTGGAATCAGCATTCTCTAACGCTGGACGTGCGCAGTAGAGAATGCACACGCCGCAAGGTGCAAGGTCTATTTGCTTTCTCGATTAGAACCAATCCGCAGATTCGGTTGTGGTGCTTACACCACCTCGAGCCGACCGCTTGAACGCAGAGAATGTACGGACAGGCTCAGTTGAATGAAAAGGTTGCGATGTTGTAGCTTCTACAACGTCGCAACCTTTTTTGATCCCGTGAGATCACTTATGCTTGAATGCGCAGAGGCCGTTGCGCGAAAAGAAACGCGCCAGTGGCTGCCCCGCGCGGCTGCTCCCTGCTCGCGCTTTGCAACGGATGTTACCAAGGCGAGTGGCGGGTTTTCATTTTTGCTTTGGCCGATACACCAGAAGAAAGTAAAGCCGATATGCCCAAAAAAATTATCATTGATACCGATCCCGGCATTGACGATGCAATGGCTCTGCTCTTTGCATTGGCCGCGCCAGAGCTAGAGGTAATCGGGCTCACAACCGTCTATGGCAATGTAACCGTGGCACGTGCCACCCACAATGCGTTGCATCTGCTCGAGTTTGCCGGCCATCCCGCGGTGCCGGTAGCCGAGGGTGCCGCGGCACCCTTGGTATATCCCTTTGGCGGGCCAGCCGATTTCGTCCACGGCATGGGCGGATTGGGCAACGTGGCGCCCGCCGCGGCCGCGGCAATGGCTAGTTCGCACGCTGCTGCCCAATGGATTGTGGAGACAGTGATGGCCCACCCAGGTGAGATCACGTTGGTGCCAATTGGGCCATTGACCAACATTGCGTTGGCGCTCATGCTGGAGCCGCGTATTGTCGATGCTGTTGCCGGCGTGGTGCTCATGGGGGGCGCGGCAACGGTCAACGGCAATGTCAATCCTGCCGCCGAGGCCAATATCTATAATGACCCGCACGCCGCGGATCGGGTGCTGACGGCGGGGTGGCCGGTGACAATGGTTGGGTTGGATGTGACGGAACAGGTGGTTATGGATGAAGCCTACCTGCGTAGCCTCTGCGTACCAGCCAAGAAGACGGGCACATACATCTGTGATGTTTGCGAATTCTATCTGGATTACCACGAGCGCAGCCACCAGATGCGTGCCACCTACACCCACGACCCCGCGGCCATTGCCTATCTGCTGAACCCGTCGCTCTTTACCACGACTCGGGGCGCAATCCGGGTGCTGACGGAGGGGATGGGGCGTGGGCAGACGCTGCTCGATCGTCGCGGCCGTTGGTCACGCACAAATGCATGGGCTGGACAACAGCCGGTGAACGTCTGTGTTGGGGTTGATGAAGACGGTCTGCTGGCTCTCTACAAAGAGCACATTCTGGCTGCCGATTGAGCCACCTCTAGCCATCTCTGTGGATGTTCACGCTCTTGCTCACGCTGTTGACGCCTGTACCATGCGCACGACTTCGGCTGCACAGCCCCAGGCAAGGGTATGGCCGATCGAGCCGTGGCCATAGTTGTGGATGACCAACTGCCCGCCGCGCAACTGCTCACTTTCCAGCCGAACCGCGCTGCGTCCGGGGCGCAACCCCACCTTGTGTTGAATGAGATCGGCCTCGGCCAGCGCCGGGTGGAACCGGGCACAGCGCTCGAGAATGGCGACACCAATGGCCGGATCGACAGTGTCATCGCCATCATAATATTGATAGGTTCCACCGAGCAGACAGTCGTGTCGGCGGGCGATAATATAGGTTGTGCCTTCATCGGAATCAGCGCTGATGATCTGATCGGGAAAGTCCGCGGGTCTGCGCACGGTCATCACTTGCCCGCGAATGGGAAAAACCTGATCGCCGGTGAGTAGCCTTGCCCCCAGACCGGTACAGTTGACAATCGTAGCACTGCCGCTGTTGATCTCGGCAAAATGCTGTACGATCCGGGGCCGAATGATACCGCCCATTGCCTCCACACGACCATATAGCCACGGCATGTAGCTCGGGACATCAATTCGGGGCACCACGGTCTGATAGCCATGCCACTGGCCGGGAAACTCCCCAGGCTGCACTGGCTCGACCGCGCCCACATCACCCAGATTTGGCAGAGCGTGGGGTTGATCGGACAAGCTGTAAAAATCGAGCAGATCAATGCCACTTTCCGGGATGGTGAGCAACTGGCGGAACATCTCCAGACTATCGAGCGCCCAGCGTTGCACTCGCGTTTCCCCAAACAGCGCCGATGGTGACCAGTAGGCCGCGGCCACATCCGAGGTGGTGTGGGGGGGCAGGCTGCGGGCCAGGATGGTGACCATGTAGCCAGCTTCCAGCAGCCGGTAGGCAGTCGTTAGACCAACGACTCCACCGCCGATAACGATAATTGTTTGCTTTGGTTTGAACATAGTTGATTTTGTTTTGGGGCACACATGGCACCTATAGCCCACATGCACCTGTATTGGAGTTGGCACTTGCCGGGCCAGCGACCCTCACAACCCTGGAAAATCACAGCTCCTGACTCTTTGCTACAGTGCGGTTGGCTTGAAAACGATAGTTTGCCCTCTTGCCGGAACTACTGTTTTCAAACAGAGCCCACTTTAGAATGCGTCGAACCCAAAAGGTTCAAGTACAGTGCATTCAATCCACTGTAACCCAACAATTCAATATTCGTCGCCTGAGCTTGTCAAAAGCGTGCATGGCTTCAACCAGCTCGGCCAACGGCAAATCGACGGCGGTGGGTGCTCATGGCGCGTCGGCAAAGAGTTTGGTAATCTCGTCGGCAGCAAATGTGGGTAACTGAATCTGTTTACCCGCGCGTCGGGCTACAATACCCTGCGCCGGCGCGGTGACTCGGCCAATGATTGTGGCTGGCCAACCCTCTGCTGCCCAGGCCGACAACAGCGGTTCTGCATCAGCGGCCGTTGCCGTGGCCAACAACGCCCCAGAGGCTATGGTCCCCAGCGGATCGAGATCAAAGGCTTGGCAGAGGCGCGCTGCCAATGGCGAAATCGGAATATGCTCGACATCGAGCTCAATGCCCACATTGGCTGCCGCTGCCAACTCTTGGATCCCCGTGATGATGCCGCCTTCCGTGGGGTCATGCATGGCGCTTACTTTGCCACTTTGGGCCGCTGTCAGCGCAGGTTGCAATACACTGATGCCAGGCGCATGTAGATAGTTGGCTGCCTCGGTCAATTCGGCCGCTGTCCAACCTCGCTGTCGCAGCTCGTCAGCCATCTCGCGTGCAATGATGCTCGCACCCTCAATGGGTGCCATACCGGCCATGAGCAGGAGGTCGCCGGGCCGAGCCCCACCACTGGCAACGAGCGTCTTTCGTGGTACCGTGCCCAACAGCGTGCCTGCCACCACCGGCTGATTGACCGCTGGCGTGATTTCGCTGTGTCCACCCACCACCGTAATCGCCAGCGCTTGGCAGGCCTGACCAATCTGGTGAAAAATTTCAGCTGCCATGGTGGAGGTGGCCGTGGCCGCGGGCAATAGGAGTGTTGGAAGATAGAAGAGAGGTGTTGCACCCGTCACGGCCAAGTCGTTGGCGCAGACGTTGACTGCATAGAAACCGATTTCGTCGGTGGCAAATGTAATGGGATCGCTCTTGGCCACCAGGAGCGAATCTGTTGCTTCGAGGTCGATCACCGCTGCGTCTTCACCAACGGCTGGCCCCAACACCAGCTGTGGATGGTGGATCGGCAGTGTCGCCAACAGCTGAGTCAACAAGGGCGCTGGCAACTTGCCCGCGGGCAACGGTTTGTCTGAGTATTTTGCGGAGGATTGCTCGGACATAAGGAGAACCTACTTCTCTCGAATCACTCTTCTCTTGAATCACTGTTTGCTGTTGGCTCATGCCCGCAGAGCATAATGCTGATGAACCCCGTGGTGGGCGCGTCAAGTCAGTTGCTCGGTACAGGATCTCGGTACAGGAACTCGGTACAAGAACTCGGTACAGAAACTTCGGTGCAGGAATTTCGGTGCAGGAGCATTCATCTTTATCGGCTGTGGCAGCGCAGAATATCAGTTCAAACAATATCAGTTCAATCAATATTAGTTCAAACAATGTCAGTTCAACACGTGAATCGGCATACCGATGTAAGCGGCATCAAAGAGAACCGCGGCATCCGGATCATCCAACATGGCGCAGCCAAAGGTTGCTGGCTCCCCAATCAGCCCTTGCCAGATCTTTTCGCCACTATCCCACTCAACCGGCAGTCCGTGGATCCCATTCTCAAATTCGCCGACGTCGTAGATGCCAAGCCAGTATGGCATATCGAGTCGATAGGCGCTGCTTTTGGCCTCTTCAATTTTGCTCTGGACGGCAAAGGTGCCCACTCGGGTGATCCAATCCCCATAGCCAGTGCTACAGGTCCACGCTTCGGCAACCCGGTCGCCGTGAAAGAGCCAACACTGCTGCCGGCTCAGGCTCACCAAGAAGCTCGTGCCCGAGGCTGGTACCGGTGGGCGTCGGTTGGGCAGTGTGGGGGGACCATAGGGGATCCGCACTTCCAGCCCACTGTAAACTGTCTCTTGATCGGGCAACGTTCCCCTGTTGTATTCAAAGATCGCCAGCTTGGTGCTGTTGAACGCCTGCGCCAATTCAGAGATGGTATCGCCCGGCTGTACGGTGTAATAGTAGTAACCGTTGCGCTGCGGCCCGACCAGACTTGCTCGCTGAGCCAATGTGTTCTCCACATTCGCTGGTTCTGGAATGGCCAGCCGTTGGCCAATCGAGATTGTGTCGGGATTGGCCAAGCGATTGGCTGCGAGCAGATCGGCAATGGTCAGCTCAAATTGTTCGGCAATGGTTCCCAAGCTGTCGCCCGGCTGCACCAGATACTCTTCATTGGAGCGCTGCACCCGCAGATCATCGCCGGTGGCCGGTAGCAACAGGGTCTGCCCCACCAGCAGCTGCTCCAAGTTATTGGGATCGAGCCGATTCAACTGGCGCAATGCTTCGGCATCAACGCCGGTGCGCAACGCAATGCGCAAAAAGGTATCGCCCGGCACTACTCGATAGCGGCGATTGAGCGAGGCTGTCTGCTCTTGGACAAAGGTTGCCTCCAGTTGTCCACCCGCGGGCACCGCTGCCACACCAGCCGCGGGCACCGAAGTTTGAATTGGCGCTGGCGTCCCTGTGCCTGTGAGCGGGGCGGTAAGTGTGGCCGTGACTGTGGCCGTGACTGTGGCCGTGACTGTAGCGGTAGCGATTGCCGTGGCTGTGGCCGAGACGACCGCTGTTGCAGTAGTTGTTGGCGTGACTATAATGGCGGGTGTGGTAATGGCAGGCGTGGTAATGGCGGGCGTGGGGGTGCTGCTCCCTGTCACGTCGTCTGTTTCTGCCGTGGGTGGCGGCGGAATTCGCAGGTGTTGTCCGATGAGCACTGCATCGGCATCCGAGAGCCCGTTGTAGAGCATCAGCCGATTCAGCGTGAGATCATAGCGTTTGGCAATCTGGCTCAGCGTCTCTCCCGCCTGGACTTCGTGCGTTGGCAGGGGCGTTGGCGCCGGCCCTCGTTCGCTGCCCGGCGGCAGCACCAGGATCTTCCCGATCACAATCGTATCGGGATCAACAATGGCATTGTACGTCATCAACTCCTCAAGTGAAATGGCATATAGCCTCGCAATTGCGCTCAAGGTTTCGCCCGCCTCAATCACATGGGTCTGCGCCCCATCCGTTGGGGTGGTATCATCTTGCGCCCACAGTGGGATCACAGCTGTGGGCGCACTGGCTAGCAGGAGAGAGCCGGAGAGCAGTGACGCGATGAGCAAGTGAAGCAGCTGGCGTCGTGAGCGAGCCGGGATCGAGCAGCAATGCCATGACAGCAATGAAGAGAACGATGAAGAGAACGATGAAGAGAACGATGAATGATTCTGTGTGGATTTCTGTTTCATGGACCGAGTAGTAGGTGGAGCAGCAAAATGCGAACGAATCAGCATGCTATGGTTGTCAGGCAGGTGGAGTGGCAACCGCATAACTTTCTGCTGATGAGCGTACCCAGAATCAGGGCGATTGTCAAGTGGTGTGTACGGTTTTTTCGTGTTTCGAGAGCTGTCGACTAAAATAAAGTATCAACTGTGTGGCAGCGCCGCGCCTGCAGAGACAGAGCGCACTGCCGGATGTAGCCATGGATAGCCATGAGGACGGACGAGCTGGTATGTTCTTTGATCGGGCAAAGATTTATTTGAAGGGCGGCGATGGTGGCAACGGAATTGTTGCTTTTCGGCGCGAGAAATTTGTGCCCCTTGGCGGTCCGGCCGGTGGCAGCGGTGGCAATGGGGGAAATGTCTACTTTGTTGTGGACCCGGGCCTCAATACGCTGCATAAATTTCAGCGGCAGATCCATCACCGTGCCGAGCGCGGTGGGCATGGTGGTGGGGCCAACAAGACGGGTGCTGGCGGTGCCGATCTGCGCATTCCCGTGCCGCCGGGAACCTTGGTCTTTGCTGCAGAGAGTGGCGAATTGCTGGCCGATCTCACGCAGCCGGGGCAGGAAGCCCTGATCGCCCGTGGTGGGCGCGGGGGGCGGGGCAACACCGCCTTTAAATCGGCCCGCAACAAAGCGCCCCGTCTTGCCGAAAATGGAGAAGTGGGCGACGAGCTCTGGGTTGAGCTGGAACTGAAGCTGGTGGCCGATGTGGGCATCATTGGTGTCCCCAATGCAGGCAAGTCCACGTTGTTGAGCGTGGTCAGCGCGGCCAAGCCTAAAATTGCTGCCTATCCCTTTACCACCGTCACGCCCAACTTGGGCGTGGCTGAAGTCGATCACCGTCAGATTGTGCTGGTCGATATTCCCGGCCTCATGGAAGGGGCGCACGAGGGCACTGGTCTGGGCCTGGATTTTTTGCGCCACATCGAGCGCACGCGGGTGCTGGTGCACATGTTGGGGGGGGACAGCCCGGATCCGCTGGGTGATTTTGCCGCCATCAATCAAGAGTTTGAGCTCTTTAACCCCATGCTGTTGGAGAAGCCACAACTAGTTGTCTTTAACAAGATGGATCTGCCTGTGGCCCAGGAGCAGTGGCCAGCAGTGGAGGCAGCCATCACGGCCCAAGGCTATTCGATCATCAGCATTAGTGCGGCAACGCAACAGAATCTCACGACACTGTTGTATCAAGTTCAGGGAATGCTGGAGGGGCTGCCATACGCGGAAGAGGCAGTTGCGGACGAGCCACTGCCAGAGATCACCCCGGCGGATGATGACAAGCGCTTCCAGATCCATCGACTCGACGACGAAGTCTGGTTTGTCGAGGGTGTGGCCATCGAGCGGGCTGCCCAGATGACCAATTGGGACTATTATGAAGCAGCCATGCGCTTTCAACGGATTCTGGATGCCATGGGCATTTCGGAGAAGTTGCGGGAAGAGGGGATCAACGATGGAGACACGGTCCGCATTGGCGATGTTGAGCTGGTCTGGGGGTATGAAAACGCCTATGGCGAATAGCCGTGCTCGTCGTTGCTTCCCTGACATCAAGTGAAATCGTGGCGAGATGCGAATCGTCGATTCGCATAGAAACAACCCGAACAGTAAGCGCCCATGTGCCGCAGGGATCTCTCATTCTGAGGCAGAACACAGAGCACCATTCTCGCAGGAATATTCGCTTGCCGGTGCCCAGGGGACCGCAAGGGTACCACCTACTTGATATGGTGGGAACTTGATATGGTGGGAACTTGATATGGTGGGAACTTGATATGGTGCAATCGAGAAATCATGTAACCGTGGCCCAGGGGTGGAGTCAGCGTTCTCTAACGCTGGACGTGCGTATGCGAGAATGCTCACGCCGCAGGGTCCATTTGTTTTCTCTATAAGTTACAATCTTTGGCGTATGCCTGAGGCGTTCATGGGCAGCAGAGCATTGGGTCCCCGTGAACGTGCGGTACATGAGGTAAGCGAGCACACAAGATGAGCGGCCACGCAACAGTAACAGAGTTGCGTGGCCGCTTTTTTGATCAGACCGCCGTGCGACTCTGTAGCAGATCGATATAGCGTTCGGTTGCGGATTGCTCCGGTACCGCCTCTTCATCCTCCTCTGTGGACCCAAGGCCGCGGGCCGTGCCAGCCATGGGCAGCCGGGCCGGGCCAACGCCAGGCACATCGACCGTGGCCTGGGCCTCACTTTGGGCCAACTTGAGCACACCTTCGGCCAGCGCGGCCGCGGCAGATTCACGTTGACGAATCGCACTGGTGTTGAGGAAATATTTCAGCTGTGTGATCACACCGAGAATTTCGTGGGCTGGTTTGGCACCTGCACCAATGAGAAAGCCGGTAATCAGCAGATCCCACGAGGGGGTGATGCCATCAAGCAGTCCTGGCACCCCGGGGCTGAGATAGGCAAAGAGGCGCATGCTGGCAATGTTGGCGACTACGATTCCCAGGATCACGCCCAGCACCATGCTCGTGCCGCTCTTGAATTGCTGGTAGTGTGGGCTCTTGAGCTGTTCCGGTTGCCAATCCAGAAAGCTGAGCAAGGCCCACTCAATGTAATTCCAGATGATTTCAATGGCCCGTTCCACGCCAACCGCCGCGGTCAAGATGGGAGCCAGGGCAGGCAAAATTGCGGTTGTATCCATTAGGTTTCTTTCTGTTCCTTCTGCTGCATACAGATTCTCTATCTGTAAAATGTTTGTCTGTAAATTCTCTGCGCCCACCACGCCAACTCGACCCATCAACCGGATCACAACTGCAATTTACGGCTACGTCCCCAGATGTTCCGCCAGATCCACCAACAAGCGCACACCATAGCCGGTGGCACCTTTGGGTGTTGCAGCGTCTTTTTCCGTGGCTGTCCAGACCATCGACGCAATGTCGAGGTGGGCCCAGGGATAGCCTTCGGTGAAATGTTCGATGAATTTGGCACTGGTGGAGACACCACCGGCGCGGCCACCACTGTTTTTCACCTCCGCCATGTCACTCTTGATCTCGTCGAGATATTCGTCATACATGGGCATGGGCCAAAGTCGTTCTCCGCTGCGCTTGGCCGCGGCGAGCAGTGCATCCTGCACCTGGCTGTCATTGCTAAAGAGCCCTGCTGCCTGGGTGCCCAGTGCCACGCCAACGGCTCCGGTCAAGGTGGCCAGATCCACCACCGCCGCGGGGTTGTAGCGGGCAACGTAGGCCAGTGCATCGGCCAACACGAGCCGTCCCTCGGCGTCGGTGCTGATGATCTCGCAGCTCTTGCCGGTCATCCCCGTCAGAATGTCGCCGGGGCGGAACGCGTTCCCATCGGGCATGTTTTCCACACAGACGCCAACGCCGATCACACGCCGTTTCACGCCGAGCCGGGCAATCGCCTCTAGCGCACCGATGACCGTACCCGCGCCGCCCATGTCGTTCTTCATCAGCCCCATGTTGGCGGTGGGCTTGATGCTGATGCCGCCGGTATCAAAGGTGATGCCTTTGCCCACCAGGATCAGTGGCTGCTCATCTTCTGTGCCACGAGGCGTGTGTTCCAGGATGATCAGCTGCGCCTCGTTGTCGCTGCCCCGGCTAACGGCAAGCAGAATATTCATATTGAGCGCCTGCATCTCTGCCTCGTCGAGCACCGTACAGTGCAGCCCAACTGCCTCGGCCATGAGCCGGGCGCGACGGGCAAACTCCACCGGGTTCAGTACATTGGGGGGCTCGTTGACATAGTTGCGCGTGCTGTAGACACCGGCTGCAATCGCTTCTCCCCGTGCCGCGCCCGCTTGTACCGCGGCCACTTTGGCCTGGTCGAATTCAACGATTGTGCAGTGGGTGGGACCGTGGGTGAGCGCCTCTCGCTTATAATTGGGGGCTTTGTAGGCCGCAAGCAGCGCACCTTCAACGGTGGCCTGGGCCGCGTGCGCAACATCGAGCCCACCAATGCCAGCACCATGAATAATGGTGGCGTAACTTTCCACCCCCGGCAGCTTGCCGAGTACCTGTTGAGCGGTAGCCGCCGCTTTGCGCACTTGGGCCAACGTAAACTCTTCGGCCTTGCCCAACCCCACGATGAGTACTCGGGCCGCTGGCAGTTGGCCGCCGGTATAGAGCAGAGTGCTGCTGCCAAGTTGGCCCGTAAAATCGGCGCTGCTGATGAGCCGGGTAATTGCGCCATCAAGTGCCTGATCAATGGCACCAGTTGCGCCACCGGGCGATGTGACTCCCTCGAAGAGATTGACAACGAGACAGTCACTGCTCTGTTGGGTCAAGTTGCCCTGGGCAACGGTGATCTTCATAGATTTGCTTGCCTTTCGTCAGCAGGTGGCGCTGGTTTAGGATTTACCCAACCGTTTGGTCAGGCGGATGGCAGCTTCTTCCAACATCTCGTCCGTTTTGCAAAAGCAGAAGCGAGCCAGATTGTCAGTCAAGTATTGATGCTCGGGGCTGTAGAAATGGCTGGGCGGAATGGCCGCCACCCCCACTTCGCGTGTGAACCAGCGGCAGAGGCTCTGGTCCCGCCTTGCGCCCGCCTCAATCGGCACGTCTAGCGCACTGGTGTCCACGAGAATAAAGTAGGAGCCATCGGGGGTGATGGGGGGCAGCCCCACGTCGTGCAGTACCTTGAGCAACAGATCGCGTTTGCTCTGGTACATGGTGCTGAGCCAGTTGAAGTAATCATGTTCGGCTGCCACCTCAAAGGCCGTGGCCACGGCTTCTTGCAGCGGGGTGGCAACGGTAAAGGGAATCCATTGGTGGGCCATGAGAATGGCGTGAGCCAGCGGTTCGGCGGCAATGGCCCAGCCAATTTTCCAGCCGGTGACGGAAAAGGTCTTGCCCGCGCTGCCCAGTGTAACGGTGCGTTCCCACATGCCCGGCAACGTGGCAATGCGAATGTGCTGCGTACGTTCGTTGCCGGTGCGATCACCATCGCAATAGGTCATCCATTCATAGACCTCATCACTCAGCAGCAACAGATCATGTTTCTGTACCAGATCCGCGATCTGTTGTAATTCGTTGCGGTTGAAGACTTTGCCCACCGGATTTTGTGGGGTGTTCAGGATCAAGAGGCGGGTGCGCTCGCTGAACGCTGCTTCCAACTCGCCCATGTCGAGCTGCCAGTCGGCCGCGGTTTGGGCATTGGCTGTGGGACGCAACGGTACATAGACGGGGGTGCCCCCCGCCATGATGACCGATGGCGCGTAGCTGTCGTAAAAAGGCTCAATGAGGACGACCTCATCGCCGGGGTCGATGAGCGCCTGAATGGTGGCGTAGATTCCTTCGGTGGCACCAGTGGTAATGACAATGTTGCGCTGGGGATCCAGCTCTCGGCCAAAGAGTGGGCCATAGGTCGCGGCCAACGCGTCGACCAATCGCAGTTGCCCCGCGCCCCGTGCATATTGATTGAGATCGGCGGCCACGGCTTGCTGTGCAGCCGCTTTGACAAAGTCGGGGGCGGGAAAGTTGGGAAAACCCTGGCCCAAATTGACGGCGTCATGTTCAATGGCAAGTGCTGTGTATTCGGCAAAGACCGTGGTGCCGAAGCCTTGTACGCGCTGGGCAGGTTGAAATAATTGCCGAGAAACGGAATGTGTCACCGGTGTTGATCCCCTCTAGCTGATGGCAAAATTAGATTTCTTGTTGACTCTCACGCTTGGGTGGCAGTTGATCCTACATCCACATACCGCCACAGCTACTCCACACTATCTACTGGCTTCAGCCATGGCACAAACGAAATCAGCGGACTGCTCCATGTGCCTCTCTATGCGACAGGTGATCGTTGTAGCCACTGCTGTAGATCTGGCAGTGACCCTCGTGGGAGCTTTTTTCACTTTCTGGTATTATACCTGATTGCAGCAACGCAAGCCAGTGTTTGCCTGACGAAGGCACGGCTCGTTGGCGAGCGTGTGGGTGAGGAGTGGCTCGTTGCAGAGACGATGAAAAAACGCAGGGAAGCGAGGAAGTTCTGGTATGATGCCAGCTTATTGTGGTGGATGCCAGCTTATCGTGGTAGATGTTAGATTATCGTGGTAGATGTGAGAAGGGAAAGCCAAGTGTGTCTTCGTTCAAAATCAATCCATGATGGACAGAGCACCATCGAGCAGCTTCCCACCCGAGGACGCGAATTCTGGCGCGGTGTGGTGCAGGTAGCGCCACTGTTTTTGGGCGCAATTCCTTTTGGCATGATCTATGGAGTTTTGGCCAGCAACGCTGGGATGGGTCTTCCTCTTGCTCAATCAATGTCCGTCATTGTCTTTGCCGGTTCTGCACAATTTGTCATGGCCCAACTGCTCAACGATGGGACACCATTGCTGGTGGTTGCACTCACCGCTGCCATTTTGAATGTACGCCATCTGCTCTACAGCGCCTCGATTGCTCCCCACCTACAACAGCTGAGCCGGCCATGGAAAGCCGTGCTGGCCTATCTGCTCACCGACGAAGCGTATGCCGTCGCCATCACCCGCTTTGGGGCGGTGCCGGCGTGCGATCCATCGGTGGCAGGGTCTCATCCGTCACGCGGCCCCAGCGCCGATCGACGCCACTGGTTCGTCCTGGGCACGGGGTTGGGATTGTGGATCACTTGGCAGCTCAGCACCGCGGTGGGCATTCTGCTTGGTTCACAGATCCCCGCAACGTGGTCACTGGATTTTGCCGTACCACTCACCTTTATTGCATTGGTCGTACCAGCCCTGCGTGACCGCGCGTCGATTGCTGCCGCGTTGGTGGCCGGGATCGTTGTCGTGTTGACAGCCGCCTTCCCTTTGAAGCTCGGCTTGGTCGTCGCCATGCTAACTGGAATTGGGGCTGGCTGGCTGTTGGAGCAGAGTATCAAGCGCCATCAACAGAGAACGGCCGAGGCAGAGACCGATTAATGAAAGCGACTGGAATGAACGTGGCTGAAATGAACGAGGCTGGAATGGACGTGGCTGTATGATCTGGTTGACAATTATTGGTGTTGGGCTGGTAACTTTTGTCTATCGCGCTGCCTTCCTCTTTTTCTTGACAGCGCTCAACTTTCCCCAATGGGCGCGGCAAATTTTGCGGTTTGTGCCAGCGGCGGCCCTGACCGCGCTGATCGTGCCAGAACTGCTGATGCGCAGCGGTACATTGGCGTTCACTTGGCAGAATGAGCGTTTGTTGGCGGGCCTAATTGCCATTGCCATTGCACTGTGGACACGCAGCGTGGGGCTGACGCTGGCGGTAGGCATGGTGACGCTCTATCTGTTGCAGCAGCTGTTGTAACAGATAACATCATTGTTTGCGTCCACCCCATCCGCTGACCCCACGGGATGATCCGTTTGGTAAGTGACTGTTCATCCCCTTGGGCACCGGCAAGCGAATGCCCCCCACGCCAATCGGTCCGCTGACCCCTCGTAACTCCTCTTCACTGGATCAAGCGCCGAAATCCTTCGTCGCACCACTGCGGCTGGCAGATCCTGCGGTCCACGAGTGCATTGCACAGGTCTCAGCACCCCAACGCCGCCCCACGATCACCGCACCTGTGCGCTGCACCCCCGCCACGGTGTCACCCATTCACTCCTATACCGCCTCTTTGTTGAAGGCAGCGCCGAAATCCTTCGTCGCACCACCGCGGCTGGCCGATCCTGCGGTACACAGGTGCATTGCACAGCTCTCAACACCCAACTTCCGCCCCACGATCGTGTCACCTGTGCGCTGCACACCCACCGCGGTGTCACCCATTCACTCCTATACCGCCTCTTTATTGAAGGCAGCGCCGAAATCCTTCGTCGCACCACCGCGGCTGGCAGATCCTGCGGTACACAAGTATATAACTGATCCCTATATCGCTTCACGTGTATCATTTCATGCCATCTGCGTATAAGCATGGTTGCGCAGAAATTACCGCCACACGATTGTGTGCAATGTGAAGTGCTAGCTTCCGTCGATGTGCTCACGTAACGCACGGCCATGCCAGTGCTGAGCCGACCCCAGCAACCTGGTGCGGTTCCTCTTCTGTCGCTGGTTAATTTGGTGGCCATAGAGATTCAAGAACAAATTGTGGATGTGAAGATTATGTGTCTTGCTCATATTTACTTATCCATTTGATTGCTGTCATTTCATGCTACTCTGTAGGCAGAACGAATGACAAGCATGACTGACAAATTACAGGACAAATTACGGGCAACACCTACCATGAAAGATAGACGGGTGTTGTTCTGTTCAAAAATCGAGTTTTTTGCAGATATATGCACAAACAAGGAGAGTACAAATGGCACAGCATGATCACACAACAAAGCCAGATACCACAGCCACGCAGAGCAATTATGGTCAGAGTTCATCGACGTCACAGTCGGTGAAGGATCAGGCCAAAGATGCGGCGGCTGCGGCACAACGCAGCGCCAATGAGGCGGCCGAATCGGTCCGTGAGGGCGCGAATCAAGCCGTCAACGAAGCTTCGAAGATGGCTTCACAGTTGCAAGATGAAGCCAAGCAGGTTGCTTCGGATATAACGGATACGGCACGCTCGAAAGCAGATGCGCAGAAGGATCAAGCTGCCAACCGTCTTTCTGGTGTGGCAAGCGCATTGCGCGAATCCAGCAGCAACTTTCGCTCGCAGGATGAAGAGGCTTTTGCCCAATACGCTGAAAACGCAGCCGAACAAGTTGATCGCTTCTCCGGCTACTTGCGTGACCAGAACGTCGGTGACCTCATGCGCGACGTGAAGCAGATGGCACAACGTCAGCCAGAGCTGTTTGTGGCTGGTGCGTTGGCCGCTGGTTTCCTGGTCGGCCGCTTCCTCAAGAGCTCTGAGTCACGTCAGTTGCCAACAAACTATCAGGGCGGCTATCCCGGTCGCCAACGTGGCAACTATGCCCCGAGCTATGGCTATGGACAACAAAATTACTCTGACCAGAGCTATGCCAGCCAAAACTACGGGGGCCAGACCTACAACGAGCAACTCTATGGCCGTGGCTACGAGCCGGCCTCGCAGGGCTACCAATACGAACGCGAAGGCAGCCAGTATGCTGATCCTTCCATAGATACAGATGCATACCGCAGCACAACCTCTGCAACAGAGCAGCGTGAATCTGCACAATCAACAGCCTTTAGCCCCCAATCCTATGCGACTGCCTCGACAGTAGAGAGTCACGCCTCAACTGACCATTCTGGAAGTAGCAGTAGCGAGAACGATAGCAAGAGTTCAACGGACCAAAGCAAAGGACAGGAGGGCTAACATGGAACGTGAATATACACAGGGCGGCGTCGACAGCAATGGGACAATAACAACTGGTTCAGCACCCACTCCGCCGCCAACCGGATCTGTTAGCGAACCGTCGATCGGTGAGCTATTTAGCGAGCTCAGCACCGACATGAGTACGTTGGTGCGCAAAGAGATCGAACTCGCCCGCGCCGAAACATCGGAAAAGATCTCACGGATCGTCAAGAGTGCTGTCGTACTCGTGGCCGGTGGCTTGATCGCCTATGCCGGTCTCATTGTGCTCCTGATAGCTGCGGCGATTCTGCTTGGTGCCATTATGCCCTACTGGCTCTCTTCACTGGCGGTGGGACTGGCAGTGATTATCATCGGCGCCATCATGATTGTCAGTGGTAAGAACACAATCGAAAACACGAGTGTTGTGCCGAAAAAGACAATGGACACGCTCAAAGAAGACGCCCGCTGGGCAAAGGAGCAAGTATCATGACAGAGCGATACAACAATGGACAAACAAGCAACGGAACCAACAACGAATCATCAGAAGAGATCCGTGCCGATATTGAGCGGACGCGCGGGCGGATGAGCCGGAATATTGACAAGATTCAGGACCAGTTGAGCCCGGATAATCTGAAGAGCCAGGCCCAGGAAACTGTGCGCGGTGTCATGCAGGATACTACCAGCGCTCTCACCGATTATTTCAAAGAGAATTCCAGTGAGATTGGTGCCAACTTGGCCGGTACCATCAAGCGCAATCCTCTGCCCGCCGCATTGATCGGTCTTGGCATTGGCTGGCTCCTCATGGAAAATTATGGGGGCAGCGAAAGCACGTCGAGTCGCTCCCGTGCCTATGGTGCGGACAACCGTGAACGCTTCTGGCAGCAGGACCGTTATTATGACGTAGAGCCGGATTACAACTATCGCAATCACGAGCAGGGCAACTTCTCGACTCAGTATTACGGTGAAACCGATGCCACCACTGCTGAAAGCATGGGCAACTATCGCACCGGCTACTATCCCCACGAGCAGCAGCAGACCACTGACTACCAGCGCAACGTCTATCAAGGCAGCGCTTATCAGGCTGGTGATGGTAACGATACCGCTGGTGAGAGCAAGGTGCAACAGGCCGTTGACTCTGTGAAGCAGAAGGTTGGCGAAGTGGGTGAGCAGATTAGCGAAGGTGCAGAGCATTTGAAAGAACAGGCCCGTGACCTTGGCAATCAAGCGCAGGATCAAGCTCGCCAAGCTCGCGTGCAGGCCCAGGGCCAGATGAATGCTGCCCAGCGCAACGCCCAATACTATGCTGATCAGGCCCGCTATCAGGCCCGTTCACAAGCCAACCAAGCCCGTTATCAGACCGACCAGTTTGGCAACCAGATTCAGAACTATGCGCAGGATGCACAGGAACAGGCGCACTATTATGCGCAACAGACGCAACGGTATGCATCACAAGCGGGCGCTCAATTCCAACAATCTCTGCAGGACAACCCGCTGATTTTCGGTGGGATTGCCCTTGGCGTCGGTGCATTGCTCGGTCTGGCCCTACCGTCAACCCGCATTGAGAACGAGACCATTGGTGCCACCCGGGATCAGATGATGGAATCGGCTGGCGAGGTATTGACCGAAGCACAGCAGCGCGCACAGAATGTTGCCGCAGAGATGCGACCCAAGGTCGAACAGGTGGCCTCACAGGTTGCTGACGATCTGAAGGAAGCGGGTCAAAAGGCCACCGAAGATCTGAAAGATAGTGGTAAATCTGCCATGGCTGACCTGAAAGAGAGTGGTCGACAGGCTGCGGATGAGCTCAAAGAGACTGCCAAGGAAGCACAAAACAAGGCTGAGAATGAAGCCAAAGAGGTAAAGGATACAGCCAAGGAAGAAGCAGGCAAAGTAAAGTCACAGGCAAAAGACGATGCTCGTTCCGCTTCCAACAAAGTTTCCTAGGACATCCCGGCGTAAATAAGCCCATGGCAACCCGACCCATTGATCCAAGTGGCTTGGGCTCGTTTACCGCCGTGGTATTTACACCCAAACAGTACACAAAAACGAGGCCATCCCATTTTCGGGATGGCCTTGTTTTTATTCTCTCCATGCCATTCTCTCCATGCCATGCGCGTACAGCAGCAGTCCCTAGCTCTCCGCAGTGAGCGAATACCGTTCGCCACAGGCCAGCAACTGGTGGGGTTGACCGGCTGCTTGGGCCGCGGCAACAAAGGCGTCGGTCGCTACCGTGTTAAAGGTAAACATGTCGTAGTGACAGGGGATGACCATTCCCGCGCCAATGGCCTGCGCGAGTGCTACCGCTTCCGTGCCCGACAAGTTGCCCGCCACACCCCGCTGTGGATCATAGCCATTGATCGGCAGCATGGCGAGGTCAATCGCCCACGGCCGCAGTTGGTCCACCATACCTGGATACCACATGGTGTCGCCGCTGTGATAGAGTCGCCACCGCCCTGCTTCCACGATCAAGCCAATGGCACGGTAGTGCCCCGCCTCATCCTGCTCGATCTCTTGGTGGGCAGCGGGCACGGCATGCAAGGTGAACGCTGCCGTGGCAACGCTGCGCCCCGGTGTGATTGGCGTGATTCGCTCCGGCGCAACCGCTAATCGCTCGGCCGCAAACGTCTGATTCGCCGCGGATGTGATGATCATCATGGCCGGGTTGGCTGCCAGCAAGGGCTGCAGCGTCTCTCCATCCAGGTGATCCGTGTGGTTGTGGCTTGAGGTGACGACGTCGACAAAATCCAGGCGCTGCGGCTCGATTGGAATAGCCGTCATGCGCACGTGGGGCTTGGGCGTGTCCGCGTATTTGTGTGTCAACGAGTCAGAAAGATAGGGATCGAGCAGCAGGTGTTCTCCTTGCCACTGCACCAGATAGCCGCTCTGCCCCAACCACCAGAGATGGAGCTGATCCGGTGCTTGGGTCGCCGCGCGAACATCTGCCAGCAAAGCTTCGCCCATCTGTACCGGCTGGATCATGCACCCAACTCCTTGCGTACAATTTCGACGCCAGCCACCATGTTTTGCAACTTTTCCTTGGCCGCCCAACGAGCGGTTTGGCTCAGACCACAATCGGGGGCAAACGCAAGCCGTTCCGCTGGTGCATGGTGGAGACAGAGACGCACCCGCTCGGCCACCACGGCCGGCGTTTCCACAAAATAGCTCTTTACATCAATAATACCCACCGCAACATCGTGGGTTTCCGCAATGGTTGCAATTAGCTCAATTTCGGCAAATTCGCGGCTTGCCATCTCCACGTGGATCTCGTCGAGCTGCATGTTCAGAAAGGCCGGAAACATGGGCGCATAGCGTCGGTAGCCGACTGCATGGCCCTTGAAGTTGCCAAAGCAGAGGTGCGTCGAAAGTCGGCATTTTCCCACCACCGGCGCCACCGTGCGATTGAAGATGTCAACAAAGCGATCTGGATCGGCTTTGTAGGCATAACAGCTCATCGATGGCTCGTCCACTGTCAGCTCGGTGCAGCCAGCAGCCACCAAATCTTCCAGCTCTTTGCGCACGATCGGAACAAGTGCTTCGGTGATTGCATAGCGATCCGGGTATTGGGCATTGGGCAGCAGCCGGCCGCTCAGCGTGTACGGGCCGGGCACGCTTGCCTTGAGCGTTGGCCCCACAGGTGCCAGGCGCTGCAGCCGCTGAAATTCCTCGACCGCGCCCAAGCCGCGCGGCGCGCTCAACTCGCCGACAATGGGGCTCTTGCCCCGCTGATCGTGGGCCGGTGGCCCATAGTTGCGCCGTGAGGGTTGGGGCGCGCCCAAGCCATCCAAAAAACCATAGAAGGAGAGATTAAAGTCAAAGCGCGTCTGTTCGCCATCGGTGATCACATCCAGGCCAGCAGCCATCTGATCGTGAACGGCACAGACGACCGCGTCTTCCTGCATTTCGGCAATCTCATCTGTCCCAAAGGCGGCCAGATCCTGGCTCGCATGTTCCAGCCACGCGGGAAAGGGATAGCTGCCGATGACCGTCGTGCGCAGGGGGCGTGGTTGCATGAACTTACTCCTTGTTCGCCGAATCTTCATTGGAATCTTCATCGGAATCTTCAGTGGAAGCTTGCAGATACTCTTCTTTCAGGATCGAAAAACAGCGCATGTCGTGAAATGTACCTTTGAAATGATCGTAATCACGCAGCGTGCCTTCCTCGGTAAAGTCTAGCGTGCGCAGTAGACGGGCTGACGCCACATTTTCGGGCAGGACCAATGCTTCCACCCGCTGGAGCCCCATATCGCGAAAGCCAAAGTCGATGATCGCGTCGAGCGCCTCGGTCATGATGCCCTTGCGCCATTCGTCGCGCCGAAGATCGTAGCCAATCTCACCCCGGTGGCGGTGGAGCATCACATAACCACAGGTGCCAATGATCCGGTCGTCCCCTTTGCGCGTGATGCCCCAGCGGATCATGCTTTCGGTGGCAAAGCGCTCGGCAAAGAACTCAATCAATTCCGCGGCTTCGCGCCGTCGCTGCATGGTGATCAGGTCATAGTAGCGGGTTACCTCGGCATCGGCAAAGATCGCATAAATGGCATCGGCATCCGTCGATATGATCTCGCGCAGGATCAGGCTATCGGTCTCGATTTCGGAAAAGCTGTCAAAGATTGCATCATTCATTATTTTCGCTGTTTCCCTCACACCACCCGCTGCAAGATCTTGCCACTTGTCTTCTCTTTCAAGATTAGCTTGCTTTTGCCGTCGGGCATCTTCTCTTCTTTGATCAACAGGTGCTCCTGGTCATATTCGCGGAAGACCACACTGCCCGGCATCTCTTCCGAGCCGCGCCAGATCTCCAACTGCACCGGCTCCCACTGCTTTGTCTCCATCGATTTGTAGCAGGCATCGAGAATGGCGTTGACCACGTAGCCGTCATAGAAACTTTCCATGGGCGCGCGCGCTTGGTCCAGCGCGTTGAACATATCTGTGAACATATCAACATAGCCCAATTCTGAAAGCTCATCGCCAACGGGGAAGAGCCAACCCGTTTCGCTCTCTGCCTTTTCGGCCACGTAGCCCCCCTGTCCCACTGCCGTGAACATCTCGAAGCCGGTGCGCAGGAAATGATTGGTCCAGATCGTGCCCTCGGTGCCCGACACCTCGTCGCGCAGATCCATGCCCCCGCGGAAGGTCCACGCCACTTCAAATTGACCAATGGCACCGTTGGCATATTTGACCAGCGCAATCGCACTATCCTCGGCGGCAATCGGATGCACTTGCGTGTCGCCCCAACACATAACCTCAACCGGCTTCACATCCTTGCCAATGTAATTGCGGGCAATTTCGACACAGTGGCAGCCCAGATCAATGATCGCGCCGCCGCCGGCCATCTCCTTGTCCCAGAACCAATCCGAGTGGGGGCCGGGGTGGGTCTCGCGCGAGCGCGCCCAGAGCACCTTGCCCACCGCGCCATTTTGCACCGCCTCCACCGCCTTGAGCATCTTTGGCGTGTAGACCAAATCTTCAAGATAGCCATGAAAGATACCCGCCTCTTCCACCATCTCCAACATGCGCTTGGCCTCGGCCGCATTGCGCCCCAACGGCTTCGTGCAGAGCACAGCCTTGCCCGCTTCGCAGCAGAGCCGCACCGCCTCTTCGTGTTGATTGTTGGGCAGCCCAATCACCACTACATCGCTATCGCCGTGGTTGATGGCCGCGGCCATGTCGGTGGTGTGGTGGGGGATGGCGTACTCCTTGGCAAAGTCAGCGGCCCGTTCCGCGCGCCGCGAATAGACCGACACCACCCGATCGCGACTGCGTTGGCCGTGGAGCGTCTGCGTGTAGAACATGCCAATCAGGCCCGTGCCCAACATGGTGACCTTGTAGGATTTTGTCATGACGTAACTCCTTTGCGTAAAATAGTACATCGCGGCGTAAATAAACCCATGGCAAACTGACCCATTTCACTGGAGTAGCTTGGGCTTGTTTACCGCCGTGCCATTTACGCCCAACAGTAATAGTTTCCCGGCAAACTGGTTCAGCCATTTGTTTGTGCAACTTTGCCTCAATCGGCGTTGGCGTAGTTGTTGGCGTCGGCAATGCATGCCGTGAGATCCAACCCACGCTCAATCCAGCAGTTGCAGTGGATCTTCCAGACAGCCCACGACACTTTGCAGGAATTGCGCGGCCCGCGCCCCATCCACAATGCGATGATCACAGGAGAGGGTCAACGTCATCATCGGTTGCACCGCAGGGTGGCCATCCACCGGCACCACCCGTTCGGCCAGCGCGCCCACCGCGAGGATCGCGGCCTGGGGTGGATTGACAATCGCGTTGAAGCGGTCGACACCAAACATGCCCAGGTTGCTAATGGTAAAGGTGCCGCCGGCCATGTCCGCGGGTTGAAGCGCTCCGGCCAATGCCCGTTCCACCACCGCGGCGCGGCGCTCGGCAATCGTGGCCAGCCCCAGCGTCTCGGCCCCGTGGATCACCGGTACCAACAGGCCCTCTTCCACCGCCACGGCCAGACCAACGTTGCTTGCGGTGTTGGCGACGATTTCGCCTTCCTGCCACGCCGCGTTGAGCCGGGGGTGACGCTGCAGGGCACTGGCCACCACCTTGACGAGCAGATCTGTGTAGGTGATCTTGACGCTCTGGCGCGCTTGTAGCTGTGCACGCCAGGCCACCAGCGCGCTCGCATTGAGATCCCGTTCCAGGTAAAAGTGTGGTACGCTCTGCCAGCTCTCCTGCAGCCGTTGCGCCATGATGCGCCAGGGGCGGCTCATGGGAACAGTGGTTACTGGAACAGTGGTTGATGGGCTACCAGTGGCCGGTTCAATCGCAGGTGCTGCTGGCGATTGGGCCGCAACGGCAGCGGCTGCCTCCACATCCGCCGCGAGCACTGCGCCCTCGGGGCCGCTGCCGTCGATGGCAGCGAGATCGAGCCCTGCCTCACCAGCCAACCGGCGCGCTTTGGGCGATGCCAAGACGCGCCCGTTGCTGCTTTGGGTTGCGTCCGCCGCGTCCTGTTGGGCAAGATAGGCGAGCACATCTTCCTTTTGAATGCGGTCGCCGCTGGCAGGCACCTGCGTGAGATCGAGGTTGTGCTCTGCCGCGATCCGGGCCGCCAATGGGGTCGCTGCCAATGGCGACAAGAGCGTGCTCTGCTTGGCTGCGGCTGGCGCAGGGGATGTGGGCGTTCTGGCAGCCGACGTTGGCGCGCTCGGCTCTGCCTTGGTTGCCACGGCAGCGGCCGGTACAGTTTCGCCCTCGGCCAAGAGCCAGGCAATGACATCGCCGACGGGTGCTTCCTCGCCTTCCTGCAACTGGATCCCCCGGAGCGTACCCGCGGCCGGTGCTTCAATGTCCACATCAGTCTTGTCGGTGGCAACCGTCATGAGCAGATCGCCCTTCTCTACCTGCTCCCCTTCCGCTTTGTGCCACGTCAACAACGTGCCGGTCTCTTGCGCCATACCAAGCGCGGGCATGATTACTTCTTTCGCCACGAGTTCCTCTCCGATCCGCTCATTGATTCACAATTCATAGTCATCACTAAAGTGGGCTCTGTTTGAAAAGAGTAGTTCTGGCAAGCGGGAAACCTACCGTTTGCAAGCCAACCGCACTGTAGTCATGGTCGTCACTAGTCATGGTCGTCACTAGCGCTTGCCACATAATGTCTTGGCCACTTCCGCCACTTTTTCAGCGGTGGGCACAGTTTCGTCTTCCAACACGGGTGAGAAAGGAATGGGCACATTCATGGCGCCCATGCGCTTGACCGGCGCGTCGAGGTAGTAGAAGGCACCATCCGCGATGACCGATGCCATTTCGGCGGTTGCGCCATACTGTTCGTAGCCCTCGTCGATCACAATGGCGCGACTCGTCTTTTTGGCCGACGCAATCAGCGCCTCTTTGTCGAGCGGGGTGGTTGTGCGCGGGTCAACGACTTCAGCGCTGATGCCCAATTCGGCGAGCAGTTCGGCGGCCTCGAGCGCGATGTGGACCATGCTGCTGGTGCCGACGAGCGTAATGTCAGTGCCGCTGCGTTTGATGTCTGCCTGGCCAAAAGGAATCGTATACTCCTCTGCGGGCACTGGCCCTTTGAGGGTGTACATCATCTTGTCTTCAAAGATGGCAATCGGGTTGTCATCGCGGATCGCCGTCTTCCAGAGCCCTTTGGCATCATGGGGCGTCGCGGGCACGGCAACCTTCAGGCCGGGAATGTGGCTGAGCCAGGCGTGGAGGGATTGCGAATGTTGCGCCGCGGAGCGCCGGGTTGCGCCCATGGTTGTGCGCAGCACCATCGGCACTTTCAGCTTGCCGCCAGACATGTAATGGGTCTTGGCCGCCTGATTGACCATCTGATCCATGGTCAGCGTGGTAAAGTCGCCAAACATAATATCAACAATGGGACGCATACCGGTGATGGCCGCGCCCACGCCAATACCGGCGATCCCCGCTTCGGAGATTGGCGAGTCGATGACCCGCTCGGTGCCAAATTCATCGACCAGCCCCAGCAGCACTTTGAAGGGTGTACCCGCCTCGGCCACATCTTCACCAATGACGAAGATCGTTTTGTCGCGGCGCATCTCTTCCTGAATCGCCTCGCGAATCGCTTCGCCAAAGGTGAGCACCCGCTCCTGGTTGCTGTTGCCATTAGGCGTAGACATGGTGATCAACCTCCGCTGGTGATGGATAGGGGGTGTTGAGTGCAAATTCGACCGCGTCACTCACTTCGTTCTGCACACTCTCTTCGATCTGCTGCAGAATATCACCTTCTGCCAGCTGCTGGTCAGCGAGCCACGTGGCAAGCAGTTTGAGTGGATCGCGTCCGTCGCGCCACTGCAACTCTTCTTCTTTGGAGCGGTAATACTCGCGGTTGACATCACCAACGTGGTGGCCGTGGAAGCGATAGGTGTGGCAGAGCAAAAACGCGGGGCCACCACCCTGGCGCGCCCGGGCAACGAGCCGTTGCATGGTGCTGTAAACATCACGGATGTTTTGACCATCCGCCTCCGCTGCCAGCAACCCAAAGCTCTGTGCCCGTTCCAGATAGCTACCCGCCGCGGCCTCGTCGCTGCGGGTGTATTCCCCATATTGGTTGTTCTCGCAAACATAGATCACGGGCAGACTCCAGAGTTGGGCCATGTTCATCGATTCATAAAAGAGCCCCTGGCCCATGGCACCGTCGCCAAAGAAACAGACGGCAACTTGGTCGGTACCTCGCATCTTGATCGAAAGCCCGGCACCGGTGGCAATGCCCGCGCTGCCACCCACGATGGCGTTGGCCCCCAGGTTGCCCGTCTCTTGATCGGCAATATGCATGGAGCCACCTTTGCCACGGCAGTAGCCCGCTTCCTTGCCCAATAGTTCGGCAAACATGCGATCAACCTGTGCACCTTTGGCCAGGCAATGGCCGTGACCGCGGTGGGTGCTGGTGATGTAGTCGTCTTTGCGCAGCGCCTCGCAGACACCCACTGCCACGGCCTCTTCACCAATGTAGAGGTGGGTCAGACCAGGCATCTTGCGGCTGAGATAAAGTTCGTTGGCATTTTCTTCAAAGGCACGAATCTTGCACATCTGTTCATACATGTGCAACCACTGTTCGCGATCAATAGCCGTCTCCGCGGCGGAATCGCTTTCTGGCGTTGCCCCGGACGAAGTGGCCGGGTCGATTTGGGTCATGGTTCAACCTCCAAGTTGAATCGGGCTCACGCAATTGGTCGAAAAGCGGCCACGTGGTTGTTGGCTGCTCCCACCGGCAAGCTCTTTGCAGTGCGTGAGTCATGTTACATAGTCAAACAGTGGCGGGAGATGCACCCGCTACCTGAATTCCACACGGAAATTGCGCGAACAACTATTGATGTGCACGTGCTGGCGTGAAAGGCAAAGTGCCACAGTGGCCAAAGGCAGATCAGCCGCGTCTTTGTGGGATTGTGAACAAACAAACTATGTCCGATTATACACAGCCCACGCAGCAACATCAAATCACCAGAATCTGCCCCCATTTTCGGCGGCTGGCCGCGCTGGGAGACAGCTGGCATACAGGGCGGGCTCTACGCCACTCGGTGCTGTTCCTCAGCTGCAAACGACAACTCGCCATTCATCTGGGGCGAGCAAAACTTGACAGCATCACCAAAGCGACGTAAAATACTGAGCTTCGAGGGGGGATGACAAAAAACGCCGCCAACTCTGCTCTATGCAGACCGCTTGTGTGGCCCGTTCGTCTAGCGGCCTAGGATTTCGCCCTCTCAAGGCGGCGACACGGGTTCGAATCCCGTACGGGCTACCATGAAAAAGTGCCACCGGTCAACCGGTGGCACTTTTTACTTTAGCGTCTGTTATCGGGTTCGTTGTAGCGCGGTGAATTCAGGATTTCACTGCACTAGCGTGTAACCAGCGGCAGATAGGTTTTGTTCACCGGCTGCACGGTCAGGATTGCTTGTTGCTGTTCGTCCATCTGCACCGTGACGGTCTGTGGCATGGTATTGCCCACTGTCTCCACCACATAGTCGCCGGCGTAGAGCGAGCTGATGCGGGCAACACCACTGAATCCCGTGACCGTTTCGTAAACATAGCCCGTCAATTGATCGGTCACGGTCACACGCTGATTGACCACCGGCTCGGCCCCCACATCCAAAACTTGTACCGATAGCGCACCCGGTGCCTGTGCCAATCGGAGCGCGGCCAGTACATCCATGCGCCCATAGCCATAGGTGTTGTTGGGCACCACCGCACTTGTTGCTCCGTCACAATCATTGGCTGGCACCTGGCCGGTGCTTTTGATCAGGATCTGCTCGGTTCGATCAATATCGCCCACCAACTGCGGAATCGCCGACCAGAGCAGCGCCACGGCCCCGGCCACGTGGGGCGCGGCCATGCTGGTGCCCGACGAAGATTTGACGGTCCCGTTGAGTTCCGCCGACGAGACACTCACACCCGGCGCGCTAATATCGGGCTTGAGCCGGCCACTGCCATCTGCCAACACGGGGCCACGGCTGCTAAAGCTGGCAATAAGCCCATCGTTGTTGTGCGCCCCCACGCTAAAGGTGGCATCGTGCATCGAAATTGGATTCATGACAGAGGAGCAGCCTAGGCGGCCATCGTTGCCCGCGGAAGCAACCACCATCTGTCCCGCGGCGCGCACCGTTTCCACCACCTGCAACAAGCTCGACGCATCGCACCCTTCCTGTGGTGGACAGCCCCAAGAATTGTTGATGATGTGGGGGGCCAGTTCTGGTCGCCCATCGGTAAAGGGGTCGCCATTTTGTGGATAGGGGGCCAGGAAAAACTCAAAGCAGGCGGTGTAACTGGCGGGCGTACCGTCACCACCCAGCATATTCCGACAGCCGATCCACTGGGCAGCGGGAGCCATACCCAAAACGGTGCCATTCTCAGCCGTCAGGTCGCCCACCATTGTGCCCACCGTGTGGGTGCCATGGCTGTGATCATCACAGGGGATCTGCGCGTCTTGGTCACACCACGGCGGGCGTCCCAATACGCCCCAGGCATCAAACCAGTTGTAGAGGTGATCGACCGTCTCGGTGACACCTCCCGTTGGTGCCATTGCTGACGGCGTGGCGCTACTGACCACTGTGCTCGTGACCGTCTTGGTGCTCACCCCACGATAGGCCGCGCGCAAAGCCGCGTGATCCCACTGCACGCCCGTGTCCTGGCTGGCAATGACAATGCCTTCGCCGGTGTAGCCCAAGGCCCAGACGTCGGGGGCGTTGGTGTAATCCAGACCATAGGGTCGGGCCTGGTTGGCTCGGGCTTCGTCAACAGCCACCTCCTCCAACTGTTGCCACCACGCTGTTCTCAGGGCGGCTGTATTGGTCGAAAGGGCGTTGGCAATTCGTGGGTTGGCAACCAATCGCGCCACACCGGGCTGTTCCTGCAGGGCCGTGGCCAGGGCAAAATCGCCCTTGACCTCGATCATGTTGACGAGATAGAAGGCGCGGTAGGGCACGGATCGCTTCTCGAGCCAGGCGCGCAGCGGTGCCTGACTGCGCGCGGCGCGTGCGGTTAATTCATGGTAGATCGCGCTGGCTTTGGTGGCGCGATCCGCGGCACGCAGCGCGTTCTGCTGCACCAACTGCTCGGCATCCACCTGCTCATCCAGAACGATCAAGAACGAAACCGGCGCGTCCGCGGCGGCGAACTCCTGATGCAGTTGCGCGCTCATCTCGGCCTGCTCTGGCACTTGCAGCGCTTCATCCTGCTCTGGCTGGATCTGAGCGGTTACCGTTGTTGCTGTTGGGAAGAGCAACCCACCAAGCAATCCCAGCACGGCAAAAAGTCGCCACGCCGCTGCCCATTGTAGCCTCCAGTGCAGCCGTTCTCTCGGCCAACGGGGTTGGGGGCTTCCCCTACGCATGAATCGACTGAACACGAGCACTTTGGCCATCATCTGGCACTGCCTTTCTCTACCTGCAACAAAATAAGTTTTCCATCAACAATATGCGCCGACCAAGCGGCCACTCATGCTGATCGGCGCTCACATGGGCGAAGGGTAAGCCTTCATCACACATTGCAAAGATTGTGTAGCGATACACATTGCAAAGATTGTGTAGCGATACACATTGCAAAGATTGTGTAGCGGTGCTACTATACTCGAACTTACACCACTTGTTGAGCACAGACTACACCGCTGTGGGCTAATGTCCACGGGCGAGCTCTTCCCGGTGCGAAAGTCTGGTATCGTTGGAAGCCCGCCGCTACTGGTCTCTGGTCAGTTGTGCCTGGCCAGCCGCAGACAACGCCTTTGCGCGCCCTTGCACTGTGGTGTTCGTGTGGCAATACTGGTAACTCAATGCCGACATTACAAAATCGATAGCTGATCGCGAACTCGCCAAACTTTATCACAACGTGGAAGCGGGATCCAAATGAATGAAAGAATTGTTGAGCGCAACGCTGGCTGGCGTTTTGCCACCAACGTGAATACTCTTCGAGCGCACTGCTTTGAACCAACCATGCCATCCCGATCGGTATCGAACGCGTCTGAACGAACTCGCTGATCTGTCGGTAGCGTCAGGTGTAGAACGCCAGCAAATTTGCGGATGGCGCCATGAGCTGTGACGCCCACGTGGCGCTAGCCTTAACGCTTATTTATCCACCAAATCCAGGAGAGAAGCATGTCTGAACAACCGTGGCGTGGCATCTTTGTCATTGTCGTCACACCGTTTACCGAGAGCCTTGAAATCGACGAGGCGAGCCTGCGCAAGGAAGTACGCTTCTGCATTGAAGCCGGGGCTCATGGCTTGGTTGGTCCAGCCAATGCCAGCGAATTCCCCACACTGTCTGATGATGAACGAAAACGTTGGATCGAGATTGTCATCGATGAAGCCGCGGGGCAGATCCCGGTGATCGCGGCCACGACCAGCGGCCATGCCTTGCCCGCGGCCGCGCTCAGCAAATGGTCGCAGGACGCGGGCGCCGACGGCATCATGGCCATGCCGCCTTCGATCCTCTCCCCCGGGCCGCAAGGCTGTTATGACTATTTCGCCACGATCTCCAATGCCATTGAGATCCCCATCTTCATCCAGAACTACAGCGGCCCGGCTGGCACACCCATGCCCACCGAATGGCTCGCCCGCATGTGCCGCGAGCTGGAATGGGTGCAATATCTCAAGGAAGAGACATTGCCCGAACCGCGCGCCATCAGCGCCACCTTGGCCGCGGCTGGTGATGCCTGCAAAGGCGTCTTTGGTGGCCAGGGCGGTGTCTATCTGCTCGACGAATATCGCCGTGGCTCGCAGGGGAATATGCCCGCCGGCCAGATCACCGATCTGCACGTTGCGATCTGGAACAAACTGGAAGCGGGTGACGATGCCGGCGCTCGCCAACTCTACAACCGCGTGTTGCCACTGCTCAACTTCGAACGGATGCATGGCGTCGCCACCTACAAAGAAGTGCTCTATCGCCGCGGGATCTTTGCCAGCCGCGCCTCGCGTGCACCGGGCAAATTTCTGGACGACAACGATCGTGCCGAGCTCGACGCCATCCTGGCCGATATTGAGCCACTCTTTGCTGTCTAAAGCGGGCTCTGTTTGAAAACAGTAGTTCCGGCAAGCGGGAAAGCTACCGTTTTCAAGCCAACCGCACTGTAGTTGATCCGTTGGTTTACCCACCAGCGGCGCTATCCAGCCGAGCATTGGGTAAAAAACCTGTATCTATTTCAAAACAAAAATCTGAAAGAAGGATGAAAAATGCGTGAAAACAAAGTACGTACCGTCGTGGAAAATGGTGGCGCCGTCATCAACGGTTGGCTGGGAATTCCCAGCTCCTTCTCTGCCGAAGTGATGGCACACACCGGTTTCGATAGCCTCACCATCGACATGCAGCATGGCGCCATGCACTACGATGCCGCGTTCCCAATGTTGCAGGCTATTTCAACCACTGACGTCACACCGCTGACCCGCGTGCCGTGGAATGAGCCGGGCATCATTGGCAAAGTACTCGACGCTGGCAGCTATGGCATTATCTGCCCCATGGTCAACACGCGCGAAGAGGCCGAACGGCTGGTGCGCTCGTGTAAATATCCGCCCATTGGCAGCCGCAGCAATGGACCCACCCGTGCCCGCTATTACGGTGGCGGCGATTATGCCACCGCGGCCAACGATACCATTCTGGCCATTGCCATGGTTGAAACCGCGGAAGCGATGAGCAACCTGGACGAGATCCTCAGCACGCCCGGATTGGATGGCGTCTATGTGGGTCCGGCTGACCTGAGCATTTCGCTCAAAAACAGCATGCCCCCGGATGTTTATGGCGAGGAAAATCTCAAGGCGATCAAAACGGTTGCCGAGGCTTGTCAGAAACACGGTGTGATCGCCGGGATCCACTGCATGTCGATCCAGCACACCCTCGACATGATCGGCATCGGCTATCAATTCTGCACCGTCCAATCCGATACCGCGTTCCTCGCGGGCCAGGCCAGCGCCGCGGTCGCCGAGATCCGGGGCAGCGAAGCCAAGGCCGCGCCAAAGATGTACTAGACGATTCTGCATTACAAGCGCAGGGTGGCCACCCTGCGCTACCTCTCGTCGCACTGCCCACGCAGCGGTTGAGACCGCTGCTCGCGGTTAGCAGCCCATTTCCACAGCATTGGTCCCTCGTGCCTGTCCCCGCTCCACAGAGAAAAACAAGTAGCGAAAGGAAGCTCCGCTCATGTCCAGTCCGCGCGGTCTGTTGACCATTGATGAATTGACGCCGCTCGTCCACGAGGAAGCGATTGACACGGTGTTGGTCATGTTTACCGATCTCTATGGCCGCTTCGTGGGCAAGCGCTATGACGCTGAATTCTTCCTGGCCCAAATTGCCACGGGGGGCACCCATGGCTGCGATTATCTGTTGACGGTGGATATGGAGATGGAGCCGGTGCAAGGCTATGCCTATGCCAACTGGGAAGCGGGCTACGGCGACTTTCACCTGGTGCCCGATCTCGACACGCTGCGGTTGGTGGCGTGGCAGGAACGGACGGCCATGGTCATCTGTGATGTCATGGACGAGCGGAGCCACGAATTGGTCTCCGTTGCGCCGCGCACGTTGCTGCGCCAGCAACTGGATCGGGCGCACAGCATGGGCTACCGTGCCATGGCCGCGTCGGAGCTGGAATTTTATAGCTTCGAGGAGAGCTATCGCGCCGCGGCGGAACAGGGCCACGCCCACCTGCGGCCCGTGGGGTGGTATATTGAGGATTACCACATGTTGCAGAGCATTCGGCAGGAACCGCTGGTGGGCGCGCTGCGCCGCCATCTGCGCAATTCGGGCGTGCCCGTGGAAAATTCCAAAGGGGAATGGGGGTTGGGGCAGCACGAACTGAACATTCAATACGCCGCGGCGCTGGCCATGGCCGATCGCCACGTGATCTACAAACAATGTGCCAAAGAAGTCGCCGAAGGGCTGGGCATCAGTGTCACCTTCATGGCCAAGCCCCACGCAGGGCAAGCCGGTTCCAGCTGTCACCTGCACCTGAGCCTCTGGCAAGGGGAAGAGAACGCGTTTGCAGGCGATGAACTGTTGGGGCCGGTGCACTGTTCATCGATCTTTCGCTGGTTTCTGGGCGGCTGGATCGCGCACGCAGCTGAATTCATGGTCTGCTACGCGCCAACGGTCAACTCGTATAAACGCTTTGAAGATGGATCGTGGGCCCCCACCCGCCTGGCGTGGAGCTACGACAATCGCACCGCGGGCTTTCGGGTGGTGGGGCAGGGCAAGAGCTTGCGCATCGAGTGTCGCATCCCCGGCGCGGATTGCAATCCATATCTCGCCTATGCCGCGGCACTGGCTTCGGGGTTGGATGGCATTGCCAATCAGATCGAGCCACCCCCCATCTTTGAAGGCGATCTCTACGCCGCCCGCCATCTGCCCCACGTGCCCACTACCCTGCGCGCGGCCACGGCCAATTTTGCCGCGAGCACCTTTGCCAGAGCAACATTTGGCGACGCGGTTGTCGATCACTACACCCACTTCTGGCAGGTCGAGCAGGCAGCGTATGACCGAGCCGTCACCGATTGGGAACGTCAGCGCTATTTCGAGCAGATCTAGCAGCCGGGTTGGAAACCCGCTGCTGACAGTGAGAAGCCGCGCCCACTGGGCTCCCGGCGGCTGCGTTGGCAATGCACTAGCCAACAGAGGAAACCGCGTCACCGGCTGAGGATTCAGCGGGTGAGACCGCTTTGCGTTATTAGCAGCGGGGTTTACCCCTGCTCTGAGCCTCCGGCGGCTGCGGTAGCAATGTCAGCTTTCTCCCTAACGATGCACTAGTCCGCTCTGGTCACCTCTTTGGCATAGGAGAGCCATGCTGGCAGTGGTTGAAACCCAACCCGCAGGTTGATCTGGTACATTGGGTTGCTCTCTTCATTGCCCGTGCGCGTGCGTTGTGCACCATATTGTTGGGCAAATTTGAGCGTCTTAATTTTGAGCGCGGTGGCAATCCCGCGTCGTCGGTGGGAACGGGCAACGCAGGTGAAGCCCGTGGTGATCTGCCGCTCGTCATCAAGATCACGTTTGAGCTGAGCCATGCCCACATAATCGCCCGTGGCATTGTCAACCGCAACCATCCAGCCAGCGGGCAAAAACTCTGGCGTTTCAAAATACCATTGGATGTATTCATCAAAGGGCATTTGGGTGGGGGTGTCGGGCAATGGTTCATCCTGTGTCCCTTCCCAATCCAGATCATAAATTTTGCGTTGCCAGTTGGGATCCCGCTGTTGCAACTCGCTGAGCTGCTCAATGGCAATGCCTGTATTTAACACGCGTTCCATTGCCCCGGTAAAGCGACTGGGATCAAAGGTCGTCAGATCGATTTCGGACGTTGGTGTGCGCATGACGACCTGAAAGCCGCGTCTTTCCAAAAATCGCACCCCCTGCGGCAAATTCTCGCGCGTCGTTGCCTCCAGCAGAGTCGGCTTTGGATCCCGTTGCGCCACTTTTTCCCACATGAAGTCATAGAGCGCACTGCCAATGCCGGAACCTTGCCAAGCCGGGTCGACCTCGATTTCCAGGTAATATTTGCCCGGTCGAAAAGACCAAGCTGGCTCTGCATAGACGCCCACGGCAACAATGCGTCCGTTCACTGGCACCACGAGCCGTTGATAGAGATACTGTGGATTGCGGATGGTATCGCCATGCTTGGTGCGTTCAATTGTGATCGGGACATCGGGATAGATCGCTTTTTGAATGGCAACGATGCGCGCATAATTAGCGTCGGTCGGGGAAAAAGACTGGATCTCATACATGCCGTTGGCCTCCTGGGGAACGTATCAGTCAAGACTCTACATGCCTACAGTGCGGTTGGCTTGAAAACGGTAGGTTTCCCGCTTGCCGGAACCTCTGTTTTCAAACAGAGCCCACTTTAGTAGATCCCGGCGTAAATCAGGCCACGCTAATCTAGCCGTTTCACTCGAATCGGTTGGCCTGATACCCTGCCGTGGTATGTACGCCCAGCCGGACTAGGGACAGCTCGTGTTCAGTACGCATTGTGCTGGTTGCGCCTCACCCGGTCGCCAGCCACACCATTCGTGTGCACCCTGTTGGTTGACCCAACAGCCAACAAAGTGTGTACTGCCAAAATCGAGCAGATCCCAGCGAATGTTGCCGCTGTTGCCGTTGATCGTGTAGATGCCGCTGAGCGCGTGGTGGGGTATGGGGCCACCTTCCCCGAGATTGCCAACGATTGTGCCATTGCCAGAGCCGTTGAAGAAGGTGCCGCTCACGTTGGCACCCACCTGTTGCAGACGGGCCGTTGGCGGGCGCGCAGGCGTATAATCACTGATGGTGAACCAGTCGCCGCTGAAACCGCAGCCATCGGGCAGCGCTCCCAACCCCACTCGAATGCCACACCAATCGCGTTCCCGGCCATCGGCACGGTTGAGCCAAGAGCCGGTAAAGGTGCGGCCATCATCACGCAACGTGAAACGAACTGCATCGGCTGGGTTATCGCCAAAGTAGCCGCGCAGATCCTGACCCGTCACCTCGCCCCGGATCGCCAGCTCTTCGTTGCGGCCATAGCGCGCGTAATAGCCTGCAACCTGATTGCCCTGTTGTTGCAGCGTAACTTCGGCAAAATTGGTATACCACGCCCCGCTGAAATCCGCGGGCTCACCGTTGCTGCCTCCGTAGCTGGGGCGGTCAGATGCTCCCTCAATCTGGAAGCCCCAACGCCACTGCGTCTCATCCCCGTTGTCGGCCACAATATCAATTTGCGCAACGTAACGTTCGTTGAAGATCGGCACACCGCTGGGCCACCGCAAGCCATTGCGGGCGAAGATGAAGGTGCTGCAGAGCGGATCATTGCCGCCAAAGAGACAGAAGGGTGCTGCTTCTTCCGTGTTGGCGTAGACCGTCTCGCCCTGGAAATCATCGACAATGGCAAAGGTGACGGTCTGAATGCCATCGCCGTCGGTCTCCCCCACTCTGCTATCGAAAACTGCCACCCGCAATGCCATGCGTCCCCGAAAGAGCACGGGATCGGTCACGGCTGCTGGATCGAAGCCGGGTAGCAAGACCACGCGACCACCGTTGCTGGCGGAACTGCCGCGCAAAAAATCATTGCCATCGTCACCATCCACGTCGCTTTCGGCAATCACCAATCGGGTTGGTGTTGGCGGAACGGTAGCGGTGGCGGCTGGTGATTCGGTACCCGTTGGCGTGGGCGGAGCGGCCGTCGCCGTCGGGTTTGGCGAGCTAGCCCCCGCGGTCAATGTGGCGGCCACCGCCTGCGCAATGGCCTGCTCGGCTTCCACTGTCGCGGCAACGGCTGTCTGTTGTGCATTGGCCGGAGCAACCGTGGGTGGTGCGTTGCGATCGGAGCAGGCCAGCAGAAGGAACAAGCTGGCCACAAAAATCCAGTGAGAAACCAACTTCGTGTGCTGCATCTACTCGCCTCCTAATTCCTCCAGGTACGTTGCCGTCAACGCGGCATAGCGTTGGCAGCCCTCGCCAATGACTTCATTGGTGAGGATCTCATCCACAACCTGCCACCCCTGTTCCATACAGCTTGCATAGACAGTTGCCGCTGCTTCCAACAAGGTGCGGGCCGTCGCTGGCTCCGTCGGGCGCAACAGATCGGCCTCTTGCAGATAGGCCGCGCCCTGTGCTTCGTAGGCCTGGGCCAACAGCCGATATTGACCGGCCACACGGAGGGGCTCAAGCAGTGGCTCGATCTTTGCCCGCGTCAAGGCGAAAAAACGGCGCGCCTCTGCCACTTGGCCCAAATGATAGTACGTTTCGCCCAGCAGCCGGTAGCTCTTGGCCAAGGCCAGGTTGGCGAGGTTGATCACCAGCGGATCGCCCGCGTCTGCCGCTAGCTCCAGACCGCGCCGGTGATCCGCCAGCGCCTGCAACAACAAACTCGGTGCGGTGAGTCGGGTTGTCGGCGGTTGGGCACGGGCCTGTTTCAGACGGGCACTCCCCAACGCCACCTGCGCCCGGGCATAGGTTGGGTTTAGCTCGAGCGCGTGCAAAAGCTCTTGCTCCGCCTGAATTGCATTGTCCAGGAAGAGCTCTTCGCGGCCAATGAAAAAGTAGAGGATCTCTTTGCCATCGTCCTCGCTCCAGCGTTCGAGTGCACGCTCCGCCTGGCGAAGCGTCGTCAACGCTTCGCTGCTCCGCCCCTGAATATCGAGCGTCAGCGCCAGCGTGAGCCAAAAGAACGCGTCGGTGCGCACCTTGAGCAGCGCCGAGACCGCGGCATTGGCGTCGGGGCTCTCAACGTCAAAGGTGGCGGGGAGGGGAAGCGGTTTGCTCAGCCGGTGAGGGCCGACGATCTCGCTGGTTTCTACATTGACGCGTGGTGCCAGATAAAAGGCGAGATCCAGCCGGGGGGGGCGCTGTTCGCCGGCCGCGACCAGGTGGCCATAGATGACCATGTGGGCGCCAATGCGCTCGGCCAGTGCCGCGGCTGCCGCTTCACGGGCTGCCGCCTGCTCACCCTCAATGACGCCAAAGGTGACATTTTTGTCGCTGGCCGGATCCAGATCGTGCCAGAGCTGAATCGATTGGGCAACATCCATCGTGGTGCTGGCATACTCGCTGCTCAAGTTGTCAAAGAACCATTTGCTGACCACGCGCCCCCGGTCGGTTGCCTGAACGTGCCCCCACTCATCGACTTCGCCAAAGTTGGCAATGGCAATGCGATAGGTGCCCGTCATTTGGCTGGGCCACCAGATTGGCTCGACCAGCGGATAGAGCGCAAAGCCCAACAGGATGAGCAGCAACAGTGCAATGGCGTAGATTGGCAGGGTCAGGTTGCGCCCACCAACATTGATCTGCACATTGTTTTTGCCAATGACAACATTGGTTGCGCCTGCGCCGACTTGCCCAATGATGACGTCGCGCCGGTTGAGCTGACGCACGCGCTGCCACTGGCGTTGCAGCCAGGAAGGGCCGACTGTGGATTGTTCGTCACGCTGGTCTGGTGGCTCTTGGTTGGTCATGGGCAGGATCTATCAAAAGCGCTGCTGTTGCCATGCCAACGCTTTGGGGCCAGCTTTTGCCAACAGCCGCACAATTGGCGGAAAGGTAAAGAGCGCGGTGAGTGGCTCGCGCAGCGCCGGGACATTGGTTAGCAGCCAGTCGCCCGCCTGTACAATTGCTTCTGCGCTCGCTCTCTCGTCGGTTCCGCTCTTGGTCAGTTCACCCTGCAGGAGTTGCATTTGAAGTTGAACAATCGTCAGTTGCGTGGCATCAAGCTGGCGATAGTGTGCTTTGACCGTGGTGAGGGTCTGCTGTAGAAAACGCTCGATCTGGGCGGCATCTGTGGCGGTGGCATCGCCCACATTCTCCTGTCGGATATGTTTGCCCACGGCCACGTTGCTCGCGCCAGCGCCCACCGTGGCGATGATAATGTCACCATCAGCCTGATTGTCATGGATCTCGTTGCCGTGAACGATCTTGTCGCGGCCCACGAACTCGCCCCCCACGTTGACATTGCCGCGAACATAGGCCCCGCCCCCGGTGCTGATACGCTCACGGTCGTTTGGCTGGGGTGGCGGTGAATCTGCTGCTTCGGCTGGCGCGTCTGCCGCCGAATGCCACAGTTGGCCCGTGTCGGCACGCATGAAGAGCACCGGCGTGCCCCATTCCATGACGCTCTCTTGTTCCAGAATCGCAAGGCGTGCCTGCGCCAATGCCTGCTCAACGGGATAGCCGTCGGCCAGCGCCGCATAGAATTCATGTGCCAGCTCCAGTGCTGCCTGATCCGAAACGGGGAATTGCATGGCAATTGCCGCGGGGAGCGCCTGTTCCAACAGCCGTTGAGCCACGCCCGCAAACGGTTCGCCCGTCACCAGCCGCGCCCCTTCACAGGCATTGAGGAAAGCCAAACGCAACGGGCGATGATTGTGCAGCGTCATTGCCAGCTGATCGGCCCGGATCTGCTGACCCTTGCCCGCTTCGTCGGCGAACAACAGCCCATAGGTTTGGCTCGCTTCATCCACCCACCCATGACCAATGAAATGGAAGATGTGGTGTTCACCGCGGCGCAGGGCACGCCGCAGATCGCGCAGCGTGCCATTGGGCAGCCAGGTGATCTCCACGTCGCCCCGATCGACCAGCGGTTGCAAGGCAGCGCGCAACCGTTGTTCCTCGCCCGCCACATCGAGTCGCGCCACATCATTGGCATCTGCCGTCAGCACGAGAATGCGCAGGGGCCCGCGAATGGTCAACTCATCGGCGGCCAGGGGCAGCGCCAGATAGCGGACAATCGGTGTCTGATCGGCCAGCACCAAGAAGCGGTTGTGCGTGGGATCATAGAGATATTCCCACGGCAATGCCGCCAACGCGGGCGCTTCATCGAGCCGCAGACGGATGCGTAGCCCCTGCTGCTGTTGGCCCGTGGTGGCGAGGCTGCGCCGGTAGAGCGTTTCCACGTCATCACGAAAAAGGGCCTGGAAGAGCGCGGTGCCAAACTCCCGTGGCGCGAGTGGCTCTGCAGTGGGTTGGGCGTCCGCTTTGTGCAGCTTGAATGCCCGAATGGCACCACCGACCAGCGACAGGTTGTGCTGCCAAGGCTCCACCGCGGCGGGCAGCTGAAAAGTCGCGGCAGCCTGTCCCGCCGGCGAATCGAGCACCCGGACGTGATAGCTGTTGGTCTCTGCCATCGGCGAAATCATCAGATCAAAGGAACGATAATGTGGCATGGTTCACTTGTTTCCATGGTTTGATCATCCGTGATTCAATCATTCGTGGTTCAATCATTCGTGGTTCAATCATCTGTGCTGCAATGGAATTTGTGAGGGGCTGCTGCGTCTCGGCTGTTGCGCGTGCGATTTGCAGCTGTCACCAGTGTAACACGTCCAGTGTGCGCGATCAAGGGGGATCAAAAAATTGTACGGCTTGCTGGATGACCTGCTGAAGTACACTCGCGTGAAACGCATTTGTGCAAAGAACTGCAAGTTTTTTTTCCGTTCGCGAGATCCCCGGCACGGCATACGAGTTGCTCCATGCGCAGACTACTCCAGAGCCGTGCCGGGGATGTTCATCAGAATTCGCGTGGCCTTTCAAGATCTAGCGTGAACTTATCGAGAATCATGCAACGTTGCACGAGGTGGAATCAGCGTTCTCTACCGCTGGACGTGCACATGAGAGAATGCGCACGCCGCAAGGTGCAAGCTCTCTTTGCTTTCTCTGTTAGCCTCCTGCCTTGACCGAGAGCCGACCGGCGCTCATTTGCAGGATCTGATCGGCCCGTTGCAGGGCGGCAGGTCGATGCGAGACGACCAGATAGGTGGCCGCGGGATCCAGGCGTTGCCAGAGCGCGGCTTCGGTTTCAACATCGAGCGCGCTGGAGAGATCGTCAAAGATGCAGAGCGCTGGTTGGCGCACAAAGATGCGAGCCGCGGCCGTGCGTTGGATCTGCCCACCGGAAAGCCGCATCCCCCGTGGCCCCACCACGGTTGCCAAGCCGTCGGGCAGCGCGGCTACATCCGCTTCCAGCGCGGCCGCGTGGATAGCGGCGGCCAGGCCAGCTTCGTTCGGATGGCCCAGCAGAATGTTTTCGCGCAGCGACGTGCTAAAGAGCCGCGGGACCTGGGGCGTGTACGCGCTCTGCGGCGGTTGAAAGAAACTGGCGGGATCAGTCACCAACTCGCCATTCCACTGAATCGCGCCTCGCGATTTGGGCAGTAGCCCCAACAACACCCGCAGCAGCGTGCTTTTGCCCGCGCCCACCGGCCCGGTGAGCACGGTGAACGAGCCGCGCGGCAGCTGAAAGGAGCAAGCATCAATGCCATTGGTGCTGTCGGGATAGTGGAAGCTCAGATCCGTAACGGTCAAGAGCTCCAGCGGCTGGCGCGCGGCGCGTGGCGTGGCCGGCAGTGTACCTGGATCGACCGCTGGACCCGTGGCTGCTTGGCCCCAGAAAGCGACTGGCCGGTGTTGCGTCAGCTTCTGGTTGGCGTTGGCCGGCAACAGGGCCGCGAGCCGTTGCAGCGAAACGCCCAACTGGCGATAGCTGGTGAGTACCCCAGCCACGGAACGCAGGTTGCTGGCAACAAAAGGCATGACATAGATGAAGAGCGCAAAGTCACCGACGGTAAAGCTGCCGGTCCGCATTGCCTGTCCCATGAACAGCAGCACCAACGCCGTGCCCAAGTCGCCCAGATTGCCGCCCAGTGCACCAAAGAGTTCGGTAACCAGACGATCCCGCAGCGCGGCTTGGCGACGTCTTTCATTGACCACTTCCAGTTGTCGAATCACGCGCCCTTCGGCATCGGCCACCTTGATTGCCTGCACCGCGCCAAAGAGTTCGCCCAACAGCCCCGTGACCTTGCTGGTGGCGATCTGATTTGCCGCGCGCAACCGGCTAATGCGCTGGCTGCTGCGGTCGATGGCAAGGCCAACCAGCAACAATGGCACGAAAGCAACCAGCGTCAGCCAGGGGTTGATCCGAATCATCGTGACCGCGGCCAGCAGCGCGAAAAAGCCCACCCCCACCAGATTGAATGCGTTGCCGAGAAAGGTGGAGAGTGGTTGAATGTCATCGCGAAAGCGGCTGAGCAGCGCGCCGGGTGCTTCATCCGTGGGGCGCGCGGCCGGGTGTTCCAGCAACTGTTGCAGCAGATTGGCCCGCACCACTGCGCCGAGCAGTGACCCATGGAGCACCTGCCCCGCGGTCAGCGCCACATACGCAGCTTGCCGTGCCACCGCCGAGCCCAGCAACAACAGCACCAACGTCCAGAGCCCGAATTGTACGGGCGCGTCGCCGGTGAGCCGATTGAAGATGGCGCGGGCGATCAGTGGTGGCGCAAAGTTGAGACCATAGAGCAGCAGGTAGGCAAGTATCGTCAGCAGCCAGATCCATGGTTTGTAGCGCAAGAGTTGCCAGAGGTAGTGGCGTACCGACGGGGCAGCTCGCGTGCCCTCTGGCTGGGGATGATCCGATCGTAGCATCGATTTGTATCTCATGCTGTTTCCTCGCTCTCTGCAAGTCCCGTGCGCAGCAGCTGGGCAAAGCGGGACGTGGGGTCGGCGGCTAGGTGAGCCCGTGAGCCGTACTCCTGCACACGACCATTGTCGAGGATCAGCAGATCGTCAACCTGCTCTATCGTGGCTAGCCGGTGGGCAATGACAATGGCCGTGCGGTTGTGGAGCAACGTGGCAATGGCCTGATTGAGCCGCGCCTCGGTGGCCGGATCGAGCCGGGACGCGGCCTCGTCCAGAATGACGAGACCCGGATCTTTGAGCAGCACGCGGGCAAAGGCCAACAGCTGTGCCTCGCCCGCGGAGAGGCTGCCTCCATCGGCCCGCAATTCGCTATCGAGCCCCGCGGGCATCTTCTGCAACCAATCGGTCAGCCCCACCGCGTCAATTGCTGCTGCCACCGCTGCATCAGAAATCTGTGGGTCGAAGAGGGTGAGATTGTCCCGTACCGAAGCGTGGAAGAGCTGTACCTCTTGCGTGACAATGCCGACGTGGCGGCGCAGGGCTGGCAGCGCAAGCTCGCGCAGATCCACGCCATTCAGCGTAATCGCGCCGGTCTGTGGATCGTAGAAGCGCAGCAGCAGCCGACTGATTGTGCTCTTGCCGCTGCCCGTGCGCCCCAACAGCCCCAATGTACGCCCAGCCGGTACGGTCAGCGAAAGCTCGTGTAACACTGCCGGTGTGCTTTGCGCCGTCTCCGTGGCGGCTCGTTCGTTGGAATCGGGCTCATAGTGAAAAGTGACGTTGGCAAAGCGGACCGCCAGTGGCCCCGCGGGCAACTGCTGTTGCGGACCATCGAGAACGCGGCGCGGGATGGCCAGCAGTTCGCGGACGCGGCTGATGGCCGCGGTGGCCTCTTGGAGCTGCTGGATCTCGCCCGTCATGCGCAGCAGCGGTGTGCTGACCATGCGCAGGTAGGCATAGAGCAGGTAGACGGTGCCGATGGTCAGGCTGTTGCGCAGAAAGAGCCAAGCACCCAGCGCCAGGGCGAGTGCCGTGCCCGCCTCGAACCAGATCACGATCACGGAGCCAAAGATCGCGTTGCGCGGCCGCGCGGCCATGCCCTTGCGCCAGAGCGTTCGCAGCTCTGACAGCAGCGCGCGGATCGTGTGGTCCGTTGCCCCGTTGGCGTGCAGCTCTTCCAGCCCATGCAGCCGTTCTTCGAGAAAGCCAAAGAGATCCGCGCTCGCGGCTCGTTCGGCCTGTAGATGGGGCGTGGCAAAGTTGCGCAGTCGAAAGAGAATTGCCAGCGCACCCGCGACGAAGAGGGCGAAGGCCAGGCCCAGGCGCCAATCTTCGCCGCTCAACACGCCGAGAATGCCCAGGAGCAGCAGGCCATTGCCCAGCAGTTGGATCACCAGTTGCGAAAAGAAGCGGGCCAGCAGCCCCACATCGCCATCAATCCGTTCAATCAAGAGACCGGGCGCGTGGGTTTGGTGAAAGGGGAGATCGAGCCGTAGGCAGTGGGCCGTGAGGTCGGCGCGCAGTTGATTGGTCGTGCGCCAGCCCACCTCTTCGCTGAGATAGGTGAGCGCCAGGGCGAGCAGGTATTTGGCCACCGCCGCGCCGAGAAAGAGCAGCGCCAATTCGAGCAGGATGCGCAAAGGTTGGCCTTGTTCGGCCGCGTCGATAAAGCGGCGCACCAGTTGGGGGGCAATGAGTTGCAGGGCGATGGTTGCCAGCAGCAGCAGGGCCACGCCGGCCACTTTGCCCCGGTGGGGGCGCAGGTAGCGCGCCAACATTGCGCTGTATTCATGGTATGCGATAGCTTGCAGTGTATGCTGCATGATCGCTCCTTGTTTGTTGTGGTATGCAGTTGTTTTATCTGATGGATGGAACGACAAGAGCGCCTGGCTCAGGTGGGCCAAGCGAATGGTGTAGGAGAGTAGGTAGCCGCCGTGACAGTCAGCCGGCTACCCATAGATAACCCATGTAAAAGTCGCACCAATCTGCGTACTTTTGTACGCGCGGTACCGCGCGATTCTAAAAGAGAAATCATTGAAAAACCGCACAATGGAGGAATCAGCGTTCTCTAACGCTGGAGGTGCGCAGTAGAGAATGCACACTCCGCAAGGTGCAAGGTCTATTTGCTTTCTCTATAAAGGGTTACTCTATTGGGTGAGGAAATGATCAGGTTGCATAACGAGTTATTTGAATGGAACCAACCCAAGTTGCCGCCCATCGCGTGACCGAGATAATTGTTCAATCACCCCCGTGTAGCGATGGTAGATAGCAACTTGCGTTACCGTTGAACAGAGATGACTCACCGAGAAGAGCGTACCAGTGGATAGCAGGCAACGCGATTGATGGCTCTTCTCGACAAGTTGCGTAAGCCCAGATTGAGATTGGTAAGCCCTCGTTGGCGCGTACTTCATACTTGTCAGACTACCAACATATTTGCCAGGCTACCAACATATTTGCCGGACTACCAACTGGCCGCAACGAAGCAAAAGGGCCAGCACGCTGTCAAAGCGTATCACACGGTGGGCGGGAGTGCAAGCGCGCCAAAAGATTTAGGGTGCGTACCACGTTTGGGGATTAGACCGGACACTCAATCTGCTCCGCTTCTGTACGTCCCCGAAAATGGGACGCACCCAAAGATGTACCCAGGAGTTGCTGCCAGCCCACAAGCGGTATGGATGGGTGCTCAATCATTCCGATAGCGCTCGACGAGTTCATCGTCGAGTGTCACCCCCAACCCTGGCCCGTTGGGAGCAACCGCGCGGCCAGCCTGGATCGGCAGCGGCTCCGTGAGCAAGTCACTCTCATAGTAGAAGGGACTGAGGATGTCGCAGGGGAAGCGCTCCGCGGCAATGGCCGGCGTGGCCAGCGCAAGATGGATCATCGCGGCGTTGCCAATGCCCAATTCCAGGTTGCTGCCCACCGTACAGACCAATCCGGCTGCTTCGGCAACGCTGGCGACCGCACGGGCCGGACTGATCCCGCCTTTCCCCACGTAGACCGACAGCACATCCGCGGCATTGGCCCGTGCAATGGCAAACGCGTCCTGCGCGTTGTAGACACTTTCATCAGCCATAATGGGCACCGGCACCTGGCGGCGTACATCAGCCAGCCAATTGATATCGACATCGGCCACCGGCTGTTCGGCAAAGTAGATCTCATAGTCGAGCAACCGCTGTATGGTCTGGATCGCAATCTGTGGTGTCCAACCGCCATTGGCATCGACACCGAGGCGGATTTCTGGGCCAACCGCCTCGCGCACAGCCCGCACGCGCGCCACATCCGCAGCGGGATCGATGCCCACCTTTACCTTCATCGTGCGGAAGCCCTGTGCCACGGCCCACTCGGCAATCTGCGCGGCCTGCGCCGGCTCCACGCCGGAGACCGAGAACTTTGTCGTCACAAAGTCACGCACCGCGCCCCCCAACAGTTGATAGACGGGCAGCCCCGCCACCTTGCCCAAAATATCCCACAATGCCATTTCCAGCGCGGCTTTTGTGAACGGATTGCCAGCCACACACTTGTTGATGCGCGGCAAGAGCGCATTGATCTGCGTTGGATCCTGCCCAACCAACAAGGGGCTGAAAAAGTGTTCGATAAAGTGGGCGGCCGTCACTTGGTCTTCGCCACTCCAGATGGGCGTGCAAGAGACTTCGCCCAATCCCACAAGCCCCTCATTGGTCTGAATCTTGACCAACAAAAAGGGAGAGCTGGTGTGCGTACCGCGCCCACTGCGGATGGCGCGGCGGGGATCGATGGGCACCTGGACGGGAATTGTTTCAATGGCTCGAATCTTCATGCTCTTCTCGATCTTTCATGTGCTGCTGATTTGCGTCTGCTGTTTACATTGATCTGAATCATGACCTGGATTTGTCTGCTACAGTGATCATCAACTGCTCTTCTCGTGCTCATCTACTGATCAGCCAGTGGCCGAACCAGTGGCCGCTGCCGTGATTGTCAGCCGGTATGGCTCGTTGGCTGCCAGGTTGCTAATGGTCACTGCTTGATAGGAACGCCCCCACCGCTGCTGTACCGTTGAAACATGTGAGGGTGAATCGACGCCTGATGGTTGCTCTGGCCCAGGCGCAACGACCATCTCTGGCGAGAGGAGCAAGGTCAGCGCTGCCACGGCAACCGCGCTCGTGAGCGTGTAGCCCTCGGCAGTGCGGCTGAGGGCTATCTGTTCACGTGTCTCGGTCCATTGCAACCACTCATCGGCGGAAAGAATCGCCATGCCCGCCTCGAGCGCAGCGTCCCAGTTGCCCTCAATGAGTGGGCTGGAATAGGTGGCAAAGCTGACTGGGTGGCTATTCAGTGCAATGGGCGTGTAAAATTCGCGCGCGGCCCGCTTGATCAACTGGGCAGTTTCGGCAATGGCCCTCTCGACCGTCCATTTGAAGCTAAAGACAAAATCGGGATGGATCAGACATTCTTCTGTCCAATGGGTGGGCTGCTGGTAACAATCGACAACCGTTCCATCGGTATCGACAAAGCGCAGCGGTCGACCCGAGCCGCAAAGATACCCCAAATAGGGCGAAACTGCAATATAGTTCAAGTCCATGTGAATGCCAAGATCCGCTTCGATCTGGGCGGCGTCAACATATCCCAACCAGCGCACCGCGTGTTGGCGCACCGTGCGCGGCGTGCGCGCCAGCTCTCTGCGGTGACGCTCGATGTTGGCGGCAAGCATTGGCTCCACGAGCCGGCTCTGTGGTTCGTCCACGGTCAGACCACGCACGGTATCCGCCTCCAGCGCTGGATGGACGCTAAAGGTATGGCCGGCCCCTTCCCACTCTTGCATGAGCTCCCGATTGATCTTGGTCTTGGGCACCACGTAAAAGGTACAGTGCGCGTCGCGTTTGGCGAGCCCGGCCAGCAATTGCTCGAATTGCTCGACAGTGGACCAATCATCGTCGCTGGTCATGATCATCACGCTGCGCTGGTCGGCGCGTGGATAGTACCAGAGACGGGGACGCGGGGCCACTGTTTCGATCACACGTGCCAGCAATGCTGTGTGGATGTCCGCCTGGGGCAAGTGCATCTGTTCCACCGGCAGTTGCCCGACAAAGAGCTCGCTGGGTCGGTAGATGCCGTCGAGACCCGCGTAGCAGAGATCAACATGTTCGGGATTGCCCTGACGCAACCGCGCCACCGCATGGGGTAGATCATAGGCAAAGAGCACGGCCTCTCCCGCGCCCACCGCCAGGTGCACGACGCCGGGGCTCGCGGGGTGGGCGCTATCTGGTGCCGTCTGTACCTGGGCCAGGATGGACGCTGTCACTGTTGATGTGCTCTGCCAACTCACGGCGGGCACAATGAGTTGGACCGCTTCTGTACAGAGACCGGCAACTGCTGGCGCGGTGGCGTCGATCCGAAGATAGCCACCATCGGTTGCCCGATGTTGTGGCTGTAGCCCCAGCCGCGTGACAAAGTGTGCATCGGGCAAGATGGCAATGAGCCGGCCCCCGCGGTGCAGATGGGCTAAGAGGTGGGAGACTTGCGTGTCACTGAGCGCGACCCGGGGCAAAATGAGCAGATCTTCCCCGCTCAGGTCGTGGTCCACCAACGTAGCAAGATCCGCTTCGGCAAAATCGATCAACCCTTCACAGCGCAAGATCTCGGCCAGATAGTGGCTGTAGCGGCTGCGCGGGTCTGTGGGATCGTGAAAGAGAAGCATTGACAGAGGTCCAATCTACAGGAATGTGGGGATCTGCACGATGCCGCCCCCTTGTTGGGCGGATGTGAGTGCACAGATCCCGGCCGCGATCGAGCGGGCGGCTTCGCGGGGACCAATGAGCGGCTCTTCATCGTTGCGGATCGCGTGTAAAAAGCTTTGGGCCTGCTCGATCTCCATGGTGCCGTGGCCCAGTGAATGCTGCCGCTGTAACCGTGGGTTGTTCCAATTGGGCACGGTCATCGGTACCATGCGCCGGGCACCACTCAGCTTGCTGTGATAGAGATAGTTGATCGTCTCTTCGGTGGCGCCTCCTTGATCGCGGGTGCGTTCAAAGGAACCGGCGGTGCCATAGAGCGAATAGTAGAGGCAATAGGGGCGCACCATGCCATAGGAGACGGTCACCTTCACCACCGCGCCGCTCTCGGTTTTGAAGAGCGCGGCCGTGGTGTGGAGCGTCTGCCATTCGGTCTGGAAATCCGCGTGATAGGCCTGTACTTCGACAAAGCGCGCACCCATGAGCCAGCGCACGGTATCAATCGCGTGGGGGCCACCGCCCAACAGCGTGGTCTGGGGCTCCTCCGGTTGGATGCGCCAGTGATCGGAAGAGCGGTGGTTGACGATGTCGCCCATGTCGTGGAGATATTCGCCCTCGGCATAGAAGATGTCGCCCAGGTCGCCGGCCGCAATGAGCTGTTTGACATCCCGCAGACAAAAGGCGTAGCGCACCTGATTGCCCATGTGATATTTGTGGCCGGTGCGATCAGTCGTGGCAATAATCGCCTCACATTCGGCCAGCGTCGTTGCCATGGGAATTTCCGAGAGCACGTGTTTGCCAGCTTCCAGCGCCTGCAGGACATGGCGTCCATGCAGGTGATCGGGCGTGGCAACCACCACAATATCGACCGCTTTGTCAGTCAGGAGCTGCTCGTACTCTTCACAGATTCGCTCGACATTCTGCTGCTGGGCAACGCGACTGGCCAACGCGTGGTCGCTATCACAGACCGCGACCACGCGGCTTCCCTCAATCATCTGAAAGGCGCGCAGATGGGAGAGACCCTGCCCCAATCCCAAGACGCCAACCCCTAGTTCTTGCATTGTGAGTTCCTTTTCCGGCTAAAGTGGGCTCTGTTTGAAAAGAGTGGTTCCGGCCAGCGGGAAACCTACCGTTTTCAAGCCAACCGCACTGTAGTTTTCATCCATTGCGGACCGAGCGCGCCTATTGCTTGACCCCGGTGAAGACGATGCCCTGAATAAAATACCGTTGGGCCACGGCATAGAGCAGAATACAGGGAACGCTGACCATGACGCTGGCAGCCATGAGCAGATTCCATTGGGTGGTCTGATACCCGCGAAAGAGATTGATGCCGAGGGCCAAGGTATATTTGTCGGTGCTGCTCAGGTAGATGAGCGGGTTGAAAAAGTCGTTCCAATGGTTGAGAAAGGAGAAGACCGCAACCACACCAAGCGCTGGTGTGGATTGGGGCAGGATAATGCGCCAGTAGATCCCCCAGCGGCTGGCCCCATCGATTTGCGCGGCATCATCGAGATCGAGTGGCAGGCGCATGTAGAATTGGCGCAACAGAAAGATGAAGAACGCGCCCCCGCCCAGCCAATAGGGCACGATCAGCGGCGCGTAGGTGTCGAGCCAGCCCAATTCACGGAAGAGAATAAACGTGGGGATCAAGGTCACGTGGTAGGGCAGCATGATCGTGGCGATCAAGATGATAAAGAGCAGATTGCGCCCGGGAAAAGCAATGCGGGCAAAGCCAAAGGCCACGAGGCTCGCGGAAAAGAGTTGCCCGATCAGGGCCAGCACCGTTACAAAAACAGTGTTCCAGGCAAAGCGCACAAAGGGAATCGCATCGAGCACCGCGGGATAGTTCTCCGGCCGCCATGGATCGGGAATGATTTCGGGTGGATAGATAAAGATGCGACCGCTGTCTTTGAAGCTGGACGAGAGCAACCAAATAAGCGGGATCAGCATGATGGCCGCGCCGAGCAGCAGCAACGGATAGGTGATCAGCTTTTGCAGCAGTGCGCGGCCCCGGCTGCTCTGCAAGATCCCGTTGGGTGCCACGGCCTGGCGCATCACCGTTACGAGCGCAATCATTGGCGTCGTACATCTCCTTCATAGTAGACCCAGCCGGTGGACGAGCGAAAGATCAACACCGTCAGGACGAGGATCACAGCAAAGAGAACCCAGGCCAATGCCGAGGCATAGCCCATGCGGAAAAATTTGAACGCGTTCTGATAGAGATAGAGCACGTAAAAGAGCGTGGCATAGCGGGGTCCCCCCTGTGTCATGATAAAGGGTTGCGCAAAGATTTGGAACGCGGCAATTATATTTATGACGAGGTTAAAGAAGATCACCGGCGTCATCATGGGGATGGTTACGTGGCGGAATTGAGCGATTACTCCCGCCCCATCCATCTCCGCGGCTTCATAGAGATCGGTGGGAATCCCCTGGAGCCCCGCGAGGTAGATCAACATGGGCGCGCCCACCGTCCAGAGGCTCATGATAATGAGCGACGGCAAGGCCCAACGGCTGTGTCCCAGCCAGAGCGGTCCTTCGATGCCCACGAGGCGCAGCGCCATATTCAAGAGCCCAAATTGTGGGTTGAAGATCCAGAGCCAGAGCATGGTGCTGGCAATCACCGGCACCAACGTGGGGATGTAGTAGATCGTGCGCCAGAGGCCGATCCAACGGACCTGTTGATTCATGAGCAATGCCACGGAAAAGGAGAAGATCAGCCCCAGCGGCACGCTGATAAAGACATAGATGCTCGATACCTTGAGCGCCTGCCAAAAGAGGCGATCCGCAATCAGCAACTCAAAGTTACGCAGGCCCGTAAAGGTTGGCGTGCTGACGATCTCATAGTCGGTGAAGCTGAGGTAGAGCGAAACAGCAATCGGCCCCAACACGAATATGAGAAAGCCCAACAACCAGGGCATGATAAAGAGATATCCCGCCACTGCATCCTGCCGACGGCGTGTCGACATGCGCGGGAAAGAGAGAGAAGTTTGCACTGTTTCACCTGTTGATGAGAACAATAGCTGCTGTTGGTGGCCCACGGTGTGCCGCGGTGCCAATCAGCACCATGCATTTGCCAGCACTATACATTTGCCAGTACCCTGTTCACGGCAGAGGGTACCGACGCGCCCAACGCATTGAGACGCGTCGGTGATCCGTGCCGCGAACGATATTGACAACCGCACGCTTGGCCCTATTGGCTCCATTCCGCGGGTCGACGTTCGAAGATCTCATTGACCGCGGCACAGGCTCGTTCGGTCGCTTCCGCCACGGTTGCTTCGCCGGACCAGATCGCAGACAATTCCTGGCCGACTGCCCCCCACCATTCACCGGTATCGGGCGTGGGATAATAGTCGTGACCATAGTTGCCAAAGTCGCTGGTGACCACGGTGATATCCTGGGGTTGGTGCAGCTCCTGATACTCAGCGCTCTCAACGACCGCGGTTAGCCCGGGCACGCCATTGGTCATCATGCCCCGTTGGCCTCCCTCGCCCATGAGATAGTGCACCAGTTGCCACGCGGCATCGGGATGCTCGGTGGTGCTCAGGATCGACCAGGCGTTGGAGCCCATCTGCACGCTGCGCACGCCGGTGTCGGGGTGCGCGGGCATGGGGGCAAAGTCCCAGTCAAAACCGGCCTCGCGGATCTCGCCTTCCTGCCAGGTGCCACCAAAATAGAGCCCCACTTTGCCCGTTACAAAGGGATTGGCCTGTCCTTCCAACGTGACCGGCGCGGGCATGACTTCATGCTCGAAGATCAGATCGGCAATGAATTGCAGACCGGCCTGTGCTTCAGGCGCGGACAAGGTGCATTGGTCCTTTGCCGCGTTGAGGACAGTGCCACCGGCCCCATGGATAAAGGATGCACCCCAGTAGGGCGGGTTTACCGGGCTGATGTAGATGCCCCACTGATCGGCATCGGCATTGGTCATGGCTTGGGCATAGGTCAACAGATCGGTCCAGGTCCAATCATCAGCTGGCATCTCCAAACCCGCCGCGGCCAACAGATCCTTGTTCACATAGAGCGCCTGTCCACCGGCATAGAGCAAGCCGCCATAGAGGCCGCCCTGCCATCCCCATTCGGGTGTCATATCGTAAAAATAGGCGTCCATGTCGACCTGGTCCTGTTCAATAAAGGGCATGAGATCGACGAACATACCACGGGCCGCGCCGGGGATCACCCAATCCATCTGGTTGATGGTGACATCGGGCGCGGTGTTGGCGGCAAACTCCGTCTGCAACTTATCCCAGTAGGCATCGACGGGACGAAACTCGATTTCCACCTCGATGTCGGGATGGGCAGCGGTGAAGCCGTCCACCGTCTCTTGCAGTTGCGCGTTCCAGGCATCGCCCAGCCCATAGGAAGCGAGCCGCAATGTGGCCGCGCCCTCAGCAGCTGTGGCATCATCAGCCGACGACGTGCCCGGTGCAATGGTCGTGCAACTGCTCAGCAGCACGAGCACGAACATGGCCGGTATCAACAACGAAAGCCGGAACATCTCTTTACCTTTCTGCATAGCTTGTTCTCCTCTGTTCTGAATAGATTGAACACGACTCGTAGATTGCGGCATCATTGCCGCGGCGGGATCTACGTGAAGGGGCAAAAAAGGGTTATGAACCTACAGTGCGGTTGGCTTGAAAACGGTAGGTTTCCCGCTTGCCGGAACTACTCTTTTCAAAGAGAGCCCACTGTAGTACTGTTGGGCGCAAATACCACGGCGGTAAAGAAGCTCAAGCTACTTGCGTGAAATGGGGCAGGTTGCCATGCGCTTATTTACGCCGGGATGTACTGGTCGTAAATTTGGTTCCGGTGGCGACCCGACCCCAAGCCAACACTATCTCAGGCCAACACTATCTCAAGCCAACACTATCTCAAGCCAATAAGGTCGAAGCCGAGAAGCTACGGACAGAGACGATCTGCGTCTGACGGGTGCGGGGCTGATGTGCCCGCGCTGGGGGTGTTGGTATTGCTGAATCACTGTGCATCATGTCACTATGCATTGTTGTCACTGTGCATTGTTATCACTGGGCATCGTAAAATTGATGAATGAGATCCGCTTCCTGTTGTTGATGTTCATCAAAAACAGCCAACGCTGTGGGTAGATCACGTGCAATGATCGCCGTGGTCAACCGCTTGTGGATCGACCGCTCGTGGTGCAAGGCATCCGCGTCGCGGCTGCCATGGTCATCCATCAGCCCATAGTTGCGCACCGCGGGGGGCAGCGCGTCGAGCAAGGTGTGCAGCACCCGCGCCATGAGGGGATTGCCAGTCATGCGGGCGATGGCCATGTGGATCTGATCATGCAGGGGTAATTGGACATCGTCGGGGGTGCAGGCGGCCAACCAACGGTCGGTGACCTCCTCCAATGTGCTCTGTTCCGCGGCAGTGGCATTGCAAATGGCCAGCTCAATGATGCCCCGCTCGACCACCGTGCGCGATTCGAGCAGATAGAGGCGATCCTGGCGTTGTGCATCGCGCGCGATCTTTTGCAGCTCCATTTCCAGCGCCAGATGGGGCTTGAGCGGCTTGACAAAGGTGCCGTCGCCGACCCGCGCCTCGATCACCCCCATGCCGGTCAGCGTCTGCAACGCCTCGCGCACAGAGGCACGGCTGACATTGAGCATGCCCATGAGTTGACGCTCCGTTGGCAACCGGTCGCCCGCCTGCAAGGTACCCGCTTGCAGCTGTTCCAGGATCTGTTGGACGATGTCAAAGACAATCGTGGTCTTGCGCGGGGGCGTGAGCGAAAGTTGTGCCATAAAACGCTGATCTTTGGTAACCTGCCCATGTACATGGCAAGGCGTAAAGCGCCCATGCAGAAGGCAAAATTTGATGGAATTGCCAGATGGTCGAATGGTCAGACCAATGTGTGGGTCTAGTGTACAGCAGCAGGGAGAGTGCTGTCAAGCCGTGAAAATCGGCCGGCCAAAGCAGTGCCGCGCCAGGTCGAGAGCCCCCGGTGGGCAGGGGGCGCGCGGAGGAAGCTGGCGCTGTTGATGCACGAGAATCGCTACGCTGCCTATGCTCTGACTGTTGTACAGCAATTCTCAATATGAAAATTTTGTAGGGAAAGCATACAACTTTTTGGTCAGTTTAGGATGATCTTTCCCACTGCAACACGATTACTGTGCCACAATTAGGGCCGAAGACGATTGATGAATGTCATATTTAGAATTCCTGGGCTGTTGTAGCTTACACTGGCGGAATCCATCTTCACTGTGCTATACTGTGGATTCAAGCGCACATCTGTGCTGTTTTTTCCTTCTATACAGAACTGCATACGACAGATCTCCCCATGCCCAAATATTCATTTTCCGGACACGAAACCTTTCACTGCCGTCAATTTTGGTTGAAAAAAGGCTATGATTTTATCAATCACCAAGGGCACTTTGCTGATGGTGATGCTGTGGCTGTTCTCGGGGTAGGACGCAATATGGTCACGTCCATTCAATTTTGGCTAAAAAGCTTTGGATTGCAAGATGATGAGTTGCAAACCACCCCGATCGCTGATACGCTCTTTGCCGATAGTGGCAAAGATCCCTATCTGGAAAATATCGGCACGCTTTGGTTGCTTCACTATCAATTAGTCACTACCCAAAATGCATCAATATATTCGCTAATTTTCAATGAATTTCGCAAAGAACGAATCGAATTCACAAAAGAACAAATGGTTAATTTCCTAGAACGAAAGTGTAAAGAGAGCGAACAGAGTACGAGTTCTCGCAGTTTGGAGCGAGATGTGAATGTTTTTCTTAAAAATTACTTACGACCTTCGTCGAAAAGTGGCAATATAGAGGATGACTTTTCGGCGCTGTTGCTTGACTTGGATTTGGTGCAAGCAATAGATCACACCGCAGCTGGTGGCAATATGTATAAGATTGAGAGTTATGAGCGGGCCGAGCTACCTGCTGAGATTTTACTTTATTGTCTGTTAGAGCAGGAGACAGGTAATTCAATCTCGTTTGATTCACTCTTTGTCAAAGAGGATGGAATTGGTTTGATTTTTGCGTTAACACGTGGTGGACTGTTACAAAAGGTTCACGAAATTACGGCAAAATTTCCAGGGGTTACATTTACCGACGACGCTGGCATTCGGGAAATCCAGTTTACGGAGCGCCCCAATCCACAGGCTGTATTGGATCAATATTATGCTGCCTAGCTTTTCACCTTCGATCAATTTGGTTCGTGATGTAGAAGAGGAACTGCATTATATACCTACGGCCAATGCTAAACGCATTTATGGCCAGATTTTGAATGACTTTCACACAGGTATTCATTCCTTTAATATTATTGGCTCCTATGGTACCGGCAAATCTGCCTTTCTCGTAGCTTTTGCCCGGACGCTGACTGGCACCCACGCCTACTTTCCATCGCCCAATGGGCATTTTGATGGCATTCAGGAATTTGAGTTTTTAAATTTTGTCGGCTCATACCGCTCAATTGTTGATGTCTTTGCAGAGCATCTGGACGTTTCAACTGAACAAGAATTCTTTGCAGCGCTTGAAACACGCTATGCCCAAGCAAGTGCTAGCAATCGTTGTTTGGTGATTGTAATTGATGAATTTGGTAAATTTTTAGAGTATGCAGCACACACAAATCCTGAGCGTGAACTGTATTTTGTCCAACAACTTGCCGAATTTGCGAATGCACCACAGCACAATGTGCTCTTTCTCACAACGTTGCACCAGGGCTTTTTTTCCTATGCACAGGGCTTAACTCAAACGCAACGGGAAGAATGGGAAAAGGTAAAAGGGCGACTAAAGGAGCTAACCTTTAATGAACCGGTTGAGCAGTTGCTGGAATTGGCGGCAAATCATGTCAGTCAATTAGAAACCAAAGCCGACCCCAAGCAACTCGGCTTATTGTTGCAGGTCATTGAGGATGCAGCAGTCTTTCCCTACCGGGGCAAGCTAACAACGGATTTTGCGCAGAATCTTTTTCCAGTGGATCTACTTGCCGCAGCGGTAATAACTCAATCTCTTCAGAGATATGGTCAAAATGAGCGTTCGCTCTTTACTTTCTTAAATGATACCGACTATTTAGGCATTCAGCAGTATGATACGGTTGAGCACCCGTACTATAACTTAGTTTGCGTCTACAATTATTTGATTCAGAACTTTTATGCCTTGCTTTCTTCCGTACATAACCCGCACTACGCACAGTGGGGTGCCATGCGCAGTGCTATCGAGCGAGTCGAGGCCACCGTTGAGGAGCGAATCTTTGATGCCTTGAAATTCGTAAAGGTTATCGGTCTGCTCAACATATTTGCCCCCGATGGCGCACGCATTAGCGAATATTTTCTTACTAGCTACGCTCGAATTGCGCTGAATATGGAAGCGCCTGAGACAGTTTTGGGGGAACTGGAAGCGCTGAAGATTGTGCGTTACGTTCGCTTCAAAGATTCATTTGTGCTCTTTGAGGGCACTGATCTCAACATTGAGTATGCACTAGTTGAGGCTGCCGAGCAGATTGACCCTATTAACAATGTGGTGCCCTATTTGCGCAAATACTTCGATTTTCCGTTGCTCTTTGCCAAAGCTGCTAGTTACAAAACAGGCTCACCGCGCTTTTTTGAATTTGTATTGTCAGAGGAACCGGTAGATTTAGTACCGGAGGAGATTACCGATGGCTATGTAAATGTGGTTTTTTCCACTACGCTGACAGTTGAAATCTTACAAGAACACGCAGCTACACACCAACCAGCAATTCTATACGGTCTTTACCGCCATACTGGCCATCTGCGCGAGATTCTTTTCGAGATCGAGAAGATCAATTACGTGCGGGCACTCAACCGTGATGATCGCGTTGCCATTCGAGAATTAGATAAACTTCGTGCGTATCAAGTTGAAGAGCTTAACCGCATTACATTGCAGAGTCTGTATAGAGGTGCAGACTATATTGTGTGGATTTGGCGAGGTCAACAACTTGAAATAGGTGATGTTACTGGCTTCAATATGCAGCTATCGCGCATTTGTGAAACGGTTTACAACGAGGCCCCGATTTATCGCAATGAACTCGTAAATCGTCACCGGCTGTCTTCATCGATCAATAGCGCTCGTTCCACCTTCTTTAAGGCTTTGACGAGTCATTGGCAAGAGGAAGATCTGGGGTTTCCCAGTAACAAGTTTCCACCGGAACGTACAATCTATTTAACTTTGCTGAAACAGACAGGTATCCACCGCCCTCTAGATAGCAGTAGTGATGATGACAGCGATAATGTCAAGAGTTACTTTTTAGACGCGCCAACCGATCCTTCGTTTGCACCCTTGTGGCATGCCTGTGAGAGCTTTCTGGAACAAGCCAAAATAACGCCCAGACATTTGTTGCAATTAGTGGAACTCCTAAGTGCACGGCCCTTTAAGTTAAAACAAGGCTTTTTGGAATTTTGGCTGCCCACATTCCTTTTCATACAACGAGAGAGGTTTGCCCTCTTTTATGAGGGGCGATTTGTTCCAGAGCTGAGTGCCGAGAATCTGGAGTTGATCCGACGCGAACCTTCAAAGTTTCAGGTCAAGGCCTTTAGTGTTGATGGAATCAAGCTTGCCTTCTTCAACCGCTACCGTGCTTTGGTGCAAGAAAAGGCGATTACCCATCTAACTACAAATGGTCTGGTGGAAACGATTCGTCCTTTTGTAACGTTCTATGCCAGCTTGCCGGAATACGCCAAACAGACCGAACGGCTCGAACCCTCCACGATCCGACTGCGTAAAGCAATAGCCACGGCAACAGATCCAGAAAAGACATTTTTCCAAGATCTGCCTACAGCCCTTGGCTACCCCGACTTGATCGAGGGTGAACCTGACGAAAATAGAGCGCTTGACGAAAGTCGACTTACGCGCTATATTCAAGAACTACAAGGTGGCATTCGAGAATTACAAGGTTGCTTTGATGCTTTGTTGGATCGTACCGAAGACCATCTGCTCAATGTGTTGGGGCTAACCGATCTTCTTTTTCCTGATTACAAGACCGACATTGCAAAACGCTATACTAGTTTGCGTACCCATCTGCTTTTGCCCAAACAGAAAACGCTCCATATGCGGTTGATGTCAGCATTGGAGGAACGTAACGCCTGGCTAGAATCGATTGTGCAGGCCGTGTTGGGTAAGAACATGCGGCAAATGCGCGATGAGGATGAATTAGTTCTATATGACAAATTACGTGATGGCTTGCAAGCATTGGATAATCTCTGTGAGCTGAGCGAAATTGCCACAGACGAGCAAGCAGATGTCTCCGCTGTCCGGGTTGAAATTACGACAACCTCTGCGGGCAGTCAAACGCTACTACATCGCTCACCCATACAAAAAGAAGCAGCCGTAACAGCGTTGGTAGAGAAACTTCGCGCGCGACTTACGGACGATCAGAGCGTCAACATAAGTGCACTGACCAAATTATTACAGGAGATCATGGGCAACCATGAGTAACATAAATAGTACAACCAAACGACCCGTTCGTCATGTACTTGGCATTTCCGGGGGCAAGGATAGTGCAGCACTAGCGATTTACCTGCGTACCCACTATCCTGAACTCGACCTCGAATACTACTTTATGGACACCGGGAAAGAGTTGGATGAAACCTATCAGTTCATCGATGACCTCGAGGTTTTTCTTGGCAAGTCAATCACCCGTTTGGAAGCCGCCAAAGATAGCCCCATGGACCCCTTTGATCACTTTCTGGCCATGTATGGCGGTTATCTCCCATCTGCACAAGCACGCTGGTGCACCCGCAAGCTAAAGCTAGAACCCTTCGAGCAAATGTTTGTAGGTGAGGAACCAACCATCTCCTATGTCGCCATTCGCGGTGACGAGGATCGGGAGGGGTATATTTCTCACAAACCCAACATTCAGACGGTCTTCCCCTTCCGCCGCAACATCTGGAGCAAAGATGTTATCACCAAGGTGTTGGCGCCGGAAAATAGCGCACAATTAGCAGCGCTTTTCGATGCACACAGCAGTGGTGATCAACGGTCAGCTTTGATGGAACTAGCGTTGCGTCCAGTGTCCGTCAAGTTCAACCAAGCTCGTAAGCTACAAATGATGATGGATGTTAGCGTCGCTACGTTTAATCGTGCCGTCTTTGCTTTTCTCCAAGAGACCGAGTTGCCTCTCTCCCACCTAGCTGAGTATTCGCTGGTGGCCAATGAAGATATTGTTGACCGCGACGGTGTCTTTCGTCTACTTGATGAAAGCGGCGTGGGCCGTCCCCGATACTATGAGCCAATCGAATTTGAAGTCAACGGACAAACCGGCTTTTACAATCGTAGCCGCTCCGGCTGTTACTTCTGTTTCTTCCAACAGAAGATCGAGTGGATCTGGCTCTACGAACAACATCCCGAACGCTTTCAGCAGGCAATCGACTATGAAAAAGAGGGCTTCACGTGGATGGACGATGAGCGGCTGGAAGAGTTGATCCAACCCGAGCGCATGATGCAGGTGAAAGAGATGCATCTGCGCAATGCCGGCAAGAAGGGCAAAAAGGATAAGTCTGCTTATCTGATTGATGTGCTGGCAGAAAGTGAAGGACAGGGGTGTACGGCCTGCTTCATATAGAACCAACCAAATCTAATTTTCAACGAAAACCGCTCAGGTACTAACCTGAGCGGTTTTTTTATGCAGTTTTCGCATAAAATTTGTGATGAAAAATTATTCATTATCAGCTGAACATTATCATCGGAGATATCAAGAGTTTTTGAAACGACTCAAAGCTGCTCGCATCGAAGCTGGATTTAGTCAGCAGGAGGCAGCTGAAAAGTTAGGCAAAAATCAATCGTTTGTTTCTCGGTCCGAGAATGGACAGAGACGTGTTGATGCAGTGGAACTAGCAGTGTTTTCACTATTGTACCAAAAACCGTTAAGCTACTTTGTTAATCCATGAAATGACAGTAACAAACTCTAAGTAGAGTGGCCGTACTTACTTCGCTGTTTACATCTACACCTCCTTCCCCACCTACTCCCATAATCAAAAATTTTATCTCAAATAGCAGACCAATACTCATTACCTTGTTCAAAGGAGCACGTTATGCAACTCTTTGAAAGCCAAAGCAAGAATCTATTTGATTTCTTTAATGAACCTGGTGCTTACTATATCCCGTTTTATCAACGTCAATATAGTTGGGATACAGATAATGTAACGAAACTAATGGATGACATATATGATGGCGTCCGAACTATTTGCCATAGGGAAAACTATCTACGCTTCATTGGCGCTGTAATTTTATTTGAAGAACGTAATCCTGAAGTGGGAAAGCATTATGATTATACTGGTTTAATTTCAAATATTTTTAATGTAATTGATGGACAACAGCGTATCAGTACAATTGCGGTGATAGCTTGCTTGTTAAGTCACAAATTGAAACAGATTAAGAGTATATTTGAAGAAAAAGGTTGGACTGCCGTACCAACCATACCTAGATTGGTGAGCAGCCTAGAAAATGTGACGTATGAACTAGAGGATTTTTACAGTATTGAGGTTCGAAAATCGGAAGTTGAACCAAGTCGAAAGCCGATTATCATTAGGGCGCTCAACCAGCGGGAAAACCCAGTTACTGATCAATGGACTTTGAAGAGCAATCCTATAGATTTCTATAAATCAGACGTTACTGCTTTGATTTCTCATTATATTTCTAATGGTGAAATTAATGGCGAGATTGCGAACGAAAAACTGAAGGCAAATGTTCAAGAAATTCATGCATGGATCGAACGTACAATGGATTCTGATGACTTTCCCTCTGCTTATAGGCTGTTGTCGGATGGGTATAAGGGACTCAAGGATTTCGCTGACAGAAATATTGAGTTAGCGACGATAAAAGCTGAAAATCATGAATGCTACCAATTGGCTTGTGGTTCTATTAAACTCCTGGCATTTATCAGATTTATTACCCATCGCACATATCTCACCTACATCAAATGTCCATCGGAAGATCTTGCGTTCGATATGTTTCAATCTCTCAATGCTACTGGTACGCCATTGACAGCCATAGAGGTATTTAAGCCATTGGTTGTAAATACGATGGAACCGGAGTATGGTCGTTCAAAAGCAAAAAATTATTTTGACGAAATTGATCGTTATTTTGATGGCTTAAATGCCGACAACAAGGCTAAGTTTACTGATGAAATTTTGCAACATGTCGGAATGATTCACGATGGGGTAAGGGATCTTGGACGCCGTTTCAGTGCTCAACGAGACTGGTTATTTAACTCATTTGATGCGTGTAAGCTGAACGGTGAACAGGAACAATTTGTAGAGTGGATCGCTAATCTATGCCTCTATTGGGAAAATATTTATAAAAAGCGTAAGCCACGTCGTGATGCGAAAGATTTTGAACTTGTTAAGCATTTGGGCCAACTAGGTATGATGCCCCAAGATGCCGATCTAGCAGCCCTATGTATTTTTTTCCTAAAAGATTCAGGGCATTCAATGGCACACTATGTTGTCGCTATATTTTATGGCAAGCTTTTCAGGGCTAAAACAGTCGTTGAGAAGCAAGATGCATCAGATGAATTACTAAAAGTAGTTAAGGCATGTGCCGCGTTTTACATTTACTGGCAAGGTACAGTAAGTGGTTTCCCTGATGTGGTCTATCGAGATTTGTTTGCTCAGAATGCTACCAATATGTCAAACAAATCAGGGAAACATAATCAATGTTCAGTCTTTGTTATCAATCATTTTTTGACAGCACTAGATAGAAAAGCTGTTTTTGACAGAAATGATCGCAGGAAAGCACTAGGCATGTGGTTGGCTAAGGCCCCAGTTCAATTAGGGTATGGCCGATATGCCGTATGCCGTTTTTCCTTATTCACGGTATCGCACCAAACTGCTCCCGACTTATCCGATGGTAATGCAGGAAATATCGTAAAAGCAAAAAACAAAGTACCGTCATATCTTACTTGTGAACGATGGTACAGTGCCGATCTTGAGGTAATAGAGCATATCGCAAATCAAAAAATGCCGATGTTGCCATATAAGTATAATTCGCCAGATAGCGGGCTTTACCCTGGCGATACATCTATCGTAGATAGGATCGGCAATCTTACCCTTTGGTCGCGTTCAGCCAATTCGTCGACCTATTCAGAGTGGCCAGACAAATGTCTATATTATGCGAGTTTGACAAGTACTACTCCTGCAAAACAAGCAGATATTGATAAGCTCAAACAAAAGCTTGGAGTAAAAAATGTTCCTCCTGGTTTACAAAAAATAGCAAGTTCATCATCATATTTACCACATCTTGCTCCACTTGTTTTGAAGGGCTTTGCTGGGCAATCGTGGGATAAAGCAGCTATTGATAAACGGGGGAAAAATTTGTGTCAGCACCTGTTTGATACGCTTATGGAGTGGCTTTCAGTTGAATGAATTTGCTATCTCACATTGTTTACATTGAATAATTGGGTTTAACTATCGCATTAAGGCAAGTACCCAACGTTTGTTTGGAGCATGATTTTTCTTGCGTTTTAGTATTTAGGAGTATCATAATGGAGCGCAGTGACCGATTTCAGCAGCTTTTTGAACAACTATTCTTGGCCAAAAACGAGAATGAAGTAGATAAAGTTATCGCTACCAGTACAAACCTTCAACATCAAGACAATTGGTATCCTCTCTCCGGCAATGAAAACAACTTTGGCATCATCGAAAACCAACAATCGAGTCCTGTCGCCGCCATTGTAGAAAAACTCACAAATTCGATTGACGCCATCCTGATGCGTCGTTGCTATGAAGAGGGCATTAACCCGCAGTCCGCTGATGCACCCGAGAGTGTTGAAGAGGCTGTTATTCGGTTCTTCCCTGATTATATAAATTGGGACATGAATACCAGTCGCAATCAGCAGGCAGAAAATATCCAAATTATTGGAGATGGTTATCGTGGAAGAAGCGAAGATACATCACTGATTATCTATGATGATGGTGAGGGACAACATCCCCACAAGTTTGAAGATACATTTTTATCCTTGGTCCGTGGCAATAAAAATGAGATCCACTTTGTGCAAGGCAAATATAATATGGGCGGCAGCGGGGCAATCGTCTTTTGCGGCAAAAAGCGCTATCAGTTGATTGCTTCCAAACGATTTGATGGCAGCGGTCTTTTCGGCTTCACACTTATACGCAAACATCCTTTTACCGCTGAAGAATCTCGAACCAAAAAAAATACGTGGTATGAGTATTTAAAGATTGCTGGCGAGATTCCGGCATTCTCAATCAATGAACTTGATTTGGGCATCTATCATCGCAAATTTACAACCGGCACAATCATCAAGTTATACTCATATGATGTCAAAGGGAATAAGCATGTTCGCCGTGATCTCAGTAGAAGTCTCAATGAATACTTATACGAACCGGCTTTACCCATATATGGCGTAGAAACAGAAGAAAGATATCCCAACGACAATGCACTATATGGTGCACTTTATGGGTTGAAGCGCCGACTCGAAGATAATAATGAGTATGTGGAAGATACGTTTTCTGAGAAGTATCAAGATCCTCGCATTGGCAGGATGAAGATAACAGTTCATGTCTTCAAAGCGCGGGCTGGTAAACGCACCCCGACAGAAACAAAGAAAACGATCCAAGATGAGTTCTTTAAAAATCGGATGGCGGTGCTCTTTTCAGTCAATGGGCAAGTACATGGTCACTACACTTCTGAATTCATTTCCCGTTCCCTTGGCTATACCTTGCTCCGCGACTATTTGCTGATCCATGTTGACTGCACTGAAATGCAGTACGACTTTCGTTCTGAGTTATTCATGGCCTCGCGAGATCGCCTCAAGCAGGGTGAGGAAGCTGCTCATTTGCGTCAGACGTTGGCAGATAATCTCAAACGGGGCGAGCTAAAAGAAATATTTAAGCGTCGCAAGGATTCAATTTCAGTTGATATTGCAGAAGATGATGGCCTGCTTAAATCATTTGCCGCAGAGTTGCCAATAAACGACGAATTGCGTCAACTATTGAGTAAAACGTTTAAGCTAGATTCTACCGATAAGCCAAAACAGGCACAAGGGAAACAAAACGCGCAAAATGGCAAGACCAAAGATCCAAAAGAAAAACCAGCTTTTACACCTAAACGATATCCGACTTTCTTTAAATTAACCGGTAATAGTAATGGCACTACACCTGTGGTCGCAGTCCCGTTGAATGGCGAAAGAACACTCAATTTTGACACGGATGTAGAGAATCAATATTTCGATCGTGCCGAGGATCCCGGTGATATGGAAATTGCGGTTATGACCTACACGCCGAATCAAGCATCAGGGGGGACAGCAAGGGGATCAGTTAACGATATCAGTGCTGTTATGAAGGTAGCACGCCAAAGCCCACGCAACGGCACAATCAAAGTGGTGATGAAGCCAAATGCTGATGTGAATGTAGGGGATGAAATCCAAATTAAAGTGGATTTAAAACATCCGGGCCCTGACTTTACCCAGATCTTACGCGTAAAGATTGCTGAGCCAAGAAAGGAAAACAACTCCACAACACCTGTGCCTGAGGAAGAATCAATAGGGTTACCCAAACTCGTTAGAGTCTACCAAAGTGTGCCGGAAGGCCAAGAAACGCTGGTGACATGGGACCAATTAGGAGAACAGGGAATTGATTTTAATCATGAGGCCGTGATGTATCCCATGATCATAGAGGAAATCTTAGAAACAATCTATATCAACATGGATAGCAGCGTGTTGAAAGCTTACAAGGGTAAGATTCGTAGTGAAGAGCAGCATGTAGTTGCTGATCGTCGCTATATTTCATCGATCTATTTCCATACTCTATTCCTTTACACCATCAGCAAAAAACGGGGGTATACCATTGCAAGATCCACTGATGATGGTGAACCAACAGATATTGACCTCACTGATTATCTAAAAGATATGTTCTCGAGCCACTATGCTGCATTTTTATTGAACTTTGGTATGAGTGAATTAATGGATGCGTTGGGCTGACAAATACGAAAATCAAGGAAGGTACTCCTTCGGAGCCTACATGCGGTTCAACGATTTACTCTCATTAGCAGATGACGGAACATGCTGCTATTGGACGAACTAGATGAGGACTGAACCAAGGACTTGTCACACCACGTCGCGGCGCAGAAGTTCACAGGCGCACCACATGTCGTTGCGCAGCGTCTCGTTTGTCTGTTCTTTGACGGCCGGTGAAGCGCCCGTTGGTGAGGAGGTGACACGGGAAGGCTGCCCTGGCTCATGGCTTTATCAGTTCTAGTTGCTCAAGCATGGCGGATGTGTGGTTGGTGATCAGTGACCCAATCTCTCAACTCTTTAAAAATCGCGATATGCAAAATCTGCCGCACAAGCAGTTCTAACTCTTCTAATTCTCGTTTTCCAAACCAGTGCGTGTGGTTTCGATCTGTTCAAGGGTTAAAGTAGATTTATCCCGAATAGGTATTGCTAACGTTATTACACGAGCATTCTTGACCGCTAACCGTCTCTTCCAGAGGCGTTACTGGTAAAACGCTTTGGCATAGGCTTTGCGCAACAGCAATCGATCTGCCTCTTTCCGCAATTGCTGCAGCTCTACTTGTTCAGCAGCGGAAATCGTCCCATTGGCGTTCTTGTCCAACAACGCTTGATAGCGTCTCATATCCTGGTCAAGTTGGTGGCTAGGGGCGATGCGCCACAGTGTTTCATCATTAAGTCGATCCAGCGCGGCCAAGTCGGTTTGGGATTCCGCGGGTGCTTCTTCCCAGCTGGGGGGCTGCCGACCTGCACCACTCGCACAATCACTTCAGTAAGCGATTGCTTTGCCCCTTGCGCCACCTGTTCGAGCCGCCGGTACAAGGATTCAGGCAAATGAATGGTCACATCCTTTGCCATCAGCACTCATTCCCTTCTCTGTACATCTATCTGCCACGAGTGGCATCCTGTGTATTTTATCAACTCATTGTACCACATCAGCGTCTGAATGGATTTACAATCTGACATGACTCATGCACCGAGAAGAGCATACCAGCGGAGAGCAGTCCATGCGCTTGCTGGCTCTTCTCGACATTGGGGTCAACTATACATAAGTCCAATCTGAAAAAAAGATACGGCTCCTGTTCGATATCACCGGCACGGAAAGCTGGGTATTGATGTAGACGATAGATAACATGCGCGGTATCTATGGATACTTTGTGACACTCCACGTAACAGAACAATGGCTCAGATGGAAATGTATTGAAAATGCACCTATGTACATCAAAGAAGAGTGTCCCGTGCGTCGCGTCGTCATGGACACGCTGCTCACCACTATGGCTGGCGGTGAATCGTCCACGGCGCGCCAACTGTGGCAACAGGTAGGCGAATGGGACATTACCGTTCCCAAGAAATTGGTCGACAGCATCCGCTTTGGTGAGAAACAACGCTATGCCACCTGGACAAGAAAATATTCGAATATTCGTTGCGCGTTGCTGAAACCACACCGTCGGATCCACTACGGAACAGGATTGACTGAACTAATTTTCTCTGTCAATTGATCGGCAGTGAAAAGAGAGGGCAACAACATTGCTTTCGTATCCTTGTTCGGCTTCAGCGACTGAACGCCTCCATTCAGTCACCGTTCCCTCCCCTTTCCCCGCTTCTTTGCTATAATAGGCTACTGTCCCGGCGCAATAGGCGTTGGGCTGCCATTGGTTGCAAACGAAACGAAATTGAGGAACAATGAATGCTGTAAAAGTAGGCGTGATTGGGTTGGGGTTGATCTGGCAGCGGGTGCATCGGACGATTCTCTTGGAAGAGCAGTCGCTCTTTGCGCCGGTGGCCTTTTGTGATGTGAGCGCGGCGCGGCGGGACGCAACCGCGGCAGAATTCCCGGGCGCGCCCGTCGTGGCCGAGGCCGCGGAACTGCTGGCAATGGCCGAACTGGACGCGGTGTTGATCCTGACGCCGATTGCGTACAACGCGCCGGTGGCGTTGGCCGCGCTGCACGCGGGCAAAGATGTGATCATGGAGAAGCCGATCGCGCGCTCGGTAGCCGAAGGGAAGGAGCTGGCGGCGACGGCACGCCGCCTGGGGCGCCGCCTCTTTGTAACCGAGCAGTTGGCCTATCGCCAGGCCGAAACAGAGGTGGCGGCGCTGTTGGCCAATGGCGCGATTGGGGACCTTGTGCTCTGGGAGCGGGTGCAACATCTGGAAGGAGACACGGGCAAGGGGGCCATGCGCTATGAATCGACACCGTGGCGCAAGGAAGCGAACTTTCCCCTGGGCACGCTCTTTGATGGGGGCGTGCATCTGATCGCCGGCCTTTCGCGCATCTTTGGCCCGCCCCAATCGGTGGCGGCAACCGGGCGCAAGCTGCGCAAAGACTATGGCGAATATGATCAGGTCGCGATGTTGCTGCACTATGCCAACCAGACAACCGGTATGCTCAGCCACTCTGCCTACCTGCCGCCCATCAATAATTACTTCTACATTCATGGCACGGAAGGTGCAATCACGGTGGAAGCGACGCAGATTGTGGTGGCGCGCCACGGTGGCGAACCACAAACAATAGCGCTGCCCGCGGAAAATGCTTCGCTCGCGATGTGGCACGCCATGGTCGCGGCCCATGCGCGTGGCGAAGATCCCTACTACACTCCGGAACGGGCGCTGCAAGATGTGGCGATCCTGACCGCAGTGGCAGCGGCGATCAAAACCGGGACACGGGTGGAGATTCCCGCGGTGGCTTGACCAAAGGGTTGGAGCCAATCCCTGGCTGAATGGTCTGGGTGCAACAAAGAGACCGGCATCATCGCGATGCCGGTCTCTTTGCTCACTCTACAACTTGATCACCCTACAGTGGGCTCTATTTGAAAACAGTAGTTCCGGCAAGAGCGAAACCTACCCTTTTCAAGCCAACCGCACTGTAGAACCTGTGCCTGCTTTAACAGGCGCCGGTCGATTCCAGATTTAGAATGGCGTGCATGAACGCACCCCAAACATCATAGGGCGCAATGTAGGGATCATCTTCATTGGGCCAGCCGGTCCAGCAGCGGGCATTGAAGGTCCAGACGTGGCGCTCTTCGGCGAGCACAATTTCGGGCAGATCGTTCAGCCAGATATCCGCGGCCTGTCGCCACAGCTCCACATATTCGGGATCATCCACCGAGGGCGACATTGCTTCCATGGCGTCGAGGATCGCGTCATATTCGGGATTCTCGTAGCGACTGTTGGCCCAGCGATAGCCGGTTACTTCGCCCACCGGAGCCGAGTACTTGCTGTGGAAGTGGCTGAAGGTGGGGAAGGGTTCCTGGGCCGCGCCACAGTGGGGCTCGATCCAGGCGTGTTCCGAGCCGTCGCGGATGCCATTGACGATCTGACTCGTCTCGTCATGTTTGGTGATGGCGTCGAAGCCGGCGTCACGTAGCTGTTGCGCCAGGGGCGGCCCCATTGGGCGGCGACCACCGGTGGTGCTAATGTTCATGATGACGCGATTGCCATCACCATCCACCCAGAAACCTTCGCCATCTTTGGTAAAGCCCGCGCCGGTCATCAGCTCCTCAACCTTGGTCTGATCCGGATTGTCGACCTCATATTGATCGATCAGATCCTGAATTTCATCCTGATACGCGAGCACGCCACCAAAGCTGGAAAGAGGCATGATCATGGGGACGGTGCTATTTTCATAGGCCAGCTCAACCAGGCGGCCGCGGTCGATGGCGTGGTTGACTGCCCAACGCACATCGGGATTGTCAAAGGGCGCCACCGCGGTGTTGAGGCCGAGGATGTAGACACAGGCGTCGGCCGTGCCCCAGGTGGGGCCTTCATTGTGCCAGGCAATCAGTTCGGGATTGCGCTCGCGCGCGGCTTCAAAGTCGCCCTTGCCCAATGGGCCACCAAAGTCGACTTCGCCCTGGGCAAAGAGACGGGCCGCGCTGGCCGCGTCACCACCTGGAATGCGAATGATGCGCTCGACTTCGGGCAACTCGGCAAAGCCTGTTTTGACTGCCCACCAGTTGTCGCGGCGGTCAAAGACCTGTTGCGATTCACTGGCCGCGACCAACCGATAGGGGCCGGTGCCCACGGGCAGACCCTGCTCGAGATTAAAGTCGGTGAATGTCTCTGCGTCCTCATTTTCCCAGATGTGTTTGGGCAGAATGGCAAGGTTGATCTCTGAATTTTCGGCGAGATAGAAGAAGAGCCAACGGGGATTGGGTTTGTTGAGCACAATCTTGAAGGTCAGGTCATCAACAATTTCCACCTCTTGCACCCATTCCTGCATCTGGTTGGAGAAGACGAGGGTGTCGTTGCCCTGCAACATTTCAATGGTGAACTTTACATCCTCGGCGGTAAAGGCTTCGCCGTCGCTCCACTCAACCCCCTCGCGCAGATTGATCACGATCTCATCGAAGGTGTCATTATACTCATAGCCGGTGGCCAGCCACGGCATGATCTCGCCATCGTTGTGATTGTAGTAGAAGAGAAACTCGTAGATCGTCTTGTTGAGCGTATCGCGCACACGCCCCAGACCGCCCAGGCTGTAGGGATTCATCACGTTGAAATCAGTGATGGTGTTGCCGCCCCGCTGCAAGATGAGGGTCTTGCTGCGCGGGATGTTGCGTGCAGCGGATTCGGCAGCCGTCAGATCAGCCGTGGACGCGCTTTCACCACTGGCTGCTTCCCCGCCGCCTGCGTCTGCCGGCGCGGCTGCTTCCCCTGCACAGGCCACGGCCATCACCAGGATCAGCATCAGGCTGAGGGTGAGGGACAGCTTGGTTGCCATTCGCTTGTTTTGCTTCATACCTTGCTCCTTCTCCTTTGATTCCAATGGTGCTAACGATTGAACACGACTACTTGTGGCTACTTAAATATAGCTACTTGAAGATGGCTACTTGAATACAAATGTACAGGACTACGATGCCAACGGCGGGTTGAAAGGGTGAGATGAATGCACTGGTTGTTTTGCCCCTCTGCTAGCGCTGTTGGCAATGGGCAATGGAAAACAAAAAACGGGTGAACGGCGAATGAGCGGCTGTCAAACACCAGTCGCCAAACACCGGTTGTCAAACACCAGTCGCCAAACACCAGTCGGCAAACAGTGGCTCTCTGCACTGCAAGGGCAGATTACCCCTGTCGCAAACGGGGATTGGAGAGCTGATCCAGTCCCATGGAGATGAGAAAGAGGCCGATAAAGATCAGCAGCAACACACCGATCGGTGGCAAGATCCACCACCACATGCCACGAAAGATGGCATCGTAAAACTGGGCCCAAAAGATGACCATGCCCAACGAGGGCAGATGGGACGGGCCCAGCCCCAGCACCTCTAGCCCGATTGCTGCCAAAATGCCCGAGGAGACAGAGAGCACGAGCGTGGCCGCGATGTAGGGAATGAGGTTGGGCAGAATGTCCTGAAAGATAATTTCGAGGCTGTTCATGCCCGACAGCCGGGCCATTTGAATATACTGGCGCTCGCGCAGGGTTAAGACTTGGGCACGGATGGCGCGCGTCGGTGCCATCCACGAGAGCGAGGCGACGATCAGCGCCATTGCCTCGATGCTGAGCACACGAATGGAGGAGGCGACGACAATCAGAATCGCCAGCGCGGGAATGGTCATGAAGACGTCGGTGATCAGGCGCACAAACGCGTCGAGCAGACCCCCGAGGTAGCCAGAGCTGAGGCCGAGGACAATGCCGATCGTCAGACCGACCAGCCCGGCAATCAGGCCAATCTTGAGGGTCTGCGGTGTCCCGAGAATCAGCAGGGCCAGAATGTCCCGCCCCTGCACTTCGGTGCCAAGCGGGTGCGCGGCAGATGGCTCTAACCCTGGCTCAACCGCACCCACTTCGGCCAGATCGGTATCATAGACAAAGGGGCCAATGGTGCCGAGTGCCGTCACCAGCAGCAGCAGGATAATGCCCAACGTCAGCGGAATATTAATGCGCGGCAGACCAATCCGCCGTGTAGGCATGGTCGTTACTTGTGTACTCAACTTTGCCTCCCATAGTTCACTCGGGGGTCGAGCAGCGGGTAGATCAGATCCATTACCATCAACGTGAGGGCAATGGAGAGGATCAGCAAGAGCAAAATGCCCTGGGTGACAAAAAAGTCTTTGCCCGTGATCGATTCATAGAGCGCATAGCCAATGCCCGGATAGCGAAAGATCACTTCGACGAGCACCGCGCCCGAGACGACGTGCCCCATGGCCATGGCCAGGTGGGTGGCCTGGGGCAGAAACGCATTGCGCATGCCATAGCGAAAGAAGAGACGGGTGCGGCTCAATCCTTTGGCCTCGGCCAGTGTCATGTAATCCTCGCCCTGAACGGTGATCATCATGCCGCGCATGCCCAGTGCCCAGAAGGCAACGCTGGCCAACACAATCGAAAGCGCGGGCAGTGTTGCATGCTTCAATAGATCCACGATCGAGGACCAGTTCCACCCCGGCTGTACAAAGATGCTGTGCCCGCCACCGCTGGGAAACACATCCCACGTGAGCGAGAAGAGAAAGAGCAACAGCAGCCCCAACAGATAATAGGGAATGGCTGAAAAGATGATGAGCAGCGGGATCAGCGCTTTGGTGAGCGCGGCCGGGGTGGTGGGCCAGGCCAAGAGCGCGCCGGCCAACGTTCCAATGGCAAAGGCCAGCAGGGTCGCCGTGCCCAACATGCCCAGTGTCCAGGGTAGCGCCCGCTCTATAATATCCCACACCCGTGCCGGATAGCGGCTAATCGAATAGCCGAGATCGCCACGGAAGATATCGCCCCAATAGGTCAGATATTGCTGCCAGAGCGGTTTGTCATAGCCAAACTTCTTTTTATAGGCTTCGACCAGCTTGGTGAAATCACCCCCCAGCGCGGTGCCCTGGTTGGCCATTGCTTCCAGCCGCTGCGAAACCGGATCACCCGGTGCCAGCCGCGGCACAATAAAATTGACCGTCACCGCCACGAAGACTACCAGGAGAAAAGAGCCCACGCGCGTAAAGAGATAGTTCAACTGCATGAGGATTTCCTATTTCATCATATCGATCAACATTTGTGGCACAGCACTCTGTGACATTTCAGATTGTTCTTGATAGAGATAGCAGGCGGTGCCACGTCGGAGGTCCGTTTGATAGAGCGGGACTGCCTTTTCGCGACAGATGGACATGACATGGGGGCAGCGGGGGGCAAAGTGGCAGCCCCTGCTCGTTTGCACGACTTCGTCCTCGGTCACGACCAATTCTTGTTCACCCCAGCGTCGGTTTGGGTTGGCCAGGGGAATGGAGTCAACGAGCAGTTGCGTGTAGGGATGTTGGGGATCTTTAATCACCAATTCCACATGCCCCAACTCGGCCACGCCACCCTGATAGAGCACCAGGATCCCGTCGCCCACCTGATAGGCTGTCGTCAGATCGTGGGTGATGTAGACGAGCGAAATGCCTAGCTCTTTGGTCAGTTTGAGCAGGCTTTCCAAAATCGTGGCCCGCAGCGATGCATCGACCATGGAGACCGGTTCATCAGCCACGATGATCTTTGGCTTCAAGACCAATGCCCGCGCCACAATGATCCGCTGACGTTGACCACCACTCAATTGGTGGGGGTAGCGGCCCAATGTATCTTCCGGGCGCAGCCCAACCAACTCCAGTGCATCGTTGATTAATGTACGCGCTTCGCTCTCTGATTTTGCCAGGCCAAATTTGCGAATGGGGGTCGTGAGCACCCGGTCCACCTTGTGAAAGGGATTGTAAACCTCAAAGGGATCCTGGAAGATCGCCTGTACCTCGCGGCGGAAGGTGGTGCGTTCGGCGCCCGACATCTTCGTCAGATCCTGGCCCCGGTAGCGGATGGCTCCCTCGGTTGGGTCAGTCATGCCCAGCAACAGGCGCGCCAACGTGGTTTTCCCGCTACCACTTTCGCCAGCCACCACTGTTACCGATGGGTATTCATCATCAATGGTGAGCGATAGATTTTCCAGGGCAACGGTACTGTGGCGGTTGAGAAAGCCACCACCAAAACGTTTTGTCACCTTCTCTGCTTCTAACAACGCAGCCATACGTGGATCCCTTATTAAATGTTCGGATGAGTTCTAGTGCATTGAAAAGTCGGAACTTGACATTTTGCTTGCCGGGTTGGAAACCCGCTGCTGACAGCGTCGGGTCGCCGCAGCGACCCGGCACCCGGCGGCTGCGGTAGCAATGCCAGATTTCCCGTTCGCAATGCACCAGCGCCCGTTGACATTGCAAATTCGCGGGGTCAACCCCCGCTTCTCACGGTTAGAAGCGCAATTGATTGGCGCTTTTCCCCACATGTCAACGGGACTTCGTTGGTCTATATCTTCAGCCACTGTCTCTTCAGTGTCCGTCTCTTCAGCCACGCTGTGTCGTGGCTCGAGTGTCGTGGCTCGAGTGTCGTGGCTCAAATGTCGTCGAGACAACACCCATGCGGAGCCATGCAACGCTCATTCCCAGGAGCATGCTGACAACCGGGGCGTCGCCCAGGCAGACAGTTGAGACGTGCAGCCCGCAAGGTTATTCTTTGCACTGGGCTCACGCCACCTGCCTTTGCTGCAAAGACTACTTCTGATCATAGAGATGGCAGGCCACCCAATGCTTGGGACGGACCTCGATCAATTGCGGACCGACCGCGGAACAGTGGGGCATGACCTCGGGGCAGCGGGGGTGAAAGTGGCAGCCAGATGGTGGATTGCGCAGTGACGGTGCAATGCCGGGAATGCCTTGAAAGACGCCGCGCTGCTCCAGCGAGGGCAGGCTGGAGATCAACATTTGCGTGTAGGGATGAAGTGGTTCGGCAAAGATGGCGTTCACGGGCCCCACTTCGGCCAGCCGCCCCGCGTACATCACACCGATGGTGTCGACAAATTGGGCCATCAGCCCCATGTCGTGCCCCACCAAAATCACCGAGGCATTGATCTCATCTTGTACCCGTTCCAGTGTTTCCATCACCTGACGTTGCGTCACCACATCCAGGGCACTGGTCGGTTCATCGGCAATGATCACCTTGGGGTGCAACGCGATTGACATGGCGATGCAGACCCGCTGTTTCATGCCCCCGCTCAATTCGTGGGGGTGGCGGTCGAGCACGGCACGTTTGAGCCCGACCATCTCCAACAGGCGGCTGGCGCGTTCTTCCAATGCCCGCTTCGACACACCTTTTTCATGCTCGATAATCACGTCGGTCAACTGTTCGCGGATCCGCAAAACAGGGTTGAGCGAGTTCATTGCCCCCTGGGGGATCAGTGAAATGTCAGAAAAGCGGCGTTTGTTAATTGCCGACGCGGGAAGTGTGAGCAGATCGGTGCCATCGAGCAGCACTTCGCCCCCTTCAATGTGGGCCGGTGCTTTCGTCAGCCGCAAAATGCCAAACGCTGCCGTCGACTTGCCACTGCCCGATTCACCGACCAGGCCAAAGCGTTCTCCCTTATGCAGCTGAAAGGTGATACCATCGACGGCCTTAACGGGGCCGGTTGGTGTGTGGTAATAGACCCGCAGATCGTTGACGTCGAGGACACTCTCTTGCACACGTCTCTCCAACTCTGGTCTCTCCAACTCTGATTTGTATCGCACGGCCATTTTCGGCACGCGCACATGAAGATGCGCTCTATTGTGCGTTTGTGCTTGTTTGTGCTTATTTGTGCTGTGGTATGCGTGTTCGGCTAGAGGGATTATAACGGACTTCGTTTTTGTGGACAAGTCGCATATTTTTATGCCAAGTACGCCCAACAGTCCTAGCAATTTATCTGTTGCATGAATGGGAGTACAGTGCGGTTGGCTTGAAAACGGTAGGTTTCCCGCTTGCCGGAACGACTGTTTTCAAACAGAGCCCACTTTAGATGCTGCTGGCCCAGCAGGATTGTCTCTGTCACGTTGTACAATTTACCCACGGTATGCACGTTCAGGGGAGCCGGTGTCCACTGCTGATGTATGACTGGAATGCGTCACACCCAAACCGAGGTGAGTTGCACTGCATTGAGCAGGGTCGAGAAGGTCTTGGGGAAAGCGATTGTTCGCAGGGGCACTGGCAAGCGGAACTCCCCACGGGAATGGTGCTCTGGCGTTCTTGCTCAAAATGGCAGAGCCCGCCGCAACATGAGCAAGGTATCAAATTTTTACCCAACCTATCCTACATTCCGACCGCTTAAAGCCGGTTTGACGGCAGCTTTAACTTCTGCTAGAGTTTACGCAACGGATGTACCGCAACAGAGGTACGCTCACATAAACCACAGCACCCTTGTGTAAACCACGACAAGGCAAGCGATTCCCCTTTGAATTCGCACGGGCAGATTCTCTCTGGTCTCTGCAAGCTATTGCTCAAGGCTCTTCCAACGTTCCGTCACATCATCTGCATACCCGTTCTTGACATACCTGTTTCACCTGCATTTTCCCTGCAACACTATTTGAATAACCGCACGGTTCAGTTCAGCGCACGGTCTCTCTACCCCCGTTCCCGGCAACGATCGCACGATTCGCATTGATGCACTCATCTTCATCTATAGGCGTTTGGCTCGTTAATGAAAGGAACGATCTATGACTTCTGGCACTGTGAGTTCTGACAAACATCTGCTGTCGCGACGTTCATTCCTGCAAGGGGTGGGGCTTTCCACCGGTGCACTGCTGCTGGCCGCCTGCGCGGCACCGGCCGCCGATTCCGGAGAGGCCACCGAGGCTGACGCGGGCGCGCCCGCGTCGGAAAAGCCTTTCCTGCTCTGGACCGGTTGGAATGCACTGGAGTGGTACAACCCGGTGGCGGAAGAGTTCATGCGCGAAAACCCGGACATCGAGGTTGAATATCGGCAACTTTCAGATTACAAACAGCAGATCACGCTGTTGGCCGCCGGCGAACAGACCGACGTTTTGGTTACCCGCGATGATGATAAGGCTGGTTTTGCCTCGGCAGGGTTCATCCGCGCGGTGGACGACGAGTTGGGTGTCTCTGAACTGAAAGAGGATATGTTTGCTGGCAACATTGCCGCCATGACCTACGAAGGCAATCTGTATGGTTTGCCCTACTACACCGATTTTCACACCATCATGTACAACGAAAGCTTGCTCAATCAGGCCGGCTTTGATGCCCCGCCCGAAAATCTTTCTGAACTGAGTGACATGGCTCTCGAGATCAAAAATCAGGGCATTGCCGATTACCCGCTGCGTTTCTGGATCAATCAGGAGAGCAATTTCAAGGAGATCATGTATTCACTTGTCTATGCCAATGGGGGCGAGTGGGTGGATGAGAATTGGGAGCCGATCTGTCAACAGCCTGGCTCTGTGGTCGAAGAGGTGCTGGCGTGGATGCACGCTGCAATTCACACCACCGCGATCATGGATCCCGCCAACATGGAGATGGCCGATGCCGATGTGACCGAGATGTTCCAGAATGGGCAATCGGTCTTCCAGGGCATGAACCGCTACGATCTGCGCACGCTGAACGATCCACAACAGACCGCGCAGGCGGTGGAAGGGGAACGAGTCTTCAAGCCCATGTTGATGCCCGGTTTCGAAGGCCCCGGTGGCACCATCGCCTGGACGCGCCAATACACGATCAACGCGGCTTCGGCCAGCCAAGAGGCCGCGGCCCGGCTGCAATATTTTGCCGGTGGCAAGAATGGAGCCGGGGAATACTGGACCGCCAAGCAGTGGCACGATCGCTTTGGGTTGGGCTTTGCCTACAAGTCGCTGGGCGAAGACCCAGAGGTTGTGGAAGGCGAAAATAGCTGGGGCGATCCCGCGCTCTTTGCCCAGCAAAAGGAGAGTGCACAGTCGCGCAAGGGGGTTGACGCGGCTTGGTATTCGGAGTGGGATAACCACATGCAGGCCGAGTGGCACAAGGCAATCCTGGGTCAGATCGCACCGGCTGAAGCAACGCAAAACATGGCCAACAAGTGGAATGAGTTGCGTTCCTCGTTTGAAAACAGCTAACGTCTAACCCTGCATCAGCGCTGGCATGCGCGCCGCATTGTCAATTGTCCATGGCCGTGCGCGCGTGCCAGGGGCTCAAGCTCGGCTGCCAGACGTGCCGAGCTTGAGCCTACCCGTGGTTGCACAAACATTCCCAAACCAGAGAAAGAGTTTCTTCATGAGTGGTGAGACAACTGCTGAGGTTTCTGTGGTTGGCAGCAGGCCACAAACAAGCCGTTGGGTGAAATGGCGAAACCGATTGGGGGAAAGTGCCGAGTTGCGGGCCTATCTGATGAATGGGCCCATGTTGTTGGCCATCGCGATCATCTCGCTCTTTCCCATTGGCTACTCCTTCTGGATCAGCCTGCAGCGTTACAACTTGCGCCAGCCCAACCGGATCGGTTTCAACGGCGGCGAAAATTACGTCAAGGTGTTGAGTCAGAGTGAGTTTTGGCAGTCGATGCAGGTCACCTTTACCTTTACCGTTGGCTCTGTCATTGGCCAGGTAATTACCAGTGTGTTGGTGGCGCTTTTGCTCAATGAGCAATTTCGTGGGCGCGGGATCTTGCGCAGCGCGGTGTTGTTGCCCTGGGCAATTCCCGGCGTGATCGCCGGTGTCATGTGGAAGTGGATCTTCAACCCACGCTTTGGTGTGCTCAATGGGCTGCTCTATACCTTTGGCTTTATCGACGAATACCGCTCCTGGGTTGGGGTCGATCCCAAGATGGCAATGGCGGTGCTGATCTTTGTCCAGGTCTGGAATTCGCTGCCCTTCAACACGATTGTGTTGCTGGCCGCGCTCCAGGCCATTCCCAGCGATCTCTACGAGGCTGCCACGGTGGATCGGGCCGGCATCTTCAGGCGTTTTCAACACATCACCGTGCCCTGGCTCACGCAGCCGATTCTGATCATCATGATCCTGGCAACGATGAATGGCTTGCGTGTCTTTGATCTCGTCTATGTGTTGACCGGTGGCGGCCCGGGGGATGCCACCCGTGTGGTCACCTTTACAGCCTGGAAGAAAGCCTTTGACGCGCTCGACTTTGGCATGGCCAACACCTATGCCTATATTCTCACATTTATGACACTCATCATTGGTCTGATCTACATCCGCATGATGTACCAACGAGGGGAGATTGAACAATGAGTACGCAAGCAGCCCGCCAGCCGGACAATCCATTGGGGGCACGGTTGCGGCGGCTTCCGATCCCTTGGCGCTCACTCTTCATCTATATTGCAGCCATTGCCACCTTTATCTATCTGGTTGGCCCCTTTAGCTGGATCATCATCAGCAGCTTTATGACGCGCGAAGAGGCCATGTCGATGCCACCCCATTGGCTGCCGGAAGAGCCAACGCTGATGAATTATCAGGCGTACTACGATCCAACCGTCATCAACAATATGTTGGAAGAGCGGCGGTTGACCGTTGGTGCCGTTGTGAAAGAGGTGCCAATGGCCCTGCGCAACAGCATCGTCGTCGCCTTTAGCGTCGCCTTCCTCAACATTGTGATTGGCTCGCTCTCTGCCTATCCCTTTGCCCGCACCCGCTTCCGTGGGCGCACGACCCTGCTCGTCTTCTATCTGTTGACGCGCATGGTTCCGGCGCTGGCCCTCATCCTGCCCGTCTATCTCGTTTTGCGTCGAATTGGGGGCCTCAACCAGGTGTGGGGCTTGATCCTCATGTACCTCACCTTCACGCTGCCCTACACCGTCTGGATCTTGAAAAACTACTTTCAGACCATTCCGCGCGATCTCGAAGACGCGGCCCGTGTCGACCGTTGTAACTGGCTCCAGGCCATGATCCGGGTGATCCTGCCCGTGGCATTGCCGGGCATCATTGCCGTGGGGATCTTCAGTTTCATGGCCTCTTGGGGTGAATTCTTCTACGCCATGATCCTCACCCAGACGCCGCAGGCCCGAACCATGCCGGTGTTGGTGGCATTTCTCAGCAATGAATTGGGCACGGAATATGGATTCCTAACGTCGGCCGCGGTCTTGGCGGTGATCCCACCGTTGGTGTTGGCGCTCTTCTTCCAGCGCATGATCATTTCGGGCATTGGGGCCGGGGCCGTCAAAGGGTAGGGCGCAGCGACAGATCGGATTTGCCATCAACGATAGCGCAATGATGAGCTCACATGATAATCGAGAAATCATTTGAATGTTGCCCACTGGTGGAATCAGCGTTCTCTACCGCTGGAGGTGCGCATGCTCTCATGCGCACGCCGCTCGGTGCAAGGTCTATTTGTTTTCTCTATAAGCTCACAATGATGAGCAGAGAAGGGGACAATTGTGGCACGTGTGATTCTGGAACAAGTCAGCAAGCGCTTTGGCGATGTCAAAGCGGTGGATAATCTCAATCTGGATATTCGAGACAAGGAATTTGTCACATTGGTGGGGCCGTCGGGCTGTGGCAAGACAACGACGCTGCGTCTGATCGCTGGGTTGGAAAAGATCACCGAGGGCGTCATCTATTTTGATGAACAGATCGTGAGCCATCTGCCGGCGAACCATCGCGACATTGCCATGGTCTTTCAGAGCTATGCGCTCTACCCACACATGAAGGTCTATGACAACATTAGCTTTGCCCTGCGCATGATGAAGATCCCGCGTGATGAGATCGACCGGCGGGTGCAGTGGGCTGCCAAAATGCTCGGCATCGATCCACTGTTGGAACGCAAGCCGCGTGAGCTTTCCGGTGGGCAGCGGCAGCGGGTGGCGTTGGGGCGCGCCATTGTGCGCGAGCCCGCCTGCTTTCTGCTCGACGAGCCATTGAGCAACCTGGATGCCAAGTTGCGCGTCACCATGCGGGCCGAGCTGAAGCGGCTGCATCACGATCTGGAGCGCACCTTTATCTACGTCACCCACGATCAGGCCGAAGCGCTGACCATGTCCGATCGAATTGCGATCATGAACTTTGGCCAGTTGCAGCAATATGGCACACCTGATGAAGTGTACAACCAACCCGCGAATATTTTTGTGGCGGGCTTCATTGGCAGCCCGGCCATGAATTTCATTGATGGCGAGTTGGTCCAGGCGGGCGCGACGCTCTACTTTCAGCGCGGTGCCGAGCGCTACCCAATTCCCGAACCGTGGCGGCAACGGCTGGCTGCACATAATCTGCGCGACGGTGCCATTACATTGGGCGCACGGCCCGAAGCAATCGGCATCAGCCACGATGGGGCAGATGGCCTGCAGGGCACGGTCTATGTGGAAGAGCCGTTGGGCTCCGATATCTTTCTCACGGTGAATATTGACGATGTCAAAGTCATCGTGCGCACGAGCCCCGAATTCCACACGACGATTGGCGAAGTGGTGAAGCTGCATCTCAATCCCGACAAGATCTATTTTTTCAACAGCGAGAGCGGCGTGGCCATCTATTGACGGCACTGCAACATAATGTTTTGCGAGCTATGCCACGGCGCAAAGGGGTTCTTTGCACAGGCACAAGTGGCTTTGCACCAGGCCGTGTCACCTGTGCAAGGCACGCAAGCGATCCATCCTGGACAGAGGCCGAAGAGATCGAATGATCGCGGTGCGCTAGCGGGCAGGCGTGGAGAAAGTGAGATCAATTGGGCCGGTAGATTGACAACCGGGGTGGGATCGAGTAAACTATTGCAGATTGCTTAACAGACGAGCATGAATTGGGTTTCGCCCTGTGGAGGGATGGCCGAGCGGACGAAGGCGGTTGTCTTGAAAACAACTGTGGCGCAAGTCACCGGGGGTTCGAATCCCTCTCCCTCCGCCAGAACAACATGAGTTGCTATTCTGGTTGATGGAACATGAATTGCCGTCTGTTGCTATGGGGGGAGGTCGCATAGTCCGGTCGAGTGCGCCCGCCTGCTAAGTGGGTAGGGGTAGCAATATCCCTCGAGGGTTCAAATCCCTCCCTCCCCGCCACCACTCTGAGCGGTCGGTATTTATACCACCTGTGTCAGCGTCAGAAAGCCCGATGCCTCATTTCGCGATGAGGCATCGGGCTTTCTGTTTGTGCCAAAGATGATTTCTGCCAAAGAGAAGCGCTTCGCGTCGGCTGGTGACGCAATGGGCCCGCCATCACAATGGCGGGCCCGCTTTTTCACGCCACGGGGATAGCAATCGCGCGGCTAATCAAAGTGTACGTCGCGCAGGCCATAGTCCTTTGCATTGGGGTCGGTGACACCACGGGTAATGTTGACATTAAATTCACCCGCTAGCCATCTGGGCACCGACGAGAAGTTGTACTCCGTCATTGTCAGCTCGGCAAACCCACAGACTTGGTAGCCATTTTGCTGGTTGCCATCGTCATAGAGCACGATCTTCATCGGTTTATCCAGCCATTGGTCGAGTGCATTGCTGATTTGGCGGACATGCTCCACCTCTGGCCCAGCGGCGATCGTGTCACCGACCCGGCGAACTCCACTGTGGCTCGGATCGAGGATGTTATCTTCCAGTTCGCTAATGGAAGCTAGCCCACCATTCCAATCCAGCCAGACCAACTTGCAACGGCCTTCGGCGGTTGGCGGTTGGTTTGGATCTGTGTCGCAGAGCGCCCGTAGGTTGGCGCTCAGCGTTGGCTGGCGAATGGCAGCAGTCGTCGTCAGCGCACGCACCGCAACAGAACCATTGATGGGGCCTGCTGTGGTCACGTGGGCATAGGGGGCCAGCACGGCACCCATCATGCTCCGTGCAGTGAAATTAATTGTGCTTGCCTGTGCAAAGTTCCAGATCACACGGCCGCGCCACTGGCTGCTGTTGAAGCCGCCCGTCAGGTTGCCATGGCCCCAGTTCACGGTGGAGCCACTCACGTTGATAATCACCATGGACGCGGAGCCCGGGACCAGATCAATCTGCTGCACCGCGCTATTGCCAAAGAGATCATTGGCTGCCACATCAAAGATCGCAGCACCTTCTGGCGTGATGGCGGTTACGTGGAAGCTGGCGCGACCTGGTTGGCCAGCTGGCAGTTGCACCACATTGTTGGCAACCAAGCCATTCAATTGAGCCGACGCATCGCGCAGCAGGCTCGTAATTGGGCCATTGGAAAGACTGTTATCCGCTATCGAAGAACCACCGCCGTTGAAGTTGATGGTGCGGCCGTTGCTGTTACCACCCAGGCGCAGACTACCCGCATTGAGCTGGATTGGGTTGCCGGCCACAATGTTGCCAGCGACAACCAGCATGGCTTCATTGGCAGCGGCGCCACCGGCGTTCGTGCCAAAGTTGGCCGACGAAGTGCTGACGAGGTTGCCGCCGACAAACGTTCGGCTCTCCACATCAGAACCGGTGGAGAGATCATCCAGAACAATTAGCGAATAGCGTCCCATGTTCATTGCCGCATCATCCAGCGCACAGCTCCCTGCGGAGGGTGTGGGCGTGGGCCCAGGGACAGTGGGCGTCGCCGTGGGCAGATCTGGCGTTGCCGTTGGCGTGGGGGTAACGGTTGCTGCTTCCGTCGGCGTCATTGTTGGCGTTGGTGTGGGTGCCGTTCCACCACAGACCGGATCAAAACCGAGGAAGAGAGCGGTGATTCGATTTTGACCGGGCAGGCGGTAATCCGTAATGCGCACCCGGGCAAAGTTGACCACACGATAGAGTGAATTGTTGCCACTCCCCGTGGCCTGATCCCAAACCGGCACAGTAATATCCCGACTCATCAGGGTATCCAGTGCATTGCGCACACCACTTGCATTGGAGACACCAGGGCTACCCTGTACCCAATCACCAATCGAGACGGTGCGATCGGTTGAATCGTTCGGATTGACATAGGTGTAGGAGTCGCCCGGTGGCAGCAAACTGGTGATCAGTGTTGGCACATTGGGTGATCCAGCCCAGGTGATCCAGCCAAAGTTCCCTGCTTGCACGCCATTCCAGATATCGCCAAGACTGGCACCCACCAGTGCGCCTGCCAGCGTCTGTTCACTCATTGCAATCGGATAGAGTTGACAGGCTATGGGCGTGGGCACTATGGTAGGTGTTTGTGTTGCCACGGGCGGCGTTGTTGCCGTTGGCGTGGCCGTTGGTGTCACGGGCAGGACAAACCCCCCATCGACGGTCAGGTTATCCCCACCATTGAGCGGTACAGTGGCAGTTGCCTGGCGACTGCCACTATCAAAATCGCTGTCTTTGGTATCATCCCCGCCCGCGTTTCGTGGGCTGGTGTTCAAAGCGTAAAGTGCACCGCCAGCATTAAAGTTTTTGTTGGTCAATTTGACGGTGTAGTTGCCAGCAGGTAGGTTTTCAAAACGATATTTACCGGCCAAATTTGTCGTGGTTGTCTCCACAACCTGTGAAAGTCCGGTCACATAGAGTTGTAGCTCAACCCCGCTGATTCCTGGCTCACCGGCATCTTGGATCCCGTTGTTGTTGATATCACCCCAGATCGTATCACCCAAGCTGTAGATGGCTGGCGCTTCCGTTTCACAGAAGGTCACGCTGGGGATACCACCACTGGCGGGCAAGCTGATTTCCATGCGGCGAGCGCCAGTGGCATCAACCGGGACAATCTGATAGCTGTTATCGCCCAAGCCAAGCACGCTGGCTTCTGCAATGGGAATTAACCCGGCACTGTCGCTATAAGCTGTAACCACACCACCCGCTTCTTCATCATCCACATCCAAGACGGTAACTTGATCAATGTTAACGGCATTGTCAAAGGTGAAGATGATCGTACCACCGTTGGAATTATCATCGGGATCATTCTGATCTCGGTCTTCCGAGATGATCAGGATATTGCCCAGCGATTGAGCATTGACACCGGGATAGCCAGCGCCACCACCGTTCCCATGCCCTTGGCCACCGAAATCGCTGTTTGGCGATCCCAGGTCGCGGTCACCACCGGTTGGTGATGTGCTGTTAAAGATCATGGCGGGATGACGGCTCGGATCGTGGGTGGTAATGTGGACGCCGTTGGCACTCCATTCATCGTCGATAATACGCCCCCGGTTCAGTGCGTTGCCAAAGGCATCCCTCTCAAAATCGATACCAGCCGGACAGACGCCACCGCCCGTCGGCGTGCTGGTGGGGGGGGGCGATGTCGGGGTGGGTGTGTTGCTTGGTTCGTTGGCTAGCAGACAGAGCGAATCCACCTTGGCCCAGTCCACATTGTTGGCGCTGATCGATACCCGCAGCTTGGCTGCATTGGCTGGCGCTGCTGGTAACGCGAGCGTGTAGGGCCCGCCAAATTTGTGACCAAGCAAATCGATATCAACGACAATGGTGTGAATGGCCGGTAGGCCCACTGTGCTGCCCCCGGCTGTTAGATATTGCATTTGGACCGTCTGTGTGCCAGGAATATGCGACGAGGAATAGAAGGACATGCTGTAGGTGCCGCCGGGAACAACGTCGATCTCCTGGGTCATGGCGTCGCTGAAAGAGCCACGGCTATACCCATATTTGTTGCCATCGGGAATGTCATAGCCATGATTGCCGGTTCTGGCATAGCCACTCCAGTAATAGGGCACGCCACTGCCATTGACATCTTCAAAACTGCCGTTGCGCAATCGGTTGGCGGGACAAAAGTTGGCAGCTGCTGCTGGTGCTGCCGCGGCTGCCAACAGTTCATCCACACTGCTGGCGGCCACTGCAAAGGGCGGTAGAGCAGAGGAGGTCAGCAGTGACGGGACTGTCTGTCCAGAGAGTGAGAGCGATGGCCCCCCAATGTCTATCGTGGTGAACGCAGTTTGCTGGAGGGTGCTGGCCGCGAGCGTGGCAACCGGTGCCGCGGCAACAGGCAACGACAGCGAAGCCAGCGATGGATCCTGCAATGCTGCTGCACCTGCCCCGGCACCTGGCATGGGTAGCGACGCAACTGCACCGTCGCCATTGGGCTCATAGGCCGAGCCGGGGTCGATTTCACAGGCAATGCCGTTGACCGTAAAGGCGTCTGGCACGCGGTTGTTCCCTCGCTTGGTGGCGTTGAAGCCAAAGGTCACTGCGCTCTCATCAGCAATGTTGCCATTCCAGGCTGCATTGGTCACGGTCACATTTTTGCCACTCTGGCTCACATTGCCATCCCAAAGGTTGACGATACTTTGGTTGCTGCTGAATTGCCAGGCAATCTCCCAACCATTCCAGTTCTGGTTGGTATCATTTTCAATGCGCACGCTGGCACCAAAGCCCCAGCGATTGCTCCAGGTCGTTCGGTAGCGAACCGAACAGCTGCCTAGTTCTGGGGTGGCTGTGGCCGCCCCTTCGATGACGGAGAAGGTGATCGACAGCGGTGTGCCAGCCGTGCCGTTGCCACCGCCCTGCGAATAGGGCGTGGCGACGACCGTGTAGGTGCCCACATCTGGTGTCCACACACTGTAGTTGCCGCTCGAGTCGCCATGTAGCGCATAAGGAAAGGCGCTTTCCGTGCGGTAGCTGCTGTTGCCGTTGAAGCCGAAGCGCACGCTGCCAACGATCGCGGGGTTGGTGTTGGCCCGCACGTTGAGCCGATCGGTGGCCAGGGTTGCAAGGTTCAACACGTCACCGTCAGATAGCGTCATAATGTCCTGGTTCGTCTCTGCATTGACCAATGTAAAGCTGACGACGGCGAGCAATTCTTCTGGAGTTGCCGTGGCCGTGGCTGTTGGCGTGGGCGGCACAGGTGTAAAGGTTGCCGTTGGTGTCGCGGTGGGCGGCACGGGCGTAAAGGTTGCCGTTGGTGCTCCGACTTCCGTGGGGGTGCCCGTCGGCGTCGAAGTGGGCGGTGTGTTGCTGCCATCTGGCAACAGGAGCAACATGTTGTTTTCGATTTCCACACTGCTTGCCAACTCGATTCCCGTGAGGGGCTGAATGCTCACATCCAATTGGAGCCACGCCGTGGCGCCAAAGTAGGGTCGTGGGCTTTTGATGTGCGCATTGGTCCCCACCTGGGTTGCCTGCGTGCTTTGTGAAACGGCAAGCACGGCACCCGCATATCGGGTGCCCGGCAAGCCAATGAGGGTGCCTTCCACTTCGGTATAGTAGTACCAATCAGTGGTGGTGGAGCAGGGACCATCACAGAATGGGCTGCCGCCGGGTGGGACGGATGTTCGATTGCGGAACCAGAGATCCACCAAGAAGCCATCACCGTTGACATTGACGACACGCTCTACCGTGTGGGCTGTCCCATCACCAAAAGCGGTGTGGATGCCATTGTTGCCCTGGTCGTAAAACATGTAGTATGGACGGTTGGCCCCCGTGGCGGGGTAAGCTGCATCCAAGCCAGAGAGGTTGAAGACATAATCAACGCTGGCATCTTGCACATTGCCAATGATGTAGCTACCAATGACAATTTCGCCAAAGTCCTCCTCGCGGATTGGCTGTGGAAATTCTTCGAAATCCAAACAGTCGCAGCCGTTGATCGCGAGGGGCAACAGATTGTCTGTTCCCACTACAGGATCGTAGCTGGCTTTGGAATCCGAATGGGCCGACATCTGGTTAACGCCCAGCACGCCGGCAAAGTAAGTGTCAAACTCGTTGTTGGTAGTGACATAAACGCCCTTCCCTGCCCGCGTATATTCCCACTCGGTCTCTGTGGAGCCGTTGGCCGCTGCGAACTGATTGATCTTTTGCTCGACGATGGCGGTGGTGTTGCCCATTGCCAATTCGCGCGCGCCTGCGAGCGCGGCTGAATCTGCCGCTGTCTGCATGATGCGTCGCTGCAGATAGGCGTTGCTGCTGTCAATGGCAACGCTTGCCATGCCAAAAAGGATCGTCAGCACTAAGGTAAAATAGATTGCTGCTGACCCTTTTTCGCGATGGAAATAGTCTCTAACTCTTTTCATCGTGGAGGCCTTTCCTCATCTTGTGCTACAGGCTGTCGCTCTACAGCTCTGCATTCCTGCTCGGACCGATGCCTGCCGGTGCGGCTCGTAACGCAAAATGACTCTTGAAAACAAACTTACAGTTGTGTAATTCTTCTTTGCTGATATGGTACTACGCAACAAAGTTGAAAAAACTGTCAGATTGATGTCAAACGCCTCAAGGCAAGGTTGCTGAAGTAGTGGGGCTACCGCTCTGTAGGCCCGTTTCAAATAGCGGAACGGCTGCGCACCGTGAGGGCCGTTTTGTCTCCTGTTTTGCCTCCTGTCTTGCTCGCTACTTGAGCAACCTTTGGTGAAGTCTCATTTGAAGAACAAAATTTGACGACAGCGAAAACTCATGCTAGAATGCAGTTCGTCTTTGAGAAAGATATCAACAAAGATATCAACAGGGATGGTAAAAATGTTCCCGTAGCTCAGTGGATTAGAGCGCTTGGTTGCGGTCCAAGAGGTCTGGGGTTCGAATCCCTACGGGAACGCCAAATTGAATAAAGCTACAGCAGCCTGGTTAGCGAGAACAATCATCGTGATTGCTGAGCAATTCACAAAAGCCCCGTGCATCGGTTCCAACCGATGCACGGGGCTTTTGTTTGGCAAGGTTTCTCTGTGGCAAGGTTTCGCTGGCAACCAATGAACAGCTGACAACATAACAAACGCGGGCATTGTCGATCAACAGCAATGCCCGCGTTTGCTATGTTGCGTTTGTTATATTGATGGGGGGTGGGGGAAGGTGGGAAGGGGCATGGTTAGCTCCTTTGACAAAGTCACTCGCACAACCCCACCGTCGCGACGGCGACTATTCACCCGTTGCGGTTTGGTGCTCGCGATGCCACGCCACCACATCGCGATAGGCCACGGCCCCGCCAAAGATATCGAGCGCGCTGCCAATGGTCAGGTTGACTCGGCCCTGCCCCACGTCGTGGACTAGATCGAGATCGTCCAGCGTTCGAGCGCCGCCAGCATAGGTGACGGGCAGGGGCGAGTGCGTGCCAAGCAGTGCCACCAGATCCTCTTCAATCCCCAGCCGCAACCCCTCTACATCCACACCGTGAACCAGAAACTCGGCACATTGCTCTGCCAGCAGGGCAAGAGTAGCGGCATTGACCGCGACGCTGGTAAAGGTCTGCCAGCGATCGGTAACGACCCAATATTGTCCATCGCGGCGTCGGCAGCTGAGGTCGAGCACCAGGCGCTCGCGCCCCACCAGGGCCACCAGCGCACGCAGCCGTTCAAAGTCGAGCTGCCCCTGCTGAAAGAGATAGGAGGTGACGATGACATGGCTCGCGCCCGCGTCCAAATAATGTTGCGCATTGGTGGGGTTGACACCGCCCCCCATCTGTAACCCGCCGGGATACGCCCGCAACGCGGCCAGGGCAGCCTCTTCGTTGCCTGGCCCCAATGCAATGACATGCCCGCCTCGCAATCCATCGCGTTGGTAGAGCCGGGCAAAGTCGGCCGGCGAGCGATCGGTCTCAAAATTGGTCTGTACACTCGCCTGCGCGCCATCGCGTAGTGAGCCGCCAACGATTTGCACGACGCGGCCATCTTTTAGATCAATACAAGGTCGGAATTGCATGAGATTTACTCGTTGTCTTTTTCTGCCAAACCGTTTAGACTAAAATTTAGCAAGATTATCGCTACCGATCTCAATAGCTCATGACTCACGCACCGAAAAGAGCGTGCCAGTGAAGAGCAGGCAACGCAATTGGTGGCTCTGCTCGACAAGTTGCGTAACTCCAGTAGCTGAAGCTTGGCTCGTTTCCCGCTGCAACGTTTGGCCAAAAACCTGTCTTGCAGAGATGAGCATTGATTCGGTAGTGGGAGTAACAGTCTGTTGGGGTGATGTCGCTCTGGTCTACTCACCGAACCCGAAATCCTCTGCGTCGACGCAGCCAACTGGAGGTGGTTTTCGCACCACAACCGTATCACCGCTGTCGCCAATGAGCAACAACTCCCCCGACGCGAGGTAGCCCCCAAAATTTTCTGATAGATCCAGTATATTTGTGTCAGCAACAGCGGCCAAATATACCAACAATGGAGCAGTTGAATGGAATCTCAAACCTTTACCAACAAAGTGGCCTGGATCACCGGCTCTTCCCGCGGAATTGGGCGCGTCATCGCGGATCATCTGGCGAGCTTGGGCGCCACTGTCGTTATTCACGGCACCAGCCCCACCTCTACCCGTGCCTTTGGCGAGGCAGACTCATTGCAGGTGGTTGCCGATGAAATAGCCGATGCCCACGGCGGTCAAGTGTTGGCCGTGCATGGCGATCTCTCCGACGCCAGCGTGGTCGATCATCTGGTGCAGCAGATCCGGGGCCACTTTGGGCAGATCCACATTCTGGTCAACTGCGCGGGGGGCGATATTGGCGCACAGGGGACCATGGGCGAAAACGCGGGCAAGCCGCTGGTCAACGATGCCGTCCACATCGCGGTTGACGATGTCCGCACGCTCATCGAGCGCAACCTGATGACCTGTATTTTGGTCTGTCGGGCGGTGGCACCAGAGATGATGGAGCGCAAAGCAGGTTGGATCGTCAACATCGGCAGTGTGGCCGGTACAACGGGCCGTACCGAAGGCGCGATCTATGCGACGACCAAAGCCGCGCTGCACGAATACACCCGCTGTCTGGCTTCCCAACTTCGCCCCCACAATGTGAATGTCAACGTGGTGGCGCCTGGCCCGATTGTTACCCCCCGCTTCCTGGCCAGCCGTCCCATTGATGATGGCAAACAGCAGGCCACGGACACGCTGGAGCGCTATGGCCAGCCGTTGGAGATCGCGCAAACGGTGGCCTTCCTGGCCTCACCGGGGGCCGCCTATATCACCGGCCAAGTGTTGCGGGTGGATGGTGGTTTGCAGCTCTGGGCTGCCTAAAGTGGGCTCTGTTTGAAAAGAGTAGTTCCGGCAAGGGAAACCTACTGTTTTCAAGCCAACCGCATTGAAGATGCCAGGCACACCAACGGAATGGGAGCTAGCGCTGTTGCCACAGGCGCTCTCCGCCCACGCTTTCTGCAAAGCCACGCACCTGACGCGCTAGATCTGCATCATCTTGAAAAAAGGTGCTGAGCTGGGATCGGAACGCGCTGATCGCGGCGATTTTGGCGGCGAAGGCACCTTCACTCAACTGCACCACGCTCGCTTCCCAACCCGCCGCGGCGGGTGGGATCACCTGTTCGCGCGCACCTGGCTCCTGTGCATACGGATAATCTTCGTAATACCAGAGCGCGTGCTGGCCAAAGGCAGCTTCAGCCGCGGTCCGGGTCAGGGTGTGGTCCACGTGGTTGCCAATCGTCAACGGCACGATCAGGTCGCCGTGGGCTGGCAGCGCGCGCAGTTGCGTGCACAACTGTTCGACGACAACCAGCTCGGCTGGATGCACTGCGCCAAAGATGTCGGGATCGGAAACATAAAACGGCTCTCCGCTTTCTAGGTGATGACGATAGATACAATCGGGCAGATCCCAGTGACGCCATGTCGCGCCCAAAATCTGGCACGCTTCGATATCTTCGGCGCGCCGGGCCGCAACCGCGTCTGCCACCAGCTCCCAACGATCGTGCAAGCTTTGGGCATAGGCGGAAACAGTTGCTTCCGGCGGATCGCCCGCGGTGATGGAGACGATGAGCACCGTTTCGCCAGCCGCGGTGCGCTCATAGATCTGTCCCCCACAAGAGAGCGCGACATCGTCGAGATGTGGCGAAAGATAGATGGCGTCGTAGTAGCTGCCATCAACCTGGGCGCGATCAACGTGAGTGATCTTATCGTGGGGGGCATTGCGGCTATCAGATTGGGGGGGCGTGGCCGTTGAATTTTGATTGGCTCTCATGGTATAGACTCTCGCATGGTAAGGGCAACAGTAGCACGATGAAACTTGCTTTACAATCTCTTGAGTATGATCTCTTGAATATACTGCATAGTGTGGTGCTTACAGAGTAAACAGGGCAACTATAGTAGAGTGAGCGCAAATACGCTGTCCCACACGAATTGCACCACAAACCGGAGGAGAAATGTCTGTCACATCTGCATTGTCGTCTGCCTCGGCGCTGCCAATATTTACAGCGGGCGCGTCAAGCTTGGGGCCGCCGGTCCGCCGCATTGCCATGTTGAGCGTACACACCTGCCCCCTGGCGTTGTTGGGGGGCAAAAAGACCGGCGGCATGAATGTCTATGTGCGTGATTTTGGTCGCGAGTTGGGCTGTTGTGGCATTCAGGTCGATGTCTTCACCCGTTCGCAAGATGATTGTCAACCACGCATCAAACATGAACTGGGGCCTGGTGGGCGGGTGATTCACATCCCGGCTGGGCCAGAAGAACCGATTCCCGTTGCCGAAATTGGCGAACATTTGGATGAATTTGTCGACGGCGTTCTGGCCTTTGCCGCGGCCGAGGGGCTCACCTATGATCTGATCCACAGCCATTATTGGCTCTCTGGGCTCGTGGCCGAGAAATTGCAACAGGAGTGGGACGTTCCCATTGTCCACATGTACCACACCCTCGGGCACATGAAAAACCAGATTGCCCAATCCGAAAGTGAACGCGCACCTCAAATCCGGATCGACGGTGAAAACCACGTCTTACAGATTGCCGACAGGGTGATTGCCGCGACCCCGGCCGAAAGAAAACAGTTGCTCACCTACTATCAAGCGGACCCAGGCAAGCTCGTCGTGATTCCGCCGGGGGTCGATCCGGAGCGATTTCGTCCGGTTGATGCCAAAGTGGCCAAGCGCAAGGTGGGCATTCCCTGTGGTGACGCCAACATCCTCTTTGTCGGGCGCATTGAGCCATTGAAGGGAATTGATACGCTGCTGCGTGCCATGTCCATTCTGCAAGAGCGCCACCCGACCGCCATCAAAGGAACCTGCCTCGCCATTATCGGCGGCGACCCGTGGAACGAAGATCGCGATTCAGAGATGGCGCGGCTGCAACAGCTGCGCACCGAGCTGAAGATCCATGACTTGGTGACTTTTCTGGGTGCCCGGGATCAGGATATCTTGCCCTATTACTATGCCGGTGCCGAAATGGTGGTCATGCCTTCGCACTATGAAAGCTTTGGCATGGTTGCGCTGGAAGCCATGGCCATGGGCACGCCGGTCATTGCTTCGGAAGTGGGAGGGCTGGCTCACCTCGTGCAACATGGCGTCAACGGATTCCACGTGCCCTCGCGCGATCCCGAGGCGTTGGCTGCCCGCATTCTGGACCTGCTCGTTGACAAAGCGTTGCGCGCACGGCTGGGCGAGCAGGCACGCGCCTACACCCGCCAATACCACTGGTCTGCCATTGCCGAGCAGATGTCTGCCGTCTATGCTGAGCTTGTGCGCTGAGCGAGCTGTGACAGGCAAGGGATCTGGTGTCCCCTGCCTGTTGGATGGTCTTGGTCCGCCATCCGTTCAATCCACCATCTTTGCCGGTGATGCTGAATCAGCCAGTGACGCCAAACTCGGCCAATGCCGCTTTCAATGCCAGGCCCGGCGTGTAATGAATCGCATGCATTCCCACTGCCCTTGCGCCTTCAACGTTGTGGGCAAAATCATCGATGAAGATGGTCTCCGCGGGCTGCCGCCCCAATTCCTCCAACACACGCAGAAAGATTCCCGCGTCCGGTTTCATGATCCCCTCATAGCACGAGCCCATGATCAGATCAAAGGCATCGGCCATGGGATAGCGCACCGTCACCACGTCGAGCAGTTCATCCATGAAGTTGCTCAACAGCGCGGTCTGATAGGTGCCCCGCAGCGTGCGAATCAGATCAACTAACTCGGTGTCAAGCTGATCTCCGGCCCAGAAGTCAGCGCGGAATTGTGCCGCGGCTGCGTCATCTAGCCCCAGCTCTGACTGCACCCACGCCCACAGCTCCGCGGTGGTGATCTCACCGTGTTGGGCCTTGCGCCCGGCCGCGCTGTTCATCACCATTGCTTCGGCCGCACCCGGGGCCAAGCCGTGGCGTGCTTCGGCTGCTGCCCTGGGCGCGGGATCAGTTGTGCGGATCAGCACGCCACCCATGTCAAAAACAATAGCCTTGATCAAGCGATCACCCCAACTCTTCCAACGGTTCTTTGACGTTGATCGCGTTGTCATTGGCATAGGCGTATGCAGGCCCGCGGTTTGGTGCTGCCCAGCGCACCCCGTTGGCGATCACTTGGCGGACTTCGGCTTGAAAATAGGTGGGATAGCTTTCGTGGCCGGGGCGGAAATAGAAGATCTTGCCGTGGCCGCGATGGTAGCAACAGCCGCTGCGAAAGACTTCGCCGCCCTTGAACCAGCTGACAAAGACGAGGGTATCGGGCGCGGGAATATCGAAATGTTCGCCATACATCTCTTCGGCGGGGATATCAATGTAGGGGCCCAAGCCGTCGGCAATGGGATGGCCCGGCTCAACGATCCACAGGCGCTCGTTGTCGTTGGCCTCGCGCCAGCGCAGACTGCAACTGGTGCCCATGAGCTTGCGGAAGATCTTGGAGAAGTGGCCCGAGTGCAGCACGATCAACCCCATCCCCGCGAGCACACGTTGGTGGACCCGCTCGACAATGGCATCCGCCACCTTTTGGTGAGCCATGTGGCCCCACCAGAGCAGAACATCAGTCTTCTCCAACACTTCTTCTGTCAACCCATGTTCCGGCTCATCAAGCGTTGCCGTGCGTACATTATCAAACCCGTGCGCGGCCAGCCCTTCGGCAATGACGGTGTGGATGCCATCGGGGTAGATCTCTTGTACTTCCTCGTCCTGCTTTTCATGTTGGAATTCATTCCAAACTGTCACACGAATACTCATGGCAACTCCTGATTGGTTACGGGCATCAAATTTTGGTTCGTTCTGGCGCTGAAAAAGTTACCCTGAATCACCGCGCACGGAAACACTCTTTGCAGCGATGGGCGACTTGTAAAGGAGCGCTCAACGCGGCGAGGGAACGCAGGGCAATCGTAGCCCAGAATAGAGACAAATGCAAAGCAGCACTGGCTGAGATCCATTGCAACCAAGTGGACCCACACAGCCATGTGCTCCAGCCACCTGCTGCCGTTGCGAACAGGTGTTCTTGCCTGTTCATTTTGTTGACAGAAGCAGCGAATCGCATTAAAATAACTTGACTATAATACAACTTGACTAGTGCACGGCTCATGCACCGCGATAGCAGGTGGACTGTTCCTGACAGTAGCATGAGTCTAATATTGGTCGAAAAAGCTGCGTGATTCCGTTGCTAAAATTATGGCAAATTTGAATCCGTGCGTTGAGCCATTAGCGAGAGGAGAGCTTTATGTACCAACAGATCACGTTGGTTGGCAATTTAGGGACAGACCCGGAGATGCGTTACACCCCCAGTGGCGTTCCCGTGGCCAGCTTTAGTTTGGCCGTGAACAAAAGTTGGGTGGGGCAAGATGGTCAGCGCCAGGACAAAACGGTCTGGTTTCGGGTCACAGCCTGGCGCAAGTTGGCCGAAACCGTCAGCCAATATCTGACCAAAGGACGGCAGGTCATGGTCGTTGGTGAGATCGAGGAAGCTCGTGGCTATCTTGATCGCGAAGGCAACGCCCGTGCTTCGCTGGAAGTGACGGCTCAGACTGTTCGCTTCCTGGGGCAACGTGGGGACAACATGATGAGCGGCGATAGCAGCAGTTATGGCGGTGGCACCTTTGGCAACGAGGGCGGAGGTGGTGGCATGTCAGAAGACGCACCGTCTGTACAGGATGAAGATATTCCCTTTTAGACCAAGTTGCTCGCCGGTTGCCTGGTAACGTGGGCTCTGTTTGAAAACAGCAGTCCGGCAAGCGGGAAACCTACCGTTTTCAAGCCAACCGCACTGTAGTGTTGCGAAGGTAAGCGCGATAAAATTAAGAGCCTGGGTAAGCATCTACCCAGGCTCTTTTCGATCGAAGATGGCGAGAACTTGTGGGAGCAAAGAGGGGGCGGGCCGCGCTAGCGATCTCTCTTCTCGAACAGAAAGACAAAGAGCAGCAAGATCCAGCCCGCAACGGCCGACAGTAAGCCGGCCCGCCAGCCGTCTGGAACAAAGGTGACGCTCACACTGCTCGTACCTGCTGGCACGGGCACTGCGCGTAGTGCTACATTGGCCCGCAAGAGCGGTGCCGTTGCTCCATTCACCGTGGCGCGCCAGCCTGGGTACCACTGCTCACTCAGTAGCAGCAGGGCGGGCGCACTGGCTTGAACAGTCAGCTCGATCTGATTGGTGCTGTGCCGTTCGACCCGCACCGATTCGGGCGCGGTCGCCGGGCGCAGATCGGGCGGTTTGTCGGTGTGCGAATCGTCTATGATGGCGACTTGCGCGGGATCAAAGGCTGGCTGCTGTAGCTGAGCCAGTGCCGCGGCGGGATCGGCAGCCATTTGCGCATCATGGACCAGCCAAGCACGCGGATAGGCATCCTGATTGCGATAGAGTGCCAGTGGGCCCGGGGCATCAAAGGCCAGCGAAAACTTTTCCCCCGGCAGCGGCGTGCCGTCTGCAACAACAACGTGTGTCACGTGCAGCATGTCATATAACTTGCTCTGGCGCCCCCCCAATCCTTCCCACAACATCTGCCACTGCGCCAACATGAGCGGGTTGGCAATGCCCCCCACATCTTCCAGGCCAAAGAGGGCCGCGCTGTCGGGTTGCCAGTGCGCCTGAATATCGGTGCGCGTGTCAATGCGCCCCAACTCGGGCTCGTTCCGCAAGAACTGAACAATCTCTTCGTGAGCATAGCCCACGGTGGGATCGGTCGGGCTGATATCTGAGTACGCGCCCGTTGTCGCGAGATCAAAGTAGAGCAGGGCAAAGAGCAGCATGCCCAATGTGGTGGCGCGCAGCCATCGTGCCTGTGCCATGCTGACGAGTGCCCACGTTGCCAGCCAAAAGGCGGCGGCAAGGGTCAGTGCCAATGCCGCAACCGATGCGCGCAAAAAGGCCAACTCATTTTCCTGGGTGAGCAGCAGGGCCAGGTAACAGAGCGGCAGCGCGATGCCAGCCAAGACCATTGCACCCGCGCGCAGCAGTCGTTGCAACAGCGCCGGTCCGCTAGCGGTTGTTGCGGCTGTTGTGGTCTGCTCTAGACTGCTCTGTTGCTGCAGTGCATCCACCCCATGGGCCGCCAACACGGCAATGCCAAAGGTCCACAACACCAGGGCCCGGGCCGGCGCACGAAATTGATCAAAGAGGGGCAACGCAAAGGTCAACCAGCCATGGACAATGGCATAGACGCCCAGCGCCGTGACGAATCCAACCGCGGCAATCCAGAACCAGCCCCAAAGTTGGCGGCGTCTGGCCGCATTGGCCAGCAGAAATGCGGCCACCGCCAGGATCAGCGTTGCCACCCCAGCGTAGGGTGTTTCGACACGCGACCAGAGGCTCCAATGTAGGGCGGGCCCACGACCAAAGAAGGCTGGCGTGAGCAACCCAATTGCCTGCGTGGGGGCCAGGGAGTAGGCCACGGTATCCTGATAGGTGAAGGTGCTACGTTCGGTGAAGCGGGCCAGTTCAAAGGCGGGCAACAGGATCGGCGCGGTCAACAGAATGGTCAATGTGGCGGTCAGCAGTGGGTATTGGACGACGGCCACCAACTGTGGCAGCCTGCTCTCGCGCCACCGCTCGGTACGAAGCCAGTTGGCTCCCCGTTGGGCCCAGTGGGCGAGGGTATAGAGCGCCAGGGCCAACGCAATGTAAAAGGTACTTTGGGCGTGGCCCGCAAAGTTGGCAAAGGCAAAGAGAAAACCTGCAATCCCAGCCCAACGCAAGCTGTGCCAAACCAGTGCCTGCCGATACGCGGCCAGGATCCAGGGTAGCCAACTCAGCACGGCAATGAGGTTGAGGTTGCCCAGGTGCAGCAAAAGGGGATCGCTGTATTGAAAGGCAATGGCACCGAAGAGCGCTGCCGGGCGCGAGAGTTGATAGCGTCTGCTGGTGGCCGCGCTGGCAGCGGGGCCTCTGCCAATCACACGCAGCAACAGATACATGCCCAGCCCAGCCCAATAGAGATGGCCAATGGTCAACCATTGCATCATCGGATAGTCGAAATGGGGTCGCAGGGTAAAGAGCAGCAGATTGGGAATGTAGAGAAAGCCTGCCTGTATATCCCCAATAAAAGGTGCACCGGCGTAGAGCGTGGGGTTCCAGAGTGGAAGCGTGCCCTGTTGTAGTTGTGCCGCGGCAAAACGATAGGTGGGGAAGAGAAAGCTGACGAGGTCGCCACCATCCGCGGGCTGATAGACATCGCCGCTAACTGTGCGCCAGAAAAAGCCGAGCGTGAGCCAAAAGAGAATACCGCCAGCCAGCAGATCCCGGGCGGCCACAATTCGGGGCGCGCTGCGCTTGCCACTTCCATTGCCATGGGTTGCGCCATGGGTTGAGCCATCTGTGGTGCTGCCTGTTGTGCTACGTGTAGGGTGGCGTTCTTCCAACCAATAGAGCCAACCGGTGGCACCCATCCAAAGCAAGCCAATGCTCAGCCAGATCATAAGAGTTGTATCATTTTCTGCTTGTGAAGCTTGGGCTGTGAAACTTTCGCTACACCGCTCGCGCCTTGAATTTGCTCACGCCTCGCGGCATGAACGTTTGTGAACTGAGGTATGGAGGCCGAGCAGAGATCGCCGGTGAAGGGCAGCCAACAACAGCAGGATTCTTCTCGACGAATTGCGAGAGTCCCACTGCCTTTCATGTTGCTGAGTATACCTGATAGCGTGGATTGGATCAAAAAATTTCTAAATTACAGTGATTCCGAGTATACTTGATCGGGTCTGACAGCCATTGCCACCCGGTCGAAGAGCGTGAAAGAGCACAGTGTGCAGACACAAAAAAGCTGCTTTGGCCCCCACGATTTCCCCAATGCGTTGTCTCGGACAATAACCTGAGGCGATATCCACAGTGATGATATCCACAGTGATGATATCCACAGTGACGATATCCACAGTGACGATATCGATATGAAATTTATGAAACTATAGTTGAGTTGTAAAATAAAGTATCTCTGAGCCAAGTTTCTTGTTTTGATAGCACAGTTGAGGAGTCTATCATGAAAAAGTTGTTTCAGTTCGTCCTATTTGTTGCCATTCTTGGCGCTGTTGCCTACGTGGTCAAGAACATGTTGACACCGAGCAGCGACGAAGTTGCTGGCAACGGCGTGTTGCCCCAGGAACCGGTCAAATCATTGGATGAAGCACCGTTGGGGGGCGAAATCAGCCCCGAGTTGCTGAAGATTTTGGTCTGTCCAGAAGATAAGGGCGCGCTGGAACTGGTCGACGATGGCAAGTTTCTGCTCAACCCACGCAATGGCTACCGCTATCCAATTCGCAACGGCATTCCCGTCATGTTAATTGAAGAAGGCAAGAAACACGCCCAGGCTACCGAAGCCAATGGCAGCGGCAGCGCCAACGGCGTTGCCAAGGTGCAACAATCCAAAGCAACAGATAGCTAGCGAACTGTCTGCAAACAACGTGGCGGTTTGGCGCGATTGACGGGTAAACCAGCCCGCCAAATCGCTACTACAGTATGGCGTCAATACCATGGCAGCTAATCAGGCCATACAACCTGCGTGCAAATGGCAAAATAAACGTGGCCTGATTTATGCCCGGATCTGCTACGGTAGTATCTGTCCTGAAATTCTCCGCGCCAACGTAGCTGGCTGGAAGTGCTTCAAACACCACAACCGAATGTTAGGATAGACTTTGAGTGGGCTGTAAAATGAATTTTTAGAATGCAACATCCCCACTGCCACGCATGGACGGTGATCGCATGCAGCGCCCGCTGAAGCGGATTTTCACCGACGTTGTTCGCTAGCCTCGGGGTACGCTCCGGGAGACCGGCGAGCAGATGCCCTTACAGATAACAGTCATTTACAGTCATCTATAGTCATCTACAGATATGAGGTACATGCCGCGGTGATGCAAGCAGACGTAACCTTTGGAATCGACCATCTGCTGGCTACGGAAGTGGCTGCGTTGCAAGGGCTGCGGGTTGGTCTGGTGACCAACGACGCGGCCACAACGGCGCAGCTGCCACAGCCACTAACGCCATCCCGGCTGGCGTTACAACAGGCGGGCGTCAACCTGACCGCGCTCTTTGCACCGGAACATGGGCTGGGCGCGAGCGCGGCTGATGGTGCCGAGATTGCGTACACAGTTGATAGACTGACGGGATTGCCCGTCTACAGCCTCTACGGTACCGACTTTGGCCCCACGTCCGCAATGGTCTCCGATCTGGATCTGTTGCTCTTTGATATTCCCGATATTGGCGCACGCTTCTACACCTACATCTGGACCCTGTCCCACGTCTTGGAAGCCTGTGGCGCCGCTCAGTTACCGCTCTGGGTGCTCGACCGTCCCAATCCGCTGGGGGGCGAGCTGGCAAAAGCAGAAGGACCTTGGCTGGACGAAGCAGCGATCTCAACCTTTGTCGGGCGGTGGGCCATGCCCATTCGGCACAGCCTGACCGCCGGTGAATTGGCTCACTTTTGGAATGCCGAGCGCAACCTTGGTGTCGATCTGAAGGTGATCACCGCGCCGGGCTGGCGGCGCACAATGGACTGGCTCGACACAACCTTGCCCTTTGTGCCCACTTCGCCCTCCATGCCGAGTGCAGAGACGATCTTCCTCTACCTGGCCACCTGCTTTTTCGAGGGCACCAATGTGAGCGAAGGTCGCGGGACGGCAACGCCATTTCGTGTTGTGGGCGCGCCGTGGCTAGATGGCGGGCTGCTTGCCACAACATTAAATCAGCTGCAACTGCCGGGGCTGCACGCCCGCCCGGTGCAGTTTGTTCCCACGGGCAGCAAATATGCAGACGAAAATTGCCACGGCATCATGGTGCATCTGCTCGATCGGCGGGCGTTCCAGCCGGTGGCCGCGGGGCTACAACTCGTGGCATTGATCCGGGCACAGCATCCCGACGCGTTTGCCTGGCTCACCTACCCCACCGCGGCCAATACCACGGGCTATGGCCACTTCGACCGGCTGGTGGGCACTGTTGCCGTGCGGACATCCATTGATGAGCAACCGGAGCAGATCACCAGCGCCGCGATCGCGCGCTGGACTGCGGTCCCCGCGTGGCGGGAGTTGGTCCAGCCCTTTTTGCTCTATCCACGCTAGTCACCCATCTCGCGCGCTGGTAAATTGCACGGATACCGGCGAATTGACAGGCTAGATCGATATGCCAACCTATGCAATCGAGACCGAACGCCTGCTGCTGCGCCCCCTTTGCAGCGGCTGATATAGATGATCTGTACGCCTACTATTCGCTACCCGCGGTGATGCAGTATCTGTACACGGATGTGCAGAATTGGGCCGAAGTGGCCAAGACCATTGCCGCACGGTCATGACTGAGCCGTGCCAACAAGCGACGCCCCGGTAATGGGGCTCAGGAACTCGCCACGAACGACAGGGCGGTTTCGAACGCTTGACGGGTGAATCAGCACGCTTAAATGATAACTCGCAAATGGACAGTGATTGCGGGTTCACAGCGGTTGATGGTTGAACCAAGCGGGCTTCAGCTTGCGTCGTTTGGCAGCCCCGTGCATTCATGCCGGGGCGGTCATTGCCTTGCCGGTGCCCGGATGAACCATCGCTTGCCAATCTGGCTTCAGTAACCGGCGCAATGTATCCTTCGACAAGCTCAGGGTGTGTAGCACCCGTTCAGCACTAGAACCGGGGCGGGAGTACATCGCACAGGTGACCTGATTGTGGGGCGGGGTTGGGGTGTTGGCACCTGTGCAACGCACTCGTTCATCACTCGTGTTACGCAGGGATCTGCCATGCAGAATCATTTGCGTGGGGGTATCCGCTTGCCAATCTGGCTTCAGCAACCGGCGTGACGTACCCTTCGACAAGCTCAGGGTGTGTAGCACCTGTCAATAAAGGGTAGTAGGTGAATCACGGGATCGGTATTTCTCGACACGAGTGACAAAAGGTAAACGATTGTGTATTAGTAGATCCCGGCGTAAATCAGGCCGCGCTTATTTTGCCGTTTGCATTTGGGTTGTATGGCTTGATTAGCTGCCGTGGTATTTGCGCCATACTGTATTAGTCGTCTGTGAATCTGATTGTCAATCTGTGTGTAAACCCATGTATGATTTGCCCGAATGAATCGTTGGCCCAACTCGCAGATTTCCCCATCCAATAATAGCATTTGGTTTTCTGTTTAGATTCGTGTAGACTATAATTCCCTGTACCCACAACAACCGATCGATTCTTTATTCTGAAAATCTGTGTGCCCTGTTCCTCTCTTGGCTAGAGATACAAGCAAACCCACAGTCAAATGTCAGATGCTCATTGCTGAAAAAAGTTCGTTCCCTGCAACTTTTTCGCGCCGACCTGAGCCATTTCAGAATAGATTGGACTTCCGCAACCTGTCTAGAACAGAGTCCGCTGTTGTTGAGTGATCTCCACCGGCAAGCCGTTCTCAGTGCGCAAGTCATGCTAGATACGGATGATATTGAATTTTCCTCGCACCATGAGCCCGTCAACCCGGTGCAACGCGAGCAGCCGCTTTCGCCGTCACGAGCTGCTCGATTTGAGCAATATCGTTCATCAATGAAATAGATATGTCAACGTCTGATACAGGCACCCGTTACTTCTGGTTCCCATGTGGAGCCGTTGCTGGCGATGTCGCACTACTTGCAGGCGATATAAATTAGATAGTTGCAACAGAACAGCTCCAACAGATCCGTTCCAATAGCATCATTCAAACTGAACAGTTATGACCTGACCTGGAATTTGGTTGTGACGCCCGTTATGCCACGCTCTGATGCGTTGGCCCGTTCGGTCGCCGCAGAGAATTTCAGGCCAAGTATCAAATCAATCGAGTGTAAAGTGATATGAACAGACCACGAGTTGTTAATCAACCGACGACCCATCGCGATATGATGATCGGCGTCAATGTCATTGCCGATCTGCTTGCCCCCACCCTTGGTCCCAACGGCGGTTCCGTGGCTAGTGGGCCGACTGCTGGCAACCGCGTTGAAATTCTTGACGATGCCGCAACGATCGCGCGGCGCATCATTAGCCTGGGCAATCAGAAGAGTGACGTTGGCGCGATGGTCATGCGCAGCCTGATCTGGCGCGTGGGGCAGCGCGTTGGCGATGGCGGCGCGACCGCAGCCGTCATTGCCCGTAAACTATTTATGGAAGGTGCCCGGCTCAACACTGCTGGCTACAACTCAGTCCGCATGGCGCGGGGGATCGAGCAGGGTGTGAAAGTCGTCGAAGAGGCGCTGCGTTCGCTGGCCCGTCCCATTAGCGGCGAGAGTGATTTGGCCTCGGTGGCGCGCACGGTGATCAAGGATGAACCCCTTGCCGCTGTATTGGGCGAAATGAGCTATCTGCTCGGCCCCGATGCTCACATTGTGATCGAAAAGTATGTGGCGCCCTATTTGCAGCGCCGTTACATTGCCGGTGCACACTTTGGGGCAGAGATCCGCAGCATGTACTTTTACACACAGCCGGACCAACGGCGCGCGGTCTTGAATGCCCCGGCCATCGCGCTCTGTGAAGATCGGCTGACGGAAGCTGCGCAGGTGATCCCATTGATGGAAGGCGCGCTCAAGCTGGGCGCCAAGGGATTGGTGATCATTGCCCAGGATGTGAGCGGCTCGGCGTTGGGCACGTTGGTTACGAATCAGCAGCTACCCAAAGAGAAGAAGAAACTTTCGCTCTTGGCGGTCAAGCTCAAAACGATCGGTGACGAACATCGTTGGGCACTGGCTGATCTGGGGTTGTTGACCGGCGCAACGCTGTTGGGACCCAATCAGGAACATTCCGCGGCAACGGCCAGTGCGGCCCAGCTGGGCCGCACTCAACGCGTCGAGTTTGCCAGCAAAGGTGTCGTTGTGGTTGCCCACGACAGCAAGCGGGCAGACATCCAGGCGGAAGTCTCGCGCCTGCGTCATCTGGTGGCTGAAACGCCACTGGATGATGAGGAGCGGCCAAAATATGCCCGCCGGCTGGCCACGTTGACCGGCGGCGTTGGTGAACTAAAGATCGGGGCACACGCCAAAGGCGAACGCGAGGTGCGTGAAGCACAGGCGACCCGCGCGTTCAAAGTGCTTTCGGCTGCACAGCGAGGGGGCGTGGTGCCCGGTGGTGGTGCGGCGCTCTATCACTGTGTGCCCGCGCTGTTGGAAGCAGCCGACGCGCAATGGGATGATAGCGTGGCGCAAGGAATGCGCGTGCTGGCCACGGCCATCTCGGCACCGCTGGAACAGATCATCGTCAATTCGGGTGCCAGCGCGCCGAAAGTTTACATGCAACGGCTGCGTGATGCCGGCGAAGAGTCCACCTACGACGCACAGACCGAACAGGTGGTGGATGCCTTTCAAAGCGGCGTGTTGGATGTCGCGGATGTCGTGGCCCAAATGTTACACATTGCAGCCAGCGGCGCGATGATGGCGCTCTCAACCGATGCAATCGTCTATCACCGCAAACCCAAGCAGAGCCTGCAACCGGATGAATAGCCGCCGTGGCTCTATTCGTTTGCGCTGCTGTGTGCTATCAGCAACGAGGGTGGGTGGCAGGTACCCATTGAAACAGGCACGGCTGCCCGCAGCTGTGCTCCAAGATCATGAAATCTGAGATAGGACCTACGCAACTTGTTAAACAGTGGATCATGCCTGGTGGGCACCCAACACTGTTTATTCCGTGGTGTACAAGTCCTTTACAAACTGGACTTACGCAACTTGTCGAGAAGGGCCACCAATCGCGTTGCCTGCTCTCCACTGGTACGCTCTGCTCGGTGCGTAAGTCATGACAAAAAGTAACCTACAAAGACCTATGCCGATTATTCTATCTTTTGCTCAAACCGAAAATAAATTGTGGGCTGCTGGGCCGGAAGGGCTCTTTGCCATGAACGGCAAAGGGTTGGAAGCCGTGCCACAGCCCGAAGTGGAGTTGGCCTGTTGTGGATCGGACGGCGAACGAATTCTCGTCGGTGGTCTGCCCCACGGCACAGCCTTTAGTCTGGATGCCGGTGGCAACTGGCAAGCCTCGTGGATGGATGGCGTGGAGATGCCCGTACTCTGCATTGCCGCGGATCCGCGGGTGCGCGAGAGTGGTGTGCTCTTGGCCGGGAGTGCCGGTGGGGGGATATTGCGCTCTCACAACCGCGGCCAGAGTTGGACCGTCTGCAATTTTGGTCTGCGCGATTACACAGTGTTGACGATTGCCTGGGCGCCTATAGCCCCAGCCGATCAATGGCCCCGGTGGGAAGTCGCCTTTGCTGGCACGGAAGAGGGGATCTATCGTTCCCCCAATGGTGGACGCGGCTGGAAACGGGCGGCAGGACTCGATGGCGTTGTGCAGATTATCGCCGTGGCACCAGATTTTCACACCAGCGGCACGGTCTTGGCAGGCACCGAAGATCGTGGCCTGTGGATCGCGCGGGATGGTGGTCGCAATTTTACCGCGGTGGCAGATGGGCCGCAGCGGGTTGACGCGCTGACCGCGACCAACGATGGCTGGCTGTTGAGCGATGCAGAAGGGCTGTGGCGCTCGGCAACTGGTACGGAGTGGGAGCGAATTGCCGAGAGCAAGCCGGCGTTGACCCTGTTACAGACCGAGCAGGGAATTTGGGCCGGTGGCGAGTTTGGGGCCGAACTGCTTCCATCAACGGCAGTTGCCGGCAGTTGATCTGGTGCTCGTTTTGCGGGCCGCAATGCAGCACATTGTCAGCTTATAGAGAAAGCAAATAGAGCTTGCACCTTGCGGCATGAGCATGCTCTCATGCGCACGTCTAGCGCTAGAGAACGCTGATGCCACCATTGGGCAACGTTCCCATGATTTCTCGATTAGAAAGAGAGGCCTGTCATGCATCGTATCCCGATTAAAGAGATCATGCAGACGTCGGTGATTTCCATTCATCCGGAAGCCACGGCGACAGATGCGGCCCAGCTCATGGAAGAGTTTTCAATCCGCCGCCTGCCCGTCATCGATGAGAATGATTGTTTGGCTGGCATTGTGACCGATTCCGATGTGCTCGAGGCGGAGACTGCCAACAGCGTGCTGGGCACCTATGAGCGCGACGTGGAGCGCGATTGGATCACCGTGGCGGATATTATGACGCGCGAGGTTATTACCATTCCCGTCGATGCCCTGCTGGGGCAGTTGGCCCTCAAGTTCATGGCGCACAAGATTGGTGGGCTGCCAGTGGTGCAAACCGATGCCAACCATTGCAACCAACAGCGAGTGGTGGGGATCATCACCGAAACCGACATCTTTCGTCTGATCGGTGATGCCTGGCTGGCGGAGAACAAGTAGCCGCTTGCGGCGGCTGAGCTGACACCTGAAAGAGCGGTCAAGTGGCTGGAATAACGGAGTGCGTCCCATTTTCGGGGACGTATAGAAGAGGAGCAGATTGAGCGTCCGGTCTAGGCCCCAAATGTGGTACGCACCCGCAACAAAAGAGACCGCCAGCATACACGCTGGCGGTCTCTTTTGTTGCGGATGTTATTGACCAAGCACATGCCGTGCAACCAGGATGCCTGGAATGGTCTTGGTTGCTTTGCAAAGCAGCCGCAACCGGTTACAGCATAATTGGCGCTGTCCCCTGTACCTGGGCCACGACCTGGGGTAATTTTTCCAACACGTAGGCAATATCCGCCGGTTGATTGGTGTGGCCAAGGCTGAGTCGCAGCGCTCCACGTGCATCCGCCGCGGCAACGCCGATTGCTTCCAAGACGTGGCTGGGCCGTTGCGAGCCACTGGCACAGGCGCTGCCACTGCTCGCTGCAATACCTGCCAAATCCAGTCCAATCAGCACGCCTTCGGATTCGATGCCGGGCAGCACAAAGCTGGCCAGGTTGTCCAGGCGGGCGTTCTTTGCCCCCGTTAATCTCGCCCCATCCACTGCTTCCAACAGACCACCAATGAGCTGATCGCGCAGCAGTCGCAATCGTCCAGCCTCGGTGGGGCGCTCTGCTTCCACAATCTCCAATGCTTTGGTCATGCCCACAATGGCTGGGACATTCTCCGTGCCAGCCCGGCGTTCGCCCTCGTGGCTACCACCGGTCATAAAAGGTTGATAGGGCAGACCGCTGCGCAGGTAGAGAAATCCTGTTCCTTTGGGGCCATAAAATTTGTGGGCGCTGACGCTGAGTGCATCGACGTTGAGTGCTTCCACATCGAGTGTAAGCTTGCCTGCCGCCTGCACCGCGTCGGTGTGGAAGGGCACATTGCGCTCGCGACAGAACGCGCCAATTTCGGCAATGGGTTGAATGGTCCCAATTTCATTGTTGGCATAGATGACAGAGAGCACGGCCACATCGCTGCCATTGCCCACGGCCGTCGCCACGTCGGCCAGGTCGACCAGCCCCTCCGAATTGACTGGCAGCAAGGTCAATTCAAAGCCAAAGTGATCGCGCAGATCCGTGGCCGTGTGCAGAACGGCATGATGTTCAACTGGTGTGGTGATAATGCGGTTGGCCCCAGTGGCTTGCCGCCGTGCCAGCGCAATGCCCCGCAAGGCGCTGTTGTCCCCCTCCGTACCGCCGCTGGTAAAGAGAATCTCACGAGGGGTGGCATGCAGGAGATCAGCAATGGTGCGGCGTGCTCCTTCCAACGCCACATTGGCCCGCCGGCCGACGCGATGGATGCTAGATGCGTTACCGTAAAACTCGCTGAAAAAGGGTTGCATCGCTTCCAACACAGCGGGGCGCACAGGAGTTGTGGCCGAATGATCGAGGTAAATTAGCCGCGACGATTGGCTCATTCCAATTCCTCACTTTCCATCAAATGATAAAACACCCGGACTCGAACAGAATTTGACTTCTATTCGTGAATCAAATTACAATGTGCCACAGTTATGAATGGGCGACTTATGGTCATTCGCAGATGGCTTACACAAAAGTAAGCGCTTGGTTTTTGCAAGTTGGAGACCAGGATCTGCTCTGCTCTGCCTTCTTCTCTACCCCGTGGTAAGCGACAGAGATCCACCGTCACCTTGCTATACGGGAAGATGAGGCAGACAGCCTGATCACGCTTGATCATGCTTGGTCATGCTATCAGTCAGACAAAGCGAATGGGACAAGGCACGACTCTTGCCACGCCAAAACGAGTTGATGACTTGAAGATACCGGTCGACATGTAACCGTTAACATGCAACCGTGTATATTCAACCGTCGACATGTAACCAAGGAACCTGAGTACAACTTCTGCAACACTGCTTGATGGTTTGCAGAAGTTTTTATGTTCGCAAGAAGTATCTTACGTGTAGAAGAGTGTTAACTCAAAATTGACGGCACGATGGCCGCTCATTGTTGTTTGTCTGTTCGTGGTTGTTGTGTTGTCCCAGAAAAAGTGATCTGCCAGTTGACTATTTGCAAGCACATGGCGTCGAGGCGGCATGTTGCTCTCGAATAGCTTCTGTTTGGCAGGTACTAAAAAGCGTTGCGGAACCGAAATAATTTTCTTTCCAAAATGGATCGAAGCTGTCGAGTTATTTTTGTTCCCGAACGCAACAGAAACCATTAGGAGGTCTATTTTGCTACAAGGATCTGCATCCGTCATTATTGCACTATTGATGGGGATTGTTGGGGTAGCCTATGTGCTGTGGCAGCTGCGCAATGTCTTGAATTACGATCAGGGCAATGACACCATGCGCGAGATTGCACAAGCCATTCAGGAAGGTGCCGCCGCATTTTTGAATCGTGAGTACCGCTTCTTGGCCATTTTCGTGGTTATCGTGGCGGCTGTTATTTACTTGCTGCTTGGGGAATGGCAGACTGCCGTTTCATTTATCCTCGGCGCAATTGCATCGGGCGGTGCTGGCTATTTGGGGATGTATATTGCCGTGCGCGCCAACGTCCGGACCGCTGCCGCTTCGAGCCGTGGCCTGCACGAAGGGCTGCGCGTGGCTTTTGGTAGCGGCTCGGTCATGGGTATGTCTGTGGTCAGTTTCAGCTTGCTGGGTATGACGCTGCTCTATCTCATTTTTGACGGCAATGTCAATTATGTAACGGGCTTTGGCTTTGGCGCCAGCAGCATTGCCCTCTTTGCCCGTGTGGGTGGTGGTATTTACACCAAAGCCGCGGATGTGGGGGCCGATCTGGTTGGCAAGGTTGAGCAAGGTATTCCGGAAGATGATCCACGCAACCCCGCTGTGATCGCCGACAACGTGGGCGACAATGTGGGTGACGTCGCCGGTATGGGTGCTGATCTCTTTGAAAGCTACAGTGGGTCGATCATTGCGGCCGCTACCTTGGGCGCTACATTGGCCATTGCCCAGGCCGATCCGTTGGCCTATGTTGGGTTGCCCTTCTTGGTGGCTGCGGTGGGGGTAATTTCTTCCCTCTTTGGGATCTACATGGTAATTGGCGAAGTGTGGGATGCCACACCAACGTCGCATGAAGATACAGATGTGGATACGCAGACCACGGAAGCGGCCGATACCACCGAAGAGGTTTCGGCAGATGGCAGCATCACCACACCAGTCACCGAGCCACGCTATGCACCGGTAACCTCCTCTTCCACCTCCTCTTCTTCTTCAAGCTCCGGCGGCGTCCTGGGCTTTCTGAAACAGTTTGTCGCCAAGATTGACGAAAATGCTTCGCAAGAGGAGCTGTTGACTGCTCTGCGCCGTTCGGTTTGGGGCGCTTCGGTTGTCGTGTTGGGGCTGGCGCTACTGGCCGTACTGCTCGCCGGTGTGCACTTTAACTATTGGTTGGTGATTCTGGTCGGCCTGATTGCCGGTAACGGGATCGCGTATGCCACCGAATATACACGTCCTACACCGAGAAACCGACCCAGGAATTGCCGATTCCTCGCAAACTGGCGCGGCCACAACCATTATTCAAGGGCTGGCCGTCGGCATGATCAGTACCGTGGCACCTGCGCTGATCGTTGCAACCGCCATCCTGATCAGTGTCTGGTTGGGGATTAGCGCGGCTGGTGGCCTGGAGGTTGAGGGCAGCATTACCGCTGGTCTCTATGCTGTGGCGTTGGCAGGCGTTGGCATGTTGAGCACACTGGGTGTGACCTTGGCAACGGATGCTTATGGGCCAGTCGCCGACAATGCCGGTGGTATCGCCGAAATGAGCCACCTGCCCAGCACGTCCGCAACCGCACCGATGCCCTGGATAGCCTGGGCAACACCACCGCGGCCACGGGCAAAGGCTTTGCAATTGGTTCGGCTGTGTTGACGGCGTTGGCTTTGCTGGCTGCCTATGTTACTGCTGCTGATGTCGAAA
>CBDDHX010000006.1:0-5222 GCA_965228585.1 Caldilineaceae bacterium
AAAGGGTGGCGACACGCTCGGGCGCGCAGACGATATAGGTATCGTCGAGGAAAGCAAACACGCCCTCGCCTGGCTGCAGTGTGGCCGCAACGGCGTGAAGGGCGGCGTGCTGGGCGACTGCGTAGAGTGCAGGCATCAGGGGGTCGCCTTGCTCCCCGCCCTCGGCTTGCAAGACCTCGTGTTCCGCGCCGACATCGTCGGTCCAGACATAGCTGCTCTCGGTGCCGTAGAACTGGCGAGCGAACGGCAGGAGCGGGGCTAGCTGAGGTCGCGAGCGCAGGCCGTCGAGCATGGCCTGTCGGGAGACATGGTCAAACGCCCCCACAGCGTCGACGGACAGGACGGTGGTGCGAGGGTTGCATTCAGTGGCGACTTGGAGGAGCTTGTAGAGCGCCTCGGTGCCCGCACGCGTGCTGAGGCCGAACTGGTAGGGCATGCAGGCATCCTGGAGTGCTGCAGCGAAGTGCTGGGCCAAGGCGCGAGCGACAAGGCGGCGAAAGACGTCCCCAACGTTTCCTGGCGCTTACGCTTCACCGCATCGGAAGCTGTCGAGCTGGCCAACTGCCTCTCTACCGTGGAACGCAAGTTCTTGGCCACCTTGGCCCCCACAGCAAACTTTCGTGACTTCTCGCTTCAGGGGCGCGTGGCCCAGCACGCCCGCCGTGGAGCAACCATGGGCAAGCCGTGCGAGGGCCACTTATAACACGTACATCACAGGCCCCGCCGCATCGGCAGTAAAGTCTCAACAAAATGCACATGCACTCACTATTGTACTAGGCATGCGGAGCTCGGGTGACTAGCTCGGGTGCTGTTGGAAGCGCAATGACGCGCCAGGGCCCGCCTGAGACAGAAACGCAGCAGGAGGAGCCGGGTGAGGGTTAGATAAGAGGCTCTCGCATGCTGTCCGGTCTTCGCAAGCCACGGCGGTGCGTTGCCATCCCGGCCCTGAATGTGTCATAATGCGTGACAATGTGTGCGCGATTCGGGCGCAGCTGGCGGTCGGTGGCGCCAAGAAGAGACGAGTTTTCTTGCACGGCCAGGGGCCGCTGCAGTCCCTCGTCCAGTCGAGCTCCTACGAGCCCGGACGAAGGTAGGCGGTTAGGCGTGGCCAGTGCACTGAAACTCCTTGAACTTTTATTTTGCAAAGCCGGAGTCACTGGCGTTACGATCATCTGAAGCAAGCGTTACCGTCGTGACTCGTCGACACTACATGCATTGCTATCGCATGGTATCACTAATTACTGCGGCTGGCATCGGGCTAAGGCAGACGCAGTGGTCTGTGCAGATTTTGTTTTTTCCTTGTTCGAAGATGTCTCTTCGGCGCCACTGATTACAGCCGGAGGGGAGTCGTGTATTGAGCTCCCCCCTGTGAGTGCAGCGCAAGGCGATAGCGACGCGCCTTGGGTGACCTCCTGGTGCAGGCTCAGGGGACAGATCACGTCCCTGGCAGCCGCATCCCTGTGCCAGCGCGTGAGGACAGCGCAGGCTTTATCGACGTGGACACCCACGTGCAAGCGCAAAAACAAACAAACCTATGTTGTTGTCGCACAGGCGCGATCGCTAGTAACAGAATGTGATCGTTGTTGTCGCACCTGCAGCAATAATCGCCGTGGGCGTGGAAACAAAAATAGAAACAACATGGGTTTGCATGCGGGCAACACATTTCATGGCATGACACATGACAACAGCACCATGTGTCTCGAGAAATATAACAATTAGGCCGGTGAGGGAGATGCCATATCCTCGAGGAGGACTTCCTCCCCGCAGAAGCTTCAAAAAGCCGCCGTCGCAGAGTTCCTGCTCGCATATCACCACCCCCTTGTCGCTTAAAATGGGGGAGGCGGGGTGAGGCTCTGAAATATTTCAGGGCAGATTCGGTCGAGGTGGGGGTTAAAACCTGGGGGGTGGGGGTCGGGCTTCAGATTTCAGGTTTTTCCGAGGATATCGAGTCATTTGCCATTTCAAGAGAGTCGCTGTTCGCTTCCGCAGGACACCGGCTTAAAGAGAAAGGGAGATCGCATGAGATCGCTTTCAAGGGCCTTCAGACTAGAAATCTACGATTTCCGCACCATGCGGGGCTCCGATGACCTTCGTTCTTGGGCTGCTATTATATTTCTTTTTGAAACCTATCGAAATCCTACTATGCGGGGCCATGGTGGTGGCTTCCTTGATCAGGCCGCTACTATATTTCTGTTTGAAATCCACTAAATTCCTACTGTGCAATACTGTGCAGGGTCACGGCTCCTTTCACAACCCTTTCCCGCAGCTGTTTCCTGCAACAACCCTTTCCCCCGCCCCAGGGGGAGCTGCTGGACGAAGAACAAATGTGAAGCGATTGAGAAAGCCGAGATTTATTACTGCATGCACAGATCTGCGGGGCCCAGCCTACTTACCTCCCCCTCCGCGCACGCCGGTTGAATTTTCACGGAACCTTCACCGCCCCAGGCTCTATTCTGTTTCATGCGGGTGGCTGAAACGGATTCAGCCGTATAAGGGGGGGCGGGCCTCACCCCGCCCCCTCGACAAGGGGGCACTAATGCACGCATCGCTGTTGCCCTTGTCGGCCCTACGCCTCCCACTGTTGCCGGAGAATGGGGCACCCGGGGCTGGTGGCCGCGATAGGCGCAATGAAAAAATTAGACCCAGCCAGGCGGGCAACGTTACTTGCACTTCGAGCATCACCGCTAGCCATTGCCAGCCGACCTGCTCATACCGATCGTTGATTGTTGACCGTGACAATTTGTTGATTGCTACAGCCTCCGATGGCGCCGTGTCCGCGCACGGCTTCAGCTGCACACGATCTGTTTATCGCTAGTTATCCGCTTTCTCGACAGTTCTCCGCAGACTTGTCCATGAATCCTTTACTGTCCTCGCGCATTCCAGTTTGGGCTGCCAGAACGGTTTCGAAGTTGTTTTCCAAGATTTCATTGTCAATCGCAGCACTGCTTTGTGCCACGTGTCTTTCAGACTGCATTCGAGCTCGGGGCACATCGTTCTATCATGCTCCGTGAGTAACGCAACCAGTTTTTGCCCGGAGTCTGCACTGTGCACTTTGCGTCGGCAAATCGCCTACTGACGCTTGCAGCTGTGCAGTTTTTTTTTGCAACAGCGTTAGAAAGATCCAGCGAAGATCCAGCGAGGTTCCTGTGCAAACTGTGGTCTACGGCGGTGTGAGGAGCGGAGGAACTGTGGCAGGAGTGCATGTCACCGTGCGGGCAGCCGACTGGGGAGCGATGGGCTGTCTAGCCGGTGCTCAGCGAGCACATCGCTGAGGTCTGGCGGAGGGCCATGGACATTGGCGGTGCCGTGGAGGGGCAGCGACAACAGCGAGACTGCAAAGGACCTGGCGGCCGCAAAAGCGCAGAGCTCTGGGTAGGTGCGCTCCTTGTTTGCGTCGTGCGATGCGGAGGGCGGCACCGACTGTGTTGCGCTGGTGCGGCCTCCTGCACCGAGGGCCGACACGAGACAAGTGTCGACGGCGAGCTGGACTCCGCCCCTCTATACGCCGGTCGTCCTATCGCCGGGTAATGATGTTGAGATCGCGGAGGAGAACATTGGTTGCGACTGTGGCCCCAGCTTGTCTGCAGATGCGCGCAGCTGCGCGTTCGAGTGGAATGCCTCGGCTGCAGAGGAGTCCCGCACGTGGGCAAGCTGCACGGTGATCACCGAATGAGTTATAAAGCCGCTCCCACACCGGCTAGTCGCGGCATCACGAGGCAGGAGAACACTGAATCGAGCCGCACTCTACCGGCAAAAGGGCCACTCGGGGAGTGAAACAAAGCAACAGATGCCTCGTCGAGCGCAGAGGCGAGATCGGCCAAAAGAGTTTCATCGACAGCCCTGTGGAAGCTGTTCGCTGCCAACCGCGCGCGAACTCTGCGGGCTTATGGAGTGCGGGATAAGCTTCGGCTTCAGGTGGAGGCTCGGCGAGCAGCGCGCCCCATGCCGGCACGGTCAGGCCGTGGTTGGTCAGGCGACCGCAGCACCTTGCAGCGATGCGAGGCAGCGGAGGTTGCATGAGGGATCTGCGAGTTGTTGCAAAATGCGGTCGCAGAAGGCGCCTTCGCAAACTCTGATGACGCAAAGCGAGTCGGCCCAAGAGGCGAAATCAATTGCTGGGGCGTGCGCTGCGGCGCTGCGGAGGCCGAGACCCCCGTGGTGATGTGGCAGGATGTGGCAGGTGGGCCCTGCCGGGCAGTGGGTCATATGGAGCAGTTTGGACATGCTGCTGCAGGGCCAGGCAATGCAGCACGCTGCGGTCGTGCTCGGTCGGGGAGTGTAGGGAGAAGCCTGTTTTCGATTCTCATTGCTACCTTCTGCAGCCCGTGACACGCATTGTCCACGTAGCTTTGATCTACGGAGCAGCTCATCAGCCAGCCCTTGCATGCTCATGCTCTGAGGAACGGGATCAAGATCCGCCAAATGTCCCAGCTCCAACACCCGCAACGCTTCGAGTCGTGATATCAAGTCAGGGGGGATGATTATTTGCGAAGGGCTCTTAAACACCGCCGGCCCATCCCCGAGAAGGTCCGCTGCTAATGCAGTTGCTGCTGATGCGTGCTGACGCTGATGCTGATGATGATGATGATGCTGATGCTGATGCTGATGCTGATGCTGCTGGTGCTGCTGGCGCTGCTGCTGCTGCTGCTGCTGCTGCTGCTAATGCTGCCCATGTTGATTTGCACCAAGTGCGGAGTCCTGCCCAAGTGAAGCCCTTATGCTGGGGATGGGGTGCCGGCCACGATGCTATTTATGAGAAAGTTGCTTTGGACGAATTGCTATGTTTACTTCAGCTTTTGTTTTGTTCACACACTATCATGTCATCTTTATTTTCATGCCTACGACGACGATGGCCGCCGCCACCACCACGACGACGACGATTGCTATTGAAAAAATAATACTCGTATATATGCTGCCACTAGTGTGTGTCGACGACGAGTATCACTTCTGCTGGCGACACCATGCCGCAGCTGTCACTTGTCGGTGTTATGACTAGCACGAATTACCACCCTTGAAACGACGCTTATTGCCGCTGGGGCTATTAAGGTTACTCGTATTCTTTCGTTGAAACTATGGCGTTACTGATTCAACAAAAAAACGTGTTCCTGTTCTTGCCACATTGTTAGTTCGTTTATGCTGCTGCTGCTGATGCTGCTGCGTTGTGGTTCTTATTTCTAGCCCGGTATAAGCCCATTACCGGAGTACGATGTCGAACATATACC
>CBDDHX010000007.1:0-247222 GCA_965228585.1 Caldilineaceae bacterium
TGATGTGAACCCATTCACTAGTACAGCGTGGTGTAAATACCACGGCAGTAAATCATGCTATACAACTCGAGTGAAGAGTCAAAATTAAGTGTGGCCTGACTTGCGCCGGAATGTACTAGGCATTGATCGTTGTCATCCGGTTTAACCACTTAGTAATGGGGGATCGTCTAATGGCAGGACTACGGTCTTTGGAACCGTCAATCGGGGTTCGAATCCCTGTCCCCCAGCCATGACCGGGGCACCAAACCCCGGTTTATTTTTCATTTCGTGGCGCCTGTAGCTCAATGGCAGAGCACTGGATTGTGGTTCCAGTTGTTGTGGGTTCAAGTCCCATCAGGCGCCCCAAAGCTCGCCAGTCGGAAACAACTGTTACCAACATTTGGTGAGAATCAAGGCCCAGCGTGCACTAATGCACGCTGGGCTTTTTTTGTTTGCATGCACCCCTTCAAACCGCGCCCCTTGCCTCAGCTTGCACTTTGGTTCACGCTCCACCCACCACAGCAGCGGCATTGTGCAGCGGGATTATATCGGGTTGGTGGATTCGTACACTTGCTATACCTTCTTACTGTATCACCACCCATCTGTCATCCAATTGATCTGTACTACACTTGAACCGTGCTCTCTTTACTTGGGCAGCGGTGACCGCGCTTTCTTTGATTGCACAGGCTCAACTACCAAAAAAAAATTAGCCGCTACGGTGGCATTCGGTGGCCATTGCGGGTTTTCGCCCCGTTTCAAGGTGTGCCAAGCGCTTTGCAGGCAACGCAAGCCGCTGTCGATTGAGAAACAAGCTGGGCAAAGTAGTATTCTATGGTGCGGTTGGCTTGAAAACAGTAAGTTTCCCGCTTGCCGGAACTACTCTTTTCAAACAGAGTCCACTTTAGTCGATCCAGAGCGGCCATAGAGAATGGCAGGAGAGAGATGCAATCGTGCAGTTGGTTTGCAAGCAGAGATTTTTTTGCGCGCAGTACTGTTCGTAAACAGAACTCACTGTAGACGAAAGCGGTATGGCAAGTGGCATTGGGATCATGGGGCAATCAAGGATGGCAGGAACGGCTACAGATGAAGGCAGAGAGCAGATGATGCAGAGCGACAATGCAGCCGATCAGCAGAAAAGCGCCTCCCCCAGCCTAGCCACGGGGGATTCTACAGAGAGTGTCGCGGCCAAAGGTTCGACCGCGCAACATGACGGACGGCTACACATCTATGTTGTCATCATCACCACGATTTTGGTTATCGGTGGTCTAAAGGCCGCGACGACTGTTGTGTTACCGGTTGTCTTTGCACTCTTTCTGTTGGCTCTTTTTTGGCCGCTGGCGCAGCAGCTGCAACAGCACATGCCACGCTCGTTGGCAATGGTGGGAACGTTTCTAGCGTTGCTTGGCATTATCGGCATCTTTGTCGTGGCATTTTGGTATAGCGGCAGTCGGATCTCGGCCGATGCGTCGCAATATACCGCTAGCCTGCAACGCTACGTGGCGCAACTCGAAAGCATGGGGATCCAACTGCCTGGGATCGGGAGTGAGAGTGGCAGTACCAGCGGACTCAGTGGGCTCTCTTCGCTGGAAAGCGTGGGCAGGCGTCTGTTGAACGGTCTGTTCTCAGCCACAAGCGGTTTTGTGCTGACCATTGCCTACCTGATGTTGGCGTTGCTGGAGGTGCCCGCCTATCGCAAAAAGTTGAGCACCATTATTCCAGGTGGTCAAGAATCATCATGGTTTGCAACCATTGAACGGATTGCCCACGACTTTCAACGCTACATGGTAATCAGAACTGGTGTTGGTCTGCTCAATGGTCTATTGGCCTGGGTGGGGCTTTGGTTGCTGGGGGTAGACTTTGCATTTACGTGGGGGTTGCTCACCTTTTTGCTCAACTACATCCCCACCATCGGCTCGATCATTGCAACGATTCCTCCGCCGCTCTTTGCGCTGGTCCAGTTTGATAGCTATGGCATGGCGCTGGCAACGTTGCTGCTGGTCGGCGGTCTACAACTCGTTTTAGGTGTCTACGTCGATCCGCTCATCCAGGGGCGCTATCTCTCACCATCACCACTCATTGTATTGATTTCGGTGGCCTTTTGGGGCTGGCTCTGGGGTGGTACGGGTGCGTTTATTGCCGTGCCGCTGACAATTCTGGTGATCCTGGCTTGCCGGCAATACGAACGGACACGCTGGATCGCAATCCTCTTGGCTGGCGCTGATAGCAGAACCGCCCGGGACGAGCAGCATGGAAAGGGTTTGAGCAATGCTTGAGTTTCTGCAACAGCAGTTGCAAAATCTATCGACCTACATCTATCCCTCGATTCAGCTTGCGGTCGCTTTTGTGTTGGCACTTCCCATCGCCTGGGAACGGGAGAGATCCACGCGATTGATGGGCTTGCGCACCTTTCCCATTGTTGCTGTTGCCAGCTGTGGCTATGCATTGATTGGTATTGAAGCGGTGGGCGATGACGCCGCCGCAAAGGCGCGTCTGATTCAGGGGTTGATGACGGGCATTGGGTTTATTGGGGGTGGGGCCATTTTGAAGGAAGGCAACAGTGTGCGCGGCACGGCAACAGCAGCCAGCGCATGGACCACCGGTGCAGTTGGTGCGGCTGTTGCATTTGACAACTATGCAATTGCAATCGTGATTGTCTTCCTCAACTACTTGGTTCTGCGCATCTTTACGCCACTCAAAGATTTTGTATCCGAGGAAGAGAAGCGATCAGCAGCAGCGTCAGAATCAGCAAAGTCAGAAGCAGAAGGATAGAGCTATGCGGCAGCTATTTATTAAGGTCCCCCGTGGTCACGGGGTAGAGGTCATTGCAGCTGCAAAAGAACACGCTGGCAAAAATCTGGCGCAGCTCAACGGCAGCGATGAGGAGCGCCAGTGGGATGTCGTCGTGCTACAGGTGCCCAACGGAGAGGTCGGCCCACTGCTCAAGGAGCTGAAAGGGGTGGATCAGCTGCACAGCACCTTATTGCCGCAAAGCGTGCTCCCCATGCAACCGCCGCACGATACATTATCTGATCACATCTCGGATCTCAGTCCCCTCAGCCCGCTAGAGGTCTGGCTCAATGGACTACAGAGTATTGGCTCGTGGTCCAGCTACCTCAGCTATGCCGTTGCGGCTAGCCTGGTGGTGTGGGTCGCCATGTTTACCAACACCGTTTATTTGCTCGTGGCGGCCATGCTCATCGCGCCTTTTGCTGGTCCGGCCATGAACGTGGCGATTGGGACAGCAAGTGGTGACTGGTCGCTCGTCTGGCGCAGCACGGTACGCTATTTTGCGGCGTTGGTGGTGACGGTAATCTGCACCTGGCTGATGAGCATTCTCTTACAGCAGAAGACGGCCACCTTAACGATGGTGAACATCAGCGAAGTATCATCGATGGCGCTGCTGCTGCCACTGGTGACTGGCGCGGCGGGAGCGTTGAATCTGGTCCAGCCAGAGCGCAGCAGCCTGGTCTCTGGCACCGCGGTGGGGTTACTCGTCGCTGCTTCACTGGCACCACCAGCCGGCCTCATTGGCATGGCAGCCGCCATCGGACGCTGGGACATGACGGTCAACGCGGTCTTCAAATTGTTATTGCAACTGGTGGGAATCAATCTGAGCGGCGCGTTGGTCTTTCGATTCTTTGGATTGGCTGCCAACGGTGCACGCTATGGCAAGGGTCGTCACGGCAGAACTTTTTGGGCGTCGCTCGGCGTCACCATCATTGCATTGGCCGGGCTGCTCTTCTGGCAATTCTCAAGCGCTCCCAACCTGCAACGTTCCACCATTGGACAGCGAGCTGTCGCCAAGGTTGAAACGGTGGTGAAAGCGAATGAAGCGGTCTCATTAGTTGAAGCCAACATCCGCTTTACACGACCGTCCATACAGGAGCAGGAGACACTGTTGGGAATCGTCTATGTACAGCAGCATGATCCCTCGCTGTCGAGCGAAGCGGTTAGCCAAGAGTTGCGCAACGAAATTCAGCGCGAACTAGCCACGTTGCCCGGCAATATTACGCCTCTGATCAATGTGACGGTTCTTGAATCACCGGAGTAAGTAACTCTCCGTTCTTGCGTTAGCCATGTAGCGTGCTGATTCACCCGTCAAGCGTTCATAACCACAGTTAGAGAATGCAAACAGACCTTGCACCTCGCGGAGTGCGCACGCTCTCATGCGTACGTTCAGCGTTAGAGAACGCTGGTTCCACCATTGGGCAACATTACCATGATTGCTCGATTAGAGCGCGGGCAGTAGATCCAGCAAATTACGACCTTTTACCTTGGCGCGTTCACTTTCGGAGAGATGCGCAAGATGAGCGTCGACGATGCTCGGTGCGCCGCTGCCCCAGACCATGCGGTCCGCGCCAAATGCGTCGCTGACCATTCGTGTGAAATTTCTGGCGCTGAGATAGAGTGGGGCATCCGTGGCAAAATGGTTGAGCCCCGAGAGCTTCATGTAGACGTTCTCAAAGCGCGCCAACGCCAGTACATCGGCAAACTCCACCGCATTGCCCATGTGTGGCTCCGCCAGGTGATCGATGAGCACGGGCGTCTCTGGGTGGCGCTGAATCAGTTCACTCACTTGCCTGGCATAGTCGGGACCAATGTGCAGCTCGACGATCAGTCCCAATGCCGCGGCCTTTTCCCACAACGCAACCACGCCCGATTCGTCGAAATTTTCAAAATAGGCCCGCTTGCCGCGGTGCGCGTGAAAGCGGGTTGAAATAATCCGTGGTTCCTGGGCCACCAACGCCGCCAATTTGTCCGGGGCAGTTGGATCGCTGGGATAGAAGAGGCTCGTGCCCCAGAAACGATCGGGCTCGCGCCGCAGACAATCGAGCACCAATCGGTGATCATCCCCATAGGGCTCGGGATGCACGAGCACGGCACAGTCGATTCCTTCACTCGTCATGTGGGCCAGATAGTCTGTCAGTGGTGTGGGGGAACGTTTGGTTGGATCCGGTGTATAGGTTGCCTGTGGATGAAACGGATAGCGTTCTGTATCCACACTAAAGATGTGCATATTCCACTCAATGATCATGAGTTTTCTCCCGTAAACAAAAACAGCGTTGGGTGCAGGTGTGTACAGCTCATCAGAGCGTGATCGCAGTTTCGGGCACTTCCCGTCGGCGCAAGTAGATCTATGTCGCGAGCTTCGTCACGGTGCCAAAGAGTGCTTTGCACAGGTGCAAGCAACATCATTTTGCGCCAGATCGTGTCACCTGTGCGCTGCACGCAAGAGATCCTATCTACAGTGCGGTTGGCTTGAAACCAGTAGGTTTCCCGCTTGCCGGAACTACTATTTTCAAACAGAGCCCACTTTAGACGGATCCCGAACATAAAGAAACTTACTTTACGCAGTACTCATTGCCCACCACAATGTATCATTGAAAAACTGCTTTGGCAGCCATGTAAAGCTACCAAAGCGCGTGATGGGATTGGGCCGGTGCCTGATAGGTGACAGCCAGGTGAGGCGTTTCCAGCCGCTGATGCCCCTCGAGCTTCGAGGTCAGGCAACTCTCCAACATACCGCTGACTATGAGCGTTCGCTCAGCGGGGAAGGGTGCCATACCCGTCACCAACATCTCTTCAATCTTGGCGACCAAACAGGCTGAATAGGTAACGTTGGGAGTCGGCGTCAGAAAGAACTGAGTGGACGCGGCTACCGGGTCATCCGCGAGTTTGGCGGCAAAGCAAAAATCTTTCACCGCGCCGTTGAGCATAAGCAAGGTTGCCCGCAATCCATCATTGTATTCGATGAAATAGGCAGCCGGTTTTTCCACAATTCGCTGCAACTCGCCGCTGCCCAGGAGATCCTGTGTGCGGCCATCCTCCAGGCTCAACCCTTGGGGCGAATCAGTGCGCGAGAGTGCAGCTTCCAACAGAGCCCGCGACCAGCGCCCCTCTGCCCCCGCCTGCCACACAGCCTCCCCTTCCAACAGTTGGACGGATCGAACACCGCTCTCCCCGCCTTTGCGCCGTTCAACCATACATTGCATGGCCTCCAACGCATGGTAATCCATGGGATCCGAACCACCCACGCCAACCATCACCGCTTCTTCAATCTCACAACCCAACGGCAACTCGATGTCGGGCAAACGCCAAGTAACCGGCAATGATGACCCAGCCAGCAGCGGGAAGTCAAGCCGGTGCGCGTCGGCTACCATCTCCTGCGCCTTTTCAAAACTATACGAAAGATGCTTGTCATTGTAGATGGGGACGGCGCGCCCATCCTCGGTAAAGACCTGCACACACTCTTTGAAAAATTGGTGCCGCGGGTAGAGCTTTTGGCCCTTTTCGTTGTAGGGATATTCACCATGCTCACCGATGATCAGCACGCCATCGACTGCCAGCTCGTCGCCGCCACAACGCAGCGCTTCGGCAATGGTCGGATAGACGGCAAAGCCAAATTCGCGCGCCCGGTCAATGCTCTGATCGCCCAATGGTTGCTGATCAACATAGAGCGAAGCAATGGTTACGTTTGGACGATGCCAGCGCCCGCCATGCGGGTAGCCAGCGACAAAGCGATCACAGAAATGTTGGGCGTGAGAGAGATGGCGATAAATGGTGGCAACGACCGCAATTCGCAACGGTGGGGTCTCAGTCGGTGGAGTCGCAGTCGGCGCGGTTGCGGGGGTGCCATCATGGGGCGCCGTGAGTTGGCACGGGGCGGGTTGCGGCTTCAACGCGGGCCGCGGCTCTTGCCAAAAGGTTGACGCGGGGTTGGGCTGGTACGTCACCGCCAGGTGAGCTGTCTCCACCTTGATTTCGCCTTGATGGAGACTGTCTACCCCCGCCTCGGTCAGCCCACTGGTCAGCAGTGTGCGTTCCAGCGGATACGGCTCGTTACCCGTCAGGAACATCTGCTCTGCATGCTGCACCTGGGGCGAAAAGAAATTGGCCAACGTGCTGCGCGCCGGTGGCATGGGCAGATACATTTGCGTCGAGAAGGGTTGCTGCTGCTCAGTCAGATGCGCGGCAAAGTTAAAATCCTGCACCAGACCGTTGAGCAGCAACATGGTGCAGCGCAGGCCATCGGTGTGTTCGTAATGATAGGCCACGGGATCTTTGACGATCTCGCGCATTTCATCAAAGGTGGGATAGTTGTTATTGAAGCCAGCACGCGTGGGGGTGAGCGTGTGGCTGCGGCTGAGCGCACTCTCAAAGAGCTCGCGCGACCAAATGCCATCGTGGTGCGCCTGCCACACATTGTCGCCGCGGTAGGCTTGCAGCCAACGCACCCCACTTTCGCCGCCCTTGCGCCGCTCCACCATACATTGCAATGTCTCCAACGCGTGAAAGTCGTAGCTATCAACCCCGCCATAGGCAATGCAGAGCGCCTCGTTGACCGTTGCACCCAACGGCAGATCGACCGATGGTGTGCGCCAGGTGACGGGCAGGGAAGAGCCAGCCATGAAGGCAAAGCCCAACTCGCGTGAAATGTCGAACATCTCTTTGGCCCAATCCCAGCGCCACGAGAGATGTTTGTCGTTGAAGATGGGAACGCTGCGCCCGGCCAGCCGATAGACCGCGGTGATCTGCTTGAAGAGTTCGTAGCGCGGATAGAGCCGTTGCTCCTTTTCGTTGCGTCCATACTCCCCATGCTCGCCAATGAGCAGCACGCCATCGACAGCCAACGAAGCGCTGCCCAACGTCAAGGCATCCGCCACGGTGGGATAGAGCTTCATCGTGGGGAAGCGAGCCGTACGCTCGCGGCTCAGATCCCCCTCGGGCACCTGATCCACATAGAGCGAAACCAGATCCATTGGTGGGCGGTGGTGGCGGTTATCCCAGCCATAGCCTTCGAGAAAACGATCGAGGAAATGTTGAGCATGGGCATACTTGCGCACCTCGGTACAGATGGCGGCAATCTTGGGGCGTCGGTCAGTCATAAATGATTCTCCGGTGAATCGATTGAGCGTTGGAATGAAAATCAGCGTTCAAAAGGAGTATTTAAGCATAGAAGATTGCAGAGGACAAACGAGTAAATTCGGGCTCTTGCCGCTATTTCAGGCCAGAACCGCGCGCAAATCTGCTCAAGTTCTCAGGCAGAGCGAAGTACCACCGCTGTCCACCGGTGCCCCATTCGGACCACGTCCCCAATTCACCAAAGGCCGGTCCAAGTGATTGAATGTGGCAAATACTCACGCCATTGATCCGAACAGTTGCGATTGACGCTGCTACTCGTGGTCAATGCCGGGAGCTACATGGTTCGCAGATCCGAAAACGCTTGCAAAACGCTTCAAAAACGCTCCCCCCGCTAAGCTAGCCACTATCTCCCTGATTTGAAGCCAACAGCAGGGAAATAGTGGCAGCAATGTTAGTTTGATACTTTTCGCTCCATCCTTTGGCAATGGGGCAAGATTTTTGCAAGCAAGCAGGAGGAAATCACCATGAACCACAATCTCACCGTGACACTATCGTTACACCGACAGCAAACGGCAGAGCGCATGACAACCGCACGCCAATACATGGCCGCGGCCGACACAGGCGTGGGGCAGACCATGCGCAGATTACTCAGCATCCTCACCCAATTCACGTCGCGCCAGCAGAGTCGCCTCACGCGCCATCCCAGCCGCGTCGCCGCTCTCAAGCATGCTTGCAGCATTATGTCCCGGCGCCATTGCCAGTGGGCCGATTTGTGTTTTGACGAGCATTTCCTGCAATATCGCGGCGCGCAACTGTTGGAACCTTTTTTGCAGGGCGGTGCAGCACCGACACCGCGTGCCATGACAGAAGCATGGAGCAGCCAGTTCTTTTACACAGCGGAGCGAGGGGCAGCGGCAGAGGCATACATGCGCCCACTCGCCGAGGAATTTGTGTCGCTGTTACAGCATGAACAATCACGCAAGCAGTAGCACTCGTGCCAGGCTTTTGCCCCCAACATGGGGTGTGAAAGTATCGTTTGCCAACACCCAAGTCATTGTTTGGAATGATAAAATCTTTAGACCATTACTACAAGGAGAACCCATGAAAACGTCAAGCGTAGTCCTATTGCGGATGGTGCTGGCCAGCATCATCACCCTGAGCACCATGCTCCATGTTGCGCCACAACCGCTTCAAGCAGCATCAACAGCGGGCGCTGTTGCTTGTTCAGCACCTACTCTATATAGCGCCACGGGCGCCACCGCGGCGCTCCTGCAGGCAGATGTAGATGCATTTCGCGCGGCCATCGGCACCCTCAATGCGCCGCATCCCATTAACCACACGGCTGGCCGCCGCCAAATCAACTGGGATGCTGCACCGGATGCCGTCTCCGCCCCCAATGCTTTTCCCGGCGATTTCTTCAACGCCAATCTCTTTCCCCGCGCCCGCGGCATCGAATTCAGCACCCCTGGCACGGGGTTGCAGTTGAGTGCCACCGCGGCTTCCGGCGCAGGTGTAGAATTTGACAACATTGACGCCAGCTATGCAGCAGAGTTTGGCGTGTTTTCTGCGGAACGACTCTTTACCCCCATTGGCTCCAACATTGTTGATGTTCACTTTTTCAGCCCAGCCGATCAAACGACCCCGGCGTTGGTCGACAGCTTTGGCGTGATCTTCACCGATGTCGATCTCGCCAATGTGACCAAGCTTGACTACTATGACAGCGATGGTACGTTGGTCCACACACAGTATGCCGCGGCCAGCGCGGGCAGCGCGACGCTGTCGCTGGCGGGTGCCCAATTTGCAGCACCCTGCATTGCACGCGTGCGCATTACCACCGGCAACATTGCGCTCGCGGCCGGTATCCAGGATGGGGTCGCCGGCTATGATCTGGTGGCCATGGATGACTTCATTTATGGGGAACCACAGCCGATCACCAGTTGTGGCCTGCCCACCACCTATGCCGCCACCGGCGCAAATCCCGGAGAACTTCAGAGCGATGTGGATGACTATCGCACCGCGCTGGGCCTCTTCAATGCACCCGCTCCGTTCAACAATCTCGATGGTCGCCGCCAGATCGATTGGGATGCCGCGCCCGACGCGGTCTCGGCCCCCAATGCTTTTCCAGGCAATTTCTTCAACACAGACTTCTTCCCCAGAGCACGCGGGATTGCCTTTAGCACCGAAGGCACCGGCTTCCAGCTGAGTGCAACCGCCGCATCGGGCGCGGGAGTCGAATTCGATAACATCAACAGCAACTATTCCTCAATCTTCCAGACCTTCTCGCCAGAGCGGCTCTTTACACCCGTTGGCTCCACCATTGTCCAGGCCGACTTCTTTAACCCGGCCCAGCCAACCCAATCAGCACTGGTCGATGGCTTTGGCGCTGTCTTCACCGATGTCGATCTGGACGCCAAAACGACCGTTGCTTATTATGATGCCGCGGGCAAGCTGCTCTATAAACAGGGCGTGCAGGCCAAAGCAGGGAATGAGGGGCTCTCCTTTGCGGGCGTTAAATTCGCTAGTGCTTGCGTGAGCTTTGTGAAACTGACCAATGGCACAACGGCACTGAGCGCCGATGTCAACGATGATCCAGCCAATGACGTGGATCTGGTTGTGATGGATGACTTCATCTATGGCGAGCCGGTTGTCGACACAGTCTGCGGCACACCCGCGGTATTCACCGCTGCTGGAGCAGATAGCACGGCCATTCAAGCCGATGTAGACGCCTATCGCGATGCACTGGGCACACTCAATCCCTTTGCCCCACAGAACTTCGCAACCGGCCGTCGCCAAATCGACTGGGACGCGGCACCGGATGCGGTTTCGGCACCCAATGCATTTCCGGGTAATTTTTTCAACTTCAACGCAGCCCCACGTGCCCGTGGCATCGCCTTTAGCACCAATGGGACAGCGTTCCAGCTGAGCGCCACCGCGGCATCCGGCGCAGGCATTGAATTTGCCAACATCAACAGCAACTACTCGTCCGTGTTCCAGGCTTTTTCGCCCGAACGGCTCTTTACCGCCGTTGGCTCTAACACGCTCGATGCCCACTTTTTCGACCCAGCCAACCAGAGCGAATCCGCGCTGACCAATGGTTTTGGTGCGGTCTTCAGCGATGTGGACCTGGCGAATGTGACGGCGCTCAAATATTACGACGGCGATAACAAGCTCGTCTATGCACAGAGTGTCCCCGCTGTGGCTGGCAATGGCGCGGAGAGCTTCTCTTTTGCCGGCTTGAAGTTTGACCAAGCCTGCGTGGCGCGGGTGCGCTTGATCAATGGCAACACGCCCATTGCCGCCGATGTCGACGATGATCCGGCCAACGGTATTGATCTGGTCGTCATGGACGATTTCATCTTCGGCGAGCCACAGCCCGCACAGATCGACATCAATGCGTCGCTCAACCTCATTGGTGTGAAAAAATCCTTTGATCGCACGGCGCAGGAGAATGCCCGGTTTGGCATCTTTACCATCGAGGCCGAATTTAAGAATGTTGGTGATGAGCCAATCAAAAATATGAGCTTTGTCGTAACTGAATTGAGCAACGGCAACACCCTCATCAACAGCACCAATGGCAACCTGGGTGTGGGCGCAGCATTCCCCATCCCCGCCGCCGAGCTCGGTGCCGATGAAGTGTTGGCACCGAATGAAACCTTTACCGCGAGCTTTGAGATTGGCATCAACCAATTCAGACCGTTTACCTTGTTGGTCAATGCCTTTGGTAGCATCGGTGCTGGCGTCGATGGCACAGTAGACTTGGGCTGGAACTATCAGCTGGACAGCAATATAGAGGCGGCAAGCGCGGAGAACAACAACCTGCTCTACCTGCCCATTGTGATCCGCGAGGGTGCAGCGCAGTAGGTGTGACAATGCATTCAAGCCCTGCCAACTGTTAAAGAGAGACGTCACCGTTAGGTCGTGTCGGTACCATTAAGTCGTGTCGGTAACCTACCGCCGACGAGAAGCGCTACTGCCCAGGCTGTGCTGCATGTTGCAGACAGAGATCGTGGGGCCGTAGCGCTTCTTTGCGTTTCTGTACCACGGCGACCGCGTCATCCCAACAAATTTTTTCTGTTTGGCAGCCACCCGATTTTTGAGTACACTGACGGTATGCGCCAGAAGCGTGGAAGGTTACGTGACTACAGTGCGGTTGGCTTGAAAAGGGTAGATTTTTTCGTGGTTACCAGAAAAGTTGCACTACCGTTTTCAAACAGAGCTTACTTCAGGAGACCGTGATGGGGGCCGTGATCGACCAATCGCAGCACTCAGAACGGAAAGGAGACATTTGTGTCATCTCTACAACAGGCGGTGGCGGCCTGGCTGCAGCAGGCAGAAGCCAAAGCAGCGCAGCAAACGCTTGGAACCACCGATCTACAAGAATTGCAACAATTGGTGCAACGGGCACAACCGCGCCAACACCTGCTCTATCTACAGACGAAAACGCCCGCCATCAATGCCGCGGTCATTGGCATGGCCCATCACCAGCCCACCCCGGGGGGCAGTGACCGCATCTACACGCGCACGGAATGGCCCTATGCAACGGTCCACGATGCCATCATCGATGGCTGGCAAGTGATCCACTTTCCCCAGCTCATGGCACCCTATGACGACCGCGAATTGAACTATGTGGGCTATGAATTTGTGTTGCATAAAGTAGAAGAGATCATCAAAGAGAAGAGCATCAAAGAGGAGACGCTCAATGAGTGAGGCAATGACGCTGGCACCTCCTGTTCTGTTGAGCGATGCCGAGGTGGAAGCATTTATCATCAACGGCTATATGCTGGTGGAGACCGATTTCCCCGCTGCCTTTCACGATGCGATCTGCGAGCAGATCGATGCTCTCTTTGCCAAACAAGGGAACCCAGGGGATGCAATCCTCGACCTCGTCCCCGATCTCAATCACCTGTACAGCCACCCGCGCGTGCGCGGTGCGCTGATCAGCCTGCTGGGCGAAGATTGTGCAATGAACAGCCATCGTCACTGCCACTACACCGTGCCAGGCCAACGGGGTGGCCACTGGCACCAGGACAGCCTCAACGTGCGCCACCATCGCATTCAGCGCGTGTTGGCCATGTACTACCCACAGGATGTGGTCGAGGAGATGGGTCCAACCGTTGTGCTGCCGGGCACCCAATATCACAACACACCGTCCAGCCAAATGGGCAGCTACATGAATTTCAAGTCGCAGGTGGCGCTCTCGGTCAAACGCGGCACTGTCGCCATCACCCATTACGACATCTGGCACGCATGGATGCCCAATTGCAGCGACAAGAACCGCCGCATGCTCAAATTTCTCTTTGATCGGGTTTCTGAACCAACCACCCCCAGTTGGAACCACGATCCGGGCTATCAATTTGCCCCCGCGCCCTTTTCGCTGCCCTATGATGGCCAATCCGAGGCGTACAAACATCGCCTGCTCTGGCGCAACGTTTGGGATTGGCTGTACCAGGGCAAAGAGCCGGAAGCGGGCAAAACAGCGTGGTAATGTAAAGATGTAAATACCTCTTCTCGGCGCGCGAGTCTTGTTGAGTAGCTCGCGTCCCAATACCTCCTCTTTGCCAGCATGGCAAAGCAGTTGGATCTATCGTGGTTGCAGCCCCGTTTCTGATTCTGCAACCGGGGTAGGTCTATTTCAAGCTGCGTGCATTTTCCCAATTCGACCAAATTGGCGTTATGATACGATCATGTTTGTCACGCTGACCTGGGCGCTACCCGGTTGTTCACGGCTGACCGTTTTTCAGCCCAACCCGGCCGCCCGTTTCAGAAGGACAAGCTTTGCTTATTATACTCGAAGAAGAGGAGAATTTTATGCTCGACAAAAAGACCTTATCCCGTCGTGCCTTTTTACATTATTCGGCCATGGCCGGTGCGGCCGCGGCAGTGGCAGCCTGTACCCCCGGCGGTGAAGCGCCCGCGGCACCCGCGGATTCCAGCGCACCAGCCGCGCCCGCGGCACCACCCGATCTGCCATTTGAGGTTGCCGAAGAAGCGATCAATCCCCTGGGACTCGAAGCAGGCCAACCCGTTGAGGGAGTCTTCTTTGAAGGTGGTTTTGGCCGTGGCTACCTGGACAACGCAGCCGAAATCTTCCAGGCGCTACACCCAGATAACGAGATGTCCGTCGCTGGTATTCAGCGTGTCGGCGATCAATTGCGCCCCCGTTTCATCGGTGGCAACCCACCCGATGTGATCGACAACAGTGGTGCTGGCAATCTGGACACCGCCGGGCTGGTAGCCGAAGATCAGCTGCTCGATCTGGCCCCGCTCTTCAATGCCCCGGCGCTCGATACACCGGGCAAAACCTTTGGCGAAACCCTCTTCCCAGGCTCGCAACTTTCGGGCCAATATGATGGTGTGCAACGGGTTTTGTTAATGGCCTACACCGTCGCCGGGATCTGGCACAGCCAATCGCTCTTTGAGGAGCAGGGCTGGGAATATCCCAAAACCTGGGACGAGATGCTCGGTTTCTGCGACAAAGTGCAGAGCGAAACTGACATGGCCGCGTGGACCTATCAAGGTCGCTATCCCCAATACATCAACTTTGGCGTGCTTTGGCCGCTCATCTACAAGAACGGTGGCTTGCAAGCGGTGGTTGACATCGATAATCTCGTCGATGGGGCGTGGGAAAGCGATGCCGTGTTGACCTCGCTGCGTCAGGTGCAGGAACTTCACAACCAAGGCTTCATCATGCCCGGCACCGAAGGGCTGACCCACACCGAATCGCAGGCTGAATGGCTGCAGGGCAATGCCGTCTTTATTCCGTGTGGCACCTGGCTGGAAAATGAGATGCGTGACCTGACCCCCGAGAACTTTGATATGGTCATCAAGCCGGTGCCCGGTGCAACGGAAGAGGTCTATGACAGCATTGGTGCCTGGGCAGGGGAAAATTTCTTCGTGCCATCGCAGGGCGCCAACCCAACCGGCGGCATGGAATATCTGCGCTGCATGATGTCGAAAGCCAACGCACAGTGGTTTGCCCAGAATGTGGGGGCGATCATGGCGGTGAGTGGCGGCACCGAAGGGGTGGAGCTCAGCTCTGCCGTGGAATCGGCAACGGCGCTCGTCGAAGCCGCGGGCGACAATATTTTCGATTACCAGATCGATGCGTGGTACACGCCGCTGAACGACGAAATGCGGGACCGCACCGGTGATCTGATGACCGGGCGCATGTCCCCCGAAGAGTGGATCGAAGCAATGCAAGCCAAGGCCGACGAAATTAAGGCCGACGATTCGATTCCCAAGTACAGCCGCTAGCTGAAACGCCAACGAAAGCTGAATGATTGCAGGTTGCAGTTTTTGGTTGCAATGACCGCTAGCTGGCAGCCGAACCAAAACGACCGACGATCCGGTGTGTGACGCCCGGTCGTCGGTCGTTCGCTGCGGTCGCCACCCGTGCAATCTTGTTTACCTGTACTTTGCTGGTTACCCAACACTGTTCATCGCTTCTCGTTTGCCACTCATGCGTGGAAATATTCGCGGAGATCTTTATGTATCGCAAAAAATATCAGTTAATTGTCCCGTTCCTCATTCCCTCTGTTCTGCTCTATGTCCTGTTCGTCCTCTACCCGTATGGGCGGTCGATGTATATCAGTTTGACGCAATGGCGTGGATTGGCGAGGGAACCGGTCTTTATCGGGCTGGAAAACTTTCAGCGCATGTACGGGGACAGCAATTTCTGGAATGCGCTGGGCAACAATGCCTTTTACATCGTCGTGTTGCCGATCTTTACGCTCGGCCTGGCGATCTTTTTTGCCTTTATCTTTACGCAGGGCGTGCCACTCTCGAAATTCTATCGCATCACCTACTTTTTCCCACAGGTGATGTCGGTAGTCGCCATTGGTGTGCTCTGGAGTTTTGTCTATCACCCCACCATTGGCATTCTCACCTCCGTGTTGGAGATGATCGGAATTGCTGAACCCCCCGTGTGGTTGGGCAATCCAGATACGGTGCTGCCCGCGGTTGCCGGGGTCACCGTCTGGCATCAGGTCGGGTTTTACATGATCCTCTTCCTGGCCGCGATGGAGTCGATTCCCATGGCCTATTATGAAGCGGCCATGCTCGACGGTGCCAACCGTTGGCATCTCTTTTGGCAGATTACGCTGCCAATGATCCGGGATACATTGCAGACGGGCATCATCTTCATGATGATCAATGCCACCAACATGTTCGCCATCACCCAAACCATGACAGAAGGCGGGCCGAGTCGCTCTTCCGAAGTACTCTCAACATTTTTGTACAACGAAGCATTTATCAACAGCAATTTTGGTTATGGGACGGCGGTGGCAGTCACCCTCTTTTTCATTACGCTCTTTATCTCTGTTGTTCTGAGTCGGCTGCTGAGCCAGGAAAGTTTGGAGTACTAATATGGCAACCGAAACGATTCGCACCCCCACGCCACAAGAGCGGGCCGCGGCCCAACCACTGCAGAGCGGCGGCTTTGGCATTGGCCAACTGCTCTTGAATCTCTTTCTGCTCTTTTGGGCGGTATTGGTCATCTTTCCCATGGTTTGGCTGCTCTACACCGCGTTCAAAACGGACAAAGAGATCTTCTTCAGTCCGTGGGCACTGCCCGCTTCCCCCCAATGGGACAACTTTCGCCGCGGCTGGGTCGATGCCCACATCGGCGACTACTTCATCAACAGCTTTATCGTTGTGTTGCCCTCACTGGCACTGATCCTGATCCTTTCGGCAATGACGGCCTATGTGCTGGCTCGCTTTCCCTTTCCCGGCAACCGGATCATCTTCTATGGCTTTATGGCCGGCATGCTCTTCCCCGTCTTTTTGGCGCTGATCCCGCTCTTTTTTCTCGTCAAAGATCTGGGGATGCTCAATACCTACCAGGGCCTGATTCTGGTCTACGTCGCCTATTCGTTGCCCTTTAGCGTCTTCTTTATGACCGGCTTCTTCCGCACCTTGCCATCAGAACTACACGAAGCAGCCATTATTGATGGCGCCAACCAATATCAGGTCTTTTTCCGGATCATGTTGCCCCTGGCCCAACCGGGGTTGGTGAGCATTGGGATCTTCAATTTCCTCGGAATGTGGAATCAGTATCTGCTGCCGGTCGTGCTCATGACCGACGCGGCGCGCTATGTGTTGACCCAGGGGTTGGCCTATATGCTCCACCAGCAATATTACAACAATGATTGGAGTGGTCTCTTTGCCGCGGTGACCATGATCATGATTCCAACGTTGTTGGTCTATGTCATCTTCCAGCAGCAGATCCAGAAGGGGATCACCGTCGGCGCGCTGAAGGGATAAGCGCGGGTGTTGGTCAGGTTGGGAACGGGTACCGAGTGCTTCTACTCGTTCTCACCGCGTTCAGCCTCGGCGGCCCCAAAACGATATTGAACAAAATCGCCCAATGCCCGATAGCCAATCTGTTGATAGATGTGGTTGGAGGTGGGGTTGGCCAGGTCGGTGAAGAGGGCACAGAACTCTTTGCCTGCGTCCAACATCTGCTGACTGAGGCGGGCGACGGCAGCAGTGGCATACCCCCGCCCCCGTTGCTCGGGCGGGGTGTAAACCGGCCCAATGGAAATACCGTGGGCCGTGGGCCGCGTCAACCCGGCCATGCTCACCGGCTGGCCATCCACCCAGAAAAAGAGGTGGCCATCGGCAATTTTCTGTGCCACTGACTTTTCCAGGTGCGTGCGCCGTTCCGCGGCAGCCTCGGCCGCCAGCGCCTCTTCCTCGAACGCGCAAAACCACTGCACTGCCAATGCCTGATCGGCCCGGGTGGCCGGGCGCAGGTCGCCACGGCTGTAACGGGGATGGTTCACCCGCCGCAACTCGAACGCGCGCAGGGCCACCGCAAGTGTATGGGGCTCACCCGTTAGCGCCGACCAATGGTCAGCAAAGCGCGCCGCGGCCGCGGCGGGTCCGTGGACAGTGGGAACAGCCCAACCCTCCACATGCAAGTTCTCGATGAGGGGCTGCAACGCAGCATCGATCAGCGCTGGTTCCGTGGCTTCGCAATAGAGCACGATGCCATGGGGCGGTGTCATCAGCGCGGCAACCACGGGGGCAGCGGCACGCTCTGCAACCGGATGCAACGTGGCCAAATAAGGATCGTCGCCGTAGTGATTGGGATCGCGCTCCACCAACAGGGCAAGCCCCAACATCAGCCCATTGCGTGCTTCGTTGGCTTCCAGTTGGGCCTGCATTGCGGCCAGGAATGGGGTGGCCGTGGCATGGCGCTGACAATGAAACGTTGTGGCTGACATAATGTTACCTCACCTGAGTTGCTCCTGCTCCCCGGTTGCCTTCTAAAGTAAGCTCTGTTTGAAAACGGTAGTGCTATTTTTTTGGTGAACAACCAAAAAATCTACCGTTTTCAAGCCAACCATACTGTAGGCGCGTGGTAGAGGGTATATTTTGAGCAATCACGCTCGCTTAGAGATAGGTGTAGAGATAGTAGATAGCAACTTGAATTACCTCACGGTAGGACCGCACGCTGTTGGTCGCCACCGGCAGGGTCGTTGACAGGGGCCGGTGGCACAGTCGACGGTGGAAATTCCAACGTCACCGGAATCCGAAATTGGGGCGCTGTGGGATTGCCCTTGAAGCGCGCCTTAACTTTGTCATAGCCGGTGTGGCTAAAGGGACAGAGAGCCAAACAGATACCACAGCCATAATTGGCGGTAAAATAGTCGCGACAGGTGGCGTGCTCAATTGTTTGCATGCCCCCATCCCCACGTGGCCGCGGCTCTGGATAGATGGCGTTAACCGGACATTTGCGCACACACTTTTGACACATGGCACAGAAATCGCGTACCCACAGATGTTCATTCTCTTTGCCCTGGGCTGCCAGTGTGGGCAAATTGGTGATGTTGGTATAGATTGTGTTGATGCGCAGCCGGGCTCCTTCCCCGGGTGAGATCAATAATCCATGATAGCCGATTGCGCCGAGACCAGCCAATTCGGCCAGATGTGGATAGTCGGTGATACCCCCCAGTGCAGTGCCTGGATAGGCAGCAAACCCATGAGCGCGCAGGTGGCGCGCCAGCTTTTTCGAGATTACGGCCATCTCCTTATAGCCATCGAGCACCTCGAGCTGACAATCCAGGCTTGGTGCCGTCTCGACCTTTTCCCGCTCCATCTCCACGGTAAAAACAATGGCATACTCACACGGAATGCCCTTGCCCTGAAAAATAGCATGGCGCGGCACCTTGACATAGCCAATATCCTTGGCCCCCATTGCCCGTGCCAACGATTCCAGCTCCGCCAGGAATGTCGGCGTGGCTTCAGTACGCGTCGGCTGGAATTTGCGGTCGTACATTTGCGCGCCGGCACGCATGTTCAACACCAGCGGCAGCAGACGCTTGGCCATGCGCATCTTTTGCCCCAGAGAAAGATTGAGAATCGTTGCTTCTTTGGCGGGAATATCCGAATCAAATGAGGTGCGCGGTTTGGATTCCGGCGCCGGTGGGATCAGATCTTCCAGCCGGTGCAGATGGGAATCGGCACTTTCCAGGATCAGATCGAGCGAAGGCCCGCCCCCACCCTTTTGTCCGCGCCCAAGCATGACGGTGTTAAAAATCTGGCGTAACATGAGCTGTTTCTCCATTCCGGCTACAAAGCTCTGTTCATTTCTCCATTCGCTTTATTGCAAGCAACTACTTACTTTCAATAATAGCAGAAATCGATTACCCTGTCAACAGGAAATTTTATATGCACAGTTGCTTACGCACCGAGAAGAGCGCACCAGTGGCGAGCAGGCCATGCGCTTGCTGGCTCTTCTGGACAAGTTACGTGAGTCCAATGCAGCCGGTATGCGCAGACTTTTCGTTGGGAACGAAGAGATTGAACAGCGCATTTTCCTGTCGTGACCTAACCATTTTCCAAAAAGTTGGGTACAATAGAGGTTGAGGAGGGAAAATGCCCAAAGTCATTTCAGATGCCCAAATTATCGAAGCAGCGTTGGATGTCATTACCCAGCATGGCTATGCTGGCGCAACCACGCGTCAGATCGCGGCAGCAGCCAACATCAATGAGGTTACGCTCTTTCGACGCTTTGGGAACAAGCAGAAGTTGCTGCTGGCCGTTGTCGAACAGGAGGCGGAAAATTTTGTCACCGCCGGCATCGAATACACCGGCGACGTGGAGGCGGATCTGCAACGGATCGTTCGTTTCTACTGGGGGCTCATGCAAACGCGCGGGCGCGTCATCACCATGTTGATGAATGAATTGCCCCGTCAACCCGAGTTGCTTGAAATCATGCAGACGCCATTTACCATTGTCGGCAAGATCTGCACGATCATTGAACGCTATCAACAAGCAGGGGTGCTGAGCCAGGAACCGCCCTTCCAGACCTTTGTCGCGCTGGTGGGGCCGCTCTTTTTTGGCGGCGTCGTACAGTACATGCAGCCGGGATTGGGCGAAGATGAACTCGATTTGGAGCAACAGGTCACCCATTTTCTACGGGGGCGCCTCTGCAACCGAAGTGCGGATACGTAGCAGTCTCTCCCGGTATTTCGCTTGCCACGCAGCACCGTCTGACCTATGATAGATCACGCTCATTCTGGTTCATGCTGCCTGGTTAATGTTGCACCGTGGGATGAGCCCACTCGTTGTTGTTGCACCGTGGGATGAGCCCACTTGTTGTTGTTGCACCGTGGGATGAGCCCACTCATTATTGCACCGTGGGATGAGCCCACTCATTGTTGTTGCACCGTGGGATGAGCCCACTCGTTGTTGTTGCACCGTGGGATGAGCCCACTCGTTGTTGTTGCACCGTGGGATGAGCCCACTCGTTGTTGTTGCACCGTGGGATGAGCCCACTCGTTGTTGTTGCACCGTGGGATGAGCCCACTTGTTGTTGTTGCACCGTGGGATGAGCCCACTTGTTGTTGTTGCACCGTGGGATGAGCCCACTCGTTGTTGTCGCACCGTGGGATGAGCCCACTCGTTGTTGTCGCACCGTGGGATGAGCCCACTCGTTGTTGTTGCACCGTGGGATGAGCCCACTCGTTGTTGTTGCACCGTGGGATGAGCCCACTCGTTGTTGTTGCACCGTGGGATGAGCCCACTTGTTGTTGTTGCACCGTGGGATGAGCCCACTCGTTGTTGTTGCACCGTGAGATGAGCCCACTCGTTGTTGTTGCACCGTGGGATGAGCCCACTCATTGTTGTTGCACCGTGGGATGAGTCCACTCGTTGTTGTTGCACCGTGGGATGGCCCACTCTTGAAAAAAAAGAAAACCGAAAGGTCTAACGATGAATCGTCCGCCTGAAGAATTTGTTACTGTCCACGAGACGGAACTGTTGCACTTTGCCATTGCCTGCTTCGAAAAAGTAGGGCTCAGCAACGAGCACGCGACCCACATTAGTCGCCTGCTGGTCAATTCGGATCTGCGGGGGGTGCGTAGCCACGGCACCCGCGCGCTCAATGGCTACACGCGCTCCTTTGCCGAGGGCAAACTCAATCCACAGCCCGACATTCAGCTGGTGCAAGAGACACCAACGACAGCAGTGATCGAAGGGGATGGCACGCTGGGCTATTGGCCCATGCTCCAGGCAACTGAACAGGCGATTGCCAAAGCCAAAGCCGTGGGCATGGGCATGGGGCTCGTGCGCTACATCGGTCACTACGGCTCGGCGGGCCACTACGCGCGCATGTGCATGCAAGAGGGTTGCATTGGCTTCTCTGTGCAGGGCTATCGCAACCAAGGGGTTCCCGCAACAGATGGCGGTGGCCCCAACCCCGATGCCCACTTGGGCTACTTTGGCAACCCACCAATCTGTTTCGCCATCCCCGGCGGCGAAAAGCCAGGGGTTGTGCTCGATGCGGCCACCTGTATTCTCGCCGACAGCCAACGTGGACCAGAGTTTGAGGCGCTCTTTTCGTTGATTCCCGCAGCGTTCTTCAAGAGCATTGGCTACGGCGCGGTGGCAACGCTCTTGGGCGGCGCGCTCACCGGCTTCACCCAATCGGATGAGAGCTGGCAAGCATGGCCCGCGGCGCGTCACGGCGGCATGATCCTCGCCATTGACGTGGCAAGCGTGGTACCGTTGGATCTCTTTCAACAGGAATCTGACCGCTTGGCACGCGATGTGGCCGAACACTATCGCCCCATGCCCGGCTATGACGAATCACTGCTGCCCGGTGCCATCGAAGCAGAGATCGTCGCCAAGCACAGAAGCGAAGGCATCCGCTACGGCGAAATGGAGCAAGAGCATCTCCGCGCGGCCAGCGAACGGCTGGGTATTCCGCTGCCGTGGACGACCAAAGCATGACGGCTGAACCACTACGACTCATGAAATGATGAAGGGAAAAATTATGCCAACTCCAAAACAATATCAATCTCACATCCACCTGATGGACCGCATTATTAAGGGCAAAACCGCGGGATTGAGCCATGCCGATAGCATGCGCCAACTGCCCTTTCCCGGCAATTGCATGAACTGGAATCTGGGCCATCTGCTCGTCTATCGCCACCAATACCTTGGGGTCATTGATGGCAGCAGCCAAGCCGATCCCGCCGAGTTTGCCCTGTATGGTGCTGGCTCGGATCCCCTGACCGATAGCACCAAGGCAATTCCGCTGGAGACGCTGCTTGCGCGGCTGGATGAAGCGTCCGCCACGCTAGTTGCCGCACTCGATCAGGTTGCGCCCGAACGCCTCGCGGCGATCCACGATGTGGAAAAGGGCACCACGGTCGATGATCATCTCCAGTTCTATCTCATGTTCCATGAATCGTATCACGTGGGACAGCTCGAGATCCTGCACGAGCTAGCCGTGGCTAGCCAGTAAGCGCCGGCGCGTGCGGTTGAGCAGGGTTACCGCGTTGGCGGGAAAAGGGTGCTGAACACGACTGCCACCGTTCGACACAAGCGGCTAGAAGGCGTAAAGAGATGTGGGTTTCCCAGCGGTGCAACCGCGCTTTCTATAAAGGTGCCGCGATCGGTCAGAAATAGGGGCAGAGCAGCTCTGCCCCTACCTTCTTTAGTTTTGTGCTTCCTTTGTTTTGCGCTTCCTTTATTTTCCGCTGCACGCCACGACCGCGCGCCCGGGGCAGAATCAATGGCAGGGTTGGGGAATTTCTCACTGGCGCAAGCAATGATCAGAGGATAAACTAGAGTGCGGTTGGCTTGAAAACAGAGCTTGCTGTAGCGGCGATGGCAAGCGCCGGAAGCAGGTGGCAGACGCGGCGGAATTGCGTCGCACTGTGGGAAAGAGTGGGGCGCAAGTCAAAAAGAAAATTGCGAGCAAAATCGTCGCTTTTTTCGGGAACAAAATTTCTCTCGCCACAGTCAATAATGCATTCGCACAGCCCTACCCTGTTTGGCTCATGCAGCAGAAACGCGATCGGGCTTCGGCCTCGCTGCCAAGGTTGGCCCGAACCGCTATTTTCGCCGTGAGCACCCTGTTTGTACACAGGCAGTTTATCTGCGTCTGAAGGAGATGTTTTTGTGAAACCCATCACCGATTTTATCACGAGATCGATTGAGCACCCCGCCACACCCATGCGATCTATAGCTATGCGTTCTACCTCAACACAAGCCGTGGGCCAAACGCCGCGCGCCCCTGGCGCAGCTTTGGCCAGATTTCAACGTTCGTTTGCCCGCTGGCTGCTGCTGGGGATCCTGTTGCTGGCGAGCAGTGGCTGCGTGGTGCCACTGGAAGGGATCATCCGGGCACAGGATGCACTCAACACGGAGAGAGCGGCCATTGCCGCAGCCCCAGAATTTGGCGCGCCCGGCACGGTGATCGCGGTGGCCGGCGCGGGTTGGCGTCCCACGGACATCATTACCGTCAAGCTCGCCTCCGCGCTCGACCCCATGGCCCTGGAGGAGAGTGTTACCGTGGCCACCGTCGGCCCCGATGGCACCTTTACGGCATCGTTTACCTTTACCGAAGAAGCACGCTGGCGCGTCTTTCCGATTGTGTACATCGTCGCCGAATCAGCCCAGACCCAGGTGCGCGCCCACGCCACCTTTCAGCTGTTGACGAACGAACCGACGAGCACCCCCACAGTGACCCAAACAGCGGCAACTGGACCAACCGCCACCTGGACACCGCTGGTGCGAGTGACATCGGCAACGGCTACCCCCGTGCCCCCCGTTACGCTGACCCAACGCGCCACCACCGCACCCATGCCATCGTTCACGCCATCTGCAACGCCAATGCGCGCAACAGCGACGCGCGCAACAGCCACCCCCATTGTCGTGGGGCCACAGCAGGTTAGCGTGACCAGTGGTGGGCTAAATGTGCGCAGTGGCCCCAACTACTTCTATGCCATTGTGCGGGCCGTGTCACGCGGAACCGTACTGACCGTCTTGGCTGAAAACCCAGGCAATGGCTGGATTCAGGTGCGGCTGGCCGATGGGGCCGTTGGCTGGGTCAACGGCGAATACACCACCTATCGGGGACAAGCACCGACCGCGGTGCCGACAGCTTCTGTGGTGCCACAGGCGACGCCAACATTTACGTCGACCCCGGCACAGGGTCCCATTGGGGCCAACGATTGGCGCGGTGAATATTTCGCCAACCGCTATCTCGCGGGCGCGCCGGTGTTGGTGCGCGGTGACAGCGTCCTCGATTTCAACTGGGGCACCGGCTCCCCCGCGGCCGGCCTACCCAACAACGACTTCTCCGTGCGCTGGTCACGTTCACCGTACTTTGAGAGCGGACGGTATCGCTTCTATGTCCGCGTCGATGATGGGGCGCGCCTCTATGTGGATGATGCGCTGATTCTGGATCGCTGGCAAGATGGCAGCGAGCGGGAATTTACTGTGGAGCGCTCGCTGGGCAGTGGCTGGCACAATCTGCGACTCGAATATTACGAGCACACCCAAAACGCGCGCATTGCCATCTGGTGGGAGCGCATTGGCAACATCGACGATGATGACGACGACAAGGATGACGACGACGATTTTCCACAGTGGAAAGGCGCGTATTACACCAACAACGACCTCGATGGTGATCCCCGTTTCCGCCGCAACGACCGGGAGATCGACTTTAACTGGGGCGACGACTCGCCCGACAGCCGCATTCCCGATGACAACTTTTCGGTGCGCTGGAGCCGACGGGTTGATTTTGACCGCGGCCGCTACCGCTTCGAGGTCCGCGCGGATGACGGGATCCGGGTCTACATCGATGGCAACCGAGTGTTGAATGAGTGGCACGAGAACGATTTTGACGACGGCTACACCTTCGAGTTCGATCTGGACCACAGCCACGATCTGGTGGTGGAATATTACGAACGACGCGGCGGTGCCCGGGTCTATGTGGATTGGGATCGCATTGGCGATATTGTCACGGCTACGGCCACGCCCATTCCGACGGCCACCCCAACGGCTACTGCCACGGCAACCACCGGTGCAACAGATCTACCGACGGCTACGTCGACACCAATTGTGCCAACGGCAACAGCGACTGCAACCGCAACGCCATCGATTACGCCGACGGTGATCCAACCCTCGGCCAATGTACAGCCAGCGACTGGCGGGCCCGGCTCACAAGTCACGATTAACGGAGGTGGTTTCCCGGCCAACGCACTGGTCAACGTGCATCTGGGAGCGCTGATTGGCGTGCAGAGCAGCGCGAGCGATCCGGTTAGCTACGTCAGCACCACCACCGATCGCACGGGCAGCTACAGCGTGGTCTTGGCCTTGCCAGCCACCTGGCCCGATGGTAGCCCCATTGCCAGTGGTGAGCTGTTGATCCTGGTGGCCACAGACGATTTCGGGGCACAGGCCACCACCCAATTGGCGTACACCGCGGTGGCACCAACGGCAACAGCCACGGCCACCGCAACCGCAACCCCAGCGGCGACCGCGACTGGGACACTGCCCGCCACGGCCACGGCCACCGCGACAGCACTGCCCACCGCAACGGCGGAGGCCACGGCCACACCGGTGCCACAGCCCTTTGTCACGGTGGAGCCGACCGCGGTGCGCCCTGGCACGCTGGTTCGGGTGACGGGGGGCGGCTTCCCCGCGGATACACAGCTCGGTCTCTACTTGGGCGTCTTTGATGGTGAAATCAGCCCGAACGATGCGGCAGTTACCTTTGCGTCGACCTTGACGGACGGCGAGGGCAACTATCTCATGTCCTTTGTCATGCCCGACGATACCCCTTCTGGTGTGCTGCTTGCAACGGGCAAGATCGCCATCGTGGTCGCCACCGATAACATGATGTTGCAGGCCGCGGCGGTGCTCGATTTTACGGCTGATGAACCGACGGCAACGCCGGTTGCCGCGGCTGGGCAAAATGGCAACGATGCCAACGGCACTGTGCCACCAACGGAGAGCAGCACAACAGAGTAACCGCCACCCTCTCTCTACAACTTCCGCCGCACGCCTACAGAGCAGCTGGATGGGAGGAGTGAACTGTGTTGGGCTGTAGGATACCGTAGCGCTAACTTGGGGGCCGCCGGATCGAGTGATCCGGCGGCCCTTGTTTTGGGAACCACGGTAGAAATTCGGTCAGGTATCGCACCCCCTCTCAGGTATCGCACACCTCCAAAGCAATCGTGAAAAGAGATAGATCTACCCCCTTGCACCTTGCGGCGTGAGCATGCTCGCCGGCGCACGTCCAGCGCTAGAGAACGCCGCCTCCACCATTGGGCAACGTTTTCAAGCCATCCGCACCCGACTGAGCGGTTGGCACAGCTATATGAATTGTTCTGGCGTCTCTTGTTCATGTACTTGACGGAACGATTGGATGCAATCATAATAAAACCAATTGCTCATTCCAGTGGGGAGTGCGGCAGGAGGGGTTGGGGCTATGCAGATAACTCCAAAACCGCTCTGTTTTTGGTGAGGGAAAGAATTGGCATCGATGGCCAACTGCAACAAAGCAACAAATGGCGAATCCAGTCTGCCCGAGGCCAACCGCGCCAGTGGCGACACCACCGGTCACCAGCGTCACGATCAGGAATTGCACGCGGCCCAAGATTTCGCAGCATCAATCATTCAAACCATTCCCACGGCGTTGCTCGTGCTGAACCCAGATCTGCGCGTTCAGCTGGCGAACAATGCCTTTTACACGATGTTTCAGGTCTCTCCGGCCGAGACCGAAGATCAGCTGATCTATGCGCTGGGCAATGGTCAGTGGAATATTGCTGAGCTACGCACGTTGCTGGAAGATGTGCTGCCGGAAAACCATAGCTTTGCTGGCTATGAAGTGTCGCACCACTTTGAAGCCATTGGCACGCGCACGATGTTGCTCAATGGGCGGCGGCTGGACGCGATCCAGCTGATTCTGCTCTCCATCACCGATATCACCGAGCGCAAACGGGCGGAAGAAGAGCTACGTGCGAGTGAGGAACGGTATCGCCTGCTGGTGGAGAGTGCCCACGAATATGCAATTCTCATGCTTGACGTGGCCGGGCAGATCGCCACGTGGAACAGAGGTGCAGAACGGCTCTTTGGCTACACAGAAGCCGAGGCCGTGGGTCAGACTGGTGCAATCCTCTTCACACCGGAAGACCGAGCCGCGGGGGTCCCCAAAGCCGAGATGGAGACGGCTTTGCGCACGGGCCACGCCAACGATGACCGTTGGCAGCTGCGCAAGGATGGCGCTCGATTCTGGGCCAACGGTGCCATGGAGCCACTCTATCACATGGATGGCGAGCAGCGTGGCTTCGTCAAGGTATTGCGCGATAACAGCGAACAAAAAGCCATTGACGAGGCGTTGCGCGAGCGCGAAGAACGCTATCGCACGTCCCTGCGCAATCTGCCGGTGGTCTTTGCCCATGTCGATCGGGATCTACGCTATGAGTGGGTGCTCAACCCGCATCCGGATTTTGATGCGCAGCAGGTGATTGGCAAACGGGACGATGAATTAGATCAGTTCCCCGGCATTGCGGCGCTGATGCAATTTAAGCAGGATGTCTTTGCCAGTGGCGAGCAGGAAAGTCGTGAACTGACCGTAGAGCTTTCTGATGGGAATCACATCTATGATATGACGATTACCCCACTCACCGATGAATCGGGCGAGGTTACCCGGCTGATCACCGCCGCGCTTGATGTTACCGAGCGGCGCAAAGAGCAAGCAGCGCTGCACGAAAGTGAAGAACGGTATCGCACCCTCTTTGAATCAATGGACGAAGGCTTCTGTACCATCGAAATGCTCTTTGATGACGCGGGGAATCCCGTCGACTATCGCTTTCTGACGGTTAACCCGGCCTTTGCCAAACAGACGGGCCTGACGGATGCCGTGGGCAAACGCATGCTCGAACTGGAACCGCGCCATGAGCCCCATTGGTTTACGGTCTATGGCAACATCGCGGTGACTGGTGAACCAGAACGTTTCACCCAACAGGCGCAATATCTCGACGAGCGCTGGTATGATGTCTATGCCTTTCGGATTGGCGAGCCAGCGGAGCATAAAGTTGCCATCATCTTTAACGACATTTCTGAACGCAAGCGCGTGGAGCTTGCGCTGGAGCAACTGACCGCCACGCTGGAAGAACAGGTTATCGAGCGGACGCAGCAGGTGCGAAGTCTGGTCGGCCAATTAACCTTGAGCGAACAGGCGGAACGACAGCGCATTGCCCAGGTGTTGCACGACGATCTGCAACAACGGTTGTATGGTTTGCAATACCGATTGCTCTTTTTGCGCGATGCCCTGGAAGCTACCGGACAGCACACGCAGGAGCAGGCTTTGCAGATCATTGCAACAATGGAAGAGGATCTCAAGGAATCAACGGAGCTGACCCGCAACCTCAGCAGTGATTTCAGTCCGCCACCATTAGAGGGTGAAGGATTGCTCGAGGCAATGCAGTGGCTGGCGACGCAGATGGAGCACAAGCATGGCTTGCGCATTGACCTTCAGGTGCAGGGCGATCTGCCCGTGGTGGAGCCGAGCCTGCGCATGCTTCTCTTTCAGACGGTCCGTGAGATTCTCTTTAACATCGTCAAGCATGCCGGGGTCGACCAAGCCACCCTCGTCTTGCAGCAGCACGGCAACCACCTCCGGATCATCGCCACCGATCAGGGTGACGGCTTTGATGTGGCGCACGCCATGCGTGTGGAACAACGCAGCCAAGGGCTCTGGCAGAGCCAACGCCGGCTGGAGCTGATCGGTGCCGAGATGGCAATCGACTCGCAGCCCAAGCAGGGCACTCGGATCACCATCACCTCCCCCATTCACGACGGTTCCAATCGGTAACGCCCTCAATCGTCGCCCAATTATCCCCGTGCGAACGTGCACATATTCGGGCAACCCTCACACGGGTCGCCCGTGAGGAGCGGCGAGCAGCAGCCACTCAATCCAGAGTTGGTGCAATCGCAAAGCGCGTTTGACAAACGAAATTAGGAGAGACCGGCCCGGTGGGGGTCGGTCTCTTTTTGACAATACACTGTGTCCAATTTGACGGCATCCTGCAAGTAACCGAACACTCCACTTTTCCGGTGGCAATTCAGTCAGGCATCGGCAGCGGCAAAGCGTTTGGCTTTGGCTTGCTATCAGTGGCACCGCTGTGCTGATTTAGTGGAATAACGGAATAATTCGGATTCGCTCTTCAGTAATCACGGCAAACACCCCCGTCCACGCCGGTTGGCTCGCTAATGCATTGAGCACAATTTGGACAAGTCTGGCCGGTGGTAAGCCATGAAGACGACAGAGAATGACACCGCTTTCGGCCGGAAGTTGATGACGAAACGCCAATTCACCAAAGTCTTTGTCAAAGGTGAGCAGGACGCGTTCTTCAGCTTGGGCACGTGCTAGGATTTGTGGGTCTTTGGCACCAGGTGTGTCAGTTCTGATCCAGATAACGTCATGGCCGTGGGTTTGCAATGCCTGGACCAGGTCGCCGGGACAGTTCTCATCCGCCAGAATCCGCATGGGTTAGGCAGTCACCGGGTAGACTTTTTCCGCTTGGAGCACCGAGTTGGCATACTGCAAACAGGCCACGATATCTTCATGGGTGAGGCCAGGATAATTGCGCAGTATGTCTGATTCCGTCCACTCCGCAGCCAATAAACCGATGATGAATTCAACCGCCAGCCGCGTTCCTTTGACAACCGGCTTGCCGGCGAGGATCTCGGGATCAAGAATGATTCGTTCTTGCCAGTTCATGAGCATCTCCGATCACGCTCACATGGGCGGCAATTTCAGCCACATACCGATATCAGCGTCCTATTCGTGGTATTGCGCCCGCTGCGCAAATGACCAGTTCCAACTCTATTTGGACTTACACAGCTTATCGAGAAGAGTCAGCAAGCGTGTGGCCTGCTCCCAACGGGTACACTCTTCTCGGTGCGTAGGTCATGTCTATGATGGATTGTATCATACAAGGAGTAAAAAATCGATGCGATTGCGCGACGATCATATCCTGCCCGAACTCCGCGATGGCCTCGACAATCTCTATGTGGAGTGGGAGAAGAACGACAAGCCAGAGTAGTGTGCTGCATTTGTGGCCACAGACGGAAGAGGCAGGAAGGCTGAGCAAAACAACGAGCAAGTGAGTATAGAGATGGCTGTCATGATGCTGAAAAACGTACCCACGAGCCTAAACCGCCTCCCGATCATCGCCACCGATCAGGGTGACGGTTTTGATGTGGGGCACGCCATGCGTGTGGAACAACGCAGCCAGGGGCTCTGGCAGAGCCAACGCCGGCTGGAGCTGATCGGTGCCGAGATGAGAATCGACTCGCAGCCCAATCAGGGCACCCGGATCACCATCACCGCCCCCATTCACGACGGTTCCAATCGGTAACGCCCTCAATCGTCGCCCACTTATCCCCGTGCGAACGTGCACATATTCGGGCAACCCTCACACGGGTCGCCCATGAGGAGCGGCGAGCATAAGCCACTCAATCCAGGGTTGGTGCAATCGCAAAGCGCGTTTGATAAACGAAATTAGGAGAGACCGGCCCGGTGGGGGTCGGTCTCTTTTTGATTGGGTTTGAGATGGTTAGCATCTGCCATGGTCAGCCCAATTGTGAAGAGTGAGCAAGCAATTTCAATACATCCTACGACCTATCCCCATCTTCACAAAAGTTAAATTAATGCAGTTGAAGAAAATGCAAGATATTGGTATACTCAGCACTTCATCGTTCTCTTCATCCTGTTCTACAGCCAACGTAATTCAGCCCAAATTTGATCGGATTTTCGCGCTTGTTGCGCAGTTCGCAACAACGCCGCAGCACCCTGTAACAAATCAAACTTTTTCACAAAGGAGATTTGTAATGGGACGCAAGCGTAACGACAACCGATTGGATGAAATTGTGGCATATGTACAGGATCATGGGAATGAAAAGCCTGGCACAATTGCAAGTGCGTTGGGCATTGACAACAAAACGATCATGCGGGCGCTCACCCAACTAGAAGATCGTGGCGAGTTGTTTCAAGAGGATGATGGCGGCCGGATCAGTTGGTTTGGTCGGCGTCGGTAGACAGATTGGGCGCTAACCGTTTAAACAAACGTTGGATCCTTCAAGAATAGTCAACTTTGTGGCGTTATTCCGCCTGCACTTGTGATAATTTGTTGCCAACTTCGCAACATATCAAATCTGCGGCATAACGCCCGAAAACTTTAGAGAAAGAGTCAATCAATGGCAAAACGGGAACAGGAATATAAACGACTCGAACTCTTCTATCAGATGTTGGTGCACTACCTGGATCGCCCCTACAGCGATGCTGAATTGGGCGAGTTACTGGGCACTGATCGCTCAAATGTATATCGTATCCGAAACATCATTACCAGCTTGGAGATTCCCATCGAGGAATCAACCGAGCGGGGCAAATATGTGCTCCCCAGAGATTTTCAGATGCAGTATATTCACTTTAGCAACGAAGAACTTGCAGCACTCTACTTGGGCGCACGGCGGCTACAGCAGCAGACACGCACGAGTCAGCAGCATGTAGCATATGCATTGCGCAAACTGGCCAATGCCATGCGCAAGCCCTTCGCCGAAGGCCTGACGCGGGCGGCAGGCGAGGTACAAGCACAAGAGCAGAACGAACAGCAACAGCAAATTTTCTCATTATTGGTTCAGAGCTGGATCGAACAGATGCCAATCCGCATCTATCACACAAAACTACATGGGGTGCGGCGCGATTACGTGGTCCATCCATATCATATTGAACCATCCATGTGGAATGACGGCAACTATCTGATCGGCTACAGCGAATACCACGACAAGATCGTGCGATTCAAGATCACCCGCATCGACAAAGCTGTGGTGACCGGCGGCAACTTTCGCGAGGCAACCGACTTTGATGTTCACCACTTCCTCGAACATGCGTGGGGCATCTGGAGCAACGATGAAGAGCCGGTCACTGTACGCCTGCGATTTCGCAAATGGGCCATTCCGCGGCTGATTGAAACCGTCTGGCCCAATGCCACGTTAACCGATCCTGCGGCTGATGGCAGCCGCGTCTGGGAAATGCCGGTGGCCGAATGGCGCGAGATGGTGCCGTGGGTGCGCAGTTGGGGCGCCGATGTCGAGGTGTTGGGGCCGGTGGAGTTGCGGGAGGTGATTGTGGCGGATGTAAACCGGTTGGCAAATCGCTACAAAGTGAAAGTGCAGCCACCCATGGAGCGTCTATTATGGGCAAAAACAGATAGCAATGGCAATACCCATCCATTGGTTTGTCATTTAATTGATGTCGGACAAGTTGCGTTCTTGCTTTGGAATCAAGTTCTGACTGATGCTTTTCGTCTACAAATTGCCAGGGCACTTGACCTCAATGTGGAGGCTGCCGGACGCCTATTTGCCTTTTGGGCCGCTTGTCACGATGTTGGCAAAGCCTGTCCGAATTTTCAGCGCAAGTATGAACCGGCAATTGCAGAACTCAAAGATGCCGGGTTTACATTTCCAACAGTAGTGGGCGATCCAGCCTGTTATCATGCCACGATTTCGGCACTGGTCTTGCCAAAGCTTTTGGCGGAAGAGACGAAATTGCCTGAGGATCTTGGCTGGGAGGTTGCCCAAGCCCTAGGTGGACATCATGGATCGTGGCCAAACAATACTGTACGCCGTCAACATCGCAGCCAAGTTGGTGACGAGAGTTGGGAGAAAGCACAGGTTGCTCTGTTGCGTCAACTGATTGACCTCTTTGACCCACCCACGGTCACGCGGTTAGGCACGGATCGGACGATGAAAAACACCCTCCTCGTTCTGCTCTCTGGCTTAAGCTCGGTCGCTGATTGGATGGGATCGATGAGTGAATACTTCATCTTTAGTACACCCTATATTGAACCGGCAGTCTACCTGGCGTTGGCACAACAGCGGGCGAAACGGGTGCTAGAAAGATTGGGGTGGCTCGACTGGCAGCCACCGACCGAACTGCTCGATTTTCAGACACTACATGGTTTTGCCCCACGCTCGACACAGGCGACCGTCCTCGACCGGATGCCTGGTGAAGACGGCCCATGCCTGGTTATTGCGGAGATGTTGACAGGATCGGGCAAGACGGAATTGGCGTTGGCGCTTGCCGACCGCTGGGCTGTGTTACATCGGCAGCGTGGCCTCTATGTGGCAATGCCGACTCAAGCTACCAGCAATCAGATGTATGGACGGGTGGGACGCTACCTGCGGAAACGCTACCCAGAACAGCAGGTGAACTATCATCTCATACATAGCGGAGCGCAATGGCGTGAAGATTTGCCTGATCTCGAATTTTCAACTGCCGACGAAACACCTCAAGGCACAGTTAAAGCGCAAAGTTGGTTTGTTCCACGCAAACGCACGTTGTTGGCACCGTTTGCCGTGGGTACGGTGGATCAGGCACTGATGAGTACGCTGCAAACCCGCCATTTCTTTGTCCGGCTCTTTGGGTTGAGTGGCAAAACGATTATCTTTGACGAGGTCCATGCCTACGATACCTATATGAATACACTCTTTCAACGGCTTTTAGTCTGGCTACGTGCAGTCGGTGCGTCAGTTATTATCCTGTCCGCGACCTTGCCTGCTTCTACGCGTCGCGCATTGGTGGCGGCCTGGCAAGGCGAAAATGTGAAACCCAACCTGCTGTCCGATGAAACATATCCTTGCGTTACGGTGGCCTCGGCGCACAATTCTTACCAACTGCCACTGCCCGCTGATGGAGATGAGCGCACGATTACCATTGAATGGGTGGACCACTCATCCGAATCGATTGTGGCCGAAATCAAACGCCGCCTCGTTGATGGTGGCTGCGTTGCCATTATCTGTAACCGGGTGGCGCGTGCACAGGAACTCCATCGTGCCCTGGCTGATGCCCATATTGTTGCGGAAGCGGATCTGCTTCTGTTTCACGCGCGCACACCAGTGCAATGGCGTAACAAGATGGAAACTACAGTGCTGGACCGTTTTGGCAAAAGGGCGACGAATCGACCGCAGCGTGCGATTGTGGTCGCAACGCAGGTGATCGAGCAAAGTTTGGATCTAGATTTCGATCTGATGGCCACAGATCTCGCTCCCATCGACTTGATCCTGCAACGGGCCGGTCGTCTCCATCGCCATACACGCGATCAACGACCTGCCCATGTAAAGACCCCCACGCTTTTAATAACGACACCGAATGTGGATGAAAACAGTTCTCCGTCTTTTGGCAGCGATGGCTTCATCTACGAACCGTATTTCCTATTGCGGACGCTCTGGACTATCCAGGGCAATGGTACATCCATTCAACTACCGGCACAGACCGTAAACTTAATCGAAGCGGTTTATGGCGAGGAAGATCGCTTGCCCACTGAATTACCAATCAATGCGTCAACTTTGTTAGCCGACGCCCATAAGAAGCTGGAAAACCATGAGCGCAAAGCGCACAATGAGGCTGAAAAACGCCTCGTAGCACCACCTAACCATGAGGATTTGTTGCTGCTAGAAAATGATATATTGGAGGAAGAAAACCCCGAAATACATGAATCGTTGCAGGCAATGACGCGCCTCATGCGCCCAACGATCAGTCTCGTTTGCCTGCATGGCGAGATCGACGCCGCCTATGTTGCGCTTGATCCCAAAGGGACAGCCGCTGTGGATCTCAACAAGAAACCTTCGCCGGATCTCGTGCGTGAATTGGTTATGCGGGTGGTGACCGTGTCACATCCCATCGTGCTGCACCATTTTGGGCGTCAAGCTGTCCCGCGCGGTTGGAAAGAGGTTGCACTGCTCCAGAATCACCGCCAAGTAATCTTTACCGATGGTGAATATCATCTGGGGGATGAAGGCTATACCTTGAAGCTTTCTGAAACCTACGGCCTCGAAATTGTGAAGGGATAAGTGTAGTTGTGCACTAGAAACCAGGTATTTGGCAAAAACATGGTTTCTTCTATCACTCTATCAAGACAAAAGATAATCAAAGGAGCAAACGACAACCAATGTCAAGAGCTACATTCAATTTGATCGACCAGCCCTGGTTGGGTGCTATTGATCAACAGGGCAAGCTACAAGAAGTCAGCCTCCATACATTGTTGACCAATGCCCACCAACTACAGGCACTATACGATGATTCACCGCTGGTAATTGCTGCGACCATGCGTATGTTGCTGGCACTCCTGCATCGGATCTATCAGGGGCCAGAGAATCGCGACGCGTGGCGACAGCTCTGGCAGACGGAACAATTTGATACCGAGATGCTCGAACACTATTTCCAGGAGTGGTATCACCGATTTGACCTCTTTGATACTGCACATCCTTTTTATCAGACTTTGGATGCCGGTGCCGATGGACAACAGAAACGTATTGCCACATTGTTGCCCGAGTTGGCCGGTGGCAATAACGCAACCTTATTTGACCATACGACAGATGAACAAGATGTCGTTCTGTTACCTGCACAGGCAGCACGCGCACTCGTCTCAGCACAGAGCTTTGGCTTGGCTGGCCCTTGTAATCCGAAACTAAAGCTCTACTTTACGGATGGCACGGCGGCGCGCGGCATTATTTTTATGGCTGAAGGCAATACACTATTCGAAACACTTCTGCTGAATCTGATTGAATACCCCGCACAGCAGCCAATCTCCACCGGTGAGAACGACTGTCCAGCCTGGGAGATGGACAATCCATATGCGGATGAGCGTGAGATTCCGCATGGGTACCTTGATTATCTGACATGGCAAAACCGCAAAATTTTGCTCACACCAGTGCAGACAACTGGTGGAATCGTTGTGCGTGAAATGGCACTCACCCCTGGTCTCAAGCTCGATCCAAGCGTGTTGGATCAGGATCCGATGAAACACTATCGCATTAATGCCAAGAGTGGCCATGTTTCACTGCGGTTTCAAGAACATCGTGCACTCTGGCGCGATAGTGTGGCACTACTCAGGCTCAGCGCTGAAGAACAGCAGGTGCCAGCCATTTTTGCCTGGCTCGGTCGCCTGGCTGGTGGTATGCAACCCGTGCTTGAAGAGCGTCTATCACTGCGCTACATGGCCCTTGGCATGGCCAGTGACCAAGCCAAGATTGAGTTCTTCCGCCATGAACATCTACCCCTTCCTGTGGCCTACCTCGACAATCCACAACTGGTTGATCTACTTGGTCATTCGCTCTCTGCAGCGGAAGCGGTGGCCAGCGAGTTGTGGAGAGCCGGCACAACGATAGCGAATCTACTGCTGGATCCGGAAGAGAACAGCGAACGGCGCGCCAACCCCGACGATGTGCGTCACTTGCGCGACAACATGGCACTCGAACGGCGCTATTGGGCACAGCTCGAACCGCTCTTCCGCCAAACAATGCAGGCATTGCCAACAACTGGCACCGCTGCCGTGGTTGATTGGTTCACCTGGTTGCGCCGGAGTGCATGGAGCGCATTTGAAGAAGTGAGTATTGGTCTTGGCGACCAACCGCGTGCGCTCAAGGCGGCTGTACGTGGTCGAGAACAGTTGGCGCGAGGGCTGGGTAAAGTATTAGCGGTGGATTAGTTGATCCACTATTCCGAACGAATAATTAGCAAACTTAGGAGCAATGGAAATGGATGTTCAACATATCCTTTTTTCATTTGATAATCAACGTCTGTTTGGTAGCTATGAAATCGGACGCCTTGATGTAGAGGCGTGTGCTAGCAAATTTGCCCGGCTTTGTCGAAATGCGTTGCAAGATGAATATCCAGATGCTGATATAGAAGTTATCTACGACTATGATCCAGAAACGAATGAATTGCTTATGACAGCGGACTCTATAATGATTAATGGTGATCGCTATTCTGAAGAGGTAGGAAATGTTATGGCAATTATCGATTTGGTCAGAAATCGTTCCGAATGGACAGTCCAGCAAGACTGGCTCAAAATAACGGATGCTTCACTACGTTCAGGCATTCCGGTAACATTGATTCATTGGATGTGTGAACATGGAGTAGTATCGGATGCTGTTCAGTCTTCAGGCGTCTGGGAACTAACGCCGCGAGCGTTAAACGAACTTTTTAGCACTATAGGCATGAGAGCACAAATCACGAATATTTTGGAAGTAAAGTTCAATACTAATGGTATACACCAAATGACGTTTCATCCGTCATCAATGTTAGATACCAATTTAGCAGATTGCCAATATGAGATGTATGTTGTTCAGCCAACTGAAGCACTTACTTCCACATTTACACCTGACAATAGTCGGTTTGTAATAACACATGATGAGAATGTGTTGATCGTTCATATCGAACACTTTTTTGAGGAAGGCGCATGGCATCATCCCGTCTGGATATATGAGATATATGTGGCTGAGGTATTGAACCAAGCACGACGGCAAGGTATCAAAAGTGTCACAAAGGAATCGTCTGTTGGAAATAAAACTCGAATTTCTACTATATCGTTAAGTTTCTCCCACAGCTATGCAGATTATTTGTCAATCAGAAGTGTAATTGACAGTGACAAACAAATTCTACTGAAGTTGATTCAGGATGTGGAATTAGCATTATCAGGTGGACCTGTGTGGAAAGTCGAATACGAATCTAATGAGCGGTTATTCTGTCTCGAAGTACTGGAACCGCTACTTAACAAAATGGGGTTTATTGATGTTAACTACCGTGGAGGACGAAAAGAATATGGCAAAGATTTCACATTCGCTGAGTTAACTGTATTTGGGGAGTATCGCTACTATGGGTTACAAGCAAAAGATGGCGATATGAGCGGTAGGGTTAATAGTGCAGTTGATGAGATAATTGGTCAGTTAGAAGATGCCTTTGCAATGCCCTATCAAGAACGAGATAGCAGAGACCTAAGATATATATCACATTTCATAGTGGCTATTAGCGGAGATTACACCGAGAATGCTCTGGAAAAAATCCGAGAAAAGGTTAAGCTTAAAGGGCGTTCCGGATCAGTTTACTTTTGGCACAGGACGAAAATTCAAGAGCTTATCCAAATAGCTTGGTTTTCAGAACGATAGGAGCTAAAAATGTTTGAGGTCCAACACCCATTTATCAACTACCTCGAAAGTATACGCGACAGCAACGACCGTTCCTATACCCGCAGTACATTGGCAATGCTGCGCCGTGGGCTGGGCAAGGAGCCGGGCGAAGATGCCAATGTTATGCGGGTTGTCGTCCCCTGGCTGCCATCCGGTGCAACCGACTGGTCGGATCGTCCTTATTACACGGTAGCATCCCTCTTTGCCCTCCATTCCCAAGCAGGTGGCAGTGGCAACATGGGCGGTCACTTTCGGCGGCTACAGCAGGAAAAGCAGAGCGAGGACGCGGTCGAACGGCGTTTTACGGCGCTACTCAACGCCCATATGGAGGAGTTAGACTGGCATCTGCGCCAAGCCATTAGCCTCTGTAAAGCAAACCAAATACCCATCGACTGGCAGTCACTCTTTGGCGATATCCGGGGCTGGAACCATCCTAACCGCTGGGTACAACGCAAATGGGCACGCTCTTTTTGGGAAAAACGCTCGGAAGAATCAACTAAATAGAAACCAGATCTTTGGCAAAACCCTGGTTCCTCAAGCCTGATCAGAAACAGGTTCTATTATCACAAAGGAAATTCTACCCATGTTTATCGAACTACACATGATCCAGAACTTTGTTCCCGCCAATCTTAACCGAGATGACACAGGCAGTCCTAAAGATTGTGTTTTTGGAGGACAGCGCCGGGCGCGCATTTCATCGCAGTGTTTGAAACGTTCGATCCGTACCAACAAACTGTTTGCCGAGACGACGAAAGTACCGATCAGCAAACGTACGCATTATTTGACCGACGCGCTCACCGAGAAACTTGTAAAACGTCATCAAAAGGTTGCGGACGAAGCAAAAGAGGTCGCGCTGTTGCTTGTCGGTGAGTATGCCAAACAGATGGATAAAAAGAATCCTGAACAGAGTGCTGTTCTCATCTTTATAAGCGATGATGAAATGAACATGTTAGCTGACCGATTGGCCGATGGCTGGAATGAGGTTGCAGGTGATGAAAAAGCTCGCAAGACAATGGTGGGTGATATTGTGAAGGAGGCTGTGCGCCGATACAAAAATCATGTCGCTGCCCCAGACATTGCCCTCTTTGGGCGTATGTTGGCCAGCGAACCAAAACTCAATTTGGAGGCAGCCTGTCAGGTCGCCCATGCTATCTCAACACACCGCGTTACTATGGAAATGGACTATTTCACCGCGGTCGATGATATACGAGAAGAAAATGAGGTGGCGGGCGCTGGCCATATCAACACGATGGGCTACAACTCCTCCTGCTTCTACCGCTATGCCCGCATTGACTGGGGGCAACTTGTGCGGAATCTCAATGATGTCGATCTGGCAAAACGTACAGTTGAGGGCTTTCTACGTGCCGCCATTGTTGCCGTGCCCAGCGGCAAGCAGAACAGCACTGCACCACTCAATCCCCCCAGTTTTATGCTGGCTGTGGTGCGTACCGACGGCATGGGTTGGAACCTGGCCAATGCCTTCGAAAAACCAGTTACTGCTACCCATGACGAAAGTCTCGTGGAAGCATCGGTCGCCGCGCTAGATCGCTATTGGGGCAAGCTGACGACCATCTATGGCAGCGACACGTTGCAGCAGGTCGCACCGCTCAACCTCGATGGTGCCGCACCCACCAACCTGCAACAAGTCACAGAGATCCTCACCCTGGAACAGTGGATCACGTCTGTGCTTAATGCACTCCCTGGCACAACGGAAGTCGAGCGTGCATCATGAGCACGTTGTTGATGCGCCTATCTGGCCCCATGCAAGCGTGGGGGGTCCAGAGCCGCTTCGGTGTGCGTGATACGCTGCGTGAGCCATCGAAAAGCGGTGTGATCGGTCTGCTGGCCGCGGCTCAAGGACGTCCCCGGAGTGCCCCAATCGATGACTTGGCGGTGCTACGCATGGGTGTCCGTGTCGACCGGGAAGGTACACTATTACGCGATTATCATACAGCCCAGAATGTGTACCGCGCCAAAGGGGGGATCAAGCCAACCGAACTGTCGACGCGATATTATCTGAGCGATGCCTGTTTTCTTGTGGGATTGGAGGGAGAACTGGTGTTGCTGGATGCCCTGCACAAGGCACTGCGTGATCCAGTTTGGAGCCTTTTTTTGGGGCGACGTGCCTTTGTTCCCGCCGAACCGATCTGGTTGGCAGATGGGTTATCTGCGTATGGATTGGTCGAAGCATTGCTGGGCTATCCGTGGCTCAAAGGTGAGCCTGCAATGTATCCGCTTGTCCGTATGGTGATTGAAGATCGACAAGGCAGTGAGGTGCGCATGGACCAACCACGTACATTTGAACCAAGACAATATGCACCACGGCAAGTCGATAATCTCTATCGCAACGTTGAGCTAGCATCAGAAAGTTTGTCATAACGGGAGCCTAACCATGTACCTTTCCCAACTTATTCTCAACCCGCGCCACCGCGCCGTCCAACGCGACCTATCCCAGCCCCATGATCTCCACAAGACGATCATGAGCGCCTTTCCGGTTAATCTGGATAAGGAGCAAGAGCGGGTGCTCTACCGCGTCGAACAACGCGCCCAAACCCAACAGGTGCTTCTGCTGGTGCAATCTCTGGGACAACCGGATTGGTCAATGTTACCGCCAACCTATTTGCTCGACCTGCCCAACAATCCAGCCACCAAAGCAGTGGATTTGCGACTTCAATCCGGCCAACAACTTGCCTTTCGCCTGCGCGCCAACCCTACCAAACGCTTGAGCGCGGGGAAGGGCAACAAGGGGAAACGGATTGGTCTCTACAAAATTGAGGAACAGATCAAGTGGTTACAGCGCAAAGGGACCGATCATGGCTTTACCATTCAAACGGCAATGCCGACCCAGCAACAGCGTGTTGACGATCACCGGCAAAATCTCAAGTTCTTCAGCGTACAGTTTGACGGCATTCTGCAAGTGACCGATCCCACCACTTTCTTGGCATCAATTCAAAATGGCATCGGTAGCGGCAAGGCGTTTGGCTTTGGAATGCTCTCTGTTGCGCTGGCGCGCTAATCTACTGGCCTAACGGAGTGATTCAGATTTGCTCTTCAATGGGCACGGTACACGCCAGCGTAAACCAGTTGGCTCGCTAATGCATTGAGCCACTCTAGACAAGCCTAGCTTGGGCAAATCATGTAGACGACAAAGAGTAACACAACTTACGACTAGACGCCGATGATGGCTTGTACCACACAAGGAGCAATAAATCGATGCGATTGCGCGACTATCATATCCTGCCCAAATTCCGTGATGGCCTCGGCTATCTCTATCTGGAAAGGGGGAAAATTGAACAGACCCAGCGTGCCATTGAGTTTTTTGACAAAGATGGACGGACAATGGTACCAGTTTCGGCACTCGGTGTCCTCATGCTGGGGCCCGGCACTTCGATTACGCACGAGGCCATTAAAACCTTATCCGATAACGGCTGTCTTGTCACCTGGGTAGGTGAACAGGGTGTGCGCTTCTATGCACAGGGAAACGGCGAAACTCGCAAGGGTTATCAACTCATTCGTCAGGCAGAACTGGTCAGCAATCCCATGCAGCGCATGGCGGTGGTACGGCGCATGTATCAATATCGCTTTGATGAAGAGCTAGCCCATGACCTGAGCATTGAACAGGTACGCGGCATGGAAGGTGCGCGCGTGCGCAAGGCATATGCTGAAGCCAGCCGCCACTATGGTGTGCCCTGGAATGGCCGCTTTTATGTACGCAGCCATTGGGGAGCGAGCGACACCATCAATCGCACGCTCTCGGCCGCCAACGCGTGCCTCAATGGCCTCTGCCACGCGGCCATTGTCACTCTCGGTTATTCACCAGGTTTGGGTTTTATTCACCAGGGCAAACAACTCTCGTTTGTCTATGATATAGCCGACCTCTACAAGACCGCGCTGACTGTACCACTGGCCTTTCAGATTGTGGCGGAATCACGCGAAAAAGCTGAAACCCGTGTACGCCGCGCCTGCCGCGATCTCTTTCACAAGGAGCGGCTGTTGGGTCGGATTGTCAGCGATATTGAAGGAATGCTCAATCTGACCAAGGCAATCACTTCCAGCCAGCTGGATCTGGTGTTTGATTTTGATACCGATCCAGCTCTGCCAGCTGCCCTCTGGTCACCAACGGATTCCAGTGGGGCTAGCACACCTGGTGGCGTTAATTACAGTGAGGGGAAGGATGGGAAAGACGAGCCGGATTAACACACTCAATTTGTCGCCATAAATGGCAGTTGCAGGAAGATTGAGCAAAACAATGCGAAAGTGAGCGAAGAAATGGTTGTCATGATTCTGGAAAAGGTACCAATGAGCTTACGTGGCGAATTAACTCGCTGGCTAATCGAACCTCATACCGGTGTCTTTGTTGGCCATGTTTCTGCAATGGTGCGCGATCGACTGTGGGAAAAGTGTTGCGACAAAGTTAGAGAAGGAGGTATTGTTCAACTATGGAGCACAAACAATGAACAACGCTTTGATTTACGCTCCTTTGGCACGACCAAACGTTCTGTGGTAGACTTTGAAGGTTTACAGCTCATCCGGCTTCCGCTTACGAAGCAACTTACGGAATAGGGTATTCCCCACACTCGTGGGGGTGAACCGTGTACCAACAGCAGTAGCAACACCACTCTTGTGTATTCCCCACACTCGTGGGGGTGAACCGTCTTGGCAGCTGTATAATAAAAAGGCTCCACCGTATTCCCCACACTCGTGGGGGTGAACCGCTCGACCCGCCACGCCTTACCCCTTGATTAAGTATTCCCCACACTCGTGGGGGTGAACCGTTACTAAGCGGGACCGGTGGCTCAACCCGTACGTATTCCCCACACTCGTGGGGGTGAACCGGCAACTGCCGCGAAAAAACCCACGCACCAAGAGTATTCCCCACACTCGTGGGGGTGAACCAGCGGCAATGTTTTAGGCAAAGCAAAACCCGGGCGTATTCCCCACACTCGTGGGGGTGAACCGCATGAACGGGCAACACAGATTACATTGACCGCGTATTCCCCACACTCGTGGGGGTGAACCGGTCGTACAGGCCAGCACGACGGCCCATACCCAGTATTCCCCACACTCGTGGGGGTGAACCGTCAGCACCCAACGGCACGCCACAATTCGAGGCGTATTCCCCACACTCGTGGGGGTGAACCGCTGATCAGATAATCGACAGTGAGCCAGAGCCAGTATTCCCCACACTCGTGGGGGTGAACCGCGACCCAAACCGCCAGCAAGTCAATGAAGTCCGTATTCCCCACACTCGTGGGGGTGAACCGCATGGCCAGTCGCTTGACACTCGAACAATCGTGTATTCCCCACACTCGTGGGGGTGAACCGCTCATGTTTCCCACAGGAGATTAAATAATGGCGTATTCCCCACACTCGTGGGGGTGAACCGTAATCGAGGCAGACGAGCGTGAGCACATCGCGTATTCCCCACACTCGTGGGGGTGAACCGTACGGACGCCTCTGGGCGTGGAATGGCGGCAAGTATTCCCCACACTCGTGGGGGTGAACCGCAAGGCGCTCTAGTACGTGGCGATGAATGAGTGTATTCCCCACACTCGTGGGGGTGAACCGTAGTAATGGACATTTGGGGTGGGCACGGTAGCGTATTCCCCACACTCGTGGGGGTGAACCGTTGGCCACGCAACTGGCCAATGGTTTGCTCGGGTATTCCCCACACTCGTGGGGGTGAACCGCGTTGCCCGTGCAACGTTCCACGTCGGGAAAGTATTCCCCACACTCGTGGGGGTGAACCGTCGACGATATTGATATCGACCAGGCCGGGACCGTATTCCCCACACTCGTGGGGGTGAACCGTAAAAGCGCCGCACATACAGGAGCACGAGCGCGTATTCCCCACACTCGTGGGGGTGAACCGAATACAAGTGTATCCCCGTCGTCGTTGGCAGAGTATTCCCCACACTCGTGGGGGTGAACCGTGGCGGCCATTGCCGGGACCGGTGCGCTCGATGTATTCCCCACACTCGTGGGGGTGAACCGAAGCCAATAGCTTTCAGGTTGTCCGATATGACGTATTCCCCACACTCGTGGGGGTGAACCGCTAGACCAAATCGGAATATTGCTCCACCCATGGTATTCCCCACACTCGTGGGGGTGAACCGCTGTAGTTGATTCATCTCTGCCACCACGCGTGGTATTCCCCACACTCGTGGGGGTGAACCGGGAGTAAGCCCGCATGGAAAGGAGCACCCCAAGTATTCCCCACACTCGTGGGGGTGAACCGATGCTGCCCGTGGTGTTGTTGCTGGCAGTGTCGTATTCCCCACACTCGTGGGGGTGAACCGAATTCTCATATAAAGCCATGGAAAAAGTCAGAGTATTCCCCACACTCGTGGGGGTGAACCGGAAACATAAGTTTTTGTAGTAGAACATCCGTTGTATTCCCCACACTCGTGGGGGTGAACCGGGGTTAAGCGCTCCAGCTCGGAGTCTAAACCAGTATTCCCCACACTCGTGGGGGTGAACCGTAGCGACGGATGGAGGATTTGTCTATTCCCCTGTATTCCCCACACTCGTGGGGGTGAACCGGCGCTGGGCGTGTTATCAACACTAGGGGCAGCGTATTCCCCACACTCGTGGGGGTGAACCGTGGTCCCGGTCCCCGGCGAATTCTGCCCAGTTGTATTCCCCACACTCGTGGGGGTGAACCGAATCACCAAGGTTGGAAATATCCAGCTGGCCCGTATTCCCCACACTCGTGGGGGTGAACCGAGGTTGCGCACGCCATCGGCAAAGAAAGAGAGGTATTCCCCACACTCGTGGGGGTGAACCGGTGTGATTTCGTACGTCGCCGGCGAGAGCGGTGTATTCCCCACACTCGTGGGGGTGAACCGCGTTTGTCGGTGGCATCGGCACCATGGCCTTTGTATTCCCCACACTCGTGGGGGTGAACCGGCGGTTTTCGTCAGAGCCTGACCTGCATTGCCGTATTCCCCACACTCGTGGGGGTGAACCGAGCACCAGAGGAAGAGGCACGCAAGGCACGTAGTATTCCCCACACTCGTGGGGGTGAACCGAATCCAAAAGACTAGGCATTTCGACCCATGAAGTATTCCCCACACTCGTGGGGGTGAACCGAGCACCGTTACACTCAGTTTTTTTCGCTCCGCGTATTCCCCACACTCGTGGGGGTGAACCGGCGAATGCAACACCTGAGCGAACTGCTATCCAGTATTCCCCACACTCGTGGGGGTGAACCGATTGCCGTAAATTCTTTCGTCGTTCGCCGCTCGTATTCCCCACACTCGTGGGGGTGAACCGAGATGTCTGCCATCGTTCTCTCTCTTTCGTCAGTATTCCCCACACTCGTGGGGGTGAACCGGTGTAGAGAGCGCGCACGGCCGGGCCTTGCATGTATTCCCCACACTCGTGGGGGTGAACCGATGATAGTCACGATGACATCATCGCCACCCTCGTATTCCCCACACTCGTGGGGGTGAACCGGATATGGAGTTTTTAGCCGGTCGCACCTTCAAGTATTCCCCACACTCGTGGGGGTGAACCGTAATGTTTGGGCGTCCGGCTGATCACGGCGATGTATTCCCCACACTCGTGGGGGTGAACCGCAATGGGTTATGAACTCGGTAGCCTCCTCGCTGTATTCCCCACACTCGTGGGGGTGAACCGGCTTGGCCAGCAGAGACAACGGTGAGAAGTGCGTATTCCCCACACTCGTGGGGGTGAACCGGCAGCGGACGCCCGCCGCGAGGCGCAGGCATTGTATTCCCCACACTCGTGGGGGTGAACCGCAACGCTGACCATTTTTGAATAATGTACGTTCGTATTCCCCACACTCGTGGGGGTGAACCGTGGTATAGCTCATTAATCCGCTTGATAATTGCGTATTCCCCACACTCGTGGGGGTGAACCGCTAGAAACGGCCCTGTACCAGGCGGCCGTAAAGTATTCCCCACACTCGTGGGGGTGAACCGAAGAAACGGCCACGACAAGCGGACTACGTAGAGTATTCCCCACACTCGTGGGGGTGAACCGATACGTCCAAGTCGAGGGCAGATGCGGGCCTAGTATTCCCCACACTCGTGGGGGTGAACCGGAGACTATCTCGGATCTTTCGGGGGAACCTCAAAGTTAAAAATAAATCCGGTCCCATACACCAACATACGATCCGAAAGAGCGAGAGGGTTTCACATGAGAAAAAGAAGGTGAGGTGTGGCCGCGTTTTTGTGATAACCAGAGAAAAAAGTAGGGGTGACTGAAACACGGGTGAGTGAGTCAAGCCAAAAAAGTGCCACAAAACAGAGATGCTACTTTGACTTGACTACGGGGTGTTGATTACGGGGTTGTTAGCTGCTCATGGCTCAAGGCGTAGCATGAGGTGCAAATTGATGAGCAGATCGGTCAGCGTGCGGTTGTTCCCAGTCCACTTGCCGCAACAGGGGCAGCAATTCCTGCTCACCGCAGACGCTCGGACAGACTTGGGCTGATGGCGCTCCGCTGAGACGAAACGGGGTAGATGATTCGGACGCTGCGGTTCGTTCTTCAACCAGCTTTGCCACCACACGGGAATATCAAGAGTTGTGGTAAACTGTATTGCCATGGGAAGGCTTCTTTCTGGACCCTGTTTTGTAGCAAATTCAGTATACCCAGAAAGACCTTCCCTGGCTTTTTCTAAACGCAGTGCAAGCTTTCGGTTGATGCATTTTTCCAACCCATGCCCGCGATTGTTTCAGTCCGCTGCATTTTTTGCATCTGGCACTGCAAATTCCGCGGTCACCACTTCGTTTTTCGCAGCAGTCAATTTCTGATGTGCAACCCTCCTTTTTGGCTGTAACATTGAGACATCCTCCTTTGCCTTTACCAAGTCGATGCCCAGAATTATACCGCTTCTTGTCTGCGACCTTATCTGACTTCGCCAACAGAATCGCTATTTTACAGTCTCACAGGCGTAACCAGCGCGGCACGATTAGATGACGATTGACTCTAGAGCCACTCTCTGACTACCCAATTATTGGCTGCGTCTGGTTGATGCCTTGCCACGCAATTGCGGGTGTTTCTCCTCAGCAAATGTTGCATTCTCTTTCCAGTCTATAGTGACAGTGTCCCCAACGAAATGGCAAGTAAGCGTGGACCGACTCGCTGTCTCAATAAAGTACCATTGCATCTCATATGTGTCATCTGCCTTCCAGGCCCCGTTGGCTGCTACCGACTGTACAGACTTGCCATTTTGGGTACTCGCCGTCGTTACGCCTCTATGCCAATAACCATTGCCAGACACGACCACATGCGCACCTCGGTCATCTTGAAGCCTACAGGTACAACTGTCAGAGCCGAAATCGAAAGAGATAGAAGTAAATGTCGCGGCAAAGCCACCATTGCCAAAATCGAACCAGAGTCTTGGCATGCCTTGAGAAGTCAAGTCATAGATTCTTTTTGAAACCTGTTGCGCGGTTGGCGTTGAAGGCTGGCCTTGGACTATCTCACAGGACAGATTTGCCAGTTTCGCGTTTAGTTGCTGTTCAGCTTGACTATCCTCTGGAAGTGCCATGGAAGACATTGCCGGTAGCACGTGTTCCCAGAGCAAATCCTGGATGATCTCCATACCAGGTTTGCCGCCCGTGATCGCAAGCACAGCATTCTGGTCAGGCCAAACTTCACAGAATTGACCAAATGCGCCATCGCCACGGTAGGCCCCATGCCGAATGCACCAGAATAGGTAGCCATAACCCTGTTCTTCGTCTACATTCGGGTTGTCTCCGTTTGAAATCTGACGCTTGGTAGCTTCTTCCACCCAATTGTGGGGCAGGATTTGTTCTCCCTTCCAAACACCATTTTGTAAGTATAGTTGCCCGAACCGAGCGATTGCTTCCGTCGTCAGACTTAGCCCACCCCAACCTATGTTGATGCCCCGCGGACACTTGGTCCACGTTGCTTGATTGATCCCCAAGGGTTCAAAGAGTCGTGGCTGAAGATAATCCAGCACAGTCATTCCGGTCAATTCTTGCAATATGGCAGACAGCACATAAGGTGCACCATTGTCATAGGCGAAGTGCGTCCCCGGTTTGTTGATCATGGACCGATCGAAGAAGCCCTTGGCCCAATTCCCTTCGGGTTGGCTAAACATCAAGCTAAACGTCTCTGGATCGTGGCCAGACGTCATGGTCAAGAGATGCCGGATGGAGAGTGTCGTCAGCGGCTTACTGAGGTTTGTTGGACAATCGTTTGGCAGCAGTGACACAACGCTATCATCAACAGACAATCGGCCCTCCGCAACAGCCAGACCTATCGCGGTAGATACAAAACTCTTGCTCAACGAAAATAGCATATGTGGCAGCTCAGGCGTATATGGGTCCCACCATCCTTCCGCGACTACTTGCCCATGTCGCAAGAGCATAAAACTGTGTAGATCATAAATGGATTCATCCACAGCTTTTAAAAAGGCCAATAGCCCTTTCGATGAAACATTCTCTGCCTCTGGTGAGCTACGAGGCAACATATTGTTTAATTTCATCACCTAACCTCTGCAACCCTCGATTGGTTTCAACTTTCGACCAATCATTGCGAGTGCCTAATGGTCGCTTCAGCCGCGCATCACGTCGGCTGCAAGCTTGGTTAGCCACGTTTAGTCCATCCTTCATTTTCTACTTAATGAGCCCCCCAAGCGCAGTTCAGTAAATTTTTAGGCTTTAGAAACTGAGCATTTCAGAGAAATTCAGTTTCTTTCCACGGTAATTAATTTGCTTGCACGTACGACGGTGGGTAACCGTTGCCGTGACTGATTTTTCAAGCTGGTGCAAGTGCAAGCCTCATATTATTTAATCCTTTGGTGGGAGCGAATTCTGATAAGCATTAAAAATTATCTGCGCTGGATTCGACTCCATTTGGGTGACTTGTCCGCAAGTTTCACGACTACCTGTTGTGCGAATTCGGCAACTTCTTCTATCTGTTTAGCGCTGATCCATTTCAATGTATCACTGGGCACATGCAGGACATTTTTCATCTCAATCGAGCCTAGCGGGATGCTCGGAATGCCATTCGCTGAGAAGCCATAGTGATTACTCGCTGGCCAGCCGCTGACAGTGACAATTTTGGGAAAGTGTTGCTTCACCCCATTTACCAAGTCTTTGAGTGCATCTGAACAAGCCATTGTGGCAACAGTGTTTGCACTGAGCGATTGTCCGATGCCGTCAAAGTTGATTACCGCTAGCACCTCGTCTAACCCTGACGACTGATAGGGCGCGGCGATTTCCTGACCGTAAACAAAAGGTGGAATCGACAGCCCATATTCGGCCAGATAAGGGTCTTCAAAACTATCTTCAATGCCATATTCTTCAGCGCTAAAGGCAACAAACTCCACGGAAACCGGCGGGGGGGTAAGAGCATAATGCTGGGCCAGGGCCAGTAGGGCCGCTACGCCTGAAGCATTATCCCACGCACCAACGGTGCCGTTTTTTGTGTCATAATGTGCACACAATATGATCCGCTTTGCTTGGCTCGAACTGCGACTTTCTCCAATGACGTTGCAAGTCTGCCCAGGTTTGACATTACTAACAATCTCAAGAGATGCTGAGCTACTGAGATTTTGAGCGATAAATAGTCCCTCCTCCGCTGAAACGGTGACCGACGGAATGTTGAGACGTGGGTCTTCTAGCAGAATAGGAGTATAGCCTGGCGCAAGACTGACAGTCACAATAGCCTGAGGTTGCTTTTGCCGTAAAAGCACACCAACTTTTCGATCGCGCTCAGGCAAGTACACAGCGTGGTCCACTAGGCTCATAATCGGATCGTTCGTTAACTCTCCACACAGTACCAGTATGCGATTGCCAACCTCTGCTCTTTCAAGCTCTTCGACGGTTCTGACCAAGGTCATTTGTGCTGTGATTTGACAGGGAGGAGAAAAAGTATTCGGAATGGCTTCAACAGTGTGACCAGCTATTTGCAATGCACAGCGTTCAGCCTGCCAGGATAGACACGGATAGATCTGACGCCGGACATCAAGCGTTGCCTTTTCGAAAACATTTTCAATATAGTCAGCGGCGGCCAGATTGCCTTCAGTGCCAATCATCCGGCAGCCAATCTGTTTGACTAGATGGTCAAGGTGCTCTTGAATTGCATTGATGATAGTCATATGTGCTGCTCCATTGAGCTTGATTAATCAAGATGATGACATCTCCGTATTGCAACGATTCTCCAGGAGACCATTGATTGTGAGTCGAGCGTGCCCAGTATGATGACATGGTCAGGTATGCAACTGCATTCAACCGCGAAATAAATTTATCTGCCATAGCACCCTCTGTAATTTTAACGATGATTTTCGTAACATCCCGACGTGGTTAAAAGAGTCAACCTGACCGATCCGTCTCTAGACCGAACAAGATGCGGTTCGCTGACGCGTAGCCAGCGCTGGACTTGGACGCGTGCTGCAACATGGTGCCTGCGTCGCGGAAGTAGCGTTCAATGGCTGTGTATTGCGGATCGCGGAAGCGACAGCCACGTCATTTACCCAGCGCACCGCTTCGGCGCATGCTTCGGCCGCATAACAGACTGCCAGCTGCAGCCGGATCTTAGAACCAACGGTCAATAGACCACCGGTGTGCTCCACTTGATCATGGGCTTCCGTGGCCGCGCCGTGTAGGGTATCGCGGGCGGCATTCACGCGCGAGAGGGCTTTGCCCATTTGGAATTGTGCTAGTTGTTGCTCAATTACCGGCGTCACATTGTACGCGGATGTCTTCTTCTGGCACAGATCGATGGCGGCATCGACCGCGGCCGCGGCAATACCGACGGATGCGGTCGCTTCACCAAAGATCGGTGTCCAGGGCCAAATTCGATAGAGCGGCCCTTCAAAGCCGCTTGCTGGCTTGCTGAGTGGAGCGACCGGTGCAACCATGTGGTCGGGGATGAAAAGATCCTCGACGGCGTAATCAGTTGAGCCGGTGCCCCGCATACCGAGCGTATGCCACGTATCGAGAAGATTGGCTTCGTGGCGCGGGAAAAAGACGCCAAAGGGAGCCGGCTGACCGGTCTCCGGGTTCACCTTGGGTTGGCCATTCTCCATCTCCAACGCCGGCATGGCCAGCCATTTAGCGTTGTGACAGCCGCTGCCGTAGGGGCAACGACCCGTAATGCGCCAGCCGCCGTCGACGCGGGTTGCGGCGGTGGGTGGATTGAGCGCACCAGCCACTGTCGTTGGCCCGTCGGCATAGAGTTCTTTGACCCCGGCTTCTCCTCCTTGATTGAAGAACAATACGGGTAATTTGTTACATGAAGGGTCTTAACCTGCGATTCTAGCCGACCGCAACCCATCTCCCATTTTGGTTCGACTCAACCGCGGCCGCGAGCACTTTTTGAACTTTCAAGCCATCATGAAAATTGGGGGTGATTGGGCTGTCGTTCAAAATCGCATCGATAAACATACGCTGGCCAACCGAGCGCTTGGTTAGCGACTCGAGCATTTGGGCAAGATAGGGTTGGTTGCGATCCACATCGCCCCAAAAGCGTTCGGGGATCGGAACGGTGCGAAAGGTTGATTCATCGCGGCGCGCCACGCGAATTTCGCTGCCCGCAAAGGAACTGGTAGCTTCCAAGCTGCCTTGATCGCCGTGGATCAGCATCTGGTTCTGTTGACCTTGCTCACCGACATGGGCCACGCTGTTGCAGCAAATCGTGCCATGCGCGCCAGTGGCCAGTTCGAAGGCCAGCAGCACCGCGTTATTGGCGGGTTCCGGGTCGTGCTCCTCGTCGGCCAGCTCCGTAAATGTTCTCATTGAGGCGCTGACCTTGACAATGTCTCCCAAATACCAATGCACGCGGTCAATCATATGTGAACCAGCATCCCCCAAAATGCCACCACCCCGTTGCGCATCAAAGCGCCAACCGGTTAGTGCCCCACCGTAGCCGGCAAACAGATGAAAATGGCAGCTAAAACAGCGCCCGATGAGACCGTCCGCCAGCAATTCGTGAACAGCCTGAAAGCTTGGCAGCCAGCGCTGGGTAAAGAAGATCATATGCTTCACGCCAGCCGCCTCGGCTTTTTCGACCATCGCCTCGGCTTGGGCAACGGTCGATGCCATCGGCTTTTCACAGATCACGTGCAATCCAGCGTCCAAGGCGGCCATCGTCATTGGATAGTGCAGATCGTCCGGCGTGGCAACCACCACCGCATCCAATTTGCACTGTTCAATCATTTCCCGATAGTCGCTGTAGATTGACGGAATGGCATACTTTTGGGCCAACGCTGCTGCCGGTTCGCGGTTGCGTCCACAGATAGCTGCGATCTGGGCCTGGGGATGGCTTTGTAGCATGGGCAGATGCACCATGTCTGCATACCAACTTGTTCCAATGACACCCACTCGTACCGTTTCAGTCATCGTTTTATCCCTTTCGCTTGCGATCATGATCACTCGATAGAGATCAGCAAGATCATACGCGCCATGCTGACAATTGTACCATCAAATTTCGGGTTGTGGTTGGCTGCATTCTTCTATTCTTCGATTGCCGCATGGGCCAGCGTTTTGAATACAGGATTGATCGTAACGGGGCTAAACAGGTCCAACTGCTGCATGGTGATGCTGATCATTTTCTCTTGCGGGTCGATCTGAAATGAGGTACCCAAACTACCGCCCCAGCCGTAGGTTCCCGGCGAGTTTAGTGTGCCGGCCTGTGCTGGGTCCATGAGCACGCTGCCGCCCAGACCGAATCCAGTGCCGCGCAGGGGAAAGTAGTTGCCAAACCAGAGTGGGAATAGTGCACTGGAAATATGATTGGCAGTCATCAACTCTATCGTTTTGGGGCTGAGAATACGCGTACCGTCTAAGGTACCGCGGTTGAGCAACATCTGCGCAAAATAGCAGTAGTCAGTGGCTGTCGATAGGAGACCGAGGCCACCGTTGGGATGGTGTTCTGGTTGTGTGTGTGGACTGGTGGCCGCGGCTTCAATCAGTTGGAGTCCACTATCGTTGCGGAACTGATAAGCGGCAGCAAGGCGATCATGCTTTTCTGGCGGTACGACGAAGGCGGTGTCCGTCATCCCCAACGGTTCGAAGATGCGCTCATGCAAGAATGCATCTAAGGGCATATCGGCTATCAAACTCACCAAATGGCCGACCACATCGATGGCAACGCTGTAACGCCACCCTTGGCCAGGTTGATGAACGAGCGGCAAATCGGCCAATCCACGCACCACTTCTGTCATGGGTTCCTTGGTAAAGGTCAGTGGGAACGCACCAAAGAGGCCGCTCTCTTGATACAGCCTACCAACCGGTGAATCGTCCAGAAAATCATAGGTCAACCCGGATGTGTGGGTTAACAGATGTCTGATCGTCATTGGCTGTTCCAGTTCAGCAAGTTTCATGCCCGTTGCAGCAGTGTGATCAACGACCTTGAGCTTTGCAAAGGCTGGAATAAAGTGCGCGACAGGAATGTCAAAGAGAAAGCGTCCCTCCTCAAACAACATCATCAGGGCGGCTACGGTGATCGATTTTGTCATGGAAGCGACACGAAAGATCGTGTCTGGCTGCATCGCTTTTCCTGCTTCCCGATCCATTTGACCATAACAGGCGCGGTGTGCAATCTTGCCATGTCGCGCGACCAGCGTAAGTAGCCCTGCCGTTTGCTGCTGATCAACATAGCTTTGCATCACGGTTTCCACGTACGCCAGTCGTGCTGATGACAAGCCGACGGTTTCTGGTGAGGTGGTATTCACGCTCTACTCCTTTCCCTTCGCCAACTGCTCGGCAGGCATGGTATAGTCAACTTTGATTTGGGTCATCCCTCCTTTTTTCGAGCAATCATCACTTCGGATACCCGCTGAATATCTGCAAAGTCTGCTTCCCTAGTTAGGCAGTGATGAATAAATCAATGGTCATATGGAAAATGTGCAGCGCTATGGTGCTATTCAGTTTCACGGGCAATCGCCAAGAGCATGGCAACAAGGGCCTTTGGTTCTGTCACCATAGCATCATGACACGCGGCTAACTCCAGGTACTTCCAGCCTTGGCTGGTCAGTTCCTCACGGCGTGTTGTCTCTGGTTCAAACGTACAACTGATGAATGCCCGTGAAACTTTCAAAGGATGCGGAGTACGAATTTGGAGAGGGTCTTGAGTAGTCTTGAGGGGATGTGGGGTAAGCTTTTCCATAACCCAAGTTACATCGCCCTCGTCAGTAATACCAAAGGGTTGATCGGTGGTGTCCGGTATAGGTATTAACCCGTCTCCTCTCTTACGGGCTTGCCTCTCTAATTGCTCTCTCCTCTCTGGACTGCGGGCCAGGTCTAACCCGCTCTGACCATCTTCTGGCGTGACCGCGTCGAGATAGACAAGCAGTTTTAGCCTCTCGGGAATGCGATCCGCCACACCCGTGATGATCAATCCGGCGTAGCTATGCCCAACCAACACTACGTCACGCAAATCTTCATACTCAAAGACATTCACAATGTCGGTGATATGAGTCTCCAAGCCGACTTGTGGGGTCACAAGATGAGAACGTTCGCCTAACCCTGTAAGAGTTGGTGTAAAAACTTCGTAGCCTGCATTTCGCAGTAGTGGGCAGACTCGTTTCCAGCACCATCCCCCATGCCAGGCACCGTGTACTAGGACAACAGTATCCATTCTCGCTTTCTCCTTGTTTTAGAACAGCGCAATCGGCCTCAAGCAAATGCCACCCCGACAAAAAGCGGGGTTCTGGCGGTCGGGTGGAAAAGAACATACCAATTCGCTTGCAACAACCTGGTATGCTCTTTTACACCTGGCGATATGATATGTACTCCGAACTTTTTGAGGAGTTTGCCTACGCCACATCCTCCAGCAAAGTTCGTGCTCCATCGCCTAAATCCAGGAGATAATGCTGTAATTCGGCCCACTGCTATTTAGATTTTCGGCTTCGTTCAACAGATCTACCTGCAATTTGAACAATGCGTCCTTCTGCTGCCGAACGATAGGTTGCCTCCATGAATTCGACGGCAGCAATGGCCTCCTCTCCCGGTACAAGATTCTCTGTTCCATCCAAGATCACGGACACGAATCCGGCTGCCGGTGTTGTATCAGGCAAGGTAGATTCCAGTTGTGTGATCTCGCTGCTTTTTTGCAGCCAAATCTCTCCCGCCTTCGCCAGATCATGGGTCAATATGCCCTCCTCACCGATTACCGCCAGCTGCCCTTGCCCTCCCCAGCCCCCCGCCGGTACATCGGCAGATGTCATCGATAGCTGGACCTCATTTGTTAACCGAGCCTGAACGTTCAGAAAACACTCGGCCGGCATTCCGAGAGAATCCTGTAGGGCAACGACTTCGATCGCCGGAGCGCTCGCCAGCCACAGCACGAGATCGACCCAGTGCGTGCCAGAGTTGGCAAACATGCCACCACCGTTCTCAGTGGGACTGCCATGCCAATCCGTGCCTTGGATAAAGCCGTCGAAGAATTCATCTGGCCACTGGGTTGCCCGTTTAGCGCCGGCCAGCACCGCGTCTGGGATCTCTTGCATTGCCCAGGAGCGCCGATTGAGAGACCACTGGATGTTCACTTGGCGGATTGGGCCAATCGCATTTTCTGCTAACATCTGCTTGGCCGTGCGCCACAATCCGTGAAAGCGGCGATTGTACCCTACCATGAGGATCCGGTTGGCCCGCTTGGCCGCCTCATTCATGTGTTGGGCATCCTGGCCGGTCAAGGCCATCGGTTTCTCAACCAACACGTGCAAACCCCGCTCAAGGGCAGCAACCGCCTGCTTTGCATGCATATGGTGGGGTGTACTGATGACGACGGCATCCAGCTGATCTTGGGCAAGCAGCTCCTGCCAATCCGTGTACGCCTTGGCCGCGCCAAGTTGTTTGCGGGAAAAGGCCAGCTTGTCCGAGCTGCGCCGACAAATGGATACCAGTTCCACCCTGCCTGTTTGGAGCAATGCGGGAACATGCGACATCGTGGACCAAATGCCGATTCCGATGATGCCGACCCGTAGTTTTTCCGTTGCCATCGTTGTTGCTCCCTTTCATGCTGTATGGTCCAATACAAACGCTATCCTGCAAAGTGCGGCAAAACAGAATTGAATGCGTTGGGTGTGGCCGGCGAGCCAAGTCAACGAAGCTGCCAATTCGAGGCTATCGGGCTCTGGCAATGCTTCCCGCGGTGTCGGCCACGCGCGATGATCCTATCGGTAGAGGCCCGCAAAGCCGAGCGCTTCGACCTCGGTAGCAATGCGCTGCCACCGTGGCCAGTCTAGCCCTGTCACGCCAGAGAGTGAAATAGAAATTGCCGTCATTGAGATACCCCATATTGATGCTCCCCCTGGGAAAGCGAGGGTGTCTACCGAACGGTAACTGGATGTAGACATCTTTTTGACGCCCCTGCAGGACTTCCCACGATTTTCAAAGCGATTCCAAATAATCCATTACAATTTGAGAAAATCTGGCGGGCTGCACTATGTGGATACCGTGCCCGACATCTTGTAGTTGGACATGCGTACAGTCGGCGAGAAATGCTCGTGTGGTTTGGGCCGTCTGGTCATCCAGCGCCGCTCCCGTGCATGGATCTGACTGCATCAAAAGCACGGGACAAGGTATCTTTGGCAACACCTCCTTGAGACGGTTCTGCTCAAATTTTCTCTTCTCAAGGATAAAGGTCAGATTTTCCGGGTCAAACCCCGCATACTGTTTGACGAGGCGGCGCAGCTGCACTTCATCATTATCTGGACTGAGCTCGGCCAGTGCGGCGCGCCTTTCTGCCTCGGATGCCGTCTGGGTCAGCACATCGCGCAGCAGGCCAAAGTGCTCGAAGAAGCCAGCCTGGCTTGAATCGTCATCGGTCAGCGTCGCCAATGGCGGATCCTCCAACACAACCGCACGCACAAACTCGGGGGCGTTGGCCGCCACCAACGTCGCTACCACGCCCCCCAGGGACCAGCCCAGCAGAACAGCAGGTTCTTGCACACAGTCACGCAAGAATGCGGTCACATCAGCCACATCGTTACTGACAAGATAGGCCCCCGGCGTGTGCCCCGAGCCACCGTGCCCACGGAGGTCCAGCGCATAGGTGTGATGTCGTATCAGAAAGTTTGGCAAGACCGGCAGAAAGGTCTGCCACCACATCGTAACGCCGTGGAGCAGAACCAAAGGGGCTCCGCTTGGCGGCCCCTCCACATAGTTGATTGTCACAGTACCGGTATCAAATTTCTTTTCCGTCAGCATCTTTGTCTCCTATTGCTCGGTTCCTTACCAAAGTAAATTTTTTTTGAAAACGAGAGAACTGAATCTTCCAGGAAGCGGCCAGCAGTGACCGTACAGACGAAGTGATGTATGGCCGCTTCCTGGAAGATGAGCCGACAAAACTCGTGTTCTTAACTTGATTTCACTTAAATTAGAGATCGCGCTCTTCACGCACCAGTGGCTTGATATTCTGATTCAGCCGGAACAGATTCTGCGGATCATATTTGGCTTTCGTGGCCGCAAGACGAGCATAGCTGCGCCCATATGCCTTCTCAACCAATCCCTCCTCTTCCAGAAAGCCGGGAAAATTTAGATAGGAGCTACCGGGGGAGTAGGGCTGCAACTGTTCATAGAAGTCGCGCGTCCATGCAATACAGTCGTCGCCAACCGCGGGATCATGCCAGGAGGTGTTGAAGACAATGGTATAGGGCGCGCTGCGGTCGCCCAGCGCGGTTGCGTCTGCCGGCACGGAGCGCACCACCTCACCCATGGCCCAAATGTCAAAGATGGTCCATTCGGTCGGGCGATTTTGTACACGGTCCGCCACAATTGCAATCACTTCGTCATTGATCTCATTCAGATGCAGTGATTTCCAGTAGTGATAGACCTCTCCTTTGGGGTTGATCCAGTCGAACATGGCCTGGACGGTTGTGTAGGGAAGCTGTCCGCTCAGATCGACGAGCGGTGTGGCAAGTTCGCGCAACGGCTGAATAAAAGCCGCGCCCTCGTCCACGGGACCACTGTGAACACCCACGACGATCAGCACGCCACGGTTGCGCGCTTCCGGTGGGAAATCGGGCGCATCGGGCACGGTCCAAAAGAGACAGTTGCAGCTAAACTCGGCGGGGGCCTTGGCCATTACATCGCGCCAAATCGGCAAAATTTCGGCGCTCTTTTCGTTGGGATACATGACCGCCACCAGATTCACAATGGGGCCAACCGGATGGAGTTGATATTCAAAGGAGGTGACCACGCCAAAGTTGCCACCACCGCCACGGATAGCCCAGAATAGATCGGAATTCTCACCCTCACTGGCGGTCAATACCTGGCCATTGGCGGTGACAATTTCGACCGAGACAAGGTTATCACAGCTCAGCCCATGTTGGCCGCGCAGCCAGCCATAGCCGCCGCCCAACGTGAGCCCCGCGATGCCTGTTTCGGAAACGATGCCACCAGGTGTCGCCAGACCGTGGAGTTGCGTTTCGTGGTCCAGGTCACCCCACGTTGCGCCACCTTGGGCGTGGGCCGTGCACTTTTTTGTGTCAATATAAACGCCTCTCATCAATGAGAGATCGAGCATGATCCCGCCGTCACAGGTGGCGTTGCCAGCCACATTGTGACCACCGCCGCGCACGGCCAGCAGGATGCTATGTTGGCGCGCAAAGTTCACCGTCGCCACGACATCAGCCGTGCCGGTGGCGCGCACGATCAACGCCGGTCGCTTGTCGATCAGCTTGTTCCACATGAGGCGTACGTCATCGTAGTCAGGCGACTCTGCAGTGAGAATGGGGCCACGTAGGGCTGTTTGTAGATCGGTCACCGCTTGCGCGTCAATGGTCGTCTGTTCACCGCTCAAGGTTGTCACTGGGAAGCTTGTCACTGATTCCTCCTTTGGCTTGAAAAAGGATTGGTGGCGAGGGGTAGGACAAGCATAAAAGATGCGGCGTTACCTAAGCGTTGGTTCTGGCACAGCAACATCTTGAATCGCCGTTGGTTGGCCGTTGGTTGGGTGTAAATGAGGAATAAATGAGGTCAGGCTGTAAAATCAGGTTGTAAGATCCGCCAGCAATGTTTGGGCCGCCAGTAGGTCAGGGGTCTCGAAGCCTTCGGTAAATTGTGCGTAGACGCTTGCCAACAACGTATGGGCTTGCGCCGTCTCTCCCTGCGTCTGCCACAAACGGGCCAGACTGGTGGTGGCGCGCAGTTCCAGGGAGAGGGCACCTTGCGCACGCGCCAGATCGATCGCTTGTTGATATACCGCTACGATTTGATCGGAATCTGCGCTTTGTCGCGATAACAGCTCGCCACGCAAACGATAGAGTTCCGCATTCCACCACTCTTCACCGGTACGTGCGACCGCCGTGAAAGCGTGGGAGATCGTGTCAAGCCCGCGCTCGATTTCGCCGGCCCGACCATAAAGTCCGGCCAGCAGGGCAAGATAATGGCTCCAGCGCAGACCACCACCGGTGGCGCGAAAATCATCGAGCGCCGCCCGTAATGCCGCGATCTTCTCTGCCGTCGGATCGAGATGGGCCAGCGACCAAGTGTAGAAGATCGCGGCCCATTCTTGATAGTAGCCAATCGTGTGCTGCTTTGCCAGCGAGAGACAGCGGTCGGCACAACGCTGCACCGCGTCCGGTTCTTGACAGAGTTGATACAACAGGCATTGATACGCAAGCGCCATCACCTGGCTTGCCGGATGACCATAACCATTGGCCAGATCCACTCCCGATTGACATTGATCCAACGCTTGCTCAGGATAGCCCAAGCACCACAACCCTTGCGCTAACCAGACTGAAGAAAGAATGCCATAATCTGATCCGTCAAACGCGACATGTTCTTTGTGCTGTCCCGGCGCATAATAGGCGAGGCTTTGGCTAAATTGTTCTTTTGCGGTTTGAAACCTACCCCGATGTAAAGCGACGCCGCCCAAATTGTTATAGCCCACCACCAAGAATAGGGGAACTTGCTCGCGTTTAGCAAGATGTAGAAGTTCTTCTGCCAATCCTGCGGCCTGATTCAAATCTCCCCTGACGACGTGATAGCCGAATAAACCTTTCTTCAAACGGAAATGGATTGTCGGATCAGTGACCCGGTTGCTCAATTCTACTGTCTGGTTGATCAGCTCATACAATTCTGTGGAGGCCCATCCCTGCAGGACCCGCACTGCGGAGATCGAGACCAAGCGGAGATCGAGTTCTTGCCGATCCCGTGCTGCTGATGCAGGCAGCTGCTCTGCCAGTGCCAAGCCCCGGCTTGCCAGTGCATGGGCGCGGTGATTGGCGTAAATTTGCTGGGCCATTGTACCGGCTTGTAAGTAGCAGCTTACTGCCTGCTCAACCAACCCGGCGGCTTCATAGTGATAGGCCAATTGCGCGCTTACGGCATCAAGATTTGCATCATGTCGTTGTAACAGCGCCTCGGCAACGCGACGATGCAACACTTTGCGCTGAATTGGTGATAACTCTGCATAGGTGACATCGCGGATCCGGTCATGGCCGAGGTCATAATTCGTGCCCTGCTCACGTACAATGCGTCGTTGCCATAGTTCGTCCAAACGCTGGATCAGATCCGGCTCGTCACTTTGCGTGGCCAAGCCAAGCAATTCAAGCGAAAAGGCGCGCCCAATCACCGCGGCCATGTTGGCTACCTGTCGCGCGCCGGGTGAGAGCTGATTCAGCCGGGAGTGAATCACGGCATAGACCTTGGGCGGCAGCGGCAATGGATTGGGGGCGGTAATATCGAGGGCGGCAATATCGGGGGCGGCAATATCGGAGGCGGCAATCGGTCTCTTTGTTGACCAGCGCCACCGTTCTGTTTCCGTTTTATCAATTTCCGCCCGTACCGCTTCAACCAGAAAGAGCGGCACACCCTCGGCATACCTTTGTAGATTGGTCAATATTTCTGCCTGTAGCTGCGTGCCTGCCGTCTGCTGTGCCAACTCTGCGCTGGCCTCAGCCGAGAGCGGGGCTAACGCGATCTCCTGGATGCGACCCGTGCGGTGCAACTCCTGTTGCAGGTCAGTCAGCGGATGGGCTGCCGGCACTTCACTCATGCGTACTGTACCGACCAACAAGAGCGGCGCGGTGGAGTCAAAACGCAACAGAAAATGGAGCCATTCTACTGTCTCCTGATCGGCCCACTGCAAATCATCGAACAGCACTAGCAGCGGTTGGCCGGGAATCAACACGGCGCGCGCCAACGCCTCGAAGAGCAGCCGTCGTTGCGCGCTGTCAGTCAATGGCGGCGGTGCCACGAGATCTGGTCGCGCGGATAGCAGTTCGGGCAGCAGGCGACTGCATTCCACCAACCACACATCAGCCAACACCCTTGCTAGATCGGCGTAGGGCGTCGCGTTCAGCCATTCGACCACGGGCGAGTAGCTCAGTTGGCCTTCGGCGGCATAAGCGCGCGTCTGAACGGTCAACTGGTTGCGCTGGCTGGCCCAGGTCAAGAGCGCCTCGGCCAGGTGCGTTTTACCGATACCTGCTTCACCTTGGATCAAGATCAGATGGGGCTGACCGGCACTTGCCCGCTGCCAAGCAGCCAACAACTGTTGCAACTCGCCTGCCCGCCCAACGAGTGTCGGGCTCGACGGTGTATGGCTGAGTGTGGGCAACGCTTCAACTCTGTGTGCGGGTGTACGACGATCGAGGAGACGGCGATAGATGGTCTGTAGCTCGGGGCCAGGTTCAACGCCAAGTTCGCGTGCAAGCATGGCCTCACACTCGTGATAAATATGCAGTGCCGCGGCGCGGTCCCCCCATTGTTCGTGCAAGGTCATCAATAGACGATAGCTCTGTTCGCGGAGGGGGTCGCTGCTGCGCAGTTCAGTGGCATAGTGGATCGCCGCGGCAAAGTCGCCCTCTGCGGTCAATGCATCAGTCAGTTGGTGCAACAGTTGCAACTGTTGCTGATGGAGCCGTTCACGCTCGGCCAGCAGCCACTCATCATAACAGCTGGGTAACAGTTCCCCACGATAGATGGCAGCCGCCTGCCTGAGTAGGCGCCAACGGTGGGCGCGCTCCGGCGTTGTCGCGGCCTGTTGCAACAGGGCTTCATAGGTCGCGACATCAACCGCAAATTCGGCGGTGCGTTGCCACGCCAAGGTAGTCGCCGTGCTCACCAGGAAGTGATTGACGACTGGGCAATCATGGCGCAACTTGTGGAGCGCACGACGCAGGTTGGCATAGGCGCGCGCCTCATTCGAATCGGGCCAAAAGAGAAATGCAATTTGCCGACGTAACTGGGGGGTGCGCGTCTGCAGCATCAAATAGGCTAACAGCGATTGCTGCTGTGGTTGATTGATCGTTGTAAGCGGTTGTTCATTTACGGTTAAGCTGAAGCCGCCCAAAAGTGCGACGTGCAAGCGCGGTATTGTTGACATGAGATTCTGCCCCAAACGCTGCGTAATCGAAAGGTCCCGTATTCCTTCGAATATCTGAGCAGAATAGTACCAGATCGCTTGGAATCCGACAATGCATCCGACAATGCAACAGTGGCTAGCCCAGGATTTCTCAATCTGTAGCTAACCAGCGGGAGGGGTTCACGTTGGCGTTGTTGCGCCATGAAAATGAGTGGAGAATCCCAGGAATCGAAAAAGCGATAGCGAGAGAGCAGTTGGCTAGCCTTTTCAAGCGCTGTTTCCAACCGCTCAATCTTTCCTCACCGCGCAACGCATGCCCGCCCCAACCACTCGCCGCAACCGCTGTAAAAATTGTGAGTTTCGACGTTTCTGTAACGATGTGATATAGTAGCTGAAGCAGATGTTGCCAGGAGAGCGCCTGGATTGCGTGTCCCAAACAACGTCCATACTCGCCGCACGCGACGCCCAAATGCAAGCAGTGTTGGCGCACATTGCGCAAATCGCTGTGCGTGGGGGCCACGAACAACCGTTTTGGCGCACCGAATCTATCGGGACCAGTGTAAATGAGTTCGCAAACCTCCCCCCTTTTTTTGCAAAAATAGATTTGCGAAAATCAGCTAAACGAGGAGCATGATCTACCCAATGAGCCTCCCCCATCGACGCCACAGAACGCCCGCCACGCCCACTTTACATGCCGCGAGGTCATTTTACTCATACCATTGGCTGCAAACGACTGCGACAGCAGCAATCGATCCGAAAGAGCGGATATTGAAACAGGCTGGTCGCGTAATCCTGTTCACTGCCATTGACCCAGCGGCAATCGATCCGAAAGAGCGGATATTGAAACGGAGACTCCAATCCGGCGTGCCGTATCGCCCCGCTCCAGCGGCAATCGATCCGAAAGAGCGGATATTGAAACACTTCCACACCGTCGACCTGCCTCGACCGTGGGCACCCAGCGGCAATCGATCCGAAAGAGCGGATATTGAAACAAGAGCGGCCTGGCTGGGCTGATGGGCATGGCCGGCCAGCGGCAATCGATCCGAAAGAGCGGATATTGAAACTTGCAAAAGCCGGTAGGGTGTACTCGCCATCAAAACCAGCGGCAATCGATCCGAAAGAGCGGATATTGAAACATTATGGCCCCATGGCATTAGTGGGGTCTCTATCGCCAGCGGCAATCGATCCGAAAGAGCGGATATTGAAACGTCCACCTGGTCCGGTTGGTAAATATCTTTGTATAGACAGCAGCAATCGATCCGAAAGAGCGGATATTGAAACCGCGAAACTCCCCGATGGTGGTTTCGTGAATAATGGTACAGCAGCAATCGATCCGAAAGAGCGGATATTGAAACGCAAGCGGGTGATAATGTCAGCCGTGAAACAGCGCCAACAGCAGCAATCGATCCGAAAGAGCGGATATTGAAACAAACTCGTTACGGGCGTTCCAGGTCTGGATCACCCGGCAGCAGCAATCGATCCGAAAGAGCGGATATTGAAACGCCACGCGTGGCTCGTGGAGCAAACCGAACTGCCTGCAGCAGCAATCGATCCGAAAGAGCGGATATTGAAACTCCCGGACAGTCGGCCTCGCCGTGATGGGTGTTGCGGCAGCAGCAATCGATCCGAAAGAGCGGATATTGAAACGACTGGAGCTCTTGACCTTGACCTGACTATCGGCATGCAGCAGCAATCGATCCGAAAGAGCGGATATTGAAACCGTGTTTCCGCCGCGTCGATATAGCTTCTGATAGCTATGCAGCAATCGATCCGAAAGAGCGGATATTGAAACCGTTGGATCTGGCAATGACGCTGGCAAAGGCGTATTCAGCAGCAATCGATCCGAAAGAGCGGATATTGAAACGTCGTGCGCTGCGACGGGCTTTCTGTTTTCTCTAGTACAGCAGCAATCGATCCGAAAGAGCGGATATTGAAACACAGATTGGCGCGCTTTGAAAAAACTTGCAAATCGCTACAGCAGCAATCGATCCGAAAGAGCGGATATTGAAACGGAGGCCCAAAGAGAGCCCGACGGCGATCTCCTTTGACAGCAGCAATCGATCCGAAAGAGCGGATATTGAAACTTTTCGGCGCTGCCCCACTGTGATAGCGGACAGCCCACAGCAGCAATCGATCCGAAAGAGCGGATATTGAAATGCGTGTAAGCGAGTACAACAATATCGTTTTCAGACTACAGCAGCAATCGATCCGAAAGAGCGGATATTGAAATGAACTGCTTTGGGGCGTTGTTCGGTAACGGTTGACGGTACAGCAGCAATCGATCCGAAAGAGCGGATATTGAAACTTTTGTCATGCCGTCGGCGTAGACGCCGAGTTTACACAGCAGCAATCGATCCGAAAGAGCGGATATTGAAACCGAACTCGGCAACCAATATAAAATACCGCTGGAGGTACAGCAGCAATCGATCCGAAAGAGCGGATATTGAAATGTGCACACGCTTCTACAATCCTGTCCGCCGTGCGCTACAGCAGCAATCGATCCGAAAGAGCGGATACAAGGAGTTTTCAGATGACGAGTGTACCTTTTCCCCAGATTCCGTTGACCGCGCACCACATGCGGGTGACGGTGCGGGCGACGTCGCCCATTGTCTTCGATGCCTTCAAGGGGAGTGCGTTGCGGGGCGCAATGGTGACGGTGATGCGCAAGAGCTTCTGCCCCGATTGGCAGGCCGAGCATACACCGCCAGAACATCGGGCGCTCTGCCCCGTCTGCCAATTGCTGGCGCTGGAGAATGATGAGCGCATCCCCGGTGATGTGCGGCGCCCCTACGCGCTGATCCCGCCGCCGGAAACCAAGCAACAGTACGCGCCGGGCGAAACCTTTGCCTTTGGCCTCACCCTCTTTGGCGATTCATTGCAATATCTGCCCTATCTCTTGCTCACCCTGGGGGGCATGGGCGAGATCGGTGTTGGCCGCAGGATCGATGGCAACCGCCGGGGCACCTTTGCCGTGCAACAGTTGGATGCCATCAATCCCTTTACCGGTGAACAGCTAACGATGATGGCCCCGGGCGAACAGTTGGTGGCGCCCGAGACAGTGCCCGTCACCCACGATCAAGTGTTGGCCGCGAGTGAGCTGCTGCTCGACGAGTTGGCGGCCAATGGGAACCAACTCTGGGTGGAATTTCTGACGCCCATGCGCCTGACCCCCAACCACCGCCGCGCCACCAAGCCGAGCTTCTTTCCCCTGGCCAAAGCCGCGGTCATTCGCATGCTCGATCTCAGTGCCCAATATGGGGACGGGCGCCCCACCATTGCCGGCCGCCCCTTGGCGCTGAAAGAGGACATCTATGGTGCTGCCGATACCGTGCAGCTGCTCCACGACGCAACGGAATGGTGGGATCTCAAGGGCTATTCCAGCCGTTTGCAACAGCAACAACCAATCGGGGGGCTAATTGGGCGCGTCTCTTATCGTGCCGCGGATTGGCGGCCCCTGCTGCCGTGGCTGCTCTGGGGCATGAGCGCGGGTGTCGGGCGCAACATTGTCAAAGGGTGCGGCATCTATCAGCTACAGAGCCATTCCACAACAGCTACATAGCCCCGCTCACTGTAAGCCCCATCTCATCTATACCTCGCTTCTATACCTCTATGGATTCCCCTGCGCACCATCTTTGCTACACTGACCGGGTGTGGACAGATCTCCACATGGATGGCAGTTGCAAACTTAAACCATAGCACTCAACTTCTCGATACCTTCAACACCGTGAACCTTGAACACCGTGATCTAGCAACTGCACAGCCCAGAGAGGCTGTTTGTTCCACTCTCGGCAATTCACTTTTTGAGTCTATTCTGAAACTTGTCTGAAACTTGTCTGAAACTTGGTTGTGGTGCTGAGCTACCTCTAGCCAACTACCATCTCTAGCCACCTACAGTGCGGTTGGCTTGAAAACAGTAGGTTTCCCGCTTGCCGGAACTACCGTTTTCAAACAGAGCCCACTTTAGATTGGTGCAGAGAATTTCAGGCGCAGAAAATTTCAGGGTAGATAGTAGGTATCAAATTCCACTCGAACAAAAGCAAAGGGGATTCTCTTATGCAAAAACAGACGCGAAGACTGACAAAAACCGCGCTCAGTCTGATTGGCGGTGCGACGACGGCGCTGGCAGGGTTGGGCCTCATCCTGACCTTGGGCACAACGCCGAGCGCTCAAGCCAGTCCGGCAGCCGTGGTAGAGGCGACCAATTTTACGCTGCAACAACAGGCGCAGGTCACCGACACGATGGACATGACCGACACGATGGACATGACCGACACCATGGACATGACCGACACCATGGACGTGACCGACACGATGGACGTGACCGACACCATGGACATGACCGACACCATGGAGATGACAGAGACCATGGAGATGACAGAGACCATGGAGATGACGGAGAGTGCGGTCACAGAAGAGAGCGGCACCACCGGTGAGACGGCTGACATGGCTGATTCCACCATGGCTGCGCTGGGCACTGGTCCGGAAAATGCGCTGACGCCGGAGGGTGAGTCGGTGGCGCTGGCACCGGGCGAGATTCGCTGGTATACCTTCAAATATAGTTGGGACGGCGATTCCGATCCGTCGGAAGTGATTGCCGAACTGCAAATGGAAGAGGCCGGGGCCATCAGCTATGAGGTCTGGAGCCAGGATGATCTGCGCCGCTGGCAGAATGGTGAAGATTTTACACCTACAGGTGCAGGCACACCGGCAGTGATCTTTGGTGATGATGATAATGACCGCGACCGCTCGCTGTTGCGGTGGGTCGGCAGCAGCGCCGCCACCGTCACCTATTACATCTTGGTGGAAAACAATAGCGATCAGGTCGCCAACTACAGCCTCTCTGTTACAGGCGATACCATCTCTTTCCCCGGCGTCACGGCCTCGGCAACAATGACCGCAACTGATGTGATGACCGAAGCCATGGGCACCGCTGAAATGGCAGATGCCACCATGCCAATGGGTATGGGTCCGGCAGATGCACTGCAACCGTCGGGTGGGCAAGCCACGCTCGCTGCCGATGGCGTGCGCTGGTATGTCTTCCGCTACAACTGGGATGGCGAATCCGAGCCGAGCCAGGTAATCGTTGAATTGCGCATGGCAGAAGCTGGTGCGTTGAGCTATGAAGTCTGGAGTCAGGATGATCTGGCAGACTGGCAAGCAGGCGTTGACTTTACGCCGACGGGCGCGGGCACGCCGGCCTTTGCGATTCGCGAAGGCGACGACGTGCGCAATCGTGACCGCACCTTGCTACGCTGGGTAGGCGGTGGCGAAGCCTCGGTGACCTACTACCTCATCGTGGAGAACAACACCGATGCACCCGCCACTTATCGCCTGACGGTGAATGGGCCAACGGTCTCCTTCCCAGATGCGGCGTCGGCCTATGATGCTGCGCTGGAGGCAACCGCGCCTGATTTGGATGGGAATGACGATGAAGCTGACGACAACGCGACTGATGACAACGCGGCTGATGACAACGCGGCTGATGACAACGAAGCCGATGATGACGAGGCTGACGACGAAACCATGGATGAGACGGAGACGATGACCGACACGGCCCCGCTGACCGATACCGTCGGGATCATCGACCCCATGCCAATCACCGATACCACTGAGATCGATGATACAGAAGACGATATAGAAGACGATACAGAAGAGAATGTAGACGAAGAGACCGATGAAGAGGTAGAAGAAGATACCGAGGAGAGCGACGACAACTAATCGAGCAAGCAAATAGACCTCGCACCTTGCGGAGTGCGCATTCTCTAATGCGCACCGCCAGCGTTAGAGAACGCTGACTCCACGATTGTGCGACTATTAACTGATTCTCTATGAGCGAGCAATCATGGGATCGTCGCCCAATGATGGACAGTGATTCAGGGTCACAGCGGTTGATGGTTGAACGGAGCGGGCTTCAGCCTGCGTGTTTGCTAGCCCGGTGCATTTATGCCGGGGCGGTCATTGCCGCACGGTCATGAATGAGCCGTGCGAACAAGCGACGCCCCGGTAACGGGGCTAAGCAACTCGCCACGAACGACATGACGGTTCTGAACGCTTGGCGTCTGAATCAGCCCGCTACATTGCTAACGGAAAGACGGACGTTTATTATCGAGCAAGCATGGTAAGTCGCCCTGTGATGGAATCAACGTTCTCTCATGCGCACGCCACGAGGTACACGGTCGCTTTGCTTGCTCCATAAGCGGTTGCTCGATTATTAAAGAGTGCGATCATGAACAGTGCGATTCCAACGCAATCTGATACAACAGAATGCGACATGGCAAGCCGGTAGCTGCCAACGGGTAGTTGCCAGAAGATTCGTCGCTCAATAGGAAGTTTTACGTGGGCTGGTGCGGTGCAAACTGTACCAGCCCACTGTGCATTGATCTATAGTCCACCAGCTACTTTTGCGCTATCCTAGCGGTGTAAGTACGTGCCAGGTCCGCTCTGCCAAGTGCACCCGGGCAGCCACCGCGGTGGTACGATCAGAGGGCTCTACAAGATGGATGCATCTGCCCCGATCGCTGGCGAATCGAGATGAAAGGAAGCAACTCATGAGTGAACAGACTACGACTCGAACCAAAGATGATCCAACAGTGCAGGAGACAGTGCGCGACAATCAAGTCGGCGTGACGACCCACTCGCGGGGCGAAGCCACAATATTGGAGAGCGACCGGCCTGGAACTGTAGCCAGCCCGAATGTGGTTGGCGACACACGAACGGCAACCACAATGCCGGTTGATCCGATGGTCGTGGACGAAGCAGCCGCAGCCAGCCCCACGGTGCCACCACAAGAACACATGGCGACTAGCCCCGGGGGCACCAACTGGAGCACCATTCTCACGGCAATCGGCGTGATCGTGCTCGTGTTGCTGTTGATCGCGTGGATCTTTTAATCAGGCTCATCGCCACCAACTCCCTTGAAAAGGGGCATTACAAGGTTGCAACAGAGAGCAACAACATCGATTCACACTGAAAAACCACACGCGTTGGCGCTTTCTCGAATTATTTGCGGTGGGTATATTTGTGGTCAATCGGTACTTCGTGCGGAAGGAGACTGAATCGCCCCAGCACTCTGGGGCGTGACTGAGACCGGCGACAGACAGCGGATCAGAGCCGCTTTTTGCGCCTCTGCACCCCACCTCTATAGGTTGACCCGAAGATTAGATTTTCGGGTGTGGAAGACCAACTGCTGGGAAAGGAAAGATAATGACACAGGTACTAATGGCTCTTTACGAATCCGGTGATGACGCGGCCAAGGTCCGCCGTGAATTTACAACCGCGGGCTATGGGCAAGAACAGGTTCAGATCTTGACGGGCAATGAAGGCACGTCCGCCGATCTCTTTGCTGGTCTCGCGCAACAAGAAGATGTGAGCGCCTATCGTGATGGACTGCGTGACGGCAACAGCTTGCTGGTGGCCACACTCAGTGCCGAGCAAAGCCAAGAAGCCATGGCAATTGCACGGCGTTATCAGCCGATCCAAAGCAGTCAGTTTACGTGGGATCGCGGTTCGACGGCGGGTGATGGATCTCACAACAAGCGCAAGGGCACGGAGCCGCCAATTAGCTCAGACGGTGAGATGATCGGTGAGGATGCCGGTATGATTGGCGAAGATGCCGAGCCGCAGCCCACCACCAAAATTCCCGATCGCTCCTGATGTTCATGCAGGTTGCGCACAATTTATCTGCTCCATCCAAGCCACCGGTTGATGCCGGTGGCTTTTTGCATTGGGTTCAGCTGCGCTCACGCGCGTCTGCTTCGCCATCTTCCCTCACGTTATCCACCACGTTATCAACTTTTCCTCTGCTTGGACGCACGCAACTTGTCGAGAAGAGCCAGCGAACGCGCGGTCTGCTCTTCGCTGGTACGCTCTTCTCCGTACGTAAGGGGTGCGTACCACATTGGGGGCCTAGACTGAACGCTCAATCTGCTCCTCTTCTGAACATCCCCGAAATCTGTATGTCACCGAAAATAGGACGCACCCGTGCGTACGCATCTCTTCGTATTATGCACGATAGTATGATACAGTAATATGATAGACCATCGGCAGCAACAGCAACCAGCAGCTACCCCAGAATTGGAGCAGAAACAATGACCGAACAGACTGGCGGCGAAGCCATTGTCAATTCGTGGATCAAACATGGCGTGGAGACCATTTTTGGCCTACCCGGCGTGCAGAATGACTGGCTCTACAATGCGCTCTATGATGCTGGCGATCAACTACAGGTGATCCACACGCGCCACGAGCAAGGCGCGGGCTATATGGCGCTGGGCTACACCATGTCCACGGGGCGACCGGGCGTCTATGCCGTGGTGCCGGGTGTGGGCATGCTAAACGCATCCGCGGCACTGGCCACCGGCTACAGCACCAATGCCCAACTTTTCTGCTTCACGGGTCAGATCCCCTCGAAAATGATCGGCCGCGGGTTGGGTCAGCTCCACGAAATTCCCGATCAACTTGGCATTCTGGAACGGCTAACCAAATGGAGCGGGCACATTGCCAACCCGGCCGCGGCACCCGATCTGATCGCCGAGGCATTCCGCCAGCTCCAAAGCGGTCGGCCGCGCCCGGTCGCGGTGGAATGTCCGCTGGATGTGCTTTCAGCCAAGGCAAAAATCGCTGATCTTCCCGTGCACGCGCCAAGCGTGCCAGCGGTGGATGAGGAGCAGATCGAAGCGGCAGCCAAAATCCTCGGTGCCGCGGAAAACCCGCTCATTGTGGTGGGGTTGGGTGCCATTGGTGCCGCGGAGGCTGTCAAGGCGCTGGCAGAGGCGTTGCAGGCACCGGTACTCTCGACGCGCAGCGGCCATGGCATCCTCAGCAGCCGCGATCCGCTGGCGATCCGCAGCCCCGTGGCCCACGAGCTGTGGCCGCGCACCGATGTGGTGCTCTTGATTGGTAGCCGCCAATCGCGCATGCTCAGCACGTGGGGCACCGACGAACAGCTCAAGATCATTCGCATCGACGTGGATCCCGCGGAACATGGCCGGGCCGTGCCCGAGGATGTGGGGATTGTGGCCCGCAGCGAAGAAGCGCTCCCGCGCTTGATCAACGCGCTGGGCAAGCACAATCGCGTGCGCGCCGCGCGCGCCGAAGAACTCACCGATCTCAAGGCAGAGGTTGCCGAACAGATTGCCTATCTGGAGCCACAGCTCAGCTACCTCAACGCCATTCGCACGGTCCTGCCTGACGATGGCTTCTTCGTACGCGATGTAACGCAGCTTGGCTACGTCAGCGAATTTGCCTTTCCCGTCTATGAACCGCGTACCTTTGTATCGCCGGGCTACCAGGGAACATTGGGCTGGGGCTTTGCCACCGCGCTTGGGGTCAAGGTCGCGAATCCCACGAAACCGGTGGTGGCGCTCTGTGGCGATGGCGGCTTTATGTTCACCGTGCAAGAGCTAGCCACCGCGGTGCAGCACAAGATCAATCTGGTGACCCTCATCTTCCGGGACAATGCCTATGGCAATGTACTGCGCATGCAAAAGGAAAATTATGGTGGGCGGGTCATTGGTACCGCGCTGCACAATCCCGATTTTGTAAAGATGGCCGAGAGTTTTGGGGCGCTGGGCTTGCGTGCGGAAACACCGGCAGCGGCACGCAGGGCGATCGAGCAGGGGCTGGCCGCGGATCTGCCCACGCTGATCGAAGTGCCGATTGGGGAAGTGCCCAGCCCGTGGCCAGTGGCGTTTCAGGGGCGCAATCGGTAAGAGAGACGGCGTCGCGGGGTTGCAAAAATTATGGTGAGACAAATGTACAGAGGCGAGGCTGAAAGGTTGAGTCGGAATGAGTGATGAACAGGTAAAGTCGAAGATCAATTGGTACCGCACGCCAGTGGACCGGGCGCTCTTGGCGCAGTTGAATCAACGAAGTGATTGGCTGGGGCTGGCGCAAGCGGGCGGTCATCTGGGGTTGCTGGCGCTGACGGGGGCCACGGCATTCTACGCGGCCGCGCATTGGCCGCTGTGGGCGCTGCTGTTGGTGCTCTTTCTCCATGGCACTATTTATGCGTTTCTCCTCAATGGTTTCCACGAACTCTGCCACCGTACCGTCTTTCGGAGCCGCGCATTAAATCTCTTTTTCCTGCGCCTCTTTAGCTTTTTGGGCTGGTACAATCCCGTCTTCTTTTGGACGAGCCACCAAGAGCATCACAAATACACGCTCCATCCCCCCGATGATCTGGAGGTAATGTTGCCGGTGGAGTTGACGCTGGCCAGCTTTCTCAAGAGCGCGATCATCAACCCATGGGGATTTTACGGGCGGCTCAAGGGGGTGATCCGGTTGAGCCGGGGTGAACTGGCAGGCGAATGGGAGCAGCTGCTCTTTCCCGCCAGCGAACCGGCCCGCCGTCAAAGTCTCTTTACCTGGGCGCGGATTCTCTTGGTGGGGCACACGCTGTTCACGCTGATTTCGTTGGCGCTGGGTCTGTGGCTGCTGCCGGTGCTCATCACCCTCGCGCCCTTCTATGGCGGCTGGCTGCTCTATCTCTGCAACAACACGCAACACGTGGGGCTGCAAGACAACGTGCCCGATTTCCGCCTCTGTACGCGCACCATTCGGCTCAACCCGTTTGTACAGTTTCTCTATTGGCACATGAACTTTCACATTGAACACCACATGTACGCCGCGGTGCCCTGCTATCATCTTGGCAAGCTGCACCGCGCCATTGCCCACGATCTGCCCCACACGCCCAATGGTCTCGTTGCAACCTGGCGCGAGATCATCGCGATCCGGCGCAAACAACACGAAGATCCCGCCTACTTCTTCGTACCCCAAGTTCCGCTACAGAGAGGCTCGCTCCACGGTGTGCAACTACAAACGGTAAACAGCCGCAGCAGATGAAGCACTTTCCCATTGGCGGTGCCATCACCCGCGCGGATCTGGAAAACGATCCCCATCCCCATCTCCACCGTCTGCGGGCCACAGAGCCGGTTGCGTGGCTGCCGGTGCTCGACGGCTGGCTAATCACGCGCCATGACCTGGCGGTCCAGGTGATGCGCGACGCCGCTACGTTTACCGTTGATCACCCTGGCTTTTCCACGGCCCGAGTGGTTGGCCCCAGCATGTTGTCGCTCGACGGGGCGGCACATCAGGTCCACCGTGCGCCCTTTGAACGTCCTTTTCGCAAACGGGCCGTGACCGAGCGCTTTCACGGTACCGTCGAGCGCAAGGTGACGCAACTGTTGGCGGGCTTTGCCGGTGAAGAGCAGGTCGAGCTGCGCCGCGCCTATGCGGGGCCCATTGCCGTGCACTGCATGGTCGAAGCGCTTGGGCTGACGGCAACACCGGTTGACGCGGTGCTCGGGTGGTACGATGCCATTGTCAACGCGGTGACCGAGGTGACGCTGGGCAGGCCGATTGGCGCCGCGGGCGAAGCCGCGTTTGCCGCGCTGCGTGCCAGCTTGTTGCCCGCGCTGCAGAGCCAGCCAGCAACGAGTCTGTTGGCCGCGGCCAGTGGCATGGCCACCGGTCTGACTGACGACCAGATCATTGCCAACGCGGCGGTGCTGCTCTTTGGTGGGATCGAAACGACCGAAGGGATGATCGCCAATGCCTGCTATTTTCTGCTCACGGAGCCGGCGGTGCAGATGGCCGTGCGCGCGCAGCCGGCACTGGTCGCGCCGCTAATCGAGGAGAGCCTGCGCCTGGAGCCAGCCGCGGCCGTGGTCGATCGCTATGCAGTTGAAACGACCGAGCTAGCCGGCGTAACGATCCAGGCGGGCGATCTGGTGCGCGTTTCGCTCAGTGGGGCCAACCGCGATCCCGCCATTTTCCCCGCGCCCGATCAATTCGACCCAAATCGACCCAACTTGCGCAGCCACGTCGCGTTTGCCCAGGGACCGCACGTCTGCCTGGGGCTGCACCTGGCTCGACTGGAAGCAGAGCGGGCCGTGGCCGCGGCGTTGGCCCATTTCCCCACCTTGCAACTCGTGGGGCAAGCGGCATTGACCGCGGCCCAACCACGCGGGCTGCTCTTTCGCAAGCCAGAGGCACTGTGGGTGCAAGGATTGGGTTGAGCATGTGCATGTGGGAAAACCACCAATTCAGCGGTTGAGACCGCTTTCCGTAGTTAGCAGCGGGTTTTAACCCTGCTGACGGTTAGCGGCGGGCTTCCAACCCTGCTGACTGTTAGCAGCGGGTTTTAACCCAGTGAATTCGCAATGGCAACAGATTCTAGCGGTAATGCTCGAGAATTGCATCAACCTGGGAGAGGTGCTGGGGGCCATCCAACGCAACCATGGTGAGCCACGCAGGGAGCAGCCACAGCGGTCGGCGGTCGGCAAAGCCAGGGGCAATGGGCGTTACCTCGGCATAGCCAGCATAAAAGTCGGCTGGCACGGGAGCAAAGAAATCGACAAAGGCCAGATCCATTTCCGGATGGCCGTAGTAGAGAGCGGGGTCAATGAAGGTTGGACCGCTGGCAGTGTGGATGAAATTGTTTTGATGGGCATCGCCATGCAGCAACGTCGGTTGGATGGGCGCGCCACAGAGTGTTGGCAGGCGCGCTGGCAACGCGCCAATCTGGCGCGCCGTTGACGGCGACAGATGTCCGCTGGCGGTAGCAGCTTGCAGCCGTGGCTCCACCCGGCGGGCCCAAAAGAACGCTGGCCACGTTGCGAGCGGACGGTTGTCCTGCTGGAGACTGCCCCAGTAGCCGTTGTGGGTAAGCCCAAAAGCTCTTCCCTTGATCTGATGAATTTGGGCCAAGGCACGGCCCGCGGTGCGCCAGTGCCGCGACGTTGGCTCGACCGATTCCACCGCCTGCATGATGATCAGCGCGGCCGGGTGCGAAGAGTCGTCGATTGCCAAGAGATCGATGACCGCGGGGGTCGACACACCGGCCCGACGCTGCAAGAGTGCCAAGCCCGCGGCCTCCTTCTGCAGTTGGTCCAGCGCGAGGGCGCCGAAGTAGAGCTTGACAAAGAAGCTGTCCCGGCCGTCGGAGAGCAGCGCGGCGGGGTGCGAAGAGTCATCGACCTTGTCGCTAATGGTTGTGGGCTGCCACGCACGCCCCAAATGGTCGCTGATCCGTGTCGCCACCCGGCTCTGCAGCGCGGGCGCAAAATGGTGGGCAAAGGTATGGGATTGGGTCGATCCGTGATTTTCGGCCATATTCTGCCATTGTATCACACTGGCAATATCAGACCAGTCAGCTAGCAAGAGCGACCACCAGTGTGAATGCACGGGCAAAGCTGCCCAGTCGGACCAAGCGCAACTTGCAACAAGGCTAGTAGTTCAACAGAAAGTAGTTCAAGAGAAAGTGGTTCAAGAGATGGGTGCATTGAAGGATATTACCGTTTTGGATCTATCGCGTGTCTTGGCAGGCCCATATTGCACAATGACCCTGGGCGATTTGGGGGCACGGATCATCAAGGTGGAACAGCCGGGCGTCGGCGATGAGACCCGGCGTTGGGGCCCACCCTTTACAGCCAACGGCGAGAGCGCCTACTTTCTGTGTGTCAACCGCAACAAAGAGAGCATTACTGTCAACCTGAAGCATCCCGACGGCCAGCGCGTGATCCGCGACTTGGCGGCGGGGGCAGACGTGTTGGTGGAAAATTTCAAGGTGGGTGCCTTGGCCAAGCTCGGTCTGGACTATGCTTCACTACGCGCAATCAATCCGCGCCTCATCTACTGTTCGATTACCGGCTATGGGCAGACCGGCCCGCTGGCGGAGCAGCCGGGCTACGACACCGCGATCCAGGCGGGAGGCGGCATCATGAGTATCACCGGCCCCGCTGGCCCCGAGGGCGAACCCTACAAAGTAGGGGTGGCCATCGTCGATATCACCGCGGGCATGAACGCGACGATCGCGATTCTGGCCGCGCTACACCACCGTTCGCTCACGGGCATGGGGCAACAGATTGATATCGCGCTCTTTGACAGCCAGCTTGGTTGGCTGGCCAACGTCGCGAGCAACTATCTCGTCTCGGGCGAAGCACCCGAACGCCACGGCAACGCCCATGCCTCGATCGTGCCCTATCAGACCATGCCAACCAGTGATGGATGGCTCATGTTGGCCGTGGGCAACGATGGCCAATTTGCTCGGCTCTGCAACGCGCTGGCCAAGCCCGAATGGGCACGGGATGAGCGCTTTGCAACCAATCCCGCCCGTGTTGCCCACCGCACCACCCTGATCCCACTGCTGGAACGCGAGTTTCGCACGCGCAGCGCCATGGAGTGGAGCACGCTCCTTGCGACAGCCAACGTGCCCCACAGCCAGGTTAGCGATATTCCCACCGCGCTGCAGAGCCCCCAAAGCCGTGCCCGTGAGATGGTGCAGCAGGTCGACCATCCCGTGACGGGCCCACTTTCGCTGGTGGGCCCGGTGGCCAAGTTGAGCGACACCCCCGCCACCATTCGCACCGCGCCCCCACTCCTCGGCGAACAGACCGACAGTGTGCTGGAGACCCTGCTTGGCTACACGAATGAGAGGCGGGCAGCCCTGCGTCATGCGGGGGCCATTTAACGCGTGCTGCGGGAACTTGGGCTTGTGAAGAATCGCACGAAATATGACGGCAATCCCCTCTCTATGGTACACTATCCACAATCGACGTTGTGCCACTTGTCGCAACGCAAAGCCCCGCTCGCGCATTGATTTTCTCGCGAACGCCAGTCACCTTCCATCTCGTGATAGCGCTGGTAGTTAGCGCTGGTAATTAGAGATGATGGGGAATCACTTGCGTTGCAATGGCTCAACAGAATATTTTGTTACAGGTGTTCCCAGGCGGGTATTGCTAGGCGACTACCTTCAGTCAGAGATGGAGTGTCGCTGCTGCTACACTTGGGCTTCACCGCTACACGAAGGAGTGTTCAATGGATTTTTCGCTGGATGCTGAACAGAAAATGATCAAGAATTCGGTGCATAAATTTGCCGCCGAACAGATCATTCCCCATTCACGTCAGTGGGATCATGAGGGCAAGTTCCCGCGCGATCTGCTCTACCAGATGGGCGAACTGGGCTACCTGGGCGTGCCGATCCCAGAAGCATATGGCGGCACCGGTCTGGATTATATTGCCGAAGCCATTGTCTTTGAAGAAGTGGGCTATGCGGATTCGAGCGTGCGCACCACCCTCTCGGTACAGATGTCGCTGGTGGAGCTGACGATCCTGAAGTGGGGCACCGAGGAACAGAAGCAACAGTATCTGCCCAAACTCTGCAGCGGTGAATGGTTGGGCTGCTATGGCTTGACTGAACCCAACGCAGGCTCGGACGCGGGAAATATTGCGACAACAGCCAAACGCGAAGGCGACGAGTGGATTATCAATGGACAGAAGGTCTGGATCAGCAATGGAACATGGTCCGATCTCGCCATTGTCTTTGCACAGACCGAGCCGGGCTCCAAACACAAAGGCATGGCTGCCTTTTTGGTCGAGACCGACACGCCTGGCTTTAGCAGCCGCAAGATGACCGGCAAGTTGGGGCTCAAGGCAAGTGACACGGGTGAACTCTTTTTTGATAACATGCGTGTGCCCGACAGTGCCCGGCTGGGCGAAGTGGGCGCTGGTTTTAAGGTGGCCATGAGCGCGCTGGACAACGGGCGCTATGGTGTGGCCAGTGGCTGTGTGGGTACCGCGCAACGGGCGCTCGATGTGAGCGTGCAATATGCCCAGGAGCGAATTGCATTTGATCAGCCCATTGCCGGGTTTCAGCTCGTGCAGGATATGTTGGCGCAAATGGCTGTCGATGCCGAAGCGGCCCGACTGCTGGTCTATCAAGCGGGCAACGTAAAGAACCGTGGCGAAGTGAGCACCATTCCCGTTTCAATGGCCAAATACTTTGCCACCGAAGCGGCCAAACGGAACGCGGACATGGCGATCCAGATCCATGGCGGCTATGGCTATTCTGATGAATACGAGCCCGAGCGGCTCTGGCGTGATTGCCGGGTGGCGAGCCTCTATGAGGGGACCAGCCAGATCCAGAAGTTGATCATTGGACGCCACCTCACGGGCATTTCGGCTTTTGTCTAGCAGTTGCCCATGCGGATCCTGTCACAACAACGCGAATAGAGAAGACAAATAGACCGTGCCCTTGCACCGTGCTCTTGCACTGTGACCGTGCACCGTGCGGCGTGCGCATCCTCGCATGCGCACGTCCAGCGTTGGAGAACGCTGGTTCCACCATTGGGCAACGTTCAAAAGATTGCTCGCGAAGGAACTGTCCGCAAAGAACGTGGCGGTTTTTGAACGCTTGGTGGGTGAATCTGCACGCGAAATTGCTATCGCATGGACGCAGGGATCTGCCATTTCGAGTAGGAATAAGGAAGCATGGCAGCGCTGGCACCGGTGAACGGGCGTGAGATGAGGCAGTTACACTGTGTCGAGTGTGTCAGAGATGTAGTGTGCAGAGATGTAATTTGTCACAGGTATCTGTGGCTTTGACCGATTCAGCCAATGTCAAACGATCTCGCCAAAGTACGCTACAGCATACCAAACGCAATCTGGGAAGAGTAGCACAAAATTTACCATGACCGACCAATTCGATGTTACCTGCGCCATCCCCCGGTCAGGCCGTACCTTTGAAAATTTCCTCAACACTCTGCAGCGCTTTGATGTCGATGCAGGTGAAATCGAGCAGATCCTGGCGATTACCGGAGAGAGCAAGCGGCGCAGCAGTGCCAACTATGGGGAGGCACTTCGCTTCTTGGAAGAGGCCATGCGTCAGGTGCCCTGTTTTGGGCTCTTTATCGATCGCAAGCGCAGCCACCGCCCCTATCGGGTTGGATTCCTGGGCCATGAATGGACGATCAATGGGGTGCGCGTGCGCGTGGAAGGCGAAGAACCTCACAATGGCTCTTCACTGATCCGGCTGGACGAAGTGGATTGTGCCGTTGTGGGGTTAGATGAACTGCTGACGCTCACCCAATATTATCTGCACGACCCCACTTCGGTGACCAAGTGGGGCATGTACAACTATCAGATCGCCAAACCCACCGATATTCGCATTGCTGGCTCGGCTCAGCTCGCGCGCTACAACAGCGTTCTGCAACAGGATGTACAGGACATTGTGGGCTTCTTCCTCATCTCCAAACCGAGCAACCGCTACCGCTCCCCCTACGCCACGGGCGCGGAGAGACGCCCGTATCCCGATGACTTCTTGGCCCACTTGGCCGAAAATGGCCGCCGGGTCTTTGTCAAAGGACGGTACACGGGGTTGGTGAAGGCTGCCTATCCCGAACTGAAGATTGATTCGGTGGAAGATGTAGAGGATGCGGTGATGGAGGGTCAGCCGGGCAGTGTGGGGCTGGAACTCGTGCAAACGGGCAATACGCTCAGGCGCAAGGGGCTTCTGCTCCACGGCGCGCCCCTTTTCCTCTCGGAGAGTCTTTGGGTTGTTGATTACAAACGCTATCTCCGGAGCAGAGCACTTCAGAGCTTTGTCAAGAGCGTGAAACCGACTGGCTATTTCGCCGAAGAACGGATTCGGCAATTTGCCCTCTGGTATTTAGCATTGGAAATAAACATGGGCGCAGCGTGGATTGCCAAGCCAGCCATTACAGACATGTTCTGTAATCCCCATGATGTAGAACATGGCTTACGTCCCTATCGGCTGCAGACACGCCATTGGCGTCCGCACGATGAGTACAAACAGGAAGAGGCAATCGAGTTGGTGCACCGCTCGCGCGAACGGTTGCGGCAACATTACGCTGAACTCAAAGCAACCTTGACGGTCAGAGCGGGTGATTAGTGCCCGATCGTTGGCGAATGGTCACTTCTTCCCAGCCGGAACGTGTTTATAGCCGGACCAGCTACGCCACCAGATGCCGGGTAGCCGTCCCACCTTGCCCCATGTATTCACAAATGAGCGCCGGTTAAAGACATTGTAATCGTTCGCTTCAATGTCATCTAGAATCGCGCGGTAGAGTTCGGCGGCGGCGGCAATGGCAAATCGACCGTCGCCATTCAACATGTGAATACCGGGGAGGGCTTCGGCATAGAGCTGCCGATTACGCTCGATCTGATAGGTCATGAATGTACGCCACTTCTCTGTTACCTCCCCCTGCGCAATATCTTCTTCGGTCAATCCAAAAAATTCCAGCTCTTCCTGGGGAAGATAGAGTCGACCCAGTTGCCAATCGGTGCCAATATCGCGTAAGATGTTGGTAAGCTGTAGAGCAACGCCCAACTTGATCGCGTAGGGCAGAGCATGATTGCCGGCATAGCCGATGATGTGCATGCTCATGAGCCCGACAGTCGAGGCAACACCGTAGCAGTAGCCAGTGAGTTCGTCAAAGGTTGTGTACCGGGTCTGAGTGAGATCGCGTGTGACCCCCTCAATCAGCTGTTCTGCGTAGCGCACGGGCACGGCAAAGCGATGTCGAGTATCTGCCCATGCCAGGGCTACCAGATCGTCGACGGGTGGTGTGTTCGACAGTGAGCGAGTGCGCCACCGTTGCAGTTCGGTCTCCCGGTTTTCGTCCCCTTCATCGACAATGTCATCTGTGATCCGACAGAAGGCATAGAGCGCCCGAACAGCACGGCGTTTGGGCGCTGGCAACAGTGCGGAAGCCATGTGAAAAGACCGACTGTGTGCCGCGGTAATTAACTCACAGTGCGCATAGGCTTCTTCAAGCACTTTCTGTTCAGCGTCACAGCGGATCGCGCTGAGCTCTGCTGACGATGCTTCGTGAGCCAATGAGAGCAATGTACCTTCCCAAGCGTTTGTTCGTAGGTGCATGGCTGGTTCTCCTCGTTAATGGTCATCTGCAACTCTTCTGCAGGGAACTTTCTAGAGATTTTCTGCATAGAGATTCGATGATGACAGGGTACTGGTGGCGAACAACTGGCAGAGGGATACACAGTGCGGTTGGCTTGAAAACGGTAGGTTTCCCTCTTGCCGGAACTACTGTTTTCAAACAGAGCCCACTTTAGGTGATAATAGATGGGATCCAAGGATGCAGTGGACGTTCTACGCTCGGCAACAACGGAATCACATACAAAACTTGCACAAATGCTGTCCAAATAGTAACTTAGCGGACAGTCTGGCAGAAAATTATCATGATAGACTGCGAATGTCAAGGTATAATTCATACATTTGCAAATATTTTGCCAACTAACAATACAGCTACTGAAACTGAGCGCCGAAGCCTATCGCTGTACACTGGTATAGGGATTACATAGCGGGAGCGGCCCAATCTAAAATGTAGCCGCAGCACCATCAATGCAGTGTCAATGCAAAACCTTCATTCACCAGACTATCGTACAGAGCAAGGTACCGAGCAAGGTATATAGCAGAACCATAAGCAGCAACGATGGCTGCGTCAATCGTTAATTGACCCGCTCGGCGGAAAGTTGAGAGAGCAATGAAATCATCTGCGGATACACCGATTTACAATCTGAAAGCTGTTGTGCAGGAAACTGACCTCAAGCCAGATACATTACGTGCTTGGGAGCGGCGCTATGGGTTGCCCAATCCGCAGCGGACGGAAAGTGGTCATCGTCTCTATTCGCAAAATGATATTGAGCTACTCAAATGGCTGATCGCTCGACAGGATGAAGGAATGAGCATTAGCCGGGCGGTTGACCTGTGGCGTCAGCTATCTGCCGAAAACCAAAATCCGCTACAAACTCTATCTAGGCACAGTGAACCTGCCCCGCCAGCGACCCCACTGCCGCCCGTGTTGCGTGAAACAACACGCGAGCCAGAGACGGTGCAGCATACGTTGACAGAATTCCGTCAAGAGTGGCTACAGAGCTGCCTCAACTTTGATGAGCAACATGCAGAGCAGGTCATCAGCCAGGCTTTTGCGCTCTTTCCAATCGAGCAGGTGCTGATCGAACTGCTGCAAGAAGGTATTGCTGCCATCGGTCGTAGTTGGTACGCAGGTGAGATCACAATTCAACAAGAACACTTTGCCTCTGGATTGGCCAACCGACGCATGGAAGCACTGTTGGCGGCCACGCCACGACCAACTAGAGCCGGCCGTGTATTAATGGGTTGCCCACCACAGGAATCACATACGTTTACCCCGCTGTTGATGACGTTGCTGTTGCGGCGACGAGGGTGGGATGTACTCTATCTTGGTGCCAATGTGCCCATCCAAAATTTTGTGGAGACAATCGAGCGAGTTCAGCCTCAACTGATAATTTTAAGCGCTCAGCAGCTAGTAACCGCCGTGGGCATTCGCGAATTGGGCGAGCACATCTACGCAGCCGAAGTTCCCATGGGTTACGGAGGCTTGATCTTTACGCAGCTACCAGAGCTGCAACGCCAGATCACCGGCCACTTTCTCGGCAATACCATCTCTGGGGCGCTAGAGGTTGCAGAACAACTCATGGCGATGCCCCGTCTGCCGCTGCCCGCACCACCACTGCCCACGCACCACGATGAAGCACTAACGTACTTTCAGGCACACCACGCAGAGATCGATGCCGAAGTCTGGCGTCGTGCCAGCGAACTATCAATGCCCCACAAGATGTTGCAACAAGCAAATATCAACTTCAGTCGTGATATCATTGCCGCACTTACACTTGGCGACATTCGATTTCTCGGCGTCGACATGGCCTGGATCAAAGGGCTGTTGTGGAATCACCACCAGATGCCAGAACAGGCGATCCAAGAATATTTGCAGATTTACCTCCGTGCTACGGAACATGTCTTACAGGGTCGCGGGGCAATTCTGATAAACTGGCTGCAGCAGATACTGCGGGAAAATGAAGCCGACACATCAACAGACGAGAAAGGATAACTGTCATGCGCATCGTCATGACTGGGGGAACAGGCCTGATTGGGCGAGCACTCTGTGCTGCGCTCTCAGCCAAAGGCCATCTGATAACAGTATTGAGTCGCAACCCCGATTCGGCCAGAAACATGGCCGCCGGCGTCAGCGTGGAGGAATGGGATGCCAAGACGACCGCTGGATGGGGAGGATTGGTTGACGGAGCAGACGCTGTGATCAACCTGGCGGGTGCAGGCATTGCCGACGCACGCTGGAGCGACCAACGCAAACAACTCATTCGCAAAAGCCGCATCGACGCGGGATTGGCGCTGCAAGAGGCAATCAAAGCAGCCGCAACAAAACCCAAAGTCTTTGTGCAAGCCTCAGCCGTGGGCTATTATGGCCAAGATCACGGCGATGAGATCATTACAGAAGAAGCGCCAGCAGGCAGTGACTTTCTGGCCAAGGTCTGCTTCGACTGGGAACTATCAACAGCACCCATCAGCCAAATGGGTATCCGTCGCGTCATCCTGCGCACCGGTGTCGTGCTGAGCACCAAAGGCGGGGCGCTGCCCAAGATGTTGCTCCCCTTCAAGTTCTTTGCCGGTGGCCCATTGGGCAATGGCAAACAGTGGGTGCCGTGGATTCACATTGATGATGAAGTTCGTGCGATTCTCTATCTGCTGGACCATGAGCAGACAGAAGGTGCCTACAACCTAACTGCCCCCAACCCGGTTACGAATCAACAGCTCAGTGCCATCATTGGGGCTCAAATGGGGCGTCCAGCTTTCATGCCTGCACCAGCCTTTGCGCTGAAGGCAGCATTGGGTGAAATGTCCACCGTTTTGCTCGATGGTCAGCGAGCTGTGCCACAACGACTGGAAGCAGCCGGCTTCACCTTTACCTATGCCACGGCGCAGGAAGCATTGAGCCAGCTGTTGAAATAAGCGTCCATCCTGAAATTCGGTTGTGGTGCCTGAACCAAGGCCAGCCAGCTACGTCGCCGCAGAGAATTCCAGGACAGATACCGACGCTACAGCTGTTTTGCCCGTAGCATCGTTGTTCTGGATCCGCTGCCACTTTCGGTCCATTGCTCGTTCAGTGTCCACTGGAGATTGCCATGCACTACAATCATCGCTTTGAAGTTGCCGCGCCACATCAACAGGTTGTCGCCTTTCACCGCCGCTCGGCCAGCATGGGAGCGATTACACCACCGCCCGTTATTGTGCGTGTACACGAAGCGCCCGAGCTGTTGACAGAGGGTGACGAAATGCGCTTCACGCTCTGGCTTGGTCCCTTGCCATTGCACTGGCATGCCCGTATTGAGGATACCACCGAAGCGGGATTTTTGGATCGCCAACTTAGCGGCCCGTTCAAACGTTGGGATCATCGTCATCGTTTCGAGGTGATAGACGAGCAGAATACCGCTGTGATCGACGAAATCACCGCTGAACTCAGCGCCAATTGGTTTTGGAAGATCGTGGGCATGGGTATGTGGCTCAATCTGCCGCTGCTCTTTGCCTTTCGTGCCTGGAAGACCAAGCGGCTGCTGTCCGGTGCCCAAGCGGCCAACAGCAGTACGGTTGAGCCACGCACATCCCGTTCTCGTTGAGCCAATCTCATGGTTACCAAACAACCTGTTGCCAAGCGTGCCGTTGTCATTGGCGCTGGTATCGGCGGCCTGACAACGGCCGCGCTCCTGGCCCGGGCGGGGCTCGCTGTTACGGTGCTCGAAGCACATGTCTATCCGGGTGGCTGCGCGGGAACATTCTTTCACAAGAACTATCGCTTTGATGCTGGCGCTACATTGGCTGGTGGCTTCTACCCCGGCGGGCCCATGGATCTGGTTGCGCAAGCTGTGGGCATCCGCGAATGGCCAGCCCATCATGCCGAACCGGCCATGGTTGTCCACATGCCCGACGGTCGGTCGATTACCCGTTGGGGCGATGAACGCCGTTGGCAGGAGCGCCTGACCGCGTTCGGTGGTGAATCAGAATCGTTCTGGCAGTGGCAAGAAAAGACCGCGGATCTGCTTTGGCAGCTTGCGCTGCGCAGCCCCGCCTGGCCCCCACAAAACCCAGCCGAAGCTGTGGATTTGATCCAACAGGGGCTATCGTGGTTAACGTCCAATCCACAAGCCCACCTGAACCCCACACTCATTGCCGACGCCTTTCGTCCCGTTGCGGCCCACCTGCATGGGCTGCCGCCGTCCCTACACCAATTCGTGGATGCACAGCTGCTGATTGCTGCACAGACGACCAGCGATCAGGCCAACGCGCTCTATGGCGCATCTGCGCTGGACTTACCCCGGCGCGGCATTGTCCATTTGGAGGGTGGCATCGGTGCAATTGCAAAAACGTTGGTGCAAGCGGTGCAACGTCAGGGCGGTGACGTGCATTACCGACAGGAAGTGACCGCAATCCATACCCGCGCTGGTCGGCCAACTGGCGTGGAGACCAAACGCGGGGATGAATTTCCCGCGGATCTCGTTGTTGCCAACCTGCCGCCGTGGAACATTGCTCGGCTGTTGGGCGATGCTGCGCCAGCGAAGTTGCGTGCACTGCCCCCGCAACCCAAAAGTGGCTGGGGTGCATTTATGGTCTATGCCGGCGTCAACGAAGCTGCGCTACAGCCAGAGACGCCACTGCATCACCAAGTGATTGTTCGGGAACCGTTGGCCGAGGGCAATACGGTCTTTCTCTCGCTTGCCCCGGCCTGGGATGCAGAGCGCTCGCCCGACAATAAACGTGCGCTAACGATCAGCACCCACACATCGCTCGCTCCCTGGTGGAATCTACGCACCGAAACCATGAGCGGCTATGAAGAACGCAAACTCGCCTATCAAGAGAAGCTGTTGGCGGCGGCTAAACGGGCATTACCAGCGCTCGATGGCAATATTCACTTTGCCATGCCCGGCACGCCCGTCACCTTTCAGCGCTTTACCCGCCGCGACTGGGGATGGGTTGGCGGCTTTCCCCAAACAGACCTCTTCCGTGCATGGGGTCCGCGGCTGCTGCCGCGGCTGTGGATGGTGGGGGACAGCATCTTTCCGGGCCAATCCACGGCCGCGGTGGCGTTGGGTGGCATGCGTGTGGCCAAAGCTATTTTGCGTGCAGTCGCCAAAGATCCGCGACAGCACCGGTACACATAGGCGCGACTTCTTCTGTTCGCGGCTGATTGTAACCGCGGCTTTCGTCGTTGCGATTTCATTTCGACCGGCAAAAATGGTGCAGCTACCAAGCCAGTACATGGCACCGTTGAGACCAGATTTAGAGACCCAATTCACATTAAGCTACTGGAGAGTACCTGTGCAATCAACCGAAACAACAATGGGAAAAATTGGCATCATTGGTAGCGGCTTCGTCGGTTCCACTGCCGCATACGCGATGGTGATGAGCGGCGTGGGCAGCGAAATCGTGTTGGTGGATCTGAACCAACAACGGGCTGAAGCAGAAGCGAATGATATCTTTCATGCAGTGCCTTTTGCCCATCCCCACAATGTCTGGGCCGGCGACTATGCCGATCTGGCGGGTTCGCGCGTGGTGCTCATTACAGCCGGTGTGAATCAGCAGCCAGATGAGAGCAGATTGGCGCTGCTGGGGCGCAATGTAGCGGTCTTTCAATCGATTGTGCCGCAAATTTTGGAACATGCACCCGAAGCGATTCTCGTGGTTGCCACCAACCCGGTCGATATCATGACGCACTACACGGCACAGCTGGCGCAAGCGCAGGGAGTGCCGACGCAACGGGTCCTTGGCTCGGGCACCACGCTGGACACGGCCCGGTGGCGCACGCTGCTGGGACGCCACATTGGGGTCGACGCCCGTCACGTCCATGCCTATGTTATTGGCGAACATGGGGATTCGGAAGTGCTGCCCTGGTCGCTGGTAACAGTTGGGGGCATGCCTCTGACTGCGTTCTGTGAACGGCAGGGCATTCGGTTGGATGCAGCCACACGTGAGCAGATCGACCAACAGGTGCGTCGTGCCGCCTACGCGATCATTGCGGGCAAGGGAGCAACGTACTATGGCATTGGCAGCGCCCTGGCCCGGATTGTCGACGTGATCCTGCGTGACCAACGTGCCATCCTCACGGTCTGCACGCCGCATACAGAGCTGGCAGGTATTCGCGATGTCACGGTGGCGCTGCCCCACCTGGTTGGCGGGCGTGGGATCCTGGGGACGCTGCCACAGCCCCTCAACGCCACGGAAGAGGCTGCGCTACAGAAGAGTGCTCAAATTGTGAAAGATGTCATCACCGCTGTTCCCACTTCGTAATTCAGGTGATGCCCCTACGCTGGCACCAACGCGGAGATGGTACACCGTGCCTCCTCGTAATGGCAGATCCTGCGGTACACGAGTGATGCACGCGTGCGTTGCACAGGTCTCAACACTCCAACCCCGCCCCACGATCAGCTCACCTGTGCGCTGCACACCCGCCGCGGCTCTACCCAGTCACCCCTGTAGCGCCCCTTCACAGAAACCAGCTTGGCAAGTGACCGTTCGTCCCCCTGGGCACCGGCAAGCGGATGCCCCTATGCTGGCACCAGCGCGGAGATGCCACATCGTGCCTCCTTGCAATGGCAGATCCTGCGGTACACGAGTGAGGCACGCGTGCGTTGCACAGCTCTCAACACCCCAACCCCGCCCCACGATCAGTTCACCTGTGCGCTGCACACCTGCCGCGGCTCTACCCCTTCACAGAAACCAGCTTGGCAAGTGACCGTTCGTCCCCCTGGGCACCGGCAAGCGGATGCCCCTACGCTGGTGCCAGTGCGGAGATGCCACATCGTGCCTCCTTGCAATGGCAGATCCTGCGGTACATGAGTGCGTTGCACAGGTCTCAACACTCCAACCCCGCCCCACGATCGTGTCACCTGTGCGCTGCACACCCGCCGCGGCTCTACCCAGTCACAGCTGTAATGCCCCTTCACAGAAGCCAGCTTGGCAAGTGACCGTTCATCCCCCTGGGCACCGGCAAGCGGATGCCCCTACGCTGGCACCAGCGCGGAGATGCCACATCGTGCCTCCTTGCAATGGCAGATCCTGCGGTACACGAGTGAGGCACGCGTGCGTTGCACAGCTCTCAACACCCCAACCCCGCCCCACGATCAGCTCACCTGTGCGCTGCACACCCGCCGCGGCTCTACCCATTCACCTCTGTAATGCCCCTTCACAGAAACCAGCTTGGCAAGTGACCGTTCGTCCCCCTGGGCATCGGCAAGCGGATGCCCCTACACTGGTGCCAGCGCGGAGATGGTGCACCGTGCCTCCTTGCGATGGCAGATCCTGCGGTCACGAGTGATGCACGCGTGCGTTGCACAGCTCTCAACACCCCAACCCCGCCCCACGATCAGCTCACCTGTGCGCTGCACACCCGCCGCGGCTCTACCCAGTCACAGCTGTAATGCCCCTTCACTGAAACCAGCTTGGCAGTGACCGTTCGTCCCCCTGGGCACCGGCAAGCGGATGCCCCTATGCTGGTGCCAGCGCGGAGATGCCACATCGTGCCTCCTCGCAATGGCAGATCCTGCGGTACACGAGTGAGGCACGCGTGCGTTGCACAGGTTTCAACACCCCAACCCCACCCCACGATCAGTTCACCTGTGCGCTGCACACCTGCCGCGGCTCTACCCATTCACTGAAACCAGCTTGGCAAGTGACCGTTCGTCCCCCTGGGCACCGGCAAGCGGATGCCCCTATGCTGGTGCCAGTGCGGAGATGGTACATCGTGCCTCCTTGCAATGGCAGATCCTGCGGTACATGAATTAGTATCTGTCCTGAAATTCTTGTCGTCGGTGTAGCTAGCTCGAGGTGGGTTACGCACCACAACCGAATCTCAGGCTAGACTCTCAACAACTTACCATTTGCGAGCTGGCGATATCGCGTGCTGATTCATCCGCCAATCGTTCGCTATCGCTACCCTAGCTACATAGCACTTTTATCAATGGATGAAGCGAGACCCGTACTCCGCAGGTAATGGAAAGTGATATGAACCTAGATCGCTACCTACTTCGCGAACAGTGAGGTAGGTAGCGCTCTCCGCACCCACCCATATTCCCACCCACTGATATTTCGCGCGGTGATATTCTGGTGCGCCGAAAAGTGCCAGTTGTTTGCAGCGCAACAAGTCGACCTGGACACATCAGCTCATGTCTCCATTTGCTGGCAATGACGGGAGATAGCGCAGTGTACCCCTTCCATCCAACCTGCGCCGAAAGACCATCCCCTGTACGGCCGTGGTATTCTGGCGCATCGGGTGCGCTGGTGTATAATTCTCGTGGCAAGCTCGGCGCTAGCCTGCGGGGCAACACCGATCGAGTAACAGAGGTTCTCTACGTTGCGCAGGTTGCATAGTGTCAGATTGCGCAGTGTCAGATTGCGCAGTGTCAGATTGCGCAGTGTCAGATTGCGCAGTGTCAGATTGCGCAGTGTCAGATTGCGCAGTGTCAGATTGCATAGTCTTAGATAGTGCCAGGTTGCGCAATGCCAGGTTGCATAGTGTCGGATTGCGCAATGCCAGGTTGCGCAATGTCACTGTGACCGGTATCATTAACCACACAGCCCCACCGTTGAATTCCCCGCTCGGGGCCTTTGTATTGGATCTAGCTTGAGGTTTCTATGTCGAATCCCAATGACTTTGATATTCTGCCAGACGACCAAGAGGGCACCGGTCGATCCTCACGGCTGTGGCTCTGGCTGCTCATTGCCGCGGGCGCCATCTTTGTCTTTGCCGTTGGTATGGCGCTGGCCACCTTTACCAACCGTCTGGGCAACAATGAATTGCCTGCCATCCCAACGGTAGACGATACCGTTGAGACAGCCACAGTTGCGGTGGCCATTGCAGCAACCGCAACAGCCACGGTGCAGCCAGTGGCGTCGCCCACACAGGGCCCGACGCCGGCCGCGACAATCGCCCCACCCACGGTCACGGCATTGCCCGTTGTACCGTCCACGTCCACACCCGTGCCAACGGTTCCCCCCACGGCGACGGCAGGTTGTGCGCTCTTTTTGGCCAGTGAGTTTGCCACGGCCTACCGAGGCGAGCTTGGCTGTCCAACGGCCGACGGCACAATCATCTGGGCGGCGTGGGAGTGGTTTGAACGGGGTGCCATGTTCTGGCGCAGCGACAATGACCGGGCCTACGTATTCTTCACGCAAGATCAATTGGATGGCCGCACGTGGTTGCCCATTGATGAGAAGTGGGAAGGACAAGATCTTCCTTCGCGCGGCGCGCCACCTCCTGGCCTGCAAGCGCCGGAACGCGGCTTTGGCTATGCATGGGGTCGTCGCGATGAACTCTTTCAGCGGCTGGGCTGGGCCACGGATCAAGAACGGGGATTCTGTGCGTTGATCCAACCATTTGAGCGTGGCTTTATCTTTCAAAGCAGCCAAGTGGAAAGCTGTCGGGACAATCTCTTTAATCAAGCCCGAACAGCCGAATGGCGACCGCTCTTGATCGTGGCGTTGGAAAGAGGCGGGTGGGTCAACTTGGCGGGATCAGTGCCACCGCCACCGCCGACGATCAGCGCCGAAACAACCGCGGTGCCAACATTGTCGCCAACGGCACCACCCACGGTTGCAGTGCCCCCAACGCCAACACCGACCACGGCCGTTACGCAGCGCCAGCGCCCCGATGGGAACCGCCTCTTCTATGCCAATGCAGCCGCCCACACATTGGATGCCAACTTCGACGATTGGGGAGAGGCGTGGAATCCGATTACAACGGTGGCCGAGGGTGCTTCCAATTACAGTGGGGCCGATGATGTCGCCGGTGAGTTTCAGGTGAGCTGGTCGCCAGAGGGGTTATATTTGGCGGTGCGGGTGCGGGACGACCGTTACCGGCCCGGCCCCAATGGCAGTGATATGTGGCAAGGGGATACGCTAGAAGTCCATTTTGACCGACAACTCGCGGCAGATTTTGATCAGAGCTTTACCAACGAAGATGACTATCAGTTGGGGCTCAGCTGGGGCGAGGCGCGCAATGAAGTTCGGCTCTATCGTTGGCTGCCACTGGCCAAAGAGGGTATGTTCCCAGTTTCGGGCGCGGTTGCGCCAGAAGGTGAGGGATATCGGGCCGAGGTTCTGCTGCCGTGGACAATGTTGGATGTCACCGCCGAACAGTTACAACCGGATCAACGCTTCGGCTTTAATTTGAGCATCAGCGACAACGATGCCAACAGCCCGGCCCAAGAGAGTATTCTCTCGGCATCACCCAGTCGCACCACCTATAACAACCCAATTGAATGGGGCACGCTGGTTTTACAATAGCACAAGCTGCTACTGAAAGTTGGCTCTGTTTGAAAACGGTAGTGCTACTGCGTAGACCACGAAAACTCTACCGTTTCCAAGCCAACCGCATTATAGTATCTGTCCTGAAATTCTCTGCGTCGACGTAGCCAGCTCGAGGTGGTTCACGCACCACAACAGGGTTTCAGGACGGGCTCCTACTATCTCTACACTTGGTTAGTTACCCACCGGAGTGCCCCTACCCCGCAGTGGGGAGCAACTCCCGTTGCAACGGTGCGGATCTCGGTCGGTTGCAGGCGTCTTTGGTTAGACGACGCTTGCAATTAGTTGGCTGGCACCTTCGCCACACGATCTGCGCCACAAGATTCTTCACACGGCTTCGATCTCACCTTGCGTAAAGACCGTGCGCAAGCGGAGCGGCTGCCCGGTCCATGCACGAATGCCCGATCATCTCTCCTGATTCCTGATCGGCACCGTCGAGCTTTGAACAGTACACAACATCCTGAGGAGGAACTATGAGTGATCCAAAGCAAGCAGCATTGGATTATCACAAACATGATCAACCTGGCAAACTTAAGATCGTGGCGACCAAGCCAATGGAGACGCAGCAGGATCTCTCTCTGGCCTACTCGCCCGGCGTGGCCTTCCCTGTTTTAGAGATTGCCGAAGATCCCGCGCTGGCCTATGAGTACACCAGCAAAGGCAACATGGTCGCGGTAATTAGCAACGGTTCGGCAATTTTGGGGTTGGGGGATCGGGGTCCGCTGGCTTCGAAACCGGTGATGGAAGGCAAGGCTGTACTCTTCAAACGCTTTGCCGATATCGATGTCTTTGATATTGAAGTCGACAGCAAAGATCCACAGGAGATCATTCGTTTTGTGCAGATGATCGCCCCAACCTTTGGTGGCGTCAACTTGGAAGATATTAAGGCACCGGAATGTTTTTTAATTGAGCGCGAGTTACAACGCACCTGTGACATTCCCGTTTTTCACGATGACCAGCATGGCACCGCAATTATTTCCGGGGCCGGGCTAATCAATGCGGTTGAAATTGTAGAAAAGCAGATGGACGAGATCACCATCGTCATCAATGGGGCTGGCGCGGCCGGTATCTCCTGTGCAGAATTTTACGTGGCACTGGGCGCCAATCCAGAAAACATTATCATGTGTGATTCGCGCGGTGTGATCTACGAAGGACGCACCGAAGGCATGAATGAATTCAAGCTGCCCTGGGCTGTCGAGACTGATCTCCGCACGATGGAGGAAGCAATGGTGGGGGCGGATGTCTTCATTGGGCTTTCTGTGAAAGATTGTGTCACCCGCGAGATGGTACGCAGCATGGCCCGCTACCCGATTATCTTTGCCATGGCCAACCCAGATCCCGAAATCACCTATGAAGAAGCCAAGGCGGCCCGCCCCGATATTATCTTTGGCACGGGGCGCAGCGACTATCCCAACCAGGTCAACAACGTGCTCGGCTTCCCTTTTATCTTCCGCGGCGCGCTCGACGTTCACGCCAGCATGATCAACATGGAGATGAAGATCGCCGCGGCCAAAGCCCTCGCCGCGTTGACCAAAGAAGATGTGCCGGATAGCGTGCTGCGCGCCTATGGGATCGACACCATGCGCTTTGGGCCGGAATATGTAATTCCCAAACCACTTGACCCACGCGTCTTGCTTTGGGTCTCACCCGCGGTAGCCCAAGCTGCCATCGATAGTGGCGTGGCGCGTCGCGATCTCGACATGCACAACTATCTCCACCAACTCACCGGCCGATTGGGGAAAAGCGAGCAGGTGATGCGCAATATGGAGCTCAAGGCGCAAAAAGATCCCAAACGGGTGGTCTATGCCGAAGGGGAACATCCCAAAGTTATCCGCGCCGCCTATGCCGTGGAGACGCAAGGAATCGCCAAACCAATCCTGCTTGGTCGCGAAGAAGATATTCTGGTCAAGTGTCGCGAGTTGGGGCTGGAATATAAGCCACAGGTCATCGATCCCAACCAGAGCGACAAACGGTCGGAATTCGCCACGCTTTTTCATGAGAAACGGCAGCGCAAGGGGATCACCCAAACACAGGCTGAAGAGATCATGCGTCAGGCCAACTACTTTGGCCCCATGTTGGTACAACAAGGCGAGGCCGATGCCTTCATTTCTGGGCTGACCTACAACTATCCCGAAGTGATGCGTCCGGCACTGCAGGTAGTTGGTCCACAACCAGGCCGTTGGGTGAGCGGTGTCTATCTGATGTTGGTACAGGATCGGATCTACTTCTTCACCGATGCGACGGTGATCATCGAGCCGAGCGCCGAACAGTTGGCCACCATTGCACTCAACGCAGCCGATGTGGCCGGTGAATTTGACATAGAGCCACGCATTGCCATGCTGAGCTTTTCCAACTTCGGCAGCACCCCCCATCCTCAGTCGCGCAAGATGGAAGAGGCAACGGAAATTGTGAAACGGGCCCGCCCCGACCTGCAGATCGATGGGGAGATGCAGGCCGATGTGGCAGTCGTCTCGGATCTGATGCAGCGCCACTATCCCTTTAGCCAGGTCAAGGATGCCAACGTGTTGGTCTTTCCAGAATTGAGCTCAGCCAACACAGCGTATAAGTTGCTCAGCGCCCTGGGCGGGGCCGTTGCCATCGGACCAATTCTCGTTGGCATGGCCAAACCGATTCACGTCTTGGCAACCGGTGCTGATGTACGCGATATTATCAATGTCACCGTGTTGGCCGTTGTCGATGCTCAGTATCAGTTGCAAAACAACGTGGCGGGCCTAGCCTGAGAGCCGGTCGTCGCTTCTGCGCTGGAGCCAATGTCCCCCAACACTCGAGAGATGTGCCGGTAACGATCAGAAGCGCTCCTGACAGCCATCTCTTCCTGCTAGCCAGAGCTGTCCACGACGAACAGAAGCAGACAGAAAACGGCTGTACCGATGACGGTACAGCCGTTTTTGGCGTGGAATCTATTTTAATTGATACTGAGCATCTGTCGTGAGGTTACTGCTGCATACCCTTTTTTGCATCCTCTTCCGCACACTTGGGACAATAGTGCGGATCAGCCAATTCGACCAAATGACGCTGGCAGATTGCGAACGTGATCTCTACATTTTCCCAGATCAACTTGCGCTTTACTTCCCCCTCCAGCACCAGGTCACGGCTGTTGCTTGTCATCACTACTTCGGGCACGGGACACGATTCACACAGCTTGCGCTTCCACGGTCGAGAGTCGGGGTTAGATTCAATTAAACGGCACTTTTCCAAATTGCGACCTCGATGATAATCGCCATAGAAGTACCGGCAACTTACAGGTCCTTTTGTCATACCCTAGTTTTCCCAGTAGGGAGGCTCGTCAAAATCGGGGTAGTCAGGCAGATCATTGTCACCCAAAGATTCTGGATCAATAAAGAGACGCTCAATCAGATGGTCTTTGCGGGCTGTCTGATCCGGCAGCAGATAGCCAAATTCCTGCTCCAACGTAACCAACGTCTCCAGTTCTGCTTCTAACAGATGGAAATCGCTATGGGACAACATCCCCTCGGTCGCATCAGATTCCTGATAGGCCTCAATATAGGTTTCATAGCTCAGGCAGGTATCATCAAAGAGCTCGTTCGGCTCATTGGTATAAAACTCATCTGCCACACCGGCGCTCATGTTATCGGAATCGAGTAGGATATCATCCATCAGATTGAACCACTCGTCTTCATCGCCAAAGACATCATCAAAGGCATCCATGAGGTCACTGCCGTGATCGCCGCTGAAGCTCTCATCGGCCTCTGTTCCCACCAGATCCGAACGTGTGGCAGGGGTCTCAGCGCCAGCGGATTCGGCGGCACCAGACATCTTCTTTGTGAAGTCGACGCTTTCTGGATCAAAGGAGTAGCCTTGGCCATTGTGAAAGCGCAATAGGCTGTATTGGTGCAACACAAAATGAAAATCATCCGGCGGGAGTGGGTCATTGAAGAAGCCACGGCCGATGATCCGGGCAGCTAATTCAGCCGTTGGCATGGCATTGCGTGCCCGTCGATCTTCCGAAACCAGCTCTTCGGCCAGCAGCGCCAGCTGAATATTCCGCCCCTGAATGGCATTGGCATCGCGCAACTCGCGCGGGTGCAGGCGAAACTGGTAGCGGCCTGCCAGCGCATCGACCACATAAATGAGCAGATCATCACGTCCTTGCCCACCCAATTCGTCGATCCATTCGCTAAATTGAACGCCCAACCGCAAGGACCAGGTTTTACGTTCAATGTAAGCTTCTACTTGAATGGTTGGCCCGCCGAACAGTTCAATCTGCAGCGTGCGGCCATCTGGTTGGTAGCTTTGGAAAAACTGTGGAAAAAAGATCGCATGTTCCAGTTCGTCCAACATCAAAAATCCACGTCGAACCTCTTCACTGGCCAAAACATGCCGAAAGGTGTTTTTCTTCACGAGCGAAGAGAGCCAGCCGTAGCAGCTCGGTGCAACCGGCACAGCCTGAAATAGCTGTTGGATCGCCCGATAGACGGCGCTGCGTGCACCCTTTGTGATCGGTCGGTGCTCCTTGATTTTGTTTAACAACGTGTCTACACTCAATGGTTGTGTGGAATCACTGAGTACTTGAGCAACACACGAGGCATAGCTCGGATAACGTTCTGAAGTTGCCATGAAGCTACCTACCTTCTCCCAATTTCCAATGTTGGCTCTTGCTATTATCGCGCACTCGTGGTCAAATGTCTACTAACTATCATCAATAATCGTGCTTTTATGAGAAATTACGGATATAGCTGATCTGCTCGTATGATCTGCTCGCACGACTTGTCCGCACGACTTGTCCGCACGACTTGTCCGCACGACTTGTCCGCGCATAGAACACCTGGACAAGTTACCGTGAACAAACTTACAACGAACCTCGTACGATTGTTTGGTATCACTCTAGTGATCATACATAATTTGCAGCATTGCGCAATTACAGTATGCTTTCAAACAGATAAGTTGAAGATGATCTGCATCGGAACGGTGCATCTTCCCAGTATCTGTGCTACCACTGAATAGGTCTGTTGGTATTCATCCCAAAAAGACAAAGACCGTACGACCCATGCACTGCAAATGGCACACTGGCTACTGGGGCTCCGTCAAAGCGATTCCCGCCCGGCCTGTTGCCGCTGGCATCGTAGAGTCAGCCCCTCCGTGAAGACGACAAAAGGAAAACGTAATGTATTCTTCGCTTGTTCCCGGCCCCACCTACGCCGAGATGCGCGACCCACTGTTGCTTTCGCCAGCACTGCGCGCTAGGGCAATCACTGCCCGGCAGCATCAAAGCGAACCAGCCAATCTTTTCAACATCAACTGGAAACAGAGTGGGGAGACGGTCGATAAAGTAGTCTTACCCAAGGAATTGACCGGCGTACAAGCCAACATCATTGTATTGAGCGGGCGCAACTTTCCCAGTGGCAGCATGAAAGTGGGCCCAGCCTACGCTACCTTGGCAGAAGAGGAGGTGCTCCACCAATTGACCCCGAATAGCAAGCAGGTGATTGGCCCCAGTACCGGCAACTTTGGCATTGGCACAGCCTACGTCAGTTTGCTCAAAGGCTATCGCGCCATCGTCGTCATGCCCGATAACATGAGCCAGGAGCGCTATGCACGAATCCAAGAGTATGGCGGTTCGCTCGACCTGACGCCGGGGACTGAATCCGATGTGATCTTGACGCTGGAGCGGACCCATCGCGCATATGTTGCCAAACCAGCAGAATATGTGGTCCTCGCCCAGTTCGAGCTACTGCCCAACTATCGCTTTCATCGCCACGTTACGGGAGATGCAGCAGTGCAGGCGGTGCGCGGGATCGGCAATGGCCAAGTAGCGGCCTTTGTCAGCGCACCGGGCAGCGGCGGAACCCTGGCCGCGGGTGACCATTTGAAGGCCACTTGGCCCGATTGCAAAATTGTGGCGCTGGAACCACGCCAGTGCAGCACGCTCTATGATGGCGGCCAGGGACAACATCGAATTGAAGGCATTGGCGACAAAATGGTCACGCTGATCCACAACGTCTTCCAGACCGATCTGCTCATGCTGATCCACGACGAAGATACCGTACGGGGGATGGAAGTCATTCAACGGGGAAGCCAAACGCTGGTGGATCGGCTGGGTGTGCCCGCCACCGCCGCTGCTCATCTCCGCGGCAAGCTGGGGCCAAGTTGCGTCTGCAATATCATCGGCGCGATCAAAACGGCCAAATATCTGGGGCTCGGCCCCGATGACAACGTGGTAACCATCGCCACCGATTCTTACGACCGCTACCCTTCCGTGAGCCAGGCACTGCACAAACGCAACGGCGGCCCCCCCACCGATGAGCAGCTCGAACTCTGGGCCAAGAGTGCTTTTCTCGGTGCATCACTTGGCGAGATTCTTGATCTGACCCAAGCGGGGCAACAACAACGGCTCCAGCAGATGAAATGTGACCTGTGGACACGCTTTGGCTATGCGGCTGATTATATTCACCAAATGGCAGACCAAGAGTTTTGGGATGCTGAATATGCAAAAATCAAAGAGATCGATCCGCTGATCGAAGCGGCTCGCGGTGAAATCCTCTGAACCGAAACGGCAGCAAAAGGAGTGTCTCATGGGCATCAGTACGCTACAACCTTTACGCACCTATCTATTGGCCAAAGCCGAAACAACCGAGGAAGAGCCATTTGGGCCCGACGTGTTGGTCTTCAAGGTCGTTGGCAAGATGTTTGCACTTGTTCCCTGGCAGGAGAGACCCCTCACCATTAGCCTGAAGTGTGATCCACATCTGGCCGAGATCTTGCGCAACACCTACGCGGCGGTGCAACCGGGCTATCATCTCAACAAGCGCCACTGGAACACCGTCACCCTCGACGGCTCAATTGCCGACGACGAGATCAGGGAGATGATCGATGCATCCTATGCGCTGGTGGTGAAAGGGCTCAAAAAGGTCGACCGGGAACGCCTCGCTCGAGCCAACTCGGCGTAGCGCTTGAACAAACACACTTGTTGCTGGTCTAATTGCCAATGCGAAAGACCCGTTCGCTGCGCCATTGCAGGAACGGGTCTTCTTTTTTATTCTATTTATATTTTTATTCAGTTGTTACACTGGCAACTGTTTGTTATTCAGCTTGCGACAGTACTTCTTGCAACAGTAGTTTTTGAGATAGTACCGTCACGGCAGCTATGGTGCACGGCAGTGGCACGGCTGCGTTGCCAGCAGTGTGTTGGCCATTAGCTCAGGCCGGGGCGCATCTCATTCTGTTGTTTGAGCCAGGAACCGCTCTCAATCATCCAGTTGCCAACTTGGACGAGGAATGATGAACCAGTGCGCGGCAGACGGTTCTGCTGCACCTGATGAGCACGTCGCTCGACTTCAGCTTCGTGCAGCATGGCCTTGAAACGCGCGTTTGAAATCTCATTAATGGTATAGTCTAACATAAATCTCTCCTTTGCCCGACAGCTGCAATATCTGTTCGCAGGTGGGCACTAACGTTCTGTGCTGCAAGCAGATTACCTCATGACAGCTCCCTAGAGCACAATAATCTGCACAGCTTGGCGATGGTTTGTTGATCCCATCTACGCTGCGGCGGAAATCAGCGTCACATCAACATTTTGCCGCCTGCCCTATAGTATAATGCAACCGGTTGCAAATCAATTACAAAATTGCACAGGAAAGCCAAGGCAAGGTTGTGAGAAGCGAACAAAGTGGGCACGGACGGACGCAGTTGCGTACGCGTGAGCCTTGCGAGGTCATCTCGGCATTATCTCGAGGTCATCTCGACGGCACCGTTGTTGCACCTTCTGCCCAATAAAAAAGGCCGGTGCCATTGTGACACCGACCTTTTCTTCCTCTCTCCCAGCAGAAATGGCTACTGCCACTGCTCCAGTGCCTCTTTCACAGCCACGCAAAAAGCATCGGCAGTGGCCCCATCGAGGACACGGTGATCAAAGGTGAAGGCCAACGTCATCATCGGCTTGAAGCTTAGATAATCGCCGAGATTGGCTTCCAGTGGGCTGCCATTGCTCACCACAACCGGCCGTTTTTCTATCGTACCGGTGCCGAGAATCCCCGCTTGCCCCTGGTGAATAATTGGCGTTTGAAAGACACTTCCCGAGGTGCCATAGTTGGTGACGGTAAAGGTGCCATCTTGCAGATCAGGGCCGGTGATCTTGTTGGAGCGGGCCTTATTGGCCAGCTCGTTGACTTGGCGCGCAATTCCCATCAGATTCAGATCGCCAGCGTTCTTGATCACCGGGACAATCAGACCACCCAGGCCATACTTGTCCGCGGGCATGGCCGCGGCCATACCAATGTTGTAGGTGTTGTAAATGGCAATACCGTCGTCGGTCCAGCGTCCGTTGGCCGCGGGCACAGCTTTCAATCCCGCGATCGTGGCCGCAATGAGATAGGCGGTCACCGTCAGATTGACGCCACCGGTGGCAAATTCGGCTTTGTGTGCCTTGCGATGTTGAATCACCGCGGTCATGTCCACATCGTGCCAAGTTGTCAGCTGTGGCGATGATTGTAAGCTCTCAAAGGTATTTTGTGCAATCAATTGCCGCATGCGATTGGGCTTCACCATCTCCACGGCTTCGCTCAGTTTAGGTGCCGACGTCGCGGCCGCGGTGGCTTTGGCTGGCGCGGCCCCGTCACTTGAGCCACCGGAATCGGTTGACGCCGATGTGGCAGCCGGTGCGGCCGGAGCGGCGTGGGTAAAGTTAGCCGGCGGCAGATAGCTTTCGGCGGGCGCAGCGTCGCCAGAACGGGCAGCCAACGCGTTCAAGACATCATAGCGGGTGAGCGCACTGAGTGGCCGACCATCCGCGACGTCGTCCAGATCAATGTTATAATCGGCAGCCAGACGGCGCACTTCCAACGGGGCGACATCAGCCAATTCACCGGGCAATGCTTCGCCGTCACGGGCAGTACGCTTGGCACCATCAGCCGAGGCCAGCACATCATCCTTTGTAATCTGGCCACCGGGACCAGTGCCACTGATGCCACTGAGCGCCACACCCTTTTCGGCTGCAACCCGTTTTGCCACTGGGGTCGCTTTAATATCTTCGCTCGCTGCGGTGGATGCAGATGCAGACTGCGCTTTATCGGTGCTCTCAGCCGGAGATTCATCGGCAGCAGCATCGCCATCAGCATCGTCATCAGCATCGGCACCATCATCAGCATCGGCATCGGCGCCAGAGTCCGCGGCGGGGGGAGCAACGTCGTCAACACTTTCACCATCCGCGCCAATGATCGCTAGCACCGCGTCCAGGTCTACGATCTCACCTTCGCTGGCACTGAGCTTCAAAATTTTGCCATCCGCCGGGGCAGGCACTTCCGTGTCTACCTTATCGGTGGCGACTTCCAGAATTATATCGCCGGCGCTGACGGTATCACCTTCTTTGACCAGCCACCGGCTGATCGAGGCATCTTCCACCCCTTCACCCAAATCGGGCATCTTCACTTCGGTTGCCATGAATTCCCTCGTTTCATTGCACAGGTTCTTTGCGCAGGATCATTGCGCGGTCGCTGAATTATAAACCCACAATCATCGATGCAGCAGACGCAATTGAGCGACCAATGTTGACTTCGTATCCTTCCTGAAATTCTCTGCGTCAACATAGCTGCTCAAGGTGGGTCAAGCAGCAGAACCGAGTTTCAGGATAGGTTCTTAGCCCAGCAGTTCGAGAACAGCTGCTTTCATGCTGTTCTTCCAGGGGAGCACTTCCATCTCCAACTCTTGCGAGACGGGAATCGAGACTGGTGCCATGCCCAATCGACGTGCTGGTTTGTTGAGCAAGTGAGGAGCCTCTTCGTAGATGCGGGCGACGATCTCGGCGCCAATCCCACAGTTGGACTGTGATTCATGGACGGCGAGCAGATGGCCCGTTTTGGCAACAGAACCGTAAATCGTTTCCATATCCAACGGTGTGATGCTGCGCAGATCGATCACTTCGATTTCGAGGCCCTCTTCTTTGGCCAATTCATCGGCGGCTTCCTGTGCCTGCAAGAGACAGTAGCCAAAAGTTGCCAGCGTCAGATCACTGCCTTCGCGCTTCACTTCGGCTTTGCCAATCGGCACGGTGTACTCTTCGTCGGCATCGGGCACCTGGCCGCGGGTGAAGTAGAGCATCTTGTGTTCCAGAAAGACAACGGGGTTTGGGTCGCGGATGGCGGAGACCAGCAGCCCTTTGGCATCATACGGCGTGGCCGGTGCCAGCACTTTGATGCCGGGGAATTGGGCAAAGACGCTATCGACACATTGGCTGTGTTGCGAGCCATAGCTCTTGCCACCGCCCTGCTGCCCGCGGATGACCATGGGCACGTTGACAATGCCGCCGGTCATGTAGCTCATCTTGGCGGCTTGATTAAAGATCTGATCGGCACAGACCATGAAGAAGTCCATGTACATCAACTCTACAATGGGCTTCATGCCCACCATGGCCGCGCCAATGGCCATGCCCATGAATCCTTGTTCACTAATGGGGGTGTCGATGACGCGCTTGTCCCCAAATTCGTCGAAGAGATTACGGGTTACGCGGAAGAGACCGCCATAGCGTCCAATGTCTTCGCCCAGTAGAAAGACGCTTTCGTCGCGCCGCATCTCATCTTTCATTGCCTCGTTTACTGCTTGAATGTATGTTGTCGTTCGCATTGCTATTAAGTTTTCCTAAGTAGCTCAACTTGTGGCCGAGATGGTACAGAGCCAGAATAGAGCGGGTTCAGACCGCCCCCCTGGAGTGGGACACAGGTTGGATTTATATTTGTGCTTCTGTGGGCCACTGCAAAACCAATGTTGATTTACAATTGCCCGAGAACCTGCCCATAGATTTATCCATGGGGCTCGGCGGTGACAGGGTGAGTCACATTCATCAATGCAGTGAATGCAGAAATTGATGGACAGCCGCTAAATAGCATAAACATCTGTGTACGCTTCTGCCCGATCTGGCCAGGGGCTATTCTGTGCGAACTCGGTCGCCTCTTCGACTTCACCGTCGACCTCGGCGGCAATGCCATCGAGCTGCGACTCGGCAACGCCCCGGTCGATCAGCTTGCGGCGCAAGACTGCCAGTGGCTCGTGTTCGCGCTGGGCGTCGATCTCTTCGGCATCCCGATAGGTTTCCAGATCACCGGCCATGTGGCCAGCGAGACGATAGGTGATGCCTTCGATAAAGGTGGGGCCATCCCCGGCACGGGCACGCTCGGCCGCGACGCTCACGGCCTGGTAGACGGCATCCACATCATTGCCATCGATCTGCATGCTCTCCATGCCATATGCCTCGGCAAATTTATAGATGTGCTCGACAGACGACGTCCGACTAATTGGGGTCATCTCGGAATAGCGGTTGTTCTCACAGTAGAAGATCACCGGCAGATCCCATTTGGAGGCCATGTTAAAGGTCTCGTGCATCAGACCCTGGAAAATGGCCCCGTCACCAAAGAAGGTAATCGAAATACGATCATCACCCCGCACCTTGCTGGCCAGTGCCATACCCGCGGCATGGGGCACCTGTGCCCCCACAATGCCATTGGCACCCATCAAGCCGAGTGTTGGATCGATGAAGTGCATGGAGCCGCCTTTGCCCTTGGCGAATCCATCGGCCTTGCCCAACACTTCGGCAATGGCCCGCCCAGCGTCCATGCCACGGGCCAGAGAGTGGTGATGTCCCCGATAGGTGCACGTTAGGTAATCATCCGGACGCAGGGCAGCCGCGGTGCCCACGGCATTGGCTTCGTGACCGATGGCTGTGTGCATGGCCCCGCCAATTTCACCCGATTCCGCCAGTTGGAGCAGCGACTCTTCGACGCGACGGATCAAGACCATTTTGCGAAACATATCCAGCAGTTGGTCGTCAGATAGCTGAGACGCGGCAGACTCAGCGGAGCTTTGCCCATTGAGTGCCTGAGTTGAGGGGATACCAGCATCGAGCGAAATAATTTTGGATACGTCAGCTACAGCAGATGTAGACATGAAAGTACTTTCCTCCGACTTCCTAGCATATGAAATAAGGTACGCCACAGAATTTTGTCAATGAAAATTTGTTTTAAAATCTAATCTCTATACTTCTACATGCATAACAATATATACAATCATAACAATATTTACAATCGATACATACAATCGATTATTGACACAACTATACACACGACTATATACATGACTAATATATACATGACTAATAATTTGTGACACTACAGTATACAATTTATCGAAGCTTTTGGCATAAAAACCGCAACATCGATCACAAAAAGCGCAGATTGTAGCGTGAAAATCATGGATCTGCCAACTGTTTGTTTTTTCAGACCAATACCAGTATAATACTGGACCATACCCTTCCATTGTGCAAAATACGCTATTTGGTTAATTCAAAATCCAAGTCTGTTCTTGTAACCCGTTTTTGCAATCTGTATCTACCGACTGATTCCATCAGTTCATTCTACTAAAGTGGGCTCTGTTTGAAAACAGTATTTCCGGCAAGCGGGAAACCTACCGTTTTCAAGCCAACCGCACTGTAATTCATTCGATCAACTGAATACGACAACCAAGAGCTGACGCAAGTCTCTTTCAAGCTCTCTCTGTCGTGCTATCACTGTCACGCTCTCACTGTCGTGCTATCACTGTCACGCTATCACTGCAAGCTGACACGTTCAGCTTGTCATTGCCAAACCATACCTGTCAATCAAGATCTACCACCGCAGGCCGAATCATCTTTGTCCGCAAACGCGGGCTGTTAAACCAGATTCGTTGACCCTGCATCGTGCTGGTTGTTTTTTGGAGATTCCAATCTGCCATTGGTCTCGTGCTTTGGCCCCCATTCTCTTCAAAATCGATCTGCTTTCTCGCCGTCCGTTCTGTTGTTGACGGCTCGCGCGCATTGATCTGCGCCTGGCGCTGATATCCATCTTCCCAACAGCGCCCCCACAGCGCCTTTGCAGCGCCAACGGAGCAATCGATTTACCGAGTGCGAAGCATCAAGGCCGTTGTTGCCAATGGCAGCAATCTTATCAGCTGGAGGTGCTGACGATGAGTGATTCAGATCGTAAACAAGTTCGCTTTCCGGGCATTCCCACCACGGCGGACGGAAGCGGTACGGTGAGTTGGGTGGAGACGCACATCACCCAAGGCGCTTGTGCCTACCCCATTACATCATCCACCGTGATGGGTGCAAATTATGCCCAGGCAGTTGCCAATGGGCAGACCAATTTGTGGGGCGACAAACTGATCTTTATGGAGCCAGAGTCGGAACATTCATCGGCTTCGGCGGCAGAAGGCTTTGCCGTGGCCGGCGGACGTGTGACCAACTTTACCTCTGGCCAAGGGCTGATTTTGATGAAGGAAGTGCTCTATGTCATCTCAGGTAAACGGCTGCCGATTGTCTTTCACATTGGCGCACGTGCCCTGACCAGCCAAGGGCTGAATGTGCATGCCGGTCACGATGATATTATGGGCGTTGCAGACACAGGCTGGGGCATTGTAATTGGCAAGAACGCTCAAGCTGCTGGAGACCTCGCCCTGATCTGCCGCCGCGCCGCCGAAGACAGCCAAACGCCATTCCTCAATGCACAGGATGGCTTCCTCACCACCCACACCATCGAAAACGTGTTGCTCTGCGAGCCAGAGCTGATGAAAAGCTACATCGGTGCCCCGGGTGAAAAGCTCTACAATCTGATGGACCCCAAAATACCGATGATGTCTGGCGTCGTTCAAAATCAGGACAGCTACATGAAGGGCAAGATCGCCCAACGCTACTTCTATGACCGCGTCAAGCCGATCCTGAAAAATGCCATGGATGAATTTTATGCGCTGACCGGCCGCAGCTATGACCTTGTTGAACCCTACCGCATGGACGATGCCGACTACGCGCTCGTCTGCATGGGGGGCATGGCCGAGACCGCCGAAGTCACCTGCGATTACATGCGCAGCGAGCTGGGCCTGAAGGTGGGCGTGGTACACGTTACCAGCTTCCGTCCCTTCCCCGGCCCCGAGATCGTGGCGGCCCTGCGCAACGTCGAAGCCTTTGCCGTCATCGAACGCATGGACAACCCAATGGGACAGAGCAATCCACTCACCGCGGAGATCAAAGCCGCGTTTGCCGATGCACTGGTGGGCACGGAGGGCTACCCGCGCGTGCATCGCATGCCGGTGATCTACAGCGGCGCAGCGGGCTTGGGTAGCCGCGATGTCCGCCCCGGAGACTTTATTGCCGCGGTCCAGAACATGATCGACGAAGGGCCGCGCTTCTTCACGTTGGGCATCATCCACCCGCTGGCACTCGACAGCAGCAACGACCCAGATGTGCGCCCGGATGGCGCTTTTTCCATGCGTGGACATTCGGTTGGCGGCTTCGGCTCCGTCACGACCAACAAGGTCATCGCCACCATTGTGGGCGATCTCTTTAACCTGTATGTACAGGCCTACCCCAAATATGGCTCCGAAAAGAAGGGGCTGCCCACCACTTATTACATGACCGCGGCGGAAGAGCCAATCCGTACGCACTGCGAAATGAACTTTGTCGAATTCGTTCCCCTGAATGATGTCAACGCCTTTAGCACGGGCAATCCGTTGAAAGGGCTGCAGAGTGGCGGTACTGTCTTTGTGCAGGCCAGCAATACTGACCCCAAGCTGGTTTGGGAGAACATCCCCGCCTATGCCCGGCGCATTATTCGCGAGAAAGAGCTCCGGGTGCTCTATCTCGATGCCGCGGGCATTGCCCGTGCCGTCGCGTCCGTGCTCGATCTGCAGGTACGCATGCAGGGGATCGTGCTCCTGGGTGTCTTCCTCAAATCGACCCCCTTCCTGGAACGCCGCAACATTGGGCAGGATGAGTTGATGGCCGGTGTGGAGAAGAGCCTGCGCAAATACTTTGGCAAACGCAGCGAGCAGGTTATTCAAGACAACCTGACCTGTGTGCGCCGGGGCTTTGCCGAAGTGCAGCAGATCCCACAGGCGATCATCGACGGCAGCAACGAACAACTGGCGGAGAGCGAGAAGGTGGTCAGCGATCTGATGCACCATCGCGTCATCGCCTGTCGTCCCACCACACCGTTGGCCAAGGTCGCCAAAGCGTTGGCCGAACAGCAGATCGATTCAATTGTAGTTGTCGACAACGAAGGCAACCTGCAGGGCACGCTGAGCAACACCGATCTGCTGCGTGCACAGAGCGGCAACGGCAACGGCACCCATGCCAATGGCGTGAACGGCAGCAATGGGACCCACGCCAATGGCAGCAACGGCACTAATGGCCACCACTGGGGCGATCTGCCATCCGCTGCCTTTATGCGCAGTGAAGTCGTCACGACCTCGCCCGCGGAAACGTTGCGCGCGGCCATGCAAAAGCTCATTGACCACAGCGTTGACAGCCTGATTGTTGTGGAGCAGGAGAATGGCCATAGCAAACCCGTTGGTACCCTGAGCGCGGCCGATTTCGCCCGCCTCGATCAGGCGTAGCTGCCCCCCAACGGGCACGGACCGTTGCGGCTGGAGTAGCAAGCCAGCCGCCAGAGACCAGCGGCACGACCTCCGCCATAGCCGCTGTAGCTGACCCATGAGCGTCAGGTATGGACGTTTCACCTATGAACGTCAGATATATCAGACATATATCAGACATAAAGGAGCAAGAACAAAATGGCAAGTCCCATTTTTCTGATTGACGAGGAAGAGGTTGCCGGTGTCAACGGCAGTGACGTACGGAACGGCACAGGTAACGGTGCGGGGAATGGTGTTGATGAGTCTGTATTTGCGCTTGATCTGGAAGCGTACGCGGCCGATTTCAACAGCCGCGTCATCAATGCCTACAACAACGGCGATGATGACTCGTTGATTGCAGATATCAGCGTGGCCCGCTCGTTGATCCCCGCGGGTACGGGGGTCTATCGTGATTTCTCCTACATTGCCCCCGAGATTCCCGAGTTCAACCACGAGAATTGCGTGGGCTGCATGACCTGTGTCACCGAATGTCCGGACACAGCGATCTTGGGCAAAGTGGTCGAGCCATCGGTGCTCGATCTGGCATTGGCCGAAACCGATGAAGCGCGCCGGGAATGGTTGAGCGATCAGTGGGCCACCACCAACAAGTTTCACACGGTACCCGAAAAGAAAGCAGAAGGCAGCGGCGGCTACTTTGGTATTTTCATCGATCCGACCAAGTGCAAGGGTTGTGCCGAATGTGTTCAAGTCTGTGCCGATCTCGGCTACAACGCGCTGGAGATGATCACAAAAGAAGAAGAGACTGTACCGCAGTATGACCACGCTTTCAACTTCTTTAAGTCTCTGCCGCCCACGCCGGAGCGCTTCATCAACGAGCGAGTGCTGGTCGACATGATGCTCGCGGACCACAGCCTGCTCTACGTGGGTGGGGCCGGCTCTTGCGCCGGCTGTGGCGAGGCGACGGCGCTGCGCATGTGGATGGCCGCCATTGCCTTCCAAACTGGCGAAGAGAATCTGGGCATCATCAACTCCACCGGTTGTTCCACTGTCTATGGCAGCACCTACCCCTACAACCCGTGGGGGGTGCCCTGGACCAACTCGCTCTTTGAAAATGGCCCCACCGACGCCATGGGCGTGCGGGCCCGTTGGGATCAAATGGGCTGGCAAGACAAGAGCCTGTGGGTCATCGGCGGCGATGGCGCGATGCTCGACATTGGCTTTGGTGCACTCAGCCGCATGCTGGCCAGCGGCATGAACATCAAAGTATTGGTACTCGACACACAGGTCTATTCCAACACGGGGGGACAGGCATCCACCGGCACCTTTACCGGGCAAAACACCAAAATGAGCCCGGTGGGCACCGAAGAGCAGGGTAAATCCGAGGCACGCAAAGAGATTGCCCAGATCGCGATGATGCATCCCAATGTCTATGTGGCCCAAACAACTGCCGCGCACATGAATCACTTCTATCGCGTCTGCATGGAAGCGAATGAATTCCCCGGCCCCGCCCTGATCAGCGTCTACACCACCTGTCAGCCCGAGCATGGCGTGGGCGATCACGAGGCCGCGCAACGGGCCAAGGCCGCGGTCGACACCCGTGCCTTCCCCCTCATTATCTATGATCCCCGCAAAGGCGATACCTTTAGCGAACGGCTCGACCTCAAGGGCAATCCCAATGTCAATGAGGATTGGGCCACCGATGTCAAGACGAAAGAGCCGATTACCTTTGTCGATTTTGCCCGGGCCGAGGGGCGCTTTGCCAAACACTTTGACCGTGACGGCAATGCCAGCGAAATGCTCCAGGAGGTGGCAAAGGAACGGCTGACAAACTGGCGTCTGTTGCAAGATCTGGCGGGATTGCGCAAGAGCAAGGCAGCGGCAGCAGCGCCCACTGGTGGTGGCAGCAAAGCAGCCGAACGCATTGCCCAGGCCAAAGCCCGCGCCGCAGCCAAAAAGGCCGGGGGAACCGCGGCGAATGCAGAGGCCGCGGCCAAACCAGCAGCCCCAGCGGTGAGCAGCAAAGCGGCCGAACGCATTGCCCAAGCCAAAGCCCGCGCCGCGGCCAAAAAGGCCGCGGGCGAGTAGGGCAAGTGCGCCTGTGGCTGGGCTCTATTGTTGCAGAAGCCGCGCAACTCCCCTACAATAACCGGTGCCGTCACGGTTAGCTCGCCAGCGGCAACTGTTGAGCAGCAGTCGTTTGGTTGGCGAGCCTGGCCCAGGGACGAACAACAATTGGTTGCAAACAACCGCCCAATCATTCACAACAGTCAAAGAAGGAGAACGACCCAATGATCAGCAAATCCACAGCAAAGTGGCAGGGCACATTGAAAGAAGGCTCGGGGAACATGCAGGTTGGCCCCGATCACTATAACGGCCCCTTTACCTTTGCCTCGCGCTTCGAAGATGACAGCAAAGGCACAAATCCGGAACAGTTGATTGGTGCGGCCCACGCTGGTTGCTATTCCATGTTCCTCTCTGCCCTGATCTCCAACAACGGCATGACCCCCAACAGCATCAACACCACCGCCACGGTTCACCTGGGCGATGGTCCGGCCATCAACAAGATCGAGCTGGATTGCGAGGCCGACGTGCCTGGGCTGGATGCCGACAAGTTTGCCGAGCTGGCCCAACAGGCGAAAGATGGCTGCCCAGTTTCCAAGGCGCTCGCTGGTGTGGGTGAGATTGTCTTGAACGCCAAGTTAGTCTAGCCACGGCGCAGCGGCCAACTATAGCAAACAGAAAGGCGGGGTCACGTGCGACCCCGCCTTTTTTGATCCAATTTAGTCGATTGCAGCGCAATTGCCAGATTGCGCCATCGCTTGCAACCAGGCTGTGGCTTACAGTCCCCAGTGTGCGTCGATTGGTTCCTGGAAAGTAGCCCGCTTGCCGCTGACCACATCATCAACCTGAATGACCTCACCGGTCAGGGCCGACTCGTAGATGGCATCGCCGATGGCCAGCGAGCGCAAACCTTCCCAGCCATCGATCTCGGGCTTCGCTAGCTTGCCGCGTAGGATTTCCAGGAACTCCCAAATTTCAATTGAAAAGCCATCCGTGGTGCCACCGGGATAGTAAAATTCCCGTTCGGTGTCGCTGAGGGTGGCCAAGTGCATCTTTTCAAGCTCGGCCATGGAATATTCGGTGCCATCCTTTTGCACGAGCCGTGCGCGCTCCTTCTGCTCGGGCCGCCGCTCGAAGAGATGAAAGATCGAGTAAGGTCCCGCTGTGGTATCGCGCAGTGAGCCTTCGCTGCCGTAAAAGGTGACATTGTAGGCCTCTTCGCCGGGCGCGGCCAAACTCCACGCCCAGGTGCCAACGACACCGCTCTTAAAGGTAAAGGTCACGAAGACAGTATCTTCGGGCGCGTCGGTAAAGGGCAGGGCCACACCGGTTTGGAGCGAACGCAGCTCCGCGTAGACCTTCTCCACTTCGCCAAAGAAGTAGCGGATGCTATCGCAATAGTGAAAGCCGCTATCCAGCACGGGGCCCCCACCGGACATGAGTTTGTCCTGACGCCAACGCACCCGATCGGGCACTGGCTCGTTGCCCGGCTTTGGCGGCGCGGGGGGACGACGATAGTGGTGAAAGAAGCTCTGTGGCTCGCCGATCAACTTGGATTCGTTGAAGATCCAATGGGCGACCCGTTGCCCCGGTTGTCGCCGATGGGGAGCGGCGGTGGAGAGTACCTTGCCGGTGCGCTCAGCGGCTTCGATCATCTGCCGACATGCTTTGATGGTAATGCCAAGTGGCTTTTCACAGAGCACGTCCAAGCCACCTTCCATGCAGTCGACCGCGATGCTGTGGTGCAAACCGTGGGGCAGACACATATCGACGGCGTCAACTCCAGCCTTGGCAATAACCGCCTGATGGTCGGTGTAGACAGTTGGGCGCACGCCAAAGAGCTCCTCGAACATTTCTGCTTTTTCCAGCGCATTGGCCTCGTTGGCATCACAGACCGCGGTGACCACAAAATCACCCCGGCCTCGCTCTTGGAGCTCTTTCATGGAAAGGACGTGGCGGCGCGCAATGCCCCCACAACCAATGAGCGCAAGTTTAACAGTCATGGAATCCTCATTCGTTTGTATTGGGTTAATTTAGCCTTTGATCCCGGTGAGTGCAATGCCTTGGACAAAGACCTTTTGCATGAAGAAGAAGAGCAGAATAATTGGGATGGTAATCAGTACCGAAGCGGCCATGAGCAATCCCCATTCAGCGCCATATTGGGAGCGATATTCGTAAATGCCCAATGAAAGCACGTATAGTCGCTGGTCACTCAGATAGATCAGCGGCCCCAGATAGTCACGCCAGCGGGCAATGAATTCAAAGATGGCAACGGTAGCCAACGCCGGTTTGGCCAAGGGTAGGATCACCGACGCGTAGATGCGGAATTCGCGTGCGCCGTCGATGCGCGCGGCTTCAGAGAGCTCCATTGGGATCGTCATGAAAAACTGGCGCAACAGGAAGATGTAAAGTGCGCCACCAAACCAGTGAGGCACAATGAGCGGCAGAAATGAATTGACCCACCCCAGATTCTTAAAGACAATAAAGAGCGGGATCAGCGTCACCTGAAACGGTAACATCAATGTGGCCACGGTCAGGATAAAGAGCACGTTGCGCCCCGGCCACGGAATGCGCGCCAGGCTATACGCAACCAATGAGGAGGAGAGCAGTACCCCAATCGTGGCAAGAACGGCAATCGTCACGGTGTTGCGCAGATAGAGAAAGAAGGAAATATATGTAACTGCGTCTGGATAGTTTGACCACATGAAGGGGTTGGGAATCCAGACTGGTGGATACGCATAAAATTGCGTGTCAGGCTTGAGCGATGTTGAGAGCATCCACAAAAAAGGCAGCAAAAAGACAAATGCCGCCGGAATTAACGCGAGATGGATCAACAGATGTTTGAGAACGGTGCGCGCCTGCTTTTTCAGCTTCCCTTGGCGGCGCGACCGTGACTGGGGACTTGCGATCTGTTGAGATTTAACCGCCATGAATTACAATCCTTTGTACGTATTAATTGGTGTTTGCTCCTGGCCCAACAGCTAGCTAGTACATCCCGGCGTCAATCAGGCCACACGTATTTTACTGTTTGCACTCGAGTTGAATGCCTGATTTACCGCCGTGGTATGTATGCCAAACTGTACTAGGAATCACCACCGGCATAATAGACCCACATGCGCGCCGAACGGAAAATAATGAGCGTGATTAGCAGGGTGGCAACAAAGAGCAGCCAGGCCATTGCCGATGCATAGCCCATCTCGAAATAGTGGAACGCGTTTTTGTAGAGATAGATCGAGTAGAAGAGGGTACTGTTGGCGGGGAAACCCGTGCCGCCGGTCATGATGTAGGGAATTGCAAAGAATTGCATCGCCCCGATCACCGAAGTGACCAGGTGGAAGAAGACCACCGGCGTCAACATCGGTACGGTAACGTGCCGAAATTTATGGAAAAAGTTGGCCCCATCCACATCCGCGGCATCGTAGAGATCCTGTGGCACATCTTGCAGACCGGCTAAATAGAGAATAATCTGTTGACCGATGATCCAGAGCGCCAACAGAATCAGCGTCTCGCGCGACCATGATTCACAGGTCAGCCAACAGGGCCCTCGTATACCAAAAAAGCGGAACGGTGATTCAATCAAGCCGGTCTTGGGCGTGAAGAGCAAAACCCAAACTAGCGCCAACGCCACTTCGGGCACCAGGGTTGGCAGAAAGTAGATCGTGCGATAGAGCGTCTGGCCTTTGATTTTGGCGTTTAACATCAACGCCAGGCCAAATGCAGTAATGATAGCCAAAGGAATTGAGACCGCGGCGAAATAGAAGGTGTTGTAGACCGCGGCGCGGAAATCATCATCGGCGGGCAGCTCGAGATAATTGCGTAAACCAATCCACTGTGGATCTGCCACGCCGTTGAACTTGGTAAAGCTGTAGTAGACCGAGGCCAGTGTCGGATAGATCCAGAAGGCCAAAAGGCCGATGATCCAGGGGGAAGCAAAGAGCAGACCATTGATGGTGTGGCGCGTGGTCTGTGATAAACGTTTTCGTCGCGGGTGCAATGTCGCGGTTGCAGTTGCCATATCAAAATACCTTACACGGAGGTGTCTGTCGTTGGGGCTCGTGTGGGGCAGCCGTTGCCCCCCCACACGAGGTAACATGCGCACAGTCAGTGACACGGGGAAATTGTCACGGCCAGAGAGAAGTTAACTAAAGAAGCCAATCTCTTCCAGCTCTGCATTGATCTCTTCGTCGATGTCGGTGAGTGCTTCTTCCGGTGTCTTCAGACCGTGCGGGATCTCATCGCGGAAGGCCTTCACTTGCAGATCCCACAGCTTGCTGCCCAACGGAATTGGCGGGCGGGCATGGGAGACCGGCAGCAGATCCATGAAGACAGCGTGCAGCGGATCTTCGCGGAAGAAGGGATCCTCGGCCACCGATTTGATGGTGGGCACGTGGAAGGTATCCTTGTTATACTTTTCCTGCCCTTCGGGGCCACAGAAGTAGAAGCAGGCGTCGAATGCTTCTTCCACATTGGCATAACCGGTGGGTACGGCCCAGCTCCAGCCACCGGCCCAGCTGGCATGCGGTGCCGGACCATCCGGACCAGGCATGGGGACCACGCCAAAATTGGTGTCGGGTTTGTAGCGTTTGGCCTGGGCAACCTTCCAGTTACCGCTACAGGTCATGGCGGAAAGTTCTTTCCAGAAGTAGTCATTTTCACCGCTACATTGGCCACCGGCACAGGCCGCCAACATGGCATCCACATCTTCCACACCAATCTCTTCCACAAAGGACTTGACGAATTCCATTGCGGCAATATTCTCATCGGTGGCAAAGGTAATGCGCTTGGATTCTGGATCCTGGAAGAGGCCACCAAAGCCAAAGCCCCAGGTGTACATCCACGCCTGATCGTAAATGGGGTTGAAGCCGTAGCGATCGACCGCGCCCGTTTCGGAGCGGATTGTCAACGCTTCGGTCGCTTCGCGCAATTCATCCAGGTTGGTCGGCGGGCTTTCCGGGTCAAGTCCGGCATCAGCCATGATGTCCTTGTTGTACCAGAGTGCACGGGTGTCGGTGTCAAAGGAGAGTGCGTAGATACCGCCTTTGTAGACCGTCTCTTCCCACGCAAAGTCAAAATAGAGCTCCTTGGTAACACCCGCGGATTCGGCAAAGTCAGTAATTTCGGTGAAGAAGCCTTCGTGGGCAAATTGGGGAACTGTGAAACGATCCGCATAGTGCAGCGCAGGTGGATTGCCACCGGCCACCGCGGTCAACAGTTTTTCATCGGCCTGGCTGCCTTGCGTCTGGGCAATAAAGACAAATTCGACTTCGACATCGTCCCGTTGGGCATTGTAATTATCAATAATGCCCTTGATCGATTCCTGGGCCAGGTCGGTCATGCGCGACCAAGCCTCCATGCGCAACTTTTCGGTGCCCGGCTCGCCACCGCCTTCACCGCCAGTGGCGGGCGCGGCAGGCGCGGGACAGGCAGCGAGGAGAGCCGCCGTTGCCGTGAGCCCCGTCATTTGCAGGAAACGACGACGTGACAACCCCTGTTGTGTTGGTGTAGTCATAGTACATACTCCTTTGTAAACAGCTATGGTAAATGATCAAGATTTGATCCTTGGATAACGATCCAGATTTCTGACCAGACTGGGATTCCACACTGCTTGGGGGAGAGATGGCAAGGGCGCTGCTGTGGCAAACCGTTGGTTCAGACACTTGGTTCAGACACTTCGTGGAGAGAATTGTGACTAGAACGATCTTCGGTTCAAATGGTCGTTTGGGTCATTGGGAAATGGATCGTTGGGAAACAAGCAGCACCATCATAGCGTTGATTTATGCGTCTGTCAAAAAGTCCCTTACTAGCGGCAGCAATTCTCAATTTGACGAAATGGTAGGGGAGAAGAGAATGAGAGAAGTGAAAACGGAAAGGGGGAAAAAATGAAACCACTCGGATACAAGCAAATTCTGAACATAATGCAGGAAGCATTTCAAGGGTTGCCCGATTACCGAACGGGAAAGAATGTGCAATATGAAATAAGTGATGCGGCGCTGGGTGCCTTTGCCGTCTTCTTCACCCAATCGCCGTCCTTCCTGGCGTATCAGCGAGATATGCAAAGGCAGCAAGGGCGCAACAATGGCAGGAGCCTCTTTGGGATGGAGAAAGTGCCGAGTGACAACCAGATCCGCAATCTGCTCGACCCAATAGAGCCAAGGTACCTGCAAGCACCGTTTTGGGAACTCTTTGCAAGACTCGAGAAGCAAGGGATTCTGGCAGCCTATCAGGTGTTTGACCAAGGCTATCTGTGCGCCCTGGATGGCACCTACTATTTTTCATCAGAGCGAATTCACTGCGAGAACTGTACGGTGCGCACGCATGGGGAACAGCAGTACTACTCCCATGCAGCGATTACGCCAACGCTAGTGGCGCCCGAGCAGCGTCACGTCATTGCCCTCGAACCCGAGTTCATCCTCCCGCAAGACGGGGTTGAGAAACAAGACTGTGAACAGCAAGCGGCCAAACGGTGGGTGCGGCGCAATGCGCACCGCTTCCAGCCCTGGCAACTGACGATTCTGGCCGATGATCTCCATTCCCGGCAGCCCTTCTGTGCGCTTCTGCTCGAGCATCAGATGCACTTTATTCTCACCTGCAAACCCGACTCCCATCCCACGCTCTCTGAGGAAGTCAAACTGCTTGAGCGAATCGATGGCCTCTCCACAGTGACCATGCGCCGCTGGAATGGACGCTATGCCGAAGTCTGGCAACTCCGCTACACCAATCGCCTGCCCCTACGCGACTCCCTCGATACCCTCTATGTCAACTGGGTTGAGGTGCGCATCTCGCGTGAAGACACCGGCGAACGACTTTACCTGAATACCTTTGCCACCAGTCACACGCTCACTGACCAAAGCGTTCTCTCCATTGTCACCGCAGGGCGCACACGCTGGAAGATTGAAAATGAGAACAACAACGTCCTCAAAAACTATGGCTATCACCTCGAGCACAACTATGGCCATGGCCAGCACTACCTCGCTGCCATTCTCGTCATGCTCAATCTCCTCGCTTTTCTCACTCATACCATTCTTGATCTCACCGACGAGCGCTACCAGCGCATTCGTCAAGAACTCGCCACTCGCATGACCTTCTTTCAGGATCTTCAGGCCCTCTCTCGCTATCTCTTTTTCAATTCCTGGGATTCTCTACTCATTTTTATGGCTCAACAACTCCAACTTGAACCCCCGTCCCCTGGCTAGCTACATATTGAGAATTCCTGTACTAGCGGACACGTTTCCAGATAATCCCCTTCCCAACAGCTTATCCTTACCCAGATCTTTTTCTACCAGAAGTAGAAGTGGGGTTAATACGACTCTCTCTGGGAGATGCCGGTCATCTCCCAGAGAGAGCCATTCCACCTTCTCGACTTATGGGTAACGCTAAGACCCAACAGAGGTAGCAGCACACAGAGGTAGCAGCACAGAGAGGTAGCAGCACAGATTTGCACGCGCAACAGCCGGCGAACTCAACCACGACCCCACCAGGAGCACGCGTTGCTGGTTGACAAAATGGCTGGAAAGTGGAACCATTGAGCAGATTGGTGTCAATCCGATCCCGAGTTACCGCCCCCTTTTGCGCTGAAAACAAACGAAAAAAATGCTCATGCCTGTTGAACTGGGCCCGAGCCACGAAAATGGAGCAAAAAAATGAAAGCACTGGTTTATGAAGGCCCTTATGAGATGAAGTTGAAGGAAGTGCCTGCCCCCACAGCTGGCCCCAACGAGGTTGTCATCGATGTCAAGGCGGTGGGCATCTGCGGCTCGGATGTACATGGCTACACCGGCTCCACTGGCCGCCGCACCGCGCCCATGATCATGGGCCATGAATTCAGCGGCGTGATCAGCAGTGTGGGCGCGGGCGTGACCGCGGCCAAAGTCGATGACGCGGTGGTGGCAACCCCCATGTTTCCCTTCAACAATATTGGGCAACGCAAGGTGCTCGGCGTCTTTAGCACCAATGGTGCCTACGCCGATCAAGTGGTCGTTCACGAATCGATGCTGTTGCCCAAACCGGACCACGTGACGTGGCAACAGGCCGCCATGTGCGAACCGCTTTCGATCGCGCTGCACGCTCTTTCGCGCACACCGGTCACCGAAGGTAGCACCGTGGTGGTTGTGGGCGCGGGAACAATTGGAATGCTGGCCATGCTGGCGGCGCGGCTCAAGGGCGCGGGCAAGGTGATCATCACCGACATGAGCCAGCATCGTCTGGAGATGGCCGAGGAGATGGGCGCGGATCTCACCATTAATATCAAAGAACAAGACCCCGTCCAAACCACGCTTGACTATACGAATGGCGTGGGGGTCGATTGTGCCATTGAGGCGGTTGGGATCACCCCGGCCGTGCAACAGGCGCACAAGATGACCCGCAACGGTGGCCACATCACCTGGATCGGCAACAGCGCCAAGATGATCGAAGTAGACATGCAAGAGGTGGTAACGCGCGAATTGACCGTGGCAGGCACCTACGGTTTCCAGGCAGAATTTCCCGAGGCGCTCGCGGCCATTGCCAGCGGCAAGATCAACGTCGATGCAATGATCGAAAAGGTAGCGCCACTGAGCGAAGGTCCCCAGATCATGGACGACCTGGCGCGCGGCAAAATTGACCTGGTCAAGGCTGTGCTGGAGCTGTAACCCATGCCATGCTCGCCTTGACAGCTCATTGGTGCACTGGCCTGGTGCACGGGTCATTAGTGCGCTGGCCTGGCGCTCTGTGCCCGTGCAGTTCACGTGATAAAGTTGAGCCTCCTACCGCAGCCGGTCTGCCGCCTCGCATGGCAGATCCTGCGGTACACGAGTGCGTTGCACAGGTCGCAACAGCCCAACTTCCGCCCCACGATCAGCTCACCTGTGCGCTGCACACCCGCCGCAGTACTACCCATTCACGGAAGCCAGCACTGAGCTGCTTTATCGTGCCACCGCGGATGGCAGATCCTTGCAGTACACGAGTGCGTTGCACAGGTCGCAACAGCCCAACTCCGCCCCACGATCAGCTCACCTGTGCGCTGCACACCCGCCGCGGTGCTACCCATTCACGGAAGCCAGCACTGAGCTGCTTTATCGTGCCACCGCAGATGGCAGATCCTTGCAGTACATGAGTGCGTTGCACAGGTCGCAACAGCCCAACTTCGCCCCACGATCGTCTCACCTGTGCGCTGCACACCCGCCGCAGTACTACCCATTCACGGAAGCCAGCACTGAGCTGCTTTATCGTGCCACCGCGGATGACAGATCCTGCGGTACACGAGTGAAGCAAAATGGGACAGCAATACCATTACGGATTATTTATGAAGGCGAACAACATGGAAACGATTCGCAGCTATCGACCGCAGGACCTTGCAGCCGTGTACGCGCTGTGGCAGAGCACGCTGGGTGCCACTTGGCCACTCTCTCGCCAGACTTTCAGCGCTATCACCGGGCTGCCATTCGCCCATAGAGAGAACGAACCGGCTGCACCCGGTGCAGGTGGCAACCGGACCATTGTTGCCGCCGACCGACATGAGATTATCGGTTTCCTTTCTGCGCAGAGAGCACGGCTACCCAATGGATCACTGCGGGCTGGCGTGCAGGTTGTCACCGTGGCCCCCGAGCACCAGCGGCAGGGCATTGGCCGCGCGCTGCTGGCCACGGCCCAGCGTGATTTGCGCGCGCGCGGGGCGACAGCCCTGCATGTGGGGCAAGGGGGCAGCCGCTATTTCTGGCCCGGTGTGCCGACCAATCTGCCTCACGCCGCGGCCTTCTTCCGGCGCTCTGGCTGGAATTTTCACTGGCAATGTTTTGATATGGTGGGCGATCTGCGGAGATTGGCGCTCGATCCAGCGCCATTGCAGCGGATTGAGGCTCAGGGCTATCGGGTGGAGACGCCCACGGCCACGCAGGTGGCAGCACTGCTTGCATTTGAAGCGGCACACTTCCCACACTGGCTGGCCGCCTTTCGGGCGCGCGCCGACGCCGGTCAACTGGCGAATCTGCTCATTGCAACGGATCAGCAGGAGGAAGTGGTTGGTTCACTTGCGCTCTTCGACGATCAACTGGGTGAAGGCGATGGGGTTTGGCGGGCGCTGCTGGGCGAGCGGATGGGTGGCTTGGGCGTGTTGGGCGTGCGCGCCGATCACCGCGAGCGCGGCGTGGGGCTGGCCCTGGCCGCCGCGGCAACGCGACAACTGCAGGGGCGGGGTGTTGAGCATGCGTTTGTGGGCTACACAACGCTGGATCGATTCTACGGCCGATTGGGATATCGGGTGTGGCGACGCTATCACATGAGCGATCCACTGCCCTTGGTTGACTGAGTGACTGGACGTACGCAACTTGTCGAGAAGAGCCATAATCGGGTTGTCTGCTCTACCCTGGTAAGCTCTTCTCGGTGCGTAAGTCATGTGAGTGATTTTCACTGAACAACCTTCACTAAGCAATCTTGGAGACACAGTCTGGTTCCAGCCGTTCGGGACAGGCAAGCTTGCCCCGGCAATTGTGCGAGTTACTCCTTGGCAGTGACCGTGGCACCCGTGAAGCGGCGCAGCAGTTGCAGGGCACGGGGCATTGCCTCTTGATAGAGCCGGTAGAGCAGCGGCGACACGGGGAAATCCCAAGCCCCGATCCGGGACTGAAATTCGGCGCCAAAGCCTTGCTTGAATTTCCAGACGCCTTGCATGCCATCGGCCGGATCGGCCAGATCGGTGGGCGCGCCCCACCAATCATAGGTGGTGCAACCCTGGGCCATTGCCCAGCGCATGGCCTCCCACTGCAACAGGTGGTTGGGCATGTCGCGCCGCCGCCGTTCGCTGCTGGCCCCATAGAAATACCAGCAGCGTGTGCCATAGCGAAAAAGAAAGAGCCCAGCCACAGGTTGCGGTTCATCCGGGTGTTCGGCCAACAGCAGCGCGCCGCCAGCTGGATTTCCAGGTTCGCTGGCAGCTTGCAAGAAGGTGGCCCAGGTTGTGCGATAGTAGGAAAAGGGCCGCACGAGAAAGCCATCGCGCGTTCCTGTCTCGCGGTATAGATCGTAAAAAGTGGCGAGATCGTCCGCGCTGCCCTGGCGCACCTCGATCCCCCTCTTGCCCGCCAAGCGTATGTTGTAGCGCCATTTACTCTTCATCCCCGCCAGCAGTGCCTCTTCGCCAATGGCAAGATCACTTTTACCACTGTTTTTGAACTGGATCTGTTCATTGCTGTAGCGCCACCCGCGACGCTGCAGCGCGTGGAGCACCATCCGCCCCGCCGACTGATCCTCGCGCACATCGGGATCGATCTTGACGAGGATACATTGCCGTTCGCGTGCGATCTGCTCGATCGCGGACAACGTCTGATCGACCAGCGGCAGATTGTCCCAATCAAGGGTTGGACCTTTGGGCACATAGGCAATGCGCAGGGGCAAGCGCGGAATTGGCTGCCGCCAAAGCAATTGGAATGCAGCTTGGGGTTGGCCCTGGTTATGCAGGGCAAAATGTTCGGCGTGCCAGCCGGTCTGCGCCTTCACCGCGCCCCATTCCCAGCTTTGCAACAGATGGGGATCGGGCAGGCTAGCGAGCAACGTGCGCCAGTCGGCAGCATTTTGCACGGACACGACATGCGGAGCGGCACGCTGTCCGCGCTGTTCCGGTGCGACGGTGGCGGAGCGCATGGGCAGTTGTGCCAGCAATTCGGCACGGGTTGGCAACTGTTTTTTGGCCGCGGCCAACTGTTCGCGCAGTGCCAATCCCCCCACATAGAGCTGATAGCCCACCTGATTGATCGGCAGATCCCATGCGCCGACCGTGCGCGTCACGTCGCCCCCAAAGCCTTGCTTGAAACGATAAACGCCCCACAGTTCGCCGTGGGGAAAGGCACCGAGATCCACGGGCAGTGCTTCGCTGGGCGTGCCGCTGCCATCGCCATTGCGCAGCCCAATGGCAATCTCACCCAATGCGTCGGGGATTCCCCAAAAGTCATAGCGCGCGGCGCCACGCTCCTTGGCCCATTGAATGCCCGCCCATTGCAGTGCGTGGTTGGGCATGCGGTTGCGCTCGCGATCGCTGCTGGCACCCCACAAATAATAGGCCGTTTTGCCCACGGCACAGACAACGATGGCAGCCAGCGGCAATCCGTCATATTCGGCGAGCAGGAAGCAACCATCGTCGGGCACAAAAAGTTCATGGGCTGTGGTATAGTAATCAGCGCTGTGGACAGAGAAGTCATCGCGCTCGCCCGTTATTTGCATCAGTTCGTTGATGGCTGGCAAGTCAGCCGCGCTGGCGGGGCGCACAGTCACACCTTTGCGTTTGGCCAGGCGAATGTTGTAGCGCCATTTGCTCTTCATCGCCTTGAGGATCGCATCATCGCTGCCGGTGATGTCGAGTTGAATGGTGCTGCGTGGCTGCACCGTCTGCGCGCTTGGGCGCAGGCCATAGCTCCGCAACAGGCCGCGGTTTGCCGGGGAATCGGGCAGGTCCGGCTCCACTTTGAGCAAGGCCGCGCCCGCCCGTTGCGCTTGTTCGCGCAGTTGCAGCAGCAGCGCTGCCGTCAATGTGTGGTCGTGCCAGTTGGTGAGCGGCCCCCGTGGCGCATAGGCCAGCGTCAGCCCGGCGGCGCGACGATAGAGCAACATTGCGCCTGCCTGGATCGTCTGGTCATTATCAGCGTCCGCCAAGAGCGCGACGCCGCCATCGCGCCAGCCAAATTTGCGCTTCAACGTGGCCCAGGCACTGGTCTGTAGCAGATGCCCTTGGGGATGAGTGGCGACAAAGGCATCCCAGTCGTTGGCGCTAATGGCGGCCGGACGCCGAGTGGAGTCGGATGGGCTGCCCAACGCGGCACCGGTCCAAGCGGCAGCAGTAGCAGCGTTCTCGGCTGCAATGGTAGATCCAGCACTGGTAGATCCAGCAGTGGTAGTTCCAGTAGAAGTAAATTCAGTAGAGGTAGATTCAGTAGACATAAAGATTGATTCTAGGCTCAGGGTGAGAAGGCTTTGCGTGAGAAGGTGCTGAGCACGATAGGCACTACATGAATCAAGACCGGTGAAACATGACTGGTGAAACATGACCAGTAAAACATGATTCATTAAACATGATTCATTAAACATGACCAGTGCTTTGGTAACCCCTTGCGTGCTCACCAGGGCGGCCAGCAGACGAGCAGGAGCTACCATCGACTTCAGGATAGGACCCATGCATGTCAGGTATGAATAGTACACCAGGATCAGAAATTATCATAGAATCTGTCCCCAATTTTTCAGAGGGCCGTCGACCGGAAGTGGTGCAAGCCCTCGTGCGGGCCATTCAAACGCCGGGTGTGCGGCTGCTGAATACCAGCAGCGACTGGGACCACAATCGCAGCGTGATCTCGATTGCCGGATCGCCCGACGCGGTCTTGGCGGGGCTGCTGCGTGCAACCGAAGTTGCCGCGGGCGCGATCGATCTGCGTGCGCACCGGGGTGAGCATCCCCGCTTGGGCGCAACCGACGTGATTCCGCTGGTGCCGCTGCAGAATTGTACGTTGGCAGAATGTGCCGAATTGGCCCGCCAACTGGGGGCAGCAATTGGAGAGCAGCTTCAGTTGCCGGTCTATCTCTACGAAGCGGCAGCGACCAGACCGGAACGGCGCTTGTTGGCCGCTGTGCGTCGCGGTGGGTTCGAAGCGCTCTGCAACGAAATTCAGCACCCGCAACGACAGCCAGATTTTGGCCCGGCCCGGGTGGGTCCAGCCGGCGCGGTGATCGTCGGGGCGCGGCCATTTTTGATCGCCTACAACATTTTTCTCACCACCAACGACGTTGGGATTGCCAAAAGCATTAGTCTGCGCATTCGCGAGAGCAACGGCGGCTTGCCAGCGGTCCGGGCGCTGGGGCTGCTGGTGAATGGTCAGGCCCAAGTCAGCATGAATGTGACCGATTTCCATCAGACACCACTGCCCGTTGTCTACGATGCAGTGGTGCGGCTGGCAGCGGAGCATGGCACGGGCGTGGATCGCAGCGAGTTGATTGGGCTGTTGCCGCAAGCCGCGCTCTTGCAGGTGGCGGCTCACTACCTGCAACTCCCCACGTTGCAGGCGGATCAGATCGTGGAGTATGCGCTGTGGAATATGCGGGATGGCAGCCAGCAAAATTAGCGGGATACTTTGACCACGGTGCGGCCCTATGTTAAAATCGCTTATGTGACCTTGCTGCAATGATCAGGCAGCGTGAGCGGCCGATTGATAAGATGATAGCCCTGCAGCAGCTATTCGCCAGGTTGGTTCAATGCCAGCAACGGCACAACGTCATCACGAGATCCCATGCAACAGAGCTTGACCGAAGCGAACGTGTACCAAGAGTATCAATCGAATCGCACCAAGCGTCCGATCTTGATGAAACGGGCGCAGTTCTTCTTTGTGCTTGCCCTCCTGCTGCTGGATGTGGCTGTGGTCTGGGTTGCCTACTATCTGGCCTATGGGATGGTTCGTCGCGGGCTGGAAAACCCGTTAACTGAGATTGCCCCCTTTTGGCAAGAGATTTGGCTGCTGCCCGCCATTGCGTCAACGATATTGGTGTTGAGCTTCTTTAGCCAACGCATGTATCAACGGCGGCGGCCGATCAGCCACTTTGATGAATACAGCAAAGTCATAATCTTTACCACCTTTACAACCTTGCTGACCGTGGCCGTTCTGGAGCTAACGGTGCGGGCCGACTACCATCGCTGGCTCTTTGCCTATGCCACGATCTTTGGGATCTTGTTGCTGATGGTTGTGCGGACGATCCACGCGCAGATCCAGTGGCAGGCGCAAGCACGCGGTGTCGGCGACGATCGCGTCCTCATTATCGGTGCTGGCGAAATTGGACAGATGGTCTACCGCAAGGTGATCCAAAGCCCCAAATTGGGCTATCAGGTGGTCGGTTTCGTTGACCACGATCCCACACGCAAACGCCAGAACATTGCGGGGGCACCCATTCTCGGTTCACTGTTAGATATTCCCAGGCTTATCGACAAGTTTGTCATTGATGAAGTGATCATTGGGTTGCCCGAGAGCAATCACCAAGAGCTCGTCAACATCATCAGCCTCTGTGAACGCGAGAAGGTTGGCATCCGGGTCTTTCCCGATGTCTTTCAGATCATGGCTAGCGAGGTCGGCATTGGTGATCTGGGTGGTCTGCCACTGCTGACCATCCGCGACGTGGCGCTGCAGGGTTGGAAGCTGACGCTCAAGCGCGGGTTGGATCTGGTGCTCAGTACCCTCGGTCTGGTGGTGGTGAGTCCATTTATGTTGCTGACAGCGCTACTCATCAAGCTCGAGAGCCCGGGGCCAGTCTTTTACACGCAGGAACGCATGGGGCTGGATGCACGGCCATTTCGCATTCTCAAGTTTCGTTCGATGCGTCAGGACGCCGAAGAGAGCGGGCCGGGCTGGACGGTGGAGGGGGATCCGCGCCGCACACGGCTGGGCACCCTCCTGCGTACATTGAACATCGATGAGCTACCCCAATTGGTCAATGTACTGTTGGGCGACATGAGCTTGGTGGGGCCGCGACCGGAGCGTCCCGTCTATGTGGAGCAGTTCCGTCAAAGCATCCCCCGCTATATGGATCGCCACCGCGAGAAAGCGGGGCTAACGGGCTGGGCACAGGTCAATGGATTGCGCGGGGACACGTCGATTGCCGAGCGCACCAAATACGATCTCTGGTATATTGAAAATTGGTCGCTCTTTCTGGATATCAAGATCATTTTGCGGACACTCATGCAGTGGCTGCTAAATACCACCCGCAACGCCTATTGATTGGGCAAAAGACGCGGTAAGCAGGCAACTATCCAGAAGGAAATTGCGGCGCTTGCGTTGCGACGCTTGGCGCGTATCATTGACACGTTTGTTCGCAACTGATATGATCGATCGAATCGCGATCGTTGTTAGTTTACAAAACCACGGGTGGATCCACGACAGATATTATGAGTGATCAGAAAGAGCACGCAGCCGAGAAGCAGGGTTCGCATCTGAGCAAAGATTCGCTGGCCAAGGATCACTTGACCAAAAGACGCCGCCACATCCTGAACATAGTGATCCAAGAGTTTGTGCAGACCGCGCAACCGGTGGGAAGCCAAAACATTGCCCAGAATTATGAGCTGGGTGTCAGCCCGGCAACCATTCGCAATGATCTGGCTTACCTGGAACAGGAAGGGTTGTTGACCCATCCTCACACCAGTGCTGGACGCGTCCCTACTGACGCGGGCTACCGTTTTTTTGTACAGTATCTACTGGCAGAGGCGGAATTACCATCACAGGAGCGCCAAGAAATTCGGGTGCAGTTCCGCCAAGCACGCCAGGATCTGGATCAATGGCTCAATATGAGCACAGCCATCCTGGCGCGAACGTCGCAAGGGGCGGCAATTGCCACGGCACCACGGGCAGCCAAGAGCTACTACAAACATCTGGAGCTGGTTGCCATTCAGGATACCAAGGTGCTGCTTGTGCTGGTCTTGCAGGATGGCACGGTGAAGCAACAGCTGCTCGATCTCGATCAGCCAATGGAACAGGCGGAATTGAGCCGGATCAGCAACGAGTTAAATGATCAACTGGCCAACGCCGATGCCGCAACAATTCGCGAAGCAGAGGAGAACCTTTCGCCCTTTGCTCGACAGGTTGCCACGCTGCTCGTCGAGGTGATCGAACAGCTGAACAGTCAGTATAGTGAGCAGATCTATCGCGATGGTCTGGTGCAGATTTTGGAAGCGCCCGAATTCTCGGGCAGTGATCACGCGCGCAAGATCGTGCGCGTCTTCGAGCAACCCTCGCTGTTGGAACAGGTACTGGGCGAGTACAATGCCGAGTATGCACATCAACAGGACGATGTCCGGGTGATGATTTCGGGCGAAGGTCGCTATTCAGATTTACAAGATATCAGCCTGGTCATTGGCCGGTATGGGCTGCTCGATCATGCCACCGGGGTCGTGGGGGTGGTTGGGCCGCTACGCATGCCATATGGGCGCACCATCAGTGCCGTGCGTTTTATTTCCAGGCTCATGAGCGAAATGGTAGAAGATATGTATGCGGGATGATGCAAACTGGGTGAACAAACCAGTGTAGTGTAGTTGGCGCTCAAGCAGATCATCTCGATGGACAAGGATGCGCAAGTTGCTACCTACTCTCTCTACACGAGGGTGTTGCTCAAAAATACCCGCTACCACGCGCGAGAAGGCAACCGGAGAGCAACTTATAGAGAAATCATTTCGACTTCGCACGTTTCACCAGTGGTAGCAGATTGAATCTTCGTGCGAATTTATTTGGTTTATCTGGTAAGTACGGGAAGAAATAGGTAAGGTAAGAAAAGAAATCAACTATGACGCAGGAAACAATTATCAAAGAAAACGAAGTAAACAAAAACGAAGCAGAAAACAGTGCCCAGGCAGAGGGTGCAGAAGCGACCATTGATGTGGTCGAGGCTGCAGAGGAAAGAGAAGCGCAGCCAACAAACGCCGCTGAACCCGAATCTGCTGAGGCAGCGGAAGCGGGCAGTGAAGCCGAAGCCGAAACGGTTGACGAGGCCACCGAAGAAGCAGAGCCAACCGATGCCGAAGTGATTGCCGAGTTGCGTGAGCAATTGGCTGCTGCTGAAAAGAAGTCGGAAGAATTGGTTGACAAGTTGCAGCGTACCGCCGCTGAATTTCAGAACAGCCGCCGTCGCCAAGAAAAGCAGCTCTCCGATGCAATTGAACGTGCGGGCAGCCACACGGTGGAGCGCTTGTTGCCCGTAATGGATGATCTCCTCTTGGCCTTTGGCAACCTGCCAGCCGATTTAGACGAATCGACCAACGCGTGGGTGGATGGCTTCCGCCAAATTCAGAAGAAACTGGATAGTCTGCTGAGCGATCAAGGGGTCACCGCAATTCCGCTCGAAGGCGAATTTGATCCAAATCGGCATGAAGCGGTCTCCAACGAGCCCAGCGAAAGTGTGGAGAGTGGCCACATCATTGAAACCCTGCGGGTTGGGTATGAGTATAAGGGCCGGGTATTGCGCCCCGCGCTCGTTCGTGTTGCCATGTAGTTGTCATACCATCTGAATCATCCTTTTCATGACTGCCTATCACGCTGTAAGCCGCCGTTTTGGCAAATGCATAGAATCAGGCATCCGTCCCTTTGACATTGGTCGCGATCTGCGTCCGGTGGCAGAGCTGATAGCGGATGCCTTTGCCAACGAGCTTGATTCACGTGGCAACGCGGCGCTACGCGAGATGCGGATCATGAGCCACATTGGTTCGCTGCTCAAGCTGCTCAATCGCAGCACCGGCGAATTTGATGATATTTTTGGTGGCTTTGTCTGGGAGGAAGAAGGCAAGGTCATTGGCAATGTCACGGTGCAAAAAGCAGAATCGTCGGGCGTGCGCTGGCAGATCGCAAATGTTGCCGTTGCGCCGGCCTACCGTGGGCGCGGTATTTCACGTCGTCTGATGGACCGTGCCTTGGAGTATATTGTTGAAAATGGGGGCACTTGGGCCGTCTTGCAAGTCTATGCCACAAATGAGATTGCCCGCAACCTCTATCATCAGCTCGATTTCGAAGATGTGGGTGGCAGCACCGATCTGCAGCTCCCACGGGTGCCAAAGGTCGATTCTGTGCCAGAGATCGCCAACTTCCGCTCGTTCTCATCGGAACAATGGCAGGCAGTTTACGATCTGGCCACCAGCCAACAAAATGGTCAGATGCAGTGGTGGCGACCACCCCGACGGATCGACTTTCAGGTCACATTTGAACAGCTCGCAAGTGAATGGTTCTGGCGCGTGGTCGGGCGCAAACAAATCTTTCGGCGTGCGGTGCAACTCAACCACCGCTTTGACGCGGCCCTGATTCTCACAGCCATGCGTTGGCGTGGTATTCATCAGCTACAGCTCTGGGTTCACCCACGTGTTCACGGTGACTATGAATCGCAGCTCATCAAATGGACGCTGGCGACCCTGCAGGAATATCCGCGCTGGCCCGTATCGCTCACGCTCAATGCAGAACACACAGCAGCCATACAAGCAGCCAAAGAGGCAGGGTTTCACGAACAGCAGACCCTGCTAACCATGCGTTATCGCGTATAAAACTCATGAACAGATTAATCGTCCGACTCTTTATCAATGCAATCGCGCTTTGGGTTGCCGCGACCTACATCAATGGCATCTATTTGGATGGAGATGTGGTGAATGTGCTAATTGTCGCGGCAATTTTTGGTATCATCAACGCGCTGATCAAGCCAATTATTGACCTCTTCACCTGTCCATTCTATCTCCTCACGCTCGGCCTCTTCACCCTGATCGTCAATGCCCTGATGTTGATGTTGACGGGTACGCTCAGCAGTGGTCGGCTGAGCGTGGATGGTTTTTGGTCAGCGTTCCTGGGCGGTATTGTCATTAGCCTCGTCAGCATGCTGCTGAGTCTCTTTCTCAGCAGAGACGAACACTCATGAAAACTACTTTTTTGCATGTTGCCGATTGCCACCTGGGCAAATGGCAATACAATTTGCGCGAACGCTTCAATGATTTTGGACGTGCCTTTCACCACATCATCGATGCAGCCATTGAGGCCAATGTAGATTTTGTGATCTTGGCTGGCGATCTCTTTGAAAAGCGTGCCATCGACGCGCTGACCCTCAATCAGGCCATCCGGGCGCTGGACAAGCTCCACAAAGCGGGGATTCCCTGTCTGGCCGTTGAAGGCAACCACGAACGCCCCTACTTTAGCGAGCGCGTGGGCTGGATGGAGTTTCTGGCCGTTCAGGATCTGCTCATCCTCCTCACCCCCAAATTCGACAACGGGAAACCGCAACTCCAACCGTACAAAAATCGCAGCGGCTCTTATTTCGATCCAGTGCCCGGCGTGCGCGTCCACGGATTGCGCTACTTTGGCGCGGGCACGGCGACCGCCATTGAAAGCTATGCCGATGCCCTAGCTGAATTGTCCCAGCCCGAAATTGACTACACGATATTCATGGCCCACGCTGGCGTGGAAGGGGTGCTCACCAGCCACAGCGGCGGATTGAGCCATCGCCAATGGTCGGTTCTGCAACCCCACGTCGATTATCTGGCGCTGGGACACGTACACAAACCATTTAGCTTTGATGAGTGGATCTACAATCCCGGCAGCCCCGAAAGCTGTAGCGTCGCCGAATCCGAATGGCGCGATCGGGGCTACTATCTGGTCACGGTCGATACAGAACGGGCGCGGAACGCTACAACGGAGCAGACCACGCCCAAACATGAAGCGGTGCTCTGTACCAACCCGCGCCGCGCGTTTCACCGTATTGCCATGAAGACCGACTTGTTAACCTCCCCCGCGGATCTGCTGGCCCACTGTCGCGACCTGCTGACGCGCAAGGCGCGCGATGTGGGGCAAACCAAGGCCGCGGAAAAGCCAGTGGTCGAACTGCAACTGACGGGTGTTTTACCCTTTGATCGCAGTGCGCTTGATCTGGATGCCATTGAAACATTGGTGAAAGAGATATTTCAGCCCCTCATGGTGCTCGTGAAAAACTTCACCCGTTCCGGCGATATCATGGTGGCGGGGGCAGAGGCAATGGATCGGGCCGAATTGGAACAACAGGTTCTGAGCGATCTGCTCGTTCGCGACGCGCGCTTCCAAGAGCAACCGGAGACGTGGGTACAGGTGGCACTCACCCTGAAGCAGCTGGCTTTGAGCGGTGCCAGTGGCGAAGCAATTCTGGCCGAGATGGGCGATCAGCTGCTGCCGCCTCAGTAGAGCAGCCACCCAGAGCGTTGACCCACAGGAATAGAGACGAAAGACCCCATGCGGATCGTTGCCTTAGATCTACAAAATACCAAGAGCTATGAAACGGCCCATATTGAATTTACCGATGGCGTCAATGCCATCGTCGGCCACAATGGCGCAGGCAAAAGCACCGTGCTCGAGGCGATTGGCTTTACCCTCTTTGATTGTCTCACCGGCTACAAACAGAGCGACTTTGTACGCGAGGGCGCCAAAACGGCCGAAATTACCGTAACCATTGTCAGCAGCGTGGACGAGCGCAGCTATCAAGTGATCCGACGCTGTGGCTCCAGCAACCTCCATGCCGTCCACGACCCCGAGCTTGGCACCAAGGTCTGCGAAGGCAAGGCAGATGTTCTGCACTTTCTGCGCCAACAGATGGGCGTTGATCCCGCCACTGATCTGGCCCGGCTCTTTAACGATGCCGTGGGCGTTCCACAAGGCACCTTTACCGCGGCCTTTCTGCAGACGCCCAGTCAGCGCAAGCCCATCTTTGATCCGCTGCTGAAAGTCGAGGAATACAAGCAGGCGTTTGATAAACTGTTGGGGCCGCTGCGCACGCTGGAGGCGCAACAGCACGAGCTGGATGTGGAGATGGCAGGCTATGCCGGCCGACTGGAGCGACTGCCCACATTGGAAGAGGCGGTCGCCGAACGGACCACGACCATTGCCAACCAGCAAGCCAAAGTTGCGACGCTGGCCGCAGAATTGGCCAGCACAATCACGGAGCGCAATGCCCTCGAAGCGATCAAACAGGAGGTCGTCACGCTGCGCACCCAACTGCAACAGTGTGAACAGCAGCAGCAGAACATTGATCACCAGTTGCAGAGCGCACAGCAACTGCATGCCGAAGCCGAAAGAGCCGCCAACACCGTCACAACCCATCAGGCTAATTACGATGAACATCTGGCGGCACAGGCAATGCAAAAGCAACTCGAAACACGCAGCCGCACGCGCCAACAGTTGGAACGCCAACAGGCAGAGCTGGACAAGAGACTGACACTGAACCAGGCTACGGTGGAACGGCTGGCCGAGCAGTTGGCGGAAGTTTCGGCCGCGGAGCAAGAGCTGGAAAAGCTGCACGCTGCCGTGGCCAGCCAACAGGAGATCGAGGCGAGCCTGCAAGAGGCCCAACAACAGAGCAGCCGTCTGCAAGCGGTACAAGCACAACTCACCACCTTGACGACGCGCAAAGAATCGTTGCAGAACCGACTGACCACGCTCGAACAACAGTTGGCGCAGGCAGCAACATTGGAGACAGAACGGACCACTACCGAAGCAACGCTTGAAGAGCTGCAGAGCAAGCTGGGAGAGAGCCGAGATACATTGGCACGCTTCACGGCGGAAGCTGATGCCCTGAAAGAGCAGAGCGCGGCATTGGACAATGTGGCAACCGCGCATTGTCCCGTCTGCGAGCAACCACTGAGCGCGGCAGATCGTCAGAGATTGCAACAGCGCAATGAAACACGGCTGACAGAACTGCGGGATCGCTACCGCTCGCAGCAGCAGGCGATCAAAGCCACTGAAGCCGAGGGCAAACGTTTGCAGGACAGCCTGAAGCTTGCACAGGAGCAATTGCGCAAGCTGCCGCGCCAGGCTGAACGCACGACGTTGCAGGAAGAGCTGGCCCTGGCTGACGAAACCCTGGCCGAACAGCAGGCGCAGGTCGATCAACTGGTCGTGGCGCCAGCCAAGGTCACCGAGATTACGGCGCAATTGGCCGCGCTCGGCGATCCCCGGCAACAGCAGGCAGTGGCAGCCGCCACCGCCAAGCGCCGCCCCCAGATTGAGGCAGAACAGACAAAGGCGGAACAAGAGATTGCCACGGCCAATGCCAAGGTTGGCGAGGTGAAGCAGGCATTGGCTGACTTTGCAACGCTGGAGACCGAGTTGGAGGCAGTCGCCCAGCAGCTACAGAGAACGCTCGATGGCTATCAGACGGTGTTGCGCCACCAACAGGTTGCCGACAGCTTGCCCGCCCGGATCGAGGCGGTAACCGAGCTGACTGCGGAAGCCGCGACCGCGGCCACCGCGCGGCAAGCGGCCGAGCGGGCGGTAAACGCGGCCGCAACTCGATTTGACGAGGAACGCTACAGAGCGTTGGTGACCGCGGAAGAGACAGGTCGCCAACAACAGCAGGTGGAGCGGACTGAACTTGCCCTCTTACAGCGAGAGCAGGAGCGTGAACAAGCTGAGATCAGCCAACTGAAAGAGCAGGAGTGTGTGCTCGCCACCTTGCGCCAACAGCAGCAACGGGTGATGCAACAGCATGAAACGCTGGACGCGCTGCGCAATCTGCTGCGTCAGGCTGGGCCTCACATAACAAAAGCATTGATCAAGCAAATTAGCGATGGCGCGGCACAAGTGTTTAGTGATATCATGCAAGATTACAGCCGTCAGCTACGCTGGACAGAAGATTATGGCATCACACTGGAGATCGATGGCCGCGAGCGCCAGTTTGCCCAGCTCTCTGGTGGCGAACAGATGAGCGCGGCGCTTTCCGTACGTCTGGCCCTGCTGCGTGAGATGAGCAGTATCGACGTGGCCTTTTTCGATGAGCCGACAACCAATCTGGATGAAGAGCGCCGCGACGCACTGGCCCGCCAGATCATTGATGTCAAGGGCTTCCGTCAGCTCTTTCTCATCAGTCACGATGATACATTTGAACAGGCGACCCAAAACCTGATCCGGGTTGCCCGGGTCAATGGGACCAGCACAATTTTGCATTCCTAGCCCGCAAGCATTCTGGGGACCGGGACAAAGACAGACATTGGAAGACAAGTTGGATACACAAATGGAGCAGGTCGATGCGAAGCAGGGGAAGCGAATCCTGTACGTGGAAGATAACCATACAGCCGCTCGTCTTTTCCAGATCAAGCTGCAGCAGGAAGGCTATATCGTTGATCTAGCCAAGAGTGGAGCGGAAGGCATGACAATGCTCGAGCGCAATGAGTATGCTCTCATTGCGCTCGATCAGAATGTGCCGGATCGCAGTGGCCTGGAAATTTTGCAAAGCCTGGCCGAGGAGCAAACGGCCCCGCCCATCATCATGATCACGGCCCAAAATGACATTCAAACGGCTGTCGAGGCCATGAAGCTGGGAGCCAGCGATTATGTTGTGAAAGGGCTGCACAACGAGTACATCCAGTTGCTGCCAGCTGTGGTGCAACAGTCACTGGAAAAGCGCATGCTCCAGCGGGAGCGGGACCAGTCGGTGGAAGAGCTGCGCCAGAACAATCGCAAGCTCCTGTTGCTCAACCGCGTCGGTCAGCTGCTCACCTCTACGCTCGATCTGCAAGAGGTGATCGATCAGCTGGTACGCACCATTAGTGATCTGCTCGACACAATGGGCAGTTCCGTCTGGCTGTGGGACGAAGATCAAGCGCAAACGCTGGTCTGCGTTGGCATCTATTCCCACGGCCAAAATGTGACACCAGATACGATCATGCGTCTGCCCGCGGCCAAAGGTCTGGTTGGGTGGGTGGCAAGCAACGCCGAAAGCGCTCGCACCGCCGACGCCAAAGGCGACGCGCGTTTCACCAATGCCATTGACGACAGCATTGGCTACGACACGCAATCGCTCCTGGCCGTGCCGCTTCTGGCTCGCAGCGGCGTACTCGGCGTTTTGGAGCTGGTGAACAAACGGAACACAGACTTCACCGAAGACGACCAAGCGCTGGCCGAAACATTGGCAGCATCGGCAGCCATTGCCATCGAGAACGCTCGGTTGTTGGAGGATCTGCGCCAGAAGCGCGATGAGTTACAGATCCGCAACGAAGAGCTTGATGCCTATGCCCACACCGTTGCGCATGATCTCAAGAATCCGTTGACGCTGGTGGTCGGCTTCGCCGATATGTTGCGCGACTCCTATCAAACGTTGCTCCACGAAGAGATCCAGCAGCACCTGAGCATCATCATTGAACACGGCCAGAAGATGGGAACCATCATCGAGTCTTTGCTGTTGTTGGCCGTGGTGCGGGGCACAAAAGATGTTGAGATCGATGAAGTTGACATGGGCTTCATCGTCGGCGAGACACTCAAGCGCATCGAGTTTATGGTCAAGGAGTATGGGGGAGAAATTATTCTGCCCGATAGCTGGCCAACGGCCCATGGCTATGGGCCGTGGCTCGAAGAAGTCTGGTATAACTATCTGACCAACGGTCTAAAATATGGCGGTCGCCCCCCCCGCATGGAATTGGGCTATGATCTGGTCGATGAGAAGGTCGCCTGTTTTTGGGTGAAGGATAACGGGGCAGGCTTTAGCGTCGACAAGCCGGAACAGCTGTTTGCCCCCCTCTCGCGCCTGACGCCCAGCGATTACCAGAGTGGCCACGGCCTCGGCCTTTCGATCGTGCGCCGGATTGTGGAACGGCTACATGGCCAGGTGGGGGTCGAAAGTCAGTTGGGCAAAGGCAGCAAATTCTATTTCACGCTTGCGCTCGCGGCGCAAAAGTAAGCAGCCAATAGGGCACAAAGCCATAGTACCACGCCAGCAACAGTGCCAGCCACAGTCCCGCCACCCCATCCTTCCACCCCTGTAACGTTACATAGCGCCGGTAAAATTCGCGCAGCGGCTGCAACAGAAAGTTGTGGGGTCGCGGCCGTATGCCGCGGCCGGCGAGAACGCGCGCCTCATATGCAGCATAGACCCGCTGCTTGGCATGAAACTGCTGCCACGACGCGTAATTGTAATGCAGCAAGGGTGCCTGCAAATAGCCCGCGGCCCCCGCCACATCGACGACTTCGTGGACTTCGCGGCCGAGATCGTAGTGCGCGCTGGTCCGCCGCAAGAGCCGCAGCTGATGATCGGGGTAGTAGCCACCGTGGCGCATTTCGTGCCCCACAATGAAATTGCGCCGGGGAATCCAATAACCGTTGACGGCTTCGGCCGCGTCCGCCGCCCCGCGATCCGCACCAATCACCCGCTCGATCTCCGCGCCCAACGCAGGCGTCACCCGCTCATCTGCATCGACAAAGAGCACCCACGTTGCGTCGACCCGCGCCAGCGCGGCCTGCCGTTGGGCGGCAAAGTTGTCAAAGGGGCGGCGGTGGACCGTCGCGCCCGCGGCGGCCGCCAACTGGCAGACTTCATCGCAAAGATGGGAGTCAAAGACCACGACCTCTTCCACCCACTCTTGCACCGCGGCAACACAGTCGACAATGTGCTCAACTTCATCTTTGGTCAAAATGATGGCTGTTACGGTGGCCATGAAGCGCCTATTCCCCACGCTGACAGATCGTAATGATCTCCGGGCTTTCGTAGAGCACGGGGTGATGCAGCCAATTGCCATATTGCTCGATGACGGTGAAGCCATGCGCGGCCAGCCGCAGGTTTAGCTGTTCGACATCGGTGTAGCGCAACGTGGTGGTCGATTCCACAGCCGCGCCGGTGGCCACGTCTACCCGACGCAGTTCGACCCGCTCCAACAGCGCGGGCTGATCGTAGGTGGAGCGCATCCATGTCTCGATGCTCTGCCCCGCTGCATCGGTAAAGGTGCGCCAGCGAAACCAGTCGCTGTCGTGCCAGTCGAGGCCACCAGGGTTGCGGATCTCGAAGGCAAAACGACCGCCCGGTTCCAGATGCTCGCGGATCGTGGTGAGACAGGCAGCTTGGTCGGCGTCGGTGAGCAGCTGTTGAAACGCGTGGCTGGTCATGAGCACCAGCGGGAAGTGTTGCCCCAGTTGCATGGTGCGACAGTCGGCTTGCACCCACTGAATCGGTAGATCCGCGGCCAATGCTTTTGCCCGTTGCAACATGGGGGCCATGCAATCGACGCCGGTGACGTGCAATCCCGCCGCGGCCAGTGCCCGCGTCAGGCGGCCAGTGCCACAGGCCACATCAAGCACCGGCCCTTTGCCCTGGCCACAGAGCCGCTGGGCCAGCGCCAGGAAGAAATCATCGTCTGGCCCCCAGCGATTCTCCGCGTCATACCAGTCGGGATGTTCATATTCAGAGCGATTGTCAGAAGTAGAATTTGTCGACATGATTACCCGTATGGATCTTTGGCGCTGCGGTCTTCCGACAGCGACCGGGTGGCCCGCTGCGTCATCTGTTCAATGGCGTCGGCGAGATGGTCGTCGGCAATGTTGTAGTCCTCGCGCGCCACGCGTAATTTGTGCGCTTCGTGCAGCACATCGGCTTCGGTGTAGCCGGTGGGTGGAACGAACTTGTAACAGGCCAGTTCAAAGAGCTGCCCCAACGGATCGCGAAAATAGATCGACCACATGAAGCCGCGGTCGACTTCACCACTGTGCTCAATGCCCCGTTCGTCCAGCCGGGCCGCGACCTGTTTGTAGGTGGCCAGCGAGACGATGAAGGCAATGTGGTGCAAATTGCCAATGCCTTCGGGATTGGGGGTGGCGTCGGGCCTCTTCTCCTCATCGGTAAAGACGGTGATGAGGCGGCCATCGCCAGGGTCGAAATAGAGATGATTCTGTTTGGGCACATCCAGGTTGGGCTGTTCAAAGAGAAAGGGCATTCCCAGCACCCCTTCCCAAAAATCAATCGAGGTCTGGCGGTCGGCGCCGAGCAGGGTGATGTGATGAACACCCTGGGTCTGAATTTTTTTCATGGTCGGTTCCCTCGCAATTGCTGCTGGCAGTGGGGTTATTTCATTTCCAGCGTAAAGACGGCGGTCGTTGTAAGCAGATTCTGCGCACGGGTAACTTCGATGCGGCGACCGTGGGCCAGGTAGACAGCCTGCACGATCTTGACATCGAGCATCTGGCAAAAGCGGGAGAAATCGGTGACGGTGAAGGCTTGCCACCGTGGCGCTTCGTACCAGGGTTGAGGCAGCCCCGGCGGTTCGGGCATGCGGCCACTCACCAACAGTTGCAGGCGACAGCGCCAATAGCCCCAGTTGGGAAAGCTGACCACGGCCCGATCCCCCACGCGCAACATTTCGAGCAAAATGCGTCGGGCATCGCTCAGAAAGGGCAATGTCTGGCTGAGCACCACATAGTCAAAGCTACCATCGGGATAATCGGCTAGCCCTTCGTTCAGGTTGCCCTGACGCACGCTGATGCCCCGCCGCACACACGAAAGCACCCCCTGTTCGCTCAGCTCGATCCCACGGCCACGGACCTGCTTCTGCTTGATCAGATATTCCAGCAGCTCACCATCGCCACAACCGAGATCCAGCACCTTGATATTTGGCGGGATCAGTTCGGCAATGGCCGCGAGATCGGGCCGCAGCGACGGCGGCGTCGACGCTGTTGCCTGGGCAGATGTCTGCAAAGTCGATGCAGTTGAGTGAGTCACGGGCTGCTTCTCTCACTCACTGGTACGTCCGGTGTTGCATTTGGTGTGGGGCGCGCCGTGGGCGGGGCCGACAGACGGGCAACCGCGGGCAGCGCCGCTTCCATATTTTCGGGATCTTCGTCAGGATCCTGCGCATCGACGCGGTCCCCGGTTTTGCCGTTGCCATGCGTGCCATTTACCACTGCTGCGGGCGCGGCAGTGAGCAGTGGCGGCAGAGAGAGTTTCTCCTCGCGCACCAGCCGATCCAGAAAGCCACCGAGGAGACGGGTCATTGTCGCCACTTCGAGCAAAAAGGCATCGTGCCCCCAGGAGCTTTCAATGTCGAGATAGGTGACATCCGCGCCGGCCGCGGTGAGCGCGGCGACCATCTCTTTGCTGTGATAGCTGGGATAGAGCCAATCGCTGGTAAAGCTGACAACGAGAAAACGCAAGGCTTCGGCCGCGGCAAAGGCTGCTGCCAGCGAACCAGTCTTTTGGGCCAGATCGAAGTAATCCATCGCCTTGGTGACGTAGAGGTAGCTGTTGGCGTCGAAGCGGCGGGTAAAGTTGTTGCCGTTATATTTGAGGTAGCTCTCAATTTCAAATTCGGTCTCGAACTCATAGCCATATTTTTCCAGCTGGCGCAACCGGCGACCAAACTTCTGGTGCATGGAGAGCTCGCTGAGATAGGTGATGTGCCCGACCATGCGCGCCACGGCCAAGCCAGCATCGGGCCGTTTGCCATTCTCATAATAGTTGCCCTCATTCCAGCTTGGATCGGCGTAGATCGCCTGGCGGCCCACTTCGCTGAACGCGATCAACATGGGGCTGTGATGGGCCGTGGTGGCCAATGGAATGGCCGATTTGATCCGCTCGGGGTGGTTGGCGGCCCACTCCAACACCTGCATGCCCCCCATTGAGCCACCGGCGACACAAAGCAGCTTGTCGATGCCCAGGTGATCAATGAGCTTGACCTGTGCGCGCACCATATCGCCAATGGTGACCACGGGGAAGCTCAGCCCATAGGCTTTCCCCGTCACTGGATCGATGGAGGCCGGGCCCGTGGAACCGTAACAGCTGCCGAGAACATTGCTGCAGATCACAAAGAAGCGGTTGGTATCGAAGGCTTTGCCGGGGCCGATACATTCATCCCACCAACCCGGCTTGCGATCTTCTTCATCGTGATAGCCCGCGGCATGGGCGCTGCCACTGAGCGCGTGACAAACGAGAATGACATTCGAGCGGTCCGCGTTGAGATGGCCATAGGTTTCATAGGCGATGGTCACCGGCCCCAACACAGCACCGCTCTCTAGACAGAAGGGCTCATCTTCGGCAAAGGTAAATGAGTGCTGTTCGACCACACCCACCGATGATTGATCGCGCGCGCGATCAACTTTTTGTTGCGTCTGTTCCATAGCTCCTCTTTTGTGCTAGCAAAGGGAGAGAGGGACGAAGCTGCTGTGTGGCAGCCCCTCTCTCCGCTTCATTTCGTGCAAACTCTCTGATGTTATCTACGCGGTCGCCGCGTCCAGGGCTTGATCCAGATCCCAGAGAATGTCGTCAATATCTTCCACACCAATGCTCAGCCGGACGAAATCAGCGCTGACGCCAGCGGAGATCATCTCTTCTTCAGTCAGCTGGCTGTGGGTAGTGCTGGCCGGGTGAATGGCCAAGCTCTTGGCATCACCCACGTTGGCCACGTGGCTCAACAGCTTGAGGTTGTCGATAAACGCTTGCCCCGCCTCTTTGCCCCCCTGGATCCCAAAGCCGAGAATGGCACCGGGACCCTTGGGCAGATATTTCTGTGCCCGCTCGTGGTGTTGATGGTTGGACAAGCCAGGGTAGCTCACCCACTTCACCTTATCATGTCCCTGTAGATGTTCGGCAACCTTTTGGGCATTGCTCACGTGGCGCTCCATGCGCAGGCTCAGGGTTTCGATGCCTTGGATTGTGGCCCAGCTGTTGAAAGGTGCCTGACATGCACCAATATCGCGCAGGATCTGTACTCGGGCTTTAATGGCAAAAGGCGGCAAACCCATCCCCAGCAGATCGGCATAGACGAGCCCGTGGTAGCTTGGATCGGGCGAGGTGAAGTTGTCGAAGCGCCCGCTGGTCCAATCAAAATTGCCGCCATCAACGATGATTCCGCCGATCGTGGTGCCGTGCCCACCCATGAATTTGGTGGTACTGTGGGTGACAATGTTGGCACCCCACTCGATTGGCCGGCAGAGATAGGGGGTGGCAAAGGTGTTGTCGATCATGATCGGGATGTTGTGTGATTTGGCAATCGCCGCGACCTCATCAAAGGGAAAGACGAAGATGTCCGGGTTGCCCAACGTTTCGCCATAGATCAACTTGGTATTGGGACGGATCGCCGCTTCGATTGCACTGGGATTACCTGGGTCCACCAGGGTGACATCAATGCCAAGTCGCGGGAAGGTATAGTTGAACTGGTTGAAGGTGCCGCCATACAGTCGGCTGCTACTGATAATGTGATCACCGGCGGCACAAAGGGTCAGAATGGCCATTGTCTGTGCGGCGTGACCACTGCTTGCGGCCACCGCGGCAACGCCCCCTTCCAGATCTGCCACCCGCTGCTCCAGTACATCGGTGGTGGGGTTCATGATGCGGGTATAGATGTTGCCTAGCTCTTGCAGTGCGAAAAGATTGGCCGCGTGTTCGGAATCGCGGAACTGATAGCTGGTGGTCTGATAGATCGGCACGGCGCGACTGCCCGTGGTGGGGTCAGGTTGTTGGCCGCCATGCAGTTGACGAGTTGCAAAACCAAATTTACGCTCGGTACTCATAATGTGCTCAAAGCTCCTTAATTTTTACGGGCAATAGCTTGTCGTGAATTGTACGGGCAACAGTTACGTCAGTGATTGATATGAAACAATTGATATAAAATAATTGACGTAAAACAATTGATATAAAGCAGTTTGCCGTGAATAAAAAAACGCCCTCTCGTCCGACGGATGAGAGGGCGTGAGTAGCTGACAGAAAATGCTGCGTTGGACAAACCTCAAGCCAGGGGAGCAGCACAAATAGATAGACACGGCTCTCTCATCTTCCAGAACTTGTCTGCCGGAGTTGGCACCCGAGTGATCGGTGTGGCATCATTGCCCCCCCAATCGTTGGGTTGCCGAGGTTTCGTCGGGCCGGTCCCTCCACCTCTCTGGATAAGAGTCATATTGTGTTTGTGAAGCAAAACGCCATTTGCTGTGGACAAACTATACCAGCATAAAATTACCTTGTCAAATGAGTTCTGTGTGTCGGCTGCAGGCTAGAACGAAGAATTTTTGCGCACGATCGCTCTGCGCGCTACCCCTTGCACGCACCCTGGAAAAGTTGAATTTTTGCGTGCTCTGTGATAAACTTGTTGTCGAAGAACCCCGCCAATCTCGCTCAATTTCTGTCCTACAATTTCGCCATTTATCCACCACAAACGGCAATGCAATCCTTCAAGACATGCGTCCTGCACGCTGCTGTGAGATGAATTTTGGATACTCTTCGCGTCGACAGCTGTTTCACCACCCAAGTTCGGTTTCATCACCCAGTTATGGTTCACTACACAGTTATGTCTCATTACACAGGTATGGCTCACTACAAGCTTGCTGAACTATCTTGCGGGGCTACCTACGAAAAAGGTGCCTGCTGAGAACGTGCGGGGGCTCCTTTGCAACCGCTGGTTCTCCAATTCATACTATTCTGATCAAATTGTTCTGATCATATCGGTCTGAAGCAATGGTTTTTCATCCACATCACCATCGTTGTACATTCGTCAACCCTTGGGAACGTGGCACTGAGGCTGCACTCTCCTGCCTGGCCGCTTAGCCCACTCGGCTCTCTCACCGGAGGTATATATGGAAAACAACGCAACAAATCCGTTGGAAGCATCGGTTGCGCAGATTGCAGCGGAAGCTGGCAAACGCAACCGTGTCATGATTCTGCTAGATGGCTCAGAATTTCGCAAACGCATTCTGCCCCACGTGGAAAAGTTCCTGCGCCCAGAAAAGACACATCTGGTGCTGGTGCGGGTGGCCGATCCGCCGCAGAGTATCTACTATGTGGAAGGGCCGATCTTCGTCAGCGTGGACGATGTCACGTCCGAAGCTGAGATCTCAACTCAACTACGCGAAGAATTGGCCGACACCAAGGCGTTGCTCGAAGAAGCTGGGTACACAGTTTCGCGCGAGGTCCGCTTTGGCAGTGCCGCGCTTGAGTTGGAGCGCTTTATCAAAGAAGCGGAGATCGACCTGGTGGCCATGACCACCTATGCGCGCAAAGGGATCAGCAAGTTGCTCTATGGCAGCATTGCCGAACATCTGATGCGCCAGGCACGCATCCCCATCATGGTTCTACATCCGGCAGATTAAATTCAGCGTCTATTGCACAGCAGACCAAAGAAAGGTGCCCCATGCAACTCGGCCTCGGCCTCTATGACAACATGCTCACGGCAGCCAATTTTCGCTTTGCCAAACAGGCAGGCGCAACGCACATTGTTGCCCACGTTCCTGGCTTGCTGGCCAAACAGGACGCGCCGCCCGGCTGTTGGGGCGTTTCCGACCCCACCCTGCCCTATTGGACCTATGAGGATCTGCGCGATCTGCGCGCGGCCGTGAATGCAGAAGGGGTGGAGCTGGTGGCACTGGAGAACTTTGCCCCGGCTCACTGGCATGATGTGCTGCTCGATGGTCCACGCAAGGCAGAACAGCTCGAGGCGCTCAAAATGTCAATTCGCAACATGGGCAAAGCGGGCATTCCCGTCATGGGGTACAATTTCAGCATCGCCGGGGTCTGGGGCCGGGTCCGTGGACCCTTTGCCCGTGGCGGTGCTGAATCGGTCGGCTACCTCGCCGATCAAGCACCACCGCAAGATCCGATCCCAAATGGAACCGTCTGGAACACCGTTTATGACGAAGATGCACCGCCCGGAAACATTGGTACGGTGACAGAGGAGCAGTTGTGGCAGCGGGTAACAGATTTCCTCACTGCACTGGTGCCGGTGGCAGAAGAAGCGGGCGTCCGTCTGGCTGCCCACCCCGACGATCCGCCCCTGCCCGAGTTGCGCCAGACCGCGCGGCTCGTCTACACACCGGATCGCTATCAACGGCTGCTTGACATTGTGCCCAGCCACTACAACGCATTGGAATTTTGCCAGGGAACGATTGCCGAAATGGCAGCGGGTGATCTCTATGCGGCGATCGACAGCTACAGCCGTCAAAAGAAGATCGCGTACGTGCATCTGCGCAACGTGGTGGGCAAAGTGCCCAACTATACCGAAGCCTTTGTGGATGATGGTGATGTCGACATGATTCGGGCGCTGCGCATCTATCATGCAAATGGCTATGATGGTGTCTTCATCCCCGACCACACCCCCAAGCTCGAATGTGACGCGGGTTGGCACGCGGGCATGGCTTACGCCTTGGGCTGGATGAAAGCCGTGATCACGATGATTGAACGGGAATAGCGATCAGCGCGCGAAGCCGGGGAGAAGATGCCCCGGCTTCAATGGTACAACCCCTATGAGAACTCACTGTGACACTGCTTGAGCTCTTTACCGCTGCCACACCAACAAGGATCGTTGCGAGCCAGGCGCAGCCGCGGCAGGATAAGCCCTTGCAGGTAGTACCACCGTCCCCCCTCTTGCACAAATTGGGAACGCTCGTGCAGTTGCCCCACGTTGTACCGTTCTCCGCCTGTGGGCTGAACAGTGCCTTTGTCCCGAAAGAATGCCACAAACTCGACGCTGGTGCCAGCGGCGGACAGAATGCGCAAACTGAGCCAGGTGGTGGTTGCAATGGTGCGCCGCAGCGTTTGCCGATCATTGGCCTGCCGTGTACTTGGATGGTGGGTGGCGATCAGATAGTCAATATTTCCCCGACAAAAGGCAGTGTAACGCGAGCGCATCAGTGCCGCTGGCGTGGTCGGTCTGGTTCGCCCGGCCAGGTGGGATGCACAGCAGAGTTGGTAGTCCCGGCCACTCCCACAGGGGCAAAATTCTTTGCCAGCCATTGGGTTACCCACTCACCGCAGCGGGTTGCCCCAACGCACGCTGCATGGTTGGGCTAAAGTGGGGCCAGATGGATAGACGCAAGAGATCCAGGATCTGCTGCAGATGGGCATGGTCGTGGTAGGCCCATTCATAGACAAAGTCAGCGACGAAAAAGATGCCATGGCTACCATAGGTCCCTTTCCGGGCCAGATCGGCTGCCGTTAGCGCGCGGAGGAGCGCAACATGTTCCTGGCGTGCCGTGGCCAATTCATCCAACAGCTGGGCGAGCGGCCGCTCTCGATCCTGCCGCTCCCGCGCGATCTGATCGACATCAATGGGCGGCAAAGTGGGATTATCTGTCGTCACCATAGATTGGATGCGGTCCGCGAACGCCACCTGATCCGCGGCGGTTAAATGGCCCACGATCTCGTTGATCGACCACACATCGGTGTCGGGCTGCCACTGATGCACCGTGGCCGGTAGATGGCTGGTCAGCGTGCGCAGCAGCACCGGCGTACTCGACAGCACTTCGGCCACCATCGCGGGGGTCAGCTCATGCTTGCTCACTCTCATGGGCTAGCCATCCACCATACTCACCAGCCGCCGCAGATTGTCGTGGCCGATTTCAATCCCGAGTAACACATCCTCGATCCCCTCATACTCAATCGAGAGCACCCCATCATAGCCTTCACGCTGCATAATCCGCAGACATTGCAAAACGGGTACGTTGCCATGGCCAATGATCGCGCCGCGCAGATAGTTGCCACCGCGCGTGCCAATCCAGCCCCGGCCCGGTGCCGGTTCATTGCCAGACTTGACGTGGAAATCCTTGGCGTGGCAGTGGAAGGCGTGGGGCATCAGCCGGCTAACCGCAACGGTGGGCTCATCATCGGCGCAGAGGAAATTGCCCATATCGATCAGCACACCAAAGTTGGGGTGGTCCACCGCGTTGACAAGCTTTTCCACCCGCACACTCTCCTGGCAGAACCACCCGTGATTTTCGATCATGGTCTTGATGCCCTTGCCCGCCGCGTATTCGGTGACGGCCCGGCAGCCTTCAGCCAAGCGGGGCAGCGCCGCGTCAAAGCTTTTGGGACCCACGTGCTCCGCGGGCCAACCACTGGACGCGTCGTGACGCATACCGGGCACGCCCAGAATCTCGGCAATATCGACTTCTGCCTTCACACGTTCAATCTCGGCCTGCAGATCACCGTCGGAGCCCTTGAGGAAATCCGCGCCCACCGTATAGTTGACAATATCAATCCCTACCCGGTCCGCCTCGGCGCGCAGTTCCGCCGCGTAATCGGGCAGAGTCTTGCCCTCCGGTACAACAATTTTGGAAAATTCAATCACATCAAAACCGATCTCTTTGGTTTTGGCAATGATCGCTTTCTGCTCCATCTGGCCGGAAGTTACCAGGCGGATGAAACTGTATGAACTCACACCGATTTTCATGGGTTGCTATACTTTCTTTCTCTTTCTGGACTAACGCAATTGGTCGAGAAGAGCCACCAATCGGGTTGCCTGCTCTCCACTGGTATGCTCTTCTCGGTGCGCAAGTCATCTCTTTGTTATCTGGCAAGTCCTGTTATCTGGCAAGTCCTGTTATCTGGCAACTTATGGATGCCCGTTGCGTTTCGATGGCCCGCTTGGCAAAGCCTCGTTCCTTTTAGACTGCCAGCCGATTCCAGGGCAAGTCGCCATTCCGTGTTCGCCATTCCGTGTTCGCCATTCCCTATTTGCCATTCCAAACAGTAGAATCCTCTATAGAATAGCATCTCTTTGACGGGCCGCAAACTCGCTGTCACACCAGGGCGATGATCCAGCCAGCTAGGCCGCGGTGTAGCCGCCATCGACCGTCCAGGCCGCGCTCGTGACAAATGACGCTTCGTCCGAGGCCAGAAAGAGAATCACATTGGCGATCTCATCGGGTTGCCCCAACCGCCCCATGGGGTGTAGCGCCTGCATGGTCGCGTGCACGGCTGGGTCGCTGGTAACGTTGGCGGTCAATGCGCTGTAGACAAAACCGGGACAGACAGCATTGACCCGAATGCCCGCCGCGGCCACGCGATTCCCAAGATCGCGCGTCAGCTGCACAACCGCACCTTTGCTCTGGGGATAGGCGCTAAAGCCATCGGAAAAGGGCAGGCTGGTCGGATAGCCGACCAAACCCATAATCGAGGCCAGGTTGACAATCGAGCCGCCACCACTCGTGCGCATTGCCGCTACGGCCGCGTGGCACATCAACATGGTTCCCCGGGCGTTGACCTGCATGACAGCATCCCAGCGCGCGGCCACATCGGCATCGGGATGGACAGTGCGCGGCGTGATCCCAGCAGAATTGACCAGAATATCTAGCCGACCGTGGTCGGCCACCACCGCGGTAACGGTCCGTTCCGTTTCGTCGGGCTGCGTGACGTCACAACGCATTGGCGTCACCACATGGCCCGTTTGCGCTGCCGCTGCCGCCACCGCTGCCACTGCTTGCTCATTGAGATCGGTGGCAATGACATGGGCCCCTTCCGCGGCAAAACGCAATGCCGTTGCTCGACCAATACCCGAGGCTGCACCGGTCACGATTGCAATTTTGTTCTCTAGACGGTATCTACTCATCACAGTTTTCCAAAGAATTCTCCAAAAATTTTCCAAGGTTCGGCATGATTGGGCGTGGGAGACGTTCGTTCAATGCAACGGCTCTGTTGTATAGTAAACGCTTGCATGACAGATGCGCATATAGATGCTTGTATAGTAGACGCTTTTGTAGAGCAGAGCAAGTCGATTTAGAACAGAGGTTGATTGGCCCAATGAATAAATTGATCACGATTCTCGCCACGGGGTTCGCCCTCTTCTTTGCGCTCCTGACCCTGGGCAGCGCGTTGGGCCGCTACCACTGGCTGCTGGATATACTTTCACACTACCACCTGCAATATACAGTCGGCCTGGCGCTCTGCCTGCTTCTACTGTTGTTGCGCCCCACGCACAAGCCGCTCATTCCAACCATGGTGACAGCCGTGGCATTGGCCTTTAATCTCTATCTCGTTGTGCCCTACTTTCTGCCCCTGGCCCCGCCAGCGGCCCGGGCCGCGGATGAGACCGCGGCACTGCGTCTGATGACACTGAATATCTCGACGAGCAACGCTGGCTATGCCAAAGTCGTGGCGCTGATCCGCGAGCGCCAGCCGGATATCGTCTATATGTCCGAAGTGCGTGCCGATCTCATCAGCGTCTTGAGCGATGAACTGGCCACCGAGTACCCCTATCTGCACGCGGAACCCTCGCGGATGACGCTGGGGGTAGCCTTTCTCAGCCGCCACCCATTTCTGCGGGTCGAGACAGTCACTCCCGGTGGCCGCGGGCGGCGCTATCTCCACGCACAGATCAGGTGGCAGGATCAACCGGTGACGCTGGTGGGCATTCACCCATTGCCCCCAATGCGCGCGGAATGGGCGGCCAGCCGCAATCGCGAGATCGCCTTGATGGGCGAGTTGGCCAATGCCACCGCTGAACCATTCGTGCTGCTGGGCGATCTCAACGCGTCGCCCTGGTCTACGCCAATGCGTCAACTCATTGCCGCCACCGATCTGCGCTATGCGTTACAGGGACACGGCGTTTGGCCGACTTGGCTGCTGGTTGGCCCGCTTTTGGGAGCACCACTCGATCACATTCTCGTCTCCCCGGCATGGCACGTCGCCGCGTACCGGGAAGGGGGCGACATTGGCTCTGATCATCGTCCCGTGCAGGCCGATCTGGTGCTAGCTGCGCCGGTGACCATCACAACTGGACTTACGCAACCTGTCGATAAGTCATGACAAAATAATCTACCGCCAGCGGCAACAATCACGGCAGCCCAGCCACAGCATTGATCGGTCAACATCTTGAGTAGCCCCAAAACGCAGCCACCGGGAACCCGCTGGCAGACCCGTGCCAGCATTTGGCTCGGCATTGGCATAAACCCAGCCAGCATCTCCACGGGCGGCACAGTTGCCATGCTCGTGCCCGCGCGCCATCTCTATTGGATCTTGCCGCTGGGCGTGGTCTTGTTGATTTTGCTCAGCATGGGCCAAGGGCTGTTGGGCCACCGCCGTCGCAAGCGGCTCGCGGAGATTGCGACGGCGACCTTTGGCAAAACGGGTGCCGGATTGATCAATCTGTTGATGGCTGTTGGGTTGGTTGGGTGGAGTGGCTTTCATGGCGGGGTGGCGGGGGCAAGCGTGGCCGAACTGCTACAGCTACCGGGTTGGCTGGGCGCGCTCTTGATCATTGCCCTGCTCTACCTGCTCAACAGTTGGGGGATCAACCGCTGGGCCGCGCTGACGTGGGTGACAACGGGCGCGGCTCTCGCGCTCACCATCTTTGCACTCACGACCATTGATTTGAACAGCGCAGTACAATTTGCCGCGGGCTCAGAACAGACCGCAGCCCAAAGCAACGGTACGCTCACGGTTGGCAACACGCTGCTGGCGATCAGCACGATCATTGGCTATGCAACCCTCTTTTCGCTGCGCACGCCCGACTTCACCTGGGACTTTGCCACTGGCCGCGATGTGGTGAAGGTCAAACTCTTTCTCTTTTTTCCGCTGCTCTTTGCAACCGGTGCTGGCGCGCTGCTCTACTTTGCCACCGGTAGCTGGAACATTGCCGATCTGCTCACCCAAACCGGATCAGCCGCGATTGGGCACATCTTCCTCATTGTGGCGGTTGTCTCACCGCTAATCTCAGGCTGGTATTCTGGGGCCTTTGCCTTGAGCCATCTCACACCGCTGCGGCCCAACCAAAGCACATTGCTCATCTGTCTGCTTGGATTTCTGCTCGCGGCCACCCGCTTCGATCAGCAACTTCTGCCCTTTCTTGGCTATCTCGGTGCCTCCCTTGGCCCTGCGTTGGTGGTGATCTTGCTCACGCAGCAACTGCGTCCCAAACCGCGCTCACCGCGGGCACTGCTGGCCTGGTTGGTTGGCGCAGGCAGCGCGGTGCTGCTACACGCGCTGCAACAGCCGTTGCACTTGCTCGTCGGTTCGCTGGTGAGCACCATCATGCTGCTTCTCTGCTGGCAACGCGACAGCCACAAGAGCTAACGGCCAGAGAGACCTCCGTCATGATCCGCTCGTTGATAAATCCCAAAAAGTTTCACTGTTACTCGCGTCTCATCGTGCGCAGATTCGTATGACGTTCAGATGGGTCGCCGATCAGAAGGGCTGCCCTTGTGCCACCCGCTCCAACAGCAACGGTGGCGGCGCAAAGCGGTCACCGTGTACCGCGGCCAGTTCACGCGAGCGCGCCACAAAAGCAGCTCCGCCATATGCGTTGATGAATTGCAGTGGCCCACCGTGACAGGCGGGATAGCCCCAACCAAAGATTGCCCCCAGGTTGGCATCTGCCACTGAACTCAGCACACCCTCGGCCAAACAACGCACCGTTTCAAGCGATTGGATGAAGAGCAGCCGATCGATCAACACCTGTTGCGTTGGCTGTTCAGCATCTGGGGGAAAGAGTTGGGTCAGCCCCGACCAGAGTGCTTTGTCCGCTTCCACATAGGTGTAGAAGCCGGAACCGTGCGCTCGCCCCGTGCGCCCCGCGGCCAACATTGCGTCCAGCACAGCGTAGGCCGGGTGAGCCAGCGCGATCTTGCCACTTGCATCGCCGTCGGCCGCGGCCTGTTGACGAATCTGATCGGCGAGGGTGAGCGAAATCTCATCCATGAGCGCCAGAGGACCGACAGGCAGGCCAGCTGCCAACGCGGCCGCTTCAATTAGCGACGGCAAGACGCCTTCGACCAACATTGCCATGCCTTCATTGGTCCAGGCGCTAAAGACGCGTGAGGTGTAAAAGCCGCGGCTGTCGTTGACGACAATTGGGACTTTGCCAATCGCGCGTACAAAGTCAAATGCCTTGGCAAGCGTCGTCGCGCTCGTCTCGGTGCCAACGATGATCTCGACCAACCGCATCCTTTCCACGGGCGAAAAGAAGTGCATGCCAATGAAATTCTCTGGTTGCGCAAGCGCCTGGGCCAGCGTCGTAATCGGCAGGGTCGAGGTGTTGGAAGCAACGACACTCGTCGGTGGCATCTGGAGAGCGGCAGCAGCCGTTGCTGCCGCCTTTACAGCGCGATCCTCAAAGACGGCCTCGATGATCAGATCGCAATCCGCAAGCTGGGCGTAGTCCGTGGTGGCCGTGATGCGCGCCAACAATTGCGTGGCTTCATCATCACCCATGCGCCCGCGCGCCACCTGTTTGGCGGCAAGTTTGCCAATGCGCTCCTTGCCGCGCGCGGCAAGGGTTTCTTCGCGCTCGGTCATCACCACCGGCAATCCTGCCAGTGCCGTGACGTAGGCGATGCCGTGACCCATCATGCCCGCGCCCAAAACGCCCACCCGGCTCGTTGGCTGCGGCGGGATGGCCGCGGGCCGGCTCTCCCCGCGCTTGATCTGATTGAGTTGAGTCCAAAAGGCGCTGATCAGGTTGCGGCTCACCTGGCCCGCGGCCAGTTGCGCGAAGTAGCGCGATTCAATGCGCGACGCGGTGGCAAAGTCGACCTGGGCACCCTCTACCATTGCCGCCAGAATGGCCAACGGCGCGGGGTAGTTGCCCCCTGTCTCCTTGCGCAACATGGCCGGAGCAATGGCAAGTTGTTGGGCAATTTTGGGGTTGGCCGGGCCACCGCCGGGGATCCGCGTCTGGTTCGCGCGATCCCACGGTGCCGCGGCCGCGGGATTGGCCTTGATCCAGGCACGGGCCTGTGCCAGCAGCTCGGCCTCGCTCTCTGCCACGGCGTGAATCATGCCCGCGGCCAATGCCTGGTGAGGGGTGTATTGTTTGTTGCGAATCAACCACTCCAGCGCCACTTCTAGCCCCAACAGGCGAACCGTGCGGACGACACCGCCACCGCCGGGTAACAGCCCCAACCCTACTTCTGGAAAGCCAAAACGGATCGGGTCATCATCCAAGGCAATGCGCCGGTGACAGGCGAGCGCCACTTCCAGCCCGCCGCCCAGGGCCGAGCCATTGAGCGCGGCGACCACTGGCTTGCCCAGGGTTTCAAGGGTGCGCAGGTGGCCTTTGAAGCGTTGGGCCATTGCAAAATAGTGGGCCGGATCAGTTGCAGAAAAGATCGTATCCAGATCCGCGCCAACCAGAAAGCTCGCTTTGCTCGACGTGACAATCACTCCGCTCACCGCGGGATCGGCGTGGATCCGCTCCAAGGCAGCGGCGAGCGCGTCAAAGAATGGCTCATTGATCAGATTGGTCGAGCGTCCAGGCGTATCCAGCGTCAACGTGACAATGCCAGCGTCGTCCATTGCAACATCAATTGCGTTGTCAGTCCCATTGTTGATCGGCATCTTGTTTCTCCTGGCAGCATGATCAGAACAGCTGTTCCACTTGGCCGCGTGCTACACCCGTTCGATAATTGTGGCGATGCCCATGCCCCCGCCGACACAGAGTGCGATCAGCGCGGTCTCGCCATTGGTGCGCTCCAATTCATCCAACGCTGTACCGAGTAACATGGCACCCGTCGCGCCCAAGGGATGGCCAAGGGCAATGGCTCCACCGTTGACGTTGAGGTGTTCGTCTGTGGTCAGGCCGAGATCGCGCATGAAGCGCAAGACCACCGCGGCAAAGGCTTCGTTCACTTCAAAGAGGTCGATGTCACGGCTCTGCATGCCCGCCAGCTTCAGTGCTTTTTGCGCGGCAGGGCCAGGACCAGTCAGCATGATGGTTGGGTCGGTGCCAACGAGCGCCGCGGCACGGATGCGGGCGCGTGGATGCAGGCCCAATGCGTTGCCCTTGTCCGCGCTGCCCACCAAGACCAGCGCCGCGCCATCGACAATCCCCGACGAATTGCCCGCGGTGTGCAGGTGGTTGATCGCTGTAACGTGGGGATATTTTTGTTGCGCCACAAAGTCATAGCCCAGCTCGCCGACCGTGGCAAAAGCGGGTGCAAGCTCGGCCAATCCGGCCAACGTGGTGTCTGGACGGATGTAGCTGTCCGCGGCAAGAATGGTCAATCCATTTTGGTCGCGGACGGGCACAACCGAACGCGTGAAGTAGCCATTGTCACGGGCAAAGGCAGCCCGTTGTTGCGAGCGCAGCGCAAAGCGATCGAGCTCGGCACGGGTGTAACCATCGAGCGTGGCAATCAGATCCGCGCCAATGCCTTGTGGTACAAAACCGGCCGCGTCATTGGTTTGGGGATCGGTAAACATTGCGCCGCCATCGCTCATCATCGGGACGCGGCTCATGCTCTCGACACCACCGGCAACAACCAGCTCTTCCCAGCCGGAACGCACCTTCATCGCTGCTAAATTCACCGCTTCCAGCCCCGATGCACAGAAGCGGTTGAGCTGCATCGCCGGCACATCCACCGCCCATCCCGCCTTGATCGCGGCGGCCTTGGCAATGTCCGCGCCTTGATCACCCACCGGTGTCACGCAGCCGAGCACGACATCATCGACGGCCGTGGTTGGCAGAGCGGTGCGGACCACGAGCTCAGCCATGAGCGTCACCACCAGATCCACCGGCTTTACTTCATAGAGTTCACCGCTCGCCTTGCCCCGGGCACGTGGTGTGCGGATCGCTTCGTAAATAAAGGCATCTTGAACCATGACAACTCCTCCAGAGAGCGGACAATTCTTCAAATAGAACAGTGCAAAGTAGGGCAGTCGAAAGTAGGGCAGTGCAAAGTAGAACAGTGTCGAACGCAGTAAAAACTTCACCGTTGCAACAGCCATGCTAACAGCCGTGGATTCTGGTCTGATTCCCACTCGGTTACCGGGCGCTCTTGCAGAGTGGCGGTGGCTGCGTTTGACAAAGCTCGACACTTGTTCCTGCGCCAGGCTCAGGTGGCATGATGCGCAAACGGATAGCGTCCCAGTGGCTTGTAAAGGGGACCACACCGCTGAAAGTGGCTCGCAAAGTGGACGAGTTCTTGCACGACAAAGGTGGGCGGCTCAGCAGCGGATGGCGTGGCACGGATCGTCTGTAACTGCTGCCCAGTTCCCTGCAGCTCGCCTTGTTTGGCGCGGCGCTGGGCACGGGCCAACGTAATGTGTGGCGTGTACCCACGCGCTTCAGCTGTAAATCCCACCTCTTGGGCTGCGGATTCAACGGCGGTATTGAGCGCATGGAGTTGCGGCAGTTCGCCAGCCACACCGAGCCAGAGCACGCGGGGCCGTTGTAGGTTGGGAAAGCCGCCGAGTTGGGTGAGCGCCAAGGCAAACGGTGCTTGCTGGCTGGCAATCTCGGTCAAAGCGTGCGCCAGGGCTTCTGCTTGCACCGTTGATGTGTCCCCAAAGAAGCGCACGGTAAGGTGCAAATTGGCCAAGGGCACCCACTGCAATTGCTTTTCCAATCCCGTGGCTTGCAGTTGGGTACGCAGATTGCTAATATTCTCTGCCACATAGGTCTGGATGTGGGGTGGAAGCTCAATCGCGAGGAATGTCCGCATGGGCGACTCTTTCATAATTTTTCACAGCAGCGTCCGTTGACATTGCAAATTCGTGGGGAAACCCCGCCTTCTCACCGAGAAAACCGCATCAGCGGCTGTCCATTCAGCGCTGAGACCGCTTCTCACGGTTAGAAACCCAATGGATTGGCGCTTTTCCCCAGATGTCAACGGGACCGAGCGAATCGTCAACCGATGTGGCGTTGAATAGCTGGGAAAACAGGAGGTTGTGGCGTAGACACCCGCTTTTGCGCGGCGTGTGTCGTCATGGCAAAAGTGTGGTAAACTTCTCCCGCCATTGACAACATTGGCATTTGAACCCCGTCAACACCAGTACTATACCAAGCAATAGTATACCAAGCAGAGGCGCGTATGTACACACCACCCAATGGCCTGATCCTCGTCGTCAAGGCGGATTGTCCCACCTGCACGCTCCTGAAACCAGTTTACACTCAACTGCGCACGGGTGATCTCCCCGTAACCATCTTCACACAGGACGATCCTGCGTTTCCAGATGGCGAGTGCATTGATGATCGGCCATTGCGTCATTCATTTCATCTCCAGATCGAAACGGTACCCACCTTGATTCGCGTGGAGGATGGGGTGGAAGTCGCACGCACCGTGGGTTGGCAACGCGCAGCTTGGGAGCAGATCGCGGGCATCGACGCGCTCGGATCCGAGTTGCCCAGCCCCCGGCCCGGTTGCGGTGCACGCAATGTGATGCCCGGCATCGCCGAAGAGTTACAAGTACGCCATGGAGAGACCGGCCTTCGTGCCCGTCAAGCCGAGGTGGGTCCATACATGGATGAGTGGGAATATGGCTTTGAGCAAGGCTGGAGTGATGGGTTGCCAATTGTGCCGCCAACACCCGCCCGGGTGTGGCGCATGTTGCAGGGAACAAGACGTGCGCCAGATGAGATCGTGGGAGTGATTCCGCCCAACCAGGTGCCTTGTAGCGTGGAAAAAGTGGCCATCAACGCGGTGATGGCAGGTTGTAAACCCGAATATCTACCGGTAGTGCTGGCCGCGGTGGAGGCTGCGTGCATCGATGAATTTTGCATGCATGGGGTGCTGGCAACAACCTATCCCGTGGGACCCGTAGTAATCGTCAATGGACCTGTGGCCACCCAGATCGGGATGAACGCGGGTCTCAACGCTCTGGGACAGGGGAATCGAGCCAACGCCACCATTGGCCGCGCGCTGCAACTGGTGATCCGCAACGTAGGGGGTGGCAAACCAGGGGGTGTTGATCGCGCAGCGTTGGGCAATCCGGGGAAGTACACCTTCTGCTTTGCAGAGCGAGAGACCGATTCTCCGTGGGAATCGTTGGCGGTGGAGCGTGGCTTTGATCCCACGACTTCCACCGTTACGCTCTTTGCCGGGGACGGTGTCCAACCAATCATGGATCAGCGTTCACGCACGGCAGAATCATTGGCTCGCTCCTTTGCCATGGCATTGCGCGGCGTCTGTCACCCCAAAGCGGCACAAGGCTCTGATGCAATTCTGCTCGTCTGCCCCGAACATGCCCGCACCCTGGCCGCGGCAAGGTGGTCCAAAAGCCGCTTGCACCGCGAGCTGACGACACTCCTCACCAGCGACGGCAGTGAATTGCTCCAGGGTGCGCAGGGCAATGCCGAGGGAATTCCTGCCAGTGTACTCGCCAACACGCGGGATGGAACCATCGGTAAATTCCGGCCCGGTGGCCTGCTGATCCTCCACGTGGGTGGCACAGCTGGCATGTTCTCCGGCATTATCGGGGGCTGGCCCGGCAGTGGCCCCCGGGGCTCTGCGCCAGTGACCCAAGCAGTTCAGCCGTAGCCGTCGATCCCGTTCACTTGATCAGAAAGGACCGATTTTATGCAACAACAAGCAACTATTCTTCTCGATCCCACCGCTGAAAGCAGCCCAGCCCGGCGGGAAATGCAACCTCGGCTGACAATGTTGCGGAATGCAACCATTGGTCTGCTCGATATTTCCAAGCCGCGCGGGGACATCTTCCTCGATCGATTGGCCGAACAGCTCACCACCGCGGGTGCCACGGTGCGGCGGTATCGCAAGCCGACCTATGCCCGAGTGGCCCCGGTCGCGCTGAAACAGCAGATCAGCACCGAGTGCCATGCCGTTATCGAAGCCTTGGCCGATTGAGGGTCCTGCACAACGTGTAGTGTACACGATATCAATGATTTGGATCTGCGTGGGGTGCCGGGGCTGTTCATCGCTTCTACTGAATTTATTGACGCGGCCGCGGCCCAATCGACAGCGCTTGGGTTTGATGCCCCGGTCCACTTTGTCGCTCACCCCATCCAGGATCGAACCGATGCCGAGATGGTGGCCCTAGCCGATGAGGCCTATGCTGCTGTCGTCACCAAATTGGTACAGGGGCCAGCCTAGTCGATGGCACTGCGGAGAAAGCGTCGGCTTCAGACCCCCAGATAGCGATGCAGCAGTTGTTCTTGCCGCCTCAACTCGGCAGAGTCGCCTTGCCAGACCACGCGCCCGCGCTCAATGAGCGTGTGCTGGTCGGCCACGGCCAGCAGTTGGTCAACATATTTGTCAATTACCAGGATCGTTTGCCCCGCGGCCTTGATCGTCGCGAGGACCCGCCAGATCTGCTCACGCAGCAGTGGTGCGAGCCCTTCCGTGGCCTCGTCTAGGATCAGCAGGTGGGGATTGGTCATTAGCGCACGACCAATGGCCAACATCTGTTGTTCGCCCCCCGAAAGCTGGCGCCCACTGTGATCGGCGCGCTCTTGCAATATGGGGAAGAGCGCATAGATTTTATCGAGCGTCCATGGGTCGGGTTGTGCGTTGCGCCGCGCGGCAAAGGCGATTAGATTTTCGCGCACGGTCAGGTTGGGGAAGATCTGACGCCCTTCGGGCACCAGCGCAATGCCCAGGCGGGCAATGATCTGGGGACGCCGATTCTGGATTGGCTGCCCGCGAAAGGTGATCGTGCCATGCTGGCAAGGCTGCAACCCCATGATCGCGCGCACAGTGGTTGTTTTGCCCATGCCGTTGCGTCCCAGCAACGTTGCCATTGTCCCCGGTGCAATGGCCAAATTCAGCCCAAAGAGCACCTGGCCATCACCATAACCGCTCGCCAGATCGGCAACGGTCAGCAGCGGTTGCACCGTCTCTTCGTCTCCGGTGTTAACCCAAGTAGGCATCCTGCACCACCTTGTTTTCCCGAATTTCTGTTGGCGAGCCCGTGGCAATGATCTCACCGTAAACGAGCACCGATATCCGGTCTGCCAGTTGGAAGACCGCGTCCATGTCATGTTCCACCAGCAATACCGTCACTTGGGCATTGAGCGTCCGGATGAGGTCGATCATGCGTGCCGATTCATCCAGCCCCATGCCCGCCAGCGGTTCATCGAGCAAGAGCAGCTTGGGGCGACAGGCCAACGCCAGCCCCAACTCCAGTTGCCGCTGTTCACCATGGGACAGCGTACTTGCCACCGTCGTCAGTGCGTCCCCAAGGCCGACCTGTTCGGCGACCGCGATTGCGCTCTTCTCCAGCTGCGTTTCCCGCTGCCGTGGCCACCAAAAGCGGAAGCTGTGGCCAGTGACAGCCTGCACACTCAGCAACAGATTTTCCAAGACAGTGCGCTGGGCAAAGATCGTGGTGATTTGAAAGGTCTGCACCAGCCCCCGTTGCACGCGGCGGTGCGTGGGCAGCTGCGTGATCTCTCCGCCCTCAAAGAAGATACGCCCGCGATCCGGTGCCAGCGAGCCTGCGAGTTGGGCCAGCAACGTGGTTTTGCCCGCGCCGTTGGGGCCAATCAAGGCGTGGATTTCACCGGCAAGCAGTTGTAGATCGCACGCTTTGGTAACCTGCAAACCGCCAAAGGCCTTGTGCAATGCCTGCGTTTCCAACAGTGGCATCGTCATGCGCTCTCCATCATAGCCAGGTTTTTAGCCAAGGTTATCACCAAGATCAGATTCATGAGTCCACTTATCGCAACAACTTTAGCACGACAAAGAGCAGGATCGCGCCCAGTCCAAATTGCCAGTAGATCGTGTAGCTCTCCAGCACCGTCTCCAGCAGAATGTAGAGTGTTGCCCCCACGAGGCCAGCCCAAAAGTTGCCCACGCCGCCCAGGATCACCATCATCAACAGTTGACCAGAGAAAGGCCAGCTCAACGAAGCGGGGCTGATGAAGGTGTTGAGATTGGCGTTGAGCAGTCCGGCCAATCCAGCCAGCGCCGCGGAGATCGTAAAGGCGACCAAGGTCAGGCCATAGACGGGATAGCCAATGGCAGCCATGCGCTTTTCGTTCAGCTTGATATTCTGCAGGGCGTGGCCGAAACGGGCGTGGATCAGGCGGTGCAGCCCATAGAGTGTGCCAGCCAGCGCCAGCAATACAACATAATAGAAGGTTGGGCCATGGGTCAGATCCACGCCCGGAGCCACCGTGGAGCGCGTAAAGGAGATTCCATCTTGCCCACCCCACACCCGGAGCGATGTAAAGAGAAAGAACAACATCTGGGCAAAGGCCAGCGTGATCATGATGAAGTAGACATTACGGGTGCGGAGGCTGATCGCGCCGATCAAGCAGCCAAAGAGGGCGGCGACGATGAGCGCCAACGGCCACGTGATCCAGGCGCTCTGAATATCATAGAGGGACAGGATGCCCACGACATAGCCACCCAGCCCAAAAAAGGCCGCGTGGCCAAAACTGACGAGCCCCCCGTAGCCGAGAATCAGGTTCAGGCTGGATGCAGCGAGACCCAGGATCAGAATGCGGGTGAGTAGCGTAATGTAAAAGGGACGATCCAAGGCCATGGCAACCAAGGGGAAACCGAGCAACAACAGGGCGACCGCGAGCAGCGGTAGTTTGCGCATAGCTCGCCCCCTCATGAGTGCCCCGTGGGGAAAAGTCCCTGCGGTTTCCAAAAAAGAATCACCGCCATGACTAGATAGATGAGCATGGCGGCCAGTGCACCGCCCACGCTGGTGCCGAGCGTGCCGAGATCGAGCTGCCGGATGAGCAGCGGGATTAGAATACGGCCCGCGGTGTCGATGATTCCGACGAGCAACGCGGCAACCAAGGCACCTTTGATCGAGCCAATGCCCCCGATGACGATCACCAGAAAGGTGAGGATCAGGATGTTTTCGCCCATGCCAATCTGCACCGAAAGCAGTGGCCCCGTCAGGCCGCCCGCCAGCGCGCTGAGCGCCGCGCCCAGGGCAAAGATGAGCGTAAAGAGACCGTCGATCGGCACGCCCATGGCCATGGCCATCTCGCGGTTGGACGCGCCGGCGCGAATCCACATGCCGATCCGGGTGCGGTTGATCAGCCAAAAGAGCAGCAGCGCAATCAACAGGCCAATGCCAATGAGCAGTAGGCGGTATGCAGGATAGTTGGTGTTGAGCAGCGGCAGCGCAATCGGTCCTCGAAAGATGGGGGGAGAATTGAGCATCACTGGCTGCGCCCCCCAGATGAAGCGCACCACCTCGTTGCTCATCAACAGCAGGGCAAATGTTGCCAACACCTGCGCAAGATGCGTCCGTTGGTAGAGGCGACGCATAATGGTGATCTCCAACACGATCCCCAAAAGCGCCACGCCCACTACGCCAACGAGCAGCCCGAGCCAGAAAGAGCCAGTGGCCGCGGTGGCCGCGGCAGTGAAATAGGCACCGAACATGTAGAGCGACCCGTGGGCCAGGTTGATCAGATCCATGATGCCGAAGATCAACGTCAGCCCCGACGCCAGCAAAAAGAGCATTAAGCCCAGCTGCACCCCATTGAGCAGCTGGGCAACGACCAGAGAAGTAGACATGAGCCTAGTCCAGTGTGGCGTAACTACCACGGCAGGTGATCAGGCCAGCTAACCTGAGTGCAAACGGCAAAATACGCGTGGTCTGATTTACGCCGGGATTTACTAGCAACAACGGTGCTTATTCACCCAGCGCACAGGCGTCGGCATAGGCGTCGGCGTGCTCGGTGAAGATGGTCTCCACCAATTCATTGACAATGCCATCCTCACCTTGCACCACCTGGCGCAAATAGTAATTCTGGATTGGATATTGGTTGGTGTTGTAGGCAAACTCGCCACGAACCGAATCAAAGTCGGCGGCGGCAATGGCGCTGCGCAACGCATCCTTGTCCGACAGATCATCGACCGCTCGAACCGCGGCGGCGATGGCTAGTGCCGTGTCATAGCCCTGTGAGGCATAGAGCGTTGGCTTGCGTTCATAGGTGCTTTCAAAGTCGGCAACAAAACGCTCGTTGGTTGCGTTGTCAAGATCGAGCGCCCACTGCGAGCTGTTGAACAAGCCCACGGTCGCCTCGCCCACTGCGTTGATCACATCTTGATCCGCGGAGAAGCCGGGGAGGAAGAGGGGCAGGTCACCCATCAAGCCAGCCTCGGTGTATTGCTTGATAAAATTGATGCCCATGCCACCGGGCTGAAAGGTAAAGACGGCATCCGCGCCCGAAGCTCGGATCAGCTCCATCTCCACGGCAAAGTCAAGTTGCCCCAATTGGGTGTAAAGCTCTTCGGCCAACTCGCCGGTGTAAAAGCGTTTGAAGCCGGTGAGGGCATCGTGGCCCGCGGGATAGTCAGGAGCCAGAATGTACACATTTTCGTAGCCCCGATCCGCCACATATTGCCCCATGGCCTCGTGTAGATTATCATTCTGCCAGGCCACGTTAAAGAAGAAGGGGTTGCAGCCTTCACCAGCCAGCTGTGACGGTCCGGCGTTGGGGCTGAGGTAGAAGGTCTCGGCGGCAAAGACGGTGTCGGCAACGGCCAGTAGAATGTTGGAAAAGATAATGCCCGTCATGAAATCGACCTGATCGTTCTGGAGCAGCTCTTGCACGGCCTGGTTGGCCACATCGGGGGACTGTTGATCGTCTTTCACCAGCACCTCCATGCCGGCAACGGGCAGCTGACCGTCGGCCTCCAGGTGGTCGATGGCCAGCAAAAAGCCATCGCGCACGTCGATGCCCAATGCCGCCGCGGGGCCAGAGAGCGTACTGACAAAGCCAATCTGAATTGCGTCTGCGTCTGCAGCTGCGGTATCTTCATCATCAGCCGGCGCGGCGCTGGCATCATCGACCGGCGCGGTCTCTTCGTCTGCGGTGGTCGCTTCGTCAGCAGATGCTGAGTCGGCAGGCGCAGCCGCGGGTGTTGCACAGGCGCTAAAGAGTAGAATCGAGAGCAAAAGCAGTACATTCACGTGCAGCATCGGTTTGGACATAATTATCCTCCAGTGGTACAACTGCTTGGGTTTGGATTGGGTTGAAGCAGAGAGCGAACGCGGCCAAGTGCGAGCGCGCCCGGGCAATCTAAAGTGGGCTCTGTTTGAAAGCAGTCGTTCCGGCAAGCGGGAAACCTACCGTTTTCAAGCCAACCGCACTGTAGTGGCAGGTAACACCATACCAAAGAACAAAAAGATTTACAACGAAGGAAAGGGCAGGGAACGCATTATGTCAACCATTCATCCCGGGCTGGTCTCGATTACATTTCGCCAGCTCTCCCCCACTGAAATCATCCAGCTGGTAACAAGGGCACAGCTGCGCGCCATAGAATGGGGTGGCGATGTGCACGTGCCTCACGGCGATCTCGTGGCCGCGCGCGACGTTCGCCAACAGACGCTCGCGGCCGGTTTGCAGGTTGCGGCATACGGCTCCTACTATCGGGTGAGTCACGCTGAAACGGGATCATTTGACGCGGTTCTCGCCGCGGCGGTGGCATTGGGCGCACCAACCATTCGGGTGTGGGCTGGCAAACAGGGCAGTGCCGAAGCCGACGAGGCATATTGGTCCGCGGTGATTGAGGATTCGGGGCGAATCGCAGATTTGGCCGCGCGCGCGGGGACCAAGATCGCCTATGAATTTCACGCCAATACATTAACCGATACCAATGAGAGTGCTCGCCGATTATTGAGCGAGGTCAACCACCCCAACATTCGCAGCTATTGGCAGCCGCCGCGCTACTCCACGGTGGCCAACAATCTGGCAGGGATCGATGCGGTGGCACCGTGGCTGGACAACATCCATCTCTTCCATTGGCACCGTACGAGCGGCGCACGTGAAACGCTGGCAACGGGAGAAGGGGATTGGCAACAATATCTCGAGAAAGTTGCAGAGCTTGAGGGCGATCGCTTCGCCTTGTTGGAATTTGTGCGCGACGATTCGCCAGAGGAATTTTTGCAAGATGCGTCCACACTGCGCGCTTGGCTCCACGCCCACGATCTACTCACCATATAACTCACACATAACTCGCCACATAAGCGTTAGCCACGACCAGCATTCTCTTCAGAATAAATACTTGCTCGTGTACCGCAGGACCTGCCAGCCGCGGTGGCACGACGAAGCAGTTCAGCGCTTGATCCAGTGAAGAGGCGTTATTTGATCTCTTTCTTGGGACAGTTGACAAAGTGTGCAACATCAGCTATGCTGTCGTTACCGCTAACGTGAACGCAAACAAATATACGTTTCGCACGAACAAAGAGATGACTGCGAACCAACTGGCACCGCTCCCCATTTCTGGTGTCTCATCCCCCACGGCTACAGCAGGTCATTGTTCAGGTTACACCCGACCAGTTACATGGGACTTTCCCAGCATTGTCAACCGATACAGCCTCGTTGACATGGCTTACGCTCATTGCAACTTTCAAGCATTGAATGTTGAGAGCCACTCCAGACGTCGCTCTATATCTTTGGCAAATGTTCAGGTAGCAGTACGTCTCGTCTCAGGTACGTCTCGTCTCAGCACGCAGGACTCTCCAGTTGAATACACGTGTCACCATTGCTGATGTCGCACGCGCCGCGGCTGTCTCTACCCAGACGGTCTCGCGCGCGATTAACAACAAAGGGGAAATTCGCCCAGAAACGCGCAGCCATGTACTGGCTGTGGCCAAGCAGCTTGGCTATCGCCCAAACACACTGGCACGTGCCCTCGCCACCGATCGCACCTGGACGCTGGGATTGGTCATTCCCGATGTGGCGAATCCCTATTTTGCCGAGATCATTCGTGGTGCCGAAGACGCGGCCTTGCTACACGACTATACGATTTTTCTCTGCAACACCAACGAAGATCCGCTACGTGAACTCAAATTACTGAGCTTGCTGGAGGACAAACGGGTTGATGGGGTCATCATCTGTAGCCCAGCGTCGGAAAAGAGCGAACTGGCTGAGCATCTGGCTCACCATCGGGCCGTAGTCATTGTTAACCATCCACCATTACCCGCAACTGCCGGTGCCATTTGGATCGACAACATTGCGGGCACACAACAGGCTGTGGAACATTTGGTGGCCGGCGGTCGACGGCAAATCGGCCTGTTGAACGGAATGCCCGAGACCTTTTCGCGACGGCAACGGCGGCAAGCGTTCATCGACACCATGCTGGCCCATGATCTTGCCGTCGATGAAGACAACATGGAAGCGTGCACGCCTCAATTGGCAGATGGCCACCGCGCTGCGTTGGTGCTGTTGCAGCGGTGCCCCACGCTCGATGGGATCGTCTGTCACAACGATCTAGTTGCCGTTGGCGCGCTCCAGGCCTGTGCCGAATTGGGGCGGCGGGTACCGCGGGATGTGGCGGTGATCGGCTTTGATAACATTCCTCTTTCTCACCTCGTCTGGCCGACACTTTCTACAATCCACTATCCCATTGCCCAGTTGGGCGAACAGGCGGTGGCCATGCTGTTGCGCCATGTCAATCATGGAGTGCGGCAGACGCCCGATCAGCAAGCGGCAACAGAAAATCATGCATCAGACGCGCCGGAAGAGATCTGTGTGCAACCCACGCTCGTGGTCCGGGCCAGTGCACCGTGACCGGGTGAAGTCTCACGCCATTGCAACGGTGAAAATCCTTCGCTCGCTCAGCGAGAAATCATGGTAAGGAGGACCCAAATATTGCAGCAAACCGTGGGCCGCAACGTACCCATCCCCGGCTCTTGGCTCTATCCCAACCCAGCTCCCACCAATCCAGAGCAATACTGGATTGAACAATAGCATGAGAACAAAGCGTGGTCAGCAACACTCACACTTTGATAAGTGCAACGTGCAGACAATCGCAACGTGCAGACAATTGCAACGTGCAGACAGTTGCAACATGTAAGTGTCGTCCGCCATACCGAATTCTCATGCGAAATCCGCGGCCTCGAAATTCGGTCGTGGCGTTACCTACGCCGCCAACGAATTTTGGGGTAGGCTTCATCGCCGTTCGACACCGTGGCTACCGTCCACCACATCGCCAAGCGCCACGAGTTGCCCGGCATTTCATCCAACGTGTTTAGATCTTTCAAGGAGGGACTGCATGAAAAAGTTGTATCACCTGTTTGCATTGCTCATAGTCACGAGCCTGCTCGCAGCTTGTGCGGGTGCGGGCACCACGAGTGCTCCCCCAGCTGCGGACGAAGCCGCGGCCCCCAGCAGTGAAGAGGGCACCGATGACAGCATGGCGGCAGCCGATACGGATCAGATGGAAGCGCCAATGCTGGCAGAGATGGTTGCCAGCGGTGATCTGCCCCCACTGGCAGAGCGTCTGCCTGCGGAGCCATTAGTTATTGAGCCGGTGGAAAGCTTGGGCAAGTATGGCGGCATCTGGCGCCAAGCGCTAGTTGGCGGCGCGGACAACGCCTGGCTCACCCGCACCATTAGCTACGAGCACCTCGTCCGCTGGACTCGCCAATGGACCGGCATCGAGCCAAACATTGCCAAATCTTTCGAGGGCAATGCCGAAGGCACGGAATACACATTTGAATTACGTGAAGGCATGAAGTGGTCCGACGGTGCGCCTTTCTCGGCCGACGATCTGCTCTTCTGGTACGAAGACATTATCGGTTCTGACTATGAAAACGCGCACAACATTCCAAGTTGGCTCACCTCTGGCGGCGAGCCGGTGGTTGTGGAGAAGATCGATGATTACACCGTCGTCTTCAAATTTGCCGAACCGAACGGTCTTTTCCTGCAAAACATTGCCACGCCTTCCGGCGCAGAGTTGACCCGCTGGCCCAAACATTACTGCTCCCAATTTCATCCCGATTATAACGCCGATAATATCGATGCGCTCATCGCAGAAGCCGATGCCAACGATTGGGTGAACCTGATGGAGCTGAAGTGTGGCGGTGTCTCTGGCACGCCGTACGACGCCCGCTGGTACAATGCCGATCTCCCCACATTGATGGCCTGGGACATTACCAAATCCTACGCCGATGGCTCCACGCAGGTGGTGGCCGAACGCAACCCCTACTACTGGAAGGTTGACACCGAGGGCCGCCAGCTCCCCTACATCGACCGTGCGGTCTATGACATTTTGGAAGATCGCGAAGTGCTGTTGCTCAAGGTGCTCAACGGCGAGATCGACATGATGAGTCGCCACTTTAACACCAACGACAACAAAGCCGTCCTTGCCGACAACATGGACGCCGGTGACTTTACCTTCTTCGAGACGATCGGCGGCGGCAATACGACTGGCTTCCACTTTAACCTGAACCACAAAGATGAACGCATGCGCGAGATCTTCCAGGACAAGAATTTCCGCATCGCGATGTCCCATTGCATCAACCGCCAAGAGATCATCGATGTGCTCTATGTGGGTCAGGGCGAACCGATGAACAGCGCGGTGGGCAAGGAAGTGCCGGCGCTCTACGACGAAGAGATGTACGAGCTTTACACCGAATATGATGTCGAGTTGGCCCATGAATATCTGGCCGAAGCGGGCATGACGGAACAAGATGGCGAAGGCTACTTCCTCGGCCCCGACGGCGAGCCCTTCTCCTTTGTGGTGCAGGCCACCGATTCCTTTGGCTTTAGCGACCGTGCAGAGATGGTGACCAACCAATGGCGTGCCTGTGGCATCAATGCCCAGTTGCAGGTCATCGATCGCTCGCTGCTCTACACCCGCAAAGACAGCAATGAACACGATGTGCACGTTTGGGGTGCCGGTGCCGGTGCATCGATCTTCCTCGATCCACGCCATCTCTTCCCCTACAGCGCCGAATCCACCTTTGCCCAGGCATGGGTGACCTGGTACACCAACCCCACCGGCGAAGGTGCCCTAACCCCGCCGGAGGAACCGCCGGATGTGGTGAAGCAGCAGATGGAACTCTATGATCAGATCAAGGCAACGGGTGATCTGGATCGACAAAACGAGTTGATGCGCGAGATCATCGAGATCGCCAAGGATCAATTCTATGTCATCGGTATCTCTTCCAGCCCGCCCGGCTATGGCGTTGTGAAGAACAACTTCAAGAACGTACCAATGTCAATGCCTGGCTCGTGGCAATACCCCACCCCCGCGCCGACCAATCCCGAGCAATACTGGATTGACCAATAGACTGTGAATTACGCTTAGCTTAGCAATAGATAACCCAAGTTGCTCCCCATCTCGTGTAGAGATGGGAGGCAGCAACTTGAGTTAGATCCGTAAATTGCGCTTAGACTAAGGTGTAAGCCACGGGCACAAGAGAGAACGACCGTGGCTTACACCCATCATTTCTAAAGTGGGCTCTGTTTGAAAACAGTAGTTCCGGCAAGAGGGGAAACTACCGTTTTCAAGCCAACCGCACCGTAAAGTGGGCTCTGTTTGAAAACAGTAGTTTCGGCAAGCGGGAAACCTACTGTTTTCAAGCCAACCGCACTGTAGTTTCATCAAGGTAGAGAGACTATGCTCCAATTTATTCTACGGCGGTTTATCTTCCTGATCCCCACCATGATTGCCATTTCAGTGGTCATGTTTGTGATCATCCAGTTGCCGCCAGGGGATTATCTGACCACACTGGTTGCCGCCATGGCATCGACCGGCGAGGACGTTGATCCCGCCGCGCTGGTCGCGCTCAAAGAGCGTTACGGGTTGGGCCAACCTGTCTATGTACAATATTGGAAATGGATCTCCGGGATCATCTTTCGCGGTGACTTTGGGCGTTCTTTTGCCTGGAACATGCCCGTCTCGGATCTCATTTGGGAACGGCTTTCGCTGACCTTTATCCTGTCACTGACTACCCTGCTCTTTATCTGGGCCGTCTCATTTCCCATTGGCGTCTATTCGGCAGTGCGCCAATATTCGGTCGGCGACTACATGGCAACCTTTTTTGGCTTTCTGGGCGTGGCGATCCCCAATTTTCTGTTGGCGCTGGTCCTGATGTACATCGCCTTCAAATATTTCAACCAGAGCGTCGGCGGCCTCTTCTCCCCCGAATATCAAGAGGCGCCGTGGAGTCTGGCCAAAGTTGGAGATCTGCTCTCCCACCTCTGGATCCCGATTATTATCATCGGTACCGATGGCACCGCGGGCCTCATCCGCATCATGCGTGCCAACCTGCTCGATGAACTGCGCAAGCCCTACGTTGTCACCGCACGGGCCAAGGGGCTGCCCGAGTGGAAATTGCTGCTCAAATATCCCGTGCGCGTGGCACTGAATCCCTTTATCAGCACCGTTGGTTGGGTGCTACCGGGGTTGGTTTCAGGCTCGGCCATTGTCGCGATTGTGCTCAGCTTGCCAACGACGGGACCACTGCTCTTGCGCGCACTCTTGTCCCAGGATATGTATCTGGCCGCCAGCTTCCTGCTCATGCTGAGCATTTTGACGGTAGTCGGGACGCTCCTGTCGGATCTGCTGCTGGCTTGGCTGGATCCACGCATTCGGTATGAATAATCAAGGTTATCAGTAAAGGTTTGAAGTTATGGCAACAGATGTTACGACATTGAGGCAAGAGAATACCGCCCGTGAGTACAGCGGTGAAAATACCGAAACTCGAGTCGAAGTTGCGTCGCAGTGGCAACTCATGTGGTGGAAATTCAGCAAACACAAGGCTGCAATGGCCGGCGGTATTGTGACAATCCTGATCTACCTGATCGCGATCTTTGCCGAATTTTTGGCACCATTCGATACCGAACGTTTTAGCGCCCAACACACCTACGCACCGCCGACGCCGCTACACCTCTTTGAGACGACTGCGGAAGGGACAAGCTTTAATCCGTACGTCAATGGCTACACAGTGGAGATTGATCCGGTGGCCCTGCGCAGAACATTCGTTGTCGACGAGTCGGTGAAACATTATGTGAATCTGTTTGTACAGGGCGAGCCCTATCAACTGCTCGGCTTCTACGAAACAGACATCCACCTCATTGGGCCAGAAGATCCCGATGCCCCCATGTATCTGCTCGGCGCGGACCGGCTGGGACGTGATCTGCTCAGCCGCCTGATCTACGGCACGCGAATCTCAATGACCATCGGATTGGTGGGGGTTGCGCTCAGTTTTGTTTTGGGCATTTTGCTCGGTGGCATCTCTGGCTTTTATGGGGGCGCGGTCGACAACGTGATCCAGCGCATCATCGAATTTATCCGCTCCATCCCCAGTGTTCCGCTCTGGATGGCACTGGCCGCGGCCGTGCCCTCCAACTGGCCACCGCTACGCATCTATTTCATGATCACCATCATCCTCTCATTCATTGGGTGGACGGGGCTGGCGCGCGTTGTGCGTGGTCGCTTCCTCGCCATGCGTACAGAAGATTTTGTGTTGGCGGCGCGGCTGGATGGCTCGAATGAATTGCGCACGATCTGGAAGCACATGGTGCCCTCGTTCTTCAGCCACATCATCGCCTCGCTGACGTTGGCGATCCCCGGCATGATTATTGCCGAAACAGCGCTCAGCTTCCTGGGACTGGGGTTGCGTCCGCCGGTGGTAAGTTGGGGCGTCCTGTTACAGGAAGCGCAAAACATCCGCTCCGTTGCCACTGCCCCGTGGTTGCTGATCCCCGGCCTAGCCGTGGTCGTTACCGTCTTGGCGCTCAACTTCCTTGGCGACGGTCTGCGCGACGCCGCCGATCCCTATCGGTAAATTTGCTGTCACGAATCTCATTGCTCGACCGGGATGGCGTCGTCTGGGCCACAGCATCAGCCAATCGGGACGGAGCATTGCATGGCAATAACTCCTTTGGGGGAGAGTACCCAAATCACTTTCCAGCATCATGCTCTCGCTCGTCAATGGCTGCTCTACCATTCAATCTAGTTGCGCCGGGGAAGTCACAGCGGTGAACTCGTCGGGGCAACTCTCAACTGGTAATTCAATCGGGAACTCAGAACCGTAACTCTTTTTCCTATGGCACAAAACGAACTTCTAATCGAAATCAATCAACTCAAGACCCACTTCTTCACCGACGAAGGCATTGTCCGTGCCGTCGATGGCGTTGACATGGAGATCTATCGCAACAAGACGCTCTGTGTGGTGGGTGAAAGTGGCTGTGGCAAGAGTATTACAGCCCGCTCTATTCTACAGATCGTCGATCCACCGGGCCGAGTCGTCGAAGGCGAAATCCTCTATCACCAGCGCAATGGCAATGGCCAGGAGGAGATCGTCGATCTCGCGGCGCTCCATCCACGCGGCCGGCAGATCCGTGACATTCGGGGGAAAGACATTTCGATGATCTTTCAAGAGCCAATGACCTCTCTCAGCCCCATTCACACGGTCGGTGAACAGATTGCGGAAGTGATACTGCTCCACACCGATCTGAGCAAAGACGCGGCCAAAGAGCGGACGATCGAACTGCTGCGGCGGGTGGGCATTCCGCAGCCAGCCGAGCGCTTTGACAATTATCCCTTCCAGCTCAGCGGCGGCATGCGTCAGCGGGTGATGATCGCGATGGCGCTTTCGTGCAACCCGGCCCTGCTCATTGCCGACGAACCAACCACTGCGGTCGATGTGACCACCCAGGCACAGATCCTCGAATTGCTGCTGGAGTTGCAGGAGGAATTTGGTATGGGCATCGTGCTGATCACCCACGACCTCGGCGTGGTCGCGGAGATGGCCGATGACGTGGCGGTGATGTATCTGGGCCGGGTGGCAGAACGGGGCGATGTCGATTCGATCTTCTATGACCCCAAACATCCCTACACACAGGCACTGCTGCGCTCGATCCCCAAATTACGTGGCCGCAAGCAGCGCGAACGGCTCGACTCGATCCGCGGCATGGTGCCCGATCCGTTGAACCGCCCGCCCGGTTGTCCCTTCTGGCCCCGCTGCGATCAGTACATGGAAGGCAAGTGTGATGCAACGGTGCCACAGCGGATCGAGTTGACAGAGAACCGAGACGTGCGCTGCCTGCTCTACAACGAGTAATGCATGGTACGCAGTGATCTGCTGGCGCCAGTGAACGGACGTCACATGAGCCAGTGACTCGCAAAGATTCGCAGCCGGAGAATTTATCTGCCGAGCACGAATCACGAGTGAAGAACACGTGCCAAACGCAAGCTCATGCTCGACAAAATGCGTAGGACCGACACGCTGTGGCGCGAGGGATGTTGGCGGGTGACTGTATAACCGGCTGAACCGCTGTGCCGTTTGGCCCTGAAAAGGTAGAAATATTGCAATGAGTGAACATGGAATGAATGGCAGTACCGGCAATCTGCTAGAGGTCAAGAATTTGAAAATGCATTTTCCCATTACCGCCGGCTTTTTCCGACGGGTGGTGGGTCACGTCAAGGCCGTGGACGACGTGAGCTTTGCGATCAAACAAGGGGAGACGCTGGGCCTAGTTGGCGAAAGTGGCTGTGGCAAGACGACAGCCGGTCGCTGCATCCTACGTGCCTACAAGCCAACCAGCGGTCAGATCCTCTATCAATCCGCCGCGGGTAATAACGTTGATCTCGCCAAACTGGATGAGGGCTCGCTCAAGCCCTATCGCCAACAGATACGCATGGTTTTTCAGGATCCCTTTTCATCGCTCAACCCGCGGATGCCGGTGATCGACATCGTTGGGGATCCGCTCAAAATCAACCGAGTTGCTACAGGTCGCGAACTGGAAGATCGGGTGGCGGCACTGCTGCGCAAGGTAGGTCTGCGTCCCGAATACATGCGCCGCTATCCCCATGCCTTTAGCGGAGGGGAACGGCAGCGGGTGGGGATTGCACGGGCATTGGCGCTCGATCCACAACTGATCGTCGCCGACGAAGCAGTCTCTGCGCTCGATGTGTCGGTGCGGGCCCAGATTCTCAACCTGATGCAGGATCTGCAGGAGGAAATGAACCTCACCTACCTCTTCGTCTCTCACGATCTGAGCGTGATCGAATATATTTGCGACCGCGTGGTGGTGATGTACGTTGGCAAGGTCGTCGAGATTGCGGAGACCGACGAGATTTTTCACGATCCACAGCACCCATACACGGAAGCGTTGCTCTCTGCCGTGCCCAAACCGGATCCGCGTCAGCGCCGCCAACGGCAACGAATTGTTCTGGAAGGAGATGTTGCCGACCCGGCCAATCCGCCCAGTGGCTGCTATTTCCATCCCCGCTGTCGCTATGCCAAAGAGCGTTGCAAAGAGGAAGAACCGGCGCTGCGATTGGTGGCAGAAGGACATTATGCAGCCTGCCACTACGCCGAAGAGCTGACCCTTCAGGGTGTCAACATTGGCTAACCCATGAATGGTGAAAACGACGCGGAAACTTGGCAGACGCAGGCGTTCTGGTGGCTGCTCTACAGCATCAGTTGGGTGGGCAACAGCGCGCTGGCCTTTTGGCTCATGTTGCAGTTGCGCGTAAATACTATTGACATCCACAACGCGCTGGGCGGGAGTCCCTGGATTCTGATTGCCATTGACAAATTTGGCTTTTTGCTGCTGGGGATCGGCTGGTTGATTGCAGTGTTCGGGATCGAAATTTATCTGCGCGGCAGCCCAACCACCCAAGTGCTGCTGCGACGGAGCCGTACCATCCTCTACTACACCTTGGGTGGGAATCTGCTTTCGTACGGTTTGCAGCAATGGTTGGTCTGAGCCATCGGCATGATGTTAATTTTGCAGCGGGAACCCCTCCAGTACTGAACTTTTGTTCTGTCCGTTATTGATTTGGTGCTGCTCTGAATTTATGGTATACTACTGGGACAGTAGCCGACCTGCCCACAGGTCGGCACTTACTTTAGAAGCAGGATGTACCACAGGCGCACAACGGCTAATGTTTCGTTGGTTGCCTCACCAACACTCAGGTTATTATCGAGTTAGTATCAAGCATCCCCAAGATGGGGAGTAACTCAAGTGTGATATCCGGAAGAATTACACCCGGTAGCATTACACTGGTGGATTTGCACTGGCAGATTTGCACTGCCAGATTTGCACTGAGTAGTTACAGATGACATAACCGGCCGACGAGCTGTTTTATGCAGAGCTCAACGTTGGACGGGCTTACTTCAGGCTCATTTAGATGTCGAGAGCGCACCGCCCCTGTTGTGGCGGTGTTTTGTATTATCTCGTGCCCGTGTTGAAACGGTAACGGGAGAGGAAATTGTGGCGTGCGATGCACGGGTGAACAGACGGATGGGCAAAGTGGCTCACTCGCACCCCTGCAAGGTACGCTCCCGCCACTGCTGTCAAACGACCGTGGGACTATTCGCACCGGAATTCGTCCATCACAGAGTAGCAGGTGATCCACTACTCCCACAGGATCATCGGTCCGCCATGGAATTTTGGCAACGGAACAGTGCTGATAGCGCATGGACCTACTACAGTGGGCTCTGTTGGAAAACAGTAGTTCCGGCAAGCGAGAAACCTACTGTCTTCAAGCCAGCGGCACTGTAGTATTGCCTATTTGGGCCTGATACCTGATGCAATGGCAACGCAATTCCCACGTTCGCGGGGCGTGCGCGGTTTTGTGGAAACCAGACCCATGTATAGAGCGTTCCAATAGAGCAAGTTCGTGGAACTGTTGCCTGCCTCAACGTTTCCGAGAGTCCGCCACCACACGCACCCGACAAGGGAAGACTTCGATTTTTGGGTGGCGACATATTAGTCTCTACCAGCCGCCGAGGTTTTGGTAGATTCCTAGTTCGATTGAGAGAAAATGTATGAGTAATTCACAACCAGTTTATCTGACCCCGGAAGGTCTGCAAAAAGTTAAAGACGAGTTGAAGTATCTGACCACAACCCGCCGCAAAGAAGTGGCACAGATGATTGGCGAAGCAATTGCCGAAGGCGATCTGCGCGAGAACGCGGGTTATGATGAAGCCAAAAATGCCCAAGGCTTTCTGGAAGGTCGGATCCGTGAACTGGAACAGATGTTGAAGCATGCACAGGTGATCGACAACGAGAGCACGGCAAAAGATGTGGCCGCGCTGGGCCGCACCGTTGTCGTCTGCGAAGTTGGAACGGACTTCGAGGAGAGCTACATGATCGTTGGCGCGGTGCAGGCCGATCCAACCAATGGACGCATTAGCAATGAGAGTCCCATGGGCAAAGCGCTGTTGGGCAAAAAAGTAGGTGACAAGGTCACTGTCGAGTCGCCCGGCGGCGAGATCGAGTTTGAGATCAAGAAGATCGAGTAGTCCCTGGCTGCGACGCTTCTCAACTCAGTCACATCTCAAGTCCGGACACAACATGTTGTCCGGACTTTTTTTGCCCACACATCTGTTTCATCACTGGGTTCAACTCTGTACGGTCATCTCTGCAAGATTATCTCTGCAAGATTATCTATAGTGACACAGATTCGAGTATACTACAGTGCGGTTGGCTTGAAAACGGTAGCTTTCCCTCTTGCCGGAACTACTCTTTTCAAACAGAGCCCACTTTAGGTATTATCTGTGCTGAAATTCTCTGCGTCGACGTGACCGGCCCGAGTTGGTTTACGCATCGCAACCGAATGTCAAGACGAATTCTACCTCATCGAGCAATCATGGTAACGTTGCACAATGGTGGAATCAGCGTTCTCTGACGCTGGAGGTGTGCATGAGAGCGTGCTCACGCCGCAAGGTGCAATCTCTATACGAAACTGAGCGCAGCGTGAGGTAGGGCCAAATCAAAATGTTTATACAGTTCAACCACCAAGCAAAGGCAAGTAGCAAAGGAATGCTGTTGTGAGTGAGTCATCCCATCCCATCTTTGATCCGGCCAATCTGACCGATCAAGAGCAGGCCCGTCTGCACAATTTACAGACCCTGATTGATGCTGGCATCGATCCCTATCCGGCGCGCGTACAACGCACCCACACCGTTGCACAGGCACGTGCACTGCACGCCAAAGCGAGCGCCGGTGATGGCGCGCACGCTGCGACGGATAAGGGGCCGGACGTCACCGTCACCGGTCGCTTGAAGCGGATTCGGATCATGGGCAAGATGAGCTTTGCCGATCTGGAAGATGGCACCGGCCAAATTCAGATCGTCCTGCGCCGCGACGATTTGCCGGCGGGGTGGTATAACGATCTGTGGAAGAAAGCGGTGGATCTTGGCGACTTCGTCGGCATTACCGGCCCGCTCATCGTCACCAAAACGGGCGAGCTGAGTGTGGAAGCACACGATGTGCAATTCCTGAGCAAGGCGCTCAAGCCCATGCCCGACAAATGGCACGGCATCCGCGATCAGGAAAAGCGCTACCGTCGCCGCTACGTTGACCTGATCGCCAATCGTGAGGTGCGCGAGCTTTTCCGCACCCGGGCCGCCATTGTTCGCGCGCTGCGCGACTATCTTGATGGCGAAGACTTTCTGGAGGTGGAAACGCCGATCTTGCAACCGATCTATGGTGGCGCGGCCGCACGTCCATTTGTCACCCACCACAATCAGCTGCACCAGGATCTCTACCTGCGCATTAGTTTTGAACTGTACCTGAAACGGCTGATCGTCGGTGGCTTTGACCGGGTCTATGAGATCGGGCGCGATTTTCGCAACGAGGGTGTGAGCTTCAAGCACAATCCGGAATTTACCCAATTGGAGTTCTATGAAGCGTACGCCGATTACAACGATATCATGCGCCGCACGGAAGAGATGGTGGCACACGTGGCCGAACAGGTGAGTGGCTCGCTGCAGATCACTTGGCAAGAGCATGAGATTGACCTCACCCCCCCGTGGCGGCGCGTTCGACTGCGCGATGCGATCCTGGAAGCGGCAGACATTGACTATGAACAGTTTCCCGATGCCGATTCGCTGCGCGCGGAGATGCAACGCATGGGGCTCAAACCCGACCCCAAAAGCAATTGGGGCAAGCTGGTCGACAGCCTGCTCTCGCGCTTTGTCGAGCCCAATCTGATTCAGCCGACATTTCTTGTCGATTACCCGCGTGATGTCAGTCCACTGGCCAAAGGTGCGCCGGACAATTCACGCCAGGTCGAACGGTTCGAGGGCTTCATGGCGGGCATGGAACTGTGCAATGCCTTTAGCGAGATCAACGACGCCCAGGATCAACTGCAGCGCTTTGTCGACGAAAACTACCGTGCCACCGAAGGTGACGACGAAGCCCACCCGGTTGATGAAGATTACATTGAGGCGCTCGCCTATGGCATGCCCCCCACCGGTGGCTTTGGCATGGGCATTGACCGTCTGACCATGCTCTTTACCGACAAAGATACCATTCGCGAAGTCATTCTCTTCCCCCACCTGCGCACCATCAAAGAGGAGGATGAGGAGAATGAATCCAAAAAGGGTAACGAATCCAACGAGGTCGAACAGTAGCAGTGAGCCCATAGCTCTGCTACTGTTGTGGCATTTTCAGGGCATCGGCTACAATGAGAATCTATCCTGAAATTCGGTTGTGGTGCTTGAACCGTCGCCAGCCAGCTGCGTTCATGCAGAGAATTTCAGGACAGATAGTTAAGTGGGCAGCCACAGTACCAATCGCTACGCATGTTGCTCGTTGTAGCCGACTCTGCTAGCTACCAAAGGAATTATGGGGATCCACATCTATCGTTTTGCGCAACAGCCCGGATCGGCGCAAATGTTTGGCCGGGGCCTGTTCTTGTTTGGGAGCATTGTCACGCTCCTTTTCTTGCTACACCCGCAGAACTCTTCATTCGTGGCCGCGGCCAACACTCCAACCGCCAGCTACCAGATCACTGACGATCGACGGAATCAGGCCACCATTGTCGTCAATGGCAGCGGCGCTGTCGTGACATTGGCCGATATTCAGCAGGCCGTGGCGGTGACCGATACCACCTATCTGACTGAGCCAGCCGACGACATCTGGCAACTCAACGTCAACCTGGTCATTGGCAAAGATGTTACGCTCAATCTGTCACCGGCACACGGTGTGCGCGAGCTGCGGCTGCGCAGTGGCAACCGACACAAAGCAGCCACTTTGTCACATGCGGCTCCCCAAGCCACTTTGTCACATGCGGCTCCCCAAGCCACTTTGTCACATGCGGCTCCCCAAGCCACTTTGCCACATGCGGCTTCCAACACCACTGTACAAGGCATTGCCTACAGCACCTTTGTCTATTTGAAAGCTGAAAGCGGCACGATCAACATTGACGAGGTGACGATCTATTCCTGGAACAGCGACACCGATGCCGTGGACGAAAACGAGCAGAATGGCCGGGCGTATATTTTGGCCAAATACGCCTCCACGCTCAACATTCGCAACAGCGACATTGGCTATCTCGGTTCTAAAGATGGCGAGAGCTATGGCATTGCTTGGCGCGATGTGGGGGAAGAGGATGGTGAATTCGTCACCCGCGTGACGGGCGAAGTGCTCAACAGCAAGATCCACCACAACTACTACGGAATCTACACCTATCAAGCAGCGCAGATGACCTTCAGCGGCAATGAGTTTTACCGCAACATTCGCTACGGCTTCGACCCCCACGACTACAGCCACCACTTTTTGGTTGAAAATAACCGTGCCTATGAAAATGGTGCGCATGGCTTTATCATCTCGCGCGGCTGCCACAACTTCATCTTTCGCAACAACAGGTCGCATGATAATTTCGATCCCGGCAGCAATCTCGCCCACGGTTTCATGCTTGATCCCGGTGGTGCCAAGATCGACAAACCCCAGGTCTCCTCCTCCAATAATCTGTTGGAAAACAATGAAGCGTACGCCAATGAGGGCTACGGCATTCGCATTCTCGGTTCCAGTAACAACACGCTGCGCAACAACAAGTTCCATCAAAACGAGATGGGTATTAGCATCGATGCCGAGAGCAACGCCAATCTCTTTCAGAACAATCAGCTCTTTGCCAACCGTCGCTATGGTTTTTTCATTCGGGAAAACCAGGAGAATCGGCTGCTGACAAATCGCATCGCAGACAATGGTAGCGAGGGCATTGAGATCCGCAAAGCCCACGGTCTACGAATCGAGGAGAACGAACTGACGGGGAATGCCAGCCACGGCATTGATCTCAGCGATGGTGCCAAAGCCAATCTCTTGGAACGCAACCTCATTGCCCGCAACGATGGCTATGGCGTAGTCATTCGAGATTCCAAGAGCACCGGCAACCGTTGGTCGGCAAATCGCATCTTTGCCAATGCCGATGGCGGCATCGATGATCGGGTGGAGACGCTCGATCCGCCGCAGCTAACGGAGGTCAGCACAACGCACGTTGCGGGTCATGCCAAGGCAAGGGTGCGCATCGAGTTATTTCGCAACGAAGGGAGCGCGGAGCAGGGCCAATTCTACGTGGGCGCAACCGAAAGCGATCAGCAAGGGCGATTCGCGTATGAGGTGGATCAAGCGTGGGTCGGTGGCTACATCACAGCCATTGCCATCGAAACGGCGGGCGGAACCAACGGCAGTGCGTCAGCCTTTAGCAGACCAATCGCCGTGCCCACCGCTGCCGATCCAACCGCCACCGTAACACCGACAACACCGGCAACCCCCACACCGTCTGCTACAGCAACGGCAACACCGGCAATATCCCCAACACCGAGCGGGACGGCGACGGCGCTCCCCACGCCGACTGACCGCCCCACCAGTGAACCGACGGTGACAATGCTCCCCACGCCCGTCACAACACCGTCAGCAACGGCGACGGCAGTCATCATCACACCAACCGCAACGGTGCGCGCCACAGCCACGGTAACGGCGGTAGCAACAGCGGCGAGTACACCGGTGGGCGCAGAACAGCCCCACCAGCTCTACGTGCCCTTTGTTACGCGGCCGTAATCAGCAGCCATAGTCAGTTGGTGTGCAAATGCGCCAGTCATATCAAGCTTCAATCAGCCCAAAAGTGGCAAAGGGTACAAAGTCACGGTCAGCATGCAACAGGGGTGTTCGGTTGAGGATACACCAAGTGGCAATTAGGCAATCGATGGTTTTGCGCACGGTGATTCCCTGGCCACGTAGCTGGCGACAGAAGGTTGCGCTCTGTCGCGCCGTGGTTGCGCCGACCATGTCGACAACAAGAAAGGGTTGAAATGCGCGCTCGACCGCGACTAAATCGCGGCCCGAGCGAATACCTTGCAAAAGTTCGGCGAGGATCAAATCGCCGGTGAAGATTCGCTCGTTCTGATCAAGGTAGACGAGCAGGCGTTCAACTTCGGGCGTATCGTTACCCCGGAAAAAGTCAATCCAGACGGAGGTGTCAACCAGAATAGCCATCTACGGGTTTTCTGTGTTTGTTTCTGTGTTTGTTTCTGCACTCGATGATTTGTCGGCAGCGGTACGCTCGGGATCAGCCTCATACTGCTCTTTTGCTTCATGGAAGTAACGGCCCCGTCGCATTTCATCTAGATTGCCGTCCCAATCGATCTTGCCGCGCAAGGCCAATACATTCTTTTGCTGCGTAGTCCGCACCAACACTCGCAGCGCTTCCCCGACCACTTCGCGCTTTGTACGCAAGCCAGTCAGGCGCATTGCTGCCGCCATTAGGTCGTCGTCGATAACGATGTTTGTCCACAAGCAATCGCTCCTCTTTTCGGCGGAGAGACCAGAGAATACGCCAACCATTTGCCAGTGTTTGCCGATGGTTGCCGATGGTTGTTAATGTGTGTGAACCAGAATGTGTATGATTCTCGAAATCATACACATTCTAGTTCTGTGCGGCGTGTTCCTGCGTAGGCCCGGGTAAGGAGGAATGTGGTAGAATTTGAGCAAGGACGTAGCGCGGTGGCGCATTCGATTCGTCTGGCCATTCATTGAAGCGAGAGAGGAAACCATGACCCAAATAACCATGAGCAAAGGCAAATTTGACGGCATTACTGCATGTGCCACTGATGAGGGTATCATTGCCGCGGCAGCCATGGACCAGCGTGGTTCGCTGCAACGGGCGATTGCTGCCGGTCGAGGCACCAACGGCAAGGCCACGGCCGATGACCTGGCTCTCTTCAAGACCGCGGTGACAAAGTTTTTGACGCCGCATGCCAGTGCCGTCTTGATGGATCCAGAATATGGTTTGGGAGCCATTGCAGAGCGAGCGGCACGGACAGGTGTCTTGCTCGCCTATGAAAAGACAGGCTATGATACCACGCAAGAGGGGCGCTTGCCCGATCTGCTGCCCGAGTGGAGCGTCCGCCGCCTCGTGGAAGCCGGGGCCAATGCCATCAAAATTTTGCTCTACTACAATCCCAGTGATGACGAAACGATCAACACCGTCAAGCATGCTTTCATTGAACGCATCGGGGCCGAATGCACAGCGGTGGATGTGCCCTTTTTCCTAGAGCCGGTGGTCTATGATGATAGCGTTGGCGACGCCAAGGGCCTTGCATTTGCCAAGGTAAAGCCCGATTATGTCACGCGCGCCATGGCTGAGTTCACACGGGATCGCTATGGCGTGGATGTACTCAAGGTCGAAGTGCCGGTAAACATTGCATTTGTGGAGGACACGAGCGCCTTTCGCGGGGGCGAGGCCGCCTATTCCCGCACGGCAGCGCTAGATCATTTCCGCGGTGCCGCCGCGGTCGCCACCAAACCCTTCATCTATCTCAGCGCGGGCGTCACCGACGAGATCTTCCGCGAGACAATCGAATTGGCGGGGGAGGCCAATGTGCCATTTTCGGGTGTACTCTGTGGCCGCGCCACCTGGCAGGATGGCATAGCGGTCTACGCGGAAAAGGGAACCGAGGCGCTGGAAGAATGGCTTGCCGATCGCGGGGTCCAAAATATTAAAGCGCTCAACGCCGTGCTTGCCCAAAGCGCCAAGCCGTGGTGGGAGATCTACGGCGGCAAAGACGCCATCACCGTCAGTGAAAAATAAGCAATTCAGAACGAACTAAGGAGAACCCAATGATCATTATCGGTGGTGATACGCAGATCAACGTTGACAAACGTGATGCAGCCATTGCAGCCTTCGTGCGGATGCAGCGGGCATCACAGGCCGAGGAAGATTGTCTCACCGATGAATTTTCTGCCGATCTGGAAGAGCAGGATACCTTTCATCTCTTTGAGGTTTGGGAAAATGAAGAGACGCTCGCCGCTCACGGCCAAACGCCCCACATGGCCGCTTTTCGCAAAGAGATCAACGAGCTGCGCCGGGATGCCAACATCAAACGCTATCGGGCAGAAATTGCGTCGTAGTGGTCGACCACCGGAGCAGCAAAGCCACGGTCGGGCAGGCATTGCTGCCCCGGCCAAAGAATAACAGAACAACCCAGTAGATCCCGGTGTAAATCAGGCCACACGTAATTTTGCCTCTTCACTCGAGTCACTTGCCTGATTTACCGCCGTGGTATTTACGCCCAACTGTACTTGTCTGATCTGAAAGTGAGTTCGCAACATGAGCACGCTAGCCCTACTCCATACCGGCACCTTTCTGGCCTCGATCTTTACCGATCTCTGTCACGAAACCATGCCCGATGTAGAGGTCTTCAATATTGTTGATGAAAGCTTGATCAAAAAGACCATTGCCGCCAACAGACTCACGCCCCAAACCTCGCGGCGGCTGGTAGAGTATCTGAAATCAGCCGAGGAGGCGGGCGCGGATGCCATTCTCGTCACCTGCTCTTCGGTTGGCCCCGCGGTGGAAGCAGCGCAACAATTTTTGAACATTCCCGTGCTGCGCGTCGACATCCCCATGGCGGATCAAGCCATTCAACGGGGGCGGCGCATTGGGGTGGTCGCCACTTTGCCCACCACCCTGCAACCCACGGTTGATCTGATCAAGCGGCGCGCGGAAGAACAGGGGAAAGCGATCGAGATTCGCACTACGCTATGCGAAGGTGCCTTTCAGGCAGTGGCCGCTGGCGATACCGAAAGCCACGATCAGCTGGTTGCCACTGGCATTCGCGAACTGCTGCCGCAGGTCGATGTGATCGTGCTGGCCCAGGCATCCATGGCCCGTGCCGCGGCCACCATTCCCGAAAGCGAACGCGCGGTGCCCATTCTCTCTAGCCCTCGTCTCGCCGTAGAGTCGGCACGGAAGGCGCTGTCACAGCGCTAGCCGGCAGCAGTGAGAATGACTGGGGGATGGGGTCGCAAGCTTGACATTTTCAGCCGAATATCGGATACTGTTGGCTTGTGAAGAGAGGTACAAACAATCGCCGATCTCCACACCCCACTCGGGGGAAACTGACCAAGGTACTCCCAGTACATCCCGGCGTAGATCAGGCCACACTTATTCTGCCGTTTGCACTCGGGTCGAATGGCCTGATTTACGGCCGTGGTATTTACGCCATACTGTCCTAGCGTGCGAGTAACAATGGCAACAACTATACTGGCGGATTGGTCCGTGGCAATTGAACAGCAGATCGCGATCAATGAGCTGGAAACAGCGACATTGTTGGCACGCGTGGTCTTGCGTCACCATCCGCGCCACTTGGCGACCTATCAGCGCATTTTGCGAATTGCCTGGCAGTTGGAACGGTGGGAAGAAGGTGAGGAGTGGGGCAGACGGTTGTTGCGTGCCGATCCTGGCAATGCGTTGGCCTGGCGTGCACTGGCCATGGCCGCCGAGCAACGGGGGGAACGTGCGCAGGCTCACGCCACCTGGCAGCGGGCGTTTGAAGCAGCACCATATGACCCGCAGATCCGGGCCGGGCTCGGCCGCACCACGTTGCGCCCAGCCGATGCACCGGTTACACCGCTTGGTGAGCTGCCATCGCTCGTACTCAATCTCGCCTGTCTGGCGACACTCCATCGGCACGGTCTGCATTGGGAGCGGGCCATGCACACCTATCGACAATTGCTGCAAGCGGATGCACGGCGGATCGATTTTCAGGTGGGGTTGATGGGTGCACTTTGGCAGCAACGCTCGCGCCAGGCATCTTATCAACTGGCCCAGCATCTCAGCAGCAATCACCCGCAACTGTTGTTGGCGTGGGTTGTTTTACACGAGATGGGCGATGAGAATGACCAAGCCCTGGCCCGTGCGCCAATGGCAGACATGGATCCCGATGGTGATTTTGTCAGCGACTGGCTCAACAGCCACTATGAGGCACAGCCGGCAACGATCGTTGTATCGGATGCCGATGCAGCGCTCTTACGCACCTATGTAAATTAGTAACTCGTGTACTGCAGGATCTGCCATCCGCGGTGGCACGACGAAGCAGCTCAGCACTTGATCCAGTTAACAGGCGTTACAGTGGTGAATGGATAGCACCGCGGCGGGTGTGCAGCGCACAGGTGACCTGATCGTGGGGTGGAGTTGGGCTGCTGAGACCTGTGCAACGCACTCGTGTACCGCGGGGATCTGCCAGCCGCGGTGGCACGACGAAGCAGATGGGCAACGTTGTCATGATTTCTCGACAGGTTGCTCCTCGGTTGCCTTCTAGGCCCGTGGTAGAGATAGTAGGTAGCAACTTGAGTTAGTACGTAAATTAGGACCAAAAAGTAGACCAAAAACAAGTATAAAAAAAATGATTCGCCCATCAGACAAGGGAACAAAAGAGATCAGGTGCCTTGGGTAACGATCGATCTGTTTCCGTTGTGCTGATGAGCCCAACGTAATTGGAGTTCTCTAATGGAAAAGACCTTTATTATTCTCAAACCCGATGCCGTGCAGCGCGGTTTGGTTGGTGAGATCATTGGACGACTGGAGCGGCGCGGGCTCAAGTTGGCCGCCTTGAAATTTATGCAGGTGAGCGATGAACTGGCCCGCAAACACTATGCTGTTCATGCCGAACGTCCCTTTTTCACAGGTTTGATCGAATACATCACCAGTTCGCCAGTGGTGGCCCTGGTTGTGGAAGGTACCGATGCCATCAGCGTCGTGCGGACGATGGTGGGCGCAACCCGTCCCGCAGAGGCCGCGCCCGGCACCATCCGCGCCGATTTTGGCCTGGAAGTGGGCCGCAACCTAGTTCATGCCAGTGACGGTCCTGACACGGCCAAAGATGAAATTGCACTCTGGTTTGGCGAAGATCTAACGAGTTGGGAACGCGCCACCGACGCCTGGATTTACGAATAGTCGTACGGGCGTAAGCGCTATCGACATGGCAGGGGTGGCAAGTCACCGTGTAGGCCACTAGTAGAGTTGGGCGTAAATACCACGGCGGTAAATCAGGCCATGTGACTCGAGTAAAGAGACAAAAGTAAGTGTGCCTGATTTACGCCGGGATGTACTAATGAGTGGCCACCCCTGCGGACCGTCAACTGACTGCCATTTCACGTAACTTGAAGCCACCGATGCCCCCTGTACCGTGATCTGTCTGCGGCAGCGAAAGCGGCGTCGCGATCCGAAACTTACGCAAAGATCCATCCCGCCAACCGGCCACGGCTCCACTGCTTGCTCTGGTTCCCCATATGGGGCCTTTGCGCGGCATCTTGTTGCGGTCCAGAGCGCGAGGGCTCGGTATCAGTGGCACACTCACACATACGTTCAGTTGATTTCATGGCTTTGCAACCACCACAACCCACCAGCAACCTCTATACCCTGGCAGCAAATCTGTTGGCACAGACGGCCAACCCCGTTGGCGCGCATATTGAACTCTATGTACAGACGTTGGGTGGCTTTCGCGTTTGGCGGCATGACGAAGAGATTCCCACCACCGCGTGGGGCCGCGAGAAGGCGATCCATCTCTTCCAGTTTTTCATCACCATGCGCCACCACTATGTCCACAAAGAGCAGATCATGGATCGGCTCTGGCCGGATCTGGATCTCACCAAGGGTGACCGCGATTTCAAAGTTGCGCTCAATTCCATCAACAAAGCATTGGAGCCGGAGCGCGAGCCACGTAGCGAGCCGCGCTTCGTCAAGCGTTTTGGCCTTGCCTATGGCATCGATTTTGAATTTGTCTGGGTGGATACCGAGGTAATGGAGCAGCTAATTGCCGCGGGCAACCAGGCAATGCTGAACCAAGAGAGTGCTGACGCGGTTGACTTTGCGATTGCCTGTTATGACACAGCGCTCAAGCTCTATCATGGTGACTATCTCCCCGAACGGCGCTATGAGGATTGGACAAGCGCAGAGCGGGAGCGGTTGCAATTGCTGGGACTGAACACGATGACGACCCTGGCAGAACTTTTGTTGACGCGCACACCACTGGAAAGTGTTCGCCTCACCCAGCGTGTTATAGCCGTCGATCCCGTTTGGGAAGATGCCTACCGCGTACTCATGCGCGCCTTCGTTGCCCAAAAGAATCGTCCCATGGCCCTACGCAGCTACGAGCGCTGTGTTGCGGTATTGGAAGAGGAATTTGGCGTAGAACCGCTGCCAGAAACGACCGCGCTCTATGAAGCGATCCGAGCAAACCAACCGCTGTAGCGAGCAAAGAACCCTCACTTTCTCGCAACGAACGCTCTTCCTGCAAACTTCACGGTAGCAAAATCAACTGCAACTCGACTGTAATTTTTGTCTGGTACCATGACATCAGACAGAAATACGGCGCATCTTTATCTTTTTATTTCCCGCACCGTATTTCTGAATCCCTAACAAAGTCAACAGAATCTTTCCCACGTTGATTGCCACGATTGTTGTTTGTTGCAGTGATTGTTTGCCACAGACAGTGGAATCAGGCTTCTTGCCGCGGACGATGCTCAGCTTTGCAACAGGCTATTTTCCACCCCGATCTGACAGGCAGATCTTCGCAGGCAGATCTTGGACCAATCGAGAAAGATAACGATCCCTGAATTCACACGGAGAGTGACGAAGCCGTGCTTATCCTGCGTGATATTCCATGCATTGCGCAGCTCATTTACAGTTTGATTTGGCCGCACAACATGTCCATCTTAGATAAAGGACCCAATCCATGAAAAGTCAACGCGACATTGCCTCATTTGTATTGCGCTTCACCCAAGATCTCTGGCGCGACACAGGTGGTGATCCAAGAGTGGAATGGCGCGGCCACATCCGGCGCGTGCAGGATGGCGAAGAGCTGCGCTTCAAGGATCTGACGGAGGCGATGAATTTTATTCAAAATTCGCTGATGCAAGTGACGGCCAATGCCATGCCCAAAGAAGATCAAACGTATCGGGACAAGGCCATGCGCGAGAGTTTGCGCATGTGGGAAGAGTTTGCCACCAACTACACCAGCCTTTTCGTCAATGCAGTGGAAACATCGGTGAAGCAGTCGGAAGAGCTGCAAAAGCAGGTGAGTGAAACGGTGGAACAGGTAATGAAGCCGTGGTGGCTCATGGCAATGCCCACGGTAGAGCAAGAGAGTAAGACGGCGCAAGAAGATGCCGCGGTAAATACACAAATCTTGCAACATCTGACCACGCTCCAATCACAGATCCAGACATTGACAGAAAAGGTGGAGCGGCTGGAAGCGCTGCAACGCGCGGGAAAAAGCAAGAAAGCGTAAGTTCACTTCTCCATCTCATCACCACTGGTACTGGCCGGAGAGATTGTTGATGGCGCGCCAGTGGCACCTGGAGCAACAATTTTTGCCCCACAAGTGGCGCAGAATTTAAACGTTGGCTCTGTTTTGGCACCACATTCTGTACAAAAGTTCGCTGTGGTACTTTCTGTGGTACTTTCTGTGATACTCTCCGTCGTGGGCTTTGTGGCAACACGCGTCGTGGCCCGTACCTGCCGCAACGCGGCAATCTCCGCCTCCAGCGCCTCATCCAATTGAGCAGTGTCTGGTACCAGCTTCTCCACTTGCTGGATCAAGCCGACGGCCTGCCGGCTCAGACGATAGTTGAAGCGCTGAAAATCTTCATCGCTAATCTTGCCCACCTGATGATCAAACTCTAGATCTTTCAGCGCGCGCAACGCACTATCCTTGCGCGCCAGCAGCTCGGTCAGGCGATCATCTTCCACCGGCAACAGCGGGGCATCTTGTCGCAACAGCGGCCAAAGTGTATATACCAGCGCAGCGCCAGCAATGAGCAGTGCAAAGAGCAGCGTGATCCAAAGCATTGGTCAGTCCCCCGCTCCCGCTGAAGCATAGGCGAATTGTGGCGTTTCCTGCGTCCTTTGCGTGGGCGTTGGCCAGATGGCCAGCAACACCCCAAGCACCAACACCAATCCGCCCACCCACATCCACATGGTCAATGGATTGACGTAAATGGTAAACGTGGCCGTCGCACCGCCATCTTCCCAGCCATTGATCACCACATAGACATCTTCCAGCGGCGTCATGCGCAATCCCACTTCGCTGGTTGGTACATCCTGATTTTTGTCGTAGATGTTGCGTTTGGGATGAATGACTGCCAGCTTGCGGTCGGTATCGGCATCAAAGACAGTCAATGGTGTGCTAATGCTGACGTGATTGCCCTCGCGCTCCGATTCCAGCCCCATGTAGGTGAGGGAATACCCAGCCAATTCCACGCTCTCGCCACGGGCCAACGTAATGTTGGTGGTGTGTTGAAAGAATTCATTGCCCAAGACCGCCACGCCGATAAAGACAATGCCCAGATGAACGATATAGCCGCCGTACCGTCGCCCGTTACGCCGCAGCAGTTGTGCCATTGCCACTGGCACCGCTTCATCATTGTGCTTGCGACGGGCGAGAATACCCCGCACATATTCCTGCACAATGGTGGCCGTTACAAAGGCACAGATCCCCATCCCGACAATTGGATAGATATTGTTGGTAAACAAGAACATGAGCGCACCAATCACCACCCCAACCAGCGCGGGCAAGGTAAATTGGCGCTTCAGCGCGGCGGGGCTGGTGAAACGCCACCCCAGCAGCGGCCCCACCCCCATCAACAGCACGAGCACCAAAAAGAGGGGGCCCACCACTTTGTTGAACCACGGAGCCGCCACCGAGATGCGGTCACCCGTGAGCATTTCGCTGAACATGGGAAAGAAGGTGCCCCAAAGCGTGGCAAAGGTGATGCCCGCAAAGAGCCAGTTGTTGGCCAGGAAGGCAGATTCCCGACTCACGACACCATCGATCTGATGTTCCCCTTGCAGCAGCGACATACGTGTGTAGAGCAAGTAGAGAAAGCCAACCAAGATCAGCAGCAGGTAGACCAGGAAATAGGGGCCAACATCGCTACGCGCAAAGCTGTGGACACTCTCCAGAATGCCGCTGCGCGTGGTAAAGGTGCCGAGGATCACTAGGAAATAGGTCGATGCGATGAGGATCACATTCCACACTTTTAGAATGCCCCGCTGCTCTTGAATGATGACGCTGTGCAGAAAGGCTGTTGCCGTGAGCCAGGGCAGAAAGCTGGCATTTTCCACTGGATCCCAGGCCCAATAGCCGCCCCAACCCAACTCCATGTAGGCCCATTGGCTGCCCATGATGATGCCCGCGGACAGAAACATCCACGGGATCAGCGTCCAACGGCGCACGGTGCGCACCCAAGCGGTATCGAGCCGCTTGCTGAGCAATGCGCCAATGGCAAATGCAAAAGGAACCGCCATTCCAACGTACCCCAGATAGAGCATGACCGGGTGAATGACCATCCAATAATTTTGCAGCAATGGGTTGAGCCCCAGGCCATCTTCGGGGACGAACGCGACCATGCGAAAAGGATTGGCCGCAAAGATGAGCAAGACCAGAAAGAAGACTTTGGAGCTGAGCAGGGTTGCATAGACATAAGGCATGATGGCTGCGTGCTTGTGCCGAATGCTCAACACCGCGGCAACGCTGAAGGCCGACAGCAGCAACATCCAAAAGAGTAAACTACCCTGTTGCCCACCCCAGATCGCAGAAAACTTATAGGCCGTGGGCAGGCTACGTTCAGAATGGTTCCAGATGTAGACCACCTGAAATTGATCAGTCAACAGTCCATACCACAGAATGATAGAAGCCACCGTCACCAAGCCAGCCACCGCCAACAAGCTGTTGAAGCTGCTCTGAATCAAGCGCGGGTTGCGCTGCTGTCCACCCCAAAATCCGCTAACGGTCCCAAAACTGGCCAGCACCAAGGCAGTGACCAGCGACAAATAGCCTACGTGGAAGATCATGTCAAACTCTTTTCCGCAATGTGCGCATACGGGTCATTATCACAACTCACGGCGCGGCACGGTGAGTGCCGCGCGTCTGCTACGGGCGAATCAGGGCCAAGCCCTGCTCCATCTGTGCTTGGTTCAAAATCGGACCAATTACCGTGAAAGCTATCTTCCCTTCACCATTGATGAAAAAGGTCTCCGGCACGCCCTTGATCCGATAGGTGCGTGCGACCTTACTCTGCAAATCGGGGCCATTGGGATAGGTAATGTCATACTCTTCCAGATAGGCCTTGGCGGCTGGTTCCTGATCGAGATAGTCGAGCCCCAGGAAGACAACGCCCTGCTCCCGTTCCCGACGCCACGTTGCTTCCAACAATGCAGCTTCTTCGCGACAGGGTTCACACCAGCTCGCCCAAAAATTGAGTACGACCCCTTGCCCCTGCAAGTCGGCAAGTGAAATTGTCTCACCGTCAAAGGTCGTAAAGGTAAAATCAGGCGCAATACCCGCCGCGCGCTGCTCCGTTGTATTGGTCTGGTAGAGACGCACAGCCAGAAAGGCCAGGAACAACAGTGGCACCGCAATAAAGATGGTCTGCCATGCACGTACGGCACGTGTGGCTGGGACCACGGCAGCATCCTCATCCACTTCTGCAACGGCCGTGGCAGATTCGTCCGCTATCGACTCAGTCCGCACAGTCGGTTTGGTCAACTCACTCATAACGTTTCAACTCCTCGGCCAACTTTTCGGCATATTCGTCCGGAATATCGTTGGCGGCGGCACGCTCTGCGGGAGTCGCGGGCGCTGATCCGGGCGACGATGCAGCGGCAGAGATCGACGCCGGTCGGGTCATGCGTCGGATCGTGTGCCACAACAGATAGCCCCCAAAGGCCAAGACAACGAAGGGTAAGATCCACGCCAGCCAATTAAAGCCTTCCAGCGGCGGTGCGCCCAATACTTGGGGACCATATTGCGCCACAAAATAGGTCCGAATCGATGCCGTGTCTTCCCCCTCGGCAAGCTTCAGCGCAATGACTTCTTTCATCTGGTCACACGCTTTCAACTCACACGAGTCGAGTCGCACGCCACTACAGAGTGGACACCAAAGCTCGCGCGCAACCAAATTCACCTCATCGGCCGTTACAGCATCACCGGCAAGGGTGGGAGCGGCGACCGCGGGTGTTGTCTCCGGTTCACGCTGCGCAGCGACCGTCCGTTGCTGTACGCTGACCATGGCAAGCAAGAGCAAAAGCGTGAGTACCGCCTTTAGCCAGGGGAAAAAACAGCTATCAACACACCTGTCGTTTGGATCAACTGCAACCATAGCTCTCAACCATCTATCTCTTGTTTCATACAAAATCGAGCAGCCCAAGTACAGCGCAATTCAGAGCTTTTCATCAATAACTGAACGTAGCTACTGGATCGGCAATCACAGCGAGTTTCACCCAAATTATACCACAAAGGGCAGGATCCTCAGCTTAGAGGATGATGAGTGGCCCGGCAAACCGAACCCAACCTGTCCCCTATTCGCTTCAGTCTGCCCGCCTCAATCTGTCCAGATAGGAGCACGATCACGGCGCGCATGCAACGGTAGATCAGGTCGCGTTGACATTGGGGGGAAAGCGCCAATCCATTGGGCTGCCTACGCAGCGGTCTCAACCGCTGCGTAGGCAGCCGCTGACGCGACTTTGCTCGGTTAGCAGCGGGTCTTACCCCCGCGAATTTGCCATGTCAACGGAGCCTAGTGCCGCTCTTGGGCAGCAAGTTCCAGCAGTTGTGCCTTGAGGCGGGCGCGTTGCTGCTGCCACGCACTATCGCTCACTTCACCAGCAGCACGTTGGTCATCAAGTTGGGCAATCTGCTCGATGAGGAGGGCCCGTTCGTTGCCGCGCTGCGCGCCCGTTGCCGCTGCGTGCAGTCGTCCGCGCTGCAACGACCAACCGACGGCCCCAATCAACCCCACCACCAACATTGCCACCAACGCCCACGGAGTCCACATGGCCAACAGGGGCGCGGCAACGGTTGCCACGCCAGCCGTAGTTGTAGCTGTTTCGCCGACCGCGCCCGGCATTGCCCGCGGATCCTGCTCCCCCGCGCCCAGCAGGCCGGTCAGACGGATCGTCATTTCGCTGGGACTGCCCACTTCTGGCCGCCAAAGCTGATAGGTCTGCTCCTGAAACGTTTCGCGGCTGGCGAGTGCAAAGCCGGGGATCTCGATTTCCAGGCCGGGCAATTCGGCAACGAGCAAGGACATTTGGGGCACGGCTTGATCAAAGGTGCGCGTGACGCTTGCAGTGCCATTTTGTTCTGGCAGCAGATAGCGCATGATGATCTGGCGAGCGTCCTGCCCGGGCAAAATGGGGGCCGTGTCATAGGCCATGTCACCCACACGCTGAAAGCGCCCACCGAGCAGACCATTTTCAAAGCCCAGATCTTCTGCCGCGGCGGGCACGGGAATGGCAACCGTTGCCAGCTGTGGCAGACCATCGATCTCGCGGCCCACGTAGGTACGGTCTGCGCTATTGTTGACGCTGTAGACCTCTACCATAACAACCGCACCCGGCCGCGGATCAATGATCCAGTGAATGCTGTTCATTTGGATGGCAGTCGCGTCATCGGTTGTCGCGTAGAGGGTGATTGCGGCAGCAAGTTCCTGGGATTCGGTAAAGGCGAGCAATTCGCTGTTGTAGCGAATATCAGCGTATGTTGTCGTGGCCAGATAATTCAAGTTGGGATCGGTGGCCAATTCGGTAAATGTAAAGTTGCCCGTCGCATCCACAGTGGTGGTCAGGGTGGTCACCGCGCTAAAGCCGGCGTAGACCTCCAGCGTCACAACGGTGTCTGTAATCATGCTTGTGCCTGTGATCATGTCAGTGATTACAGTTGCATCTGCGCTGCCAGGAAGCAGTGTGCCGCGCAATAGACCCGTGCCCGGTTGATAGGTGGCGCCCCACGGTGGTGTGTAGGAGAAGGTGCGGATCGCTTCAAGAACAGAACGCTTTTCTGCATCATCCCATGCCGCGCCCACATCCGGGTGCGCCGCTTGCCACGCGGCGAGCCAGTCAGCCTGGCTGTTGGCAATGGCATAATCGAGGTCGCGAAAGTTAACGAGATCAACGGGTGCATCCGGTCCGTCACCAGCACCTTCTGGGCCGTGACAGGCGGCACAGTTTGCTGCGTACAGTTCAGCGCCAGCGCTGGTCTCGGCCTCGCTGGTGTGCAGCGACCACGCATAGGCAACGGCCTGCCAAATTTCGGCATCGCTGAGTTCGTTCTGCCACGGTGGCATGAGATTTTGCAATCGCCCGAATTTGGTGGTGTGGAAAAGCTGCGCCGGTGTTCGGGTCCAAATCGCGTCTGGATCGGCAAAGGCAGTGGCGGGGCCAGGCAGTTGGGCGGCCACGGGACCATCTCCACCACCTTCTGCACCATGACACGAAGCACACCGCTGCTGATAGATCGCCTCGCCAAAGAGGGCAACGGGAGGATCAGGTGGCGTTGTTACCTGGGTGGGATCAAACGTGGGAGAAGGCTGTTGCGCGTGCGACGGAACAACCAGCAGTCCCGTGCCAAGCAGCAGCGCAATGGTGAACCACAACAATCGTAAGCCCAGACCTCTGGAGCGGTCACAGTCTGGTATAAACCATTCTCTAAACAACACGTACCCCCAAAACCTTCTGATGTCGATTGAATCTGCATCTGGCCAGCCAAAGCTACGAAGCTACGCATCCTGGTGCCGGGCTGGCTCTCTTCCCATGTACCGCAGCGTGCACTGAAATTCATCATATCACAAGGTTTGTGCCAAGTGCCACAATACAGACTGAGAATGCAGACTGAGATGGGAACACTTCCATTTTGGATGAGCCACAATTATTTTGGGCCAACTGCGATACTTATCGAGAAATCATTGACATGTTGCACAACGGTGGAATCAGCGTTCTCTAACGCTGGACATGCGCATTAGACAACGCGCACTCCGCAAGATGCAAGCACGATTTGCTGTCTCTATTAGCAGCGTTCCCTCTAGCATTCACCCTGTCAGTGAGCGACGCAACGCGGGCAAGATCTGTTCAGGCGCGCCCTCTATTGAGACAAAGAAAAGTAAATAGCGTGTGAGTAGAAGATGAAAAATACAGACATAGGACGGCAATCCGTTGATAGAAACAAGTTGACAGTTGCAAAGTAACAGTGATAGCGTAGGGTTACCTACTATGTAATGCCAATCAGCAGTGCCGAGTCGCCCGAAATGATTGGGGCGCTCAATTCACGCAGAAAGCTAGACCGTGCAACCCTTACCGCAATCCAAACGCAAGATGCCCTCGCCAATAAAAACAGAATTAGAGACGGAAATTCTCCCGATCGATGCGACGAATCCGCATGCAGCCGCCATTCAACGAGCCGCCGACCTGCTCGTTGCTGGTCATCTGGTCGCCTTTCCCACCGAAACTGTCTATGGACTGGGTGCCAATGCGCTGGACGCCACGGCCGTGGAGCGGATCTTCACGGCCAAGGGAAGACCAGCCTCTGATCCGCTCATTGTTCACATCTATTCGCTGGCTCAGCTTGAACAGATTGTCACCGATGTGCCCGCGGTGGCGTGGGATCTGGCGCACCACTTCTGGCCCGGCCCGCTGACGCTGGTCCTGCCCAAACAGGAGCAGATTCCCGCGGCTGTCTCGGCAGGGCTGCAGACGGTCGCGGTGCGCATGCCCAACCATCCAGTCCCACACCGGCTGCTCAAGACTGCGGATCGTCCTGTTGCCGCGCCCAGTGCCAATCTCTTTGCCCGCCCCAGCCCCACCCAGGCGCAGCATGTTTATGATGACCTGGCCGGACGGGTGGAGCTGATCCTCGACGCTGGCCCCACGCCAATTGGAGTCGAATCCACGGTATTGGATGTGACGGGAGCCGTGCCGACGGTGCTGCGACCAGGGGGATTGGCCATAGAAACGTTGCGCACGGTGGTGCCCAATGTCGTCTACACCCCCCGTTATGCAACGCTGGATGCCCAGGCAACACCGGCGCCGGGCATGCTGCTCAAACACTATTCGCCCAATGTTGATCTGTTGCTCTTTGATGGCGATGCAGAAGCGACTGCAGAGGCGCTCCATGGACGAGCCGCCGAGCTTGCTGCCGCGGGGAAACGGGTAGGGGTGATGATCGAGGAGGAGCAGGTGGAGCGGCTGGCCGCGCTCGCTGTAACCGTTGTTTCGTTGGGATCCAGCCAACAGTTGGAGCAGATCGCGGCCACGCTCTTTGCCAGCATGCGCCAGTTGGAACGGGCCAACGTGGAGGTTATTCTAACGCGCACCTTTGAACGTAGCGGGTTGGGCATGGCTGTCTGGGATCGGCTGGTGCGTGCGACCGAGGGGCGGGTCATTCACGTCTGACCGCGCCCGCCGATGCACACGGTTATCCTGGCAGGTCCGCTGTTGATCAGACAGCTCTTGTCGAGCAATGATGGTAACGTTGCACAATGGTAGAATCAACATTTTCTAACGCTGAACGTGCCCATTCACTCGTGCGCACTCCGAAGGTGCAATGTCTGTTTGCTTTCTCTATTAGAGATTCAATTTGGCCGAGTTGCGACCGATGGGCGAGTACTGTTCCAGCACGTAATCCACACCAGTGGCCGGTGCCGAGGCCGCAGAGATCCAAAAGAGCACATGTTCCGCCACTTCTTCCGGCGTGGTGAGTTTGCCGCGCGGCGCAAATTCGGGTGGGACCCTCTCTTCCCACCCCACGGGTAGCCCCTCGCTGATTTTGAGCGCGATCTCGTTGGGCGTGGTGATCCAGCCGGGGTTGAGCTGGTTCACCCGGATTCCTTCGGTGGCCAGCGCGTTGGCCAGGTTGCGCGTTGCGGTCTGCAGTCCAGCTTTGGCAGCCGAATAGGCGAGCAGATTCGGTGCGCCAGAAAGGGCGTTGATGGAACCAATGTTGAGGATGGTCCCCCCATCACCCTGCTTGCGAAAGGCCGCCACAGCTTCCCGAATAATCAGCAAGGGAGCACGCAGATTGATACCGACGATCCGGTCGAACAATGCCGCGTCGGTCGTGGCGAGGTCGCTGCGCGTGACCACCGCGGCATTGTTCACCAACGCATCAATGCGGCCAAAGTGGGCCACCGTCGCTTGCACGATCTCTGCGCAGTTCGCCGGTTCCAGCAGATCCGCAATGACATAGTGCGCGGCATCACCTAGATCCCGCTGCACAGCCGTGGCCAACTCAGGTTCCAAGCCATGCAACATCACCCGCGCGCCCTTGGCAACAGCCAGCCGCGCGCTTGCTTCCCCAATACCGGTGGTGGATCCGGTAATGAGCACAACTTTCCCATCGAGCATAAAGAAACAATCGCTTTCTACTGTTTATCCAATAATTTGAGCTTAGAGATAGATCACAAGCTCATCGCCCTCTTGCGCCACCGCGTAGGTACGCACGCGCAGCTTTTCGTCATAGAGTGCCACGCCAGTTTTAATGTCGAACTCCCATTGGTGCCACGGACATTTGATGATCTCGTTCTCTCGCTCGTGCCCCACCTGATAGACTTCTTCGGAGACCACCAGTGGCCGCTGCCGGCCGAGGCAGAGCGGCCCCGACCGGTGGGGACAGTAATTGAGCAGACCATAGTAGGTCCCGCCCAGGTTGAAGATCCCGATCTCGCGCTGGTTGACCGTAACGATCTTGCGAGCGCCGGGGGGCAATTCGGTCGCGGCGGCAACCACGTGACGGGTCGGCTTTTCTGCTGCCATTCATCCACTCCATCTATTATTCCATCTATACGGTTGAACTCAAGTTGTCAATGATCCGGCTTCGTGGACAGGTAATCAGCGTTGACACATGTGCCTGTTGCCTGCTCAATCCAGGCGTGCTTTGTAGAGCTCGCGAGCATTCTCATACATCAACTTGTGCCGCAGGTCAGGCTCGATGTGAGTCAGGAATGTACTCGGTTCGTCCCAATCCCAGTGGGGATAGTCGCTGGCAAAGACGAGTACTTCGTCGGCCCAGATCCAGCGCAAGAAGGTGTCCAGATCGGCTTTGGTGGGCACATCGGGCAGGGGCTGGGTGCCAAAGCGAATGTTGGTGCGCAGGTATTCGCTGGGCAACTTTTTGACCCACGGCGTGTAATCGCGGAGGCCTTTCCAGTCAGAATCCATATGCCACATCAACCCCGGCACCCAAAAGACATCGTGCTCAACAAAGAGGAATTTGAAGTTGGGATATTTCTCAAAGACCCCTTCGCAGATGAGGCTGGTGACGTGGGCCATGGCGATCTGTGGGCGCGCCATGCGCATTTCCAGATAATAGGTGGGGAAACCGGCGGGCGTCGGTGGGGCAGCGACCCCCGCGCCCTCACCGCCAAAGTGTACACAGAGTGGTAGCCCGTGGCGTTCGCAAGCTTCGTAAATGGGATGGTAGAAGCGGTTGCCAAAGGGCATGCGCGCGCCAGCTGGCATCAACACCTGTACAAAGGAGCGATTGGGGGCCAGGCGCTCAATCTCGGCCACGGCCTGGGCGGGATCGGTGGGCGCAATGTGAATGGAAGCACGGATGCGATCATCCGCGGCCACCCAGTGATCCAGCGTGTAATCGTTAAACGCTCGGCAATAGGCCGCGGCATAATCAACATCCGGGTGGACGGCAGCGGCATAGGGGCCACCCGTCAACACGGCGAGGGAGAGGTCATAGGTCTTGATGTGACGATCCACCGCGACTTGTGGCTCGGTTGATGGGTTGAGATCCATCCCATCCCACAGATCGTGGCGTGCCCCGGCTCCCGGCATATTGGTGTAGCCGACCCCAGGCATCATTGTACCGAAATCCTTTATGTATTCGACGTAGTGACGCGGCAAATAGGGATAGAGCGCTTCAATTTCGGGAAAGCTGTGGTGCACGTCACAATCAATAATTTGGGTTTGCCCGCCACGGGTGGCGGCTGGCTCGGCGTGGGGCTGCGGACGGTCGCTGCTGCCATTCGATTGAGCAGTAGCGGTACTGCTGTTGGGTTGGGCGACAGTTCTCTTTGGCTGCGTAACAACGTTAGTCATGGGTACCTCCTGGAAGTATTCGTCAAAGGACGCTAGGCGGGTGAGTAAGGAATGCCATATGGTTTGGGTAGAGATGGAGCCATGAGAGTGGAGCTACAGTGCGGTTGGCTTGAAAAACGGTAGTTTGCCCGCTTGCCGGAACTACTGTTTTCAAACAGAGCCCACGTTAGGTATGACAGTCCACTAGCTAATTATAGTGGAAAACGGAGTGAGCGGAAAGGAGCAATAGCGGGAAGGGAAGAGGGAAGGAAGATGGGGAAGTGTATAGATACAAACGACAACTGTAGAGAGCATCAGGCGTTGCGCAGTTGTTGATAGCTTTGCGAGAGACCGCCCCAACAACTGTGCAAGGCTCTGGCTGCACGAACCAAGATCACATTTCGAACAACCCTTTGTTCCATGTGCCCGCAAAATAGAATGCCGCGCCCGCCATTGATGTGTCTTTGAGCAGATTTGACATTGCAGCTTGGTCACCGCCCAAAAGCGCTGGCAGATGCACCGTACAGACAAAGCCCAGCAGCATGATCCCCAGCAACACGCCCGCCAACCCAACCATGCGATTGGCAATCACGGCAAGCGCCGCGAGGATAAGCGCCAGGCCAGTGATGTAAACCCAAAGCGCACCACCGGGCAAGAAACTAGGCACCATGCCAGCCATCATACCAGCCATGACAAAATGGAGAATACCAAAGAGAGCCAACGGTAATCCAAAGAGAATACGTCCTGTAATTTTCATTGTATGATCCTTAAAGATTGTGATGTGAGAGAAGAACTGATAGGAAACGCCGAGTAGGCATCAGCAGTGTATCCTGCCCCTAGAGTCCTCACCGTAAGTTCCCACACAGAGCACGCTTGCACTCGACCGGTGGTCTGCAAATATTCAGTGACTTGCAATCATCATGCAGAAGGAACACACATCATGCCCACGATACTGCTGTTGCAGCCCTGTATCAAGGCATGTTGCGCTCAATACCAGCATGTGTGAGCGGCTTACAGGGTAGCATTGCTCAGAGGTGACAGTGAACCGTTGGCTGGTTCGGGCAGTGCGGCCCCCTCTTCCACGACGCGAACAACGGCGTGCTGTTCCACGATCGAGCGGATCGTCGCGACGGTATGGTCCATGTGGGAAACACCTGATGGCAGGTGGCTCTTGATATCGAGATAGCCACCGCTGCCCGAATGGCCCATGGGTCCGATCATCAAGGGCGAGATCAACCGTTGTCGCCGCGCCCGGTTCCAATCCGATGAAGGGAAGATGGGCCAACGCCCTGGAGCCAACCAGCCCAATTTACAGGCCCAATCCGCAGAGCCATAGATGTGATAGACATGATCCGCGGCCAACAAGCCTGGCTCGCTGCTAAAGATACCACCGAGGGAAATGACATAAATGGGTGCTTGAATATGTTCGCGGAGGTAGCTCACCGCGCCAACAGCCATCTGCCCCGCGCCGCTGTAACCAATGAGATAGACAGGACGCTGATTTTGCAGATCGTAGTTGTAGCGCAAGAGGCTATGCAACAACACTTCTGCCACAGCCTGATTGTAGATGGGGCCATAGCGGTTGTCTGCAGAGATGCAGACCTGCCAGATGTTGCGGATGTTGATGAGGTAGCCAGCCAGCAGGGTACCATCTAACTTGCGACGCAACGCCCAGCGCCAGAGGCGGGCAAAGAAGGGCTGCCCCGTTAGCGGCAGATTGTTAACTGAGTAGGGAAAAATGTCATCGATTATCACCGTATCGGGCAGCGCCGTGGCCAATCGCTCCAAAAATCCCTGTTCACGCAGACTGAATGTCTCGCCCGATACGCGTCCGATGCCAGATAGAAAGAGCACATAGCTAGCTGCATTGGCGCGCGCCACGCGCACATGTGGGCTCGGTGGCAGCTTTTCCACATAGATGCGCTCGCCAAACCAGCCAGCCCACCACCCCAGTGCCTCAAAGGGTGAAAAGGCACCCCACACAAAGAGCCCAATGATGAGCAAAATCAGAAATGCAAAGAGATCATTCAAGGGCTCAAACATCTGTTTCACTCCGCTTTGCCAGCTTATTCATGCGCAGCCTCTCTAGGTGCAGCTTACCCATGTTGACATGCAGTTCGTCCTGCTTCATGTAGGTGCGCCACGTGTCGAAGCTCTCCAGCCAAGCCGGGTAGCGGCGCAACGCTGCCAGATCCTGTGGCGTATATTCCAGCGCAACACCGGCCGCGCGCCGCTGCAACCAGCGCCCCAATCCATAGAGTGGCCGCCCAATGGTGCGCCGCCAGAGTTGGATGATCAGCCACCCCAGCCCACTGACGGCCACGGCCTGCCACGTCTCTAGCCCCATACCCACCCGCACGGCAACGACGATGGCCATCGTACTCCACAGCGAAAGCAGGATCGAAAAAGAGTTGCCAAAAAATGGTGTCAATTCAAAAAAGGCCAGAAGCTGCGGCGCATAGGCCAAACCGACCGCACTGGCCACTGCAACCAACGGCGGCATGCGCCCAAAGACATAATACGCAACCAACCAGATGGTAACTGTCCAGAGCAGATAGCCGACCACATGATTCGCCGCGGTGGTGGCCAGAGCAAAAATGAAACGCCGGGGCGAAACTCGGTTGACAAAAAGGATCACGCTCTGGCCCACGGCTTCTGAAAGCCCCGCCACCAGCACCACAAAGAGCGCAATTACGATACCATGTGGCGAACGTTGCACCTCCGCAAAGATAGCTGCGTCGAGTTGCATCGCCTGTTGAATCGTTTGGCCCAGGTTTACTGCCTCGGCTATGCCAGCCATACCACTTCGTCCTTCACCTTGTACTCTGCTTACCGCTCTACTCTATTACCCCAACTCTATTATACCGCAGTCATTGATAGATGAGAATGGAATGAGAAGGGTGTACACAGCCACGGGCAACGAAGCGCCGAGTTGCACCCGGTCAAGGAGTGGCGGCAATCTCACTGGCCCAATGCAGACAGTTGCCGACGCAGATTGCACGGGAGCAATGTCTGCGTTATACTCTCCACTGCTTGACGAGAAATTCCTACTGTGACCGTACGTTCCACAAGCGTGATTCACCGGGTTCATTCTGCGGATGGGCACGAGTCACTGCCTACAGTTGACGCTCTGTTTGATAGCCCAGTGTTGATAACCCGGTGATCGCAGCACACCTGATTTTGGATATATCCATGCACCTACAAGAGCTAGCGCGCAAGCGTACCCTGTTCCTTAGCCTCGGCATGATCGGCATTGGCGTTCTCCTTGTCGTCTGGCTGTTCGGTTTTGCTCCCGCTGGCAACTCAAGCAGCAGCGAAGAGCCAACACTTCTCGTCTCCAGAAGCAGTGAGCAACCGGTTGGGAACGCAGCACACGGCGAGCAGGATATCCCCCCGACGCCACCGCCAGGAACGCCCCTGCCCACACCGACAGCCACGCCAGTTGCCATCACCGTTGGCATGGGTCCCGGTGTGCCCATGCGCATGATCACCAGCACGCTCTCGCTGACTGAGGTGGCGCTGAGCCAGATTACTTTCGTGACAACAGCAAATACTTCTGTTGCAAATACTTCTGTTGCAAGCAACACATATAGTGATGCCACACTCCACTTTGCGCTGGCAGCGGTCGATGGCGCGCCAGCAACAACGGCGGCCAGCGACTTTTATACCTATACGTTTGCGGCGGCAACCCGGTTCGACACCATCGATCCAGCCATCACCAGCGTCGCCCTGACAGCGTTGTGGCAGGCGGGCAACGGTGGCACCCCCACCAGCACGGCCGCGATCACAACGGTGACCACGCCAGCGGCAGTCGAATCGATTGCACCGCCCTTTACCCAAATCGCGGCGTTGTCGACGACGATCCCGGCCCTACAGACAATTCTCGATCAACCCGGCAGCATGGTCGTGGGCCATGCGACCACCGCGGATCTCGTCGAAGCGGCCTGGGCGGATAGGTCGACGCTGGTGCTCATTCCCTTCGATCTGCTCTCACCGCGCCTGGCTGTGTTGGCGATCGATGGACAGACACCCGTTGAAAACGCCCAAAACTTTGACGCGGCGACCTACCCGCTTTCGGCCAAGATTCGTGTGCATCGCAACGGCACGAATCCGCAAGAGGAGACCGCAGGCAGACGCTTCCTGGCCCAGCTGCCCAGCGGCAATCGTCTGGACGACCGGCTCTCGGTCGTTGCCATGACGGGAGTTACGGCCATGGTGCGCCTGACTGCCGCGGAGATGGACAAACGGGGTTATGAATGGCCTGCAGAATTCGTCGGCCCGCTCTTGCGATCGGCCGACATCACGGCGATCAGCAACGAGGTACCTTTTGTCCCCGGTTGCCAGACCGACACACGCATGGATAATCTGACCTTTTGCAGCAAACCCGGTTACATGGGAGCACTGACCGCTTCGGGTGTCGATATTATTGGCCTCACGGGCAATCACCAAAATGATTTTGGCCGCGAGGATGCCGTGAAATCACTGGATATCTATGCTGCTGCGGGGCTGCCCGTCTATGGTGGTGGGCGCAATAAAGCGGAAGCATTTGCGCCCCTCTATCTGGAGCACAATGGCAACCGCCTCGCGTTTTTGGGTGCAAATAGCTATGGGCCCACCTTTGCCTGGGCCACCGACGACCGACCGGGCAGCGCTGAATTTGATCTCGATATCATGTCGGCCACCATCCGCAATATCAAGCGCCTGGGCCGGGCAGAGGTTGTCTTTGCCGAGCTGCAATATCAGGAGACCTATCAGGTGACGCCGTTGATGGATCAGCGGCAGAATTTCAATGCGCTTGTCCGAGCAGGCGCGGATGTTGTGACGGGGGTCCAGAGCCACGTGCCCCAGGCAATGGAATTCACCGACGGCAAGCTGATCCTCTATGGGCTGGGCAATCTCTTCTTCGATCAGATGTGGAGCCGGGCCACCCGCGAAGGCATCATCGTCAAACATACGATTTACGACAACCGACACATTAGCACGCAGGTATTTACCACGCTGCTCTATGATTATGGTCAACCCCGTTGGACAACCCCCGACGAACACGCGGTGCTGCTGCAACGGGTCTACGACGCTAGTTATTGGTAACAGTCGAAATTCGCTACAGAGCGCGAGTTCTTGCCTGCTGGCTGCAAAATGCGTATACTGGTAAAGATGTGTTGCAGCCAGATGAGGCCGGTGGCAATCGGAATCTGCCTCCGCTAAAGCACGGGAGATGAACTTCATCCGAATCTCATCCCAAAGCGGGTTTTACCGGTTGAGTCAGTTGATCGATTGAGCTGATTGATTGCGTGCGGAAGCTTTTGGAATGGCACTTGTCGGGCAGGCAGTGACGCGACAACTGTTGCTGACATCAACATTCAGCACGGAAAATGCAGAATAGATATAGGACAGATATTCAGTAGAGCAAAAGGTTAGAATAAAGGTACCCCATGGCTTATTCAAAACGGACGTTACGCAAATCAAACCAAGGACCTGAAAAGCGCGGCAGTTCCACCCTATATTGGCTAATTGGTGGTGGCGTAGTGATGATTGGTCTGATTATCTTTGCAGTGATGCTCAACAGTGGTGCCGCCCGTGGCCCAATCGAGCAACCCGATGTGCCGACCGAATGGATCAACGGGATGAGCCTGGGCGATCCCGATGCGCCGGTCGTTGTCGAGGCCTATGAAGATTTTCTCTGCCCCCACTGTCGTGATTGGAGCGCATCAACGGGGGAAATGTTGAAAGATGAATATATAAAGTCAGGTCAGGTTCGGTTGGAGTACAAGACCTTCCCGCTCGAAGGGTTCGCCCCCGGCTCACGCATGGCAGCACAAGCGGCCCACTGCGCAGCCGATCAAGAGTATTTCTGGCCCTATCACGATCGGCTCTTTGCTGAACAGAACCGCGGTCAATCGGCCTATATGATCGAAGAGCTGTTGCAATATGCGGATGATCTCGGCCTGGACAGCCGTGCCTTCAGCCAGTGCATGAGCGCGCTGGCCCACCAGGATGAGATCCTGCAAACAACCCAAGAAGGGGCCAGTCGCGGGGTATCGGGCACTCCTTCTGTCTTCATCAATGGCGTGAACGTTAACAGCGACTCTACAACCGTACGCACTGAAATTGATCGTCTTTTGGCTGCGGCGGAGCAGTAGGCAATGGCGGACCGGATCACGGAATGGCTAGAAGAGGGTAGCCTCTATATCGCGCTGGTGGCAGCATGGGTTGCCATGGCGGGGAGTCTCTACTTTAGCGAGGTCGTGGGCTACATCCCCTGCAAGTTCTGTTGGTATCAGCGCATCCTCATGTACCCGCTGGCCGTAGTGATTGCCATCGGATTGGTGCGCCGCGATCGTCATCTGCCGCTCTACATCCTGCCCTTTTCGCTCATTGGCATCGGTGTAGCCAGTTATCACTATCTGCTACAAAAAACCGATCTTTTCATCAACGCGAGTAGTTGTGAGGTCGGTGTTCCCTGCTCTGGCATCTGGATCAACTGGTTTGGCTTTGTTACGATCCCCTTTCTGGCGCTGCTCGCTTTTCTGCTCATTACCCTGATGGCGGTCGTTGCATGGCAGGCTGGCGTGCCGGCTGATCCAGCGTGGGAAGAAACAGCAGCAATCAAGCGGCCTTGGGTACCAGTGGTGGCAATTATTCTCATCGTGCTCCTCAGCTTCTACGGCTTGAGCCAACGCAACCGTGCAGAGCCACACAGCGATGCTGCACACGCTGCCACTACCCATGATGCCCAGACAACAGACAGTAGCAGGTCGGACGGTGCGGCAGACAACTTTACACAGCTTGACGAAGCAGGGTCTCAGACAACGATCGATGGTACGCCGGTGGATTTGGCCGTTACTGCAGAGGCGGCAGCAGCAATGGTTGGTGCCAATGCCTACGCCGAGGCGTGCGCGGCCTGTCATGGGGATGCGGCAACCGGTGTCGCCGGTTTGGGCACGGACCTCACGGCGTCAACCCTGTTGCAGACCGGCAGCGAAAGCGAAATTCTGGCATACATGCGCGCGGGCAGCGCGGTGGATGATCCCAATAACCAGAGCGGAATGGTGATGCCACCCAGTGGTGGCCGCCCCGATCTGGACGATGAGACTCTCTTGGCAATTATTCGCCATTTGCAGACCGACAAGTTGGACAGCCGTTGAATAGACTGATGCTGTTATCGCTCGTGGGAGATTGCTCGGCAGCAGCACCCAGGCGAGCATGGTTGGAAAGATTACAAATGCGTGAACATTACCCTTCCCCCTGGTGGCAAGTTGTGAGATCTACGGCAACGCCACGCAAATGCAAAGTCTGGCTGAGCCGATTTTTGCTGCTCAATGTTGCTTTGCTTCTGCTCTTGTTTGGTGCCCCCACCCTGCGCTTCGCCCAAGGCCAAGGGGGCATTAGCACGCCCGCTAGCGGCGACACAGTGGCTGGCGATGTTATCATCTCCGGCACAGCGGTGATCGATCCATTCTTGCGCTATGAACTTTATTACAAGCTGGAACCGAGTGGCGACGATGCATTCGTCTATTTTGATGGCGGAACCAACCAGGTTGTCAATGGACAGCTCGGGATCTGGCGCACCAGCGACCTGCCACCGGGAACGTACAGCCTGCGCTTGCGTGTGGTCAAAACCGATGGCAACTATGGTGAGTTTGTCGTCTCCAATCTCAATGTGAACGTGGGTGAGGTAGCAACAGCAACCCCCACGGTGACGCCAACTTCCAGCGAGCCAACGCCAACACCAATTCCATCCGCGACCTTTACACCTGCCCCACAGCCCACGCCCATCCTGGGGCAGATCACCCAACCTCAGTTGCAGGATGAAATTACATCCCCCCCCTCGCCAACGCCACTTATTGTGGCCGAAGCGGACGGGAGCAACACAGATGGGGGCAACACAGGGGGCGGCAACACAGAGAGCAGTACCGACGTGGTCCAAGGCGATGTGGCCTTTGAAGAGGCGGACTCGCCCTCGACCGTTGCCGCGAGTGGCAACAGCTTTACGCGCCAGGTGGGTGAGGCCGTTGCTCCCGATCGGCTGCGCGAATATTTCTTCACGGGTATGCGCTTTAGCATGCTACTGGTGTTGGCCGTGCTCATCCTCTTTGCGGGCAAATGGCTCTTTCGTTGGGTGTGGACCCAATATCGATAGCGTAAATTGTTGCGCAGCAAACGCACTAAAGTGGGCTCTGCTTGAAAACAGTAGTTCCGGCAAGGGAAACCTACCGTTTTCAAGCCAACCGCACTGTAGCACCATGGCTTACGCACCGAGAAGAGCAGGGGCCGCTCGCCACGAGTTGCAGGAGTCCGATCATTCAGAGCTTATTCTGATCGAGAAATCATTTGAGCGTTGTACAATGGTGGAATCAGCGTTCTCGGACGCTGGACGTGCGCATGAGAGACTGTGCACTCCGCAAGGTGCAAGGTCGATTTGCTTGCTCTATGCGATTCGGTTGTCGTGCTTGAAGCACCACAGCCAGCTATCTGGACGCAGGAAATTTCAGAAGAGATACGTTAGTCAGGCAGGGAACGAATCACGTGGCAGATTTGCATGTAATTGTGGGGCTGGGCAATCCCGGTCCCAATTATCGCGCCAACCGACACAACATTGGCTTTCAGTCTGTCGAACTTTTTGCCGAACGCCACCAAATTGACCTGAGTAGAATGCAGATGAAGGCAATGATTGGCGACGGTTGGGTCAGCCACCGTGGTCAACGCCAACGGGTGCTGTTGGTCAAACCGCTCACCTATATGAATGCCAGCGGACAGGCCGTGGCCCAATTGATGAACTATTACAAAGTCGACCCCGAAGCCCTGATCGTGGTGCATGATGACATTGATCTCGCGCACGGCAAGTTGCGCCTGCGCATGGGCGGCAGTTCCGGCGGCCAAAATGGGATCAAGTCGATCATTGACCGGCTGGGCACCAAGGAGTTTGCACGCGCCAAAGTGGGTATGGGTCGCCCTCCCGGTCGCATGGATGCCGCGGCCTATGTGTTGCAAAATTTCACCGCCACGGAAGAAGCCGAAATCTTTGGCCCGCTGCGTGAAAGGGTTTGCGATGCACTCACCAGTTGGCTCTTTGATGGCTTGGAATCCGCAATGAACCAGTACAACGGTTGATCGCTGTCTACGATTAATTGCTGTTGACAGGTAATCGGCATCTACAGTAGTCGTCCCCCAGTAGCTATCACTCAGTAGCCATCACTCAGTCGTCACCAAGAATGCCCCGTCAACCGATACCAATGGAGCACCAGCCCGTGCTCCCTGCCGCCGGTGGCCGCCGGTGGCTGCTTGAAAAGCTCACGCAAATTAATTATGAATCTTTCTGGGCTCTTGCCTCTGCTCCAACAACTGCCAGCCTATCGCAGCTTACTTGACGATCCGGTGAAACAGCCACCCCAGGCGCTGCTCCAAGGCGCACGCGCCTTTGTCGCGGCCGGGCTCAAATCCCACCGTGGCGGCCCACTGATCCTGTTGACCGCGCGCAGCGAAATGGCCCAGCAACTCGCCACCCAGCTCGAGCTGTGGCTGCCCCCGGCAGAAGCTGGTGGCCCGCCGGTCTACCTCTTTGCCGAACCAGACGCACTGCCCTTCGAGCGCATTGCGTGGAGCGGGCACACTCGTCAGCAACGGCTGACGGCACTCTCCGCACTGCAAAGTCGCACGGGGCCCCAGCCAGTGGTGGTGGCAAGCGCCCGCGCGCTCATGCAAAAGACACTGCCCGCGCGCGAGCTGCGGCTGTCGCTCCGCCCACTGCGCGTGGGTGGCATTGTGCGGCTGGATCAGATGGCAACCAACTGGGCACAGACGGGCTATAACCCGACGGACACCGTTGAAGAGCCAGGCACCTTTGCCCGCCGCGGCGGCATCGTCGATATTTGGCCGCCCAATCTGGATCAACCGGTTCGCATTGATCTCTTTGGCGATGAAGTCGACAGTCTGCGCCTCTTTGATCCCACCACCCAACGCTCACAAGAACATATCGACCAGGTGGAAATTGGCCCCGGCAGTGAGGCGCTGGCAAAATATGGCCCCGCCGCGCTGGAGCGACTGGGCGTCAAAGCAGGGAGCCTGACAGCCACGGAAAATGTTGGGGCCAATGCGAACAAATCGCCGCTGCTGGACCCCAATCTGCTGTTGGCCATTCGCGAAGAGTTGCGCTTGGAAGTTGATCATCTCAGCCAAGAGCAGAGCTTTCATGGCGTCGAATGGTACGTCCCCTACTTCTACGATCAGCCAGCCTCGCTGTTGGACTATGTGAATACCGAAGCCACGCTGGTAATTGATGATGCACTCGATCTCTTTGCCACCATCCACGAATTGGAAGCACAGGCAGCCGGTCTACGCGAAGAGTTGCAACGGAGCGGCGAGTTGCCCCATGGCTTTCTGCCCCCCTATTTTACGGGCGAAGCGTTGCGCGCTCAGTTAGAGATGCGCAACCCCATTCTACTGGGCTATGGCGACCTTGATGGCAAAAATGCCGATGCCAACACGCCATTGGCCCGTGCATTTGCCCCCGGCCCGCGCTATGGTGGCAAGAGCAAGCAGTTTGTCGCCGAAATTGTCAAACAGCGCAATGAAGGCCAATTTATCGTGCTGGCCACCCGACAAGCAGCGCGCCTACAAGACTCACTACGCGAACAGGATATCACGGCCCACGTCATGGTCGATCTCACCACGCCGCCGGCGCGCGGCGTCACTCTTCTGCAAGGGGTGATGGGTGAAGGCTTCGTCATGAAAGGGCTGACAGAGCAGGGAAGCAGCCGCAATCTCTACCTCTTCACCGACACTGAACTTTATGGCTGGAGCAAGCCCCAGGCGCGCCACCGTTCGCACAAGCAAAGCCGAGTCGCGCCAGAGGTCTTCTTTGCCGACGTAAAGGCGGGTGACCACGTGGTCCACCTGGAGCACGGCATCGGCACCTACGACGGATTGGTCACCCTAAAGCTCGACAACATTGAGCGCGAATATCTGCAGGTGAGCTATGCCCGCAACGATAAACTCTATGTACCGGTGCATCAGGCCGACCGGCTCAGCCGCTACGTGGGGGCCGGTGAAAAGACACCAATGGTCAGTCGCCTGGGCACGGCGGATTGGCAGAGCGTCAAAGAGCGCGCCAAGCGGGCCGTGGCCGATATTGCCGACGACCTGCTGCAGCTCTATGCCGAACGGGAGCTGATCACTGGCCACGTCTATAGCCCAGATGGGCCGTGGCAGGAAGAGATGGAGGCGAGCTTTCCCTATGACGAGACTGAAGATCAGTTGCAAGCCGTCGAAGCGATCAAGCAGGACATGGAGTCGGAGCGGCCCATGGATCGGCTCATCTGTGGTGATGTGGGCTATGGCAAAACAGAAGTAGCGATCCGTGCGGCCTTCAAGGCGATTCTGGATGGCCGACAAGTGGCGATGCTTGTCCCCACGACGGTCTTGGCACAGCAACATTACCGCACCATCAATCGACGTCTCGCCCAATTTCCCATGCGGGTCGAAATGCTCAGCCGTTTCCGCACCCCCGCCCAGCAGAACAAGATCATCGATGGCCTGCAAGATGGCAGCATCGACATGGTCATTGGCACGCACCGGCTCCTGAGCAACGACATCGCCTTCAACAATCTGGGCATGTTGATCATTGATGAAGAGCAGCGTTTTGGTGTCGCCCACAAAGAGAAGATGAAGCAGCTGCGTACGCAAGTTGATGTGCTCACGCTCAGCGCCACACCCATCCCGCGCACATTGCACATGAGCCTCAGTGGCATTCGCGACATGAGCACCATCAACACGCCGCCCAAAGAGCGCCTGCCGATTCACACGGTGCTCTCCGAGTTTGACGAAGTGCTCGTGCGCCACGCGGTACAGCGCGAACTAGAGCGCAACGGTCAGGTATTCTTGGTCAACGATAAAGTGCGAGGGTTGGGCTACCTGGCCGACCGCATTCAACATCTGGTGCCCACGGCCCGGGTGGCCACCGCGCACGGCCAAATGCCGGAACGTCAGCTCGAAGAGATCATGATTGCTTTTGCCGATGGTGAGTATGACGTTTTGGTGGCGACCACCATCATTGAAAATGGTTTGGACATTCCCAACGCCAATACCATCATCATCAATCGTGCCAATCATTTTGGCCTCGCGCAACTCTATCAGTTGCGCGGCCGGGTGGGACGCAGCGAACGGCGGGGACACTGCTATCTGCTCTATGAGAAACACACGACGCTCAGCTTCGACGCCCGCCGCCGCCTGGCCGCGATCATGGAGAGCAGCGAAGAGTTGGGCGCGGGCTTCCGCATTGCCATGCGCGATCTGGAGATCCGCGGCGCGGGTGATCTACTCGGCGCCAAACAGCATGGTAACATCGACAGCGTCGGTTTTGATCTCTACACCCGTCTGCTTGCCCAGGCCATCAACGATGCCAAGCGCAAAAAAGAACGCTTTGAACAGGCAGTGCAAGAACAGGATGAGACGGACGAATCAACCGCGGAAACGACTGCAGACACAGATGTGGTTACGACGGATCCAGGCTCAGCCGCTAACGCTGCAATACCACCGGCCGATTCGCCGGCCGCGGCAGAGACGAAGATTCACTATTCGGATCTGGAGACACCTTTTGACATTGAAGATCCCCTGGCCCCGCCCGTCCAGCTAGATCTGCCGATCGATGCCCAAATTCCCCACTATTACATTGATGACGAGGGGCTGCGGTTGCAGATCTACCGCCGCGTTGCTGGCATTACCCACGTTGAATCGATTGACGAGATGCGTCAGGAGTTGATCGATCGGTTTGGCAAAGTCGAGGAGACGGCCAGCGTGCCGGTTGAGGTGGAGAATCTGCTCTTTCAGATCCGCATTAAGATTTTGGCACTCAAGGCTGGGGTCGAGCGGATCGGGCGCGAGCTAGATCAACTCGTGTTGCGCAGCGAAACGTTGGAAAATATGAACCGCCCCGCGATGCAGCGTCGTCTGCGCCAGGGCCTGGGCCAGATTGATGACGACAACATCGATCCCGAGGAATCGGCTCGCGTGGCGCGCCGGGCAATTTATCTGCCAATTGATGACGAAGGCGCGTGGAAGACTGCGCTCGTGCGGACGTTGGAGATCATGGCTTACAGCTGATCCACCAGGCACATGCACCCAAAACCACAGCATCTGCTGCATTATCCCACACATTCCCACGCAATTTTGTGGGATAAATGTGGGATAATTGTGGGATAATGTGGGAAAAATTTTGTGCGAATGGGGGATAATGCTCTTTATCCCACGGTGCAATAACGAGGTTTCGTGGACATCTGTTGGTACCCTCCCCGGCACGGGTGAAATGATCAGGGGCAAAGTCACTTGCTTGCACCTGTGCAACGCACTCTGTGGTACCGTGGTGTAGCTCATGAAACTTACGTCTGATTCCGATTTCACAGAAGCTGGCAAAGAATCGAATCAACAGGGAGCGCCCGTCACGACGAATTCGGGTTAGTGGCTCGCCAGCTTCCGCCGCAACCGCACGTATTGGGCATAATCGATCTCGACCCGCCGTTCAATGTACTCCCGCGTGGTCGGTGCCCGGCGTTGTGCCGCGGTCAACTGCTCTGTCACCAGCAGATCAAACGCATCCGAACCAGCCCCACTGCCGTAGCTGACCATCAAAATCCGTTGCCCCGGTTTCGCCTCATCCAACACCGCGGCCAAGCCAATGATCGCGGCACCGGCATAGGTGTTTCCGATTTCGGGGACAAGCAGGCCCGTTTTCCACTGAGCCGGGGTAAAGCCCAGATCGGCCATGGCTCGGGTGGGAAATTTGGGATTGGGCTGGTGAAAGACCACGTAATCATAGCTCTCGGCCGTCGTCCCCATCTCGTCCATCATCTGTTGTGCCGCGGGCAAAACGTGGCCAAAATAGCCGGGGTCGCCGCTGAAGCGTTCGGCGTGGCTGGGATAGTGAGTGCTGGGCCGTCGCCAAAAGTCGGTGGTGTCCGAGACATAGCTCAGCGTGCGCTGAATCTGCACCAGCGCGTCTTCGGCTGGGCCGAGCAGATAGGCTGCTCCGCCGGCCCCCGCGGTATATTCAAGTGCATCACCGGGCCGCCCCTGCGCGGTGTCCATGCCAATGCTCAACACGTAATCTGCCATACCACTGCCGACAAAACCAATGCCAGCCTGCATTGCCTCGGTTCCCGCTTTGCAGGCAAATTGCCAATCGGCGGCCAGCGTGGCCGGGGTGGCACCAATGGCCTCGGCAACAATCGTGCCCGTGGGCTTTACTGCGTAGGGGTGGCTCTCGCTGCCCACCCACACGGCCCGAATTGCCGCGGGATCGATTTGCGCGCGGTCCAACGCATTGCGGGCAGCTTCCACGCTCATGGTTGCCGTATCTTCATCCAACCCCGGCACAGATTTCTCGCGCACGGGGCTGCGGCTGTTCCCCGCAGTCCAAATCCGGCTAATCTCGCGGCCCGGCAATCGATAGCGCGGGACGTAGGCGCCGTAACCCACAATGCCCACCGGACGAATTGGTTGATTTAACATAACCTCTGTTCCTGTTCCTGTCGCTTCTGATCCACGTACCCTCTATCCGCAAATTCTCCGTAACCATCACACCGGCTCGACTCAGTAAGCAGGGCGCAGTTACGTGGAGCAGAGCCAAAATTGCGGAGCGGCTCTTTCCCGTTGCCCCGTCAGCGCTCATCCTGCTCTTTGCTGGTTCGCCGCTGGGCCAACAGCTCGCTGGCCCGTTCGACCCGTATCTCACCTTCGGCCACGAGCTGAGCGGCAATGGCATCAACGGCGGCATCCTCGGCCCCCGCGGCCACGGCCATCTGACGCGCATGCAGCGCCATGTGGCCGCGTTGAATACCATCGGTAGCCAGTGCACGGAGTGCTGCCAGATTTTGTGCCAACCCCACCGTGGCCATTACCTCGCTCAATTCGGTCGCGCTCGCTACCCCCAAAATTTTCAACGCCAGCTGCGCCGTTGGGTGCACGCGCGTGGCACCGCCCACAATGCCCACGGCCAGGGGCAACTCCAACCGGCCCCGCAAAAACAGTTCGTCCATTGCGCGATCCTCTTCAGCAGTGGGAATCTCGTCGGCGCGCAGCTCGACAAAGCTGCCATCATTGACCTTGACCGCGACGCTCCACTCAGTCAGCGCCCGATAGCGACCATCACGCGCGGCATACGCGTGGCCGCCCGCTTCAATGGCACGCCAATCATTGCCCGTGGCCACCGCAACCGCGTCGATCCCATTGAAAATTCCTTTGTTATGTGTGGCAGCCCGATAGGGATCGGCAACAGCAAAAGCGTTGGCGTGGGCAATGTTGACGATTACTTCGCGCCCCAGCAGCTGTTCAGTGTCAAACGCAACAGCAGGAATGGCAACTTCGGCCCAAGCGCGGCGTTCATCGCTCAGATTGCTGAGGATACGCAAGAGCGCCCGGCCCCCACTCAACTGTGCCAGCTGCGGGGCAATTGCTTCCGCGGCGGTGTTGATGGCATTGGCACCCATGGCATCGCGCGCGTCAAAGTGTAAGTGCACGATCAACATGGGGCCGGTGGGAGTTTCGGGCAGGTGGCGCACGCGCAGATCTACCGGCCCGCCCCCGCGTGCGGTGATCGAGGGGCTGGTATCGGCCAGCCTGAGCAGCTCGGCTTTGGCAGCCAAAATGGCGGCTTCGGCTTCCTGTGGATCGGAGACATCAAGCAGCTGGATCTGCGCGATCATCACCGGTGCCGTGCTGCCGGTACGAAAACCGCCGCCCGTCCGTGCCACTTTGGCCGCAAAACTCACCGCTGCGACCACCGAAGGTTCTTCCACCACCATTGGGACGAGATAATCCCGGTCGTTGATCAGGAAGTTGAGACCAAGGCCAAAGGGCAAGCCATAGCGCCCAACCACATTTTCAATCATCTTGTCGGCCTGGGCAATGGAGAGCGTTTGGGCCAGCGCCGTGCGATCCGAATCAGTAAGCGGAATCATTGTTGCCAAAATTGCCAGTCGCTCTTCCAGGGAACGGCGATAGAAACCACGCAGACGATTGTTATCGATCGCTGGTTGCTGTGGCTGTTTGTGGGGCATACTCAAGAGCATGATCTCCTTTCCGTCAGGCCATGGTGACAGTGCGCTGGTAGACCAACACTGTTGCGCTCGCTCGTGGCTCTCTACTATAGCGCAGTATGCCACCGTTGGACTGTCATAAACCATCAATTTGGATGATTTGGGCGGATTGATAGTAAAAGAGAGGGTATCGGTTGGATCAGCCTGGTCAACTACCCAAGGCGATCAAGACGTTGCGGATGGGTGCGTCGAGCAGTTGCGGGGAGACGGCCAAGCTAATGGTTAACAACAGCATCAGCAGCGCCATGGCAACGGTTATCGGTTGTTCGCGCGCGAGCGGTCGATTGTGGAGTGGAGCGAAGAGAATGCGCGTGACTCGGATAAAGCCCCAGATCGCGCCAATCGAAGAGAGCAGCACCAGCGCAGCCGGTCGCCAGTCAGCTTCAGCCATCACTTGCAACGCTGCCCAGTGGCCGGTGAAGCCAGCGCTCAGCGGAAAGCCGGTGAGCCCCAGCCCTCCCAGCAAAAAGGCAGCGCTGTTCCACGGCAGGTGATTTCCGGCACCCTGAAAACGTTGGACTGTAAAATGGCGAATGTGATCTTCCAATACCGAGAGCCCCGCGGCCGCGGTGAGCATGCTGGCGGCCCGCAGGCCAAAGAGAAAGAAGACCAGTGGCCAGGTGATGGACGAGGGAGTCGCCAGCAAGATTAGAATCAATCCCCAATCGTGAAGCGCGGCATAGCCCCACAAACGCCCCGGTTGCAGTGCACCGGCCGCGGCAATCCCTCCCCAAACGGTTGTCGCCAACCCGGCCCACAAGAACCACTGCTCGTAGATCCCTTCGGCCGCGACAAAAGGAAAGAGCGCCAGCAGTTGAAAGAGCAGATGCAAGAGCGCCAACTGATAGAGCAGCATGACCAGTGCAATGGCAATGGGCGGCGCTGTTTCAGACGTAGCCGGCTGCGCACTGTGTAGTGGTGCCGGGGCCAGCAGCAGCAACATGCCCAGCGTCAGTAATAACGCAACCGTCCCCTGAGCAGCTGTATCCTGAGGGTTGAGCGGGATCAGATCGAGATACCATTGCGCGGCAAAAAAGAGTGGAAAGGCCAGCACCGGCAGCACCAGCATCCGCAAAGGACCGGCAGGGTCGGTGAGCCGACCTGCCTGCAGCACGAAAACAGCACCCGCTGTTAACAACACAAAGCCGAGTGGAATAAAGAGCGGTGGGGCCAACGGCGCAGCGGTCAGGAGAATAAGGGCGCTGTAGCCAGCAAGCAAGGCCAGAATAAAGGGAACAAAGCTGCGTCCGGGGCTAACGAGAATACTCAGGGCAAAAGCCACCGCGGTCAACAGATACATGGTGATCAGAATTGCAATTGCACTCGGCTGCAGGGCAAAGGTGAAGCCCAGCCGCACCAACGGCGCGGCGAGATCTATCTCCTGGCCCCAGAAAGGAATTGGCTGGATGGGGTCAGCGAGATCCAAGCGCCAGAGCCACCTGGCAAGTCCCGCCGCGACACCGGTTGCCACCACGGCAACCGCGCGTTCCCAAAAGCGCAGCAAATAGAAGAGCAAGGCCAACACCAAGGGCACCCCCACCAACAACGTAGGTGCAGTCCAAAAGAGAGCCGCGGTCGATTCACTCAATGGGGCCTCCGGGTAGTGACGGAACGTTCGGTGTTGGGATGTTCGGTGACGGGATGTTCGGTGACGGGATGTCCAGTGATGGCATCTTCGCCAGTTGCACCGCGGCCATTGGTCTCTGGATCGGAGGTTGAAAAAGTGCTGTCGGGTTGGGCAGCAGAAGCCGCTGGCGACCCAGCCGGTTTGAGCAGCATGCGCCTGCGCTCTCGCTGTCGAGCCGGGAGCGTGGGGCCGGTCAGCTGGTTCACCGTTTCCGCGGGGAAGGTAATGTCGGTCAACACGTTGTGGGCTGTCCGCTCTGGCAAGCGCTGCGCCAACAGCAGATAGCTACAGGAGAGCGCCACGAGCAGCTCGGCAATGCCAATGAAGACAAAAAGCCGTTGTTCCGGCAAAATCAGTTGAATGAATACCTGAACCGGAATCAGCCAAAGCAGCAGGGCAACGGCAGTATACAGTGGCGAATCACTCAGGCCGAGCATAACAAAGGCACAGAGAATCAGCCAGAGAAATAGATCCGTCTCTGGCACCGTTAACAAGGGAAGGGCGATATCGAAATCAACAAATTGCCAGCTCACGGCTAACAGGGTGACGGCGCTGAAACGAATGACAAATGAGCCCGGTCGCTGTTGAGGGTGTGCCTGGCGCACCTGGCGCGCGGAAAGCAGCAACATGGCCGCGGCCAACGCACTCACCATTAGTTGCACGGTTCCCCACTGTGGCGGCAGCGCATGGATTTGCGTTGCCAGCACAGCGACTCCCAGCTGGATCACAAAGAGGCCAGCCAGGGTGAAATGCCATTCCCAAAAGAGAATGATCAGCAGTGCCAGCCCACCAATACTGAGCAGACCAAGCCCCGTGGCAAAAAAGCTCAAATGGGGCAGCAGCGGTGTAATGAGATCGATGGTCATCTTCCACCCACCACGATGTACAACAATAGGGCAGCGACCAATACCCAGCCCATGTAGCCAGCCCCTTCCACCACGCGCAGGACATTGCCCCAGACCGCGGTAAGCTCATGTAAGATCCACCAGCCCAGTCGGAAGAGCCAGTCAAGGCGGATAAAACGATGTAGTTGTTCGCCCCAACTGCGCATGCCGGAACCGAGTTTTGGTCGCAGCCAAACCAAGCCAAAGCCCATGAAGAGCGGCACGAGCAGCGTGATCCAGATGGCAGGCTCGTTCGCGACAATGCTTGGTGGGTCGCCAAGTGTGGGGGGAATGGCGTTGGGCATGCTGGCCATGGCCGCGATGGTGCGCGGCAAAAAACCAGCCGCGGCCAGGGGAAGCCCCAGCGCAACGCTTGCCGTCAACAGCCGGCCCATGGAACCAGCATCCAATGCAGGCAGCTCTTCCCGCTCGACATCTTCCCAGCTACGCAACAGGGCGGACACTTGCAGTGCCTGTGCCACAATGTATAGCAAGAAAAGGAAGATCAACCATGAACCGGGCAGCCAAAGCCGAGCCAACGATGGTTGGGCCAAGAATCCAGGTGTCAACGGAACGCCGGCCAATGTTAATGCACCTACGCTAACGGGGATGGTCCAGCCCCAGCCCTGCCAGACTTTTTCGCCCACCAACCAGAGCGCGCCGCCCAGAGCATAGGCGGTTGTTGGCCAGATCATGGCATTCGGACCTTCATCGTAGGTCAGTGCACCGGTGAGCGCGGCCACCCCCGCGGAAGTCACGAGCACAAAAGAGTGGTGATCAGTTGGCGTCCGTGCCGTCCAAGCCGCGGCGGCACTGCCCAACAGCGCGACTAAAAAGAGCGCGAGTACATCGAGGCGCAACAGAATATACTCACGCCCCAGCCCATAGGTCCACCCCAGGAGCCACAAGCCGCAGAGCGTGGGCACCATCTGTTCGAGCAACCGTTCGGCAACGCTGATGTTGCTGCGATTGTCGCCAAGGAGCCAGATGTGAAAAGGGTAGACACCGGCTCGGATCAACGCAGCCAATGCCAGCAACAACACAGATTCGACGGGCAGCGTTCCGTTGGCAAATTCCAGGCCGGGTCCAGCGGGGCCCGCGGGCAATAGCGCCACCAACAGCAACATTGCGCCGATCAGGGTCAACCCGCGACTGTGACTTTCGCTCGCGCCACTCTGCTCGGGGTGTGGACCCGTCACCCGGCGGATCAGCGCGCCCAGCGAAGGATCGGAGGCGGCGACCGGGACGAGCGCGGTTGTGGTGGTGGGGCGAGTGGTGCTGCGCAAGAGGATACAGATATCAAAGAGCACCCAGGTGAGGATGGCCGTGAGCAGGTTTCCACTGCCCACAAAGAGCAGCGCTGCGGCCAGCACCCCAAGCTGCACACTGAGCGAAGCGTGCACGCGCCGCTCTTGTTGCACATAGTCGCTGTTCATGTCGAGCAAAATGCCCAATCCGCCCAACAACAGGATCAGACTGCCGATATACCAATTCCACCCATCGCCGACCCAATACAGATTGGTGCCGATTTGCAGCAGTGGCCGCCAGGGATGGCTAAAGACAGGAACGACGGTGACCTGGGCGCGCAGAAAGAGCTGTAGCCAGCCGGCACAGCCAATAAAAACTAACGTCATGCCCGTCAGCAGCGCGGGTCTTCGAATCCAACGCCCGAGCAGTGCAATCAACACGGCGCTGGCAACCAGCACCAGCGGTGGACCAATTGGTGAAATAAAAAATCGTTCAATAACAATCACAAGTAAATTCTAGCACATAAGCTTCTTGTCGGACAAAAGGATAAGGCCACCTCCTGCACCCATTGTCCACCCTATATGTACCGGTTTGTGGGGCTGTTCTCCACCAGGTATCCCCTGTAGCAGGATCTAATCTCACGTGCCCACGGTTGCCAGAATCCACACCGAAAGCACTGCGTTGCTGGCTTGCAGGTCGGACGTTGGGTCATGGAGGGTGATCCGTAGCGAAGCAGCTTGCGACCGCTGCAGGTTGAGCGGACGGGTGCCACGCCGCAAGAGCTCCACCAATGGCACGGTGGCCCGGGGCAGAACCAGATCATCCACATAGATTGCCAGCGTGGCACGCAGCTTGGTTGGCAAATTGGCTTGCCCGGCAACGTTGGCACGAATGGCGCTGATGGTCATGGCGGGGGGCAAATCTCTGCTCTCCTCTTCTCCCGCCGCGGTCATGACCGTCACCGGCGCGGTGGTGGCGCTCTCAAAGAGCAGTGCCACGTGCTGTTCGAACGATGGAAGCCCCTGGAAGAGAAGATACTCATGGGAAGCAGCGGCGTCTTCCATGGCATCTGCCAATGTAGGCTGTGGCAGCGCGGTGGGGGGCGCGGCAAATGCCGGCGCAAGACTTTGACGCAGACGGGGCACAGCGTTGCCCATGGGGCTGTGAACGGGGCCCCCAACGCTGCTCGTAACCCCGGGTGCAGACCACCCGGCCGGCAATGCGTTTGCAACGGCCACGGTTGTAGCCACCTTATTCCCAGCCTCTCTGCGGGTGGCAATAAATGCGGTTTCGGCAGAGGCCAACCCAAAATCAAGTGCCGCTTGCAACAGCAGCGCTCGCAGGGCCTCTGCCGTCTGCGTGCGTTGACTTTCGGCAGAGACCGGTGCTGGTTCTGTTTGCCCTGCCGCCAGGATCTGGGTGTGGTCATACCCCAGCCATTGCAACTGATCGGCCAGTTGATCCAATGGCAGATCCGCGTGCAACAGATACTCGAGCGCGTTGACGCGGTCAGCCCCAAATAGGGCCTTCAAGCCAACCGTGCCCGACATGCCGTTGCTGGTCGCTGACGCTGCAGCTAGTGAGGCAATCGTTTGCCGTGCGCCCGCTTGCCGGGCCGAGAGCGACAACGTCAATGCATCAGCAGTGCCTGCTTCCGCTTCGGCTGTCGGTACCATGTCGGAATTGCGCAACGGCAAACGGCCAACAATCCATCGACTCTGGCCGCGTGGCAGGTCGCCAAGGGAAAACACGCTCTGATCTGATCCGGCTGGCACTTGGGTTGGCGGCGGCCGCTGACCGTTGAACAGCACCTCGTCCCGATTGATGGCCAGATGCAGGTCACTCAACAGCGGGCTGCCCCACGTCAGCAACAGCTCATCCAATGCCGTTGTAATATCATTTTCCGCGGGATCGCTGGTGAGGAAGTGGGCAGAGCCACCCGTCCGTTCGGCCAGTGCGTGAACGAGAAAGGCATTGGGCGCAGCATCGATAGAGAGCACGCTGATCCGCCGTGGGTCGCTGTGCGCTGCCTCCCGATCGGCCAGGCGCAAGATGCGGGGGCCATCGCTCACGGCCGCATCGGTGAGGATGAGCACGTGTCGCGCGAGAGTAGTTGCCGCGGGTGGTTGTGTGCGCTCTAGCCGCAACGCTTCTTCCAGTGCAATGCCCAGTTGTGTGCCGCCACTCGTGCGCTGTTCCCGCAGCCATGCCGTGGCCCGGTCAAGATTGTCTGGTCGCGCTGGTTGGGGTGTCGGTGCGAACCAAGTGGTGGTATTGTGAAAGGTGGCCAGGGCAAATCTATCGCGGGCCGTTAAATCGCCCAGGAAGCGCTCCACCGCCCAATCAGTAGCCTGCCACTTGGCGCCATACATGGAACCAGAGTGATCGACCAGTAGCACAACCTCGCGCAGAATTTCTTCCCCGGCTGGTTGCCGAGGTGGGGTTACCAGGGCCAGGAAATAGAGCATGGATCTCTTTGCAGCCACGCCCGTGACCTTGCTGTTTCCGGCCAGCTGGGTATCGTGCTGAACGGCGATGCGCCGCGCCGCGGGGCTACGCTCTCTGTTATCCCCCGTACCGCTTTCTCTATTGCTTTCTCTATCGCTTTCTCTATCGCGCAGCAGTGGTTCATCAACATAGGTAATCAATTGCAGCGTCGGTTGCGTTGCAGCTTGGGGCGGAGACCAATAGAGCAGGCAATCTCGATCGGGGAGTACCTCGCCAGCAGCCAAGTGCACCTGCACCGAATTGCGCCCTGTGTCGGTGTTGAGGGCAAGCTCGTGGGTGGTGCTCGTCACCGTGGCCACACCGTGAAAGGTAACATCGAGCTGAAAACGGTGACCGGGATCGCGGAGCAGGGCAAGCGGTTGTCCTTGTGCCCAGCGGCTGTTTTGCTCGTCTTCACGCACAAAGCGTGGTGCCGTGGTCAGTGGGATGCGCAGTGACCACTGTGGTGTCGGTGTACCCGCGGTGAGAGGTGAATGCTCTTCGGCACGGGCCAGCTGTACGTAGGCCGTTTCAACCGTAACGGGCTGGTCGGGCTGCAGACCGGCAAGGTGCAAGGTGAAGCGGTCGGGGGCTTCGCGGGTGGCAAGCGCTGCCTGATGCCCAGCTGCTTTGGCCGCGGTATAGCGCTGCTCCGCCTGGGTACGGGCTTGCAATTCGGCCACGATCTCGACCTCGCCAAAGCGCACGCGCACCGCCTGCACCGCCGCATCACCGGGCAAGGGAAAGCGATAGAGGGCCTCGATGGGTTTGGCGTAGCTGGCGCGCGTGTAGCGAAAAATTTGGGTCAGACGCAGCTGTGCCAGAGGACCGGCAAAGCTGCCGTGGAGAAGCGTCTGTTGCAGCGGAACGAAGGCAAGTGTTGGGCTGGCAACAGCTTTATCATCTTTATCCAACAGCTCATCTTTATCCAGCGTTTCATCAAACACCTCAAGCACAGGGAAGCCATTGGGACGAGCATTGCGATAGTGGTGTGGATTGAACATAGATCCCCCGGGGAGCGAAAAGGTAGCAGTGGACCGGAGAGCAATAGGGTTGATGGTGGCCGCAGATGCGGTTGGCTGCCAACGGGTACCCTTTCTGTGGTACAAAAGACCAGTTTCGAACAGCGCGCGTGCTAGATGGTACGAATGCTACAGTCGAGTGAGACTTCGTACAGTATGATTGGTATTATACCACAAATGATAGACCGGATCCTGAGCAATTAATGATTATGCTACTCCCCCCACCCGCTCCATTCGGGGCTGTCGCGGTTTCGTCGATGAGCAAATGAAGCATGCTGTGGTAAGGTTCTATGGCAACCCATGTCACGCATTGCTCCCCCGCACACAGTTGTAGCGGCGTAACAGAAATTAGAAAGCAAGGAATCAGTTCATGGCAGAGAAACAGAGTTGGCAGGAGCGTATATCAAATCGTCTCTTTGCCATTCCCGTTGTTGCCCAATGGTGGGCCAAAGTATCGGCGAGCCGCACTGCACGGATGGTCGATCTATCGAGTGGCATCCCCTTTGCACCCATGCAGAAGCCACTGCGGGCATGTAAAGTGGCGCTGATTACCACCGGCGGCATCCACCTGCCGGACCAAACAGCGTACGACATGGAAAATCCAGATGGCGACGCGACCTATCGTGCCATCCCCGGCGAGGTGGCGCTCGACAATATCACCATCACGCACAAATATTACGATCACAGCGATGCCGATGCCGATCTCAACGTGATCTTTCCGCTGGAACACTTGCGGGCGCTGGCGCAACAGGGAATTGTGGGCGGACTGGCATCGACTCATTATGGCTTCATGGGTCACATTGATGGGGAACAGGTAGCGATTTTGAACGAGGAGAGTGCGCCAGAGGTGGCGGCCAAATTGGCCGCGGATGGCGTGGATTTCGCCTTGCTAACCCCAGCCTGAGGTCTCTGCAATCGGTCCGTGGGACTGATCGCACGTGCTATTGAACGGGTGGGAATTCCAACCGTTAGCATTTCGATTACCAAAGATCTGACTGAATCGGTGGGGGTGCCGCGTGCGCTCTTTGTCAAGTGGCCTTTGGGCCATCCGCTGGGCGAGGCCCACAACGCCGAACAGCAGCGCACGCTGATCTTTGATGCACTGGAGCTTTTGATCACCGCGCGCGAGCCGGGCATCATCAAAGAGCCTGGCTATCGGTGGCGGCGTGAAGAGTACAGCCCGCCTGATTTCGACCAACTCGCGGCCATTGAGCCAACGGCGGCGGAGCAACGATAATGGCTCGGTAGCTTGGCGATTTGCAGAAAGCTACCGAAAAATGCGGATAATCACGCGACGCGGGAAACAGAGGTCTCATGCGCGGTCGATGAGCGCAAGCGCGCAGCAAAGAGACGCGACACAGATGAAGCATAAAGGCGGATAGTGATGTGGAAAGTGATGTGGCATGAGTAGGCAAAACGATGCAACGGCCAAGAGTCCGTTGCGGTGGAACGGGATCGTCTTTGCAACGGCACTCAGTCTGTTGTTGGTTACGCTCGCAGATGTAGCGATTACACAGAGTGGGCTGGGGACCAATGGCAGCGTGATCCTGCGGCTACTTGCGCCGTTGGTGGCGGGGGGGCTGACCACGCTCTATGTGGGCAGCCGCGGCGGGATGCACGCCTTGGTCGGCGGCCTGATCAGCGTGCCAATTGTGGCACTGCTAATCCTGCCTGGGGCATGGGCAGTCGCGCTGTTGACGGGCGTGCTCTGTGCGCTGGGCGGTGCGGTTACGGAAGTTGTGCGCCGCTAGGCAAATACCGTGACGCGCATTGCATCCGGTCGAACACTAAAGTGGGCTCGGTTTGAAAACGGTGGTTCCGGCAAGCGGGAAACCTACCCTTTTCAAGCCAACCGCACTGTAGCCTCGCCCCAAGCTTGGAGTGCCCATGCTCAGCAACGGTTTGACAGGCGGGACGTGCTGTCGCTATAATTGGCGTAGCGAATCTTATCTAGTGTAGCGAGTGTTATGAATTGATATTGTGGATCGACATTGCAACTTGACACAGTAGATTGACATTGTAACGAGGCGATAGGGTTTACATTCGAATCATGTAATAGCAGCGTTTACGACACAATTTGCCCGATGGGAGCCTGACGTGAGCTACATGGAAGCTCGATCGCCAGGCCGCGCGGGCACAGTGGCGTAATTGAACAGTAGCTTGTGCTGCCCTCTCTGGGAGCCGTGGACGGTTTGTTCCACGGTTTTTTCTTTGGGCAAAATTTGCTAGGCTAGCGGTCGGAAGCGTATCCAACGATCAACATTTTGGCGCTCATGTTCAACAAGGTAAATTTTGGCAAAGTTTCTCAGGTGTGAAATGGGTCAAATCACCGTTGGACCATGAGCCAAGTTTGGAAGGTATCTCATGAGTATGGCAACCACACGACAGCCCAACGTATATGGACGACTGTTGGGGTATTTGCGCCCCTATTGGCAACAGACGACGGTGGCCTACCTATCGATGGCCCTCGCCACTCTCATCAATCTATTTATTCCCCAGATCATCAAACGCGCCATCGACAATGGATTGGCCTCGCGCAATGCGCAGGCACTCTTTTGGGCAGGGGGTCTGATCCTGGCCATTGCCGTGGTGCGCGGAATTGTTGCTTTTGGTCAACGCTTTTATGGTGAATGGTTGAGCCACCGGATCGCCTATGATCTGCGCAACCATTTTTACGGACGGGTGCAACATCTGCCTTTTGCCTTTCACGATCGAGCCAAGACCGGCGATCTCATGAGCCGGGCCACCGGCGACATTACCGAGACGGAACGCTTTGCTGGCATTGGGTTGATGGATCTCTGTTCAGTTACATTCCTGCTCATTGGCGTTGTCTTCGCAATGTTCCAGGAGCACGCGCGCCTGACGTTATATGTTCTGCCGGCAATGGTGACGTTAGTGGGGACTGCGCTCTACTTTGGCACGATGATGCGCCCCATGTTCAAGAAGATTCAAGAGCAGATGGGTGAATTATCGGGCGTGATGCAAGAGAGCATGACGGGCATTGGGCTGGTGAAAGCCTATGCCCGTGAGCCGCACGAGCTAGCCAAGTTCGACGTGGCCAACCAGGAATGGTTTGATCGGCGCTACGGTGCCATCAAACTGTGGGCAACCTTTTGGCCCTTGTTTAGCTTTGTGCTGGCCGTGGCCATTGCAATCCTGCTCTGGTTTGGGGGGCCGTTGGCGCTCGCAGGCACGATCTCGGTCGGCTCGCTCTTTGCCCTCATCTCCTATGTGTTGATGCTGAATGGTCCGGTGCTACGGGTTGGGTTTTTGGTGAACATGGCCACGAGTGCCAGTGCCAGCGCCACCCGCATCTTTGAAATTATTGACACACCCAACGAGATCGAGGAAGCCCCCGACGCGGTGGCGTTAACTGATCCGCGTGGCGAGGTGACGTTCCAACAGGTCAGCTTTGGCTACGGTGAGGATGGGCGCAGCGTGTTGCGCGATGTGGACTTTACCGCCAAGGCCGGCGAAGTCGTCGCGCTGATTGGGCCAACCGGTTCGGGCAAGAGCACGATCATCAATCTGATTCCCCGCTTTTATGATCCCAGCTTGGGCACGGTCAGCGTCGATGGCGTCGATGTGCGTCAGCTGCGGCTGGCGAGTCTGCGCAGCCACATTGGCATGGTCTTGCAGGATCCGTTCCTCTTCAACGCAACCATTGCCGAAAACATTGCCTATGGCCGCCCCGACGCGACGACGGAAGAGATTGTTGCCGCGGCCAAGGCTGCGCGCGCGCACGATTTCATCCAAACCTTCCCCGAAGGCTATGAGACCGAAGTGGGTGAACGGGGTGTCACGTTGAGTGGCGGTCAAAAACAGCGGTTGGCCATTGCCCGTGCATTGGTTTGCGATCCGCGGATTCTGATTCTAGATGATTCGACCAGCAGTGTCGATACCGAAACTGAGCACCTGATCCAACAGGCACTGGCCGTTTTGATGCAAGGGCGCACAACCTTTGTCATCGCGCAGCGGCTGTTGACCCTAAAGGCTGCCGACCAGATTTTGGTGCTGGATCAAGGACGTATTGCCCAGCGCGGACGCCACGAAGAGTTGCTGGCACAGCCTGGTTTGTATCGGGAAATTTACGATCTGCAACTGCGCGATCAGGAAGAATTCTTGACCTTGCAGGAAGAGCAGCAAGCGACCGACAGACGGGATCTAGTGGTGACGAACTAAGAGCATCGCGCCTACGCCCAAGAAAGAATGACTCATGACTACACAAGTAACTCAAGACGGTGTGACAACCGAGACAGTTGATCTGCGCGAAAGCTTGGATTGGCTCTTTGGCTCGCGACTCAGCGCGGAAGAACAGGAACGGATCGCACGCGAGCGGCGCGTCCGTGAGCTGTTGCCAGAAGATGAAGAGGAGACAACGGTTGGCTCCTACGACGGTGATCTGGCCAAACGGCTCATTGGCTATTTGAAGCCGTATCGAACCAAGGTGATCTGGTCGGTCATCTTCATGTCGATCTCTTCAGTGTTAAACGTGGCTGGCCCCACGCTAATTGGCTGGGCAATAGATGATGGCATCCGCGCTGGCTCGATGGAACAGCTGCGACTGTGGACGGTGGTCTTCATTGTGGCCGCGATTGTCGAGTGGATCACCAACCGGGCGCGTATTTCGCTGATGGCCTATGCGGGTACACGTGTGGTGACCGACCTGCGCGGTGAACTCTTCCGCCACCTGCACAAGCTTTCGCTCAATTTCCACAACAACTACAGCGTTGGCCGCCTGATGAGCCGACTGATCAGCGATGTTGGCATTTTGCAGGATTTTGTCACCTGGTCGATCACCGGGTTGGCCCGTTCCAGCTTTATTCTGGTTGGGATCATCTTTGCCATGCTGGCGCTGAACTGGCAGTTGGCTCTCGTCACCTTTTCGCTGATCCCGCTAATGATGTGGCTCACCAACTACTGGCGCAAACGGGTGCGGGGCGCGTATCGCGCCGCGCGCATGCGTCTCTCTCTGATCAACGGCTATTTGAACGAGTCGATTTCGGGCATTCGCGTCACCCAAAGCTTTACGCGCGAATCACGTAATTTTCGCCATTTCGATGACCTCAATCACTCCTTCTTCGACGCCAATGTACAGACGACGTGGCTAGCTGCGATCTTCTTTCCGGGCGTCGATTTTCTCGGCTCACTCGCCACCGCGCTCGTCGTCGGGGTGGGTGGCTGGCTGGTCATTGGTGACAGTCTCACCGCGGGCACGTTGGTTGCCTTTGTACTCTATGTCGAACGCTTCTTTGATCCGATCCGTGAACTGGCGCAGCGGTACAACACATTTCAGGCGACCATGACCGGCTGTGAGCGGGTCTTTGCACTGTTGGACACAGAGCCGGATCTGCAAGATGCTCCCGACGCCTACACGTTGCCGTCCATCAGTGGCGAAGTCACGTTTGAAGATGTGTCTTTTCGCTACAAAGAGAATACGCCCGTGTTGCAGGGCTTTAGCTTGCGCGCCAAACCCGGCGATCGCATTGCATTGGTGGGCGAAACGGGCGCGGGCAAATCAACGGTAATCCGGTTGCTGGCCCGCTTCTTTGACGTGAGCGAAGGTAGCATCAAAGTCGATGGCCATGATCTGCGTGATGTGACGATGGCCAGCCTGCGCTCGCAGTTGGGGATTGTGCTACAAGATACCTTCCTCTTTAGCGGCACCGTAGCCGATAATATCCGCTATGGCCGCCTCGACGCCACGGATGCAGAATTACGGGCCGCCGCGGAGGCCGTTGGCGCCGACACCTTTATCGATCAGCTGCCCAATGGCTATGCAACCGAAATCGAAGAGAATGGCTCGAACCTGAGCGTGGGGCAACGGCAGATTCTCTCCTTTGCCCGGGCACTGTTGGCGGATCCGCGCATTCTGATTCTGGATGAAGCCACCAGCAGCGTTGACACAGCAACGGAAAAGATTATTGACGGCGCGCTGGAGCGACTCATGCGGGGGCGCACGAGCTTTGTCATTGCCCACCGTCTGAGCACGATTGTCAACGCCACCAAGATCGTGGTGATGGATCAGGGACGAATTGTGGAAATAGGCAGTCACGAAGAATTGCTCGCCAAAGAAGGGCGCTACTACAATTTGTACACCATGCAGTGGGCAGCAACAGAAGAATGACGGAGGGACGGGGCAAGCAATGAACTGGATTATTTTACTGTTGGCCGGACTTTTCGAATCTGGCTGGGCAATCGGGCTCAAATATACGGAAGGCTTTACCCGACTGTGGCCCAGCGTGTGGACCGCGCTAGCCATGATCATTAGCCTCTATCTGTTGGGCCTTGCACTGAGGTCACTGCCCGTCGGCACGGCCTACAGCATTTGGGTAGGGATCGGCGCAGTCAGCACGGTAATCCTGGGGATTGTGCTCTTTGAAGAACCAGCCAACGCCGCCCGGCTAATCAGCGTCAGTTTGATCATCGCCGGGATCATTGGGCTAAAGCTCTCAACGTAATCAAGCTCAGATCGAGCGCGCCCGGTCACCGTGACAATCATCCCACCAATCAGAGAGAAAGCAGACTGTTGTCGCTATAGAGAACACAACATATAGGCACAAACACAATATAGACACGAACGTATAGATTAAGACACACAGAAGCCGCATATTGCTCACAACCCGTTCTTCAGAAACCGAGTTCTCGACGAGAACTCGGTTTCTTGATTTACCGGTAACTCGTGTAGCGCAGGATCTGCCATCCGCGGCGGCACGACGAAGCAGCTCAGCGTTTGATCCAATGAAAAGGCGTTGTAGCGGTAAGCAGTAGAGCCGCGGCGGGTGTACTGCACCCCAAAAATGCTCATCCTTTCACCCTGGGATCAACGATACCGGCACCGATTGGGTGCCGGTATCGTTGTGTTTCATGCCTGTTGCACGAGAACAAGCCTGTGCGCTGGCTACTGTTGTAGCCAGCGTCGGGCGGAATAGGAAGCCACTACCGTTCAACGCGCGTTGCTACCGATCATCTCTACCACGAGGTGAGCAGCAATGGTGGTTACAGTTTATGCAAATGCGGCCAGGATCGCGTTGAGGGTTGCGCTGGGTCGCATGGCCTTTTCCGTCTTTTCGGGATCGGGCTGGTAGTAGCCGCCGATGTCAACCGGCGAGCCTTGGGCAGCGTTCAGCTCATCAATGATCTTGCTTTCATTTGCAGCGAGTTGCTCAGCCAGGGGCGCAATTTTTGTCTGCAACTCACCATCCTTTGTCTGCTCCGCCAGTGCCTGGGCCCAATAGAGCGCCAGATAGAAGTGGCTGCCCCGATTATCCAGTTCGTTGACCTTGCGCGAGGGTGCCTTGCGATTGAGCAGGTACTGACCGGTTGCACGGTTGAGTGCATCGGCCAACACGAGCGCCTTGTCGTTGTTGGTGCGCCGCCCCAGATCTTCCAACGCCACGGCAATGGCTAGGAATTCACCAACAGAATCCCAGCGCAGGTGCCCTTCGGCCACAAATTGCTGAACATGCTTGGGCGCGGATCCGCCAGCCCCCGTCTCGAAGAGCCCACCACCGGCCAACAGGGGCACAATCGAGAGCATCTTGGCACTGGTGTTTAGCTCCAGAATCGGGAAGAGGTCGGTCAGGTAGTCACGCAGCACATTACCCGTTACCGAGATCGTATCTTTGCCAGCCTTGGCCCGTTCCAATGTGTACTGCATGGCCTCCACCGGTGCCATGATCTTGATTTCCAGCCCAGTCGTGTCGTGCTCCGGTAAATATGCATGTACCTTCTTGATCAGATTGGCGTCGTGCGCGCGGTTCTCATCCAGCCAAAAAATGGCGGGGGAACCGGTGGCCCGCGCTCGGTTCACGGCCAGCTTCACCCAATCACGGATGGGCAGATCTTTGGTCTGGCACATGCGCCAGATATCGCCACTCTGTACGTTGTGTTCCATCAACAGATTGCCCGCGCCGTCGACGACGCGCATGGTGCCCGCGGCAGGCAGCTCAAAAGTCTTGTCGTGGGAGCCATACTCCTCGGCCTTCTGGGCCATCAACCCCACGTTGGCCACGTTGCCCATGGTGGTGGGATCAAACGCGCCATGCTCTTTGCAGAAGTCAAAGACCACCTGATACATGCGGGCGTAGGAGCGATCGGGGATCATGAACTTGGTGTCGTGTAGCTCGCCATCCGGCCCCCACATCTTGCCCGAATCGCGCAGCGCCGCGGCCATGGACGCGTCGATGATCACGTCGCTGGGGACATGCAGGTTGGTGATGCCTTTGTCGGAGTTGACCATGGCCAGCTCTGGATTTTTGGCATAAATTGCCTGAATGTCCGCTTCAATGGCCGCACGCTGATCGGTAGGCAGATCTTGAATCTTGGCGTAGAGATCGCCCAGCCCATTGTTGGGCTCGACACCCAATTCTGCAAAGAGATCGGCATATTTTTCAAAGAGATCCTTGAAATAGACCGTGACCGCATGGCCAAAGAGGATCGGGTCGGAGACCTTCATCATCGTCGCCTTGACATGCAGCGAGAGCAGCACATCCCGTGCTTTGGCATCGGCGACTTGCTGGGCATAAAAGTCGCGCAGGGCCTGACAACTCATGGCAGTGGCGTCGACCACCTCGTCGTCCAGCACCGGCACCGCCTCCTTGAGCACGGTGGTTTTGCCATTGGCATCGACAAATTCAATCTTGAGGCTATCCGCTTGAGCGATCACCGTGGATTTTTCATTGCCATAGAAGTCGTTGCCATCCATGTGGGCCACGTGCGATTTGGAATCGGCGCTCCACTCGCCCATGCGGTGGGGATTGTTGCGGGCATACTCCTTGACCGGTGCAGCCACGCGGCGATCCGAGTTGCCCTCGCGCAAGACAGGGTTGACCGCGCTGCCCAATACTTTGGCATAGCGTGCCTGAATCTCTTGCTCTGCCGCGCTGGCGGCCTCTTCGGGATAATCAGGAATATTGTAGCCGTGCTCCTGCAGTTCCTTGATCGCTGCGTTCAACTGGGGAATGGAGGCGCTAATGTTGGGCAGCTTGATGATGTTGGCCTCTGGTGTCTTGGCCAGCTCGCCCAGTTGAGTCAGGGCATCGGGTTGCCGCTGTGCTTCGGTGAGGTTTTCCGGAAAGTTGGCGATAATGCGGCCAGCCAATGAAATGTCGCTGGTTTCGACCGTGACGTTGGCTGGTGCAGTAAAGGTATTGATGATCGGCAGCAACGAATAGGTAGCAAGTGCGGGTGCTTCATCGGTTAAGGTATAAATAATCTTTGTGCTTTGTGAACTCATTTTTGGTCCTAACGTTTTGGTTCAATTTTGCGCAACTGCACTGGCTATGGAGCGCAGTCTGTTTTTGCGGAGACAAGAGCAAAAAGAGCAACAGCGACGCTGCCCCGTCCGTGGCGAGTGTCAGAGATCCGCATATCTGACGAAATATCTATTCACTCTATTCTGTTCATTATATAATGTAGAATGCTTTGGAGAATAACGCAAACCGCGTGCCGGATTTACGACATTTAATCATACCATCGACGCTCTGCCGTGTATAGTTTTGGGGCAACAGTTTGCTGCCCCAGACAAAAGCCGTTGGCTACCGCTCGTGCCTGGCTCGGCGGAGCTCAAATCGGCAGAGTCCGAACTGGCAAATTTCGAACCGGCAAATTTCGACTCGTAAGCCAAGATTGGCAAAGAATCTGGTCAGCCGATGGCAGACAAATTCTCACAACGCACCCCAAATCAGCAACGCCCCCCACCACAAAAAGGCAGATAGCATGCTCGCGCTCTTTCTGCTATACTGCCCTCTGTTGTTGTTTGCTGCCCAGACGCTTGCAGACGTCTACGGCCACACAACGACGTACACTACTATCTCATGGGCCAATATCTCATGGGCCAAAACGTGCGCAATCTGATTTTGTCATTGCCCGCTACTGTTGGGCTGCACGCGCTGTTGGCTGCACGCTACTGTTGGCTGCACGCGCTGTTGGCTGCATGTTTTCTGGCCCCGTGCGAAGAGACGCTAAAGACAAAAATAGCAAGGAATGAGGAGAAGGTATGAGTACCTATCGAACGGCAATTATTGCCTGTGGCATCATTGCCCGTGTCCATGCCCGTGGTTGGCTTGGCGTGCCGGGCCAACCGACCACCATTGGCGCAATCGCCGATACCAACCCGGATGCCCGCCGCGAATTTGGCAGTTTCTTTGAAGTGGGCGAGGCCCACCGCTACGCGGATTACAGGGAGATGCTCGATCAGGAACGGCCCGATTTCGTGGATGTCTGCTCGTGGCACCAACAGCACGCGGAGATGGTCATTGCGGCCGCGGCGCGGCGGCCCAAGGCGATCATCTGCCAGAAACCAATGGCCGTCGATCTGGGCGAAGCGGATGCCATGCTCACGGCCTGTGAACGCAACGGTGTCAAGTTGATCATTGCTTTTCAGCGCCCACACCACGCCACGTGGCTACAGGCACGCGAGCTGATCCGTTCTGGTGCCATTGGCAAAGTCACGCAGGTGCAGATGGATGATGGTGGCAATCTGTTGAACACCAATTCGCACAACATCCGGCTGGCGCTCTTTCTCATGGACGAGCCAGAGGTAGAGTGGGTCATGGGCGCGGTGGAGCGCACGACCGATCAGGTGGAGCGGGGGCTGCCCGCGGAAGATGCGTGCATGGGTGTTGTCAGCTGTGCCAATGGCGCGTCAATCCTGATCCAGGGCAATCTCGTGCGTGGCGGGCTGGGCCAGGGTTGCCGCGTGATCGGGACGAAGGGGATCATGGAGCTGGACACCACCTATCATCCCGAAAGCGAGATTCCGTCGGACGCGCCGATGTACATGCCTGAAGGCCCCTCCGCCCGCTACAACTATGAAATTGGCACGGTGCGCTATCTGAACGAAAGCACCAATGGCTGGCAGGAGGTTGAGGCGCCGTGGCACGACTGCTGGAGCCACCAATGCCAGGAAGCCATCGATTGGGTAGAGGGCAAGATCGATGAGCCGATCAGCAGTGCCGAAAGAGCACGTGCCGTGCAAGAGGTGATGATGGCGCTCTTTGAATCGGCCCGCAAACGTCAGCGCATCTATCTGCCCCTGAAGACGCGGGTCAACCCGCTGACACTGATGGTGGAAGAGGGCGATTTGCCAGTCGAGTGGCCGGGGCGCTACGAGCGTCGTGCCCGTCTCGTCCGTGGTGAGGCCATGTCCTGGCATTCTTGATTTGTAGGGTTCACAGGCGCAAGATGAGCGCAAAACGACGGGGCCGGATCAGTCGCTGATCCGGCCCCGTTTGTTGTGTAGGAAAAAGCGCCAACAATTGGGCTGCTAACGGTGAGCAGCGGTCTCAACCGCTGCGTAGACAGCCGCTGACGCGGCTTTGCTCGGTGAGCAGCGGGGTTTACCCCCGCAAATTTGCAATGTCAACAGAGCCCACTTTAGTCGCCGGTAAAGAGATCTGCGCTTTCCGAATACCAAGTGTCGATAAACTCTTCGTCGGTCAATTCGCCATTGCTCCACAGGTGGGCGGCGCGCGTCCCAATGTAGGTAAAGGTCTGTGGTTCTTCTCGTGCGCCAGAAAGCACAATCATGCCCACGGGCTGGCTGGCGATCCGGGCCAGAATCTGCGAGAGGGTCAGGGCGATGGCCTGTTCTTCATCCAGGAATGCCGCGCTGCCGGGCTCAAGCGCTGATTCATAGGCAATGACCAGACTCCGTTCCTCTTCTTCCGAGAAGCGCACGGAACGGAGTTCGGCACCGAGGGTCTCCAGTTCAGCCTCGACTGCCGCGGCCACGGCAGCGTCAGCTAGCGCCGTTGCAGGATCGGGCTGAAAACGGGTCGCACGCGCTTTGCACTCTGCCAACAGATCGGCATAGCGGGCGGCCTCTTCGGCGTCGTCGCTGTTCTCTTGCAACCAGCGCAGATGCGGCTCCACGTTGACACAGTCGCCCTGCACCAGATAGAGCGTGGTGATGAAGTTGCGAGCCAGGAAATGATCCGGCTCACGCTCGAGCGCGGTGGTCAGATAGCGCTCTGCGGCCTCATACTGCCCCTGGCGGCTGAGGGTTTCGCCATAAACAGCAAAGACGGTGGAGCTGACGGAACCAGCGTCGATGGCTTCTTTGGCCGCGCTTTGGGCCGCTTCGGTGTTGCCATCAAAGAGTTGCACCAACGCCAGGCTTTCCCGTGCATCGGTGCTTTCGGGGCGCAGAACCTGCCAGCGTTGTGCCGCGCTGACTGCCTCCTTTGTGTTGCCCATATAGATGTGTACTTCGTAAAGCCCCTGATAGTAAAGGGGATCCGCGGCGGCAAAACTCCGCACCCGATTCAACGCCGCCAACGCGGCAGAGATATCCCCGACACGGGCATGGGCATTCGCCAACAACCGTGCATCCCCAACTGAGCGGGGCAAAATCTCGACAGCCTCGGCAAACGCGGCAATGGCTGCGTCGAACTCATCTTCACAGAGATAGCTCACGCCGATCATGCGGTGGGCGAGCACGCTGTAGGGCCGTAGGTCCAGCCACGTTTCGGCCAACTGACGGCCTGCCGCACATTCCTCCTGTTCATTGTGGAGACGCATGCGCAACAGTGTGATATCCAGCCGTTCCGGCCAGGCCGCGTCCTCTGCCAACGCTTGAAAACGCTCGGCATCGGCATACCGCTCCTGCAAGATCAGTGCGCCCGCCATGCAGGAATAGGCGTCGGGATAGGGCGTGTGTGGCTGGTGCAAGAGAAAGAGCTCTTCACAGCCGGCCTCGGCCACCGCCCACTCATTGCGCTCGATGGCAATATCCACATCAAACGAAACAATCCACGGGTGCTCGGGCTGCGTGGCGCGTGCTGGCTCCAGCAGATCAACCGCGGTCTGCAGATCCCCGGTCACGTTGAGCTCATAGCGGGCAAGCAGCAGGTGCCAGGCAAAAAAGTCTGGCTCCAGGTCAATGGCCCGCTCATAGGCACTACCCGCTTCATCCCAATGGTGCAGCGAGAAGGCCACCGATGCCAGCGTGGCCCAGGCCGCGGCCGATTCGGACGCTAGCGTCACGGCTTGCTGAGCATGTTCATAGGCATCGTCGAGCAGATAGACGCTGCTGAGGATATCCGCGGCCGCGGCCTGGGCCGTGGCATTTTCCGGGTCCAGCTCGACCGCGGCCAAGGCTGTTGCCCAGGCATCATCAAAAAGATGAGCGCCCTGTTGTGCCCAGGCGAGATAGGCCAACGCCGCGGCATCATCGGGCGCGAACTCGGCAGCCCGCTCGGCGCTCGCCAGTGCTTGTTGCCAATAGTGGGGCCAGTAGAAGTAGACGTCTGTCAGCCCCATGTGCGCTGGCAAAGAATCTGGATCCGCGGCGATCGCTTGGACGAAGGCCGCTTCTGCGCCGACCAGATCACTGGCCAGAAACCGTTCGTGGCCTTCGCGAATCAACGCAACGGCTGCAGCGGGTGCTGGTACAGATTGGGCTGTTGGGGTGGCGGTGGGGGTTGGCCCTGGCGGCGGCAACTCAATTGCAGTTGCCGTGGGCATTGGCGTTGATGTGGGCGTTGCCGCGGGCACAGTGGGATTGGCAAGCGCAGCCGCATCGTTCCGGGCGCGCTCTTCTCCGGCCAGGGTAGCGCCCTGTTGCAACAGGGCCAGCGACGCGCCCCATGGTACCTGACAGGCACTCAACCCGAGCATGGTCGTCAACAGCAACCCATGTACCCAAAAGCGCAGATTGCATCGAACTGAAAACAAACGATCCATAGCATTATTCCTGCTTTCTCAAAACATGTTCAGATTTGCAAAGGTAGCGAGGCATTGCGCCCTGTAGATTTTCCACTGCACAGATGTGGCTCCAGTATACCGTCTTTTAATCGATATGCGTAACTGTCATCATTGCAGCAGGTGGCTTTCAAGCCCCCCATGGAAATATCAAATTGAAGCGGATGCTCCGCTGATAAACGGTACATCGTGCTCGAGTTTTCCCAATCCGGATGGCCCATTGGAGCCGCAAACCATTTCGACAAGAATGGTCCACTCTGATATACTTGGATCTATCCTGAAATTCTCTGCGTCGACTTGGTTGGCCCTACCTGGTTGGCTCGACTTGGTTGGCTCGCCATCGTTGGCTCGACCCGGTTAGCTCTATCTGGTTGGCTCGCCATCATTGGCTCGACCCGGTTGGTTCGACGTAGCCAGCTCGACATGGTTCAAGCACCACAACCGCATTTCAGGATCGACTCTTACCTTCCAAAGCTCACCGCGACACCAACTCCTGTGTCACAAGAGCTGTGCCAACAAGAGAGGCGGATGAGAAGGTGGGCACTACAATCGAACGTACGCTACTCTCCTCAGCAAGGGTTGCTCCCACACAGTTAGTATCTGTCCCGAATTTCTCTGCGTCGACGTAGCCAGCTCGAGGTGGTTTACGCACCACAACCGAATTTCAGCATAAGTTCGGAGACGCTTTCGCAGCCTGTTTGCCCAGACAGGTTGGTCAGCCTGAGACCGTAATTGCTCTTTGCAGCTAGACTCCGTTACCATTGGGTTGGAATCACCCCCGATACGGGCTGCCATGCTCCCGTCTACTATTGACCAGCAGACTATTGACCAGCAGACCAGTGACCAGCAGACTATTGACCAGCAGACCAGTGACTCGACAGATTGGCGCTCCATGGCAACCGCAGAGATAGCTTCAACTACACCGTCAACAGGACCAACACCGTCAACAGGACCAACACCGCCAACAGGACCGGAACCGTTGGTGGCTATTCAAGATCTGCAAGTCTATTTTACCGTGCGCAAGGGACTCTTTGGCACCCAGACGGTCAAAGCCGTTGATGGCGTCTCACTCTCCTTGCAACGGAGCGAGGTTGTTGCCATTGTGGGTGAATCGGGCAGTGGCAAGAGCACGCTTGGCCGTGCGGCGCTCGGTCTGCTCAAGCCAACCGGAGGCACGGTTGTGGTGGATGGGCAAAATCTCAGCAGATTCACAGAAGAGGAACGCAAGGCTTTCCGACGTCGCGCACAGGTTATCTTTCAAGATCCCTTTGCCACCATGGATCCATACATGACCATCTATGAATCGGTGGCCGAAGGGCTGGTTATCCACCAGATCGGCGACGAACAGGAACGGCGGGAACGAGTCCACCAGGCGCTGCGTGATGTACGGCTGACGCCCGCCGCGGAGATCGCCAGTCGCTACCCCCACATGCTTTCGGGGGGACAGCGGCAACGGGCGGGAATCGCGCGTGCCCTCGTGCTGCAACCGACCTATATTCTCGCGGACGAGCCGGTCTCCATGGTTGATGCATCGAGCCGGGCCGAGCTGCTCTATCTGTTGAGCGAACTGCGCGAACGCTTCGACATCACCTTTCTCTATATCACCCATGACATTGCCACCGCACGCCATTTTGCCCACCGCATCGTCGTCATGTATTTGGGGCGCATCGTGGAGAGTGGACCGGCAGCAACGATCGTTGAAGCGCCCCGCCATCCCTATACACAGGCGCTGATCGCGGCGGTGCCCGAGCCCGATCCAGCCAACCGGCTGCAACCCCGGGCCGTTTTGGCGGGCGAACCACCTGATCCAAGCCAAGCGCCGGGCGGCTGTCACTTTCATCCCCGCTGCCCCGCCTTTATGCAAGGCACGTGTGAAGTCACGAGCCCCACATTGACTGAGGTCGAACCGGGGCATTGGGTGGCCTGTTATCTTTACTGAGTGCCCATCCGATAATTTTAGCGCAAATCATCCTTGAAAATTGATTTCTTTACGTGAATCTCATAGACTTCTCATCCAACACTCATCTGTTTACCTGTGAATTTGGGGTGACGTTACGATAGCGACTTGAAGCCACAGACTTGAGGCTGCTGTCCATGCCCTTTATTGAGAAATCATTTAGCTGTTGCACAATGGAGGAATCAGCGCTCTCTAACGCTAGATGTGCGCATTAGAGAATGCACACTCCGCACAATGCATGGTCTATTTGCTTTCTCCATTCGATTGGGCGTCCGACGTGCGTGACACCTGTGTCTTGCTACGTTGCGAAAAGAATCAGCCGGAATAGAGTCGGTCGGCGTTGCGCGACAGCAGCCTACAGTGCGGTTGGCTTGAAAACGGTAGGTTTCCCGCTTGCCGGAACTACTCTTTTCAAACAGAGCCCACTTCGGTTGCTTTACCGATTACGATTGCCTTGCTCGACAGCTGTTCAGTCACCCCTGACTCCCAACTAATTGCGAAATCTGGATAATGCCAATGGAGGCCGATAAACTTATGGCAGGTATGCGTACCCTACTTTTCTGTTTGCTGGTCAGCGCGCTGACCCTCACCACGGCTGGCCCGGTGGCTGCCCAATCCACGCCACCGGATAGCCCCAGCGATTCGTTGCCAGCCGTGACAACGGGCCAACGGCTCAATCTCATGGAGCCCATACAGGACCTGATCTCTGGCCCCGGTTGGCTGATGGCGCGCGGGCTGGATGCACGCCCCCACGGCGAGCTGCCCGAAATGAACCCATTGACCGGGCCTCCGCTGGAACAGGCAACGAATCCATTGGCCGGTCTAAATCGGCCAACGGCCCAGGGTGCGCCCGGCGTGCTCGTGCCCTATCGCGATCCCGCGCCTTCCTTTAGCCGCAGCTTGCTCATCACGCGCGATTACAGCAACCGTCAACTCCAGACCGAGCCCGATATCGCGGTCAATCCTCTCGATCCCGACCACCTGGTCATGGGCACCATCGACTACAACTTCCCAGCCAACAGCGTCTATGTCAGCATCGACGGTGGGGCGAATTGGGATGGGCCGATCCAGACCAAATATGTACGCGATGATCTGGGCGCGGGCGGCGATCCGGTTGTGCAATTTGACAGCGAAGGCAATGTCCACATTGCATCGATCTCCATTGGCAGTGAAGAGTATGGCATTGGCGGCGCGTCTGGCTTTGCCCTCGTTTCCAGCATTGCCGTGGCCACGTCGACCGATGGCGGCTACACCTGGGGCGAACCCATTGCCACGGCCCAGAGCACCGTCGAAACCACGGATGTTGATATTGATGCAACGGGCCGTCTGCGCGGCACCATTTCGCTCAGTTTTCTAGACAAGCCGTGGATGACCGCTGGCCCCCACCCCACCATCGAAGATCAAGAAGTGCTCTACGTCACCTACGTTGAATTCAAAACCAACTACGACATCCTCTACATCGGCGAGGTACCCGTGCTGGGCGTGCCAACCGTCGAGACCACGCCTTTCGTCGTCTCCTCGACCGATCAGGGGCTGACTTGGTCAGATCCGGTGGCGGCTGGGCCCACGGTGCGCCGCGTCTATGGTGAGGAAGGTTCTGCCGAAGAAGGCTCGGAATATGGCCAGGTGGAGACCGAGCGCTCCGTGTTGGAAGGTGAAGCGCAGCGCGCGGAGATCGAGTTGCCAGCGCAACGCGTTTTGCAAGGCGTTGGCACCGGCGAACTAATGCAAGAAGGGGGCGAGGAAGATAGCGAAAAACGGACCGTCCAAGGAGTCGTGCCGGTCGTTGATTCGCAGGGAACGCTCTATGTCTTCTGGTTTGACAGCACCGAAGATGAATCGCAGAAAGGGCTGGGCGAGTTCTATTTGGCCAAGTCGGAAGATGGGGGCACAAGCTTTGAAAAACCGCGCCGCATCGCCAGCTTTCTAGAGCCCGGCTTCCGACCACGTACCGCCTATTTCCGCTACTGGGCCTCCGTCTTTCCCAAGGCCGCGGTCGGCCCGGATGACCAGCTCTACGTTGTCTTCACGGCCCTGCCACCGGAACGCCCCGGCGACGAGGGCGATGTCTACTTCATCCGCTCGGAAGATGGCGGCCAACGCTGGTCGCGCCCCAAGCGGCTCAACCAGGATGAGGGCAACAGTGCCCAGTTCTTCCCTGCCATTGCGGTTGCGCCCGATGGCACTGTGCACGTGATGTGGGGCGATTTCCGCGATGATCCCGTGGAAGCGAGCTATCACATCTACTACACGTCGTCGGACGATGGGGGCGACAGTTGGGGCTTTACCAACGAAGAGTTGGGGCTGACTGTGGGCGATACGCGCGTTACCGACTTTCCCACCAATCCCAACAAAGCTTTCCCCCAGGGGCTCTTTATCGGTGACTATTTCGCCATTGCGGCAACCGACGAAGAGGCCTACATGGTCTGGGCCGATGGGCGTTTGGCCGAGTTTGGTGGCACCAACCAAAAGATCGGTTTTGCCCGCAAACGGCAGATCACACGACCGGAAATATTCCTCAGCCCCAATGCTGGGCCCGGTGGCGAAACCATTACCGTCCAGGGGCATGGCTTTCAGCCCGATTTGGAATATTATCTGCTCGTCAGTGGCTCGACCGTGGCCACCGGGCGCAGTAATTCGGAAGGGCGCATCACCGCCAGCGTCTTTATTCCCATCTCGGGCGAGGGGCCGCATCAAGTCTCGCTCGTCGATGGTTCGGGGAATTTCGCGTCGTCCTCCTTCTACATGGAATTTGGCTTTGACAACATTCAGACCGAGCTCAATTCCCTCAACGAACAGATCCAGTCGTTGAACGGCGGCGACACAACATCCACATCGACACTCGGCAACCAGCGAGCGAGTCTGGAAAGTGAGCGCTTGGCCGTGCTGGAATCAGAGCTGGCGACGATGAAAACCTTGCTGACGGAACAAGAGCAAACCGCGGCCACCGCGCCGACTGTGGCCGCCGCGGGTCTGCTGCCAGGCAATGGTGGCTGGGCCCTGGGCTTGGTGGCACTGGCGGGATTGATTGTCGGCATTGCCTTCAGTCGCCTGCGGTTGGATCGCCGCAAAATCGACTAGGGTCGCGGCAGCAATCAGCGCGAAAATCCACCCGGCGATCAATAACACAGAGAAACCATAGACGGGAAAGTTCATCACTTTGCACAGATGGGTAGGCTGGCTCGATGGGGGCAGCAACAGACAATATCAGATCATGATTTGGTGTATGTTGCTGCCCTTTCTGGCGGGGACAGTGCTCCTGGTGCTCTTGCCCATGTCGTTGACCCTGGGGCTGGCCTTCACCGAATATGACGCGCTCTCCGCGCCGATCTGGCGCGGCTGGCGCAACTTCGAGATTATCGCCCGCCGCGATCTATTCTGGATCGCAATGCGCAATTCGCTTGTTTACGTGGTGCTCTCGGTGCCGCTGCGACTCTTGGGAGCGCTGGGGTTGGCCCTGCTGCTCAACCGGCAACGGCGACAGACCAACCTCTATCGCACGGGTATCTATCTCCCCACGGTTATTCCCGCGATTGCCTACGCCTTCATCTGGCTGTGGATCTATAACCCACTCTATGGTCCACTGAACAAAGTGCTGGGTACGCTTGGGCTCCCCGAACCCGCGTGGCTGGCCGATAGCAACACAGCGCTGTTGGCAATCGTCATCATGGCCACGTTTCAACTTGGAGAAGGCTTTATCATTCTGTTGGCAGGGCTGCAGGATGTGCCGGGCGACTATTACGATGCGGCCGCGGTCGATGGCGGCAGACGCTGGCAGATGTTTCACCGCATTACGCTGCCGCTTCTCATGCCCTGGCTGGTGCTCTTGAGCATCCGCGACCTAATCGCCTCGGCCCAAAGCACCTTCGCCCCCGCATACCTCATGACCGATGGCGGTCCCTACTATGCAACGCTCTTTCTGCCCTTGCTCATCTTTGAAGAAGCATTCGATCGCTTTCGCTTTGGCGAGGCATCGGCCATGATGTTGGTGATGTTGATGGCAGTGGCCCTGCTGCTCTATCTGCTCTATTGGCTCACCGATGGCTGGGGGTATGCCGAGGATGTATAAAGAGACGACCTATAAGGCGCGCGAGGGCAAAACAACGGACGGATCCCAGCGTGTGCCAACATCCCACCGGTGGCACCCCCCCGATCACGGCGCGTTGTGGCGCCAGATCAAAAAGCTGGTCAGGGCCACGAGTTACCATCTCATCACCGGGGGCATCACACTGATCTTCATCGTGCCATTGCTCTGGATGTTGGCCAACTCGCTGCGCACGGTGGGCTTGCCGCCGCCGGTGCGGGTGGAGTGGCTGCCCAATCCACTGGCGTGGGAAAACTATGTCACCATCTTCGAAATTGTGCCCTTGGCCAGCTATCTACGCAGCTCGATCTGGGTGGGCCTGTTGGGCGTCTCCATTACGCTTGTCACCGCTTCGCTGGCCGGCTTTGCCATGGCCCAACTCGCCGGGCAACCGCGGCGCACGCTGGTTATGTTGACGGTCTTGATCATGATGGCACCCAACACGGGTATGTGGCTGGCTCGCTTCGTCATCTTCAAACAGTTGGGGCTCATCAACAGCTATGGCGCGCTGGTGGCACCGGCCATTATGGGCACCAACGCGTCCTTTGTGTTGCTCTTTTACTGGACCTTTCGCCGCGTGCCGCTGGAGCTATTTGAGTCGGCGCGGCTCGACGGCGCGGGGGCCTGGCGCTGCTGGGCACAGCTGGGATTGCCCCTGGCGCGCCCCACTCTGGTTGCCGTTGGCATCCTCGCCTTTGTGCACTATTGGAGCGATTTTGTCGATCCGCTGCTCTACATCAAATCAGAGAGTCGGTATACGTTGGCAATCGGCCTGCGCATCTTGCAACAGCTCGATATCACCAACTGGCCGCTCCTCATGGCCGGCGCGGCAGTGATGACGATCCCCGTGCTGCTCGGCTACTTTCTGGTGCAGCGGCACGCCTGGATGGAAAGCCGCCTCTCTGGTCTTGTACGGTAAGAACATGTGCAGAAGAACAAGTGCAGTAGAACAAGTGCAGTAGAACAAGTGCAGTAGAACAAGTAGGGTAAGAAAGTGTGCTCAATCCTCATGAAGTCTAGCTTCCAACCGCCAACGATCTCATTCGGCGCAGAGAAATTTTCCGATCTCACTGTCAATGTCGCGGCCGCGCGGGCAGTGCGTGTGAGCCTGTTGCTGATGCTCTTCCTGCTTGCGGCCTGTACGGGCCCCGGTGATTCGCCCGCCAACCGCTCGACCAGAGCTGATGGTGGGGCAAACAGTCTCATCGAAGCCAAGATCTCGTTCATGGTCTTTGGTGATCCCGCGGAAAAGGCAGCCTATGAAGCACTGGTCGCAGCCTTCAACACGGTCCACCCCGAAATTGCCGTGGAGCTGATGCACGTGCCCAGTCAGCGGGACTATCGCAAGCGCTTGGGCGCGGATTTTGCCGCGGGTACGCCCGCGGATATCGTGCTGATCAACTATCGGCGCTATGCTCCCTTCGCGGCCAAGGGCGTTATCGAACCGATTGGCCCCTATCTGGATGAGAGCGAACTGATCAAGGTTGAAGATTTTTATGAGCAGGCCATCGATCCCTACTACTGGGAAGGCACACTGATGTGCATTCCGCAGAATCTGTCGAGCCTTGTCGTCTACTACAACCGCGACCTCTTTGACCGCGCCGGCGTGCCCCACCCCAGCAACGACTGGACGTGGGACGAATTCCTGGCCGCGGCCCAGGCCATCACCGAAGATAGCGATGGCGATGGCGTTACAGATATTTATGGCGTGGGCACCGATGCCACCATCTTCCGCGTCGCGCCTTTCGTCTGGGGCAACGGCGGTGATCTGGTCGATGATCCCGCCAATCCCACGGCACTGGCCTTTGATGAACCGGCCGCCAAAGAAGCCCTGCAATGGTTCATCGATCTACAGGTGGTACATGGCGTTGCACCGGGGCTGGTTCAGGAGCAAGCCGAAGCGAGCGAGAGCCGCTTCTTGAACGGGCGCATGGGCATGTTCTTCAACAGCCGCCGCGGCGTTCCCACCTATCGCACCATTGAGCGTTTTGCCTGGGATGTGGCACCGCTGCCCGTGGGCAAAGTGACCCGCGCCGGCATCCTGCACGCTGATGCCTTTTGCATGGCCAAAGTCACAGAAGAGAAAGACGCGGCGTGGACCTTCATTGAATATGCCAATTCGGTGGAGGGGCAGACCATTCTGGCCCGCTCCGGTCGCACCGTGCCCTCGCGCAAAGCCGTGGCCGAATCGCCTGTTTTCCTGGAACCGGAGCTGCCACCCGCCAATAACAAAGGCGCGTTCATTGACACCATCCCCTACATTCGCGCGGTGCCCGTCATGGATACATGGGTCGATATTGAGGTGACCGTGAGTGAAGAGCTGGAGCATGCCTTCCACGGTGATTCAACGCTGGACGCGTCGATTGACGCGGCGGTGGTGCGCACACGCGAATTTTGGCGCTAGACGCGCTGTTGTCCATCGATGCGCTGTTGTACAATGGAGCACAGGAACAGGCATCGACATCCACAGTTGGTTGACGCACTTGGGAGGAAAACATGATCCGGCAAATCATCCACATGCTACTGACAGTTAGCCTCCTGTTGCCTTGGGCCGCGGTTGCCCATGCACAGGAAGAAGAGTACACGCCACCGACCGACCAACCCGGTCCCGCGGCAGAGACACTCTACTTCAAATCCTTTAATGTGGACCGTGCCCCGCTCGATCTCGAAGCGGGAGAGATGGACCTCTACTATTACAACCTGAAAATTGCGGCGGCCCGTGAATTGCGCGACAACGAGACGGTGAACCTCTATGAGGCACCGGCCAACACACTCTCGCTGCTGCTCAACCCTGCGCCCGCGCCCGAGGGGCAACTGAATCCCTTTGCGATCCCGGCGATCCGGCGCGCCATGCAGCGGTTGGTCGACCGCGAGTTTGTGGCACGCGAGATCTATCAGGGCCAAGCACAGCCAATGTTCACGGTGAACAGCCCCAATGATTTTGATTACCTGACCGTCTTCGACATTGTCCAGGAGCAGGATTTGCGCCACGATCCCGAATTTGCCCGTGCCGAGATCGCGGCGGCCATGGAAGATACCGGTGCCGAACTGGTGGATGGGATCTGGACCTATGCCGAACGCCCGGTGCGCATCAAGTTCATCATTCGCGTCGAGGACGAACGCCGTGAATTGGGCGATCTGGTGCGCGCCGCGCTCGCTGATGCTGGCTTCATGGTCGATACCAACTATCAACCCTTTGCTCCCGCGATCCAGACCGTCTATTCCACCGACCCGCAACAATTTGGCTGGCACATCTATACGGAAGGCTGGGGGCGTGGTGCACCAAATCGCTACGATTTTGGCAGCGTCAATTCGTTTAATGCCCCGTGGCTGGGCAACATGCCCGGCTGGCAACAGACGGGCTTCTGGCAATACAAGCAGGAGCAGCTCGACGACATTGGCAAGCAACTCTTCCGCGGTGAGTTTGCCGACAAATCCGAACGGGACGAACTCTACCGCACAATGACGCGCCTCGGTCTCGAAGAGTCGGTGCGCATCTGGGTTGCCACCGTCAACAGTGCCTACGCAGTGCAGCAAGATGTCCAGGGCATTACGCAGGATCTGGCGGCAGGCCCACGGGGGCTGTGGACGTTGCGCACTGCCTACAAAGCGGGCAGTGAGGCACTGACCGTTGGCCATCTCTGGGTCTGGACCGAGCGCACCACATGGAACCCAGTCGCGGGCATTGGCGATGTTTACAGCAGCGACATCTATCGCCAGCTCAGCGATCCCGCCATCTGGAACGACCCCTTTACCGGCATTCCCGAACCGTTTCGCATCAACTTTGCGGTGGAGACAGCTGGCCCCACGGCCACGCTCGATCTGCCCGCGGATGCCATGCGTTGGGATGCAGCGGCAGGCAGTTGGGCCACGGTCGAGGCTGGTGCGCAGGCAACCAGCAAGGTGACCTACGACTACAGCAAATTCTTCCAGGCACCCTTTCACCACGGTCAGCCCATCTCCATGGCCGATGTGCTCTACTCGATCTACCAGGGCTTCGACCTCTCGTACAATCCCGACAAGGCGCGCATCGAGACGGTGCTGGCCACCACATCGCGCCCCAACCTGGAAACCTTCAAAGGCTTCCGCGTTGTTGATGAGACTACGATTGAAGTCTATGTCGATTTCTGGCATTTTGAAGAAAACTATATTGCATCCTATGCCACCCCATCGAGCGTGGGCACGCCGTGGGAGCTGCTCTATGCCCTCGACGCTCTGGTCTTTGAAGAGCGGCGCGCTGCGTTCAGCGATACCGCGGCCGCGCGCTACAACGTACCCTGGATCAGTCTGGTGCTCGATCGCGATGCGCGGCTGGTGCGGCGCACGCTGCTCGAGCTGCAGCGCAACGAGCGCACACCCGAAGCGGTCTTTACACTACCTGGCAGAGCAGAGCCGCTGGTGGACGTGGCAACGGCAACGGCCCGCTATCAGGCCGTGCTGGATTGGTTTGCCGAGCATGGCCACATGATCATCAGCAACGGCCCCTTCTTCCTGGCCCGTTACGATCCGCCAGCCCAATTTGCCGAGCTCACCGCGTTTCGCGACGAAAATTATCCCTTCACCGCAGCCGATCTCTACAAAGGCATTCCCCAGCTGATCAGCTTCAGCAATATTGAGGCGGCTGCCATCGTCGCCGGCGAACCGTACGCGGCCACGGTTACGTTAAATGGCCCCGGCGAATTGGCTATCCGCTATCTGCTCATCGACGCGGCCACCAACGCCATTGTCGATCAGGGTGAGGCCACGGCCAACGGCGATGGCACCCATACCGTCGCGCTCGATGCCGAATTGACCAATGCACTGGAATTGGGGCTCTACAAGCTGAGTTTGGCTGGCTACAGCGATCAGCTGGCCCAGATGACCGAACGCACGCTGGAGCTGGAGGTCAGCCTCTTTGGTGACACGTCGGCAGAACCGGCCGGAGAATCGGCAGCCGATAGCGCAGACGGTGCCTCGGGAGCAAGTACAGAGAGCACCGATGAGTGTCCGCCCGACAGCGAAAAAGGCTTCTTTGGCCGCCTGTGGGATAGCCTCACCGGGAGTGGTTGTTGAGCAGCAGGATCAGAACGAGCCGATGTGAACTGAGATCAGTGCGCCCCAACGATCGGGAAGATGTGGTCGAGCTCTACGGCGATCCAGCTGTGCGGCGCTTTCTGGGTGGCCCCGTGGCTGCCGAGCAGATTCGCCGGGAGTTTCACAACCGTGTTGCGCCCGGTGCCACTCGACAGTGGGCCATCCGCTGCAAGCAGACGCAAGCATTTATCGGGCTCGTCTACCTGGGGCCACACCACGATGGCTGCCATCAGGAAATCTCGTACCAACTGCTCCCGGCGTGGTGGGGCAAGGGCTATGCGCGTGAAGCAGTGGGGGCCATCATCGACTATGCATTCAACGAGTTGGCGCTGCCCAGAATTGTGGCCGAAACGCAGAGCGCCAACATTGCCTCTTGCCGCCTGCTCGAAGAGCTGGGGATGCAGGTGGAGAGAACCACGGAACGCTTTGGCGCGCAACAGGCCATCTACAGCAAACTGGCACCGTGCCGGCCACTGCACCGCAACAGAAGAGCACCACAGAACAGAGAAACCCAATGAGTACCGAGTCTGAAGAACAGTTCAACAGTGAGTTTGTCACCTATGAAGCCTTTGGCGCGGTGGGGGACGGCGTGGCCGATGATCTGCCCGCGATCTGCGCGGCACATGAACACGCCAATGCACGCGGTCTGCCCGTGCGCACCAAGCCCGCTGCGATTTACCACCTCGGCTATCGGGCGCTGACCGCGCTCATCGCCACTGACACTGATTGGGGCACTTCCCGCTTTACCATTGACGACAGCAACACCACCAAAGCGGTCGAGGATCACAAGGCACCGATCTTTCGGGTGCCTGCGCGGCTGGCGCCGGAGGAAGTGCAGATCGAGCGGCTCGCGCGCGATCAAGCGCAGGTGGATGTGCGGCCCCAACATGATTGTCACGTGTTGGTTGAAAATGAGCACAAGCGGCTCTATATTCGGCGCGGGCTCAACCAGAACAAGGGTGTCCCCCAACATGATTGTTTCATCTTGCGGCGCGATGGTTCCATTGAAGGGGCCATTGATTGGAACTATCCAACCATCACCCGCATTGAGGCGCGGCCCATTGATCCGGAGCCGCTCGTGCTGCGCGGTGGAATCTTCACCACCTTTGCCAACCGCATGCAGCAGGAAGTCGGCTACAACTACTGGTCGCGCAACATTGAGATCACCCGCTCCAACACCACCGTCGATGGGCTGACCCACTATGTGGTGGGGGAGACCGCGGTGGGGCATCCCTACCGCGGCTTTCTCAATGCGCATGGCTGTGCCAACATCACCTTTCGCAACTGTTTCGCCACCCCACACAAGATCTATTCGACCATTGGCGCGGCGGGTAAACCGGTCAACATGGGCTCCTACGATCTGCACGCCGACAATGTGGTCAACTTTCACATGGTCAACTGTCGCATGCACCACATCTGTGACCGCACCCACTGGGGCGTGATCGCCACCAATTTTTGCAAGAATATCTTGCTGGAAGATTGCACCCTCTCGCGCATGGACACACACATGGGCGTCTCTGGCAGCTACACGATCCGTGGCTGCACGCTGGGCCACATGGGGCTGAACGCGATCGGTCGGGGCCTGCTCACCGTCGAAGATTCAACGCTCCATGGCAGCGCGCTGATCCGCTTCCGCGGCGACTATGGCAGCACCTGGGAAGGCGATCTGGTGATCCGCGACTGCCGCTGGATCCCCAATTGCGGAGATCGCTGTTGGCCCCACATGATCGGCGTGAACAACGACGGCATGCACGATTTTGGTTACCCTTGCTCCATGCCCACCACCATCACCGTCGACGGGCTGCATGTTGACGATAGCAACCACCCCACAGGTTATACCGGGCTCTACTTCTTCACCGATCCCGATGATGTACATGGCATTGAGGAAACAGCCGCGCCGGGGAGGGAACGCCCGTTCGCCTATGCACCGTGCCAAAAATTGACGGTGCGCGGGCTGACCACTGCCAGCGGGAAAGCACCAACGATCTCGCCCAATGCAGCGTTGGCAGAAGAGATCTTGGTAGATCAGCTCTAGTTGTCGACCATACCGAATTTAGAATAGAGATGCTGTAGGGGCTGGGAAAGATGCACCTGGAATTCAGCGGTACAATCTGGTTTTGGAAAGGTCCTGCGCCGTGGTACTTTGTTACTGTGCCCGAACCACAGTGCCATGATCTTCGGGCCATTGTCCGCCACGTGACCTATGGCTGGGGCATGATTCCGGTGCAGGCGAAGATTGGAAAAACACGGTGGGATACCTCGCTCTTTCCCAAAGATGGACAGTACATCGTGCCCATCAAAACTGCTATCCGTAAAGCGGAAAAGCTGGACGAAGGGGACGAGATTACCATCCAACTCACTATAAAATAACTCACTGTACAATGGGATTACTGAACGCTGCCCTTCGTTAACGGGGTGAGCAGTTCGATGCCATCGAGTATCCGACAGCAAATCACACTGCAAATGACACTGCAATGCACAGAACAGGTCGGTAAAATGGCGTGGCAAGAGGAATCTGCACGCCATCAGCTGTACAACACATGCGCAAATATCACTGGACTTACGCAACTTTTCGAGCAGAGCCACCAATCGTTTTGCCTGCTCTCCGCTGGTAAGCTCTTCTCGGTGCGTAAGTCATGTATCCAATAAGATTGAACCACCACCATGTCTCTGCTCCGCCCACTCGCCATTCGCACCCTAACCATGATCGGTGTCTTTTTTGTCGTCATGCTCATGCTGGTGCTGACGCTTGGCCTCACCGGCTACTCGGACCGCATCTTGCGCGCGGTCATTGGTGAACAGTTGCGCGCCGAACGCACCGCGCTGGCCGAGACGATCCGCGATCCCGATGAGCTGGAGCGCGTGTTGACCGAACGCCAGACCGAATTCGAAGCCTTCTATGGACTCGACCGCCCGTGGTGGGTGCGGCTGCCGGGCATGGTCCTGCGGGTGATGACGCTGGATCTGGGCGAGGCGCGCAATCTGCGCAGCTTCGATGGCAGCAACCGCGTGGTCGATATTGTGTTGGAACGGCTGCCCAATACCATGCTCTTGCTCACCACGTCGCTGCTGATCACCGCGTCCATTGGCTTGGGCTTTGGCACCTATATGGCGACGCGCGCGGGCAGTTGGCTCGATCGAGCGCTCTCCACCTTTGCCGCGGTCTCCTTTGCCGTGCCCACGTGGTGGATTGGCATTCTGCTCATTCTCGTGCTATCGGTGCGGTGGCGGCTGCTGCCGTCGGGGGGGATGTACAGCACCCCCCCACCGATCGCGCCGGGCGCGCGCTTTCTCGATCTGCTCTGGCACGCGGCGCTGCCCGTTCTGACGCTGGTGCTCGTCAGCATTGGCCCCTACATCTACGCGGTGCGCACCATCACCCTCAACATTGCCCAGGAAGATCACGTGACCATTGCCCGTGCCAAGGGGCTGCCCGAACGGCGCGTGCGCAACCGCCACATCCTGCGCGTGGCCGCGCCACCGATTGTCACCGGCCTCATCTTTGGGCTAGCTGGCTCTCTTTCCGGCTCGATCCTGGTCGAGACGGTCTTTAACTGGCAGGGCATGGGCCGCCTCTACTATGACACGCTCACCGGCTCGCCCGATGAAAATGTAATCGTTGCGCTCACCTTTGTCTTTACGCTCATGTATGTGGGCATTCGCATCCTGCTGGAAGTGCTCTATCTCTTCCTCGATCCGCGGGTGCGCTACAGTGACTAGTACCGTGTGGCTCAAATACCACGGCAGGTAATCAGGCCATACAACCTACGTGCAAATGGCAAAATATATGGGGCCTGATTTACGCCGGGATGATGGTGGGAACGTGGCAACGCTCGCCCATGCAAAGAATGGAAAAGTGAGACCGGCCCGTGATGAAAGCGAACAGAGAGTAGATCTGTGCAACTGAACCAGGCATTGCGTGAATTGTGGCGCAGTTGGGTGGGCAAAGGTGGCCTCGTGCTCTTGGTCGCCCTGTTGTTGGGCGCGCTCTACGTGCTGCTCACCTATCCGCTCGACTATGGCGACCGCATCTGGAGCAACCCAACGGTATGGGTGAACAATCCCAAGGCAGCCGCGCCCGCGTGGACCAACCTCTGGCGTGAGCAAGCAGAACCGGTTCACCAGGTCTTGTCTGCCGAGGAACCGACCGAAGAGAGAGTCGCCACAGCCGGGAAACAGGAGCTCTACCGCCTATCGCTCTCGCATGACTACGCGCAGCCACCCTCCTTTCTGGCCATCAACCTCGGGCAGGTCACCTATGCAGAACGCCCCCCACTGATCACGGTGAGCCTCGTGCGTCCCGATGGTCGCACGGTGCGGCTGTTGCGTCATGCAGTGCGGGGCCCGCGCGCGGGCGAAGCGGGGCCTTACGTTCGCTACGCGGATGAGCCGCTGCGCATTCAACTGAGCACGGATCAATCGACCGTGGGCGCGGTGCAAGAGTTTCTGGCCACCGACTTTGGGCTCTCCGTTGAGGCACGTGCGCTGCAAGGCAAGGTCAATCGGCTGCTCTTTGGCACGCCATCAGATACGGGCGAGGCCGGTGATGCACTGACGGTTGAGCCATTGCGGGGCGAATACACGGTGGTGGTCGAGGCAACCTATCGCAACCCCGACGATGGGCTGGAAGAGATCCGCTTTGTCAGCGGCGGCGCGGTCTATGGCTGGCTGGGCACCGACACGCTGGGCCGCGATCTGGCCGAGGGGTTACTCTTTGGCCTGCCCGTGGCGCTCTTTATTGGGCTGGTGGTGGCGCTGGTCGAAACCGCGATTGGCACCGCGCTCGGCATTACCAGCGGCTACATCGGCGGCCGCACCGATCTGGCGATTCAACGGGCCGCAGATGTGGTGGCCAATGTGCCGGTGCTGCCGCTGCTCATTTTCATGCTCTTTATCATTGGGCCAAGCCTCGGTGTGATCCTCGTGGTGCTCATCGCGTTTAGCTGGCCCGGCCTGACAATTCAGATCCGCTCGATGGTGCTGCACATGCGCACCAACGCATTGGTGGAGGCGATCCAGAGCCTGGGCG
>CBDDHX010000008.1:0-28037 GCA_965228585.1 Caldilineaceae bacterium
GATGGGCGTCCGACTACCGAGAAAGCAAATAGGCATGACACGAATTTTGGCCATTGAAACCAGTTGCGATGAAACCGCGGCCGCGGTAATTGCCGATGGTCGCCAGATCTTGAGCAACATCGTCGCCACCCAGATCGACATCCACCGCCGCTACGGCGGTGTCTTCCCCGAGGTGGCCAGCCGTCAACATGTGTTGGCCATCGAATCGGTGGTGACGCAGGCATTGACGGATGCAGGCATTGATGACCTGCAGGCGCTCGATGCGATTGCCGTAACCCACGGCCCCGGGTTGGCGGGCAGCCTATTGGTGGGGGTAAATATGGCCAAGGGGTTGGCCTTTGGCAGCGGTCTGCCGCTCTTGCCGATCAACCATTTGGAAGGCCACATCTACAGCAACTGGTTGCGCGTCGATGCAGCAGGTGAGCCGTTGGGGAATGACCCGGCAGCAGGCGCGGCGAGCGCGCAATTCCCGGCGCTGATCCTGATCGTATCCGGCGGCCACACCGAACTGATCCTGATGACTGATCATGGGGAGTACACCCACCTGGGCGGCACCATCGACGATGCCGCGGGCGAAGCGTTTGACAAGGTGGCCCGTCTGCTCGATCTCGGCTTTCCCGGTGGGCCCGCCATTCAACAGGCGGCAAGCGACGGAGATGGCAGCCGCTTTGCGCTGCCCCGGCCCCTTGCGCATGCCAAAGATCATCGTTTTAACTTTAGTTTTTCTGGATTGAAGACCGCGGTCTTACATTTAACGCGCGAATTGGAGGCCGCGGGAGACGATCTGCAATCCCCCCAACTGTTGGCCGATCTCGCGGCATCTTTTCAAACCGCGGTGGCCGATGTGTTGGTGCAAAAAACCGTAGATGCCGCAACACATTTTGGGGTCGAACAGCTCTATCTCTGTGGCGGCGTGAGTGCCAACCGCGAACTGCGCCGGGCAATGGCGGCCGCGCTGGCAGAGAGTGGGTTGCCGCTCTACATACCCCCGCTCTTTCTCTGTACTGACAACGCCGCCATGATCGGTGCCGCGGCTCACTATCGCTGGCAACGGCTGGCACAGCCCAGCGATCTGGACCTATCCTACAGGTTGGATTTAGATGTTTATGCCAACCTGCCGTTGGCGTAATAGGCGGTGGTCGATGGCTCGCGAGCCCAAAGTAAAGAGAGCCAGAGACGGTAGTTTCAAACTGATTTCACTTTAGGTGGACGCAGTGGCCGTTGAGGTCGGGTTCTCTTCCAATGTGCTGTTGGGCTCGGTTTGCTTCTCTGGCGCTTCGTCGGCTTCAGTCTCGGGCGACGGTAAGCGTTCTGCTTGGTTGCGGCGCAATTCGTTGCCATGCACGGTACGCCGGTAGCTCCACAGCCGTGCCCGCGGTGATGACAAGAGGTGATCTTCAAAGGGTGGATAGTCAAGTAGCTTGGCGTGGATGTAGCTGCCGATGACACGCAAGCTGGCTACCACGGGCGCGGCCAAGAAGGCGCCCAAAATTCCCGCCACGTTGAATCCAACCACAACACCACAGATGACAATAATTGGGTGCAGGTTCACGCTGTCGCCAATGACCCGCGGCACGACGATGTTGTTTTCCAACTGCTGGATCAGAAAATAGATCCCAATGGTGATGAAGGCAAAGCTGACGTTGTCGATGCCCATTGGCCCCAGCACATCGCTGCCTTGAATCAACGCCACGATCACCGCGGGCAACATGGCCAGCGTTGGCCCCAGGTTGGGAATGATCTCAAGTGCTCCGGCCACGGCCCCCAGGATCAGTGCGCCCGGCATACCCGCCACTGCCAGTGCACCCCAGGTAACCAGCCCGATGATCAGGCAGAGCAGGATCTGGCCACGGAAGAATGCCTGCCAGATGCGGCTGATGCGGCGCAACAGTTCCCCAAACTCTGGTTGGTAGGAGGGTGGAAAGAGCCCCTGGACATAGCTGCGGATCTTGGGCGCGTCTTTGGTGAGGTAGAGGCTCATGAAAAAGATGACGAGGAAGGTGAAGAGGAACTGCACAATACCACCCACCACACTGATCCCAATGACCGCGGTGCTGCTCACGACGGTTGTGGTGGTGCCGATCACCTGCTGCATGTAATTTAACAGCTCGGCAATGGTCGGGATCACCAGATATTGTTGAAAATTGGCCTGCAACTCTTGCACCGTGTTGCCAATGGGAAACTCGAGCCCCACAATCGGCACGGTAATCATTTCCGGTAGATTATCGAGCGAGTTACCCAGCCAATCGATTACATCACGCGTGATCTGTTGGGGGTTGTAATTGGCCAGGCTGCTGAGTTGGGTGAGCAACACGGGAATCAAGAGGACCGGCAGCAAAATAAGGCCGATCAGCAACAGCAGGAAGAGTCCGATGGTGCTGAGGCTACGCGGAATGCGCAGTCGATCCAGCATATCGACAATGGGGCTGAGCAGATAGGCAACGATGCCCGCAAAGATGATAATGGGCAAGACCGTACGACTCAGCCAAAGCAACGCACAGATCGCAATGATCATCAGCACAATGACTGTGCGTTTGGTCGCTCGATCCCAGCGCGAACTGGCCGGCACCTCCAATTCATCGGCAGTATCGACCGGCATGACCTGCACGGCCGGTGCTGCTTGTTTTTCATCTTGCGTGGTGGCAGCGGGGGAAGGTGGCATCTTTGCCCGACTCTCCCCCGGTGGGTTGGTCTCTGTCACGGCGCTTCACTTGACTATCGGTTACGTTTTGATTCAACCACGGGGCAGATTGCACACAAGCTCCCCGGTAACCATCTCAACCTACCTAATCTAAAGTGGGCTCTGTTTGAAAACAGTAGTTCCGGCAAGCGGGAAATCTACCGTTTTCAAGCCAACCGCACTCGAAAGTGGGCTCTGTTTGAAAACAGTAGTTTCGGCAAGCGGGAAAGCTACTGTTTTCAAGCCAACCGCACCCGAAAGTGGGCTCTGTTTGAAAACAGTAGTTCCGGCAAGCGGGAAACCTACCGTTTTCAAGCCAACCGCACTGTAATCGAGAGATCATGGTGACGTTGCACAGTGGTGGAATCAGCATTCTCTAGCGCTGGACGTGCGCATGAGAGCATGCTCACGCCGCAGGGTACAAGGTCTCTTTCTGCTAGAAGTTGCTCCCCGGTTGCCTTTTCGGCGTGTGTAGAGATAGTAGGTAGCAACTTGAGTTACCTATAGAAACCCCAATGGGGGGCAACAGTCGCGGATCGAGCTAACGGCTAGCGGCGTCCCAGCTTGCTTTGGGCTTTGCGCGTCTGTTGCATGGTCAGCCCTGCGCTTTTGGCAAATTGTTGATAGAGTGCATAGAAGCGCTGTCGATCCTGTGTGCTGATCACAGCTGTGACGTCGGCGGTTTCGACCGCGTAGGGGTAGCCATTGCCCACCACACATTCAGCCCGGACCAGATCGAGGATCGCTTCGACCCGACCCGCATCGTAGATCCAGCGCGGCATCTCGATGCGCGCGGGGGGATGTTCGGAAGCTAGCTTCATGTAGGTGAAGAGCACATCCTTGTAGAAATCGGCATCGCCCAGTTGGCTCAGGGCGTCATTGCGGGCACAGACGAAGAGCGGACTGCGGTCGCCCCACTTGGCCACACACGTATCGACCAGCGCGGCGTCGCTAATGGGCAAGGTCGCTGGTTGATTTTGCAACACCATCATCAACGAGATGATATCGCGACTATAGGAGCGATCCACGTAAGCCACCAGCGGCACTTCCGTGCGTGTGGAGCAATCGAGTAATTTGCGGACGGCGCGTGTGTAGGGGCGCGACCGTTCGCGTTTCATGGTACCGGCAAAGCTGACGATGAAGGAGCCATCGAAGAAGCAGAGTGGTTTGGCCGCGGCTGGCGCAGTGGCATATTCCTCCATCAATTCGCAGAGCTTTTCAATCTCGCGCTCAAAGCGGAGCTGATTGATGAGCTGATTGGCAAAACTCGCTGCCAGTTCATCCGGCTCTTCATCCTGCAGATCGGCGGGCGAGAGCACGTCGAAGACCACATCTTTCACATAGCCACCGCTGCCCGCGCTGTGCTCGTTGAGAAACCACCCAATCTGAATAGCCCCCACTGGTGGATTGATATCCTTGGTGGGCGCAATCTGGCTGCCATCCACCGCCAACACGGGGCGGTTGAGCAACGTCTCAAATGCCCAGGCACGCGAGGCGCGGTGATCGCTCCATTCCTGTTCAAAAGGTAAGCAGAGCTGGTCGGCCCGATCGAGTTCGCTGGTGGGCAACGCGCCCGGCCATTCAACACCCATCTGTGCCACCGCGGCCTCAATGGCAGCTGCATCGTAGCTGTAGAAGTTTGCCAGCCACGTCTCCAGTTGATCGCGCTGTTCGCGCTGCGCTTTCTGATAGGTTTGGAATGCGGAACGCTTGGCTTCCAGCGCCCCGATCACTTTATTTCGATCGAGCAAGGGGACCTCCAAAGAAGAACGTAACGAATTGAGCTGTGGCCCGTGGCGCATGCTTGCAGATCATGTCACGGCCAATCGTGTTCGTGCAGAGCGCTGTCACACCAGCGCCCAGTGTACCTCTGCTTCTCGCCACCGCACGGTGAAATCAGCTCAATGGACCGGTGCCGCGGCGTGTTGTTTGCGGCCGTGGCAAGCCTTGAATTTGCGTCCACTGCCACAGGGGCAGGGATCGTTGCGCCCAACATTGCTGAACTGTTCTTTCATGGCGGCTTCTTCCTGGGCCAGAATGCGGCTCACGTTGGCGGGGGGGCGGCGGTGGCGCAACTCATTGGCCATGATGCGCATCGGTTTGTCAATGTGGTTGAAGAAGGAGCGGAAACCCGCGCAGAGATAATTCAACCCCGGCTCGCCATTGGGTGTGCTGAGGATGCGATCCTTGGGACAGCCGCCGTTGCAGACGAAGCGCACCTCGCACTCGCGGCAATATTGGGGCAACGTGTCCCGCTTGTCCAGCCCAAATTGCCGCTGCCGATCCGACGACACCATGTCAACCAGCGGGATCTCCATGATGTTGCCCAGCTTATAGGCTGGCTCCACATAGTGATCGCACGAGAAGAGATCGCCGTTGTGCTCCAGTGCCAGCGCCATGCCACAGGTCTCTTCAAAGACACAGAGGCCGGGGCGCTCGCCCACCCAGGCGGCCAGCGCCACATCAAAGATCTGTACGAACACCCGCCCCACGTCGTTGCGTACCCACTCATCGAAAATGTCGCTGAGGAAGCGACCATATTGCGCGGCTGTAATGGAGCGGTTGGTGACATCCTCTCCTTCCTGATAGCCGGTGTCGTTGTCGCGCTCCACAATCGGGATAAATTGCATGAATTGGGTGCCGATCTGGTCGCGCAGCGCGCGATAGACCTCCACCCCATGTTCAGCATTGGCCGCGTGGACGGTGGTGAGAATGTTGAACTCGACCTTGTGCTGCTTCAACAGTGCCAGCCCATCCATCACTTTGGCAAAGGTGGGTTTGCCCCCCTTGTCCACGCGATAGGCGTCGTGGATATGTTCGGGACCATCCACACTCAGGCCAATCAGAAAATTGTGCTCGTGAAAGAACGCACACCACGCATCGTCGAGCAGAACGCCGTTGGTCTGAAAGGCATTGTGAATGCGCATTCCCGGCCGCTTATATTTCTGTTGCAGCTCCACCGCGCGTTCAAAGAACTCGAGCCCCATCAGGGTCGGCTCGCCCCCTTGCCAGGCAAAGGTGACCTCGGGCACTCGCTGTGCCTCAATGTATTGGCGGGTATAGCTTTCGAGCAACTCATCGGCCATGCGAAACCGACTGCCCGGGTACATCATCTCTTTTGAGAGAAAGTAGCAGTATTTGCAATCCAGGTTGCAAATGGCACCCCGGGGCTTGGTCATCACGTGAAACGCAGCGGGCGTAACATCGGCATCACCAGCTGATAAAAAAGTCATGGTCTCTGTCCCTCGATCCTCTCTCCAACTCATCCTCGTTGCTCTGCGTCTGCCCAATTTAGGCCACGGCGGCATCCCAGGCTTGGCGCAATGCCTGTGCCCGCCGCGCCAGATCGTTCAGATCCTGCTCTGGCCCAGTTACCAGCGCACTGCCGATCCCCGCGGCCACAATGCCCGCTTTGACATACGCTGCAAGATTGTCCGCGGAAATGCCCCCGGTGGGCACAATGCCAATGTCATCCAGTGGCGCCCGGATGGCCTTGACGTAGCGTGGCCCCATGATGTCCGAAGGGAAGAGCTTGACAATCTTGCAGCCCGCCACAAATGCGTTTTGGGCCTCGGTGGGGGTAAAGACACCGGGCAGATGCAAGATATCATGCTGCAGGGCAGCGCGTGCTGTTGCCAGATCTAGATTGGGCGCAACGGTAAATTCAGCGCCCGCGGCAAGCGCTTGCTTGAATTGGTCTGCGGTGCGCACCGTTCCCGCGCCAACCACCATCTGTTCGCCAAACTGCTCGCGCAGCTGGCTAATGCTCTCCAGCGCGCTGGTCGTGTTGAGCGTCACTTCCATCACTGGCACGCCATTGTCGAGCAGTGTCTGCGCGATGTTGACAACTTGATCGCGGCTGAAATTGCCCCGAACAATGGCAACGAGACCCGTTGCCCGAACCCGTTCTGCCACAGCATCAATCCGTGTGGACATGTTTACTCCTGAATCTAGTCTGTCTGCTCGGCGGGCTGCTGTGCTCTTGATAGTGAACCGAGCAGTGAGTGCTCTTGATAGTGAACCGAGCAGTGAGTGCTCTTGATCGATAATGGGGGTAAGCTTACCACAGGTCCCCGTTGTTTTCCAGTTGGGTAAATTTGAAAAGAGGTTTCCTACCTTCACATCAAACTTCACATCAAATTTCACATCAGAGGCCCACGGGGTAATCTGCTCTCCCGTCAACTTCGACCCGCAAGCCATGCCCGCGTCGGCTTCCGTTTTGGGGCAGATGCCGGTCAGGAGGCGAGTGCAGCCTACGCTCTTGCCAAAGTAAAATCGGCCAATGACCGCCCCGGCATGAATGCACCGGGCTAGCAAATGACGCAGGCTGAAGCCCGCTCCGTTCAACCATCAACCGCTGTGACCCTGAATCACTCTCCGTTCTTGCATGCAATTTCGTCTGCTGATTCACCTGCAAGCGTTTATAACCATCCTGTTGGTTGCGGACAGTTACTTGGCCCCCTTTTTTGGGACGCACCCCTCTCCGCGCCAACTTTGACGAAACCCACAGCGGCCGAGTATGATTGCGGCGTGAACGTGCAGCCACCTCCCACTCGAATTCGCAAGTACCTGGCCGCTTGGCGGTTGGTACTGCTTTTCATGTTGGCGACCGTGCTCATCTATTTGTCACCGCTCTGGTTGCAACCGGCCCGGTCAACGTTCCACCCGCTCCCTCACGCGCCGCATCCGCGGCTAGACTCCACCTTGCCCTTTCTCGGCGTGACCATTGCGTTGGAACAGTATGCAACCGCGGCCGAACGCAGCGCCGCGCTGAACCGGCTGCAACGGGCCGGATTTGGTTGGGTGCGCCAACGGTTGGATTGGGGCGAGCTGGAGCCGGTGCCCGGTCACTACGACTGGTCGCAAAGCGATGCGCTGCTGCACTCAATCGGGGCCACTTCGCTGTTACCGGTGATTGTGTTGGATGGCAGCCCCGCCTGGGCACGCGCTCCCCAGGATCGCCAGCCCACGGCCAACCCCTTTGCCCCGCCAGCCAATGCCGCCGATTTTGGCCGTTTTGCCGCTGCCTTTGCCCAACGTTACGGTGCCCAGATCAACCACTACCAGATCTGGGATGAACCGAATATTGCACCCCACTGGGGCAACCGGCTGATCGAGCCGGTGGGATATGCGCAGCTGCTGCACGTGGCCGCGGACGCGATCCGCACCAACGATCCCGATGGCGCTAACGGGGCCGTGATCATCAGCGCGGCGTTGGCCCCCACCGCGGATCGGGGACACACAGCCATTGATGAGATCTACTATCTGCAACGGCTCTACGCCGCGGGCGCGGCCGCGAATTTCGACCGGTTGGCGATCCAACCTTTTGGCTTTGGCCGCGCGCCAACCGAACCCGACGTCGCGAACGAACGGCTCAACCTGGCCCGCGTTCACTTGATCCGCCAGACAATGATGGCCGCGGGCGATGGGGCGACGCCGATCTGGGCCGTGCGCTATGGGTGGAATCGCCAGCTGGCCAGCCCGTGGGCAACAGTCAGCACCGCGGATCAGCAACGATTTGCCGTGGCCGCGCTCGATCACGCGCGCGGCCACTGGCCTTGGCTCACGGCCATGGGCTGGGTAATCGACCAACCGGCTGCGCCCCCCGACGATCCCATGTGGGGGTTTGCGCTCACAGACCCGCTGCTGGAGACATTCCGCGATTGGAGCAAAGCGCAGCGGATCTCTGTTGATGAGATCCGCCCGCCCGGCGCGGCGGAAACGGAGGCGCGCGGGTTGCGGTTCTGGGTGCTGGGACACGGGGCCGGGTCGATGTTGTTGCTGTTCGTGGGGTTGGGAGGAATCCTCTGGCGACTGCAGGCCGCCGCAGCCTTCTGGCCCTGGTCGCGCTGGCGTGCAGGGTACCGCAGTCGTCGTCTTGTGCAAGGCGCGGTCTGGAGCACGTTGATCTTGATCTACTATTTTGCCACTACTCTGCCGTTGTTGCTGCTCTGTTGGCTGAGCGCGATCATCTTGGCGCGCTGGCAACCGCGGGTGGGATTGGGGCTGGCGGTGGTGCTCATTCCCTTTTACACGCAACACAAAGAGATCGTGCTGGCCACCACCACCCTCACGTTGCCACCAACGCAGGCGTTGCTGCTCTGCCTGGGCATCGCACAGCTCACGCGTGGCCGCGCGCTGCTCCGCGTGTCCCGGAAATTTTGGCAGCGGCTTTTGCCATTGTCCATGCAGGATCCGTTATCCCTGTTGGCCGTTGGTTGGCTGCTCATCAATCTGCTGGCGGCATACAATGTCTGGCATTGGCCCGCCTATCGCAGCGGATTGTGGGAACTGGTGCTCGTGCCGTTGTTGTTGCTGCTGCTCGTGCGTAGCAACCGGTCTGAGTATTGGTTGCAACTGTTGTTGGCGCTCTTTGGCGGGGGGGTGCTGCTGGCGACAGTGGGGTTGCTAACGTGGCTGCGTGGCGACGGCACCGCCGTGGATGGTTTTCTGCGGCTCACCGGCCCCTACTACTCGCCCAATCAGGCCGCGCTCTATCTGGAACGCACACTCTTTGTGGGAATGGGGCTGCTGTTTCAGTTCCGCGCAACTGGCGCGCTGCCGCGCGGTTGGCTGCTGGTTGGTCTCGGCGTGACAGCGGCAGCGCTGCTGCTCACGGGCAGTCGCGGGGCACTGCTGTTGGGCGTGCCCATGGGCCTCGTGCTCTGCTGGTGGCTGGGCTGGCCGCGGCGTGGGGCAAGATTCAGATTGGTTCGTTGGCTGTGGTTGAGCGCACTGATGGTGATGCTGTTGGGTCTGCTTGTTTTTGGGGGAGAACGGCTGACGAACAGCGCCACCCTGCTCCATCGTCTCACGATCTGGCAGGGCGCTTGGCAACTCTGGTTGGATTTCCCGTGGCTAGGGGTTGGCCCCGGAGGCTTTTTCTGGCGCTACCCAGCCTATCTGCCGCTGGGCGCGCTCGACGAACCCAATCTCCATCACCCCCACAATCTCTGGTTGGCGCTGGCAACGGGCTGGGGTGTATTGGGCCTGTTCTGGTTGGGCTGTTCGGTTGCACTGCTCGTGGGCTCTGTTCGTGCGGTGCACCGGCTTGCCCCGGCGGATCGTGGACCCGTGATTGGTCTGCTTGCGGCGTTGGGCGCGGGGCTGGCACACGGGCAAGTCGACGCCTTCCTGCTTTTGCCCGATCTGGCGCTCTGGTTTTGGTTGGCGCTGGCACTGCTACTTGCTGCGCTGCAAGCGGAGCGCCACGTTGGTGCTGTGGACTCAGGCTAGCAGACCCTGTTCGCGGGCCACGGCAACGGCCTCGGTGCGATTGCTGGCCTCTAGTTTGCCCATGATCGCGCTGACGTGAAATTTGACGGTGCGCTCGGTAATGATCAGCTTCTCGGCAATCGCCCGGTTGGAGAGCCCCTCGGCCACCAGCGTCAGCACCTCGCGTTCGCGTTCCGTCAACAGGTCTACCGGCGTGGGCTGGTTGAGTCGATCGATCAATTTGGACGCGACCACTGGCTGCAAGAGCGAGCCACCCGCATGTACCACGCGGATGGCATTGAAGAGTTCATCCCGTGGGGCACCCTTGAGCAGATAGCCCCTGGCCCCGGCGCGCACCGCTTCCACGATCCGATCGTCGGTATCAAAGGCGGTGAAGACAATGGCGCGCACGGCTGCTTTGCGTTCGGCCAGCCAACCGAGCGTCTCCACCCCGTCGCCGTTGGGCATTTCCAGATCCATTAGCAACAGATCGGGCTGCAACCGACGCACCTGATCCAGCACCTCGCGGCCGCTGCCCGCTTCACCCACAATGGTGAAATCGGTCTGCGTGCTCAAGACCGCGCGCAAGCCATCACGCACAATCGGATGATCGTCGGCAATCAAAATTCGTATAGTTGTCATTGCTCTCTCAACCCTTCAACCCTCTACCCTTGGCTGCCACCCGGTCATCTACCCCAACTCATCCTGCACCGCCTGCCAGCGCAATGGGTCCACCAACTCCGGCCGATCGAAAAAGATCTCTTCCAGATAAGGCTCGATCTCCAACTGCCAGATGTCGCGCAGTTGCTCGGCCAAATCAGCCCGCATGAAAAAGGAATGTCCAATGGCATATTGCGGATCGTTGATCTGCCGGTTCACCCGCTGCAGCAGTGCAATCAGGGCAGTCAGCGGCAAATCAGATCGCCCCTTGGCCTCGTGATAGCGGCGCAGCAGCGCCCAATCGGGCTGGAGCGCAATAAAGGCAAAGCGGCGACGCAGCGCATAGTCCACCAGTGCAATGGAGCGATCCGCGGTGTTCATCGTGCCCAGAATGCGTACGTTGGCCGGGATTGCAAAGTCGCGCCCGTCCGCGGCCAGCCGCACGCGCTGCTCGCGATACTCGAGCAGATACATTAGCTCGCCAAAGACGCGCGCCAGATCGGCCCGGTTGATCTCATCAATGATCAATGTACAGCGGCCCCGATAGTTGGCCGCGGCCGCGCAAAATGTGAGAAAACGGCCTGGGATCACGGGATAGGTGAGCTGGCCATTGGGCCCGGGTTGCGGGCGCATGCCCTGCACAAAATCCTCGTACGCGTAGGCCGCGTGAAACTGAATCGTCTCGACGAAGCCACCATCGGCCGCGTTTTCTGTGCTGCTCGCAGCCAAGTGGCGGGCTATCTCTTCGGCTACAAAGGTCTTGCCCACGCCAGGTGGCCCATAGAAGATTGCCTGTCCCTTGCGCTCGATGGCCTGCACCCAGCGCGCCAACTGTGGCTCGGGCAAAAACGTGCTGTTGGCAACTGTGGAGAGCGGATAGGGAGGCTGGGCGGGCGTTGATGATGATAGTGCCGTTGCGTCAGTTTCCGCTGCCAAGGGAACGGGGTCCGTCCCATAGGGAACCGGTGTTTCGGCGAGACGCCGGACGGTTTCGCCAGCGGTGGCAAGGGAAGTGCTGAGGTTCTGTTGGTACTCCAGATCCGCGTACAGTTGTGCTGCATCTGCCGCGCTGAATGTCGTGGAGCGACCGGCTGGCGTGAGCTGCCAAAGGCCGTGGCTCGGCGTTGTCAATAGCCCCGCGCGCAACAGAAAGGCGCGGGCGCGATAGATCTGACGGCGCAGCCGGTTGAGTTGGGTAGGCGAGGGTGACGCATCGTTGGCCCCATCGTCGCCCTCTGTTGCATTGGTCTGCAACAGACGGTCCAACAGCGCATCGATGACCTCGCCAGCCCTGGCTTCACCCTGTAGCGCCTGTAGCGTTTCAACGAGCATCGGTAAGATGCGCACGAATTCAGGCTCTGTTGGCGAATGCTCGTTGGATTGGGAGGGCTCCGTTGCTGCCTCGTCTGTGCTCTGATGCCAAGGCGAACTCTGATCTTCCTGTGGTGGGGCCACGGCCAACTCGGCAAAGAGTTCTGGCTCCGTACGCGTGAGTCCACGGTTGTTGGCTGTCCCCGCGTGGTGACGCAACGTCAGATCGAGCCACTCCACTGGGCGGCGGTGACCGAGCGGTACGTCGCTGACATAGTAGTAGGGGCCAGCCACGGTGCCAACGCCCAAAATGTTGCGGCCATGGTGCACCAAGATCTGATCGCCCTCATTGAGCTGGCGGGCGAAGCGCCAGATGGCCTCGGCGCTGCGTTTGGTCCACGGCGGCGTCGCCCCGCGTTTCGCTGTGGAGAGAGCCGCGCGCTGCTCGGCGAGCAGACTATCGCGGCGGCGGAAAAACTCACGCTTGCGAATGTCGTGCAGATCGCCCAGTTCGTCCCAGCCCGCCATGCCACCCATCGCGATGATCTTGCCTTCACAAAATTCGCGCCAGATCCACGGGTCCCCTTCAATGGCCAGCAACCAGTGGCGGGGGGTGTGCAGGGCAAAGGCCCGCTCTGTCTCCAGCCACCGTGCAAAGAGCAGGAAACGGTCGAGCCACTGTTCCTGCGTCCACGTCGACAGTGGCGACTCCACCATCGCGGCCACCGTTGCCAGTAGCTCTTGAAGGGATGCGTTGGCCGCGGGATAATCGACCAGTGCCTGCGTGTAGTGGTTGCCGGTAAAATAGTTGAGGGCCGCGCGCGTGTGGTTGTTGAGGATGGCAAATTCGATCGGTCGCAATGCATTGAGGATCGGTGTGAGCAGCCCGCTCTGAAAGCCAGTGGTGTAGGGAAGTGCGGCCCAGGTGGTGCAGGCCGCGTCAAGATGCGTTGGGTCGGCCGTGGCCTGGCGCACAAAACCGAGCAGGGCCGCGGCAATCGCGGGCCAGCTTTCCGCGGCAGTCCATCCCGCGGCTTCATACCACGTGCGCAGATCGCCCGTGATCGCGGCTGTGGGGTGTAGCCATGCCCCGCGCCAGCGGTTGTTGGCGGTGTCGGCGTGGGGCAACAGTGTCAACAACACGTGCTCCGTGGGCAGCGCTGTCTCTTGCTCGGCTCTCACCAACGCCGCAAAATTGCGTTGGGCCACCTCACGCGCATCGCGCAGCGCATCCAGGTAGGCTTGTGCCGCAGATTCGTGTAGGTAACGCTGCTGAAACTCGCGCAAAAGCGTTTGCAGTTCGGCGCTTCGGTTGGCTGGCACTGCTGCTCGATTGGCTTGTGTCATGGATCGATGGTGTGGCTGTAAAACAACGTTGCTGCTGTGATGAAGCAATTGTATCGGTTTCGCATCAACAAGCTGAGTGCGCCCGTTCTACCACTGAAGCATTCTGCCAAAATCAGGCGTGCAGAGATGCGCAGTGTACAGATCTTGCTGGTAGCTGCTTGCAGTCCAGGCCGCTATTATACCACAGCGGGAGCAAAGCGTGGCCCCGCCCCGCAGCCCCACTGCATGGTTTTCGTCATGGCCCTAATTCCGGTCCGCACCCGATCTGTGTATATAATAGAGCCATGAAACGTCACCACCGCATCAAACCAGAAATTATGAGCCCCGCCGGTCACTGGCCTCAGTTGGAAGCCGCCATTGAGGCTGGCGCGGATGCAATCTATTTTGGCCTGAATCACTTTACCGCGCGGGCCAAAGTCGGCTTTACGCTGGAAGAATTGCCCACGGTCATGCGCAGGCTGCACAGCCGGGGCGTGAAAGGCTATGTCACCTTCAATACGCTCGTCTTTGACCACGAGTTGGCCGCGGCAGCTGAATCATTGGCCGCGATTGCCGCGGCCGGGGCCGATTCGATCATCGTGCAGGATGTGGGAATCGCGCAGCTCGCGCATGCCATTGCCCCCGAACTGGCAATCCACGGCAGCACCCAGATGAGCATTACCAGTGCCGAAGGTATTGCCCTTGCCCAACAGGTTGGCGTCAGCCGGGTGGTGCTGGCGCGCGAGCTAGCACTCACCGAGATCCGCGCCATCCGAGAACAGAGTGACTGTGAGCTGGAAATTTTCGTCCACGGCGCGCTCTGTGTCTCCTATTCGGGTCAATGCTTTTCGTCGGAGGCGTGGGGCGGACGCAGCGCCAACCGCGGGCAATGTGCACAAGCATGCCGTCTGCCCTATGAGCTGCTCGTCGATGATGTGGTCAAGCCGTTGGGCGATGCACGCTATCTGCTCTCGCCCGGCGATCTCTATGCATTGCAACAGATCCCGGAGATCGTGGAGATTGGTGTCTCCGCGCTCAAGATCGAAGGGCGCTACAAAGATGCCAATTATGTTGCCCTCACCACCGCGGCCTATCGCCAGGCTGTGGACGAAGCCTGGGCCGAGCAGCCCCTGAGCGTAACCCGCGCCAATGAGCTGCAACTGACACAGGTCTATTCACGTGGGCTTGGCCCTCATTTCATCAGCGGCACCAACCACCAGACGGTGGTGCAGGGGCGAGCGCCGCGCCACCGCGGTCTGTTGATGGGGCGGGTGAGCGCGGTGGGCCTCAGCCACGTCACCATTGTGCCCGATGCGAACCACCAGATCGCGCCATTAAAGGCGGGTGACGGCGTGGTCTTTGATGCCGCGGATTGGCGCAGCCCCGAAGCGCCAGAAGAGGGCGGGCACATCTATCACCTGCGCGTTGATAGACAGGGGCAGCTGGTGCTCGAGTTTGGCAATGGGGCTGTTGATTTCAGCCGCATCCGTCCGGGCGATCTGCTCTGGCGCACCGCGGATCACGAACTCGAAAAAGTTGCCCGCCTCTATACGCACACCACGACACCAGTGCACAAACAGCCTGTAGCGGTCTCCGTGGTGGCTCACGAAGGAGAGCCGTTGCAGTTGACGTGGACGCTGGTGGCGCAGCCCACCGTTGCCGTGACGGTGAGCGCGGCCACAGCACTTGACACGGCAGAGAAGCGTGCGTTGGATGAAGCTTATTTGCACAAACAACTGGGACGCTTGGGCAACACACCCTACACGCTGACCACGCTGACGCTCGATTGTCGGGGCAATCCCTTTGCCCCCAGCTCTCTGCTCAATGAATTGCGCCGCGCGGCCGTTGCCCAGTTGGCGGAGCGCCAGGCGCGCGGCACCCCAATGGCCGTGCACGATCCGCGGCAGATCTTGCAACAGATGCAGCGGCCTGCCTTACCGGCAACCGCGCGCGCCACCGATTCAGTCGGCACGCCTGCCAGTGTCGAGCCACGCCTGCATTTGCTCGTGCGCAGTGGTGATCAACTCGATGCCGCGCTCGCGGCCCGGCCCGCGAGTATCACGCTCGATTATCTGGAACTTTATGGCTTGCGCCCAGCAGTGGAGCAGGTGGCCGCGGCGGGAATTGAGGTGCGTGTGGCCACCCCGCGCGTGCTGAAGCCAAACGAACAGCGGGTGATCAACTTCCTGTTGCGGCTCGATTGTCCGTTGCTCGTGCGCTCCGGCGGACTGTTACAGGCGTTGCAAACGCAGGGGCATCCCAACCTGATCGGCGACTTTAGCCTCAACGCGGCCAATCCGCTTTCGGCCAAGACCTTTTTGGCAATGGGGGTGACGCGCCTGACGCCCACCCATGATCTCAACGCAGCGCAAGTGACGGCCTTGGCACGTGCAATCGGTCCCGAGCGGCTGGAGGTGGTGGCCTATCAGCACCTGCCCGTCTTTCACACCGAGCATTGCGTCTTTTGTCGGTTTCTCTCCACGGGCACCAGCTACAAGGATTGTGGCCATCCCTGTGAAACGCACCGGGTTGCCCTGCGCGATCAGCAGGGTCGCGCCCACCCGGTCATGGCCGACGTTGGCTGTCGCAACACCGTCTTTGGCGCCGAAGCCCAGACAGCAAGCATCCACCTGGTGGATTGGCTGGCCGCGGGGATCAGCGATTACCGGCTGGAATTTGTGCACGAGAGACCGGCGCAGATCACGGCGATCACCGCAGCCTTTGCCGAAGCACTGAGCGGCACGCTGACAGCGACCGCGCTGGAGCAACGGTTGCAACGTCTGACACCGCAGGGCACGACCGAGGGCAGTCTCTTTGTCCCCGCGGATTACATGGAGTTGCCGCTGCTGTAACGTATCTGCGTACCCTTTGCCCGCGTTGGATCAGCCATTTTCAATGGCAATGACGCGCAGTGGAAAGGCATCCAGCCCTTTGACCGGCACCGGCAGCGCGTAGACCTGCACCCGGGCTTGGGTCAGCTGATCGAGGTTGGTGAGATTTTCGATTAGCGGGATGTTGGCGCGAAAGAGCAGCAGGTGATTTACATTGGCATGGGTGGTATCGTGGGTCAACTCAACACCGCCTGAATCCACCCCCATCAATTTGATGCCTTGCTCGACCAACCACTGTAGCCCCGCGGTCGAGAAATATTTGGTGATGCCCATGCGCCCAAATACAATATCTCCGTTGCGCACACCGCCCGCTTTTTCCGCCGCGGCCTGCACCTGTTCCAGTGTGACACCTCCCTCGGCCTCGGCCCCACTGAGATCAAGGATGACTGCTTCGCCAATGAGCTGATCCAATGTTGTGGTTGCAAGGTCATTGCCTTGCTTGAGGCAGTGAAAGGGCGTTTCGATGTGGGTGCCAACGTGGTTCATGAGTTCAACGTCGGACATGACATACCATTCACCCGCGGGCCGTACCTTGCCGGGAATTTCGTGCAGGGCATCGTGGATGTTGACGACAAATTTGCGCTGGGCGCTTGGCTGGGTCGGCTCGATCACGTGGGTTAGATCAACAATCCGCTGGGACATTGGGTCTCCTTTGCTGAGTGTGCTGGTGAGAGATAGCTTGATGTTTGCAACCCACCCATTATAGGTGAGTGAACTTTGAGTGGCAAAGGGTGTTTACGGCGCAACCCTACCAACTACGCCACGGGTGAGCTTTGAGCGCGACGTTTCGGCCAGAAATCCGTATTGATAGGCGGGCGCATGAATTTGGTCGCCCATGTAATGGAAGATGGCGCGTTGCTGGCATCTTCACATGAGTGTGGTAAGTACAGGCTTCCCGATGAGCGGGTACACCTGATTGAATGTGTAGAACAAGGAGCAAATTGATGACAACACCAGAACAAGATCCCATTCCCGTGAATATTAACAACGAACCGACCGATGGAGCGGGTGGCGCGACGAGTGGCAACCAGAAGGGCGACAAGCAGGGTGCTGGTAAACACGCGTGGGTCGAAGAGATGGAAGTTGCCGGTAGTCAGTTGGTGGAACAGGTCAAGAAGATGATTGCCGAGGGTAACGTGCGGCGCTTGATCATCCGCAGCCAGGATGACAAGGTGATGTTGGAGATCCCGCTGACCGCGGGGGTGGTTGTTGGTGGAGTGGTGACGATTGCCGCGCCGCTGCTGGCCGCATTGGGCGCGCTGGCCGCGTTGATTGCCAAAGTGAAGATTCAGGTTGTGCGTTCAACGGGCGATGATTCCACCAAGAATGATGATATCACTGAAGTCTAACAGAAAAAACAGCTAGACCTTGCACCTTGCGGCATGGGCATTCTCTCATGGCCACGTTCAGCGGTAGTGAACGCTGATTCCACCATTGGGCAACGTTTAACGGGTTTATCTGCAACGTGTCAGTAGCGTCATTCGTGGTGCATTTGGCTTGTGCATGAACGCTTGTGCAGAAGCCCACTTTGATCTGTCACCTCGCCGAAAATTATAAGAGCCTATCCTGAAATTCGGTTGTGGTGCATGATTCACCTCGAGCTGGCTACATCGACGCCGAGAATTTCAGAACAGATATAAGTGTGCAACGACTGCGCTTGCAACGCAAGATGCCCAGGCAACTTGAGCCTGGGCATCTTGCTTTCTGTCTACAATCTCTCATCTGCAGCAGCATGGCGTTGCTGGGCCAAGATTAGGTGACTGTCTCCAAATTCGTGCCAGAGATAGCCGTGCGCTACCGCCTCGGCGTAGCCGGTACGGATGAGCTCTTCACCGGCCACGGCATAGAGCATGGCCAGGTGGCTGGCAAGCGGGTCGTGCAGCCCCGTGATCAAGCCATCAACGGCATGGGTGCCCCGGCGCGGGTGAATATAGAGTCGCGTAAATCCACGCGCCGCGGCCACGCGTTCACCATCCCATGCCGCTTCCAAGGCCCGCACCACCGTGGTGCCCACGGCAATCACCCGCCGCCCCGCTGCCCGGGCCTGATTGACCGCGTTGGCTGTGGCGGGCGGAACCTGAAATGGTTCCGCGTACATGCTCTGTTCCTCAATCTCGTCAGTCTCAATTTCCAAGCTCGATACCCCAGTGTGTAGGAGAATACCGGCCAGTTGGATGCCTCGGTCGTGCAGTGATCTCAACACGCGGCGGGTAAAAGGGCGACCGGCAGAAGGCATCTCGGCACTGCCCGGCACTTTTCCGAAGATCGTCTGATAGGCTGCCAACGGATGTGGTTGTTCGACATAGCCGTAGCGAATGGCTCTGCCATGCTGCGCCATTGCCGTGCACAAATTTCCTTCGGCCCGCACAAACCAGAGCCGGGGCAGACCCGGGTGGGGCGCAATCATCTGAACCTGCTGCGTGCCAACATGGATGATATCTCCGGGCATCATGGGGAGCGGCCCCGGCCTGTTGCTGCTCCAGCGTGGTTCGGCCAGCCAAATGCCATCTCCATAGTTGGTGGAAAGGTTGAGCAACAGATTGCCCAGCTTGCCCACCGCGGGCAGACTGGCTGCCAGGGTGGCGCTGCGGTTGACGACCAGCAGATCGCCAGGATCTAAAAAGTCTGCCAATTGGCGAAACGTGCTGTGTTGATGGCCAGTTGGTGAGCTGACCAACAGTCGAACTTCGTCACGGGCTACACCACGGGCTTCGGGGGGCGCGGTGGCTTGCAACGCCGCGGGGCGGTCGAAATAGAGCGTATCACGTTTCATTAGCGGTTCTCCTGTAATTTTAGTGCCTGGCGTTGCTTAAATGGCCATCTGACCACAAGGTTTTGCCAACAGCGTCGTAACCATTGTTTTCCTGACGGATGCTCCGAACGAGCGGCAACAAGATCTCGATATTGTCGCCACTCTTCGGCCGCCTGCAACCGTGTTTGCCGTTGCTCCGCAGCCAACTCGATGATATTCATTGCATTCCACATTGTCTTGTTCCCTATTCATCTGCAATACAGTCAGCTTGCTAGCTACGCAACCATCCATGTTTCGGCCTGGGCGCGGAATCGCCGGCCGCTGATCTGTTGTGGATCCTGCCCCCGGAGCCACGCCCAAAAGGGCAAGGTGGCCTCTGGCAGTGGCCGATCGCTGATATCTTCGCCGGGGAATGCCTCCTGATGCATTTGGGTGCGCATGTCACCGGGATCGACTGCAACCACGGCAATCTCTGTTGCCGCCAATTCTGTGGCCAGCGTTGCGCTCACGAGATCGAGTGCTGCCTTGCTGGCACCATAGCCACCCCAGCCAGCGTAGCCACCCACGGCGGCATCGCTAGAAATATTGACGACAGTGCCACGAGCCTTCTGTAGCCAAGGCAACGTTGCCTGGATCAACCCCAACGGTGCCAGCACATTGACCTCCAGAACCTGCTCCAGCGTCTCCAGTGGATAGGCAGCCAGCGTGGGCTGGGGAGATGGTCCAAGGATCGAAGCATTGTTCACGAGCAGATCGAGACGACCAAACTCGGCCACCACCGCGGCCAACTGTTGACGGTGGGCACCATCACGGATGTCGCCGGGGACCACGCACACCCGTTGGGCAACGTCACCTATTTCATCGGCAACGGCTTGCAAGGCCGCGGCCCCGCGTGCCGTCAGGATCAGATTCGCTGCTTGGGCCGCCCAAAAATGGGCCAAGGTTCTGCCCAGCCCCCGGCTAGCGCCGGTGATCAACACGACTTTGTTTTCTACTTTATTTTCCACTCTGTTTTCCATGACTTGCTCCCAATTACAGCATCCGCTGCTCTTCTCATTTTTGATCTCATCGCGTGCGGGGGAAGATGGCCGGTAGCAGTGCCAACTGGCATTCGTTCCCCACGCCTGCTCTCTGTTTCTACGCCCACTTTACCAACAAAAAATGCCCGACGAATGGATCGTCGGGTCGGAATAATCCTGTTCTTTGGTACAGTCAAGGGCCGGAATGGGAGAATGGCGTGGGCAAGAAAATACCCGGCATCTGCACAGATGCCGGGTACGTACTGTTTGTGCTCAATTGTTGCACAGGGTGCTCGTGCCAACGTTATTGCATTGGCAGGTTAGTTCAGGTTGACAGTGATATCCAAATCGGCAATGGGAACCAGCGGCAAGATCTGCTCTTGCAGCAGCGTGGCAACTGCCGGATTTTCCAGTGGGGTGCCCGCCAGGAAGGGACCAGCAACCTGTAGCGCTTTGGCCAAAGAGGCATCGTCATAGTTGACTGTTAGTGCCGTGCTACCGTCCAACAACAGATTCAATTTGCCTGGTTCGGTGGCCAGTTGCAACTGATCGGCGTTCAGGCCACCCAGGATGTCTGCGATGTTGGGCGGCAGTGCCAGTGGCATTCCGGGGATAGCCCCTTCGGGCAGCCCGCCAATCGATTGGATGGCGCCGTCGCTGTAAGATGCATTGGCGTGGATCACCGGGGCCTGTATCTCGGCGACTTCTGGCGTGGGCAATGTCTTGTTGATCTCGCCGGGCGTTGGTTCGGCACCAGGGAGTGCCACCGCGGCTTTGATTGCGCCCGTCTCTTCGATCAGCGCCAGCCCGTTGGCAATCATGGCTGGATCAATCCCCGCCAGCGGAGCGACCAGCCCTGAAAGTGTCTCCATGCTTTCCTGATTCCACGTAATGGTGGGCAGCGTTTGTCCATCTGCCGCCAGAAAAACACCTGCTTCGCTGATCTCCACATTTAGCTGTTGGACACCCGCGGCTTGCAATTGGGCCACCACATCGGCAGGCACCATGGGGGAATCTCCCATTGACATGCCAAAGAGAGAGAGGGTGCCATCTTCATTGAGTGCCACCGGTACATCGGCCAGGGCCAGCTCACCCATGGGCTCACCCGTGAAGGAGACGGCCACATCGAGATCGGTGCCAGGCAACATGGGCAGGATGTCACCCAACATGGGGGCCAGATCCGGCGCAAAGCCCTGTAGCACGGGCATCAGGTTGTTCAGCGAGTTGGCGTCGTAGGCCAGGCCAGGCAGTGGCTGACCGTTCATGGCCAAGTTGATACCATCGGGGGCAGTGGTGATCTGCAGGTTTTCGATGCCATAGGCCTTGAGCTGGTTGAGCGTGTTGGCATCGATGACGGGGCCACCCATACCCAGCGCCGATGCCGAAAGCCCCCCAATGCTGAGGTTGCCGGCGTCGTCAAAGGCGATGCCACCCAACTGAAATGGCCCAATGGCCGATTCCGTTTCGACTGCTTCGGCTACTGTTTCTCCATTCCACTCGGCAAAATTCGACGTATCCACATCGGCCTGGGCAACGGTGACACCGAGCCCAATTTGGCGTAACAGTGGTAACAGGTTGGCAATCAGGCCGCCGTTGGGCACGTTGGGTGCCGTGCGGAGTATCTCTTGCAGCGTTTCGACCGAAGCCGCGTCCCACTCAAGATAGGGCAACTGTTCGCCGTTGCGATACATGAGGATCCCGTGATAGCCAATGCGAATTTCCAACTTTTGAATATCAGCGGTTTGCAGCTGCTGCAGCAGGGTCGGATTGGCTGGTGCCACTGCCAATCCAAAAACGGTGATTGCGCCATCAGCCTGAACTTTGACGGGAATCGACGGCAGGTTGAACCAAGTTGATCCGGTTGTTCCACCACCGACACAAGCAGTCAAGATCAGGCTGGCCACCAATGCAACCATGAAACCCTTCAGTATCTTTGGCCTGGCCTGCATTTGCAGTCTCCTTTTGTTCATGCGTTTTGTTTTGGGCCCATCTGACCAATATGCATTGATGCGTGTGCTGTCATGCGCCAGCGACTGCCACCGGGAATCGATCTTCTTCTCTGTGTACAGCTTGTGCAGCCAGATCGCTGGTGCATTCTATTGGAGCACACTCTCTCACACGTGTTTTGCACGATACACATTGGGGGCAGTAGATCACTTTGCACAATACATAGTTCGTACAATACATGGTTCGTACAATACATCGTTTTGCACAATGTTGAGACGAGCGTTGTTTTTATCCAGACAATCCAGTCGTGTGTAAACCAGTCGTGTGTAAAACTGTACCATTGTCTGTTATTTGTGTGGGTATCGAACTTTGGGGTTTGTCTATGGCTCCATCATACAACAGATCGAGTGATGAGACAAGCAATGTTTGAGCCGATCGAGAATTCTCACGAGTGTGCTGATTCGACCCATTTTTTCAGTGCTGTGCGCATCGCTTCCTGATCGCTCCAGGGGTATTCGGTTACGCCAAAGCAGATGCTCCGTTCGTGCCCTTTGCCAAAGGCAGCAACGACATCGCCGGGGCGAGCCAGATCAACCGCGTGTTGGATCGCCATGGCTCGGTCCGGCTCGATCCGGTGCGTGGCCCGCGGATTCTGCTCGAGCACGCCAGCGGCGATCTCGGCATTGATGGCCGCTAAATCTTCGGTGCGGGGATCTTCCGCGGTGATAATGGTGATATCGGCCAACCGTCCACTGACTTGCCCCATTAGCCGTCGTTTGGCCCGATCGCGCAGTCCCGCGCTGCCAAAGACTGCAATCAATCGTCCCGTCCCGCCCGCATCGTCTTGCCCCACCAAGTTTTGCCCCACCAAGTTTTGCCCCACCAAGGGGCGCAACGTCAGCAGAGCCCGCTCCAGGCTCACTGGGGAATGGGCGAAATCGACGATGGCCAAAAAGGGTTGCCCCGCGTCGATGCGTTCCATGCGGCCGCTGATACCGCGGAAATTGGCCAGGGCTTGTTGAATGGTGGCAATGGGCACCTGGAGCATGAGTGCCACGCCCACGGCACAGAGAACATTGTATACGTTGAACTCCCCAATTAATTGGGTGGTGATGGGAAATGTACTGCCCTGCCAGTGAACGCGAAAATGGGTGCCATCAGGCGCGTACACCAGATCGGACGCGGAGAGATCGGGCGCGGAGAGATCGGGCGTTCCGTTCGGTTGTGGGTCATGACCGTGCTGCAAGCCATAGGCATAGACGGGGAGCGTGTGTCCATGGTGGGCTGCTTCTTCAGCCAGTGCTGCTTGCAATGCCGGATAGCTGCCCGTGTTGTCACCGACATCATCCACGTTGAGCAGCGCACCCCGGGGCACACCGGTTTTGGCCACAGTTTGATAGAGCGCACGAAAGAGCAGGGCCTTGGCCGCGACGTACGCCGCGCGGGTCCCATGTTCATCCAAATGTTCGTGGGTGATGTTGGTGACCGCGGCAATGTCGTAATCGACCGCGGCTACACGTTGCTGGCTCAGCCCATGGCTCGTCGTTTCGACCACGGCATAGCGACAGCCCGCGTCGCGCATTTGTGCCAGAAAACGTTGTACGTCGGGGGCATCGGGCGTGGTGACGTGGAAGCCCGTATCCTGCTCTGTCCCTTGGATGCGTGCGCCCACGGTTGTGATGACGCCCACCGTTCCTTGCGGTGCCCGGGTGCTTTGGGTGTGGGCCGTGAGAATTGCCTCGAGTAGGGTACAGGTGGTGGTCTTGCCATCGGTGCCGGTGATGCCAATCACCGTCATGGCGCGGCTGGGAAAACCGTGTAGTGCCGCGGCGCAGATGGCGAGTGCGCGCCGACTATCTCGGACTTGAATGTAAGGCACTGTGATGTTAGGCCCCGTCGGTGCTTCGTCTGCTGGCGAGAAAAGGTCGGCCGGCGCGTGGGTACCGATGACGGCGGCCGCGCCAGCCGCGATTGCCTGGGGCACAAAGCGGTGAGTGTCGAGGTTGCGCCCTTCCCAGGCCACGAAAAGGCTGCCCCGCGCAACGCGCCGGCTGTCAAAGCAGATGGTGTCGATGGTGATCGCGGCCACGTCGGGGCCGGTTAGCGTGACAATATTGGGCAGGTGGTCGAGCAGGGTGGCAAGTTGAGACATGGTTTCTGTGACAGTGCTGTTGTTGTGGGGCACGATAGACTAAGTATCTGTCCTGAAATTCTCTGCGTCGACGCAACCGGCTCGAGGTGGTTTACACACCACAACCGAATTTCAGGATGGGCTCTAAGTATCTGTCCGTAAATTCTCTGCGTCTACGTCGTCGGCTAGGGGTGGTGTAGGCACCACAACTGAATTTACGGATTGGTTCTACTGCGAAAATTTGGATGGATTGAGCTTGACCGTTGAACCACGTTGGACCATTACATGTTGGGCTATTACATTTTTGACTATTACATGTTTGACCATTAGATGTCACGCGGGCCGCGCACAATGGAGACACCGGCCGCAACGATGACACCGAGCAAAATCACGCTAACGGCAAAGAAGACGGGCGGCAAGCTTGCATAGACAACTTTGCCAACGTTGATTGGCGTTGGCGTAACGGTCGGGGTGTGGGTGGCCGTGGGCAGCGGCGTTTCCGTGGGCGGCGGTGTATCAGTGGGCAAGGGCGTTGGCGTATCCGTGGGTAGCGGTGTATCGGTGGGCAAGGGCGTTGCCGTGGGTGGTAGCGTTGCCGTGGCCGCTGTCGTCGCGATTGCTGTTGGGGCAGCAGCCGGGATCTCCACGGGAATCTCATTTGGCTCGTCCGTCGGCTGCGCGCCGGGTTGATCATCGGCAGGGGCAACGGCTGTTGGGATCGCCACCGTCAATGCCGCTGGCGGTGCCGTGAGTTCCCCCGTAATTTGGCCAGTGACTTGGCCCGTGCCAGTCTCAGAAAGCGTGTCAGTTGGGTTGATGGTGGCGGGCACTTCGGCGATCAGGCCGCCCGTGATTGGCTGCGTCTCTTCAACAGCGGGTGCAGCGGTTGGTGGCTCAGTTGCCGTTGGCTGATCAATGACCACCGGCACCAGCGGTGTAGCCGTTGGGATGGGGGTCTCCGTGGGCAGTGGTGTTGCCGTGGGCAGCGGTGTGTCAGTGGGGGTAAAGGTTGGCGTTTCGGTAAAGGTGGGTGTTGGCGTAAAGGTCGCGGTCGGTGTGTCGGTGGGTGTCGGCGTAAAGGTTGCGGTGTTGGTGGGTGTTGCCGTCGGTGTTGCCGTGGGCGTAAAGGTCGGGGTTGGCGTTGCCGTTGGGGTCGGTGTGGCGGTGGCCGTGGGCGTCGTGGTGGCCAATGCATCGCGCACATCGAGCGCGGGCATGCCCGCGCGGACGGAGGAGAAGTTGATCCCTTCATCGTCACTGCGCAAAATCCAGTCGTTCACGGTGCCCGCGTACACCGTGCGCGGCGCTTTGGGCGTGTTGGCAACTGCATAGACCACGCTGGTATAGGGCACGCCGTCAAGCAGGGCCTGCTCCCAATCCTCATCAATGCCCGTCCAGAGGCCCGTTTCGGTGGCCGCCACAACCTGTTGCCCCGTGGCCACCAGATCATAGACCACTGTATTGGGAAAAGCCGCCACCCGTTCCCAAAGATCGCCGTCGCTGCTGCGATAGAGCCCACCCCCGGCACCTGCGTAGAGCAGGCTCGCTCTCTCATCCACCACCAGGCTAAAGACGATCTGACCCGCGGGAAAGGTGGGCACGGGCTGCCAGATTTCGGTGCCGTTGGGTAAACGGTAGAGCCCAGCGTGGGTACCGGCATAGAGCGCGTCCCCAAATTGGACCAATTCACGGACGCGGCTCGCTTCACCGCCCAGCCCGTTGTTCAACTGTTGCCAACTGTTGCCCCCATTGGTGCTGCGAAAGACTCCATTGAAGCGTGTGCAGACGTAGAAGATTGTCCGTCCCCGCTCCACCACCGCATAGAGTTCACCCACCGCGCTATTTTCGCTCAACAGCTCGCGGAAGCCTGGCACCTCTTGCCAGTTTATGCCACCGTCGCGACTGCGATAGAGCATGCCCACGCCACCATCACCGGCGAAAGCCAGCCCCGCGTTTTGCGGATCAAAGACGAGCCCGGCAATGCTGACGTTGTCGCCCAGCCCCGTGCTGGCTCGCGCCCACGTCACCCCACCGTCGGTGGTGCGATAGACACCGGGCGGATCGGGCGCGTTCAGGGTGCCCGCCAATACCGTGTCCGGCGCGCCGGGCATCACCGCGACGCTAATGATGGCATTGCGCGAAGGAATGGGCGTGCTTTGCGCGGCTGCCCAGCGCGGCAGCAGAAGCACGAGCAGGGGAATGCAGAGCAGCGCAACTCGCCCCAAATGGCGCTGGCTGCACCAATGTTGTGCCACGGCAAAAAGACGTGCTGTGATGAAAAAGTGGTGGCTGTTGATCACAAGATCCATTCGGTAACCTGAGCAAGGTAACGTTCTGTGGGTACGCCCACGATCAAAGTCACCGCATTATACCGTATAACAGACAAAGGTCAAGAAGATGGGTAAATCGCTAGCCCGGGAGCAACAGCGAGGCGCAGGCAAAATTACTCCGCGGCTTCGCCCCGGGCAATGACTTCGATTTCGGCCAGGCTGGCGACGGCTTGCGTTTCAAACGTGCCGCTGACCGCGTCGACAACGACCCGAACTGCGCGTGCACGTACATCGGCAAAGGGCACATCAGTGCCAGCCACGGCCAGCAGCCCTGCCCGATGCCGGGCCACTTCGCGTGTGGCCGCGCTATCTGCATAGAGGAGCACAGTCGCGGCTTCGACCTGAATCGTGGAGTTGGCTTCGTCGCCAAAGCGTGGGTTGTAGAGCCGTACGGTGCGCACGGTGATGGGCACGGGGAAGGTGAGCTGGACCCACTGCCCCGCGGCTTGCTGGGCCGGATCGCTGCGCCAATATTTGATGATGCGTCCCTGTTGCACCTGCCGATCGATGAGCGATTCGGCCGCGGGGTTGATGAGCGGGTGAATTGACGAATAGCTGATGGCCGCGGCGGGTGCCAGATTGGTGAACTTTGCCGCGGCTGGGTCCGCGGGCACAGGGATCATGCTGTGGCCAGTGTGGCAGCCCACGCACCGTTGCACTTCGCCCGGGCGACCAAAATTCAGCCCGGCCACGTGTGCCGCGCCACCATTTTCCGCGGTTGTGCGCCCAGTCAGGGGCACGTGATATTCGGGCGCGGGCGTGCGGATCTGCTCAAAGAGCGGAACATTGGCTGGCGATTGTGCCACAACCGAACCATCGGGATTGACAGGTAGCTCTTGCAGCAAGATCGGCCATTCCAGTCGCTCGTGCGAACCGATCTGCTCATCCCGCTGGTGGTCGATGAAAAAGCGAATGGTGCCAGCCGAGCCCACCGGTATCGCGCTGACAATATTGCTATCGACGGGCGCGTTGAAGTAAACATTGAGCGCGTCAAAGGTAAAGGTGCCATCTTGATCGTAGGGACCCGCCGCGGTGGGCGGCAGCAGGCTGGCCGTTTGCGTGATCTGGTCGGCAATGAGCGGGGGCAGGGGGCGGGGTGCAATTACCCGGGCACGCAATTCACTGGTGCCAGGTAGATCATAGAGCAGTTGCCGGTTGCGGCCGTCATTGTTGATCACATCATCGTTGATTACGTCGTTGTTGATCACATAGAGCCCATAATCCTGCTCGATGTCCGCGGCCCACGAAATGAGCAACGTTGCGCTGTTGATCGGCTCTGGCTCGGCGGCATAGTTACCCCGATTGACCCCGTATGAGACGGGGTTGTCGCTGACGTGGGTGTAGCCCACTTCCGAGGTGATCCCAATCAGGGAACGATACCTACCGGCCATGCCGGGCTGGAAGTGACGAATGCCGCCAAAGCCCGCTGCCTCGGTACCGTTTTTCATCGGGAAAAAGTTCCCAAAGAAGGTGCCATCCGCTGCGAAAGCACCGCCATAGGCAAAGTTGGCATCTTCACCCAACAGAAAGATGCTGGAGCCAACGCCCCACAGTTGCAGGTCAGTCCCGTCTGGGTTGATGCTGGCGAGATGCCAAGCGTTGCGATTGATGTTGGTGGGGCCGCCCGGTACATCGCCCAGATAGTTCGATTCGTTGGCAACCACCAACCCATCCTTGAGTCGATAGCCACCCGCTGGGTCGGGCAACGTCTCCATTGAATTGGCCGGCAGCCGAAAGTTACGCCACCAGCGCGAGTAGACAACGCGCCCCGTCTG
>CBDDHX010000009.1:0-1730334 GCA_965228585.1 Caldilineaceae bacterium
TTGGCCCACAGCCCATTCAGGTGCTGGAACGGTTGCGGGCCTTGCCCAATGTTCGCTTTACCCGAGGTAACACTGACCGTTACGTCACAATCGGTGATCGCCCGCCACCCCATGCCGCGGATGTTCTGGACGAGCCTGCCAAATTGCCTGTCTATGCCGAGGTGTTGCAAACAATGGCCTGGACACAGGGCGCGATCACGGCAACGGGTTGGATGCCCTTTTTTGCCGCGCTGCCATTGGAGCAACGGCTGACCCTGCCCAATGGGGCACGATTGCTGGGCGTACATGGCGCTCCCGGCAGCGACGGCGGCGCGGGGCTGCGTCCCGACTACACAGCCGAATTTTTGGCCGAGCAAGTCGCCGATTGTGACGCCGATCTGGTCGTCGTCGGCCACACCCACTGGCCGATGAACCGTGAAATTGGCGCGACACACGTCGTTAATTTGGGCAGCCTGAGCAATCCACAGGTGCCCGATCGCGCGGCCTGGTATGCACTGTTGACCGCGGATGAATCGGGCTATCAGCTGCAGCAACGGTCGGTCGCCTATGACCGTGAAGCTGTGATTGCCGCGTTGGCCGCGGCGCGCCACCCGGCCCCCAAATTTATCGAACGCTACATGCGCGGCGAATTTGTGCGTGATTGGTCGCTGCCGCCCCATGAGCAGATTCGCTAGGTGCACGCCGTGCGCACCACCATGCCGCCCGCTGGCACCTATTCAATCGCAGATGGCTGGAGCAGCGAACGATGGCCCTATTTCCACAAGCTGGGCTGCCGTGCCAAGAATGTTCGCACGTGCAGATGAGGGCGAACCGCTGATCAGTGGCTGCAAAGCCCTGGCCACGGTGGCTCGGCCAGCGCAAAAAAGGTAAATTGCAGGAGCAGCACTCAATGCACGAGATCATACCCCAACCAGCAACGCTGCCAGCCATGCTCGCGGCCACACCGTTGGCGCCCCACGTGGCCAGGGTGGAGCAGGTGACGTTGATCACCATTGGCGAATCCGCGGCCCATGTCTATCGGCTGGCGACCGCGGCGGGATCCCACAGCTTTCTCAAGCTTGCCCCTCGCGTTGCGGGTACCCTGGCCGGGGAAGCCGACCGCATCCGCTGGTTGCATGGTCGTCTCCCGGTGCCCCAATTGTTCGCCTATCACGAAGATCCCGTGTACAGCTACCTGCTCATGTCGGCGTTGCCTGGTGTGGATTCGGCAACCCTGGCCGTGGAGCGAGGGATGGAGACGGCAACGTTGGTCCGCCTGTTGGGAGAAGGGCTGCGGCAGATTCACGCAACCCCATGGGCCAATTGCCCCTTCGATCATCGGCTCGCCACCGAAATTGAGCGGGCCACCATACGCACCGCACGAGGGCTGGTCGATGAATCTGATTTCGACGAGGAGCGACAGGGACGCACCGCGAAATCGCTCCTGGCCGATCTGGTGGCAACGGCACCAACGCACGACGATCTGGTGCTCACCCACGGTGATTACTGTCTGCCCAACATCATGCTGGCCGACGATCAGCTCAGCGGCTTCATCGACTTGGGCTTGGCCGGTCTGGGTGATCGCTATCGTGATCTCGCCCTGGCCCGGCGCAGCCTGATCCGCAACTGTGGAGAGGAATGGGTGGCGCACTTCTTTGCCAGCTATGGCCTGGCCGAGCCAGATGAGGAGAAGCTGGCCTTCTATCAACTGTTGGATGAATTTTATTGAGCGAAAATTGATCGCAAGAGTAAGCGAGGAGCAATTACCATGAAGCGGGCAGATTGCATCAAAGCACTGTACCCCGAGTTCAACGAATCCTTGGTGGTGACGATCATGGGTGCCTGTGCCCAGGAACTCTATGATCTGGGTCACCGCGAGAATTTCTTCTATCTGCAACACGCAATGGGGCTAGCCTCGTCAATCGGTTTGGGCCTGGCCCTCAACCGGCCGCATGAGCGGGTCGTCGTGTTGGATGGCGATGGCTCGGTGCTCATGAACCTGGGAACGCTCGCAACATTGGCCCGCTACCGTCCCCGCAATCTGGTGCATTTCATCTTTGACAATGGCAGCCTGCTCTCCACCGGGGGTTTTGAGACCCACACCACCAATGGGGTGACCGATTTGGCCGCGGTGGCACGCGGGGCCGGCTGCCCCCACGTCGATGCCGTGAACAATATCTATGATTTCATGGAGGCCGCGGCCGACGCGTTCGAGCGGGGCGATCTCAGTGTGATTGTTGCCAAGGTCGAAGCGGTGGGGCCAGATCATTTTGGCATGGATCTCAAGCTGCCCGAGAATGCCTTTCGGTTTGAACGCTACATTCGCACCCTTGCCCACTGACGGACCCGACCCAATTTCGCAGACGAATTTTCAAAGGAGACTGTAATGAGTAGACCTGTAACCGTGCTTTCCCTGCTGGTGGAAGAGCTGCGCAATGGCCGCGTCAAGGTCGTTGATCTCACCCAACCGCTTGGCCCCGAAACGCCCGTGATCGAACTGCCCGACATGTTTGCCCAATCACCACCGCTGTCGATCGAGCAAATTTCCCAATACGATGACAACGGCCCCGCCTGGTATTGGAATACCCTCACCCTGGGCGAACATACCGGCACCCATTTTGATGCGCCCGTCCACTGGGTCACCGGCAAGGATCGGGCCAACAACACGACCGACACCATCCCCGTGCGCCACTTCGTGGGCGCGGCCTGTGTGATCGACGTGAGCAAGGAAGTGGCTGAATATGAGGATTATCTGCTCACCCGCGAGCATGTGCAGGCGTGGGAAGGAGAGCATGGTCAGATTCAGCCCGGCTCGTGGCTGCTGCTGCGCACGGACTGGCACAAGCGCCAGGGACGCGCGGCCTTTCTCAACGCCCGCGAAGATGGCCCCCACTCACCCGGCTTCCACCCCGATTGCGTGCGCTTCTTGGCCCACGAACGGGATGTGTTGGGTGTCGGTGTCGAGACGGTGGGGACCGATGCTGGGCAGGCCGGTGGCTTTGAACCACCATTCCCCGCCCACAACATCATGCATGGCGCGGGCAAACTGGGGCTGGCCAGTTTGAGCCATCTCGATCAGCTGCCGCCGACGGGCGCGGTGGTCATTGCCGCACCGCTCAAAATCGTCAACGGCTCAGGCAGCCCCGTGCGTGTGATCGCCTTGACCCCCGCATAAGGTGGAACGGGGGCCACTACCTGCGCAGGGCCAACCACGGTGCAGCAGTGTGCGCTCCACAGGTGCAAGCAAGCTCCATTTCTCTTTAACGTGTCGCCCGTGCGCTGCCCCCCAAATGCTCGTGCAAAACTTACAGAACTCGACTTAAATTATGTTACAATGGCTGTCATGATGAAACAACGAATACTGTTTAGCACCATTTTTCTGTTCCTGCTGCTGATCGGGGCGAGCGCCTGTCGCGAGCCTCACCAATTCAGCGGCACCGTCTTTGAAGATACAGCCCAGGCCTTTGATTTCACTGGCACCAACTGGGATGGCACTCCTTTCCAGCTCAGCGACCACCGCGGTGAGGTTACCCTGCTCTTCTTTGGCTATACCTTCTGTCCCGATATCTGTCCCTTTACCCTGACCGATCTCAATGAGTTGCACGAAGAGCTCGGCGAACAGGCCGAGGATCTGAATGTGGTCTTCGTCACTGTGGATCCGGAGCGAGATACAGTGGCAACGCTGGCTCAATATGTTCCAGCCTTCAATCCCGACTTCTACGGCGTTCATATTGAAGTCGACATGTTTGAATCTGTGAAGACTACGTATGGGCTCTATGTGGAAAAACGGTTGGTAGAAGGGGCCGACGAGGAGACCTACTTTGTCGACCACACTGGTTTGATCTACGTCATCGACAAGGCGGGCAATATCAGCGAAGTCTTTCCACCCGATAGCGGTGCAGAGACGATGCTGGCAGATATCACCTATTGGCTGCGCCAGCGTGGGTAGTGCATGGCTCGCCGTCGTCGACTGATCCGCCTGTTGCTGCTGGGCTTGTTCGCCTGCACGGCGTTCTTCTTTTGGCAACTGCGCCAACCAGAACAAGCCACACCGCAAATTTTTCGGCTCCGTTCGTGGCTCGCAGAACCGACCCGGCATGTCAATTGGGCGATCCGGGCGGGACAACGTTGTGGCGCTGCGCCAATGCTCCTGCCGACCAACGGCTACGTTGGCTTTGGCTGGGACGATAGCTTCCGTCCCGGCCATCGCCACTCTGGTCTCGACATCTTTGGCCCGGACCGACAAAATGGTGTAACCCCGATTGTCGCGGCCCACGCTGGCTATCTCACCCGCGAGCTGGGCTGGAAGAGCACCGTAATTATTCGCCACCCGGACTTTCCCGCGGTGCCCGCGGCGGGCATCGCCGCGGGGGAGCAGATCTGGACCTATTACACCCACATGGCCGCGCGGGATGGCAGCGAATCATACGTTGACGCGGCATTCCCGCCCGGCACCCATGAACACTTTGTGGCAGCGGGCACATTGCTGGGCCATCAAGGCAACTGGGGTGGGAGCATCTGGCAACTCACCGGCCGCCATCTCCACTTTTCGGTCATTCGATCCAGCGCCACGGGTGGCTACCTCGATGAGCGCGAGATCACCAACACATACAATCCACAGCATCTGTTGGGGCTAGCTCCCAACGCCGCGGGAATCCTCACCTGCCCCCGCCAGCCATAGCGGCCGCGGCAAACGCTGGTCTGGCTGATGCTTCACGTCGCTCTCTTGTTTCGTACAGCTCCGCTTCTTCCCGCAATGCCGCGCTAACCATGGTGCGTGTCATGCTGAGGAATGCGGCCAACGCGGGCGAGATCCACTTGTCTTTGTGCCAGACTAGTTGGGTCATCATATTAAATTTTGCACCCACAATTTGCAGCGCCACCAATCGCCCCGCGGCCAGTTCATGTTGGATCACCACCCGCGGCAACACAGCAATGCCCATTCCCGTCAATGCACACTGCTTGATCGCTTCCACGCTGTGGAACTCCAGCACGTTGGCCGGTGTGACCGCGGCCAAGCGCAGCACCCGTTCAAAGGCCTCGCGATAGCAACAGCCACTTTCCGTGTGCAGCAACGTCTCGGCCCGCAATTCCTCTGGCGCAATCTGTTGCACACCGTTGAGCCGATGGTCGGCACGGGCTGCAACAATAATCGGTTCGCGCCCCAACTGTTCCATCACAATCGTCCGGGTCTGGTAGGGTTCACTCAGCGTCAGCACCGCGTCCACCAACCCTTCGCTCAACATGCCATCCCAATCCGCGCTGTTGGAATCGGGCCGAAAGATAATGTTTACCTTGGGATAGCGGCGACGGTAGGCCTCGACCACAGCCGGTAGCCGATAGGTGCAGAGGGTCTCTGGCGCGCCAATGGTCAGGACCCCCATGGGTTCTTCATTGCCTGGCACGGCAAGCTTGGCCTCGTCGGCAAGGGCCAGGATCTTGTCGGCATAGTGCAACAGCCGCTGCCCGGCGCCGGTCAGCACAATGCGTCTCCCCAACCGATCAAAGAGCGCCACACCCAATTCTTCTTCCAATGCCTGGATTTGGGCCGAAACACTGGATTGGGCATAGTTGAGTGTGGCTGCCGTGCGGGTAAAGCTCAACGTGCGAGTTACTTCGCGAAATGTTTGCAACTGGCGTAGTTCCATGGTAAATGGCCAGCATTATTCCCCAGATTGGGTGGGGACGGGAACCGGCCATGCCCTCCTTCATTCCCCTACAGTACGCTTTTACATAGAACCGATCTTGACGTTTGCTTGTGGTGCGTAAACCATCTTGAGTTGGCTGCTTTGATACGGAGAATTTCAGACAGACACAATAGTCTCCGCTCTGGCAAATTCGCTGCCAGAAAGCCGCACGCTCGCTCGCCGTGCATATATCGACAGGGGCGATTGTTTGCATCGATACCATTCGCTTGAAGCGATGGGATGGTAATGGTAGTATAGATCGACAGTTGCTCTTTTACAAGTCGAACCGGCTAGTGAATCAGCGCTCGCTAGCGGGTAGATCTTGTTGTGTGTTTGGTGATGGATTACCGATCCAGTGGTGTGGCATAGAATTAGGGCTTTGGAAAGCCGAATATTGATATTTTGCTGGCAGGGTTTAGCGCCGCGAATTTGCAATGGCAACAGGTGCTACAGTGCGGTTGGCTTGCAAACGGTAGGTTTTCCGCTTGCCGGAACTACTGTTTTCAAACAGAGCCCACGTTAGTTGATGAAAGAGGTTTCCAATGGGGTTCAGACGGAGTAAGGGGTGGCAGGTAGAGGATGCAACGGTGACCCGACGAGCAGTGGCGCGGGCCTATTTAAGTTGGGCCAAACGGTATCCAGGTTGGGCTGCCGCGTTCTTCGATGAACATTTTCTCGCGCAACAACTCTATGCTCTGGGAGCCGGCGATGAATTGCCTTTGGCCACGACCCTGGCAGAAGCGTGGAGCAAGCAGTTCCACCTGTCGCAAGCGCGTGCTGCTACATTGGTCTCAGAGCTGACACCAGTGGCTGCAGATTTTCTCTGTTTGGTGGCGACCGCGCGTGTTGAGTTGGGTGCAATGGCCGAGGCACAGTCAGGCAAATGGCGCTGGTTTTTCGCGTGGTGGCCCAGGAAGGCGCGCCGGCTGGGCAGTTTCTCTTGAGCGCGGCCGCAAATGTTCTGTACTCATGGGCATGGCTTGTTCACAACTGAGCTTGCGGCTTGCTGTTATTTGCGGTTGACAGTGCTGCTTTGGCCTCTGCCAATGCCAAGGCGAACCCCGCCCGCGGCGATAGACCAAGCGGTTGGTATCCCAGTTCGCGTGCGGCTGGATCGCCAAAGAGGGCGGGGATGACGATCGGTTCTCCGCCCTGTTGGCGATAAGGTTGCAAAACCGCTTTTGTATAGGCCAAATCTTCAGCGTCGAGCATTGGGCTCGTCATCCCCGCAGCGGCCATTGCGTAGCCTTCCTGGGCCATCATCTCCGCCAATGTTTTGGCATAGCCATGTTGTAGCACGTGTGCCAGGCGATAGATCGCAGCACTGACTATCTGATTAATCGCGTCGCCAGTATAGCGCTCGCTGCTCCAGAGGATCGGCGCACACCAGCCCCGCCGGTCATGGGCGCGCGTGTGGAAGCGATGCTGAAATTCGCTGGCATAGCGGTTGGTCCAGCTTCCCAGCAGATCATCACTCACCACAACTGTCACGCGAAAATGGCCGGGCACATGATGCAACTGTTGGGCCGTTGCCGCGGTTGCCTGGGCGCCAATGGCATCGGCATCGAGCGCCACCAGCCTTTCCAGATAGGGCAACAGGTGATCCTTGCCCATTGGGTTCATGGCAGAGAGCGGCAACTCCATTTCACCAGCTTCGTCGGTCAGCGTCGCGATATAGTTGCGAAAGCGTTCCATGCTGCGCGGCTTGGTGTAATAGTCACGCTGCCACGCCAGCAGGGGTAGATAATCAAGTTGCATCTCTGGATTCCTCTCGCTGTTCGCCTGGCTCGCCCTCGCCAAGGTATTCAAAACGGGGGCGTTCGACCCCATCCACCTCTACCCACTCGGCAAACATCACTTTGGGACGCACCCACAGATCAAAATTCCCGTAGCAGGTACGATAGACCACCAATTCTTCTTCCGTTTCGCTGTGCCGCGCCACGTCGATCACTTCATATTCATTGCCTTTGTAGTGTCGGTAGCGGCCTGTTGGTATTGTTTCTTCTTTGGACATGTTGGGCTCCTGCTCGTTGCTTGGGAGTGGCGATATTGAGGGCAAATGCTGACAAATTTGCTCCTACTTACGACCGTAGAAAATGCTTTCAAATTTTGGTGCTACATTTTCAAACGGTACAATAGGCTGGCCTCTGAGCCATCTATTTATTCTACATCAGAAGCTCACGACATCATTTGATGTTACTGTTGGGGCCAGGATCTGTCAAGGCCATGGGGAATATCAACGGCCAGATCTTGTTTAGGGGAAGACGTGCCCTCTCTCTTGCTGGCAATTGTCGCCTGGTGGTAACAGTGGCTTGTGGTGGGAAAAATGGCTGCCGCTCAATTTTTGGCTCATAGGGAAATCATCTAAACGTCGCACAATCGTGGAGTCAGCGTTCTCTAACGCTGGCGGTGCGCAGTAGAGAATGCGCACTCCGCAAGGTGCAAGGTCTATTTGCTTGCTCTATCAATTGACTTGCGCCGGATTTGGGACGTGAACTGTCACGTCACCAGTGCCATTTATGACTCTCTGTTGGGGGCTGAGGAGGCAAACTTTCGTGCGTCTCTGGTCGGCCAAGTAGGATATGTGGAGAGTAGCGTAGAGGTGAAAATCAGGTTGCTTGCACCTGTGCGTCGCACTCCGTTGCGGTGTGGTTCACAAGATTTAGATCGAATGTGCCCAACCGAAGTTCATGAATTGCTGCTGAACAGCGGACTGTTTGGGTGACTTTCCAGCTTCACAACTCAATTTCACACTTAACTTCACAACTCAACTTCATAACTCAACTTCACAACTCAACGTGAGGAACGTCTATGTCTCGTTGTTTTTGCGTATTTATTTTATTTGCCGTGATTGGTTTGATCCTCTGGAGCCACTTTGCCACGCAGGGGGCTGTAGCGTTTGAACATCCACGCGATTCTCATCAACAATCCGCGCCAGTCTCCACCTCCACCTCCACCTCTTCTGTTCGTCTGTCACCTCATGTCGATCAGCATGCATCGAGCCAGAGGCCAGTCGATTGGTGGTGGTTAGCCTACCAGAGTGATCTTAGCGGCAATTGGGAGATCTATCGCCGGCGTGGCAGTGATAACAGCAGCACACAGCTAACTTTTCATCCAGCCGCGGATACCGACCCGGCTCTGAATCCTGGGGCCACGGCAATTGTTTTTGTGTCAGAGCGAGATGGCAATGCCGAGATCTATCGCATGGGGGCAGATGGTAGTGGTCAAACGCGGCTAACGCACCACGCGGCTGCCGATACGCAGCCGACCTGGTCGGCAGATGGGGTCGAGATCACCTTTGTTTCCACCCGCGATGGCAACGCCGAGCTTTACCGCATGCGTGCGGACGGCTCTGCACGACAACGGCTCACCACAGATGGTGCTGCCGACCGCTTCCCCAATTGGTCCAGAGATGGGCAACAGTTGGTCTGGGTCAAAGAGATTGGCAACCAGGGCTGGCTCTGGGTGATGGAACGGGATGGTTCGAATGCACGTGCGATTGCCGGGCCACTACGCCGCCTCCAACATCCCGTTTGGTCACCAGATCGTACTCAGATTGTGTTTGATTATGATGTCGACGGCGATGACTATAATGAATTGGGGCTTTTTACCGTTGCTGATGGAACTGTCGCGCTCTTTGAAGACGTCAACAATGTGCCTCCTTTTCCCTTATTTGAGCTGGAAATGGGGGATTGGTCACCCCATGGCAAGGGCATCACCCTTGTGAGCTCGGAATATAAGTGGCAACAGACGGCAGATGGCTATGAGATTGTCCAGCAGAGGATTGGGTTAGACCGGCTTTGTCTGGTTGGGCATTGTGATGGCGGTCTGCTGACGGTTGGTCCCGAGCACCCTGGGGCAGTGTTGGCCCCCAGCATCCAATCAGAGGATATTTGGGCACCACAAACCATCCTGCATGCCTTGCCGCGCGTCCAGCGTCGCGGCAACTTTCTCGTGCGTTGGTCTGGGCGGGATCAAGGGCCCGCGGGAATTGCCAGCTATGATCTCCAGTATCGTACCGAGCGAGTTTCCGTCTGGCATGACTGGCTGGTGCAGGCCAGCGATACCAGTGCGATCTTCCATTTATTTGACCCGGGCATTGTGGAGAGTGTCGAAACAATCTATTTTCGCAGCCGTGCCACTGATCAGGCTGGCAATCAGGGCAACTGGATCGCCAGTCCCAGCGGTGAGACGGCAACCACCTTTTTTGCAACAACCCTGGTGGGGCAGGTGACAGATGCGCGGGGAATCCCGCGCGTGGGGCAGGAATTGACGGTGTTGCCTGCGCTCTCAGGCACGACAGCGACAGATAATCAGGGAAACTTTGAGCTGCGGTTGCCTACTACTGGCCGCTATCAGGTGAACAACGTATCCCTTGATGCCACCGTTGATCAGGCATATACCTTTTATGAATTGCCCAGCGAAAATCTCCTGGAAAATGGAGGCTTCGAGGCCGCATCGCGTTGGCAAGGCTGGCAACGCCAAGGCACATACAGCCCGACAATGAGCACCGATTTTGTCCAGCGCGGCTCCGGGGCCGCCCGTTTGGGCTATGACTGTGTGCCAAATTGTCTGACAAAGGTCAGCGCACCACCATCCTTGGATAACGACGAATTCACGTTCATCCCGTCAAACAGTGACGTCGTACATGCATTGGCCCGTTCTCCAGCGGGGCAGTTGCTCTATTTGCAATACACGGACGGCGGTGGCTGGAGCACACCACGCTCACTTGCTCGTGGCGCAATTTTCAACTTGCGGGGCGTGGAAGACGCGACCGGTGCGCTCCACATTTTCTGGGAGCTTGGCACCGACGTGTCCCAAATTGCCTACGCAACCCGAACGGCAGAGGGCGTCTGGAAGCCTGCTCTCCAGTTAAATGCAGGTCAACAGCCAGAGGTTGTTCTTGGGTTGGCCGGTGAGTTGCATCTCTTTTACAACCACTGTGCAGATCATTGTGTCCAGCTCCAGCTGTACCATCGCCAGCGCACGGCTGCTGGTGATTGGCTACCTGAAGAGATGATCACCAGCAATCTGTCTAATGAAGTCTACCGGGCTGCCGTGACAAGTGACCACCAGATCCATCTGGCGTGGCTAGAACGGGAGCAGATTGATTCTGCGACATCAACGAGCCAACTGCGCTATGCCACATTCTCCAACGAGACAACAGTGAGCACGAGCCAAGTGTTGGTGGAAAAGCCATATCTGGGACAAATAGAGCTGATGGCAGCGGGCGATGATCAGCTCTATTTGCTCTATGAGCACCAATTCCTACTGACCAAACCACTCACCGGTACCTGGTCGGCACCCATGTTAATTGCCAACAATCGTGGTTTGTTGGCTGTGGATCAGGCGGGTAGCGCTCATCTGTTCACCTCCAGTGTAGATGGCCAGAGCTGGTACCATCGCTTTGCGAGCACGGATGATTCGGCATGGTCCACACCTCACACCGAGCCGCATAGCTTCCCACAGGTAAACTCCGTTGATATCATTGCACCGGAACGATTTCAATGGTACTCGGCTCAAGGTGATTTTTGGCGAACTACCGACGTGAGCACCACCGGGCAGAGTAGCCTCGCGCAATCGGTGACGATTCCCGCGAATCTACATAAGCCGACCCTCTCCTGGATGCAAGAGATCCAGGGTGGGAGTGGGGGACAATCACACTTTCAGCTCTCAATTCAGGATGAAATTACAACGACCGTCCTCTATAGCCGCAGTAGCAACATCCCTTGGCAATTGGCTTGGGTTGATCTTGCACCGTGGGCCGGTCAACGGGTAACCGTCACCTTTACCGTTGAGCAGGCTGCGGGCGAGCCACCGTTTCTCACCTACCTCGATCAGATCGCGCTGGGGGCATGGCAAACGCCACTGCCTCTACGCGTTACGCCGCGCTCGGTGGATATTGGGGTTGCGGCCACCGTTGTCATTACAGGTGAAAATTTTATCGCGACACCACAGGTCCGGGTGGGCAATACAGCCATTGCCAATGTGACTTGGCAGGATGAAGGGCGGCTTGAGGTAAGTTTGCCGGCATCCCTTGCCGCTGGGATCTATCCGATCACGCTGATCAACCCCGCTGGGGAAATGGCAACATTGCCCAACGCAATTGCCATTGGCGAGCAGAGCTATCTGCCCATCATTCTACAACAGTGAATTTGCGCATAGTCAATGTTTTATTGGATTCTGTTGACATTTCAAATTCGCGGGGTAAAGCCCGCTGCTAACCGAGAAAAGCCGCGTCAGCGGCTGCCTACGCAGCGGTCGCAACCGCTGCTCACCGTTAGCAGCCCAGTGGATTGGCGCTTTTCCCCAAATGTCAACGCGACCCATTCAATAGGATGCGTACCACATTTACATTTGAGGCCTAGACCGGGCCTCAATCTACTCTTCTTCTGTATGTCCCCGAAAATGGGACGCACCCTAATTAATAGCTGAAAAGCTTGCTGAAAGAAGAAAGCTATCTCATGAAGCCTTGGAAAACCCTCCGTCTGCTGGTCCTACTGTTGTCTCTCCTCGTGCTTTGGCTCACTGTGGGGCAGGCAATTGTGAAAGCCATTGGCGTTGCGCAAGTGGCGCCAGTTAATGGCTGGGTTGGCACAGTATTTCAGACGTATCGCCATGGCAACTGGGAGATCTATCTGAGCGCACGACCCAGTGGTGAACGGCGGCTGACTGACCATGCCGCGGCCGATACCCAGCCAAGGCTGAACATTGGTGGCACGAAAGTCGTTTTTGTTTCGGAGCGTAATGGCAATGCTGAGATCTACACCATGAATGTGGATGGATCGGATCAGCGCCGCCTCACATTTGATGGTGCCGTGGATACATCGCCCTATTGGTCGCCGGATGGTAAACAGATTCTTTTTGTCTCATTCCGGACCGGGAATGGTGACCTGTACAGCATGAATGCCGATGGCACTGCGCTACGCCGCATTACAGCCGCAGTTGCGCTGGAAGGCGACCCCAGTTGGTCTCCACAGGGGGATCAGATCATTTGGGTGCGCTATCTACCGACTGAGGAGGATGAGCCGCCAAAAGGTATGTTGTGGCGAGCCAATGCTGATGGCAGCGATGCCCACGCCATGACCGGTGAGCTGCTCCAACCTGCCCGTCCTCTCTGGTCTCCCGCTGGTAACAAGCTGGCGTTTAATGCAGATTGGAATGGTGACGGGTACATGGATCTGGTTGTGAGCAATGCCGATGGCGCTGCGCCAGTCGTGCTTTTGCCTGGCAGTCGAACCATGCTGTGGTGGGTGGGCGCGTGGACAACCGACAGCACCGCACTCTGGATCACTGTGCTTGATTTTGTGCCTTTGCCTGATGGTACTGTGCGGCTCGTCCGCACCTTTGTGGAACCACACTGTCTCAATGGTGATTCTACCTGTTATGGTATTCCCGGCGATTTGCAGGCGATGATGCCCGATCACCAGGCGCTGGATCTCATCGCGCCGACCTCCACCGTTGATCCACTGCCACTCTACTCGCGCCTGGGCGAGACGCTCGTTGCCTGGCGCGGGCAAGAGTTTGGGCCTTCTGGTCTCTTCGGCTATGACATCCAATACCGCCATGCCAATGATCAGCAATGGGTTATGTGGCTGAATGGTATCGATGATTCCAACCCCCTGCCCATTGTCCCCAATGGTGAGCAGGGCAAGGCCACTTTTGACGCGCCGAGTACAGGGCGCTATTACTTTCGCAGCCGGGCAGGCGATAACGCGGGGAACTTGGAAACATGGCCCACCGACGAAACGGGTGATGCTTCCACCGTCGTTTTCCAGTGGCTGCTCTCGGGGCGAGTTAGTGACAACCGCAATCTGCCCCATGCACAAGCTGATCTGCCATTGCAACCCTCGGCGCTTGACGCTGCCCAAACCGATAATCAAGGGAGCTTTCAGGTCCACATTGGTAGCTCTGGTATGTATCGTCTGGATGGGACGATTCATGTGCCGATGGACCGGGATCAACAGCGTCCATACTATCAACTGCCCGCGGATAATCTGTTACAAGATCCCGGCTTTGAGGAGCGCAACATAACTACCACCTGGGTTACGAGTGGCACGGTTGCCACAACAGCAGATGAAGCTCGTGTCCATAGTGAGGAACAGGCGCTGTTGATCGGCCGCACCTGTCCAGGGGATTGTCTGAAGTCCTCGGCAATTCCCGAAGGCGATTCGCTCCATGATCTTGCCTTGGCTGCTGCCGACGATGGGACGCTGCACCTCTTTGCGCGCCTGTTGCCCCACACTTTGATCCATCAAATACGACGAGCGGATGGGCAGTGGTTGCCCTACACGCCGTTGGCCAACGGGGTCTATGGCTGGGAGCCAAGTATTGTCTTTGATCGGAATGGCACGCTCCATCTGGCTTGGTCCACGGCTGAATTTTTCGCCAATGATTTCGTTACCTATATGGCCCATCATCCAGAAAATGGTTGGTCTCGGCCTGTGACGCTGGGCAATGGCCACAGGCCCAAGCTGGCGATTGATGGTACCGAGCAACCGCATCTGCTCTATCTCTGCTCCCAGGGCGAGCACTGTGCAGAGCAGACCCTCTATTACCGACAGCAGAATCGTAGTGGTAATTGGTTGGAACCATTTGCCGTGGCCACTGCCAAAGGCATCACTGATTATGCCATTGCCACCGTTGGTCAAACACGTTACATCAGCTGGGCTTCCTGGCTTGCGTTTGGTGTCGAAGAAGAGCTATTGGTTCGTGCTTCAAATAATGGGACAACGTGGCAGGCTCCGGTTCTGATTGAGCAGGGTTTTCCGTCTACTGCTGGCAACAAGCGCTATGGTTCTCTGCAGCTTCTGCCGGATGAAACGCAACAATTGTATTTGATCTGGCGGCAACCAATGTCAGAAAAGATCTTTGCGATCCGCCGTTCAGTTGGTGGCCAGTGGCAGACACCAGTTCAGGTCAGCCCAGTTGGGAGCCAAATCATCTATAATGGCTTGCGGGCCTTGCTCGATCGTAGCGGTACCATTCGTATACTGGGTTTTGCGGGGGCACAGTTACACCAGTGGCAACAGAGCCAACAGCAACAGAATCAACAGCAACAGAGCCAACAGCAAGATAAAGAGGCACAAGAATGGCTGCCATTGCAATCGATCAATATCAACACCGAATCACTGGCCGTTGCATTGGATGGCGCGGATCGTCTCTACCTAGCCCGTTCCGATGCTGCTTCCGGCGCAGTGCTAAAAGCAGTACGCTCGGTTGAGGAGGCCGCGGTCAGCCAGATCATGCAGCCGATCACAATCTCGAATGAGCTACATCTGCCAACCCTTGCGTTGCTCCATAACCTGCACGTTACGGGATTTGAGCAACCGCATGATCCCGTGCCGAGCGATGCCCAATCCCACTTTGCTGTCACCATTCAAGATGAGATACAGACGACGGTGGTCTATAGCACGAGCACTGCCACTGGCTGGCGGATGGCATGGGTCGATATGACGCCCTGGCTCGGCCAGCGTGTGACAGTGACTGTGCAGGTAGATGAATCGGTGGGCAGTTCCTATTTACAGGCGACTGTGGATCAGGTAACGGTGGGATCGTGGCGTACCCCTGTGCCGGAGCGTGTGACGCCCCAACAGGTAGATTGGGGAGAGCGTACCACGTTGGAGATCCGTGGCACGAACTTTATCGAGCTCCCACAGATTTTGCTTGATGAGTATCCTTTGGTCAACCTGGCATTGGTGGATGAGAGCACACTCACCGCTACGGTGCCCGATGATCTGGCTCCCGGACTCTATGATCTGTGGGTGGTCAATCCCGGTGGTGAACGTCAGCATTTACCAGCAGCCGTTGCGATTGGGGAGCAGATCTATCTGCCGGTGATTGAGTAGAGTCGATGGTGCTACAATTTCTTGAGGGGTGTGCATAACTGAGGGGATGACACGGTTGGCCAGATGGTCTTCTTCTATCGTTGCAAAATAAAAAAGGAAGGTATCGATGGCAGCGGTGTCAAGTGGGACCGGTTGTCTGCTTGACCCGCGTCCAGATTCGCTCGATTTTGCCAGGGGTTTAAGCGGAATGAAGCGCAGAATGCCACGCAACTTGCCGTACCTGCCCACTTTATGGGGGAAGCACACTCGTGAGTCTGTTCTGTTCGTTGTAGACGGATATTATATACCAACTGTTGTCGTGGTGGATGGTGACAATTGGCAACCACCATCCTGGTTGTTTCACTGCCTGTCTACTTTGTGGGGAATTTCAGCAGCGGAATTTTGGTTAATACGGGATTTTATCTCCTGGTATATTTGGTTTGTAGAACCTTCAAGAGAGTTTGACAAGAAACTAAACTCCGCTTTTGTAAACCACTTGCTCATTTTTCTTGCAAAAAATTCATCTTGAGACAAACGTTCTATGTACTTCTCTCTATTATGAAGTTCAAGTGCAATACTATTTCCTGCTCTCGGCATACTAACGACCTTCACATCTTTTATATCTGACCACAAAATTTTGAATCCACCCCATTCTCTTGCACTAATTCCTTGAGAATCTAATATTACACGGGGTCTTGTATCAAAAAGTCCATAGATAACTGAGACTACAAAAAACGCGATCCCCATGGGGACCATACATCCAAGTTCTGTGATTCCTCGAACCATTCCCCAAGCACCTACTACAATCATAAAGGTAAATATTACAATTCCCGTGATTGTATAAGCAAGTGAACGCCGATACAATTTTTTTCCATGAAAAAGCAACCTATTTTTTCGCTTTGAAACTGCCGAGTCACCGCGCATTTCACAGCATGAACAACTAGTAACAAGCCAAAGCAAAAATAAATAGACTATTTTGCTTTGGCTTGTTACCAAATTGTTATCGGCTGTCATAAACCCACTGATAGATATTTGCTGTAAGTCCTAACCATGGATTTATCTTTTTTACACTCTCCCCTCCTACTTCTCTTGCTGGTGGTTGCCTGAAAGTTGTGTAAAAAGAGAAAGGTGCCATTAATCTCAAGGTTGATACGACCAAATATCCGCCCAAGGAGAAAAAATGGCACCCAAGACTGATAATAAATAGCCGAAGAACTGAGTCAAACGAGACTACGAACTGGAACGTGCCTTGCGTCGCCTTGATAAGTTCGATGTCGTGATTCTCGATGATATCGGCTATGTCCAGCAGAATCGCGAAGAGATGGAAGTGCTTTTCACTTTTCTTGCTGAACGCTATGAACGACGCAGCTGAATGATTACCTCCAATCTTGTCTTTTCCGAGTGGAACCAGATCTTTAAGGACCCACTCACCACCGCAGCTGCCGTGGACCGCATTGTCCACCACAGCATTATTCTTGAGTTTGGCAACGACATCACGAGCCTGCGTATGGAAGCGGCGGCTCAACGCAACCAACAGTTCCTTGAGCTGCTACAACCGACTGATTCTTAATCTTTTTCTACCCCATCCATGGGCATTTCTAATTGTCGTTGATGGGTACTTCTAATTGACATTGGGTGGATAGGCATAGAGCGTATCACCGCTCTTGACAGCCATTGTCTCCTTGGCATTGGGAAAGTAGTGTTGATGGGTGCCGCTTTGCAAAGCCGAGCGGTGGGCAAGCCGCCGCCGCTGACGCTCTCGGGTGCCCACTGGGCGCGGCTCGCGTGGTTCCAGGCCACTGTTCTTCCCGCGCGGCTAATCAAGTTGCCGTTCGGGGACCCCTAGGTGCATAGCTGTAGCCAGATTTGAGGATGGCGTGGCCGGCGTAGACCGCGTACGCCGCTTCTTCGTAGCCATAGCGCTATTCGTCAGTCGGTTTTGCCCCTCGTGAGTGAATGTCTTATACCCATGATTCTCGTGGTAATGGGTGACAATTGGCAGCCGTTATCCTGGGTATTTCACTGCCTGTCCACTTTATTCCGGAGTACCACCTCTTCTTTATTACGTTAGAAAATTTCGGCATCTATATTACTCTTCCTCAGTTCCTTGATCAAAGTATAAATCCAATTCCAGCCTTAGCCTTCTTGCACTCAGTGCTTGAAGAGTCTGTACCTCTAATTCAGTGGCACCATTCCATTTGGCAAGCCATAGACCACAGAGGATACTTGCATCAAACCGAGAGGTAAGTTCATACCAAACCGCATAATCCTGTGTCAGTTGCTTCATCAAACTATCTACTTCAGTGCTAAGATCCCTATCTGCTCTACGTGATTTTCTCAGAATCCACTTGCCGGTAGTCTGAGTTTGTCTGTACCGTCCCTGCCAATATATATCCCCTTTGCGACAGCATTTTGTAGGCTGAATACCGAGTTTAGCAGTGATTTCTTCGGGATCAAGATTGTCTCCAAAAAACCGTAGTGTTACAGATACTGCATCTATGCCACCTCCGGCAATCCATATCAGTTCACCGGTTGGCTCATTAGGGGGTGAATGTGGCTTGTCATTCATATACTTTTATTCCTTAGGAGCTAATTCATTTTTTACATAGACGGTAAGTGGACAAAACGAGAAAAGCTAGTTATCTAACTCTTCGATCAGCTCATCTAGATGGCCGATGTAGTGTGGATCGGCGCCCCGATGATTCTTTCTCAGTGCCCATATGTATCCTTCTGCATCTTCGTAAAGATCAAACTCGCTAAGTTTGCCTGGAACATCAGATTTCAGTTCGTGTGCATCAAGCCCAAGTTTCTTCCAGTATGCACTATTTCTCCGCTTTAACGAACTAGTCGGATCAGATGGAAAAGAAACAACCACCAGTTCTTCCAGTTGTGGCGGATCGAGCAAGGTGAAGCCTTCAACGTCGGTCTCAATCACCGGCACGCCACTGCGTACCGTGGACGAGCCGTTAACGATTGACGATGCCTGCAGATCGGTGCCGGGGATGTCGTAGGCGTGGTCATAGTCGGGCAGATCGAACGTTGTCTGTTCATAGCCGTAGAGACCGGCGGCCAAAAAGGCCCCGGCACCGACAGCACCGGTACCAACAGCCGCGACAGCTGCGGCTGCTTCCGCCATGGCTATCCAACAGGCTACATCAAGCGGGGCACTTGTGCCCCCTGTCACGGCTAGTGTACCACAATGCCCACTGGGATCGTTGTACTTGAGCGGATTGCCCCGCACATAAGAATATCGATTGTAATCCAACAGATTCGTCGGATCCGGCACAATCGTATCCGGCGAGATAAACGCCCCCAGCGCCGGGTCATAGTATCTGGCGTTGTAGTAGTAGAGTCCCGTACCATCATACTTCTGGCCGGTGAAGCGGTGGTCCGTGACAACGGGGCCACTGGCGCGTTGGCGACCGTAAGCGCGATACCGCTGGTCAGCGCTGACGTCACCGGCGGTATTGGTTTCGAGCACGGTACTGCTTCACCCAAGGGGTACCCGGTCACTGTGCAAGTAGACTGTTTCGTTACGCAGAGTAAAGCGGATTAGGCGTACCAAAAGGAACTTTCACAAACGTCTGATCTTCTTGGCAAAGGTAACCTTGGGTATATGGACTGCTTGATAACATCTCGACCAAATCTTGTGCAGCGACGCTCCTCATCCGTTCGTCGCCAACAATCCGCCGCAATTCTGAAGATGCATGCTCGAAATACCACATATTTCCATCGAATTTTTCTCTACGCAAATAGGCAATGAATTTGTACATTCGTGCTCTCATTAGTGTCCACTCGCGAATAAAGACCCCAAGCGGCAATATTCGCGTGATTTCATGTTTTGAAGACGGCGGTGTAGATTTAAGATGATAAAAAAGATAATCTTCTACGCGACGCAATTGTATTAATGCATGTTGACTATCAAGCCTCTCAATTTTATCATTGCCTCTTAAAATGAGATCCGTTGATATTGAGAACAAATTGATTTCTGTCCAGAGTTCAGGTGGCCACAATTCTTCATCCAAATATTGAATTGAGAATACACCGTCTGGAGTGTGAACATCGATTAAATGCTCATCTACAGCCTTATCGATTTCCGTGAAACGAATACTCAGTTCTCGCTCACTGTAGAGTCGATCACCTACAAAGATAAGAAATCCAATATGAAGTTGTTCATGATTGTTCATTAATTACACCCTGCGTTGCTACATGGCACAAATTGTTGGACAATGTCGTTTTCAACAACGGCTTTGTACCACTTGCCATTGATTTCTTGTATATACCGGATCGCGTCATCATGTTGTTGACCCGGTGCGTTTAGTGTCTCTTGAAGGAGTTCAATAACATTCTCAATCTCTAATCTGGCATCAAATGCCGAATTACTACCACGTATACGATGCCCCAGGTGTTCCCAGGCACCCCAATAAGCTGGATGATGTCGGGTCAAGATGTGTCCCAATCGCTCTTTAGTCAACGTCACAATATTTCCCCCAGAGCTGGTAAGTGTCCGACTGTCAACCCTCTTTAGCGCATTATCTAGCACATGGCGTGGTACCGTTGATAACCCAAGCAATTCATCCCCATGTTGGATCAACCGGCGTGAGGCACGGCTGGTTGCCAGCGTGACCGTACCAATGGGCAGCACGCCTCCAGTGAGCAGATTATTGCCTAACTGCTCAAAATATTCTTCTTCCGTTGGACCAGTGACTGTATTGGTTTGGGTATTAACGTTACAGCCAGCAAAGAAACAGCCTACAATCGCCAGGCCATCGACTGTGCTATCTAACCAACCTGGTGAATTAGCGTAATCAAGGATCTCAACGTTACACAGTGGGCATGGGGGGACAGCTCCTACATGCCCACTGGGATCGTTATACTTCAACGGATTGCCACGGACATAAGAATACCGATTGTAATCCAACAGATTCGTCCGGGAGCCCCCTGGGCGCGGCACCAGCGTATCGGGCGAGATAAACGCACCGATCTCTGGATCATAGTACCTGGCGTTGTCGTAGTAGAGCCCCGTGCCATCAACCTTCTGGCCGGTGAAGCGGTGGTCAGTTGCCAATTCATCGCCACCGCGGCGGCTACCATACGCTCGATAGCGGTGCTCCCCCACCATTGCCCCGCTGCTGTTGGTTGCGAGCAAGGTGCTTCCCAGGTGGTCCGTGTGCAGATAGGTCAGCACACCGTCCTGGCACCTCGCAATCCGTTGGCCGTTAAAGGCGTAATACTTTGTGACCTCATGCACCGCGCTGCGCACACCGGCCCGATCCCACCAGGCACGGCCACCGTAGAGGGTAAAGGCCAGGCCGTTGACCGTCTTCCCTGCCAGGCCAACCCGCGCCGCAGGCACCTCCAGCCGCACCCAGCCGCCACTCGCTGGCAGGCGCCCCATGTAACGCCGGCTGCTCGTGCCATTCGTTCCCCAGTTGATCAAATTCTGTCCCCAATAGGCCCGCTGATTCCAGTCGCCATCGTTCCATTGGAGCATCACCGCCTGCGGTGGGTGGTCCGGGTCGAGATAGATATAGGCATAGAGCGTATCACCGCTCTTGATGGCCATTGTCTCCTTGGCATTGGGTAAGTAGTGTTGATGGATGCCGCTTTGCAAGGCCGAGCGGTGGGCAGGCCGCCACCGCTGACGCTCTCGGGTGCCCACTGGGCGCGGTTCGCGTGGTTCCAGGCCACTGTTCTTCCCGCGCGGCTAATCAAGTTGCCATTCGGGGACCCGCTGGGTGCATAGCTGTAGCCAGATTTGAGGATGGCGTGGCCGGCGTAGACCGCGTACGCCGCTCCTTCATAAGTTGTCAGGCGACCCGCGCTATTATAGCCATAGGCACCCGTGAGTCTGTTCTGCTCATCGTAGCCAAAGCTGTGGTAGCCATGGTTGTCATGGTAGCGGGTGATGGTGCACCTTCGGCATACTCAGAGTAAACTTTGTATCAAAATAACAAGGTTCAGCCGCTCTAGTGCGTCCTCATAGACGAGCTTGGTTATGGTTGCGGTAGTTCAGCCACCACAGGGTAGGTGTGCGTGCCGTCCTCAGATTCTTCTTCCCGGATCAAAACCAATTTTTTGCCATCAGGTGATAAAGCAAAGTAGGTGTTATACGGCCAAAGACGATCAATCTCTTTGGCGGCCAAATCCAACAGCCAAATACCGCCTTCTACGCCTGGACGACGACCGGCAAAGAGCAACTTTTCCTCGTCAGGTGTCCATACCATCTGATAAGGACGACCGATTTGCGGAAAGAGTATTTGTACATCTGTCCCATCGCTGTTGATGAGATAGAGGTCCCACGGGTACAGCAACAGGTTTTCAATTTGCGACCATCTTTTTGGTTCATCCATCTCAAAGGGTTCGGTGTCGGTCCCGATGAATGCAATCTGTGTGCCACCGGGCGACCAGCTTGGCGAACTGGCGCGCTGGAAGCGCGGAAAGAGTTGGCGGATCTGCCCACCAGCTTCCACCCAGTACAACTCATTATTCAACCCATCTCCGATACGTGATTCCTGAATCCAAGTTTGCATGTCGGGGGCAAAGGTAACCGGACCTATCGGGAATCTAGAATACTCACCGATAGTTGTAAACGATTCACTCTGCGGATCCCACTGCACCAGAAATCCGGTAATGCCCCTCCCCATTTCATTACTATGACACGCAAAGCTATAGACCAGGGTGCCATCGGGGGCACGTTCAATATCTTGAATGAAGACAGTCGTTGCCACACAAAAAGCAGGCACCGTGGGTAGTATGAGTTCCCGCCAATGCCGTTGCGCGATCTGGTAGAGACCGATGCGATAAGGTGGAAAACTTTCAAGCGTGGCCGGTTTGAAATAATCAATGGGTACCGGGGGAATTTCTTGGTAGACGAGGGCAAGCGTATTCTCATCCAGCCAGGTCAGGTGGCGATAGGTAACGTGCGGCAATCCCTCTAATTCCACGAGATCGGTCAGCGGCTGTTCTGCAAAGTCTGGGGGCTTGGCTTGACACGCAGTGGCAAGTCCCAAGAGTAAGCACAGTAGTATTTTTGCACAGCTCATTGGTTACACAGCTCCTTCCCGGGAAAAGATAGTAGCATATGATCCCATCACACTCGCTGTCGGTAGCGAATGCTGATGGGATCATATGCTACTTGCATCGCTCCAGTAATCCAAGGGCAACTTACTGATGCTCATTCACACAATGGACAGGCCATTCGTGAGGTCACCCCAGGCAGCGTACCCAGAAATCGAAACAAGCGAGTCTCGGTCGCCTGGCGAGGGTCGCTGTACGCATCGACCCAACAACTTCCTGCACTGCGACAGCTCATGCTGCGCTCGCGGTAGAGATTGGTACCCCACAGAAACCAATCTACTTTCAACTGCACCCGCGTGCTCTCTGCCTGATAGCGCCAACTAGTTTCCGTCAACCCAAGCGCATAGTTCACCCCTCCTTGTTCACCGGACAGCCGCAACACAATGAGTTGATTTGGATCTGTATTCTTCATGCCACGATCCAGTGCACCGAAAAATGCACGCCAGGCTTCGCCACCGTGGGTACCTTCTGCCCCCACCGCCTCCCGGTTAGAGAATAGGTTCATGCCATCGTTAATCGCTTGTAGCACTGCTGCATCCATATACGCTGCCCAGCCATCCATGTTGTTGTAGTCACCATCGGCAGCCAGAATATCAATGGTACCTTTGATATCATCGAACCAATCTTCCAAGTCATTTTCATTGACAAACAGCCCCATCCACCGCTTGCGATCATCCCAATCCAGCGCCTGAAAATCATCGAGCGTACAATCTGTCTTGCTGATGAACTCTTTACCACTGCTATTGGTCGCAAAAGCACAATGCCCACTGGGATCGTTGTACTTGAGAGGATTGCCCCGCACATAAGAATACCGATTGTAATCCAACAGATTCGTCGGGTCCGGCACAATCGTATCGGGCGAGATAAAGGCCCCCAACGCCGGGTCATAGTAGCGGGCGTTGTAGTAGTAGAGGCGGGTGCTGTCCAGCTTCTGGCCCGTGAACTTCTGGTCTGTGACCACCGGACCTGTGGTATATGGCATAACCATCAGTAGAATTACAATCGTATGATGTAGCCAATGTCAACGGATACTGGCGGGCGAGTATTATTGCAACTTATAGACCCTAACCTTTAATCCTGTTAACACGGCATCCTGGCCATCTGTCGCAGTGTAAGATGGAGAATAGATATAACCATTCTTAATTACAGCGTTGCCAACTGCACCACCGAATGTAGAATCAATCTGTATCAAAGTAGACTTCGACGTGTGGTGGTATTTTAATGTATAGCCTTTTCCAACGACTCTAGCACTATCTACATCTAATGTGCTGAAATCACCTATTATGCCCAACGCATTATCAGACATGGTGATTGGTTGCGGATTACACGGATCATTTATATTCCATGCCCTGATACCATTGCCTGTACTACCCCAGAGCGTATGATCATAGATTTGTAAGTCGACAATGTTTGTCACAATTTGTTCATCTACTGCTTCAGGAAACTCTCTGTTAGTTATGTCTACCACTTGCAATTTATCTACATAGGTATGGGGGTCAGTCTGCCAAGCAGAAGCGGCATAGATATAGTTACCGGATGCTGCCCTTGGGCGACCGATTTCTGCGACGTCTTTTACATGATGTAGGCGGAAACCATTTGCATCAGGCTCAAGTCGAAGTACTTTCCACACTGGTGTTTCAAGATGCCATCCTACATGCCTTTCACACTCTGCTTTTGGTCTTGATAGATGGCAAGCTGATAATTTGGATATTGGCGCGTATAGATAGATATAGTTATCTGCAACAATGATGCTAGCGGGTGGTGCATCTCTCCTGGGACGATGAATATAGGATGCTATCAATGTTGGTCGGGTAGGATCGGCAATGTCGACGACAACTACGCCTGAATCTCTGGCCGCCAGGTAGACTCGTTTGTCTGTAATGACTAAGTCATCTACGCCACAGATATCATCATAATCTCCTACCATCGAAATCTGATCAGGGTTTGAAATATCAAAAATTGTCAAACCGCATTGGGCAACGTATAGATAGTGAGCTTGAACTGCTAGGTGTTGTGTAGCAAACCTTACCATTGTTTTGCGATCATACACACTGTAATTAGACGTTGATATGTTGTTTTGATAATCTTTAATTGAAGTGACCTCTACTGCCTGTTTTGGATAAGTAGGATAATCAAATGGTGTGGATTGTAGATATGTACATCCTGCTAACACACTGATGAAAACAATGAAAGTCTGAAGCCAATAGTTAGAAATACCATTTCGCATATGTACTGACCTTTTCCAAAGTCTGAACGTATCAGAATGACTGAGCTATATTAAGGTAGAGTAGATGATGCAATCAGGGTATTGGAAGCATGTAACTACTAGTTAACATTCAAAATAGTGCGTAGTTGAAGTATACTGAGAGTCATGATCTGCCAATACGAGTATCTCAGAGAACAGCGGAAAGTCTTTGCAAGCATGACAGGATTGTCGGTGCCAGAGTTCGACGAATTATATGTCGAGGTCGAGCCAAAGTTTGTTGAAGCCGAGCAGGAACGGTTGAGCAAACGAGCACGTCAGCGAGCGATAGGCGGCGGACGGAATCAGGAGATGAGCATCTGCAATCAACTGCTGCTGAGCGTTGTCTGGTTGCGCTGCTATCCCAAACAGCATGTGCTGGCCTATCTCTTTGGGACAAGTGAGTCAAGCGTCTCACGGGTGCTGGCCCGCATGTTGCCGCTGCTAGAGGCAAGCGGACGGGACACGATGCGCATGCCAGATCCAGGGCGCAAGCAACGCCGTGAGTTAGATGTCTTGTTGGCGCAAACGCCCGAGTTGGCGGTCTTGATTGACACCTTCGAGCAGCGAGTGCAGCGCCACAAAGAGCCGCAGCAAGCTGACACGTACTACAGTGGCAAGAAGAAGCAGCACACCCTCAAGAGCCAAGTGGCTGTTGACGAGACAACCGGTCTCTTTGTGGATGTCTCTGACAGCGTGCCCGGTCCAACCGCGGACATGGCTCTGCTTGAGCAAAGCCAACTGTTGACACGGTTACCCGATGGTGTTGGGGCCATCGGCGACCTTGCCTACATCGGTATCGACAAGCTCCATCCAACAGGGAATGCTGCTTCACCAAGGCGCAAACCTCGCAAGCGGGCGCGCCCCCCAGAGGATGTTGCCTTCAACACCGCTTTTGCTCAGCGCCGCATTTACGTTGAACACGCCATCGGTCGCGCTCGTCACTTTGAGGCTATCACCCAAATGGATAGGCATCATCGGCGCAATCACACCGCCCGTGTTGTGGCTATCTGTGGCCTCGTCAATCGCCGTTTGGCACGCATCTTAGCTCTACGGCAGCCCGACTTGCCTCTTTCATAGTCCGCAATGGGTAAGGGCTCTTTCATCTCTTATCCTTATTCTGAATGTTAACTACTCTTTATCGCTCTACCTTGTAAAGATCCTTCTTTGACTACTCCTTAAGAAAATCTGCAATCAGCGAATAGGTTGTTTGATTATATCCACCGCTTGCATCGGGCACATGCGCAAAACCCATGGATGCGGCCCCATTTGGACAACCGGCATGCCCAATTGTGCAATGATTAACTCCAGTCATCACTTGATTGTTGCCTCCAGGTAATTCAACTCCTTGATCCCAAGGTGTGATACCACCGTAAACATTCTTTTCGGCTAATAGATTGAAGGAACGCCGTACATCAATAAATGGTAGCGGAAACCACGACACCATCGGGGGTGCAATTTGTCTGTCTTTCCACCATCTTCCTCCAACAACAGGATCAATAGTGATCAGAGCATCGACTTTTATTCTATCCCAGCTGAAGAGAGGATTAAGAGCGCGTACAAACTCAATTGCAGCGCCGCCACCCCAGCTATACCCTAGGATGATAAATTTTTCATCGGGGTACAATTCTTGCCATCCCTTCAGATATGCAAGCGCTTTCGCCGCACCTTCCCGATTGCTACCAAATATTTCAAATTCTCCACTTGCACCTAATAAGCCGTCCTCGGCAAGCTGAGAACAAATCGCATGAACGGCAGTGTGCCGATTTGCGTTGTCCTCACCTGCTTCAATACCAGGCTGTGAACCTTCATTAAAGCACAATGCATAGTGGCCAGTTGGGTCACTATACTTCAGGGGATTGCCGAGGGTATACATGAACCGATTATATGCGAATAGATTCCCTGCATCCGGCACAATCGTATCGGGCGAGATAAAGGCCCCCAACGCCGGATCATAGTACCTGGCGTTGTAGTAGTAGAGTCCCGTACCATCATCCTTCTGGCCGGTGAAGCGGTGGTCAGTGGCCAATTCATCGCCACCGCGGCTGCTACCATACGCTCGATAGCGGTGCTCCCCCACCATTGCCCCGCTGCTGTTGGTTGCGAGCAAGGTGCTCCCCAGGTGGTCCGTGTGCAGATAGGTCAGCACACCGTCCTGACGCCTTGCAATCCGTTGGCCGTTAAATTCATAATACTTTGTGACCTCGTGCACCGCGCGGCGCACACCGGCCCGATCCCACCAAGCACGGCCACCGTAGAGGGTAAAGGCCAGGCCATTGACCGTCTTTCCTGCCAGGCCAACGTGCGCCGCAGGCACCTCCAGCCGCACCCAGCCGCCACTCGCTGGCAGGCGCCCCATGTAGCGCCGGCTGCTCGTGCCATTCGTTCCCCAGTTGATCAGGTTCTGTCCCCAATAGGCCCGCTGATTCCAGTCGCCATCATTCCATTGCAGCATCACCGCCTGCGGTGGGTGGTCCGGGTCGAGATAGATATAGGCATAGAGCGTATCACCGCTCTTGATGGCCATTGTCTCCTTGGCATTGGTAAAGTAGTGTTGATGGATGCCGCTTTGCAAGGCCGAGCGGTGGGCTGCGCGGCCAGAGACCTTCTCGGTTGTGTCCCAGTTCCAGCCATCTTTGCCATTCGTCAGCGTGGCTCCGCCTGGAATCGCATCATCTACCCACACCTCTTCATTTGAAAGTTCATACCGGCCATTGACATAGACTGTTGTGCCGCCGGCCATGCTCGTCTGCTTGATGCGCTGCCCATTCTCATCATACAGGTATTGGTCAGTGGTGACGCCGTTGCGCTTGACGGTTGCCAAGCGATTCTCGTGATTCCATTCATAGAGCATGGCCGCTCCGGGCTGCAACTTGTAACTCATGTTGCCGTTGGCGTCATAGCCCAACGCAGTGCCACCGCCACCAGCTACAAAGCGCAAGGCACCATTCCAATAGAGATTGCCGCCAACGAGGATGTCATTGCCATCAAACGCATTGCTCCCCGCCCCACGGTCAATGATCGCCTGGCCCTCTTGATAGGTGACGCCATTCACCTGGATCCAATCGATATAGAGATTGGCGTCCACGCCACCCGTACGGTTGTCATTGGGAAAAACTACATCGATCTGATCCTGACCAGTCAGCGGCACGCTTGCGGTATAGTCACTCCAACGGCCTGTCGTGACCGTCCACGTCTGTTTTTTGACACCATTGATCCACAATTCCATGCGCGGCCACTGATTGGGATTGCTCCCCCGCGCTCGGATTTTCACGGTCTGATTCGTCGTGCTACCGTCACCAATATCAATCCATTTGACACCGTGTTGATGGCCAGTATCTTGCGGTGTCTTGTATCGATAGTCCGTTCCCGTTGTATTGAAGTACTTGAAGCGTCCAACCTCATCATACGCATAGCGTTCACTTGTGGGTAAATTGCCATCACAGGCAGGGATCTTTGTCGGTTTGGTCGCATATTGGGCATAAGCGCGAACCAGGCGATTCTGACCATCATAACAGTGGCGATACTGAGGCCAAGCACCAAGCCCGAACCGTTCGCTGTTCACCATCACATTGCCGAAGCTATCATAAGCATAGCCCAACTGTAGCTGATTATAGTTGGTACGCTGAGCTTCGTTACTGCCTGTCCCAATTCGAATCTCCCAAAGTCGCCCATTGCCACTGGTCCAGGAATGATACTTGCGTGTCTGCCAGAGGTTACCGCCAGCGGGGAATCGCATCTGGCGTAACCGACCCGCTTCATCGTAGTTCACCGCATCACTCGCGGCATGCACGTTGATGGTACCATTCACCAAGGTGGTGGAAGCACCACTCACCAGCTTGGCAGGTAAGCCCATGCTATTGTACCACGTCGTGACCACCTCACCATCCGGATAGGTCAACGTCGTGGGGCGCTGGTAGCGGTCGTAGCCATACCAGCTGTTGAGCAATCCCTGGCCAGGAATCCGCACCTGTTCACGCACCAACAACCCTTGGCTGTTGTAGTAGAGATTCTTGTAGTAGCCGCCACTCCGCTGATAGTAGACCTGGGTCAACTGCCCGCGGCTGCGGTTGGCGCTACCGTGGTGTTGGTCATAGGTGTAGCGAACATCATAGCTGCTCACGCTGCCGGGGCAACTCGTGTTCGTCCGGAAGTGCTTGCCCCGCAGCCGACCATAGCCATCGTAGTAGAGACAGGTCGTCTTACCCCGTGCATCGGTCTGCCGCGTCAGCCGCCCCTGCCGGTCGTGGGCATAGGTCCAGCGCCCCAGGTCCGGGTCATCCATGCTCGTCTTGCGCCCCCCCAGGTCATAGTGCAGCGTCGTGCTGCCAATCCCGTTGGGATGGCGAACTTGCGTCAAATTGCCGAGCAGATCATGGGTCAGCATCACCTGACCCGCCAACTGCCACCCGCTGCCGTTGGGCGATTGCGCTCTGTCTCCAACCGCACCATGAGCGGGTCAGGATGCCCACCCACGCCCAGCGGGCATGGCGATGACGTTGTTGCTTGGGGAAAGGGTTGCGCGGTTCCATGGCACATTCTCCTCACGTTGCTGCGGGGGGGGAACCCCGTGAAGCGGAAACGGGCAGGTCGTCTGAACACACCTGCTCACCGGATTGCTGCGCTAGCTAGGGGCAACAACGTAGCACGCCTTATCGGTAACGTCAATCACCTTACGGTAAGCAGGCGTGGGAAGAGTGTAAACGGATGCTATTGACAACAGATGTTGCTGCCGGGGCGGGGAAGTAAGCAGGTGTGGCAGCATTTGCTTGCCTGTGGCTTTCATCTCGGGCTATCTATCGCTTGCTATTGCAGGGTGGGGTGCCGCTGCCGAGCGGGTGCGTCCCATTTTCGGGTACGTACAGAAGAGGAGCAGATTGAGCGTCCGGTCTTGGCCCCAAATGTGGTACGCACCCCTGCCGAGCGGTGTTGTTACGGAGGAAGAGGGTCATATGTTACAATAGCCCCTTGTCTGAATAAACGCAATGCAAGCGAGTCTGCGCCGCTGTAGCGCTGCTGTACAAGTGAAATTCATGCTGTATTTACCCTACGTTGCTCCCCGATTGTCTTCTGGGCGCGTGGTAGAGGGTATTTTTAAGCAATTACCCGCGTGTAGAGATGGTAGGTAGCAACTTGACCCATTTGAGAAGACAGACGATAGCCCGGGAAGTCCCTGGCATGGCTCACGAACTACCCGGTTTCAGCGTGCTGCTGAGCCGTGCCAATAGTTTTTGAACTGTACTGATCGAGAAATCATTTAGTCGTTGCACAATGGAGGAATCAGCGTTCTCCAACGCTGGATGTGCGCAGTAGAAAATGCGCACTCCACAAGGTGCAAGGTCTATCTGTTTTCTCCATTAGCACTATTGATGAACTCTTTTAATGAGCACTATTGATGAGCACTATTGATGAGCAATGTTGATGAGCACTATTGATGAGCACAGTGGCCAAAAAAGGGCCACTGCTCGAACCAAGCACAAGCAACCGTTCCGTGCGATCGACGGGCGACAACCGCGCTTGCGCTGGTCTTGGTTGCTCTGTGCCACGCTGCCGCTAATCCTCTTTCTGCTGTTGCCCCTCTTGGCGCTGATTCTGCGTTTAATGCCGGTGGCGCTGCTGGAAAATTTAACCAGCACGGTGGTGCAACAGGCGATTCGCCTTAGTCTGTTCACCTCCTTTCTCAGCACCGGATTGACTTTGCTCATGGGCACGCCAGTGGCCTATCTACTCGCGCGGCGGCGTTTTCGTGGCCGCGCGCTGCTGGAAACACTCATCGATCTGCCAATGGTCTTGCCACCGGCCGTGGCCGGGGTCGCACTGTTATTGACCTTTGGCCGACGTGGGCTCGTGGGTACCTATCTCGCTACACTGGGCATCGAACTGCCCTTTACCCCGGCTGCCGTGGTGCTGGCGCAAAGTTTTGTGGCCGCGCCCTTCTATGTCAAGGCCGCGGTGACGGGCTTTGCTGGTGTTGAATTGGAAACGGAACAGGCCGCCGCGCTCGATGGGGCCAACAGCTGGCAGGTGCTGCGTTTCGTCACCATTCCATTGGCATGGTCGGGGCTGCTTGGGGGATTGGTGATGACCTGGGCACGTGCACTGGGGGAATTTGGCGCGACCATTATTTTTGCAGGCAACTTTCCCGGCCGCACCCAAACCATGCCGCTGGCCATCTATCTCGGCTTCGAGCTGGATCTAGAGGTGGCGCTCACCCTCTCCATTCTGCTCTTGCTCATCTCCTTTGGTGTGCTCTTCATCGTCAAGGGCTGGCTGCGGCGCGAGGTGCGGGTGGTGCTCTAGGCCCGGGTGGTGTCATATTTTTCGTATAGAACAGAATTCGCTATACTAGCGCTCACCCCCCACAGACTGCTGCCGATTACCCAAGCCGACAATAGTGAAACCCATTTCATATTATTGATCCCTTTCCACAACATTTAATCTACTTCCCAAAATATTTAGAAGCGAGGAGTCCAATGCCCAAGAGTAAATATCCACCGATTTTTGATGGCCACAATGATACCATCCTCAGTCTGCTGCTGGAGGAGCGGGGCAACGGACGTAATTTTTTTGAAAAGAGCGAGCACGGTCACCTGGATCTGCCTCGGGCCAAAAAGGGTGGAATGGGCGGTGGCTTTTTTGCCGTCTTCGTGCCATCACCCCGACCCACCGGTGGCTACCCCGGTTTTGATCCCAATCCCGATGGCAGCTACCATATCCCTCTGCCCGATCCGCTGGAACATCGCCACGCCCGCGATTTTGCAACCAAGGCGTTGCGTAAGCTCTACGCGGTCGAGGCCGAATCAAAAGGGGAGATCAAGATCGTGCGCACTGCCGACGAATTGATCCAATGTCTTGATGACGGCACCTTTGCCATTCTGCTGCACTTTGAAGGAGTCGAGGCAATCGACACCGACCTGGATTCGCTGCACATCTTCTATCAAGCTGGGCTGCGTTCTGTGGGCATCACCTGGAGCCGGCCCAACGCGTTTGGCTATGGCGTCCCCTTTGCTTTCCCGCGCGATCCCGATATTGGCCCCGGCTTGACCGCCGCGGGCAAGGCGCTCGTGCGCGAATGCAACCAGCTGGGGATCATGATCGATCTCTCCCATCTCAATGAAAAGGGCTTTTGGGATGTGGCCGCGCTGAGCAATGCCCCGCTCGTTGCCACCCATTCCAACGCGCATGCACTGGCCGCCACGCCCCGCAACCTGACGGACAAGCAGCTGGACGCGGTCAAGGAATCGGGCGGGATCGTGGGGATGAACTATCACGTGGGCTTCTTGCGCAAGGATGGCCGATCGGACAAAAAGACGTCACTCAAGGAGATCGCCCGCCACGCCGCCTATGTCGCCGAGCGCATCGGGGTGGAGCATGTGGGGCTTGGCTCAGATTTTGATGGCGCGACCATGCCGCAAGATCTCAAGGACGCGGCCGGGCTGCCCAAGTTGATGAAGGCGCTGAAAGAGGTGGGCTTCGACAAAAAAGCGCTGAAGAAGATCGCCCATGGCAACTGGGTGCGGGTACTGCGCAAAACCTGGCAATAGTGGGCTCTACAGGGCTGTTGGCTTGAAAACGGTCTGAAAGCCGATGAAGCCAGTGGGCCAAGGAGAAGTTCATCATGGCCAAAACAACCAAAGCAACCACCAAACCACCCGTGGAAAAACAGGTCTCTGCCGGCGGCGTTGCCTACCGCCAGAATGGAGAGAGAGCTGGCGTTGTGTTGATCGATGTTGCGTTGATCTTTGTGCGCTTTCGGGGCAAAGAGCGCTGGCAGTTACCCAAGGGGTTGGTGGACGCGGGCGAAACCGCGGAAGAGAGCGCGCTGCGCGAGATCCGTGAGGAGACGGGGCTGACGACCACGCTGACCGCGCCGCTCGATGTGATCGAATATTGGTATGTGGGGCAGAGCAAGGGGCGACGGGTGCGTTTTCACAAATTTGTCCACTTCTTCCTCTGTCAATACGTTGACGGTGAGATCAGCAACCACGATCCGCGCGAGGTGCTCGCTGCCCGCTGGGTGCCAATTGACGAAGCAGCGGATCTCTTGGCTTTCAGCAGCGAAAAGAAGGTGGTGCGCCAAGCCAAGACGATGTTGACCGCCACCCAATCTAGGCAAGAGCATTGAGCGGGCGGTCAGATCCTGCCCTCTTCGTTCCGCGGCAGCATGAGAGATCCATGCGCTACATGAATTTGTGCCGTGTCATTTCGAGCAGCGCAGCGCCGAGGAATCTAGACTATCTCGATTCCACGGCGCCAGGGGCGACCGCAAGGGTGCGCCCCTACACTCCGCGTTGTCCCGCCCAGAATCACAGATGCCTGTGTCCCATCAGTTACCAGTTTGTGTGGCTGCCGTCCGGTTTGTGGAAGTGGGGCATGTCTGTGAGCGAGTGGGGATGGTCAACCACCGCGGCTTCGTCAAATTCCACGCCCAGTCCCGGCTTGGTTGGCAGTGGGAAAGCCGGGCCATTGCGCGCCAGTTGCTCGGTAAAGAGGTCGGGCGCACTCTCGTTGATGCCGGGGTTGATCTCGACCCATGCAAAGTTGTTCACCGCAAAACACATGTGAATGGTCGCCGCGGTGCAGACCGCGCCCAGCGGATTGTGGGGCATTATGTCAATGTAGTGGGCTTCGCTCCAGCCCGCGACCTTCATCGCTTCGGTCAATCCCCCAATATTACAGACATCGAGCCGGCAAAAATTGGTCAAGCCCTGTTCAATGTAGGGGCGCGCTTGCCACTTGCTCGACCACTCCTCTCCAATTGCAAAGGGCACGCCCGTCATCTGCCGCAGCATTGCATAGGCTTCGGGCGTTTCATCGCGGATGGGTTCTTCCAAAAAGGCCAGGGTCCCTGTTGGCGTCTGCTGACAAAAGGCCGCGGCCTCGGCCACGCTCAGGCGATGGTGATATTCAACGCCGAGTGGAATTGACTTGTCGAGCTTGGCCCGCAATTCGGTCAGTAATTCGACTGTTTCGGCAATCGATGCACGGGGCTCGAACATGTTGTCGGGATCGGGATCGGCGGCGTGGAGTGCCTTGGCCCAACCGGGGATTGGTGTGGCCGCGCCCAAACGCAGGCAAGGCCAACCCGCGTCAATATATTCCTGGCAAAGCTTGAGACAGTCAGGATGGTTCATGGAGATGGTGGGAAAGCCAAAGACCTGTTCCCGACAAGCCCCGCCCAACAGCTGATAGACCGGCACACCAAGTTTTTTGCCCCGAATATCCCAAAGTGCAATATCGATCGCGCTGAGCGCACCCGTCAACACCCGTCCGCCTTCATGGTAGTTGCTGCGGTAGCACTTCTGCCAGATGTGCTCAATACGCATTGGATCCATACCAATTAGAAAACGACTGAAGTGATGGACCGCTTCAGCCTCGGCCAATTCGCGCGAAGAACAACCCCCTTCGCCCAAGCCATAGATCCCCTCATCCGTCTCAATTTTCACCACAAAAATATCACGTGCCGCCTGTAATGGATATGCCTTGATCTCAGTGATTTTCACAAGCTTTTCCTGTTGCTGTTGCTGTTGCTGTTGCTGTTGCCCAGCCAGGTTGCCAGGCCAATGGTTATTTGTTCTGTTGATCTGACGCCGAGAGGCGTTCCGCCAACACGCGAATATGCTCGGGCCCAATGCCGCAGCAGCCACCGATCACCTTGACGCCCGCTGCCACCCACTTTTCTGCCTCGGTTGCATATGCCTCGGGTGAAATCATGTCGATAAATTGCCAGTTGGGCATGATGAACTCGCCCGAATGGGCGTAGACCCCCACGGCGCCAGACCAGTTGGCGTTGAGGACCGCCAGCGATGGTGCAATCTCTTCCGTCAGTGTGTGCATGATTGAAACCAGCGCTGTGGCTTTCTCTGTGGCTTTCTCTGTGGTTTTCTCTGTGGCTTTGGGCGCGAGCTTCTGTAGCGCCTCCGCCAACAGGATTGGTCGCGCTGTGCTTGGCGCTAGTTGCACTTGCCCCGCGTCGTTGATGGTGGTGCTGTAGCCCACCCAGACGGGGAGCTCGGTTTGCCGCGCCGCGGTGAGTGCGATCTCTGTGTACGTGATGTCGCGCATCATCTCCAGAACAATCAGATCGACGCCTTCCTCCGCCAACAGCGCGGCTTGATCGGTAAAGTTTTTCTGCGCAATTTCGGGTGCCGGTTATGGCTCTCCAAAGGTGGCCGTAGAGATGGAGCCAGCAATCCACACTGGGTGCTCTGCCACACGATCCCGTGCTGCCCGTGCCACGCGCACAGCGGTCCGGTTGATCTCATCGAAACGCTCGCCCAGTGTACAGGCTTCGAGCACGTGGCGCGAGCTAGAGAAAGTGTTGGTGATGATAATTTCTGCACCGGCACCAATGTACTCTTCATGGATCGTCTGCAAAGTTTCCGGCTGTCGGATGGTGGAACTAGCACTCCAGCCCTGCTCATCCATTGGCACGCCCCGTTTCTCCATCTCTGTGCCGGTGCCGCCATCCATGATCAGTGGCCGTGCTTGCGCCAATCGTCTCGCTAGCTCTGGCTGATTTCGCATTCGGTTTGCTCCCAGGATCCAATGTCGTCAACGATGTGCGGAGGCTCTATTCTAGCACGCTGAATCGAGCCGGAGCAAGGCGATAAAATCGCACGGGTGCGTACCACATTGGGGGGTACGCTGGACACGCAAATTAGCCCCGCTCTGTAAGCCCCCAAAATGGGACGCACCCAAATTGCACTGATGTGCGGTTGTCTCGAGGTACGCGTTCCATGCAGGGGGATGCCCCAAGATTGAATCAGACCCGCTACCTTATAGAGCAAGCAAATAGAGCTTGCACCTTGCAGAGTGAAGCATTCTCTAATACGCACGTCCAGCGTTAGAGAATGCTGATTCCACCATTGTGCAATGGTACCATGATTTTTCGATTAGACCTCTAGTAGATCCCGGCGTAAAAAAGCCCATGGCAAACTGACCCATTTCACTGGAGTAGCTTGGGCTTGTTTACCGCCGTGGTATGTACGCCCAACAGAACTAGCGCATGGACCTCCCTGTGATCTGTGGCACAGCCGAGCTGTTACCCACGCTATCGCTGCTACAGGAGATCTCCACTACAGTGGTGGAGCAGACGCGATCCTACCAGAAGTGATAGACAGGAGCTTTCCCATGCGAACCATTTACAAACATGCACTGTGGCTGAGCGTGCTCTCATTGCTGCTCACCCTATTGCCCGCCGCTGCCACCGCCGCGCCGCTCCCCCAGTTGACTGCCGATGAGGTGCCGACCACTGCAACACCGCTTGCCGATGGCGCTACTGGCGAATTGATCACTGCTGCCGGTGTACTACCCTCCAACCTCTATGACCCCGATTCGATTGGCTGGGCGTCCATCCGTGGTCTGTCGAGCAGCGCGTTCTCGGACCATTTCAACGCCATGAAAGATGACTATTTGATGATGGACATTGAAGTGGATGAGATCGATGGCGAACAGCGAGTCTCCGCGGTCTGGCAACGCAACGTCAATAATCGGGGCTGGGCTGAACATCGCAACCTGAATTCCACCCAATTCCACGACAAGTGGACCACCTATAAGAATCAGGGCTATCGGCTGATCGATCAGGAATCCTATACGCTCAACGGCAACCGCTACTATGCCGGGATCTGGGTGCAAAACAGTGAAAACCTGGCTTGGGCATCCTATCGCAATCTAACGAGCGCCCAATTCTCGGAAAAGTTTGCCCAATTCCGCGATGCTGGCTATCTCATGGTCGATGTCGAGGGCTACTCAACTGGCAGCGGGCTGCGCTACGCCATGATCTGGGTGAAGAACAGCGAGAATCTGGGTTGGGCCGAATATCGCAACCTGAGCAGTGCTGAATTCGCCGAAAAATTTGACGAGCTAAAAGCAACCCATCGCGTTTGGGATGTTGAATCCTATCGCCACAACGGTACCCAGTATTACGCGGGCATCTGGATCGAAAACAAAAACAATCGCGGTTGGGCCGAATATCGCGATATGAGCGCCACCGGCTACCGCAATCGCTGGTATCGCATGCGTGATCTTGGCTATCGGCTGATTGACTTTGAGATCTATCCCACGGCCAATGGCGAACGCTACGCCGGTGTCTGGCGCCAGAACAACGACCGCCCCAACTGGCCCCTGCGCAAAGATGTCGATGAGTTGGCCCAGAACCACCTGGACACCTTCAATGTGCCGGGCCTGAGCGTGGCCATTGCCAAAGCGGGTGAGATCCAATACATGCGCGGCTTTGGGTTCCAGGAAGTAGACGAAGGCGTCTGGTATTCGGCTCGCACGCTGAACCGCCTGGCGTCGGTGGCCAAGACAGTGGGCGCGGTGCTCACCTTGCGCCTCTGGCAGGATGGTCTCATTGATGACTTGGATGATGCGAGTGGAGATGTTTTGGCAACGTTGCCCAATCATCATACCCACACCGTGCGCCAGCTAATGGCCAACCGCGCCGGCATCGGCCACTATCCCGCTTACAATGTGCCGATCCAACAGTATAACAGTGCCCTGGCCGCGGCCCAGACTTTTTGGAACACGGACAGCAACCCAAATCAGCGTGGCACCCAACTCGTTTACCCGCCCGGCACCGATTGCATCTACAGCACCCACGCCCACACCATTTTGGGCGCGGTCCTCGAAGCCGCGACCGGCGATACCATCAGCGCGCTGGTGGAAGATCAACTGAGTGCTCCCCATGGACTCCCCACGTTGCAGGTCGAAAGTCGCAATGACGGGGACGCCAACCGCAGCGCGGTCTACAACAGCAACAATGTGGATGTTGCCGCGGACAACATCAGCTGGAAGGTGTTGGGGGGTGGGCTGGAATCCTCTGCCTATGATCTGCTGCGTTTTGGAATGAAGACATTGAATGGCACGATTCTCAACGCAGCTTCGTTGGCCGAAATGCAGTTGGCACCCAACCCCGTGCCCTGCAACGACCCCAACTGGGGCAACATGGGCAACTATGCGCTTGGGTTGCAGGTAGGCACTCAAAAGGGGACCACGGTGCTGTGGAAGGGGGGCAACCAACTGGGTGCCAACACGCACATTCGCCTCTATCCCGACGAAGAGATGGTCATCGTTGTGCTGGCCAACCGCAACGAAAATCACAGCACGGCAGCGCTGGCCCGCGACATTGGTGACCTGATGCTGGATGCCGAAGCCGCGGCCGGCGATAGCGACGGCGGGTATGAATTTGATGGACTGATGCACCGCACGTTGGGCGCCGTGCAGGCCTTTTACAATCAGGCAAAAGAACTGGTGTTGACGGACTTTGGCGGTCGCGGGGGCAGTGGCATCGTGACGGAATTGGACGGTGTGGCCCGTTGGCAAGGCACCTTTGAAATTCACGCGGATCTGCAAGCAGCTGCACCCTTGCAGATGCAGCTCACTGCCAAGCTGAGCAATGGCGAGCCAGCCGCAACGCTGAATTTGCAGGGTGCGCCGGAGCAGCTAGCGGCAACGGCCAACTTTGGCACACGAGCCTTTGCCGTGCAATATCTGCTCGACAACACCATTCTCGATGAGGTTACGCCCGATGGTCAGGGCACACAGCAGGCAATGATCAACTGGGACGAGATCTGGTGTCTGCTCGAATTGCCCAGCAATGTACCCTCAGAGATCTGTCGGCTGACCATCGAGTACTATCAGAACCAATCTGGGGGCTTCGAGTGGAATATTAAGTTTGCCAATGCCCTAACCCGCGCCGGTTCCAATGGCAGCACGCAGCAATTCAATCGAGTTCGGCTGGTTGCACCCAGCGACCCCGCAACCAATGTGGCTGCCGCGGGCACTGCTACCTTTGGCGAGCTGGAACTCCGGGCCACCAACGCAGAACTGATTACGTTGAAAGCCGTCGAATCTGGTGGCCCAGCAACCGTACCCACCGCGCCGACCGTTGCTTTGGATAACCAGATCTACTTGCCACTTGTCTTGCGGTAAAGCAAGCACTGGATCGGCTCCCTTGCAGTAACGCAAGCGTAATACCACGACAATGGAGGCCCTCCCCACAACATCGCTTGTGGGGAGGGCCTTTTTGCTGCCGGTCCCTTGGGACCGGCAGAATGCGCCCCTACGGGAAATGTCCAACAATTTGTCGAGCAGGTGGAATGATTCTCTCTGGGAGGTGACCCCACCTCTACCTCTGGTAGAAACAGATCTGGGTAAGGGCAAGCCATACAGGGGAGGGCTGGCGAGAGGTCAAAAAAATGAAAAACTTGATTTATACTACATCAGCCTTTGCTCAACGGTTTGACCGCATAATTAACAGAGTCGAATGACAGAGTCAAATGACAGAGTCAAATGACAGAGTCAAATGACAGAGTCAAATGGCAGAGGCCGCACAACGCAAGGGGAATGCGTTGTGCGGCCTCTGTTCCCGTGGAGATTTGTCTTGTCTATACATTCGCGGGGGTAAACCCCGCTTCTAACAGTGAGATGCCGCCACAGCGGCTAGAGACAACATGTAGTGGCTGCGGCCACCGCTCCGTGTCAGCAGCCGAATTCATGCGTGCTTCTTCCAACATGTCAAAATTCTTGCTAACGGGGCACTGCTTCTCTCCTCTGTGTCTCTCTTCTGTGTCTCTCTTCTGTGTCTCTCTTCTGTGTCTCTTCTCTATTCACCGTCAGCAGCCGGTTCGTCACTCACTGTGATCTGATCCACGGAGGATCTGATCCACCGTGATCTCAGCGAAATCGACATCCGTGGGGTGGGCATCGGTTGTGGTGCCGAGCAGATTGCCCGCACGATCAATCCAGCCAAAGAACCGATCGAGCAAGAGCTGTTGCTCCGTGCCCGTGGTTGGATGATCGATGGTGAGGAAGACTTCCATCGCGTCCGTGTCAACCGGCGATGCCGCGGCGGCAACTGGCAGGGCATCGGCAACAAGCTGATAGATATCCGCCGCGATTTCCATCTGTGCGGTGGCTTCGGATCGTGTGTAGCCGAACTGCTCGCGTAGCCAATTGGCATCCACCCGATAGCTCGTCACCATCTGTTGCAAGGCAGCAGCCGCGTTTTCCACATCTGTGGGCAGAGTGTCGTAGCCAACCAAAACCGTCGCTTCCCACAGCAACGTGCCTTCAATGTCGTGCAGCGTGGTGAGCGCCAGCAGATAGCCCACATATTGATCGGCACCACTGCCACAGGCATAAGCCAGTGCTCCTGCATCCTGCTGGATGCCCAGCGTGTCAATGGCGTTGTGGCGCACGTAGGTTGCAACCGCGGTGGTCAATTCGGGAAGCGGCTCTGTTTCAATGTCGCAATCTTCCAACTCCATGATGTAGGTGACATAGTCGAGCAGAAATTCTTCGCCGGGGCGATAAGGCCAGACGGTCACTTCGCTATCGGCAATCGAAATGGTATCGCCCTCGACATACCCCTGTGCCGTTAACGCGGCGTTTGGTTCGATGAAGGGCGTGACGCGATTGTCGCCGATGGTGGCGAAAATGGCATCATCGGGCGCAATCGCTACCACCCAACGCCGTTGATCGAGATCCGAAGCGGGATAGATGCCGCCGGTTACCTCCCAATCCACAGGTACATCGAGTGAAAAGGCACCTAGTTCTGGCTCTTGCCACGCGCTCATTTCCACTGTTGCAGCAGTGGCAAGCGCTGGTTCGGCGCTGCCCTTGATGGTGAAGCTCGCCAGCACCTGTTCGATGAGTGGCAGAGCGGTGGCTGCATTCTCTTTGGCAACCCCAAATGTGTAAATATAGTGGGCCGCGCCAACCGGGCTATTGATCCAACTGCTGGCGACGCTGAAGATTTCTGCCGCGTTGCTGCCACTCATGCGCCGACCCGCATTGCCCCATGCCACCGAATCAGACCATTGCACATCCTCGATCTCCAACAACGTGATCCACTGCTCGTGAAGTCGGTCGACCGCGTTGGCATCGAGTGCCTCCGCACTGTAGAGACCCACGATCAAGATCGTGACATCGAGTTCTGCCGAACTCACGGTGACCACGCCCGCTTCGGTGGCCGGGCGCCAACCCGCCGGGTGTGCAAAGGCAAAGGTTTCGTCTTCGTACGTGACGAATGATGCTGCTTCTGTTGCGTTCGCTTCTGTTTCGCTTGCTTCTGTTTCAACCGCTTCTGTTTCAACCGCTTCTCTTGCGTCTGCTTCTGATGCGTCTGCTTCGTCTGTGAGCGGCTCATCGGTTGCAACCGCGCTAATTGAATCGGCCGTCAGTTGCCAGATCTCCAGATCATCAAACGCGACCTGGTAGTGCTCTGCGTCGAATGTGCCCGCGCCCAAGCCCACACCTCCGCTTGGGAATGTCGCATCTGCATATGTTGCCACCACCGCGCCATCGAGCAGCAAGGCAATTTCGGAACCGGCCACCCAAACGCCCAGCCGATGCACAGCCCCCGGTGCCCCATCTAGCCGATCATCAACGGTCAGCGGCACGAGCGTGGTCCATTCGCCCCCTTCAAATTTGCGCAAGCCATAGCCACCGTTGGCAATGTCGAAGAAGTAGAAATTCTCGTTGTCAACATAGCGGAAGAGCAGCCCATAGTTCCCATCACGGTCGCCATCGAGGTGGGAGCCGAGAACCTCGACGTAGTAATCATTGGCGGTAAATTCTTCCGCCGGTGTGTAGGCACTGAAGGTGAGCAGGTTACTTCGATCCAGCTCGAACCGGAGCGTTCGATCGGTGTAGGCAACCGTTCGCTCGTCATTGCTCGGTGTGTGCCACGCTCCCGTGTCGCGCCGGAAACCGTCATAATAGGTCGATTCTGTCTGGCGCAGGGCTGTGATCGCTGCTTCAAGTGCAGCGCGCTCTGCTTCATCCGCGGCGGTCGTTGCCGCTGCACTGGATTCGGTTTCGTCAGCAGTTGCAGTGGCTGTTGTCGCTTCAACCAGCCACAGATCAAAGTTGTCGAAGGCAACGGTGACGCTTGTTCCGCCCTCACTTTCCACGTAGAGCCCAACCCCACCGCTGGTGAACCGCTCATCAACCAGCTGATCGACAACGGTTTCGTTGACCAGCAGCGTAATGAAATCGCCCTGCACCAAGACCCCCAACCGGTTCTTTCCACCCGCGTCAATCAGGTCATTCTCGGTCCAATCGATGAGCCGGGACCAGCTTGCCTCTTCCAGAATCCACAGGCTGTAGGCATTGCGCCAGAGACCAAAATAGTAGTAGTTCTCTGCGTCCTGATAACGAAAGATCAGCCCATGTTGGCTCTCGTCATCACCCGCGAAATGTTCGGTATCAACCTCAGCCAGATAGTTGGCCGGTGCTGCGGTCAGCAGATCCGCGTGGAGATCGATGGTGCTTCTGTTGGGGGCGACTGTAAGATGGCGTGCTCGTGCCACGTGGGTGGTGGTGATGCCCTGCTGCTCACTGCCGAGCCAGGTGCCATCGTCGCGCCGAAATTCATCGTAAAAGTCGCTCTCGGTGGCATAGATGGCGTTCAGCCGTGCTTCCATCTGATCAGCGTCTGTATGCGCAGCGTCTGTATGCGCATCGGCGGCTATGTCGTCAGTGCTAGCAGTGGTTTCAGTATCAGAAATTACGCTGTTAGCCGCTACTTTATCGGTTGCTACTGTCCCGGTTGCAGTGCGGGTGGCAGAGATCGGCATTGCCAGCGAAATGCCGGTAGTAGCGGTGACTTCCCGGTCAATCGCAATGGTGAGGGCCCGGCTCGGCGCGAGTCGCACCGGCTCCGTTGGTTGGCTTGTTTCGGTAATGGCCACTGTTGCTGTAATAGCCACTGTCTCTGTAATCGCTGCCGAGCCAGCGGCAGCCTGACCCACGGGGGCTGGCAGCCGCTCTTCGAGCGGTGCAGCCTGTGCCCGAGCAGCCAGAAATGCGAATGCCAACAAGGCAAACAACAGTGGCCCCCAATGGCTCACTGCTCTTCGGCCAAGCGTGCGTTCGCGCTTGCAGCCGATTGTGACAACGAAATGTTGTCTCTGTTTCCACTCTTGAAATTTCATCTGCGGTTCCTTCTCAAACTGTTCAACGAATCTATTGATCTGTTACCCTATCTGGGCGCGCCCAAAGCGGCTGACGACTGAACTGTTGGTTCATGTTGGGTGAGCTTCCGCTGGCCGAGTGAAGTAGTGGCGAAGTGAGTGTGGCCCGGTTCCGGTGGTGACAAAGTGCAACGGTGGCCGAGTGAAGTGGTGGCGAAGTGAGTGTGGGCCAACTCCGGTGGTGGCAAAATGCAGCGGTGGCAAAATGCAGTAGTGGTGCACTGCTTGCATGGCGCAGTAACGGCATTGAGGAAATTGCCAGATCGGGGAATCCATGACGGGAGGGAGATCGCCTACTTTCTTGCTGGCCAACAACATGTGCGCTCTACCGAGGTAGCGTTGGCAAGCCCTGGGTACTCTTGCAAAGTGGCTCTAACCACACGTGACAACACCCCGTTCGAGCGTGCTGCAGCGTGACTTGGCCTGTCGATAATCTTTGTTGACGGGCCCATTGATCGTCCGTATACTATGCGTGCGGACCGATCAGTTGCCGGCGCGGGTTGACCGTGCACCCAGAATGGAACGGTCCTGGCTCTGGCGCCATTGCAAACGGGAAAGCGGAGTATGGAGCCATGTTGATTGGGTAGCGCCCAGCAGCGCTAATCTGTCAGCATTTGAGCGTGCAGGATTCTGCACAAGCATGCTCCAAAATAAGCGTGCTACAGCCAAGCATATTATAAAGTCGTAATAGACGCAGCAGATAAATCATTGACGATTCGTCAATGATTTATCTGCTGCGAATTGTGAGCCTATCCTGAAATTCGGTTGTGGTGCTTGGGCTACCTCGAGCCGGCCATGTCGACGCAGAGACTTTCGGGACAGCTATTGGGAACCGATGGATCGCTATTTACTTGAACAGACGTTAAAGTCCTACATCCGTGAAGATGGTCGCTCGCAAGCTGCCGTCGCCAGAAAATTGGGCTACACGCCCGATACCTTTAACAAATGGGTGCGTGGGGTGAATCGGATCCCGGATCGGGTGATCGCCGAACTCTGTGATCTCTTGATGTTGCCACCCGAGGAGCAGGTGCAGTTGCTCAAGCTAGCTGGTTACACCGTGCCCCAACCCTTGCGCGCCAATGAGAGAGCAGCCACCCCGGTGGTGAACGAACCAATGGCCGGTGTGGTCTTTGCCACACAGATTATGCCCGATGGCCGAGCGCTCGACCCAGGCACCTCCTTTGCCGCCGACATTGCCGATCTCTATGCTGTTTTTCGTCCAGACAGCACCATACCCGGCACGTTGGTCAATGTGGAAGAACCCGATCCCACAGCCTATTACGCCTATCTAAAGATCAACGAAGCCCCCACCATTGCTCGGCTCGGTTGGCGTTGGTACTTCCGTGGCAAGGTGATCAACGATTTCGAAATGGATGTCACCCCGGGCAATATTGTCTGGCTGCAGCGTTTTTCTTATGACGATGGCGGAATTTTTTGCGCGGAGTCGTTGGGGCCGGGCACCTATCGCATTGTGCTGTTGTTGGGGGGGAACCCCGCGATCAGCACCGAAATCTCAATCACCCCGGCGGCAACACGCTAGCTCAACTGTCCCGCAGCTCATCTCCTCCAACCTCACAAATACCACACCAAATCTCTAGCATCATCCATACAAGCATCATCCATACAAGCATCATCAATAAAGAGAAAGCAGAAACAGATGAAACCGCCCTTACGTGTCAAAGAGATTGAACGAATTACGCTGCGTGTTCCCTTTACGCCCCGTGTTCAACAGTGGAATGCATTGCTCGTCTGGCAGTGGCAGATCGTCGAGCTGATCCGCGTGACCACCGACGATGGTTCGGTCGGCTATGGCGAAACGCTCCCCCATTACACCTGGGGCACCGTGCCCGACGATGCCATTGAGCGGGTGAAGGGACGCAATCCGATTGAGTTCCTCGGCGACGATAGCCTGGGCGCGGGCTTGCAAATGGCGCTCTACGATGTGGTGGGCAAAGCGTTGGAGGTGCCAGTTCATCGGCTGCTCAATCTGCCCAAGGTGCGCGATTGGACACCCATTGCCTGGTGGAACACCAAAATGGGCGCGGACGATCTGGCTGCCGAAGCTGAGGATGCCGTTGCAGCGGGCTATATCTTCCATAAATTCAAGGTGCGTCCTTGGATCTGTGTCTATGAGCAGGTCGAGGCAATCAGCGCGGTGACACCACCCCACTATCGTTTGGATCTGGATTGGAACAGCATGTTGCTCAACGTGGGAACTGCCACACCGGTGCTGCAAAAGCTCGACACCTACGAGCGGATCTCGATCTACGAAGGGCCGATTCCCCAAAGTGATGTGGAGGGGCTGCGCGAGTTGCGGCGCAAAGTTGCCCACCCCATTGCCCTCCATTTTGGTGTGCCTCCCTTCCCCACCGCGGTGCAAGAGTCGGTCTGCGATGGGTTTGTGATCGGGGGCGGGGTCTCTGGCATCCTGCGCCGGGGTGCCCTGGCCGATGAGTTCGCCAAGCCCTTCTGGCTGCAGCTGGTCGGTGTTGGCTTGGTGACCGCGCTCTCCGCCCATTTGGGCGCGGTTTTGCCCGCGGCCCAGTGGCCCACAATCACCTGTCTCAACAACTACAGCGACAGTCTGCTCACAGAGCCATTGACGATTCGTGGCGGGCATTTACAGGTGCCAGAGGGGCCCGGATTGGGGGTGGAGATCAACGAGGCTGCATTGAGCAAATACAAGATGGAACCACCACACAAACTGCCCGATCCACGCCATATTCTCTCGGTGGTCTGGCCGGGGGGACGGGTGGTGCACTTTGCCAACATGCGCGATCACTGCTGGCCCCACTTCATGGCCGGGAACGATCCGGCCCAGGAGCCGGGCGTGCGGCTGGAAATCTGGAACGATGACGGTTCGCGCGAGTGGAACGAGCTCTATGCCCGCGTCCAGCAGGCACCCGTACGTGATCAACGCTGAACAGAATCGTTGCGAGATGCAATGAATCTGTCACCCCAACGCTTTTGACAAAATTCCACTTTTGCTGCTATAGTTTGCGCACAATTGAATCTCTTATCCAGAGAGGTGGAGGGACCGGCCCTGTGAAACCTCGGCAACCTGTTCGATGTTGATCGTGTTGTGAACAATGTTGTAGACGATGCCGTAGACAATGCTGTAGGCAACGTTCGCAAACAAACACAATCGCCCGAACACTGGTGCTAATTCCGACAGTGATCTACCTGGTTAAAGCGTTGCGCAGAGCGAAACTGTTGTGCTGGCTGGCACACAATGTGCTGGAGAGCCAATGTGCTGGAGAGCTAATGTGATGGAGAGTCGCATGTATCGATCCACACAGACGAATACAGTTTTTGCTCTGTACACGACAACGACTATGACTATGGAAACTCGCTGGACGATGAGAGTGCAGTCTGTGCGTGTTCGACGGTCACGGTAAAAACACAGATACTGTTACGGGCAACAAGCCCCTCTCATCATCGAGATGAGGGGGGCTTTTTTTTGTGTTTTAACAGAGAAGTCACACTCTTTATATTTAGACTTACGCAACTTGTCGAGAAGAGCGCACGCTGTTATTGACTGAGCGTCACCGGTAAGCTCTTCTCGGTGCGTAAGTCGTACTCTTTATATTTAGACTTACGCAACTTGTCGAGAAGAGCGCCCGCTGTTATTGACTGAGCGTCACCGGTAAGCTCTTCTCGGTGCGTAAGTCGTACTCTTTATATTTAGACTTACGCAACTTGTCGAGAAGAGCGCCGGCTGTCATTGACTGAGCGTCACCGGTAAGCTCTTCTCGGTGCGTAAGTCAGGTATTTAATATTATTATTCATAATTTTGGGGCAACCGTAGGTTTCCCTTGCAACAACAAATAAAAGGAGCAAAATGTTATGATCGTCATGAAGTTCGGCGGGACATCAGTGGGCACGATTGATGCCTTCGCCCAAGTTGCCAAGATTGTCGCGCAGCGGGTTGCCACCCAGGCAACTGCCGCCCAGCCCGGTGTGGTGGTGGTGACCAGCGCCATGAGCGGCGTGACCAACACGCTAATCGGGGCTGCACGGCTGGCCGCGACCGGTGACGAAGAGGCGCACGAAGCCACGGCCAATGCGCTGTTGGTGAAACACCAGACCGTGGCCGGCCATTTCATTGACGATGGTAGTCTGCGTGCCGCGGTGGGACACACAATCGACGAGCGGCTCCATGAGTTTAAACGCCTTTGTGGCAGCATTGCCGTGCTGGGCGAATTGACCGACCGGGGGCTGGACGTAGTCAGCGGCTTGGGCGAACAACTCAGTGCCCCGCTCTTGGCCGCGGTCCTGCGTGCGCAGGGGGTGGCCGCCGAATATGTGGATGCGCGCGAGATTGTGGTGACCGATGAGGTACACGATGGCGCGGAGCCGTTGATGGCCGAGACGACAGAGCGCAGCCGAGCACGGCTGCTGCCACTGATCGAGCGGGGGATCGTGCCTGTGATCACCGGCTTCATCGGTACCTCCAAAACAGGCGTACCGACCACCTTGGGACGCGGTGGTTCCGACTATTCCGCGGCGATCTTGGGCAGCGTTCTCGATGCCAATGAGATCGAGATTTGGACCGATGTCAATGGGGTGATGACCGCCGATCCGCGCGTGGTGAGCAATGCCCGCAGCCTCAACCAGTTGAGCTATGAAGAGATCGCCGAGTTAGCCTACTATGGGGCCAAGGTGCTCCACCCCAAAACGGTGAAACCGGCCATTGCAAAAAAGATTCCCGTGCGCGTGCTCAACACATTCAATCCCGATCATCCTGGCACACGGATCGTCGAGCGGGGGGAACAACAGGGACCCGGCGGCGTGAAAGCCGTAACCGCCATCCGTGATATGAACCTGATCACCGTGGCTGGCCGCGGCATGATTGGCGTGCCCGGAACCGCGGCGCGCACCTTTGGCAGCGTCGCCCGCACCGATTCCAATGTTCTGATGATCAGCCAGAGCAGCAGCGAACAGAGCATCTGCTTCGTGGTGCCCAACAACCGCTCCGCCCTCGTGACCCGAGCGTTGCAGGAAGAATTCAAGGCTGAATTGGCGCGTGGCTACATCGATGAAGTGACCGAGCACGCGGGCATCGTCATTATTGCGGTGGTCGGGAGCGCCATGCGTGGGATCCCCGGATTGGCCGCGGGGATCTTTCGCGCGGTGGGTCAAAAGCAGATCAATGTGATTGCCATTGCCCAAGGCTCCAGCGAAGCCAACATCAGTTTGGTGGTAGAGGAAGCCGGTGCCAATGACGCGGTACGCGCCATTCACGAAATGTTCGAACTGCACAAACCAACGGTCGAACGTAGCCAACGGGGGGCGTAGTTGTGTCGGAGCGCCACGGCGTCAAACTGTCGCCCTTGTTGCGGTTGGGGTGAGTTGACAGCCACCGGTGGGGCGTTTATGATACAGCCACCGGAGGGACGTCCAAGCTACAGCCACCGGTGTGGCGTCCAAGCCATCAGCAATCTTTAATTTTGCAAGACGCGGTAAGGAGTGAGTCGCATGTTACAAGAAGGAAAATCAATCCCTGCCTTTGCGCTGCCATCGGATCGCGCGGGCGAAGTGTCGAGCACAGAGCTGTTGGGCAGCCAATATGTGCTCTTTGTCTATCCCAAAGACGATACCTATGGTTGAACGATCGAAGCCACGGAGTTCCGTGATCGGTTGAGTGAGTTCCAAGATCTGGGTGTTAAAGTCTATGGGTTGAGTCCGGATGATATTGAATCACATCGTGCCTTTGCTGCCAAACATGAGCTGAACTTTCCCTTGTTGGCCGATGTGGGCAGTCAGTGGCTGGAGCGCGTGGGCCTGTGGGTGGAACGGGAGCGCGACGGCAATAAGTTCATGGGCGCGCTGCGCACCACCATGTTGGTGGATGGCGAAGGCAAGATTGCGCGGTTGTGGGAGGATGTGCAGTTTCAGGATCACGCTACCGCGGTGCTGGCCGCGGCTCGGGAGCAATCAGCAAAACCATAGGTAGCTGGTTGACACATACCTTCCCAGCAGCGAACACGGGTCGGGGATCGACAACAGTGTCGGTCCCCGGCCCGTCTCTGTTTGCGTACCCGCGGCTGGTAAACTAGAGGTAGAGAAAGAGCAGGGGCGTGACAATGGTTGTGCCAAGTGCCGTGCCGGCAACGGTTTGGGCGATGGTGTGGCGGTGCAAGTAGACGCGCGACCAGGCGATGAGTGGTACGCTGGCCACGAGCGGCAGCGCCATTGTGCCCCAAACAATAAGCGCAAGTTGGGCCAGAATGGCGGCGGCTGCACAGTGCAGACTGATCTTCCAGCGCAGCGTAATGACGAAAAAGGTAAGCGCCTGAATGCCGTTGGCGCTGGCCAACAATTTGAGCAGGGGCGGTGCTGCCACACGGTGCAAGATGCCCCATGCGACCATGGCCACGGCCAGCGTAACCAGCAAGGGCCGGATTCGCTCTTCGCGTATTGGCAGATGAAAATCACTGACGAGACCCACCTGCACCAGCCGCACAATGTAGAGGCACGGCACCAAGATCGTGAACAAAATGTAGAGCCCCGTCCACTGCCAGGCCGCGCCCGTGGCCAATACTGAACCCACCAACAGAGCCGCCGCTGCCCCCGTCAGTGGTGGGCTACCAATTTGAGAGACCCAGTATGCACATCGAAAGGACCACCCGCTACCACGCCGCTCCACAGACGCGGTTTCGTTGCGCTTGGTACTGCCAAGTTTTGCACCGTTGAAATCTGCTGTGGAATCTGCTGTGAGATCGGTTGTGAAATCAGTCGTCATCATCTGCCCCCTCGTTTTTAGCATCTTCCTCTTTCCGCCTCTCTCTTGTATTCGGTTGCTACCCATGTGGCAATGCTAGCAAGCATCCTTTACCAAGCGGTTAAATTAATGTTATAGATTTGTCAAAGCGGCCCCACCGCCACATCACTCTTCATGCATCGATAACTGTTAACAGTTCTTTTACGCGTTGACAACCAATTCCTCACCGACCCTTAACAGTGCCGTGTGACCATGAGATGGTTCGTTCACAGACACAAAGTGCTGTGATCAGTGAAATGTGCTGTGGCTCTCCTGCAACCTGTCCTGCTCTGGATGTGGAGAGCGTAGCAGCGTCCATGCGCGGCAACCGCGGGAGTGAATAGAAGGTAATTGATGATTCGGTATACAGTACGACGCTTTCTGCGGGGCCTGGTTACGATGTGGCTGGTGATGACAGTGGTTTTTGTTGTGTTGCGCCTGTCGGGAGACCCCGCCGAGGCAATGTTGCCCGATGATGCCACCGTGGACCAGATTGAAGCCTTTCACCGGCTACACGGTCTGGATCAACCGCTCCACGTACAGTATTATCGCTATTTTGCCAATCTCATGCAAGGCAATTTTGGGAATTCCCTGAGCGAGCGGCAGCCCGTGGTGACATTGATTCGTGGCCGCATTGGCTACACCCTGCAATTGGGCGCGGCCGCGGTGGCGCTCGCGCTGTTGTTTGGCCTGCCCGCGGGAATCGTGGCCGCGCTCAAGCGCAACAGCCTCTGGGATCGCCTGCTCATGGGGGGCGCTTTCTTTGGCCAATCCGCCCCCAACTTCTTCGTGGGCATTGTGCTCATTCTCATCTTTAGCCTGCAACTGCGGCTGTTGCCCAGTTCTGGCAAGGGTACATGGCAACATCTCGTTCTGCCTGCGTTAACGCTCTCTACCGGTCTGTTGAGCAGCATGGCACGCATGATGCGCTCTTCTTTGCTGGAAGTGATGAACCAGGATTATGTACGGACGGCCCGTGCCAAAGGCTTTGCCCACAACCAGGTGATCATCCGCCATTGCCTGCGCAATGCGGCTATCCCCGTGTTGACCCTCTTTGGCCTATCGGTGGGCGTGCTCATCGGTGGGGCCGCCATCACCGAGACGATCTTTGCCTGGCCGGGCATCGGTCGCTTTGCCATCAAGGCGATTGCCATCCGCGACTATCCTCTAATTCAGTTCATCGTGTTGCTCGTGGCCGCTTCCGTCGTTGTGGCAAATTTCATAATCGACCTGCTCTACGGGCTGATCGACCCGCGCATCCGAGAAGGATTGGTAGGCTGAGCATGACCACACAAAAGTTACACTCACGCTCAACAAGACAACGTGTCCCTGTCCACGCCGTGCAGTCTCAGCGTCCCATAGCGGCCAACGAAGGGGACGCGCCAGCGACTCCGTTGCAACTTGTGCAAAGGGCATCCCGGCTGCAACTCTCACCACTTCTTTTCGGCTGCATGTTGATCATTGTGGGCTTTGCCATCTGTGCGCTCTTTGCTCCCTGGCTGGCACCCCATGATCCGGTTGCCAACAATCTGACGGCACGGTTGACGCCCCCAATGTGGTTGGCCAATGGCAGTGCTGACTATTGGTTGGGCACCGATGCGCTGGGCCGCGATGTTCTGAGCCGGCTGATCTATGGTGCACGTGTCTCGCTGGCGATTGGCTTCATTGGCACGCTCATTGGCGTTCTAATTGGCGGGTGCTGCGGCCTGCTTTCGGGCTACGTCGGCGGCCTGATCGATGAAGTGATGATGTTTTTGGTCGATGCCTACGTGGCGCTACCATTCCTGGTGGTGGCGTTAACGGTAATCGCAGTCTTTGGCAGTGATCTGGCGGTGCTCATCATTCTAGCCGGGTTTTCGGGGTGGGCTGGCTACACGCGGCTGACCCGGGGGCAGGTACTCAGCGTCCGAGAACAGCCCTACGTGCTGGCCGCACACTCCATTGGCGTGCGTCCACAGCGGATTATGTTCCGCCACGTGCTGCCCAATATCGTTGCCCCCCTGATCGTGCTCGCCACCTTTGGCATGACCTCAATCATCCTGCTCGAATCGTCCCTGTCGTTTCTGGGGCTCGGGATCCAGCCGCCCACACCTGCCTGGGGAGCCATGTTGGGTGATGGTCGCGGCTATCTGCACACGGCGTGGTGGATCGGCATCTTCCCCGGTGTCGCGATCATGTTGCTGACCATGGCCATCAGCCTGCTGGGCGATTGGCTGCGCGATCTGCTCGACCCCACCCTGCGCGGACGCTAGCCGACGGCGCGAGCGCCCACCTGTCACCGCATTCAACCATGCTTGACCATTGCCAAGAAGAGCTGTTATTCAACAATCGCAACTGCAAACAATCAGAGGGTTGTGGTTGTTTCAATTTCATAGGACAAAAGGAGTAAGAATGACTTTCGACGCAAGATCAAATCGACCAAAGCGCGTGGCGCAGCTGTTCATCGTGCTGTGGGCGATTGTGCTGGTGGCGGCATGCGCGGCCCCGGCTGTCACAACCCCCGCCGGGGAGAGCACGACCGCTGCTAGCGGTGCTGACGCCACCGAACCCATCACCCGCGCAGAGTTGATCGTTGGGGTGCAGGGATTGCCCGGCGGCATGGATCCGGCTGCCGAACTGAGCAACGTGGGCACGCGGGTCACCTACAATGTCTTTGATACCCTCATTCGGCGCAACTTCCTCGATGGTGATAAACTGGAGCCCGCCCTGGCCACGGCCTGGGAACGAACGAGCGACACGGTGATGCAGTTCACGCTGCGCCAGGGTGTGACCTTTCACAATGGCGATCCGTTCACGGCCGAGGATGTGAAGTACACATTCGACCGCATCAATAAAGAAGATTCGATCCTCTCCAGTGCCCAGGGCTACTTTACCACCTTCAAAGCGGTGCGTGTGATTGACGAGCACACGGTCGAGATTGAAACTCATCTGCCCGATCCCTTGATCGAACAGCGGGTGGCCTCGTGGGCTTCATGGATCGTGCCCAAAGATTACATTGAAGCCAACGGGGGCGATGAAGCTTTCGGACAGGCCGCGATCGGCACCGGCCCCTACAAGATCGTCGGTTTTGCTCCCGATGATGAATTGGTGCTGGAAGTCTACGATGAATACTGGGAAGAGCTACCGCCCGTGCAACGGCTCGTCTTCCAGGTGATCCCGGAAGCATCAACGCGCGTTACCGCGCTGATCAACGGCGAGGTACAGATCATCACCAACATTCCGCCCGATCAGTTGCCTGTCCTCGACGGCGCGGATGCTGTTGAAGTGCGGCAGATCCCGCTGGCGAACATGCACGTGCTGCGCTACAACACCAATCATCCGGTGTTGGCCGATAAGAAACTGCGTCAGGCCATGAATCTGGCCATCGACCGGCAACTGCTGATCGATACGCTGTGGGATGGCAAAGCGGTGCCACTGCAAGGCCACCAATTTGAAGAATATGGCGAGATGTTCAACGCCGAACGTCCGTTTCTGCCCTACGATCCCGAACGTGCCAAGGAGCTGGTCGCCGAATCCAACTATGATGGCAGCGTGATCAATTATGAGACCCAAGCCAACTACTACACCAATGGCTTGCAGGCGGGCCAGGCGATCATCGACATGTGGAAAGAAGTTGGCATCAATGCCGAAATACGTCTCCGCCAGCCGGGCGAGAGCATCCCCGCCGAAGAGAGCATGGTCGCCAACTGGTCCAACTCTTCTGTCTTGGCCGATCCCGATGGCACGCTCTGGCGTTCGTGGGGTGATCGCTCATCTGTACAGCGCAACTACTGGACGCCGCCCGCCGAATTTAACGAACTGGGCAATGGCGCGCGCAGCACGCTCGACAACAACATTCGCTTCGAGAACTATCAGCAGATGCTCGATATCTATGAAGAAGAAGCGCCCGGCACCGTGCTCTACATCCCGGTGGAAAATTATGGCGCGGCCAAAGATGTGCAGTGGCAGCCCTATCCTTTTTACTACACCGACTTCCGTGCCTATAACCTGGCCTTCACCGCGGCTGAATAACCACCAGCAGTGCCGCGTCCTCTGCAGCATGGACGCAACAGAGCGTTTGTGAAGCAGAAGTACGATGAGAAGAGGCTCACAGATTGCTGTGGGTCTCTCTCTGAACCCATAACATGCAATATTCTGAATATGCTGATTTTTGAATATTTCCATCACTTGCGACTGAGAAGAGCGTACCGGTGGAGAACAGGCCATGCGCTTGCTGGCTCTTCTCAACAAGTTGCGCAAGTCCAATAGTTATGAAAATCTTCTATCATGGCTGGTATTGCTGCTTGTCAACTGAAGGAGAGCGCCATGCCAGATTATCGTAATTTTGCGGAACAACTGAAGTTGCTTGCCCATCCCGAGCGGTTGCGCCTGCTCAATCTGTTGCGGATGCAGCCGGCGTCTGTCTGCCATCTGGAAGCAATGCTGGAGAAGCCTCAACCCTATGTTTCGCAGCAGTTGCGGTTGTTGCGTCAGGCTGGGATGATTGTGGACGAGCGGCGTGGTCACAATATCTACTACCATCTGAACAGCGCACAGATCCGCCATTGGTTGGGGGCGATCCTGGGACCAGCAACCGAAGATCCATTGTTGGCCCAACTCAAAGAGACGATTCCCTGCCAATGTCCGAACTGCGATGGACAACTTCAAGTTGCACTCACCAATCAACAAGCTAACAAGGAGATCATTATGAGCAAAGCCAAGGTGCTTTTTCTCTGCACTGGCAACTCGGCCCGCAGCCAAATGGCCGAAGCACTGCTTCGTCACCACGCGGGCGATCGTTTCGACGTCTACAGTGCTGGGCTCGAGCCAAAGGGCATCAACCCCTACACAACACGAGTGATGAATGAAATGGGTATCGAGCTAACCGGGCACAGTTCCAAAGATCTGGGTAGCTATCTGGGGCACGTTAATTTTGGCTATGTGATCACCGTCTGTGATCACGCCGAGGAGCGGTGCCCGGCTGTCTTTCTGAGCATGGGTGAACATCTGCACTGGCGCTTCACCGATCCCGCCGCGGTTGCAGGGACTGAGGAAGAGAAGCTGGCTGCCTTTCGGACTGTGCGCGGCCAGATTGACGCGGCAATTCAGGCGTGGCTGGCGGAAGAGGAGTTGAGCGGTGGGCATTGATCTACTGCTGTGGCGCAAGGTGCTGGCGGAAGCCGTGGGCACCTATGGATTGGTAACCGCGGGCTGTGGTGCGATCATGGTAAATGCACAGACCGGCGCACTGGGGCATGTGGGCATCGCCCTCACCTTTGGGCTGATCATCACCGTGATGATCGCGGCCACGGGCCATATTTCTGGTGCGCATTTTAATCCTGCCGTAACAATTGCCTTTGCCCTGACCCGCCATTTCCCCTGGTTTCAGGTGCCCTTTTACGTGGGTGGACAACTGGTGGCCGCGGGGCTGGCTGCGCTCACGTTGCGGCTCATCCTGGGAGATGCCGCTGCCCTGGGTGCAACAGTGCCCCTGGGCTCGGCCTGGCAATCATTTGGGCTGGAACTGCTGCTCACGGCTCTGCTAATGTTTGTGATCATTGCCGTGGCAACTGACACGCGCGCGGTGGGCGAGACAGCCGCCATTGCCATTGGGGCCGCGGTTGCGCTCGATGCCATGTGGGGCGGCCCGATCAGTGGCGCGTCGATGAATCCGGCCCGTTCCTTTGGTCCCGCGTTGGTTGCCGGCGTGTGGCGCGCACACTGGGTCTATTGGCTGGCACCGGTGCTGGGCGCGGCCATCGGTGCTTTCTGCTATGAGCAGCTGCGTGGCCCTTTGCCAGAGTGATGGCGGATCTACAGTGCGGTTGGCTTGAAAACGGTAGGTTTCCCTCTTCGGAACTACTCTTTTCAAACAGAGCCCACTTTAGGGCAAATCTGCGTCTGCAATCTCAAGCACCATCCTGGCCCTCACCGTCGTTCAAACAGCGAACACAGTTGCCGCAGCCCGTCTCATTTGACAGACCATTAACGCTCTCTCTACATTGCATTAATATCTTTCGAATACCATGCGCTACAAACAGCGTAACTGCCTAAAGGTGCCCGGTGGATGCTTCTGCTGTTCCCCGTGTGCACCGGCACCACCTATTTGTCCATCCTGTGGCGACAATCTATACTGCGGTAGCCGAGCCATGAGTGACAGCTATGGACGAAGAGGGTGGTTAAATCTTTGGCAAAACAATGTAGAGGCGGTCGATTCGAAATGAGTCTACAAGCAAAACTCACCTATGCATCACCTGCGGATCCCTTGCCCAAACGCGTGCTGATCCGCTCGATTGAAACGCTGACTGGCCAACGCAAGTTGGCACGTACCTGTGACACCCTGTTGGATGATCTATCCGACGACGAAGACACACACCGGATCTGGCCGCGGGCCCTGCAAGAACTGCAGGTGCATGCCGCCTATGATCGTCACCAACTAGCCAAGGTACCCAAGAGTGGGCCGGTGGTGCTGATTGCCAACCACCCCTATGGCGTCTTGGATGGACTCATTATCTGCCATTTGGCGGCACAGCTGCGCAGCGACTTCAAGATCCTCATTCACAAGGCACTCTGCATGGAGCCACGGATCGAACGGTATCTGTTGCCCGTAGATTTTAGCGCAACCGAGGCGGCGGCGCGACTCAACATCGAAACCAAGCAGCGCGCCCTGGCCACCTTGCGCGCCGGGGGCGCCATTGTGATCTTCCCCGCGGGTGGCATTTCTACCACGCGCAACGGCCCCTTTGGCCCAGCAGTAGATCTGGAATGGAAGCTCTTTGTCACCAAGCTGATCCAGATGACCAAAGCAACGGTTTTGCCCATCTATTTTCACGGCCAGAACAGCCGCTTTTTCCAACTAGCCAGCCAGATCAGTGAAACGCTTCGCCTGGCACTGATCATCCACGAAGTCAATCGCAGACGGGGCGATACCATCCAGATCAACATTGGCGATCCCATTCTCTACCGCGCGATCGCTGGCATTCGCAGACGAAGCGAACTGTTGCTCCATCTGCGCAATGCCATCTATTCGCTGTCGCCGCACAAGATTGATCATCACAAACCAGCTCGCTTGCCATCGGAACGCCGCGCAGCGCTGGCCCGCCGCTGGCAAGCGAGCCGGGCCAAACTGTACCACGTCAACGCCATCAACCGAATCCGAATCCGGGGAGAACGTAACCACTCATGCAACGGCGCATCTTGATCATTGGCGCAGACGGCCTGCGCCCGGACTTGCTTGATCCGCAACTCATGCCAACCGTCGCCCAACTTGCCACCGGCGGGGTACGTTGTCGGGATCACCACGCCGCCTACCCCACCCACACCCGTGTCAACATTAGCACGCTGGCCAGCGGCAGCACACCAGGGCGCCACGGCATCGTCGCCAACACGATGATGGTGCCCAACGCCACCGATGATCACATCATCGATACCTCCAACTACCAGCACATCAACGCGCTGGAGGCGACGACCACGGGCGCGCTCTTTGTGCCCACCCTGGGCGACCAACTCGCCGCGCGCGGTGAACGGTTGGCTGTCGCGGCCACCAGCAGCGCCGGCGCGGGCATGTTGTGGACCCACCGCCACCTGACGCGCATGGTCAACGCCAACAGTGCATATGGCATTGCCGATCTCTATGATCTGCGCGAAAAGCTGGGCGAAGTGCCCGAGCGCGAGAGCGGCGCACAGATCGCTCGCCAGCAATACGCCACGGACGCGGTCATTCGGCTCTATCTGGACGACCCACAAAATCGGGTCATTGTGCTCTGGTTCAACGAACCAGACAGCAGCCAACATTACTTTGGCCTGGGATCGCCCGAGGCCAAAGCCAGCCTGCGCGCGGTCGATGGCTGTGTTGCCACGTTGCTCGATGCGCTCAATACCCGCGGCCTGCGCGATCAATTCGATATTTTCTTTGTTTCCGACCACGGCCATTCCACCGTGCGTGCACACAACACATTACGCAGCTACCTGGCCGACGCCTTCGCTGCCATCGGCTACAGCTTACCCTTGACGACAGCCAGTGATTACATCTACGTGCAGCCCGGTGCCCAGCCGCCCGATCCAGCCCAACTCGCACCGCTGGTGGAATGGTTGGTGGCCCAACCGTGGGCCGGTGTGGTCTTGGCCGGGGATCCCGCGTTGGAGCAGCTGCCGGGCCTGATCCCGCTGTCGACGATCTGGAATGGTCAACAGAATGAGCGCATGCCCTTGCTCGCGGTCTCGCCCCGGTGGAGCCACGCAACCAACGAACATGGCGTGCCCGGCGAGGTGATGTCGCTGACAACCCAGGCCGCGCTCCGCTCCTCCCACGGATCGGCCTCACCGTTTGATCTGCATGCCCTGCTCATTGGCAATGGACCAAGTTTTCAGCGTGGCCTCAATTCAGAGATTCCCACCGGTGCCATCGACCTCCTGCCCACCATTGCCATCCTGCTCGATCTAGAGACGGCTCCCACGGTCGATGGGCGGGTGCTGTGGGAGATATTCGCACAACCCGCGGGCGAACCGGGCGCGGTGCAGCGCTCAGTGGTCGAGCCACAGGTGGCACCGCGCAATGGGAACGCTGCCCAACTGCTCTTTCACCAGGTGGGCCAGACTCGCTATCTGCACGGCGCGCTGCAAGAGGATGCCCGCTTTCCCGCGCCCAGCGCCTGATCCCCTGCTTTCCTGCACTGGCCGTTGCTTGCGTGACCCGTGCGCCTGGCACCAAAGAGCCCGCCATCTTCGCGATGGCGGGCTCTTGCAATTCAGTGGTTTCTGCGCGGCGTTCGTTATTGAGCGAACCAGCGTGCCACCCGTTCGATGGCCGTTACCGTCTCCTCCAAATCGGTCTGGGTGTACGCCTGATTGATCGCCAGCGTGACACAGCTCGCGAGAATGGCCTCGGCTTCGGGACAGAGTCCCTTGCCATAGGTGCGTTGCATGTAGGGGTGCTCGCCGCCCTCGAAGGCGCTGTGCTCTACAAAGATTGGGTATTCATAGATGCACTGACCGATGTAGTGGGCCGAGACGCGCAGCCCTTCCGCCTGTAGTGCTTTGGCAAAGTCGTCGGTGCTCGCGCCCAGCTCGGCGGGGATCACGCGCAGCATGTAGAACCACCATGACGATTCCGCGCCCGGCGTTTCCTGGGGCAGCGCCAATCCTGAGATGCCCGCCAACCGTTTGCTCAGCGCGGTGCACCACTGGCGTCGCCGCTCGACAATGTTGTCGAGCTTGGTAAGCTGCGCCACGGCAACCGCGCCCTGCAATTCCGTCATGCGATAGTTATTGGCCAGGAAGGTGGGGTTGCGTTCCGTTCCCTGTGCATTACGGTTGTAACATTTATCGGTGGCCAGCCGCAGCCGCAGGGCCAGCTCTGCATCATCCGTGAGCACAATGCCCCCATCCCCACAGGAGATGTGCTTGAATTCGTTGTAGCTGAAACAGCCCATCTGCCCAAGCGTACCCACGGGGCGACCCTGGTAGCGGGAACCAAACGCCTGAGCACAATCTTCGATCAAGAGCAGATCGTGTGCCTGCGCCAGCGCGTCTAGCTCTGCCATGTGGCAGGCGTTGCCGCCAAGGTGAATTGCCAAGATCGCTCGTGTTTTGGCAGTGATCAGAGCTTCGACCGCGGCCGGGGCAATGGTATAGGTGTGGGGATCCAGATCTGCAAAGACCGGCACAGCGCCCTGATAGAGAATTGGCACGATTGAGCCCATATCCGTAATTGGCGAGACGATAACTTCGTCGCCCGGCCCAATGCCACCGGCAATCATGGCCGCGTGGATCGAGGCGGTGCCGCTGCTGGTCGCCACGGCAAAAGATGCCCCATGTTTGGCGGCAAAGTCTGCTTCCAGTTGACTCACCTGTTTACCCTGGGCATAAAAGAGTGTCTCCTGTTGCAGCGCTTCTTCCAACGCGGCCAACTCCTCTTCGCCATAGCGCCGTTCCTTGCCATAGGGTGTCTGTTTCGCTGGCGTGCCACCGGCAATGGCTGGGCGTTCATCAATTGTTGTTGTCATGACTTTTCTGCTGCTCCTTCACTTGCCTCAGAACTTTTTACCGTGAGTGGGCGGTTCGCCGTCAGATCGGTGACGGTGGCCCAAAAGGGAAATCCCCAGCGGATCACCGGCCCGGGGGCATCACCATGGCCATCACCATGGCCATCACCATGCCCGTCCGCCGCTGTGTCGGTGTCCTCTGGTGCCAGCCAAAGGAGTGTGGCCGCGGGCAGGTCGATGGAGGTCTTGATGGTGACCTCTGCTTGCGTTTCATTCTGGGAATATGCCTTCCACTGCACCTGGCGCCGCGCCCGTTCCCAGCTGTTGATGCGTGCTGCCGTCCACCATTCCAGCCCCGCGGCTTTGGCCATCTTCACTGCGTCCAAAATGGCATCCGCAACACCCGGTTTTTCAATGTGCGAGGGGTGGAAGAGCAGATGCAGAATGCCGTGGCTGCGTAGCACCCCATCCAGCAGCGGCGGCAAGATGGCCGGTGGCGCAAAGATAATCAGATCCTGGGTTGGCGTGGTCATCTCCAGCACATCAATCGGCTCTTCCCGAAAACCGACGGGGAAGAAGGGGTGGCACGTGCCGAAATTAAAGCCCGCTTCGCCCGTCTTGGATGCACCCTTTGATTGGTCAAGCTGAATACCGTGTGTCCAACACCATTCAAAGAGTTCGGTATCACCTTCCCAGCGCAAATAATGATTCTTGTTGGAAACCGGCTGCTCGTCGCCAAACATGGCCGTGAGCGCTGTCCACTGTTCGTGGAAGAGGGTGGCATCCCACGGGCACTCACCGCTCATGGCATCGTAATGCATGGCCAACTCGTGGCCTTCGGCGCGGATGCGGTCGATCAGCGCTGCGTCATAGCCGGGCAGGATGACACACCAGGTGGCGGGAATCTCTGCCGCGGCCACCACATCCAACATCCGTTCGGCCTGAGCTGGCACATTCATGTCGCTATCGTGAGAGAGATGGGCCAGGGCGCTGAGATTTCTTGGATAGAGCCAGAGCAAAGGAAGCGCTATCTGGGCTCGCTGTGCCAGCCGAAAGATGGCCCGCAACAGCAGCTCGCGCCAGAGATCGGCAATTGGTTCCAAGAACGCTTGCAGCCCAGGCACACCGGGCACGGGCTGGCGATCAAAGATCCAGTCGAGCACCGCACCGTCCCCACTCTTTAGCACAACATCGTTGACGGGCGCGGTGCCATCGGGCGCGGCAACCCCATCACGCGTGATGCCAATCCCCTGCTGGATCCGCACCACCGTCCCCGGCAGATCGATGGCAATGAGGAGCGCACAGCCACGGCCAACAGTCCGCTGTGTGACCCCAACTCGCTCTGTCGGCTGTTGGTGGGCGTTGGAGAGCGTGGCCAGGATCTGTGCCGTGGTGGCCTGCACCGGCATCCCTTCAAAGTAATGGAGTGGCAGGTTGATGTGTTCGATGATCTTTTGGTCCGCGGCTGCGATCTCGCCATTCGCAACGGGGTGCAGATAGCCTTCACCCAACGTTCCGACCCCGCCGCCAAAGCCGCCAAAGGTCGGTGCTTCCACGGCAACGCCAAAGAGATCGGCCGCGCCGCAGACGCCACCAATGGCCAGCCAGCAACCCCCATTCTCCACCCACTTTTGCAGCTGGGCCAGGAGTGGCTCTTCCAAACTCTCTTCACCGACGGTAATGAGAATGCGCAGCTCGGGCAATGTTGCCGCCAGCGCTGCGGGCGTACAATCCCGATAACAGAGCCCGGCGTGTCCTAAAATTTCTTTCACATAAGCTGGATAGCTCACTGTGCGTGCCGCGTTGGGGCGCGGCTGTGCCAGCAAACAGAGTCCAACCGGTCCGGTAGAGTGGCCCATGAGCAATCCTCCTCTTGATTGGCTCATTTTGATTGCAAAATCTGCCGGGACGGCATTGTTCCGAGCGCAGCAATGGCCATGCGCCCACGCTGAACAACTCGCAACAACTCGCTACGGGCAGAGTGCTCACATTGATTCTTCGTTTAAAATTTGTGTTGCAGCTGGTACAGGGTGGTGCCACAGGCAAAATAGACGCTGCCATCCGGGGTGCGCGCGGCCGTTCGCACCGTGCCCGGCAACGTGCTGATGGGATGCAATTCGTCGGTGCCAACCGTGTACTGCCAGACGCCCCCGGCACAGAACAGCAGCGCGCGCTGATCCGGTAACGTCAACAGGGCCGTACAGGGCGCGGGCAGCGCGAGCTTGGCACCCCAACTGGGTTGGCCGGGCAACGGCGTGAGCTCAAGGCGGTGGAGCGTCTCATCCACCACCACCAACAGCTCGCCACCCACGGCACAGAGTGGCCCCAGCCGTTCACCCGCGGCAAAACGGTGCTGCCAGATCATGGCAGCGTCGGCAGAGTCATCGGCCGCGACCGGATCCCACGCCACGAGGTGAAATGGTTCCACCTTGGCCGGCAGCCCGTTCCCCGCGCCGCCGGTGACAAAGTAGAGATAGCGGTCATCGGTTGCCAGGTGCATCAGCGGTTGCCCCGGAATGGGATCGGACCAACAACGGACCTCACCAGTGGTTGTGTCCACCCGCGACAGGCCACCGCCATAGCGCCCATAGCGTGCCATCCAGCCCGTCCAAAAGTGGCCATCGGGGCCGATCACGCTGTTGGCCTCGGGTCGAATCAACGCGGGAGCAACGGATGCCAATGTCCGTGGATTGATGTTGTTGACCTGATCCCACGGTTTGTCTGGAGCATAGACGATGTGGTCGCCACCGGCGTAGGCGGAGAGATAGAGCTTTTCCCCGGCAAAGGCCATGCCGTAGACCTCGCCGCCACTGTCGCAAACGCCATTTGAATTCCAGTGCGCGTCGCTTGCGGGGGTAGCCGCGTCGCTTGCGGGAACAGCCGCGTCGCTGGCGGGAACAGCCGCGTCGCTTGCGGGATCACAAGAGAAGATGGTTTGCCCAAAACCACACGAGCCCCAGATCCATCCATTGGGCGCCGGGGTGATGGTGTGAATACGCGTGGGCGGGCGCTCGGCCGGGATCGCGTGCAACGTGGGCTGCCGTTCACTTGGCTGCATGAGAAAATATTCCTGGCCGCGCACGCCAAACCAGCGTCCATCGCGCAATTGCTGGAAATGGCGTACCCCCGGATAGGGTGGCGCTGATTCGGGGGGGAGTGGTTGGGGCAGTTGCGCCGATAGCGTTTGCAGATCGTAAAAATCCTGTTTGGGGCCATGCTCCGTCTCCGCGACGGTACAGAGATATTGCTCGGTAATCCGCTCGACCTTGGCCCCGACACGACCAAAGGGCCGACTCTCTCCCGTTGCCACTGCATAGAGCGTGAGGTGATGCGCCGCCGACCAACATTCCACCAAGATGTGGCCAGGCACGGCGTAGACAAACCGGCTGTACAAGTTGGCGAGATCGGGCGACATGCGTCCCACATCAGTCAGTGTGTGCGCCTGTGGATCGTATTGGAGCAACAGACAGCCGGGGTAGGTGCCGCCGTAGACCAACCCATCGTCCCCTTGGCAGAGATTCCAGATGTAACTTTCACTGGGGCAGCGCAATCCTTCGGCCCAGCGTCGCGTCGCGAGATCGAGCCGGTGCAGGTAGCCGCTGTTGGGGCAAGTGCCCACGAGCAACGTCTCGTTGTTCAGGTTGAGCAAGGCCCAGGCACCATCGTCCGCGGGGAGCATAATGGTTTCGCCCGCACCCATCGCCGGATCGATTAGAATGAGATTGCCCGTTGCGCCCGCGGCAAAGTTTGAGAGCACCACCTTCTCCCGTTGGTCAACCGGATCGATGATGATGGTGCTGCCGAGAATGTTGAAGTTGCGGCACGGCTGCCCAACCGCGCGGTACTGTTCGTCCCTGATTTGCATCGGTTCATACCTCCCAGGCGCGCAGGCCCGTTGCTTGCAGCGCGGCCACAACCAGTTGTCCGCTGGGGGTGGGGCAAAGTGCCAATGCCGTGGCCGCGCCGCCCATGTGCAGCCGTGGTTCTGTCTGCCCTTCTGCGTTCATCGTCAGCAGTTGGCCATCACTTTCCGCCACCCAAACCGAGGAGCTGTCAAGCGCTGGATCGAGCAACAGGTAGGTGGGTGGGCTCTGGTTGCCAGTGCGCCAGAGAATCTCGCCCGTGTGCGCAACGGCATAGGTGTTCTGAATGGCACTGGCCACCAAAAATTCTTGATTGCCGTCCCCATTGATGTCGGCGGCCGCCAGCCCTTTGATGGTATCCGCGGTCTGCAACACAAAGTGCACTTTGCCGTTGGCGTCCACCACCTGCACCGTCCCATCGCGACAACCGAATGCAACCAGATGGGTCCCGTCGCGCTGGCGTGCGGTGGCAACGTGAGTGACGCCCATGCCCAGCACCGTGTTGTGCTGCCACTTTTTCTCGCCCTGGTTAGAGACGGCAAACCACCAGTTGTACTCGGTGGCGGCAATCAATTCGGGCGCGCCATCGTTATCAATATCCGCGACCGCGGTGGCGGTAGACGCGTGGACGCTCTCGAAGTGCCAGCACGTTGCCCCCTGTTGGTCGAGCACATAATGGTGCCAATTTTCGGCACCCACGATGATCTCATCGAGACCATCACCGTTGATATCCGCGGCTACCAGCGTGCGCACGATGCCATCGCGTTTGTAAAAGGGGATCGAGTGGCGCCAGCATTCTTCGCCATTGAAGCTGAAGAGGGTGACGCTGCTGGCGAGTGTGCCCACGGCAATCACCGTGCCCCGTGCCCCAAAATCGGCAGCCGTAATTTGGGTGACCTCCCCATCGACCTGCCGTTGCCACTGGATCTCGCCCGCCCGGTCGAGCAGGTAGAGCCGGCCATCGGCCGTGCCCGCGGCAATTGCCTCCGTGCCCACCGTGGCTACCGCGGTAAAGGTGCCAGCGGTGATCTGCCAACGCGGGGGCGTCTCTTCTGTGGTGGCCGTCGTGGTTGCCGTGCTTTGGGTGGCAATCTCGGCAGCTTCGGCCCACGCCGTCTGCAAGGCAGCCGCGAGATCTTTGCAAGCCTCGGCGGGTGTTGACAATGTGAGCGCAAACGTATGTTGCCCGGGCGGTACGCTGAAGATCAACGTCTCCCCCGTGCGCCGCAGTGGGCGCGCCCACCCATCGACCTGTAGCGCCGTGGCATCGAGCTGGTGAAAGGTGAGCAAGGTGGGGAGCGTTGCGCTGATCGTGCCTTGGCCGCTCGCCCAGTCGAAGGTGAGATCGACGGGATGTTCGGCACTGAATAGTGGTCCGTCACAACCAAAGGTTGTTGCCTGTACCACCGCGGCGCTCGCTCCATCGACAATCGCGGATTGGGCATCGGTTTGGCAGGGTGTTGCCAGCGGATCTGCCGTGCGCACGGCTAGCCAGACCAATCCGTCCGGCTCCTGCACCAGCAGGCTGGCTGGCGTCAGGCGCTTGACCGTCAGTGGCGCTTCCGTGGCCCAACGCGGGTGCAAAATGTTCAGAAAGACGTCGGTTGCGTTCTGCTGCAAGCTGGTGCTGTGGTTCTGGCGCAGAATGGTGATGGTGGGGTCGGCGTGTGCATAGGCGTCCCACTCGGCGGTGGTAAAGCTGTCGACCGCGGTGCTGAGGGTAGCCTCGTCCGCGTTGATGATGTCGAGCCGCCGCTCTTGTTGGGCAACTTCCAGCCGCTGGCCGTGCAGGCTCGTTGCGCCAATGACCTGCCATTGCGCGCGAAAATCGTACGCTGCGTCACGCCGCGCCCGCATTACATCGGCCACTAGGAAGTAGCGCCCCTTGCGCCAGAGAATGTTGCGCTCCCAATCCGCCTCTCCATAGGCTTTGACCGTTGTGCGGCTAAAGCCCGTCGCGGGCAGATCAACGACAAAGTCGCACCAAGTGAAGGGAGGCATGATCGTGGTTTCGCCATTGGCCAGCGGGAGAACACCGTTGTGAAAGTTGGGCGCGGAACAGTAGTAATCACCGTCGGCCAGCCAGATGCGGTCGAGCGCGGTCAGCCGGATCAGCGCATTGCAATCGTAGTGTTTGTGTCCACCCACGGCCAAGCCGTCGAGCAACAGATATTCGCTCTTTGGGTCGTAGTCGGCGCGGAAAACGACCTTGTCGTAGGCTGCTTCCACGGGCACGGTTTTGTGCCCTTCGAATGAGTGGTGAAAGGTGGGATCAAGCGGCACGCGCCGGGCACCGGTGAGATCGGTGGGTTCCACCGGCTCCATGTCGATGAGATGGGTGCCGAGGGTGCGGAGACCAATGCGGAAGCCCGCGTCATAATCGGTTTTGTTCAGCGCCCACTGATAGCGGCCATCGCCATAGTACCAGGCTGCCGCGGCCAAGATTGGTAATTCGGTGCCCCAGCCATAGATGGTGCGTGTATCGCCATAGGAGCTTTGGTAGCCCAGGTTGTCCATGGAAACAATGGCCAGATCCGCGATGGTGCGGACATGTCCTTCTGTAAAGAAGGCGGGGTAGGGGCGGGCCAACGCATAGGCGAGCGCGTGCGAGAGGGTGAGCCATTGGTAGCCGTTGCTGTTCTCGTGGGAACGGGCCGTGTGACATTGGGGCACGAAACATTCGTCGGCCACGTAGAGCCAATCTTCGGCCTCGGCAATGCCGTAGTATTTTTCAAAGTATTGGGCGGAATAGAGCAGGCCCAGCGCCGCAAAGGTCCAGTGGTTGTGGCGGGTGCGTCGGTGTTGCACCGCGTCCGCGGCGTGGGGAATGGCATCTTCAATAAACTGGGCATAGATCCGCGTGATCTGCAGCCGCTCTTCATCGCTAAAGATGGGCGCTTCCTCCACCAGATCCCAGGCCGGGAGCATGACAAAGAGCCGAAAATCCGCGTCCATGCCCCAGGCACCACCATATTGCTCGCGCCCTTTTTGAAAGTCGGCATACATTAAGAAGACCAATTCCTTGAAGAGTTTTGCCCACCCCAGATGGCCGGTCATGGCATAGTACATACCGGCCCGTCCCAGCGGATCGGTGATCCCACCGTGCGCGCCCGTTTCCAACATTTCGTGCGCCTTTGCCATTTCGGCCGCGCGGAAGGTCGCGTCGGGAATCGTGGCCATTTCGGGAAAGGTGCGCAGGAACGCTTCGCCAATCTGGATCTCGAGCAATTGGGGCAGCCAGAGCCGACCTGCCTGTTGCTGGAACTGGTGACAGAGCGATTGCACGCTGGTGGTGACCCCCGCAATGTCGCTGCCGCCGGTCAAGATGGCGTTGTGGCCGTTACCCCACGGATCGTGAATGGTGCGCACCACGTGGCCACCTGGGCCAGGATAGTGGGCATCGGCGGCAAGGTAGTGGCGATGATAGAGCGGGGCAACGGCTTGGTTGTCCATGAGGTTGCCCAGCAGGATCTGATTGGCCGTGGGCGGCTGCCACGGATCGATGGCTGTGTCCCAGACAATGGGGACGGTTACCCCGCTCTGCTGAAAGATGCTCCGTTGCAGCTTTTGGGCCTGTGCTTGATAGGCAGGGCGTTCGGGGATCACAATAACGGCCCGGGCCTCTCCTGCTGCGACGAGCGTGGTTTCGGGAAAGCGCTGTTTGGCGCGGTCAATGGTCTGCCATGAGGCATGGGAGGGATGGGTAAAGTCAGTCGACATTGCTTTCGGCTTTCTACTTGCTCTGCTGGGCTTGCCCGGTTGCTATACAGCTTTGCCTTGCCCGGCACAGCCGTGTCGCAGCGCGGCAACAGCGTTGCACGTTGCCTAGCCCAGGAAGCAGGGTTATGTCATGGTGAAAAGAGCTACGCTGGCACTTCAATCAACACCGTAACCGGCTCGATTTGTGCCGCGGGCAAGGGAACCGTGAGCACGGCAGCTGCCTCTTCCAGCGAACCGGCACCATCCGCGGCATAGGGATTGAATGCAAAGACTGGCCATTGCAGGTGGCTGCCCGCGGGCATCTGCACCTGCCACGCGCCGTGGCGAACCGTGCCGCCAGCCTTGGCCGCGTCGAGTTGCAAGGGGGTGTGGTCGAGTTTATGTGCTGTGCCCGCTGCCGTCTCCAGCGGACGTTCCAATTGCAACTTAAAGGGCAAGTGGGCCACCGCGTCCACCTTGCCTGCTCCTGCAAAGGTGAGCCGCAACCGCTGGGGAGATTCAATCTTGATCTGCACGGTACAACGATGATCGCCATAGTGCAGCGTCACTTCATCAACATCTCCGGAGCTCTGCAACTCAGCCTGGCTGGGCAGATAGGTTGCGGCGGGTACAGTGGGCGGTATGGGGTCAGCTGCGTTCTGGTCGACGACAAAGGTGCTCAACATTGGCTGCTCTTTGGCATTGCCACCCCCAACGAGCAGACCGGTTGTCGCGTGCCAAATGCTGACGAAGCTCTGCCGATCCTGTCCCCAACGGCTTTCGACAACGGGCGTGACGACACCGCTCAAACAGGTGAACCATTGATCCTGGCGACGCAAGAGCGCGTGCGCTGGATCGTCAATGAAGTAGGTCGCTTGCTCCTGTGGAATGGGCGCTTCGTCCACATCGCCAGCCAGCGTGCCATAATGGTGAAACAACGGTGCCAGGCGCGCGCTCAGGCCATATTCGCCGCTGGCAATGCGGGGTCCATCCGCGGTCTGGTTGTAGACCAGGTGGGGCAGCGGATGTTGAGCACGCTCTGCCAACCATTGCTCAAAGAGCAGGCGGACATAGCCGCGCCCGCGCGGGAATAAGCTGAAGGCCGAAAGACCGTGGACGTTGATGCGGTCGTGATATTTGACGCGCCCATCAATCGTCTCGATTTGGCGGCCATCGGGATAGGTGTAGCGGATGTGAAAATCAGTGGCCCGTTCCAGCGCCGGCAACACGGATTCATCGCCGGAAAAATAGTGATAGAGACCCAGCGCATGGGCGTAGACAACATTGTACGCGGGGGTGGGGCCGTGGTGCTCCAGCCAATAGCCGCCGGGCATCTGTTCGGCCACGGTGCGTGCAATCATCTGGCGGCCCGCGTCGCGCCAATCCGCGCGCGCAAAGAGTTGGCCGGCTCGGTAGCTGGCCATGGCATTCCAGGCTGGAATGTTGTGCACGCGCCCGCTGGCCAGATTGGCGGTGATCCCGTCATAGGCGAGCGTGAGGCCGGTCTCCCAGCGTGCTCGTCGCTCGGCATCCATGATCTCGCGGAGCAGTGCATAGGTTTCCAGCCAGTGGTACATCGACCAGGGCATGTAGATTGGCCCCCAGGTTGAGTCATCGACCTTGATAAATTCGACCTGGCCATCGGGGTATTGAAAGTCGCGCAAGGCATCGCCGCCCCGCAGCGCACGATCGAGGATGGACGCATCTTGGTAGTAGGGATTGTCGGGGTGCTCGGTTGTGTAGAGCAGAGCCAGCGGGTAGACGTGATCCTGGTTGGTCACGGCCCATCCGCCTTCGGTCAGAAAGCGGCCGGTGGCCTCGTCAAAGCGGGCCAGGTTGCGCGGAACATCTTCCACAAAAGTGCGCAGGAGCGTCGTACGAATATCGGTTCTCATGGGTTGGCTTTCATTGAACTGAATGTGGGGTGAAATGTGGATGGCCGAAACTAGGCCACGCCTTGCAGATCAAGCTCTTCGGCGAAATGGCAGGCTACGGTGTGCCCCGGCGCGATCGCGCGCAGAGCCGGGGTCTCGGTTTTGCAGCGATCCTCGGCGTAGCGACAGCGGGGATGAAAATAGCAACCGCTCGGTGGGTTGGATGGATCGGGCACATCGCCTTCGAGCACAATCCGTTCACGTTTAGAGAGGGGATCGGGCCGCCGCACGGAAGAGAGCAGTGCTTCGGTATAGGGATGTTTGGGCGTAAAGAAGAGCTCTTCGTTGCTGGCATATTCGACCAGCCGCCCAACATACATCACCGCGACGTAATCACTGATGTGTTGGACCACACTCAGATCGTGGGCCACAAAGATGTACGAAAGGTGAAATTCTTCCTGTAGATCCTGCAACAGATTGAGCGTTTGGGCCTGAATCGATACATCGAGCGCGGAGACCGGTTCGTCGGCCACCACCAGGCGCGGATTCAATGCCAGGGCGCGCGCAATGCCAATGCGTTGCCGTTGGCCGCCGCTAAACGCGTGGGGATAGCGGCGCATGTACTCTGGGCGCAGGCCGACGCGCTCCAAGAGCTGGGCAACCCGATCCTCCAATTCGCGCCCTTTGGCCACGTTGTTGATCACCAACGGCTCGCCCACAATATCGAGCAGCGTCATGCGTGGATTGAGCGAGGAAAAGGGATCCTGAAAGATCAGCTGCATGTTGAGCCGCAAGTGGCGCAACGTGGCCTTATCCGCGGTGGCCACATCCACCGTTCCCAGTTGCTCATCGTGAAAGAGCACTTTGCCCGCGGTGGGGTTGATGGCCCGCAGCAGACAGCGGCTGGTTGTTGTCTTGCCACAGCCACTTTCGCCCACGAGCCCCAGCGTGGTGCCGGTGGGTAGCTGAAAGGAGACACCATCGACGGCCTTCACCTGGCCCACCACTTTGTTGAAGAAGCCGCGCTTGATGGGAAAATGTTTTTTCAGATCCTTTACCTCCAGGATCAGGTTGCCATTTTTATCCGGCTGATTTGCACTGGCCTGGCTCTTGTTGTTTTGACTCATGCCGCGTCCTCCGCCTTGGGTAGATCGATTGGTACTTCCACTGCAACCTTGTCTGCAACTTCGGGATCGTAGAGCAGACAGCGCGCCAAATGGCCATTCTCCAATTCATAGAGTGGCGGTGTTTCGACATCACAAAGACCAGGCATAAAGGCCGGACAACGGGGATGAAAGGGGCAACCGCTGGGAATGTTGTAGGGATCGGGCACCATGCCTTCGATGGTATCCAGACGGTGACGGCGCTCTTTTTCGATGGTGGGAATGGAGCGCAGCAACGCCTGGGTATAAGGATGTTTGGCCGCGTGAAAGAGCGAGATCACATCTGCCCGCTCCACCACCTGTCCCAGGTACATGACGATGACTTCGTCGGCCATCTCTGCCACCACCCCCAGATCGTGGGTGATAAAGAGAATTGCCATGCCCAGCTCCTGTTGCAATTCCTGCATCAATTCCAGGATCTGGGTTTCGGTTGTGACATCCAAGGCCGTGGTCGGCTCATCGGCAATGAGCAGGTTGGGGCGGCAGACCAGTGCGCGCGCGATCATGGCACGCTGCCGCATCCCGCCCGAAAGTTCCCACGGATATTGATCAAAGACCCGTTCGGGGCGGGGTAGACCACAGCGCCGCAGCATGTCGATGGCGATCTCGCGTGCCTCGGCCTTGTTCACTTGTTGGTGCAACAGGATCGGTTCGCGGATCTGCTGCCCAATTTTGTGGACTGGTGAAAAGGAGGTCATGGGCTCTTGGAAGACCATGGAAATCTCTGCCCCGCGGATGGCGCGGATCTCGTGGCCATTGGGCCGCAGTTTGGCCAGATCCGTAACCGATTCGCCCCGCTGGTTGGCCAGATGTTCGTGGTAGAGGATCTGGCCGTCGACCACCTTCCCCGGATTGGGAACGATGCCCAGGATGGCGCGCGCCGTGACGCTTTTGCCACAGCCACTTTCGCCCACCACACAAAGCGTTTTGCCCCGCTTCACGGTAAAGTCAACACCGTCGACCGCGCGGACCGTGCCTTCTTCCAGGAAAAAATGGGTTTTCAGATCTTTTACTTCCAGCAATATTTCTTCTGTTGCCATGCGTCTGCCCTGCGCTTGATTAAGGTACATCGCGGCCCTGGTTGGCTACTCTTGTGGGCCGGGAGAACCTACCGTTTGTACGGGTCGGCTGCATCGCGCAGGCCGTCACCCATGAAGTTAAAGGAGAGAATTGCCACCACCACAAAGACCGCGGGCAGCAAGAGCCAGGGGGCCAGGGCCACAGTCTGTAGATTTTGCGCCTCTTGCAGCAGCACGCCCCAGCTAATGGTGGGTGGACGCAGCCCCAGCCCCAGAAAAGAGAGGCTGGTTTCGCCCAGGATCATGCCGGGGATGGCCAGCGTGAGCGAGGCGATGATGTAGCTGAAAAAAGAGGGCAACATGTGGCGAAAGATGATGCGAGCCTCGCTGGCATTCTGAAGCATGGCCGCGGTGACATAATCCTCTTCGCGCACGGCCAGGAAGCGGCCACGCACCACGCGCGCCAGTCCCGTCCAGCCAATGAACGAGAGCAGAACCACAATCGCAAAGTAGCGTTGCAGCGATGACCATTCGCGGGGCAGCGCCGCGCTCAGCCCCATCCACAGGGGGATGGTGGGAATCGAGCGCAAAAACTCGATGATCCGTTGAATGATCAGATCGGGCATGCCGCCAAAGTAGCCGGAGATCCCGCCCATTAGAATGCCAATGACAAAGCTGAGGAAGACGCCGATCAGCCCAATCGAAAGTGAAATGCGCGCGCCGTAGAGAATGCGCGAAAACATATCACGCCCCAGCCGGTCGGTCCCCAGCAGATGGATCCGCAGTCCCTGTGTATCTACCTCGGGGCTCAGACCAAAGAAATGGCGGTTGCTCTCGAAGAGCCCCCACATTTTGTAGGGATCACCCTTCACGAAAAATTCAACGGGGTGGATGACTTCGGGATCAGGTTGATAGGTGATGAGATAGGTGGCGTCGTCCCGTTCCCGTTGCAGCCCATAGACAAAGGGGCCACGCCATTCGCCTTCGTGAAAGAACTGAATCGTCTGGGGCGGCACAAAGGTATAGCGCCGCTCAAAGACGTTGGGATCATAGGGCGAGAGAAATTCACAAAAGATTGCCAGCAGATAGAAGATCGCAATCATCGAGGTGCCCAAAATGGCCAAATGATGTTTGCGAAAGCGCCACCACATGAGCTGCCACTGTGACGCCACGAAAACCTGATCCTTGGCCACACCCTCTTTGATCTGCTCTTCGGGCACGGGGATCGATGGCTTCTTCGCTCCGGCGCGTTTGGTGAGTAACGTCATCGTTTTTCCTTTAGAACCAATCCGCAAATTCGATTGTGAACCAGGTCACTGTTCAAGCCGGCCACGTGGACGCAGAGAATTTGCGGACAGATGTTTAACTTAATAGCATGAGTTACGCACCGAGAAGAGCTTGCCGCTGGAGAGCAGGCAACGCGATTGGTGGCTCTTCTCGACAAGTTGCGTAAGTCCAGTTATTTAGTCAGCTTGTACGCCATCAAAGCGAATACGGGGATCGACCAGAACCAACAGGATGTCTGAGACCAGCGTACCAATAACCGTCAGCACACTCAGCAACATGATGAAGGAGGCCGCCAGATACATATCTTGTGAAAGCAGCGCCTTCAACAATAGGGGGCCGGTGGTGGGCAGACTCAGGACAATCGCCACAATGGTTGTGCCCGAAATCAACCCCGGCAACATCCAGCCAATGGTGCTGACAAAGGGGCTCATGGCAATGCGCACGGGATAGCGCAACACCGTCTGCGTTTCAGAGAGCCCACTGGCTCGTGCCGATTCGACGTAGGGTTGGGGCAACTCATCGAGCAGGTTGGCGCGCATGGTGCGGATCATCCCGGCGGTGCCCGCGGTGCCGATAATGACCATTGGCACCCAGATGCGTTTCAGCACTTCCATCACCTTGGGCCAAGTCCACGGCTCGCCAATAAATTCGGGCCCGTAAAGCCCACCCAGATTGACGCCAAACGCGCTCCACGCCCACCAGAGAATGACCAACGCCAGCAGAAAGTCGGGGATGCCCACGCCCAAAAAGCCGACAAAGGTCGCCACGTAGTCGCTGAACGAATATTGATGGGTGGCTGAATAGATGCCGATTGGCAGCGCCACCGCCCAGATAAAGAAGGTGCTCAGGAGCGAGATGAGCGCGGTCAGACCAATGCGCTCGAAGACCAGATCCTTGACGGGCCGGTTCCAATCAAATGACATGCCCATGTCGCCCTGGACAAAGTTGCTGATCCACTTCCAATAGCGCACGTAGACGGGTTGATTGAGACCATAGCGCTGTTGGAGTGCCTCCAGCTCAGCTTGGCTGATGCGCGACCCTTGCTGTTCCAGTTGGGCAACATAGCTGCTCAAATAATCACCGGGCGGCAGCTCGATAATGGCAAACGAGACAATGGAAATGAGGATCAAGGTCGGAATTGCGTATAGAAAGCGTTGGAAGATGAATCTTGCCATGGACAGAGTCCCTATCGTAGAAACAAATCAGGTGCGATAGACAAGCCACGATGCACGACCCTACAGGGCCATGCATTACAGGGCCATGCATTACAGGGGCCGTGCATCGTGGCAACTAGAACGAACGTTTGTGCTTACTGAGCGATGTAATACTGCTCGGCCCAAGAGTCCGAATCATGCAGCACACAGTAGTTGACTTCGGGAACATTGCGCATGTTGTTCTTGACGATCTTGATGTTGGCACCAGTGCCGACCGTCAGCACTTCCCACGCATTTTCCAGATCCAGCCGTTCGATATCGGCCAGAATTTCCAGCTGGCGCTCTGAATCGACCGTCACTTTGGCTTCATCAAAGAGCAACTGGGCCTGACGGGCCGGATGATCTTCCGGTGGTTCCTCACCATCGCTGCCGCCAGTCTGATACCAGGTACCCCATGCTGGGCCCCAGTAGCTGCTGCTGGCTACAGGCGCATAGGAGCGCAGGTAGACAAAGCGGGCAAGACCGCCAATGCTATCCTTTACATAGGCTGTCATTGGATATTCGAATGAATTGATGCGCGGCCACCAGAGATCATAGCTGATCTCTTCGAGCGAGGTTTGCAGACCAATATCCTCCCAATAGCTCGCCACCAATTGCACACCATCCATAAACTGCTGGCCAGAGAAGACATCCAGGCTCAGGACAATCGGATCGCCATCGGGGTTCAGCCGCATGCCGTTGCCATCGGTCTCCAACCCCATTTCATCGAGCAGCGCACGGGCCGCTTCGGGATCGTAGCGCAGGTGATCAAAGAGCTCTGGCTCGTCCTGCAACAGCGGGAACGCATCTTTGACTTCGGCATTCTCGCCCAGGTAGATCAACTCGTTCATCTCATCGCGGTTGATCGCCAGATTCAATGCTTTGCGGAAGCGAATATCTTCCAACAGGCCCTTGACGAATTCATCATCCCCCGCATAATTCTGGTTGGGGAAGATGGTGATGCCCAGTGGATGTTCGGCGGCTGCCTTCACCACCCGATAGTCACCCTGCTCCTGATTTTGCAGATAGAGCGGCAGATCAGAGAAGGCGATGTTGCGGGCTTGATAGGTCAATTCACCGGCAACGGCTTTCAACGTAACCATCTGTCCATCTTCGACGGCTTGTAGCCGCAGCTGATCGATGTATGGCAGCTGACGACCCTCGGTGTCAACCTTGTAGAAGTAGGGATTGCGCTCGAAGATCCAGGGCGGCCCCACCTGTGTTAGCTTCCACGCGCGCAGCGTTGGCATATCTGGATTGGTGGCAACGCTGGCGTCCATGCGGGCGCTGAATAGCTGTGGCCAATCCTCGAAACCAGCTTCTTCGACCATGGCGGCCAATGTATCGGCGTCCGCGTAATCAGCGTGGAACTGTGAGAGATAGTGGGCTGGCACGTCGCCAATATTGCCCCCAAAGACGAACGCGAGATTGGGCAAGAAGAGACCATTGGGCTCGGCAAAGGTCACCGAGAAGGTGTGGTCGTCGATCGCTTCGAAGACGGCTGGCTCATCACCCGCCATGATAATGTTGGGCGGTGATGGGCTGATGTCGGGATTCATGGCAATGGCTTCGTACCAGAACATGACATCTTCGGTGGTAAAGGGTTCCCCGTCAGACCATTTGTGGCCCTGGCGAATGGTGAAGGTGAAGGTGGTGCCATCTTCTGAAATTTCAACCGATTCGGCCAAATTGGGTCGCCATTCCGAGCAGGTGTCGTCATAGGTCACCCAAGGTTCCTGCGAATAGCTGGTTGCACCATTGGCGTCGGCTTGGCCGGTCACAGCCATGTCCCAGACGCCACCGTATGTGCCCACTTCTTCCAGCACTTCGACGATCACCGGGTTGGCTGGCAGCCGTTCGTCCAATGGTGGCAATTCGCCGCTGGAAACCATATCGGCCAACATTGGGGCTTCCAGCGCGGACATATCCGCGGCCACAGCCGATGATTCTTCATCGGCTGCATCGCTGCTTTCTGCCGCGGCTGGTGCCTCGTTGGCCGATGGCGCTGCCGGTGGCGGTGCGGTGGAACCACACGCGGCCAACAACAGAGCCAACGTAGCCAGCAAAAGCGGATAGGCCACGCTCTGCAAGCGAGAATGCAATCTACTCATACTTCTTCTCCTTGTGAATGCTAGATAACTGAGAATGTAGGTAATTGAGCATGCTGGTAACTGAGAATACTGGTAACTGAGAATACTAGCTATAGTGCGGTTGGCTTGAAAACGGTAGATTTTGGGGCCGTCTACCAGAGCAGTAGCACTACCGCTTTCAAACAGAGCTCACTTTAGGTCGCGTTGACATTTGAGAAAAGTGCCAATCAATTGGGCTTCAAACGGTGAGAAGCAGCCTCAGCCGCTGAATAGGCAACCGCTGACGCAGCTTTTCTCGATTCGCAGCGGGTTTTACCCACGCGAATTTGGAATGTCAACGGAATCTATGTACAGCGAGCCGGTATCTCTGGTATTACACCGCCATGAATGGCCATTGTGGCCTCGACAAGCTCAGCCCGCGGTTAGACCGAATTATTTTGTCTATCGTCATCATCCCCAGGCCGTGAATGCCATTTCTGGGCAAAGACGATTGGGAAACTCACGTTTGCGCGGCGGCCTTGGCGATCAACTCCCCCACTTGGTTATGTGTAACCGGGGGGGGCGTCCAGCCCAGCTGTGAATCACCACAGAAAATCCACCAGTGCACGCCATCTGCGGCCAGCTCTGCCGTGTGCATCAACGTGAGCGGTCCACGGCTGCCTGCGTGCCGCTCCATTGTCATGGCGTCGATGCTGCCGGGGACCGTGCCAACCCACAGCGCGTTGTCGCCATCGCTGAGGCGTGCCCAGCCGTCGCAAAACGCCCAGGCCAAGTGCGCTCCTGCCTGCCAGTTGGTGCGAATGGTGCTGGCGGCTGGCAAGCCACCGAACGAATCGCGCACGACCACTGTTGGTCCACCGAGCGGCCCCTGGGGCAATAGCCAGAGATGGCGACAGACTTTGGCCGCGTGGCGCAACCCACTGTAGCAGGCGGTGAGATCAATTTGGACTTGTCCCCGACCTTGGGCATTGCTCGTGAGTGTACTGAGTCTGGCCCGACGCTCACTTTGCACAATGCCGTTGATAATCGGCCCGTTGTGGGCAGCTTCACCCATCGTGAAATCACGCTCCTCACCGGGCCGATACTGTTGATAGCCAGGGTCGGTGATCCAGAAGCGTCCCTGCCAGCCGATGATGAGGTGTCCTCCATCGTTGTGCAGGTGGCTCATGCTGCTGCGGCTGAGCCCGGCGAGGGCCAGCATATCCTGCCGCTGCCAGCCGGTACGCATGATCACGGCATTGGCAACTTCCTGGGGGGGCGTGGGTGGGGGCGCGGCTGATGGGTCACGCGCCGTCTCTTTCAGTGCCAGGGCCAATGCCGCGCCGGGCAGACGAACCGCGGGGATGCGCCGCAACAACCACTGGGCCGCGGCCATGGTTGCAGCCGTCTCTTCTGCCCCTGCAGCCTTTGCCGCCCCAGCGTCGCGCGCGGTGTCACCATACCAATCCGCAATGCGCAACAGACAGCTCATCCAAAAAGGCATCTCCGGTTCCACGTCGCCCAGTGGTGCATGCAGATCAAACCGGCCCGGCAAGGTACTGTGAATCCACTGGCGCGCCAGGCTAACAAAGGAAGCACGTCCTTCGTCCAACAGCGGTTGGCGCGTGGGCAGGTGCATCAGCCACTCGGTAAAGCTGTCCATCAAGAAGCCATCGTAGGAGCTCCCTTCCGTGTGGGGCGAGGCGGGGTCGTGGCGATAGCACCACCAAGCGCGCAGGGTTGCGGTTGCTTTGGCCGCCAGAGGCGCTTGATGGGGCGAGTCGAGCACTTGTGCCAGCTCCGCGGCCCGCACCAACGCGATCACCGGAATATTGTGAATGTCGTGGGGCGACAGCGTCTGCTGCTTTGCCCACGTCGTCTGGAACCAGGGCCAAACGTCGGCCTCGAGCAACCGGGTGGCGGCGCCGCGTGCCTGTTGATAGAGCGCTGGATCCCAGCCCTGTTGATTGGCCAAAAAGCGGGAAAATGCACCGGCAAGGTGGCCCGTTGGCAGCCCCACTTCCCCGTTCCAGTTGACAAAGGTCGACCACCCATCGAGCGCGGCCAACTCCTGTTGTAGCAGCTGACCTGCCTCTTGATCGTCCAGCGTGCGCCAAGCGGTGTGCAATGTCCACCAGCGTTCATCTAGCCGCCAGAGCAGCCAGATCAACCAAGGATACCAGCTGCGTTTCGGGATACCCGCGGGCAGTGCGGTTGGGCGCTGTGCAACGGGCAGAGGAAAGGCCAGCGTCTGGTTGATGCGATAGTAGTAGACGTGCAATTCGCGGCGCTCTTTCTCCCACCCGACACGGGTTGCGAGCACTGCCCGCAGCTCCTGTTGCTCCCAGGGGGCTGCATCGGTCGGTACCTTGGCCGCTAGCTCATAGGTTGAACTGTCATACCCAAGCGTCGGCTGGGTATCGAGCATGGGTGAAGAGAACAAAGGTGTCATGGTTGAGGGTTGAGATTGCATTGAACCGTCGTTGCGCTTGCGCATCTGTTGAACAGGTTGACGGGGCATACCAGATATTGTCTTGGCGCCCGTGCACAGGTGAAAGTAATTGATGAAAGTCGTTGGTGAAAGCAGTTGATGGTCAGGGTACGTACAGCGTCAACTATACTTCTGCTCTCTAACGCCCATACCGCCATGAATGAGCGGTGCTCGCATACAGCGCCCGCCGATGCGTGCGTGCGTTGCTGCAAATTGATTTTCTGCCCATGTCAGGGCTCACGGTACCGTCATGAACTGTACCGTCACGAACTGTACAGTGATGAAACTGTATTGTCACGAACTGTACCGTCATGAACTTGTACCGTCATGAACTTGTACCGTCATGAACTTGTATCGTCATGAACTTGTGCCACGATAGACTATGGCGTGATGAGCAGTGCCGTCACTTCCAACGTGGCACGTGCTGCTACAGCACGTGTGTGGTTGCGTTGGTGAACAGATTCACCCGTTCTGTAAACTCGGGGGGCAGGAATGGCAAGGGGGTCGGTGCCATTGCTTCATGCAAGACCAGGCTAGCCGCACCAATGGACGGTGCGTTCTCTTTCAGCGCCGAAGCCACCACGTGTACTCGGGCAACGTGAGTCGAGAGCGCCCGCTGTTGCAGTTCTCGCCGCAAGGGTTCCAGCAATGTTTCCCCCGCGAGCATCATGGGGCCGCCCAAAATGATCAGATCGAGATTGAGCAGGTTTACGGCAGAGGCCAAGGCAATGGCCAACCAGCGAGCCACATCTTCGAGCCCCCGCTGCACCACCAGATTCCCTGCATCTAACGCTTGCAGCAGTTCCGCGAGGGTGAGGTGCTGCAATTGGTTGTCCAATGTCTGCCACAGTGGATCGGACGGCGCTTCGCGCAATAACTGACGCACCCGACTGAGCAGTGATTCGGTCGTCGCGACTGTGGCAAGACAACCCCGGTTGCCGCACCGGCAAAGTGCGCCCTTGGGGTCGACGGTAATGTGGCCGACTTCGCCCGCGCCCACACCTTGGCCCAAAAATGGCCGGCCATTGAGGACCAATCCACCGACAATGCCATTGCCAACCCGCACGTAAAGCAGATTCTGTGCATGTTGGCCAGCGCCATACCACCGTTCACCCCAGGTCGCCGCGCTCCCGCGCGAAAATAGTGCCACTGGAAACGAAAAGCGATCTGCCAACGTCGCGGCCAGCGCGGCGTTGCGCCACGGCAACAATACAGAAAGCAACACCGTGCCCGAGGTTGGATCAACAACGGCTGGAATCGTTACACCCATGCCCAAAATCTTTGCCACGTCGACCCCGGCTGTTGCTTCTGCCACACACGCCTCCAGCAGATCGAGCAGTGTATCTACCGAAAGATCGGAACTAGAGAGCGGGCGCACCACGTGGACCAAGGGCGTGGCCTGCAAGTCAGTCAAAATTACCCGGCACTCGTGGTCGGTTAACTCTGCACCCAGTGCCAGCCCCGCCTGTGGGATCGGCGAAAGCGTAATGCGTGGGCGGCCCAGTGAAATGCTCTGGCTGCCCGTTTCTTCCACCAACCCCGCCTCAATTAGCTCAGCCACGATTGATGAAACTGCTGCCTTGCTCAGCCCGGTCGCGCTGACGATGTCACTACGTGAGTGGCCCGCGTGATGCCGAATCTGTGCGAAAATCAACCGGCGATTCAGTTCTTTGCTGCTGTCAGATTTGGTGAGCATGAACGCCATCAATGGAAGCGTGAACAAAAAAAGCTATTTCAAGAATCATTTGTTTGAGAGGTGAACTAAGTGGCGGATTTTGCTATTCTAGCACATCCATTGCGTGGCGTCAATAACCAATTATTCATCAATCGACCACTGTTTGAGATTGTGAGCGATACGCGCCTCCGCGCTGGTGGGCGTTCTCTCGATCTGGTTCTGCCCACCACCGATAGAGCGCCTGCTAGCTGTTATGCGTGCCCATTGCACCTGCCCTTGTAGCGCTGGTAGTGGGGCGCTGCGGTACACTCATTTGCCCATTCACCGAAACTTTTACAGGATGCGTCCCAATTCCGGGGACGTACAGAAGAGGAGCAGATTGAGCGTCCGGTCGAGGCCCCAATTGTGGTACACGCCCACTTTTACATTGGCCATTGACAACCGTGAGAAGAGATGCTACTATTTTTGAATTAGTTTTTTGCGAAAACTTAAAACTTACGTTACATTGCGTTACGTACAGTTCGATGCGTAATCTGGTATTTCGTGAGCTCATCTGCTTGCCGGTATCCCGGGGGGCGACCACGAGGACGCGCCCCCAGAGAAAATGTCCACTGTCTGTTGCACTGTACCGATCGAGAAAGCATGGCAACGTTGCCCAGTGGTGGAATCAGCGTTCTCTAGCGCTGCACGTGCGCACGCCGCTAGGTACAAGGTCTATCTCTTTTCTCGATTAACGTAAGCGCTGTTTGCAAACGGTAGTTCAACTTCTTTGGTAGACCACGAAAAAATCTACCGTTTCAAGCCAACCGCACCATAGACTTCAAAAACCAGAACAAAAACCAGAACAAAAGGTAATGAGAAAATGACTCTGCCTGCGCAAATTACTTCGGAAGAGCAGTTAGACGAGCTGCTCTCCCGTCCAACCCCCGCGGTACTCGCCGCTCTGCAGTCGCTCGACAGCGACCTGGTGATCCTTGGCGTCAGTGGCAAAATGGGCCCAACCTTGGCACGAATGGCACGGCGGGCCATCGATCAATTGGGGCTTCCGCACAAGGTCTATGGTGTGGCCCGCTTCAGCCAGCCGGGCGGGCAAGAGGAGCTGGCGGCAGCCGGGGTGGAACCAATCGCGGCTGACCTGCTCGATCGCGACGCGCTCGCGACCCTGCCCGCGAGCAACAATGTCATCTTCATGGCTGGGCAAAAATTTGGCACAACCGGCAACCAACACATGACCTGGGCCATCAATACCTATTTGCCGGCCCTGGTCTGTGAGCGGTACAGTACGGCACGAATTGTTGCCTTTTCCACGGGCAATGTGTACCCGCTAACCCCCATTGCTGCCGGTGGCTCACGGGAGATCGACGAACCCCACCCGCTTGGTGAGTATGCCAATTCGTGTCTCGGCCGCGAACGCATCTTCGAATACTTTTCGCGCAACCAGGGCTTGCGCTGTGCCATCATGCGGCTGAACTACGCGGTGGAACTGCGCTATGGTGTTTTGGTGGATGTGGCCCAAAAGGTCTATCATCAAGAGCCAATCGACCTAGACATGGGCGTTGCCAACGTAATCTGGCAGGGCGATGCCAACGGCCAGGCGCTGGCTATGCTCGGGCTTTGTAGCACGCCACCCACCATCCTCAACATCACCGGCCCGGAGACTGTTTCGATTCGACGCTCTGCCGAGCAGTTTGGTCAAATCTTTGGTGTCGAACCAAAGTTCATCGGCAGCGAATCCGCAACCGCGCTGTTGAGCAACGCAGCGCAGAGCCAGCTTCATTTTGGCTACCCCACTGTTGCATTGGAACAATTGTTGCAATGGATCGCTGGTTGGGTCAGCCAGGGTGGTGAAACATTCAATAAACCCACACATTTTGAAACCCGCGACGGGAGGTTTTGATGGTCGTATTGGAGCCCGAATTGCGCCAGCTGTTGCGCACGGGCACTGTCATTCCTGCACATCCCTTGGCATTAACGGCAGAGAATCAGATTGACGAACCCCATCAACGAGCGTTGACCCGCTACTATTGTGCCGCGGGGGTTGGCGGCGTGGCGGTGGGCGTCCACACCACACAATTCGAGATCCACGATCCAGACCATGGGCTGTTGGCACCGGTGCTGGCGCTGGCCGGCGCAACGGTGGATGAATATGTGCGGCACAGTGGGCGAGCCATCATCAAGATTGCTGGACTGGTGGGGGAGACGGAGCAGGCGATTCGCGAGGCAAATTTGGCCATCGAGTTGGGCTATCACGCTGGCCTGTTGAGTCTCTCGGCGCTGCGCTCGGCATCGGATGATGAACTGCTGCACCACTGCCGCGCAGTTGCCAAACGGATCCCCGTGATTGGCTTCTATCTGCAACCTGCGGTGGGGGGGCGCGTCTTGCCCTACTCTTTTTGGCGGCGTTTTGTTGAGATTGAAAATGTGGTGGCCATTAAAGTGGCTCCTTTCAACCGCTACCAGACCATTGACGTGGTGCGGGCCGTGGCCGCGGCCGGTCGTGGTGCAGAGGTGGCACTCTACACGGGCAATGATGACAACATTGTCGCCGATCTCGTTACCGATTATCAGCTTCAGCCGCGGGATGCAACCGGTGTGGCAGACGCGATTGAGTCGGTCCACTTTGTGGGCGGTCTGCTGGGGCAGTGGGCAGTCTGGGCCAAAAGCATGGTTGAGATGTTGGCCCAAATCCATCGCGAGCGCGCGGCTGGTTCGCTCCGCCATCAACATTGGCTCGGCTACAACACGCAACTCACGGATGCCAATGCTGCCATCTTCGATGCCGCCCACGATTACCGCGGCTGTATTCCGGGCATTCACTGGATCTTGCAACAGCAGGGACTCATGCGCACGACCCACACGCTCAATCCAAATGAGCAGCTGATGACTGGGCAGGTCGCTGAGTTGCGTCGGGTCTGTGCTGCCTATCCACACCTGACGGACGATGCCTTTGTTGCCGCGCATCTCCAGGAGTGGTTGGCGTAGCACGAGCCACGTGTGGGGAATGACTTGTACCAAACAACAGTAGAAAGAACTGTAATGACATTGAACAATCAAATCAGAGTGGGCATTTTGGGCCTGGGCCGCAGTGGATGGAATATTCACGCCCGCCTGCTCGACACGTTGCCCGAGCACTATCAGATCGTCGCTGTAACCGATGCCGATGCGAGCCGGCGCACCGAAGCCATCGAACGCTTCGACTGCATGGCCTACCAAGAGGTCAACGATCTGTTGGCCGATCCTGCTGTGGAGCTGGTGGTGATCGCGTTGCCCAGCCACCTACACGCTGATCTCACGGTGGCGGCGCTAGACGCTGGCAAACATGTGGTCTGCGAAAAGCCCATGGCCACTTCGCTCGCCGATGCCGACCGCATGGTCGCCGCGGCCGAAAAAAGCGACCATCACCTGACGATCTTTCAGAATCGTCGCTATGATGCTCACTTTCACAAGGTACGCGAGCTGATTGACGCGGGCACCTTTGGGCGCATTGTACAGATTCGGATCGCGGCATCGAGCTTTGGCCGCCGTTGGGATTGGCAGACGCAGAAGAAATTTGGCGGGGGAACACTCAACAACACTGGCCCGCACTTTATCGATTTGGCGCTGCAACTCTTTGGTGAGGGGGAACTGGCGCAGATCTATTGTCACCTCGACCGCACCCTGACCCTGGGTGACGCCGACGATCACGTGAAGCTTGTCTTTAAAGGCAACGACACCCCAACCATCGACATGGAAATGAGTGCAAGCTCGGCCTATCCCCCAGAGTTCTGGAACATCATGGGCACGCAAGGGGGGTTGGCTGGCAGCCCCCAAGAATTGCGTTGGCGGTTCATGGATCCCAACCAATTGCCCCCGCGCGAACTCGATACCGAGCCCACCTCCGACCGCACCTATAACCGGGACGAGATTCACTGGCAAGAGCGCAGTTGGCGGGCCGCTGAGGCTGACAGCCCCGGCTATGCAGCCTACTATCGGGATCTCTATCAAACCATCCGCCACGGCGCGCCGCTGGTCGTCACGCCCCAAAGTGTGCGGCGCGTAATTTGGCTGCTCGATGAGTGTCGGCGGCTTTCGCCCGTCTAACTCCATTTTGTGGCAGAGGTAACGTGAGTACTGCGCCACTTCCCCGCGTGGCACGAATCACGTCAGCATCGCGCTCGGTCGAATATTGTTTACCGGTGGAGCATTGTTGATTGTGCAATAGTTGATTGTGCAATAGTTGTCGTCTGTTCTCGTACTTTTTGTGCAAGACGTCTCATGCCAACGCCGCCCATTACTGCTAGACTGTGGGTGCAGCAACATGATATTGATCTGGGGAGCTCGATATCGCTGCACCTTCTCTAACCTCCTTTGGTTTTCTATGGTTCCTCCTTGATTGGAAAAGCCGCTACAGCATGTAGCGGCTTTTTCCATTTGCGCTGCCATCTCTCCTCGCCCCAGGATGAAGGTTCCCCGGGCCACGGTGCCGTGTAGGGGGACGCTTGCAGATCACAACCAGCCGGGTGGGCTGGCACCGAAGCGGCAAGCAGCGCGGCTCTAACGGCAGGTACCGAAACAACTGGCTTAATCGTGGGGCGGCGTTGGGATGTTGAGACCTGTGCAATGCACTCGTGTGCCGCAGGGATCGGCCAGCCGCGGTGGCACGCCGCAGCAACTCGGCGCTTGCTCCAGTGAACGGGCGTTTCAGGGGTAAGCAGAGCCATTGGTGTAGGGGCATCCGCTTGCCGGTGCCCAAGGGGAAGAACGGTCACTTGCTAAGCTAGCTTCCATGAACGGGCGGTACAAGGGGTGAATGGGTAGCACCGCGGTGGGTGTGCAGCGCACTGGTGAGGTGATCGCGGGCGGAGTTGGGCTGTTGAGACCTGTGCAATGCACTCGTGTGCCGCAGGGATCTGCCAGCCGCGGTGGCACGACGCAGTAGCTCAGCGCTGGCTCCAGTGAACGGGCGTTACGGGAGTAAGCAGAGCGATTGGTGTAGGGGCATCCGCTTGCCGGTGCCCAAGGGGAAGAACGGTCACTTGCTAAGCTAGCTTCCATGAACGGGCGGTACAAGGGGTGAATGGGTAGCACCGCGGTGGGTGTGCAGCGCACAGGTGAGGTGATCGTGGGGCGGACTTGGGGTGTTGAGACCTGTGCAATGCACTCGTGTACCACAGGATCGGCCAGCCGCGGTGGCACGACGTAGCAACTCAGCGCTGGCTCCAGTGAACGGGCGTTTCAGGGGTAAGCAGAGCCATTGGTGTAGGGGCATCCGCTTGCCGGTGCCCAAGGGGAAGAACGGTCACTTGCCAAGCAAGCTTCCATGAACGGGCGGTACAAGGGGTGAATGGGTAGCACCGCGGTGGGTGTGCAGCGCACAGGTGAGGTGATCGCGGGCGGAGTTGGGCTGTTGAGACCTGTGCAATGCACTCGTGTGCCGCAGGGATCTGCCAGCCGCGGTGGCACGACGCAGTAGCTCAGCGCTTGATCCAGTGAACGGGCGTTACGGGAGTAAGCAGAGCGATTGGTGTAGGGGCATCCGCTTGCCGGTGCCCAAGGGGACGAACGGTCACTTGCCAAGCTAGCTTCCATGAACGGGCTTTAGAGGGGTGAATGGGTAGAGCCGCGGTGGGTGTGCAGCGCACAGGTGAGGTGATCGTGGGGCGGACTTGGGGTGTTGAGACCTGTGCAATGCACTCGTGTGCCGCAGGGATCTGCCAGCCGCGGTGGCACGCCGCAGCAACTCAGCGCTGGCTTCCGTGAAGAGGCGGTACAAGGGGTGAATGGGTAGAGCCGCGGTGGGTGTGCAGCGCACAGGTGAGGTGATCGTGGGGCGGCGTTGGGGTGTTGAGACCTGTGCAATGCACTCGTGTACCACAGGATCTGCGATCCGCGGTGGCACGCCGCAGCAGTTCAGCGCTGGCATCAGAGAAGAGGCGCTACGGGAGTAAGCAGAGCGATTGGCGTGGGGGGCATCCGCTTGCCGGTGCCCAAGGGGACGAACGGTCACTTGCCAAGCTGTTTGTCACGATTCTGCCGTACAGGTACAATAGACGAGCCCACCCAACTATCCATCATCTACGCGCTACATTGCCACAAGCCACGGCCGAACAGAGGCCCGGTGTACATGTACACGCTGAATGTGACCGGTCACAAAACAGTGTTGGTGTTGGCGTAACAACGGGTGAGCTCAAACAGCTATTTCAACCATACCGCAACCAAAGGAGCAACCATGACCCATACCCAACTGTCGATCGCGGGCGAATCATTTCTAATTAATGGAGAACTGACCTACAGCGAGATTGTGGGCAGCAAACCCGCGGCCCACGGTCTGTTGATGAACGCGCGCTTCATTCAAGGTGTTTTTGATGATAAGGCCGATCCCGGTCGTTTTGCCCGTTGGGGAAAAGGGCAATGGGATCCGGAACAACATACCGATGATCTGATCGCCGCTCTGCCTGAGTGGTATGGCTATGGTCTGCGAGCCTTTACCGTCGGTTTTCAGGGCGGTGGCCCATGCTTTACCGTCAACAACCGCACGATCGAAAACAATCCCTTTGGCGCGGACGGTACCGCGCTCGATCCCGCCTATGCCAGCCGCATGGATCGTCTGATCCGTGCAGCCGATGAATTGGGCATGGCCGTGATTGTCAGCTATTTCTATGGTGACCAGACGCGCGAATTTCGGGATGGACGCGCGGTGCGCAATGCCGTGACCACTGCGTCGCGCTGGCTGAAAGATGGTGGCTACACTAATGTGATCATCGAAGTGGCCAATGAGCACGACATTCCGCCCTTTCGACAGCACCCACTGCTCTTTGAGCCGCAAGGTGTGGCGATGCTCAATGATCTGGCGCGCGCTGAATCGGGTGGATTGCCGGTGGGTTGTAGCGGCAGGGGGGGCTCTGTCTTTCGCGAGATCGCCGAGGCCAGCGATGTGATCCTCATTCACGGCAATGGCTGTTCGCGCCAGCGGCTCTATAATATGATCCGCGAGATCCGCGGTTGGGCGCTGAATCGGCCGATTGTCTGCAACGAGGATTCACAGGCGATTGGGCAGATGGAAGTGACCTTTAAGACGCGTACCTCCTGGGGCTACTACAACAACATGACCAAGCAGGAGCCGCCCGCGGATTGGTCGGTGTTGCCCGGCGAAGATACCTTCTTTGCCCACCGCATGGCCAAGGGGATTGGGATTGAGGTGCCTGAACTGCCACGGGAGGAGCAGTACCACTTGCATGGGCTGGAGCCCAATCTGTGTGATAACGGCGAACGCTGGATTCGCCTGGCCAGCCTCTATCCCGAAACCATTAACTACGTGGATTACTATCGCAACGGTGAGTATTACTACACGGCATACGATGAATCATTCTCGGTGCACTTCCAGAGCAACTGGCGCCAGGGTGGGGTGGAAGCCAACGCCGGTGACGAGTGGCGGGCAGAAATCCACCTGCGCAGTGGCGATGTGCTGGAGCGGAGTGGAACGGTCGAATAGAAGGTGGAATCGAGTGGCCGGCCATCCGCATTTTGCAGTAGTTGTGCAATCTTTCACACAGTTGTGCGGACACATTGTGCAAAACGCCTGGTGCGCTCATCTACTTTACACGCTATACTATGGATACAGCATCATGATATTGATCTGGGGAGCTCGATATCGCTGTATCTTCTCTAACTTCCTCTGTACAGACGGTATGCCTCGTAACCGGGTTACCGTCTTTCCTCTCAATGGTTTCTCCTTGATTGGGAAAGGTCTCTACATCTCGTGGAGACCTTTTCACTTTTTCGGGACCAGATCAAGGATGATGAGCCGGCCAGCGACGGAGAATGCGCCACAACTGAATTTTAGGCTAAACACCTCGGCTACTGCGGGAGAGCGAGCTGTTCCCACAGAAAGTCATATGCTCGTTTGCCGCTGATCCGATGGCGTCCCTCAAACTCGTCCACTTCTACAGTCGTGTCGGGATCGCCACCGAGGATTGCGCAAATTTCGCGGGCCCGTGCCACACTGGCGCGAACCGCCTCCACCGGGAAGATTGGGTCGTGCGTTCCCGCCTCAATCAGAAGAGGCCGCGGCAGCAACAAGCCGACGAGATCGCTCATTTCGCCGATCTCCAGCAGCCCGGGCACAAAGTTGCAGGTGCAATGGTTCATGGCCAGGATGCTGGCGTGGAAGCTGCTGTAATAGCCGCTAACCACCGCTGCTCGGATCCGCTCATCCAATGCCGTGTGGAAGAAGGTGAGCATGCCACCGCCCGAAATGCCCATTGCACCGAGGCGCGTGCTGTCAGCTTCAGGCACGGTGGCCAAGTAGTCGATCAGACGCATGCCATCCCGCACCCGCATTCCCACCAATGATTTGCCAAGCATGAACGCGTAGGTCGCCGCGTTGTGACAAGTCGTGGGGAGCGGCTGCCCCAACTCGGTGTTGAGGTAACGATAGTCGGTTTGCCGTTCACCGAAGCCCGCGATCTCCGGCGCGGCCACCAGGAAACCCCGTCGACAGAGCGCCACCCCAAAATCGGCATGATAGCCTTCTGGCTCCTGTCGCTCCGTGCCATCATTCCACAAGCCCACAATGTCATAGACACCATAACCATGGCCCGCATACGCGACTGCTACTGGAAAGGGACCACGGCCCTGTTTGGGGATCAACAGGTAGAGTGGCATCTGTGCATTGGGCGCTGTGGTAATCAGCACCTTGCGGCGAATATGATCGCCCCGATCCACTTCTTCGAGCACTGCCGCGGCCGGATCCACCACCGGTGTGTCGAGGAAGCCAAGGGTTTTGGCCAAGGTAGGGCGGCAGATCGCCTGCCACGCCCTCGCCGCGGCCCGATCCGTGGCGACAAAGGGATGGCGTGCCGTGGCCGCGGCGAGGGCATGTAGCTCTGTGGTGGGTTGCAAGGCTGGCTGTTGGCTGGCAGAAAGTCGAACAGTACTCATCGATATGCTCCTGTTGATTTGGCATGCAAGATTGTAATAAATTTTCTTCTGTTGCGTTTGATTATTGAGTATGGTCAAATAGACGTTTATTGATACGCTCTCCTCTGGCCGACACTCTGCCGCCTGCGACCACACAAACTGAATCGCCCTGGAAAGCATGTTACTACACTGAAAAATATTAATGCAATTACCATGAAAAACCTATCTACTGTGGCGTATTGGGGCTCATCGCTGCGTCGTTGGTATCACGCTCAAGGGGTGCTTGTTGAATGGTTGATTGCTGGCTCCTTGCTGTTGCTGGTAATCACTCTGGCCCACGGATCCGCGGTGCGTGCAAACTGGAGCGTGCTGCACTGGGAAGATGCCCTCTTTTTCGAGCACGTGCGCGACTTGTTGGACAAGCCGTGGCAATGTTTCACCCATCCATCGCTCTGGCCCGGCCTCTATCGCCCCATTACAACGAACTGCTACTACACCCTGGGGGGCATCTTCTTTGATCACCAGATCGAGTTTTATCACGCCATAAACCTGCTCGTCTACGGGCTCAACGCGTTGTTGCTCTACGGGCTGGCGCGCCACGTTCTTGCCATGCCCCACGCGCTGCTGGCCATGGCGCTTTTTGCTTCGCGTAGTGCACATGCCGAGGTGGTCACCAACACGGTTGAGTTTCAGATCCTGGCCGCCACTGCCTTTGCCTTGCTCGCGCTCTTGCTCTTCATCCATGCACTGCAGCGGCAACAGTGGTCACTGCTCGCGGTGGTCTACGCCGCATTGATCCTACTGTTCCTCAGCAAAGAGGCGGCGGTTGCCACCATTGCCCTCTTGCCACTCTACGTCTGGCTCTTTTTTCGGGCAATTCGGTGGCGTTACCTGCTCATTGCCATGGGTATGGTGGCCGGAACAGTTCTGTTGTTCCTCGCTGCCCTCTATTCCTTTGTCGAGGGCGAGTCGACCGGCTTTGGCTTTGCGGCAACACCGGCCACCGTGTTGCAGAACATTGCCACCTACTTTTGGAGTTTTTCAAATTGGTTCGCTCACGATGAACAGAATCTGATTCTGCCGGATCGTTTGGCCGCCATGGGCGCGTCGACCGCGGGACAGGCGCTCTTTTTGCTCTGGCTGGGGTTGCTGTTGGTGCTGGCAATCTGGAAACAACGGATTGGGCACGCGGGGCGTCTCGTTGCCTTTGGCGGACTCTGCTTCTTGCTGATGATCGCCCCTTACACCATCCTGGTTGATCGGCTTTTCATGCGCTACGGCTATGCCAGCCATGCTGGCCTTGCGCTGGCCGCGGCTGCGCTCGTGGCCTGGAGCGTGGCTGCACTCCGTCGGATTTGGCGTTCCCGCGTCCACCGGCGCATGGCATCTATAAAGTCCAGTTGAACAGAACGTGCACCCCGGCTATAATTGCTCTTGTCATTTATCATGAGCAACACCCCATGCTTTCCACCCGAATAGCCCGAACCACCTGCTAAAGGAGCAACCATGCAGATCACTGCTGTACGCGCCGTTGAAATTGATGTGACACCCCAACCCCAAACCGTCCCCCGTGAACCAAGCCGCAACGAACGCTATCAAATGGGCCGTCCCGTCTCACGCTACCCCGGCAAACAGGGGCACCCCGATTGGAAACGGGCCGCGGTGGTTGTCACGGGCGAAGATGGTACGTGGGGATTTGGCCTGACGGTGCATAGTGGCCCCGTCACCAGCATTATTAACGATCACCTGGGGCCGGCGTTGATCGGCGAAAGTTGCATTGCCACCGAAAAGCTCTGGGATATGATGGTGCGCATGGTCGCGCCCTACAGCGGCGCGCTGGCCAGCCACGCCATCAGCGCGCTCGATTGCGCCATCTGGGATCTCAAAGGCAAGGTGATGGAGCGCCCGGTCTATGAATTGTTGGGGGGACCGCAAAAGGAGAAGATCTTCTGCTATGCCACCGGCTTTGACAACGCCTGGTATGTGGAACAGGGCTTCAAAGCGACCAAGCTCTTTACCCCCTACGGCCTGGAAGATGGGCTCGATGGGCTCAAGAAAAACGTTGAGTTGGTTGCCGAAACCCGCGCCGCGGTGGGTGATGATGTCGAACTGATGCTCGATTGCTGGCTCTCGATGGATGAAGAGTACACGGTGCGTCTGGCCGAAGAGCTGCGCCCCTACAAGCTCAAGTGGATCGAAGATTATGTGATGCCGGATAATCTGGAAGCGTATGGCGCGATTCGGCGGCGGCTGCCTTGGCAGACGCTGGCCACCGGCGAACATTGGTATCTGCCCAACACCTTTGCCACCGCGGCCAGCCAACGACTCGTCGATCTCTTTCAGCCCGATGTGCTCTGGGGTGGCGGCATTACCGGCATTGTGAAAATTTGTCACCTGGCCGAAGCCGCGGGCATCTCCGTCATTACCCACGCCGGCATGAACTACCCCTATGGTCAACATCTTGCCTACGCGCTGCCCGCGATCATCTGGGGCGAGCGCTCGGAGGGAGTCTCGGCCCCCGGTGTGCCATTGGACGAAATGACCCGCTTGCCCGGAACTCCGGCGATCAAGGATGGCTATCTTGTCCCCTCGGACGCACCCGGCTTTGGGTTGGAAATTACCATGGAGTGGTTGGAAGAAAAGGCGAGGTAACCAATGGAATCACTGTTGCAGGATGCCGCGCACCGTGCGGCGTCCTATCTGGCCGCAATCAACGAGCGCCCCGTGGTTGCCACCACTGCTGCGTTGCGCGATCTTGCTCGCTTTGACGAACCGCTGCCCAACGATCCCACTGACCACGCGCAAGTGCTGGCACTGCTCGATGAAACTGGATCCGCGGCCACCACCGCCAACGCGGGCGGTCGCTACTTTGGCTTCGTGACCGGTGGTACGCTGCCCGCTGCACTGGCCGCCAGCTGGCTGGCGACCGCGTGGGATAACAATGGCGGTCTCAGCGTGATGTCACCGACCAACGCCAAGCTGGAAGCGGTGGCGTTGGGCTGGCTGATCGAGCTCTTTGGCTTGCCCGCCGATACGGTGGGGGGCTTTGTCACCGGCGCAACCATGGCAAATTTCACCGCGTTGGCCGCGGCCCGCCATGCCCTGTTGGCCCGCCAGGGGTGGGATGTGGAAGCGCAGGGCCTCTTTGGTGCGCCCGCGCTGACGGTGGTGGTGGGGGATGAGGTGCATGTCAGTGTGCTCAAGGCGCTTGGGCTGTTGGGGCTGGGGAGCGAGCGTGTGGTGCGGGTGGCGGTTGACGGGCAAGGGCGCATGCGCGCCGACGCGCTGCCCCCACTCAATGAACAGACGATTCTGATTGCCCAGGCTGGCAATGTGAACACCGGGGCCATTGATCCGCTGGACAAGCTCGCGACCGCGGCCCAGGATGCAGGTGCTTGGTTGCACGTGGATGGTGCCTTTGGCATGTGGGCCGCGGTCGCGCCCGCTCGTGCTCATTTGGTGGCCGGGTTGGCCGGGGCCGATTCGTGGGCAACCGATGCCCACAAGTGGCTCAACACTCCCTATGACAGCGGCTTGATCTTTTGCCGCCACCGCGACGCGCTGCGCAGCGCCATGGCCACCGCGGCGGCCTATCTGGCCGCCAGCGACGCACGCGAACCCTACCATTACACGCCCGAGATGTCGCGGCGTGCCCGTGGCGTCGAAGTCTGGGCCGCGCTGCGTTCGCTGGGTAAATCAGGCGTGGCCGAGCTAATCGAACGCACCTGTCGCCACGCCACCCGCTTTGCCGCGGGGTTGACCGCGGCGGGCTACAGCGTGCTCAACACGGTTGTGCTCAATCAGGTGCTGGTCTCCTTTGGTGACGATGCAAAGACAGAGCGGGTCATCGCCGCGGTGCAACAGGAGGGAACCTGTTGGTGTGGCGGCACGATCTGGCAACGGCGGTCAGCCATGCGTATCAGTGTCTCCTCCTGGGCCACAACTACAGAGGACGTGGAGCAAAGTTTAGCTGCCATCGTCCGCGTTGCCGGTGAGCAGACATGATCCCATTCCATCGCCCTTGCAACTGCGCGAGGGTAACCCCCGCTTCTAACCGAGCGAAGCAGCGTCAGCGGCTGCCAAAGCAGCGGTTGAGACCGCTTCTCACGGTTGGAAGCCAAATTCATTCGTGCTGCTAGTTAGCAGCCAAATTCATTCGTGCTGCTAGTTAGCAGCCAAATTGATTGGCGCTTTCCCCCAAACGCCTGTTGTTGGAAAGACAAAACCTGGTGTTGTGGAAATCAGTCGTTGATCCCTTCCGTTCCACATCATGCGTGTCTCCAGCGTAATCTCTTCTGCAAATTCTATGGTGGCTGTACACTCTTTGCCTGAGCTGTAGGTGCCTTGGTAGATCAATGGCGTTGCGAGCGGGCCATGCACGTCCGCCGTAGCGGTTAGCGTTACGATTCCGTCTCCACCAATCTCGAGCATTCCTGCACTTGCATAGATCGCCGGTGAATTCACACGGTATTGATCGGGGATTGCAATCACGGTTCCTGCACCGACGAGAACGGTCGCCGGTGCCACGAATGGATAGTGGCCACTGGCCGCGACAATTGAACAGTCCGGTGAAGCGATTGTATTTGCATGGGCCGTCTCTGTGGCCGCCATTTTGGAAAAATGCAAGAGGCTCAGCGACAGAGCAATGACAACGGTCGAGAATCTGAGTTTTATCATTTCTCCTCCTAAAGTAAGCTCTGTTTGAAAACGGTAGTGCGACTTCTTTGGCCAACCGCCAAAAAATCTACCGTTTTCAAGCCAACCGCACTATAGAGGGTGCGATTGGCACGGTATAAAGTAGGTGACGATGTCGCCGCTCACGTGCTTTGGTCAATGATTCGCAGCGGATGGCTCAGGCCAATGTGGCCGCTTTTTCTGTCACCTCTGCCATGTTACCAACATAGAGGAAGGCTGCTTCTGGTAGCTCGTCACAGTTGCCATCCAGGATTGACTGGCAGCCGGCAATTGTCTCCTCTACTGTTATCAACTGGCCGGCAATGCCCGTCCATGGTTCCGCCCCGTAGAATGGCTGGGTGAGGAAACGATCGAGCCGTCGTGCGCGCTTAATGTCGGCATCAAGATTGGGATCGTCTTCAATGTACCAGAGGTCGCCGGTGGTCAGTTGGTATTGTTCCATGGGCGCACGCAATTCTCCGTAGCGCTGGAGCAAGCGCTTGACCGCGCTGGCAACCCGGTGATGGTGCGGCGAAGCCAAGCCACGGTCGAAGAGCGTGGAATGGGATCGCTCGGCGTCGAGCGCTGGGTAGAGTCGATTGCTGGCGCGAATGTAATCAAAGGCGAGCACGGTATCGAGTTCAGCATGGGCTGCTGGCAGCGCGCCTGGTGTGTGGTGGCCGTGAATCAGGGTGGTAACCGCAGCCGCTGCGGTCACCGCCGCCGTGGTGCGAAGCTGGGATAGCACAGTCGCTTTTGTCGCCAACTGGCTGTCTACCAACAGCAGAACCTCCCAACCATTTTGCTGAAATTCATTGGCAATGCGTAGCCCTGTCTCAATGGTCTGCTGTTGTGCAGCTTCGGTGGCGCCAGGTCTGCTAGCTACATAGACAATTTCCTGTTCGATTCCTAGTTCGCGCCAATTTAACTTCTGTTCCTCTGCCCTGAGCAGATTGCTTTCCTGTAGCAGCCAAACCGTGCAACTTTGGCGCTGACGGGTGGGGTAATTGCGCATGCTGTGAATAATTTGGCCAATCAGCACTACCAGCCCCACACCAGAGAGGGCAGTAAAGATGCCATTTTGCCCACCACGTGCGAGTGGTGCCAACAGATCAATAAATTTCAGCCCGGTCCGCAAGATGGATGGATCTGGCTGCTCTGCCAATGAATCCCACTGAACTGCTGGGCGCTTCGACACCTCCTCGGATGGCACGCGAATGGTCCCATTGTGTTCTAGGATTGCTCCCAACAACGCTAGTGGGGGGGCTGCCAGTTGCTCTGTTGGTGTTGCTTTTTGTGCCATTACCGCTGGTGTGAAGGTGGCAGGGATTGGCAGACCCTGTTTGCTCAACAGATCAACCAGGGCCCCATTCATTTGGATGGCGGCCCAATCCATTGCCGTGCGCCCTTGGTCATCTTTTATGGAAGGGTCCCCGTTGTTGTGCAGCAGCAGCTTCGCAATCTCTTCCTTGCCGCGGATGGCGGCCAAATGAAGCGCTGTCTGGCCGATTGGGGAGCGCGCATTGGGATCGGTCTCGTGATCCAGCAGCAGTTGCACGGCATCAGTTTGTCCCATGAGCGTGGCAACGTGTAGCGGGGTCATTTTGTCCTGATTGGCCGGCGCACTACTGTTCTGCTGGGTCAAAAGAAATGCAAGAATCTCCGTGCTGCCCATGCCCGCGGCCAGGTGCAGCGCAGTGAAGCCCAAGGGCCAGTAGTGCAGCCCAAGCGCCATCTTCCACTCCGTTTTGGCGGTGAGTAGCGCGGGATTCTCGCCCACCAACCGTTGGATAGCTGCCAAGTCTTCCGCGCGGATGGCCAAAAAAAAGTCGACCTGCTGGGCAAAGCTTAGATCCTGCGATGGCTTCGTCAGTCGTAACTGATCCTGTACCATGTGAAGCATCCTTTCTTTTAATTTGCGCCGGGCATCAAAGAGTCGCTTTTTGACCGTAGAGAGTGGGACTTCGAGAAAGTTCGCAATTTCCCGATAACTGTAACCTTCGATGTGGTAGAGCAGGACAACCAACCGTTGTGCTTCTGGTAGCGTGGAAAGTGCCCGCTCAAGCTCGTCACTGAGCTGTAGTTGTTCCAGTTGTGCCGCTGGATCTCTGCTGCTGAGATCGTGCAGATCCCCAACGTATGGCCCCATTTTTTCCAATGGCTCAATCGACGGTGGACGTTGCCGCAATTCCCTGTGGCTTCGTCCCAATACGATCCGACGAAACCAACCGGGAAAGGCCGCAGGATTGCGCAGGTTGCTCAGATTTCGATAAGCTTCGAGAAATGCTTCCTGGGCTGCATCCTGGGCCGCGTGTGGATCATTCAACAGCGCGTACGCACCGGCGAAAGCCATATTCTGAAAGCGGACGACGATTTGGCTAAAGGCCAACCGATCCCCCGCTTGTGCGGAGCGGACCAACTGACTCAACTCCCCATGCGCTGTCTCACGTTCGACATTCATTCCCTTTGTCCCAATCTTCTGTTCCAACCGTTCTTTTGAACCAACGATTCTTTCAGTACGGTCAATGCTTCTGCTTTGCCTCCTGCGCTCCTATCATAGCTCGTTTTCACAAAACCTTGAAGGCCTTCATCTATAAGTGCCAAATCGTGGTGAAAAAGTTACCAGCAATTTGGAACAGAGAGCACCAAAGCCAATCCTGTAGTGCTCGATTTTTGCTGGTTGAAGGGATCTACCGGTGGTGATAGAATGACGCAGATCGCTTGCTTCTCACCCCGTTGCATAATCGAACTACCCAACAGATCCAGGAAACGATCAGCGAAAGGTTGACCCATGCGTTTTGGAATGAGTGGCTGTTTTCTGCCCGACAATATGGATGATGTGACCCCCGAGATGTGCCGACGGGTGCGCGAACTGGGCTTTAGCGGTATCTTCACCCGCTTCCGCGCCAATGATCCCCACACCACGCCGCGCCACAAGGCAGAGCGTTTACGCGATCTGCTGGCGGGCGAGAATGTGCGGCTCTACCAGGCAACGGGCTATTGGCAGAACATGGTCACCAGCGACGAGACCGTGCGCAAGGAGAGCGTGCGCACGGTGCAGGCCGCGCTGCGCCTGGCCAGCTGGATGGGCGCGCGCGGCATCGACACCGGCCCCGGCTCCATGAACCCCGATGGCCCCTGGTTTCCCCATCCCGAGAATTACACGCAACAGGCGAAGGAGCAGCTGATCAAGACGCTGCGGGAGTGTGCCCCGGCCGCGGAAGATGCGGGGGTCTATCTCAGCCTGGAGTGCCACCAGCTGGTGACGCTCAAGACACCAGAGATTGCACGCGAAGTGCTCGATGCGGTTGATTCGCCGTGGGTGCGCTGCGACTATGATTCGGCCAACTGGATCACGCTGGAAGATATTTACGCGACGGGGCCGGCACTCGACCATCACTTTGATGTGGTGGGCAAGCACATCGTCAGTTGCCACGCCAAGGACACGTGGATCCAAAATCGGCTCACCGTTCACATCGAAGCGGGCTGTCCTGGTAAGGGCGTGCTCGACTTCAAAACCCTCTTCCGACGCATGGAAGCCCTTTCGCCCGACTATCCGGTGATTTCGGAAGGCAATAACACGGCCGAATTGCCAGAGGTTGCCCGGCTATTTCACGCGACCGCGGAAGAACTGGGCATCCGCGTGCTGGACGCGGATGAGGAGGCGTAGGAGCTTGACCTGATCCGCCCGTGCCAGGGCAGAAATCGCTCGCTCATTCTCCGCAGCGATGGTTTCTGCGCCTGGCCGGTGAGAAGAGATGGGGGTGTGCAAGATTGCGGTCTCTTGTGGTATCCTAGTAGCCATGTCATCAACACTCGAACGCTTACGCAGATTGCACGGCTTGCGTCCCAAAAAGGGGGAGGAAGCGCAAGCACCACCGCCCCCCTCGGTGGCATTGCAACAGACCAGGGCCGCGACCCGGTTGGCTGCTGGTGTGCAGGAAGAGACCCACCGCGCCGCGGCCACACTGGATCTGTTGATCCCCGGCGAGGTTATTGAAAATGCAAACGGCACCTGCTACCTGGTCACCGAGCGCTATCCGTTGCAGGTGTTGCGCGGGGATGGCCCTTTGGCTGGCCTGTTGGCGCACCATCCCGCAACCTTTGCACCATTTCATCCCAACTTTGATCTGCAAGAGTCAGTTGATTTTCAGCAAGCGATCTTTTTAGATACGGAAACGACTGGCTTGGGGGGCGGTGCCGGGGTCTATGCGTTTATGGTTGGCATTGGCACTTTTGAGGGCACGGATTTTGTCGTGCGCCAATATTTCATGCGCCATCCTGGCGAAGAGGGTGCGCTGTTGATGGCGGTGGCCGAGCTGTTGGAGCAGTATGCAATGAGCGTGACCTTCAATGGGCGCACCTTTGATCTGCCCCTGTTGCGCAATCGACTGCGGCAGAATCAACAGATGTACCCGGAATTGCGTGGCAATGGGCGACTCCTGAGCGCTGGGCAGCCCCACCTCGATCTACTCCACCCGGCGCGGCGACTGTGGCGGCGCCGGCTGCAGAGCTGTCGCCTACTCCATTTGGAAGCAGAAATTTTGGGGTTGCAACGAGGTACCGCGGATGTGCCGGGCCACCAGATTCCACAGCTCTACACCGACTATCTGCGCAACGGGGACGCCGCGCCAATGGCGGGCATCTTTTACCACAACCGCGAAGATATTGTGTCAATGGTGGCGCTGGCAACACAGCTGTGCGCGCTCTATGGGGTTGGGACCCAACGTGCGGATCATGAGATGCACGGCCTCGATTGGTTGGCACTGGGCACCTGCCATGCCGCACAGAAAGAGTGGCGTCATGCAGAGCGTGCGCTGCGCGCCGCGGTGGAACGGTTGGCCGGTAATCCCGCGCAGGCCGAGGCCTTTGCCGCTTTGGGCCAACTGCAAAAACAGCAGGAACGTTGGAAAGAGGCCGCGGCGACCTGGCAACGTTGGTTATCGACGGTGCCAGGCATAGATCCAGCGCCCTATGAGGAGTTGGCAAAATATTGTGAGTGGCAGTGTAAAGACTTGGAGCAAGCTGCAATGTGGACGCAATGGGCACTGCACAATCTGCAGAATGCGCCAGCCTGGCAGCGTGCCGGTGGACAGATCGCCGCATTGGAACATCGCCTGGCGCGTATTCAACGCAAAGTGCAACTTGCGCCAAGATAGTTAGTCTCTCAGACGGGTTTTCTGCTGGCAGCGTTTTCACCCCACCTTTTGGGTAGCTTCCCCGCCCACTGCTTGCGCAAGGCTCTTGTGCTCTTGTTGTTAATTTGAGTATTGACCCGTGTTATTGATCTGTGCTATTGACCCGCGCTGTTACATTATATAAATGCATGATATGAATGCATGATATGAATGCAAGTAGTATGATTGCGCGACCCCTGGGCAGAGCAAGCTAGCCCGTAGCGTGTAACTTTTCCAGGTTTTCGAATTTACCGTCCAATTTCTTCATGACCCGCTGATAGGCCATATCTTCATCCAGATAATCATAGCCAGACATACGCAAGTCAATGGGATCCACGTTCATGCGTTCCAACTGTTGCATCTCCCATTCTTTGCGGGTTCTGATGGCGAGTCGCAGCGCCTTTTTGAAGCCATACATTTCGATCGAGAATGCCTTGTTGATTAACTGTTTTTTCCCGTCGCGGTATTCGTGGTAGGTGGCACAGAAGGAAGCGTTCTGGTTCAGGTGTCCATTCTTGTCATATTGGGCAGAGGAGAAGTGAACTCCACTGACACCGAGCGTCGTATTTTTGATCGCATCTGGTCGAAAGGCTAACTTCTTAAAGGATGGGTTGTTGGCAATGAACTCATCCCGATCCATCATCGCCGCAGCCAAGCTGAGGGCCGGTACGTTGGAATAGCGATGGTCCATGTAAAAGCGTTGTAATTGCTTGCGGTTGCGTTGAACTTTGAGTAACCAACCAAAGGTGCGTTGAGTTTTGGGTCGGTTACTGGAATAATGGTAAACGCGATGAATATTCGTTAAGTCGAGGTCTTCAAGATTGGGGATACCCAAATTGAAGATCGGTTGTGGTCGGCTGTACGCCACGTTGCGCCCTCCATGATTACTAGGAACTTACAATGATTGGTTGGGAGATAAATGTTTCACCACAATTCGTCAGCTAGCGTAAAGAAGTGTGGTATTGTAACAGGTGTGTACGTGATGCGTGGAACGATAAGTCCTGCGAAATGCAAAAAGTCCTACGTATTCTAGCGAAGAACGGAAGAGTTGGCAAATGTGCCTGTGAGTCGATCTGCAAAACGGGGCTCATGATTGGCACCCCCCTGGCCAATGGTGACCCAAGCATTTTCCCTCTCCTATTGGCTGCACCAAATAGCGTGCCAACGCTCACATGACCTTCTCTGAATAACCGGGCTCTGAATAACCGAAATATATATTGGGACGGACAAGCTGCTCCGCTGAGAACAACAGCACAGATCTTCATGGTGAATAGTGCAACGCACTCATTATGCCCGCTACAAGATTATTGCACGGTAAGATTATTGCAGTGTGCTGCCTGAACCCCTACAATCACATCTGTCAAAAGTCCATTGAATTCACTAAAGCTTACGATTTCGTAAGTTTGAATCAGCTACAGGAGTAAGACCAATGAGTAAGTATGGTGTTGGCCTGCTTGGCGCAGGCTGGGTAGCCCATGAATACGCAAAGGCATTTCAGAATCATCCCCTCACGGAAATCGTGGGAATCTACAACCGCACACCGGGCAAGGCGACCAAGCTCATGGCCGACCATGGGATTCAGGGCAAGGAATATGCAACGTTGGATGAGTTTTTTGCCGATGACCGGATCCAGATTGTTGCCTCCTGTACGCAACCCGATGTGCGCGCGGAACATTGTGTGCGCGCGGCCGAGACGGGACGGCACATTGTGCTCGAAAAGCCGGTCGGGATTGCACAGACAGAGACCGCGCAGATCCGCGAGGCGGTGGCCAAGGCTGGTGTAAAAACCGTGACCAGCTTCGTGTTGCGCTGGAATCCTCAGTTTGTCACCGTGCGCCAGCTGATCGATGATGGCGGGCTGGGCGATCTGATCTATGGTGAGGCCGACTATTGGCACCCGGCACGGCGTGCGCAGCCCGGTAGCCCCTACCTGCGCAAGGATGTGGTGGGCAGCGCGTTTCTCAGTGGCGGCTGTCACGCGGTCGATATGTTGCGCTGGCTCGGTGGCGAGGTGGAAGAGGTGAGTGCCTTTGCCGCGCCACCCAAACGAATTACTGCCTTTGAATTTGACCCGGCGGTGGTGGCTTCGCTCCGATTTGCCAACGGCGCGGTCGGTAAACTCTCTGCCCTGCTCGATGGCGATACTCCCTATCGATTCAACTGCCGTCTCTTTGGCACCAATGGCTCGATCCAGAACAACGAGGTCTATTCGTCGCAGAAATATCCGGGTGCCAACGAATACTTTACCTTCCCCACCATCACCCCAAACAGCGGTGACGTGTCGCACCATCCTTTTCAGGGTGAGATCGATCACTTCATGACGTGCATCGAAGAGAACGTGGAATCTCACGCTTCCATCTTTGATAGCTACAAATCGATGGCGATCTGCTATGCGATCGATGAATCGGTTGCACGGGGGGGGCAACCGGTGAAAGTGCGCAACGAGTGAACCAATTGCATCGCTGGCTCGGGCTGGCTCGTTCGCTTGCAATCTACTATGGCAACCCCTACAAATTGTGGCGTCTGCAACGCTTTTACGCGCAATTCATCCAGCCTGGGGATCTCTGCTTTGACATCGGCGCCCACGTGGGCAATCGGATCTGGGCGTGGACACGACTGGGGGCACGGGTGGTGGCGCTGGAGCCGCAGCCGATCTGCCTGGCGTTGTTGCAGCGTTGGTACGGTAGACGACCCGCGGTCACGCTGCTTGATGTCGCGGTGGGGGCCACGGCCGGGACAGCAACGCTCTGGATCAGCGAGCGTACACCCACCGTCACTTCCCTTTCGCACGAGTGGATTGAGCGGGTGCAGCAGGCCGCGTCCTTTGCGACGGTGGAATGGCAGCAGACGGTTCCCGTGCCAATAACCACGTTGGATGCGCTGATCGCGACGCATGGTCTGCCCGCCTTTTGCAAGATCGATGTGGAAGGCTACGAGGCGGAGGTGCTGCATGGACTCTCTCAGCCGCTGCCCATGCTTTCGTTTGAATATGTGCCCGCAACCAAAACCGTGGCCCTGGCCGCGCTCGATCGGTTGGTGGCGCTGGGCGACTACCGTTTCAACTGGTCCATCGGCGAAGAGCAGCGTTGGCAGCATGGCACGTGGTTGACGGCAGATGCCATGCGCGCACATCTGCAACAGTTGGCGCTCGATGCCCCTTCGGGTGACATTTACGCTCGACTGCATGGCAGTGAACGCCAAAACAATGCATAAATTTATAGCAGCCTGCGCTGCCTGCTGGCCCGGTAGATGAAGCCCCGGCCAGGAAAACCCCGCGACTGTGAGCACACCACTGCAAATTGGCCGGGGCTATGTTTGTTCGAATAGATGTGACGCTTGTTCGATTGTATTGTTATTCGAACAAGCGTCACAATTTTTATTTGTTTTGTCAAACACGATTTGACAACTTCCCCTTCTTGCGCTACGATAACTCCAGCCATCGTGGCGCAATCCCCATTCAATCTAGCTGCCAATCTACAGTGCGGTTGGCTTGAAAACGGTAGGTTTCCCGCTTGCCGGAACGACTGTTTTCAAGCAGAGCCCACTTTATCTGCATTGTTCTCGCTATATTGTTCGCTTCACGCCGCGCCCGTGCGTCGTGGTGACTCTCTTTGTCTGCTATTCTTTTATTAAAAATCCATCAAACTTCTATCGAAACTCCGAGGGTGCTTTTGACTACAAATGCAACATCTACTGGCGCAGCGCGCGTTACCATCCGTGATGTGGCGACAGCCGCGGGTGTTGCCATTTCAACTGTCTCGCTTTACACGCAAGGTCGTCCGGGGGTAAGTGAACAGACGGGGAAACGAATCGCCAAAGCAATTGCGGAGCTCGGTTATGTGCCGCGGCAGAGCAGTCAGCGCCGCCAAAACCAACAACGCAATAACAATCGCTCTGGGCAGGGCACCAATCTCTTTGCCTTGCTGTTGGAAGAGATGTCACTCTCGGCTTTTCCAGAGACGCTCTATGGCGCGATCATCAAGGCTATGGAGACCGCGTCCAAACAAGAGGGATATAACATGATCCTCTCAGTCATTGAGCAGGAGGGAGTGCCCCAATTGGTTGTCGATGGCCAGGTGGATGGAGTCGTTATTCTGGGCGGCTGTCCGCTGAATGATCGGGTGGCCCTACAGTTGGCTGCACAACAGACCCCGTTGGTCTTGCTCGATACCTACATTGGAGGCGCGGCCATCGATGCAATTGTGCCGGATAATGAGTGGGGTGGTTATCAGGCAATTGCCCATTTGGCGGAGTTGGGCCATCGCCAGATCGCCATTATTGAAGGGCCGGCCAAATATCGAACATTGACCGATCGGTTGTGGGGTGCTTTGCGCGCGGCCCACGATCTAGCGATTGAGATTCCTGCTGCCTATCGTCCCGCACCCCAATCCAATGGCCATCACCTAAAGGGATATCGCGAGATGCAATCACTGCTCGCGCTGCCAGAGCCACCCACGGCCGTCTTTGCCATTAGCGACAAAGCGGCATTTGGCGCAATGGAAGCCATCGCGGAAGCAGGGCTGCGCATTCCCGAGGATATTTCGCTGATTGGATTTGACAATGAAGTGCGTTCTGAACATACAGCTCCCCAGTTGACCACCCTGCACCTACCCAAGCAGCAGCTGGGCCAATTGGCCTTCACGCGGCTGTTGTCACGGATTCACCAACCCGATCTGCCCCCCGTGCGCACCTGTATCCCCACCAAGCTGGTGGTGCGCGGTTCAACCGCTGCTCTACCATAATCCAAGTTGCGAGCCAATCAAGCACAGTTACCTCTGAATTGACTGTTTCTGTAAATTTTTCATCACAAGGAGAACCAAAAATGTCTCTATCTCGAACCGATTTTGCGCGTACCCGTTTGAGCCGCCGTGATCTCTTGCGTTTGACTGCAGCAACAACCGCAAGCATTACACTAGCCGCGTGTGCGCCGGCTGCTTCTGATGATACAGCGGGTGGAGAAACCGCACCCGCCCAGGACGCAGTCGATATTGTGGCCACCACATCGATGCCGGTGAACACGTTCGACGCCACATTGGCGCGCGCTCAGGAACAGATCCCGAACGTGAACCTGGAAGTGAACGCCAATGGCTGGGGCAATGGTGGTTGGGATGGCTATTCCGATACGCTGCTCACACGCATTGCCGGTGGTGAACAGATTGACGTCATCATGATCGCCATTGAGGGCTTGGGCTTGCTTTCTGCCAAAAATGTGTTGGTATCGCTGGACGAATTCCTGGCCGCGGATCCTGCTGCCCAAGAGGTGCTGGAGAATGATGTCCACGTGACGCTGCGCGAAATGTTGCAGGTTGATGGCAAGCAGATGGAGTACCCCTTCTCTTGGAATAACATGGTCACCTATTACAACACCGCCATTTTTGAAGAAGAAGGGCTCGATGCCCCAGCCCCCGATTGGACGTGGGAAGATTTCCTCGAGACCTCGACCAAGATTGCCCGAGTCAGTGGGGGTGCCGATGATCGCTACGCCTATTCCTTCTGGGGCAGCGGCATGTTTGGCATGTGTGCCTGGTTCTTTAACAACGACACCTCGCCACTGACCGCGGATTGGTCTGCATCCAACCTGATGGATCCCAAGGTGGCGGAGAGTGTGCAGTTCCTGGCTGATCTCATTCTCGAACACAAAGTCGCACCCAATCCCGAAGGGTGGGACGAAGGCGCTCAATTTCACGCCGGCAACCTGGCCATGCGCACCTGTGGGCGCTGGTGCATTAGCGGCTCGCTAGAGGCCGAGTTCGATACCTACGATCTCCAGTACCAACCCCACCGTGCTGGCCCCCTGAAGACCGTTGCCGGAACCGATGGGTGGGGCGTCTCTAGCTCCAGCAAGAACCCCGAAGCAGCTTGGGATGTGGTCAAGCTGCTCTCTGGCCCCGAAGCGTCGCTCGACATGGTGCGCCTGGGTGGCAACATTCCCGCGTTGCGTTCGGTGGCCGAAATGCCAGAATTTGCCGAATATGGTCCGGCCAACACGGCAATCTTCTACGAATCACTCGATGCCGCGGCAACTGTGCCTTCGCCAACCAACTTTAACATTATCGAGCCAATCCTCAATCGCCACTACGCCACCATCTGGAATGGCGAGAAGGGCGTGGAAGAATCGCTGGAAGCAGCCCACAATGAGCTGCAGCCGGAGATGGAAAAGCTGCAACAGGGGTAGAGGCATTACGAACTTTCTGTCCGTAAATTCTCTGCGTCGATGTCGTCGGCTTGAGGTGATGTCGGTACCACAACCGAATTTACGGATAGGTTCCAAGGGAAACGGCATCACGAAGGATAATCAAGCGTAGTGTAGCGAAGGGCTGCGCCGGGCGATCGAGCAGCCCTTCGCTTGCCGCGTACCCATTCTCTAGTAGATCCCGGCGTACATCAGGCCCCACTTACTTTTGCCATTTGCACCCAGGTTGGTTGGCCTGATTACTTGCCGTGCTGTTTACGCCACACTGTACTACAGTGCGGTTGGCTTGAAAACGGTAGGTTTCCCGCTTGCCGGAACTACTGTTTTCAAACAGAGCCCATTTTAGCGTGCAAAAAAGGATGATTTCATGAAGACGACGGCTACTGCAGGCGGCTGGGGAGAGATGACCCAACGGCGGCAGCGCAAGCGGAGTGTACTGGCTCGTCAAGAGACATGGGCTGGCTATCTCTTTGCCACGCCGGCTCTAATCGGCTTGCTCACCTTTACGGCCCTACCAATTGTTGCATCGCTGGTATTGGTCTTTCTGCATTATGACCTCCTGACATCACCCGAGTGGGCAGGTCTGGAAAATTTGACTCGGCTCTGGACCGATCAGCGGATGTTCGCGATCTACTGGAATACAGTGCGGCTGGTCGTTGGCGTCACATTGCTCAACAACGTGTTGGGGCTGCTGTTGGCCATGGGGGTCAATCGCTCCATGCCCTGGGTATTACGCTATCTGCTCCGTACCTCGATCTTCTTTCCCGTCTTGACGACCACTGCCTCGTTGGCGGTGGTATGGCGCTTCTTGTTGACACAAGATCGCGGTGTGGTGAACTTCCTCTTGGGGCAGATTGGCATCGATCCCATTCCCTGGCTGAGTAGCTCCGTCTGGGCGCTCGTTTCGGCAATGATCTACGATGTTTGGAAGAGCTGTGGTTATCTAATGGTGCTCTACCTCGCCGGTCTGCAGGGGATTTCGCTGAGTTATTATGAGGCTGCATCAATCGATGGCGCCAATCGCTGGCAACTCTTTCGCCACGTTACCTTGCCCCTGATCTCGCCAACAGCCTTCTTTTCCATTGTCATCTCGCTCATTGGTGCCTTTCAGATCTTCGACAATGTCTGGGTGCTGACCGAAGGCGGACCGGGCGATGCATCGCGTGTCATTGCCATGTACATCTATGAAAAAGCGTTCAAGGGCTTTGAAATGGGCTATGCTTCCGCGGTCTCGTTGACCCTCTTCGTCATTCTCATTCTCCTGACTCTGGGGCAGTTTTATGGTGCGCGGCGGTGGGTGCACTATGAATAGCGCGAACCGACAGCAGCACAACCAGAGAAGAATCGTGCCGATCGTCGTCACTGTTTCATCACCAGAGAGAGACGCAAGGAGCAGATAGCATCATGAGCGTTCTATCAAGAAGAATTGTACGGGGTACGGAAGAGAATGCCGCGCGACGGCTGCTCTTTTTAATCGGTGAAATTCTCCTGTGGGCTCTGCTGATCGGCGTTGCGCTCATTGAGATCGCGCCCATTAGCTGGATGGTCTCAACATCGTTGCGTGATCCCAAGAACTCGTTCGATCTGCCACCTGATTTCTTGCCCACCGCCTTTCACTGGGAAAACTATGCGTCTGTGCTCGCGTCGCCCGATATTGAGTTTCTGCGCTTTTTCTGGAACAGCCTCAAGATTGCATTGCTGGTCACCGGTGCACAGCTGATCACCTGTTCGATGGCGGGATTTGCCTTTAGCCGGCTGCGCTTCCGTGGGCGCGATCTCCTCTTTGGCCTCTTCCTCGCCTCGCTCATGGTGCCCGGCACGGTGACATTGATCCCATCGTTTATTCTGATTCGCGAATTAAATCTGATGGATACCCACTGGGCACTGATTTTACCCGGCATCACCAGCGCGTTTGGAGTCTTCCTGCTGCGCCAGCACTTTATGTCGCTGCCCCAGGAACTCATCGACGCGGCCAAGATTGATGGCGCGGGTTACTTCCGCATCTACTGGCAGATTCTGCTGCCGCTGACTGGTCCCGCGCTCTCCGCGCTGGGGATCTTTACCTTTCTCGGCGCGTGGAACAACTTTGTTGGGCCGCTGCTCTTTTTGCGCAGTTGGGAAAACTACACCTTTCCCATTGCCATTGCCACCCTGCGCGGCTACATGGGCTCCGGCAATCAATCGGAAGTGTTGGCCGGGATCATGATCTCCATCTTTCCCATTCTCATTGTCTTTCTCGTTGCCCAGCGCTGGATCGTACAGGGTGCCGCGATCACCGGCATGAAGGGCTAACCACCGATGATCTCCAGCACGCAAAACGAGCACGAAAAAACTGCCGAATCGCTGCTCCGCTCCGATACATATGTGCGTTTGGTGCTACGTGCGCTCTGGGAAGAGCTGCCAAGCATCATTGGCGCGGGGCTCCTCTTTAGCCTCTGTGCACTGCCCGCCTTCCTGCTCTTTGGTGTTGGGCTTTTGGCGCCAACTGTAGTGGTGAGCGTGGTAACAGTTGCGCCGGCGTGCTCCGCGTTGCTGGCGGTGACCCACGCGCTCTTGCTCGGCAAACATGCTGGCCCCGCATGCTTTATCCGCACCTTTCGACAACAGTGGCGCACCGCGACCCAACTGGGTCTCTGTCTGGCCATTCCGCTGCTCATCACGCTCTTGACATTGCCCTTGCTGCAACTGGAGCCGGTGCCCCTCCTTGTTTGGCTGGGCTTGGCTGCCAATGGCTTTGTGACCGCGCTGCTGTTGGTTGTGCTCTTTTATGCCATGCCGCTCGGCGTGGCAGAACCGGCCCCAACAGGTCTGTTGTTGCGGCGTGGCCTACATCTGGCGGCCCAACAGCCGGGCAACAGTGTGGGGCTGTTGGCCCTGGGGCTGCTCTTGCTCTGGCTGGTCGTCTGGGTGAGTCTGGGGTTGCTGCTGTTGCTGCCCGCGGTCTATGCCCTCTTTATTGCCGCCAACTATCAACTCGTCCAAAATGGACAACAACAGCCGGAGTAATCAGCCATCATGTACCACCATCCCGGTGAATATGTCACCGATTTTTGCATCGTCAAACGCAACGACCGCTACCACCTCTTTCACATTCGCGGTGAACGTTGGACCTGGCCCGTGGGCTACCGAGAATTGGATTTGGGCCACGCCACATCGACCGATCTGCTGCACTGGACGCCCCACGAGCCCGTCTTGCCGGCTGGCCCCGTAGGCGCGTGGGATGAGTGTGGCAACTGGGCCCCCGACATCATCGAGGCCAATGGTCTCTATTACTGTTTTTACACCGGCAGCGACACGAACAACAATCAAGCCATTGGGCTCGCCACCTCCACCGATCTTTGGCAGTGGGAGAAGCACGCGGCCAATCCCGTTGTGGTGCCCGGCCCGTGGTCCGATCGAGCGCTGGGGCGCGATGTGGCCGGCCGCGACGCAATGGTCTTTCACGATCGAGCCAACGGCCGTTATCTCCTCTACTACACCGCAACCATGGCCGATGGCCGCGCCTGTATCGCCGTCAGCGAATCGACCGATCTGGTGAAGTGGCAGGATCTCGGCCCCACCTATATCGAGCCGGATCGCACCTACAATCGTCTCGAATCGGCCTATCTGGTGGCGCACGCCGACCGCTACTATCTCTTTTACAGCGCCAAAGGGGGACCCAAGAGCAAGGGCGCGCCGCCAGCGGCCTATCCCCATTTTGATATTGTCTACCAGATCGGCGCAACTCCGCTTGGCCCGTGGGAGAAACCCGCGAACCATGAGCTGCTGACCGAGAGCGTCTGTGCCAGTGAACATCCCACCTTTGCTGGCGCAACCTATATGCTCTACATCATTCAAGAGGAGATCAACGGCATTTGGGGTTCGTCTGTCCTGAGCGACCCCAAACGTATGGTTTGGCAGGCAGATGGCACGGTGCAGATCCAGGCGTTCGTGCCGGACACGGTGCAGCGCACAACGCTCTATCTTGGCGATACAGATCGGCTTGCCAATTGGGTCTATGACCGGTCATGCTGGCACGTGACCGCGGCAGGTCAACTCACTGCCAGAACAGCTGTCGATGCCTATTGCATGTATACCCTTTGGGGGCGCGATTTGGGTTGGGAAGGGGACGTGTGGCTGGGTGAAGATGGCATTGCATCGCTGCTGGTGCGCGCCAATCCATCGGCCATGGCCGGCTATCGAGTTGCGCTCGAACGAAGTGCTGGCACAGTCAGCCTCTATTGTCTGCTGCCCGGCGCGCCGGAACAACTGATCCAGCAGCGACCGATCGCGCTTTCTGCCACGGATTGGCACCGCCTCAGGGTCGTGGCCAATGGGAGCTTTCTGGAAATCTACGTCGATGACGGATTGCAGATCACCCGCCACCATCCTCTCTTTGACGAAGGCGTTTTTGGACTGCATGCCCGTGGCGCTGTTCAATTTCGTTCGCTCCACGCTTATCAGCAACGGGGGCCAGAGGAGGATCACACGACCGCGTGGACCCAGCACTGCCGTCCACGTCATCTTGACGAACATTTTGCCAAATAGCGACGTACCAACTAACAGAACGCACTCCAACAGAATGCACATGAATGAACAGAACAAAGGAAATATCCATGGATCATTTTCTCTATAGCGGGTCCAAAACGAGCCAGATCAGCTTTCCCCTGGGTGGGATCGGCACCGGCTGCATTGGCCTGGCAGGCAATGGACGTTTGATCGACTGGGAGATCTTCAATCGACCGAATAAAGGGAGCGTGAATGGCTTTTCGCACTTTGCCGTGCGCGTCGAAAAGAATAATGATGGAAAGAATAATGATGGAAAGCATAATGATGTAGTTGATGCCCGTGTTTTGCATGGCGACCTGAACACACCTTACCAAGGAGAGTTACATGGCAATCAATTTAACTCCTTTGGTTGGGGGCCGCGCCGCGAATATCTGACGGGGCTGCCCCATTTTCAGAGCGTCGATTTTCAGGGCGAATTTCCGCTGGCTGAGCTCACTTTTAACGATGATGATTTTCCCGGCCAAGTACAGCTCAATGCCTTCAATCCATTTATCCCGCTGAATGCCGACGATTCGGGTATCCCCGCGGCCTTCTTCGAGATCAGCGTGACCAACACAACGCAGGAGCCGCTGACTTACACCTTTGTCGGTGTGGTGACCAACCCATTGCCGGCCAGCAATCTGAACGAGATCGACGAAAGCGATTGGGGTACACTGCTTTACTTGCACTCGGATGGCGTGCAGCCTCGCGATGTGAACAATGGCAACCTGACCCTGGCTACTGACGCAGGGGCGGCAGACGATGTTGATGTGAGCTGGCAACAGTATTGGTATCGTGGCGCGTGGTTCGATAATCTGGAGGTCTATTGGAATGACCTGAAGACGCCGGGACCGCTGAAAAACCGCGTCTATACGGATGGCGAAGTGCGTGGCGGTGGTGCTCGCTTTACCAAACAAGATGAGGGCGCGCTCGCGGTACATATTCCGGTGCAACCGGGCGAAAGACGTCGCGTGCGCTTCGTGCTCAGCTGGAGCTTCCCCACCTGTGAAAATTACTGGAAACCAGCCAAGGAGGGAGAACCGGTCAAGGCGACGTGGCAAAATTACTATGCCACCCAGTGGAAGGATTCAAAGGCGAGCGCAGAATATGCGCTGCGCAATTGGGACCGTCTTTATGCCGAGACCAAAACCTTCCACGATACGCTCTTTGGCTCAACCATGCCCCCCGCTGCGATCGATGCCATCTCTGGCAACATTGCAATCCTGAAATCACCAACCGTGTTGCGGCTGGAAGATGGCACCTTTTACGGCTGGGAGGGGCTACATCCGCAGGCGGGCTGTTGTGAAGGCAGCTGTACCCACGTCTGGAACTATCAACAGGCGCTGCCCTTCCTCTTCCCAGCGCTAGAACGGTCGATGCGCAGCGCCGACTATGAATACAATTTGCTGGAGAATGGCTCCATGCCCTTCCGCATTCAGCTGCCCCTCGGCTCGGACCCATGGGATTTTCGCGCCTGCTGTGATGGTCAGTTTGGCGGCGTGATGAAGAGCTACCGCGATTGGAAGATCAGCGGTGACGACGAATGGCTGCGCTCGATCTGGCCGGCAGTGAAGAAGTCACTCGAATTTGCCTGGAGCCCAGACAACGTAGATCGCTGGGATCCCGACAAGACTGGCGTGCTGCAGGGACGGCAACACCACACGCTCGACATGGAGCTGTTTGGGCCAAATTCGTGGTTGACGGGCTTCTATCTCGGCGCGCTCAAAGCTGCATCCGAGATGGCCGCCCACCTGGGCGAAGCCGACGACGCGGCCGAGTATCAGGCGATCTTTGAACGGGGCAAGGCGTGGACCGATGCCAACCTGTTCAACGGTGAGTACTACATCCAAAAGGTTGACCTAAATGACAAGGCGCTGGTCGAATCCTTTGCCATTGAAGATGAATCGCTGGTGCAGGGTGGCAATACCATGCAAGCCTATTGGAATGACGAGCACGGCGAGATCAAATATCAGATTGGCGAGGGCAGCAGCATCGATCAGGTGTTGCCACAGTGGCACGCCGCGCTCTATGGGCTGGGCGATCTCTATGACCCCGCACAGGTAAAGGAGGCAAGCGCAGCCATCTACAAATATAACTACATCCCCGAAATGGGCAAGGTCTACAACCCTTGTCGCATCTACTGTCTCAACGACGAGGGCGGGCTGGTCATCTGTGCCTGGCCCGAGGGCGCGCAAAAACCACTGATTCCCGCACCCTATTCGCAGGAGACGATGAATGGCTTTGAGTATTCCGCGGCCATTCACATGATCATGCAGGGGTTGGTTGAGGAAGGGATGACCTGTATTGAAGCGATTCGCCAACGCTACGATGGCGAGCGGCGCAACCCATGGAACGAATTTGAGTGTGGCAATAACTATGCGCGCAGCATGGCCTCCTATGCGCTGCTCAACGCGTTCTCTGGCTTTCAGTTCGATATGGTCAACGGCGTGATTGGTTTTGACCCGGTGGAACTGGGCACCGCGCTAGCCAAGGAGAGCTACCGCTTCTTCTGGTCACTCGACGCCGCATGGGGCGAAGTCGTGTTGACGCCGGATGGCGCAGAGCTTCAGGTTCTGGCGGGCGAGTTGCCCTTGCGGCAGATCAAGCTGCCTTTTCTTGCTGACAAGCAGCACATCAACGCTCAAGTAGAGGGGCAAGAAATCGAGAGCAGACGACAGGATGGAGAAATTACCTTTGCACAACCGCTGAGCATTGCCAAAGGTGAACGACTGGTAATTCAATAAGTGCGACTGATTCGGTACGTACGACGCTTACGCTCATAGATCCCGGCGTAAATAAGCGCATGGCAACCTGACCCATTTCACGCCAGTAGCTTGGGCTTGTTTACCGCCGTGGTATTTGCGCCCAACAGTACAGGTCTGGTAACAGAAAGGGGGCATCCGCGCGGATGCCCCTTTCTGTTGCAGCTCTCCCCTACACGCTGGATATTTAGACGGAACTCCCTGGCATCTCCACATTGCCCATACTGCCGTAAATGGCCGGTGTTACAAGCGCGCCGCGCACCGTGAGCAGATACTCACCTCTTCTGCATGTGTACCAGACCCTACTATGGTTGCCACGTGGCTGCTTCAAAGTGGGCAGAAGGCTGAAGTGCAAAGGCCAAAGCCATACGCTCTTGCCACCGTGGGGTCAGCAACGGCATGGCGTCGGCGGTTGGCAAGAACTGAACGGCAAGCGATTCTTGGCCATCGGGGGAAAGATTGGAAGCGTCCACCACCCGGCACACGAAGAGCGTAAAGACGGATGCTATCTGATCCCCATTGGCATGCGTGTGGCGAAAGCGGGGACCGCCATAGACGCCCACAACCCGTGTTGGCTCGACGAGTACACCCGTCTCTTCCCATACCTCGCGCACCACGGCATCGGCCGGTGTTTCGCCGGGATCCATGCCCCCAACAGGCGCTGCCCAAACGCCCGTGTCGCTGCGCTGTTGCAGCAGGATGTGGCCCCGCTCGTCAAAGACCACTGCCCCAACCGATGGCATCAACAGCAGATCGGTGCCGATCTGTGTACGAAGATTGCGCACGTACGCTGAAATGCCCCCTTTGCGCAAGCCGTCGGCCGGCGGCCTCCACGTTGGTGCTTGAAAGCAACTCTCTTCCGAATTGCGCCACAGATCAGCCAATACCAATCGTACCCACGATGGCAGCGGAAGCTGATCAGCTTCGACCGCGCTCACATAGCGCAACTCGACAACCTCCTCTTGATCAGGGGCCAGGGTGCCGCCCACTATGCGGCAGGCAAAGATTGTGTCCACCGAGATAATCTGATCGCCGTTGGGATAGGTGACTGTAAATTCCGGACCACTATAGACGCCGATGATGCGCTCTGGTGTTGCGTGTAGCCCTGTCTCTTCCCACAGCTCTCGCACCGCGGCATTGGCTGGTGTCTCGTCGGGATCGATGCTGCCGCCGGGTAGGGCCCAGATGTTGTTGTCGCTGTGGCGGGCCAGCAACACACGGCCCGTTTCATCCCGGCAGACCGTCGTTACCGCGGGTGCCAGAATCAATGCGTTGCCAACTTGCGCGCGCAGTCCACGGAGATAATCGGAAATGGGCATGGGATTAGGTTGCCTGCCACTCGTTTCGTTCATCCAACCCGTACGATGGTCTTGGGAAGTGCTGCCATTCAAAGCGTTCCAGGTGGGACATGGTGGGTCCATCGGTGTCGGCCCGGATCGTTGCGGAGGCCATGTCGAGATAATATTGCCAGTTGCTGGCGGTTTTGAGCACAACCATATCCGCTTCTGCCGGTTCAATGCCAAAGCGCCGGTAGACAACCGGGTGATTGCCCCCAATGCCAACGTTTTCGCTGACCACCACACGGATCGAGCCGATCGCCAGCAGTGCACTTTGCCCCATATCGAACGACGTGCGGCCAATCACGTCGGCTTCCAATACCCCATCGGCCAGCGCGACCACGGTCGCGGTCACCGGCACCGGCTGTCCAAAGAGCGGGTCGAGCTTGCCGCCCAGGTCTACAGTCAACGTGGCCCCAACGCCTGCCTGATGTGCCTGCCGCGCCACTTCGGGATCGACCAGTGGCACCAGTGCCAGTTCTGTAATCTCTTGGGCCAACATCTCGCGCAGCAGCACCGTACTGTCGCCAGTGGCGCCGCCAAAGACACTGTCGCCCGTGTCTGACAGGATCACCAGCCCATCGGTGGTTGCGGCACGACGGACTGCCGCGGCTGGTGCAATGCTTTCATAGACCCAGAACTCGTCGCGCATCTCCCAGGCCATCTGTGCCAATTCAGCAGAGAGCTTCTCTGCCAGCGCCGGGTCGTTGTCTGTCACGACCACGGTGGTCCAGCCCCCTTCGGGCACATCGAGCCATGGCTGAATGGGAAAGGGGGAGACAGCAATGACCCCGGCTTCTTTTTCCATGGCACGTGCCCGGTCAAACCAGCGTTTCATTGGCCCGCGGCTGGTCAAGAACTGTTCCTGGTGCGCGATCATTGGGATCTTGTGCCAGGCGATGGTCGGCTTGATCTCGCCCCGAATGGTGGCAAAGAGCTGTTTGGCTGCGTGGTAACCCGTGTCATAGGGATCGTGGGGCTGCGTGCGGTGGGCGACCAGCCCATCCAAGTTGGCGATCATGCGCTGGGTCACATTGCCGTGGTGGTCAAAGGGGGCAATGATTGGCACATTGGGCCCCACGACGTGGCGCGCGGCTGCGAGCAGCGCGCCCTCCACATCGGGATCATCTTCCGCGGCGGCCGCGCCGTGCAGGCTGAAGAAGAGCCCATCCAGATCATCGAGGTCACTCAGCCCAGCAACCAGCTTTTCTTTGAAGTAGGCCAGTGTATCGGGCGTCAACATGCCATTGGCCCCGGCCCAGCCACTGATGATTGGCAGCGGTGTCAGGTCGATGGCTTCCTCTTCGGCGCGATCAAAGAAACCGGCCAGCGATCCACGCCCATGCCGCCGCGCAATCAGGATCTCCTCTCCTTCGTATAGCCCATATTGGCGGAAGGTATCGACTGTCGTACGGACGGGGGTAAAGCTACAAGTTTCCTGGCCAACTTCGGCAATGGCAATGCGCATTGGGATCTTCGCTTTCTGGTGGTGTAAAGGTGGGTAGAAGATTGCTGGGGAGCATCGTAGCGGAAGAGCCAGCGGCTGTCAAGGGTGGTTGTTTGCAATCAACTTCGCGCCGAGATCGAAGCGTGATCGGTGGTGAGAAAGTTGGTGGGCAACGCACTGGAATCTCTTTTAAGGTAGCTGAACCACAAACGCTGCCCCTGTCTTGGCCTGCACTTCCTCCACCGTCACCCCAGGCATGAGCTGAGTCAAGATCAGTTGCCCCTCGAGAAAGCGAAAAACTGCCAATTCAGTAATCACCACATCGACGGCCGCGGTGGCGGTGAGGGGCAGGGTGCAGCTCGGCACAATCTTGGCTTCACCATCACGCGTTGTGTGCTCCATTGTGACAATCAGCCGCCGCGCACCGGAGGCCAGATCCATGGCACCGCCGACACCGAGCAGCGGTTTGCCCGGCACGGCCCAGTTGGCCAGATTGCCCGCCGCGTCCACCTGTAGCCCACCCATGATCGCAACGTCAACATGGCCGCCGCGGATCATCGCAAAGGAGGTGGTGCTGTCGAAATAGCTGGCACCCGGCAGCGCGGTGACTGGGATTTTGCTGGCGTTAATGGGATGTTCCAGCGCGCCGCCACTCGCGGGCGTTGGGCCCACACCCAACATGCCATTTTCCGTGTGCAAAATAATCCCATGCGCCGGTGAAATTAGATCGGCGACCAATGTGGGAATCCCCACACCGAGGTTGACCACATCGCCCGGCTGCAATTCGGCCAACGCGGCGCGCGCCATCTGCATGCGCCCGTCATCCACCCTTTTCACGCTGGCCGCCACCGAGGCCGAAGAGCCCAGATCCGCCAGTGTCAGTTTGGCTTCCACCAGGTAATCGACAAAGCAGCCTGGGGTGTGGATGCCGTTGGGATCCAAGGTGCCGACGGGCACGATCTCTTCGGCTTCCACGATCACCAAATCCGCCGCGGTGGCCATGGCCTGATTGAAATTGTTCTCGGTCATGCGGTAGATCAAGTTGCCCACGGTATCCGCCTGCCGTGCCCGCAGCAGCGCCACGTTGCCACGCAGCGCCGGTTGCAACAGATATTCTTTGCCATTGATCAGCTTGGTCTCGCGGTCTTTGGCCAGCATGGTACCCGCGGCGGTCGGCGTGTAAAAGCCACCGATACCCGCACCCCCGGCCCGGATCGCCTCGGCCAATGATCCCTGCGGCAACAGCTCAAACTCAATGGCCCCCGACTGCGCGGCTTGCACGGCTTCGCGGTTGCTGGTGAAGAAGGAGCCAATCGCCTTTTTGATCTGTCCATTACGCAACAGCCGCCCGCCGCCCAGCCCAGCTTCACCCACATTGTTGGCAATGTAGGTCAGCGCCCGGATATCGGTTGCGGCAATGGCGTGGAGCAGATGCACCGGATTGCCGGTCATGCCAAAGCCGCCAACGAGGATCGTATCGCCGCTTTTGACGAGCTTGGCCGCTGCGGCTGCTGTGATTTGAGGTATCTGTTGCATGGAAATTTGCCCGCTATGATCTGTTTTTCAAGGAGGGTTCTGTAAGGATTGGTTTGGGCGCGGTGACGGTTAGAGCCGTTCGATAATCGTTGCTTCGCCCTGCCCCACACCGACGCAGAGTGTTGCCAGCCCATAGCGCATGGGGGTGCCCGCGGCAGCACGGCGTTGCATTTCGTGGATCAACGTGGTGAGAATCCGCGCGCCGGAGCAACCAAGGGGATGACCCAGTGCAATGGCACCGCCGTTAACGTTCGTAATCGCTTCGCTGAGCCGCAATTCGCGCAAAACGGCCAGCGCCTGCACGGCAAAGGCTTCGTTTAGCTCGGCCAGATCAATCTCGTCGATGGTGAGTCCCGCCCGCTGCAACACCTTGGCTGTTGCAGCGACTGGCCCCAGACCCATTACCCGTGGATCAACACCCGCCGCGGCGGAAGCAACCCACCGCGCCAGCGGCTTGATGCCCAGCGCCGCCGCCTTGGCCGCGGACATGAGCACGAGCGCGCATGCGCCATCGTTCAAGCCACTCGAATTGCCCGCGGTCACCGAGCCATCCTTGCGAAAAGCGGGGCGCAACCGGGCCAGATCTGCCTGGCTGGTGGCTAGCTCATACCCGTTTGCGCTTTTGGTGTAGCGGGGATGTTCATCTGTGTCGACAGGTATGGGATCACCACGGCGTTGGGGAATGGCAACCGGCACGATTTCGCGTGCAAAGTGGCCCGCGTTGAGCGCGTGGATTGCGCGCTGCTGGCTTTGCAGCGCAAATGCATCCTGTGCTTCACGCGTGATCTCGCCGCCTTCAATCTCACCCGCACAGCTCAACGCCGCAATATTCTCTGCGGTTACGCCCATGGCTTCGAGTGGGAAGCGTGCTTCCAGCGCGGGATTGGGAAAGCGCCAGCCAAGTGTGGTGTCATAGGCGGTAATGTTGCCAGAAGGGCCAAAGGCTGTCGGATTTTTGGGCAGTGCATAAGGCGCACGGGTCATGCTTTCCACACCACCCGCAACCAAGATCTCCCCTTCTCCACACCGGATCGCGCGGGCCGCCTGGTTGACTGCGTTCAAGCCGCTGGCACAGAGGCGATTGATCGTGAGACCAGCCACGCTCTCTGGCAGACCTGCCAGCAGCAGCCCCATGCGTGCCACATTGCGATTATCCTCACCCGCCTGATTGGCGCAGCCCATGTAGACCTCTTCGATTTGGGCGGGATCGATGCCAGCCCGCGTCACCGCTTCTTTGATGACGAGTCCAGCCATGTCATCGGGGCGCACCGCGGCAAGCGCCCCGCGAATGCGTCCAATCGGTGTGCGGACGGCACTGACAATCACGACTTCAGACATATCTCTTCCCTCCAGGATTATTCCGCTGCTGCTAGTATATCCCGACGTAAATAGGCCGATAGCAACGGTACCCATTTTATTCAAGCAGGTTGGGCCTATTTACTGCCGTGGTATTTACGCCCAACAGTACTAGGAGCTGCAAGAGAGCATGGAACAGCCAGCTCGGTGGCGTGCCCACTCGGGCCGTTTGGCCGCGTACGCGGTTTGTTCCGGTTGCTCGGCGTAGGGGTTGCGCAGCAGCTCCAGCAACTCGTGGATCAGGGCATAGTCGCCAGCTTCCGCTTTGTCGATTGCGAGCTGCGCCAGATAGTTGCGCAACACATAGTTGGGATTGGTGGCATTCATGCGCGTGCGCCGTTCTGTTTCGTCAATGCCCGCGGCCTCTACACGGCTGCCATAGTGACGCAGCCATTCGGTCAGCGCCTGTTGGTGCTCGTCTGGCAGCAGCGCCGGCTGATAAAAGGCGGCCAACAGCGGTGAATCCGGTGCAAGATGCTGATCGGTAAATGTGGTCACGTCGATCTTTGCCAGCTGACGGTAGAAGATGGTCATGTCGGTTTCGACTGCTTGGAGCAGCGTCAACAATGTCTGGATCAAGGTTGCGTCGGTGGCAGCATTGTAGGTGGAGAGGCCAAGCTTTTGCACCATCATCTGGTTGTACCGGCGATTGAAGGTATCAACATATGTGGCCAGCGCTTCTTCCAGGGGGGCTGTCTCTTCGATCAGCGGATAGATTGCATTGGCCAGTTGTACCAGATTCCAGTGGGCAATCTGTGGCTGATGACCGAAGCGATAGCGACGCCCGCTGGCATCAGTGGTGTTGGGGGTCCAGTTGGGGTCGTAATCCTCCAGCCAGCCATAGGGGCCATAATCGATGGTCAAGCCGAGGATCGACATGTTGTCGGTGTTCATCACGCCGTGGACAAAGCCGACGCGCATCCAGTGAACAATCATGGTTGCAGTGCGCTGGCAGATCTCGGCGAACCAAGCTGCATAGGTTGCGGGTGATGGCTCACCCAAATGGGGAAAGTGATTGCTTATCGTATAGTCAGCCAGTTGGCGCAGCAGATCGACTTCGCCGCGAGCCGCGAAGATCTCAAAATTGCCAAAGCGAATGAAAGAGGGGGCAACGCGGCAGACAATCGCACCCGGCTCTGGTTTGGGGTGGCCATCGTAGAACATATCGCGCATGACATCGTCGCCGGTCGCGACCAGGCTGAGGCAACGTGTGGTCGGCACGCCGAGATGATGCATCGCTTCGCTGCACAGAAATTCGCGGATGGAGGAACGCAGCACGGCCAGCCCATCTGCCCCACGCGAATAGGGGGTGGGGCCCGCGCCTTTGAGTTGCAGCGTCCAATGGTCGCCCCGTTGGTTCACCAATTCGCCCAGGTTGATGGCACGTCCGTCGCCCAGTTGTCCGGCCCAATTGCCAAACTGATGGCCGCCATAGCACATGGCATGGGGATCCATGCCCGGCAACAGCTCATTGCCAGCCAACGCCTGTAGCAGCCGGGGCGACTGCATGGCGGCGGGGCTGAGATCGAGCAGATCGGCGACTTCACGTGCATGGGCGACCAGTGTGGGATCGCTGACCGGCTGGGGATGAACCCGTGAAAAACAGGCGCCAGTCACCTGGCGCGGGCGGATCAGATCCAGCGGGTCGGCTGGCAACTGGGCGGTGAAACGGTTCTGAAAGGGTAACGCATCTAGTGACTCATTTCGTTGTGACGGTGCTATCTGTGCTTCACTCATCTGCTCTCCTAAAGTGTGCTCTGTTTGAAAACAGTCGTTCCGGCAAGCGGGAAACCTACCATTCTCAAGCCAACCGCACTGTAAACAGGCGCGGCAGAGCAGCTCTGCACGCGCCGTAACGAATTTCGATGCTCATCTATCGTGGCGACTGGCACGGTCGTGGACCAGCCGTGGTAACCGCGCATTCGGGTGGACAACTCCATGTTGGCATAGTTTGCCAGATCGAGCAAACCATTTGCAATCGCTATCGGGTCACGTGGGAATACCGGGCCGTGTTCAATGCCGTGTCCGCGCGGGAATGCGGCATTCCAGGTTGTTTTTGTTGTTGACAGGAGGATCACCATCTGCTACACTGCCACCAGAAGATGATCGATTGATCACACCTTTTCACTCCATTCGCGCATCACACACCAGCGGAGACATCTGATGACAAAGCGATTGCCAACAACATGGATGGCCCCGGCCCCTGTGATCGGCCCGGCTATTTTCGTCAGAATGCATCTCTCGCAAACGGTTCACTTGCGCTGATCAACAGCGTAACAGGCTGGGACGTTTTCGCCACGGGGCATTCGGCTCCGTGGCTTTTTTGTGCTTTTTACAACCAGGACGAGCAGCGCGATGGGTAACCAACCCGTGGACGTTTGCGGCAACGAATTCAGGGGGAGAAGATGAACCGACAGCAAAGAAACTATTCACACCGCTTGCTCTTGTTACTAGTGAGCTCTCTCTTGTTGATCGCTCAGTGTAGCTCCCGCAGCGGCGAGCCAAAACCCGCAGACATACCGGCGGGGACAATTCACTGGCAGACGTGGGAGATGAGCAGCCAAGCCGAGGCAACGCTAATCGAGCAATTTCATGAACGGTATCCTCAAGTAGCGTTTGACCGCAAGATGATGGTTGGTACGGTGGCCGACGCACTCGACGAGACACCGTTGCCCGATCTATTTAACACTGATGCCGGTGAGGATCTCGATCAACTCATCCGCCAAAATCTGGTGGTGGATGTGACAGAACTCTGGAGCCAAAGTGGTCTCCACGAGCAGGTGCCAATGAGCCTGCAACAGTTGACGGCACGTGATGGCAAGCAGTTCTATGTACCCTTTGGATTTGGCTGGGTGGGCATCTATTACAATAAAGAGATTTTCGCCGATCTGGGACTGACGCCGCCAACCACGTGGGATGAATTTCTTGCCATCTGTGATGCTTTGCGCGCTGCCGGTGAAACGCCGTTGGCAATTAGCGGCAGTGAGCCGTGGGTGACTTATCTCTGGTTTGAATATCTCAATTTGCGCATGAATGGGCCGGAATTTCACCGCGGGCTGCTGACTGGGCGTGAGCGCTTTGACGATCCACGAATCCGCGCTGTTTTGGAGACGTGGCAGTCGCTCCTGCTCAATGGCTATTTTGTTGAAAATCCGCAATACTTGAGCGGGACGGAATCAGTTTCGGCATTGGTCCGCAACGAACGAGCGCGCGATCTGACGCGTGAGAAAGCGGTTATGGCGCTCAACGAGGCCTACAGCAGCAGCCAGCTCCCCCAACTCTTTCTCGAGGAATTGGGCTTCTTTCGTTTTCCAATCGTTGATCCAGAGATCCCGACTGTAGAAGTCATCTATACCTTTGGCTACGGCGTGCCCCTGGGAGCGGATCAGATTCCGCAAGCCATGGCTTTTCTGTCACATCTGAGCACACCGGCTGCCCAGGCCATCATTGCACAAGAGAGCATCTTTTCCGGTGTAACCTATGCGCCGGTTCGACGCGATGTGGACCACGCGCTGCTGCGGGCCGACCAACAGCAAGCAATGGCGATGATCGATGAGACCGCGGAAACTGTGCCGCACATGTGGTTGGCTCTGCCCGGCACGGTCTGGGGCAGCATGGAATATGAGTTCACACGCTTCGTACGCGCCCCGCACGATATTGACCTTTTCATGCAGCAGGCAGAAAAAGCACGCCAACAGGGTGTGGCCAATGGGCAGCTAACCCAGGAGTGAGAGCTGCCAAAGAGATGGAGATAATCATGGACTTTGCACCACCGGAAGAATTGGGCTTTTGCAGCACGCGCCTTGCCCGCGTCAAGACCAGAATGCAGCGCTATGTGGATGATCAACAGCTTGCGGGTATTAGCTCGCTAATTGCGCGGCGTGGCAAAGTTGTTCACTTTGAGCATGTTGGTATGGCAGATGTGGAAACTGGCACTCCGATTGCGGCAGAGACCATCTTCCGCATCTATTCAATGACCAAACCAATTACGAGCGTGGCTGCACTCATGTTGCTGGAAGAAGGCCATTTCCGGTTAAGTGACCCGGTGGCTGACTACTTACCCGAATTTGCAGATGTGCGTGTGCTCAACCCCGATGGACGGCTTGTTGCGCCACGGCAGCCAATGACCGTGCGCCATTTGCTCAGCCACAGCGCTGGCTTGAGCTATGGGTTTGAGGAGGATTTCCTGATTGATCGTCTTTATCAACAGCGGGTTTGGCAACCGTTCGAAGCTAATCCCCAGGCCACGCTAGCCGATTGGATCGGTGCAATTGCCGACATGCCACTTGCCTATCAACCTGGCACAAGCTATCGCTATAGTGTGGCGACTGATGTGCTGGGCTATTTGGTACAGGTTGTTGCTGGTCTGCCCTTTGCCGATTTCCTGGAGCAGCGCATCTTTGCACCGTTGGGTATGGAGGATACGTTCTTCACCGTCCCAGCCGACAAGCTCACGCGTTTTGCCGCCAACTATGGCCCGCGGGAGGGCGGTGGCCTACAGGTAATCGACGCGCCGGGCGAGAGTCGCTATGGACAGCCAACCGTTCGGCCATCGGGTGGTGGTGGGCTGCTCTCCACCACACCAGATTATCTGCGCTTTGCACAGATGTTACTGAATCAGGGGGAATTGGATGGTGAGCGTCTGTTGGGGCGCAAGAGTGTGGAACTGATGACCACCAACCAGCTTGCCGATGGAATTTTCGTTGATCTCGATCCCGTGGCTGGGTTGGGTTTTGGTTTGGGGGTAAGTGTATTGCTCAATCTTGGCAAAGCCCAAATACCCGGTTCGGTGGGCACTTACGGTTGGGGTGGCGCAGCAAATACCAACTTTTGGATCGACCCACGGGAGCAGTTAATTGGCATTCTCATGGCACAGTTTATGCCCAGTGGCACCTATCCCGTGATTCCCGATTTTCAAATCATGACCTATGGCGCGTTGGTGGAGTGAGGAATGAGGCTGGGGCGGAAGATGACACTGTGCCCAGCCGTCCCATCTCAATCTCGATGCACGAGCCCACCACTACACCCGATTATAGGTTTGCAGCTTTGGAACAATAACGTATGATTGCGATTCATCTCGATCAAGTTTCCGTGATCTATATTGCTCAGCCAATCTTTCAGCAGCTTTCGTGGGAGATCCACGACGACCGCTGTGTCGGTTTGGTGGGGCCGAATGGTGCGGGCAAGAGCACGCTGCTGCGGCTGGTGCAGGGAGAGCTGACCAGTGAGACGGGCTATGTCAATCGGCAGCCAGGATTGCGCGTCGGCTATCTGGCCCAAGAGCCCGAGCTAGATCCGGAGAAGACAGTCTGGCAAGAAGCCTTGACAGCATCCACCGAATTGGCAGCCGTGAACCAGGCGCTCAACAAGGTTGAAGCGCAACTGGGCGATCCCGCTGTCTATGGCGATGCGGCAGCGCTCAACCGGGCGTTGGCGGAGCAGGAACGGCTGTTGACCCAATATGCCGAGCTTGGTGGCGCGGCCTATGAAGGGCGCGTCCGCGCGACCTTGGCGCAAGTTGGCTTTGCCAGTGAACAGCTGCGCAATCTCGCTGTGGCTACGCTGAGCGGCGGACAGAAAAAGCTGGTGGGGCTGGCCAAGCTGCTGATCACACAGCCCAAGATTCTGCTGCTGGACGAGCCGGACAACCATCTCGATTTGCAGGGAAAAGAGATGCTAGAAAAGTTGATCCGTGGCTATGATGGCGGTGTGGTCATCATCTCGCACGATCGCTATCTACTCGATCTGGTGGTCGATGAGATCGCCGAGTTGGAGGCGGGGCGTCTGACAATTACCAAGGGTGACTACTCGGAATATGCCTTTGAGAAGCAGGCGGGGCTGTTGCGCCAACAACAGCTCTTCAAGGCGCAGAACAAAGAGATCACACGGCTGGAACAGGCTGCCAAGCGCTTGCTGATCTGGGGGCGCACCTATGACAACGAGAAGCTGATCAAGCGAGGCAAGGCGATCCTTGGGCGGCTGGAGAAGATCGAGCGCATCGAGAAGCCGATCCTGGAGCAACGACGCATGGATCTGGCGCTCTCTGGCTGGCGGGGCAGCAACAAGGTGGTGGAGATTTCAGATCTCGACAAGCTCTTCCCGGCCCAACATCAGAATGGTGAGCTGGTGCGGGAAGAAAACCTGGTGTTGGCGGGCCTCAACCTACTGCTCTGGCACGGCGAGCGAGTGGGGTTGGTCGGTCCCAATGGCGCGGGGAAATCAGTACTCTTCCGCTTGTTGCTGGAGCAAGAGGAGCCAACCGGCGGCACCATTGCCATTGGTCCCAGCGTGCAGCTCGGCTATTATGCCCAGGAACATGAACGTCTGGCCTACGATCAAACGTTGATCGAAACGGTTCGCAATACCGTTCACTATACCGAAAGCACCGCGGTTAGCTTTCTCGGCAAGTTTCTCTTTAGCTATGAGCAGGCGCGGGGGCCCGTCTCTGCGCTCTCTGGCGGCGAGCGCAGCCGTTTGCAGATGGCACTGCTGACCCTTTCTAATGCCAACTGTCTGCTGCTCGACGAGCCAACCAACAACCTTGACATTGCCTCTGCCGAGGTGCTCGAAGATGCCCTGGCTGAGTTTGAAGGGACGCTGCTGGTCATTTCGCACGATCGCTATTTTCTTGACCGCGCGGTCGATCGGATCGTGGAACTGGACGAGGGTGCATTGAGTGACTATGTGGGGAACTACAGCGATTATCAGGCTGCAAAGAACAAGAGCCGAACCTAACGTTCGGTTGCGGTGCCCAAACCACCTCCAGCCAACCATGTTGGCGCAGAGAATTTCAGGAGAGATACTCTCCGTTACAGATGGCGCAACTCCCGCATCAACGCCCGCCGGCGGCTATATTGCCGGCGGATAAATTCCACCCGTTCCTGGAACTGCTCTGCTTTGCCTTGGTCGTTTGCCAGATCGCCTAGCTTGTGCACGAGCTTGGCGGCAGCGCGATAGGCGGCGGTTTGCTTCTCGGCAATCAGCGCTTCCACTTCCTGCCACGGCTCGTCACCGCGTGCGGCCAACGCAGCCATTTCGGCCCGATGTCGAGCCGCTTGCTCAGCTTCTGCTGCCGCGATTTGCCCTGCCCGAATTGCATTTTGTCCTGCCACCAATTCGCCAATTGTACGGGTGCCAGTTGGCTCATGCTTATTGATGTTTGGCAACATTCCCAATCGTTGCTTTAGTTTCACATCCAAATGCGTTTCGCCCGCCAAGAGACGCTGCAGTAAGTCCACACATTCTGCTTTGGAAAGATTTTCTAGCGCTGATTGTACATCTAAAGTGGGCTCTGCATCTGCTTGTTGAGCTGTATTGCCTGCCGCGGCGGCTGCAATCAGATCCTGACTGGGGCCAAAAAGCTCGACAAATGCCGTGAGCGAGGGCGATAGTTGGTCTAGCTTGGGAGGCACCGGTGGCTCCAACGTATCTTCAGTCGAAGTATCACTGTATTCGTAGAGACGTTCGGCTCCTGCCAACCAAGCCAGGTACAAAACACGATAATCCCCTTGCAGGATCTGGGAATAGAGTTCCAGCAAACCGCTGAGTTCTCCTTCCCCTTCAACCCAACCCCAACCCTCTTCCGAGTGCATGCCGAAGCTCAGGATCACGCGGTCATTGATGACTTTGGTATCTATGACAAACTCTTCATCGTCAATGCAATAGGGTGCCAGTGCGTAGAGGTCTATTACCTCTTTGGGAAAACAGAATTTGAGTTCGACCGAACCCCAATTGGCAATGTAGAAAAAAGCATCAAAGTGCTCGGCCAACACGTCGTCGGGCCGATGTTTAAAGTTACCCCAACTGTAATCTACGGTAAAGCTGGTTGCCGTCGTGTGGCCATGGCTCGATAGCTTGTTGACAACTGCTTGTTCCGTTTTAGTGAGCTGACGATTAATCGTGCGAAATTCGTAGTATTGATACTCACTCATGCTGTTGCCCCTGTTCACTCACAATCGCTGTTGTCTTCCAGAAGGGGATTAACTTCGACAGATGTTTTTAGATCTCCTTGGATTGCTCTCTGTCTCCCGTGGGCAGTCAAGAGCCGACTGGATGGCGTGACAGTGACTTCCCACGCTAGAGCGGATCACCAATTACAATAACCAAGGTTGCAATGTATTGTGTTGCATATTCTAACACAAATACCTACAGTGCGGTTGGCTTGAAAACAGTAGGTTTCCCCTCTTGCCGGAACCACTGTTTTCAAACAGAGCCCACTTTCGGGTGCGGTTGGCTTGAAAACGGTAGGTTTCCCCTCTTGCCGGAACCACTGTTTTCAAACAGAGCCCACTTTAAATACAAAGGCGGGCATCAAACGATGCCCGCCCAGTACTGTTTATCGGCTAATCTATCGTACCGTCAGACTTAAATATCCAGCCGGGCCTGGTTGGCGTGGGTCTGGATGAAGCGACGGCGGGGTGCAACTTCGCTGCCCATGAGCATATCAAAAGTGCGGTCGGCTTCGGCAGCATCGTCGATGCTCACCTGGAGCACCGTGCGATTCTCGGGATTCATGGTCGTTTCCCATAGCTGCTCGTTGTTCATTTCGCCCAGCCCTTTGTAGCGCTGTTCAATGCGCACATTTTCATCGCCCAATTCTTGGCGCAGCTTGTTGAGGGAACTGTCATCATAGACATATTCGCTGGAGCGGCGGTTGCGCCCATTCTCCTGACGCGTGATCCCCACCCGATAGAGGGGCGGTTGCGCAATGTAGAGATGACCCCCGGAGACCAGCTCTTCCATGTAGCGGAAGAAGAACGTGAGCAGGAGCGTGCGAATGTGCGCCCCATCAACGTCGGCATCGGTCATGAGCACAATGCGATGGTAGCGCAACCCATCGAGGCTAAAGTTCTCGCCAATGTTGGTGCCCAACGCCGTGATCAGTGCCTGGATCTCTTTGTTGGCCAGCGCCTTGTCGAGGCTCGTCTTCTCAATGTTGAGGATCTTGCCACGCAGGGGCAGGATTGCCTGGAAGCGGCGGTCACGGCCTTGTTTCGCCGTCCCACCAGCGCTGTCGCCCTCAACGATGTAGATCTCACACTCTGCGGGGTTGCGGCTCGAACAGTCGGCCAATTTGCCGGGCAGGGTCAGGCTTTCCAGCGCGCTCTTGCGAATCACGAGATCGCGTGCTTTCTTGGCCGCCTCGCGAGCCCGATAGGCCATGCGACACTTCTCGATGATCTGGCGTGCATCACGCGGGTTCTCTTCCAGCCACGTACTCATGGCCTCGGCCAAAGCCGTTTCCACGTGATAGCGTACCTCGTTGTTGAGCAGCTTCAGCTTGTTCTGTCCTTCAAACTGCGGTTCCAGTACCTTGACGCTGACGACCGCGGTCATGCCTTGGCGGGTGTCGTCGCCAGTGAAGTTATCTTCGTTCTCTTTTAGAAAACCCTGTTTGCGCGCATAGTCGTTGATCAGCCGCGTCGTTGCCGCGCGCAGGCCAGTCAGGTGTGTACCACCGTCAGGGGTGATAATGGTGTTGGCAAAGGCAAAGAGCGAATCGGAAAAGGCATCGGTGTACTGAATCGCCGCCTCGACATGCGTTGAATCCACATCCATATCCACATAGATGGGTTCGTGCAGCGCCGCGCGATTGCGATTGAGGTATTTTACAAATGATTTGACGCCGCCTTCGAAGTAAAAGCTCATTTCGCGCGGTAGTTCGGGCCGTTCATCCACCAGCGTAATCGTAATGCCACGGGTGAGGAACGCCATTTCACGGAAGCGGGTCACCAGCGTCTCCCACTGATAGCTCGTCTCTTGGAAGATGGTGTCATCACGCAGGAAGGTCTGAATGGTGCCGGTGTTACTCTTTGGGGTCTTGCCGACAACCTCAACATCTGTCACCGGCACGCCTCGTTCAAAGCGTTGGCAGTAGAGCTTGCCATCTCGTTTGACCTTGGTCTCCATCCAGGTGCTGAGCGCATTGACCGCGCTGACACCCACACCGTGTAGACCACCGGACACTTTGTAGCCGCCACCGCCAAACTTGCCACCGGCGTGCAGCTTGGTCATTACAAGCGTGACCGCTGGCAACCCCGTCTGTTTATGCACGTCCACCGGAATCCCGGCGCCGTTATCTTCCACCGAAATGCTCTCATCCTTGTGGATCGTCACCCAAATTCGGTCACAGCGGCCCTGCATCGCTTCATCGATTGAGTTGTCAACCACTTCGATGACCATGTGATGCAGCGCTTTGGTATCTGTTCCACCAATGTACATACCAGGTCGCCGACGGACAGCTTCCAGCCCCTCGAGGACCTGGATCTGATCGGCACCATAAACGAACTTTTCCTTGTTGATTTCGGTCACATATTCCTCCAAAGCGGATGAGTTTCAACATCGCCAGGCGCAATTGTTGTCGTTTCGCTCTGTTGTACTTTCAGCCTGTTTGCCGTAATGTACCTGAGCAAAGTTTCACTCGTCTTGCCTCTGGTACCGCAGCTACAGTGATTGTAAACAGTGACTGCCAGTAGCGTTGCTTCGCCAACGCTCAACAATTGCACATCAAAATCCTTTCGTAAATTATAGCACAAATACAAGAAAAAGTGAATTTTTAATCGGTCTGAAATCGAACGTGTGTTCGGCCTGTGGCAAGGGGACGCAGTTGACGGAATTGGCTTGCCTCGCTACAATCCATCGGGTAGATGGTTTACACATCAAGCAGCGTTTGCCGGTGGGTAGCACTCATCAACAGCGTGACCTCTTCTCGACTAAGGGTATAGATCTAGTTGGATAGGTCTGGTTGTGTAGATCTGGTTGTGTAGATCCGGTTGTATAGATCCAAAGATAATCGAGCCGCAGTTGAACAAGCGATCGATCATGCAATCACGTGAGCTTGCGCAACTCGTCAGAACACTTACCAGCACAGCTCCCCGTAGCACAGCTCCCCGTGTCCTTGGATGGTTTTTGTGGGTAAGCTGTTGTCGGTGCGCGGCTCGTCGAACATTTCTGCATTCATCACGGGACTAATTTTATGACCTCATTTGTTATTGAAGGCGGCCAGCGCATTGAAGGTGCGATCCAGCCGATTGGGAACAAAAATGCAGCCCTGCCCTTGCTCGCTGCTTGCCTACTCACCGAAGAACCCATTACCCTGCACAACCTGCCGGACATTGGCGATGTGCAGACGATGCTGGAAATTCTGTCGGGATTGGGGGTGGCTGTCACCCGCCGCGGAACAAGTGTCACCCTTTGCGCAGCGGAGGTGGAGAGCACCACGCCCGACTCGCAACTCTTTAGCCAGATTCGCGGTTCGCTCACGACCATGGGGCCGCTCCTGGCGCGTTTTCAACATTTTGGCGTGTTGGCGTCCGCTGGTGGCGATGACATTGGCCGCCGCCGGATCGACACGCACATTCAGGTCTTCGAGGCATTGGGGGCCACGTTGCACAACAACGGCAAATTTGAGCTGCGCGCCCACGGGCGTTTGCAGGGCCAGGATATTTTGCTTGACGAAGCTTCCGTTACCGCCACGGAAAATGGGGTGATGGCCGCCGCGTTGGCCCAGGGCACCACCGTGCTGCGCAACGTGGCCAGCGAGCCACACGTGCAGGATGTCTGCCGCTTGTTGGTGGCCATGGGCTGCCCAATCGAGGGCATCGGCACCAACACGCTAACGATTCAGGGACAGTCAAGCCTGCGCGGTGCCGAGTTTACCGTCAGCCCCGACTTTGTCGAGGTCGGCAGCTATGTTGGCCTGGGTGCAATTACACCGGGCGAGTTGCGCATTGTTGGCGTCATTCCCGAGCACCTGCGCATGATCCGCATGGTCTTCGAGCAGCGGCTGGGAGTACGCATGCGTTTGGAAGAGGATCCCGCTGCCCCGGTTGACAAGCGCCATGTGCTGGTGGTGGAAGACAATCAATCGCTCTGCGTGAAATCTGACTTTGGTGGTGCCGTGCCCAAGATCGATGACGGCCCTTGGCCCCAATTCCCCCCTGATGTCATGAGTATTGCCGCGGTCGTGGCCACCCAGGCCGAGGGAACCGTGCTGATCCACGAGAAGATGTTCGAGAGCCGGCTCTACTTTGTTGATCGGTTGAACGCCATGGGCGCGCAGATCATCCTCTGTGATCCCCATCGGGCAGTTGTGGTGGGGCCGCGGAAACTGATGGGGCAACAGGTGAGCAGCCCCGACATTCGTGCGGGGATGGCGCTGGTGTTGGCTGCCCTGGCCGCAGATGGTGTCACGACTATTGGCAACGTGCGCCAGATCGATAGGGGGTACGAACACATTGATGCCAAACTACGCCCCTTGGGTGCGCGTATCGAACGGGTGGATGGCTAAGCTGTGAATCTGCTGTTGGCCTCGTGACATTGCCGATCTGTTAACGGGTTGATCTCGCGACGTTAACATTGATTCTGTACCCTGGCCGTTGGGGCAGAATTATTTGGGCGACCCACAACAATTCAGGTTACCGTGCAATTAGTGCTCTACAAGGTTTAGGGCGAGACGCCAGCTTTGGGGTCGCAGCAGAGAATTACAACGGGTATGAGGAACTGTGTAGCGGACGTCCCCATTGGGGGGCGTTCTTCTGCGCAAGGGCCGATGTTGGGTAGTCTCCATGCCAGTAACTGGCCTAGCAAGCAATCATTTACATGTTGCACAATGGAGGAATCAGCGTTCTCCAACGCCGGCGGTGCGCAGTAGAGAATGCGCACTCCGCAGCGTGCAAGCTCTATTGGCTTGCTCCATTAGCAAGAATAAATAGTCACCATCATTGACGCAGTGCTTCTGCTCGGGTATACTACATTTGGCGGTCTCACCACTATGTCAACATCCTCAGGACTTGAACGGTTCGAACAGCGTGAGACCTGGTTGCTGATAGTAATACCGATAACAGTACCGATAACAATTGCGTAATATTCACTGACATAATATTCACTGGCGTAACATCCACTACGTAACATCCACTGACGTATTGTGCTGGCTCGATTGTGGGCAAGATGGCAGCCAGCACCAGGGTTTAACGGCACGTTAAACATTACGGGACAAGGTACATGAGTAGTACAGTTGTAACGACCCCTGCCCATTCTACCAGCGCGGAACGGCGGAATGGCTTGCTTGCCAGTCTCTTTACCGGGCGTCGTGGTCGGCGTCTGCGCGAGGTCTTGCTGGCCTACGCTTTTCTCTTCCCGGCCTTTCTCATCATCGGAATTTTTGGTCTCTTTCCACTGTTGTTTGCCGCCTACCAGAGCAGTTTGCGTGGTCTCAACAAGATCGTTGGTACCTATGACGGACTGGGCAACTATGTGCGGGCAATGGATAGCTTGGCCTATGTGCTAGCCTTTTGGCTGGCTGCCGCGGCAATCTTTGTGGCACTCCAGTTGATGGTGAAGCTGGGGAGAGCCACGGCTGAAAAGGGACCCCTGCTCTGGCTCTGGATTGTGCCCGGCGCTCTGATTGGGGCGGGGATCGCAGCTTGGACACTCTTTCTCTTTCGGCTACTCCCCTTGCTGCTCGATGTGCCCAACCAGCTGCGCGGCCAAAATGCCGACAACGCCACCTTTCGACGGCTCATGTTTGAAAGTTGGCTGGAGGGGCCGGTTCAACAAGCTTTTTGGAGTGGTGCGGGGCTGATGGCTCTGGGCGTACTCATCGTCTACTGGATCGACCGCAACCGGCGCTGGCGCGAGCAGATGGGTGCTCATCTTGGCTCCTTTGTCAGCGTTGCGGTGCTGTTGATTGGGGCTGCTGCCCTCACCTGGCTGACGTGGACGGAAGTTCAGCTCGCCTATGTTGAAGCGTTGGAAGATGGAGAAGGACTTGATCTGTGGTCGCAGATCGTGACGATCAGCGCTGGCTTTCTGCTGTTGCTGATCGCGTGGTGGCTGTGGGACAGCGCGGATGATCGGCCCTCGACTATTGGACTCTTCCTGCGGCTGGCAGCCGTGCCCACGCTGATGATCGGCGGATGGGTCTTGATCGGTGAACTGCCCCGCATCATTGCCGAAGGCGACAAAGATTGGTGGATCGGGCTGATGGCGACGATCTGGTACTCGGTGGGGACCGTACCCACCCAACTGGCCATTTCGCTGCTGCTTGCCGTTTTGCTCTTTCAGGATATTCGGGGCAAAGGGCTCTTCCGCATGATCTATTTTGTCCCATACATTGCCCCTTTTGTCGGTACTGCTGCCGTCTTTCGCATCATTTTTTCCAGCCGACCCAATGCGCTCTTCAACAGCACCGTGACCGCGCTCGGCGGCGATCCCATGCTCTGGCTCAACGAACCCAAGGGTGTCTTTCAACTCTTGTTGGGGGATGTTGTGCAACTGCCAATTTGGGCGGCCGGTCCAAGTTTGGCCTTGGTCGTTATTATGATTTACGGGGTCTGGACCTTTATCGGCTTCAACACGGTTGTCTTTCTGGCTGGCCTGGGGAACATTCCCCGTACGCTGTACGAAGCCGCCTCGATTGACGGAGGCGGACGATGGGCACAGTTCCGCAACATTACACTGCCCCTGCTCTCGCCCACCATCTATTTCCTCACCCTCTATTCAGTCATCGGTACCTTCAAAGCGTTCAATCATCTCTATGTGCTGCGCAGTGCGGCCGCGTTGGGCACCACCGATACAGCGAGCATCGTCATTTTTGAAGCCTTCAAGCGCGATACCCGCTACGGCTATGCATCGGCATTGGCCATTCTGCTGTTGCTGATTATTCTCATTCTGACCTACGCGAACAATCGCATCGCGAGCAAGCGAGTCTTTTATGGCTAGTCTACCTTCTACCTCCGCTGGCCCCGTGACTTCAACGTCGACGCAGAAGAGGGTGAGCAGCAACCAACCTGGCTGGGGCGTGAACTCGGGCAAGTTCTTGATCTATCTAACGCTGATCATTGGCGCGATTGTCGCGTTGGTACCCTTTGTCTACACCGTCAACGTCTCGCTGATGAACCTGACGGAAGCGACCAGCGGTCAATTCCTGCCCACGACACTACACTGGGAGAACTACTGGGAAGCGTGGGATCAGGCCAAATTCTCGCTCTATTTCATGAACAGCGTGCGCATCACCCTCATTACGCTGGCAGGGGAACTGGTCTTTTGCACATTGGCGGCCTACGCCTTCGCCCGCATGGAGTTTCCCGGCAAGGGTTTTCTCTTTGCACTGCTGCTTTCCACGCTCATGTTGCCCGAGGCCGTCACCTGGGTGCCCAACTTTATTACCGTCTCTTGGTTGGGGCGGGTGGGGCCGGTGCCCTGGATCAACAGTTGGCCCGCGTTGACGATCCCCTTCATGGCCAGTGCATTTGGCATTTTCTTGCTGCGTCAGTTCTTTCAACAGGTGCCCAACGAACTGTGGGACTCAGCGCAGATCGATGGCGCGGGCCACTTGCGCTATCTGATGCAGGTTATTGTACCGCTTTCGGTGGCCCCGATCATGACGCTGGCGCTCTTTAGCTTTATTGGTTCGTGGAATTCGCTGGCTTGGCCGATCCTGGTGACCACAACCCCGGACTGGCGACCAATTTCGTATGGCTTGCTTGCGTTTCTGGACGAAGCCGGTTCATTCTTTCACCTGCAAATGGCTGGTTCCATGATCACCATGGCTCCCATTTTGCTCATCTATTTCTTTACCCAACGCACGTTCATCGAAGGCATCGCGACCTCTGGATTGAAGGGCTAATCGAGAAAACAAATAGAGCTTGCACCTTACACCTTGTGGAGTGTCCATTCTTTCATGCGCACCTCCAGCAGTAGAGAAGGCTGATTCCACCATTGGGCAACGTTTGCATGGATTGCTCGCCAAGAACGCAAATTTGTGCATCTTTGCCCACGCACACCATTGCCCACCTATTTCGTGTGACCAACCACAGTGGCAAACTACCCTGTGTTGATCAATAAACTTACCGATTCTGTCTAACCACCGTTACAAACATGCACGATTGTAAGGAGACATTTATGTTACACAAGCGACTTTGGCTGCCTGTATTGTTGGTAGTCGCCATGCTGTTGCTCGTCGCCTGCCCCGCTGCTGCCCCGGCTGACAGCGGCAGCGCAGACGCCCCGGCCGATGCTGCCGATACATCTAGCGAAGAGAGTGCGACTGAGGAGAGTGACGAAGAGGGCGTCGCCGCCGATGGCTACACCGATGTCGATCCAACTGGAGAGACGGTTATTTGGTGGCACCAGCACAGCGGTGAGCGCGAAGAAAAGTTGCAGGCCATTGTGGAAGAGTTCAACAGTACCAATGAATATGGGATCACGGTTGATGCTCAAAGCCAGGGTGGCTACGGCGATATCCGCGACAAGGTGAATGCCAGCAGCGCGGCCGGTGAACAGCCCGCCGCCCTCCTGGTTGGCTATCAGAATGACCAGGCCTTCTACCAGTTGAACAATACACTGGTTGATCTGGACACACTGATCAACGATCCGACCTGGGGACTGACCGAAGAGGAGAAGAGTGATTTCTATGCCAGCTTCTTCGAGCAAGGGGTGCACCCGGCCTTTGATGGCCAGCGCCTGGGGTTCCCACCCAACCGTTCAATGGAAGTGCTCTACTACAACAAGACCTGGTTGAGTGAATTGGGCTATGATGCCCCACCGACCACGCCCGAAGAGTTCAAAGAGATGGCCTGTGCTGGTGCCGCAGCAAACGGTGACGGCACTGGTGGCTACATCCTGCGTGATGATGCCTCGGCTGTTGCGGCCTGGACCTTTGCCTTTGGTGGCAACGTGCTGACGGAAGATGGCAGTGGCTATGATTACAGCAATCCAGCTACGGTTGAAGCCATGACCTTCCTGAAAGAGATCTACGACGAGGGCTGCGCCTTCTTCTTTACCGAAGGCTACCCGAATCCAGAACTGGCGGCTCGCCGCACCCTCTTTGCCCAAGGCTCCAGCTCGGGTATTCCCTTCTATCTGAGTGATCTGGAGACTGTTTCCGAAGAGAGTGGCAACGAAGCGGACGAGCTGGGTATTACCGCCATTCCCCATACCACCGCAGAACCGGTGCAGAACATCTATGGTGCCGATGTAATGATCACCGACACGACACCAGAGAAAGAACTGGCCGCGTGGATCTTCGTCAAGTGGTTCACCACCCCTGAGATTCAGGCGCAGTGGGTGGAAGCCAGCAACTACTTCCCCACCCGCGCGGGCACGGAAGAGTTCCTGGGTGACTATGTAAACGAAAACCCGGTCTGGGGTGAGGCGCTTGCCCTGTTGGACTATGGGGCCTACGAACCGCAACTGATCTCCTATCAGGCTGTGCGCGATGCTGCTTCCCAAGCGTTCAACGAGATCATGCAGGGGGCTGAAATTGAAAGCACGCTGGCTGGCCTGACGGAAACCGCCAACGAAATTCAGGAAGAATTGATGGCCGAAGTCGAGTAAGCCCTGTTACTGCCAGCCGAGCGCTTGCGTGCGAACCAGCAGCATGACTTGGTAATGTATTGGCAATGTAACTGTATTTGGACTCACGCAACTCCTCGAGAAGAGTGAACAGTAGTGTGGTCTGCTCGCCACCGGCAAGCAATTCTCGGTGCATAAATCATGCGTAAAAACAGGTGTTAGCCCCAGCGGTTGACACCTGTTTTTTTTATCTCTGTGAATAGCTGCGTGGTGATTGTGATCTTCTCTGTCTGTCAGCGTTATTTGTCAGCTTTCGTGGCTAGCAGAAAAGTCCTGAATCGGCCTTGGATGCATGCGGATGGCTCGCATATTTATTTCGCCCTCTTGATTGTGTTATACTAGCGCAAATCATCAACTGAGAGACAAACTCAGACAAGATGGCACGTGCCGGTACACTGGCAATGCGGCATCAAAGTGATGGTCAACTCATGTGGCAAAGCAGTGTCCACGTGTCTTGTTGCTGTACAATTTTAATTGGCGAGACACCTGCCAACGCGCACAGAGCAAGGTGCAGCCATTCGAATCAAATATTGCAAACGTAGTGGCACATCTTGAGCAGTGCAACTTATAGAGAAGACAAATAGATCTCGCACCTTGCGGAGTGACCATTTTCTAATGCACACGTCCACCATTGTGCAACGTTACAATGATTTCTCGATTGGAACCTACCCATAAATTCGGTTGTGATGCCGACACCATCTCATGCGGACGATGTCGACGCAGAGAATTTACAGACAGACAGCCAAAGAGCCACAAAACAACGGGAAGATAATGTATGCGAACCATTCCAATAATTCAATTCGGTGTTGGCGGTGTTGGGGCTGCGCTGATCCGCCAAATTTTGGCGAACCGACAGTTGCACGCCGAAAGCTATGGGCTGCAGTTGCAACACGTTGCGCTCTGTGATAGCAACGGCGCAGTGTTGGATGCACATGGCCTGAGCGATGAACAATTGCAGCAGCTGCTAGCTTTCAAGGCGGACGGTAGCCGTCTGGCCGAGCACGAACTGGGTGGCAAGCAAAATAACTTAACCGCCATCGTGGACATTGCCGGTTGCAATGGGGCCATTGTCGTCGATTGCACCGCCAGTGATGAGACTGTGCCTGCACTGATCGCGGCCCTGGATCGGGGCTACTCAATTGTCCTTGCCAACAAAAAACCGTTAACTGTCGATCAGGAGGTGTACAACCGGCTCACCAGCGCCGGTGCCACTCGCGATGCCGATGGCACCATGCAGCCGCCGGTGCGTCATCTGGGCCAGAGCCGTTGGGAAACCACGGTGGGCGCGGGGCTGCCCGTCATCGCCACGCTCAACCGGCTCGAAGCGAGTGGCGACACGGTGCAACAGATCACCGGTACCTTTTCGGGCACACTCGGCTATGTAATGACGGGGCTGCAAACGGGCCAGAGCTTCAGCGCAATCGTGCGCGAAGCACACAAGCTCGGATATACTGAACCAGATCCCCGGGATGATCTCGGGGGGATCGATGTGGCACGCAAGGCGTTAATCCTGGCGCGTGGCATGGGCTGGCGGCTAGAGATGGACGATGTGACGGTGACGGGGCTCTACCCTGCGGCAATGGCCGATCTTTCGGTTGCCGATTTCATGGAGGCACTGCCCCAACTTGATGCCGATTTTCAACAGCAGGTGGAGCAGGCCAAGGCAGCGGGCAACGTGCTGCGCTACGCGGCCACGGTTGCCGAGCAAAAATGTGTGGTTGGCCCGGTGGTGGTGGCCAGTGATAGCCCACTGGGGCGCTTGGCCGGTACAGATAATTTAGTCGAATTCCAGACGCAGTGGTACTCGCCCAACCCGTTGGTGATCCAAGGGGCCGGAGCTGGCGCAGATGTAACAGCCGCGGGCGTGCTCAGCGATATTGTGGAATTGGTCTACACAAATAATTAGTCGATCCAAATAATTGATCCCGCTATTCTCTGCGTGGTTCTGATCAGCCAGCGGTGTGACCAGAACCAGAACCGAATTTCGGGATCGGCTCAAAGTAGCGACGGCAAAATAGACGAGCCGTCTGGGGTGGGAGTGGAGTAGAAAAGCTATGCAAAACAAAGTCAAAGTAGGAATTTTGGGGGCCACGGGCGCGGTGGGCCAGCGTTTTGTTTCAATGTTGCAGGGCCATCCATGGTTCGAGATCACCGCGCTCTGTGCATCGGAGCGCAGCACGGGCAAGCGGTACGCCGATGCCTGCAATTGGAATTTGCGGGGCGATATGCCTGCGCATCTGCGCGATGTGATATTGCAGCCCTGTGAGCCAACAATCGATTGTGAGATCGTCTTTGGTGGCCTGCCCAACAGCGTGGCTGGCCCCATCGAACAGGCCTTTGCCGCCGCGGGCTACGTCGTCTGTAGCAATTCCCGCAATCACCGCTACGAAGCGGACGTCCCGCTATTAATTCCCGAGGTAAATCCGGAACACATGGGGTTGATTGAGCGGCAGCAGGCAGAGCGGGGATGGCCTGGTTTTATCATCTGCAATCCCAATTGCAGCACAACGCACCTAACGAGCGCGCTCCATCCATTGCATGTTGCCTTTGGAATCGAGCGCGTTTTTGTTGTCACCATGCAGGCAATTAGCGGGGCTGGTTATCCCGGCGTCAGCAGCATGGACATGATCGACAACATTGTGCCCCACATTGGTGGCGAAGAAGAGAAGATGGAAGAAAAGGAGCCGCAGAAGTTGCTGGGCACCTTGGTTGACGGCACCGTGCAGTATGCCGACATTGTCGTGAGTGCCCACTGCAATCGAGTGCCCGTTCGCAATGGGCACCTAGAGGCGATGAGTGTCGATTTTACCAACAAGCCCAGTGCCGGTGACATTCTGGAAGCGTGGCAAACCTATCACCCACTGCCCCAACAGCTGGGATTGCCCAGCGCGCCAAATCCAGCCATTCTGTACGATGAGCGGCAGGACCGGCCCCAGCCACGGCTTGATCGGTTGGCGGGTTCCGTGCCGGGCATGGCAACGGTGGTCGGTCGTTTGCGCTCCGACCCGATCTTTGATTATAAATTTCTCGCCCTGGGACACAACACCATTCGCGGTGCCGCCGGTGGTAGTATTTTGAATGCCGAACTGCTGGTGGCCAAGGGCTATTTGGGCGCAGAACGCGCCGCGGCCGTACAAGCGCTGCAGCCGGCATAGAAGCGCCGCTACCGAATTGTTTAGCCTTGACGTTCTGTTTAGCCTTGACGTCTGCCCTCGCGCCGTGATCTACGTTTTTTACCGGGACATGTTGTGTTTTGATGAGTAATGTGATGGACAGAGCCGGCGCGAGACATCTTTGATGCTGATATTCAATCCCAACGGAAACCCCAACGTCAATCCAACTGTCAATCCAACTGTTGCATGTAAGTCGTGCCATGCCGTGTGCAGCATCGGTGAGAATAGATGATCGCATGACGTGAGACCGTGCACAGTGTGAAAAAGTGCACAGTGTGAGACCGTGCACAGTGTGAGACCGTGCACAGTGTGAAAAAGTGCACAGTGTGAGACCGTGACAGTGTGAAAAAGTGTACAATGTTAAAAAAAGGTGATAATTGTCATTCATATATCTGGCCGTGTGACAGGTTGTCATCTGTGTAGTACAATGGGCAAATAGTGAGCTAATTCTGCCAAGAGGCAATTTCACGGGGAGTGCTTCTTCTCCGTTGCTTTTTCTAGCTGGCGGGACTTGCACAGAGGGTAGTTTTAAGGAGAAACGAGCATGAGTCTATCGACCACAGCCACCGTATTGAATACGGAGCCCACAATCGAGCTAAGGAGCTTTGGTCGGGCGAAATTGGCAGATTACTTTGCCGATCTTGTCATCTATCGGAATTTGGAGCCGCTCGATCGGCGGTTGAAGGGATTGAAATCTGCTGGCTACAAGATGGGATTGAGTAGCGATAGCATTCCGCGCAAATATGAACAGGATTACGCCAAAGCGGCGTTGTGGTTTTCGGAAGAAGCCCAAAAGTTGCGCGGCGAATCGACGGAGCTTTCCGAGCTATTGTTCATTGGCGATACGCTGTTGAATGATGGCCAGGCCTATCTGCATTTGGTAGAGTTGAGCGGGTGGAGTGGTGCCTGTTTTATCGGGGCTGATCGACCGGAGCAAGAGCCTTCGGCAGAGATCAATAGCGATGATATGCTGTACAACGCCAACCGGTGGTCTGTTCTGGGTGATTGGGTGGCATGGGGCATGGAACATGGCTTGCAGCTCGATCGGCGCACGGTCGTTATCGTTGATATCGACAAAACCGCGCTCGGCGCAAAGGGGCGTAACGACCACGTAATCGATAAGGCCCGCTTGGAAGGCATCTATCAGACGATGGATTCTGTCTTGGGCAAAAACTTTGACCGCGCTGCCTTTGAAAAGCAATATGCCGAGCTGAACCGGGCACGCTACCATTCGCTAACCGCGGATAACCAGGACTATCTCGCCTACATTTGTCTGGTGCTCAACACGGGCCTCATCAGCTACACCGATCTGTTGAAAGAGTTTGAAAACGGTAGTCTACATGATTTCCCGCAATTTCTGCGCTGGGTTGATAGCCGCATGATGGCTGCTTCCGGACGTATGGGCGAAGGGTTTCGCCAGGTGCACGAAGCAGTTGTGGCCAGCCAGCGGGTTGGGGATCCCACGCCATTTAAACAGTTCCGCCGCGAGGAGTTTGCCAGTACGATCGCACGCATGGGCAAGCTGGCCAAAAGTGCCGAGATCGACGAACTGCTGGAAGATGAGATTACGCTGACCCAGGAGATTTGCGAGCTTTCCGAATGGCTTTCGGCGCGCGGTTGCCTATTGATCTGTCTGAGTGATAAGCCTTATGAAGCTTCCTGCCCAACCCGTCAGACGCGCGATGCATTGCCCGTGCACAAGATCGAAACCACGCGGGTCGGAACGTCGATTCGTGAAAAACTGGACGAGCTATAACAGAGAGTCTTCGGTGGTTGAGCCTTGATCAACTGTACAAGGCTCAACCATTGGCCGCGACGAGTTGTCGCGACGGACCAAGGTTGGGAGCAATGCTGCTTGGCCACGGTCGATTTGGGCGAGATTCGCGGCATCGCATGAAGGCTTACGGTAGAGCTGGGGAACACCCGGTATGATGATACGCATTCTCCGTTGTGCTCGCGCAAACAAAGATTCACTGTTCGCGGTGGGTAAGCGTGCTGTGGCAGCTTCATGGCTATGGGGTAAGACTCACGCACCGAGAACGAATAACCAATGAAGGATCAGCGGATAGGAGCAACGGATCAGGACCAACGGATCAGTCGCCACGCACAACGTTCGTTCTCGCCGGTTGCGTACCTCTTTTGGGTAAAGAATAAGGTTCAAAAGCGATAAACATTTATGGCATCAGATAAAAAGTCATCTCCATCTCCAAACAACAACAATAACAGTAGCAACAACAACGGCAATAACAACAATAGTAATAATCAGAATGGCCAGGAGCCCAAAGGCCCCAGTGGCAACCTATTTGGCCGCGGCTGGTTCTGGATTATCCTCGCGATCCTCATTCTCTTTGGATCGCGTTATTTTTTCAGTGGATCCAACGACAATGCCGATGCCATTGGGCTCAATGAAGTTGCCCGGCTCATTACGGCAGACAGTGTCGAAAAATTGGTTGTGCAGGGCGAAGTGGTTACGGTGGAGTTGAAAAACAGCGAGACGCCCCTGCGCACGCGCAAAGAGGGCTCTGAAAGCCTGTTGGAGACGTTGAAGGCGCTTGGTGTTGCCGAAGCCACACTCCGCGAACTGCCCATCGAAGTCGAAAGCGCGCCCAACACGGCCATCATCTTGAACTGGCTAATCATGATCTTGCCCATGGTTCTGATCTTTGGCTTCTTCATCTTTATCATGCGCCAGGCCGGTGGTGGCGGGCAGAATCGTGCCATGCAATTTGGGCGCAGCCGAGCGCGCAAGGTCGAGAATGTTGACCGCCCCACCATTACATTTGAAGACGTGGCTGGCTCTGATGAGGCCAAACAAGAGCTGCAAGAAGTGGTGGAGTTTCTGAAGGAGCCAGAGAAATTCGCGGCGCTTGGTGCCCGCATTCCCAAGGGTGTGCTCATGGTGGGCTCGCCGGGCACGGGCAAGACATTGCTTGCCAAAGCTGTTGCCGGTGAAGCAGGCGTTCCTTTCTTCAGCAGCTCCGGCTCGGAATTTGTCGAAATGTTTGTGGGTGTTGGGGCCAGCCGTGTGCGCGATCTCTTCGAGCAAGCGAAGAAGAACTCACCCTGTATCATTTTTGTCGACGAAATCGATGCCGTTGGTCGTCACCGCGGCGCGGGCATGGGTGGGGGAAACGATGAACGTGAACAGACCCTCAACCAGATCCTGGTTGAAATGGATGGTTTTGACACCGATACCAACATTGTCATTATCGCAGCCACCAACCGGCCCGATATTCTTGATCCCGCGCTGTTGCGTCCGGGCCGTTTCGATCGTAAAGTTATTGTCGATAAGCCAGATCGACGTGGGCGTGAAGAGATTCTCCAGGTCCACGCTCGGGGCAAACCCATTGCGCCCGATGTGGATCTCGACGTGATCGCTGCTCAAACACCTGGTATGGTCGGGGCAGACCTGGAAAATTTGATCAACGAAGCAGCGATCCTCGCGGCCCGGCGCAACCGCCGTTCCATTAGCATGGATGAATTGGTCGAATCAATTGAACGTGTGATGTCTGGACCCGCCCGCCGCAGCCGCGTGCTGAGCGAAGATGACCGCAAAGTGGTTGCCTATAATGAAGCGGGTCGTGCCATTGTGCTCGAGTCGCTGACACACACCGACCAGGTGGCCAAGCTGACGATCGTGAGCCGTGGCCAATCGCTGGGGAACGTTATGTCGCTGCCCGAGGAAGAGAAGCGATTGCAGAGCCGGGCTGAATACGAAGATATGATCGCGGCGCTATTGGGCGGACGGGCCGCCGAAGAGATCATCTTTGATGAGCCAACCACCAAAGCTGCCGAAGATCTGGAACGGGTTAGTCGAGTGGCGAAGGCGATGGTAACCCGCTTTGGCATGAGCGATGTCATTGGCCCATTGCAGTTGCAACAGGGCGATAGCAACCCATTCATGGGCATGGAGATTGGGGAGCAGCGCTCGTACAGCGAGGACGTTGCGCGCAAGATTGACAAGGAAGTGCGCAAGATTGTGAACAACGGTTATGAACGCGCTCGCTCGATTTTGCTGGCGGAAAAGGATCGCTTAATTCAGGTGGCCGAGACGTTGCTGGAAAAAGAAGTGTTGGAGCGCAAGGAATTCTTGAGCTTGCTACAAGAGCCACCGGCCCCCGAAATGGGGGGCGCTGTTGCCGATTAGGTGAGCGTTCTATCGTTGGTGAATTGTCTCGCAACTTATGCCGGGAGCTGTCAGTGCAGCTTCCGGTTTTTTTTGCAGTGCGCTATTGCTCAACAGCACCAAGTGTGCCGAGCGAAGACTTCTGCGCAGCAGAAAGGCCGCGCACATGGCTGATGTTCATGCGCTCGTATGGCCTTTCACTGTGCAAGCGACTGAGCAGTTCGCCGCTTTCAACATCCCAAAGATAGATTGTCTCATCCTGGCCACCACTTGCCAGCCGGGTACTGGTCAAGAACGTGAGGCTCCACACGCAGCCCACGTGCCCATGCAGTCGCTGGTGCAGTTGACCCGATGCAACATGCCAAATGCAGATGTATTGGTCATCGCCGCTGCTGGCAAGCCATTTGCCGTCGGGGCTAAAGACAATGGTCCAAATCGCGCTTTGATGGCCCGTCAATCTGTGCTGAATTGAGCCGTTGGTGCTGTTCCAGATGATAACCATGTAATCGGCGCCGCCGCTGGCAAGCAATGAACCATCTGCATTGAAGGTAACTCGCCAGACACGGGCCTGATGCCCCTCCCACACCTGCACACACTGCCCTGTATCCAGATCCCAAAGCAGAATTTCTTTGCCGTCGCCACTGCTCGCCAGTAGATTTTGAATGGGGTGGTGTGCAATGGACCAGATTCGGCCACCTTCCGTGTAGAAGGTGCGGATGAGCTGACCGCTCTCTGCGTTCCAAAGACAGATTGTCTGATCTTCGCTGCAACTAACTAGGCGTTTCCCATCTGGGCGATAGGCGACGGACCAGACGCGATTTTGGTGGCCATAGAGCGTGTGGAGGCAAAGATTGCGCCGTACATCCCAAATCCGCACGGTTTGATCGTCACCACCGGTGGCAATGGTCTCTCCCGTGGTGCCAAAGGCGATACAACGCACCCGTTCACTGTGCCCTTGCAAAAACTGACTGGATGAAAACTGACTGGATCTGCCCGAGCCATGTTCCCACAGCCGCACCGTGCCATCGTCTCCGCCACTCGCCAACAGAGGCGCAGTGGGATGCGTTGCCAATGACCAGATCTGATTGGAGTAGCCGGCAAAGTGGCGCAAGGATTGCCCACTCTGCGTGCTCCAAAACCGTAGCCGCTGATCATCGCCACCACTGGCAATAATCTTGCCAGCGGGATGAAATGCCAAGGCCCACAGGCGATTCTGATGTCCCTGTAATTTGTGCAACAACTCACCGCTCTCTGCATGCCACAAAAAGATGTGGGGATCATCACCGCCGCTCACAATTTGCGTCCCATCTGGACTGTAGGCTGCGGACCAAATAAGATTTTCGTGGCCCTGCAAAATAAGTTGCTGCTCACCACTTTCCACATCCCAGACCCGCAGGGTGTGGTCAAATCCAGCGCTCAATAGGCACTCGCCAGTGGGGGAGAATGTGGCCGTGCGAATTGGCTCTGTGTGTGCGGAGAGACGGTGCCGACAGTGGCCCGTCTGTGGATCCCAAAGTTTTACCGTGTGGTCTTGGCTGGCCGTGGCCAGTAGGTCCCCGTCGGGGCTGCTATTGATAGACCAGATCCAATCCGTGTGCGCGTGCCACTGGCGCAGACATTCGCCCGTGCCCACATCCCAAATCCGCACGATGGCATCGTGGCCCGCGGTTGCTAACTCTCTGCCCTGTGCAATGAAACAGACACTCTTGACCCAGTCGCCGTGGGCGGTTAGCGTTTGCAAACATTCTCCACTGCTCACCTGCCAGATGCGCACGGTGTGATCCTCGCACGCGGTCGCCAGCAACGAATCATCGGGACTAAAGACGACCTCCCAAATCATATCGGTGTGGCCGAGCAGACGGTATCGCAGCTCTTCTTGCTGGAAAAGCCAAAGATGAAGTTCACCATTTGTCATACCGGCTGCGATATACTCTCCATCTTGGCTGTAGGCCAGCGTTGCAATGCTTGTGAAGCTTTCCCAAAATCGGCAAGCTTGAAAGGTGGTGTTGGCAAAGTTAACATCCTGCAGCGTGGTCGTGCGTAGATCCGCGTGCCGCAGTTCGAGATTCGAGAAATCGTGCCCACGCAGATCGACATTGAGCTGAACTAGCAAGTTAAAGAGATTTCCGGCACCGTAATTGCCGGGAAAGGAGGGCGCTTGCTGCAGCTGTTGAAGCATTCTCAACAACTGTACCTTGGCCTCTTGGCGGGGCGAAAATCGCATTAGACGCTTTACGATTGGCAGGACTACCTTGCGCAGTTGCAACTCGCGTATATGCTCTTTGCTCTGAGTTTTGACGAGCGCGAAACTGGTCAACAACAGTGGAATACCGGCTTCCAGCTCATCTCCAACCAGTGTAATGAGTCGCTCTGCCAGGTACGTTTGCACCAGCTTTGGAGCCGTAAATTTGTTCTCCACTTGCTCAATGAAGGAGCGGCGCAGCAGCGAGTGAAGTGCTTCCAGCAAGTGCAAAGTCGGGACGCTCTCTCCCACATCCTCTTGCAAGGTCTCAATCCTCACCGCCTCGCGTTCAATGGCAAGCCAATACAACAGTTCTCTTTCCAACAGTGCGAGCCGGGAGAATTGCTGGTTGAGTAGATCCTCTATTTTCTGAAAGAGTGATACATCACTTTCTAGGAAGGCGGCAATCGAACCAGCAAATAGATTGTTGATTGGTTCGGCTGCCAGTTGCAGGGCAAGCGGGTTGCCTGTGTAGTGGGTATGCAGTTGCTGCCAATCAGCCTCCGTGCCCGTCAGCCGCCGGGGCTGCAACAGCAACTGGACCGATGGCAGATCAAGCCCCTGCAGCGTGAGAGCATAAATGGTCTTCTGTGCCTCTGCTTGAGTGGGAAATTCCAGTGGTTTTTCACGGCTCGTCAAAAGCAATTGACTGGCATGAGCACGTTCGGTAAATTCCCGAAGCCACGAGCCATAATCTTCATAGCCGAGCCGATAGACGCCCGTGTTATCACCTGCCTCCAACAGATGCTCATAGCCATCTAGGATGATGAGCACATGTTCATGCTGAAGTCGTTGCCAGAGCAGAGAACGGCGTTCGTCCATTGTTTGTGCAACAGCCGCCTGCTCGGGGCCCAGCAGAAATGTAAGGAGATCGCCAAAGAGCGCATGGAGTGACGGAGGCTGTTGGAGTGAATACCAGTACACATAATCAAACTTGGGGGCTAGCTGTACAACGAGCTGGGCTGCCAGTGTGCTTTTGCCCACACCCCCCAATCCAAAGATACCCGCTGCTCGGCATTGTGGTTGGCTGAGCCACCCCGTCATCTCACGCAGTTCCGCTTTGCGTCCATGGGCGACGGCCGGATCTGGCGCGTTGCCCCATTCGATCTGCTGCACCGCATGGTGTTCTGGCTGCTGCTGGGACAATTGTTGCGACGAATCTGTGGACAACTTATCGGCTGTACCTGATTTGTGAGCGTGGATGAAGTACGATGGTGAGAGCATCTTTTCCATTGCCTGAGCAAATTCGAGCGCCGGAAAATATTCTTTTACCCGTTCAAATTGCTCCAGTGGTAACCGCGCGAGTTGGCAGAGTTCCAGCGCTTCTTCGGCTGTGCATTTCTCCGTTGCCGCCAGATTGTTGCGCAACGCCTGAATGAGGGTCAATACCCAACCTTCTGGAATATTGGGCCGCTGGTGTACTCTGGTGGTAAAGCGATTTTCAAAGGTGTTGCGGTTGACTGTGCAACCAGCGAGCTGCATGCGGGCAACCACCTGCTCAATGTTCAGGCTAGAGCGATCCAACATCTTGTTGACCAGAACAATAATCTGCTCTTTTTCAGGATTGATTGGTTTCATTATCTATCTATTCGTAAATTCTCTGCATCAACCATCATGGTGCTGCCGGTTGCTGGCAGCACAACCGAATTTATGGATAGGTTCTTACACGAGCCGAATTACGCCTCGCATACACAGGTTAATACTTTACGTCAATATAGATCTCGTTATCCGTCACTTTTGACGTACTATTTATTATAAAAATGTTATCCTTGGCTCGAACGTATGCTCTGAAGAACATTGCGTTCACAGCCGATGTTTACATCCGCTTTGAGCTGAATTCAACCCCGAGCTATGTTCTGCCAACATCCCGCTGGAGAAATAGTTGCTATACTGAGCGAAAGCGAGTGCCGGCGAATAATTCTGAGCTCACTGAGCTACAACGATGAGAGACAATGCAAAAGGATATGAGACCATGCATTTGTTGCTTACTTTGCTGCTTGCCCATCTTTTTGCGGATTTTCCCTTGCAGAGCAACGGGCTGGCACGGTTGAAAAAGAGAAGCCTGAGAGGTGTCTTTCTGCATGTAATGGTTTACATGGGCGTCAATGTTCTGCTGTTTCAAGATCCATTCTCCTATTGGCCACTGATCTTGGCGCTGACGACTGCTCATTTTGTGATTGATGCTTGCAAGCTCGTCTGCTCGTTCAGAAACGAGATCGTCTGCTTTACCATCGACCAACTACTACATTTTGTAACCGTTGCATTGGCTGCGTACATTGCCCACCGAATCTGGTTTCCCGCTCCCGTCGGCATTCTATCTGACAACTGGTTGCTCTACTCATTCCTCTTTGCCCTTGCCTTGGGCGCTATGGTCTTTTGCTGGTTGTGGATTGATCGGCTCAGTGAAGAGCAGGTCCACCGTTACGTACTGCTGCGCTGGGTCAAGTATCAGATGCTGACCTTTGAACAGCGGTTGGGGTTGACTTTAATCGTCATGATTGTTGCCAGCCAGCGGCTTTGGTAGTCCTACTCTTTCGCCTTCCCACCGTCCTCTGCCAGCAGCGCCTGGCGAGCAGCTTGTAGAACCTGTTGAGCTTGCTCCGCGCCCACCCCACCACCTTGGGCAAAATCAGCTCTGCCTCCGCCCCGGCCACCAAACGGTGCCAATGTTGCGCGCAGTAACTGCCCCATGTGCAAGTCCGTCTGATTCGCCGCACAACCAAAATAGAAGGTCGCTTTGTCCGCTTTGACAAGCGCCAAAAGCGCAACTATATCTGGCTGCTGTTGCACGAGTAAGGTTAGCTCTTTGGCTCTGTTGATCTCTCGATCATTTAGAGTCGCCTCTAGCAGCAGGATGTTGCCGTGGCGGGTTGCCTGTTGAAGCAGTGTGGCGGATTCATATTGCAGGATCTGTTGTTGCAGTGTCGCAATAGTACGCTCAGCGGCTTTCGCTTCATTCAGGCTGCGCTCGATCAATCCTGGCACCGCGTCCGGCTGATTGCTAAAGAGGCGCGCTGCTTCGCTCAGTTGATCGTGCTTGGTCTGATAATCCCGTAAGGCCCGGTGGCCGCACAGAAATGTCACCCGTATCTTTGAACGCTGGCGTTCACGTTTGATGATCTTCAGCGGACCGAGCTCACCGGTGGTCCGGCAGTGGGTTCCGCCACAGGCTGAATAATCGAACTGGTCGATCTCAACGATCCGAATTGTGCCGTGGACCTGGGGTGCTTTGCGCAGCGGCAGTGCAGCCAGATCTGCTTGCGCAACTGTGTAGGCGTGGATGGGCAGGGTCTGGTAGATCAGCTCATTGGCCACAGTTTCTGCGATTGCCACCTGCGTTGGCGTCAATTCTGATGTCGCCAGATCCAGCGTGGATTCGGTGGAACCAATATGCACGGCAACGGTTTCAAAGCCGAACTGCTGGTAGAATACCTGGGAGAGCAGGTGTTGCCCAGAATGTTGCTGCATGTGATCATAGCGGCGTGGCCAAGTTATTGCCATCTCGACTGTGTGGCCAACCAAGGCTGGCAACGTCGTGCGTTCGGTAGGTGGGACGGCGATGAGATGATGAATCACGCCATTCTCATCAACCTGAACATCGGTAACTGCAAAGTTACCAATGGTCCCCACATCGTGCGCTTGCCCACCCGATGTGGGATAAAAGCAGGTGCGATCCAATACCACCGCGGCACTGTCGTCGATCTGTTCGACGGCAATGATCGTCGCACTGCTGCTCTGTTGATAAGAATCTGCAAAGTAAAGCCGTTCTGTTTGCATGGCTAATCCCATTCCTCACTGTGCTACAGCGGGAGCAGTCCCCTGGCGCTTGACCAGCTGTTCAAATACCGTGAACAGAGGTACGACTCGGTGGCCGGGGCACTTACAACCAGCCTCTGCTGACGGCTCGAACAGTTTGTAATCGACGTGGGTAGACGATAATATAAGACGATATATAAAGCGCTATAATCAATATACGCGCCAATATGTTGCGTCACTGTGTTGTGTCACTGTGTTGTGCCACTATATTATGTCGACATTACGGCGATCCCAAAATGCCAAACTCGACGAATTTGGCGGATCCTGCTGCTGCGCTGGCTGTGGACAGCAGCAACCGAGCTGAGGAGCATGACCATTGTTGAAAATTTCCAGCTTGCAAAATAGCCGGGTTAAGAGTCTAGTTAAGTTGTCCAAGCGACGTGAGCGAGATCAACGACAGGCAACCTTGGTGGAAGGTGGGCGTGAAATCACTCGTCTGCTGGCAGCCAACATCTGGCCGCAAGAGGTCTACGTCTGCCCAGAGCTGTTGGAGCCAGAGACGGAACGCGCTCTGCACCAAGTAACTGCACTGGCAGCCGGTGCAAAAGGCGTTGCCGCGCCCGATTTCTTTGAAGTGACCAGCGCTGTCTTTGCCAAAATTGCCTATCGTGCCAGTGGCGGTCTGTTGCTCGTGATCCCCTATGTAAATCGTGCACTGGAACAACTCACCCTGCGTGAACCGCCGCTGGTCGTCATTATCGAAGGGGTGGAAAAACCAGGCAATCTGGGGGCTATTTTGCGTACAGCCGATGCCGTTGGTGTCGATGCAGTCATTGTCTGCGCCGGTGCCACGGATCTGCACAATCCCAACGTTGTGCGTGCAAGTTTGGGGGCGCTCTTTACCTTGCCGATCGTCGAGGCCACATCCGAAGCATTGTTTGCTTGGCTCGCTGCCCACCATATTCAACTACTTGCGGCTGATCCAGCAGCGACAGTTGCCTATACCGCCTACGATTGTACGGTGCCGTTGGCGGTGGCCATGGGCAGTGAAGCCCACGGGCTTAGCAGCGCCTGGCTGCAACGCGCCGACGCAGTCGTTACCATTCCCATGCATGGTGTCGTTGATAGTCTAAATCTCTCCGCCGCGACAGCTGTGGTGCTCTATGAGGTTTTGCGTCAGCGCGAGCACTTGCAACGCTAGTCATGTAGGCGATCACAACAGTTGTAACAGTCACCAGCCGAATCGTCACAACGTGCCTACGGCCCAACTCTACAGCTGGTAATGACCCCTACGGTATCAACTGGCAAGATCGCCTACACTTGATCAACTTTGGGTCGAGATGGATTTACGTGCGCTGAGTTGGTTTGAGATGGCCTATCTCGATCCGATTGATGACGGGCTAATTGATGAGGGGCGGACTTGGATTACGGGATCTCAATGGACTGTCGATGAAACTGTTGATAAAACTGTCTGCGTTGCCAATCATTTCTGTACAAGATTTCTGTGCGAGACCGGTACGCAAAAATTTTTGTTATTATTGACGTTCCATCACCTGTGTGATACACTAAAAGTAGGTGAGATCCTTCATTCGGTAGCTAGATGTATGGGCGTCAGGCCATATCGTCAACAGGCGGCGGACTCGTTGCTGCCAAGCCCGTTGTCAAAGAGTGCCAAGTGGTCTGAACGATAAAAACAGGAATCCAGATGAATTCAATCAATTTACGGAGTGGTATTGTCTATTTCTTGCTGGTGATTGCGCTTGGGGCGTTTCTATATACCTCACTCGTCCGTCGAAGCAACCAGCAGATACAAACTGTCTCCATTGCTGAAGTTGCCCAGATGGTACGGAGCAACGAAGTTGAGCAGCTAGCGGTTAAAGATGACAAAGTCACTGTCCGTAAACGTACGGGGGAGCCGTTACAGTCGCGCAAGGAACTTGAAACGGGTCTGGTAGAGACCCTGCGTAACCTTGGGGTGACGACTGACGAACTGGCACGTGTTGACGTTGCCATCGATGCACCAAAGTTCTGGGAGAATTGGAGTGGAATTCTGCTCGCGATTCTCCCGTTGATTCTGCTGGCCGCCTTTTTCTTCTTTATTTTGCGGCAAGCTCAGGGAGCAGGCAATCAAGCTTTCAGCTTTGGCAAAAGCAAGGCGCGTATGTTCGCTGGTGATCGGCCTTCCGTCACCTTTGCCGATGTAGCTGGCAATGACGAAGCAAAGCAAGAGCTGCACGAAGTTGTTGAATTCCTCAAGGAACCAGAGAAGTTTGCTGCACTTGGTGCCCGGATTCCCAAAGGGGTTTTGCTTGTTGGTCCTCCTGGCACTGGCAAGACGTTGATGGCAAAGGCCGTCTCGGGTGAAGCTGGCGTACCTTTCTTCAGCATCTCTGGCTCTGAATTTGTAGAAATGTTTGTCGGTGTGGGTGCCAGCCGAGTACGCGACCTCTTTGAACAGGCAAAAAAGAATTCACCCTGTATTATTTTTGTCGACGAAATTGATGCCGTTGGTCGCCATCGTGGCGCTGGGCTGGGCGGATCCCACGACGAACGTGAGCAGACGCTAAACCAGATCCTCGTCGAGATGGATGGTTTCGATACAGATACCAACGTTATTTTGGTGGCCGCCACCAATCGTCCCGACATTCTGGATCCGGCGCTGCTGCGCCCGGGTCGTTTTGATCGCCGCGTGACGATGGACTCTCCGGATTTGCGCGGTCGACGCGCCATTTTGGATGTGCATGTGCGTGGCAAGCCGCTTGCTGCCGACGTGGATCTGGATGTGATTGCCCGACAGACCCCAGGATTTGCTGGCGCTGATTTGGAAAATCTGGTGAACGAAGCGGCCATTTTGGCTGCCCGGCGCAACCGTCGCTCCATTAGCACCCCGGAGCTGCAGGAAGCCATCGAACGTATCATCGCTGGGCCCGAACGTCGCAGCCGGCTGGTGACACCGAAAGAGAAAGAGATTGTCGCTTATCACGAGGCTGGTCATGCCGTGGCAATGCACTTTCTGCCCCATCATGATCCGGTACACAAGGTAACGATTGTGCCGCGTGGCATGGCTGGCGGTTACACCATGCCGTTGCCCGATGAAGAGACCATGTTGCAGACGGATGCCAAGTTCCGCGATCAGTTGGTCGGTCTGCTTGGGGGACGAGTGGCAGAAGAGATTCGGTTTACAGATGTCACAACCGGTGCCAGCAACGATTTGGAGCGTGTTTCCAATTTGGCCCGTGCCATGGTCACTCAGTGGGGAATGAGTGATAAACTTGGCCCCATTCGGTATGGCGAGCGTGAAGAGTTAGTTTTTCTGGGCCGCCAGATCAGTGAGCATCGCAATTACAGCGACAGAATTGCACAGGTGATTGACGAAGAAGTGCACGAATTGGTTGAAGAAGCACACACTCGCTGTCATGGGATTCTCAATGAACACTGGGACAAGATGGAGCTACTGGTTGCACGTCTGATGGAGATCGAGACCATCAATGCGCCTGAATTTGAAGCACTAATGCGTGGCGAAACAGATTATTCGGACAAACCCTCGGAGCCGCCGCGCCCCATGCGTGATAAATCCAAGGATGAGAATCGTGCTGATGAAGGTAAGCGTACCGATGGTGGTTTGGACATTGGTGGTACCTTGCCGGCTCCGGCCTAATTGGTTGTGAACGAAAAGATCGTTAGGATAGACTGACGTGAATCGTATCCATCCGCCATCGTTGAATGGCAAAGTAGAGGTCCCGTCTTCTGGTGGCGGGACCTCTACTGTTCCAGTCAAGCCCACCACCTTTCCCAACCGCCCTCCCCAAACATCTTTGCGTACAGTCATTTACTATCTGCATCGTCGTCTTTTGATGGGCGCGCCATTGATGCGTTGGGTACTCTTTGGACTCTTGCTGCTGATCCTCGTGTTCAGTTGGCAGGCGAGCCCATATGTGCAAAGTTGGTGGTGGTTGGGGTTGTTGATTCTGTTGGCGTGGGGCGGTGTTACACTCTGGCTGCGCTATTGGCGGCAACTGGACTATGTTCGCTTTGTGCCATCCGCTCTCCCAGCGGTAGTGGCCAAACCGCTGGACCCGCAGGATAAAATTCCCGTACATGTAACGGGATATTTTTCGGTTGAAGGCAAAGAGCAGCGCTTTACTTGGTTGCCAGGTTTTTTTCGCACCTTTGCCACACGTGAACATGCACTTATGTGTCAGGTAGCGGTGAAATCTGGGCGGGGGATTGGGGATTGGCCTGAAGATGAACGCGGTCTCTGGTATATCTTCTTTCAACCCGCCGAAATTCAACGACTGGCGTGGGGAGCGTTATACTTTGGACGTACACCGGAAACGACCATTGCCATTACCTATCAGCGCGTCATTCCCAAGCGCGGTCGCTTCCGACCAGAGCGTGTTGTTGATGAAGTTGTGTATCTGACTGTGGAAAATAATGAGGATGGGCGGCGCCTGTTGGCTGATCTGCAACATGACGCTGCCGCCACCACGCCCACAACCACATCTACCCATCCCTAAAATCAGGCAACTGCATGCTGCTCCGGCATAACAATCAGTTGTTCAACACGCGTATGACGGAGACTACCTTCCCGTTGATGCGTACTTTGTTGGCCGGGCGAATAATAGGCTGATACGTCGGGTTTGGATTGGCCGGTTGCAATCGCACGTTCTTGCCTTCGCGGTAGAGATACTTCAAGGTTGTTTCTTCATCACCCTCGATCCACGCTGCAATCATATCGCCATCTTCTGCAGTCTCTTGGTGACGCAAGATCACAATGTCACCATCCAAAACACTGGCATCAACCATTGAATCCCCTTTGACGCGCAGTGCAAAAAGGCTTTCGGGGCCACTGAGAATTCCTTGGGTCAATTCGACAAATTCTTCCGCGTGGCTGGGATCGATCGCTTCCACCTGAATTGGCTCACCAGCCGCGATCTGCCCGAGCAGGGGAACCCGGAAAAATTCTGTACCATTCTCCTTCGCCACCGGCTTGGCTTCGTTGGTGCGTACGTTGCTGGGCAACTCTACCTCTAGTGCTTCGGCGATGCCCAGTTTCGTCAGCCGATCCCAATTGACGCTTAAACCCCGGCTCACATCGCGTGCCCGTGAAATCAGCGCCTCATTTTCCAATTTGGTTAAATTGTAGTTGACAACTGATGTGCTAGAGATGCCGACTTGTTCACCGATTTCGCGAATGGTGGGGGGATACTCTTTCTCGCTGATGAAGTGAATAATATACTGTAGAATGCCTTTTTGGCGGGTGGACAGATTGATCATGGTTGTGGCTCCGTCTATATACTTCTTCTGTATAAGTCTTCTATATAAGTCTTCTGTATAAGTCCGTCTGTACAAGAGTGTAGACAAGCGTGAACAAAGTGCTATTCAAAAAGCTGGTGTCGTTACCACGCGCCCTTGGGGGTGACGAGCAAGCGTGGTGGCAGATTCAAATAGAACTTGTGATGGGTTTGAACGCAACTAGCGTTCCGTACTTGAGTTTATGTTGATGGCATCGAAGCAGCCACTCTGATTCAAGCCTTCGTTACCACTGTCAATATCCCAAATCAGAACGGATGTTTCCCAAATTATCCCAAGTATACACGAACAAGTGTGCGATGTCAATAGGCAAACGCACGTTTGTTCTGTTTTGCTCACAGTCAAGTTGCTCGCGTGGGTAGAAGGGGGTTCCCACGTTGTACGCGCGCTTCTGCTCCCGCTGTTGTCTACAGTGCGGTTGGCTTGAAAATGGTAGGTTTCCCGCTTGCCGGAACTACTGTTTTCAAACAGAGCCCACTTTAGGTGAGCCAAGTCGCTTCCCATCTCGTGCTCGTGTAGAGATGGCAGGGCCGCAGCTTGAGTGAGCTTGATCTGTATGGGCAATGGGTGCGTGGAACAGGAGTGGATGGCGCGATACATCAGTGGTAGTGAGGAAGAAGCGCTGATGAGGGGCAGTCGTTGTGGTTCAGTAGCCAAGCTCAGTAGTAAGCTCAGTCGTCAAGATGATGAGTGGCAACAAAGGTTTGGAAGCGTTCCCAGTAGGCCTTGCGCTGTTCAGCTCCTTCTGTTGGATCGGGAAAGCGTTGATCGGCTTTGCGTTGCCCCTGTTGCAGTGCATCTTCCATATCTATGCCGCAGAGGTAGGCAACCTTGAAGAGCATCACTTGCAGATCGCTCAGTTCCAACGCTAGCTCCGCACGCAATTCGGTCAATGCCGCGCTGGGCGCTCGGTAGCCTTCAATCTGTTGGACAAGCTTGCTAACCTCGCCTAACTCTTCCAGCGCGTGGAGCAAGGTGTGGCTGGGCAACGTGCGCTGAAAATCGCGGGCACGATCCCATTCTTCTAGCCACGTTTGATATTCTCGGATATGCATCGGTCCATCTGCTTTCAACACTTCTATCAAACAACAAACCTATACGATTATATTATGGAACTACATTGCTGGCCTACATTGCTGCCCTACATTGCTGGCCTACGTGCGGGACACAATCACGTTGTCCCAACAGACGCCTCCACGGTTCCTTTTGGGCTCAGCCATTGCTTGCCGCTGGCTGGGGTGGCAGCAGACGGGGCAATGAGTTCTGCAGCTTGCGCAGAAACTGCACGGACTTGAGCTGATGTTCCAGCACCGTAAGCAGATAGCGATGCAGCAGATTTTCTGCCGCCAAAAGGAGAAAGGGGCGAACCTGAGTGGCCTGCAAGTCGGCCCAGTGATTGCGCTGTAGGTGTCGAAGAATTTTCAAAACATTGGCATCAATGGGTTCCACATCCGTCTGCCCTTCGGCACAACGGGGGCAGAAGATGCCACCATTTTCCAGCGAAAGAAAGTTTGTCACTGGTGTAACCGGGGCAGTACATTGCAAGCAGGTAAAGAGTTGTGGTTGAAAACCAGAGATCGTGAGTAGCTGCAACTCGAACCAGCGCATGTGTAGCGCAAGCTTTGCCGTCAGCTCGTCACTCGTTGGTCCATTGACTTGCTCTTCTGCTCTGCTCGCCCCACTTTGGCGCGCATACTCATCGAGTGTACGCATGGAAAGCAGCAGTAGATCCCACAACGGCTGGTTTTCATCCTCGGCTTCGGTAAAGCAGCTCACCAATTCGCAAAGGTAGCTGGCGTGGGCGATGGCTTCCAAGTTGCCGCGCAGGTGCCGAAAGCTCTCGACCGTTGTCGCCTCGGTGATGATATCCCACGTACGTGCTTTGGCGACCAAGAGCGAGGCGTGCGTAAAGAGCTCCAAGTGGCCCGCTTTGCGGCTGGTCGTCTTGCGAATTCCTTTTGCGATCCATTCCTGCTTGCCCGAGCTTGGGGTGAAGAGAGTCAAAATGCGATCCGCCTCGCCATGGTCACGCCGACTGAGGACGAATGCCGTGGTACGATAAACACGCTCACTTTTGCTCATGCGATGAACCTTCTACCATACAAAACCTACACGCGACAGAACCTACACATGTCCTGACGGACACAGAGACCGCCGGCCACGATGACCACTTGGCAGATGACCACTTGGCAGTTGGCCGCACGATTGACAAAATCACCCAGGGAGCCGAGCAACGAATCGACACCAAACGCATCTATACCAAGAGAGATGGGGCGAACAACCGTCTCTGTTTCACTTGTGCAAGTAGAAAATCTGGGATAAAAAAATGGCTCCGCTTCAAGCAGAGCCATTCTTTGGTACCCCCAAGGGGATTCGAACCCCTGTCGCAGCCTTGAAAGGGCTGAGTCCTAGTCCACTAGACGATGGGGGCCCATCAGTTGTGAAGCAAAATCGTTCCGGACTAGAACCAAATTTTGTCCAACAAAGTAAGTATATCAATGGGGGGCGAAAAGGTCAAATTGCGAGAGCACAAAGTTACGAATAAACTTGGCTCAAGGCCCGAGAAAGTAATTGGTCCCGATTCAATGCTGGAGCGCTTCGTGCCCATGTCACGCTTTGGGCTTGTGCGTCGATTCGGGCTTGTGCGTTGAACTGTGGGCAATCACCCTGTCTCTGCTCTGCTGGCGCTCTTTGCCGTGGGAATATGATGCTGTTGAACCGTAGTTGGTGGCCTCGTGCATGGCATGGAGGGGTGCTGCGTTGCACAGGCGGCAACAGCAGCTTTTGCCTTCTATTTTCTCACCAGCGTTCTTACTCCGTAGCCACTGTGCCACATTTTCTCATTGACGTCCTCAAGTGGTTTGGTCTGATAGAGCAAAAATCTTGCCGTGCTGCCGTGGGGTTGCTGAAATTTGTCAACTATTGTAAATTTTTGATTGTATTGACATCTCCTAAACATTTTTTTTGCGATTGTGTGGTACAATTGATGGGCCGCGCTCGGCAAATGTAGTGCCGTTGGGTCGAAATTTCCCGACATTGAATGCAAATTGAATGTAAGCGGCTATCCTGAAATTTGGTTGTGGTGCTTGAACCACCCGCAGCCAACTACGTCGACGCAGAGAATTTCAGGGCAGATAGTAAGCAGAATGGCATCTCCTTTGCGCAAGGGAGTGTGATCTAGCCCGTGGTTTGTCACAGGTATGAGCAGGCGGGCGCAAAGTTGCTCACCCTCACTGCTGCACTGTACGCTTCCGCGCCAACACTTTCATGATTCAAAGTTATCATGATGTAGAGTTGTCACGATCCAAATTCAGGATCCAACAGTCGTGAGTCCCCGTCCTAAAGCCGTTGGGCTATGCACAACGGAGCGGAAGCCCATCTCAGCGGGCGCTGTTTGGTCGCACCGTGGATTCATGGCGGTGCGGATGTTGAATACCTGGCCAACGACAAACAAATTCAATGAGCTTGTTTTATGCTGCACTTGCGCAATTTCAGGATGGGTACCATCTGTACTTTATTTTGGTGTGGTTGACGGTTGACGGTTGACTCTACAACTGTTGCAATTCATTGTTTGCTGTTGAATGGTCTCACCGGAGCAGCCATTCCAAATTCGATAAAGTTGTGATACTTCCTATGGAACGACTGGTTATTGCGAGCGTTCAACAACGTATGCGTGTCTTCGCCACCGTGGATCTGTATCGGAGCGAGGTGCAACGTTTTTTGCGAGTGGCCAAGCATAAAAATGCCGAGTTGGTCCTTTTCCCTGAACTTGGCGCCACAATGTTGATCCCACCCCTGCTCGATAATATGCGGACGGCGCTGTTAAAATATGCTGAATGGGGCCGCCGACGCAAAGCACCACGTTGGCAACGCTACGCCGCTGGGTTTTCCTGGTGGCTTGCATCGTTGGGTACAACAAATATCTCGGAAATATTTACCGATTATTTAACGGCAACCGGCCCTGAACTTTGGCAGACCTACTGCCAGGTTTTCGGGGAACAGGCTCAACACTTCAATGTAACGGTTGTGGCACCCAGCGGCTATCTGCCCGATCCGGCAGATGGCGTGGTGCGCAACATCAGCGGCATCTTTGGTCGGGATGGAAGTTTGCTTGGCTATCAGGCCAAAGGTCGGTTGAGTGAACAAGACCGACAAATTGCCGAACCCGGTACCGACTGGGCCGTAATCGAAACCGAGGTTGGTGCGCTTGGCCTCTTGCTGGGAAACGATCTGCTCTATCCAGAGATTGGGCGTCTATTGGCGTACAAAGGCGCTGACATTTTGCTGGGACAAGGGGCTGCTGGAACCACTAGACTTTACCAAAAGTTACGTGCCGGCCTTTTGGCTCGCATGCAGGATAACCAGCTCTTTGCCGCGGCCAGTTTTCTGGTCGGCCCAAATGATCTGGCTGGCAGAGAAAAAATTCATTATGTGGGACGTTCTGCCGTCTTTGCTCCCCAAGAATTGACCCCGCGCTTTGACGGTGTTCTGGTCGAGATGGGTAGCCCTGGTAGTGAAGGCGTACTTGCAGCGGACTGGAACTATGTGGCACTGCGCAAGTTGTGGGATCTGTCGGAGACAGCACTGCGCAGGGATGTCTCTCACCGTCAGATCGACCGGATTATCGCCAGCCTATACGCACGCCTTCAACATGCACCCGACCTCTCGGCAGATGGCACCCCAATCACGGATGATGACGCCAACCACGGTACCCTTGACAGCAGTACACTCGACAGCGGAACAGAGCTTCTGCGGTTGGACGAACTGCCTGTTACCACCACCATCACCCGACGCTGGCCCCCCAACAAGGTTAACTACTCGGCGGTCAACCTGCAGGCAACAGAGATTCCCGAGCTTGCTCGTACTGCCCCACCAACTCCTAGTGAGAATGTAAATAGTAGCTCTCATTCCAAACGTGCTTCTCATTCGGCGGCTGAAGATGAAACGGAAGAGATGGATGCATTACCCGAGTCCCAATCTGATGAGCACAGGAAACAGAATCAATGACCAGTGAAAAGCTTGTTGTGTTGTTAATTGAAGATGATGTTGATTATGCCAACCTTTTGGATCTTCGGCTGACACGGCTTCAGAACAAAACATTGCAGTTGCCTGAAGTGGAAATTCATCTTGTACACAACTTGGCTGATGCCGAAGCGGCACTTGAGAGTACAACCTTTGACCTTGCATTGTTGGATCTAGCGCTGCGCGATTGCAAAGGGCTTGAGGGCCTGGCGCGGCTGCGGGAGCAATATCCACTCCTGTCGATTGTGGTGCTGACGTTGACAAATGATGACAATATTGCAATGGCTGCAATCGAAATGGGTGCCCAAGATTATTTGGTGAAAGATGAAGTGAGCGTCTCTGTGCTGTTGCGGGCAATGCGCCACGCTGTCAAACGTAGCGATCTGCTCTCTACGATTGAATCAAAATATGTGGCGCAGTTACAGGCCAGTGAAGAAAACTTACGCGCCGTCGTTACACAACTAGCCGACGGCATTGCCGTGCTCAATGATCGTGGGTTAGTTGTCTACGTAAACCCCACTTTGCTCGATCTGCTCGATCGCACTGAAGTTGATGTCGTGGATCAGCCATTTGGTTTTCCGATCAAGTTCGAACAAGCGACAGAAGTGGAATTGAAATCTGCTGACGGTGAGGCGCGCATCCTGGAAATGCGGGTTTCGTCAGTCCGTTGGCACGGCGAAGATGCCATTCTCGTGCTCGTGCGCGACATTTCGGTGCAAAAGCGAGCTGCCCGGGCCATGGAGCAATACGCGCGCGAGCTAGAGGTACGCAACGAAGATCTAAACGCATTTGCCCATACCGTAGCTCACAATCTCAAGGCGCCATTGACTCATGTGATTCTTGCCGCGGATCTGCTGGAACTTCACGCCAGCAGCATGAGCGACGAGTGTGTTCCCTATGTCAAGTCTATTGTGAATTACGGACGCAAAATGACAGAGATCATTGACGAGCTGCTGCTATTGGCGGAGGTACGCTCGCGCGACGACCTGTTGCTGTTGCCGCTGCAGATGCTACGGATCGTCAAGGATGTGGAGACTCGACTCGATACCCTTGCTGCACAACACAACGCCACATTCGTTATCTCTGAGGAAGATGGCGAGTGGCCGCAGGTCATTGGCTATGCACCCTGGATTGAAGAGGTTTGGTCGAACTATTTAACCAATGCCATTAAATATGGGGGGCAACCCCCGGTGGTAGAAATTGGCAGCACACAGCTTGCCAATGGCATGGTGCAATTTTGGGTACGCGACAATGGTGAGGGCATTCCTCTGGATGACCAGCGCACGCTCTTTCAGCCATTTGCCCGGCTCAAACCGTACAACACCGATGGGCACGGCCTCGGGCTCTCAATTGTGCGCCGGATCATCGAAAAATTGGGGGGGCAGGTGGGTGTGGAAAGCACAGTGGGGAAAGGCAGCGTCTTCAGCTTCACCCTGCCCAGCATGCTCTAACCCACATTGGAATCTGCGCTTACTGCAAATAACCGTCAATGCTATTTGACATCGTGCCGTGGAGTTGATAAGATCGACTCCATTCAATTCCGAAATCTGTTCGTGAACGCCACCCACCCCTCCAACAGCTGAACTGGCACAGAAAAGTTGCAGACAGATAACCTCGGGCCGATTACATTGAAACTGGTTCTAGTTCTATTTTCTAATTCTACTTGCTTCTGATCTATTTGCAACGAACATGAACTTTAGAATGAACTTTGTCACAGTCAACAAAAAGAGCAAGCGCAATTTCCTGGCCTGAGGTCTGGTCTTTTGGTGCATGCTTGCTAGTTGGGGAACGTTAGCTACCGGCCATCCAGACGGATAGGCCGGTTTTTTCATGTCTGGCGCAGCTCTATTTGGCGCAGCTCGCTACTTGCTGGTGCAACATCACCTCACCTGTTGAGAGGTGATTTATCGGGAGATGGGGAACAAAAAGATGAGTCTGGAAAATTTTTCGATCATTGAATCGACATTACGTGAAGGTGAGCAGTTTGCCAATGCGTTTTTCAATACGGAACAGAAGTTGGAGATCGCTCATCTGCTCGATGCGCTCGGTGTCGAGTATCTGGAATTGACCTCGCCCGCAGCTAGCCCGCAGAGCCTGCGCGATTGTCGGGAGATCAGTGGGCTGGGCTTGAAGACCAAGATCCTGACCCACGTTCGTTGCCACATGGACGATGCCAAGTTGGCTGTGGACACGGGCGTCGACGGGATCGATGTCGTCTTTGGCACTAGCAGCTATTTGCGCGAATTTTCACACGGCAAAGACATCCCCTTTATCATCGACTCGGCCATTGAAGTCATCGAATTTGTAAAAAGTCAGGGGTTGGAAGCGCGCTTTAGCAGCGAAGACAGCTTCCGCAGCGATCTGGTTGATCTGCTGACGATCTACCGTGCCGTCGACAAGATCGGTGTCAACCGGGTCGGTATTGCTGACACGGTGGGGGTGGCCAACCCGCGCCAGGTCTACGAGCTGGTCCACACGCTGCGCGGTATCGTCTCCTGCGACATCGAATTTCACGGCCACAATGACACTGGTTGCGCCATTGCCAATGCATATTGTGCGCTGGAGGCCGGGGCCACCCACGTCGACACTTCGGTCCTGGGCATTGGGGAGCGCAACGGCATTACACCCCTGGGTGGTTTGCTCGCGCGCATGTACGCATGGGACCCCGCGCTGATTCGCCAGCGCTACAACTTGCCCATGCTGCGCGAAGTGGAAAATTATGTGGCCGGGTTGGTGAACATTGACGTGCCCTTCAATAACTATATCACCGGTTTCACCGCGTTCACACACAAAGCTGGCATTCATGCCAAAGCGATCCTCAACAACCCCAGCACCTACGAAATTCTTGACCCCGCCGACTTTGGTCTCTCGCGCTATATCCATGTTGCCCACCGCCTCACGGGCTGGAACGCCATCAAAGAGCGGGCAGAACAGCTCCAGCTCAACTTGAATGACGATGCGATCAAAGCGATCACTGCCCAGGTGAAAGCCTTGGCCGATCAGAAGCGCCTGAGCCTGGATGATGTGGATGTGCTGCTGCGCCAATATCACAGCGAAAGTGTTGCGGATGCACAATCCGTTCCCGAAGGCACAGTGAGGGATGAAGCAGCGCTAGACGAAGCAGTCGACGAGGTGGCGGCATGAATGAGGCCAACGAACCAGCAACACAGCCTCCGGATCCCGCGCCGTGGCAGACCAAATCGACCGCGGTCGCCTTTCAAAATCGGTGGGTGACTGTGGCACTGGATCAGGTTGAATTGCCCACGGCAGATCAGTACGAGTACACCCGCGTCGATGTCAACGGGGTTGGTGTGGCCGTTATCGGCTTTAACCAGGCGGGCGAAATTCTGCTGGAACGCGAATATCGACATGGCGTGCAGCGGGTGATCTGGCAACTGCCGGGCGGGCTTGCCAATTCAGACGAAGATCTGCCCACCGCCGGTCTGCGCGAACTTTTGGAAGAGACTGGCCACGCACCGGCAGCCGTAACCGCGACAACCGTGCGCTATTTGGGTATGGTTTGGGATAACCCCGGCCTGGGCGCGATGCAGAGCCACATCGTGGTGGCGTGGGATCTGGTCGAAACGGCCCATCCGCGCCGTGATCCCGCCGAATTTGTGACGTTGCACTGGCGCTCGCTGGCGTGGGTCAAAGCGGCGATTCAGCGGGGCGAAATCCAGGATCGCGTGGTTTTGGCGGCATTGACCTATCTGTCGATTAACGGGTATATTGAATGATGGAGCCTCGACAATCGTGAATGTGACAGACTCAACGAACGCTGCCAACTCGCTGCCTGGACAAACCTTTGCCCAAAAAGCATTGGCGCGTGCCGCTAATCTGCAGAAGGTTGACGTCGGCCAGGTGATCGATGCCTGCCCCGAGGTCGTGCTCAGCCACGACAATACCGCTGCAATCCGTCAGATCTGGTTAGAGTTTGGACAGAAGCAGGTTGCGATCCCCGAGCGGCTGGCAATTACACTCGATCATGCTGTGCCTGCCCCAACGACGCGCCACGCCCAAAATCACGCGGAGATTCGCGCCTTTGTGGCGGAACAGGGGATCGAGAATTTTTTTGAGGCCGGGCGCGGCATCTGTCATCAAGTCTTGAGTGAAGAGGCGCTTGTCCTGCCCGGCCAGCTGATCCTTGGCTCTGATTCTCACACCACGCACTTTGGCTGGCTTGGTGCTTTTGGCGCGGGCATTGGCCGCAGCGAAGTTGCGGTGCTGTGGGCCACCGGTGAATTGTGGCTTCGCGTGCCAGAATCGTTGCAGATTGTGCTGACGGGCGAGTTGCCACTGGGGGTGACGGCCAAGGATTTTGCGCTGCGGATCATGGGAGATCTGGGTGTGGATGGGGGGCTATATGCCTCCGTGGAGTTCACCGGTTCGGGCATCGATGCGCTCTCGCTCGAATCGCGCATGGTCCTGCCCAACATGATGGCTGAATTCGGTGCCAAAAATTCATACATGGCACCCACGCCCGCCGTGATCCGCTATCTGGCTGAACGGCAGACCGCACGCGAATGGCGACGCGCCAACCAAGGCAGCACGCTGGCAGATTGGCGCAATCAGCCTGAATTTTCCGCCACGGTCGCGGCGGCCGTCGCACAGATCTCGGCCGCCGCGCTCTATCCCGATCCAGCCGCGGCCTATGTGGCTGTGGAACAGTACGACGCCGCGGATCTGGAGCCATACATTGCCTGCCCCCATTCAATGGATCACGTGGTGCCCCTCTCTCAGGTGGTGGGGCGGCGGGTGCAACAAGCCTTCGTCGGCACCTGCACCAATGGACGGCTGGAAGATATTGCCGCGGCCGCGGCCGTCGTCCACGGCAAACGGGTTGCCGCCGGTACCCGGCTGCTGATTGTGCCCGCGTCGAGCCAAGTGATGCAGGCGGCGCTGCAGCAGGGCTACATCCAATCGTTGGTGGATGCGGGCGCGCTAATTGGCGTGCCCGGCTGTGGGCCATGCATGGGCAACCACATGGGCGTACCCGCGCCCGGCGAGGTGACGATTTCCAGTGCCAATCGCAATTTTCAGGGACGCATGGGCACGCGCGACAGTGAGATCTATCTGGCCAACCCTGCGGTGGTGGCTGCTTCCGCCATTGCCGGCACCATTGCCGACCCGCGGGCGCTCTAGCGTCGCTGATCGCGCATGGGTGGGTTGCGCTGGTTTGTATCGTTGATTATTTGTTGGTTACAGTTGGGTAGCTGGTACAATAAATGGCTGTCTCTGTTGTCCAGAAATCGGGGCCGAGCCACTCTATCCACTGTCGTTGACTGTCTGTCCGTAAATGCTCTGCGCCCAAGCGGTCGGCTCAAGGCGGTGTCGACACCACAACCGAATTTACGGATTGGTTCTTGGCCGATCCGTTGGCGTGAGCAAATACTGTCTGGAGATGAAACCGATGGAAGTTCAGGGCCGGGCCTGGTGCTACGGCGACAATGTCAATACCGATGTGATCTTTCCGGGCAAGTACACCTACACGGTAACTGATCGCCATGCGATTGCCAGCCACGCACTCGAAGATCTGGATCCCGCTTTTGCGCAGGAGGTGCAGAGGGGTGATATCATTGTGGCCGGGCGCAACTGGGGCTGTGGATCCAGCCGCGAACAAGCGGCCACTTGTCTGGTCTATAGCGGTGTGGGTGCCGTTGTGGCGGCGAGCTTTGGGCGGATCTTCTATCGGAACGCCCTCAATGCGGGGCTGTTGGCCATTGTCTGCCCCGCGGCAGTGGCCGCGATCCAGCCGCGCGAACGAGTGACAATTCATCTGGACGCGGAAGAGCAGTGGATCCGTTGTGCCGCGGGGACCTTTGCGTTTCCGGCCTTGAGTCCAACCCTGATGGCGATTGTACGGGCAGGCGGGCTGATCGAGTACGTGAAGAGAAAGATGGCTAGTGAACAATGAGGTCTCGCCTGTGACGGGCTCGTCTTTGGGCTGCTGCTGGATCTGATTCTGAAGTTCGGTTGTGGCGCCTGTTTCGTTGCTGGTGCGCGCGGTGGCCACAGAGAATTTCAGGACAAGTAGCAAATGAAAACTTTGATCGCCTGGGGATTGCGGCTGGCCTACCGTTTGTTGCGCTTGAAATGGTGGATCACACGGCCACTCTCTGTTGGGGTGCGGATGATTCTCATTGAGCATGAACGGGTGTTGTTGGTGCGCCATACCTATCAGCAGCACTGGTATTTCCCCGGTGGCGCGGTTGAGCGGGGAGAGCTGTTGCTAGACGCGGCCATGCGTGAAGCCCGCGAAGAAGCTGGGATCACCTTTTTGGTAGAGCCGACGCTCTTTGGCGTTTACACCAGCTTTGCCGAAAGCAAGAGTGATCACATCGCCACCTTCTGCTGCACAGAATTTCAAGTTGGTGAGCGCCCGGACCGTTGGGAGATCGAGGATTGTCGCTTTTTTCCGCTGGCCGCACTACCCGCGGATCTTTCACCTGCGTGTGCTCGCCGGTTGGCCGAGTATCAAGCGGGCCAGGGACCCTATGCAGCCGAGTGGTAGCGCGACGCTATCCCGGGCCGAAAGCTGTTGTGGCCGACAGCTGCTGTGGCTGTCGGTTTACCTGTGGACAAAATAAATAAATAGTAGATGCAAGGAGCAAAAAAATGGCAGTTAAAACTGTATCCGGTACGGCTGAATGTCCCGAATGTTTTGGTGAAATTGAATTGACCGACGTCATGCAAAATGAGATCACCCAATGTTCAGAATGTGGGGCAGATCTAGAAGTGGTGAGCATTGAGCCTTTGGCATTGGCGGTTGCGCCCGAAGAAGAAGAAGACTGGGGCGAATAGGCAGACCGCTTATTCACTCACAACGAGGAGAATTTCATGAAAGTCGGTGTGTTATACAGCCGCGTCCGTGCTGAGGAAAAGCTGCTGTTTCAGGCGCTGGAAAAACGGGATGTTGCGTTTGATCTGCTTGACGATCGGGAGATTGTTTTTGAGATCACCGAAGGGCAACGCTATGCCCAGCAGTACAGTCGATACGATGTGATTGTCGAACGCTGCATCAATCATGGCCGAGCACTCTACAGCTTGCGCATTCTCAATGACCGCGGTATCAAAACCGTCAACAGTGCTCAAGTTGCAGACATCTGTGGCAACAAATTGCAGACGACCAGTGCGCTGACGGCTGCCGGTGTGCCACAACCACGTGCACTTGTCGCCTACACGGTCGACAGTGCCCTGCAGGCGATCGAAGAACTTGGCTATCCCGCCGTGCTCAAGCCGGCGGTCGGTTCGTGGGGGCGGCTGCTGAGCAAAGTGAACGATCGGGATGCCGCCGAAGCGATCCTGGAACACAAGGAAGTGTTGGGGAGCTACCACCACAGCATCTTCTACATTCAGGAGTACATTCAAAAGCCCGAGCGTGATATCCGTGCCTTTGTGGTTGGCGGTGAAACCATTTGCGCCATCTACCGTGATTCCGAGCATTGGATCACCAACACGGCGCGCGGGGGCAAATCGTCGATCTGCCCCGTCACCGATGAGCTCAACCAGATCTGTGTCGATGCCGCCAACGCGGTGGGTGGCGGTATTGTGGCGGTAGATGTGCTGGAAGATCCAGATCGAGGTCTGTTGATCAACGAAGTCAACTATACCATGGAGTATCGAAACAGCATCCTGCCCACGGGGGTGGATATTCCCGACCGCATGGTTGATTTCATCGTCAGTGTGGCAAAGGATGGGTGGGAGTTGGCCAATGGGTGGACCAACGGTGCTCCCCACAACTACGTGCCCCTCAGCCTGACGAGCGGTGCATCTGCCGACTGATTTGCTTGTTTCGGAGACCTTCCGGGGGCTGCTACACGGAAGGTCTCACGGTACCTGCTCGCTTGCGATACCTGGTGGAAATTCTGTCGCACTGACACAGAGTGATGGCTGCCAAGCAGATCGAGATCGAGTCGATGGATGGCTGTCAACAAACGATGGGGATAACCGCCACTGGTTCTGGGGAAAATGGGGATAACCTCGGGGTAACTGGGGAAAACTTGTCAACATGTAAGGTGTTAGAATTATGTCTTCGCAACTAAATGTGTCAATCGTTGGGGCTTCTGGCTATGTTGGGGGCGAGCTGCTGCGGCTCTTGCTGGATCATCCTCACGTTACGGTGCAACAGGTGACGAGCGAGCGCAATGCCGGTTCGTTTGTCCATTTCACCCATCCCAACCTGCGCGGTCGGACAAAGCTGAAGTTTGTCAGCGCCAACGAGTTAGAACCCTCTGATCTACTCTTTCTGGGGCTGCCGCACGGCGGGGCCATGGAACGCATCGAAGCGTTTACCGAGCTGGCGGATCGCATTGTGGATCTGAGTGCTGATTTCCGGTTGCGCAATGCCGAAGATTATGCGACGTGGTATGGCAAACCACACGCCAATCCAGCGTGGCTGGCCAAGTTCGTCTATGGGCTACCTGAATTGCACCGGGCTGAACTGCAGAACGCCCGCTACGTCAGTGGCGTCGGCTGCAATGCCACGGCCACCAACCTTGCCATTTATCCGCTCTTTGCCCACGGATTGATAGAGGCCGACCGGGGGGTGATCTGTGAGGTGAAGGTGGGGAGCAGTGAGGGCGGCAACAAGTCGAGCGATGCCACGCACCACCCCGAGCGTTCGGGTGTCATGCGTAGCTTTGCACCGACCGGCCACCGTCACACGGCCGAGATCCTGCAGGCGATCGCGCTGACGGAGAACACAACCCACGTGCATCTGAGCGCCACCGCCATCGACAACGTGCGCGGTGTGTTGGCCACAGCCCATCTTTTCGTCAAGCCGGGTACGGTGGAAAGGGATCTTTGGCGGGCCTATCGCCAGAGCTATCGCGAGGAGCCCTTCGTCCGATTGGTGAAGGAGAAGACGGGGGTCTATCGCTATCCCGAACCGAAGATTCTCTCCGGCAGCAACTATGCCGATGTCGGCTTTGAGTTGGACGAAGCCAGCGGTCGGGTGGTGGCAATCTGTGCCATTGATAACCTGATGAAGGGGGCGGCGGGGAGCGCGGTGCAATCGATGAATCTGATGTTGGGGTGGGAGGAGACCACCGGCCTGGGCTTTGCGGGCTTGCATCCAATCTAATCGAGCAATCACCTAACCGTTGCCCAATGGTAGAATCAGCATTCTCTAAGTATCTGTCCTGAAATTCTCTGCGTCGACGCAACCGGCTCGAGGTGGTTTACGCACCACAACCGAATTTCAGGATGGGCTCTAACACTAAACGTGCGCATGAGAATGTTCACGCCGCAACGTGCAAGGTGCAAGGTGCAAAGTGTAAGGTGCAAGGTCTCTTTGTTTTCTCGATGAGGCGTTACCATTATGAGCAGTGAATCAGAACAGGATCCCCGCCAATTTATCCAGGAACACCTGCAACGGGGCGATGACACCGGTTGGTTCGAACAGGTCTATCGCAATGCCAATGCCGAAGGAGACGCTGTGCCGTGGGCAATGTTGCGGCCAAGACCAGCCTTTGCCGAATGGGCAGAAGCGACGGGATTGGCGGGCCATGGCAAACGAGCCGTGGTCATTGGCTGTGGCTTGGGCGATGATGCCGAAGCATTGGCACGCCGTAGCTTTGCAGTGACAGCCTTTGACATTTCACCGACCGCGGTGGCTTGGTGCAAAGCGCGTTTTCCCCACAGCACGGTGAATTATCAGGTGGCGGATCTCTTTGCACCTCCCCAGGAATGGCTGCAAGCATTTGACTTTGTGTTGGAGATCTTCACCGTTCAAGCGTTACCCATTGCGCGGCGGGCAGAGACAGTTCGCGCCGTGGTGGAACTGGTGGCACCGGGCGGCCAACTCTTTGTCTTTACATTGGCAACCACCGTGGTGGAAGGGCGCAGTGGCCCTCCCTGGCCACTGACCGTGACCGAATTGCAACTCTTTAACCGCGCGGGCTTGGTGACCGAACAGCTCGACGAGCAGGTGGAGCCGGGGGCAGACGGAACGTCGCGCTTCCGGGCGCTCTTTGTGCGCCCCGCACAGCGCGGGTAAATTTCAGGCTAGAAAGACGAAATACTCATGATCGTGATCAAGGTTGGTGGTGGGAAAGATCTCAACATCGATGCCGTTGTGAAAGATTTGGCCGCGCTGCGTCAGCAGGGAGAAGATCTCTTGTTGGTGCATGGCGGTGCGGAGACAACCAACGAAGTGGCGGAAGCGCTCGGTCACCCACCCGAGTTTGTGACCAGCGAAAGTGGCTTCGTCAGCCGACGCACTGACCGTCGCACATTAGAGATTTTCGAGATGGTCTACTGTGGACAGCTCAACAAAATGTGGGTGGAAAAGCTGCAACAAGCGGGTGTCAACGCGGTGGGGCTGAGCGGGCTCGATGGACGCCTCTTTGAAGGAAAACGCAAATCGACGTTGCGGATCCGCGTGAATGGCAAGCGCATGGTGCTGCGCGATGATTGGACCGGCACCGTGGAACAGGTGAACACGGATCTGTTGCGCCTGTTGTTGGGGAATGGCTATTTTCCGGTGGTGACGCCGCCCGGTTCCTCCGATGCTGGCGAGGCGATCAACGTAGATGGCGATCGGGCCGCGGCAATGGTGGCCGCGGCATTCAACGCCGATGCGTTGGTGATCCTGAGCAATGTGCCGGGATTGCTGCGCGAATTTCCCGATGAATCGACCCTGATCCGCGAGATCCCCAAGGCCAAGGCCGAAGACTTCATGCAATTTGCCGAAGGACGCATGAAAAAGAAGGTAATGGGCGCGGTCGAAGCAATTGGCGAAGGGGTACAGAAGGTCATCTTTGCCGACGGCCGCCAAGCAGAGCCAATCCGTGCCGCGTTGGCTGGCGCGGGTACGCACATTGCGTAGCCAACGTGGATGAAGAAATTGCTCCCATGGATTCGTCGCAACCATTCGATTCTGATTCTGCGCCCATTGCCCCAACGGATGGCGCTTTGAAAGCAAGTCCAGGGCCAAAAGCAGCGATCCCGGTCCGTCTGCTGGCAATGGCCTGCTGGCCAGTTACATTCGCAGTGGTGGGGGGACTCCTCTGGTTTGCGCTGCGCCAACTGACGCCGGAGATGGGCACCATGCCCTATGTGGGAATCTGGTTGCACCTGATTCTGTTGGGATACATGGGCGGCATGATCTGGCTCTTCACCCGTCCGTTGCGGGCCACGCTGCGTACCAATCTGGTGTTGCTGTTGATTGGCTGTTTCTTCCTGGCCATTTTAACGGTCAAGCTGCTCAACACGCCCTTTACCGTTGGTGGGATCAACGGTGATGCTCGCTTTTACACCACCTACATTACCAAACTGGCCCACTACCCCGGCTACGGTGACATGTTCTATCAGGGGCTGCCGTCATTCTATCCGCCCCTGTACTATTTTGTGGTGGCCCGGGCGGCAGATTGGCTAGCCATTGCACCGTATCTGGTGATGAAACCGGCGTTGCTCGTTACCGTGTTGAGTCTACCCTTGCTCACGGCCGCGCTCTGGCGGCGGCTGGTGGATGAGCGGTTGGCCGCCGCGGTGGCGCTCTGCATGCTCGTCTTCCCCGACTGGTTCAAACCGAACGAATGGTTGGCGCTTGTCTGTTTTGTCCCCTGGTGGCTGCACTGGGTCGACAATGTGTCGGGCTACCGGCCGCAGACGCGCCGGGCCCATCTTTGGTGGTGGATCGGTGGCAGTTTAATTGGGGCATTGATCTTTCAGCTCTACTTTTTTTGGTTTTTCGTGGGGGGCGTCACCTTCGTGGTCAAAGCGGGTTGGTGGCTGTTGGCGCGCCGCTCCGATCGACAGCTGCGGTGGCAGCTGATCAATGCGCTGCTCATGTTGACCATTACCGCGTTGGCGAGCAGTCCATTCTGGCTGCCCTATCTCTACAGCATGTTTGAGGCCAACAGTTGGCGCCCGCTGCAAAATCGCTGGTTCTCAGATAGCAAGGTGCCGCTGCCGCTCGACTTTTTGCAGAATGACTGGCAGGGCGTGGTCTACCTGGGCGGGCTCGTCTATCTGGTGCTGGCTGCGCCGCAACAGCGGGTGGAGCGGGGGCTCTTCTGGCTCTTCATTGGCTTCTGGGTCTGGGTGGCCGTGGGCTATGTGGCCGTGTTGATCGATATGCCACTGCTCACCTTTCGCTCCTATCCCATGTTGCGCTATCTGTTGGGCGCGGGTGCTTTCCTCGGCCTCTTTCGCCTGTGGCATGGCGAGTTTGCGCTGCGCACGTGGGTGACGACTGCCGTGCCTTGGCAAGGCACGGCAACGACTGCCGTGCCTTGGCAACGCACGGCAACGACTGCCGTGCCTTGGCAACGCACGGCAACGACTGCCGTGCCTTGGCAACGTGCGGCAACCGTGCTGTTGTTGTTGGTCGTTCTGCTCTTTGCCAACAGTGTGGTCAGAGAGCTGCAACAGCAGGAGAATGTGCAAGATGCCGTGGACGCCACCTATCCCGCCGCGGAGCTGGCCACCTTTGATCAGTTGACCGCCAACAGCTATCGGGATCGGGTGGCACTGGTCAGCGATCCCTATCGGTCAATGCTCTTTTTTCGGCCCATTTACAGCTTCCTGGCCTGGTCCGCCCACTTCAGCCATCCGGCGGCTGATTTTCACGGACGGGTAGAATTTTTGCAGCAGGCGGCGCAGCTGCACGACCCCGCTCTTTTTGCCGCGGCTGTGCACTGGAACCGGTACGACACCATCGATTACTTTCTGTTGCAGCCAGAAGCTGAGCACTGGCGCTATCGCTTTGTCGATGACAATTTCCCGCGCCGCGTGGTTGACCGCGATATCTATTTCCCCCGCGAACTCTTGGTGGAGCCGCACTTTACCACCCATGCCGAGGGGGACTATACACTCTTTCGACTGGGACCAGCGCCGGCGGTGGTGGCGTTGCCAAGCGAAGCCACCACCGCTGCTGGCGAACGGTTGATGGCAAGCCCGTTGGTTGACGTGGCCCGTGTCTACGTACTGTTGTCCCGCTTTGCCGCCGCCAATCCAACGGCCGCGCACCAATCCCTGTTGGCCGTGGCGGCGGAGCGACTGTTGGCAGAGGAACTGACGTCACTGCCGCTGCCAACGTTGCTCGATCTCTACGCCGCGGCAACCGACCTCAACGCTACAGCACTGGCTGATGTGGCGGCGGCGACGCTGGCCACTTCACTTGGATTGGATGAGCCGGTGGTGTTGCACGATGCCGCGGGAACGGCACGGCTTCGGCTGTTGGGCTATTCGATAACAGAGCAGCCACTTGTCGCTGAACAAGAAGCGGCTGAACAAGAAGCGGCTGAACAAGAAGTGGCTGAACAAGAAGTGGCGTTTGATTTCTATTTTGAGGTTCTGGCCCCACTGAGCCAAGAGTATACAATTTGGGTCCACCTCTTTCCATCCGCCGGCGGCAAGCTGGTGCTGGATCACAAGCCGGTTCTGCCGACAACAGCATGGGTGCCGGGGCAGATCTACCGCGATCGCTATGTGGCGACGCTGGGTCCGGCAGAGTATCAGCTCGATGTGGGCGTGTGGGAAGCGCAGCGCGATGAGCGGCTCTGGGCGAATGGCGAGCCCGGCATCACGTTGGGCGAATTCACATTGCCCACCGAGCCACGGGATTGAATGGCCGCTGCTGGAAACCGAGCGGGATGCAGTCAAGATTGAGACGCAGTTGTCCACAACAGAATCAAGCAGAAGGAAAAGAAGATGAACTATGCTGCCATTGAAGAGGCGATTTTAGGTGGGACCACACAGCGACGGGGCGAAACTGTCATTGTGCGCGGTGAAGGATGTTGGCTCTATGACACGGAAGGCAACCGCTATCTCGATCTGACCGCGGCCCAAGGGGTTGCCATGTTGGGGCACAGCCATCCCAAGTTGAGCGCGGCGTTGGCGGCTCAGGCTCACGAGCTGATCGCTTGCCCCAACTTCCTTTACAATCAGAAACGGGCCGAATTTGCCGCGAAGCTAGCCGAAGTTTTGCCCAAACATCTCAACCATCTCTTTCTGGCCAACAGCGGTGCCGAGGCGGTGGATGGCGCGATTAAGTTTGCTCGCCTCACCACGGGGCGCAGCGGCCTGGTTGCCACCATGCGCGGTTTTCACGGGCGCACGGTTGGCGCGGTCTCGCTGACCTGGGAACCCAAATATCGCAAACCGTTTGCGCCGCTGCTCGACGTTACCCACGTGCCCTACAACAATCTGGCCAAGCTCGATGCGGCAATTACCGATGAAACAGCCATGGTCATGTTGGAAGTTGTACAGGGCGAAGGAGGCGTCAACCTGGGGGACACCGATTATCTGCAAGGGGCGCAACAGCTCTGCCACGAGCGGGGCGCGTTGCTCGTTATCGACGAGATCCAGACGGGCTTTGGACGTACCGGTAAATGGTTTGGTCACCAACACGTTGATCTGGCGCCGGATATGATCTGCATGGCCAAGGGGATCGGGGGGGGCTTCCCAATGGGTGCCCTGGCATATACAGAGCAAGTTCACGCTGCCCTGAAACCGGGGGCTCACGGCAGTACCTTTGGGGGCAGTCCAATTGCCTGTGCCGCGGGCTTGGCCGCGTTGCAAATATATCAGGAAGAAAAGCTGATTGAACGCAGCGAGGAGCTGGGAAACCAGTTTCGCAGCCAACTGCAAGCTGCCGTGGGCGAACGCATGGTGGTGCGCGAGGTGCGCGGGTTGGGGCTCATGATCGCCATTGAACTGCGCGAGAAGGTGGGGCGCTATCTCAAAGAATTGATGGAAGACCATGGTGTGATTGCGCTGCCCGCAGGTGCCAACGTGCTGCGCCTGCTGCCACCGTTGACCATCTCGGAAGAAGAGATTGAGCTGGCCGTGGCCGCCATCGCGGCGGTATTGCCCGAATAGTCAATGATTGCCGGCAATTAGTGGCGTGCGTCAACCTTAAAATTTTGTACCAAGTGTGGGGCAGAGCGTTGCGCGTATCAGTGCCCCCAAAGACCCAAATCATTACACGAAAAACAGAAAATTTATGACAGAAGCAAATCAGATGTCGCGGGCACAGGCGGTTGACCTGTTGCAAGGGCTCGTCGCAATTCCTTCACTATCACGAAATGAGCGGGATGCAAGCGAATGGCTGGTGGCGCAGATGCGGGCCTTGGGCTACAGCCGTGCCTATGTCGATGAGGCTGGCAATGCCGTGGGCGAACTGGGCGCGGTGGATGCCAAACAGACCCTGCTCTTGCTCGGCCACATCGACACTGTGCCAGGCGATATCCCCGTGCGGATCGAGGAAAATGGAGCGGGAGGGGTGCTCCATGGCCGGGGCACGGTCGATGCCAAGGGGCCGCTGGCAACCTTTGTCGCGGCCGGGGCAACCGTGGGCGCGGATTGGGCCGAAAATCATGATATTCGCATAGTCGTGGTGGGCGCGGTGGAGGAGGAAGCGGCAACGAGCAAGGGCGCGCGCCACATTCGTGATCGCTTCAATGGCGCGGTCGAGCCGATCCCGGTGGCCTGCATCATTGGCGAACCAAGCAGTTGGCGACGAGTGACCTTGGGCTACAAAGGGCGCATCTTGGTGGAAGTCGAGGCGAGCCAGCCCATGGCCCATACCGCTGGCCCGGATGCCGGGGTGGCAACGGTGGGGGTGGAACTGTGGAACTGGATCAATCGCTATGCCGCCCAATTTAACCAAGAGCGCGAAAAGATATTTGACCAACTGTTGCCCAACTTACGTGCCATCAACAGCAGCACAGATCAGCACATGCAAGATCGGGTCCAAATGCAGGTCGGTATTCGGTTGCCGTTGGACTTTGATGCAGAGACGTTTACCCAGGAATTGGTGCAGTGGGCTGTTGAGCATCTGGAAAGCCGCACGCCACAGACGATCCGGAGCAGCAGCGGTGCGCAGACAGTTCAACTGGACGGCGCGTTGACAACGTTGGCCCTGCATTTTCATGCCCACGAGCCGGCTTGGCGCAGTGAACGCAACAGCTTTCTCGTGCGTTCGTTCCTCGCCGCCATCCGTGCGGTACAACCCACTGTGCGCCCCAGCTTTGTTGTCAAGAGCGGCACCAGCGACATGAATGTGGTGGGCCCAGCTTGGCAGTGTCCTATTCTTGCCTATGGCCCAGGTGACAGCACGCTCGATCACACCCCCAACGAGCACATTGAATTGGACGAGTATTGGCGGGCCATCCAGGTGTTGAGCGCGGCGTTGCACAATTTGCCTACGCTGCTTCCCGCCACCTGATCCATCGCCACCAGCAAACTCTGTCGTGCAGCTACCGCGGGAGAGCCGATACCATTACTCATTTCCTTTGGCTCTCTCCATTTGTTTCTCTTTAGTTGGTTCTCTCTAATTGGTTCTCCCAACTGTGCTCGGCCACGCGCTGTACGCGTGCCAAATTCAGCCCAGCACGTGTGCAGCGCGTGGCCGAGCCTCCCACGACCCTTGATTTCGTGTACTCATAACCGAGCAACGGAATCATCTTTTTCACCCAAACGGCACAATCGTATAGTCATCGTTTTGCAACTTTAGGTTGGCAAAATTTCCTCTTGCGCAGCGAATTATGCCATGCTATAATCGCCGACTGTATCCCCTGTTCTCCGATCTCTGTCGGTGTGGACCACGCCTTTCGATCCACGACCACAGGTTCTGCTTCCATGGATACAGTTTTACATTCTTCTCATCACGTTTCTGATGATTAGCAGTTCATCACAATGGGCCCGCAGCTTTACAGAGATCTTGCACAAAAAGCATTGATAGAGATCTCGCGTGCTCATGGAACAAGCAGCAACAGTCATCCATTTCCACGATTTACCATTGCCGATTTTCATGCCGATTTTTGTCAGGTCAATTGCCCACACCACTTTTGTTCACGGTTGGCAAGGCAATGACAAAATGAGAGCGCAAGGAGACTACGTCATGCCTGAATTTTTTCCGCCAACGATCGCCTGGCAACGGCTGCGATCACTGGCCACCGCAATTACCCAACGGGTGCCGCGAGCGCAACGGGGGGCCACCCTCGTGATGGTCGCTGTGTTGCTCAGCAGCATTGTTGCCGTTACCGCCGTCCCCGGCAGTACCGTCGCCTCGAACATCAACGTGTTGGACAATGGTGGCTTTGAACATGGCTTTGGCAATCAGCCGGGCTGTGGCATGGTTGGCACCGGGTGGCACTGCTTCACCAACGGTGGCGCGGCCAACTATGGCTTTTACGATGACCAGTGGACCCCGGTCGTTGCCGACGGCACCCACAGCCAGCTCATCGAGATCAACACCAAGGGCATCGACGCGCCCGAACATGATCGCTACGCTGGCTTCTATCAGACGGTGCGGGTGGTGGATTGGGCCGAATATCGACTGAGCCTGAAAGGCATGATCCGCACCACTGTCATGGATGGTGACCCGTGGCGCTACCGGGTGCAAGTCGGCTGGACATATGGCCACTACGCCGACTGGACTCGTGTCAACAACTGGACCGATGTGGGGTGGGACAGCTACTATGAGCGCGAATCTCCCGGTGGATTTAGCGTCTTTGGCACCAACCTAATGGCGGAAGATGACTACCTGACCATTTACGTGCGCGTCTGGAAAAAGTGGGGCATTGCGGGCGAAGAGATCGACGTGAATATTGACACGATCGCCTTGACCGGTCCGTCACCCTACCACAAGGCCGACTATGGCACTGGTGGCCCCGTGCACACGGCCACAGCGCCCGCCGCCGGCCATGTCGATGCTGGCACAACTGGCAGTTGCCAGGGCAAAAATCTGATCTACAACGGCAATTTTGAAGCGGGCTTTAATGCCGTAACCGGTGGCCACGTCGGCAAGAGTTGGGGCTATTTCACCAATGGCGGCGCGGCCAACTATGGCTTCTACGACGACCAATGGGCACCGGTGCTCGTCGATGGCGACCACGCCCAGTTGATCGAAATCAATAGCAAGGGGATCTACCCCGCGGATGCCGATCGCTATGCTGGGATCTATCAGCGCATTGGCTGGCTCAAGCCCGGCGCCACCTATGAACTGACGATCAACGGGATCTTGCGTGGGGCTGGCAACGAAGAAGATCCCCATCGCTTTGCTGCCCAGTGGGGGTACAATCGGGGCTACGACACCGAATGGATGAACGTCGATAACTGGCAGATAATCGAGTTGGGTGAAATCCAAAGCCGCACCAGTCCCACCGGCAACCAGCGCCATACGGTACAGTTCACGGCGCCCGCGTCCGAAATTGTGCTCTTCCTGCGGGGTTGGAAGAAGTGGGGCATCTCCGAGGTTGAAATGGATCTCAATCTGGATGCCATCAGTCTCTATCGCTGTGGCGACGCTGGCCAACCCGCACCCGATAAGCCGACCCATCCCGGCCCATCCCACTGCACCTACACCATTGTTCCCGGCGACGTGCTGAGCCTGATTGCCCAGCGCCACGGCGTCTACATGAAGGATCTGATGTATGCCAACAACATTGTCAATCCCAACCTGATCTATGTGGGACAGGTCCTGAAGCTGCCTCACTGCTCGGAACCGCCGGTCGCCATTCCCATCCAGCCCACGCCGGTGGCAATTCCAGTGACACCGACGCCGGTTGCGATCCCGTTGACGCCAATGCCGACCCACGAACCGAAGCCGGTACACAAACCAAAGCCGACGCCAGTTGCCCACCGCATTCACACCGTTGCACCGGGTGAATCGCTGGGGTACATCTGCAATCTCTACGGCGTTGATATCAACACATTGGCCTATGTAAATAACATTGCCAATGTTAACCTGATCTACGTGGGACAAGAGTTGATCATTCCGTAACTGACGCACCTTGGGTACTGGGCAGATTCAGGCCCGCGCCCCCTAAAACTTGACGGACGACAGCATGAGCAGTGGTGCTGTCGTCCGTCTTTTTTTTCGCCAGCAGCTAGCTGTCTACCCCACCCCTGCCCGCACCAGCAATTGCCGCGCCGCGTGATTGTGCCGTTCCACCAGAACAGGCAGATCGATGTCAACGGCCGTGCCCCCGTCAATCCGCACCTGGCCATTGACCATGGCAAAATCAACTTTTTGAGGAGCACAAAAGATTAGCGCCGCCAGCGGATCGTGGAGCGCACCGCCCGCGTAATCAATCCTATCGAGATCAAAGGCAATGAGATCGGCGGCCATGCCCGGGGCCAAGTGGCCAATATCATCGCGGCCCAGGACTGCCGCACCGCCAATGGTGGCCACGGCCAATGCTTCGCGCGCGGTCATGGCAAGTGGATCGCCGAGAACCCGCTGCAGCAGCAGCGCCTGGCGTGCTTCGGCCAACAGATGGCTGCTGTCATTGCTCGCACTTCCATCCACGCCCAGCCCCACGGTCACATTTTGATCGAGCATTGCGCGCACCGGCGCGATGCCACTTGCCAGCCGCATGTTGCTGGTGGGGCAGTGGGCAACGCCGGTGCGGGTGGCTGCGAATCGCTGACACTCATGCGGGTCCAGATGGACACAATGGGCGTGCCAGACATCGTCTCCCATCCAATCCAAGCTCTCGGCATAGGCACCGGGACGCTGCCCAAAGTGGGCCAAGCAAAATTCCTCTTCATCTTGCGTTTCGGCCAGGTGGGTGTGCAGATGAACATTCATGGCCGTGCCAAAGCTGCGTGCCAATGCCACGCTCTCACGCATCAGATCCGGTGTCACGCTGAAAGGGCTACAGGGGGCAATCACCACCCGCTGCATGGCAAAGCGGGCAGGATCGTGAAAGTGCTCGACCACGCGCCGACAGTCTGCCAAAATTGCATCCTCCCGTTCCGTCACCCGATCCGGGGGCAAGCCGCCCTGGCTCTCTCCCAAGCTCATGCTCCCCCGCGCCCCATGAAAGCGCACCCCAATTTGGCTGGCAGCGGCAAACTGATCATCGAGCCGTGAGCCATTGGGCCAGAGATAGTGGTGATCGCTGCTGGTGGTGCAGCCGCTAAAGAGCAGCTCTGTCAATGCCAGCTCCGTGCTGACCTGAACATCCGCTGGCGTCAGTTCGGCCCAGATGGGATAGAGCGTTTTGAGCCAGTCAAAGAGCACGGCATTTTGTGCGGCTGGAATCACTCGAGTGAGGGTCTGGAAGAAGTGGTGGTGCGTATTGACCAGGCCGGGCAGTAGTACCCGGCCGCGCATGGACGTTATTTTGTCGATCTCATCGATCCAGTGGGGCGGTACCTCCTCACTCTTTCCCACCCACAGAATTGCCTCGTCTTCAATCAACAGAGCGCCATTGCGCAACTCGCGCCGCTCCTCATCCATTGTGATCAGCAGGTCTGCTTCGTGCAGTAGTTGTTTGGTCATTATCTATCCTTTTGCTCTATCGATGGCTATCGCCTGCACCCGCACAAGGCTGTAGACTTTCTTATAGATTTGCAGCCTTAACAACCGCCAACTTCACTCTCTCCTCTCTCTAGAATAGTCGCCGCCCGGAGTGTTGGACCAGTGTGCTTGAGTCTGTGTGCTTGAGTCTGTGTGGTAATCAATGCTGGGATTGTACACAGCAACGTGCAAATGGAGAATTTTGGCACAGCCATGCCATGCCTTCATTTGCCCGCCCGCCGCTACCTACTTTTCCGCGCTGATACGCTACTGATCTGTTGCTCTGTTAAATTCTAGAATTAGGCAACTTGTTGACAAGAGCCACCAATCGCGTTGCCTGCTCTCCACTGGTGAGCTCTTCTCGGTGCGTAAGTTATAAAATTTTTGCTCTTTCAAATTCAATGGCTAGTGCCGCGCAATGTAAGCGGTCAAAATGTAAACGATCAAAATGTAAGTGGTCAATTCACTAGTAGATCCCGGCGTAAATCAGGCCATAGAACCTGCGTGCAAACGGCAGAATACGTGTGGCCTGATTACCTGCCGTGGTATCTACGCCAGACTGTACTAGGTGAGTGTTCTGATGAAACGTTTTCAAGTCTCGATACATGGCCAGTTGCTCGGCCGGTTGCTACTTTTATGCAGTTGTGCATTGCTTTCTGTGGCCTGCACATTGACGCCGGCGGCTCCCACGTTAACGCCAACCCCGTTGGCCCCATCCACGTCAGATGCACCCGCTGCCTCTCTGCAAGCGACCGCTACGCCGGTTGTGGTTGATCTTTCTGCAACAGAGGTGGCAACGACGACCGATGTAATTTCGGTTGCTGTTACCACGGATGCCGGCAGCGAACTGGTGACGGCTGAGCTGCCAACGACTACGCTGCCACTGACGGCTACGCTGCAACAGACCACAGCACAACAGACCACAGCACAGCAGACCACAGCAATCACCACGGGGATGGTCGCCGCGCCCGCAGGTGAGGATAAGATCAACGAGCCCGTGGTGGCCGTGGTGGTCGGAGTCAATGCAGCGCTCGATCCTTTTGTCGATGTAGATGAAGCGGGGCAACTGGTCGGCTTTGATATTGATCTGATCAACGCCTTGGCCCAAGCCGCGGGTGTGGAAGTCTCTTTTGTGGATATGGACTTCAATGAACTCATTCCCAGCATTGTCGCGGGTGAAATTGATCTGGCGATTAGCGCCATCACCCAAACCGAAGAGCGCGCCACCCAGGTTGCCTTTACCGAACCCTACTTCACCACAGAACAGAGCCCAGTTTCATTCTTCCAGGGAGGGCAGGGATTGGCCGTGCGCACAGAAACGACCACGATTCAGTCCGTGGCCGATCTGACGGCCGACGTACAGGTGGGGGTGAAATCGGGCACGACTGGCGATTTCTTTGTGGTTGAAAATAGTGCTGCCCAGATCGTGCGCTTTGATGAAGTGCCGCCGGCCCTGGAAGCACTGGCCAACGGCCAAATTGACGCAGTGGTGACAGACATTTCAGTCATTGCCAAGTTTGTTACCGATCATCCAACGGCCAACGTGCAACTGATGGGAAAGCCATTGACAGTCGAGGAATATGCCATTGCCGTGAGCCAAGAACGCCCCGATCTCTTACAGATCTTTAATGCTGCACTCGTGCGGCTGCGCGAGGATGACAGTTATGATCAGATTGTGGAGAAGTGGTTTCAGCTGCCATGATCTGAATTGCAAATTGATCCCGCTCAATTTTGACATGCCTGTTGAAAACGACTATGTTACAACCGCAACGCGTCTACGCGTTGCGGTTTTTTGTGCAGAATCGACGCGCCAAGAATGAGCTGTCGGTAGCGGACTGCACAACAGGTAGGTTGTTGATACTCGACGAGATATGGCAGTGCTTCCGGCGAAAAATCATGGTTTCCTGCTCTTTGTTCAAAAGCTTTCTACCGTCCAGACCACACCCGTGGCCTGGACAATGTAGCTTTCAGTAGACGCTTCGCAAAAGGATAGATGGTGTGAATAGTACAGCTGATCCACAGATTTTGGTAGTTGAAGATGAACCAGCACTGCAGGATACGCTGGAGTACAACCTGGTGAAACAGGGCTATCGGGTTCACCTGGCCAAGGATGGAATGCAGGCACTGGATAGCGCCCGTTCAAACCCACCCGATCTCGTGATTCTCGACATTATGCTGCCGGGGATTGATGGCTTTGAAATCTGTCGCATCCTGCGCCAGGAGATGAACATGCCAATCATGTTCCTGACGGCAAAGGCGGAAGAGATCGACAAGATCGTGGGGCTGGAGGTTGGGGCAGATGACTATCTGACCAAGCCCTTTAGCATGCGCGAGTTGCTGGCACGGGTAAAGGCCATGTTGCGTCGGGTGCGCTTGGTGCGCGAAGAAGTGGCAACAACGGCAACAGAGCAGCTCCAGTCCGAGTTTCCGCTGGAACGACTGGTCTTTGGCGACCTCGTAATCGATCTGTCGCGCCGCGAAGTGACTTCGCGGGGCCACACGTTCCATCTCAAGCCCAAAGAATTTGATCTGCTCGTCTTCATGGCACGGAACCGGGGCATTGTCCTCAGCCGCGACCTGATCCTGGAGCGAGTTTGGGGATGGGATTATGACGGTGGTAGCCGCACCGTGGATGTACACATTCGGTGGCTGCGCGAGAAGATCGAGACCGATCCGGCCAACCCGATCCAGTTGGTGACAATCCGGGGCATTGGCTACCGTTTCGACGGTTAGTGAATCACCAGCAGCGGCACCAATTTACCCGATTGAGGTTCGACGCTCGCAACCCTTACCTTTGCTTCGCCACACTGCTCCAGGAGTCACTGCCCACTGCCTGTGCAGCCAGTACGAGCCACCACCGCACCATTCCTGGCGTGAACATCTAGATCTGGTCTGCTCTTTGGCCTTGGCTCTTCTCTCAAATGTTAACGATCCGATAACAAACTGTTCATCAAGTTGCTCCGGTTGTAGATTACAATGGCTGGCAGGTCTGCTTCAGTTGGAGGCGAATTGCCTATGTTGCGCTGAGCACCAGCACGGCAGAGAGTGTGCTGCGCTTCCTGTCGGTCCACTTTACCCTCCTGAACGTAACCTCGCTTGGAACAGACATGACTCACGCACCGAGAGCAGGCTCCCGGTGGAGAGCCAGCCGCACGATTGTTCGCTCTGCTCGACAAGTTGCGTAAGTTCGAAGAGAAATAGTCCAATAGCTCACCTGACGGATGGCCGATCAAAGAATCAGGGCTATCCTTTGTTGCAAATCAGAATCGCAAGTTCCCGCTATCGATTGCAGGGATAGAGGATGAATCCATGCGCACTCCTGGCAGACTTTCCATGCTCGCTGCGCCCAAATTCCGCTGGCGTACTGCCTTTACCTACGCCATCGCCATCTTTTGCCTAATGCTTCTCCTGAGCTTCTTGCTGGCCGCGCGCGTGGAGCAATGGCACGCAACCCAACTCCACACCCAATGGGCCAACTATGGTGCTCGGTTGGCTGCCGATGCCAGACTGCAGCGGGCGTTGCAAGCAGCCGCACAGGCGCGGACGCGCGAGCCATCTATCGCTGCCACCGCTTTGGATCAAGAGCTTTCGACTCAGCTCCGCAACTGGGCATCACCCTTTGCCCTGCGCATCTCCGCCTTTACAGCCGCTGGTACATTGATTGCAGATTCGCATTTGGTTGATCTTGCCGATGCCGACGCGTTAACCACGGCACAGGTGATGGAGCAGCAACAACAGCCAGCCACCCAGTTCGTTTTTGATCCCTATTTGCGGCGTACGGTTCTCGTTGCGGTGGTGACAGTGGTGGATGAAACTCCCATCGGTTTTCTGCAGATTCGCATCCCCTTTCCCAAGGGCCAAACATTTTCTACATTGCTCTGGTCCTCCATCCTGCCGCTGACACTTGCGGCTGCACTGCTGATCATCGTCATGATGGTTGTCCAGGCCGAACAGTCTGCCTATACATTGCGACGCCTCACGACAGTTGCCGAACGAATTACGCGGGGTGACCTCAACGCGCGCACGCTCTCATTGAGTGGCGGCGAGATCGGTCAGTTGGCCCGTGCTTTCAACCGCATGGCCGACAAGTTACAAAGCCAGATCCTCAAACGAGCGCGTGAGAAAGATCGGCTGCGCACCATGTTGCACATCATGAGCGATGGCGTGCTGCTGCTCAATCGCCACGGCCGCGTGCGCGTGCTCAACGAAGCCGCCGCCGAGCTGCTCAAAACATCGCCGGAGCGTGCGCTCAAGCGCTCTTTTGTACAGACGGTACGCAATCACCGCTTTGTCGACGTGTTGCGACGTTGCCAATCCTCGGGCAAGCATGAAACCGCTATTCTAGAGTTGGACAATGGCACTGTGATCCGCATGATGGTTACGCCTTTTTTGCAGGGCCGCGACCGGGGACATCTGGTTGTGCTTCAGGATCTGACTCGTCTCTATCAACTGCAGACCGCGCGCCGGGATTTCATTAGCAATATTTCGCACGAGTTACGCACGCCGCTCGCTTCACTCCGGGCGCTCACGGAAACACTGGTCGATGGCGCGATCGATGATAAAGAAGCTGCCCTGCGCTTTTTGAACCACATGGAAGTGGAGGTTGACACCCTAACCCAAATGGTGCAGGAGCTGCTACAGCTTTCGCTGATTGAATCGGGCCAGGCGCCATTGGAGCTCTCTCCAATTTCGGCTTCTGTGTTGGTGACACAGGGGACGGAGCGATTGCGGGCGCAGGCTGTGCGTGCCAATGTGACGCTCCATGTCGATGCACCGCCCACGCTGCCCTTGCTCTTTGTTGACGCGCGGCGGGTGGAGCAGGTGCTGACCAACCTCATCCACAACGCAATCAAGTTCACCCCAGCCAAAGGGACAATCTGTGTCACCGCGATTCATGAGCCAACCGTGGCCGGAACTGAAGACGCAGCGGGAGCTGATGACTTTGTGACGGTACAAGTGGCCGACACGGGCACCGGCATTGCCCACGCGGATCTGCCCCGCATCTTCGAACGGTTTTACAAAGCTGACCGCGCGCGCTCGAGCGGGGGCACGGGGTTGGGCTTGGCCATTGCCAAGCATATTATCCAGGCCCACGGCGGCACCATTTGGGTGGAGAGCAGACCGGGCAAGGGAAGTTGTTTTTTCTTTACGTTGCCCGTGGCCAAGGAACCGGAACAAAATTCCTGATGCTCATTTCTGCAAACAACACGCCGCAAGCAACATGCTGCAAACAACTCGGCACAGCGATAGCAAGTTGAGCTGTTACAACAAAACGGTTCAATTTGTTTTGCGTTGCTCAGAGATTCCTCGACGGCTACACCCCTCTCACCAAGGCTCTTCCAACCACAGCAGTCTCCGGCACTGACCCAATCCTTGCTGTTCTGCCCGGGTCTTCGTGGCCACTGCCCGAAACTTTGAGGATTCGCTGACTTGGATCAGCCTAATCCCCTCCCATTAATGAATATTTACACTCAGTTAACAGCGCATTAATTCCGCCCTGCCAAACGTTAACGAACGCTCTCTATTCTATTTCCGTGTGCAATAAACTGATGCCACATATGGCACAACCATGAAATAGATCCCAAGGGAGATTTGGAATAATGTCGCAGAAGAAGTTACTCATTGTTTGTCTGTCCGTACTACTCCTGCTGCTGGCTGCCTGTACCAGTGGCGCGCCAGCCAGCGAAACGCCAGCTGTTGAAGAGGCCCCTGCCGCTGCTGAGACCCCTGCTGCTGCTGAGGAAGAAGAAGCCAGTGAAGCAACTACCGATGAGGATGTTGCCGATGAGGAGGTTGCCGATGAGGAAGCCGCGACTGCAGATGGCGTGCCCGCCGGTGAACTGCCCGCGGTGAACCCGCTAGAGGTAGAGGGCGACATCATCACGGCTGGCTCCTCGACGGTCTACCCGTTGGCCGAGGCCGTTGCCAACCGCTTCGTCGATGAGGGGTATCGTGGCATCATCACCGTCGACAGCATCGGTTCGGGTGCGGGGTTTGAGCGCTTCTGCGACGTTGGCGAGAGCGACATTAGCAATGCAAGCCGCCCCATTAAAGAGGGTGAAGTGGAAGACTGTGCCGCCATTGGCCGCACGCCGATTGAATTCCGCGTGGGTACAGATGCGTTGGCCGTGGTGGTGAGCCCGGAAAATGATTGGGTAACCGATGTGACGTTGGAAGAGTTGGCCGCGCTCTTCACCGCCGAGAATTGGTCAGATGTGAATGACGAATGGCCCAATGAGCCGATTCAGCGCTTCATTCCTGGCACCGACAGTGGTACCTTCGACTACTTTGTGGAAGCTGTCTTTGCGGAAGATGCCGAGCCGCTGTTGGCAGCACCCAACACGCAACTGAGCGAAGATGACAATGTGTTGGTGCAAGGGGTGCAGGGTAGCCCCCACGCAATTGGCTTCTTCGGCTATGCCTACTACAGCGAGAGTTCCGATGTGCTGAGCGTTCTGAACATTGATGGCGTGGAACCGAGCGGTGCTTCGGTGGAAGATGGCAGCTATGCCCTGGCCCGCCCGCTCTTCATCTATTCAGATGCCGGGATCATGAATGAGAAGCCACAGGTCGCCGCGTATATCAACTTCTTCCTCACCTATGTCAATGAAGAAGTTACCGAGGTCGGCTACTTCCCCTCTTCGGAAGAAGCACTCACCGATGCCAAAAACAAATGGCTTGAAGCGGTTCAATAACAGGCTGTAGCGGTTGATCTGTGCTTTTGGCAAGGGAGGGGTAACCCTCCCTTTTTATCGTGTTCAAGTTGTGAATGAACTGTCGCACGCTTGGCTGGAAAGCAGTGCTTTGCACCGGAGCAGAGTACTGCTTTCAAACCGAGCTCAGGTTCGTTCGATGATCTCATCAAGAAATCAGTTGACTGTTGCACAATCGTGGAGTCAGCGTTCTCTAACGCTGGAGATGCGCAGTAGAGAATGCGCACTCCACAAGGTGCAAGGTCTATTTGCTTTCTCTATTAGGGGGCAACAAGGATGCAGAGTGATATTTCCATCACTTCTCAGCGCAGTGCAATTGCCAAGCAAGCGTCGGCAACGGTAGATCTGCGTAAACAGCCACGGTTGGGCGAAACCATTATTCAAAGCTTTCTGCTGTTTTGCGGGGTCGTATCTATCCTTACCACAGTTGGAATCGTTTTTGTGTTGGGCCGCGAATCGCTCATGTTTTTTATGAACCCAGAAGTCAGTGGGCAAAGTATTTTGACCACCATAGAGAATGCACAAGCTGTGCTTGGCGATGGCGAGCTGCTGGGGATCTGCGTGGTCAATGCCGGGGACTGTCTGGCCCAGATGGGGGCGAGCCTCAAAACCTTCTTCGCGGGCATTACTTGGCAACCGCGGATCTTTCGGTTTGGAATTTGGCCCTTGGTCATGGCGACTCTTTCTACTAGTTTGATTGCCATGCTCGTGGCATTGCCCCTGGGGTTGATGATTGCGATCTATTTGAGCGAGTATGCGTCTGAGCGGCTTCGCGGCCTTCTGAAACCGATTCTGGAGGTGTTGGCTGGCATCCCAACGGTTGTCTACGGTTACTTTGCCCTCACCTTCATGACCCCGATTTTGCGCTCAATTTTTGGGCGTGATGTTGTTGAAATCTATAACGTTGCCTCTGCTGGAATCGTTATTGGCATCCTGATCCTGCCCTTGGTGACCTCAATGGCAGAAGACGCACTGCGAGCCGTGCCCGATACGTTGCGACAGGCCGCGCTGGGCCTGGGCGCCACCAGATTGGAAACAGCCATTACCGTCATCGTGCCTGCTGCCATGTCTGGGATCGCCGCTGCCTTTATCGTGGCCATCTCGCGTGCGATTGGGGAAACGATGGTTGTTGCTATTGCAGCTGGTGCGGGGCCCCGCAACTTTAGTAGCTGGTCCAAGGCGCTGGAGGATGGTGGGCTGTTCAACCCCTTTCGAGCGGCCGAAACCATGACCGGGCATATTGTTCGCATCAGCGGTGGTGACATTAGCTACGGCACGCTGGACTATACGAGCCTCTTTGCCATTGGGCTGTTGCTCTTCCTAATGACCTTGGGTCTCAATGTTTTGAGCCGCGTGCTTGTGGCACGTTTCCGAGAGGAGTATGACTAGTGGCCACTACGGGTAAACAGCAACCGGAAAAGAAACGTCTGCTCTATCCAGAAGGTCGTGAGCAGATCGAACAGATCGAACGACGCAAACGGCGTGGGCAAATCTGGCAATCACTGTTCGTGTTGGCCACAATGGTTGGCATCTTGGCCTTGTTGGCCCTTCTGTACAATATCATCAACAGTTCCTTTGGCTATGTTGCTATTCAAAATAGCATCGATCCCAGCGATCTGGTGTTGGCCGTTGAAGAAGAGCGCATGCTTGCCGCGCCGAACCTGCTCGCCAGCGAAGACGATGCTGAGTTGGTTGCTGGTGTGGCTGATAGTCCACACGCCATTGGCTTTTTTGGCTATGCCTACTATCAGGAACACGCTGATCAGCTGCAGGTGTTGACCGTGGAAGGAGTTGCCCCAACTGCCGAGAATGTCAACAACGGCGAATATCCATTGGCTCGCCCACTCTACCTCTACACAGATGCCAAGACCATTGCCGAAAAGCCAGCCGCGGCCGCGTTTCTCGATTTCTATTTGCACAATGTCCCGGCCCTGGTTGAAGAAGTGGGCTATTTCCCCGTCAGCGAGCTTGTCCTGGAAGCGGGGCTTGCGCAGTTGGAAAGTGCTCGGGGCAAGCGCATTGAAGGCGATGCCGCCAATGAGATCGCTGCGCTAACCTTGGCAGGCAGTTCAACACTCTATCCCTTGAGCCAACGCGTGGCCGACGAGTTTGTGACGACTGGTTTCGCAGGCGAGATCGATGTAGCCAGTATTGGCAGTACGGCCGGTATCGCACAATTTTGTGCCAAGGGCAGCACACTCGATATTGCCAACGCCAGCCGACCCATTCGCCGGGCCGAGATCGAGGCTTGTGAAGATGCCAAGCGCACTCCGCTCTCTTTTCACGTGGGGACTGATGCACTGGCTGTTGTCGTGAGCCAGGAGAACACGTTCCTGGATGCAGTCACGCTCGATGAATTGCGGACTGTTTTCACTGGTGCCGAGCGCTGGTCGGATGTGAATGCCGAGTGGCCCAATGAGCCGATTCTCCGCTATATTCCTGGCAAAGAGAGTGGCACGCTTGACTTCTTTGCCAACACGGTCTTTGACCGCGAATTGCAAGATCTGCCCAAAGCAGAGCTGATTAACATTTTGGCCAGCAATGTCTCCAGCGGGTTAATGCGTCGGTTTGAAAATGATCAACCCTTTGCTGAACGGGACGCGGAGAGTGTTTTTGCGCTCATCCAAGAGCGGGTGGTGGAGCCACGGATTGTCGCGACCTGGCCGTTGGTCGATTCGTTGCGCAAGCGCGGCGAGATTGAACAATTTGTCGCGGAAATACCGAATGGAGAGATGATCTTTCGCAGCTGGATCACCGCTGATTTTATTACCTCGCCACAATCCCCACAGCCCGAACAAGCTGGCATTCGCACGGCAATACTGGGATCGCTCTGGGTGATCTTAATCACATTGCTCTTCTCCTTGCCGTTGGGGGTGGGCGCGGCGATCTATCTGGAAGAGTATGCCCGTAAAAATTGGTTCAACGACCTGATCGAAACCAACATTAACAATTTGGCCGGTGTGCCGTCGATCATTTATGGCATGTTGGGCTTGGCCATCTTCGTCCGGGTTTTGGAGCCGGTGACCAGTGGCGCTTTCTTTGGCGTGGTTGAAGATGCGACCACGGCCAACGGGCGCACGGTCTTTTCTGCCGGGTTAACCCTGGGTTTGTTGATCTTGCCAATTATCATCATCAATGCCCGTGAAGCGATTCGGGCTGTGCCACAATCACTGCGGCAGGCGAGCTACGGTTTGGGCGCTACACAGTGGCAGACGATCTGGAACCATGTGCTGCCAAGTGCATTGCCTGGGATTCTCACTGGTAATATCCTGGCCATGTCGCGTGCAATTGGTGAAACCGCACCGTTGGTTGTAATTGGTGCCTCTACCTTTATTGTGGTCGATCCCAATGGGCCTTTTGCCAAATTTACTACACTGCCCATCCAGATCTATCAATGGACATCCCGTCCCCAAGATGAATTTCGCAACATTGCCGCTGCTGCCATTCTCGTGCTGCTGATTCTGCTGTTGACCCTGAATGCCAGTGCCATCATGATGCGAAACCGTTTTAGCACTCGCTAATTGTTCAACACGTACATGTGGGCTCTGTCTGTTCGAGGCTCTACCTTGCCGAGTAGATGGCACATGGGCGAAAGCCTGCATTGCAGATGTCAAAGACGCAAGAGACATTGGTTGTAATCGATTGATTTTCTTGGCGATTGATTCTCTGGGCAAGTGATTCACTCGCCAAGGTGAAGGTGATTACCTATAGGAATGAAGAAAATGACAGAAATGAGTTCAGCTAACAGCAGCACCAAGCGCATGAATGGGGTCATTGAAGCGCACAATCTGCACGTGCATTATCACAACTTTCATGCCGTACGCGATGTCGAGTTGTCGGTGGAGAGCAACAAGATCACGGCCCTCATTGGCCCTTCTGGCTGTGGCAAAAGCACAGTGTTGCGCTGTTTTAACCGCATGAACGATCTAATTGCCGCGGCCCGTGTGGAGGGGGAGGTGACCTACAACGGCAAGAATCTCTATGCGCGCGATGTTGATCCCGTTCAAGTGCGCCGCCGGATTGGTATAGTTTTTCAAAAGCCCAATCCTTTCCCCAAATCGATCTATGAAAATATCGCCTGGGGTGCTAAAATAAATGGCTTTAAGGGCGATATGGATCAGTTGGTGGAAGAATCATTGCGCGGGGCTGCTCTCTGGGATGAGGTGAAAGACAAATTGCAGCAGAGTGCATTGGGGCTTTCGGGGGGGCAGCAGCAGCGGCTTTGCATTGCGCGCACGATTGCCGTCAAACCGGAAATCATTCTCATGGACGAACCCTGCTCGGCCCTCGATCCAATTGCCACGTTGAAAATTGAAGAATTGATGCGCGAGCTGGTCCAAAATTACACGATCATTATTGTGACGCATAACATGCAACAGGCGGCCCGTGTCTCTGACTATACAGCCTTCTTCAATGTGGATGACAATCGCACTGGGCATCTGGCAGAATTTGGGCCGACCAAGCAGATTTTCACCAACCCCAGCAAGCCTGAAACCGAGAACTACATTACGGGACGCTTCGGTTAATCGGCGGTGGATTGCACGGTTGTGCGGCTGCTGATGGCACCTGCGCAATGGGGTGGAATGGTGGTTGCTATGTGTCGAGCCCGAATCACTGTAGTGCGCAAACACTCGAGCTAAAGTGGGCTCTGTTTGAAAACAGTAGTTCCGGCAAGCGGGAAACCTACCGTTTTCAAGCCAACCGCACTGTAGCTATGTCGACGCAGAGAATTTCAGGACAGATGCCAAACAAGGTGCGGTGGAGTTTGCGTTCAAAGCAAATTGGCTGTAGCAACCCCTGGAATGGAGGATTTCGTGATACGAGCACACTATGAAAAAGAATTGCAACTGCTGCAAGACGAACTGTTGCTCTTGGGCAGTATGGTGACAGAGGCCCTGGGTGACTCGGTCGCCATCTTGAAAGAGCGCGACCTGGCTGCTGCCGAAGCACTGATTGCTGCTGATCAGCAGATCAACCGCCGCCGCTTTCAGATCGAAGATAACACGTTGACCTTGATCGCCACCCAGCAGCCGATGGCGCGCGATATGCGCTTTCTGGCTGCTGTTCTCGAACTGGTCTCCGAGCTGGAACGAATTGGCGACTACGCCAAAGGGATTGCACGGATCACGCTTTACCTGGGCAGGGATGCGCCCATCAAGCCGTTGGTACATATCCCCGAAATGGCTGTCATTGTGCAAGAGATGTTGCGCGCTGCGCTGGACGCGTTCATCAATCTCGATCTCACGGCGGCGCGCCAGATCCCGCAGCAGGATGATCGGGTTGATGAACTCTACAATCTAGTGAATCGGGAGCTGTTGGAGATTATGATCGCGACACCGGCAGTTATTGACCGGGCCAACTACTATTCGTGGGCGGCCCACAACTTGGAGCGCGCAGCCGATCGCGTGGTCAATATCTGCGAGCGAATCATCTACACCGTGACCGGTGAATTCGTCGAATTAGATCATGAGCATAGTCCCATCTTTCAGCCATAAAGACCGATCGCTCGATTCGGCTATGTGGCCAGCATCTGATCAAGCCATGATGGTGGTCGCAGAGGAGCTACGGACGGTTGTCGGGACCAACGTAACAGAGATTTTTTGCTGGAATCTTTGCGGCGCGAAGATGCGGACCGGAGCCAACTCGTTACGTTGTCCCTGTCCGCATGTCAATTGGTGGCAATCAATTTGGGAATTTTATTGGGGGTGGGGAATCTCTACCGTGGAACGTCCTAGTCGCTGTAGGGGATTTCAACTGTGAAGATGGCGCCGTTGGGCTCGTTGGGTCGCACATTGATCGTGCCATCATGTGCCTCGACCACCATCTGGCAAAAGGCCAGTCCCAGTTCCGTTGCCGGTCGTGACCCTCCATTTTTGGAGAAGGTCTCTAGTTTTTCAAAAATATCTTCAAAGAGATCATCTTCCACCGGCGGTCCCTGATCGACAACCTGGAGCCGGATGCCCGGGGCACTTCTGTCGCCCACCTGCACCGTGGTCTCGATCAAGCTCAGTTGTACTTCACTCTGGGGTGGCGAGAAGTTAACCGCGTTGGTTAGCAGCGTCTCGACCATACGTTCAAGCAATACGTTGTCAAAGTGCGCTGTTGGCAACTCTTGCTCCGTTGCAACGATTAGATCCACCTGATTTTCCCGCGCGATTTCGCCATACTTGTGCACCTGACGTTCGACAATTTCCAGTAGATCCGTTTTTTGGCGTCGCAACTCAATCTGGCCCCGCTGCATGCGCGAGAGCACGAGCATATCGTCAAACAACTTGCCGAGGCGCAGCGCTTCGTTCTGAATTCGCGTCACTTGCGTCATTTCGGCGACAGGCAGCTGCTGTTTGCGCTGAATGATTTGGGCATAGAGCAGAATTGAACTGAGCGGATTGCGCATGTCGTGCACGATCATCCGTGAGATCATCTCGCGGAGGTGTAGAGCCTGATCTAGCTCATCATACTGGTGCTTCACACGCAACATGGAGCGAACCCGTGCCCGTAGCTCTGCACCGTTTACGGGCTTAGAAATGAACTCATCGGCACCCGTGTCTAGACCCGTTACCAGATAATCGACATCATCCAATGCCGTTACCATGATGATCGGTACATGGCTAAACTCCTCTCGATGTTTGATGTGGCTACAGACATCAAAGCCATTCATTCCGGGCATCATTAGATCAAGCAGAATCACATCTGGATTCAGGTTGTCCAAGTCACGAATCGCATCGACACCACTGCTCTTGAAAAGCAACTCATACCCTTCAGGATAAAGTTGCGCCTCAATGGTATCCTGAATTCTTGGATCGTCATCGATTATCAAGACGCGGGGCATTTTGGTTGCTTTGCTAACGGCTAGCTGGGTTTGCGAGTTCAACGCAAGTCTCCTCTTAGACTTAATACTTAATTTGCCTTACATATTTGCCAATCATCCTTACAGTTTATTCATTGTAGCACAGCAAATTTATTGCCAACACGGTATTAATGCGTATTCTGTTGGTTCTCTAGTACAAAAGTAGCCTGCTGAATGTGCACCGAGTCACCCTGTAGCTTACAGATTAGGACTGGCGATTCATTAGCCCTTCCGTGAGTGCACGCAACATGCTCTGGTCGGCCTGTTCGCCCAGCGCAGCCCGCAACGCACGCTTGCTCGCTTGATGATAGCTGTGAATTTGCTCTTCCGCAAAGTCTCGTGCTCCTGCTCTTTCCATCAGTGCCAACGCATTGGGCAGCTGCTCCGTCGTTAGGTTGTTGTTGAGCATGGCCATGAAAGGCACCCCAACTTCGGCATGATTCACCGTGTAAAGAATGGGTAGACTCTTTTTGGCCCGCAGCAGATCGTTGCCCGCTGCTTTGCCCGTGACAGCTGGATCTCCCCAAATCCCCAGGATGTCGTCCTGAATCTGAAAGGCCAGCCCACTGTTGATCCCAAATTGTTGCAACGCTTGCCGTTGTGCAGTGGTGGCACCACCAAGGAGGGCACCGATGGCAACGCTGGCACCGAGCAGCGCCGCGGTTTTCCCCCGGATCATGCGGATATATTCTGCCACCGTTACGTCATTGCGGTGCTCAAAATTCATGTCCAAATGTTGACCTTCGGTCAAGGCCAGGCAAGCTGCGGTAAAGTGCTCCAGCGCCGCGAGGGTGTTGGTGGCAGAGACGCCACGCACGGCCAGTTTGTGCATGGCCGCAAAGGCAATGGTGAAGAGTGCATCACCGGCATTGATCGCCTGTGGCACGCCCCAGACCTTCCAGAGCGTTGGGCGATGGCGACGGCGTTCATCGCCGTCTTCAATATCGTCGTGGATCAGGGAGAAATTGTGTAGCAATTCAATGGCCACGGCGGCCGGTAACGCTTGGACCGTATCGCCTCCAATCTCGCGGGCTGCCAGCAGGCACAGCATCGGGCGTAACCGTTTCCCCGCGGGATAACTCTGTGGCTGCAATGCTTCATCTGCCCACCCCAAATGATAGCGCAACATACCATAGTGGGTGGCCACGGCTTCTTCGCTGTTCTCCAAAAGTTCGCGCATCTCCTGCTCCACGCGCGGCAACCAGTGGCCCAAAAATATACTCAATTCATTGCTGGACATCACACTTCCCTTACCAGTAAGACCTACGCAACTTGTCGAGAACGAATTACCTGACGAACGACTTGTGGGCAATTCTTCACTGCGAATTCATTCTCGGTGCCTACGTCGTGAGTTGATTGTTGGGGACCAATACCCCCGGTGTTCTCAGTGCCGCCAAGGTCGGTGCGCCGCTGCAGAACATGGTGATCTGCAATTCGGCACCGAGGATTGACATCTCTTCCACCACCGCTTCTGCCGAATCGACCGCGCAGCGTAAAAAGGGCGAAGCTAACCCCACCAGATCGGCACCCAACCCCACGCACTTGGCGATCTCTTGTCCATTGCGGATCCCACCGCTGGCAAAGAGCCGCAGCGCTGGCTGTTGCATCTGCGTGCGCAGTTGCGCCACGGTGCTCAAGCTCTCTGCCGTGGGGATGCCCCAGTCGGCGAAAGCCCCAGCCAGCCGGCGCAGGCGCGCCGTCGGTGCACGATGCATCTCTACCTGACTCCAGGAGGTGCCACCAGCGCCCGCCACATCGAGCGCGGCCACGCCCGCTTCGATCAGTTGACGCGCAACGCGCTGGCTCAAGCCCCAGCCGACTTCCTTCACGATGACTGGTTGCTCCAGCGCCGTGCAGACGCGCTCGATCTTGCCCATCAGCCCTTTCCAGTTGGTGTCACCTTCGGGCTGAACGGCTTCTTGCAGCGGGTTCACGTGCAGGATCAGTGCATCTGCACCGATCATGTCGATGGCACGTTGACATTCCGCAACACCATAACCATAGTTTAGCTGCACCGCGCCCAAGTTGGCCAGCAACAATGTGGTGGGGGCCACCTCGCGCACCTGAAACGAGGCCGCTGTTGCGGCTGATTCGATTCCAGCACGTTGGCTGCCGACGCCAATCGCCACCTGTTCTGCTTCCGCTGCAATTGCCAGGTTGCGATTGATCTGAGCGGCTTCTTCTGTTCCTCCCGTCATGGAGCTGACCAGCAGCGGCAGTGCCAACCGTTTGCCAAAAATCTGCACGCTCGTGTCGATCTCTTGCAGATCCAACTCTGGCAACGCCTGGTGGGTAAAGCGATAGGTTTCCAGGCCAGTTGTCAGCGTGGGAAAATGAACATCTTCTTCGAGATTGATCCGGATGTGATCTGCTTTGCGTTGGTCGATCGACAAGGCTCTTCCCTCTCCGCAGGTTGTGTGCGTCTGGTGAAAATGACAAAGCAACAGAAATTCGCACAAATTTTAGCGTAATTATTTCTCAAATTCTGCGTCATCTACTTTAGATGTACAAATTGCGTATTGCTCGTGCATGCACAACCCTGACGCCGCCGCTCTGTACAAACGTTGCTCAAGATATCACGACCACCTGGCAGAAGCAACATTTGGTTTGCCCTGTGTGGTCTCTGCTCTCTCATGATGCAATGGCCGCTGTCCAGTGTAGCGGCGTTGCGGTTCCCGGGAACAGCATACGCAATTCGTGGACCTAGTTCAGTATTAACTATCCCTTATCTACGGATAGTGCGAGCCGCTCCTCATCCAGAGGTGGTTCAGTTCGATTGCTGATATTGTCTTGGCTGCTGGTAGCTCTTGGTAGTGCTGGATGCAACTTCCGCTCTTGGCGCGCGGTTGGCTCACAACGTCTCATCATCTGCTTTGCAAAGCAGACTCGTTGCGAGCCAACCGCCTGGTGGGAAGAGCACCCCAGCCACTATGGTAATCAGGGTGATCAGCGTCACTTCGTGATGGTCTCTCAACAGAAGCTTTGGTTTGCGCCGATCTATCGTGTTGCCGATCAATGGCTGGGGTGAGACTCTCTACATTCACAGCGGGGGCGAGATGTGGTGATGACTTTACGCCGGCAAAGTTTTCCACCATGCCTTGCTCCTCACTCGTTGAATAACTTTACATATCCAGCGGACACCAATCAGAGCATGCGCTCTCTGCTTTTGCTCCCCGTGCACGCTGGATCATACACAAGGAGTTCGTTATGGTTTCTCGAATGTCAACCGAATGGCATTCTGTCAACGCACGCCTGGGGCTGGCAATGATCTTGAGCCTCTTGATGCTCTTGCCCGCTGCAAGTGTCAATGCCGCCGGTAGCACTTATGGCTCGGGTGTGGTTCCCTCTGGTAGTGACATCTGTGTCGAAGGCACAGTGATCGATCACGAGGAAGAGCCACTGGACGACGGGCGTATCGTAACCGCTACTTTTAATGGAACATCAATTGCTGCCGCCGTTGATGAAGATGGTGAATTTAAATTCAAGAAAGATCTGGTTCCTGGTCGCTGGAACTTTACCATTGATGTCGTGAAAGATGGTGAAGAGTGGGAGCCAGTGACCCCTGCCTCCTTTGATGTGCAGTTGGACTATGATCAGGATGACTGCTATGAGATCCGCTTCAAACTGCGCCGCCTGGTGACGGTCGTTGTGATCAAGATCGATGAGGATCACAACCGCCTGGCTGACTGGGAGATCCGCGCTGTGCCTGCTGGCGACAATACCTTTGCCATTGCCTACGAAGCCACCACCAACAACAATGGCGAAGCAACCTTCCGTCTCTCCGAGGGTGATTGGCTCTTCTATGAAGCACCACCCGAAGATGATGAAGATCTGAACTACAACCCCGTGGTGCCTTTGACGGGGAAACAGAAACTAACCGTGGAAGAACCTGGCCCCTACACCATTCGCTTTAAGAATCAGCTCAATGTCTACGGTTGTATCGAAGTGCTGAAACAGGACGTGCCGCCCATTGATTCGGGGGACACCCCCTTCCCGCTGCAAGGCTGGAAGATCGAAGTGCTGCGGGCCGACGACAGCGTTGCTGTCTGGGGTTACACCGATGCCGAAGGCACGATCAAGTTCGAAGATTTGCCTTTCGGTCCCTATACTGTTGTGGAAGAAACTCGCGTGGGTTGGACCTCCTACACGGCCAGCAGCTTTGATGTCGAGTTGACGCCAGACCTAAATGGCTGTGTTCAGGTGACCTTCGATAATGAACAGTCCGAACCAGAGTATTGCATCGAAGGGCGCAAGATTGACATAAACGGGAAAGTTGGACTGCCCGGTTGGGTTATCTCCGCCGAGCCGTTGGACGATGATGATGTCGATCCAAAGGATGTTGTCACCGATGGGCTGGGGATGTACGAGTTTACCTTCTCTGGCAATGACTACCGTGTACCTGGCTCACGCTACGAGGTCTGTGAAGACTATGACGATGTCGAAGGTTGGGTTGCCAGATCGCCCACCTGCTATACGGTGACACTGCCCACGACACCGGGAGCTTGTGTCGTGGTGCCAGATTTTGTCAACGCTCAGGTTGGCCACGGTGTATCCACTGGCCATTGGGACGATGACGATGACAACTGCAGCAAAACCCACACCGTCAAACGGGGCGACAGTCTCTATGGCATTGGCAGCAAATATGGTGTTTCTGCCAGCAAGATGCTCGACGCCAATCCCTGGGTGCGCAACAACCACAAGCTGACCATCTACGTCGGCCAGAAGATCTGCATTCCATAAGCCCAATCGAGACAAACGGTGATTCATGAATTACACAAGGAGAGATGAAAGGCTGCTTTGCCTGCATGAAATTCCGTGTGTTTCATGGATCATCGATAGATTGATTTGGCCAACGTAGTGTGCTGTGCTGAAAATGCGAAGACCGGGGATGGTGATCTGACCGAACACTCTGATTGCCATCCCCACTACAGGTGCGCATTTCACAGGTGCGCATTTCACAGGTGCACATTTCACAGGTGCGCATTTCACAGGTGCACATTTCACAGGTGCGCATTTCACGCATCTTTCACCATACGTGCTACCAGTAACTTCAACGGGGCACTTGATCAGCAGCAGATCGATCAAGTGCCCCGTCCTCATCTTGCTCCTGCCCTTCGCACTCTCTGCTTCTAGCTGCCCCGCCACCCCGCCACCTTTGCAACTCTCTCCCTTTGCGTTACAATCTTTTCTACTATGCACATTGGCGTTTTGACTCACAACTATCCGCGCTTTCACGGCGATTTCAGTGGTACCTTTGTTGCGGCACTTTGTCGCGAGTTTGTACAACAGCAACAGCAGGTAACTGTCTGGGCACCCTACGACCGGGACTATCGGCAAACGACCCCAACGACTGCTACAACAACGACTGCTACAACAACAACTGCTACAACAACTCCAACGCCACCCATTGATCTGCGCCTCTATCGCTACATCTGGCCAGAGCGACTGCATCAGCTGGGCTACATGCGTTCCATGCAGGCCGATCTGGCGCTGCGCAGCGATGGCTATCTGTTGGGGCCGAACATGGTGGCAGCGGGGCTCTACAAAGTGTTGCGCGAGGTAAAGCGTCTGCGCCCCGACGTGCTCCATGCCCACTGGCTCTTGCCCAACGGCTTCATTGGCGCGGTGGCGAGTAAGATAACCGGGGTGCCCCTCGTCATCTCGGTCCCTGGCTCCGACGCCCAGATTGCGCATGCCAATCCGCTCTTTCGGCGCTGCGCACGTTTTGCTATGCGCCAAGCCAGCCTCATGACCGCCAACAGCGCGGATTTGCGTGATGCCGTGGCCGCGCTGGATCCAACCGTGCTCGCCAAATTTCAGCTCATTGTCTATGGCACCGATCCCCAGGCACTGCGCCCCGATGCAACGGGCGTGGCCACGTTGCGGAACGATCTGCTCTCTCACCACGAACAGCCGCCTGCAGCTCCCACGCTCACTGTGTCCGACACCGATCCATTCCTGGTGCTCTGCGTGGGGCGCATGGTCTACAAAAAAGGGTTTGATACCTTTATCCGCGCGTTGGCCGAACCGCCCCTGCGCACGCGCAACATACTGGGAGTGATGATTGGGGAGGGCGATCAAAAGGCGGCGTGGCAAGCGCTGGCCGCGTCGTTGGGCATTAGCGACCGACTGCGCTGGATTGGCAACGTACCGACCGATCAGATCTGTCGCTACTACAACGCTTGCGACCTGCTGATCAATCCCGCGGTGCGCAAACCGGTGGACGGGCTCAACGTTTGTGTGCTGGACGCCATGAGTTGTGGCAAGCCGGTGGTCGGCTCCACGGTGGCCGGGAATCCACTCGCGATTGTGGATGGTGAAACAGGATTGCTCGTCCCCGAAGCTGATCCCGCCGCGCTGGCCGCCGCGCTGGCCCGGCTGGCCGACGATCCAATGCTGGTGGGTCAAATGGGTCGAGCGGCCCGAGAGCGCATCGAATCTACACTCGGCTGGCCCCCGCTGGCCCGCGAGTACATTCAACACTTTCAACAGCTTGCGCGGCGCTAGCGTGCACGGCCGCTTTTTTTGTCACCTGTTCATTCTGTTACCTGTTCACTTTATCACCTGTTCACTCTATCACCTGTTTATAGTCTGCGCTCGTTCATGAACCATCTCTCCACCTATCTCAACTACTATCAAGATCGCGCGGTGCTCGTCACCGGGGGGCTGGGTTTCATTGGCTCTAATCTGGCGCGCACACTTGTTGATCTCGGCGCACGGGTGACGCTAGTCGATTCACTTATTGATGGCTACGGTGGCAATCGCTTCAACATCGCTGGCTACACCGAGAAACTACAGGTCAATATTGCCGATGTGCGCGATCCCTATTCCATGCGCGCGCTCGTGCAAGAGCAAGATCTGCTCTTTAACCTGGCGGGCCAGGTTAGCCACATCGATTCCATGACCGATCCCTTTGCCGATTTGGAGATCAACGCACGCGCCCAGTTGTCCATTCTGGAAGCTTGCCGCTATGAGAATCCCGCCATCAAAATAATCTATGCAGGCACGCGCCAACAATATGGCCGTCCCCAATATCTACCGTTGGATGAGCAGCATCTGCAACATCCCACTGATGTGAATGGTGTCAATAAGTTAGCTGGCGAGTGGTATCACATTGTCTATCACACCGCCCATGGACTGCGCACAACATCGCTGCGGCTGACCAACACCTATGGCCCGCGCCAACTGTTGCGCCACAATCGACAGGGGTTCATTGGCTGGTTCGTCCGTTTGGCCGTAGAGGGTAAACCGATCCAGCTCTATGGTGATGGACAGCAGCAGCGTGATCTGACTTATGTGGATGATGTGGTTGATGCATTTTTGCGCGCGGGGGCAACCGACACCACCAATGGACAAGTCTATAACCTGGGAGGGCTGCGTCCGATCTCGCTCTTTGATCTGGCCCATCTGATCGTGGAGATCGCGGGGGCAGGCAGCGTGGAGCTGGTACCCTGGCCCGCGGATCGCAAAAAGATCGACATTGGTGATGTCTACTCCAGCTACACCAAAATCGAACAACGATTGGGATGGCGTCCCACCACGGATCTACACGAGGGCCTGGCTACCATGATCGCCTATTACCGTGCCCACCGCGATCGCTACTGGTAGCAATCTGCCAGCAGAGAGGAAACATGAGATCTCTTCACCCACTCACTGGATCAACATGAGTTTACCGTTGCGGCACAAGCATCGCTCGTCGGTTGTCACTTCATGTGGGCAGGGATGAGATGGGGGCAGGGATGAGATGGGGGCAAGCATGAAAACGAATCAATCAGTGCGCTGAAATAAACTACAGAACCCAGAATTTTATGTCAATCAAGATTCCCGTTATCGATCTTCAAGCCCAATATCGAGCCCTGCAATCAGAACTCGACGCCGCGGTCCAGCAAGTCTTGCAGAGCGGTTGGTATGTTTTGGGCCAAGAAGTTGCTACATTTGAAGCCGAATTTGCCGCCTATTGCCAGGCCCAACATAGTGCCGTACCCTGGCTGGGCGCGGTGGGTGTAAACTCTGGTACCGATGCACTGCAGCTGGCGCTGCGTGCCTGTGATGTTGGTCCAAACGACGAGGTGATCACCGTTGCACACACTGCCGTGGCAACTGTTGCAGCCATTCGACTGGCCGGCGCAACACCCGTGCTCGTGGACATTGATCCCACAAGTTATACAATTGACCCGGCTGCCGTGGCTGCTGCCCTTTCGCCCCGCACCAAAGCGATCATCCCCGTTCATCTCTATGGACATCCGGCTGCGCTCAGACCAATTCTGCAGCTGGCCCAAGCACGGCAGATTGCGGTGATCGAAGATTGTGCCCAGGCTCATGGCGCTCGCTACCATGGACAGCGGGTTGGCACCTTTGGCGATCTCGCCTGCTTCTCCTTTTACCCCACCAAAAACCTGGGGGCCATGGGGGATGGGGGGGCCGTGGTCGGGCGCGATCCAGCCCTGCTGGAAAAGGTCCGGGCGCTCCGTGAATATGGCTGGCAGCCGTCCGCCCGCTACATCTCGCAATCGGAAGGCATGAACAGTCGATTGGATGAGATGCAGGCCGCGCTCTTGCGCGTCAAGCTGCGTCATCTGGATCAGTGGAACGAGCAGCGTCGAGCGTTGGCCGCCCATTATCACGCCCGATTGCCCGCCACGATCCGCAAGCCGCAGCCCCACCCCGATTGCGAACCTGTCTATCATCTCTATGTCATTCAATTGCCGCCGCAGGTTGATCGGGCCAAGCTGCAACAACAGTTGGCCGCGGCCGGCATTGGCACTGCGATTCACTATCCCATGGCTGTTCACCAGCAGCCAGCCTATCAGAACGAGCAAGTGGTGCACCACCCGTTGCCCACCACTGAAGAGGCGGTCGAGCGCATTCTGACGCTGCCGCTCCATCCGCAACTGACAGAAGCCGAGGTGGATCAGGTTGTTGCAGCCGTGCAACTTGCTTTGAACGAACAGCGCTAAACGCGCCAACCTGTCTCACCGCCCAAGCGTCATCTTCTTTCAGCGCGCGGTCGAGAGCAGCTCTGAACGGATCATCATGCCATTGCACCATCCCGCTGCCCAAGTGGAGCCCCAACTGACTGCCCAACGAGCAAGAGCCAGGATCGGGCGCAGCTTCGATCTCTATGTCCTGTTGCTTTGGGGCGCAATCCTGCTGTACATCATCATCTTTAGCCAACTCGCTTTTGACCTGCACAACAACATGCGTACCCACCGTTCGGATTTGGGACAGATTGCGCAGGCAGTTTGGAACAGCAGTCAGGGTCGTTTTGTCGAGATGACCGACAATGGCTTTGTCGCCACCCGAATGACCGATCACGTGGAACCGATTTTGGCGCTGATTAGCCCCGTGCTCTGGCTTTGGCGCGATGTACGGACCCTGCTATTCCTGCAGGTGGTGGCTGTGGCCGTGGGGGCCTGGCCCCTCTATGCATTGGCCATCCGTCGCCTCGATCTCCTCCTGACGGTTCGCGAGCGCAGCCAGATTTGGCAGATCGAGCCGTTGCGTCAGATGACCCGTCCCCTGGCATTGGTATTGGCCATTACCTACCTGCTTGTCCCCCATTTGCAATCGAGCTTGCTAACGGAATTTCACGCTGTGCCGTTGGCTGTCCCGCTGTTGCTCTGGGCCTTTTGGGCGCTAGACGCGGGACGGCACTGGCAATTTGCGCTGGCAACGCTGTTGGTGGCGGCAACCAAAGAAGAGATGGCCTTGCTGGCCGCGGGGCTGGCCTTTTGGGCGCTTTGGCGCCAGTGGTTGGCAACCATTCAGCGGCACGAGCGTCCGCTGAATGGACCGGCTATTGTCACGTGGGGCGTACCGGCTGCTCTGTTGCTGCTTGCGCTGCTCTGGTTCTATCTCGCCACCTTTGTAATTGTTCCAGCCCACGCTGGCCAAGTTTACACAACGGAGCAGAGCGTCTATTTCGAACGCTATGGCGCGCTGGGCAGCTCACCGTTGGACATTGCGCGTACTTTCTTCGTGCAGCCACAGCTCGTCTGGCAGATCGCCACTGAGCCCGCACGGGTGGCCTATCTGTGGCAGCTGTTGAGACCCTTTGGCTGGTTCACGCTGCTGGCTCCCGAAATTCTGCTGTTGGCTTTGCCGCTCCTGCTGGCCAACCTGCTCAGCGCCTACCCCGCACAGTATTATGGCGAGTTTCATTACAGCGCGCCCCTCGTGCCCTATGTGGCGGTCAGTGCACTCTTTGGCCTGGCTCGGCTCTGGCGCTGGAGCGGCCGTTATACCGCGCGTGCCTCGGCGAGCTATCAGCATCTGGCCGCGGCGGGAACGGGGACGATGGCACTGGTTTCGCTGTTAACCAACGCGCGCACGGCACTGCGCCCGTTGATTGCCCTGGCATTGGCGCTGTGGCTGCTCGCCTGGGGTAGCGTCGCCTATATCGATGGCGGTCGCGGGCCCGCGGGCGGGCGCTACGATCCAGTTATTGCCACGACGGCGGCACGTGCCCACGTGCAACACTTGCCCCATTTTCTGGCCCAAATCCCTCCCGATGCCGCGGTGACCGCCACCGCAGCTGTCCATCCGCACCTGAGCCTGCGCCGCTACGTCTATCAATTTCCACTGGGGTTGCCCGAGCTGGGCTACGCGGGGAATGCCGAGTGGGCGCTGTTGGATGTTACGACGAATACCGACATGGCGCCCGGTGATGTAAAGGTCGTGGTCGATCGCATGTTGATGGGGGAATGGGGGATTGTCGATGGCGCCGACGGTTTTCTGTTGCTGCGGCGCGGTGCACCGGCCAAGGCCATCCCCACTGCCTTCTATGATTTTGCACGCATCGGTGAATCGGTGCGTGGGTCTGCAGATCAACTACCCAACCAAGCCCCCATTACCACACAGATCGTACGCGTGGCTGCCGATGATTGGCCTCGCTGGCGACAGACCAAACTCCAGGTGGAGTGGTTGGTCGGCAGTGACGTACAAAATGGCGTGAACAGTGATGCGGACAGTGCTGTAGACAGTGCTGTAGCTAGCGCCGGCTTTGTACCTGATCTCACCGTGGTTACCCCCGATGGAGAGCGGCTGCATGATCTGACTTCTGCCGCGCCACCAGCCCTGGTCTGGTATCCGCCAGAGCGCTGGCTGCCCGGTGAGCGCGTGCAGATCACCACGTTGCCGCTGTTGCTGCCACGCTTCTGGGGCGTGGTCACGACCAATGCCATTGCCGCCTCTGAGTTCCCCGCGGTAATGGGACAGATAACGGGGGACGAGCAGCCGCAACAGCTGCTCGCGGCTTTCCAGCGTACGTCGGCTGGTCTGCAGCGGTTACCGCTGGCCACCGCTGCCCAACCGCCAAGTCAATTCACGCTGCTCAACCCGGTCGCGGTTCAGTTGCTCCCAGCGGCGACTGTTGATGAACCACCCGTTCCCGAACAGGAGGTGCTGCGGCTACGGGCATGGGGCAATCCGGCCCACCTGTGGCCAGGGGGAAAGTTGTTGTTGTGGCTGCGTTGGCAGGGGGAGCAGTGGCCAGCGGGCAAGACCGCCTTTGTGCATCTGCGCGTCGACGGTGAAAATGTTGCACAGCGCGATGGGCTTCCCCGCCAGTTCGTCTATTATGCGGTGGCCACCCGGTTGGCTGCGCTGGGTGAAATTGACGATAGCCGCGTCATTGATATTCCCGCTGCGCTTGCCGTGGGTACAGAGGTGACACTGGTGGTAGGTCTCTATGATGTGGCGAGTGGTGAGCGGGCGTTGGTTTTGAATCCGCGTGGAGAGCTGGTGGGTGATGAGTGGGCGGTGGCAACGTGGACGGTTGGGGACGCGCCCGTGCCAGATCAAGCTTGTGCGCTGGTGCCCCAGAGCTGCGCTGCCCAGGCCACGGGCTGGTGAACAGACCAGCATTGGCCAACGGGGGCATGCTTTGGGGTTGCCATTTGGGGTGTAGGTGTATGCGGATTGACGCTACCCCTTTGCGCACACGGGTCGTCGTTGATCCAGAGGCGCAGAGGGCAGCTCAATCGTTGCATGGCCTGTGCTGAGTTGCTAGGCGGGGCGAATGCCCAAATAGTTTTGGTCGCCACGCAAAACCTTGAGGATCGTCTCCGCCGAGCGCCACGGCAGCAATTGGTTGAGCTCGTTGGGGGAGAGCGGCGTGTTGTTGTTGGCCAGGTAAATGCGAAAGCACGCTGCCACCAAGGGCAGGCGTTCATTGATGTACTCTGGATCATTGGCACAGCGGGTGCGCAGACATTCGCGCAGGGCATCGGTCTGGCGCACTTCCCCCGTATCCGGATCGACCCAATCTACATTTTCCGTATCAATGTGGTTGCTAAAGCGCTCCCGACATTCATCGCAGAGCTGATCGCGCAGATAGAGCCGAAAGTTGCGGTTGTTCTGGTCCCACCAGTCATAGTCGATGTGGAACTTGGTATCCAGGGTCGGGCGAAATCTCGCCAGTTTGTGCCGCAAGAGCGTTTGAGTCATTGTTTACAATCTCCAGAATAACCTAGGCCCCGCTGGGGCTGATGTTGTTCACGACAACATCAGCAAGGGGCGAGTGCCTTGTTGTACAGTCTTATGCCAGGGCAAAGAAGCCGTTGCCAACATCGCGGAATTTACGGTTGCTAATGAGTGCATAGAAAACTGGTCCTGGCGGTGTGCGGCGCAACATGTTCACTGCGCTGTAAATACTTTTGGCATGGACCGTTCCCTGTGGGTTGAGCTTGATCAATTCCAGTACAATGGCTTCGACGATTAGATTGAAGTCAATGTTGTTGTTCTGGATCAACTGCCGCAGTGCACCAATGGGCTCTCGATCCTGCTCTGCCACAATCAAATATTCATCATATTCACAGGCGACCTGCACTTTGTTCATCTCAAAACGCAGACCCTTGTGATCGGGATCGGCAGAGGCGATCCGTGCCCATTCGCGTTTGGCACGACGGGTGCGATAGTCAACAATAATTTCGTTGGCATTGTTGGTCCGCTCCAGCGTGATGTAGGCACCCACGGGCAGCGCGTGATCTTCGTACCATTTGGACAATCCGTAGACGTAGCGTTGATCGTGCAGCACCCAGCCGGTGTAACGGGTGCCCCAACGGCCATCGACCAGCGTCACCACCGATTTGCTCTTTGGCGTGCCGGGGAAGAAATTGACCGTACGTCCATTGAGCGGCAGCGTGCCGTAGCGCCAGTGGGGATAGGTGAGCGTAATGGTGATGCTGGGCACCACGCGCGGAATCTCGCTGGTGAGACCACTTTCACCCCATTCATCATCCAATTCCCATTCGATCTGTAATAACTCGACGCTGAGCAGCGCGCGGTTGTAGGGAATTGTTTCATAGTGTAACAGCGCCGGTGTGTTGAGCACGGGTTCTGGTTCCAGCCGGCGGAGGAACCACATGGTTTCACCATTCCCGGCCACTCGATCGAAACGGTCGTCGCTGCTCAATGCATGGTCGAGGCTGATGGTGCGCATCACGGGATTGACGCTGCTGTCGAGTTCGATTTCCGTCAACAGCTGAGACGTTTTGGTGGGCTTGCCTTGCACTTCAATCATTGCTTCGGCAATGTTCAGATAGCCCACGTGGACATCGGCCAACATATCGGCCAACAGCCAGGAGCCATCCACTTCTACAAAATCATCGCTGCGGTCGCCCTCTTCCAGTGCAAAGAGAACGCTGTCGTTGATCTCTTCTTCGTAGAGCGAATAGATTTCCAGGCCAGAGAGCAGAGCTTCTTGATCGAGCGTGCCATTGCCATTGCCCTGGTTCAGACGGTGGCTGGCGAGGTTGGAGGCAAACTCGCGCTGTCCCTCGTCCAATTCCACCTTGATGACTTTGAATTCACCAAATTCAGGATTGTGACCATCGCGGATAGCAATGACCTCACCCACGGCAAATTCTAACGCTGGGAAGACAACCGTCTGTCCCACTTCAAATTGTTCTTTTGGCGTGTAGACTGCACCTTTGGAAAGTTCGGTGCGAATCTTTGCTTCTTCACGTCGGAGATACTCATCAATGAGCGCGGTGGCAAGTTGCGTGAGTGTTTGCGGGCCCTGTGTATCCTGCAACAGGTTATAAAGAAACTCAATGTCTTCTTCTGTCACGTCAAATTGATCGCGCCAAAAGGTTGCTGTCTGGGTTTGGCGTTGTAGCACGCTTCCCTCCTAATAATGGAAAATAACCCTAAAAATCAATGCCTGGAACATCATTTGCTAGCAGATGGAATTGGTTATCAGATGGATATCCTAAACATTTCGCCATGTGATCAATGCAGCTATCGCTTACTACCCAATTCGCTTCCCAATTTGCTCCCCATCCCATTGCTTCCCAGCCTGTGGTAGCGGTAATGTTTTGAAAATTCATCCCCCTGTGGCGATGGTAGGTAGCAACTTGTGTACGTAACAATCTTTGTCATCGTAGCTCCGTCACACTTTTTCATGATGAAAATGATGTCACATCGTGACATGCTACTGATGTCGACACTTCGCAAACAAACATTATATCAAGGTTGCTGTAATTCTCAAAAAACCTTTGGGACCTGTATACCCCTGTTTTGTGTAGTGCGATTTGTTGGAGACTTGCCGGTGCGGCGTGGCACTGCAATGGATGGAGAATCCCCGGTGGTGGCAGAACTGGCTCTTGCGAAATTGAAATTTTTGCGCATTTCGGGTACTATGATTCTGGATGTAGGTAAGACAGGATGCTCAAGCCAGGATGCTCAAGCCAGGATGCTCAAGTAGCACGCCACTAATCAAAAACGCGGGGCAGCAATTGTATTGTGTAAACCCTGTGCCGCTCTTGCCTGATGCTCCTTCACCCACGCGGGCGCGCATCTCCCCTTCATTGTCCGTACTCGCACTACATGCTACAACTATTTACGCTGATCAATCAACAACCAACCGAGCAAGCAACCAACTCAGACGGTGCTACATGTCCTCTCAGAAGACGATTGCCATGATTCTCGCCGGTGGTGCCGGAACCCGCTTGACAGTACTCTCTGAAGAGCGTGCCAAGCCAGCTGTGCCCTTTGCTGGCAAGTTCCGAATCATCGATTTTACCCTCAGCAACTGCGTCAACAGCGGCATCTATACTGTGGGCGTGTTGACGCAATATCGCCCCCACAGCCTCAACGATCATATCGGTATCGGCAAGCCTTGGGACCTGGACCGGGGCCGGGGCGGGGTGCGCCTGCTCCATCCCTACGTTGGCCGCAACGGTCAACAGTGGTATGCCGGCACGGCAGATGCCATTGCCCAGAACATGAACTTTATTGAAGAGAGTCGCGCCGACACCGTTGTCTTGCTTTCCGGCGACCACATCTACAAGATGGACTATCGTCCCATGGTGGCGTACCATCGCGAGCGGGGCGCGGATCTGACGATTGCCGTGATGCCGGTACCCATTGAAGAAGCCTTCCGCTTTGGCATTATGCAGGTGGACGATGAGCAGAATATTGTTCAGTTTTATGAAAAACCCAAAGATCGCGACAAAGGCAATCTCGCTTCCATGGGCATTTACATCTTTAGTGCACATATGTTGGCCGAACGGTTGGCGGAACAGAGCGAAGAGAGCCCACGCATCGACTTTGGCCAGCATGTGATCCCGGCCATGTTGGCTGCTGGCGATAAGGTGGTCGCCTACCAATACAACGATTATTGGGTCGATGTTGGCACCATTGATTCCTATTGGGCCACAAACCTGGCCCTGTTGCAGGCCAACCCCGCGTTGGATCTCTACGGTGATCAGTGGCCGATCCATACCAAATCCGAAGAGCGCCCCGCGGCCAAGGTGGGGCCACAGGCCAAGATCGTCGATAGCATGATCTCCAACGGTTGTATCGTGCGGGGCATGGTCACCAACAGCATCCTCAGCCCGGGGGTCTATGTCAGTCCCGGTGCCGTGATCAAAGATAGCGTGGTGATGAACGATACCTGGATCGGCCCCGGTGCGGTGCTGGACAAGGTCGTCATTGACAAGCAGGTGGTCGTTGGCGCGGGCGCGATGGTCGGCAAAGGTGACGAATCAGTGGCCAATGAAGCGATGCCCGACAAACTTTCTGCAGGGATCTCGGTGGTGGGCAAAAATGCCTATATCCCCGAACGGGCAGAGATCGGCCGCAACGTGCTGATCAACAGTGGCGTCGATGAAGAGGCCTTTCCCGCCGACTATGTAGTTGGCGATGGCAAGACGGTGTAGGCGCTCGGGTATCGCCATCCGCTTGCCACAGCTGTTGCGGATCTGCCGCAGCGTGTGAACAAAATCAACTTTACTGCTCGATCTTACTCATGATGCTCCGAGGTCAACAATGGCATTTGCAATGATTATGGGGGGAGGCTCCAGTGAGAGTCTCAGTGTCCTCACCGAAACCCGAGCCGAGCCAGCCGTGCCCTTTGGCGGCAAGTTTCGCCTGATCGATTTTCCGCTGAGCAACTGTGTCAACAGTGAAATCTACAACGTGGCGATCCTCACGCAATACCGCCCCTTTAGCCTGAATAATCACATTGGCATTGGCAAAGCGTGGGATCTCGATCGGGCCAGCGGTGGTGTACGGTTGCTACAGCCCTATCGCGGTGGGCCCTATGGTGACTGGCAGCAGGGCAATGCCGACGCTGTGCGCCGCAATCTCGATTATGTCGCGGCACAAAACGAAGACGATGTGCTCGTGCTCGCGGGCAATCATATCTATCTCATGGATTACCGTCCCATGTTGCGCCAACATTTGCAGAGCGGTGCTGATGTGACGGTGGCAGTGCGACGGGTCAATTTGCACGAGACCCACCGGTTTGGCATCGTCACCGTGGGCAGCGACAATCGCATTCTGGAATTTGATGAAAAACCCAAGCGCACCCGCGGCACAATGGCTTCAATGGGCATCTATGTATTTCGCAAAGCAGTGCTGACGGATCTGCTGCAAAATAAAGAATTTGTCGACTTTGGCCGCGATGTGCTGCCGGCCATGGTCGAGGGCGACTACACAACGGCCGCCTATACCTTCCCCGGCTATTGGGCCAACGTGAGCACCATACAAGCCTACTGGGAAGCCAACATGAGTCTGCTGGCCGAAGATCCAGCGCTCGATCTCTATAATCCAGATTGGGTGGTCCACACCCGCAGCGAAGAACGTGCTCCTTCCAAATTTGGCAGCACCTCGCAGGTGGCTGGCAATCTCTTTTCCAATGGCTGTCAGATTCACGGTGTGGTCGAGCGCAGTGTGCTTTCGCCCGGTGTCTATGTGGCCGAAGGCGCGGTTGTGCGTGACAGCGTGATCCTCAACGACACGGTGATCGAAGCCGGTGCCGTTGTTGAACGCTCAATCGTCGATAAAGAGGTGGTGGTGGGGCAAGAGACAAGAGTGGGGGTTGGCGACGACAACACGCCCAGCCAAGAGATGCCCGATCAGATCAATACTGGAATTACATTGATCGGTAAGCAATCTGTGATCCCCGAAAACCTGAGCATCGGTCGCAACGTGGTGGTGCATCCGGACACCACGGCCAAAGCGTTTGGCCGCCGCAAGAACATTGCCAGTGGCACCGTCATTGGCAAGAGCATGCGCTAGCTAGGCCACCCTGCTTCCATGAGTAAGTTCCCGGTGGTGACCATTGCGCCAGCACATTTTGCGCAGCTGGCAGCCCTGCAACAGATCTGCTATCCAACACTTGGCCCGCAGGAATTGATGAGGGTGGAGCATTTTGCCGCTCAATTTGAGCTCTTTGCTGCTGGCCAATTTGTTGTGCTCGATGGCGAACGGGTAATCGGGCAAGGCTCAGGTTTTCTGACTAACTTCGATTTTGAACACCCCAATCATACCTTTGCCGAGATCTGTGCCGGTTTCTACTTTGCCAACCATGATCCCGCCGGTGCCTATTACTACGGGGCCGATATCAGTGTACATCCGGCCTATCGTGGGCGTGGCATTGGGCGGCAACTCTATGTGGCACGGCAGGGGCTCGTCAAGCGGCTGAATCGTCGCGGGATCGTGGCCGGTGGTCTGCTCCCTGGGTATGCCGCGCACAAATCGACCCTCACTGTTCACGACTATGTTGATCGCGTGGTGGCTGGAGAACTCTACGATCCCACCCTCTCTTTCCAACTGCGCAATGGATTCCGGCTGCGTGGTCTGCTGCAAGATTACATCGACGACTCAGCTTCCGATCATTGGTCCACTCTGATAGAATGGGTGAATCCTGATTATCAGTCCGAACCATGAGGTGGCTGCATTGTTTGGAGATCGAATCCGTTCATGCCGGGCAGCGAATCGACCCGCGCGGTCGATAACAGCCACCTTGAATACCTGTATCCAGCCCTGTGAATCAACCACAATCAACTGACGCAAACTCATTGCCTACTTTTGCGGACTCCACCGCTGCTGACTCCACCGCAGCGGCCCCTCAAGTACAGCTTCTGCCGCGCTGCCTGGTGCTTTCACTGCTCCTCACGGCCTTTGCACTGGCTACCCATGCTTTGACTCAACAAGATATCTGGTGGGATGAGGCGCGCAACATCGATGTGGCATTGCGCCCCATCACAGCCATTGCCACGGCTCCGGAGCTTGACATCCATCCACCCCTCTACTTTTGGCTGCTCCATCTGTGGGGTCGAGTCGCGGGCGTGGCAATGGGAGAACCGCCTACCACCATTGCCTACCTCACGCGCTTTTTCAGCGTGGTCGCCGGGGTGGTCACCGTTGCGCTGCTCTATCCACTGGGGCAACGGCTCCATTCGCCCAGCGCGGGGTTGTTCGCCGTGCTAATCGGGGCGACCTCGCCATTCTGGCTGGCCGAGAGTCAAGAAACGCGCATGTATACGCTCAGCTTTGCCTTGCTCGCGGCCGCGGCCTGGGCGTGGTTGGGGCTGATTCCCGGCACGGTGCCAGCAACAGATCGCAATAGCAGAGGGACCACCCGGCGCTATGTGCCCTTTCTGCTGCTCTCTACTGCCGCGCTTTATACCCATTACAATGCCCTCTTTATCCTCGTTGCCTGGTATGGCTGGTGGGGGAGCACCGCGCTGTTGGCCCCCGATCGATGGCGCCGTTTGCGCGCACCGCTCTTTTGTGGGCTGGCTACTCTGCTGTTGCTACTGCCAATTGTGCCCATTGCCCTGCGCCAGATCCCCACCTATGCCAATCCCAATCTCACGATCCCCACCCTGGGCGACTACCTCTGGCAGAATTGGGAGGCATACGTGGGGGGCTATGCCTTTGCCGTCGTGACGGTGGCCGGCTTTGGTGACTTCTGGCTTTGGGGGCTATTGGGGGTGGCCGTTGTGGGGAGTATGCTGACTGTGCAGCGCAGCGCTTGGCGCAACCCCAGCCAACGGACCACACGGCTCTTTTTGCCCATGTGGCTGCTGGGGGGGCTGGCTCTCTACTACATAGCCGTCCTCGACCGCGGCGCATTCAACGTGCGCTACAGCAGTTTTGTCACCCCGCCACTCTATCTGTTGCTGGGTATGAGCTTGGCCAATTGGGCACGGCTCTGGCGACCGCTGGCAGCAATCTTGGTGGCGCTGTTGCTGTTGGGCGTGGTGCCAGCGATTCAGGCCGATCTCTATGACAGCCGCCACGCGCGCGAAGATGTGGCCGATCTAACGGCGTGGCTGCGCGATGTGGCTGGCCCCAATGATCTGGTGCTCGTCGATCAGAAATATCCTTTTGGCTTTTATTATGGACGCTACGCCATTGACGCCGCGCAAACACCCACTGGCCCCGAAGCGGCACCGGCACGTTATCTCTTTGTAGATGTCAACACGTTGGATGCTCTCTTGACCGAGTGGGCTGGTGCCGTGGAGCGAATTTTTTGGGTGCAGTGGTTTGAGAGTGATACCGATCCCCGCCACGCGGTGCGTTTTCTGTTGGATAGCCACGGCGAACGCGGCGGCGAACGTCATTTTCATGGCTATGAAGTAGACTGGTGGAATCTGGATCCGCCGGTAACGTTTCAACTGCCCGCCAACTGGCTGGCGCGTACCCTGCGCTTTGCCGAGAGCGTGCAAACCGCCGAACTTGCCTTTGTCGCCGAGGCCATCGCGGGCGAAAAGATCCCGTTGGCGATCCGTTGGCAGCGGGTCCCAGGGGGCAGTGTGGCGCAGCCGCTCAAGGCCCGGCTCGCGCTCTATGACGCCGCTGGTAACCGTCTCAGCCAGGCGGATGAGCGTCTGTTAAATGATCGCCACCGCCTGCCCGCGGAGTGGGCAGCGGATGAGCAGCCGCTCAACCTCTATCTGCTGACTGCACCTGCGGATCTGGCCGCGGGCACCTATGAGTTGCGGTTGTTGGTTTACGACGCCAATACGTTGGCACCGCTCCCATTGCTTGATGATGCCGGCCAGCCCGCGGGCGTGGAAGCGGTTGTTGGACAGATTTTCATCGGGCAGCGTGGTCTGGACGAGTAGCACCGGCTGTCGCGGCAATGGCTGCGCTCGCGGTGGTGGACCCTACAACTGCACAGATCAGCTTTTCGTGCCGAGCAGATCGAGAATGGTCTGAATATAGGTGCGTGCCACTGGCAGCAGCGAATCGACCAGTACATATTCGTTGGCCTCACAGGTGTTGCCACCCTGGGGGCCACAGATCAATGTTGGGATCCCTCCGTGGACGGCAAAATGATTGGTGTCGGCGACACTCCGGGCCAGCGTGAGACGAATCGGTTGTTCCTGTTCACGCGCCCAATGGGTGCGTACCGTCCGCACCAGATGGCTATCTGTGGGTACCACATAAGCAGTTGGCGCTGGCGTTGGCCGTGCATCCCAACTCAGCGTGTAGTCACAATCGATTCCGGCCCGAGCCACAACTGTACGGATCTGCTCGGCTGCCTCTGTAACTGTCTGTCCCGGCAGAATGTGGCGGTCGATGTAAAGCTCGGCGCGTTCGGGAACGAGGATCATGGTGCCGCCGCTCTGCAAACCAATGGGCACCAACGTGCCCGCCAGATCAAACTCAGGCAGATACCCCAGATCAACCTGTCCAGGCTCGTCGAGCAACGTGGCCACCTTGGCTGCCGCGGTCAGCGCGTTGACGCCACCCTCGAACGCGGCGTGGACCGTCTTGCCATGAAAGGTGAGCTGAAAAACGTGTCGTCCCCGCGCGCCCACAATCAGCGTGCCAGCATCCAACGGCTCTGGGATCAGAGCTGCCGTGCAATCGGCCAGTCGACCACTCTGGATCAGCGCGTGGGCCCCGCGCGACCAGTTCTCCTCATCGGTGGTGCCCGCCACAATGATGCGGCCGTTGAGCGCGACGTTGGCCTGAATGACCGCGGCCACGGCACCCAACAGGCATGCCGCGCCCCCTTTCATATCGTGCGCACCTAGCCCACACAACCTGCCATCGCGCACTGTTGGCGCAAAGGGATCACCCTCCCAGCCAGCAAATGGGGCAAAGGTGTCCATGTGAAACGCCAGCAACAGTGTCTGCCCACCCGACGTTGCCCCCGCGGTCGCGCCCCATTCGCCGACGACCGTGTCGCCTGATTCCGGCACGGCCAGCCGCTGCACATTGCGCAGCCCCAACCGCGTGAAATAGCTCGTCATCCAATCCGAAATCGCTTGCTCCTGATTGGTCACCGACGGGATTGCCACGAGTTCTTTGGTTAGTGCAACCAGATCAGCTTGGGTCACCAGCGTAGTTGGATCAGTCACGTTTCACCTTGGGCTTTCTACTGTACTTGTTCTCTGTTAACGCAAATTGCCACCGACCGTAAATTATCACAGACCGTAAATTATCACAGACCGTAAATTGTTGTAGACCATAAATTGTTATAGACCATCCTTATACGCGTCTGTTTGCTCGAAGATTGCCGCTACCACGCGAACCTATTGAGAAAGCAAATAGAGCTTGCACCTTGCGGAGTGCGTATTCTCTAATGCGCACCGCCAGCGTTAGAGAACGCTGATTCCACCATTGTGGAACATGTAAATGATTTCTCGATTAGCTTTACCCATCAGTCGAGAAGGTGGAATGACTCTCTCTGGGAGATGACCCCACCGATACCCCTGGTAGGAAAAGATGTGGGTAAAGGTGAGGCCACGCGATCGGGAGCAAGGTGGGTTTTCTATGTCAGCGCCCAAAGCCAAATTCCACGGCACTGAAGAAGAGCGGGATCATGGCAATGGCCCCGACAAAGATGGCAATGATCTCCAGGTAGACCCAGCCTTGCGCCGCGCGCAACCAAGCGCGTGCCCAACTGTTGGCTGCCCAGTGGCGTGTGCGGAACTGGTATCGCACGGTGTAGATCTCTTCCGGTTTTACCGCCGCGAGTGGCTGCACATCCCAGCCAGCATGTTGAAAGAGCTGGGGCAGCAGCAGGATCAGGCGGTGCGTCAACCAGCCGAGTGGTAATACAATGAGCGCCACAAAGATTACCACACCAATCAGCAGATTGACCGCACGATTTTCCACTGGACTGAGCAGATGAAAAACATCGACCCACAGCCAGGCCAGAAAGAGCAGCAGTGGCGATGCCAGGATCCACTGTCCAATCCCATTGGCGCCTGGTGTTGCTTCAACCAAATCCGCGGGGACGGTGCGCCGCTCGAACTTCTCCTCCGCCCCTGTTGCCTCGGCACGCTCTAGATTTTCCCGTTTGGTCTCTTTTTCCTCTTGCAACGCAATTGCTCCTCTTTATCTCGCTCGACAACTCTACTCATTAACGTATCAACGCTACCCAAAAATTCAAGCCGCTGTCGGTCTGCTGCACACGAGCCGACCTGGCACTTGGCGCAAACTCAGCGCCAATAAATTTCATCCCGGTGCCGTTGTCGCCAGCGCCACCACAACCCCACCGGATAACCGACCATTTTCGCAACATCACCAACGGCCAGGATCAGGGGCACCAGCGCGGCCGCGCCGACTCGCTGGTGCCAAGGCAGTGCTGGTGCCAGGCTCTGCAATCGCTGCCATGGACGGGCAGCGTAAAAAATGAGCCCGCCCAGCATTCCAAGCCAACCCAACCATGGCATAAACCTGCCCCAAAATGCGTGGCCCAACAGCGCGGGGAGGGCAAAGAGATAGGTGAGGTAGCGAATGGCGTGGCGCTTGCGCCAGAGGTCTGCCTTGCCATCGCCGCGGGCATAGCGATAGTACTGTATCCAAAATGTGCGCAGCGAAGCGCGCGGCTGAAAGTAGACCACCGCCTGGGGGGCCCAGGCAAACGCCGTCGGCCGGTCGGGACGTTGTTTGTTGAGCGCAAAATCAAAGAGCAGATCCTCGCAGTAGTCGAGCCATTCGGGATAGCCGCCAGCCGCCTGCCACGCCGCCTTGGTAAAGGCGACCGAGCGGCTGCTGGGCAAGAAGTGCTCTGGATCAATTTCTCGGCTCTGGGGGAGGACAGTGGCGGCCATTGCCGTCAAAAAGATCCGTTGGCTGGCGGTGGTACCCCGTGTATCGGGTAGAAAAAAACCCGCCACGGCCAAGGGACCGGCAGTCGGTTCTGTGCACGCTGCCCAGGGCGCAATCAGCTTTTCCAGCCAATCAGGCGCAAGCTGAACCCCGGCATCGGTCACGGCTATCAGCGGGTGGCTGGCCGCGGCAATGGCAAGGTTGCGTCCCCGGCTAATGTTGGCGCCCGGTGCTACCAGCAGTTGCAGGTTTGGGAAGGCCGCGGGGTTCTCTCTGGTGTAGGCTTCGATCCGGGCGCGAGTTTCGTCTGTGCTGCCACCATCACAGAGAACAACTTCATCGGGCGGACGCGTCTGCGCCGCTAGCGAGTGCAACAATCGTTCGATCGTTGCCTGCTCGTTGTAGATGGTGGTAATAACGGTAACCTTACTCATGGTGAGAATCTATTTGCTCTACGTGGTTAAAACGAGACATTTCACCGATCAAACAACCTTTCTTTTGGACTATTATAAATTTGGACTCCTAAAATTTGGATTCCTAAAAATTGACCTGTTGTCAGAGCTGCAGCGTGGTTCCCGTGCGCTGCTGTCACCGGCTGTTTCCGCCGGACAACCGGGCGCAGCCAACGCTGCCGATAGATAACCATACCACACTCGCTGGCGCACGACGAACGGAGCAGGTAAAGGCTGACTTCTATACAGGGTGTATACGAGGTGGGTACTGCGCAAGAGTGTTGTGCAAAGAGAGGGGCGCAACAACAGCATAGCGCATCTTTATGATGGGCCAAGGAGCGAGCGGAGAAAGAGCGGGCAGATCAATAACGGATGGAGCCTTGTGCCTATCGAGAAAGTGACAGAGGATCTATGCAAAGCGACTTTGCACGCGGACAGCGGATCGTTGCAATTATCGTGGCAACGATTCTGCTCATCAACGTGGTTAACATCTGGTTTACGCAGACATGGCTATTGCGTTGGTATCTGGATTGGATGGCGGCCATCCCCAGCAGTTGGTCGCTGCAACTGACCCGACTGTTGCAACTTTGGTTCACCGTCAACTACGATCTGGTGCTTGCCGATCGAATCCCCAACTTCGCGCTGATTTTGCTGCTCTGCGGTATGCTCTATCTGGGATTTAACTGGCTGCGTTGGCTGTGGGCGATCCACTGGATCATGCGGGGGGCGCTGGGTGCTTTTTCGGGTATCACCGTCTACAACGTACATCCATCAAATTTTCTCATTGGCGTGGGCCTATTGATCTCAATGCTCTACCTCATCTGTGGCATTACCATGCTCTATTCACCCAGTGTGCGCTATTATATGCATTCCATGCGTCGTCTGACAACCAGATAGCGCAACGGGCGCCCTTTGGATGAGCGTTGCAAGTGAGATCAGCTACTACCTGCACACTACAAACCAACTCCCGTTAACATCCAGGGAAAGCCCCAATCAAATGAATCTCCAACCGCTCAAAGTGCTCTCAGGCGCTAATGCGGCTTCCCACTGTTAGCAGCGGATTTCAACCCTGCCGTTGCAAATTTCCAGCCGCTGACCCGGCTTCTAGCTGTTAGCAGTGGGTCTTGACCCCGCCAGACAAAATGGGAGAAACGCGCCCAGCGAAAAGAGAGTTGGCACAGATCCGCGCAATTCGGATATAATGCAATAATTATGTTGGAACAGTGGAGCAGTGACCCCACTCGCTGGCCCGGGAGATTGCCACTTCATCCCCAACCCTGTTCCAGAGCGACCATGCACAAGACGAAACTAGAATTGAGCAGGCCCTATGCCAGAGCGTGTCTATGTCGCGCTCGATCTGGAGACAACCGGCTTAGATGCCAAGCGTGACGGCATTATTGAGATCGGTGCAGTTCGCTTTCAGGGGGATCAAATCCTTGATCGCTTCGTCACATTTGTTAATCCACAACGTACCATTCCACTCCGGATACAACAGATCACCAATATTCGTAACAGCGATGTCGCAACCGCGCCAACCATCGATGGGGTCATTCCCGAACTGCTGGCATTCGTGCGTCCCGATGTGGCTGCTGTTGTCGCGCACAATGCAGCCTTCGATCTGGGCTTTCTCAACGCTGTCGGGGTCCGTTTTCAGCGGTCAACACTCGACACCTTTGGGCTGGCCACCATCCTGTTGCCCAATGTGAGCAGCTATAATCTGGGCGAACTCTGTCGCGAGCTGACGATTCCCCTGGACACTGCCCATCGCGCATTGGCTGATGCCGAAGCAACTGCGCAACTCTTCATGCATTTGCAAGCGCGGCTACGGGCTGTGCCGCGTGCTTCACTCGCATTGATTTTGGAGCGGGTGGCAGATAGCCAATGGGAATTCACTGAGTTGGTGACGGATGCGCTCGACCAACCCTTCACTGCGGATGAACCAGCGCGGACATGGCCTGGGCTCACGGTCGCAACTGGCCCCGCCCATCATGGACCCGTCCTGCGTGAAGAAGAGGATGTGCAGCAGCCCCTGGTCGCGTCTGCGTTGGATACCTTTTTTGCTGCCGACGGCCCATTGGCCCAACAATTCTCGGGGAACTTCGAAATCCGGCGCGGCCAAATTGAGATGGCGGCGCAGGTCCAGCGCGCGCTGAATGAGGGCACGCACCTACTGTTGGAAGCCGGGACGGGCATTGGCAAGAGCCTGGGCTATCTGGCCCCTGCCGCTCTGTGGAGCACGGCCAACCAGCGGCGGGTGGTGATCGCCACCAACACGATCACGCTGCAGGAGCAACTGATCAATAAAGACATTCCCCTGTTGCAACGCACATTGCAGGCGAGCGACCAGGCAGTGCCCAATACCATGCTCCTCAAAGGGCGTCACCACTATTTTTGCGGCCGCCGTTTTCAACGCTGGTACAACAACCGCCGTCTCACGCCTGCCGAGCTCACCTTCTTGGCCAAAATTTTGCTCTGGCTCCCAACCACCCAATCGGGTGACATGGCAGAACTTTTTTTGACGACCCCCAGGGAGCGTGCGCTTTGGCAGGAGATCTGTTCTGACGCGGCTACTTGTAGCGCCGAGCGTTGTGGTGCACTGCCCACAGCTTCTGCAACGGCTGCGCAGCCCTGGCAACAGTCGGCTGACTTCTACTATCTCGCCCGCCAACAGGCCGAAGCTGCCCACCTGCTCATCGTCAACCACGCGCTGTTGATCGCCGATTTGGTCACCGGTGGGCATCTGCTGCCCGCCTACAGCCACTTGATCGTCGACGAAGCTCATCGTTTTGATGAAGTTGCCACCGAGCAGCTCACCTATCGAGCGGATTGGCAGTGGCTCATCCCGCTATTGAAGAAATTGACGTGGGGTGCTGCCGAGCTGACCGAGTGCGAACGGCTGGCCACGGCACGCGGAGAAGTGACCGCGGTGGGCGTGATGCACGAACTTGCCGATGAGACCACGATTTTCATTGAGCAACTGAATGACTTTGCCGAGCGCCTGTTGACCTTTGCCCAACACCAAAAAGGTATTCGTGCCGATGTCAATTACGCTCAGCAGCTACACCTCGATCGCGCCCGGCGCGCCCAATCGCAGTGGTCACAAATTGAGATTGAGTGGGAGCAACTGCGCCACTGGTTTCAACAACTCGTGCGGCGGCTGCGCAAGCTCTTGCAGCAGTTGGATGGCAGTGAATGGCGTCAGGCTGAGCAGACCGCACCGATCTTTCACACCATGGAAGCGATTCACGAGCGACTGGCCGAAGCAATTGTGCAGCTCAATGCCATCATTCTGCAGGATAGCAGCAGCGACGCCACGGCGACTATTACCTGGGCCGAAGTGCACGCCGATGGGCAGGCGCTCAGCCTGTTGGCCGCACCGCTCTACATCAATGAAATTCTGGAGAAGGATCTGGTGCTGCAACAGCGGACGGCGATCTTTACGGGAGCAACCCTGCGCACTGGATCCGGCTTCACCTACATCCGGGATCGGCTGGGGCTGTGGCATGCCACGGCACTGACGGTGGACAGTCCCTTTGATTACGAATGGAGCACACTGCTCTGCATGCCCACGGATCTTCCCCAACCTGAACATTCCTACTATCAATCCGCGGTGGAGCGGGCCATTGTGGATGCGACGGTGGCGACCGGGGGCCGAACCATGGTGCTCTTTACCAGCTATGCCCAGCTGCGTGCAACTGCCGACGCAATCCGCACCGAGCTTGACCACGCGGGCATTACTGTGTTAGAACATGGGTCGAGTAGCCGTGGCCGCCTGTTGCGCGAATATCGCCAGCTGGACAAAGCTGTGCTCCTGGGCACCCGCAGCTTTTGGGAAGGCGTGGATCTGCCGGGGGATGAGCTGCAGTGCCTGCTGATCGTGCGACTGCCCTTTCCCGTGCCGAGCGATCCATTGGTGGCTGCCCGCTGCAACGATCTGGAAAATTCGTTTGGGGACTATATGTTGCCCAACGCTATCTTGCGGTTTCGGCAGGGCTTCGGCCGTTTGATCCGGCGCGAGAGCGATCGCGGTGTGGTGGTGGTGCTCGACAGTCGCCTGTGGCGACGTGATTATGGCAGCGCATTTTTGGAATCGTTGCCGCGTTGCACCATTAGCCGGCCGGCCCTTTCAAATTTGGGAGAAGAGATCGACAGTTGGTTGACTCATGGACCAGAAAAGTGATCGAGCGAGTGGAATGCAGCGGTCTGTCGCAATAAACATACTGGCTATTTGTGTGAAAGCAATCGGCTTGTGCACGACTTATCGGCTTGTGCACGACTTATCGGCTTGTGCACGACTACAGTGCGGTTGGCTTGAAAACGGTAGATTTCCCACTTGCCGGAATTACTCTTTTCAAACAGAGCCCACTTTAGAGAAAGCAAATAGACCTTGCACTTTGCACCTTACACTTTATACCTCGCGGAGTGTGCATGCTCTAATGCGCACGTCCAGCGTTAGAGCATGCTGATTCCACCAGTGGGCATCGTTACCATGATTTCTCGATTAGTGTATGACTTAATGCACGGTAAACATTCGATTTGCTCTCGCTGATCTCGTAGCCCTGCAATCTGCATCTGGACATGAGAAGATGGTCGTTGAAATATGAGTAAATCGGAAACTGTGGACCGACGCACAGAGCTTGCCGCCAATGTGTGGGTAAGCATGGGGCGTCCCTGGTTGTTGGGGATTGCGGGTGCATTGGTCTTTGTGCTTTATCTATTTGCGTTGCTGGTGCAACAGATGCCAGGGCAGCTGCGCGACGATCCCGCCGGAGCCGCGCGTTGGCTATTGTTAACGAGCGAGAGTTATGGCCCCTGGGGAGATCCGCTGCGGGCGCTGGGCCTCTTCGACATCCTGCACAATCCCCTGCTCCAGCTTTTGCTGATTCTGATCACGCTTGTGCTCTTGATTCAGCTGGGCAATGTGCTGGCCAAAGCGTGGCGGCTCTTTCAGTTGGAACGCCAATGGTCGTCGGAGCAAGCTGAAGCGCACGCCGATGCACACCGAACTGCCGGGGAACCACTGCCTCTATCGACGGTGCAATCCATCTATCGGTTGCGGCTTGCCCTGGCCGTGGATCCTGCGTCTCTCACCGAACGCCTTGCACGGGATCGGTTTGCGCGTTTCGAGCGTTCTCACCAGCGCAGCCAAAACGTGTGGGAACGGACCCTCACTACTGGGGAAGCAACCGAGCCCGGCGAGCGCAACACACCAGAACCGACGCCAACGGCGCGCGCGGGAACAGCAACAGCCACGGCGACACCAGCGCAGCCCAGCGCTACAGCCATGGCAGAAGCGCAGCCAGTGGTGGAGGAGCAACTACTCTTGCTGCGCCACGTGCGTCAGGCATTCTTGCGGCCACTGCTGCTTTTGGGGCTATTTGTGGCACTAGTGGCTATTTGGTTAATTGTGGTCTGGGGCTGGGAGGTGGCTCCCCCACCGTTGGCGCCGGGCGCCGAATATCGCTATAATGCACGCAGCTTGCTGTTGCAATACGAATTGGTGGCGACAGCGAGCGAACAGGCAACCATCCCTCGTTTCACAGCCACCGTGGGCGATCACGAAGTCGCGGCAGCCATGGGCACGAGTGTGCGGCTCAACCGAGGCCAGACGCACCTGACAAATCGGCCTGGACCTCCGGCTCTCCTGATGCGCACCCGCACAGACGCTGCCATGTTGTCTCGTTTGGGCCAAACGCAGATGGTGCCGAGCATGGGGTTGGTCTTTCCCAGCCCCGGCAGCGAAGAGTCGGTTGTGATCAATCAGGCGTTGGGGCTGCGAATTGTCCGTCTGGCTGGCAATGAACCAATTCAACCAGAACAGTTTCTGGTCGAAGTCTACGACGTCAATGCCAACGAGATCGTGAATCGTATCCCCGTGCAGCAGGCCATGACGACGACGCTGCTGGTTGATGAAATGCCGGTGGAGATCGAATTTATGCCGCTGCCGAGTCTTCTGATTACCGTCACCCACCAACCCGGTATCGGGCTGCTCTGGCCAGCTGCATTGCTGGTGCTGGTGGGGCTGATTGGCTACTGCTACGCACCGACCTTTCTGTTGATTCAGCTTGCACCCTGGCCCATCGATCGCACCGTGGTCGTGGCCCAAAGTGATGAAGCAGCGGAAATTCTGGGGCTGGAAGATTGGTTCGCACAGAATTACACTGATCAGGAAACCGCGTAAATGGCCATGCCCGCACCCCTCACCGTGACGCTCGATGCTGGACCGGCCGTGCATCAACGGGCTGGCCTCAGCCGCTACACCGAACAGCTGGCAACCCATTTGATTGCCAATCACAAAGATAGCCTCAATCTCACGCTCTTTTACAACAACCACAGCGAACATCCGTTGCCCCGTTCCCTGGCGGCCGCGGCGAGCCATACCCTGTCCATGGGCCAATATGCGTGGCGATTGAGTGTGCTGGCCAGTCAATTGTTGCGGCGTTCATACGAAGCGCGTCTGCCTGCGGGGCAACTCTATCACGCCACCGAACATCTGCTCCCCCATTTGCGGCGCCCCACCGTGCTGACCGTGCACGATCTGATCTTTGAACGCTATCCCGAACATCACAAGCGCACCAACCGGCTCTTCCTCGCGGTGGGCATGCGTCTCTTTGTGCGCCGAGCCACCGCCATCATCGCGGTTAGTCAGCAGACCAAACGGGATCTGGTGGAAATTTACAACACACCCGCCGCGAAGATCCACGTGATCTATCAGGGGATCGACCAGAGCTTTGCGCCGGCATCCCCGGCAGAGATTGCACGGATTCAGGCTCGCTACGCGCCCAAAGCCAATGATGGCACGGCGCGTCCCTATCTCTTCATGCTGGGCACGTTGGAGCCACGGAAGAATCATCTCACGGCCATGCGTGCCCTGCAGCTGATCAAAGCGGCGGGGTTGCCCCACGCGCTCTTGATCGCCGGGGGCGAAGGGTGGCTCTTTGAACCGGTTCGCCAGCAAGTTGCGGCGCTTGGGCTGACTGACGATGTTTGCTTTACGGGGTACGTTCCCGCCGCTGATTTGGCCCCGCTCTATGGGGGCGCTGTGGCGCTCTTGCAACCCAGTCTCTACGAAGGCTTTGGCTTTCCCGTGTTGGAAGCAATGGCTTGTGGTGTCCCCGTGATCTGCAGCAACGTGAGTAGCTTGCCCGAAGCTGCGGGCAGGGCCGCAACCTTGGTTGATCCGCTGGATGTCGAAGGGCTGGCGGCAGCCATACAGCAGATCGCCACCCAACCAGAATTGGCCGCGCAAATGCGCCGCGCTGGCGTGCAACAGGCCGCACGCTTTCGCTGGGATCGCTGCGCCGCCGAGACAATGGCCCTCTACCGTTCGCTCATCCCCTGACAGCTTGCCAATCCTCATTCCATCTGCCCCTAAATCTGCAAGCCATGGAGGCCTGTGGTATGATCCCAAAACTTTCTCGAGAACGAAAACCATCGCCGATCCTTCTCTGCCGGCTCTTCCAGTGGTTGCTGAACATCTCGTAGCTAGAAGCTGCCCTAAATTGCTCTGCATCGACCTGATTGGCCAGAGGTGCAACGGCAACCACAACTGAATTTCAGGATGGGCTCGCGTTTCGGCAACGTGGATCGCTGTGGCTTCAACCAACTCGGCCTCTGCTCACAGCGACAGATTCAGCAGAGCTTCGTCAATCTGAGCAGCACGCCAAGGCTCAGATAGTCACCTTACAGCAATCTGGTGGAAAAACGGAACAGGAACTCATGACTACTACTACCTCATCTCAAATTGAGCGCTATGCTGACCTTTTGATCCGCACTGGTGTCAACTTGCAGCCAGGTCAGGCGTTGCGCATTGGGGCAGAGCTGGAACACGCGCCCTTCGTCCGCGTTGCAACCGCTGCTGCCTACAAAGCGGGGGCACGCTATGTTCACGTGGATTGGGACGATGCCCCGCTCAAAAAACAGCGGCTGCTCCACAGTGATGCTGAATACTTGAGCATTTTCCCGGACTACGAGGTGGCGCGCCATCAACAAATGGTCGATGAGACGTGGGCACGCCTGGCCATCGTGGGCGATGCCCATCCCGACTTCTTCGATGATGTGGATCCGGAACGCATGATGACCGTCGCCAAGGTGCGGGCCCAGAAGACAAAATTTTATGCCCAAGCACAGATGGCCAATCATCTGCAGTGGTGTGTGGCGGCTGTGCCCACGGCTGCGTGGGCTGGCAAAGTCTTTCCCAAACTCTCGCCAGAAGTGGCCATCGACGAATTGTGGCAACTCATCTTCCGCACCTGTCGGGTGGATGAGCCCGATCCGGTGGCGGCCTGGCACGAACATCACCGGGTCTTGAATCAGGTGGTCGATTTCTTGCACCACCATGATGTGCGGGCTCTCCGCTTTCTCGACAGCGAATTGGCTGCCGATGGCAAGCCGCGCACCGATCTCACCGTGGGCATGACCGATGCACCGCGCTGGATCAGCGCTGGCTCTGCCCGGCCGGATGGGCTCTTTTTCTTCCCCAACATGCCCACCGAAGAGATCTTTAGCACACCGCACAATGCTCGCACCGAAGGCTGGGTACGCACCTCTAAACCTACATTCCCACTGGAACGGCGGGTGGAGGATGCTTGGTTCCGTTTTGAAGCGGGCGAAGTGGTTGCGTTTTCCGCCGCCATTGGGGAAGATGTGCTGGAGCAGTTCTTTGCCATTGAGGGGGCCAAACGGCTGGGCGAGGTGGCCCTGGTTGATGTCCGGTCGCCCATTAATCAGGCCGGTGTCATTTTTTACGAGATTCTCTTTGATGAGAACGCCACCTGTCACATTGCATTTGGCGAAGCTTACCCAGAAGGATTACGGGGCAGCGAAGCAATGGGCGAGGATGAACTGAAGGCGAGTGGCGTCAATGCGTCCGATACGCACATCGATTTTATGATCGGTACCCCAACCATGCAACTATTTGGCTACTGTGCCGATGGCAGTGAGGTGACGCTCATGACTGACGGTAAATTCGCCGAAGCGGTGTTGCAAGGCATCGACGCCACGGGCGCTATGCTCTCTGAGTAGTAGATCCCGGCATAAATCAGGCCACATTGTCTTTTGCCGTTTGCACTCAGTAGTGCGTAAAACAGGTTTTTTGTTTTTTTGACCCCTTCCCAGCTCTCTCCTGCCAGGAGAGGGAGCCGGTTGTTCGTCGAGAAAATGACCACTTCTCAGGCAACCTGGGTGAGGCCCGGATAGGATGAACACCAGGCAAATTAAGTCCCCGGGCCAGCAGAGCATGCAGGTTGCAGCCCGCTTGAGCGGGTGCCATCCGCTAGCACCGTCCATTCATGGCGGTGCGGATCTGGATGCGCACACAACTAAAGTGGGCTCTGTTTGAAAACAGCAGTTTCGGCAAGCGGGGAACCTACCGTTTTCAAGCCAACCGCACTGTAAACAGCAAAAAGGGCCAGATCCTCGGATCCGGCCCTTTTCCATCCCGCATGGCTCCTGCTATCCTATCTCTTGGCGCCCCCTGTAGGATTCGAACCTACGGCCTACGGATTAGAAGTCCGTTGCTCTATCCAACTGAGCTAAGGGGGCAAGCGGTTAGATTATACGCCAACAATTGTAGCAAAGTCAAGCTATTTGCAAAGTGACAATCGGGGCGGTATACTCCTTTGGCGACCTGTGACGTATGGCTTCTGTAAGCAGGAACGCCACCAAATGAGAGGCTCGGGCCATGCGTCATGACAGACGCGCAATGGAACACGGAGAGATAAGTTATGCACAAAACGCCGCTCCACAACACGCATCTTGCTCTGGATGGACGGATCGTTGACTTCGCCGGCTGGGCGTTGCCGGTCCAATACCCCACCGGGCCAACCACGGAACACAACGCCGTACGCACTGCCGCCGGTCTTTTTGATATTAGCCACATGGGGCAGTTTGAGTTAACGGGATTGGATGCCGATGTGTTTCTGCAATATGTCCAGGTGTGGGATATTGCGACCATGCAGGAATATGAAGCACATTACAGCCTGTTGCTCTATGGTGATGGTACCATTGTGGACGATATTTTTATCTATCGCCTACCAGAACGTTGGCTGATTGTGGTTAATGCAGCGAATCGCGCAAAAGATTTTGCCTGGCTGCAGGCCAATGCACTTGGCTTTGATATCGAACTCACCGATATTTCTGACAATCTGGGTATGCTGGCATTACAGGGCCCAAAGGCAGAACAGATTCTGCAGCGGCTCACCACTGCGAATCTGGAACAATTTGCCGCCCGCACCGCGCTGGAGATCGAGCTTGCTGGTGCCAAGACGCTAGTGGGCCGAACGGGCTACACCGGCGAAGATGGCTTCGAGTTGTATGTGCCAGCCGAACAAGCCACCGCGCTCTGGGATGAGCTAATGCGCGCGGGCGGAGAAGATGGGCTGGTGCCCTGTGGGTTGGCCGCGCGCGATAGCTTGCGCTTTGAAGCATGCATGCCGCTTTATGGCCACGAAATTGATGCCACCATCAATCCGTTGGAAGCGCGGCTCGGCTGGACGGTCAGTTGGGATACCGAGTTCATCGGTCGCGAAGCGTTGTTGAAGACCCGGCTGGAAAAGCCCACCCGTCTGCTCATCGCTTTTGAAATGCTGGATCGTGCTGTTCCGCGCGAGCACTACGCGATCGCGACCGAAGAGAGTATCATTGGTCATGTCACCACCGGCATGAAAAGCCCCACGCTCGATACGTTTGTGGGCATGGGCTATGTGCCAAATGGCTACAACAAGCTGGGCACAGAAATTGATATTCTGGTGCGGGGCCGGCCCAAAAAGGCTAAAGTCGTCAAACGTCCCTTCTATCGGCCCCAGTACAAAAATTGAGTGTTACACCGCAACCAAATGACTGGACTTGCGCAACTTGTCGAGAAAGCAGATAGACCTTGCACTTTGTGGAGTGCACATTCTCTCATGCGCACGTTCGCGTCAGAGAACGCTGATTCCACCATTGTACAACGGTTACATGATTTCTCGATTACAGTGCGGTTGGCTTGAAGACGGTAGGTTTCCCGCTTGCCGGACTTACCGTTTTCAAACAGAGCCCACTATAGGTTAACCATACAGATTCAAATGGATCGACTGTTCACGCCAGCGTGGACGAATGCCGCGACCATTGAGCGGCCAAACCCCTGGCTATGTCAAGAAGAACTAGAGGAAATTATGGCTGAGTACAAATTGGATAGCAACGCAAAGTATGCCGAGACCCATGAATGGGTGCGAATTGAGGATAATATTGCCGTCGTCGGTGTGAGTGATGCGGCGCAAGATCAATTGAGTGACGTTGTGTATGTAGATTTGCCCGAGACGGGTGGCGAAGTCAGCGCCGGTGATGCCGTGGCTGTGGTCGAGTCTGTTAAAGCTGCCGAGGATATCATTGCCCCGGTTACCGGCACAATTACAGCCATCAACGAAGATTTGGTGGATCGCCCAGAACTGGTGAACGAAGATCCCTATGGTGCCTGGTTCTTCAAGATCCAGCCCACTGGTGACCTGGATGCTGAACTCGCTGGCTTGATGGATGGGGCGGCATATGATGCCTTTGTTGCCGAAAACGAGCACTAATCGTCACCAGTTTGTGGAGATAGTTTATAGCGAAAGCAAATAGACCCTGCACCTTGCGGAGTGCGCATTAGAAAATGCGCACCTCTAGCGTTAGAGAACGCTGATTCCACGATTGTGCGACTTTTCGATGATTTCTCTATTAAAGTGGGCTCTGTTTGAAAACAGTAGGTCCGGCAAGCGGGAAACCTACCGTTTTCAAGCCAACCGCACTGTAGTAAACCAAGTAAAGTTGCACAAATAGTTATGGTATATACACCGATGAAAAGTGCGAAATGCACACGATTTCTCTGTTAGACGCACTGACATATCTGTCCGCAAATTCTCTGCGTCGACGTCCTCGGCTTGAGGTGATGTCGGCATCAGAGCCGAATTTGCGGATAGGTTCTCAACCGCGCTTGGGGTGAGGTTGCGCCTGTGAACAGCAAAAGGTTGTGGGGCAAGCATGGGCGCCGGCTGCGTTTCGTACAGCTGGCGCTACTCTTTCTGTTGTTGGGTGCAGCCTGTTCACGCCCCACCATGCCACGTCCGTCACTGCCGCGCTGGCTGGGGGGACAACAGGCATTGCCCACCCCAACACCCCCTGCGATCTCCACGCAGCTGCAGCTGTGGAGCTGGACAAACAGTGACGCGGAAACTGACTATCTTCAGCAGCTCGTCAACGACCATGAGATGCGCTATCCTGCTGTCGATGTGGAGCTCGTGCGACCGGACAATTACACGCGTCGCCTACGCACGGCTCTGGGGACAGACAAGCCACCGGATGTTTTCCTGCTGAACCTTCATGAGTTGCCGGATCTGATCCAAGCAGATGCCGTGGCACCGCTACCGGCAACGCTGGTTGATGCAACTGACCTCTACCCTCATCTGCAACGGGCGATCCAATTCGAGAATACTTTCTATTGCGCCCCCCGCAGCTTTTACACGCTCGCCCTCTTTTACAACCATGATCTTTTTCGCACCGCCGCAGTCGCTGAACCGACCTTGACTTGGGGCTGGGCAGAAGTGCAAGCGGCTGCCACTGCCCTGACTGTGCCGGAAATTAACGTTTATGGGTTGGTGCTTGCGGCTGATGTCTCCCGTTGGGCGGCCTTTCTCGGCCAGGCTGGGGGCGCGGTGACGACGGCCAATGATGTGGCCATGGCGGTTAATAGCCCCGCGGCACTGGTGGCGCTTGAAACCTATACCAATCTGGTGTTGGAAGGTGTGGCCGCATCACCCACGACGCTAGGTAGCCGCTGGCCAGGCGAGGCCTTTGCCGCGGGCCGGGCGGCTATGATGATCGAAGGCAACTGGGCCATTCCCTATCTGGCTGAACAGAATCCCCAGCTTGCCTATGGCGTCACCGAGCTGCCCGCGGGTCCGGCGGGGAAAGCAACTCTCTCCTTTGGTACCTGTTTTGGCATTGCCGCGGCCGCGCCAGATCGGGTGGCGGCCGCAAGACTCATTACAGATCTGACATCAGCGGAGAGTCAGCGGGGATGGTTTGCCGTGAGCAATGCCATTGCCCCGCGGCCCTCGTTGGCCCCACAATGGCGGGCAATGCACCCCACATTGCAGCCCTTCGTCGCAAGCGTGAACTTTGCCGAAGAGTGGCAATTACCTGCCAACTTTGCCCCGTGGGTCACGGCAATGAACAGGGGAATCGGGCAGATTTTTGGTGGCTTCATCCCCGCTGATGCACTCTTGCCGACCGCGGAAGAGCTCGGCAACCAATTGTTGGCCACCGATCCAACTGCCCCTGAATAGGATACAGCAACAGAGCAGACTCTGTTGCTGCGAAATAACAGCTCATGTTGTGACGGTCACTCGTACTGTTGGGCGTCAACACCACGGCGGTAAACAAGCCCAAGCTACTTGCGTGAAATGGGTAGATTTGCCGTGGGCTTATGTTTGCCGGGATCTACTAATGCCTTTGCCGATGTGCTGCGTCGTCCCTCTGCAGAATCAGAGACCCGGGCATCACATGCGTGAACAGGTGCCAATGCTTCAGGATCTCATCAACGTTGTGTCACGGGTCCTATGTCAACGATCTTATGTCACCGGTGTTGTGTCACCGTGTAACAATGGGAAGGTAGATGGGGCTACTCATTGCAGCAGTGTTGGTTGGCTCCGCGACAGGTGTGGCAACTCTTGGTTTGCGGGTGGCAATAAAGGTTGGCGTTGGTGTGGCTAACGCCACCTGATACTCAGGGTGAATACAGGGCATCTGTGCACAGGGATAGGCTGCGGCCAGTTTGGCGGCGTCGCTCTCTCCAACCTCTCGCTTCAGCTGCTGTGGCGAGAGTGCGGCAAACATTACCGACCGTGGATCACGATCGTGGGGGAGGGTTAGCCAATGACCCAACTCATGCAACACAAGGCTTTCCAGATCGATCTCGCCAAAGGCCGGTTGGCCGCTCACGCTGAAGGGGTAATCATCGTTGAGCCACATATCAACTTCTTGAATCGTATTTTCTGAATCGTACCAGATCTGAGCCTGGCCCAACGGTCGATTTTTGCCCTTGGATAGAAAGAGGATCTGGTTTTCCCCATTATAGGATGTGGTGGTGGCCTCGGTTGCACCGGAATGGAGAAAAGTGAAGTCAGCTTGCTCAACAACACTCCACGTGCGCAGTGCCTGGGCAATGGCCATGTAAAAGGCGCCGCTTGGTTTCGTGCTGTCGTCGAGTTGGTTGGTGTTGAGATGCACCTTCACCGCAATCTCCGTTACATTCGTGGGCCACTGTGGAACCGCATGGGGACTGTGGTGCTCCGCCGGTTCGGCGTGCGCTGCTTGGGTTGCATCCTGCTCGGCTGCACTGTGCAATGCACTTACGGTGGCTGCCGCATGTGCCTGTTGCTCTTGCGGCAGATTTACCTGTTGAACAAATTGTTCAATTGGCATTTGTAGGTGCAACAGTTCGTTGACGACTTGGTCGCCGCGCAGGGTAAATACGCCCCCTTCGCCGCCCACGATCCGATAGTTGTTTTGCAACGATCGGTTTTGTTGGCTCTGGTCCTGCTCGTTTGCCAGCAACAACAGCAACGACTCGTTGGGCGTCAGCTGAAGACTGTGCGAAACCCACAGCCCCACGCCTTCCGCATCGATGTAACCGCCATCCGTGTATAGATCGATTTCACTGGCCAGATCGCCCAGTACGGGGACGGTGACAGCCAATCGATGGCGTGTAACAATCGCGGTGCCCGCGGCGTTCCATTCGCTCTCGTTGCTGAGTACGCGGCCATAGGCAATATGCGAGGTCATGGGCAGCTGTCGCGCCAGCAAGGTTGAGATTGTAACGGGTGATGCAGCAAACGGCGACGACGATGCTGAGGCCGCTGCCGTCAAGCCATTGAACCCAAACGGCGGTATGAGGGAGAAGTTGGTGAACATGAGCGTCACGATGGCGGCAGTGAACACCGACAACAGAAGCTCGCGCTTGGGGGCCCGCGACCACCCAAACATCAACCGTTCACCTACCGAAAATCTCTGCATTCTCATGAATTATGTTTTCCTGTCACAACTGTAGCCGTTGGCTACTCCGTTTAGGGTCTGCTCTAGAATTCTCTGTGCCACCTGGTCGACCTGTGGCCGAACCACCGAATTGTCAGGGTAGGCACTTAGCTTGCGCCAGAGATCGACAACTTTCTCAAACCTCTGTTGCTGTTGTTACTGAACTGTTGTTACTGAACTGTTGTTACTGAACTGTTGTTACTGTAGTAAAAGAATCACATGCATTGTCGGCGCTAGCGTTCCGGCACACGTTTCCAGAATCTGGATGGATATGTCGGACTGTTCAACGGTGAAAAGGAGCTTGAGCGGGAACGCACCGATTGTTCATTGTTGAGTGTAACATCTGTTTACTGTGACTAAGTGCTCGCATTGATCAATAAATTACTGGCTAAGCGTTTGCTTAAATCAGTATAGCAGGCTTGCCGCAAAAAAAACCCTGATCATTGCATGGCACACCGTGCATCATATCAACGAAACTTTCAACGTGATTTGGCTGCACAATTGGCAACTGTTGCCGCCAGATTATCGATAATTTGAGTTGAGCGTCTCCAAAATTGGCAATATCTTTACCCACGCAATGCTCGATTTGCCCGCTGTCGCAACACAACCACAACATCTATGTAGTAGCAACACCGCTGCACAACCCCCCCATGCGCTTGCCGACACACGCCCAAGGTCATCCTTACGCCAGCACGTTTCCCCCACTGAATGGAAAGCGGGTGTAAAGGGGGTGCGTCCCATTTTCGAGGACGTACAGAAGAGGAGCAGATTGAGCGTCCGGTCTAGGCCCCAAATGTGGTACGCACCCGGTGTAAAGGACCGAATTGACGTTGCACAACAATATACGCTACAATCTATCCAGCGAATTTTGAACAGTTCGATACTCCCAGTAATCGAACGATAGAGCCCGTGATGGAACGATAGAAATAGAGCCATGACAACCCATGCCATTCTCGACGCGTTGGCGCAGCGGTTTCCCCCTAAACAGTTGCTGCGGCACCAGTCACAACTCGTCTCCTATGAATCCGACGCGCTGACCGCGTTCCGATCGCGGCCCAGCGCTGTGGTGCTCGCCGAAACCCAGCAAGAAGTCATCGACACGGTGCGCCTTTGCCACCAATATGATGTACCCTTCGTGGCACGCGGCAGTGGTACCAGCCTCTCTGGCGGCTCGCTGCCAATTCAGGATGGCGTGGTGATCGCGCTCAACCGACTCAACCGCATCCTGCGCCTCGACCCTGCCGAGCGGGTGGCCGTGGTCGAACCGGGGGTGGTCAACTTGAATGTTTCCAAGGCCGCCGCCCCACACGGCCTCTACTATGCGCCTGACCCCTCCAGCCAGTTGATCTGCACAATTGGGGGGAATGTGGCCTTCAATTCCGGGGGAGCACACTGCCTGAAATATGGCATGACCGCTAACCACGTGCTGGGCATCAAAGCGGTTTTGCCCGACGGCACCGTCGTGGAAATGGGCGGTGACAGTCTGGAGAGCGTGGGGCCGGACTTGAGCGGCTTCTTCGTCGGTTCTGAAGGTCTTTTTGGCGTGGCGTTGGAGATCACGCTGCGTCTGTTGCCCATGCCCGAAACCTATCGAACCGTGCTTGCTTCGTATGATTCGTTGCAAAGCGCGGGGGACGCCGTGGCTAGAGTCGTGGAATCGGGGCTCTTGCCCGGTGCCATGGAGATCATGGATCGACTCGCCATCGAAGCCGCCGAGGCCGCCGTGAACGCAGGCTATCCCGATGCCGCTGCACTGCTGATTGTGGAGCTGGAGGGCGAGCAGATTCAGGTCGATGCTGAGTTTGCCCACCTGTTGCAGGTCATTGAAGAATCCGCGGCCACCGAAGTGCGCGTGGCCAAGGATGATGCTGACCGGGCGCGCATTTGGAAAGGGCGCAAAGGAGCTTTCTCGGCAGTGGGGCGACTCAGCCCAGACTACATTGTGCAGGATGGCGTTGTGCCCCGCAGCCACTTGGGCAGCGCATTGGCCAAGATCGAGGCATTGAGCCAGGAATATGGCCTGCGTGTAGCCAATGTTTTTCACGCGGGCGATGGCAATCTGCATCCCCTGATCCTGTACAACGGTCGGGAAGCGGGGGCGCTTGAACGGGCCGAAGAGTTGGCCGGTGCCATTTTGCAGCTCTGCATCGAGCTCGGGGGCTCGATCACTGGCGAACACGGAGTTGGCGTCGAGAAGCGGCAGTATATGCCAGAGATGTTCAACGCCACTGATTTGGCTGTAATGAACGAACTGCGCCAGGCGCTCGATCCCAACGAGCTGGCCAACCGGGGCAAGATGTTGCCGCACGGCGAAGCCCCTGCACTTACCATGCACGCGCCCCATCCCTTGGAAAAACAGGGCATTATTTCGCGTGAATAGCGCGGGAACTTACGCCAAAAAGTTGCCTTTGTGCGGTTGGCTTGAAAACGGTAAATATTTGCGTGGTCTACCAAGAGGTAGCAGTACCGCTTTCAAACAGAGCTTACGTTAGAATGGTGATGATGAGAACGATTGATGAGATACAAGCGGCGGTAGCCAACACGCCCCAACTGTGGGTGCGCGCGGGCGGCAGCAAGACCGCGCTGGCTGGCACCAATCCCGACGCAGTCGAGTTCGACCTGCGCGAGCTATGTGGAATTTTGGAATACGATCCGGGCGAGTACACCTTTACGGCGCTGGCTGGCACACCATTGCGCACAGTAGTCGCTGCACTGGCGGAACATGGCCAACACCTACCATTTGATCCACCACTGGTGGATCAAGGGGCAACGTTGGGGGGGACAGTGGCTGCCGGACTGAGCGGTTCGGGACGTTACCGCTTTGGCGGCATCCGCGATTTCCTCATTGGGGTTCGCTTTGTGGATGGCCAGGGTCGATTGGTGCGTGGGGGCGGCAAGGTTGTCAAAAATGCCGCGGGGTTTGACTTGCCGAAACTGATGGTCGGTAGTCTGGGCCAATTTGGTATTCTCGTCGAGTTGAGTTTCAAAGTGTTTCCACGCCCGCAAAGTTTTATGACGCTGGTAACTCGCCATGCCACGTTGACGCCTGCTCTGGCTGCGCTCCAAAAGTTGGTGGATAGCCACTTTGACCTCTACGCGTTGGATTTGGCCGTTGTGGAAGATGCGCCCAACCCCTATCAGCTCCGGGTGCGAATGGGCGGGCTGAGCAATGTGTTGCCACGGCGCATGGAACAGGTGCGCCAGCGACTTGGCATAGAAGCAGTGGCCGACAGCGAACTGTTGGAAGCGGCGGAAGAGCAAGCGCTCTGGCACGCAGTCTCCGAATTTGCATGGCGGCGAGAAGAGCAACCGCTCATTAAGATCGCCACGACGCCGGGCAAGCTGGCATCGTTGGACCCGCTGTTGGCCGCTGCCACTGCCCAACGCCACTATACTGTCGGTGGCAATCTGACTTGGATCACCTGGCCCGGTGAACTGACCACGCTCGATCGAGAGCTAACAACGTTGGGGCTCGCTGGAGTAGCGCTGCTGGGCAATGTGCATCAGCCGCTGCTCGGCAAGCAGCGGGGCCACTACTTTGCACAACGTGTGAAAAATACATTGGATCCCGCTGCGCGCTTTCCAACCGTCGCGCCCCTGGTTCCATCTGGATAACTGAGACTTTGCATGCAACATACAATTTCGCTGGAAGAGCTTGGCCCGCAGGGTCACGCCATGGCCGATGCCGTTGAGAAGTGCGTTCACTGTGGATTCTGTCTGGCTACCTGTCCCACCTACCAGGTATTGGGCGAAGAGATGGATTCTCCCCGTGGCCGCATCTATTTAATGAAGGAAGAGCTGGAAGGTAGCCTCGCACTCGATAGTATGACGCCCTATGTGGATCGCTGTCTTGGCTGCATGGCCTGTGTCACCGCCTGTCCATCTGGCGTGGAATATGGCGAACTGCTGGCACCTTTCCGCGCGCGCGCCGAAACAGTGCGCACCCGTACGGTGGAGGAACGCTTTACCCGCCTGTTGGTGCGCGAGACGTTGCCCTATCCGCGCCGCTTCCGTGCCGCCGCAACAATGGGCAAGCTTGCCAAACCATTCAAACCATTCTTGCCCCAATCCATGCAATCGATGCTCGAGCTGCTCCCGGCGAGCCTGCCCCCTGCCGAGCCACTGCCCACCCACTACCCCGCCGAGGGTACGCGGCGGGCACGGGTGGCCCTGCTCCGTGGCTGTGTTCAGACTGTGTTGGCCCCCTCGATCAACTGGGCAACGCTCCGTGTCCTGGCGCGCAATGGGGTCGAAGTGGTGATTCCACCGGCGCAGGGCTGCTGTGGATCACTCTCCATGCACACGGGGGAAGCTGACCAAGCGCGTCAGTTGGCGCGCAACAATTTGCAGCAATTTCCAACCGATGTCGATGCCATTGTGACCAACGCCGCGGGGTGTGGCTCGGGGATGCGTGAATATGGCCTGCTCTTTGCCGGCCACCCCGAAGAAGCCGCGGCCACGGCCTTTGCCCACCAGGTACAGGATGTCAGCGTTTTCTTGCACGCGTTGGGGTTGGAGACACCACCGCCCTTGGCCGAAGCACTCACGGTTGCCTACCATGATGCCTGCCATTTGGCCCATGCCCAACGGGTGACCAGCCAACCGCGACAGCTACTGAGAGCCATTCCCAACGTGACGTTGCTGGAAATCCCCGATGGGGAACTCTGCTGTGGTTCGGCCGGCACCTACAATCTGGAACAACCGGAGTTGGCCCAAGAGCTGGGAGAACGCAAGGTTCAGAATATATTGGCCACCGGTGCACAGGCTATCGCCACGGGCAATATCGGCTGCATGACGCAGATTGAAAATCACCTGGCAAGCCAGGGAGAGCCCAAGCCGGTGCTGCATACCATGCAACTGCTCGACATGGCATATGGTAACCGTGACAATCCGTAACGCGCTGGAGCTGGGCGCGGATCTAACGGGACCTTGCTTTTCTGGACCCGATAGATGGCCAAAAATAGCAACACACCCAGCTACCCGTTGAGCATTGACCCGCCACCATCTGTGTGATAGGATGGAGCCACACGTGGCTTTCACCGCTGCGAGTGCTGCTGAAGAGCAAGGCACCTGTACCCACGCCATTTGTTGGGATAGAAGCAAGGATGAAATCAGATGTCAAAATTTGTGCGCGTGCAGACGACCCTGCGTGATCTGTCCTTGGTTAAACGTTCACTGGACGATCTGAAAATAGCCTACAAAGAGAATAGCCAATATCGACACTATTTCAGTGGTTTCCAGGGAACAGTACCATTGGTGATCAAGCAATCACGGCTAGAATTCGCCCTGCGTCAAGCCGCTGATGATAGCTACGAAGTCATTGGCGATGATATGCAAATGAAGCAGATCCGGCAGATCATGGGGCAGATTCAACAGCGTTACGCCTACCACAAAGTGGTGGAAGAGACGAGCAAAGCAGGCTTTACGTTGGTGGAAGAACAGGTTGGCAACGACCAGGTCATTCGCATGACGGTCCGTCGTTGGGGATAAGGGGACATATTGTGCAAAACCAGGAGATCGAAATTACCATTGAGCCCAATGGCAAGATTGTCTACACGATCAAAGGCATCAAAGGCAGCGCCTGCGAATCGATCAGCGCACTGCTCGAGCAACTGGGCAACGTGGAAGAAGAGAACAAAACCGGTGAATATTACGAATATGGCTCGGACGCGCACATCAACGTGGGGCAATCGTGAGCGAAAACCGGGCAGCCGATGCCCAGTCTGCTAGCCAAACCAATGTTGATGCAGCGGATGCTTGGCCCCTCCTACCCACGGAGACCGAGATCTATCTGCTGCCCACGGGCGAGGTAGTGGTGGCCGATCTGCCCGCGGAACTGGCGACGCTCGTGGCACAGCTGGCCAATGAGGGGGCACCAGAAGCTATCTTGTCACCGCAAATACCACCGGATACGTCAGATTAATTGATGGGCACGTTATGAGTGAACTTCCGCTGTTTGATTTAGCCAGCCAACCGACAGCCAGCATCACGCGGCTGTATGAACATGTCGAGCTGTTTAGTGAGGGTGATGCCCAGCGCAACACCCTTTTTATTTTGGGGCGCCCAACGCTCGCCGAACGTGATCCGCTGCAAGCAGCCCAGGATCAACTGCTCGTCATCGATCCGCCAGCCGATATCGCCACCCGTTTTCGCGTTGAAGGGGATGCCGCCGTTCTTTTCACGGGAACGCCAGAGGATGTGGCGCTGCCCACTGTGCAGACGCAACCCGGCGGCGTGGCTCACATTCGGGTGGGCACCCATTACTTGGACATCTACAGCCAGGCGCAGAGCAACATCGTCTTTTTGCCCGCGCTGGGCATTCTTTGTGGTGGGCACTTTGGCAGCGACACCACTGTGCCCACCGTTGCCGATGGATCCGATGGCAGCACAGAATTGGAGACGTTGCGGCTGTTGGCGCAGCTGGTCAAACAGCGCACGCTCCAACTGTATATTCCCCACCGCGGTGCGCCATGCCCAGAATTGGTAGAGGCGATGCAACGGCTCGCCGCGGATGTCGCCTATTTGCACAAAGTGCGCAGCGCCATGCACGAGTTGTCGGCGCGCGGTGAATCGGCCGAAGTTGTCGAGACAATTGCGCCATCCCTGCTCCCCGAAGGCCGTCAATTCGCGCCCAGCCAGACTATCCACCTGCGCAATCTGGAACGGTTGTATCGTCGCGCCGCTGGCGACAATGGGTGAGACCGTTCACTGCTAATTGCCCCCAAAAAGCGATCGCTGTTCAACTTCTTCGGGATATTCAATTTGCAGATGTTCATAAGCTCTGCGGGTGGCCGTGCGTCCACGGGGGGTTCGCTCCAAGAAGCCCAGCTGCAGGAGGTACGGTTCAACCACATCCATGATCGTATCACCTTCCTCGCTGATGCTGGCCGCCAACGTCTCTAGCCCCACTGGCCCGCCCCCAAACTTGTCGATGATGGCAAAGAGCACGCGGTGATCGAGATCATCGAGCCCCAGCCAGTCGATCTCCAGCATCGAGAGTGCCTGTTCCGCCACGCCCTGGTCAATCTGCCCATCGGCGCGCACTTCGGCATAGTCGCGCACCCGGCGCAATAGGCGCAACGCCACGCGCGGCGTCCCGCGCGAACGGCGGGCAATCTCTGCGGCGCCCGCCGGATCAATGGCAACTTCCAACAGCGCGGAGCCACGGGTGACGATCTCTTGTAGCGCCTCTGCCGTGTAGAAATCAAAACGTTCGACGACGCCAAAGCGGGCGCGCAACGGCGATGTGAGCAGGGCCAGCCGTGTGGTCGCCCCAACCACCGTAAATTTGGGCAACGAGAGGCGAATGTTGCGGGCGCCGGGGCCACTGCCCACCACGATATCCAACGCAAAATCTTCCATGGCAGGGTAGAGGATCTCTTCCACTGCCCGACCGAGGCGGTGGATCTCATCGATAAAGAGAATATCACCCTTGCGCAGGTTAGTGAGGATCGCGGCCAAATCGCCTGCCTTTTCAATGGCGGGGCCAGCCGTGACTTTTAGATTTCCCCCCATTTCGTTGGCCAAAATATGGCTGAGCGTTGTCTTGCCCAGCCCAGGGGGGCCATAGAGCAAAACATGATCCAGCGGTTCGTCACGCTTGCGCGCAGCCTCGACCAAGATGCCGATCTTTTCACGCAGCCGCTCTTGCCCGATCATCTCGCGCAGGGATTGGGGGCGCAGTGCATGATCGACCCGCGTCTCGCCCTGCTGTGCTTCCGGCGCGATTGCCCGTTCTGTCTCGGTCTCTGTTTTGCTCGCGGGCAGAGTGGGTTTGCGCCCGTCTATGCTACGTTCATCCGCCATAGGATTATGCCCAATCCCTGTACCTGGGTAGCCCCCATCGGGCGCTCTTTGCTACATCTGCGCAACGCCATCCATGGTAGCTTACCTGAAACTAATGTGCACGTTTGTTCTACAGACTTTCATTATACCAGAAGGCCAGACGCGCTGTAAACAATGGGTATACCCATTACACTGAGCACCCGTTTCTGCATTATTTACTATTGTGGCTTGACCTTTGCTCAAAAAGCTGCTATAACCTGTGTCTAACTTTTCTGTTAATTTCCGGTGGTCTACCAGCATGGAGTTGGTCAGGTGTAAGCACTAACCAGAATTCCGTTGTCGCCAGATGGGAACAACCAGATGGGAAAGACCACCTGATCTCCACTGTTGCTGCAACATGGCCCACCTCTACACGTCTACTAGAGCACTTTGTGTAACTGAGCACTTTGTGTAACTGAGCACTTTGTGTAATAGAGATCGTTATAGCAGAAAAGAACTCATCATTCGAATACACTCTCTCAACGCGAGCCACCAACAATAGAATTGATCAGCGGCAGGACTGATGCGGCATCGCTTTGTCGGGATGCTCGCCAGTACAGAGATTGCAATCGATGATCCCCGAATTTGCTGAGTTTATGGTACACGCGACTTGCAGCCAGCGTACAATGGCTGTTTAAGTCCGCTCAAGGAGAAAACGAATGGCCAAACAAAATGCGCCAACCCAAGAGCAGTCACGTTTGCAAAAAGAAGAAAAACAGATCGTAGAAGAGCTGCGCCACCTGCGCGAAGCCATGTTGGCAGAAGTTGACATCGACCCAGAAGAGGGCGACGCCGAGATTACGGAACGTGAAAAGAATGCCGCGCTGCTTAACGTGCTGGAGCACAAGTTACAAGATATTCAGGCAGCCCTGCGTTCCATTGAAAAAGGTAACTATGGAATCTGTGCCCGCTGTGGCAACGCCATTGAGCCCGGTCGGCTGGAAGTGAAACCGGACGCCACCCACTGCGTGCAGTGTCAATCTGAAGTGGAGCGGTTGAGCCGCCGCGGGCGTTCAACGCGCCAGATCAACTGGTGACCTCTAACAAACAACTGCAACCAAGCGCGGTTTGCCACGGCTGCATCACCCTTGGTTGCCCCCAATTAGCAATGCCCCAAAGCAGGAACAAGGAGTAAACACCGTGTCGGCCAACGTCCACCCATCCTCGCATCCACTAACTTTGCACAAGCTAACATTGCTGCGCCGTACCACGACCAAGCCGAAAAAGTTTCGCGAATTGGTGAGCGAATTGTCAATGATGATGGCCTACGAGGCAACACAGGATCTGCCTGTATTGCCCGTTGAAGTGGAGACACCATTGACCACCACACGGGGCAAGACGATGGGTGAAAAGGTGGGATTGGTGCCAATTCTGCGTGCGGGCCTGGGCATGGTTGAAGGAGCTTGGCGACTGCTGCCCCAGGCGGAAGTCTGGCACCTGGGGCTCTATCGGGACGAACGGACGCTGCAGCCAGTGGAGTATTACAACAAGTTGCCCAACGATGCCACCGTTCAACTCTGCCTGATCCTCGATCCCATGTTGGCGACGGGAGGGTCGGCCATTGCCGCGGTCGATGTGCTGAAGCGTTGGGGCGTGGCCCGCATCAAGTTTGTGGGGCTGATCGCATCGCCAGAAGGAATCGAGGCGCTGCAAGAAGCCCACCCCGATGTGGACATCCACCTCGCCGCGGTTGACGAACGGCTGACCAACAAAGATGATGCCTTCCCCTCTGGCTTCATCTGGCCCGGCCTTGGCGATGCCGGTGATCGCCAGTATGGCACGGGCTGAGCCGCAGCAGCGGCGTCATCGAAACCGGCAGCCATCTAAATCGCTAGATCGTGTCGCTGGCTCAGGTGCGCCTGACCATCGGCATGATAGCTGCTGCGCACCAGCGGGCCACTCTCCACCCATTTGAAGCCGCGGCTTTCGCCTTCTTCTTTGAGCCGGGCAAACTCATCCGGCGTCCAATAGCGTTCAATTGGCAGGTGGAAGCGGCTGGGCTGTAGGTATTGGCCCATGGTGATGATATCCACGTCATACGCACGCATGTCATCCATCACCGCTAGGATCTCATCCCACGATTCACCCAATCCGAGCATGATCCCCGATTTGGTCAGCGCCAAGGGATCCATCTGTTTGGCACGCTGCAACAGCTCCAGCGTGCGCAAATATTTGGCCTGCGGGCGCACAGTTTTGTAGAGCCGTGGCACCGTCTCGGTGTTGTGGTTCAGAATCTCTGGCTTGGCATCCATCACCACCTGCAGCGCCGACTCAACCCCCTTGAAATCGGGAATGAGCACCTCGATCGTGCAGCCGGGCACCAGCTCGCGGATCCACCGAATGCTCTCGGCAAAGACCCAGGCACCGCCGTCCGCCTGCTCGTCACGGTTAACACTGGTCAACACGGCGTGATTCAACCCCATTGCCTGCACACTTTCGCCGACGCGTCGTGGTTCATCGGGATCGAGCGCGGCGGGGCGGCCCGTTTTGATCTTGCAAAAACCACAGCTGCGGGTGCAGGTGTCGCCCATGAGCAAAAAGGTGGCCGTGCCTCGCCCCCAACATTCGCCCAAATTGGGACACATCGCCTCTTCACAGACGGTGTGCAGATGTTTGCCGCGGAAGAGGCCACGCAGTTCGCGATACTTGGGACTGTCCGCCGCTTTCACCCGGAGCCATTCCGGGCGTCGGCCGCGCGTCAGCAACCCCTTGCCACTGTTGTCGGGCAACGTGGCCGGGGTCGGTTCCAGCGTAATGGTGCCAAATTGATTGGCGGTTTGGGTTGTCTGTTCAATCGTCATAAAACCACTCTACACCTTGGGTTCTTAAATTTCTGCAATCATACCTTCAATTTTGCCTTTGGGCGCGCGTTGTAACATCATCATCCTCTTCCCGGTGAATCAACATGACCGCGACGCCCAGCCCCACGTGCAGCCAGAGCAGCACCGTCATGTGTGGATAGGTCATGTTGAACCAATAGTGATCAAAGATGCCACTGACGAGCGCCCCGGCCACCGCGCCAACCAGCCCCAGCAACAGCGCTTCCAGCCCCGGCGGATAGCCATGACGCCATGATCGCAACATCATCACAAAGAAGCCCGTCATGATTGTCATGAAGATCAGCAGCCCCACCACCCCCATGTTCTGCGCAACGGTGAGATAGAGCATGCTCACACCGAGGTAAATATCAATGTCGGGCACGCCGGTAAAGCCAACGCCAAAGAGCGGGTAGCGGTTGATCAGGATCAGGGCATCTTTGTACTCGCCAAAGCGCATCTGTGTCGCCAGATCTTCGCCCATGATGCCCGCGTAAAAGCGCGCAACATACTCCTGTGTTTGGGGCAAGAAGAGCAACAGCACCAGCCCCACCAATCCCAGCGGAATCAGCTTGCGATACTTGAGCAGCGCCAGCAACCCCACCGACGTCGCCAACCCCAGCAGGGCCGAGCGGCTATAGGTGAGGTAGAGCGCCAACGTTGCCGTGCCCAACATGAGCGCGGTTAGCCAGCGGGGCCACAGTCGATCGCGGGCAAAGAGTTGGGGTGCCAACAGGCCAGCCACCAGAATCATCATTCCCCCCAGCACGTTGGGATCGACTGCTGTCCCAATCGCGCGCATGGTGCCGTCGGGGTCATCTTCGATGTAGCGCAGCGCGCCGTAGCCACCGGGGTAATCAAAGCGGGCCAGCCGGTCGAGCACCCAAACCGTTGCCGCCTCGGGGATCACGTAAAAGATCACGGCCAGCGTGGCACAGCCCCAACCCGCCAACGTCAGCCAGCGCACCACCCACCGCAGCTCATCAACCGTGCGAATTGTGTTGATGACCACAAAAAAGAGTGCAATGCCCAGCAAAATCTCGGCAAAGCGGCGGATGAAAAAGCTGTTGGCGCTGCTGTGCGTCAGCCCATAGGCGAAACTGAAGATGGCCATCAACATGAACAGCCCCACCAACAGCCCCAACGGCGACAGAATAAATTCCCGCTCCACGCCCAACACCAGCTTGAGCACCCAGACGAAAAAGAGCGCGCCCAGTGCAGCGTCGAGCAGCGTCGGCTTGAAGCCAATGCTCACTGGCAACGTGGCAAAGGGCAACCCATAGATAACCCCGGCCAACGCCACGAACCCCCAATGGGTGTCGAGCAAAATCAGCGTGCCGCCAATAATGCCAATCGCGGCGATCAGCGCGAGCAGTGGGCCCACAATGCCAATAAAGAGCGCAATCGCCAATACGCCAGTCAACAGGAGCAGGCCCAGCGCGAGCTGTCGCTGCCACCGTTGGGGGGCAAAGAGGGTGGACTGAACCAGCGTCTGGCGGGGGAGCAAAGATGATAGTAGATTCATTTACTGTATACTCTCTCCCGGCAAAATCAAAAGCTCGACAGAATCGGCACCGCTGGTCGTCAACACCCGGGGCGACGTCGGCAACGTGGGATCATAGAGCCCCACCACCAGTCGATGGGGCTCCGCGGCCAGATTCTCCGGTAGCAGTATACCATAGACGCTCGCTTGTTCGGTAGCGCCAGCTGGATCGTTGAATAACCGATCATCCTGGGCCACCAGCTGCCCCTGTGCATCGAGCAGATGGACGAAGACCTTTTCGCTGCCGGCCAGCGCTGCACCCGCACGCTGCCAAGCCAGGTGGAGAACCAATACCCCCGCCGGCACAATGGTACGGGGGGCAACGGCAAACGCATCCAGCTGCAGACCGTTTTCAAATGTTGCCGCCACCGGCGTGAGCGTGGCCGGTGGGCGACTGTAGAGCACGAGCGGCCAGTTGCCCACCTGTTGCGTCAAGACCGGATTGTACGCTGTGGCCAGCGCGGCATCGGCCAGCGCGGAGGCATCCCAATGGGGCGCGGGTTGGCGCGGCAAGAGTATGCGCTCGACACCGTCCGCGGCCAATTCCGCCACCACCTTGCGAGCGCCCGCGGCGTCTGCCGCGGCGGGGGGCAACACCACATGTTCCACCGCCCCGCGGTAATAGTACCAGAGCGTCGGATCGGGGAAGTTCTGCGCGATCCGTACTCTGTCGGGGGGCAGGCCCGCGCTCCAATCGGTGAGGGTTGCGGCCAGTGTTCGCCACCCACGGCTTTTGCTGTACGCAGGCTCGTCATAGTGGCGTTGCAGCGCCAGACCCATGCCGCCAATGAGCAGCAGCAACAACGGCGCGGTCACCCAGCCGCGCCAGGCTGGACGGTGGTGGGGCAGCGCGGCGGCCGTTAGCAAGAAAAAGGCGGGCAGCGCGGCCACCAGATAGCGTTCGTTGAAGATCGGTCGGTCGCGCGCGCTCCACCAAGTGACAAAGAGCGGCACGGCCAGATAGAGCACGAGAAGCGGCAACGCGCGGCGCTGTGCGCTGCCTTGTTGCCGCCACAGCTGCCAGCCGCCCAACAACAGCAACAACAGTGCCAGCAGCGCCCACCAGGGCCGTTGCTCGGTGGGCGTACTTTCGCCCACGGCAAAGACGCTTAACGCGCGCCAGAGCATGGCGATCAGGGTGGGGGAATCGCCGTTGCCGCCATAGTTATCCAGAATGCCCCGCACCCGCAGCAACCAGGGCAGATAGCTCAGCGCGAGCACGGCCTGCATCACAACCCACTGGCCCACTGTTCGCGCGGAAGTGGCGGATCCAGGCCAGAAACCTGCCCATGTGACCAGCACAAAGAGGGTGTGCGCCGCCAGCACAAAGACGGCAAAATAGTGGGTGTGCAGGGCCAGCCAGCTCACCAACAGGTAGGCAGCCGCCACCGACCATTGCCGTGACCAGCGCTGCCGTTGCAACCAGAGCACCATCAGCCAAGTGGCAGCCAGCGTTAGCGCCAAGCTCATGCTGTACATGCGCGCGTCCTGGCTGTGCCAGATCGCGTAGGGGGCAGAGGCGAGCAGCAGCGTTGCCAACAGCGCGCTCCGTTTGTGGAGCAGCTCTCTGCCCAGTGCGTAGAGCAGCGCCACCGCCAGCAGCCCAAAGCCGGCGCTGGCAAAGCGCAGCGCGAATTCGCTGTGGCCAGCCCACTGCAGCCAGAAGTGTTGCAGATAGTAGGCGGCCACCGGATGGGGCTCGCGCAACGTCAGCGTCGCCGCGACAATTTCGGGCAGGGGCTGCAGGCTAAAGAAGTAGCCAAATGCTTCGTCCCCGCGCAATTCCTGTGCACCGAGCCGATAGAGGCGCAGGGCAAAGGCGGCAAGCACGAAAGAGAACAGCAGGATCCGTTCCCACAGCAACGAGGGTCTGGAGAGTGAGGGTCTGAGCAGTGAGGATTTGGGTTGTTCGGTCATGGTTGTGCCGTGCGTCCAAGCTGTAACCACCGCCGTCCACGCCAGAGTGCAATCAGGAGGATCAGCAGCAGTGTGCTGCCACTGATCACCAGCCCCATGGTGACGCTGGTGGGCCAGTAGTGCAGGGTGAAACGCAATTCGCCCGGCGGCACTGCCAGGCCAATGAACGTGAGATTGGTACGCAGTGGCGTCAAAAGCGGAAGCGGGTCCGCGCTGGTGGTACGCACACAGGGCTGGGCAGGTGCCGACAGACAGCGCCGATCTGCCACGTGCCAGCCCGGCAGCCAATTTTCGCTGATGACCAACAGCCCGCCTGCTTCGCTGTGCACGGTGAGCTGCAAAGCGCGCGGCGAGATCCGCGCCACTGCAACCGCTCGATCACCGGGTGCATGGACAAAGCTTTGGCTGAGGTGGGTCGGCGGCAACAGGGCAATCTGGCCCAGATCCACCGCGTGATCGGCTAGCATGGCAAGGGCGGTGGCATCGTCGGCGACCCGAGCCTCGGTGACAAACCATGCTCGTGAGTGGACCCAATCCGGTGGAAGCGTGTGCAGATAGGTACTATCGGTGCTCTGGGGAAATTCACCCAGCAGCGTGCTGGGGCCAAAAAGCTCCCGCCGCCACGTTAGCACTGTCTCTACAGCAGTGAGCTGCCACATGCGGTCCAGCGGGAACGCTGCAAAGAGTGTGGCGTAGCGGGCCAACCGCAGCGGGCTGCTACCCCAGACATCCTCCACGTCGAGTTGCATGGCATAATCTTCGTAGAGCCGAAATTCGTTGTAGACCCGACCCGCGAGCGTGCCCCGTGGGCGCTGCTCCCCGACAGCTGCTTGCACCGCGACCATTGCGGGCGTCAGCGCTGTTTTGGTGGCTGGCCCCCCCGCGGACAGATTCGTGGTCATGTTCACGGCAAAGAGATTGAGCAGAATTGCACCGCCCAGCAACCAATAGCGGCGACGAGCCCAGCCGGGCAAGGCCAACACAACGACCAACACGAGCGCCAGCAGAATGGTAGCGATGGCAATCAGCAGATATTGCCATTCGTTGACCGCGGTCTGCCCCAACAGTTGCCACAAGACCCCAAAGCCATAGACACCCCCCGCCACGAGCACGGCAAAGAGCAGCGCCAGCCGCCGGCGGAATAGATGGGGCAGCTGCGGCAGCGCGGCCGTGCCCAGCCCAGCCAGAATGCTCAGGCTCAGCGCCACACCGAGCGCCGCGCGCTCCTGGCCACGAAAGAGTTGCCAGCCGGGGGCAAAACGGTAGAAGAGGGGGTAGAGCGGGCCATTCTGGCCATGGGCGAGCAACAGGAAAAGTAGAAAAAGCAATGCCAGGCACCCACGCATGGACCGATCTCGGCCGAGTGGTTGCGGGGCAAACAGACCTACCAGCGCCAGCCCCAGCCCGATGATGCCGATGTAGAGGGGCGAAAAGTGGGTGAGCACGCGGGGCAGGAGCAGTTGCCACGTATCCTGCAGTGGCAAGCCGCCGCTGACAAAATCATAGTCGACATTGGCGCGCACGCTGTATTGGGTAAACTCGAGGCTGGGCAAGAGCTGAGCCGCACTGAGCGCCAGCGCGAGGAGCAGGCAGAACAGCAGCGCGACGAGCGGCTGTCCCAGTTGGCGTGGCGGCGTGCTCGTGGCCCGCCATTTACCAGCGTAGAGCCAGATGAGCCAGATGCCCAGAAAATAGCTGCCGTGTAAAAAGGTTTGAGGATGGCCAGCCATAAACATGGTTGCGCAGCCCAACGCGGCACCGATCCACCAGCGCCAGCGCTCCGGCTGCTGCAGGGCCCGGTAGAAGAGCCAGAGCAGCAAGGGCACCCAGATCGCGGTGCGCAACACGGCCAGTTGCAATGGCGGATAGCCGGTGAGATAGCCAGAGAAGGCAAAGCAGATGCCAGCCACGAAGCCACCCCAACGGCTGTCGCTCAGATCGCGTACCAGCAGATAGGTGAACCAGCCGCCCAGTGCAATATGGAGCAGTGCTTCTACCTGGAGCCAGTAGAGCCGGACATCGGGGCCAGCCCAGGGCAGCGTGAGCAGCAGCAGTAGATTGCTGAGGGGATAGAAGACCGCGGCTTGGGTGTCGGCCAAAAAGGGATGGCCGCTGTAGGTGTGGGGATTCCAAAGCGGCAGTTGCCCCGCTCGGATCGCAGCTTGTTGAAAATGGCTAAAGGGCAGAAAGTGATCGGTGAAATCTCCACGTGGAAAGGTGTGGGTGCCCAGCAACAGCGGCGCGTAGAAGAGCATGGCCAACAACAGATAGCAGAGCGGCATCGGGCAGCGCCCGGCGAGCCTGCTGATTCGTCTCCAGATTGTGGTGTTGGATCTCATGGCAAATGCTTATCTTCTCGGCAGGTGTGGCAGCGACAACCGTTCTGCAAATTGGCGTCAGATTCACTCGCTCCTGGTACGCACGTTCACTGGCACCAGCGCTGAAATGCTGCGTAACAGAGTTTACTCACTGCCCCAGAATGGTTACGGTGCCAATTTCAACAAAATCGCGTCCGTTGGGCAGCCGGAGCCGTTCGCCATTGCCGCGCGCAGGATCATAGAGCCCGGCGATCAGGCGGTAGCGGCCGGGGGTAATATTGGCCGGGAGCTGTAACGCCACGTGCTCCGTTTGCGGCTCGGCTACGGGCAGATCGGGAAAGCTGCTGTAGCCATTTTCGGCTGTGGTATCGACCAGCGCCACGGCATAACCTTCGGTGGAGAGCAGCTGCACAAACCAGTGCAGATCAGCGGCGATGGGCACATCGAGCTGATATTCAATCTGCACCGGCACAATCGCGGAACTGGTGGCCGCGGCCGGAGCCGTGGCCGTCAGCAGCGTCACCTCGGGTCTGCTGCCGCTGCTCAGGGGCACGCCAAGCTGCACGGTGTTGGCATTGCGCATGCGCACCGCCGAGGCATAGCGGACCAGCCGATAATCATCAAACCAGCGATCATCGGCCTCGAAGGCCATGTCCACCAGCCACCGTTCAATGCTATTTTCGGGATCATTGGCAGGCAGACCGCCGGTTACCAGCCAGAGCCGTTCGGTGCTCTGCAACAGTTGCGCGAGCAGCGTTTGGGCTTCTGGCGTGGCGGCACTGCCGACCCCATAGCCCACCACGGGGGGCGTAACTTGACAATCTCCCGCCAGCCAATTCATGGGGATCTGGTAGGCAAAGGGTGCCACCGTAATCACCACATCGGTCGGCTTGGCCTCTTGGCAGATCTCACTGAGCACGGCCCGGTAGCCACTTTCTGGCCTACCATAGTGGGGATCGCTGGCACTTTGCCCCAGCCAGACACCGGCCAGTGTCATCGGGATCACCAACGTCATCAGTGCCATGAACGGGCTGGGTTGGCTGGTGTGCGCGCGGCCAGAACCAGCGCGCAGCACGTTCCACAGCAGCGCCACCAACGTGAGCACGGCAAATGCGCCGACGAGCAGGGTCAAGCGGTTGAGTTCCCCGTCTGGGCGCAACCAGGCGAGATCGTTGTTGCCAACAAAATTTTCGCGCAAGAGCTGCCACTGGCCAAAGAGGGGACTGTAGGCCCAGTCGATGATACGTTGGGCAGGCGGACCAAAGGCCAGCGGATCCTCCCAATCGGTGGGAAAGGTGCCGCGCAGTTGGATCTCATAGTTGACATAGTTGACCGTCACCGCCAACAACTGCACCCCCAGCGACACGAGGGTAATGAGCAGCAGCCCCACACCGCTGAGACCGAGTGTGTGCATGATCCGTCTGGGGAGTGGTGCTGTCGAGGCGTGCCAGCGCGCTTCGATGGCGGCCAGCGGCACGGCCAGGGGCAGCAGCCAAAAAGGGGTGAGCGGCACCAGGAAGCGGGGTCCCCACGCGAAACCGCCCCACCACATCCACCAACGGCTGTAGAGGCTGATGAGCACAAAGCTCAGGCCAAAGATGAGCATGGCTTCGGCGAGGTGGCGGCGGGCAAAAGGGAAAAAGGCAACCAGCGCGGCAATCAGCAACGGCGTGTGCCAGAAGAGGCCGCGGTAGGGACTGAGCAGCAGCCCCCACAGCCCTTCCAAAACAGGGGTCGAAAACCCTTCCCCGCTGCCAAAGTGATAGCCCGTATTCAGGGGATTGCCAAAGCGTACGCCATTGTACCAAAGCAGGAGAATGCCAGCGATTAGAATGGGGCCAGCAAAGAGCGCACCCGCGGCCAACAGACGGTTGAGCATTGGCCCACGTGGGCGTTGCATGGGGCGCTGTGACTTGGCACCTTGCGCGGCATCGTCTGACGCAGTGGGGAAGGTGACGAACAACGTGAGCAGATAGAGAGCCAGAACAACCAGGAGCAGGGTGTGGGCCACCACGGTGGTCATGGCAATGGCTGCGGCAACGCCCGCCCCCAAAAACCAGCGCAGCTGTCCGCTTTGGCGATGGGCGAGCATGGCGTGAAAGCTCGCCAAGAGCGCCAGCGCGCTCAATGGCTCGCCAAAGAAATGATTGGCATAGGGCCAGGCAATGGTTGCCAGCCCATAGAGCAGCGCCAGCATGACACCCACCCAGTCGCTGTAGTGGAGCAGGCGGACCGTTCGCCAGAGCAGCACCGCGGTGATGGCCGTGAGCAATCCGTTCCAGAGCAGCGCACCTTGCACGAGCCCAATCTGAATATCGAACCGCGCCACCAGCAGCAGCAACAGATACCAGGGCACGGCCAGAAACGCGGGCGCCGGTCCTTTTTTGCTGTAGACTTGCCCATCGCGGCCAAAGGCCCCCAGCACTTCGCCGGGGCTGTTGACCCACTGCGTCCACGCAATGGCGTTGGTGTCAACTTCGCCGCGCAGGGCCAACGATTCGGTTACGGCAAAGAGGCTGACTTCATCGACAATGTGAAATTTGCCAGCACTCGTCAGCAGATAGATGGAAAAGAGCAACGCGACCAGCACGGCCGCGCCATAAAGACGATTTAACATTATGGGCAATATGATATCTATTAGACCTCACGCAACTTGTTGAGAACGAGCTTGGGGGTGGTGATCAAAGGCCACCGCTGCGCTATCTCCGGTGCATGGATTCTGTTCGTTTCAAACAACTTGCAAGAAATGACCAACCAGCAATACTTGCAACTGACTGCGATCAGTTGTGGACCGTGATCAGTTGTGGACCGTGATCAGAGCCCGCGCAAGCGCAGCCGCAGCACGGCCCGCGTGTAGTCGCGAAAGATGGACCAGAAACCGGTTTTGCTATCCCCGTGGCGGCGCAGAATGTAAAAGACAGGTACTTCCAGAATCTTCCAATTGTTGCGCCAAGCCACCAACAACAGCCGGATAAAATAGTCGCCATAGCCATAAAAGATCTTATCAAACATGGGGGCCAGCTCGAAAAATCGCTCTTGGCGCACTGCGAAAAAGCCACTCAGGTTATCCTGAATTTGCGTCTGTAGCAGCAAGCGAATGAAGACGTTGTAGAGCAAACTAGCCCAGTAACGCCCCTGATCCTCCATGCCGCCCCGCATGACAAATCGGCTGCCGATCACCAGATCATAGTAGCGCAGAAAATCGACCATTTGCGGGATCATGGCCGGATCGTGGTTGAAATCGGTATCCATGACCACGAGCGTATTGCCCGTGGCCCGCTCCAGACCGTCCCGAATCGAGTTGGCCAATCCCTTGTCGCGGGTGCGCACGTGCAGCCGGATCATGCCCTGTTGCAGCTCGAATGTGGATTCAAACGGCGTCTCCGCGTTGGCATCGGTTCGCTCATCCTTGCCATAGCGGGCGGCCACCACACCGGCCGTGCCATCGGGGCTGTTGTCGTCCATCACCAGAATCTCGAAGCGAGTATCGGTGGGCGCAAGCTCGGCGGCAATTGCATCGATGAGATCGCAAATATTGTCACGCTCGTTGTAGGTGGGCAGGATGATGGAGACAGCGGGCCGTCTTGATCTTGCTTCAGACATGGGACGATCCAGCCACGCTTTGGATCAGTGCACAAATGCAGTCGATCTGTTCGTCGGTCAGTGTTGGCGCACTGGGCAAGTTGAGCCCCTGGCGACTCAGGCGCAGCGCGGTTGGCGCGGGGCTAGCCGTGCGATAGGGGGGCAGCGTGTCTAGGGGATGGAAGAATGGGCGGCTGTCAACGTTCTGGGCGCGCAGTGTTGGGATCAATTCGTCCCGGCCAAGCGGAAAGGGCTCGTCGATTAGGATCGAATACATCCAATAGACGTTGGTGTAATTGGGCCGTTCCGTGGGCAGGGTGAGCCCGGGGATCTGCGCCAGCCCTTGCGCGTAGCGATGGGCAATGGCACGCTTGCGCTCGATCAAGCCATCGATGCGAGCCATCTGGGCCACACCCACGGCCGCCTGCAGATTGGTCATGCGGTAGTTAAAGCCCACCTCGTCGTGCCAGTACCGCCGTTCGGGTGGCATGGCATGGTCGCGCAGCATGCGACAGCGCGCGGCCAACGCTGGATCCGCGGTGGTGACCATGCCTCCTTCGCCGGTGGTGATGATCTTGTTGGCAAAGAAGCTGAAGGCCGCGGCCGTGCCCAATGCGCCGGTGTGGCGCGTCCCAATCCGCGCGCCATGTGCTTCGGCGGCATCTTCAATCAGCAGCAGATCGTGGGCAGTGGCCAGCTGTTGCAGCGCAATCATCTCCGCGGGATGGCCATACAGATGCACCGGCATGATCGCTTTGGTCCGCGGCGTGATCAACCGCTCGACAGCCGCAGGATCGATGGTCCACGTGGCGGGGTCAACGTCGGCAAAAATGGGGGTGGCACCGGTGTAGTGGACCGCGTTGGCCGATGCAATAAAGGTCAACGCGGGCACAATTACTTCGTCGCCGGGGCCAATGCCAAGCGCATGCAGGATTAGGTGGAGCGCGGTGGTGCCATTGCTCGTGCTAATGCCGTGGGCGACACCACAGTAGGCGGCAAAGCGTTCTTCAAATTCATGGATATACTTGCCGTTGCTGCTGATCCAGCCGCTGCGGATGGTGTCGAGCAGGTAGGCCTCTTCCGTTGCGCCGAGCGTTGGTTCATAGATGGGAATAAACGCATCTGGGCGGGCGGAATGCTCGTGCTCCAGAAAATCAGCTACAGGTTCGGATAGAGCGTTGGTTGGGTGTTGCAAAAGGGCTACCTTCTATACAAGCTTCTGGACGGGTCTTTGCAGGCTTTGCGTGCCAACCGTGCGCACGCCATGCCGCGGCTCTGTTCAAGTGCAAACAGTTGAATTATACACCACAGCGTACTTCCCGATAAACCGCCGGACAAGCGGCTGACGGTCGATTGTATCGCAGGGTGGGGCAGCGCCCAAATTAGCGCGACCACCCGTCTCTGTTTGGCATCTTGACAATCGGCCCCGCATCACCTATCATGCCTTTTCATCTCTTTTCTGGACTTACGCAACTTGTCGAGAAGAGCGACTAACCGCGTTGCCTGCTCTCCACTGGGAAGCTCTTCTCGGTGCGCAAGTCATCTCTTTTTTCAAGCCAACAGAGCAAACCTTTTCCCAAGCCAAGCGTGCAAGCAAGAGAGTGCCGGTCGCCAGCGTCCGGTGCGCCACTTGAAAGGAAAACGGCTACCGTGCAACCCAACAAGGCCTGCCCGGTTCTGCTGCGGCCCGGTGCTGAGGCGGGTGCCAGTGCGCTGGAGATTTTGGCCTTTCGTCATCCCCTGGCGGGTAGGCAGCTGATCAAAGGCACGATTGAACCGAGCGAAGCGCCCGTGGCCGCCGCGCTGCGCGAGCTGCAAGAGGAATCGGGGATTGCCGACGCCCACGTGGCGCGCAACCTGGGGCTCTGGAGAGCGGGTGTTCACGGGCAGATCTGGGCTTGCTTTCTCTGTCTGCCCGCCACACCACCGCCCGACCAGTGGGCGTATTTCACCACCGATGGCGGTGGTCATCTCTTTGAGTTTTTCTGGCAACCCATCGATCAGCCGCTGGATGAGCAATGGCATCCTGTCTTTGTGGGCGCGGTGAATTACATTCGACAGGCGCTGCGGTTGTTCGCCATAGATGCTGAAACAGTTGAGAAAGTTGCACGCAAATGATTGTCTTTGTTGACAACGAGCACGAAGCAGGCTATGGCCAGCCTTGGGGAGAGCGGCTGTTGGCAGCACGGGTGCGCATTAAATATCGGCTGGAAGAGATGACCAACCAGCCTTGCCTCATTGTGCGCTACAACCGAGTGACGGTCGAACTGCTTCGTCAGTTGGATATACGGGCGATTTTCATCAGTGGCAGCGGCACAGATCCCGATCAGTATGAGCGGGCGGAGCAGGCAAATTTCTTTGCGGTGCTGCGCACGAATGGCTGGCCCACCTTTGGCTTTTGTGGCGGTATGCAGGCCATGGCCGAAAGCTATGGGGTGACGGTGGCGCGCATTGGCGCGCTCGCGCCGGATGAAGAGGACCCCAACCCCAATTTTGCAGCCGGTTTTCGCAAAGAGCTGGGCTATGGACCCGTGCAGCTGTTGCGCGCGCATCCGTTGCTGGCGGGGTTGGGCGAAGCACCGATCTTTCGCCACGCACACTCGTGGGAGCTGAAAACGGTACCAACCGGCTTTCAGCTCTATGCGTCCACTGCCACCACGCCCATTCAGCTGATCATCCACGATGAACTTCCCATTGTCGGCACCCAGTTTCACCCAGAATATTGGACGGACGACCACCCCGCGGGCGAGCGGCTGATCCGCAACTTCTGCCAGTGGGCTGGCCTGATCTGAGCCATGGACGCCAGCGCAGAACGGCCCACCCCGACCCAACTTGTCGGGCCAATCGAACAGGCATATGGGCTCGACGTGGTGACGCTGACTTTGCTGCCCATTGGCAACGATGCCCATGCCTCGGTCTACCGGGTGGTGGATTGTGCCGGAGAATCCTATCTGCTCAAGTTGCGACGGGGCCAACCGACCGCGGCCAGCCTGTTGATTCCCCGTTATCTGCACCTGCACGATCTGCCCGCAGCCGTTGCGCCGCTACCTACCCGCCGGGACGAACTGGCGCACGTCCATGCGGATACCACGCTGGTGCTCTATCCCTTTATTGATGGTCCAACTGGCATGGAGCGGGGGCTGTCGCCGCGGGAGTGGCGTGCATTTGGCGAGCTGTTGCAACGATTGCACAGCTGTCAACTGCCCGCTGATCTCGCGGCCCAACTAGTTGCGGAAAGCTATGTGCCACCGTGGGCGGCGACCGTCTATCAACTCGACCGGCAGATCGACCGAACCCCCTTTGCACAGCCGCTGCAACGGGCATTTGCCACTGATTGGCAACAGCGCCGTCCCGAAATCTTCGCCATTGTACGGCGTGCCGCGACGCTGGGGTCGCTGCTGCAGGCGCAGGCACGGCCCCACGTGCTCTGCCACGCCGACATCCACACCGCCAACCTGATTGTCAGCGCGGCGGGCGAGCTTGCCATTGTGGATTGGGATGGCGTCACCCTGGCCCCCAAAGAGCGCGATCTGATCTTTGTGATGGAGCGGGCGGTAATGCAACAGGCCGCGGAACGTGATTTTTTTCGCGGCTATGGGGCCGTGGCAATTTCGCCCCTCGCCTTTGCCTATTATCGCTATGAATGGGTGGTACAGGAATTCGCCGACTATGGCAGCCGCATCCTGCGGCGACCGGTGGCCGACGAGCCAACGCTGCACGCGGCGCTCGCTGCCTTTCGTGCCCTCTTTGAGCCAGGTGATGTGATTGCCGTGGCCCGGGCCACAGAGCAGGATCTCTGAGTGTGGGCTCCGCTCGTATTGGTGCGTGCTTGCTGGGCCGCCCGTTGAGGTGAGCAAATTGGTATAGAGCACACGATATTTTTGACGGAACGGAGCACCTTCCCTATAATCAGCGGATGTTGATCAGTTGTGCCGCTTTGCTCCCGCTCTCGGTTGACCCATGGTCGCTCCCTCTACCAACAATCAGGTGTACCAAGATAGCCATTGGGATGGCAAGGATGCGCCGGTAGGAGTCGGGATCATGGGGCAGACCGTGTTCCAAAGAGCTCCATTGAAGGGCTTACTTTGAGTTTGTCGATTGTGCACACGTCAATGTCGGCTTCACGGCTGGGCCATGCCACAAAATTAGATACAGTTGAGGGCACTACTTTTGGCGTGGCACGGTGTTATGTACATCAACAGGCATATACAGCAACAGTCATGTACATCAATAGGCATGTACAGCAACACAAACTGCAAGCATGCAGATGAGCAATTTCATTTGCGCATAGATTACTGGCTTGCCAGGTGGATTGCTCATTTTGCGTGGGGTGTTCAGTTTTTGAATTGCGGAACGAACCGCGGCAGCCGTGTACAGAGCCGTACACACCAGCGTCTACAGGCATTTTGATGAACCAGAACTGGCAGAGCAATCTGCTTCCATCCTTTCTGTATGCTCGAGGAAAGTGAGAATTACGCATGACCCGTGTTTTTATTACCGGTATGGGTGCAATGACGCCCATTGGCAATGATGTACAGACCTTCTGGCAAAATTTGTTGGCGGGCAAATCTGGCGCAGGGCCATTGACACTTTTTGATCCGGGCGAGATGCCCTATAACATTGCCTGTGAGGTGAAGGATTTTGACCCGCAAGATTACATGGATCGCAAGGTGGCCCGCCGCATCACCCGGGCCACCCAATTCGCCATTGCGGTCACGCGGCAGGCGTTGGCGGATGCCAAGCTCACGGTAGACGAGCGCAACCGCAACAATGTTGGCGTACTCATGGCGACCGGCGGTGGCGGCATCAATGAAATTGAGTATGCGACTGAAACAATGGTTGACAAAGGCTGGCGTTCAGTGGGTCCTTTTGTCGTGCCCGCGGCCATGGCCAATGCGGTCAGCTGCATGGTGTCGATCGAAACGGGCGCGCGCGGTCCCGTGATGACCAGCACCGCGGCCTGTGCCAGCGGTCACTACTCGATTATCGAGGGCTATCACTTTTTGCAGCGGGGCGAAGCAGATGTGATTATCGCGGGTGGGGCGGAAGGCGCGGTTTCGATGTTGACGATGTCAGCTTTCGGGCGCATGGGGCCCCTTTCCAGCCGCACCGACGATCCCGAACACGCGTGCCGTCCATTTTCCATTGATCGTGATGGCTTTGTCTGTGGCGAAGGGGCTTGTGCGCTGATTCTGGAGACTGAAGAACATGCCCGCGCCCGCGGTGCCACCATCTATGGCGAAGTATTGGGCGGGCGCATCACCGGCGATGCCTATCACATCACCGCGCCCGACCCCGACGGCGATGGCGCCTCGCGCGCGTTGACGGGGGCTGTGCAGAGCGCGGGGCTGCAGCCAGAAGAGATTGATTTTGTCTTTGCCCACGGCACCGGCACCGTGTTAAATGACGCCGGTGAGGCCAAGGCACTGACCAATGTCTTTGGCGAGCACACGCAACAGATGAAGATCACCAGCATCAAGAGCATGGTGGGGCACGCTTTGGGTGCGGCCGGTGCACAGTCCGCGGTGGCCGCGGTGCTTGCCCTGCGTGAAGGCAAGATCCCGCCAACGATCAACTACACGCCCGATCCCGAGATTGGTGTACCGATTGTTGGCAACGAAATGCAAGAGGCCGATGGACAGTATGCCATTGTCAATGCATTTGGCTTTGGCGGACAGAATGTGGTGGCCGTGCTCGGCCAGGCAGAGGAGTAGGGCGCGCGACACAGATGCGCGCGAGATAAGCAAGCACCAATCAACGAGCACCAATTAACGAGCACCAATTAACGAGCGCAACGAAGATAGGTTGCGCGATGCGGCGGCGACAGTGGCGATGAATGATCTCAGCCACTGTCGCCGCTCTTTTATGCCGTCCGTTTCGCCACACCGCGCGCCGCCACATTGGCACAGACCTGTACCGGATCATAGGTGGGCGAGTAGGGAGGTGCGTAGGCGAGATCGAGCATGCCCAGTGTCTGCACCGTCATGCCGGTGCTCAGGGCCGTGGCGATCGTGTCAATGCGCTTGTTGACCCCAACTTTGCCCGCGATTTGCCCGCCGAGGATGCGTCCGGTTGCTCGTGCATAGATTAGTTTGACCCCGATTTTTTCCGCGCCCGGCCAATAGCTTGCCTTTTCCCACGCGTCGACCTTGGCCGTGCCAATCCCTGCGCCATGTTCGCCCCATTTCCCGCTGCGGCGAGCGGCCGCTTCCGTTAGCCCCGTCACCGCCATCGTATAGTCAAATACCTTGACGATCGCGGTACCAGCGATACCCGGAAAAGTAGGCCGGGGCTGGCCCTTGAGAGCGGCGGCAATGGCCTCTCCCGCAATGCGCCCCCCTTTGTTGGCCGAGGTTGCCAGCGGGATCCAGGCGTTTTCGCCCAGCACAATGTGGTAGTGTTCAACGCAGTCACCTGCCGCGTAGATGGCGGGCATGCTCGTGCACATGTGGGCGTCGACCCAGATCGCGCCACTCTCGCCACAGCGGAGGCCAGCGGCGCGGGCCAGATCGCTGTTGGGCCGCACACCAACCGAGAGCAGCACCAGATCCGCGGGAATGGTCGTACCATCATCCAAGGCGACCTCCAGCCCTGCATCCCGTTGGCGGATCGCGTTGACACGGGTGGTGGTACGCACCGTCACGCCCTGTTCGGCAACGTGGGCCGCCACGGGCTCGACCACGTCGCCATCAAAGTTGGGCAACAGTTGGGGCAGCATCTCGACAAGGGTGACCGCAACGTTGCGGTCGCGCAATGCTTCCGCCATTTCCACCCCGATGTAGCCACCGCCGACAATGACAGCCGTTTTGGGCGAGTGCGCCGCCATGTGTGCAAAGATCGCTTGTCCATCGGCCAGCGAGCGCAATGTAAAGACACCGGGCAGATCGACACCGGGCAGCGGCGGAAGGATGGCTGATGCACCAGTGGCAATGACCAGTGCTGCATAGGAGAGTGTGATGCGCTCGTCGCTTGCCAGTTGATGGACAAGCACCGTCTGTTCTGCTGGATCAATCGCGACCACCTCGTGGCCCGTGCGCACGTCAATGCCACGTCGTTCACGTGCCCGCTCCGGCGTCAGGATCATCAAGCGTTGGTCCGATTCGACCGTCCCCGCGATCCAATAGGGAATGCCACAGGCGGAATAGCTGATATATTGGCTCCGTTCGAGGACAATCACGTCGGCATCGGGCAGTTCCCGTTTAAGCTTGCTGGCCGCGCTCATGCCCGCGGCATCACCACCGATGATCAGATAAGGAGCAGACATGGGATCCTCCAAAAGATGCGAAAGAAATGTGCTGAGAAAAGTGTGCATTTTTGCAATGTGGATTTTGACAACCCATCTGCTTCATGGTACACTACCTTTCGTTGTGCAACAACAGTCACTTGCCAGAGCTACTACGTAAGAGATACTACGCAAGAGCTAATGAGTGCAAGAGATAACGAGTGTTGGCAACAAAGCAGTACATGGGGGCGTGGTGTAGCGGTTAGCATATCGGCCTGTCAAGCCGAAGGTCGCGGGTTCAAATCCCGTCGCTCCCGCACGTGTACCGACTTTGGTCGAGAAATGGGTCAACCGAGTATTCGGTTGGCTCATTTACGTTATGCCCCAATACTAGATGACAGTTAGACCGCAATGTCATGGCAACCACTATTTCGCCTTCTACATATACCCTTTCTACGATTTTATTAATTAGTTCAGCTTGTAGTTCTGTATCTTCTCCGCACTCTTCCCAGTAGCTCGCAAAGTTATCCAGCAAGTCAACAGCCCGCTCTAGGTCATTGTTATCGACGGGTGTGAGTTGTTCCAACTGTTGTTGGAGCTCTAGACGTTGGCGTAAGTATTCCTGCTCATCAGTGATAAACCCATGATCCCATCGAGCATCCATGCGCTGAATGACTTTGCGAATCTCGGTCAGCCGCTGTTGCAAATCTGCTTCTCCCAGTAGTTCTCCGATCGATGCAGTAATCGTCTCTCGCCAATTATGAGGTGGTTTCAACTGCCTCAATATCTGGATCACCTGCACTTCCAAGATTTCTGTTTGCACGCTACCCTGTTCACAGCTGTATCCCATCTCACGGGCACGACAGCGATATGACCGATGATTGCGCTCAATTCTTGCTTGAGGACGCATTTTGCCATAGCTCACAAATGTTTTCGTTGTTGGGGGATTACTGCAACAACGGTAGCAGTAAACGAGGTTACGCAGGAGGTATGGATTATACTTTGGTGTGGCTTGGCGATGGTTGCGTCGCTTGTCACGTACTGCTTCACAGCAGTTGAACAATTCCTCGTCAATAATTGCTTCGTGCTTGCCTTCAAACCACTCTACCTCATTGCTATAGGATCGACTGCCATCTGAGTTGCGTTTATACTTCTGATACTTTACCTTGCCTAGGTAGGTGGGGTTCTGGAGCATGTCGCGTACGGTGTCTTTTGAGAAGGGTCGTCCTCGCTTACTCTTGTAGCCGCGCTTGTTGAGTTCGCCAGCAATGTCTGTATCACTGTATTGACCGGTTGCGTAGAGTTCGAAGGCCATTTGCAGACCGGGTAGCTCATCTTCATCAGGGATGAGAACTTTGTCTTTATTCTTCTTCATCCCAAAGGGTGCACCACTGTTGTGCAGACCTTGCAGCGCACGTTCTTTTTTCCCCTTTGATGTTTCGGTAGAGAGGTTTTGACTGTACCAGTCGGCTACTGACTCCATGATGCCTTCAATGAGTGCACCCATTGGCCCATCACTATCTTCTGATGGTTCTGTCACCGAAAAAACTTTAAGTCCATAGTCATAGCGCAAGAGTGATTTGATCGCCAGGGCATCGGTACGGTTGCGGGCGAAGCGGTCAAACTTGTGGACGACCAACGCGTCGAACTTGTTGTGGCGGGCATCCTTGCGCATTTGCTGAAATGCAGGCCGATCCGCGGTGCGGGCAGATTTGGCCTCATCCTCGTAGACTTTGACCAAAATACCGCCTTTGGCAGTTACCCAAGTAGTAATTTCTCGTTTTTGGGCATCAAGAGAGAAATTACCTACCTGTTCCTCTGAACTGATCCGAACATATGCTGCGTATCGCATTTGCTTTTTGTTCTCCTTTGGGAGCGGTTGACCGTGATTTTTCTGTTCATGCTTGGTCTGTGGTTTGGGAATGTCGAAAATATCGCTGCGAGGAGCAGCAAAGAAACGAGGCCCTGCATCTAGAGGGGAATGTTTGGTATTTGCATTAGGCATGTTTCCTTTCTTGCAGCCCAAAAAATACAGTCCGCCACATGCTGGAGGCAGCAATTGACGGACTGGGCAAAGTTAGTAAGATATGCCTAGCCTGCACCGCTGCCTTATTTAGCGATGTGGGTTAGCCCTGGTCAGGTGTTGGCGCACCTGGCTGGGGCGTTTTGTTTGTGTTTGTTTTCTAGCTCTGATTATCAGTTTCGATACTGGGCTGCACTTCCTTTCTTGTTATAACTGGATTTTGCGATGATCATCTGATAGGCCGCATATAGCCACTCACACATCACGAGCGTTTGTGGATTTCTCAATCGATATTTGCAAAGGCGGACTTCTACTTCATGCAGTTTCCACTCATACAGCTTGCGTGGACCTGTGAGTCGTTTCCGCTTTGCCCATTGAATGAGATTGGTTAGGTTGTGTTGGTGCTCCAAAACTGACCAAATGCTCCGAAATGTGAGCCAACGGTAGTGCCAGTGATAGCGGGTGATTGTGTTCATAAACTCCGATGTAGAACATCGATTCTGATCTGGTACTGCGCGCGATCATACAGAATCAACGGAACAGATCAAGGGGTAATTTTCGCTGGTCAAGCCGCCACAGGTTGGCACAGTTGCCATTTTCGTTTGATGTTTTCAATGATTTGTTCTTCCGCAAGTTCTTGGCAGTAGCGACGGATCGAATCAGTCGATACTTTCCAATCATGCACAGCTTCGAGTTGCACTGCCAGTTCACCAGTGCTGAGTGCAGATTCGGCCTCTGCCAGAATCTCAGGAATTGCGGCTTTGCGTTGCTGCTTCAATGCTGCGCGAGCATCGTTTGCAACTGCATGGGTGTTGACCCTCTGCGGCTGTTCTGCTGGGGAAGGGGTACCATTTGTCCCTTGCAAATGGCCATTTGCGCTCAGTAACTGCGGCAGTTTTTCCACAACTGCTTGCAAAGCAGATTCCGGCAGTGCTACTTCAGAGGGGTGAGTTTCTTGCACTGCATAGTCTGCAAGTTGTTGTTGTGCTGCTGCAAGTTCTACCGTGAGTGCTGCGATCTCTGCCTCTTTGGCTTGCAATTGTGCTTCATATTGCGCCGTTACATCTGCCATGTGTTGCTCTCTGTGCTGTTTGCTATAGAGTGACTCAAGCAGTGCCAATCCCACCTCGCCCGCAAGAATCGGAATATATGAAAGGGCAAGGGCTGTGCTCAGCTGCATCCCTTCGGAAGTGTAGAGATTGGTCTGAAAGTAGGCGCTGGCAATGCCAAAGACAGAACCGATGACAATCGCCACCCAGCGAGGATTACCGTGGGTCGTGGCAGCGATATAAGCACAAACAAAAACTACAGTACCAAAGGCGATCCCCAGTGCATCACCCGTCCAGTGTTGGTGATAGTGGCCAACGTACTTCTGTACATTGCCGATGCTGTTGAGGGCAAAGACACAGATCAGACCTAGCAACAGAAATGAAACAGAGCGCTCCACCATGCTACGCTCATCTTGTTTGTTCGCTTTGTAGGCATTGTGTACGATTGTGAGTAACTTCTCCATACGTCATTCCCTTTGCCACATCAGAACCACGGCGATACATGCCAAACTCAACAGTGTCAATAACCGAAGAAGATCATGTTGGCGCAACGTGTACACCACGCCTGCCCCAAGAACGATTCCACTAACAATGATACCTATTAGTACATATTTGTTGCCCATCATCAGTCGCACTCCTACTCATTGCGCAGTACCAACTGCTGCACAACCTGCTTTGTTGTCCGGTCTATCAGCAGGTAATAGCCGTTTTCTGTGCGAATGTTTAGGTCATGTGTGCTGGCGTAGTGTCTCAACACCTCTTCATGCATAACACCTGATTCAGTTTCGTTCATACCAGCTGCTTGACGTTTTGGCCGCTGCCGATCCCTTGACGTGGTTGGTGCGAAACAGGAAAAAAGAGTACCTTTCTCTACTAAAATAAGCATTATGCGACCGTAGTAGGCGATGAACAGCCAGATAGCAACGCCACCGACAACAATCAACATCAGCATGGGTAAGATGTTGGCCCAAGCCTGCGTAGCCTGCCGTTGTTCTTGTGCTTGTACCTTGGCGGCATCAGCCATTAGGCGAGTTAACTCAATCTGCGCATGGGTTTCCAATCGGGTGGATTCGATTAGGGCAAAAGCTTTGACGTTAGCGATATCGACCGCTGCTTGGGTTTCCAGCCTCGTTGTCTCAATTGCCGTGTGTGAGCGGACTTCTTCTCTGGTTGTCATGCCGAATGGATCTGTGTAGAGCCTGATACACGCACTGGTGATCGACCAGATCATGATACTGATAATCAGTAAGGTTACGAGTATTCGACCCATGGTGTGGCTCCTTTCTTGGTATCCCCATCTTCAGTTGGGTAAACGGAATCGACTTCTTCAAAGTAATCCCAAATAGTTTGGCGCGAACGTCTTGCGTTTTGATCAATCAGCTGTGGAAGTAGGTAAGTCATGCACGAGAGCGCAACCCACAAGATGATGTGTGCACCATTGCCCAGTGTCCAGGCATACGGATAGGCTTCCATAACCATGAATGAGAGAATGGCACCCAGGACAATCGACAGCGGCCACGGTTTGTTGATTCCCAAGTAATCTGCTCCCACAATTGAGATAGAACTCGCCAAAATGGTGAGACCAACAATCCACCAGCGGTCAGCCAGGCAACTGTACCAAGTTTCATATATAACTTCCATTGCGCACCTCCTGTACCTTCAAAGGCCAGTCAAATTCAACGGTGACAACACGCACTTGCTTTGTTGTGCCGAGCATATGCTCGTGCAAGACGAGGATGAACTTGCAGAGCACGCCAACACCGAAGAAAGCAGGTAACAGTCCCCAAGCTGGGATGGTGTCCACAAAGAGCAGCATCTCACAGAGCACCATGCCAAACATGACAGAGAGCAGGCCAAGGGTGAAGAGTGCTGCGTTGGTGGTCGGCTGTGTGTGGGTCATGGAAGTTCACTCCAGTCACTTTCAATGGTGTTACTGTCACCAAACAAAGATTGATCAAGGTCTTCATAGACCTCTGGCCCGGCAGAGTAGAGCTGGCCCTTCTGCTCGCGTGAATCCGGCAGGGCAGGTGGCGTCTCCATCCACGGCGGTTGCTGGTGCATGGGTGGTGATAACCGCTTGGGTGGGGCATGGCGCAAGAAAGGGGGCTCATCCCAGTGCTTATCGCGCTGCCAACGGCTGTAGAAGACCAGTCCCACAAATGCAGCCAGGAAGAGGGCAAGCACCAGACCACCGATTCCACAGACCAACGTAATGTTGCTGATCAGCACATCTGTATTGCGCTCGTCCCATTTGCCAGCAATCCGGAAGGCCAAGACTCCAATGCCAGCGAAGAGCGCGAGCACTGGTGTGGAGATCACTACCGCAAAGATATTTTTCATGCTATCTCTCCTCCTCCAGCAACGTCCGCTCATCTGGCCAGTTGATGGCACCCGTTCCTTGTAGCTTTTTCAGCAATCGACGACCGGCTTCAGTGTTGAGGTCAATCGTATCGGGAATCGCCGAATCTGCTTCTGCGCTCAGCTCGGGTTTGTCAATCACTGTTGACTGTCTTTCAACAACCGCCTTGACATACCCCATCACCTTGGGATTCTTATAGCCGTAGCAGAGCAGACACGTTTTGTTGAGCGACGCTGACACATCAAACGCCTGGATGATGATCTGTTGCTCGTGCTGCGTTGGCACACGAGAACCGTCAAAGCCGAGATTCTCGGTACGCAACTGCTCATTGGTTAGCGTTGCAAGCTGTACAAGGTACTCCTGTAAACTCTCAACCCGTTCTGCAGGTGGTTTTAGAACTGGTTCTGTATCGGTGCTGTCGTTTGCTGCTACGTCATTGCCATGCAACCCGTTCGCAGACCACGTAACGGGTGGTTCTGCCTGGTTCTGGGTGGTTTCGCCTGGTTTCCACTGGTTTTGACCTGGTTCTAGGCGGTTCAACCTGCTTCTACCACTGGTGCTCGGTGGTTCCGGCTGGTTTTCGGGTTTCTGTCGGTTGGTGTGTTTGCGCCACGGATAGGTAGCAGTACCCGAAGGTAACAGGACAATGTCTTGGTCTGAGATCCAAGCGGTGGCGATACGGGTCGTGTTGCCGTCAATCAGTGCCAAGGCATCGCCTTTTGCCGACGACAACTGATGCAGTGCCAACCCACCGGTGCCAGCGCTCTGGCTACCTGTACGGCTGGTGGCCGGACGGTAGAGAATGCGGGCGGTGACATTGTTCTCGATTTCTGTGCCGCCGCTGGTGCTCTTTGAACCTGCACCTTGCGTACCCACCAATAGGTGTACTCCCAAACCTGCCCCCATCCCGGCGATATCTGCGAGAGAAGGGGTGATTTGTGGCACAGTCTTGAGGATGGCGGGGAGATCATCAACGACCAGAATCGTGTGTGTTTCCTGAACAAAGTCGCTGTTACTACTCATCTGCGTAGCCAGCCACCCGGCGGCACCGGCGATATCTTCTTTTGTGGCGGCAATGCCCATACAGCCCTGTACTCCTTCAAACACACCCCAGTCTTTACGTACTTTTGCAGGATTGGCGATAATAATGAACTGCACCCGCCCCAAGTTTTCCCGAAGTAGGGCATAGAGCACCGACTTGATCGACTGTGTTTTGCCGCGACGTGATGGCCCGACCCAAAAGAGCGCACCGTGATCTTCCAAGTTAACCCAAATTGGTTTGGCAGCTGCATTGACTCCAACTGCCACCGTCAAGCCACGCGTGTGACGAGCCAACAACACACCGTTGGGCGTCAACGGCTTGGGGGAGGGCACTTCTACCAAGATGCCTTGGGCGCTATCGGCAATGCGGACTGTCTCCACCTGGAGCAATTGGGCAAGGGCAGGGCCTAACTTCATGAGCTTCTGCAAGTCCTTCTGTGTTGGATTGAGCAGGCGCAGTTGCAGCGTAATGACCAGGGGGCCACGCTTCATCCGTACCAGGCCACATTCCAGCCCTTCACGGACGACCAACTCTTGTAACTTCTTTTCGATCCAGGCAAAGTAGCGAGTCAACTCGTTCATGGAAACCCCTTGCGTTCGTTGGGAGGTGCTGGCTATGCTGAAGCTGCGCTGCGCATTTAATGACCACGGAGGCGTAGATGCATAGCGGGTATGCTTTGCAGAACTGCGAAGGCGGGGCACAACTTTCACACTTGCCATACCAAACATGAACAGTACCAGCAACATGACAAGTGTCTGTTGATAGGTGCCATCTGGTAGCAGCAAGTGCAAGATGATACCCAGCCCTGCGGTAAGGCAGGCAATTCCAAGCAGTTCCAGTTGTTGGCGGTTGCGCTTCATGAGCTAGCGCCTCCCTTGCGATACGAGCTACTGGGGCGTTATCACAGGTCGCACTTGGCAGGCCTTTGGTGTTTCTTCGGTCACCAGACCGGTGGAGAAGTCCACCATATACCCAAGCGCTTCGAGATAAAAGAGTGTGGAAGAGGAGATCTTGATCTGGAGTTCACCAGCTGCACGAAGTTCCGCTAGTTCATTGGCGATAGTCTGGATTCGGCTGGTAATTTCCTGCTCAACATCAATTTGGGTGAAGTGAAGTTGTGTGGCCATGATCTGTGCATTCTTTCTGTTGGAAGAAAATAAAAAAAGCTGCTCGAAACGGTTGAATTAACCGTTGAGCAGCTTCTCAACTACACTTGAATAGCGTGGGTCGCGTTCAAGTGCAAAGAATTTTTTGCACAGACTAAGAGGTTACCATACAATGACTCTTGTCCGTACCGTTGTCTGCCGCCAAGCTACTCAACGGTGTGGATTATACCTAGTGTGGGTGTTACAGCACCTGCACTAGGTGAATCACCTGATTCAATTATATGTATTGGCTGTATCTACTCAATACGTAGATTAACCATTGCTACTTTGATTCGCTTTTGCTCCTCTTGAATCTGGTAGACAATTCGAAAAAATCCCACAGTTAGTTGATACGTATCCGCTAATCCATCAACAGTACTAGAGCCCTCAGGATACTGATTACTTCCCAGATTGGCAATGGCGTTTCTGATGCCAAGCACCAGTGCTGCCGGTAGGGGAGAGAGCACTTGAATCACTGATTGATGGATGCATACAGTCCACTTCTCATTGGGCATCAACCAGACCTCTCCGTTTCATGGCCTGATCCAGTTGCTCAAGGCTGAGATATGTTCGCTCGTCTACATCCATTTCCAGCAAACGTCTGCGAATCAACTCAACATCATCAAATGAGCGGATGTAGGATACCATGCTGTTATACAGATCAACGCTCAAGAGCACACCCGCGGCAACTCCGTGTTGGGTTAAGAGAACCGGTCCTTGCTCAAGCTCATCTAAGATTTCCTGACCAGCTTGACGAAACTTTGATATGGGTTGTGTAGGAAGTGCTCGATCTATCATAGTAGCCCCTGGATGGAAAATTTAGACTTTTTTTGTTCAAAATATTCTATATACAGAGTAGAACAGGTTACGTACGTGTTATGTAGGCTGCATTACATTGTGAGATTTTTTGCCCAAATTTTGAGTAAATCCAATTTTTGCATCTCTTGAAAGTAGAGGATACCAACAAAACGAAAGCGGTAAACGTTACAGGAAACCTAAAATGATCGATTTTCATGAACTTCTTGCATCACTTGCAAAAAAAAGACCCATTTTTCACTCAGAGGCAGACTTCCAACATGCGCTTGCTTGGTCGATTCATCAACAACTTCCAGGTGCCCATGTTAGGCTAGAAGTACCATTTCGAGCGGATGGGAAAACGATACATCTAGATTTGTGGGTAACATCGAATGAATGGGCGCTGGCAGTTGAACTAAAATATAAAACTTCTTCTCTCTCACTTGAACATGATGGTGAGCAATATCAACTCCAAAATCATAGTGCTCAAGATGGCGGCCGGTATGATTTTTTGAAAGATCTACAGCGTTTAGAGCAGATAACGTCTGTCAAGTCAGGTGTGACTGGTTATGCCATTCTCCTGACCAATGATAGCTCATACTGGAAACCACCGCGCAGCAACACGACTGTGGATTCAGCATTTAGGATTCATCACGGCCGCTCACTTTCAGGATTACTCCACTGGGGAAGTGCTGCATCATCAGGAACCACACGCAGTCGTGAGTTGCCTATCAACTTGGAAAATGACTATCAAATTCATTGGTCAGATTATTCTGAATTGGCACAACAGAAATACACCACCTTTCGCTTTGTAGTGGTGAAAGTAACAACGGGCGACTTGTGAAAACAGCACTATGGCTGATAGGATCCCAGTCTGGGATGTTTTGAATGCCTGTTCTCCATGCTCTGCCAGCAATAAAATTGTGCGCTTGGTAAGTCATTACCAGTGATTTCGTGAGTATAGGAGAGTAGGGTACAATATAATTACCTTTCCTCACCTCGCTGCCTACATTGCCTACGCATTGTCAGGCAGTTTTTATTTACAAACAATGTTGATATTCGACAACAGAACACATACTGATGACATGATACATCAGTAACAAGAAATTCTAATTCTCATGACAATCACCCCCTACCACGCTAAGTACTACGCCCATGAACTCAGCCGGATCGGCGGCACTGGTGTTGACCGCTTGGGTCGTGCCCTCTTTGATGCCTGTGTCAAATTGAATCCCCACCAGATAGAAGCGGCTTCATTTGCGTTGCGCTCACCACTCTCAAAAGGGGTATTGCTCGCCGATGAAGTTGGCCTCGGGAAAACGATTGAAGCGGGGCTTGTGCTCTGCCAGTACTGGGCAGAGCGTAGACGCCACATCCTCGTAATCTGCCCGGCCTCGCTGCGTAAACAGTGGGCTACCGAGTTGGCAGAGAAGTTCAATCTCCCCTCAATTATTCTCGATGGTAAGACCTATCGTGACCAGATCAAAGCAGGTGTGGCTAATCCTTTTCGTGAACATGGCATTGTGATCTGCTCCATGCATTATGCAGCCCGCCAAGCTGAGGCGATTAAGGAAATTCCTTGGGACTTGGTCGTGATTGATGAAGCACACAAATTGCGCAACGCGTACCGCCAGAGCAATCGAATCGGTCAGCGAATTCGCTGGGCAACAGACGAACGAAAAAAACTGTTGTTGACTGCTACACCCCTGCAGAATTCGCTGTTGGAGCTTTATGGACTGGCGACGTTGATCGATGAACGGCTCTTTGGCGAGCTTGCTTCGTTTCGGTCGCAGTACATCAACTATGGCGGAGATCTCTCTGGCCTGCGCGATCGGCTACGCACCTTCTGTTGGCGGACACTGCGAGGCCAGGTGCAAGAGTTTGTGCGGTACACTGAACGTAAGCTGATTACCCGTCCCTTCAAGCCGACTGAGCAGGAACATCGGCTCTATCTGGCCGTCTCTGCCTATTTGCAACGGGATGAAAGTTATGCGCTGCCTTCGGGGCAAAAGCATCTGCTTATCCTGTTGGTGCGCAAGGTTTTGGCCTCGTCACCCCATGCGGTAGCGGGAACATTAGAGATCATGCGCGAACGACTATTGAAGCTGCGCGAAGATGTATTGCGAAACACCACAGGGAGCGAACTCGAGTTGGCTGGCGAAGCGATCGATGAAGACCTGTCGGATCAATTGCTGGCGGATGAAGAGGATAGTCTGCTGAATGGTAATGATGAGGATACCACGCCTGATGGCGAGGAGAGTCAACCCAAAACAGCGCCAAACGTTGATCTGCAAAAACTCGACGCTGAGCTCCGTGAGCTTGACGATTACATCCGGTGGGCGAGAAGCATTGGCATGGACACCAAAAGTAAGTCTCTGTTAACGGCGTTGCAAATTGGCTTTGAGCGGATGCAAGAGATGGGGGCCTCGCAAAAGGCGGTGATTTTCACTGAGTCGCGGCGCACGCAGGAATATCTGAAAGCCCACCTGGAGGGTAACGGTTATGCCAACCAGGTATTGACCTTCAACGGCACCAACAGCAATCCCGATTCTTCGCGGATTTACCACCGTTGGCTGGAGAAAAACCAGTCAAGCGGCCGCGTTAGCGGTTCCCGAGCAATTGATGTGCGGGCAGCGCTGATTGACCATTTCCGTGATGAGGCTCAGATCCTGATTGCCACCGAAGCGGCAGCGGAAGGGATCAACCTACAATTCTGCTCGCTCGTGGTGAACTATGACTTGCCCTGGAACCCACAGCGGATTGAGCAGCGCATTGGCCGTTGTCACCGCTACGGCCAGGAGCATGATGTGGTGGTGATCAACTTCTTGAACGAGCGCAATGATGCGGATAGCCGAGTGCATGAGCTGTTGGATCAGAAGTTCAGCCTCTTCACTGGCGTCTTTGGTGTATCTGATGATGTGTTGGGTACAATTGAAGCGGGCATTGACTTCGAGCGACGGGTGTTGGAGATCTATCAGGAATGCCGCACACCAGAAGCGATTCAAGCAGCCTTTGAGAAGCTGCAACAGGAACTCGATGAACAGATCCAACGCAAGATGGACGATACCCGCCGTCTGCTTCTGGAACAGTTCGATGAAGATGTCCATGAACGGCTCAATGTGAATTTGAGCGGCGCACACGAGCGGCTGGACAGGATCGGGCGGCTCTTCTGGTTGCTGACCAAGTACGGCTTACGGGAGCAGGCGACCTTTGATGACCAGACCTTCTCATTTGACCTGTGCCAGCCACCCCTTGCCACCGTGCCCACCGGGCGCTATCACCTGATCTCCAAGGAGAAAGAGAACACCCTTGGCGCGTTTCTCTACCGGCTCAGCCACCCGCTGGGTGAACATGTGATTGCCCAAAGCGCGGCAGCAGCGTGCCCACCGGCGGAAGTGACCTTTGACATCACACACCACCCCACCCGCATCGCAATGGTGGAGCAGTTGAAGGGTAAATCCGGCTGGCTGCGCTTGGAGCATCTACGCATCGATGCCCTTGATCGCGAGGAATATCTGCTCTTTTCGGCGGTCGATGACAGTGGTCGGAACCTGGATCAGGAGACTTGTGAGCGTCTGTTTACATGTTTTGGTGATAGTCGACCGGTGGCCGACATGCCCCGGCGGATTGCCGACCGGCTGACCGCCGATGCACAGCGTCACATTGAGGCTACAGTGGCCCGCAATCTTGAGGTGAACAATCGCCATTTTGCCGAAGCCCGTGATCAACTCGATAAGTGGGCGGAAGATATGGAACTCGCCGCGCAGAAAGAGTTGGATGATGCCAAACGCCAGATCCGTGATGCACAGCGGCGCAGCCGCCAGGCCGCCACAATGGAAGAACAACATATGACCCAAGCGGAGATCCGCAAGCTGGAACGACGCAAGCGTCACCTGCGCGAGCAGATCTTTGATGTGGAAGATGAGATATTAGAGAAGCGGGAAGCCCTGGTTGCGGCGCTGGAGAAGCGGATGGAACAGCGCACAACCAGCCACACGCTCTTTACCATTCGTTGGCGTGTAGTATAAGGTATAACCACCACACGTTCCCATGCATCACGCCACTTTTTATATAGATTCAGACTATATATAATAGAGTGATAAGAAAATTTGTGCTAATCCACGGTACTAGTTTAGGAATCTGTCATGCCGACCACCCAACAGTTACGTGAGCGTCTTTCAACCAAGCTCAGAGAGCTTTTCCAACTCGACCAGCCCGATCTGGATTTCGGCTTCTATCGCATCATGCACGCCAAGGCAACGCAGGTGGCTGAGTTTATAGATAACGATCTACTCCAGATTGTCGAAAAGGAGTTTGGTCATTTAGAAGCACAGAACAGTCAGACATTGGTGGCGCAAGCCAAACAGAAGGTGATCGATACGTTGGGTGAAGGGGCGTTTGACGCCGATGGCAACTTGGTTGATGCTTTCAAGGCCACACCGGCTGGAAAAACATACATTACAGAGATGGCGAAGATTGAGCAGACCAAGAATACGCTCTCTGCTGAAGCCGATATCTATGACCATCTCTATCGCTTCTTTGAGCGCTACTACGACAGCGGTGACTTCATCTCCCGCCGCTACTATACCAGGGAAACCGCGGGCAAGGCCGCGCCCTTTGCGATTCCCTACAATGGGGAAGAGGTTAAGCTACATTGGGCAAATGCCGACCAGTACTACATCAAGACCGCCGAGTACTTCACCAACTTCACCTTTGACCTGTGCCAAGCTGCTGAAGTACAGGCACAGCGACTACCGTTGGATTTTGGCAAAGATGAATCACCGTTACGAGTACACTTCCGCGTGGTGGATGCCAGCGAAGGGGAGCATGGCAATGTGAAAGCATCCGACGCCAACAAGCGCTTTTTCATCATTCATGCCGAGAATCCGGTGGAGCGCACAGCCACCGGAGAATTGGTCTGCAACTTTGAGTACCGTGCCGACCCGGAGAAGAGCGGGCAGGACAACACCTGGCGCAACAAACGCAATGTGCAGGCGGCTAAGGTGCTGCTCGAAACGTTAGGTGAACTGGCGAAAGGCGATGAAACTATCGCCGAGTACTTGCGCATGTTTCAGACCCCAGCGCCGACCGAAAAGGAGAAAAATCGCCCGCTGCTGGCCAAGTACATCAACCAGTACACAGCACGCAATACCATGGATTACTTTATCCACAAAGATTTGGGCGGCTTTCTGCACCGGGAACTCGATTTCTACATCAAGAATGAAGTGATGCGTCTCGATGATATTGAAAATGCCGAGTTCCCGACGGTCGAGAGTTACCTGGCCAAGATCCGGGTGCTGCGCCAGATTGCCGGCAAGTTGATTGCCTTCCTCACCCAACTAGAAGAGTTCCAGAAAAAGCTGTGGCTCAAAAAGAAGTTTGTGGTTGAGACCAACTACTGCATCACCCTGGATCGGGTGCCGGCAGAGCTCTATCCCGAAATTGTGACTAACGAAGCGTAGCGGGAGGAATGGGTGCGGCTCTTTGCGATTGATGAAATCCAGGCGAGCACCATTGGGCTGGGCTATGCAGTGCCGCTCTCGGTGGAGTTCCTGAAAGCGAATGACAAGTTAGCGCTGGATACCCAGTTCTTTGATCAGGAATTCAAAGCCAGATTACTTGCTTCGATTGAAAACTTTGATGAACAGTGTGATGGGCTGTTGGTTCATTCAGAGAATTTTCAGGCTTTGGGTATGTTACAGTCTCGCTATAATCAGCAGATCAAATGTGTATATATTGATCCTCCTTATAATACAGCTGCTTCTGAAATTATCTACAAAAATAGTTACAAGCATTCATCATGGCTTTCATTGCTAGAAAATCGCATTGAATCTAGCAAAAGTCTATTAAGATCTGACGGTGTATTAGAAGTTGCTATAGATGATGCTGAATTTTATAGACTCAATGCAATGATGAACCAATTATGTGGGGCAGAAAATCACATTGCCAATGTAGCAATTATGCATAATCCAAAAGGAAGAGAACAAAATTATTTTTCTGATGCACACGAATATACGTTACTTTTTGCCAAGGATAAAGCCTGTTTAACTCTAAATAGACTTTTGCTTTCAGACAAAGACGTCAAACAGAAATATCCAAAAACTGAGGGGGCAAAAAGGTATAGAGAGCTTCCACTACGCCGCAGGGGCACGGCTCCTTTTAGAGAAGATCGACCCTATATGTATTTCCCGTTTATTTTTGACCCGTCGAGAGATTCGATAGATTTAATATCAGTTGATGAATATCGCAATATTTATGATGGTATAAATTTTGATGATGAGTATTTAGAAGCTTTAACAGATAAATATGGCAATGATGGCAAACAATTGATATTTCCTATTAGGGAAGACGGAAGATTTGGCCGTTGGCGTTGGGGATTTGAGAGATGCAGTAAGGGTGTAAAAGACAAGCTGTTTTTTATCAGAGGCAAAGATAGCCCCACGATTTATCATAAAGACTATGCTGTTAATACAATGTTGCCCAAATCAATTTGGTTTGATGTTCGATATGATGCTTCGACAAAAGGTACAAATATCCTTAAAGATATCGTACCTAGTAATTCGTTCGATTATCCAAAGAGTGTTTTTGCTGTAGAAGATATGATACATATAGGTTCAGATGTAGATAGTATTATCTTGGACTATTTTGCCGGTTCGGGAACAACAGGTCATGCAATTGCAAATCTAGCGCGAAGAGATGAACAAAATAGAAAATATATATTGGTTGAGATGGGTGAACACTTTAGTAAAGTTTTGAAACCGAGAATTTGTAGAGTGTTTTATTGCGATAATTGGAAAAAGGGCCGACCAACCAGCCGAGAAACCGGCATCTCACAATGCTTCAAATATATCCGCCTCGAATCCTATGAGGACACCCTAAACAATTTACGCTTTGACGACAATGCAACACGCCAGCAAACCATTGCAGCAAACGCGGCCCTCAAAGAGCATTACCTGCTCAACTATCTGCTCGATGTGGAAACACGGGGCAGTCAGTCGCTGCTCAACATCGACGCCTTCGTCGATCCCACGGCTTACACACTGAAGGTCAAAAAACCAGGCACCGATGAGGTTGTTGAGCGTACCGTTGACTTGCTGGAAACTTTCAACTATCTGATTGGTCTGCGCGTCAATCACATCGCTGCCCCCCAAAGCTTCAGTGCCGACTTTGAACGGCTGCCCGATCCCGAACTCCCACAGGATCAACACACCAAGCTAGTGGTCAGTGGGCGCATTCGCCAGGATGAAGCCGGGCCGTGGTGGTTCCGCAAGGTCGAAGGATGGGTGCCCAAAGACCCCGCCAATCCCAACAACGGTCAGCAAGAGAAAGTGCTGATCGTCTGGCGCAAGCTCACCGGCGACCTGGAAAAAGACAACCTGATGCTCGATGAGTGGTTCCAACGCAACCGTGTCAATCCCCGTGATTTTGAGTTTGACACCATCTATGTCAACGGCAGCAACAACCTGCCCAACCTCAAGCTCGATGAGGAGACGTGGAAAGTGCGCCTCACCGAAGAAGCGTTTATGCAGCGCATGTGGGCCGGGGAAGGGGCATAGGGCACCATGGCGAAGAAGCGTTCCGGCCTCAAGTCCCATTCCTTCCGCAACAAGCTGTTGCTCAACCAATGGCTGCTCAGCCTGTTTGGCATTGATCCAATTCAACCGCCCAAGCTGCGTGGTGAGAAGGTGCGCCCGTTTCACCTGTTGGCTGATCCCATCAAGGATCCCCACTTGGAGGGGTTGGATGCTGATAGTCTGCACAATTTCTATCATGCACTCGTCAACAGCAATCTCTTCTGGAATGAGCTAGCACCGCTGAGTAAAGAACAACTGCTGGTCTACGAAGAGAATATTGTCCGCCATACCCAGACCATCAACGAAAAGCGGCGCCGCCCGATTGTCTGGAAGTACTACCAGTGGCTCACCTTGCTCTTTGTCGAGATCTACCTGGATCGCTACTTCGGCAATCGGGAAGCGCTCCTGACCGAGCTAAATGACTTTGTCACCCGCTTCAACAACCACTGGCAAAAGTACGTCGATGTGCCACCGTACACCGAAGATGATCTCAACAAGCTCTGTCTGCAAAACGCCACCGGCAGTGGCAAGACGTTGCTGATGAATGTGAATTTATTGCAGTACCGCCACCATGCCAAACAGCACAATAAAGCCAATGATTTATCCCGTATCATTCTGCTCACCCCCAACGAGCGGCTCAGCGAACAGCATATTGTAGAGTTCCAAGAGAGCGGCATCGCCGCCGATGCCTTCATCAAAACACGGGGCAGTGGCAGTCAGGCTGGTCTCTTTGGCCAAGCACAGGGATTGGCCAAAGTCGATGTATTGGAAATTACCAAGCTCGCTGATCAAGAAGGCCCCAACACCGTGGCCACCCGCAGCTTGGGTGACCAAAACCTGCTCTTGGTCGATGAAGGGCACCGTGGCATGAGCGGCACCGAAGAGGGCGTTTGGTTCACTCGCCGTTCCGACCTCTGTGCCAAAGGCTTCACCTTTGAGTACTCGGCCACCTTTGAGCAGGCAGTCTCCGCAGCCAAGAATGATACCATTGAGAACAGCTACGCCAAGACAATCATCTTCGACTACTCCTATCGCTGGTTCTATGAAGATGGCTTTGGCAAGGATTACCAGATCCTCAACCTGCCCCAGACCTTTGATAACGTGCGGGCAACCTATCTCACCGCCTGCCTGCTCAAGTTCTACCAGCAGCTGCGCATCTATGAGGCGCAGACCGCCGAATTTGAACCGTTCAATCTGGAAAAACCGCTTTGGGTCTTTGTCGGCAGCACTGTCTCGTCGGGCCGGATGACCAAAGACGAGCAGCATGTGGCCTCCGATGTGGGACAGATTATTCAATTCATTGCCGACTTTCTCAATGAGCCACAAGCGGCCATAGGGTGCATGCGGCAGATCCTCACCGGCAATGGCCGAGATACCAGTCTGCTCGACAGCAACGGCAACGACATTTTTGCCGGGGCATTTAACTATCTGGCGCAGCAAATGGCCATCGAACGTAATGCTGATGGCTTATATCGGGATATTCTGACCCGGCTCTTTCACCACCCTGCCGGGGGCACGTTAACCTTGTCCCGCGTCAAAGGCGAATCCGGTGAAGTGGCGCTGCGCGTTGGCACTGCCGAAGAACCCTTTGGCCTGATCAACGTTGGCGACGCCAAGGCGCTTTGTGACCATATTGAAGAAGTGGCTGCACAAAACGGCACGCAGCTCATCGTCGAGGATAGTGACTTCACCGAAGCCATGTTCGCGTCCGTCAAAGATTCTGCCTCACCAGTCAATCTGCTGATCGGCTCCAAAAAGTTTATCGAAGGCTGGGACTGTTGGCGGGTCAGCACGATGGGCTTGATGCATGTGGGCAAGAGCGAAGGGTCACAGATCATTCAACTCTTTGGCCGTGGTGTGCGCTTGAAGGGCTACGAATGGAGCTTGAAGCGTAGCGGTCACACGCATGCACCCTACCGCCCCAACTTCATTGAAGAACTCGAAACGCTCAACGTCTTTGGCGTGGAAGCTGACTTTATGGAGCGCTTCCGTGACTTCTTGAAAGAGGAAGGTTTGCCCGGCAACGAGCGGCGCAAGATCATCAAGATCCCGCTCAATGTCACCTATAATTTTGGCAAGAAACTCAAGATCATCCGCCCCAAGCGCAAAACCTCCGATGGCAAAGAGTACGATTTCAAGAAAGACGCCCCCGTGCCAACGTTGGGCGATGTACCCGATTACCTGACGCAAAATAGAGTAGTGGCTGACTGGTATCCACGGATCCAGGCGTTGGCTTCACGCACTGGTGGACTGGCCACACAAAAAGACAAGGTCTCCCTCCAAAAGAAGCACCTGGCGTTGCTCGACTTTGACGCGCTTTACTTCGAGCTAGAGCAGTTCAAACGGGAGCGCAGTTGGCACAATCTCAACATCTCGAAGCATGGCATTCGCACCCTGTTGGCCAATCCCAACTGGTACACCCTCTACCTGCCACAAACGCGCCTGAATCCTACCGGCTATGATGGTGTTTTACTGCTGCAGCAGGTTGCGGCAGAACTGCTCAAACGCTACTGCGACCACTACTACAACTACTGCAAGCGAGCATACATCGAACCCCGTCTCGAACTGCGGGAACTGACCAGAGATGATGACAACATCCCCAAAGAGGACTCCTATCAACTGATCGTAGACGGTGACGAGCATCAGGTGATTCAGGGGGTACAGGAACTCAAGCAGGAGATCGAGCAGAACAAAGATCAGTTGCTATGTGCGGGTAACTTACGTGCCATGAACCTCCGCACCCATCTCTTTCAGCCGCTCTTCCATGTGCGGCGAGGGGGCAAGATCACCGTGCTGCCAGTGGCACTCAATGAGAGTGAGTTTCAGTTTGTCAAAGATCTGAAGGATTGGTGTGAAACCAACCGTGCTGCACTAGAAGCCGATGGCACAGAACTCTTCCTCCTGCGCAACATGAGCAGGGGCAAAGGGATTGGATTCTTTGAGGCCGGCAACTTCCACCCCGACTTTATCCTGTGGATGTTGCAGGGGGACAAACAGTATGTCACCTTTATCGAACCACACGGTCTGTTGCATGAGGGGCCGGGGAGTGAAAAAGTACGCTTCCATCAGCGCATCAAAGAGATCGAGCAGCGCCTGGGCGATCCGGAAGTGGTGCTCAATAGTTTTATTCTGTCGTGGACGCCCCATCCACAGTTACAGTGGGGAAGACCACGGGAGGAGCTTGAGGCACTGCATGTGTTATTTATGACGGATGATCGGGATCGGTACATTGGGAAGCTGTTTGGAAAGTTGATGAAAAAATGAAAATCAACATCGAGGCTATATCTACAGTCAAGTTCGATTGAAACCACGAATTTTGGCACCGGTAATGTGGCAGTTACCTGCCCAGTCTGGAGTAAGCTTTTCTCTTCTCTCCCGTTTGATCTGTCAAATAGGCGTCCGCTCTGTAAAGTCTGCACTTTTCTTGCGAAGGAATTTCTCTTGGTACAGTCCACGAATAAAACAAGAACTAAATCAGAAGATCAATTTGAACGGTTGATCATATATGCAGCAATAGCGTTCGGAGTTTTAGGCTTTGTCGTTATTATATGGTTACTTTTCCAATTGACTGGTCAATATCGGTTAATTGGATATGAGGTTAACCTAGAAGCGACTGCTCAATTCGGTGACTATATTGGGGGATTTGTTGGCTCGCTATGGTCCCTTGTAGGAATATTACTATTCTATTCCGCACTCAGGCTACAAAGAAAAGAGTTTGAATTACAAAGAATTGAACTCCGAGATCAAAGACAAGAGTTTGCAATAACCCGTATAACAGATGTTATTTACCGACAACTAGAGCTACTTGAGAACAAAGCGGCAAAGCTTCGATTTAATTTGGAGATTAACAAAGTCAATTTGGTAGGTGAATCTGTAATTTCTGAAGTTCCTGTCTGGTTTGCTAATTATTTTCCATCTAACAAACCAATTGGCAATGATCAGAAAGAGATTTTTGATATCTTCGTTATTTTCCTCCTCTCAAGGCAGGTTAAAGAACATCTAAGATTTTTGGGCAAAACAATTGATGTATGTATCAAACTCATAGATCAGAAGGAAGAGTTTCATCACTCTAGAAATACCAATTATGTTCTTAATGACGATCAAAGAATGCATTTGTATCTGCTGCTAAGTGGAAATCTAGACCTTTTTGCTCATCAAATCTACTTACAAATAATTAAAAGAATTAATCAGGAGCAAGTAAATCGAGCCAAAAGGATCAAAAATACAAATGTGGTACCTGATGGCGTAGCGTACTTCAGCCAGCAAATTGATACACTTGACGCACTTATAGAACGGCTTTTCGATATTCAAAATTCGTCACGATTGCCAACGAAATCGAATTTTGAGAGATAGAATCAATTTAACCCTAGTGCAACTTTAATAAGGTGATTTTGCACTAGGGAGCGATGTACCACTACATGTGCCAGAGAATGACTTTATCTCGCTCAACGTACCTTGGGACTGGAATCGTTACGGCAGTTGCTCAACCTGCAGTACTCATCCATAGTTCCTGTCTGCTCTACGAGAAGTTCTGAGCATGTTGGGAGTAAAGAACCCTATTGAAAATCCTTATCAATTTAAAACAAAGGGGGAGATGGCGTCTGATTGTCGTAACCGTGAACTGATACTCTGCGCTGCATCACAGACACTTTCCTGTTCACACCCCAATGTGGGACGCTGGAATCGTCGTCTTCAGGCAACTGTGGATACTGCTTACCCTGTATCATCCGACGAGCATCTTTACACGTGATCGGGGTAGATGATGCTGCCGAACATTTGTTTGACATTGGAAGTGATGAAAACCTCGTGAAGTATGAAGGCAAAGGTGTTACCACCCGTGCGATCTTGCGTGGCTTATCACGAAATGAGAACTGGTTGCCACGGCTGATTGTCAACGGTTCGCTGGATGGAAGGACAGGCGACTTTGCTAAAGCAAAACAGTTGTATAACAAAGGCATTGCTGAAATTCGTGCGCTGCTAGTAGACAAAGCTTCTCAGGAAATTTTAGAGTTTGCTGATCTGAAGCAGTAGCCAGTGAAAGTACATACTCCATGCCACACCACCAAGAGTTTCCCCCATCCGTCATTAAAAAAATCGGTTACTACGTCTATCTCCTCAGCGACCCAGCCACCAATGAAGTCTTCTACGTAGGCAAAGGTACCAGCAACCGTATCTTTGATCATCTCAACGCCGCCCTAGCCAGAGCAGACATCAGCGACAAGCTGGATAAAATCAGAGCTATTCTTGCGACCGGCCAGAAAATCCACCACTGCATCATCCGCCACGGGCTGTCAGACAAAGAGGCACTTGAAGTAGAAGCGGCACTGATTGACTTCATCGGGCTAGCTAGCTTGACTAATCTTGTGCACGGTCATGGTGCTGATGATCGCGTGCAGATGAACGTGTCAGAGGTAATTGCCAAGTATGAAGCGCCAGAAGTAGAGATTCTGGAACCGGTGATTCTCATTACGGTGAATCGTCTGTACCGCCGCGGAATGAACCCAGAGGAACTCTACGAGATCACAAGGGGAGATTGGGTGATTGGCCGCGGCCGTGAACGGGCTCAGTATGCATGTGCTGTTTATAATGGGATCATCAGAGAAGTGTATCAGATCAAAGACTGGCAGCCAGCTACCGCCAAGCGGGAAGGGCAGAAGCGTAAACAGCGCTGGCGATTTAGTGGTACTGTTGCCACTGAGCTACAGCAGTATGTTGGTGGTAGCACTGCCAGGTATGTTGTCGTTGGGGCACAGAATCCGATTCGGTATGTCAACTGCTAGCGGTGCCCACAGATAATCAGTTACAGACAGGACGGTGTTCTTAGTTGACTATTTACCTTCACAATAAACTAAGTCATCGTGCTCTTCCATACAATGAACATAAGGAGTATTAGAGGTGAAAAACTTGTCCTGAATGGTAGCGTAAAGCCAAAAAGTTGGGTAAACCATGGCGACGACTGAGAGACTAAGTAACAGATATTTTTTTGTCTTGAATGTATGAAATATCACCACAGCAGATATGGTAAATAAAAAAGCCATCAAAATGTAATCAATGAAAAATAAAGTTTCGTTGCTATAGTCGGCAAACAGAGAGAAAAGATTTGCAAACCATAATATTAACAGGGTGATGAAAGTGGGAAAAATATATTTCATATAGCCTGATTATACCAGAACGTAAAAGGGCTACCTTTTTAGGGGTAGCCCAGTCTATTACGCTCTAATCTACACAACTAACTAGCAAAAGACATACCAACGCCAGTCACTGTCCCATGCCAGACGCTCGACGTTTGAAGTTCGCCATCGCTTGGAAATGTAGAAGATTGCCCACCCACCTGAACGGTTTTGTGGCGAGTTTTGCAGAATTCCATAATCACGGTTGGGAACACCCTCCCATCCATTGTGCCCGTAGAAAAATGCGGCAATGGCGGGATCACGATCAGGCGACCAGACATACAATGCAGACTTTCCATTATGCCAATCTGTGTAAGCGTGGCATGTAGCAGCCTGGACAGTCTTAACGCCTGCGGGAGCCAGCGACAGACCAACGACCATAGCGACGAGAACGAAAGCGTAGATGACCGCTTTAACCAACTTGTGGTTGGCAAAGCTCAAAATCCCCAAAGAAGTGTTGCGCATTGCATATTGTCCTTTCTTGCGCAAGAGAAGAGAAGTTTGCAATGCTATCTACCTGGGGTACGCCGTTGCGCCCCATCAAGCAGATAGCTTCCTAGCCACCTGATATATCGATGGCCAAAAAGCTATCTGCTTTTATGCGTTGTAGTTGTAAGTTAAAGAGCGCTTTTCATTCGATACAGCCGAATCTGCTACAGCTAATCAGTAGCAATCCAACTGGATCAAACTGTCCAGATATCGTACCAATAATTTCTCAGAGTGCAATGAGTAACAAATGTGCATTAGGCAAAAGTCTGTTTTTCTTTAGCGCATCAGCGCATTGAACGTCGGTGTATGTACATAGGCATCTCCCGGTTAACACGCTTCCCCTACACACCCAATACTCATTGATACACTATAAGCCTAACTGTATACTACACATACCTTGCTGCATCGCTCCTGTGGCAAGGGCATTGAACAAAGAGTATATAGGACAACACTTGGTGCCATAAAGGAACCTATGTCAAAAGAGAATATCACCACCGCCCAAATGCGTGCAGAGCTCGCAGGAGCACGATTCACTGCCGATAGTATTGCGTTGCGGCTCAAAGGCAAACTGATGGGTACAGACAGTCTCCGCCGGGCAGAACTGCAACGGCTGGCGCAGTGGGGGATTGAGGCGAATCACCTGACGCCTGTTGTTGTTGACAAAGTACATGGTTTGTTGGAGCAACTGAGCGTCAATATCTCTACGGTCACACCCCAAGACCTTGAGCTGGTACGAGAGAGCATTCCAGTGGCAGTGGCCGAAGAAACAGCAGAAGTGGGCAGTGGTCGCTTGTTTCTCTATGATACGCTGCGAGAATATCCACGGCTGCAGAAGGTGGCGGGTATTCTCCTGACTATCTTCATGCTAACCGGCTGTCTTGCTCTTCCGGACTCTGCCCATGCAGCCACTGCTACACCAGGCAATGCCGCAACGCTCGATCTTGATGACGCAGATACGCTGCAACCCACACAAACAAGTGTGTTGACACCTCCAACAGCCACCAAAACACCAAGAGCGACAACTACACTAACACCCCGAGCAACGCCCACCGAGCGTCCAACACCAACCGCAACACCGGAACGTCTTGATGTCCAACGAGTACGAACAGAGTTCACACTGAAAGTCATTCCCGCCGGAATCAACATACGTACCAGCCCGAATGGAGAAATCGCCTACAATACAAAAGGCGAGATCAAACTTGAAATTACCGGCAAAACAGAAAAAGCCGGTAACTACACCTGGATTCAGGTCAAAGATGGCGATGATCTACTCTGGGTGGCTGACTTGAGTAGAATCATAGAAGAGACTACCTCTGTTGAGACCTATGTAGTTGGTGGCGAAATCTCTGATACAGAACTCCTGCGTGAAGCACAGCGTGCCTTGGGTGCAAGTGAAGCTGTCGTTGGTGTCTACTTCCCGACTGCAAACAGCTTCCCGTTCGCATTCCGTGCAGATGGTACAGTTGTTGCCGTACGGGTCAACGGTGAGTGGCAGAAGACCATTATTACTGGTATTGAGTCTGTAGCTGATGAACAAGAGAATACTGAGGATGCGGTTGATCGATTAGGCGGTGCTGAAGTGACGAAAACAGTGAGCTTTGCTGAATTTAGTGAAATGCGCCCAGACTTGCTGAGCAAAGAAAAAATCGGTAATGGCATACTCCTGCACGCAACTGTTGAAGACAACAAAGGTGTGCTCAAAGAAATTGATATAACCGAGCTCGATGTGCAGATCATGAGTGATGGCACCTACAACATCGTTGATCAAAATGGCGATGTGCTATACACCAATCTTGATACAGATAACGTCGATGAGAGTTTGAATGACTGGCTACAGCCACTCTACGAGTCGGATAATGGATTGTTCAAGTTGTGGTTGTCGAAGGATTACAATGATCCGAATGAGAATACAAGACTGCCAAATCAAGAATTCACCTACTTGTGGGGATTCTTTGAAGCTGCTCCACAATTAATCGATATCGATCTTACCAGCGTTGGTATGTTCAAAAATCCTGAATCGTACGTTATTGATTACTACAAAGATGTTGGATACCTTGCGCCTGATGCAGAGCCCTCAACTCAACCTGTTGATGCTTCTGCACAGCTCGAACTCATTCTGAACAAGTTCTTTGGCCTTTTGAAAGGCGCACGACCGTCGGAAGATAGCAAAATAACAATACTCATGCAGGAAGGCACTGAAGCAACCATAGACGCCTCACTCGGCGTAAATTTTGTTGTCCATAACACTCCAAAAGGTAATTGGCTACAGGATGGTGCCAAAAGTAGCATACATGTAACGTCACTTCCCGAACAAGCATATACCGTCAACGAAACAGGGCAACTCACTATTTATGTGACGACAAATAAAGAAACATCCACTGACAGATTTTATAACGGTTATATAACTCGAGCACTTGACTATATTTTAGCAAAGAATGATATGCCTGGAGATAGGGATGCCGGAGATTCCTTCGACATTTTAGAGCACACAGATTTGTACATGACAGGAATAAACTGGATAAGGGCAAATGGAAATACCTATTTCTTTCCTCCCTTACTGTTGGCACAAAGTGCAAATGTAGGTGAGACAATTACTTATAACAGAATCAGATAATCTCTTCTTCTTGCTGCACCCCTAGAAAACCTGTATGTTGTACTAAAGCATGCAAAAGTCTGTGATAGCAATCACAACCGGTATTTTCATAGTAGTGTTAGCAGCAAGTGCTGCTGTGTGGTACCTGTTTCCTCACTCTGGTCTTAGACAAAGCGTGTCATTGCTACAGCCAAAACCTGTAGTAATGATCCAAAGCGATCTGGCGGGACAAGAGATTCATACCACCAGAAACTTTCCCAATGCCTATACTTTCTTTGAAAAAACGGCAAATATTACAGGGGCAGAGCACTCTATTACCATCATTATTACAGATGATGAAACTCAAGCAGAGACACCATTTTTTATAGATGGAAAGGTAGTCAGTGGATTCTCATTTCCAAACTCTCAGAATATCCATCAAGTCGTAGTCTATATTGCCCCAGAAGTGCGCAGTGATTACTCACGCCTACAGTATGAACTGAGTAGAAACTATTTACTCTCCTTACTGTATGCGAGTGAGTATAAAAAGTACCTTGACGACCCTACATACCAACCGAGTTACAGTGAAGCGATACAACTAGCGGGTGAAATAAATAGGGAAGCTCGATCTACGAATATGTACCCTATTGAAATCAGTCAGCAGCAATGAAAGTCATGAAGTTCACTCTCATTTACCTTGCACTTGCAGCCGCCGCTTATGGTCTTGTGGGTATTGTCACAAACTCAGTCCAGGCTCAGTCATGTACAGGGTATGTGAACTGTAAAAGAATGGGTGTTGATGATCAATGTACAAGTGGGCCAAAGGAAGGAAGCTCTTGTGAAAAGGACAGTGATTGCTTTTGTGCAGGTTGTTGTCAAACAGTTGAAATCGAAGCCGACCATGACTCAAAAAACTGCTTCAACCCGATATTTAACAGTTGTGCCGCGGGCTGTCAGCAACTAGGCGCTGGCTGGTTACCCGATGGAGGCCCAGGATGTCAGGTGGTCAATCCGCCACCCCCAACGCCACCACCCGTCTTCTGGACTTGTGATGCTGGCAGCTACCAATGCCAACAAAGCAGTTCTGGATACAGTAGCTATGCCAGCTGTCGCAACAACTGCCAGCCACCACCAACACCGCCTCCCACGGCTACTTTATCAAAATGGAAATGTTTAGGCTATCAATGTGCTATAGACCCCAATGGGCCATTCAACAGCTTTAATGCGTGCGATCTCAACTGCCAACCCCCACAACAAACACCCACACCACCACCCACCCCCTGCACCAACTGTGGCTGTCCAGGTCAACCCGCCTGCGGGTGTATCAACGAATCAGACTGCGGCGACATCACTCAGTACGACTGCTGTAAGGGTCAGTGCGTCGCAGAAGGCACACCCTGTCCTGGAGCACCTAGTTGTGTCCACGGCTTTAAAACAGCACACGTATGGTTGCGGGTTGTCTCGAAAGAAAAAGTAGGCGGAATGGATACAACAGTTTCTTGGAAAGGCCCGCAAGGTGTTGATCCTGTTGTAAACAATAACTGGTCTCTCTCTTCTGGAAGTGGTGGAGGACTCGATGGCGATGGCTACTTTCAACAGTACAAACCATACTACAACAGCAGCACCATCAAAACGTTCGATAAAAACCGCAACATCATCAGCGCTGCGATGCAGGTCACAGTTGACACAAATGCGAAGTATCTTGGAGCTTCAAACCCAAATTCATTTTATGACAACCACTGTGATGGTCAACAAGAATCTCATCCTGGCGACGACTATCCTGTAATACCACAAGCACGCACCTGGTCAAATCACTTCTGTGCTGCCGGGTATGCCTACGAACCAGATGCTGCGGGCACTTACCCTGTGCGCACCAATACCTATTGCAGCAATGAAGACGATACCGGCAGCCCGTACTATTTCAAAGAAGATGAAGGACACCCCAACCTAGACTGTGACAGTTCACCACTTATCTGGCCGAAGGCAGATCCCGATGGTTGCTTTGAAGGATTGATGATTCCAAATGGGGTTATTCCAAATCAGCAGGGGACTGTGAACCAAAGCGCCCACACTGATCTTGTCCGCATCATGCAATTTGCAAACACCCACAACACCAATAATGGCAAAAGCTGGCTGCAACTCCCGTATGATGGCGCTTGGACAATGAGCTACAAAGCCTGGGATTTCTTTAAGACGCACGAGAACTACAACACGATCATCACTGTCACACCCCCCAATGGCTACACATGCAGGGACTTCCAGTGGTTTAATAGCCTCAAAAACTTAGCGAATAAACAAGATCCAATCGTGCGCAACAATGTAAATGGCACCTGCGAGGTAGAGTTCAACCCCAAAGAGCAGGGCAACCTAATTGTGCTCGAGATCAATAGAAACAAAACACAATCTTGTACGGTGCAGTTTGAAGACATTGCCACAGGAACAATGAGTGACAGCATCACAACCAGTGAGCCGTTTAACGTACACATTGTAGGAAATTCATCAGATGCACTACCAACAGAAACCCCAGAAAAAACTCGCCTATTCTTTGCCCTTCCAGGCTTTGCGCAACTAGATATTGACGGCAATCCCAACAACGACGACAGTCCGCCAGGATTTGTGGAGACAGAGTACAACGGAGATTACTCCTATCATTACACGGCTGCGGAGTGTTTAGCGAATAGCGAGCAATCGTGCTCTATGACAGCAACCATTGTCGCAGATGACTTACCAGTGGGCGAGTACGAGTTTTTCTGTGACTCACCGGACGGAGAGTACAAATGCTCAGGAAGCCCGCTCTGTTCCTACAATGGCACCAGTACATTCAACTGTGGACAAATATACGGTATTGATGACTGTGTGGATGACAGCACGTTTTCACCAACGGATCATGGGACTGCAAAGCTTGAGTGCACCCGCAGCTGCGATGCCTGTTCCCTAGAAGGTGAAGACGATGGCTGTGGTGGGAGCTGTTCTGCAGGTGCGCACACGACTATCACTGCTGTTCCGCCACAGCTCATAAAGCCTGAACTATCTCAGGAAGTAACTGAAAATCTTGACGGAGCAACCGAGTACTACTTTCCAATATCTTGGGGTGCTCCTGCTGATACCACTAATATTGATGGGTACGAGTACATGGTGTACAAAGAAGGCGCATTTGCTACTGCCCAAGCAGCATACGACGCAAACCAAGCTCACCAAGCGAGTACGTCACCACCGCAACGTCATCCCGATGTGTTATTCCATGCTTATACCACCAAAGAGAACCTTGGCTTTGGCGCAGTGCCAGCACCTGATGCGAGCCAATATGCAATGGGTCGAGATTTGACTGCCGCTGTGCGTGCAGCAAACTCACTCTATGGAGTGTGCAGTGCTGGCTACGTCTACTCAGACTGGGACACCAAGAACTTCACCCTGGTGGGCACCGTTTCCGGGACCATCTATGATGATCCAGCTGACATCGGCTCTACCAGCACTCCTGTCTCTAACTTCCCCAGTGGCTCTCAGGTTAATGTATGGGGAATTACCCTTCCATTTACCCGTACAAGTACTGCCGTGGGCAGTGTCTACTCGGTGAGCTCTGTACCCTATTATCACCCCATGTGGCCGTACCCATTCATCCGTGGGCTTACCATCAACAATACTGACCCAAGCAATTGGTTTGTCTGCTCAGGCGCTCCAGGACAAACTGGAGCAAATACTGAGGAGTGTACCATTGCAGATCAAACATCTGCACCAAAATACAATGCGCACTTCTACGTCAAGAGTATGAATCTCGCCTTTGACTCGTGGTGGCAAACTTGGGGTGGTTCAATCTTTGGCAAAACCTCACTTGGCTCAAGTATTCCAGAAAGTAGCTCTCCCTGCGAGAACTCGGCCTACTGCTTCAACCATTTGGTGGCGTTCAATCGCAGCTTCAATTCACTCGATCCCAAATCAGCCGGTGTGGCCGTGACAGGGGCGAGTAGTGTTGAGACCGGTATCGATAGTCGGTACAGTGAAGCAAGCTTGAGTAAAGGGTCGGCAGCAGAAAATCCACGAGCGACCAATCAGGAAATAGAGAGTGCGACAATTGAGAACTACACATACTTTGTGATTGGCTCAGATCTTGGCATACCTACTTCACCCACAGGAAGCGACACGCATACTGCTGCTGACTTTAGAGCAAAACTAGCCAGTGATGGTCAGACTGTTGCTGATGCCGATGTTGTGTACTACAACGGAAGCCTCACCCTTGACCTAGGTGCTCCAGTTGGCAACCCAAGCGCGAAAGTCAGCATTTCAGGTAGTGAGAAGTATGTGGTCTTTGTCCCAGGTGATTTAACCATTACCGGCCCACCCGATTACAGTAGTACCGGCAACCACGAGCGATTGATCTCTGTCGCCAAGGGTGGTTATTTAGCCTTCATTGTGGGTGGTGACATTACCGTGGCATCTTCGATTGGCTATGATGACCCCGATGGGGATTTTGCGGATGAAGAGGTGGCACAACTCACAACACCCAATCTTGAAGGTGTGTACATCGCCAGTGGTGAACTGATCATTGATACCAATAACGCAGGAGACTTCAAGTTCGTCGGTGCAGGTACCTTTGTGGGGTGGAGAGGTGTACAACTGCCGAGAAAGTTTGACGGTGATAGCAGCGGCACTCACCCGCGCCGTGAACTCAATAATCGCTCACCGACAGAACTCTTCATTCACCGCCCAGACTTTGTCACCAATACGCCAGCATTTATGATGAAGCCACAACTTACGTGGCAGGAGGTGCGGTAGTGTCACCTAATTCATGCTGCACAAGGTACTTATAGGTTTGGTAGCTCAGTGTTTCTCTGACTCTAGGTTTATCAGCTTGCGGATGGCGGAGAGGGGGAGGCCAAGGTGGCGGTACTCGCTGATCTGTTGCTTGTAGGGATCGAGTATACATTCTACGTTGCGACTACCTTTGGGACGGCCCAGTTTCTTGCCACTGGCAAGGGCAGCGGCCAAGCCCTGTTTAGTGCGTAGTGAAATGAGCTCTCGCTCACTCTTGGAAGAGTAGCTGTAGATAGCAGGCCGTAGTTTGGTATGTGCCCACACAGTAAAGAGTTCAGGTTGGCGGACAAAGATGATCTTGACGCCACTTCTGCCTAGTTGCTTGATGACGTCTAGTGTTTCAAACATGTTACGGCCTACGCGGCTGAGTTCGGCCACAATCAACATGTCGCCGACGGCGAGTTTGGCAAAGAGTTTGTCAATGCGCCGTTCTTTGGTGTTTTTGCAGGAAGAGATTTCTACTTGGATGAGTTCGTTGTACACTTAAACTTTATTTTTGACAGACTCGTTGTTGTCTTTGCGTCTTTGCGTTTGTGCTGTCTTAGCCGCGAGCAGGGTGTCGATGGGGTGCCAGCCCATGTTGCGATAGCCTGATAAGGAGGCTCATCGTTGTAGTGGTACGATCACGCGTGCAACAGGTGTTGACAAAAATGAATACAAATAGATATACGGTTTTTTGAAACCAATATTTTTCTGCGCTATCCCGTGAATACTGCCCACAACTGAAGCCCTGATTACAGAAGTGGAGCCGGATGAGCCGACGCAGCAGCAGAAAATAGTGCCCACTGTAGCCATAGCCAAAGCACCGGGAACAAGTGCGAATCCTTACTCAATTCTGGATGTTATTGAGGCCAGTAATCTTCAAGAAGAGCAGATAGGCATCCTGATTGAAGAGTTCCGAGAAGAGATCGAGTAGCTATTTGACTACATACCCTATGATGCAAACGGCCAGCGCCTAATGGCAAAAGTGCGTTCTGACGTGCCAGAGGAAGAAATATACAAGAACTTTGGCACGCTCTCTCGACGATTCAAGATCAAAAACAAGCGGAGTACGGGAGAGCGATTCTTCGAAGTGACAGAAGAGCTGATCGAAACTTTATGTGACGATTTTGAGGCGACGGTTCTAAATTTGAAAAGGAGCTAAAACTGCGATATGACAAAACTATTACTGATTAACGGCACTATACCAAGGCAATCCCCCCAGATGTTTTCGTTGGGTCACAGAACCTGAACCGGTATAGAAATTATCAATTTGCGCAGTATCTATTTAAAATGTTAAGATATAAAACAGTATTCGGCTTTTGGTATGGACATTCGTACACAATATGTAGTGGTTTGCTGACCTATAAAAATACCGCATGTGGGCCACAACGGAATTCTGCCCAAGAGCAAATCAACACAAAAGTTGAATATCTGTTCTCCCTCTATCTTTCGTAATATCTGTCCTGAAATTCTCTGCGTTCACGTAGCCGCTATCGGTAGCGTCAGCACCACAACCGACTTTCAGGATAGTCTCTTAGACTATCTCCTTGGCAGTTAATAATTGAAGATCAAAGAAGGTGGCTTGTTTTCTTGTAAGATAATCTGTAGACACTCGATACACCTGTTTCTCAGACTAACTGTCACTCAGATTTACTTAAGTTGCTGTAGAAGGTGACCTGGTGCAAACAATTATTAACAGTCTTTCAGTACTTATAAAGACGTTGGCTGATTCTTTACAACTTCAGGCGTTGTTTCCTGCCTTAATTTTCACAGGGTTGAATAATCTATTCATTGCACCTCATCTTATTCCTATTTTAGAGCACAACTATGAAGGGGATTTTGCTCTTTTTCAGCAACCAATGTTTACTGCAGTAATTGTATTTCTCCTTGGTTATACAATCAATGCGGTTGAAGTTTCAATAGTGCGTTTATTTGAAGGCTATTCCTGGGAACGCACTTTTTTAGGGAAAGCACGTAGTGGCTGCCACAGGAAGAGATTTAGAAAACTCCGTAGACGCCTAGATTTCTACGAATCCAAGCTAGTACATGAATATTTACATGATAGAAACCCTGAATCTATTGCACGTTACAAAACTGAGATTAGAGATTCTAGAGCACAACTTACTAGTGATTATCCACCTAGAGTGGAACAAATTTTACCAACAAAACTTGGAAATAGGATTGCTGCATTTGAGTCATATCCGGTTACAAAGTATCAGATAGAGTCAGTAACATTTTGGCCAAGAATCGTTCCGATTCTAGCCAAAGAAGGATACCTTCCATATATTATTCACGCTAGGTCAACCTTGGATTTTTCGTTGAATATGAGTTTGTTGCTGGCTTTATTTGGTTTTGAGTGTCTCTTATTAAGATTGTTCGTGGTCGAATTAAGTGCAATCATTCCTGTCATTTCATTCATTTTCTGTTGGATATTTTATGCCATATCCACAGAAATTGTGTTTGACTGGGCTGTTAGTTATGAGACCGCCTTTGATCTGTTTAGGTATCATTTAGCGCGCTCACTTGGGATCAAAGTGGCTTCATCTTTTGAAGAAGAGCGACGAAGATGGAAACGAATTTCTGATTTCTGGAATGATAAAGATCCACCTGAAAATCTGAACGAACTTAATTATACATCAACCGAGTGGCCCGTCTAGACTACAATCAATCTGTGGCCGTTATCCTAAACGTGTTAAGGAGAGCATCATGGAATGGCTATTGACAGTTTTAGGTATTTCTCTTTTGTCTTCTGGTATTTTGATGCTGTTTGGTAGTAATGTTGGCAGGTCAAGACAACCTGGAAGATCAACTGATGATGATGACGAGCCGGTTTCCATCGAACATCTTATTCCTGTCGAATACGACAAAGAATTACCTAAAGATGTCGTTTCTCAATTTCAAAATCAGCCTGTGCCTTCCCTCGAAGAATATCAGCAGGCCAGACTAACACATCAATCTGCAGTGCTTGAATTGAATACAGCACATATTGCCCTTGATCGTATAGCTACAAGAAAAACTTTTTTGCGTCAGGAGCCATCGTATGAAGATCAATCGTTAGTAAATAACGCTCTTCAGAGAGCCAATGGCTTGATAAATCATCAACCAGATCGTTATCCAGCCAAGATAAAAAACTACTTGGAAAAACTTGAAGAACGTAAAGATGAACTAGGGTTCAGAAAGTAATGTCTACATCGCATTCCTCATCGGAAGATGACATTCGTTTGCCACCTGTTGAACCAATACCAAACTCTCTTGCAGATGAAAATGAAATTTTTCAGTTATCAGAGCCACTAGCGTCAGCAACTGTTGCACCTCAAGATAGCAATATATTAGAACACTTTCCCAACGTAAATGCCACATGGTATTCCAATTTTTTTATCGCAGCGGGCATTGTTGTGTTGCTAGCGGGATTTATTAGTTATTTTTTTAATGTCAAGCCATTGTTTGACATTAATCTTGCTTCATCTACTCCAAGTTCTCCTGACGCTTCAATGGCTTCATCAAGATTCCAGCCCGCGACCGATATTTTAGGACATTTGAACAACGAGATCATTATTTATGATCGAAATGTTTCTGTTGTATATTCTTACGACTTAGCATCTGGCCAAATCATGCCTATCACAGATGTTCTTCTTTCTGATGTCATGTCATGGCACGATAGCGGAAAGCTGTTGTTTGTAACTTCTATGAATAGTCCTAAAGGCAATATTTACTTATTGGACCTTGCTGTTCAGAATCCCAAACCACGTATCGTAACAAGACGTGAGGAAACTCCATATTTCCCCCTCGATCTTCAAGTTGATCATAAAACGGATATTGCATGGACCGATGATGGAGAAATCTTTGCGTTTACGTCACATGATGACCAGGATCAAGAATGGCTATTTATTTTTAATACGCAGAACTTCCAGCAGATCACCTATACGCCTGCAAGTAAGATGAACGGCATTGCTGAGCTTTTGTGGGTCAACGATGTGCTGTTATTTGTAGCTGGTGATAGCGAGAAGGAGAAGCGATATTCAGTAGATCAATTTGGTGGTAATTTTTCAAGATGGGGAAACTGAACCTTATAGATAGCACAATTATAGCTATTTGCTAGTAAAGTAATGCCGTACATTTCGTGTCTTGGGTAAATCTTCAAACTGTTTACCTTTTATCTGATCTTCCTGTTTTGCTAGGGTATGTCAATAATCCGGTTTAGTCGACAGGCTGCTAGTAGAAGGCAATCCATCGCAACTGGTTTGGTATCTGTAGTAGCACCATTCATGAGCGCTTTCAACAGTGGCAACAGAATCGATCCGGACGTCGACAACTACGATTTCGGGTTTCGGATTGTGGCGTCCCCATTTACCTCTGATCTCTGAAAAGCTGGAATCTAAGTTTCTGAAAACCTGATTACGTAGTGGACGTGAAGCGCCCCGAAACTGAAATCGCAACGATGAGTCTGTTTACGGAAGGAACGCATGATAGAACCAATGACAACCATCTTTACGGCGCTCATTGCCGGAGCCGCCGCGGCCGCGACCCAAGTTGCCGGACAAACAGTCAATGATGCCTATGCCGGTCTCAAGCAGTTGGTGATCCATAAACTGGGCGGCAGTGCGGACATTGAACATGGGATCCAACAGGTGGAAGGCGAGCCAGAATCCAAGGGACGCCAGCTTGTGTTGCAGGAAGAACTAGGCAAAGCTGCAGCCGCTGAGCCCGCGGCCGCCTACAATCAGGAACTGCTGGCCAAAGCGCAAGAACTGCTCAAACTGCTCGAAGCACAAGACGCACCCACCGCGGCTGCGGTCCGGATTACGCAAGCGGGCAGTGGTGGCTTGGCCTACGGCGCCGGCGCCAAAGCAGCGGGAGAACGTGGCGTAGCAGCTGATACCATACATGGTTCGATCAGCACCGGTGACAACGCCAGCCAAAGACGGACAGAGACCTATACTGAACGTCAGATCAACACCGGTGGCGGCGCCGCGGTAGAAGGCGATGTAAACACAGGGGGCGGTGACTTTGTTGGGCGTGACAAAAAGGGCGCTTAACCCAGAGGGAGCGATCTAACGCATCATGGCAAAACCAACGCGCGAGGAAGAATTGGCAGAGATGAAACGCCGGATGGACGTCTTGCAGAAGCAAGTGGCGGCGGAACAGAGCGGCGACGGTGGGCAAGCCGTCGGTGAACAAGCCAAAGCTAGTAGTTAACATTCAGAATAAGGATAAGAGATGAAAGAGCCCTTACCCATCGGACTATGAAAGAGGCAAGTCGGGCTGCCGTAGAGCTAAGATGCGTGCCAAACGGCGATTGACGAGGCCACAGATAGCCACAACACGGGCGGTGTGATTGCGCCGATGATGCCTATCCATTTGGGTGATAGCCTCAAAGCAACGGGCGCGACCGATGGCGTGTTCGACGTAAATGCGGCGCTGAGCAAAAGCGGTGTTGAAGGCAACATCCTCTGGGGGGCGCGCCCGCTTGCGAGGTTTGCGCCTTGGTGAAGCAGCATTCCCTGTTGGATGGAGCTTGTCGATACCGATGTAGGCAAGGTCGCCGATGGCCCCAACACCATCCGGTAACCGTGTCAACAGTTGGCTCTGCTCAAGCAGAGCCATGTCCGCGGTTGGACCGGGCACGCTGTCAGAGACATCCACAAAGAGACCGGTTGTCTCGTCAACAGCCACTTGGCTCTTGAGGGTGTGCTGCTTCTTCTTGCCACTGTAGTACGTGTCAGCTTGCTGCGGCTCTTTGTGGCGCTGCACTCGCTGCTCGAAGGTGTCAATCAAGACCGCCAACTCGGGCGTTTGCGCCAACAAGACATCTAACTCACGGCGTTGCTTGCGCCCTGGATCTGGCATGCGCATCGTGTCCCGTCCGCTTGCCTCTAGCAGCGGCAACATGCGGGCCAGCACCCGTGAGACGCTTGACTCACTTGTCCCAAAGAGATAGGCCAGCACATGCTGTTTGGGATAGCAGCGCAACCAGACAACGCTCAGCAGCAGTTGATTGCAGATGCTCATCTCCTGATTCCGTCCGCCGCCTATCGCTCGCTGACGTGCTCGTTTGCTCAACCGTTCCTGCTCGGCTTCAACAAACTTTGGCTCGACCTCGACATATAATTCGTCGAACTCTGGCACCGACAATCCTGTCATGCTTGCAAAGACTTTCCGCTGTTCTCTGAGATACTCGTATTGGCAGATCATGACTCTCAGTATACTTCAATTACGCACTATTTTGAATGTTAACTAGTGGTGAACGTGGTGTGGTGAGTGAACAGATTTATGGGCCAGTGAACACTGGGGACACGTATCATGTATATGAAATAGACAAAGGCCCTGTCGAGTGGCCCGTCTTCATCAATGTGCCATCTAAGCAAAATTTTTTTGTAGGGCACGATGAGTTGATACAAAAACTAGTTGACCGTCTGCTATCCGGTGAGAACCCTGCACTTTCTGCAGAAGGGCTGCCAGGCGTGGGTAAAACTGCTATAGCTATAGAACTAGCCCACCACTCAAAGGTGCTAGCTCATTTCAAGCATGGAGTACTTTGGGCTAGACTGGGCCCTAATTCAGATGTGATGAGCCAACTATCTCGCTGGGCTAACGCATTACATATTGATGAGTCCGAGCAAGATATTAGCCAAGCCATCAAAGATAAAATTAGTCTACGTCAATTGCTCCTAGTCATTGATGATGCCTGGGACACAGAGGAAGACAGCGGAAAATATCTAGGTAAACTTCGCTGTGGTGGTCCCAACTGCTGTTACCTATTGACAACTCGTAATAGCGATATTGCAAGGAATTTTGCAGGTACAAGCCAGGTGGAGATGGTGCCAGTCTTGGATGATGAACCAGCGTATCATTTGCTTCAGAAATTCGCTAAGGAAACGTGTGAAGCGTATCCAACGGAAACTCAGGAACTAATTAAAGCTGTAGGTAAGCTACCCTTGGCTATTGTGTTGCTAGGTGGGTACTTATCTCAAACAGTGCATCGTGCCTTTTCTGAATTACAAGAGGATGCTCTACAAAAGATAAAAAACCCAACGCAGCGACTTCAGTTATTACAAGATCGTTTAGGGGCGAGCAAGGATACAAAGCTGACCTTGCTAGAAATTATTAATATTAGTTTGGAGGAATTACCAGAGTCAATTAGACAAACTTTTTATGCGTTAGGTGCATTTGCATCTAAACCGCATACGTTTACTAAACGTGCTGCCGAAATCGTCACTAAAGCGGATGCTGAAATGTTAGCAAGACTTCTCGCCCGTAACTTGTTAGAAGTGGAAAATGAGAGTGAGCTAACACTTCATCAGGTATTATCTGACGTTGCTCGGACAAAAACACCTATTAATATGTGGCTAAGCCATAAAAATTTTTATTTGAACGAAGTTGCTCGGGACAAAGTAAATTTTCAATACATTGAACAGATATATGGACAGATAAAGTGGGCTTGGATTCAACATCTTAAAAAGACATCAACAGATGTACTAAAGACTTTTGAATTCATGGAGGCTCTATTTATTTTTCAACAACGCCGTGGATTGTGGCGTGATCAAGAGGCAATCTACCAAGCCTGTCTTGATGTTTTAGAGCATCTAGAACAAGATACCGATACTAAAAGTGTGGTTATGAGCCTTACGATGAACCTTGGTTTTGTTTATGAGAAACAGAATCGTTTGGAAGCAGCTCATGAACTGTTTCAAAAAAGCCTCAGAATTAGTCGGGAACTAGGAGACCGTAAAAATGAAGGTTCTAATCTGTTAAATATAGGTCTCATTTATAAAAAATGGGAAAGATGGGAAGAAGCCATACAGTTGTACGAGCTTGACTATGCAATCTGCCGAGAGTTGATGGACGATTATGGCGCAGGAATTACACTCGTTAACATGGGAGAAATCTATTGCAACCAAGGACGCGTTTCCGAAGCATATCTAGTGACAGACCTAGCCCTTAAAATAAGCCAAGAATTAGACGACACTCAAGAAAGTAAAGACCTAAGGGGACTAGCCCTCACAGGTTTAGGTAATGTTTTCCAAATGCTAGGACAATTTGACCAGGCCGTAAATATGCTTGAACAAAGTCTCAGTATCAGAAGAGAGTTGAGCGACCGCCCTGGGGAAAGCGTTACCCTTTCACTCTTGGGCGCTGCATATCTACAGCAGGGGCAGTTGGATCGAGCCTCTCAGATGTTCAGGCAGAGTCGTAACATTAAACAAGCTCTTGATGACCTACCTGGTGAAAGTGAACAGTTGATAAACCTAGGTAATGTTTACTTTCACCAGAACAAAGTAAACCAAGCCATAGATGTTTTTAAGAAGAGCCTTGACATAGTAGCCCAGAAGCCAGAATTTTCTAAATATAAACTTTCTGCCTTGAAGGGCCTGGGTATCTGCTATTACCAACAAGGTAACTTGGAAAAGGCTATCGAGGTTTCTACACAAATCCTTAACATTTACCGAAAACTGGGAGACCGCTCTGCTGAGAGTGGAGCTTTGATGCTCTTAGGAAATATTTATCTCCAACAGGGCCATTCAGAGGAAGCTATAGAACTGTTTGAACTAAGTCTTGGCATTAGCCGAGAGTTGGGAGACCGCTTTAATGAAGGTTATAGCACGTCAAGTATAGGTCTCTGTTACTTAACAAAGGATGACTTGAACCAAGCATTTAAAGCTCTCGAGGATAGCTTAGATATTTTTCGAGAGATTGAAGATAGTCACGGTGAGAGTTTATCCCTTTTTTACTTAGGATATGCTTATTTACGAACAACAAAAATGATGTGGCAGATGGCGTTTACAAAGCTTCATCCAGATTCTCACCAATATAAGTGGGTTTCAAAAGGGCTTAGTTTACTGGAAAGCTTTGATGATGTTATATCAACTAACTCTGACCGTTATTAGATGTACACAGATGCTTGCGAGTGCATGTTACACTAGCGTATGAATTGGGTGGATGAGATACTGCCACTTCCCTGAATTGCCATAAAAACCATATGAAAAAACTCTACATGTTCTTTCATATGGTTTATCAATACCCATAATGCTCAAATTATGGAACGTAATAGCTGGAACAGTGCTCTCGTAGTTACTTCGCTGTACCATCCGCGCAGGTCGAACGTAACTTTTTTTGATTGTGAAATAGCTGTTACCACAATATGGTCTGATTCATTCGCAAATTTAGGCTGGAGTGAGCGTGTAGAACGAATCTTACACAAGTATATTTATGCCTCCCCCAAGAATTTCCTCCCTCCGTCATCGATAGGATCGGCTACTACGTCTATCTCCTCAGCAACCCAGCTACCAACGAAGTCTTTTGAGTGGGCAAAGGCACGGGCAACCGCATCTTTGCTCACCTCAATGCCGTCCTTGCCAGAGCAGATGTCAGCGACAAGCTGGATAGAATCAGAGCTATTCTCGCCACCGGCCAAGAAGTCCACCACTGCATCATCCGCCATGGACTGATAGAAAAAGAAGCACTTGAAGTAGAAGCAGCACTGATCGACTTCATTGGGTTGACAAGCTTGACCAATCTTGTGCACGGCCATGGTGCTGATGATCGCGGGCAAATGAACGTGTCAGAGGTGATTGCCAAGTATGAAGCGCCAGAAGTAGAGATTCTGGAACCGGTGATTCTCATCACGGTGAATCGATTATACCGCCGGGGGATGAACCCAGAGGAACTCTTCGAGATCACGAGGGGGGATTGGGTAATTGGTCATCGCCGTGAGCGGGCGCAGTATGCCTGTGCGGTCTACAACGGGATTATCAGGGAAGTCTACCGAATCAACGGCTGGTATCCGACCACAGCCAAGCGAGAAGAGCAGAAGCGTAAACAGCGCTGGCGATTTGATGGCACCGTTGCCATTGAGCTACAGCACTATGTCGGTGGTAGCACTGCCAGGCATGTTGTCGTTGGTGCACAGAATCCGATCAGGTATGTGAACTGCTGACCTGCCTACAGGTCTGAGCACAACCAGAGAATGTATAGACCGACAGTAAAGGAACCCAAGATGAGCAAGCAAACCAAAGGATCCGCTCTCGAACCATTCTGAAATTCTCTGCAGTGCTCGGAACAGACTTAGGAGTTGCTGGACCCACAAAGAAATCTCAGAATGGTCGCATGATGAAGAACACTAACGGCTAACCGCCATTGCAGATAAGCTATAGTTCGATGCTGTGGCTGTTCCACCAAGTACTGGCTTATATTGAACTTTTACCGTGTGTGCACCAGGGCTGACGTTGAAGGTTACGGGAAGTGAGATCATAAACCACTGCGAGCCAGCACCTTGACCCATGAATACCTCTTGTGAATCCACCAGTACTCTTGCCCAAACAATGTTGCCAGCATCGTTTTTAAACTGTTGTGTGTAATAGATCAGTAGAGTACTATCTACTGAAATATCATCGGCAGTGAAGTTGAGAACGGCACCTGGTACATCTGTCCAGTCTCCACTGGTAGGCCAAGTATTACCTCCTTTGTTTTGTACTGTCTTCAGTACTGGTGCTAGTTTCGATGATGTTACAGCACCATTGACAAGTTTGGAGGTTCCAATGGTATTTTCTGGTACGGTTAGTGCCTGCGTGGCAAACGGCACGCTACCCAATTGTACACGTGGCGTCATTTCGTTGTCCGTGCCTATGGCAATACCCAAGAAAAGGTTACTATTGTCTGTAATGATAGTTTGATCGAGTGTGTTGATGCTCCCTAACATCACATGGAAAAGCCCATCGGTGACTTGGACGCCGTTTGCTTCATGCCATTCCTCTGTCCATAGTGAAGTGCCACCCTCGGCCGTAGCATATAGATTAAATTTCATGTCATAGGTGCCGGTCAACGGGGTTCCATTTGCATCCAATAATTGTCCCTGATATGCAATCGTATTGGTTGAGCTTGATACTGCAGATGGCGCGAATGCAGGGAGAGCTTCTACCTGTTGTGTCCAAAGAAACCCGCCAAACAAGAGCAGGGTAAATAGCACTGTCCCGCGGTTGGGCAACCATCGTTGAACGACAGCATAATCTATTGATGAAGTAACTCGCTCCACGATACTGGTCCTTTCACTATGAGGATTTGCCAGTGAACTTGTTTAGACAACTTTGACTGTGTTGTTCTACCCCAAAACCACTACTGGGTAATTATCGGTAAGTAAATCCGTTGATCCGTTTCCGTCTCAGTAGATGAGACTGTTCCCTCTTCCGCATCTAGCTGGCTCGCACTGGCTGACAAATGTAGCGCCAAAAACCCTGGTTTGTGTCGATAGTTTGTGCTAGATAGTGTTACAGCGTTGCCCGGTAGCGCTGGTTGACCAATCACGCTGACTACCTGATAGGATGATGAGTGCATTGGCCGGCCACTATTGCCAGATGCAAATACGTTTTTGACCAAGCGAACACTCGTGAGATCCTGTGTTGGAGTTGCGGTAGGCGTACTGTTGGGTGCTGGCGTTTGTGTCGACACACTTGTTGGCGTGGGCGTGGGTGTTGATGCAGCAGTGGGTGTCGCTGTGTGACTTGGGGTCATAGTTGGCGTGGGCGTGGAAATAAAGGGCAGATCCACTTCATTGCCCGCGGACAGGTCAGGTTCAACACGAATTTTGGCAATAGCCGCATGAGGGAATTCTCTCCGCACTCCACTAGATAGGCGTACTCCATCCATGACGCCGCAGAGGCGGTCGTTCCGATCAAAGTTTTCACCGATATGGAAGTCCAATGGTGTGGCCAGAAGACCATTGCCCGGTAACGTGGCCTCTCGTTGGAAACCGCCATCCAGGTACCAACGAACGGTATTTGCACCATCAAAGGTCATCGCGACATGGTGCCATTCCGTGTCCGGTTGCGGACTCTGGGCAGGTCCCATACCAGTCATCATTTCCCCGTTGCCCCAAGCGTGGAATTTCCCACGTCCACCCTGCAGACGCATTTCCCACCGTTCGCGTGCATTGCCCGAGAGCCCTTGTGAGGCAAAGGGACCCTCGTTGCAGAAGGCATGACGTTTGGCAAAGAATTCGAAGGTGAAGGCGCTGATATTCAGTGCGGGGCTTGGCGATACATAGATGCCACCGCCCGGTGTACCTGGACCAGGAAATGATAGTGATGAACCGAATTTTTCGGTTTCCACCCAACTGACGCCATCGGCAATGTTGCCGTGGTGGCCGTTGCCGGAAAGATCAACTGCTGTATAGCCGCTGCCTTCTTCAAACTGGTAGACGGCGAGCGTTATGTCATCGGCATTTGTGCCGTAAACGTCTAGGACATTATTGGGCGGGTTGTCGGCACCAGCATTGCCGTAGTAGAGCTTGTAGCGACTGCTGTCAGAGCCACCTGCGGGGATGGCTACTTTGGCACCAAAACGAATATCAATCTCTTCACAGTTGAAGACTTTGATCTGCCGCGCCAGTTCAGTAGTGTCATCGAACACAATGCGGAAATCATCACCTGGTGTGGCCGACGTTGACCTGGCACAGAGTTCGGCAGCGGTGGGGGAGGTGGTGTCATCAAAGTACAGCTGTAATGGATAACCGATGGTCATGTAGTGGCTATCGCTATTTAAGATGACCAGGTCGCGGCGGTGCTGATAGTCGTGATTCCACCACCCATTGTTGGGATTGGTGGATTGATTGACTGTGATCTGCGTGTCACCATTGTCATTCGCAAAACTACCCAAATTACCTGCATTGTCAGCGGCACGAGCGCGGAAGTAGTAGGTGTGACCATCCTCGCCGGGATAGATGGCAACGCGGTTGGTAGTGTTGATCTGCCAGAACTGCCATGCGCCGTCCGCTCCATCACGCACTTGGACATCATAATACGCAACTCCAGAATTATTATCATCACCGCTCCAGTTGACAACGAAGCTGGAGGTATCGCTAGTAGCGGGTAAATCCTCGACGAGAGCAGAGGGAGGTGTTTCATCTAACCCGATTGAATAGCTGTTATCCGACCCACCATAGCCCAAGCTGTTGTAGGCGCGCACGCCCCAGTAAACCTTATCATAGACTTGGTCAAAGGTGTGAGTGTAAGAAGTCTGCTCGGGAGGCAGTTGAATACGTAACAGTGGATCGGGATCGTCACCCACAGCGGGATGGCTGAGACTCAGATAGAAGACATAGTACTCGGTACGGTCGGCATTTTCCCAGCGGAAATTGACCGCACGGTTACCCAGGAAGGTATCACGTTGTTGCCCGGTCGAGGGTGATAGGAGCCGGGGATCATGTGGCTTGCGATGGGGCAGGTTGTAGACCGCCTCAGCCACATCAACAATCCGTTCGCCAACCTCCTCGGCCCGTCGTGCTTCGACACGAATTAAATGGGGGCCATCCTTGAAGCGTCGTGTATCCCAACGGGGGCGATCAATGTTGTTGAAACAAGGTACACCGAGTTGTTTGATGATCTCCCAGTCGCCGCGGCTGGAGCCATCGTTGGCCGTGTTGGCCATGACGCTGAGCGAGATGTTAACGCCGGCGTTGCCTTCGGTGCAACTGTTGATAAAGACAAATTCTGGCTCGGTTTGATCTTCCTCAAAGGTGATATAGGTAATGTTCACCTCGGGATTCTCCACCGAATAGTGCCACTCCTCGCTCCAATCGCTCCACTGGCCGCTGGCGTCTTGCACACGTCCGCGCCAGGCAAAGCTGTAGTAGCCGAGGTGGGGAGGCGTGTAACAGCGGCTAGTTACAATGGGACTGTCATGATTCTGCGCACCGGTGATCGCAAACTGATAGCCCACAATCGCATGGCCGTCGGCATCGCCCTGTTCCTGCACGCAGATCTGCGGTGCGTTGCCCACGGTGACCTTCCAGTTGTGCGCGCCCGGGTTCTCGGTAGGCGTCGGGCGATTGGGGGAGTGGCCGAGATCCTTGACGGGGCCAAATGAAGGTATGTCTGTCAATCCCAAATTGCTGCTTTCTAGACTGCGTTGATAAGCTAGTGAATTGAAATTCGGTGAGATTCGGTTACTTGATGGAGTTTCATTATCTAATTTGATGTAAGCATAAGCCACATACTCTACTGTCTCAGTAGTGATAGGTTTTTTGTCATTCCCACACCATCCCGTGCGACGTGCAATCGGCGTACACATGTGAAGCAAGTCATATTGATGATTTATATGGTTTAACCAGGGGTCTACATACTCTTTTGTAAACTTATTCATCTTTACCAAATCTTGCTGAAATCTACTGAATGCCTGATCCAAGGTTTTTCGTTCAGGTTCCAAATTCCGAAAGCCCTGCGGATCATCTTTAAATTCTTGGGTAGAAGTTGTGACTGCATAACCACAACCAAGAAAAGAATTTTTAACTCCTTCTATCAGTAATCCGATACCAGGTTCTATTTTATCCATTCCATCTCGGCCATAAAATTGTACAAGCCCCCACATCCAACCATAAGGAGTCAAACAACTAAGAGTAACGTCCAGTATTCCATAACCAGTAGGATCAGTATAGTTAACAGGAGAGCCTTCTGCATATATGTAGTTGTTTTGTGACAATGGACGTTCCAGTTTCCCAGCGGCTGGATCAGCTGACATAAACAATCCAAGTTGAGGATCGTAGTAACGTGCACGCAGGTAGTATAGGTTAGTCTCATAGTCTAAATATTGCCCGGTAAACTGAAATGAATTCACTAGCCGACCAGAACTACCTCGGCTCTCACCTGATACCTTATAGCTGTAGCTTGTACTTTTGTGGGAATCTGCATTGCTTAACTGTCGAATGCTACCAATCACGTCTGCATGATAATAGAAAAAATTTCTATCCATTTCTATCATTGACAATAACTCATCCCCATACCCATACTTCGTCTCCACATCCCCCACTCGCTCGTTCAAGATCACAGGCAACTCAGCCACGGTATCCCATAGATAGGTCGTGGTCACGCCGTTGACGATCTTGCCCGTGCGGCGTCCATCGCCGTCGTAGGCGAATTGGGTGGTGCCGTTGGCGTTATCGACGCGGGTGAGGCGGTTGGCCGCGTCCCAGGTGTAGGTGGTGCCGTCACTGCGCCCCGTCATGTTGCCGTTGGCATCCCAGGTAAAGGTGACGCTGCTGCCGTCGGGTTGAGTCAGTTGTTGCAGCCGGTCGGCGTTGTCATAGCTGTAGGTGGTGGTACCGTTGGCTTCGACCATGCTCAGCCGGTTGCCCGCAGCGTCATAGCTGAATTGTTGGAAGCTCTCATCGGGGTAGATTGCTTCGGTCAGCCGGTTGAGGTCGTCATATTGATAGCGGGTGATCCCTTCGTTGTCAACCATCTGGGTGCGGTTGCCCGCATCGTCATAGGTATAGCTAATGGAGAGCAGATTGCCCGCGGTGGGGCTAGTGGTCAGGATATCGAGGACCTGGCCAATGGCGTCATAGTAGTAGCGGGTGGTGACTCCGTTGGCAAAGTGGGTGGCCGTGCGTTGACCACGGGCATTGTACACATAGCGTGTCTCGCCCAATCCATCGATAACGGCTTGTAAGCGGTTGGCAGCATCATAGCGATAGTCAATCTTGCTGCCATCGGGATAGGTGATGCGCGTGCGGTTGCCCGCCGCGTCGTAGGCATAGTGCACCGCCTGATTCTCCGGATTGGTCAGGCCGGTCAAGCGGTTGAGGCCATCGTAGGTGTAGTGGGTCGTGCCGGTGGTGTCGATCATGGTGACACGATTGCCCACGGCATCGTAGCCAAAGGTGATGGCGTTGGCCGGTGTCCCGCCGACGGTGGGGTAATCGATCTGCGCGATGCGATTGAGTTCATCGTAGTGCCAGGTGGTCGTGTTGTTATTGGCGTCGGTCACGACAGTGCGGTTGCCGTTAGCATCATAGGTATAGCTGACTGTGTTACCCAATGGATCACTCTCGCTAATTAGCCGGTTGAGGGCATCATAGCCATAGGTCGTGCGCTGGCCACGGGCATTGACCACCGCGGAGCGATTGCCCACCATGTCGTACTCATAGCGCACGGTGTTGCCCAACGCATCGGTTACACTAGTGAGCCGATTCAGTTCATCGTAGCCGTAGTTAGTTGTGCGCCCCAACGGGTCAGTGACCGTGATACGATTGCCAGCCGCGTCATAGCCCATGAGTGTAGTGCGGCCCAGGCTGTCCTCGGTGCGGACGGGGCGGTTGAGTTCATCGTAGCCAGTGGTGATGGTGCTGCCGGCGGGATCGGTTACTGCTGTCCGATTGCCATTGGCATCGTAGCTGTACTGCATACCATTACCGAGCGCATCGGTAATCTGGATCGGACGGTCGAGTGGATCATAGGTCGTGACGGTGGCATTGCCATTGGCATCGATCACCCGAGTGCGATTGCCATTGGCATCGTATTCAAAGCGTGTCAGGTTACCGTTGGCATCGGTGATGGAGATCAGCAGATTGCGGCCATCATAGGCAAAGGTGGTGGTCTGTCCTTCCGCATCGGTGGCGCTCTCCCGATTGCCGACTGCATCATAGGTGAGGGTGCTGATCTTGCCCAGCGCGTCAACCACCTGGGTTGGGTTGTCAGTGGCGTCATAAGCCAACTGCGTTGTGGCCGTGCGTGGATCGGTCACACCAGTAATCCGCCCAACCAGATCATGGTTGAAGTTGGTGACATGGTTGAGTGCATCGGTGATCTGCTGGATATTGCCATCAGCGTCATAAGTGACTGGCGTGCTGCGTCCTTCAGCGTCAGTAACATTCGTCACCTGGCCAGTGGCATCATAGAAAAAGCTCGTCACACCGCCGCGGGCATCCGTAATGCTGAGTAGATTGCCGTTGGTATCATAAGTCAATGTTGTAACATAGCCACGTTGGTTGGTTATGGTCAGCGGATTATGCTGTGCATCATAGGTGACGGTGACGCGATTCCCTTGGGCATCGGTAATGCTCGTGACGTTGCCATGTCCGTCGTGTGTGGTCTCGGTGGTATGACCACGCTTATCTGTGACGCTTGTCACGTTGTGGCTGTTGTCATAGGTCAGTACAGTGGTCTGATCGAGTGCATCCTGTATCCCGATGAAGCGGTAGTGACTATCAAATGCATATTGGGTGGTGTGATTCCGGGGATCGGTAACGGTGGTGCGACCGTTGGCAAAATCATAGCTGTACGTTGTGGTGAAGTCTGCCGCATCCTGGCTCCTGGCGACTCGACCTTGTCCGTCATACACTATGCTGACCTGCGCATGATTGTTCGCATCAGTAGTGGTAATTAATCGGTGGCTTGAGTCATAAGCATAAGTGGTGACCTGACCGCGCAGGTCGGTCACACTGGCCAGATTCCCGTTGCTATCGTAGGCAAACGTAACTGTACGTGCTAATGGATCGGTTATCGTCTCCAGACGATGATTGCTATCATACTGTAACAGAAAGTCACGCCCAACTGAGTCCGTAATTTTGGCAAGGGTGCCAGTTGTATAGGTTAGGGTAATTTGATTGCCGTTGCGATCACTGATATTGTGCAAGCGCCCTTCAGCGTCAAAAAGGTAACGGTTCTGATTTTTCAAGATGAGCGCAAAGGTGCCATCACCGTTGTCTACCAACGAATTGAAAACACCAGTGGGCGGGAGCCAGACATTGTTTACCAGCGTGTAACGATCGAGCCGGCCATCCTCCATACGCACCAGAATAGATGTAGTCGATTCCATGACGAGCGTCATATTGTAGGAGTGGGTCCAGCCCTTTCCCAACGGCCCGTCGGTTATGTCTGCCGAATTATAGGTGCGCACAAGTGCGACCCCTAATCCGCGACCCATGACACGAAGGTCAAGTGTTTGCTGTACAAAATTCCCAAACAGTGCATTGACACTAGCACCGGCGAAAGCTGCCCAAGGGGTACTAGGTGCACTGTGATGAAGCTGTACTTCGGTTGTTGGAGATACAAGCGTACTCGCCAGAGCCGGAAATGGTTTCGGTTCCCCTTCTACAATTTTCGACTCAGGTGATGGGCTCCCGTTGTTAATGGATGGCAGGTAAATATTTGTGTCCGATTGAGTTGCATCATCTTGGGTATAAGCTGCGGGGGCGCTGGTATTTAATAGCAGAGTAACAGCTAAAAGTAGGCTTAGCACCTTGTGAAGCTGATTATGCGAAAACATAGAGCCTCCAGTGGGAATCGTGCGGTTGATCAAAATTGTTCTGGCGAAAGAGCCTTTTGTTTAGCTAAAAATATGCAAAAAAACAAATAACGGCTTGAACAGTAATTCGTAGCCGAGGTGCAAAGAAGAAATGGCAAGAGGTACGAGGGTAGCTATGCTTGCAAAAATTTGTGTAGAATGAGCCCTCGCATTAGTACAGTGAGAGATTTCGTGTGGATTCACTGTTTGCTAGAGTAGCAGCTGGTTTGTGAAGCGTTCTAATGAAATTATTTAGACTTTGCACGTTTTACTGGTGCCGAAAGTGATTCAAGGTGTAGATTTAGTTGTTCGTAGAGGACATACTTTTCTCGAATTATGTTCTTCTTCTATTGTAAAGTGCTTTGATCGGTTCGTACTCCACAATTACTCCACAGTTTCTACAAAATCATTTCAGGGAACGGTCGTGCACTTCCTGCAACACTTTCAGGGGCAAGGTGCAGAGATAAGAATGACACAGATATTCGATGCTTCCTTACTCATTTCTGCTGTTTGAAAACAGATTGTGTAAGCTTAGGGTTCTGCATTGAGAAAGATATTTCTGCTTTTACAATCACAAACTTTTCACTGACTTGTTACTGATGGTGCAGCAATCTTAACTTTGACTAGATTGCTGCACCATCATTTCAAAACAACATCATTTGCAATTCTTGGCTACGTTCTTTATCTACCTCCTCCCCAAACAACCCCAATTGCCCTTCCGGCTCCTTCTTGCGTCGCCGTTGCTTGGCCGCTCGCTCCAAACACCGCTCAACATAGTTGCCTTGTAACGCTGCCCAAGAATTCCACGTTTTGACAAAATCGGTGTACGTCTTGGCCTCACTGAATCCTGCTTCCTCTTCTTCATCCGGTGTTTCCCAAACTGGCATATCGTCATCATCGGGAATGGTGTGCTTTAGCAGACCAGTGATGCCATCGCTACTGAGTTCTTCACCATCCAAAATCTTGGCCGTAAGCTCGGCGGTAAAATCACCACTACCACCGACTTCGTCGGTGATCGCAGAGGCCGCATTGTCACCGTAGAGCAGCAGTGCTGCTTGCATTTTCTGTCCCATCAGTGCCAGGGCGGCACTCTCCATTGAATCAGAGTAGACAGGGAAGAGCACCTTTACGGGTTTCGTTTGCCCCAAGCGCCACACCCGGCGCATGGCCTGCCAGATCGTGAACAATGAGTACTCAATTTCGTAGAAAATGGCGGTGCTGAACATCACCAGGTCTAGGCCAGTTTCTACTTTGCGGGGGTTTGTGATCAGCACATCGATCTCATCGGCCCGATCCCGAATCCACTGTTCACGCTTCTTGGGTGAAACGCTATCTGGTAGAATCACCGCCCGCAATCCCACCTCTTCCAGAATCGATTGCAATCGTGGCTGGATATCGCGAGTTCCCGTCTGGCGCACATAGACCAACCCCTTTCGGTCTTCCCGCTGCTCATGTAGACAGTAGTCAACCAACCACTGTTCCTTGGGCAGCAGGGCACCGTCCGGCACAACCGGTGCCAGATGAAGCGCATACTCACCGTAGGTATCAGGCGAGAGAATAATGTCATCTTCCTTGAGTGAATCAAGCGACACCTGCTCCAGGAACTCACCAACGGTCGGCGGATCTGTTATTTCGTCGAAACCGGCCAACTTGGATAGCTCGGTGTCACGCACCGGCACCGGTAGCTTGAGCTGTTTATTGACGGAATACATAACCGTTTCAGGCCGAAAACCAGAGTTCACCCGTCCCAGACAATTTTGCAGCCAAACGCCCAACAACTTCTGCGACACGGCGCGGTCATAGCTGGAACTCTCCCAGGATGTCGCAATATAGCCCATTAAAACGTCATTGAGCGCTTGGTACTGCTCAGCCTGCGTCTCATCCATCGGGATGTGAATGATCTGCTCATTATACGGTGGCAACTTGAAACCCAAATCAGTGATGCGCATGAAGATGCAACTCTTGAGCAGGCGGGCAAATATAGCTGGAGAGATGCCAGGAATCTCTTTGGCCTGGCTGACCCACCGTCGCCGACCAGAATAGACACCATCTTCGACTTCCTCCGTTTTAACGGTGCGCTCCAAGCGGCCATACATCTCCGCCCAACGAATCTCATCGTGGAAATCAAAGTCCCGACGCACCCCAGAATCAATCCGGTAGCGCAGCCAGAAGAGATCGGTGCTCTTACCACCAAAGAGAGTTCCGGTCAGGTTGATGGTGTAGTTGGTTGCCATCACCAAATCATGATACGAGCCAGATTGGTCAGTTGATTTTCCCTTAAACAAATGGAATTCATCGGCAATCAAGACTTTGAAAAAGCCTTTCAGCTTGGTACGCATGTAATGCGAAAGCGGCCAGCGACGCAAACCAGTCTTCTGGAAGAGGGGAGAACCACAACGCACTTCTTTGAGTTCCCCTTTGGTCTTATCATGTGGATCACCGACCCACCGCATTACCTTTGAGCGGCAGTAAAGACGCTTCTTGGGCAGCTTGACCAGTGCCAAGCCTTCTTCATCGGTAACAATCGCACCACAGGCGGGGCAGCAGTGCACGGTATGTGTGACATACGAAACTGCACCGGTCTCTTGGTTCGTTTTGCGGAAGCGTTTTCTTCTGGTAACGGTGGCATGTTCCCAACCGCTGCCCAGCTTGGCCCGCTCTTTTGAAAGCACTACCACTACTTTCTCGCCAGAGGTGTACGACTGCGCAAACTCGACCAGTTCCTGCAGTGAGTCAATCACAACTCCTCTGGCACCAGGAATCACTTCTTCCACTTCCCGTGCCCACTTCTGGACAATGTGCCCAGGGGAGAGCACCACAGCAGGATAGGCACCAGGGATTAGCTCCAATGTGGCCAGGGACATGGCCGTTTTGCCACACCCCATCTCAGCGATGATATCCACCCAACCTTGCTCTTGCACAGAGCGACTGGCGGCAATGGCCACATGTTTCTGGGCCGGTAGCAGTCCAGAAGTTTTGCGGCCTGGCAGTGACTTACCTTTGAGTAGGGGAGCAAGCTTGTTCCACTCATCTACTGTCGGCTTGGTGTACATCGGCTGGTACTGCTCTGCCATCACCTCAGCAATCGAACCCGCGTTGCCTTCCAGAAAGTTTTGTAACTCATTCACTGTCGCCAACTCAGTGAACTCACCATCTTGCGCCAGGGTGAAGACACGAGTTTCAAAACGTTCCCGTTCTCTAGCCACGTCCGTTGACTCTTCCTTGACCACATTTCCTTTGTCATCCAAGTACTCAGTGATCTTCACTGACCGACCCTTCGCCAACACATCATCCACCTGTACCGTTCCCATCTGTCCCGACGAAATCAGACTGCCCACATGACCGGTACGTAGTGGCACCACCGGCGTAAACACTCCATTGTTGACCAGCCGGAGCATGTCTGTCCAGTGGCGGGAACCATGCGCACCATGGGTGTTCACTACATCCACAACTTCACTCGGAGAAAGACTAATTTTGCGAATGAAAAACTTGGCATCTGGCAGCGTGGCTGTTGGCACAAGCAGTGGCGCACAGGTTGCATCTAGTTCCTGCAGCTCTTCGCCTTGCGCCTGTTGCACTAACTTAGCTAGCTCCCCTTCATCCAGAGAACCGGATGGTTTGCGATAGCCAAAGAGTACCACCTGTCCAAAGTGCTCGAACTCGCCACCAGGCAGTCTGTAGATGCGCAGCCCTTCAAAGTAGCCGGCCAGAAACTTGGCGACATTCTTCAACTGGAGGAGCTTGAGCGGCACGGTGTAGACCAACAGCCCGCCGGTCTGCAAGACCTTGAGCGTGTTCTGTAGGAAGATATACTCCAGGCGGCGTTTGCGAGTTTCTTTCTCGCCAACTTCATCGTCATAGGGTGGATTCAGCCAAAGGAGGCTGATGCTTTTGTGCGAACAGGTAATGTCTGCCCAGTCTGCACAGATACACTGATCGAGCACGTCAGCGGCCAGGGGAGCACGAGTATCAGAGAGTTCCACAGCATAGGTCTGCACCTGTACGCCGTGACTCTGCATCGCTGCCGCCACTTGGCTGAGAGCTTCGCCCTGACCAGCACACGGATCTAGAAAACGAAACGACCCGCCTTTGGTGGCGGGCCGCAAGAGTTGGGTAATTACTCCCAAGCTGATGGGGGGAGTGGGGTAGTACCCCATCTTTTCTGCTGCTGCAATACGCATGAGATTGCTCCTTAGTGGGTAAATTAGGACTGAATCATGACTCTGGAAGTATATTCGTCTTGCCAGCGTTTGGCTGTCGCTGGCTCGTACTGATAGCGGTGAAAGAATGATGGCAGAGCAGATAGCCACTCCGGATGCAAAGCCGCGATCTGTTTCAATTCTTGGGTTGGCAGAAGTTCATAGAAGGTTGCTAACCATAGCGCCTGGTCGATGGCATCATGGAGGGCAGACAGTGGCAACGTGGCAAGTGCTGTATGCAGATGGCGCATTCCCCACCGCCACTGCCCCTCATCCCACACTCTATCGAGCACCCAGCCATCCTGCACCAACATCTGGGACACATGTGATTGCCACTGCTGCCACTGACGGATCTCTTGTTCATCCTTGCAGGCACGGGTACCTGGCAGTGGCTTTGTGACGAAGTATCTGCCGACAAATGGTGGTAATCCTTCTAAATCTGCAAACGACAACTGGTTCATGTTTATCTCCTGTTACTTGAAGCCCAAGCCCCTTTCCTTGAGGCTCACGAACCGGTTGCCACCAATTACCAGATGATCGAGCACATCGATATCCAGACAGCGTCCAGTTTCGTAAATGAGCTCGGTTACTCGTACATCTTCAGGGCTTGGCGTCGGGTCACCCGTGGGGTGATTGTGAACAAGAATGATACTCACCCCGTTGTACATGATGGCAGAGCGGAACACCTCCGCAATCCGCACCACGGCTGTATTCACGGAACCTTTGTAGACAGTGTCGATGGTCTTGACCACGTTCTTGGTGTCCAAGACGACGACTCGCAACTCCTCCTTTTCCAGCAAACTCATCTCCAACATCAGCATATTGGCCATCTCAGCCGGTGAGCGAATCGATGTGATCTGGGCAAGTTCAGCCTCCCGCAGCAACAGTGCCCACTGCGTCATCGCCTTGATCTTGGCAGCACGTTTGTGGCCAATGCCGGGAAGCTGCGTCAAGACAGATTCATGCGCCTGCGCCAACTTGTGAATGCTGCCCATCCGCTTGAGCAACTGACGCGCCTCATTGAGGGGCAGACCGGCCACAGTATGCAGAAGATGGCTGGCATTGAGTTCCAGTAGTTCCGGATCATGAAATAGCGCAGATTGGACTAACATTGTTTGTCTCCTTCGCTCTCTGTAGATGAATGGGGAAATTCAATTGTCTTGGCTACTAAGAGGTGTTGGACGGTTTGCAACCAGTCGTACTCTGGATCGATCAGCCAAGCACCGATGCAGTCACCGTAACTTTCGAGCGGTTCGATGCCACCGGCAGCTAAGCCAGATTGCCAGAGGGCTTCACCCCACTGCGGTACTACCGGCACGTTGGTGTAGTTGCTCAGGTAGTGGACGAAGCGATTGATTATCTCTGGTAAGTGAGTTTGCAATAAACGCTCACGCTCCTGCAGATGGTCAATTTCTAGTTCATCATAGTAGATTGCACCCTTGGGATCAGCAGCAATCAGAAAGCGGGGCAGACGATACAGGCTTACCATGTGTTGGTAGTTGGAGTTGGGCAGGCTTTGGTAGATCGTCTTCAGATTGCCTGCACCGGATAAGTCATACCCCCAGGGACGACAGTCTATGGTGTGCTTGGGAGCCACCAAGCTTGACCAGACTGATTTACACGACGTTCCCGGCCCCGCGGCACTGATGTAGTAGACTTTGTCTTCATACACAGCCAAGCCCAGTGCTTGCACGGTAGTTTGCATGTTGTTGATGTATGGATAGCCATCGAAAGCGAGACTCATGGCACACCTCCTGCATACCAGCCGGATTCTGGGCTGACCGTCACCCGCCACTCCGGCAACATAATACGACCAAATGATTTGAACACTTGGATAAAACCGTAGATATTTGTCCCCAGGTAGGTGACCACAGAACCTTTGGTCACATCTGGTTTGAGCGTGCCATCGGGGAGGTAGTAGTTGGTTCTGGGGGACAGAAAGCACATGGCATAGTCGTAGAGCGGCTGAAACCAGTTTTCGGACGTGGCGGCAAAGCAGATACAGCACGCCTGCTCGACATCGCCGAGCTCATAGTCAGTCCGTAGTTTCTCGATCCACTTCGGATTGTTAGCGCGTGAGAAGGGATGGTTCATCCAGACCGTGCCGTACCAATGCTGTGAAAGCCCATCATCTTCAATCGTGTAGTAGTGAGCTGCCTGTACTGTCTGGTTGGCAACGGCTGATGAGGCGGGATCGAGGTCAATCCGGCCCATGACGCAACGGGCGGCGGCCACAATCTCACCTGGCGTGTAGTACTCAAAATTGCCTGATGTCTGATTGATCCGGGTGGCGTTATTGACGGCCAGTTCGGGTGTAATTGGCATTTGTGGTGCTACCACGAGTGGTTGAGTAAATAATGTCTGCTGTTGCATGGCGAACAATCCTCCATAAAAATAAAAAGCCCTGGTACAGTGACCAAGGGCCGGAAACGGTTGTTGTTGTTTGAGTACAAAAATGCTTGAGATAGGACGCTGTGCTGCTATGTCGGTGGAAGAGAGGGGAACGTGCTCTGCAACTCGCTTCTGAGCGCAGTTAAGAACTCTTGATGGAGCAGGGAAACTTCACTTCTGATTAACTGGCGCAGCTTAAACTCTCCGTCTTGGGCTGGTTCACTTCCAGCCTGTTCATAGAGCGCTCGTAAATCTCGCCAACGCTTACCTCGGCACGAGTTATGGTGACAACCGGCGCTAATTGCGCCGTTGGCAAACTGGATGATGTACGCTCCATCCGTGTGGGCGTCACTAAACGGGCAGGTGTTGAGTCGCCACCGCCACCCATCTTTCCAGGCACTCTTGGTGGCGCTGAGGCCGTGTCTCGCTAGCCAAGCATCAACATCAAAGTGGCGCTGGTTGGTTGAAGCTTGCAGTGGCGGTGTCGCTGGAGCCTGTCGGGCAAGTGCTTCTAGTTGGTCAGTTGTGACGGGTGTCAGCGGTGTTTCCGCCGAGATGATCTGCGACCAGCGATGCGGTCGCTCTTGTGTTGAGTCCCCTTTGGCGGTCATGGTGTAGTAGAGTTTCCAAATGCGGGCTGCGTTATAGTTGCCCGCATCCACCTTCACCAGCTGATCATCAAACTGATGAGCAATCGATTGCAGGCAGTGCTGTAATAAGGTGGTGGCCTGGATGCAATTGTCCAAATCAATGCGATAGAGCAGATGGGCACCGTTGCCGCTATCAGCAAAAAGTGGCCGTGGCCAACCACAACCTGCCAACCAGCGCTGTATATCGTCCGCCTTCTGTAGTGCTAACCCGTGTTCATCGTCCGTCGATGAAATACCGACAGGTCTAACCGGATCGATGTCGATTGGCAACCAACGGTGATAGGGGATGTCAGTGTCAGCTGTGGTGAGCGTTGACCACGTCTTTATGCGGTTGGCTGCTCTAGCCAGCAGTGCCGAGTTCACTGGGTTGAGCGTGATATAGATGCCTTCAGCCCGACCGTTATATCCTGTTACTAGCTTCGCTAGCTGCGCAAAGTTATTAAAATACCCACTGTCCACTCGGCCTTTTCGACCATCTACACCAATAATCCGCACCTCGACCACTTGGCCAGGTTCTGTCAGCGTAGTTAGAGCTTGCTCAATGGCAGCACATTGGCGCTGCATGATGTTCTTTTGCATATGGATCCTCCCAGAGATACAAGCCTCTGACCACCGAGGCCAGAGGCTTTGACTACAGTGGCTCACCTATTAGAAGGGAGTGTCATCAGCTGTGGTTGTGGCTGTATCATCCGCAGCAATATCACCAGGATGCTCGCTCTTGGGTGTCAAGAAACGCACCAGGCGAGGTACCAACTGGATGTTGCCTTGGGCGTTGCTGTCACGGTCAATCCATGTATTGGCTTCAATGTTCTCACTCACTACCAAGACACGGTCACCTTTCTTGACGTACTCAGCACAGATCTCGGCCTGTCGTTGCCAGGACTGAATCCGATACCAAGTCGTCTTGTGCTGTTGCTCGCCGTCAGCATTGCGCCAACTACGATTGACTGCGACATTGAAGTTACAAACCGGAGTACCGCTGGGGGTATAGCGCATTTCCGGTTCATTCCCCACATTGCCGATGATCATCATTTGCGCGTACATAGACGTGTTGTCCTTCCTTGAGACATGAAACAGAAGAGAAACGAAGTCCAGTTATCTGAACTTATGGCCCCCTCCCGATCACAGCCCAAGGCAGTACTGTCAATCGATGGCGTTCCGGTGAGATAGTGCAGAGAAGCGGATAGGGCTAAAAAAGGAGTTCCCAAGTGGGGTAACGCCTCCAAATTTTGCAGAAATTTGGGGGCTTGACGGCGCTGCCGGCTGTGATACATAACTGATGTGTGATCAAACTCGAGTACACAGAGTCAACCGGCATTGGCTACCGCCATCGTACTTGGACACGAGTGGGTGATGAGTATCGCCGACTATCTGCCTTGCAGAATCAATTTGCGCTGTCAGAATGCGAAAAGTCAGAAGAGGAAGCCCTCCAGCTCTTTCGGGTTTGGTTGTGGCGAGAGTTACAGGATAGATTCAATGTGGTCAGCACCGAGATGCGTCGCTTGGCACGGGCACACCAGAAGGAAGAAGAGGTTGAAATTCTTGTGCCCAAAGATGCTATGCACGGAGCGTTGATCGTCAGAGCACTGCTGTGGATGGCCGAGAATGCCGATTTGAGTGACCCGCCACGCGGTACCGGTTCAGACCCTGGGCCAACCTATGAACCAATTCTGCCTGATGGTGCCATTACTGTCAGGGCAGAGATAGAGCCCAAGTACATTGTGTGGGTACAGGGCAATACCCAGTCTCGTATGGGTGTGATTGTGACGTATGGGCAGGCATTTGTACCCGAATATGGCATTGTGCCACTGAAGCGTTTTCGCTGGGTAGACCGAAGGTTGGCCGAATCAGCCCAAGTACAAAAAGTACTAAATGACGCCCTTGACCAAGAGTTTGAGGTGGAAGAGGCTAGTGAACCGGTGGAGTATGATCCAGCACCTCCATACCTTTCCGCCGACCGCTACACCGAAGGTGGCTGGGTAGATGAAGAGCGTGAAGAGTGTGGCAGTGCCACTGCGTTTGCGCAGGCTGAACAGGATGCCACCTCGCTGATTGAGCAGCTCACCCAAGAGTTGGGAGATCCCGAAGCAGCTGTTACCATTGCTCAAACGCCAGACATTGATGATTGGTACGTGCGACCACCATCACTCCCCAGTCCTACGCCAGCCGAGACAGTACGACCAGCCTACCTATACACAGGTGATGATGCGCCACTGCGGGTGCGATCTGCCGAAGATCAAGTTGCGGGCCAGGGCTTTCGTTTTGCAGGCCAAGCGGAGACACAGGAGTATAGTCGTACCCACAGGCCACGGACTGCACCAGAGGAGGCTAGAGGGAAAACAGCATGAGAAATCTGGAAATAGGCAAAGTGTATTATGTAGATGGTGGGTACTTTCAGGCACAATGCAATGTAGAACAAGCCTGTATAGAACTCTGGACGTACATGGGATTGGCTGGATTTCTGATTGGCCGCACTGGTTTTGCGGTAGGGGAGAATGGTGAACTCTTGCATCGTGTCTTCAATTTCGAGAAAGAGGAGCAGGTGCTGTATGAGAGTGATGGACTAACAGTGGATGATTTAGAAGAAACAGATCCCTTCTGACTGCAATCGATATACAGCATCCCGTTTTGTATAATGATCGGTTTCTTCTGGTACGTAACCTCTAAACGGTATGTAGCTAAGCTTTTGCATTCTAAGTTCACAGCCTCTGAGTAACATCAGAGGCTGTTTTTGTTAAAGATAGGCCAATTGCAGGATACAAACTATAGGTGTTTTCCCGTACAATTTGACATAGATCATTTCTGCACCCGAAACCTACTATTCTCCTAACTGGGTAAGAAAGATCTAGGCAGTTAGACTATCGATTGATGGTTTAGCCTACTTTCAAATACCTTCCAATGCAGACTTATGTAGACTCGGTGGCACATCTGTTTGTATAGGTGGTATGTGCTCTTACTCTGGAGTGTGTCTATGAAATTGAAGAATGTTTTATTCATTGCAGTTGTTATACTCGTCGCACTTTTTACGGTGTCGGCGGTATATGTTGGATTACAACAATTTTCGGTGGATGTGACTGTAAATGATAATTCACTATCACTAACCGTTCCAGCTTTCTACAGCGTTGCGCAGGCAGGTAGTGAATCTCGCGCCGGTACTGATTTTCTCTCAGAACAAGCAGGAATCGCTGCTTACTCCAATGCAGGTCGTTCTATTAGCATTCCCTCAGTAAGACCGCTATTTCGAGGTGTTGAACGTGTGACTGATAATTACATCATTGGCTCCATGAAAGCTCCAGCTTATGTTGGCATTCCTTATGATGAAGAGGAAGTAGATCCCCATGCCTACATTCACAAGGATGGCTGGATCGTAGCTTACTATCTCAAAGATACACCGGCTGTTCATATCGTCAGTTGGCCCACTTATGAATCAGATAAGTTAACTCGCAACAATTTATCCGATGTCATCAGTAATACGCTGAGTGTGTTAGGAGTTGAAACCTTTATCGTCGATTATTATGACTTCCGTTATCCGAATGCAGATAGTCTACTGATCATAACAGATGGGGAGAATACGCATAGGGAATCTGACTCATTCACATTGAAGGTACCAGGTTCACTTGCTGTCTATGAGCGCTCTTGGGATTTCGCAGGATATAATTTTGCAGAGGAAACGAGTTGCAAACTCAATGATTTGGTTCTGCAATCTGGTAGCAGTTGTGAGAACTGCTGGAAAGTAAAACATGGATTTTTGACTGATATTCAACTTCGCCCTAATGTGTTGTCAACCGTGACAATTTACAGAACTGGTTTCGGTTATCCTGGGGATGGCCCCACCTACTGCGCTATTGGATTAGTTTACAAGGAGACGCCCTGATGCAGCGATCTCTGTTGACCATGTCGTTCGTTGTACTCTTACTCGTAACTGTCACGGCACGTTCGCTTTACAAAGTTAAAGCAGAAACTACATCCGACATTATCGTAGATGGTGCGGACAGTACGTGGCGCAGCAGCATCACAGCATCACCTGGATTAGAGAGTAACATTGCAGCCCTTCAGCCAAGTCTTGTGACCCAATATGCCAACGCCACGCTTCAGTATCACTTGTCCATCATTCCATCCAGTTTACAAACACAAGTCAAAGGGCTAGTGTTGCCGGTCGTGTCTGAATTTGCAGATGCAGTTAGCTATGAACATTTGGTAACCGTGCCAGAGAATCTACAGTCCCTTCTAGCTAAAATGCTCCCATCGGTTGAAACCCAGTTTGCTAACAGCAGTTACTATAGTATGCTGCTGTTTCCGCTAGCACTAATGGAGGATATAACTGCTCCTATCATTGATAGTGTAAGCGCGCAATCGACATTTACTGATACAGTTTTAACTTGGAGCACTGACGAATTTGCGCACTGCACGGTCAACTATGGCACCCAATCTGGTGACTATGGCCAAACAATTGATAACTCACTTTACTATCAAGCTCATAGCGTGAGTGTGAACAATCTAACTCAAGGTGCAACTTACTTCGTACAATTTGTATGCACCGACCAAAGTGGAAACGCATCAACAAGTTTAGAATACAGCTTCGTAGTGCTTAAAGAACAACGAATTTGGTTGCCGCTAATTCAACGATAGCTAGTTTTCTCGTTACTAGTTCAAAGGGTAGAGAGAAATCTAGTCTATGTCGCACAATAATAGTTTTGTGACAGAGATGAAATTCAATGCTTGTAAAGCAGTGTTGGAGCTGCGTTGGGAGACATTATTTGGAAAATTGTTACTGGTGTAACTATCTGAATTTCAATGGACGATCAGCTGATCACTAATGAGCGTATGTAAAACAATCACAAACCGTCTTCATAGAAAAAGGTTGTAGTGTGGTAAAGTGTCGATGATAAACAACTATCCCTATCCCCTAAAGTGATCTGTACATACTCAATGAGCAGAAAAAATGGCTACCCCTTCCAGTCAACATTCACGGCTGACAATGGCGATACCTGGATTTTTAATTATGACGCCACTACTGGCTCAGGCACTGTCCGTGGTTCGGATGTGGATGAAGAGTTCAAGGTCATTGAGGGTGTTGCCTACAATTTAGTGATGGATAAAGCGGAAGAAACTTGGCTCCTGGAAGCCTGGGAAGAAGCAGCTGGACGCAGGAGTTCATTGCGTGACCTGACCAATCTTTGATACTTCGCAATCACACCGATCGGTTACCCTCGTTTATTGACGCTAAACAAATTATTGTAAAAACGACAACTAATGTCTCACCTGCCCCACAACATCTTCTAGTGTTTTATAGCCTTGGCGTTTATATATCTTGTCGAAAGAGAAAATGCAATCTAGCTCAAGTTCAGTCACCAGCGTCATATTCATACAATCAGTCATTGAAACGCGCTTGCTAGAGATCTGGCTGAACAGAGCCACTGCATTGCGGTGGCGTTCTTTGGTGGGATACAAGATGTGGATGTTGTACTCATCCAGAAACTGGATAAATGAGAGGCTGTGCTCTCTTGATACGTAGTATGAAAGCTTCGTTGCTACTTCATCAACCACATCCCAAGATGTATACAGGCTGAAGGGATTCCCTTGCAATTGTTCAAGTAGTTGCACAGCAGTGCTGTGAAGGCTGTCTGAAGCGCTCTCTATGCCGATAAATGCATCGGAATCAATGTAGATCGTCATACAGAGTGCAGGTAATCATCGTTTGTACTCAAATCTTTGGGCGCTCCCCTGGGTGCATGTTTAGCACGTTGTAGCAAAGCAGTAACAGTGTTTTTCTTTGGGCGTAAATCAGTGAGAAATCGTTCAACAGCCTGACGCACCACATTGCTGAACGACGTCTGTTGATCATCAGCATACTGCATCAGTTGCGCTTTTTGTGTTGGTGTAAAGAGAACTTGAGTTCTTTTCATAGTTACATCATACACATTGTACACCTATATTTCAAGTGTTTGTCTTGCCTACCATGTCACCGGATGACTTTCTTGATCAGGCTCAGGTCGATAGCATAGCCAGTCAGGATCATCATTTTGTGTTGTAGAAAGTAGTGTCACTTCACCGTACGCAAGCCAGAGTTGTGGCTGAATCAGCCGCAACACATACGCTGTAAACTCATCGAAATTATAATAGCCGGCTTCTGTGCCAACCCCTTCGCGAGCTGTGCCTAATTCTCTGGTAAATGCGTGCCACACCTCTGGAGCATACTCTACTTCTATCGGCGTCCAGCCACCTTCGTCAGTGGAATCAAAGGCTATCTCAGCCAGAGGCGTAACACCATATTGTGCCATGCGATCATAGCTGATCTTGACTGTCCCATCTCCAATATCTATGGTCAGCTGCCGAGCAGCAGCGAGGAGATACACCCTCAGGGTTGGGTATCCTTGGTCAAACTCTACGGGAAACGCACTCAGCAACTGCCACACAAAGCTTTCCCAAGAGCAACGCACACGCTGTTCTTTGCGGTCTGGACTGGAAAAACAATGTTCGGCTGTCCGCATACTTGTCTTGATTCTACTCTCCTCCGGCAGGAATAGCAATGAAAAACCCACATAAAGACGGTTCGAATCGTGTCCTCATGTGGGTTGGCACCTATACACCTTTGCTGGTATCAAATCATTTCCAGTTGCAGCAGCCACGAGGGATAGCCGTGATGACAGACACCATCTGGCTCGATCAGGCAACCATCTGTTGCCTCGCAGGCACCATCCATGAGCAACCACTCTACGAGTGTATCCATATCAGGTGTCTCTGTGACTGGCTTCGGCCAATGGGCAATGGGTTCCGACTTTGGTGCTATGAATGAGCGAACGCAGTTCCCATGCTCTAGCCAATCTTGATCAACTAGATTTTTGGCCCAAATAGCCGCAAGATCGGCAAGATCGGCTTGACCTTCTGTATCATAAGCGGCAATGCCAAGTCCATCTTCTGTCATCGTCACGTAGCTGGAGGGGCCACCGATACTCTGTGTGATGCCGATTGGTGCCCATTTGTTGGCATCGGTTACGAAGAAAACTATTCGAGGATCAGGTACTGTGTCTCCATTGAGTTCAAAGTAATGGGCAACGACAATACGACGGGGTGCGAATACCTCGATGTACAGGCGCATGTAGTGCGGCATATCGAGGACAAGCATATTCCTGGGCTGTGATAGATTAACGCCATGCTTCTGCGCCAGTGCTTCAATGGCCGTTTGCATCTGAACACATGTCTTCATGAGCTTTCTCCTTGAAATACAAAAAAGACTTGAGCGCATGGCTCAAGCCTCTTGGCTGTATGTTGTTGGTGCTCTACTCTTTCACTGGGAATGTTAAGGTGCAGGTGTGCTTTTTACTATAATGAGGTGGTAAGGTGTGTTCAATAGGTAGAGCTCCAGGCTAAAGAAGATTTAGCCGGTGAATCGTTACATATTTTTGATGTATAGTAAACGTGGGCATACGCGCCACCCGGGTTGCCGGCAACTCTATTCGAATCGTAGAAATGCCGAATCTTGTTGGTTGACGACAGGATTTGTTCTTGGCCTAACGTCAACTAAGGGCAAGGGCTTATCGAGCAACCCGGGTCTATTCCGATATCGGTAATCAATCATGGGAAATGAGACTGTGCTCGCCCTCTCTACCGGCAATCTGCCAGATGGGCTGGGTGAACGCAGTTTCTGATGAGAGTTGCTCAAAAGTTGTAAACCAAAAACGAGACTTTCCACCAGCTTCTTCTGTCACTTTCTTGAGATTAGCAAGTCTACGCGCTCCAGTAGTTACAGTGAGCATTCGGAATGCCTGTGCTTTGTAACGCTCCTGGAATTGCCCACTCTCCAAATATGCCAAGTAGCTACGGATTTTCTTCGCCCAGTCTCTTCGGCCCGATTTCGATGATAATCCAACTACGGTACACATATCAGCCTCGATAAAGTAGTGACTGTGATGTTGTTGTTGCTTGAGGTGAAAGTAGCCATCCGGTACCAGTGCAACACGTTGCTCATCTCGCTTCTTGCCACGCAATGTCACATAGGTTTTGGTATTTCTGCGGCGCAACGCTTTGTCATCAATCCAACGCTCAATGGATGCGCCCTGCTTTTGGGCAGCAACTGTGATGGCAATGCGCACGTCGTTGGTTTTGAGCAGATGATCAATAAAGAGATGACCGGCACCGGCAGTGTTATCTTTGGCACTCCAGTCTAGATCGGATACCTTAATGCCCAGACACTCTGCCAGTAGTTGTGCCCCTTTGCGGTCAAGAAAGTAGATGAGCGGGCGGCGACCTTCGGTTAACTTTGTTGGCTGCTCGTCCCGGTGTAAGTAACCGTGATGAAACAGCAGCTTGAGACGCTGTTGGCACTTGACCTGGGCGCTTCTCTCTTGTTGCTGGAAGATCAATTCTTGAATTTGTGGTGTTGTGAGCGCACGGTACTCGTAACATGCGTTGATGATGGCAATATCACGTTTGGTGAGGCGAAAGCAAGGCACTTCTGCAGCTTTTGCCCGCTCCAGTGTTTTAAGACGGCAGGTTGGCGCATTGGTATTGGTGCTTTCGAATATCGTTGTATGTAACATTCAGAGTAGTGTAGCATTATTGTCTGCGCACTTCATCTGGATGGATTGCTCGGAGAAATAAGAGAGCCGCACTTACGTGCGGCCCGCTTACCACTGTCAAAGAAATATACCGTTATCTCATGGTATTACAGATGTGCTATCAGTTCGGTGTTTGGTCATCGAACAGTGCGTCTATGAGCCCCTCTGCTACCATTCCCCCGTCACCGGAGTCTGAGATTACCGTTTTGGGTTTTGACCACACTGGTGCGTTGTGTTCATCTCTAGTAAAAGTTTGAATCACAATCACTAACCGTGTTTTATCAGCATTTCTCCCAACAAGTACGATAGCCTCTCGGCGACACGGATGTTGGCTTGGCCGGTACTTTTTGATATCTGGCGCTTCATTACCGTATACTATCCAGATTTCAAGCATGGCTACAGCAGTTTCGATCGAACCGCACTGTGAGCGTATCTGCTTACCAAGCGTGTTGAACTTTTGGTACTGTTCACTTGATTCGTCTGGCAGTCTCAGTGGACACATTATTCTTTCACCGTTGCTCAATTCTGAAAAGAGCATTGGCTGTAGAGTGCCAAACTTCTCTATGGCTGTTCGTCCATTTATGAGCAAGCCAAGCAACGCTTCTTTCTCAAGAAGAATAAACCTGTTCTTACCAGCCTTAGTTTGTGCATTTGACATACAGTCTTTCTAACTGGAAGTGCTTCCAGCTACTTGTTACTTGAGAATCCGACTTATTCCTCACGACAGTGTTCAGGAGAGTCCTTGCGGAAGCCCTGCATTCTTTGATTGTGGAGTAAATTGCTTTACTACACAGCCCAAGAGGTCAGGTGAGTACGAGCAAGGTGGTGGTGATGTGGCTGGTGATCTGAAGAAAAGTGCTACGTGGGTATCTCTCAACTAGGACTATGTTTGCATTGTCATACCAACAACCCAGTACTTGTCGATTGGATCTTTGTAATCGTCAAGCTACCGGAGGTCAAGAGATTCCGACAGATTACTGAAATCACCCAACTAGATCTCATATCCATCAACCATTCGTAAGAGTTTTTTGGTGAGCAATTGCATACTGCTCCCATTCTGAAATAGTTAGTACGTTCAGGGCACTGGTAGTGCTCTGAATATAGTCACTATCAGCTTGGGAACTCACTTGAATGCTCGTGTCAGCTAAAGCGGGGACACCAAAATGATATTGAGTTGGCAAGGTGCGGAGGATACAGATCTATTACTTACACCACGGGCAATTACTCAAGTGTGGAGAATACACATGGTTGGCATTCTTTCGACATCTAGTGAGTACACTTTCTGCTTGTCTGACCTTCTTCCTCCATAGGTCAGCAGTGGGGCGCTCTAAAGGGTTTTTGCGTCCTATGATAAAGCAGGAGATGAAGCCTGACGCAATCTGAGGATGGAAAACCTCAACTGTTGGCATTCCTTTGGGCGGACCAACATACGGATTATCATAGAACGGAAAAATTCCTAGCTCTTTGCACTTTTTGTCTACATAATCACACTTAAGATCAATCTTGGGAACCCCCGCAAAAGGACTACAGCCGTTCATTAGGAGTTGAAAAGTGAGATATCCCAGCCCAAACAAATCATGATGTTTAGTGCGTACAACATTCTTAAGCGATTTTCCTGCTAGCTCTGGCGGGGTGTACTCTTCAAAACCCAGATCAGTTGTATATTTAGGCGAGAGTTGAATGGAATCAACATCAATGATAACCGGAAGCAACTGAGATGTGACAAGAATGTTTTTACAATTCACGTCTCCTATTACAAAGTCATGATCATGAAACTGTTTAAAGACTGTCGCCAAGTTATACGCCAACAAATGCATATGACCCCAGTTAAAGTTCCATTTTCGCTCTTTGCGCTTTTGAGGGGTGTAAAAGTGGAAGATCGGATGTGCGTTTGTCACGCATCGCATGGTGTACCCTACAAATCTAGACTTTTTCCACCACCAAAAGCCAGAAGTTTCATAGACTGATTCCAATGGCCATGCTGCATGAGACGCTAGCGGTCGCTTCTCTTTTGGTATAGAGGCCATATCCTTAATCTTGTTCTCGAGCTTCGTGGATGGTAATGTATACAACTTAATCGCTTTCGAACGATCGTTATCCACTTGATAAACCGTACCCTGGCCACCTTTCCCGATGAACCTGCCTAGTTTGATTCTTCTTCCACTTTCTGTTTCGTATCGCATGAGTTCATCCCCTGAATAAGAGGTGCAGACTGGCGAACTGCCAAAACAAATGTCTTGTCATCATCAGTCTTGCCATTAACTTGATCTGACTCTAGAAACTGTACGAGGTTAGTTTCCGCTTGCTGTTGATTCCTTGTTGCTTCAAGGAACTTAAAAAACGGCATAAAAAATTTGAATGTAGGTTGGTTGTTTTGTTCGTTAATAGAGAGATGAATGAGCCCATCGGTTAGTACAGCCACGCCTTGAGCCGGACATTTCCATACCTTTATATCTATCTGGTTTATTGAAGAACTGCCAGTCACAAAATTGGTCTCGCTTGCGTACTCACCCCTTTGTGGAATCATTATTGAATGAATCGATTTATCAGTATCAAGCATGACGGCGGTACCATCACCGATAATTGCGCTCACCGTCCAAAGTTCTGTTGCCACTACGATCTGCAGAGTTGTTGCAAAGTCCTTAACAGGTCGCCTTTGTTTTAGAGCATGTTGACTAAGCTCCGCATAGGCGAGTACAAATGCTTGTGATACAAGGTAATTCCAAGCGCCATGTGATTTGGGTTTGTAGAGTGGAATGGCCGTGGACAAATACGTTACTGCTTTCTTGACTACCAATTGTGAACCCTGCTGAGAAAGAGTAGCAGATCCTGCTCCATCTGCTACGGCGATAGTGAGCACCCCACAGGGCAACTCTCTGAACAGATATGCATCTTGGCATGGCATCTGTTTTTTCACGTGGCTTGTACCAGTTACCGACGCACCGACGCACTTCCAGACTTTTCCAAAGGCATCTGGTAATAAACCGTGTCTTCGCATCTTTTGGGAACAAATATATAGACTTCTCTTGAATCCGGTATGAATAGAATTTGACCACTGGGTGAACGAATTTCTCATCTGCCTCCACAACGGTTTCTGTTGTCGTTGAGATATTTGTTCTACAGGTGATGTATTAGCATGCTGTTTCGATTCCCCTTTAGGATCAGTTTCAAGATTATTTGTTTTTTGACTAACCAATTCAGTTTCCACCTCATGCTGAGAGTCTGAAGTGTTCCACTCCGGTTGCGGTGCTTGATCCGGCAAAGCTGATTCAACACGGGGTGGTTGCACATATTTAGGTGGTGAAGTAGTAGAATGTACTTCATCTTGATTGTGTGAACGACGCTGATCAACTATCTCTTGATGGGTCTGTCGTGACCACAAGAACCCCATGTTTTCCAATAGAAATTTCATAAGCAACACCTTAGCCTTTTGAAGAGCTATATCATGCAAATCGGCGACTGAGACAGTATACCTTAATGCAATGTTGCCCACTGAGGTATACTATCTCCTATGTTTGGGGTTACAGGGAAACAGCTCCCCAGCTATCGAAAGTCCGCAGTTGGACTTTATCGCCTGGATTTGAATGGCTAGCAGCAGCCAAGCTGCTGGAAAGCCATTCAAACATTTCCGAGAACTGCAGCCCTTTTAGTTGTACTGGTGGGCGAACACTAATGTTTTTCAAAATGGCCATATTGGCATCATCAACACCAACAGCGAAGAAGGAAAGATGCTTACCTTTTGTATGTTGATGCACCAATTCGGCCGCATTCTTCCATTCATCGGTTGGTTCACCATCTGTGATCAGAAACATCCAAGGGCGAAAGTGTCTTACCCCAATAGATCTGTACAGTTTTTTGCGCTCTGCTAGCTTGGTTATCCCAAGTTGGATGGCCTCACCCATTGGTGTGAGGCCACCACTCATCATCTTTATAAAGCTAGATTCATCAACTGTGGTAAACTCCTGCAAAGGATGTACATGTCCACCGAAGGTAATGACACAGAGTTCAACGCGTAACGCAGCCAAGTCATCTTCTTTGAGTGTGTCCAAGAAAAGCTTGTATCCTTCATTCAATGCCTCGATTGCTTCTCCTTCCATTGAGGCCGACGTATCAAGCAGCAGGACACATGGACAACGGGGTTCGTGATTGCCTTTCTCGAACTCAACTTCCTCTAAATACTTTTCTGGATTCAACATGTTTCATTCCTTTCTAACACAAAATGAGTAGCAATTGCTATGTCGCTATGAGTGGCACAGCTTCTTTGAGATGTGGTGCATACCAAATAGGCTGTGAAAGCACACTGTCCAGTTGTAAATTCGGATATGCTGCACATAAAAACGGCTGAATGAGAAAAGCTTTGCTTAACGCTGCTAAAATATTATCTCGGCGTTTCATGCCACTTGTTATCAACAGCGTAAAAAGCGGTGCAGTCTTTCCCAATTGCGTCATTGCACCATAATACTCGGCATAATGACTCGTCTGTTCGTACGCTAGATAGACCTCTGCTTTCTTCTGGATGATAGCTATCTTTTCAGTGCCCGTATCGATTTCTAGGAAAAAACTAAACCAGCCATGCTCTGTTTTGATGCAGAAAAAACCATCTGGAATGTTGGCCGTCTTCTGGCGAGTCCCGGGAGCAGATGACAATTCCACTTCTCCATAGATCTTATATTTACGGATGGTATGTTCATCCAGCCACTTGATTTCGTGATTATTTTGTTCACAAGCCAACTCAAAGATAACTCGCACATCGTTGATCCTCATTAAGTGTTCAAAGTACGAGGCTTTTGGTTGACTTGATGCTGAATAAATCTGTAGCTTGCTCAAATTGACTCCTCTGCTCCCAGCAATAAATTCAGCTCCTTTTTTGGTCAGGGCGGATACAAGCGGCATGTTCTTTGCCTTGGAAGAAGTCGATGGTTGTGGAAATCGCTCGATAAATCCAGCGTCAAAAAGTTTTCTCATGGTGTCCGCCATTTGGCTGTTCTTTGTCTTGCCGTTAAATAACCGCTTTGCTATCTGCGGCGTGCTGACATACCTGTAGCAGGCGACCATGAACAATACTTTTTCTCTTTGCTCCGTCATGGGTAACGGACTTCTCGCTGCCGCAGTACTCCGTGTTGTTCTCGAAGTTTTCTTAGTTGGATTTTTAGATGCCATACTGAATCATTGCCTCCGGCAGGTCTACTGTAGCAATTGGTGTTTCAGACCGATCTGCAGTGGCTGCTAAGGCACGAGACGGAACGGTAACGGTCTGTTTGCGAAGGTTCCATTTTGTTTCAATCATTCGATCAACATCTGCTACGGGCAGGTTATATTTCAGCTGAGAAAGCAGTTGGACATCTTTGGCAGTCTGATCACTACCTGGATATGGTGGATATAGAGGTCGCACCATAATTTCAGGCTTTGTAAAGTCCTGTAAGATTGTTAAAATCGCCAAGTGATTGAATCCCTCAAGTGCGCACGAAATACGGACAGCACAGTTATTATCAAGTGAAGCAACAGTTTCGGGTGGGAGCTGAGCATCGTGCTGATTTGCGCAAATGAGAGAGAGACCAAAACTTCTGGCCATTGACAGTAGGGTTTCTAGACTGCTGGTTGTGAAATTTTGAAATTCGTCGATTAAGAGATGAACAAGCTTTCTGTTTTGGATTGGTACAGATGCGCGATGCGTTACTGCCATCTGTGTCATTGTCATCACTAGCGCTCCAACTAGGTTGCTTAAATCCTCACCCAACACACCTTGTGGAATTCTTACCAAGAGAATTTTTCCTGAGTCCATGATCTCGTTTAGATCGATCGTGTTATTGGGCTGTCCCAACATACGACGGGCTTCAGGATAGGTTAGCCAGGGTTCAATTTTATTGAGTAACGGACTGACAATTGTCGATCGGTGATTGTCTGAGAGTGAAGCAAATGTGTTTTTCCAAAAGTCATGTACAAATCTATCTGCAACTCGGTCAAGTAGAGCCTTTCGGTAGTCTTCATCGGTGAGAAAATCGTAAAGATCCAGCATTGTTGAGCCTGGCACTTCGAGTAGGGCCAAAATCGCAAGCCGTAGAACAGATTCTAGCCGTGGCCCCCAAGATCCTTGGGCTGTAATCTTTTTGAAGACGAGTACAATCTCACTTGCCAACCTGCTACGCTCTGATGCAGGGACTGATGCAAAAACGTTAAAGCCGACCACTGATGTCTGGTCAGATGGATCAAACACGACAACGTCTTCCATTCGTTCCGCTGGGATATACTGTATGACGGCATCCACCAAGTCCCCTTTCGGATCAATGACGATAAGCCCTCTCCCCCAGCTTGCTAGCTGAATGAATATGTTTGTCATCAAGGTAGTCTTTCCTCGTCCCGTTCCCCCAATAAGGTGGACGTGTTTTCTAAGTTCTGAATCTAAGATACCGATGACATCAAGTTCTTCGCCGTACTCATTAATCTGTCTACCAATGCTCACTACCTGTTCAGTTTGCCCTACAGGGACAAGTGCTCGCTTGAGAAAGTGATAGCAAAAGTAGAAGCTTCCAAAAATAATTGAAAAAAGAAATTCAGTATCTCGTTTTCTCTGCATTGCCTTTGCATACCATCCACCTGATTGCACATAGATGGTATCGTTTCCTGGAGAGTTGTTTGATTGCATAGCTTTACCTTATCCACTTCCAAAAAGACTTGTCACCAAAATAACAACTGATAGAGCTAACAGAAATATCCACAAGAAGATAAAAACTACGGCAAAATTTCTCAGCACCTCCAACCCTGTTAGAATTGAAATAAGTGGATTTTTTCTCTTTTTTCCAATGTTTAAAGGGATAAGCATAGTGTTTGCTTGAGAAAGCTCAGCGTCGTATAGCTGTGTTGTCAGATAGATTGGTTCTCTATGCACCTCTACACCGTTTACAGTGAAAATCAGATCTTCTTGATAACATGTGACTGCTTCTAAACCGGTCGTGTCAATCTGTACTGTGGTGATAAAGGGCGTTGTCTCAGCGTGCTTACTCAGTTGTATCCAACCCGCCTGTGTTTGGCATATTTCAACAGAAAAATTGTGACCGACTCTAGCCCTAACCGAGAGTTTGAACACACGTTTTGAATTCAACGGAACGTTGTATAAAACACGACTTCTTGCATCTTTAGGATCGAAGAAAACAGCAATATCAGCTCGAAAATTGTTCATAGTTCCCCTAACGCTTATTGGTTTTCTAACACTAGAGATTTTGGGAGTCTGCTGCCCTGCCCCGCCGACACTGGTTATTGAAGTACAGATGTACCCACATCTGTACGATATTCGGGGTGGTTTTACTCCTCTTTTCTGGCGTTTTCTCTCTGGTGCTGGACCCTAATAACCCTGGAACAGGGGTTCCGGTATATTTCCGGCCATTTCCCGCAGGTACTCCGGGGTCGAAAATCGTCTACATGGTTACCTGCGCAGTAGGAAGTTGTTTATCTACTTTGACAGTGTTACCCTCCACTTGAAGCAGCTTCTGCGATTTTAATTCCGCTAGATCCCGATAGATTGTCTGGCGAGAGACAAATAACTTTTTAGCATACTCCTCGACTTGGATCTCTTCTTCACTCTGTATGGGGGCGAGCATCTTTAGCAGAAGTGCTTGCCGTTCTTTTTTGGAGTATTTTTCATCTGGATCGATGGATTGCTCATTTCCGTCTATCATCTCAGCTTGCTGTTGGGTAGTCACAACTTGTTCTGGTTCTGCGACTTGAGACTCAATTGGTTTTGTCACACTCTTGGATGCTTGTGCCACCGTCGCAGCCTCACTTGGCGGTGGTACAATTCCCGTTGCAACAGGCTGCGTCTCATTTGCAATGCCCTTCTCTAGTCGTCTCACCAGAGCATTACTGAGAATTGAGAATGTGCTGTTGTCTGACTTCTCCAGGTATGATTCACTACTTCTCTCTTCTATCGCATAAGCGGCCATCGCCCCTGCCGCAATGATCTCAACAGCAGCTACTGCGGTGATGCTCCAAATCCATTGTGAGAAGGTTGATGCCAAAACTAACTGCAGCGGGGAGATGCGGATCGCTGAAACCATCAAAGGAGCCAGCAGGACGACACTAAATAAGAGTAAGAGAAACCAGCAAAATACCATCACGAATTGAGTCATTCCCCTTGCTTTTGATTCGGCCAGACTATGTGCGATATATGCACCTCCACCGGTAAGCACCAGCCCTGTCGCTACACCTGTGGCTCCCAGCATTGTCGCTTCTGCCTGGAGTGGCAGATCAATGTTGTCAATTCGCAGGAAAATAATGACAAATCTTGGGCCATTAACAAGCAAGGCAGCAATCGCTAGCCAGAGACCTATTTTTTTCATTGGTGCTTACCTCTTCGGAAAAAAATATTGAACTTGCGATAATCTTAAGCATTAGGTAGTATGTCAAAGTGATTCTGTCTCTAGCTAGAAAAGTAGTGTTTTACTGTTGCGCCTGCTTGCAAGCTACTATACTAGATGTTGGGCTACGACTTCACTCCTGGGCTGGACTGTTTTTGCTACCATTCTTTCAGAGCTGTTTGTAGCTACTTTGCTCCCTATATACTACGTTTTTACTCAGTGTTTATGACGAGGTGGGAATATGGGTGATCCTAAAAGGTTTTCTGAACTGTTGTATCAAGGAATTCAATCGGTACGAAGCCACGAGTCGTCTCATAAACGTAAGTTAGTCAAGGATATACACGCAGAACTAGCGTTAGCAATTGGTCGTCGTCCTACAACGATTGAGCATTATCTGAGAAGAAATATTCCAACAACTTCTAATGAGCTTGAAACGTTAGCGAGGACCATCTTTACGAGAGGAAATCTAAACAAAGAGTGGCTTGAAGACTTTTTGGATAGTGGAGGGCATCATAGCGTTACTGAGACCCTTAATGAGATTGCCAGAGCATCTAACCCCACCAGGATGAACTCTGATGAGTACCCGTTTAGAAGGCGCAAACTAGAATGTCTTTATGAACTCTTTCCTGATCGCAGTCGGCTTTCTAGAACTTCTATTGAGCTTGAAGCTACTTCCGATCTTGAAGTTGAGTCAGTCAGACATCGAAATATTGCAGACATTGCAGATGAATTCGATGGACTCGAACTTGATTTTGAACCTGGAATGAGAAGTAGTGAGGGTTCACTAGATAATCGTATTGTGAGAAAAGACTCAAATATTTTGATTTGGATAGTTGAGTTTTCGCCGCCTCTAAAGAGGGGAGAAGTGGTCTCGTACTCCTACAGCCATAAAAAATTAAAGACGCTAAATTGGACGCGCGAAGACTGCGATATTCTCTTTAACAGTGGACTTAGCAACAAAAAGGTAGCTGCCTGGCGTTATACGATAACTGCACCCACAGAAGAATTCGAAGCCTCTGTAAAGTTTCCCAGCAACTACCCGATTGCACTTCCTCCCAGTGGTGGTTTCTGTGCTTATATTGGTATGGCGGAAGAGCTACAAGAAAAGACAAGATTGATAGCTGAAAATGCATTTTCGGCCCATTATGACGCAGCCCAAGATCGATGGGAATTGAATCTGAAAGTTAGCAATTGCCGTGTTGGGATGGGGTACGAGTTACAGTGGATTCCGCCAAGTTTGAGCCAAATTTCATAATGAATCGCAATTCACTCTAACGCGCTAGCGGAAATATGGAATCCCGCTCTTGGCGGGATTTCTAAAAACAGCCTGCCGGAAGGAGGTCGAGGGGGAATACCGGCAGGCACCTCGCCGTCGGCCAGGGCAAGCGAGCGAAAGCGAGTGCCACACGAGGCCGACTCGCCCCGGAGCCAGCAGAGAAAGTCGCTCCGCGCAGTGTGTGGAGTGACTGGTGACCTGCAAGGTCATCTCTGTGCCGTCCGAGTTGGGTACGAATCCACGATGTGAGTAACCCTCACGAGGATGATTTTCTTGAAGCATTGGAGCATCACAAATAAACTTCTGTTTTTAAGTGTGCGGAGAGGAAATCACGGCGGGGCGAGTCGGGCTCGCTAGAGACCGACGGCGAGCACAAGGTGATTCTGTCCCCCGAAGTGGAACCACAGAGCAGATTCGTGAGCAGTTATGAACATGACTTGCGAGCGGATCTGCGTTCACTGCCTCTGGCAGTGACGGGGTGGAACGAAGTGGGGATGGATGAGCCTTTGCTCACTTACCCTTCGATGGTGGCAAGGATTCGATGTCCGCAGCCACCATGATAATCACAGTGATCAGCGACAGTTAGCCGTTGTCATGAGAGATAATGCACTAAACAATGGATTAACAGGCACACAAACTAACGATCTAACCACTATCCTTCCCTTGTTTCTCTCCTCCATCAACCACGAACTGAATATGAACCTCCTGGTGTGCGATCTGACTGAGTACAGCAGCTAGTTTTTCTTTCACTCTTGCCTGTGACGCTTGTTGCGCCATGAAGTTGTTGATCACATTGAGCGTGGCACTTCCGTTATCAAGCTTGAGCAGTTGGAGGCTGGCCAGAATAGCGTCAGAAACGCCTTGATCGGCCAGCTCTGCTTTTGCTTCATCCCAGATACGCAACTCATGTTCTGACGTGCGAAATCGTTGGAAGAGCGTCTGTAACCGTTCTGTAAACGCAGCCTCACGTGCTTTTTGCAGTTGTTCAGAACGTTCTGAACGTGCTTTCTCAGCCTCTAAGACCGCTTTTTTTCGTGTTCGCCCTGCTTTTGTTAGTACTTGCTCGTGTCTACTAGAAAGAGCCGTTTTATAGCTATCTGGCGCGCTGTAGTCCTCTTCTATGGCTTTCCTTAGCCATGCGGCTGGCTTTTTCACGGTGTTGGGTTCATTTTCGATCAAGTGCTTGAGGAAATCGATCTTCTCATGTATCCGCTCAGGTGCGTACCTACGAGTAAGGGTTTCACTGACGTTCTGAGAAATGCCCCATTCAATCAGATCAGCAACAACAGCGTCCGCTTTTGTTGTTGCATTTTCTGTTTTTTGTACCACTGTTTGTTGTATCTCTGTTTCTTGTGTGTCTCCGTGTGGGACACGGGGTATGTCATGCTGAGACAGGGGGGTGTCTCTGTGTGGGACACGGGGGGTATCAGAACTGACACTCCCCCTCTCTCCTCTGGAAATGACCGATCGTGGGTCAACGATGTTGAGTTGATAGGTAGTTGGCAAGTCGCCACGTTTGGGATCACTTCTCCTTACTCTCAGAATGATGTTTTTCTCTTCAAGATCTTTCAGCGCCCGTGCAACACTGGATTTGCTTAGCCCAGTCCCACCATCAAGCTGAGCGCCTTCTTTCGTTGTGATACCTGAGACCATCTGTGAAAGTGAAATATTGTCGGCATCCTTTTTGAAACCAAAGGTACGGCGACAGATATACATGAGAGTCTTGATCTCGTTACCGGAGAGAATGGGGAGAAGCTCATCAAAGAACTGGTCGGGGATCTGCGTATAGTTGGGCGAAAGAAATCCAGAGAACCTGTAACCTGCTGGTGAGTTTTGAGCGTCTCTGGTCATATGGGCAGATTGGCTATTCAGTCATCACTGGAACAACCTCCCTGAATTCTTTTTAATGAGTGTTTTTTTGAGAACGCCGATAAACTCCTGTCGATGTCTGAGTAACAGATATGCGAGCGCATAGCGCATGAGTTTGGCAATGCTGACATCGGGCCCTTGTACCTTCTCTTTTCTAAGCGTGTCAAGAATAAAGTCATCTACGTACTCTTTCTCATCTACGCTCATGCGAATCGAGATTGCACTTGGCAGTACTTTTGCACGTGATAGTTCGGCGACAATCTCACGCATGAGTGACTTGTCGAGCATGGAAGGAGCAGATTTGGTGACTATCTTATGGCTAGATGTGACCTGATCTGACCTTGGGGTAGTTTGTGATGTGCCTACAGTTGGTTGTGATGTTGTGGCATCTTGCTGTGATGTCACGGCATCACTACTACTATCTATATCACTCTGCTTCTTAGACTCTTCAAGAGCCTTTTTTTGTTCTTCTACCTGTTGAGTCATGAGTTTGTTAAAGATGCCAGACATAAAGGTTGATGCTTTCTAATTGTTAATCCGCTTTTCTGCAACCTCCATAATTATCTCTGGAGTGATCGCTTGCTCGGTTGTACCTGCCACTTCCAAAGAAATCTGAGCAATGCCACAAATGGTACGCGGATTGCCTTTGGAAACGACCATTAGTTTGTCGAGCGAATCTTGATCAAAAGGGAAGATGCGACCACCAGCCTGCGTAAACCGCCAAGACAACATGTTTTCCATTTCACCCCGATTCATACGATATAGCTCAGTTTTAACGAGGCGATTACTGAAACTAGGTGCAAAGCGAAGTTTACGATTAATCGCGGGCATGGCAAGTAGAATGATTTGTAGCAGTTTTCCGCCTGCCTTTGGATCTTCAAAATTTAGCAAGCCGCGAAGTGATTCCAACAAGGATCCTGGCATCTGCTGGGCTTCATCAATGAAAAGAACACAGACTTTCCTGTGTAGATATGAGTCGAGTAGGAACTTCTTGAATTGATCGATTCTGGTTTTAGTGTCACGCCCTGTACAATCTTGACCAAACGACTCCAAGATTTCTTTTGCTAGCTGGAAGACAGTAGGGCAGTGCTCAGCAGTTTCAATAATAGCAATGTTAAACTCATCGCTTTCTCTCATGAGGCTTGTCAAACGACGCATAATGGTGGTCTTTCCAGTACCTTGATCGCCGACAATTAACCCAGCACCCTCACGATTTTGGATAATTCGACCACACATGTTGATTGCTTCTTGATGTGTTTCAGTCAGATAGAGGTAGCGTTCATCTGGGTTGGTGGTGTAGGGAGGTTCCTTCAGGCCAAACTTCTGGAGGTATTTGGGAGTTTCAAACGGGTTCAACATAGATGCTTTGATCACTTTGACTACTATTGTGCTACTCTGAGACTTACGTCGCTAAAGTGAGATCACTTTCCATAGTAAAGGGAAGAGAATTGGCGTGTCAACAGTAGTTTTGAACGTTTGTATATGTGATCAAAAATGGGAAGAATGCTGAGTCTGTTGTGGCAATCTTCCCATTTAGATTCGCTCGGCTATTTAGTTGAGGCTGGTAGGGTAGGGGAGAGGCGTTGTTCGGCTATGCGCCGAGCAAAGAACACCCAGCAGGTACCAGTGAGTGACTGACTTCCCGTCGCTTCCGCAGACCTAAAACGGTTAAATACAGGATGATGAGGATATTTAGTTCGTCTGGAGGCTCTTTTGGCGTTAGATTTACGCTACAAGTCAGCAATCATCTGTTCGGTTTTCCTAATTTCGTTTGCCAAATTGATACTCTCAAATAGTTCAACTGTTGAAACCGTGGAAGCGGCACTAGCGCGCCGTCTTTCGCGACGCGAGCGACAACGTTGGCATCGCTGGTATCGCAAGGGGGAGCAAGTACGACTGCGCGCACTATGGATATTGGAAGCGGATAGACCAGCAACGATGGCCCACCTGCGGCAGCGGCGATTGGTTCAGCGGCGGCTGGGCGAAAGCTTGAGTCCGACCCACTCGGTTGTTGCGCCATCAGATGCCCCTGCGTTGATCCAAACGCTCCACACATTAGAGCAGTATGTTGTCTTGCCTCTTACAGAGGAAAAGCAGGATGAGCAGCTACTGCTAGCGCCAGTAGACGTGCCTGCAACCGCACCGGACCTGCTCTGGATGTTGCTTTGTCTCTATCGCGGATAGGGAGAGATGGCGACCTTGCCGGTGCGTATCGATTTTGCAACCGAACAGCGCCTGGCACAACAGCTTTCGTCCACCCGACGCATGGCCGCGGCTGCATTGGCCCAGCAAGTGTTAGAGCAGTTGAGAGATAGCCTGGCGGGCTATCTGCGGATTCCACATTGGCAATTACCGGTGACAGAGGAGGAGCAGCGTCCTGCGCTTGAAGAAGCAATGGCAGCGGGAGCCGACATCGCGATTCTCTATTGGAGCACAAGTAGCGGCGCAACAGAGCGCCGCATTACCCCCCACTTTATCGAAGAACGACATGGGGTTGCCTATTTGCACGGCTACTGCCACTTGCGGGGCCAGACACGGATCTTTCGCATTGACCGTATTGCCCAGTTAACAATTGTGGCCGAGGAAACTACTGACTAGTGACCAGGGTGATTATCAAAAAGGGCACCGGACAGATTCTGTCCGGTGCCCTTTTTAATTGGGAATATGATTGCCCTACTGATCGGGCTAACTTCTCTGACCTCATGAGAACCTGGGCCGATACGCTGTCTACATCGTGATAACGCCCTACTGATCGGGCTAACTTCTCTGACTTAGAATTCGTTGAAAAACGGAATAATCCCGAGAAAGTGATAACGCCCTACTGATCGGGCTAACTTCTCTGACTACTAGTTTCGGAATTTTAGTGTCTGGTGGCTCTGTGTGATAACGCCCTACTGATCGGGCTAACTTCTCTGACGACAACTCGCAAGCTACTTCTGAGAAAACTCGCGTGTGATAACGCCCTACTGATCGGGCTAACTTCTCTGACAATGGCTTAAAACACACCTAGGATATACAGGACAGGTGATAACGCCCTACTGATCGGGCTAACTTCTCTGACCTGTGGTTAACCCGCTCGGGGGTTAACCACAGAAGTGTGTGATAACGCCCTACTGATCGGGCTAACTTCTCTGACTACTATCTGCGCAAATGATGTCTATGCGGCGATTGAGTGATAACGCCCTACTGATCGGGCTAACTTCTCTGACGCTGGATTTGCCGGTCATTTGGCCGGACTGGCTAGTGATAACGCCCTACTGATCGGGCTAACTTCTCTGACCGGCTGCCATCAGCAATACTATTGGAGCCGGCGTGTAGTGATAACGCCCTACTGATCGGGCTAACTTCTCTGACGTCATCACCCCAGCATTAGCTAGTGGCGGTGAAAATGTGATAACGCCCTACTGATCGGGCTAACTTCTCTGACAGACTCAGCACCTCCTTCTGTAACAGACTACTGCTAGTGATAACGCCCTACTGATCGGGCTAACTTCTCTGACTTTATATTATTGGTACGTGAAAACTGCATACGATCGGTGATAACGCCCTACTGATCGGGCTAACTTCTCTGACTTTTTGTGTGTACGTGCCTGCTTTTTATGGGGGTGGGTGATAACGCCCTACTGATCGGGCTAACTTCTCTGACCCGGACAACGGGGCTCGGCGGCACATTTTGCACCGAGTGATAACGCCCTACTGATCGGGCTAACTTCTCTGACGGTGGAAACACTGGCACAAGTGTTCAGATCTTTTTGTGATAACGCCCTACTGATCGGGCTAACTTCTCTGACTGCATTTTGTTGAACGGCTGGGGCGATGTCCAGAGAGAGTTGGTGCTTTATCGCGAAGACAGAACACTTGTGTGTACAAAATCCCCTCTATATTTGACTTAAGCGACCAGTTGTCGACACGCGTTTGACAAATTTGTTCAGAGTAGGTCTCTTTTGAAGGTGGCTTGGAACCAGTTGCCGACAAACAATCAGAATGACCTAATGAACCGCATCCCAAAACTAGCTATAGTATAGCACAAGTAGGAGCAAAAAGGGAGATATTGGACAGGAAGATGCATGGATTCGAGTTCGACTGCGGGCCCACTGTCATCTACGCCAGTCACCTTGATGGTGATGGCTGTACTATGTAGCGACCGTTGCCAAAGACGGTGTTGTTGCCGGCATGAATCAGGCTGCCGAGTTGGAGCAGCGGTACGAAGGGCGTGAGATCACCGTGGTAGGTGACAGAGCCAGTGATCCCACCGATGGGCCATTGTTGCTGTGTACGGGATGAAGCGCGGCGGTGTTCCTGCCAGCGCACTTTTGCGGTGCTGAGGTCAATAGCTTCCGCTTTGGTGATCCAACGCCGATAATCGAGCGCCCAAGGTGTGGGGCCATAGAAGGCAGCCAGCGCGGATAGGCGGCGCAAGAGCGCGCGCAGGAGGATCACAAAGGGCGGAGCCCCACGTAAGGTTCGCCCCTGATTCTTTAATGCTAGCGGTGTAAGAAAGCGCAAAGTGAGCTGCGAACAAGAGGCTGTGGATGTAGATGTAGATGCCCAGGTGGCAACGCTGGGGGCCGGTGGCTGAGCACGCAAAATAGGATTGAGGGGATCGCTGTACAAAGGGGCCAATGTGCCGTCAGGGGCCTGCCACTGGACGGTGGCAAGCGTGGCGCGCACCCGCTTGCGTCCCAATCCATGGTGGCCCACCAGTCGGAGTGCAGCAACCAGATAGGGCAAATAAGGAATTGCGTTGCCAACCAATGTTAGGGAAAAGGAAAATGGTGTGCCAGGCGGGAGTTGGCGTGGCCCAGCCGGCGCAGTGAAAAGGTAGGGCAACGGGACCGCGTTGGCGGCCCTTAACACCTGTGCGTTGGCCGGTGGGCGACTTTCAAAGAGATGAGCATAGGCACAGAGATCGGGCATGGCACAGGTGGTGCAAAGGCTGCCTGTAGGCTGTGCACACGCACCCTGTTTCAGTGCATGGCCCAACCCACCGCGCAGGAGCGGTTCACGATAGCGGGGAAGCTCGAGCGGCGCCGTGGCGACAAAGGCCATGTTGTAGCGGGCCAGCGTCAGAGCGGACGGCAATGGCAGTGCATCGGTCATGCAACGGGCTCCGTGAGCGCACGGTCTTCCCAGAAAAATTGACTAAAGATGCCAACAAAGAAGAGCAACGCGGTCAGAAACAGCACGAGTAGAGGTGAGGTGCTGTGGAAGTAGCCTGGCAGCATGGGCACCGTATCGGGAAGGTCTGCGAGATAGGTGGTGCCGACCATATCCACAACTAATAGGCTGAGCAGGAATGCTACCGGCAGTCCACGGCCCGCTACCGCATAGGTACGGCAGACGCCTGGGTCCTCGTTCATTTTCCACAACAGGGGCGTTGATGCCGTGTAACCGGTTGCCCTGCGCACCTTATAGAGCAATAATTTGAGTGCTGTGCCAAAGATGAGCAGACTGAGTGCAAAGATGAGCCAGGGAGCCAAGGGGTGGCGCTGCTCACCATAGGCAAAGGTGAGTAGCGCGTCCCAGCGCTGTTGCAAAATTGTGCCGATCGCTGCGAGCAAAATCCCCGCAAAGAGTCGGGGCAAGCTGGTATCCGGGCGACGGACCAAAAACCATTGGGGTAAGGTGAGGACACCAAAGAGATAGATCGCGCCAGTGAGATAGCTCCAGAGCGGTGACCTGCTGAACGCAGAGCAGGAAATGAGCGGCAGAAGCATTCCCCCGCTACCATAGGCGAAGATGGCTACCCACAACGCCAATCGATACCAGCGCCGCCAGCGCAGAAACCACCGATGACCTTCTCCTATTGGCCGCTCGTTCAGGGCCGCTTTGAGCTGCTCCGCATGGGGTAGATCGTAGCGGGGCAAAAACCAGTGTTCAATCAGAGTACGCACCGCTTCGCTCCCTTGGGGGTGTTCACGAAAAAAGCGGCGCAGCCGCAGCAACGGTGGGTGCGACAATGGCAGAAAGTAAGGTGATGGCGTCGTTTGTGTTGGCGAGGGTGTGAGCAAGTTTATCATGGCTGCCTCGCGACGCATAGCAATGCGATCTTCATCGCCGATGGTAGGCATTAGCTCCACAGTGAGTGTCTGCGTATCGGTGAGAGTTGGCAGTGGATAGGCGAAGAGCCAACGACGGTCCGGGTCAGCAATGAGGGGCTGTAGACGACGAAAGAGCTCACGGAAGATCTGTTCGAGATGGGCAGATCGTGCAGGCTCAGGAGAAGCATCTTCGTAGAGGGTGGCAACGGCGGCATATGCCTGTTGGGTGAGCAGCGCCTGGGTTGGTAAGAGCGATTCGTCCTTGTCAATGTGTTCACTGAGATAGAGCAAGAAGAGCGCCACACGGGCCAGCGATTCGGGATCTGCACGATAGGCACCGGTCAACACCAGCGGAAACCAAGGGTAGAGACGGCGAAGAAAGACCACAGCTTGTGGCTGCGCTGCGAGCTGAGTAGCTACTGTATGGCAATGGGTAAGAAAAGCTTCCTGGGCCGGCCAGAGCGCAGGCGAAGACAATCGTTTCAAGATTGCAGTCAAATCTAGCTTAACGTTCACAGATGTATCAGCGTTAAGGAGTTTCCAAGCTGTGGCTTTGACTCTAATCTCGCCGGCAGCCTTACCATTAGTGGCACAAAGTGACCAATGATGTTGATTTGTCTGGAAATTTTCGGTGCCCTCTGCTTGCATAAATCCTCAGCCACTTACATTGTTTGCGTGCGACACGACGTAATCATCAACTTGACCAAGCCACCGGAGATTGATCGGTAGGAGGTTCGGCCGGATTATCGACAGCATCCAGGGCCGCAGCCAACACACCAGTGGCCGAGAGACGCACATGGAATTTGCCATTGATCTCAAGGGTATCAAGCAACTTATAGGTAAGGATCTCCTCCCTATCTTCTGCATAGTCGGCCGCAGCAATCTGTTTTAGTTTGGTCCAGAACTCATCAGCAGGAAATGTTTTGCGCTTTGCTAGTGATACATGTCGAGCCTGCAGTGGATTCAGTGTCATAAATAGTTTACGATAGCGCTTCATAACCTCAAATTCAACAGTTAGCGGCAAGGGTGCGATTTCCAGCAGCGCTTCTGAATCCTCATAGAGATAGAAAAGTGGAATACCCAGTTTCATAGCCAACGGACCTAGATAGGGCAGCAACCCTTTATAGCCACCACTGCCAATCAGTTGCGCCGGTCGGCTGCGTTCGGTAAGCAAGAGGCTTGCGGCCTCGGGTAGCCCTTGTTCCACAAACGCAACTTCGTTATAAGGCTGCAAGCCTGTAATTTGCTTGATCCGGATTGTTTGAAACGCGGGCAACCCAATTTCTCCCGTGCGCAGCACACGTTGGATGACACGAGCCGTAAAGAGACCCGATGGTGTATCTGACGCTAACAGCCAGACGGTATCTTCGCTATCGAGAGTTCGCCCGGGTCGTTGGTGAAGTGCCATGAGGCTGGCAAGTTCGGCACCGGAATAACGGCGCTGGTCTTTTAGGTCGATCAGCAGTTCTGGGTCGGTCCAGAGCCGCACAATCGCTTTGGCAAGCGCATCATTGGCATTGACCAGATTCCTGCCATCAAGTTTGGTGGCATAGTTTCGACTAGGGTTGCGGCGCGCTTCCTCATCCATTTCAGACATTTCTTTATAGAGACGTTCGAGCGTCGGAAAACGACCTAGGTGGGTAAAACCGACTTTCATCGTTTTTTCATACATGTCTTCGCGCAATAATGAAATCCCGACGGTCACGAACAGATTATGTGGCATGGGGAACCTCCTGGGTTGCGTTCTGTGCCGCCGCTTGCGGTAGAGAAATCGGCGTGGCACGTAGATAACGGTAGCAGAATTCGTTGCCCGCGCTGTCTTTGTAGTAGCGAACGGTGACATGGCTGTAGGCACCGTGGGGCCAGAGATGGATCTCTTGATCGTTCAAGGTCTGATCCGCAGCGCTGTGATCGCTCTGTAAAATCCCCTGGAATCCTTGTGTGCTCATGGTTTCATGGAGGTCGGTGGACGTTCCGGTAGACGTTCCGGTGGGTATGGTATCAAGCGTCAACACGGCGCGCCAGTGGGTACCATAGCGCCGCCAGCAGAGTTCACCTTGTGTGCCAAAGAGGCGCCCTTGGTGCCATGCGTCCCGTGAAAACGCGACCCAAGAGGTCATCACTGCGTCGGTGGCATGTTCGCCGATGGCAATGAGTTCGTTGAGCTCGCCCAACAAGGCTTCTACGGACTGGGCCAGTGCCCAAAGTTTTTTGAGATTAGGGACTAGAATATGGCCTGTAATCAAGGGGTTTCCTCTTCTATGAGCGGAGGGCAGGTGGGGGTGGCAAGCCAATTCCTCCAGGCCGCTGCACCCGCACGCCACAGCTCTTCTTGAGCGCCGACCGGCAAAGTCCATATGTGACGCAGCCCCTGTACAGCATGGGTAGCCGAGGGCAAGGTCACTGGGATGGGATTAGTGTGGTCGTGATCATTGTCAGCAACAGCAGTCACCTCTGGGAGATGGGCTTCTGCGCTAATGTTGCCTGTTGGCGCATCGAGCAACAGACAGCCACCGGTGCTGGCAGCATGCGAATCTCGTCCGAAATAGGTCAGCATGGCCTGGCTGAGTTCACCTGTGAGTAACCCCAGCCCCCGTTGACCACCGTAGCCTATGGGCAGTTCCCCATCCCAAAGGGCATGGAGTGTGTGGGCGAGCAGTCCCACCTGCCACAGTTCAAAGTTTTCCAATGTCAGGTCTAATGTAAATGTGCCCTTTTCTAGTACCTCATAGAAAAAGAGGGCTTGCTCAGCAACCGCACCCCGTTCCCGATCGATTCCGATGCCGCTGCGTTGCCCATATCGCGCTGCGGCGGCGCTGTCTAGATAGGCGTCGCTGACCAGAAACCGCCCGGCCAAGCCACCACAGCCGAAGAGACGACAGGCAGGGCAGGCAGACATATACCGATCCACCGGTGCGACTGCTTCCAGACGCTTTGTACAGGAACGTTGTTGATCAAAGATGTCGCAGACCGGAACCGTCGGTAAGAAGGTGCGCAGCAGCCGCTCGCTGTAGCTGCGCAATATACCTTTTACGCTGGCACCAGGCAGATAGGGTTCAGCGTCGCCGTTGCGTCGCGTCCACACCCATTCAAGGTCGAACCCAAGTTTGTCGCGTTCACTGCGGACGTTGCCTTCCGCGTCGATGCGCGCCTGCTTTTGACGTGCGCGTTCTGCTCTTGCAGCATCCAAACGTGCCGTAATCACCTGCTGTTCAGCCTCGTAGAGTGCGGAAAACGATTGCGCTGCATCCAGGGGATCTGGCATGAGTGCAGCGGGAGGCTCCCCTGCATTGATTAGGAGTGGTGTGCGCGCGGCCAGTTGTGCGGTGAGGCGTAATTCATTAAATCGGTGCTGAAACATCGATAGCCTCCTACAGCCATTCCTGGAGATTGTTGAGATGTGCCAGCAAGGTCTCTTCCGGCGGAAGGGCGGCAGAGGCGGGCAGGGTGGGGGCACCGGTGTTACCAACAGGCTGGGCCTGTTTGAGGAAGTCGATGAGCGCTGTTTTGTTATTGAGCGCAACCCGGTAGAGCGCGTCTAGCTCCAGGGTTGCGCGCCCCAACCCACGTGAGCGCAACCCTCCGAGGGGCACAAAGCCCAAGCGCATCTCCTGTAGTCCCAAAGCCAATAGCGCCCAATCGAGCGGGGCTGGCCGATCGAGGATGAGTTCAACACGAAATAAGCGCTGCGAGGGCAGGACTTCGTAATCAAATTTGATGCGGTCGCGTGCGGTGAGCGTTGTGCGATCAATTCCCACCCCATGGCGGACCTCGCCCTCAGGCGTTGCAGTGAGGAGCGGCAAGTCGGTAAAATAGGCGCGCGATTGACTGGCCGGTGAGCCAAAGAGGCGACAGAGATCGCAGATCCCCTTAGCCCCATCGAGAAACGCAACAAGCTTGGCCTCATCTTGGTTACGTACAAAGGCTTCCTGCGCCTTGCTGTAGTCCTGTTGCCACTGAGCATTGGTCGTTAGGCAGTTCGGCGCGCCAGGGCTCAGTTGGCAGGTTGCAATCTGGGCGTTGGCTACTCCGCCAATGGTGCGTTCGATGGTACTACGCAACACCCCTTTGAATGACGAACCGGGCACATAGGGTTGCCCGTGAAGGTCGCGCACCACGGCCGCATCGGTGGCAGCATTGCCGTACCCACTGCCGATGTGCAGCGCAGTGTCGGTTTTGAGTACGCCGTAGAGGTAATAGCGGGCGGACTCACGTTGCCGATGAGTCATGGGAATCTCCTTCCATGGTAGTCGGTGACAAAGGGATATCAGTTGGCGAGAGCTGGGTCAGAGCACGGCCACTCATGAGCTGGCGCACGAGCTGATACAAGAAGGTCTCTAGCGTAGAGATGATTATCTGTTGACGAACGGTCTTCAACAATCTGGGATGTTGTTCCCAGTAAAGCGGCTGTTGTTCCTTTACATCTGCCACATAGTTCTTACAGGCCTCTTCAAGCGCGGCAAGCGCGGTGGCCAATTGGTCGGCTACCGCCGCCCACGATGCAGGTGAACCATCCGTGTGTGTCGTACGGTGATGGCGCCAAGCAAGAAAGTAGGCTAGTGCCTGTCGGCGTGCAACAAAAGTTTGGCGGTCGGGACCCGGGGCAAACGCATTGACCAAGCCACGCAATTGTGAGGGGGAAAGCGCCGTGAGCAAGGCAGTCGCTGTGTCAGAGCCGCCGTCCGTCGTCGATGCAAGCTGCTCTATCTGTTCAATAATCCGTCCGGCTAGGTGTGCTTGTGCGGGAGCAAGACGCATGGCCAACAAGATATGGGAAGGAATGGTTGGCGTGGTGGGTGTCATAGGATACCTGCTTGGGTATGAAAGGGTAACGCAACCGCTAGTTGGCCATATCCTTCAGTGCGTCGCTCACCCAGTCCGCGTGTCTCCAATGCAGCAGCGAGCGCGGTTAAAGCGGCGGTCTGCGCCAGTGGGGCAGACAGAACAAAGACCGACCCGGCAGCGACCGCAAGGTCATCATGGCGTGGACGGGGTGGCGTGGCGGCTGTATTCCAACTGGCGATCCGTTTGGTGCCATTAACCGCCAGAAAGAGTTCACAATCAGCAGGCACTGTAGGAGCGGTAAAGGAAGAGTCCATTATCGCGTCGAGGTTTAAATAATGGTGAATGAGCGTGGGCTCCAGTGTCGTGCTGGCACGCAGATAGGGATCGAGCAGGATCAGATCGGAAAGCAACGTGATGGGGGCAAAGGTCCACTGCTGTTGGAGCTTTGATGGCAGTTGTTGGTTGAACGCGGTTAGCCGCTGCGATAGTGGCCCCAGTAACTGTGGCAACGGCTGCGACTGGCGATCCAACGCGACCACTTCCACCTTCCCCATGCCCGCGGTACGTGCAGCGCCGATATAGAACTGTGTTCCTGGTTCCAGGCTTGATTCGACAAATACTTGCAGGGTCTTATCGATATCGATGTGGCCAGCAAAGAGTTGCCCGCTATCGATAGCTTCACGAGTAAAGAGGGCACCAGGACGCGCACTCTCTAACTCGGCAAGTAGCGCGGTACGTGCCAAGAGGCGCAGACGGGGCACACACTGCGTAATTTGTGGGGGAGAGGAGAACGCATCCCACGCAGCATAGCCTGCCAGGCGTTGCAGCGGTGCGTCACAGTGGGGCTGGCCACACTGCTCACAGGCAGCAAGCCCGGACAAAATTGGTGCAGGTGCCGTTGGCTGTAGGGCCGAAAGACGAAATCGCGCCTGCTCTTCTAGCGCAGCAACCAATGTATCTTGCACCCCGTGACCACGTCCGATGGGCGAGGGGGTGTGGCGAAAGCCGGGCAGATGTTTGCAGGTGCGGGCCGTACGCGGGATCGGCAACGCAAGCAGATTGCCCAAACTGTCGTCTAGCGGATAGAGGGGCATACAGTGCAAGCCCTCCTCATCAAAGAGTGTCTGGAAGAGCTTGGTTGCCATGGGATTTGTGCGCCGAAGATGCCAGGCGATCGCACCGCGCAGGGTTGTGCCTGGAATATAGGGAAGCGACGGATTCGGCAGACCATCAATGTTGTTGTGGCGGGTGATGCTCAGTGGGCTGAGCGTGCGCAGTTGAAGGTAGTAGCGGATCATCTAAGTGCCTCCAACAACGCATCGGGCGTGATGGAAATGAGATTGAGTTGCACCGTATCCTCCACAACTTGGAGTTGACAGCGGCCCAAACCTCGCGATTTTCGCCCCCCAAGGTGGGTAAGGGCACGACAGGCCGCAACCAACAGCGCGAGATCGGTGGGGATCTCCTGGTCCGCAGCCTTGCGGATACGATTTGTGCGGGCGAGCACGCCATGGATTGAGCCAGTGAAGAAGAAGTGGGCCGGTACCGTTTCGACAGTAAAGAGTCGCTGTTCCAGCGCCACACCGCGCAGGCGGCTGAGGGATACATTTGTGCGATTTTGTGTGACCAGTGGCCGCAGATCGCCAACAGAGCGACGTGTCAGGTTGAGCAGATTACGCCACGGCGCACCGAGCAAAAGATCGTCAAAGAAGAGCGAACCCGCCTCTCCTTCTTGACCAAAGAGTGTAGTGAGGATCGCGGCGTGGCGCGCGGCATTGGGTTCCAAGGTGGGCAACAGTTGTGCCACATAATAGCGCAACCGCCCCTTGAGGGTTGACCCAGCTATGTAGGGATAGCCATCATGATCAAGCAGCGTACTCGCATCAAGATAGCCTGCGAGCCCCGCGCCTGTTCCCGTGTGGAGTGGGGTGCTCAGGAGCAGTTGCAGCGGAATGTCAATCTGCCAAGGCATGGATCGGCTCCTCACTCGATGGCAACAGAGGTTGCGTTGTGGACAGGGGTGGCGAGGCGATGAAGGGATAGAGCTCCATCAGATCCAGAAAGGGGGTCGTATAGGCAACAGTGGCACCTGCTCTCCAAGGCAGGGAAGGGGCGGTAGCGAGTGGCGAGCGCTGGCTAACCCCAAAGTCGGTAAAGAAGTCGTCGAATTTTTTGAGTTGTGCTGCGTTGAGACGCGAGCGTAGAAAAAAGGCTTCTTGTTCAGCGGCGGCTTCACCCGTAAAGAGTGATTGATAGAGGGTATGCAACTTGTTGCGCGGGAGCGCGGCCGCTTCGCCTCCCTGCTGGAAGCGGTGGACATGATCGAGCAGTGTGTGTAAATCGGCCTGTAAATAAGGTCGGCAACTGAGCTGTGCGGTTGGAGTACCATGTTGGTAGAGCGTGTAGGCCTCGGCCCGAATGTGGGCGATATCGTGTAGGATAGGCGTGTTGACAACATGGAAATCCAAGGCAGCCTGGCCAGGATATTGTTGCTTGGCACTACTGAGCAGATTGCGCGCCTGCTGCTCAAGGTTGAGGATCGGCTGCCCAGGATGCGCGATGACAACGCCAAAGGAGAGCGTGAGTGCGGGATCAGCGGGGTCATTGGTCCGACTCTTTTGGGTGAAGCGTTCACTAATTGAGAGTGCCAGCGGTAGGGCCATGTCGGCCACCGTGACCAAGATTAGATCATCGCCACCGAGCGCTATCAGTTCAAAGGGTACATGATGGTCAGGGCCACGTGGCGCGGGGAAGTGTTCCACCAGTGCCGACCAGAGCGCACGTTGCAATGATGTGGTGATGCGCTGGCTCAGCGCCTGATAGCTGGCTTTGGAGGTTTGGCTCTGGACCAATTGGCCCAAGGCATTGCCATCGGCGTAGAGCAGGGCAAGATAGTTGCTGGGACGCGAGAGCGCGGCCAACCCCGTGAGATTTTCGGGAAGACGGGCATTAGTCCACGTTGCGGCCACGGAAGCGGGCAGATGGTCGAGAAATTGGTCGCCCCAGACCGTTTCGGACAGGTAGATATCTTCGCCCAGTGTGCTGCGCGTACGCAGGGCATCAGAGGCTTTGCGCTTGGCCATACAATGTTGACAGAGCGCGTCAAGTGCCGTTCCTGTGCCATAGTGGTCGGTCACCGGGTAGGCCCCACACGAATCACAGAGCGCAGTAAATGGCGTTTGGGGGAGCAGTGACACCGCAGTCTGTGATTCTTTGGCCAACTGTAGCAGGTGGGCAGCGCGGTGCATATCCTGACGAAAGGTGGGATCTGTGTATGGTGTATGGACCGCGGTTAGGGTTGCGCCGGTTGTCAGCTGGGCATAGTAACGGCACAGGTGCTGGCAGAGGGCGGCGGCTGTTGCCGCGTCGGGTGCTTCCAGTAAACCGGAGCCACCTTCAGCAAAGATGATCTGCTCTGGAGAGAGCTTCAGTTCTTTGCGCAGGTTGACATGATCCGTAGCTTGGCGGACGAGCCAACTGGCCCCACGAATCTCCTTGAGACGACCGGTGGCAAAGACATACTCTTTGATCCGGTCGGCATCGAAGAGGATTAGCTCTTTGGCACTCATCTATGCTTCCTTCTTGATGGGCACAACATTCGTCGCAATTGGACCTTTGGGCCCTTGTTCCAGGGTGAATTCAACGATCTCATTTTCAAACAATCGCTGGTAGCCTTGAATCTCCGCGGCGCTGACATAAACATCTTTTTCAGTGGGTCCGAGAATAAAGCCAGAGCCGCTCTGCTCATTAAACCATTTAACACGTGCTCGCCAGCGGTTTGCATTGATTTGATGGGGCAGTGATTGCACAATGTCAGAGCCGGCTTGGACCTGATGGGCAGCGAGGGTAACGCCGTTGCCTGCGCCCTCAAACCACCCTTTTTTCGGATAGAGAAAGCGTTCATCACGCGGCCATTGGAGCAGATCACGCAAGGCATCGTGGGCGTTGGTTGCGGTGGGCCGGTTCCAGACGGTGGCGGGCAGGTTGGCAAAGTCAGCCATGGTTTTGACCGTGGTAGCCGTGGCCGTGGGGGCGTAAGTCAGATAGCGCTGTAGCCCCTTGGTGGCCGCAGGGGGCGACGCGTCGAGCACAATTTGGTCGACGGCAATGCGTACACTGCCCAGGCCATATGGTTTGCCATAGCCCAGGTGGTGACACATATCTGATTCAAGCGTCAGTCCGTAGAGCAGGAGTGCCAGTTCAGCATCAGACAAATTATGGAACAGAACCTGAAAGGACAATTGTGTGTCGGGCGAAATTGCGGGTAGTTGGATTGTTGCGTCCGGAAACCGGTTACGGTACTCTTCCAACGTGGCTTCCCACACGCGAGTGCGATAGTAGAACTTACGACCCAGCACCAATCTATTCTCTCCTAAATAAAAGGGTTTATGTTTGACATTGGGATTGCCAATGGGAATGATGTCGCCATTTCCTTGTTTGCGAGCAGGCAATATGATCTTTTGCAATTGAACAGGTTGTTTTGATTCGGCATTGCCAATGCGCACACGACCGGCCAACGCCACCTGCTGTTGCTCGCCAGCACGAGGAGTACTTTCTACCATCCCCAAAAGGGCACATGCCGGACAGAGTGCATCTAGCGATGGACAGGGCGTATATCCTGGTGGGATTGGCAGCGCATCAGCAACCGCGATCATACAGGAGTCGGAGACGGTCTCAATCACACTACGCAGCATGCCTTTGAGCGAACTTGCCGGTAGGATGGGGTGATTATGATGCCAGTAGGGTTCATAGGGAGCAGGGGAGGTACGGCGATTGTCAACGGGACCCGACCAAATAAAGAGCGGTGTCAACACCGACAAGGTGCAATGAAGCAGACCACTGTGCAGGTCGGGTATGCTGCTAGCTTGTGAACGCCAGGGAACTGGCGTGCGCGGTGCTGTATGCTCAAAGGGCACAAACCCATAGGGATTACGAGCCATCTGTTGTTGCTCCAGTTGTCGCAGTGGTTGCTTGATCAAAAGCGGCGCGGCCGGCTTGGAGGCGCGGGGCAAGCGCCACATCAACCGCGTGTGTAAAGAGTGTTTGCACTTGGGCCGGCGTGAGGGCAAATGTGGTCCACTGTTCATCGCGCCAACCGTTAGATGGGGTGGGTTGCAGATCGGGCAGGATCCACTGTTGGTCGGTTTGCCGCAAGGGGTGTGGATAGTTGGCGGCAAGCGCCGATGCTGGACAAAGGCGTGCCGTGCGGTCTTGTTGCGCCGCGGCATAGGTGGGAGCCGGGTAAGTAAAGGAGAACCGCTCCACTTGCACCGAGAGCAGCCCCATGCCCCGTCGTGTATGGGCACCAAGCGCCAAGCGGCCATCCGACATATCACGCCAGACCAGGGCCAGGAGTCCCAGATGCCACCACTCGGGATTGGTGAGCGAGAGCGTGGTCGAAAAGGTGGTCTCCTTGGGCAAGGGTTTTGTTGTGTAGAGCGCGCCACCTTTGGCATTGCCAGCCACGCGGTCCACAGCAATCCCCGTGATCGCGGGCAGTGGGCTCGTCCCCAAAGCTGCCCAGCCATCCTGAATCCGCACGAGGCCACGGTGGGCTGTGCTGCCAAAGAGCCGGCAGGCCGGGCACTGTTTGGCATAGGCTTGTGCTGGGGAAGTAGCGGCAAGTTGATAGCCACAGCCCATTGCCTTCCCAAGAGCAGCAAAGGGATTACAGGCGAGCTTGGGATCAAAGGTGCGCAAGAGTTGTTCGATGCCGCTGCGCCAGACCCCTTTGAGGGACGTTGCTGGGATGCGATAGCGGCTTTTGCCTTGCTCGGGATGATAGGCATGCGCAAAGAGCTCCGTCGAACGCCTGTCCGAATGACGGTCAGGGTGCTTGGTATTATCGATATTGCGTACAAGTAACGGCGCACGCGTGGTTAAGGTCAACGCGATCTCAGCTTGGGCGTAGATCAATTCGTGCATAAGCGAAGCCTAAGACGGCAAATGCCATGGCCTGACTGAACAGATCAGGTGGATAGGATGACAGAAAATAGAAAATGCTTGGGCAATCACATGGGGGGAGAAGTAACATTAGTATACACGTGATGGCAGGAAAGGACAATCTCCCAAAAAGTACGCCAGTGATGCTCTATTGACTGGACTACCTTCTCCGGATAAATCCTGTTATGCTTTCCACAATTTAGTGGACAGGGGAACATACCCCCATACTGCTAAATTGGGGGATGCTCAGTATCTAAATTCTAACAGTGACTTCTATCACTATGACAATTGGCGACAAGATGGCACCTCTGGCAGTTCGTCAGTTCTAGCTACAAATTCTATCTATGTATACTGTTGCATGTGCTGCAATGGACAACAAATACAAAAAAGGTTGCATCTATTATGATCAAGGTTACTAAACGAGATAGAAATGGCTCGGTTTTGCGAAATGGAGAAGCATGTTATCTCTTGATGGCTTTCCGGGCAACACGTGGCAAAGTAAACCCACGTAAATGCCAGTATTTTACATGTGAAGCCCGCTTATTGAGATTCCCCCCATAAAGTGGACAGGTAGTTAAATACCCAACGTAATGGATAAGAATTGTCTGGCAACGTGCCGAGGAAGGAATACCAGACAGGTACCAGTGAGTGATCGACTCCCGTCGCTCCCGCCAATGTTATAGGCCTAAGCACAGGGCAACAAATAAGAGGGTCAACAGGACAAAACTGTTGGCCTTCTTTGTTTTATTATGGGATCGCAAAATGCATTTCTATAACTCTTATGTAGGGTGGGCAAGTCTTTAAGAGTCTATATCTAGCTCCCCGAATATTTTGGATGCAACTTATTTTCATGTTGGGACATGGTCTCTTCGCAGCATCACTACGAGACTCTCGTAACGCAGTCGCCAACCAAAAGAGAGCATCGTCGCAGAGTGTTGCAATCAGCTTTTCTTGGGTGACTATTCAGCCAAAGAGAGTAGGTAACGATTCCGCTATATGTGAAGGACACAACTTTCAAACTGTAAGCACAGTTGTTCGGTTCTGTGACCTACTACTCGATTGGCACGCGTGCAAAATATGGATTATTCCACCCGAGTACCACTATTTTACACCAGCTAGGTTTGATGCGACGTACCTTCAACAGCAGGCTTCACCCTTTTCACCTGTTTGATCTGTCAAAATAAACGTACGCAGTACACACCACACAATTTTTACAATATTGATCAGCGGATGCAACTTCTTCCGCTCCATTCGCAGATCTGCTATCTCGCCAGAATGTTCGCTGATCACTATTAGTTTCATTGATGTTTTCTTTTTGTTTCACTTTCCCATTGATTGTCCAACGTTTCTCTGCTTTTCTAAAAATTAGATGCGTTTGCCCTGTGGACTTACCTTACATCTATTGACACTACTGAATAAATAAAGTATACTCATATGCATCCACAATATATAATCTACAAATCAATTCCCCTTTTGTTTCTGTTGTCGCCAGAATTAGAACCACCAGCTCAGGTGGTAACTTGAGATAACGATCTCCGGATCTGCTCTCTATTAGGCAAGCTACTTTAAAGAAGCCTAGTGACCAGAGACGACGATCCGAGTACAGGTGATTCAACCTTTTACAGCCATTAAACAGTTTTATTGTAGACATACCCTTCAAGAGACCCATAACTTGCACTATAGCGCACTTTGACACAGCGCTATTGCCTCTTGCCTGAATTCCTTTACGTACTTCCGTCGCTCTCAGTTCATTACTTTGCCTTCTCTTTTCGCAATATAGGATTTATTCGCCTGTCCACTAAACCGGTTCTCCGGCAACTTTGGTGCTAGACAGGATGAAGGAGGCGCAAGCGTAACAAGTCGAGCTTGGCTCGCCCATACATCTGACGATTCAACGGTTTGAGCCGATTGACTTGGCCTTCGGTCTGACCGTTGCTCCACTTGGTTTCTAGAGCGGCGCGGACTGCAGCATAGTCTTGAGAGAGACCCACTGCAAATGTCTGGAGGTCAGCTATCTGGCTGTTAGCACAGGCGGCAAGCCATGGGTCTAAAGCAGATGGCTGTAGGTTGTTGAGCATGGATTTGAACTGCTGAGCCAGTTGGTATATCTGCTCGAGCACAGGATGTTGGCGAATTGAGTGGAGGAGCAGGGCATCGAGAGCTTGCACTTTCTCATCCTCCGCCATCAGTAACCAAGCCAGACTCTTGTGAGAAGGCAGGTCCACCACACTCGCCGATGGCGATGGTACAGCGAACACAGAACTGGCTGTGTCTTCACTCAAGGTGGTGTTTGTTTTCGTGTTCTGCGCATCTTGCTGCCGCATCCAGCGGGCTACCTGGCCGTAGGTGCCGCCATAGCCCTGTTCACAGATCTCACGCCACAGTTGCATGCCGTTGGTGCAGCCTTCCTGGCGGCGAGCGAGGAGATAGGGCAGGTAGGCGTCCAAAATGCTTTTGCGCGCGCGCTGCTTTGCGCGTGGAGGCAACGCTGCCAGTGAGATGTACTTGCGCACTCTCTTGCGATCTAGCTGTAGCAGACGGGCAATCGGCAGATTGTTGTGTCCTTCGTGATGCAAACGTTGCACCTGTTCGTAGACTGCTAGCCATCGAGCATGGCTAGCGGCACCTGCCTCCCGTTCTGGTGCTGAACGCCGAAAAGGACCTGCCCTTAGTGGAACTTGCGAGCATAATTTAGGATGTGATGACGTTGTCAGCAAGGGCAGGATTTGTAGCTCTGCACGTAGACGATTCAGACATCGTTCCACCACCTGTCGTAGATTCTGCAGCAGATGCCAGCGGTCGGCTACTTGTTGTGCAGCCGGGGCTCCGGCCGTTGCACCACGTATATATTCTGTAGAGCGATCCCGGGCGATGACGGCAACGCCAGGATGCGCTTGTAGCCAATTCAAAAGGGTCTCCGCATCTCTCCCCAGCAAGAGATCGATGGGGCGATGGTACTCTAGGTCAACTAGAACCGTGCCATAGGTCCGGCCTTTGCGCAGCGCCCAGTCATCCACGCCTACTACACGGGGTGTCGTCACTAGAGCATCATGCTCTTGGCGAACAATACGTAAGAGGGTTCGTGGGCTTGTTACCATGTAACGTCGGCGCAGAAGGCGAGTGCCTGCTTCACCGCCAAGGGCAAACCCAACATCATGCAGCGCCGCTGTTAGCCGTTGTGTTCGCTGCGCGTGCACTGACAACCGTGCTGGTAGTCGTTCGACGAAAATCTGTCTTGGACAAGCACTGTTGCGACAGCGAAAGCGCCGTACCTGCAACTGTAGACGAATGGCTTACTCACATACCGGCAGATCTCGCGGTGAGCGGGTGTAGGTGCTGTGAATAGGGCTCGATGCTTGGGCGCAACCAGGACAGAAAGCAGTTGCGCCAATCGTATGCACTTGAATTACCAATTCCAGTCTGCCTTGCTCAACATGATCGATCTCACAACCGGGAAGAATAAACGGCAATGAATCTGCAGTCATCACTCTCTCTGTTAACTTACAAAACAGTTATGGGCGAAATCTGCAGTATATCATTTTGCACGCTGATCTGACTTGCTATGCACTAAAGTTGCCGGAGAAGGTGGTAACCTGAAAGTTGTGTAAAAAGAGAAAGTGCCATTAATCTCAAGGTTGATACGACCAAATATCAGCCCAAGGAGAAAAAATGGCACCCAAGACTGATAATAAATTAACCGAAGAACTGAGTCAAACTAGCCTGCAGGAACTGCTCCAAGGAACGATACGTCAAGCGGTACGCTATACGCTGGTGACCGTGCTGGAAGAAGAGGTCAATGCGTATATTCAAGCCGCTCGATTTGAAAGGAACTCAACTCGCCAGGACCAACGCAACGGAAGCTATACCCGGAATTTAGGCACAACGGTTGGCGTCATCGAAGAGCTGCCAGTGCCTCGGACAAGAAAGGGCTTCAAGACCTAAGTATTCCGAAGCTATCAGCGTCGCCAGCAGGAGCTTGATGAAGCGATTGCGGGCATGTTCGTGAGTGGTGCCAGTAACGCCCAAACAAGTCAGGTGGTTGAAGGGCTGACCGGCACACCGGCCAGCAGCGGAACCGTTTCACGGGTATTCCAGACACTGCGCACCGAGTATGAAAGTTGGCGCAGTCGTGAGTTATCCAGTCACTGTCTCTATGGCTATGCAGATGGTACCTATTTCAACGTCATCTACAACGGTGAGAGCTGCAAAATGCCGATCCTGGCCATCATCGGTATCAATCCCAAAGGAGAGAAAGAACTTCTCGGTTTCACGGTAGGTGATAAAGAGAACCAACATGCTTGGGAGGATCTCCTGGCTGATCTCAAAGTGCGGGGGCTTACTCAAGTCACTCTCTGGATTACTGACGGCCATAAGGCGATGCTCAATGCCATCAAAAGTCAGTTTCCTGAATCAAAGCGTCAGCGCTGTGTCGTGCACAAGATGGATAATGTGCTCGGGTACATCCCAAACCAGCAGCAAGAGGCTATCAAGCCAGAGCTCAAAGCCATCTTTTATCAATCGAGTCGCCAAGAGGCCGATATTGAGCTGGCTGCCTTCACGGATAAATATCAGCACATTTATCCTTCTGCTATCGAGTGCCTCCAACGTGATTTAGAGGCTTCTCTCGCCTTTTACGATTTCCCAAAGCAGCACTGGCGAGCTATTCGAACCACCAATCTCATTGAGCGGCTCTTTGGCGAGGCCAAGAAGCGCAGCAAGAAAATGGCGGCTCCGTTTCGGAACGAGAAGAGCTGTTTACTACTCTTTTTCGCCGTAACACGCAATATCAACTTTAAGCGGATTCGTATCGACTGATTTGGGCCCTTTCACTTTTACACACAATTTGACTTACCACCCCGGAGAACCACTAAACCGGATCATTAACACGTTGCGCTAATAAATTAAAACGAGGAATAACATCATGGCTCATCGAATCAGCCCATTGTCCATCCATGAAAAAGTCGTTTCTGTTTTAATGATCATCAGTCTGCTGATGAGCACGTTGGTTGGACTTATTAGTGCCAATAATGATATTGTCAATTCCTCTGTCACAGTTCCAGACCACCCTGGTACAGTAAATTTTAATCCCACAAGCCTAAAAGATATTAAAGCGGCCGATCCGGGCGCAAACATTAACCTGATTGAGCCGCCTCAAGCGAACAATATGGGCGATGCTCGGATTTCGTATCCAATCGAAGTCCCGCCCGGCCGGAATGGCATGCAACCACAGTTAGCGCTTACTTACAACTCAGCGGGTGGTAATGGATGGGTTGGTCTTGGCTGGGATTTAAACGTGCCTGCTATCACCGTTGAAACTCGTTGGGGTGTCCCGCGCTATAACCGTGACTACGAAACGGAAACATATCTATTGAATGGGCAAATGCTGACCCCTGTAGCCCATCGCAGTGAACCGCTTCCTAGAAACAATGAGTCTGTAAAGGAATTCTACACTAGGATCGAAGGGCAATTTCAGAAAATTTTGAGGCATGGTACTAACCCAACCAACTACTGGTGGGAAGTCATTGAAAAAGATGGAACTCGCCATTTTTATGGTGGCGGACCAGAAACGGACAGCCCGACTTTGAACTCAACCTTGGTTGATTCCAATGCAAATGTGTTTCACTGGGCTATACAAGAAACCAAAGATTTGAATGGAAATAGCATTAAATATAACTGTGAACGAATATCCCACACAGGCTTGGTAGGCGGGACCGTACCAGGTTTCCAACTTTATCTAACATCTATCGAATACACACGTTACCAACCAAATGGTGTCAGTACCCTTGAACCCGGTGGGTACCTAATTACGTTCACTCGTGACAGCCAGTTGCCAGATTATGTTGAACGACCGGATGTGATGATTAACACTCGCGGGGGATTCAAAAGGGTTACAGCGGAGTTGCTGAAACGTATTGAGGTTACTCATCTTGGAGAACTCGTTCGTGCCTATGATTTAAATTATATAGAGGGCCCATTTAAGAAAACGTTACTTGAATCAGTCACTCAGATTGGAGAAGACGCATCAGAATTCCATACAAATTCATTTGAATATTTCAATGATGATGTTTTGCGAGAAGATGGGAATTATAACGGTTTCGGCGCGCAGAAAGATTGGAATACTGGCTCTGGTGATAACGTTGAAGATTTTGAAATTCCCTTTTTGGATATTGATATTGCCAGCCCGACTGCTTTGAGCGGCGCTAAAACTGAAAATATTGGTGGACATTTGTATGTGGGCTTTAATCCCGGATCCCCCACAAAACTAAATTCATTTGGTGCAAAAGTTGGCTACACCCATAGTGAAAATGAAACAGTTTTGTCATTTATTGATCTTAATGGCGATAATTTGCCCGATAAGATTTTCAAGAGTGATGATGGAGCCATCAAAATTCGCTTAAACAAAACAAAACCGAATCAGGAGAACACCGTTTTCAGTGAGCCTTTCAACCTTGGCACGATACCTAGCCTACCTCAAGAAAGGTCCAACACATTTTCTGTCGGTGGCGAACTTTATCCTGGTGGAGCCAATCTGATCTTCAATTTTGCAAACACGTTCACTTTTGGAGATGTCTATTTCATTGATGTTAATTCTGATGGGCTGACGGATGTCGTGAATAACGGGGATGTCTGGTTTAACTACAACACGCAACTTCCGGATAGTAATGGGAACATGCATGATGTACCGGCATTTGTGAAAAATGATAGCTCCTTGACCCCCGTCACAATTACTAGGACGGTTCAAGCTGATGGTTTCGTCGAAGATTTTGGGACTACTCTGGCAGATGAAATTGATAAGTCTTCGCCAAAGATTGACCCAATCCGACGGTGGACAGCCCCCTATTCCGGTCGCATAAATATCACTGGAACGGTAAGATTGCAAGAGCCTTTTAGCAACAAAACTGACCCAGATGGTGTTCGCATTGCTATTCAACATAATGCTGTCGAAATTTGGGAGACGACAATTAATGCAGGGAATCATGCCTTGCAATTTCCAACCGAAAGTGCTGTAAGCAATATTTCCGTACACAAAGGAGATTCCATCTATTTTCGAACGCATTCATTTGAGGATGGTTTGAATGATAGAGTCGAGTGGAATCCTATTATCTCATACCTAAATGTACCTACTAATACCATTGAGGTTAATGGATTCAATCCATATATTTTTGAAGCATCTGAAGAATTTACGTTGGCAGGCAGACCAGATATCGATATTGCGGCACCTTTGACAGGCACGATTAATATTGGTGGAGAGTTTGCAAAACTTGGCACCACTACTGACGATATTACGGTTGTTGTCATAAAAAACGGTACAACGATATTCACGCGTGACATAAGCGCTTCCGCAATTGACTCGATTAATTTTGACTTAAATGTGGATGTACTAAAAGATGATATTTTGAAACTACGCGTTTTAGTAGACTCACAGATTGATGTAACCCAAATAAGCTGGGTGCCGGACGTAAAATATATTTCTACGCCAGTACCAAACATAGAATTGGTAGACGTTAATGGAACACATGTTGTTACCCTAACTGTTCCTTATGACATAGACCTTTACTCCGAAACGGTTAACATTCCAAGCTCCAATGGCCCTGCACCAAGCTGGACGTCCCCCATAACTGGCACATTACACATCGAACCATACCTAGAGGCTTTGCCGTCTTTTGAAGGAGTTGCCACATTTACTGTAAAGCGAAATGGCAAATTGGAATGGAAACGAAAAATCGTCATCTCTGACGGGAACATGTTGCCAGTAGAAAAATTGAGGCTAGATGCTGTTAAGGGGGATGAGATTTACTTTGACTATGCCTTTGAGGTTGTTTACGAAAAAGATTCTAATCCATTGATTCCTGCCCCCCCTCAATATTTAATGCATACCGCCTTGCAAAACTCGGAGGTGAGGATCTCCATAGGTAAGACGAATGAAGAGGGCTTGAGGTATGCTGAACATTCGTGGCATTACACATCAGAGAAAGCCGTATTTTCCAGAGCATTTAGAGGGTGGTCGTATGCTGGGTATAAGGCCACTAAAGACAGAGGCGTGAATCCGCTTATTGAAGCTGATTTCGTATTTCCAGAAAAACCTGATGATGAGCCCGAAACTCCCGAAGAAGCAGAAGCATTTGCAGAGCAGCAAAAATCGTATGTGTTTTCCCCCGATCCCCATAAAAATAGATGGCAAGGGCCAGATACACATACTTGGATTGATGCAGATGCAATGAGTAGCTCTAGAATGGGAGGATACGTACTCGTTCCTGACGCAACCAGCTTCAACGGAAAACCAATGGTCAGCAAGATGAGTAAGACCGAACAAACTACGAAAGGGGCTGGATTTGGACCATTATCTGGAAGTTTATCAGGTCTCCCAACCGGTAAAAGCGAAAGTCTATTGGATGTTCTAGATAAAAACGGAGATCAGTATCCTGATATTGTATCCAAAGACAAAATCCAATATACAACGCCAGTCGGTGGGCTAGTGGTTAATCAAAATCCAAGTGATGCCGGCTGGGTCACAAACACGTCTCCAGGCTTCAGTAATATTCGAGAGAATCAAAATTTAGCATGGAATCTTGGAGTTGCTGGGAGTCCCGCTTTTTCTGCCGGAAATTCAGAGGGTACTGTAAATTCATCTGGTGGCAAAGTTGGTGGAAGCGCTTCAAATGCGAATGCCAATGGCAGTACTGGGACTTCGGGCCAGTCAGGTGCGAATGCATCAACAAACTCAGCACCCCAGTCCAATAAAAACGGTACACAAATGGTCTCAATCGGCCTTTCCGCAGGTCTGGGCGGTGGAGATTCAACAACTGCTGATGACCTGATTGATATCAATGGGGATGGATTAGTTGATAAACTATTCTATGAAGGCGATGAAATCTATGTTGAATTCAATCTAGGATATTCCTTTGCGCCTAGAGAACCGTGGGGACAAGCCGCAATTAGTTTGGGTGACAGTGAGAACTTTAATGTAGGATTGTTGCCAGGCTTTAATGTTGGCGACTATAGCTTTGCTGGTGGCATATCTGCAAGTTACAGCAGGTCTACAGTAGAGGCAACCTTGCTCGATTTGAATGGAGATGGCTTGTTAGATCGAGTAAAGCCTAATACTGGAGATGATTTGCTTGTTAGTTTTAATACGGGCCATGGCTTTAGTGAAGAAGTATCTTGGAGTGGGACCTTAAAAGATGCTTGTAAACAAGATGGCGTTCTCAACGTATCTTTTCAAGATGTGGCCAATCTTATTGGCAAAGTTATTCCTGATCAGGATGTTGTGGATGCGCTGCTAGATCCGATCGATTGGGATGATGCGAATTTATGTGACACCAGCACCTCTTTAGGTGGTGGACTATATGTAACAATTCCAATTGGGCCACTTTGCTTGGTGGCTTGCTATCTCATTATCAACCCAGGCGCAGACTACAGTCAATCAATGAGTGTGCAAAAGGTCTCGATTCGAGATGTTGATGGTGACGGTTATGCAGACCATGTTTCTTCTGGGGATGATAGCTCCTTCAAGATGGTAAAAAATCTCACAGGTAAAACGAATCTCCTAAAAATGGTCAAACGGCCACTAGGTGGTGTGATTGAAATTGAATATGACCGAACCGGCAATAGTTACCATCAGCCTCAGTCTCGTTGGGTTATGTCACAAGTAGCCCTTTTTGATGGCTATGCAATTGATGAGACAGATGGTGTCGACAACCTTGTTACCCAGTATACCTACGAGAATGGATATTTCGATCGCTTGGAAAGAGATTTCTATGGGTTTGCAACGGTTAGAGAATCGCACATCAATGCAAGTGGGTATAACGCTCCTATACAAGAAAAAATTGATAATCCGAACATTTATAGATACATAGTCAGAGAGTTTCTTAATAAGAGCTTTTACACTATGGGGCTGCTAAAGCGGGAAATGCTGTTTGGAAACAAACCAGATCCAGATTTGCCTTTCACAGAAACTGAAAACTTCTATCAACTTCTCGAGATTTCAACACAGGATAGATTAACGGCTGAACAAGAAAACGGGATGGAATCGGTTCGTCTGACCGTCTTCCCGCAACTTGTCCGCACAGATAAATTCTACTACGAGGGTGTACAGCAGCCGGGTGAACACAAACAGACATCCATGATCTACCTGTACGACGAACTAGGCAACATCACCACCTACATTGACACGGGCGATGAATCGCCGTTCGATGATTTGTATGCGGAAATCGAATATTCAAGCTGTCAGGATACCTATGTGGTTGGCTTGCCGAATAAAATAACAGTCAACAGCACCGAAGGGCTTTTGCGTCATCGCGAGGCGGATATCGACTGTGCCACCGCTAACCTCAATCAGGTACGTCAATACTTGCTCAACGGTGACGCGGCCGTGACTGATCTTAATTACTATCCCAACGGCAATCTTAAGAAGGTCACTGGTCCGGCAAACCACAAGGGCGAACGCTTTGTGCTGAACTATAGCTACGACCCAACGGTTGCCACCCATGTCACATCGATCAGCGACAGCTTTGGCTATGTCTCAACCGCAAGCCACAACCTAAAATATGGCGTGGCCGAAACGACCACCGATCTGAACGGGAACCAAATGACCTACGTCTACGACCAATTTGGTCGGGTAGACGCTATTACAGGGCCCTATGAGCAGGATGATGGCATTGTTACGATTGACTTTGAATATCACCCAGATGCAGAGGTACCGTGGGCGTTAACTCGCCATACCGATCGGGGCATTGCATTCAACCTGCAAGAGAATCAAATCACGGTGCCCTATAAAACGGACACCATTGACACAGTGCTCTTTATAGACGGCTTAAAGCGGGTGCTGCAAACCAAGAAAGATGGGGCAATTCAGATTGGCAATGATGATGGTTTTGCAGATGTGATGATCGTCTCCGGACGGGTTACTTTTGACTATATGGGGCGCACAATCCAACAATATTACCCCGTTACAGAGCTGCTTGGTACACCAGGCGAATTCCACTACGAAGCGGATACCATCGCGCCAACTAAGACGAAATATGATATTTTGGACCGCACCAAAAGTGTAACCATTCCTGACGGAACGTCTACCACCATGGAATACGGGTTTGGCAACGACCGCAATGGAGACTTGCAATTTAAAACGCTGGTGACCGACGCCAACCGGATTCAAAAAGCCAGCTACACCAACGTGCGTGAACTCATCACCAGCGTGCAAGAGTTCAACACGATCCAAGATCCCGATCCAAACAATACGGGCGAAATCACCCAAGAGATTTGGACCAGCTACGGCTACGACGCAATCAATCAGATTGTTAAGGTATTAGATAACCACGAGAACCTAACGACTTCAACGTATGACAACTTTGGCCGCCGAACGGAAATCAACAACCCAGACATGGGTCGGGTTGTCACAAACTATGATTTGGCTTCCAACGTCATCGCCAAGATTACGCCGAATCTGCGCTCAGAAAGCGAAGAGATTGCGTATGACTATGAGTACACGCGCTTAATCGCCATTAACTACCCCGATTTCCCGGGCAACAATGTGACTTATGATTACGGCGACCCAGGTGATGGACTTGCTCCAAATGACAATCAGCTCGGACGCATTATCCAGGTGAATGACCAATCCGGTGTAGAGCAGCGCTTCTATGGCAAGCTGGGCGAGATCACCAAAGAGATCAAAACGGTGGTGCGGGATCGTCGTGACAGTGATGGGGAGATGCCGCTACCTCAGAGCTATACGACCGAATACTTCTTCGACACGTGGGGCCGCATGCACACCATGACCTACCCCGATGGCACCGGGCTCGTCTACTATTACGACTCTGGCGGTCAGGTAACAGATGCACTGGGTATCGAAGGGGAAGGTTCGATTGCGGTCGATATTCGCTACATCACCGATCTGCGCTACGACAAGTTTGAGCAGCGCGTTTACCTGAACAAGGGGGGAGACGGCTTTGCTGGGGAAACGATCACGCGCTACGCGTATGATCCGCTGGATCGCCGGCTCTCTAATCTCGTGACCGGCTTTGACCCGACCACGAATCCAAACCCATTCCAAAACCTCAACTACACGTATGATGATGTTGGCAATGTCACGCGCCTCAGCAATGATGTGATAAACCCCAATGTGACTGCGGCCGCGATCAACTCAATGGAGGCCTTTGATGCGGTCCGTTTCTCGCCGCACATCGGGCAGTCCGTGCAAGAGTTTGAATATGACGATCTCTATCGCTTAACCCACGCCGAAGGGACATATAACTTCAATCCCGGTGTCACAGACAGCTATTCGCTTGATATGAGCTATGACACCATCCACAATATCACCGCAAAGACGCAAACCCACCAGTTTACCTTTGTGAATCCTGACTTTACACAGGTAGATGAGGCCAAAACCTACGAATGGCTCTACCACTATGAAGGCGAGCAACCCCACGCCCCTTCGCGTATTGAGCAGAATTTGCAGGGATGGGAAGAGTATCGGGCATATTCCTACGATGAAAACGGCAATCAAGACGGCTACCGGGACGAGCGGGACGGCAACGACCGTGACATCGTTTGGGATGAGGAAAACCGCATTCAGGCCATCTTTGATAACGACAGAGAGACCAACTTTAAGTACAACGATGCGGGTGAGCGCGTCCTGAAGCAGAGCGATGAAGGCTATACGGCTTACGTGAACCAGCACTACACCGAACGGAACGGTGAGCAGGGGACGAAACACATCTTTGTCGGCACGGAGCGTGTCGCTTCAAAGGTGATCGTTGACTTTGGTCCTGCCAACGACGAAGTCTATTTCTTCCACCCCAACCATTTAGGCAGCACCCACTACGTAACCACTGGTGGTGGGGAGATTCACGAGCACCTGGAATACTTCCCATTTGGTGAAACGTGGGTTGAGGAATGGGCCGATAAAGAAACGACGAGACCATATAAGTTTACGGGTAAAGAGCTGGATGAAGAGACAGGTCTATATTATTACGGGGCGAGGTATTACGATCCTAGGACGAGTGTCTGGCAGTCGGCTGATCCGATTCTAGAAAAATATCTAGATGATAAGGCGAATAATTCCATGTTCTCCTCTTCGAAACCATTATCTTCATACTCCTACAGTTTATCAAACCCTTTAACGTATAGAGACCCAAGTGGAAACGATGCAATTGCAATAGTCTTTCCAGACTACAAGATTGCGACTCCCATTGGGAAGATATCTGGTTTAGGTCATGCTGGCATATTGTTAATTAACCCCAGAACTGGTTTGACGAAATACTATGAGTACGGGCGTTACGATAAAGCTGGTCGTGGTATCGTCCGACAAAGAAGAGTTCCAAATGTGAAAATCGGAAAAGACGGTTTGCCAACAGAAAAATCATTGAAGAAGGTATTGGGTGCAATTTCGAAGAAAGCTGGTCATGGAACTCGTATATCTGGAGCGTATGTTCGAAATGCCGACTTCAAAAAGATGAATACTTATGCCCAGAAGAGGAAAGCTCAGAATAACGATGCCAACCGTGATTCGTACAGTTTGACTGGAAACAATTGTGCTACATTTTGTCAAGATGTTATCGAGGAGGGTGGTGTGGATGCCCCCATGATGTTTGATCCAAGGCCCAACAGCTACATCGAAGAATTAAGAGATGATTTTGTGCCAGTTGATTATTCGAAAGGGAACTTTAGTATGGGAAAGATGGATACTAAAAAGGAGAAATAAATATTCTGGTAACGAAATCAAAGTCTCAAACAATTATTGTTGCTAGTTTAGCCCTTTTAACTAAGGTGGGACTCCTGATAGTTGCCCAACCTATTGATTCAAATGGGTTGATTCTCAAGCAGGGCTCTATTCTTGGTTGATTTGCATGACTCACAATCCAACCACGGCGGCATTGCTCAACTTTCTATTGTCGGCTTTGGCGTTTTTTACTAGCACCAATGGTTATCTAGGAAAAATACGATGAGAAAAGTAGCTGGAATAATCTGCTTTGTTCTAATTTGGATGCAGGCTAGTAGTATTGACGTTGCTGAAGCTGCACCTCAAAAAGTCTATTCGGCTGATACTAGCCAGCGAAACCTATCAACTGATCAACGGCTTGTAAAAAGGCAAGTTTCCGCGCCGGCCAGCCATAATTTTAGCTTTGTGACCAACATAAGCATTGGCAACCGATTGCGCGGCGTGATAACCTATTCCTTATTGGAATCTCAGACCGGTTTTGCTAATTGTTGGTTAGATACTGATCGAAACGCTAGCTACGATCCGGCTGAAAATATCGTCCTTGATGAAGAGATAACCTACGCCAATTCGGCCGTCGTTTTTGAATCAACCGACGCGACTCCGGGGGAAACCACGCTCCTGTGTGGTCTCTCTGACCAGCCCGGTGGCGACGACATCCTCAACAACACCATCGCGGTTGACTGGGGCTGGCGCGAAGAGATCACGGTGACCATCGGATCGGGCGATCCAGGACCCATCGACCCTGAAAACCCGGATCCTGTTGGCGGGGGCGATCCAGAGCCCATCCACTCGATCGGCAGCCACGTCTTCCTTGACCTCGACAACGACGGTCTCTTTGAGCCACAAGACGCAGAAACCGGTATTCCAGATGTTGGCCTCGACCTCTATCAACCGGGTCCAGACGCCAGAATTGGCGGTGGGGATGATGTCTATCTTGCCTCAATCGTCACCAGTGCTGACGGTACCTACATCTTTGATAACCTGCTGCCCGGCAGATACTATGTCACCATACCGGCGCCCCCGCCCAGCGCCCCCAAATCGTCCGACGCTACCGATAGAGCCGATAATCAGACAGATGGGGATGACAACGGAGATCAGCCAACGGGTATTGGCGGGCCGATTTATTCGCCCGTGATCCGCCTCTCGCCCAATACCGAACCTACAGGCGAAGATGAATCGTTTAGCGGCGGTGCACAGGACGATGCCCGCGATGATGCAGGCGATATGACCATTGACTTTGGGATGGTCGATGTTGAAACGTATGTTTTACTGACAGAGACAGTGCCCGAAGGTCAGTCGGGCAATGTGGGTACCGTCGTGCAACGAGGTGGCAAAACCGACAGCTACTCATTGGCCTTAGCTGCCCAGCCATCTGAAGACGTAATCGTTACAATCAATGCCGACGCAGCCCTCCAGGTTTCCCCCCAATCCCTGGTCTTTACGTCGAACAATTGGAAGCAACCGCAAGTTGTGACGGTGAGCGCTGCCCCTGATGGCGTCGCTGATGGTACTACGCAAAAGGTGATTGCTCATTCGATTAGCAGCGGTGATCCACGGTTCTCGAATTACACCTTACCGGATGTCGTAGTAACGATTTTGGATGATGACCCGAGCGTAGAGATACGCTCTATGCTGTATTTGCCAAGCATTATGATGACTTTGGACAATCACTTGAACGAGACGGAGAATAGCTCCGGACAATATACGCAGTATCTACCGATCATTGGTAAATAGTCTTCTTCGTATTCTTAAGTAGCTAAAGTGAGTCGACTTTTCATAGTACAGGGATGCGAAATAGAGTAACAACCGTCATTTTGATACCAGTGAGTAGGGTGAAAAATAGGGAGGGTACAAGATAGCATTTGCGTACCCTTCCCACCATATGTTTGTTGATAGTCTATTTGAAGGTCGGTAAAGCAGAGGTGAAAGATCTCCTTGCCACACGTCTGGGCAGAAACAGAACAACATTTCGCCACGTGAGTGATCGACTCCCGTCGCTCCCGCAGAGCCTATACCAGTCAAATATAGGATGAAAAGGGTCTTCAGTTCGTCTGGAGGCCCTTTTTGTATTGGCGAAAAATTCTGCTGTGGGCGCAAGTTGGTCGCACCCGCGAACAACGAAACTCGGAGTGCAGTGAACGTGTGCCATTCTTCCTCTTTTCCTCAGTTGCTGGACTTACGCAACTTGTCGAGAAGAGCCACCGCTCGCGTGGCCTGCTCTCTACTGGTACGCTCTTCTCGGCGCGTGAGTCATGAATTATTTGATCCACATCATGATGCAGTGTCAGGCGCATCTACTATCGAACATTCTCCCCAGCGAACTCGTCTTCTCAATGTAGATCGAACGGATGTTGCTGATTGATTTCATCGTTGATAACATCACGTTGATGACAACCTGCACAAAAGATTAGTACCATCCTACTATCGACACATGCCGTGCGCCGCGCGAGAATGGAGCCCGCTACCACACCTATTGCTGACACAGAAAGGTTGATACCGCATGCGACTTTTCCCCCCGACAGCACTCGCCGTTGGCTTATTCTCTTTTCTCATTTTTCTTTTCTTCCCACGCGGTGCGCCAACCACTGCCCACGCCCAAAGCGTCGCTGGCACAACCATCACCACCACCCATACCAGCACAACGACTACCGTAGCCGCGGCCCATAGTCTCTACCTGCCCCTGATCCACCGTGGCCCCGATAATCCACCAACACCCACCCCCACGCCTTCCCCCACCCCCACGCCACCACCAATTAAGGTAAAAAGCGGTATCCACCTCGGCAATCGCGGCTCAGATTGGCGTGAGGAACTTTTTACCCTCATTACTGGCACCACCGGTACCTGGCCAGCAGCGGTCGTTGTACAGAGCAATCAGCTTTACACGCTCAACCGCCCAACCACGGCCACATCAAGCAATGAAAAATGCTGGATCACCGACGCTGAAGTCAAGCGCACGGCCACCGGCGACCACTACAACGCCTTTACCTATCTCTCGGAAGCCGTTGATAACGGCACCAAGGTCGTCTTCCGCCTCTCTCCCTCTCCCGGTAATTTTTTGGACGAAGTTGTTTCTGACATCCTCAAGCACACCTTGCTGATTACGGAGACACCAAATGGCGGCGACTATTGCAACCAGAATGGCAATCAGCACCAATTCCGTGACATCCACGATCTTGCTTATGAGATGGATGCCATCTATCGTATCAATGAAATATATGGCTGGCCAACGGACTCTTTCTTCTTTGAACCAGCAAATGAGCCAAATCTCGAATGGTATGTACACAAACGACCAGGATTAGATACCGGATTAACATTATTCCCTGATATTACGGATAAAGAAGCCTGGATCGCGATGGATAACTACTTTGCCGCGCTCTACGATCTGCTGAAGGGAACCGGCGGGGCACCCCCACTCAATCCTAATGTCCAGCTCCTGACTCCACCCATGACGCAAGAACAATACGCTGAACATTATCGTCCTGATTCCTGTCGATCAATGTGGGTAGACGAAGGCGAAGAAAAATCTGGGTTAGATTACATGAAAGAGACCTTTGGCATTGATTTCGAGAACCCCATGGAGATGCGCGGCCCCAAAGCTGATGGTTTCTCCTGGCACAACTACTTCAATTTGGGCCAAGAAGGATGGTTGGAGCCATATAACATGCCCGGCGCCGCTGCGGTCGTTGATGGTTATTGTAATGCGGCAAGCGAAGACGGAGATGACGAAGAGGGCGGAATTGAGGATCTCGTCAACACGGGCCATGTCAGCCAGTATGTCTCCGCCGATTTTCAATGGCAGTTAGCCAATTCGCTCGTGCCCACCTTCATTACCGAAACTGACCGCAAATCGCCCTGCCAAAATGGGTGGGAAGGTTCCGCTGAGGGCCAACTGGGCAAGTTTGCTACTGCCGCCGAGATGCGCGATTCCCTGCTTCAATTTACCGCGGCAGAGGAAATTGCCGATTATGTAGTTGTCTGGCTGTTGACCAATGAGTGGGCCAGTGAGGATAACGTCTGTACAACAGTATTTGACAATGGTGACAAGCGCAACAATGCCAACTATGAGCAGAATTGGCATGAAGCCTACCATGAAGCAGGCGGTCCTCGCACCTGGTTCCAGCTCTGGTGGCCCCTTGCCGAGTGAAGATAGAATAGACTGATTTCGCTCCCTGTACAAAGTACAAGTGGCTCTAATAGCTATGAAAATAAAGAAAACATCCAATGAACCTACGTAGTGTCAGCTATTTACTGATTAGCCTGGCAACAATTGTTGTCCTTGTGAGTCTGACCAGCTTCCTCGCAAGCGCCAATCGCCGACAACGATTACACACGCCCGTAACACAACGTGCGGTACATGCCGCGCAACCAGCAATCCAAAACACGAATGAAGTGTCCACTTTGCCCACACCACAAGTGGTGGTTGGCACGCCTGAATTCTATGAACAACCGCCGCCCCGCTATACCATCGCCAAGGGCCGAAACCGGGTAGAACCAATTGATCTGGTGGACAGCGTGACCGGTCAGGTGACGCGCCTCCAGAATGATGAGGGGATTGCCATCTTCGGTGCCATAGATGACCGGTATCTCTTGTGGTGGGGTGGCGGTGTAATGCACGTCCGCCAACTGGAAACCGGCGTAGATATCACCACTTTCCCATCCAGCCAAGCCGATCCGTATGTCCCACCGCAAATTGCAGGCGACTGGCTGGCCTTTGGCTATTACAACCAAACGGGCACCGCCTATACCGACTATACGCTCTTTGCTGCCAACCTTGCAACCCATGAGACCATCACCTTGACACGTGACATGAATACCCAAGGTGACATCATCATTGATGATTACTTCAGTATTAGCGAGCAATTGGTAGCCTGGTTTGAGGGATATGACACAATCGTTGTCTATGATCTGGAACGCCGGCAAGAACTAACCCGCCTAACGGAAATCTACAGTGCTTTTGGCAAAAATCATGCAACGGTATATCACATCACCCCAGGCGAAAGTGTAATCATATGGAGTAGAAAATATGGCTACGATCTGGTAACCCAATCCTACTTTCGGATTAAGCAAGTTATACCACCTGGTGGAATCAGTAATACATCGTTGTCCGACATGAGTCGCATCTATGAAGAAAACCGCATGCTTCATTGGTCGTTTAAACTGGATGACGGCACGACCCGCCACGTCCGCGCCCCGCTCCTCGACGCGACGCCCTCGACCGCGCCCTGTCTTGCCAACCAAAACCTCGTCCAAAACGGCGACCTTGAAGCCACTACCGACCACGCCCTTTGGCAACAAACTGACAACTCCAGCGATCTGCTCGTTGACGAACTACCCACAGGCCTCGCCACCAGCGGCGACTGGGCGATCCGCCTTGGCCGTTACGCCAACAGCAACGCCGCCATCCGCCAACACATCGAGGTCCCCTCCGGCGTCAGTGGCCTCACCCTCACCTTCGATGTGCGCGCCCTCAGTTGGGATTTCTGGGGTGGCGACCGCTTACAAGTCGATCTCATCGATCCCATGACCGGCGATTCACTCCTCGCCACACCGGTGCAGTGGACCAACGTCGAACTGGCCAGCGGTGACTGGTTGCCCATGCAGGTCAACATCGAAACCTGGCCTGGTATCAATACGCCAGTCGAACTTGTCTTCCAAGCACAAACTGACTGGGCACTGCCCACTGATTTCATTGTGGATAACATCACGTTGACCACAGCCTGTCAATAATTTTCCAGGAGATTCATCATGCCCGTTTCCCCCTTGCTACGCAAAGCTGCGCTCATCTTCATTTTATTGTTAACCATCGGTTTTACCCAGAGGTTCACAACCACCGTGAGCCAGGGCGCGGCCATTGACTCGCCGCTGCCAACGCTCTGGCCCACAGTGGTTGTCACCTATCAAGCCACACTCCCCACTGCCAGACCGACGCTTGCCGCCACGGTCACCGCGGTCGCGAGCAACTTCTTTCGCTCGCCGCTGCCCACGCCCACTACCCTCCCCAATGTTGAACCGCCGCAGACGGTCTTGTCTGTGCAAGGGGCGCAAAACAGCGGCGACTGGTATCGCAGCCCGGTCACCCCCACCTTTGCCCTCACTGACAACATCGCGGCCGGGGTCACTGAATACCAACTTGCTGGGGACGCGACCTGGACCACTAGAGAATACTACTATCCACCGGTTACACTGGCGGAGGAGGGCATGCACACGCTAGCCTATCGCTCGCTGGATTGGGCCAAGAACCGCGAAACCGCGCAAAGCGCCCAAACAACAAAGAGCGATTTTAGCAGCCGCCCAACGAATTGCCACTCGAAGCTGACCCCACACCAGTCTACTGTAATTGAAGTTCACTGTACTGCGGGCACCTATTTGGACAGCTCAAACGGGAGAAAAGAGAGAGGCATGCTATTCTAGATTGACATACTTTAATTGAAGTCTGGTAGAGTAGGGGAGAAGTATTGATTTACAATATGCCGAGGAAGGAATACCAGGCAGGTACAAGTGAGTGATCGACTCCCGTCGCTCCCGCAGAGCCTATACCAGTCAAATATAGGATGAAAAGGGTCTTCAGTTCCTCTGGAGGCCCTTTTTATATTGGTGGGAAATTCTGCTGTGGGCGCAAGTTGGTCGCACCCGCGAACAACGAAACTCGGAGGGCAGTGAACGTGTGCCATTCTTCCTCTTTTCCTCAGTTGCTGGACTTGCGCAACTTGTCGAGAAGAGCCACCGATGCAGTGTCAGGCGCATCTACTATCGAACATTCTCCCCAGCGAACTCGTCTTCTCAATACAAAGCGGCTGCGTGCTGACCACTGATTTCGTCTTTGATAACGGTGCACTGTTGCTAGTGAGTCATTCATATCGCAATCTTCCATTTTTCAGTGCAGAACGACTAAACCTTGAATATTGTCCATACGATTGTGTTTAGGCACGACTCATCAGTACATGTTTTGGCATCGAATGAAATCAAATTGACCGTGTTGGAGTGGACTTATATCAAGTAGACTCATTTTCTGATGACAACACGACAGCAGGCGGTGAGGTAGTTGCAGTGGCAAATGGTGAGATTATTTTCGCAAGTGTATCAAACTATCTCGGCTACGTAATGATTATAAATGATGATGACCCGTTCAATGATTCTGCTAATTTAAAAACCTATCGATTCTAGGGTCATCTGGAGACAGTTTCTGTAATTTCAGGTGAATCAGTAATGAGAGGCGAGACGATAGGAACGGTGATTCCCAAACGCTAAATGATGAGACAGATGATTCTCATCTTCACTTTGAAATTCGATACTTTGAAGATGGTAGCAACATCTATACCAACTATCCCAAATGTAAGGTGACAACAAGTAAGGCCGGCAAAAACTAAACCTATCCTGAACATCCCGACAATTTCCTCACGCCAGTAATAGGCTATGCATCTTTTAATCCTTCTGACTGGAAAACAGTACGAGGGTACTATTGACGCCAGTTCCGCTCGACATGTAGTATGGATGTCGTTGCGGACCGCACTCTCCCATCACGGCTGTGCATGGCAAAAGGAGAAACGACCATGCGTTTTACGTCACTTACACTAGGCATTGCTGCCATAAGTTTGTTGTTATTGTTGCTCTTCTTTGTGCAAGCGTGTGGAAGATTTGCGGCAAGACTTGTTCCCACTGCCACATTTGCAATTCATTCACCTCTTACGACTTTACCTACTGTAACGCCACACAGCACTGTTGTGACTAGTGTTACGACCAGCCGTCAAGCGAACACGGTCCAATCAGCGACACCAGAGGTACAAACTTACACCAACCGCGCGTGGCAAACGGTTGTCGACTTGGAAGCCGGATATTCGATACGCTATCCCGCTGACTTTGGTTTCAATGCTACCAAAGGCAGTGCAGAGTCCTATCGAACGAATAATATCACTTTCCGTCTTCCGAACGTGAATAAACCGCATCAATTGAGTATTGAAGTCGAGTCTAATCCAGATAATCTACCTGTCAAGAGCATCGTAAAACAGCTTTATGAGCAAACTGACATAGCAACATCTGAGATTAAGGCCGAGGATGCATTGACTCCCATCTCTATTGCAGGAAAAAGTGCTTACCAGACAGCGATTTTGCCGGATCGATCAATTTATCAACCCAGTAATGTTAAACCCAGGCAAACTGCATTCCATATTCTCTTACCGGAGAACGATAAAGTCTATCATTTTGCACTCTTGTATAGCGACAGCCTTGAACCAGCCCCAGATGCAGAACGAATCTATTTCCAGATTGTCAATACATTTGAATTGACAGACAGAGTTGCTCTGTCTTCAACAGAGCCTATTTCGACAGCAGTAGCTAATAGCGAGAATGCTTGGCTAACCTATCTCGATGAAGAAGCAGGCTATTCTCTTCGCTACCCAGCAAACTCCGGCATAAGAAGTGGAAAAGGCAGAAAAGAGATATTTAGGAGATTAGAAATTGTATTTCATAGATATCAAGGTATGAATCTATCGGTAGAAGCTAATCCCCAAGAGTCGCCAATCGATCAATTCTTGGAAGAACGTGCTGAGAAAAACAGCGCACAGTTATCGGGTATTTCAGTGGCCGCACTCTTGGAGGAAGTAACGGTTGCAGGGATGACTGCCTATCGGATTCAAGACCAACCTACCGCCGACTATGGCCTATACGGGGATATACATGTTTTATTACCTTATCAAGACAGAATCTACCTATTTTCTTTAGGTTACACGATTGCTGGCGGGGGGACAACCCCTGAAGAGGAACACCTTTTCTTTCAGATTCTTGATACATTTCAGATCTTACATTAGGCAAAGTCGTTATCATGCTACGATTCGTTGTCCTTTTAGATTTGGCAAATTTTATCGCCCTGAATGTAATTGCTGGAATAGTAATTTGCTCATATGGTCAGCCCTTGCTCGCAAATATCTTCAGTATGCCGCTAGGTCATGCTGATGGATACACCTATGCCCCACATCATTATAAACACAATTGAATTTGATTATTATAAAGGGTCTTCAGTTTGGCTGAATACCCTTTTTCGATTGGATCACAATCCCCCTCTAGAAACATACTGTTTTGGCCTGCCGACAGAATGCGCCTCGTTTGAAACCCGTTTTTGGGGTCAGAGAACAACGATGAGAGCCAAGCCAACAGTTTCAATCAGACGCCCCGCTGAACAATATCTTTGTCAAACTCGTCTGCCAAGTACAGATCGACTGGGCACTGTCCCTGACTTCGTCTTTGATAACAGTGCACTGCTGTTCATTTCTCAATACTTCTCATTAGAAAACAGTACAAGGGTGCTATTGATGCCTGTTCTTCTCAACATATAATATTGATATTGTTGCGGATCGCGCTCTCCCATCACAGCTGTACATGGCAAAAGGAGAAACGACCATGCGTTTTACGTCACTTACACTAGGCATTGCCGCTATCAGTTTGTTGTTATTGCTGCTCTTTTTTGTGCTAGCGTGTGGTCGCTTTCCGGCCAGAACATCGCTACCGACTGTAGCCATCAGTGCCAATAAAACTACACCTGTGGACACCATATCGGCTGCAGCATCGGATAGCACACGGCAGACAGTGGCCACTGTTGTACAGTTAGCAGCATCCACAATTACCTCTACAGCAAATTCGACAACCTTGAATAGCGTTCCTGAAACCTGGCAACACTTTTCCAGTAAGGCCGCAGGATACTCGCTTTTTCATCCACCAAATTCAACGATCACTTCCTTGTCGCTACTACCCTCAACTATAGAACACACAAGAATCACACTGCCTCCAGTTAATAATGCTCCATTAAGTACAGTCACAATTAGGGTTTATAAAAATACCTCTGGAATTTCCCTACATGCATTTCTATCGGAGCTAAATGAACGAATGTACGGAGAGACTATTTCTGCAAGTAGTCTCGAAAATTTGATGAGTAGTCCGCTTGAAGTTGCTGGCGTTCAAAGCTATAAAATGGACTTTATACTTGGTTCTACCGAATTGCAAATCATTGTTCCGCATAAAAATTACTTCTATATGTTCATTTTAGGTCATGAATTTGGTCCATTTAATTCTAGTGCTGAGGACATCGAAAGATTTAGGCGCATCATCGATACAGTTCAATTTAACTAGCAGATCTATGGTATCCCTGATAGCAAGACAACAATTATTACTACTTCTTGGTGGGCTTATCGCAATTTTTCTCTTCTTCATAGCAAGTCAAATTATGTATGCGTCCCCATTACAGATACCACTTAGTCCACCTTTAGGCTATGCATCATCAAAAGTTTATAGTCCGTATCCTTTTGCGAGATTTGGCCTCCAAAATCCACATTTATATGATATTGATACATGTTTTACAGATGAAACTGGTACCCCGATCAAATTGCCTCACCTATTTCATGCGGGCACAGATTGGTTTGAATTGAACGGTGGCAGTGCCGTTGGTGATGCTATAACTGTAATTGCGGATGGGGTCGTAACATGGGTAAGTGTCGATGCAGAATATCCTGGTGAAGTAGTTATTGTTCAACACAGTGATCCGGATTTAGGAACTATATATTCTGTCTACATGCATTTGGACCATTCCGTCCAAGTGTCAATTGGAGACAGTATAACCCGTGGAACACAGATTGGCGAAGTTATTACACAGACCCGGTACTTGGAAGATGGTACAGCTGTTGATAACTCCCACTTACACTGGGAAGTACGGACATTCGCAGACGCAACCCAGCAGTCCTGGTTCCCACCATCTTGTGATGGTTCGGTTGCAGGCGAAGGCTACACCAAGGAATACCCTACACAATACGGATATATGTCACCGGACGATTTACTCAACACACATATCTTTTTGCCTTACATCAGTAGCGCACCAACTAACACGCCAACGCCTATCCTGCGGCCAACTCCGACCGCGACGCCGACACCCACGCCAACGGCTACACCAACGCCGATTCCTTGTGTAGCCGGCGTCGATCTGGTGCAAAATGGCGACTTTGAGGATCCAACACAGCATGATCTTTGGATTTCCGACACACCGAACTTGATCAATCCTTATCCTGATTCGCCTGATGAGTATGCACTTGTCATGGGCTATGAAAATAGTGCGGACCAAACAGTCTATCAGACGATTACGGTGCCGCCGGAAGTTGACTCGGTTGACATTAAGTTTTGGCTCTATGTGAGAACACAGGAACTATTGCCGTTTGATTTTGATTATCTCTATATCGATGTTGTTCATGGCAATGGAGTAACCGGTGCATCGTTGCTTCATGAACCATTCGATCCCTATACGAATCAGTTCCCGCAAGGAGAATGGCGACAACAGACGTTGCATGTGGAGGATATCGAAGCGATTCCTGTGCCTATCCATCTGAACTTTCACGCCACTACGAATTGGGCGTTGGCGACAGCATTCTATCTTGACAATGTGCAATTGATTACCAGATGCGAGTGAGAACCCTATGCACGCAGCAAAGTATCCTTCCTTTACTCGTTTACTTTTCGTTGGGTTGATGGGTCTATTATTCATCGAAGGTACATTCGCCGACTCATCGATCTCATCGCCAGGTTTGATTCACCACTGCCTTCGCCACGGGCAACTGTTTATGGGGTAGTCGCTCCACCGCCTGCGCCGACAAGAGATGATCCGAACAGTACACCGTCCCAAATCCGTCATTTTAGCCTGACGCCGTCATCCCCTTTGCCTACACCTACGCCAATTCCCGATTTCATGCCACCGAGAACGGAATTGCAAATCAGCGGCGATGTGGGTGTTGATGGCTGGTATCGTAGTCCAGTTTCTGTCACTTTTCTCATTACCGACAACTTCTTCGCTGGGGTCACCGAAACCCAATTGGATCAGGCAACCGAGTGGGACTATCGCGAATATCACTATCCACCACACTCCATTACGGATGAAGGGATGCACAGCCTGCGCTATCGGTCCATTGATGTTGTGCGCAATGTAGAGGATCTGCAGGTCACCCATATCGGTATTAATCAGACGCCGCCCCTGGCGAACGTACCACGCATCGACGGCAACCAACTACCCAACGGCTGGTATACCTCGCCGGTGACGTTGACCCTCAGTGCGCAGGATTTGGAGAGTGGTTTGCAGGTGCTTGAATACAAGGTCGATGAGCAGCCCTGGCAACCATACACCGCTACAGTCACGTTTGCTGATGAAGGCATCCACACCATCCGCTACCGCGCCGGTGATGCCGGTGGTCGCATCGAGACGACACAGCTATTCACCGTGGCGCTTGACCTGACCGCTCCAGTCATTACAACCACCTTCCCAGCGACCATCACCTATGCCAACCTGCTGCCGACGGCATACTACACCGTGACCGATAGCGTCAGTGGCATCATCACAATGACACTAATGCTCAACGATACAAAATATCAAGAGGGGCAGACCGAGCAACCCTGGCGCCTAGGCAGTAACCGTATTGAGATCCGTGCCGTCAATCATGCCGGTCTCATTAGCCGTCGCATTGTGATGGTTATGGTGGTGGGGCAACGTACCTATCTGCCGCTGATTCAGGCTGAGTAGCGGTTAGGTGTTTGTATGGGTAATAGGGCGGTGTTGCCATGCCACATGCCCGGGCAGAAGCAGAACAGATTTTTGCCACGTGAGTGATCGACTCCCGTCGCTCCCGCAGAGCCTATACCAGTCAAATATAGGATGAAAAGGGTCTTCAGTTCGTCTGGAGGCCCTTTTTATATTGGTGGGAAATTCTGCTGTGGGCGCAAGTTGGTCGCACCCGCGAACAACGAAACTCGGAGGGCAGTGAACGTGTGCCATTCTTCCTCTTTTCCTCAGTTGCTGGACTTACGCAACTTGTCGAGAAGAGCCACCGATGCAGTGTCAGGCGCATCTACTATCGAACATTCTCCCCAGTGAACTCGTCTTCTCAATGCAGTGCTTATTTTAGAAGAGAACGAGTATCTAGTACATCCCGGCGCAAATAAGCCCATGGCAAACTTTCCCCATTCCACGCAAGTAGCGTGGGTTTATTTACCGCCGTGGTATTTGCGCCAAACAGTGCTATAGTGCGGTTAGCTTGAAAACGATAGATTTTGGGCGGTCTACCAGAGAAATAGCACTACCGTTTTCAAACAGAGCTCACTTTAGTAGAGAGACGGTGCTCTTCGGGCACCCTCTCTCGGTGTGTAAGTCTTCTCATTGGTACCCAGTGCTCAGGAGCAATCCAAATCATGCAACCAGCAAACCTTCCGATTGAGCCATTTAATCGACAATTGCAGAGCGTGCTGCGACGAGTAACCCGCCAATGTCCACCCATCACTTTTGCCAAGGCAACCATCGTCTATCGCGCCGGCGACCGGAATTCGCATATCTACTTCATCGAACGCGGACAGCTCAAGCTCATCATGCTGACGCCGGATGGACATGAATGTCTGCTGGCCATCCTCACCGCCGGTGACATCTGCGGGGAAGGCTGCCTTGCCAGCCTAGGCGAACGGCAAGAAACAGCGACAACCATGACCGCCACCGTCTTGCACGCGCTGCCCTGTGAACAATTCCTCACCCTGTTGAGTCAAGAGGGGCTGCTACTCGGCTTCATTCACTACCTGGCCACGCGCATTGCTGAACAACAGGAGACCATTGCCGATCTGTTGACGGTGAATAGCGAACGGCGTCTGGGCAAGACATTGCTCTACCTGGCGCGCAAGCTGGGTAAACCGGACTCGCTCGGCACCCGCATCGAACAGCGCATTACCCACGAAGAGTTAGCGGCCATGGTCGGCACGACGCGGCCACGGGTCAGCACCTTTATGCGCTGCTTTCTGAATCTGGGGTTGATTGAATTCAGTGATGAACACTTTCTGATTCTGAAGGAAAAGAAGATGAGAGAATATTTGGAAGAGACGGGGCGCGGTTTGGGTCGAGAGATCTCGAAAAGTGTTCAATAGTGAACGGAAATACGGGTCAAATTGGCGTAAGGTTAGGTGAGATTCACTAGCAATCACTGGACTGCAACATGGCACGCTACAACATGGCCACACTGTACTAGCATGCCAACGGGCGTTTCGTTCCGTTGACATAGCTCTTGCAATGAGAGCGAGGGCGGCATCAAAATCGCTCTTGGGCAGGAGAGCCTGGTGCAGCAAGCTGGCTTGCTACACGATGAGATTGTTGTCTAAATTCTTCCGCACATTACAACTCTTCCCTGTAGTGCTACGGATCCCACAGTCTGGAGAACAAAAATGGCTCTAACACTCGAACAGCTCTGTAATCGGATCATTGATGAATTGTATGCGGGCCTCACCGGTGGTAGCGCGGATTTGCCACTGCCGCAGAACATGTTTATCAATTGGGTGCAGCCCGGCATCGTCTTTGACGAGAGTGCATTTGACTGGGCCATTGCAGGTCCCTACGCCGGTCCAACGCAGCAAACGCTGCCGTTCTTTCGCGCACTCGTGGAAGCAAATATGGCGGGTGGCGGTGAAGCTGGTGGTGAGCCCATGGAGCGCGCCGCTGCTCTCGAGGCAGCGAAGGCACAATATCAGTCGAACCTTTTGGGCAGTTGGGAACAATGGTCGCGCCTTGTCGACTTTATTCCCTTGGTGAACCCCCGCCCCGAACAGACCACGCCAACTACACACTCGGGACAGGGCAAACACAAGCATGTGTCCGTCATTTATGGCCAGGCAAATCAACGACTCTCGCAGGTCTATCAAGATACGTTGACGCGATGTTGGGTGGCCGACGATCCGTTGACCGACGAGCAAAAACAGATGGTCGAGCGCATGAAACGTCTTTTGCAAGAGGAGGTCGAGGTTGAAGATCTGCTAACCGGCGAGAAGAAGAAGGAATTCCGCGAGAGCCGGGTAATGACCATGTACAAAGAAAAGCAGCTTGCCTATGAGAACGCTGTGATCGACTATGCGGCACGACTTGCCCGGGCTAATAATGGAACCGCGGCCGACCTGATCGAGTGGAACCGTAGCGGCGGCATCTACAAGCAGCGGGCAACAGCGGCGCTGCGCGACTGGATTGCCAACGGATACAAGCGGGATGTTGAAACAGCCCAAGCCACCATCAATCAGATTCTGGGAACGAGCATGGTCGCATGGGTCGACAAACTTAGATTGGACCTGGAAGATATTGAGAACAATGTATCGGGCTCCTACGGTTATCCGTTTTTCCCAGCTGCATGTCTGCCCGGTAGTTTCGCCCGCCTACGCGGCTGGACCAGGTTCCAGAACTACAAACTGGACCAGACGGTCCGATCCTCGGGGAGCTCCAGAAGTTGGGGAGGAAGCGCGGGTCTAAATCTTGGCTTGTTCTCGATTGGTGCCTCGGCCAGTGGCAGCCATCAGCAGTCAAATTACTCGTATCAGCAGGAGACATTCGGCATTGACTTCGAGTACATGGCAGTCGAGATCGTTCGTCCCGCCTTCAATCCCAACTTCTTTATGTCGCGCGGCTGGAAGCCCAAGGATTCGTTCATCCGTGACTACAAGACTGCCGTGCACTCGGATGGCAAAGAGACCCCGGCTGGGGCCATGATTGGTTACCCAACCAAGGCGTTGTTCGTACGCAACCTCACGATCCACAGTTCCAGCTTTGCCAACTATATGTCGCAGCAGCAGGATAGCATCAGCGCGGGTGGTTCTTTTGGGTGGGGACCGTTCTCTGTTGGCGGCCGGTATTCGCAGAGCAGACGCGAAAGCGAAAGCAACCTGCATATTGACGGCAGCAAGATCACGATGTTGGGTCTGCAATTGGTGGGGTTTCTCAGCGTTCTCTTTCCCTACACCGCCAATCCATCACCCGACGTCAAGAAGTGGATATGAGGCCACGGCCATGATGCAAGACGGTCTTCACATCGGTTTGGCTGCTTGGATCAACCAGCAGCGCGGCGCCAGCAATTTTGTGGTCTATCCAGCATCGCCGATTGCGCAGACACTTGTTGAGCTTGAGGGTATTCAGAATGTCAATCAATCGGCTCAAGCCGCAGAATTCGCTCGCCTGGTGAATTTTATCCCCCGCCAAGGACAAGTGGCAGATACCTTCAATGATGTTGCCGTACTATGGCGAATACATCGGGATCTGCTGACCCGAATGGACCATGCAACCGAGCCGTGGACCAGAGCGGAACGGGCAACGTATGAAGCCGCCCGGGACGTACTCTTCACGGCTGATACCTCGGGCCGTCTACTTCCTTCCATCAAACGTGTGCAGTTCGACGAGTACCGAATTGCCTATCAGGATCTGCAGAGAAGCTTTCAGAATATGCAGATTGCCGGTACCAGTTCGGCCCAGGAACTGCAGGCCATGGCCGACGATGTCGCCAGGGCATTGGCCGAGTGGCTGGTGGCAGGCTTCAAGAACGAAGTGGAAGCTGCGTTGCAGGTTATCAATACACTTGGGTCCCGCTCATCTCTCACGCAGGCGCTAAACGAGGCATCGTTGCTCAGCCAAGATCCCCCTGGGATTGGGCTCCGGTTTCATGGCGATATGGAATTCGCCGGAACGTACTTTGCACCGATCTCCGCGATCGCCCGTGAAACCTGGATGCAAGCCAAAGTGTCGTTCATCGACCTGGACATGGCTGTTGGCAACAGCCCAGGTAGCAGTCAGTGGAAAGCGTATCTGGCAAATCGCATGGGCGAGGTAACATTCGACTATGTGGTGCTCAATCTCATCCGGCCGTGGTACACGCCCGCACTCTATCAGAGAGATGACTGGCGGCTGCGACCTGTTGGAACGGTCGTCTCCAGTGGGAACGGCTCCGACGGCATGATGCCTGCATATGTGGAAGCTCTCTATCTGGCAGCCGTCAAGAATGTGACCAACGCCCCATCGCCACCGATATTTCGGCCATTTCCACAGCCTGTTGTGATCGGCCGAACACCCGGCATCTTCGAGCCGCAGCCAGGATTGGTGACGCGGAAACCACTTTCAGTGATGGCTACAACCCTGGGGGAGCGCAATCTGACGGAACTGCGCACGGTTGCGGTTAGGCCGAGATTACCAGATGTGGATGTGGCGGTACAGCATGAGGAAGCGCGCTTTCGGACGGTGTCAAATGTTGGGATCAGGACTTTCGTGGCCACAAATGCAGGTCAGGTGGGGCGGTTAACCCGTGTCGACATGTACAATCGCCACGCAGTGCTACAGGCGTATCTGGCAGGTGTAGCATGGAAGCCGCCCACGCAGCCGGACCCCGCGCCACCTCAAATCTACGTCGTTGGCTTCGGTTGCGAGAAGATTCTGCTCGCACCCAATCCCAACGTCAACTATCGGTGGACTTGATTTTTTCAGGAGGAACACAATGTTGACAGTACGCCGTTTCACAACTATTCCGACTCGCGATTGCGTTCAACGATTGGAGGATGCAGCACAAAATCGTCGGCCAATCGTGCGCGGCGAACAACATCGGGGCGCAGTGGTTGCGATCCAATCTGCGCTAGCCGACCTCAACCGCAACTATCTGCTGGAAGCCGAGGTCGACGGCTATTTCGGACCGCGCACCTATGCCGCTGTTGAGGCTTTTCAGCGCGACTATGGCCTCGCTGCCGACGGCATCGTTGGGCGCCAGACTATGAGTCAACTGAATACCCTGTACAGCGGTGATGTCATACGCCAACCACGCGGCATCAGCATTCACGTGGGACTCAATCGCGTCGATCCTGAGCATTACGGTGACGAATTCGAGCTGGCCTCCTGTGTGAACGATGCGCGCAAGATGCACGAGATTGCCGAAAGAATCGGCTATGAAGCGATCACGTTGGAAGACGACCAAGCCACGACCAGAGCCTTCACCAGTTTCATGCGGTCGGCAACCTCCGAGCTCTACGCCGGAGACTCGCTCTTGGTAACCTTCTCGGGCCATGGCTCACAGATACCCAACCTCTCGGCAGACTCAGAAGCTGACTATCTCGACGAAACGCTCTGCTTCTTCGACCGGATGTTTCTGGATGACGAGTTCTATGCCCTGCTTGGCCAATTTCGCAGTGGCGTACGAGTGCACGCAGTCTTTGATAGTTGCCACAGTGGGACGGTTGCAAAGGATCCATTCGAACAAGAAACGTCGAAGAGCTTGGAGTACAAGAAGCATAAGAAGAAGACGCTCGAATCGTTGCAGTCATCCAACGGAGCTGGAGAGATGACCACAGATGAAGAATCGGCTGGCATTGCAGTGGGTGAGCCTACATCTGAAGATACTCGCCCCATCGCGTCCAAGGAGCTTGAAAAAGCGCTAGATGGCGACAAGGCTGCAACCGCGGACGCACCCAAGCCGACCGCAGAAAAAGAAGCAAATGAAGAGATCGCCTCGCTCTTTGCCGAACTGCGGGCCGACGAAGAACCGACCCAAAAAAATATGAAACAGATTGAGGAAGCGGAATGGACCCGGATCTACCGCGAGAAGAAGGACTTTTATGATGCAATCCAGGACGTTGTCGGCCCGCAAGAAAATCAACAGCTCATGTGCTCGGTGATCACGCTCTCAGCCTGTCGGGATTCGCAGACGACCCAAGCTGGTCGTGTCTACAGTCTCTTTACTTATAACTTGGCAAGCATCTGGGGCGGGCGTGGCTATGAGAGCTCATACCAGCAGTTCTATAACAGGTTGCTGAGTATCAGTCGGCCCGATTCAACGCCGGAACTGAACACGTATGGCACCAACCTAGCGGCCGCGCGGCTCTACGATCGGCCGTTTATGTTCTAACACGGTTGGCCTCTAGCCCGTCAATTCAGAGAGTGGCTTGGCATCCTGATCCGAGCAAGTGAAGAAGAGTGACTGGAGGAAACTCGATGTGCGATGAAGATCCGTGTCCAGGAGAACAAACGACAGCCGAAATCCTCGCGCGCCTGCGGCCTGGCGGTGTCTCTGAACGAGGCTTTCTGGGCCCGGACGAATCGCTCGATGAAGTGCTCGACCGCGACGCCGCGACAATGGGGCGACTAGGCCTAGCGTACGGCAGGCTTGCCGATGCTTTGGAACAGCTCTTGAAGCGGGCGCTCGATCGGTATTTTGAGCCCATACCGACAGCCGATCTAGACGATCTGCCTCCGCTCGAGCCCGATCTGCCCAATCTCCATGCACCGGAAACCATGCCCCATTTCGATCTCGCCAACCTGCCTGACATCAAGTGGGGCTTTCTATTTGACCATCTTCAACTCTTTCTCGTCGTCTACAAGAGTTGGATGGATTGTCCCTGGGGCGACGACGCATTTGGTCGCGCTGATTTTATGATTGTGAATCGCAACACCGGCGTTTCTGTTACGGGGCACCAACTCCTGCCGCATCTGATCCGTTCCCACCACTTTTTTGGGGGCTTGGATTCTCCCTATCGTTCCGCTCCCGAGCGGCTGGCGGACGTGCTGGGGCTGGCCAACGATCCGGACGACGAATAGACTCGTGATGAGCGGATAGCAAGAAGCTTTTTGAAGCATGTAGCGCTTGCTTCTCTGTAACACCGCACTACAGTGCGGTTGGCTTGAAAACGGTAGGTTTCCCGCTTACCAGAACTACTGTTTTCAAACAGAGCCCACTTTAGATGCTAGGCCGTGTCACGAATCGATCCCGTCTGCCTTCCCAATTCAGTGGACAGACGAATAAACTCGTATTCTGCTAAAAATGCAGGCAAAGTATCAGCAACGTGACACTACGCGCCGGGTGCGTACCACATTTGGGGCCTAGACCGGATGCTCAATCTGCTCCTCTTCTGTACGTCCCCGAAATTGGGACGCACCCCTACGCGCCGGTTGATAGATCGCTCATGCGTTTCCACTCCACTAGTGGCCACCAGCGTAGCGTGACTTTACCAATTATCTCGTCAGTTGGAACGACAAACGCGATATCTGTACAATCTTGTGAAAAAGAGCGGTTGTCGCCAAGTAAGAAATATTGATCAGTTGGAACATTCCACTGCCCACTTGCCGGTGGAGTACCGACGGTGGATGACGGTTGTGTCGATATTGGCAAATTGAGAGCGCCAGGCGAGAAGAAGAAACCCTCGATGGGTTGACCATTGAGCGATAACCTACCTTGCTTCATGACAATCTCATCTCCAGGTAAGCCGATCACACGTTTGACAATGACTTTATCAAGGGCGGAAGCATGGGCAGCCACCACATCATTACGCTGTGGTGGCTGTGTTAGGAATGCCAATTTGTTGACCAAAATGTGCTCGCCGGCAGTGAAGGTGGGTTCCATGCTATATCCGCTGATTTGATACCCAGCAACCGATAGCCGAATCGCCCCTATGATTAAGAGAGATACAGCTGCAATGGTGAGCATTTCTCGGATTGCGGATAGACTTAATTGACTGGAGAGTTGTTTTGTAGTTGCAATCTGTTTCATCTAGAAATTCCCTTACATGTTTATCGTTTACAATGCAACTAATAAAGCCGAATGGATAAAATCACAAGAGCAGATAGAATCGATCGCAGTGTACTTTGTTAACTTATTGTGGGTTGTGGCTAACATCTAGCTTAGACAACTATGTACTGCAAACTCAATACTGAGCAAAGATTTGTGGAGCAAATGGACCAAAAGCACTTGCAAGAGCTGCAACGACAGCAACGGCGACAGCGGTGGACATGCGGATTTGCTTGTTCATGGCAATTCTCCCGAATATTTGGATGAAACGCTCTGTTAGAAAGGTTGGTTGTAAGTTATATGCAGCCACAACCCACAAGATGTAATCGATAAAATAGAGATGGAAATTTCACTACAGATTGACCATCAAGTTATTGCTGCATAACGCTGCAACTAGCAAAGCCGAATGGGTAAGGTCTCAAGCGCAGATAGAGCGGGATTTTGTATGTGCCGAATTTGTGAAGGATCTACAGCCAGCTGCAGATTGGGAAAACGTGCAATCAAGTTGCGGATGGCAACCTTGCCGACTAAGCGAGAAAGCGCTGCCCCCAGACAAAAGTGTACTCCATAGCCAAATGCCAAATGAGGATTGGGTGTACGGGTAATGTCAAACGTTTCTGGGTTGGCAAAGACGCGTTCGTCTCGATTGGCCGATGCCAATACAGGAAGCACAATTGTTCCTCTGGGCAAGAAGGTGCCGCCGAACTCTACATCTTCACATGCGTAATTGTTCATGGCAAATGTGAGCGATGGAGCATATCGCATCGTTTCCTCAACCGCTGTCTCAACCAAGTTTGGCTGTTGGCGCAACTGCGTAAGTTGTTTGGGATGGGTCAACAACAGATAGATGGCATTGGCAATTAAATTGGCTGTTGTTTCATGCCCGCCCACCAGCATAAAGGATGTCATGGCATACAGTTCTTCCTCATTGAGTTGCTTATCATCCGCCGCAGCTACAATCAATCTAGAGAGTAGATCGTCGTCGGGATCCCCGCGACGTCCCTCAATAATTCTGTGGAGCGTTTCATAGGTGACGAGTCTACTCAAGTATCGTTTGAAGAAGCTGCCAAAAGTAGGTCGCTGAAAACTGATTACATTTTTATTCAGATTATTGGCCTGTTGATGAAAAATCGTGAGTTCCTCAGTTGGCACCCCAATGATTTTCCCCATGATAGAGAGTGGAATGGCTACAGCATATGCTTCCAGCAAATCAATTGTTGCATGCGCTTCTATATGGTCCAGTAGTTCATGGCTGCAACGATCGATAGTATCTTCCCAGTTTGCAATGGATTGTGGTGTAAACGCATGTTGGACCAGTTGACGAAGACGCTGGTGGTCTGTGCCATCTGTCTTGAGCATGTGCTGTTCCACGGCCTTGATGCGCCGTGGCACCCAAGGTTTTTTCCCTGTGACATCGGCAACAGTTGCTGGATCGCGGACAAATCGCTCATCGTTCAGCAACATTTTGACATCCGCGTGCAAGGTTGAGAGCATTACTTTGACACGCTGTCTTGTTTTGATCTCGCACATCGGCTGATTATCACGCATCCACCGATAGTACGCATATCGATTGATAAAGTACGTTGGGTCATGAATGTTGATGGGTGGTGTCAAATCGACCATGATGACCTTTGATAACGCATTGTGGATTGTGGCTAATGGTTATTGGATTTACGCAACTCGTCGAGAAGAGCCAGCAAGCGCATGGCCTGCTCTCTACTGGTATGCTCTTCTCGGTGCGTAAATTATGAAAATATGACTTCACGGAGCATTTTGTGCTCCTTACTTGCATAGTGATTCTGTTGATCCTCTAATTGTTATCGCCTAAACATTGGCTGAATGTGAGACGTAACTACTGAGCAAAAATACAGGCAATTCTTAGTATTATTGTGATGCATCATAGTAAACCCGACTTGGATTGTCTAGAGGGGTGCGGTACCGAGGTTTGGTCTCGTGTCTATCATTATGCGGAGAAAAAAGAAAAGTCAGACTGTATGTCTGAGATTGCTATTCACAAAATGCTGCATGTTTCTATGCTAAAAGTATGAGGTGCGATGGGTGGAAGGCGGGAGAGGAGTGTCCACCTCAGAGGAGTGTATTCACATCATGCACCAACACATTCACGGCTAATCCTTCTCTCTGTACATTCCCCACAACCACGATCAAACCCTGCGCTTGGATCACCGCTCGTACCCGCGCATAGACATTCGGCTTCACCACCAGATCCAGCAGGCCGCTCTCATCTTCAATGCTGATAAAGAGAATCCCTTTGGCTGTCTGTGGCCGCTGCCGCACCACGACCATGCCCGCCGTGACCACGCTGGTGCCTGCCTTGCTCTGCTTGACCTCCCACGTGCTCAACACGCCAGCCGCGCGCAAGGAGGCCCGCCAATGGTGCATGAGCTGGGTCTCCGGCGAACCCCCCATTAGCTCATATTCCCAGAGCGTCTGCTGGAGTTCACTCAGGTCTGGTAGCTCAATTGCGGCTGCGGCGGCTTGAAGCTCCAACGCGTTCTGTTGGATCTCAACAGTACCCAACTGCCAGAGCAGCTGCCGCCGTTCGCCAAACTCATCCAGGGCACCCGCTCGGATCAAGTTGGCCACCGCTGCTTGAGAGAGGCGCGTTCTCTGACAGAAATCCGGCAGCGCGCTGAAGGGGCTGCTTGTCCGTGCCGCGTGGATCGCTTCCCACACCTGTGCGCCAATCCCCTTGATGGCTTTGAGGCCGGTTCGGAGCACCAGCTTCTGTTGCGCACCGCGTTCCAGCGTATACCGCCAGTCGCTGTAATGGATGTTGGGCGGCAACAAGGTGATCCCGTGGCGTTTCGCATCGTTGAGGATCACCTCGGTTGTATAGAAGCCCATGGGCTGATGGTTGAGCAGCGCAACATAGAAGTGCGCGGGGTAGTAGCGTTTGAGATAGAGCGATTTGTAAGCAATGTGGGCAAAGCTGGCCGCGTGACTTTTGCAAAAGCCATACCCGGCAAAGCCAGCTAATTGCGCAAAGATCGCTGTGGCACTCTCCTCGTCGATCTTGTTTTCTCTCGCACCCTGCAGAAAGCGTTTGCGAATGAGCGCCATCTCTTTTTCGGGCCGACTGCGGGTGAGTGCCCTGCGCAGCAGATCGGCCTCGCCCGGGCTGAAATTGGCAGCCACCATGGCGACCCGAATCGCCTGCTCCTGATAGAGCAGCACCCCCAGCGTCTCGCGCAGCACCGGTTCCAAAGCGGGATGCAGATATGCAACAGCTTCTTCGTTGCGGCGGCGCTTCAGGTAGGGATGGACCGCTCCGCCTTGAATGGGGCCCGGCCGGACGATGGCAATCTGGGTGGCAATGTCCTCAAAAGTTGTGGGCTGGAGGCGAGGGAGCATCTGTAGCTGGGCTCTCGATTCCACCTGAAAGGTGCCAATGGTGTCGGCCTGTTGCAACATTTGGTAGATTGCCGGATCATCCAGCGGCACCTGATTCAAGTCCAACACAACTTGCTCGGTGGCTTGGATCTGCTCTGTTGCTTCTGCAATCAGCCCGAGCATCCGCAGCCCCAATAGATCAAACTTGATCAGCCCCGCATCTTCCACCGAATCCTTGTCCCACTGCACAATCACGCGCCCCGGCATGGTCGCTGGCTCCAACGGCACAATTTCATCCAGGGGCGGCCCCGCAATGAGCATACCGCCACTGTGAATGGAGAGGTGTCTGGGAACGCCCTCAAGCTGGCCCATCAAGGTGGCCAACTGCGCTAGCGGGTGCTCTTCTGTTGGCTGCTCATTGGCCTCTGCCAACAGCTGGTCGGCCGCGATTTGGGCCGAGTGGGTATCGATCGACTTTGCCAGCCGATCAATCACCGGCGTGGGAAAGTCGAGCACTTTGGCCAGATCCCGCAATGCACTGCGGGCCTGAAAAGTGACCGTGTTGCAGACCATTGCCGCGTGCTCTGCTCCGTAGCGTTCATAGACATATTGGATCACCTCTTCTCGTCGGTCCGCCTGAATATCCAGATCGATGTCGGGCATGGTGTGGCGATCTTCGCTCAAGAAGCGTTCAAAGAGCAGGTTGAACTGCAATGGATCAATGGCGGTGATCCCCAGCAGATGCACCAGGATCGAGCCGGCACCAGAGCCCCGTGGCTGGATCAGAATGCCCGCTTCACTGGCAAAGCGGATGATGTCCCAGATGATCAGAAAAAAGCTCAACAAGCCAGCTTTGTCGGCAACCGCCAACTCGTGGCCCAGTTGTTTGAGCACCTGCGCCTGTAAGGTGGGGTAACACTTTTTTAGATTTTCGTGACAGAGTTTGTAGAGGTACTCGAGCTCGGTTGCGCCACCCGAGGTGACAAAGTGGGGCAAGCGCCGGTCGGAGAAATCGAGGCTGACCTGGCAACGCTCGGCAATGGCCACTGTGTTCTGTAGGGCTTGTGGTAAGCCGTGAAAACGGGTTGCCATTGCTTGGCCCGATGCAAGGTGGTAGGTGTCGTTGAGGTAGAGCAGCTGTTGGGCTTGGGCCGCTTTGAGCGTTTGATTATGCCTGATGGCGACCACACAATCTTGCAGGCGGCTGCGGTCAGCCGTTGCATAGTGAACATTGTTGGTGGCAACGAGGGGCACCCCAAATTTGTTGCCCAACGCATGCAGGCCACGGATCAGCTGATCTTCCTTGGGCAGTTGGTGGTTTTGAAGTTCCAAATAGAGATGATTCGGCCCAAAGAGATCGAGCAGCTCTTGCAGCGCGACCGTTGCCGTTGCCATCTCCCGCTGCAAGAGCGCGGCGGGCAGAGCGCCCCGGCGACAGCCACTCAGCGCAATCAGACCCTTGTTGTGCTGATGGAGCAAAGCCGAGGTAATCCGCGGCTCGACCTTGCCCGGCCAGCCAGCGGGCGCATCGCCGGTTCTCTCATCGATCCGATCCAGCCGTGCAGCCGTCAACAGACGACAGAGATTGGCGTAGCCCTCCTGTGTCTCGGCCAGCAGCGTCAAGTGGCTGCCATCTTGCCGGGTGATTTCCGCGCCGATAATGGGCTGCAACTCGACTGCTTTGGCTGCACGCCAAAAGCGTACGGCCCCCGATAGGTTGTCGTGGTCGGTGAGGGCCAACGCACGGAGGTTGAGCACCTTGGCTCTTTCCACCAGCGCTTCCGGAGAAGAGACGCCATCGAGCAGCGAATAGTAGGAGTGGCAGTGCAACTCTGCATAGTCAGCCATAGATCTTGCTCAGATACCAGCTATCATCGAGTAGATCGTGGTAGATCACCGCGAGGAGACCATCCCGTGCAATCAGAACAAAATATTCACGCCAGATCCGCCCGCTCTCGCTCCACCATTCCGTGTTGACATACCAATGTTGCTGGATCTGCTTGATGGCGCGGGCTCGCTGCTGCCAGATGAAGTGACGCGGTTCGCCATTGCGGTTGGTCTCCACCACAATTGGCGTGCCAACGAACCACAGCGGCTTGCTCTCATCGCCAAAATGATAGGCAAAACGCCGCTCGGCAACCGGGTTGGTCCGGTTGGCGGGATTCGTCTGATAAAAGATCTCCCCATACTTCGGGGCAAGCTTATCCATGATCGCGAGCAATGGCGACTGCTCCGGCGTCAACGCCGAAAACAGACTCAGTTGCTGGGCGGGCAGCTCACCACTTTCGAGCATGGCGATGGTGATCTTCGAGAGTTCATTGGGCCAGTGGATCAGCTGGAGCTGTGCCGTGATCGCTGCCTTTAGCCGTTGCTCTTGGCTCACCGGCTCGGCAAAGCAGAGACTAATGGTCTGGTCATCTCCCTCGACAAAGGTAAGCTTCAGCCGCAGCCGTTGACACCCCGCCAACTGTTCGCGCAGCGTTTGCAGGTATGGTTGCAGCGTTGCAAAGAGCGTTTCAACGGCAAGATGCAGCAGCCCCGTTGGCGGCTCCATCTCCACCGCCACGGGCTGAAAGCGTTGCCGGATCGTGGAACGAACGGGCCGGTCATCTTTGCCCTTGGCCCACTGTTGCGCGGTTTTGCCAGCCGTGCCAAAGCGTTGCAATACATCGGGGGTGGGGAGCGCCGCGAACTGGCCCAGCGTTGTGATGCCCAACCAATGTAATTGTTGGTGGGAACGGTGGGGCAGTGGCAGCAGGGAAAGCGGCAGTGGATTCAGAAAGCGTGGTTGCGCTGCCTTTTCGACCAGCCGCATGTGCCCCTGTCGCACCAGCGTGGAGGCAGAGCGAGCGGTAAATTTACTTGAATTGCAGCCAATGCATGGCGCTAGTTCTTTGCCCAGTGCCTGCCGGATCTGTTGGCCAAGTTCCTTGTTCAGCAGCTGCACCTCATCGCGCTTTGTGGTGATTGGATGCAGATCGATATAGGCCAGCCCCCAGCCAGATTCTTCTGTTGGAACTTCCCACTTCGCGGCTAGTTCGAGAAAGGCATTCTGCTCATTTTGAGACTTCGCTACATCGAGCGGCTTGATAACGGCATCTGGGCAGCGCATCTGGGCCTGCCGAACGCTCATCTGATTGCGAACCCCACTCTCAAACGCTTGTGGCGAAGTGGCCCAGACCTGCTCATCCGCACCAATTAGTACCACCGGTTTTCCCCGGAGGGCAGGCTCATGACGATAGGCGAGATTGAGCAGAAACTGTGGAATCCGACAACAGATGATATTCATTGATCACCATGTATCTCACTGATCGCCATAATCTCACTGATCATCATAATCTCACTGATCATCATAATCTCACTGATCACTACATATCACGGGCTTTGACCGTGCCGTTAAAGACGATCTCGATGGTCACGGTGCGGTTGGGCTGGTGGGGCCAACGGCTCCGGGTGACATGTACCAGCGACTGGTAGCCGGTGACTTCACGACCCTCGCGCATCCACTGCAACAGCTGTAGCTCCAGACAGAGTGCGGCTTTGTTGCAAACTGCTTTGCCCAGCGCCGACCTTTTGTCCCGGCTCGATTTGGTTTCGTCGATGAACACAACCGCGCAATTAGCCTCCCGCGCCGCATGGACGAGGCGATCGAGGGCAGCTTGCAGGCGCGACGCGATTTTGCGATGGGTGGCGACTTCCAACAGACTATCGACCAAAATCATGCGCAACTGCTTGGTCTGCACCAGATCGAGCAGCAGTGGCACGAGTTGCGCCAGCGTCGGCTGTACAAAGAAGAGATGGGTAGAGCCCACCTTCACGCCACACCGTTCCAGATAATCGGCGTCGCTGATCTGGTTGAGCTGGATGATGCAGACGTTGTTCCATCTCCGTTGGGCATTGCTCAGGCTCTTGTAGGCAAGGATGCGTTTACCCGATTCCGGCGGTCCGCTCAGGAGCGTGATGTGTCCTTGCGGAATGCCATTGCATCCGGTAATCTGGTTGAGGCGTTTGAAGCTGGTGGAGATGGGTTGCGGTAACGGTGGCTGTGAAATACCCTTTTTTAGTGCTGCTTTGCCGTAACGAAGATGAATACGTTCAACAGCGGATTCAAGCTTGCGCCGTTTGGACATGGCTCACTCGGGATCTTTATGGTTGTGAATGATGCTCGACCGGCAGGCGTGGCAGCACCTCCATCATACAGAACATTTGTTCTTTTGGCAAAATGGGATAATTCAGTGTGGAAATTAGTGGACGAAATCTACTGGGTTTGCGCTGTTGATACCCCGATGATGTTACTGCTGATGTCACTGGGGTATAACACTGGTGGCTATTGCTCAACCACCTTTTTGCCACGGCACAGCCATTAGCAGGGGCGCGTAGAGATCGTCTTCGGGGGCAATACGCAGCGCCTGTAACTCCTCTGGCGTGGGGTCGCGCTGCTGAAAGTGGACAAAGGGTAGATCTTGCATGAGCGCCAGTGGCGTCTGTTGTGCCCCTTCACCCATCACCAACACCGCGGCCGCGGCCAGCCCATCCATGACGTTGACTTTGGTCATCTCCAACGGCCGGCCAAAGATATCGGGTTGACCAACCAGATCATTGACAGCCCGAAAACCACTGTGGGCAATTCCCACCCCACTAACACCCCACCGCAGCGGCAACGGACGGCTGTCCGTGATCAAGACGCCGGCCTCGGCAACGGCAAAGCGCTGGGCCAAATAATGGCGAATTTCATTGGCCACCTGCTGAATGGCCGCGGGCCAGAGCACCCACGCGCCGGCCGCGTTGGATTCATCGATCCCGGCATTGGGGATCAGCAAGCCATCCTTGATCGCCAGTGTCACGTGATAGCGGCTCTGTTGTGGTGGCAAAAAATGATCCGACTCGCGCTCAATGAGCGCTTGTCGATCGGTCGCGGTGGGTGCAAGGGTACGCCCCTGCAAAATCGAAATGATCTTCGAGGTGATGACGAGAATGGAGCCCGCGGAAAAATCTTCGATATAACGATCGAGCAGGGTGGTAATGCTCTCTTCATTGCTGGTGAGCTTGTGGGTCTGGATCGGTTGAATTTGCATGGAAATGTTGTCTCGTTCTGTAGAGGTTGTGCCCCAACATGATTGTGTTGGCTCGCGGGATCACGGCGAGCGGTGGGGGCGGCGCTGGTAGATTCTGAGTTGGTGGGGGAGGAAGTACATCTCATCGGCACAGGGAAAGCGCTCATGCAGTCCCTGGTAGAAAGCGGTTGCCGAAAGGGGCACAGTCTTGCCCTGTTGTAGATGGTGGCCAACCATATGATCGAAGAGCTGATAGTTCTGGCGCTGGCTCTCCACGGGATCGGTGGCCTGATCGAGGGGGAGCGGCAACGCAGCCAGATGAGCCCGGATCAGCGTCCAGACCTCCGATTCTGTGCCGGTGGTGAGCCGGGGTATGGCCGCTGATCTGGCCATGGGTTTATGGGCAAAGACCAACAGATCGGTCTTGATGGCCGCGCTTGCCGTCATCTGTTTGTAGCTGCTCTGACCACGCCCCAATCCCTGCACGGCGGTGATGACAAAGCCTGCGTCAGATAGCGCTTCCTGAATGAGCGTCCAAATGTCATTGCTCGAATTGTGGAAGACCAATGTGAAGCAGCGCCCTGGCTTTAGCACCCGATAGATCTCGCGGAACGAGCGCCGCATCACGGTTTGGTAATAGCTGTGGCTCTTGCCCCCCTGTTCGTGGACAATGGCCTCGGCCTTGCGCGCCGAATGTAGCCCCAGCCACGCTTCCCAAACCAGGTTGAGCTCGGCATAATTGACAAATCCTCCAAAGGGCGGATCGGTGATGCAATAGTCGATCGACTCGTTGGCCAGGGCAAGTTGTGTGGCCGATCCAGTCGCGGTGAGAACATGGACGGTGCTCTGTGGCCTGGGCACCTGCTCGCCAAAGTATGTGGCCGCCTGTTGCAGCTTTTTCCGAAAAAGTTTGCGAATGTTGCGTTCGGCCGAAAGGTTGGGAATGTAGTAGGTGTTGGGCAGTTGTCCCGCCAGGTTAATCGCCCCTTTTTTCAAGCCGATGTTGTGCAGTTTGCTGCCTGTCTTCAACATGAAGGAGGTGAGGATGAAGCGCAAAATAGCCGCCGACGCATGGGCACCTGCACCATTCCACAGCGTTGCAATCGCATTCAGATTGCGCCACGTAAAGAGCTGGTGCACGTGGGTAAAGCCATGTGATCGCTGGGGTTGAGCCAGATTGATGCCCACGCCCAACGCGGCCACGGGCACGGGGACGCCATGGTAGTTGGCTGCGTTGTCTGCCGCGCGTTGGCGTGCCGCCCCGTGTAGTGGATATAGCTGGCGACCCCGTTTGCGGGCCACGGGGATCTGGATGGCATGGGTTACCGTGCGTTTGAGCAGTGGATCGTAATAGGTGCTCTGCTTGCGAGCCGTCTGCCGTTTGCTGATGGGCTTCTGGCAATGCCAACAGCGAAAGCTGGGGCGAAACTCCCAGCGTTCCTGATCCACACACGCATCCCAGAAGATGACTTCTCGGCCACAGTTCGCACAGAGAAAAACATCAGAAAAGATTGTGTAGTCAAACTCACCCCCCTCGTCGCTGTAATGCTCGGTTAGTGCTGGCCCCTGTTCCTGCAGCAGCTGTTGGCCATCCCGCAAGATCTGGGCTGAGTCCACAGCCCCATTCAGGCTGGCGGCGTAAGCATTGGCAATGAAGGTCGCGGCGGGGGAGAGATCATTTTGAAGGCAGAGCAGATCCTTGCCCGTCTGCGCGGCGACCATGCCCGTTGCCAATCCACTCATGCCAGAACCAGCAAAGGGGTCGAGCACGACGTTGCCATTTTCCGTATGCTGATCGATGAGGGCGGCGAGGGTGGCGGGGGGAATCTTGCTGTGATAGGTGTGCAGGTGGTAGGCCGTGCTCGTCTTGTCACCAACTGCAATCTGGATCTGTTCGGGGGGGGCTGCCGGAGCGGCATGGCGGGCATAGCGTTTCTCCCACTCGGCAACGAATTGCGCCAGGGCTGGATTCGGGCAGGCGGTATAGTGGGGTGGCTCCGATAGTGCCAGGATCGCTTCGTCGCGACCAAGGGGAAAGCCTTCCCACTGACGGAGATCGGTCGTTTGGAGTTGTTCACGCAGAAAGTCCAACGCGTGATCCGGCTGAATTGGGTTGATCGCCGAAACCATGTGCGGTCGCTCACGAACGCTATAAAGGCATCGCCTCTTTGATTGTGCAACAAACGTAAGAGCCCATGCTGAAATTTGATTGTGGTGCTTGAATCACCGCCAGCCAGCTACCTCGACGCAGAGAATTTCAGGAGAGATATAAAGCTCGACTTTGTACAACTCGACTTTGTACAACTCGACTTTGTACAACTCGACTTTGTACAACTCAACTTTGTGCAACATGACTTTGTACAACTCAACTTTGTGCAACATGACTTTGTACAACTCGACTTTGTACGAAACGTAGAAAGTCGAGCAAAGCGCTGCATAGCATGGGTTGCGGGCATTCAACATCCGCACCGCCATGAATGGACGGTGCTCGCATGCAGCGCCCGCTAAAGCGGACTTTCATCGCCAGTTGCCCCAAGTAGGACGAGTAGGCTCAATTGCGTGCATCGCACAGGTGAAACGATCGGGGGCAAAGCCGGTTGCTGCTCCCTGTGCAACGCACTCTGTTCTGCCGGGGTAGAGCTCTTTCAGAATAACTGCTCAACCAGTTTATAACCAGTTTGTGCTCTGCTGATAAAGCCTGATCCTGCTGCCCTTGCTTACGCAAGCGTAAATAAAAGTCATGAAAAGAGTGAAATTAGGGATAAATTCGCCCAAATTGGGTCTTTACAAGTACCAAAAAGTATGATAAACTTTCATTCATAGATTGATTGTTGTTGCGTTGCGGCTCAGCCGCTATCGGGGGAAACGTAACAATAATCAATCTTTTTTTGTTCGAAAATTTGCTTGACCTGAATCTGTGAGACAATCATCACGGGAACAATCAACAGTTTCATCTTTCATTCCTCATCATCAGCGCATTGCGCTCTGTCAAGATAGTCTCTCTATCACTTCTACGCTCTACCATTTCTACTCACTATCACGCGCACTGCTCTTCTACGCCGCAGGAATCTTCAGAAACTTACGTTTACCCACCTGAATAATCGTTTCGTTCGTTGCATGGGGTGTTACCGTTGCATCAATGGTTGCAACCGTCTCTCCATCCACGCGCACACCTTTCTGCTGGATCAGGCGTCTTGCCTCACCCTTACTTTTTACCAATCCCGCTGCATGCAGGATGTCGATGATCCCCGTGGCCGCGCTAATGGTGTGGGTGGGGGTATTGCTCGGTGCTTCGCCTTCGTGCATGCGTTGCGCGTCGCGCGCGGCCTGATCGGCCTCGGCATCACCGTGGAAGATGCTGACGATCTCCCAGGCCAACTGTTGCTTGAAGTCGCGCATGCCAAGTGTCCCGGCTTCAATTTGGGCAAAGAGATCATCGATCTTTGCTTGATGCCAGCGGGTGGCCAACTCTGCATAATTGCGCATTGCGCTATCTGGCACATTTAGAACTTTGGTAAAGATCACGCCGGGCGACTCATCGATCCCAATGTAATTGCCGGTGGATTTGCTCATGCGCAAAACACCATCGGTCCCCACCAAAATGGGGAAAGTGAGCACGACCTGTGGCCGTTGATCGTGGGCTTCCATGAGCTTGCGCCCAGCCATGAGGTTAAAGAGCTGATCGGTCCCACCGATTTGAATGTCTGTCTCCAACGCCACGGCATCGTAGCCCTGCATCAGGGCATAGAAGAATTCGTGTAGCCAGATGGCGTCGTTGTTGGCAAAGCGTTTGCTGAAATTATCCCGCGTGAGAAATTGTTGCACGGTGAAATTGCTTGCCAGCCGGATCACATCGCTAAAGCTGAGTTCACCGAGCCATTCATGGTTGTAGCGCACCACCGTGCTTTCCCGATCGAGGATCCGGTAGACTTGTTCGGCATAGGTTTTGGCCTTGACCAATGCTTCTTCCAGCGTCTGCTGTTTGCGCACGCTCTCTTTGTCGCTCGGGTCGCCAATCAGGCCAGTGAAGGAGCCAATCAGAAAGGTGACTTCGTGCCCCAACTCTTGAAATTGGCGCATTTTGCGAATGGGTATCGTGTGGCCCAGGTGCAGGTCGGGCGATGATGGATCGAATCCGCAGTAGACTTTGAGCGGCTTGCCACTCTCATGGCTTTCCTGTACGCGTGTGCGCAGCTCGCGCTCCATGTTTTGGTAGGTTGTCTCATCACCAAAATCGACACCACGCATGAGAATGCTCATCTGTTCATCGACAGCTGGAAAGGTTGCCATGGTTGCTCCATTCGTGATCATGTTTTGCCGTGGCAGAATTAGACGCGGTGGTTGGTGGCAGTAGTCGGCCAGCTCACAGCTCTACCCACGGAGAGAATGCTTGGATGATTCAGTACACGCCACCTGAAAGTTGGTGCGTAAAGAAAGTTCTGCGGTCGTCGGGCCATGCCCAACAGAAAAAGCGCGTGGAGTGACCACGCGCTTTGGAAAACAATATTCAATCAACAGGGATCAAGTTACCGCGTGGCCAACCGTGGGGGAACGACCGTTCCCCAGCAGTGCTCCAAATAATAGGCATGGCGATTCGGCACCCACTGATGACACACAATGTGATCTCTCATGCGCTTAATGATACACAATGCCTTCACCGCGGTCAATTTTTTTAACGGTCAATTGTTCAATACTCACGAGTGATAGGTGACTATAATGCGGTTGGCTTGAAAACGATAGATTTTGGGCGGTCTACCAGAGAAGTAGCACTACCGTTTTCAAACAGAGCTCACTTTATTACTATTGGGCGTAAATACCACGGCGATAAACGAGCCCAAGCCACTTGAATGAAATGGGTCAGTTTGCCATGGGCTTATTTACGCCGGGATGTACTAGATATCCGGTAACTGAAGCCAGCGCTGAACTGCTGCGTCGTTCCTCCTCGGAATGGCAGATTCCTGTGGTACATGAGTTGCTCAATTTGCCGTGGCGTAATGGCTTGCCACGCTTTGCTCTTCTCTGCCGTTCTCCCGTTGCGTTCTCCCGTTGCGCTTCCCCGTTGACAGAGTGTTGGTGTTACGCACCAGTGCTTGACATCTGCCCTGTTCCCCTGCTTGTTTCTGGAAAGTCGGTCCAACCGTGTGGCGTTGAACAGCTGGGGAAAGCTATTTGACGGGAACCAGTTTTTGCCTTGCCAAATTCCTCTAAGTACAATAAACAGATGACGAGGATCCGAAAGACCCCGTTGGATGGACGTAAATAAGGTGGATGCCAAGAACGATCCAAAATTAGGGCGGTTTCAACTGAGACGTACCCAAGGCGAAAAAACAGAATTGGAGTGGGAGTTTGGTCAGGAGCCTGACGCGCTCTTCCAACTACACTCCCCGTTCAGCGCGCCCGCCGATTTTGTTGCCGCGCCCAATGGGGAGCAGCCCTTTGTTGCCCCATCCATGTTGCGTGCTCCCGCCCACTCCCGGCCCACCAATCCTTTTGCTGCCCAACGCTCCACCCGCGGAAATCCCGACGATAGTCGTTGGCAAAGACCGAGCATTGAAGGAGAAATTGTCGAGCCCGAACAAGCGAGCCCTTCCCCGGCCGATCAACCAGCCGCTCGTGCGCAAACAGAGCCAGCGGATGCAACCGTTGCTGATCCCTTTGCTTCCTGGCAGAGGCCAGCAGCCACCGCTTCTGCCACCGATCCTCTCAGTTCGGCCCCATACAATGGTCGTGCAAACGGGGAACAGAGCGTGCGTGATGTTGCACCCCATCCCCCGCCCCGCGGTCGCCAACCATCAACCCGCCAGCCTCACAGTACCCGCGGTTCACTGGTCGAACTCTTTGCCGGTGCCGAAGGGATGAAGCGTGTGCTCACCACGCGCATGGCGTTGGATGACGCGCTGGATCAATGGTGGACGCACAACCAGTTGGCGCCATTGGCACTCTTGCGCGACGGTTTGCTCGTGCTGGAAGCAGGCCATGACCTGGATGAAACACAGCGTACCTTTTTATTGCGAACGGCACTGCGTACTGGTCGAGGCGTTGTCACGGCTCTGCGCCATCAGTTGGACGCCGACCGCACGGCTTTTCTCATCAAAGATGCGCTGCTTGATACCCGCAATCCCCTGGACCCACAGTTCGTCAATGCGCTGCGGACGGAAGATGAACAGAGCAAAGAGTGGGCGGATTATCTGGAACACGACCTGGCCTATGAAGCAACCGTTGCCACGGGAAAACGCAGTCAGCTCGCCGCGGCCGCGCTCCACGTGTTGCAACATCCACATCTGCCCGTAAACCGCGCACCGTTCATGGGTGCCAACAGTGGCCGCACCGTTGCTCCCGTTGGCATTGCCGCGGCAACCAGCCGGCTGGACTCATTGCGCCGGTGGGGGCGTTCCGCGCGCGCGGGTATGGCACCCACCACGCTGTTGCCCCTTTCCCATCGCTGGTCGCTGCGTTGGCTGCTTTGGGGTTGTCTACTTCTCCTGCTGCTGTTGAATTACAATTGGCCACCACTCTATGAGACCGGGCGCATGATTCAGATCCCCGGCGGGACCTACCTGGTGAGCGACCCCACCACTGTTGATCCGGCGGCCGCGGCACGCTTTCAAAGTGTCACCCTCTCCGCCTATCAGATCGATCAGCGAGAGGTCTCCAACGCAGCCTATCGACGCTGTTGGGAGCAGAATATCTGTCCCATTCCCACCAGCTTCGACAGCCAAAGCCGCCCCGGCTACTTTGCCAACCGTTCCTATGACGATTTCCCCGTTGTCAACGTCGATTGGCAGGCCGCCAATACCTATTGTGCCTGGGTGGGCAAGCGGCTACCCACCATGGAAGAGTGGGAGGTTGCCGCCAGCTTGGCACCCGCCACCGGGCGCCGCTTTACCTATCCCTGGGGCGATCGCTTTGATGAGCGACTCGTCAATGGGGGGACAGAGAACAACCCCGGCGATACGTTGCCCAGCGGAACCTTTCACCCAACCGGGAGCACGTCCACGGGGATCATGGACATGGCGGGCAATGTTGCCGAGTGGACCGCCATGCCCGCGGCCGCAATGATCGACGGGTTCGTGGTCAAGGGCGGCTCCTTTCAAGATGCTCCCAAAGCGCTGCGGAACAATGCCATGGTCGAAGTGCAACAGGAGAGCAGTGCCCCATGGCTTGGGTTTCGCTGTGTCCGCAGTGGATCATAGATGGGTGGCTCATCACCGCTCAATACACAGCTTTTGCAATGGTTACCGATGCGCAAAGATACCCAATCACGAGGGCCCGCAACGACAGCAGGGGAAGCGCATGCAACTCTATTTACAAACCAAACGTTATAACAAGTAGATTCTAGCGACAGAAACGAGTATTTTCCTATCATGAATGATCGGCTTTCGTCAACAGTGGATTTGACCGAAGAAATTGAATTTGCCAGCAAATTAGCACGTGAAGCAGCGACCATCGTCAATACCTTTTACGTGGGCTCTTCCGAAGTACGCTATAAATCAGAAAATGAGCCTGTAACCGAAGCGGATCGTTCCGCCAATCAGCACATCGTCAGCCGCATTCAGGCAACCTATCCCAATGATGGTATCCTCTCTGAGGAGTCGAAGGATAATCTCAACCGTCTGGAACGGGAGCGCACTTGGATCATCGATCCGCTCGATGGCACGAAAGAATTCATTGCTCGCAACGGCGAATTTTCAATTATGATCGGGCTGGCCATCCAAGGCAAAGCGGTCATGGGCGTGATCATGCAGCCCGATCCCGGCTTGCTCTACGTCGGTGCCGTCAACCACGGCGCATTTCTCCACGAAGAAGGGGAGTCGATTCCACTTTCCGTCAGCGACAAAACCAACATCGATCGCATGATCATGGTCAGCAGCCGCAGCCACCGCCAGCAGATCGTGGACAAAGTGCGCAAAGATTTGCACATCACCAGCGAGCGTGTCAGTGGCAGTGTGGGCCTGAAGGTGGGGCTCATCTCGCGCCAGCTCGCGGATCTCTACATCCACCCAAGCCCCGGCTGCAAGGAATGGGATATCTGTGCCCCCGCTGCCCTGCTAGAAGCGGCCGGTGGTCAGATCACCGACTGCTGGGGTGAACCGATCACCTTTAACAAGCGTGATGTCCGGGCTCACAATGGCTTGATGGCAACCAACGGCCATGCCCACGAACAGGTGGTCGCCACCGTCTCTTCAATCTGTGAAGAATTTGGCTTTAATCAGGACGATGGTTTCTGGTAAACCATCTGTGGCAACTCCCAACACCGAGCATCCCAGCACTGAGCATCCCAGCACTGAGCATCCCAGCACTGAGCATCCCAGCACTGAGCATCCCAGCACTGAGCAGAAGGTAGCGGACCATCTTCTGCTCAATTTTCACAAGACTGACCCGGATGAAACGCAGCCTCTCCATTAGCCATTCGTGTCAATTGAGCATTCGTGAGGACTGTCTGAAAACGGTTCTGTTGTCCACTGGCTCGGCCCATTGTGCCAGCGGAGGGCGATCCGTTTGGACGACGCGATAAGACAAAGGATATCTACCCATGCCTCGCCTCTTTGAATCTGACTATCTATATGGCCTCCACGACCCCGGTGGTGAGCAACATATGCTCGATGCAGGAATACCGGGGTGGGTACTCTTTACCGAAGGCATTGGTCACGATCCCAACAACCGTGCGGGCGCAGATTACCGCCCCTACAGCAACCGTGGACTGGGCATCATTACTCGCCTAAACAATGGCTACTATCCCAACGGCACCATCCCACACAGCCGCCACTATGCCGACTTCGCCCAGCGCTGTGCCAACTTTGTCGCCAACAGCCCCGGCTGTCACATCTGGATCATTGGCAACGAGCCCAACTATCGGATCGAACGACCCATGGCGACGACGGGCCGTTCGAGCAGCGCTGCCCCGCCAACGCCAACGGGGCCAGCAGCAGGTGCAGAACCAGATTCCAAGAGTCTGTGGGCCAAGCTGCTGCAGACGGTGCGCAACCTGATGGGAGGCAATGGAGCTGCATCCACAGTGGCTGGCCCTCCCGAATTGCCAACGCCTGGCCCTGCCTTCATCGATCCACCAGCAGATGATCCCTATTTGCATGGCAGCCCCGAACGTTTCAACATACTGGAACAACCGGTGACAACACCCGCGGACGCCCAGGGAAGCTCGCCCGGTGTAGGCAGGGCAGAGAGTGCGATCACCCGGTCTACCGAACAGACGACAACGCGCGCCGCGGCCGCGGGCCAAGAGGTGATTACACCCGAGCGCTATGCTCGCTGCTTCCAGCTCTGCCGGAATGCCATCCGCGCGGTCAACGGCCACGAGCATGACCAAGTGATCGTGGCCGCGGTTGCGCCATGGAATAACCAGACCGCGTATCCCGGCAATGCCAACGGCGACTGGGTGCAATATTTTGCCGACCTGTTGGCGTTGCTCGGTCCCGATGGCTGCGATGGCATGGCGCTGCACACCTACACCCACGGCGCAGATGCCAACCTGATCACCAGCGATGCCAAGATGAATCCGCCCTTTGCCAATCGCCATTATGAGTTCCGTGCCTATCAGGATTTCATGGCGGTCATTCCCTCTACCATGCGTCAACTGCCCGTCTACATCACCGAAACGGATCAGGACGTGGCGTGGCTCGACCGCAATATTCAGTGGGTGCAGCGTGCCTATGGCGAGATCAACTGGTGGAATCAACAGGCTGGCAACCAACTGATCCGCGCGCTGATCCTCTATCGCTATCCACCCATTGACAAGTGGGTGATTCAAGGCAAAGATGCTGTGATTGAAGATTTCCGCCAGGCCATGCGCCATGGGTATCGTTGGCGCACCAGCCAATCGGTCCAGATTGCCGTGGGGGCCGTGGTGGCCACCACCGATCTGGTCAACCTGCGCCGGACGCCGGGCTTCCGCAACCAATCGAGCAACGATGTCCTCTGGCAGATGCCCCGTGAAACTGAATCGACCGTCGTCGGTGGGCCACAGAGCGCGGATGGGCTAACTTGGTGGCAAGTGCGAGTCAACAGTGGCAGTCGCGCGGGAACGGTGGGCTGGACCGCGGCGGCTACTAGCGGTGGACAGCAACTGTTGCGGCTGGTGAAAGCGCCGACAACCGAGTCCGGTACCGATGGCGATTTCCAACCCAATGATTTGGTGCGGACGACCACGGTGGTCCGCATGCGCCGCACCCCCGGCTATCTCAACCAACCGCCCACCGATGTGATCACCGACATCGCTGCGGACACTCGGCTCACCGTGCTGGACGGGCCGCGCAACGCAGATGGCCTGACGTGGTGGCAGGTGCGTCCCGTTGCCAACCCCAGCCGGTCGGGGTGGATGGCGCAGACGCGGGCCAATGGTGCCCCGCTGTTGGAACTCGTTGATCGCGATGGCCCAACCGAGCCCGTGGAACCACCGCCAGCCAAAGGCACCTTTAAAAAAGGTGAAACAATCGAAACTGCAACGGTTGTGCGCATGCGCCGGACACCGGGCTATACCAACAAGCCTGCGAATGATGTGATCGACGACATCGCCCGCGGTCGCTTGGGCACGGTGCTCGATGGCCCCCGCCAAGCGAATAATCTCACGTGGTGGCAGGTGCGCGTCGCAATTCCCAACGGGGGGCAGGTCACTGGTTGGATGGCAGAAGTCGCGCCCAATGGGGTGACGCTCTTGCAAAAGGCAAACGGGGAGAGTGGTGAACCGCCCGTTGATCATGGGCTAGCCGCCGGCGATATTGTGGCCGCGGCCACGGGGGTGCGATTACGCAATTCGCCTGGCCACATCGGCAAACCAGGTGACGATGTGTTGGGCGATTTCGCCGCCAAGAGCACGGTGAATCTGATTGATGGTCCGCGCAGTGCAGATGGGTTGACCTGGTGGCGGGTGGGGGGCGTAACTTCCTCCGGTGAACCGCTGGTGGGCTGGTCGGCAGAAAAGGTTGGGGATGTGACGTTGCTGGCCGAGCCGACACCACTGCCCGGCACCCGCATCCCGAGCAAGGCCGACCGCCGCTACCTGCCCCTGCCCTTTCAGGGTGACTTTGGCATTGCGCAACTGTGGGGTGAAAATCCGCAGATCTATTCGCAGATCACCTATGATGGGGTGCCATTGCGTGGGCACAATGGCATTGACTTTCTCACCCCCACGGGTACACCCATTGTGGCCATTGATAGTGGCGTAATCGAACAAGCTGTGTATAATGATCCAACGGGCTTTGGTCATTTCATCAAAGTTCGCCATGCATGGGGAGAAGCGCTCTATGCCCACCTGAGCCGGATTGACGTGCGGGTGGGGCAACAGATTGTGCAGGGCAATGTGCTGGGCGCCACTGGCAACACGGGCTTCACTTTTGGGCCACATTTGCACTTTGCGATTCGGATCAAGCCCTACAACCGGGCAGATGGCTGGGGTGGCTTTACCGACCCACTGCCATACATGACGCCCGCTGGCATCAAACTGCCGAGCTACGTGTTGGATGGCCCCGCCACCCGTTCACTTGCACAGTCCGCGCCAGAGCCCTTGCAGCAGGCCCTGAGCCGTGCCCCCGGCTACGCGCCCGATCAACCGGACGTGCAACGGCCATAGTTGTCGGTCCAATGTGGGCCACCTGGTGAGCTATTGTCTCTCTTTGCGCTGAGCAATCGCCTGCGCTGAACGCTCCCCCTGCATTCTCGCCCGCCATTTGACAGTGGGCTGGAATGGGGGGAGCATTTGTTTGCCGGTCGTTCGCATGGCCGCTGCAACGCAAAATTCGGGGTTATTCACAAGTAGAACATTGGCGCGTGCAAGCGAACTTGCGCCTCTTCTGTTGGCTTTGGGCAGTCGATCAAGCGGCGACCCATGTCGATGCTGTTGTAAATCGTTCAGAAATTGTTGTCAACCACATGCCACGACCGCTAATTGATTCTCCTTTCATCTATGGAATCCACGAACCGGGGGGAGAGCCCTTCATGCGCTCGCCCGATGGTGAGCACGCCCGGGGGTGGATTCTCTTCACCGAAGCCATTGGGCACAATCCCGACGACCGTACCGGACTCGACTTTTCCACCTTTAGCGATGAAGGCTACGGGGTGATCTGCCGGCTCAACAATGGGTATGAACCCGAGGGTACCATCCCCCACAGCAGCCAATACGAAAACTTTGCCCGTCGAGTCGCCAATTTTGTTTCGATCAGCCGCGGCTGCAAAACGTGGATCATTGGGAATGAGATGAACTATGCCGTCGAACGCCCTGGCATCGTTATCGACTGGGCGCGCCACGCGGGCAGCCGCCGCGATGGCCCACCCGAAGAGGCTGACCCCATGCGCCGCGGGTTGCCGGTGCGCTTCAATGTCCTGCCCGATCACTCTGCCGAGATCCGCACGACGCGTGCGGCCATTGTGGAACAGGGAGAGCTGATCACGCCGGAACGCTATGCCCGCTGCTACCGCCTCTGTCGGGAGGCCATTCACCGCATTCCCGGCCACGAAGACGATCTGGTGTTGGTGGGTGCCCCGGCACCGTGGAACACCCAGACCATCTACCCTGGCAATGCCAATGGGGATTGGGTGCAATATTTTGCCGATCTGCTCCGGGCGCTCGGCCCGCGTGATTGTGATGGCTTCACGTTGCATGCCTACACCCACGGTCCCGATCCGGCATTCATTGCCGACGACACGCTGTTACCGCCACCCTTTCAGCAATACCACCGCGAATTTCGGGTCTACCGCGACTTTATGGCCGCGGTGCCCACGAACATGCGTCACCTGCCCGCGTTCATTACTGAATGTGACCAGACCACACCCTGGCTCGATGACGATCGTGGTTGGATTCAGGCCGCGTATGCCGAGATTGACAGCTGGAATCATGCCGCGCGCCTCGATGATCTCCCCGACAACCTGCGCCAATCCCAGCGCCAGCAGATCCGGGTGCTCGTGCTCTATCGTTGGCCGCGGCTGGACAAGTGGTTTATGGATGGCAAATTCGGCCTGATCGCCGATTTTGAGGCGGCCGTGCAACATGGGTACCGTTGGCAAGGCAGTGACCAAGTGCCCGCGCCCAGGGCCACGGCGCCGGTGCCTGCGCCTGCCCAAGCGCCACCCCCCGACGTGCCCGAGGCACCTTCCTATGCCATTGAATGGATCGATGACGAGATTCCCGCCACGTTGGTCGCTGGCGATACAGTGCCCGTGACGATCACCGTGCGCAATGTCGGCAGCCTGACCTGGCGTTGGGGTGGGGGCAATCCGTTTCGGCTGGGCTACCACTACTACCGCAATCGCCGTCGTCTTGCCGTGGCACCGGAGCGTGACCTGCGTACCGACATTCCGCAAGATGTGGCACCCGGGGCTGCTGTCACCGTGAACGCCCGGGTGGCGTTGCCCACTGAACCGGGCAACTACACGCTCGAATTTGATCTGGTGCAGGAGGGAGTCACCTGGTTCAAGCAGCAGCAGTCACCCGTGCTGACCCGCTGGATCACAGTGGAGGTGCCCGCACGCGGCGATGCCACCAGCGATGCCGATGCGTTGGCGGATCCACTGCTGCCGGTTCCGCTCTTTGCGGATATTAGCCCGCGTCTGCCGCGCAAGGGCACCTATGCCCGGCGCAGCATGAGCCAGATCCACCATATTGTCATCAGCCACACGGGTGCCAATCCGCACACCAAACTCAGCCGGATCGCCCAGGCTCACGTCCGGTATGGCTATCCCGGCATGGTCTACAATTTTGTGGTGGCGCGGGATGGGCAGATCGTTCGCACCAGCCAACTGGAAGAGGTGGCCCAACCCACCCAAATCTGGTCGGAGCAGGGGGTGAACATTGCGCTGGCTGGCAACTTTAGCAGTGAGCCTCCCCCGCTGCAACAATTGGATGCCACGGGGCGGCTCTGTGCTTGGCTAGCCCACCACCTGGGTTTGTCCCCCGACTCTATCATTGGACTTGGCGATCTGATCCCCACTGATAGCCCCGGCGATACCTTCTACGCTGGCCCCCAATGGCGAGATGTGATTGTTCGCCAGGTGCAACTGCATGTCGCCGCGCTGACGGCTTCGCATAGCATTGTTCCCCAGCCACAGCAGCCACCGGCAGCTGATCATGCCCCCGACCCCGCCCCTGCGGCAGAGCGTGCCAACGGCGAAGGGCACGCTTCTGCTGGCGAGCCGTGGGCAGATTGGGAAGCGAAGAGCGTGGCACTGGAACAGGAGACCAGTGATCTGCAGGTGGCGTTGCAGCGTGCCGCCAGTGAACAGGAGCGCTTGCAGGCAACCAACGAACAGCTACAGACAGATTTGACACGTTTGCAGCGGGAGCTAGCGGCTGCCCGTGCCCACAGCGCTGGCCAATTTCACATTCACTCGATGATCGACGATTTGCCCCGCGCTGCCCATCGCTACATGGGACGTCGTCCAGAAGGGGTGCGCCACCTGGTGATCAACCACACCGGCGTCGAGCCTGATCTGCCCTGGCGGCAAATTGCCGATGCACATCGGGCCGATTGGCCGGGCATTGTCTACGATTTTGGCATCGATGCCGACGGCACGGTACATCAGTTCCAGCCCCTGGATGAAGTCGTCGAGACCGAACAGCCCTATCTTGCCAATGCCATCAATATTGCGTTGGCCGGCGAGTTCCACGCGGAGGTGCCGACCACAGAGCAGATTCGATCCGCGGCCCAGCTCATCGTCTGGTTGATGGAACGCTTTCCACAGTTGACCCACGAACAGATCCAGGGCTTGCGGGAATTTATTTCCGATCATTCTTCGCCAGGTGACCAGTGGTTGGAAGGGGCACAATGGAAAGAGCAACTGTTGGCTGCCGTGCGCCGGGCCACGGGTGAAATCGATCCCACGGTGCTGGAAAAGGGGTTGCGTTCCCAAATTCGCGATCTGCAAGAGCAGCTCGACACCCTGCAACAGCGCCACTCGCTGCTGGAGCGGCAGAAGTCGCGGCTGGAAAGCGAAAATCATCGGTTGGAAGGGGAGCTGCAGGAGAAGTTGCAGGATACCAGAAATTACGTGGTGCCCAAACCCTCGCTGCGGCAGGTGATCAACCAGCTGCCGCGCCACCCCGTCCTGCGCTACGAAAAACGTTCGCTCAGCCAGATCACCCACGTGGCCGTGCACCACACCGCGGCGCCCGTGGCATTGGGGCCACTGCGCATTGCCGAGCTACATGTGGATGAAGATGCAGGGCGGGGCAAGGAAGCATGGCCCGGCATTGGCTATCACTTTTTCCTCCACGCCGATGGCACGATCGAACAGACCAATCAGCTGGAGACAGTCAGCTATCACGTCTATCGCCACAACAAATATACGGTGAGCGTTGCCTTTGCCGGTAGCTTTATGAATGGACGCATCCCCACGTCGGCCCAGTTACGTGCCGGCGCGCATCTGATCGCTTGGCTAATGCAAGAGCTGCATATCCCCATGGCACGGGTCTGGGGCCATCGCGAGTTTCCAGAAAATGAGACAGTCTGTCCCGGCAGCGAATGGACCGGCGGTAACCGCTGGCGTGATCTGCTCTTTGAACGCATTGAGCAGGTGCAGGAGGGGATCGGCGTTAAAAATATTCGCCACTACCTGCTGTTGGGGACACAGACCTTTGCCCAGGGCGGACTCTATGATTTCAGCGACATTCTCCCCTACATCGAGCGTTTCCAGCCCACGGTTGGCTTTAGCCTGGAAGATGCCAAATACGCTGAATATGTCACCATCATCGGCGGCGAGGCCGCGGTGAGCGCGGCAGCAGAACAGACGCTGCGCAAACATGGCTCGCACGTCGATCGCGTTGCCGGGCGCGATCCCGATGAGACGCTCCGCTTTGTTGAAGAGCTGGTTCAATTGGATCGCCGCTTTCAAGAATATGACGTCGATTTCTAGCCCGCCATACCTCAATATACCTGATTGACGCAGAGAATTTCAGGACCGATGTTTCGCGCGAAGAAGATTCAACCCTCACTACCAACGGATCGACCATGACCCAATCACCATTGGCTGCCCACGACCGCTCGGTCGGCGCTGCCTATCCCGTCGCGTTGCCCGCGTATGAAGGACCGCTGGAGCTGCTCTTGCAGCTGATCGAAAAAGAGGAACTGGATATCAACGAGATCAGTCTGGTTGCCGTGACGGATCAATACCTGGCCACGCTGGATCGGCTGGAGGAGATCGAGCCGGGGGCGCTGGCCGACTTCTTGGTGATTGCCTCCAAGCTGGTCTACCTCAAGTCGGTCAGTCTGTTGCCCAAGCCACAGCCGCCGCTGGAAGAGGAAGAAGATGTGGGCGACGCGCTGATTCGCCAGCTGCTCGAATATCGCCGTTTCAAGCAGGCGGCCCAGCTGTTGCAGGAGCGCGAGGCGCAGGGGTTGCGTGTTTACGTGCGCACCGCGCCCAAGCCAGAACTGGAGCGGCGGCTCGACATGAGCAATGTTGATCTGCGCAAACTGCACCAGGCCTTGCGTCGCGTGCTCAACCGCATGCCCGGCGATTCGCCGCTGCCGCGGGTGAAGAGCTATGCCATTACCGTGGCGGATCAGATCACCAACGTGCGCAATTTTTTGCAAACGCTCCACCAGCGCCGCGGCGGCCCCGCCCAACCGGTTACCTTTACCGCGCTGCTCAGCCGCGAGACCAGCCGCATGGAAGTGGTGGTGACCTTTCTGGCGCTGCTGGAGCTGATCAAGCAGCGTGAGGTTCAGTTTGAACAGACAGATACCTTTGGCGAGATTACGCTCAGCTTGACGGAGCCAGGGACAACCGCTGGCGAACCCGTAACTGAAGCAACTGGAACTGAAGCAACTGGAACTGAGACAACTATAACTGAGACAACAGCCCATGACAACAATCACTGATGATTCCCCCCGCCCGTCATCCAGCCCGGCCCCGTGGGTGCAAGTGATCTTGAACCCAGCCGGTGGCGCGGTGGCGGCCACCACGTTGGCGCTGTTGCAAGAGACATTGGCCGCACTCAAGTTGCCCCACCAAATCTATGAACTACAGTACGATTGGCTTGAAAACGGTAGGTTTCCCGCTTGCCGGAACCACTGTTTTCCAACAGAGCCCACTTTAGAGAAGGCGCAGTTTGCCCGCAGTCAGGTGACCGCGGATGAGGCGCTGATCGCGGTGGTGCATACGGCCATTGACAACGGCGCTGCCCTCATTGTTGCTGCCGGTGGCGATGGGACCGTCTCAACCGTTGCCCATGCGTTGGCAACATCGTCACACGCCGCGACCGTTCCGCTGGCGATTTTGCCGCTGGGGACCGCCAATCTGATCGCCCGTGATCTGGGGATCCCACTTGCCCTGGCCGATGCCTGTGCGCTGTGGACCGAGCCGCGACAGACGGTGACGGTGGATGCCATGCGCATCGATGGTCGATTCTATTTTTCGCATGTGAGCCTGGGGCTATACGCGCAGCTGGCGGCCGAAACCGCGTCCCAAACCAAACGCTGGTTGGGACGCTTTGGCTATCTATTTGCTGCCGTGCGCCGGATCTGTCAACAGCGTTCCTGGCGATTTCTGGTACATGTCGATGGCAACGTCCTGAGCCTGCGCGCCTCCACCATTCTCATTGCCAATGTGCGGACGGTGGGCATTGGTGGCCTGCAATGGGGAGACGAGATTGCAATGGATGATGGTGAACTCGACCTCTGCATTGTGCGGGCCCGTACAATTGGCGACTATGGTCGGGCATTGGGACAACTTTGGCGTCGCGAACAGACCGACCACGCGTTGATCCGCTACATTCGGGTGCGCGAGCGGGTCAACGTGATCACCGCCGCCGATCTACCGGTCCGTGCAGATGGCGAAATCATCGGACGCTCGCAGGTGGATATTGAAGTGGCCGCCCGGGCATTGCAGGTGGTGGTGCCATAGCTTGTGCCTTCGTTGTGGGTTGTTGTCCCGTTGGCAACGTGGCAACAAAAAAGCAGTTTGCACGGGTCAAAGTGTGCCGCTATACTTTGGCCGAGTGGGAACAAACTGATGGCGACAGAACTGGAGGCAGCGATGAAGCTCAAGGGCAAAGTAGCGGTGGTAACCGGAGGCGCACGTGGTTTGGGGCGCGCCTATGTATTGCATCTGGCCAGGTTGGGCGCGGATGTGGTGATTAACGATCTGCATCTCGACGCGGCGGCTGAATACAACGAAGCGCTGACCGCCCCCACCGTCGCCGAAGAGGTGGAGGCATTGGGTTGCCGCGCGTTGGGGGTGGAAGCAGATGTGGCCGATCAAGATGCAGTGAACGGCATGTTTGAAGAGGTGTTGGATACCTTTGGCCGCGTGGATATTCTCATCAACAACGCGGGTGGTGCGTTGCGGACACCCCCCAACAACTCGGCGGCCACCGCGGACATGGCGCACTACCAGTACATCATGGATCTGAACCTAACGGGGACCATCCACTGTTGTCAGGCAGCCAGCCGCCCGATGCAGCAGCAGCGGGCGGGCAAGATCGTCAACGTTTCATCACAGGCCGGTCTGTGGAGCGGCTACAATGGCAACGGCATGGCCTACAAGGTGGCCAAGGCGGGGATTGCCCACTACACGCGTGCCCTGGCCGCGGAACTCGGCCCCCACAACATCAACGTCAACGCAATTGCACCCGGCTGGATCCTCTCTTCGCGCGCGCTGGCGAGTGGCCGCGACAGCGAGGAGACGCGCACGCGCCTGTTGCAACAGATTCCGCTGGGCCGTTTGGGGCTACCCGAAGATTGTGCCAAGGTCGTTGAATTCCTCGTGACCGATCTCTCCGATTACGTGACGGGACAGTGCCTGCCCGTGTGTGGCGGCGTGGTCGCGTGGTAGATCGCGGGGCAGGTCTGTTATATACAGGGCATGGCTCTGTACAGAGAGCAAAGGATGATGGCAATGCGTCTTGAAAATAAAGTTGCAATAGTGGCTGGCGCGGGCTGGGGTGGCATTGGCGCGGCATCAGCATATCGCTTTGCACGAGAAGGGGCCAAAGTTGTGATCAACGCTTTGCCCGGTGAAGAACGTCTGTTGGAGACAGAGCGAGAGATTCGTGCCATCGGTGGTGACGTGGTGGCCGTGCCCGGCGACATCAGCTTGGCTGATACCTGGGCAACATTGGTTGAAACCGCGACCACACGGTTTGGCCAACTGGACATTCTCATGCACAATGCCGCCCAATCATTCATCAAGCCCGCGATTGAACTGAGCGAAGAGGAGTGGAATCGCGCCATTGCTGTTTCGCTCACGGGTCCTTGGTTGGGTGCAAAGCACTGCATTCCCGCCATGATCGAGACGGGGGGCGGTTCGATCGTCTTCACCTCCACCGTCAATTCGCTGATCACGAACCCTGGCTTTGGCGTCTACAGCTCTTCCAAAGCGGGACTCAATGGCCTGACGCGCAGTTTGGCCATGGAGTATGGCCGCAGTGGCATTCGCTGCAACGCAATTGCGCCGGGCTTGGTCGTGGGGGCACGCCAGCGCGCGCGCATGCAGGCCAATGCGAAAGGGTCGGAAGCAGCGAAAGAGCTGGAAGATTTCGAAGCGTTGGAAGAGCAGTTAAACCGCGATCTCTACCCGGTGGGGCGCTATGGCAAGCCCGAGGATATTGCCAATGTCGCCCTCTTTTTGGCTTCGGATGAAGCGTTCTTTGTCACCGGCATTGTGCTGGTGGCCGATGGTGGCCTCACCCTGCAATCCCCCGAAGCCATTGCACGGCCCTCTTTTCGCAAACGGTGGCGCGACGATCTGTTGGTGCCGCAGCCAATCGAGCCGGAACAACGCTAGGCCGCGATTCAAAAGAGTTTGAGCGCACCCTGAGCCTGTACTTCAAAGCGCTCGAACTCGATGGTGGGTGGTAGGGGAATGGTGTAGTCACTGCTTTCCCCCGCGGCCAACAGCGGTTGGCTCACGCTGCCCACCAGCACATTGACCACCGCGCCTTCATCCGAATAGAGCGTGACCGCGACGACAATGCGATCGACGCCAACTGAGCCTTCGTTGCGCAATTCCCCGCGAATTTCACCTGCATCGGCATTATGTTCCGCGGTTTCAATCGTCAGCTCTTCATAGTCGACCACGCTCACATCATCCCAAACCAGCGTCAGCTCATAGCGGTCGATCGCGTCGCTGCCGCTGCTCACTTCCAGCTTGAAGGGGCTGCTTAGCTCCGGCTCGATCTGGGCAAAGAGGGTGGTGGTTTCTTGAGCGGCAACGAGTCTGTTGTTGGCATCGTAGAAAGAGCCAATGACCTTGACGTTGAAGACGGGGTAGCTGTCACCGTTGAGCACTTCCCCCACGACATAATAGCGCCCCTCCGCGGCAAACCCCTGGTGGCGGCCGAGGAAAACAGTACCCGGAATCGCGGTCGACGTGGGCACAGCCGTGCCGCCGGTGGGTGTGGCGCGCCGGGTTGGCGTGCGGGTGGCAGTGGCTTCGCGCGTTGGCGTCCGTGTTGCCGTTGATTGGCGCGTGGCGGTGGCGCGTGGCGTCGGTGTCACTGCTGGGGTGAGGGTGCTGCGCGGTGTGGCCCCCGTTGCGATTACAGTGGGCGTGGTCGCCGCTGTCCCGGTTGTGGGCGGTCGCGGTGTGCCCGGAGCAGCCGTAGCGCTAGGCGTCAGCACGGCTGTCCCTGTTGCTGTGACTGTTGCAGTGACTGTTGCAGTGACTGTTGCAGTGACTGTTGCAGTGACTGTTGCAGTGACTGTGCCCGTTGCTATCATTGTGGCGGTTGCCGTGGTGCTCATGCTCGGCGTGCCTGTCATTGGCGCGGTTGTCGTGAACGGCGTGCTGTTGGTGTTGGGTACAGTGGCCGTGAGGGGCACGCGTGCATTGGCCGTTGCAAGGGCTCGCGCGGGAATGGTGCCTGGCACGGCTGCTGGCACCGACATGCCGGGGGTGCGGAGCGCAGGCGGTGGCACATAGATGAGCATGCTGTTGTCGGGCCGCAACTCGACAACACAGGCGGCCAGCAGCCCAAGCAGCGTGGCCAGCAGTGGTACGATGAGCCAGCGACGTATCGGTCCCATTCTCGCGCTCTCTTTCTTGCTCCATCCATCTACTTGCGAACGATCCGTTTGCAGTACCCTATCGTGCGATTGGCTTGAAAACGGTAGATTTTTTGATGGTCTACCAAAACGGTCTCCCAAAGGGGTAACGGTACCGTTTTCAAATAGAGCTTACTTGAGTACAGTGTGGCGTAAATACCACGGCAGTTTTTTTGTGGGCGCCTATCGTGCGGTTGGCTTGAAAACGGTAGATTTTTTGACGGTCTCCCAGAGAAGTAGCACTATCGTTTTCAAACAGAGCCCACCTTAGAAGGCCACCGAAGAAGGCCACCGACCCTTGGGGTTGCCCCCACAAGAATTACGGAGAGATCTACGCCACGGCGCAGCGGAGTGCGTTGCACAGGGGCAGACAGGTAGCTCTACCCCTGATCGTCTCACCCGTGCGCTGCACGCAAGGCACCCCATCGTGCAGAGACCAAAGATTCCAGGTGTTTGCACGGCATCAAGTTGGTAAACCGCCAGATGTGAATCTGCCAAAACTAACGTTACTGTGTGATGAGATTCACAACGATGAAATTGTTGCGCCTCATGTGAAGATTTGGACTCATGCAACTTGCCAAAAAGAGCCAACGAGCGCGGGGGCTGCCCTCCACCGGTACGCTCTGCTCGGTCTGTACGTAATAGAGAGATAGTATCTTACCACTAAATGGGGTGCCTGAAAAGTGCATTTTGTTTTGCCCCGCGGTTGGGGTAAGATCAGCGTGAGTACTCTGCCCAGGTTTTTTTCAGCATATCCGCCAAACAGCAGCGCAGCAGCAAAGGAGAAGAGCGCATGAGCCAGCCATGGCGCGGCATTTTTGTGATTGTTGCCACCCCCTACACCGAAAACTACGAGTTGGATGAAGCCAGCATGCGCAGGGGCATTCGCTTCTGTCTCGACGCGGGCGCGACTGGTCTGGTGGGGCCAGCTTTTGCCAGCGAATTCACCGTGCTCTCCGACGCGGAGCGCAAACGGTGGATCGAGATCGTCGTGGGCGAGACCGCGGGACAGGTGCCCGTTATTGCCACCACCCACTCGGTCTGGACGGTGCCCGCGGTGGCGTTGAGCCGTTGGGCCGAGCAGATCGGCGCCGCCGGGATCATGAACATGCCACCCCACGTGCACCATTTGAGCCCCGACGGCTGTTACGCCCACTATCGGGCGCTCTCCGATGCCCTCACGATTCCCCTGTTCATTCAGAACATGATCGGCCCCATTGGGACGCCGCTGGGTAGCGAACTGTTGGCGCGCATGTGCCGGGAATTGACGCAGGTCCAGTACATCAAAGAAGAGACGTTACCCGAACCGCGCAAGATTGCGCAGACCATTGCCGCGGCGGGTGATGATTGTAAAGGCGTTTTTGGCGGGCGCGGTGGGATCCTGATGATCGATGAATTCCTGCGCGGTGCCGTGGGCAACATGCCCGGTGCCGGCACGCCCGACATCCACGTGGCGATCTGGCAGCGGTTGGAGGCCGGTGATGTGGCCGGTGCCCGGGCGCTCTTTAACCAGGCCCTCCCCCTCTTTAGCCTGCGCAGCCAGATGGGCGCGGGCACGACCCAACAGATCATGCACCGGCGCGGGATCTTCGCCACCAGCCACAGCCGCCTTGGCCTCTCCAACACCTACACAGACGCGGACCACCGGGAGCTGGACACTGTAATGGGCGAGGTGGAATCGCTCTTTACGCTTTGATTCAAAACGGCTATTGTGGCCAACCCAATGTGGACAGATGGTTTGCGTAATGCCCCGTTCTGTGTCACCATGTAGCCACCAAAATTTTCCAATCACTGTCTGAAAATTTTCTGTGTCGCCTGCTTGCTCTAACCAGTCGGGGCGTCCCCATGAAATTTTCAGACAGATTTGTTTGCATGTAGATGTGGAGGTAAAAGATGAGTTCCCCTGTATATGATATTGCCATTGTTGGGGGTGGCATTGTGGGGTTGGCAACGGCAATGGCTTTGACGAAGCAACATGGCCTGGGCGTGGTGGTGGTGGAAGCCGAAGAGAAGCTGGCCCAACACCAGACCGGCAACAACAGCGGGGTGATCCACTCGGGGCTTTACTATAAACCGGGATCGCTCAAGGCGCGCAACTGTGCCGCGGGGCGTGAAGCAATGTACGACTTTTGTGCCGAACACAACATTGCCCACGAGCGCTGTGGCAAAGTGGTGGTGGCCACGCGGGCAGAGGAGATCCCGCGGCTCAATACGTTGGAAGAACGGGGCCGGGCCAATGGATTGGATGGGATCAAGCGGCTGACGCCCGCGGAGATCAAGGAACATGAGCCGCACATCACCGGTATCGACGGGCTGTGGGTGCCCCAAACCGGCATTGTGGATTATGTGCAGGTCGCGAACAAATATGCTGAATTGGCGACCAAGGCAGGGGGCGAAATTCGCAAGTCAACCCGTTTCCTGGGTGTGGCTAAGGAGCAGAACAGATTGCGGATTCGCACCAACAAGGGCGACATTCATGCCCGCAATCTCATCAACTGTGGTGGACTCTACTCCGATCGGGTGGCGCGGCTCTGTGGCATCGATCCCAAACTGAAGATCGTACCCTTCCGCGGCGAGTACTATGAGCTGGTGCCGGAAAAGCATCACCTCGTGCGCAACCTCGTCTATCCCGTGCCCGATCCCGCATTTCCTTTTCTGGGCGTCCACTTCACCCGCATGATCCACGGTGGTGTCGAAGCTGGCCCCAACGCGGTGCTTGCCTTTAAACGCGAAGGTTACACCAAGAGCAGCTTCAACCTGACCGACGCGCTGGAGACGGCGACCTATACGGGCTTCTGGCACCTGGCGCGCAAACATTGGCAGATGAGCGTTGGGGAATTCCATCGCTCCTTTCGCAAGGCTGCTTTTGTCAAGGCGCTGCAACGGTTGCTGCCCGAATTGCAAGAGGCTGATGTCCACCCCGGCGGCGCGGGGGTACGTGCGCAAGCATTGGAACCCAATGGCGCGCTCGTCGACGATTTCCGCATTGTCGAGAGCGACCAGATGGTTCACGTGCTCAATGCACCCTCGCCCGGTGCCACTGCTTCGATTGCCATTGGGAAAGAGATCGCGGCCATGGCGCAAAAGAGCTTTCAACTGACGTAGCGTTGTTGACATTGCAAACTAGCGGGGGTAGACCCCGCTGCTAACCGTGAGAAGCGGTCTCAACCGTTGGGCGCTCTCTGCAGCGGGGTCTACTAGTGCAGGGGGCAAGGGGGCAGCGTTACACAATCTGAACCTGGCCCCTTGCTCCTTGACGTTCTTTTTACTTTACTTTGCCTCGGCCAGCCACGGGCCAGATTACCTCTACCTGTTCGCCTCGATAGCCAACCAGTTCATCGTGCAAATTGAGCGCCATCTCCTGATGCAGCGGAATCCACGTCAGCCGATCACCGACCTGAAAGCGATGGCTCGATCGGCTCACATCCACGTGGCCATGTTCCACGGAGAGGCCAGAGATCTGGATTTCCGGATGTTCGATGCAGTGACCATAGGGCGTGGGTGGATAGCTGCAGAATGTCTTCTGCCCACCGTCAATGATGACGCGATCCGCTGTCGGCGTGCTGACGACGGTGCAGACGATGCGCAGCGGACAACGTTCGTCGCTCAGATCCGCGCTGCCACGGATGCGAGTGAGTCCTTCCCAGAGATAGGAGCCGGCGCGATGCTCCGTGCACCCCAACGCTTTGGAGACGGCTTCGGCACCGGTGCCACCCCCGCTGAGCTGTGGAATGGGCAGCCCCGCCCGCTGGAAACCGGCCACTACTTCTTCCAGAAATGGCTTGCTCTCGCTGCGGCTGGGATAGGTCATCACCCCCTGTAGATCAATACCGGGTAGGTCAACGATCTGTTGCCCCAATTCGACCGCGGCCCCGGGCGACTGCACGCCACAGCGTTTGGCCCCCGTGTCCAGCTCGATCAAGACGCGCACCTGGCCGCCCAACTGCTTGGCCCCCGCGGCAATGCCCTCGGCCGTGGCCAGTGAATCGAGGGCTACGGTCAAGGTGGCGCGGCGTGCCAGCCGCAACAGTCGCTCCACCTTGATTGGCCCAACGATGTTGTACGGGATCAGGATGTCGGTGATCCCACCGGCCACCATTACCTCGGCCTCGCCCACCTTTTGCGAACAGATACCCGCGGAGCCACCCGCGATCTGCATGGCCGCGATCTCTGGAATTTTGTTCGATTTGGTGTGGCTACGCAGTGGAATTCCAACTTGGCGACAGCTGGCAACGGTCTCACGGATGTTGCGTTCTACCTTATCCAGGTCGCAGATAACCGCGGGGGTGTCTAACTCGTGAATTAACATAGATGCCTCTGATCTTTGCGCTGTGGTTGCACTGATAATAAAAATTTACTGACGGTCTCTCATGGCTCTTGATGCGTGCTTGGCTCGGTTACAGCCGTCGCACAAATTGCATCTGTGGGCATGGTGACGTTGCAAGCCTGCCGTTGTGCAGCCGCTTCGCGCGCCCACAGACAGGTCAACGCACTCCAGATTCCCGCCTCAATTGCGCTGCGGCTCGGCTGCTGATCGCGCATGGCCATGAGGAAGTCGTAACAGAGTTCGCGATCACCGCCAAAGTGGGGCATATCGCCGGTAAAATCAATCGTGTTTACGGTGGGCGAGCGATGGCTAAAGAGCTTGATCTGGTTGCGATACCAATCAAATTCGATGGTGCCCTTGTAGCCATAGAGCCGTGCCCCCCGTTGCGAAGCCTGGTAGCGGGTAAAGAAATTCTGCGTGTAACTCACCTGTGGACCCTGCTCATACTCAATCAGGCAACTGCCCATGTCTTCGATGCGAATATCCTTGGAAAAGACACAGTAGCCACCGCGGTCCAAATAGCGCACCGTCTCACTCTCAAAGCCATCTCGGAAACGCACAAAGGGGCTTTCGGTGCAGCTCTCGCGCAGATCGCAATCCTTGCACTGCAGATCGAATGGCATATCGCCCCCATAGACGCGTTGGGCATTGAGCGCGCTGATCCAGGCCGGCTTTTGGCCCAGCAGATAGTTGACATAGTCGAGATCGTGGGTGGCCTTTTGCAGAAACAACCCCCCATTCTGGTCATAATTGCGGTGCCAGCTGCGGAAATAACCGGAGCCGTAGGGCACGTTGCACCAGGCCACCAGATTTTCAACTGTACCAATTTGGCCAGAATCGACGATCTCTTTTACCTTTTGCAAGACGGGACTCAGCCGCAGCGGGAACGAGACAACCGTTGGCGCGCTGTAGCTGGCAAAGGTCGCGTCGAGTTGCTGGACCTGGGCAAAGCTCAGCGCAACCGGCTTTTCCAGAAAGAGGGGCAACCCGGTCGCCGCTACTTTGCAGGCCATTTCGGTGTGATGCAGGCAGCGTGTGCCGATCATCACCCCATCCAGCTGATCGGCCTCGGCAGCCAACAGCTCATCCGCCGTGGCATAGAAGCGGGCGTCGGCCAAAAACGCATCCTGTTCTGCCTGAATGTCGGCCCACCGTGGGTCGGCCACTGCTGTTACCCGATAGGGGATCTCCCACATGGCCAGCGCTTTTGCCATGTGCGCGATGCGCCGACCGTAGCCAATGATTCCAACTCGTAACATGAATCGTTCCTTTGTCATCTTAATGATTGCGTAGCGCTTTGATGATAGTGTAGCGCTTTGATGATAGCGTAGCGCTACGCCACCAGCGCGGCGTAGAGCGCCTTGAGGTAGCCAATGGAATAGCCCCAACCGATGGCTTTGTCGCTGGTGTCGCCGGGGATGGTGGGGATGTGGTCGGGGTTGATGTAGCCGCTGAAGCCAACCTTTTGCAGCTCTCGCAAGATCTTGAACATGTTGAGATCGCCATCGTCGAGCAACACTTCTTCGTAGGCGCCGGCGGTGGCCAGGCTGCCGCGCACGTTGCGCATGTGCAGCATGAAAAGCTTGCCCTTGCGCCCATAGTTGTTGATCTCATCGAGGACCAGCGCGCTGCCGCCAGCTTCGGCACGCGTGCCAATGCAGTAGACAAAGCCCACGTTGGGGCTGGGGAAGGCATCGATCACGCGGTGAAAACCAATGCCGCCAAAGGGCGTGTCCACGTGGGGTGTGTCAGAGGGATGGACCGCTAGCTTGATCGCATATTCTTCGGCAATGGGTACGAGCGTGGCAAAAGCTTCTTCAAAGCGCTCCCACCAACGATCGAGTTCTGCCTTGGTTGGGGTCTCTTGCGGCTCCTTCACCCAGCCGGTGCTTTCAGCACGTGCCAGATAGCCGCCGCGATGTTGCGTCTGGGCGCGCATGGCCAGCGGTGGAAAGACATCGCCAGCAAAGCGCTGGCGCGCGATCGGTAGCCCTGCCTCGCCATAGACGCGCAACGCCTGGGCCGCGTTTTCCAACTCGCGTTCGCTACCGGCCTCGCCATTCATGTACGCTTCGGTAAAATTGGGCAATGTCACCCGGTTGATCTCCATGCCAAAGGAGCGCATGCGCCGCCGCAGCGCCTTGACCCCCTCCAGATCAGGCACGCCTGTCTCTGCCACACCGGGCATCTCTTGCGCATTGCCAAAGTCAACGGCATCCGCACCCAGCGCGACCATGCGCTGCAGCCAACCATCGGTCATCTGAACATTGTGGGAAAAGACCGAAACACGTAACATGAAAAGCCTCCTGGCGTTTTGTGAAACTTAAAAGAGAAAGCAAATAGACCTGTCCCTCATAGACCTGTCCCATATAGACCTTGCCCCTTATAAACCTTGCAGCTTGCGGCGTGAGCGTTCTCGCATGCGCACGTCTAGCGGTAGAGAACGCTGATTCCACTTTGGGGCAACGTTACCATGATTTCCCGATGAGTTGCTCCCCGCTTGCCTTCTGGGCGCGGTAGCGGATATTTTTGAGCAATCACTCTCGTGTAGAGACAGTAGATAGCCACTTGAGTTGTGCAAGAAAATAGGTGCCACCCTGCAACGCTGCCTATTGTAACATCACTGATTGGCGCGGCCAATGTGAAAATTTTTGCCTGTTTTGCATCTGTTGGATTTGGTGCGAAAATAGATTCGTTTGCTGTTTCCTATCCCATTCCCCCATCACTGAGGAGAGAAGATGAAGATCACCGGTGTTCGCACCCAACTCTATCAATTTGAAACCACCCGCTATCTGGGTGACGCCAACAGCCCGCGCGGTTGGCAACAAAGTTCGCATCTCGCCGTCTGGATCGATACCGATGAAGGCCTAAGCGGCGTGACGCTCAGCGGTGGCGGCGCGCGGCGTCATATTCACGCCTTTGTCGAGCAGCTGTTGGTGGGGGCCGACCCGCGGGGTGTGCGCGGTCTCTGGCAGCGCATGATCGATCGGGTCTTCAAGGGCAACAACCGCGGTGTGGTGAACGAGGCGCTCTCGGCCATTGATGTTGCGTTGTGGGATCTCAAGGCCAAGATCAATGGCGAGCCGCTCTGGAAGACGCTGGGCGCGTCGAGCCGCTACGTGCGCGCCTATGCCAGTGGTCTCGATAGCCCGCTGGATGATGACGCGTTGCGCGCTTTTTACACGGATATGGCGGCCAAAGGGATCAACGCGGGCAAGCTGAAGGTGGGGCTCGATCCCGCCACGGATATGCGCCGCATTGGCATCATGCAAGAGGCGCTGGCATCATCGGGCAAGCAGCCGGAGTTGATGATCGATTCCAACGAATATTGGTCACCCAAACAGGCGATTCGTCACATTCAAATGTTTGAAGAAGAGTATGATCTCTTTTGGGCCGAAGAACCTGCCCGCCGTTGGGACTACCGGGGGTTGCGCAAGGTGTCGCAAGGCATTCGAGCCGCGGTGGCAACGGGCGAAAATCTCGACCACGTCAGCGAATTTATGCCATTGGTCGCCAACGAGGCAGTTGATGTGATTGAGATCGGGCGTGGCTGTTCGGGCATTACCGGTGGCCTGCAAGTGGCAGATCTGGCCTATGCCTTTGAGATCCCGGTTTCGGTGATGAATTGCCCCGGCAGCTTCATGGCCCACTTTGCCGCCGCGCTGCCCAACCACATCTGGATGGAGGTCTTCAACGCCGGGCGCACGGTGGGCATGACGGTCGATACCAAGATTGAGGATGGCTGGATCGTCTTGGGGGATACGCCGGGCAATGGCATCAGCTTTGATGAAGAGCTGATCGCCAAACTCGCGGTCGATGATCCCGCCAGCGCGGATACGGGATTGGCCGCGGGGCGTCGCCGTGGCGCGGCCCTCTATCAGGTCAAGCCGGACGAACCGGACTGGTTGCCGGAAGAGTAGTCGCAGAAGTGATCCAAAAATCAACAGCAGATTCCGGAGATAATCGATTCAATGACAATGTTACCGCTACCGATACCTGTCCCCGCACACTTTCGCACCATTGCCCACCGTGGTGCGTCGGCCTATGTGCCGGAAAACACATTGGCAGCCTTTCAGTTGGCGCTCGACATGGGGGTGCCCGATATTGAGACCGATGTGCAACTGACCACCGATGGCGTCGCCCTCCTTTGCCACGACCGTACGTTGGCCCGCTATGGCCACGGCGAACAGCTTGTCGAAGCGCTGACGTGGGCCGAACTGGCCGATCTCGACATGGGATCGTGGTTTTCGCCCCATCTGCACCACGACAAACGCATGGCTACGCTCGATGACCTCTTTGCCCATTTTGGTGACCGGCTCCTCTATCACGTCGAGTTGAAGGGAAGCGCACCGGGCCTGGCCACGGCTACCCACGATCTCATCACCCAACATGGCCTTGCCGAGCGTTGCTTCATCACATCCTTTTCCTACAATTGGCTCGTTGCCATGCACGAAATCGACCCGACGCTGCGTCTGGGTTGGCTCGTGCGTACGATTGATGACGAGGTGCTGGCAAAGACCGCGGCGCTCGGGCTCTATCAGCTCTGCCCCTTTGCCGGCACAGTGACACGAGCAGAGGCCGACCGCGCACGGGCGACCGTCACCGAGGTGCGGGCGTGGGGGTTGTTGGGCGAAACCATGGCGCGACAGGCCATCGAAGTGCAGGCGCTCATCCACAATGTGCTGGCGGCTGGCTGTGATGGCATGACGATCAATTGGCCGGATTGGGTGCGGGCTGAGCGGTAGCAGGAGAAGCTGCGGTTGGTGACTTGGAATCCCACGCGTTTCAACCGTGGGAGTACATCAACAAGAAATCGGTAACCTATCGCAACTGAAACTCCTGTACGAAGGCGCGGTGTAGTGACGCTATAAGAACAGAGGCAGGGTTGTGGTTGGAAAAGGAATTTCTACAACGTTGCCTCTCACTGCGAACGGACAATTATGATCCAAATCAACAAGATTGGCATTGCCTTTGGCATTGCGGCGGGGCCACGGCGCTGGGCGCGGCTCGAAGAGGGTTTGGCTTGGGTGGCTGAACAGGGCTACGAGCTGGTGGAGATGAATCCCCATTCACTGGGGTTGATCGTGAATGGCACTGTGCGGGCCGATGTGCTGGCCGATTACGTGGCAGTGTTGCACAACTTTGATCTTCGCTACACCATCCACGGCCTCAACCGGCTCAACCTAGCCTATGATCCACGGCATGAACTTTGCAAGCAAATTATGCGCGCCCAGCTTGAGCTCTGCCAGGCCATTGGCGCACAGCTGTTGGTCTATCACAGTGGACTACAGGCGCTTGATGGGGTGCGCCACGGCCTGCGCCAAACGCTACTCAACGACGAAGAACTGGTTGCAGGCGCAGCGCGAGAAGTCCACGCGCTGCGCGAGCTAGCCCCCATCGCCGACGATGCAGGTGTGATCATCGGCATGGAAAATGGCGATTCGCATCAGTGGGAGCACAAGCTGATTGCGCAACAGGGACAGCCGAGAATCGAGCTGGCCAAACATCACCCCCGTCTGCAGATTCCGCCAATCGTCCGCCAATTGGAAGCAATCGACCATCCCCAAGTTGGCATGACCCTCGACATTGCTCACCTGCATATCGCCGCCCATGATCTGGGCTTTGACTATCTGACGGCAGTGGAGCAGGCCGCGCCGTGGGTCTGTCATTTGCACGCCAACGACAACTTTGGTCGCCTGGATCAGGGCTTTGACAACGAAGTGGATCGCTGGGCCTATGGCGAGGCAGACCTCCATTTGCCGCCCGGCTGGGGCACCATCCCCTATGCCGAGGTCTTTGCACGGCTACCCAACTATCAGGGTGATCTGATTCTAGAAATCAAGGCTGGCTTTGCCGACTATTTCGGAGAGAGTTTGCAAACAATGAGAAACATTCTGACGGCTGGCGACAACGGGTAGCTCCGCAAAACTGTGTGGTTGGGTGCATGGTACGGCTCTGAGAAGCGTTGTTTTATCACCCACGTTGCACCAATTCAGTGAACGCTCTCGATCGTCACCATCTTCGCCACCGGTACCATCAGCCGCTATGTCAATCAAAATGCAGTTGTTGTGGCGGTGATTTGCTCTTGCTGCAACCTGGACAGAGCAGATTAACCGCACAGAGAGGAGCTGAGATGGAAGCATGGAACAAAGCATGGGGCACGGCAACCGGACGCGAACCGTGGCTGGAGCCAGAAGCATTCGTCGTGGAACAACTGCCAGCGGTGCGCGCGGCTGGTTTGCAGCGCGCATTGGATCTTGGCTTTGGTGTGGGGCGCCACGCGATCCTGCTCGCGCAAAATGGGCTGACTGTCCATGGGCTGGAAGCCGCGGCCAATGGGCTGGTCCATGCCAACCAGTGGGCCGCTAGCGAAGGGCTGACACTCGATCTGCAGCTCGGTGATATGGCTGCATTGCCCTATGTTGATGACTTTTTTGATCTCATTCTGACCTGGAACGTCATCTATCATGGCACGCTGGCCGAACTGCAACAAGTTATCCGCGAGATCGAGCGCTCCCTGCGCCCCGGCGGTCACCTGCTCTGTAGCCTGCTCTCTCCCATGCACAAACGCTACGGCCTTGGCGACGAGATCGAGCCGAACACCTTTGTGATTCCCAATGGCGGCGAGACCAGCCACCCCCATCACTATTCGGATCGGGCGGAAGTCGAGCGGCTTTTGGAAAACTTCACCATTCACCGCTGCGAAGATCAGGTGCAGCCCGCGGTCCGTTCTGGCAATGGACATTGGCACATCCACGCGGTATTGGACGGTTGAGCGCAGCGGGCAATCTATTGTTGAGAGAGTTCGTACTGCTTCATCTCGGCTTGCAGGGGTGAAGCTGCACTGCTTGTCCCGCGGCGGTGAAACGGTTGTGCATGTGATGTTGCCGTTGGAGCTGCCGCGGCTGACGACGGGGTGACTTGATAGACGGGGTCCTTGGCGGCTGGAGCAGGTCGAGATGCTGGGCTAGTCGTCCGCTGGCGCGGCACACGGTTGGTCGAACGGCGCACGATAGCATAGATGATGGTGCCGACCGCGAGCGCGACCAACCAAGCACCAATGGTGAATAGCAGCGGCTCGACCATGGGCAATTGACTGCCTAGCTGTTGCACCAATCCCGTCTCAAAGAGCAGCGAGATCATCAACAGTGGAAAGAGTGGGTAGAGCAACGCCTGTACGCTGCGGGACGTGCGCAGCGTGCGCTGGCCAAGCGCCCATTCAAGCTGGCTGGCCAGCCGATCGTAGTGGTCCGCCAGGTGATGAACACGCGCGGTCATGGCATGTATGGCGCGATCGTGGGGGATTCTCTGGGCCTGCATGAGGGCACGCAGGTCGCTGGCAACGCGACCAAGGTTCCGCAGCGATTGGCGCTGACGGATAAGGTGCTCCCATGCCCTGGGGTCGCTGGCGGCGCGCTCGAGCAGACCCTGCGCACCGGCCGCCGCGATCTTTTGGGCGGCTGCTTCATATTGATTCAGTTCGTGGTTAACAGCTGCCAATCCATCGGCGCGCTCGTTGTAAGGCTGGTCGGGCCGATAGACCGACCAGCGGCTGTCCAGATCGCGCCAGACGTAAAGCGTGGGTTGGGTACCGTTCTGCTGGGTCATGCCATGGATCACAAGCAGCAACGGTGAATGAATGTTGGCGGGCAACGTTTCATCGATGAGCACCTGTTGCCGCGGCTTTGCGGTGGCGTTAAGCTGTTCGAGAATGCTGTGTGAGATCTGCCAACTGTCGGGCAAGACGACTGTGGCACGGGGCGTGTATGGACCTGATCGTGGTAGAGCCATGAGCCATCCCTTCCAAAAGGTGCTATTGCGCTGCAACAGACACGACGGATTGCGGGGGTGACCAGCGGGTAATGTTCTGGTGCGCCAGCCACGACAAAGGTGACGTGTTGGTTCGCCCCAAGCATATCATTGGGCAGTGGGCTTGGTCAAAGCAGTGGCGGAGTGGGTTACCGAGAGCCAAATGGGGAGGTTGTCGCACCGCACATACATGGCGGTGCAGTGCTTGCCGGTCTCCATTGGGGACCGCAAGGGCCCCCTACAGGAGGAACAGAGGAACGCCGCCGCAGCTCAGCTCTGAGCTGCGGCTTCGGAATCAAGGTCTTCCAGAAAGGGGTCGCCCGATCGACAGTACGTTGACGATGTTTTGACCCCTTCCCAGAAGAGCGACTCCTCGATACCCAAGACGAAACTTGCAAAACGTGCAGTACCCTGTACTGTATCCTGTACAGTACAATATGCTCAACGCGGTTCCCACTTCATGGCGTCCCAGGCGATCAGGCGCGAGAGCCGATATTCAAAGGTGACGTCGGCAAGCGAGACATAATCTTTGTCCGTGCCGTGAAACTCATAGGTGCCCAGCGAAACCCAACGGTCGCCATTCGCGGACTGGCTGACCTCCCGCACCGTGAGCCCACCTCGATGCGAGATCCAGTAGCGGGCATTGCCGGTGGTGGTGTAGCGTTCGGGAATGTAGACAAAAACTTCATAGCGCCCGGCGCGCAGATCGGGATACCAGCGGCCCCAGTTATAGTTATCCCGGCTCCGGTCATTGTTGCGCGACCAGAGTAGATCACCACCATATCCTTCGGCCTGTTCGCGCCAACCGCTTGAACTGCCCCCTTTTGTGAAACCAGGATCGTCGCTATCAACGATAACCGCGTTACCCGATGGGGGAGGATTGCCGCTTACCTTTTCCCAATAGAGGCGGGCAACGGCACCACCAGTTGCTTCGTAGTATCGCATCTCCACCTGCACCGGGCCACCTGGCAAGTAGATGTCGACCGAGTAGGGGGTGGCGCCCTGCTCACGCCAGCTTTCCAGCACCACGCGCCCATTGATCAGGAGACGCACGCCATCATCCACAATGGCGGTGAAGCGATAGGTTCCCTGCCCCAGATTAAGGGTCCGTGACCAGCGCACGGAAAAATCATCGGGCTGAATTTGCCCCGGTGCCGGCGAACCAGTGCCCCAATCAAAGTTGATCTCCCGATCATTGCGAATGAGGGCGGGAGGGCCACTCAACTGGCGGTTGTTAAAATATTCACCTTTCCAATCGGTGATGGGAGTTCCACCGTTGTTGCCGTCGCCACCGAGCCGCTGCCACGCAAGCTGCGCGGTGGCACCGCCACTCCGTTCATAATATTCCAGGAGTATGCTCGTCGTGCCACCAGTCAGGTAGATCTCCCCGGTGTAGGTCGTCTGCGCCTGGTCAAGCCACGCATCGATCAGCGTGTGGCCGTTGACAAAGAGCCGCGCGCCATCATCCGTGGTGACGCGGAAACGATAGGTTCCTGCTGGCAGCGTCAGGTTGCGGCTCCAACGCACGGAGAAGTTGTCCGCGTTGATTTGCGGCGCGGGTGCACCGGCCCAATTGAAGTTGATCTCCCCATCATTGCGCACCAACGCTGGCGGGCCCGCAAGTGAGCTATTGTTGAAATATTCGCCCCGCCACTCACCAGTGCCGCTGCCGGGATCACCTTGTCGTTGCCAAGTTAGCTTGGCAACGGCCGCGCCACGGGCCTCAAAATACTCGACGCGCACCAAGTGGTGACCCGGCCCCAGATAACGTTCCGCCCGGAAGCTCTGCACCGCATGCTCGTACCACTGATCGATGATCAGTTGGTCATCCACCCAGACACGAATGCCATCGTCTGCAGTGGCGGTGAATTCGTAGGTGCCGGGCGTGACATCAATGTACCGTTCCCAGCGGGCCGAAAAGTCGTCGGCACCAATCGACTGATCCGGCGCGTCCAACCCCCAATCAAAATCGAGACGCATATCAAACCGTTGCAGCGCGGGGCTGCCAGCCAGATTGCGATTTGTCCAGTAAGTAGCCTGCCAGGCGGGGTCTGTGTGGCTGGGCCGAACATCCTGGGCCACGGCCACCGGGGCCACGGTAAACAAGAGACTGCCGAGGATCGCCAGCATCAGGAGACGCTGAAATAGATGCAAGCAAGTTGCACGCAAATAAGGTGCACGCAAAAGAGGTGCACGCAACCAAGGTGCACACAAAAGGGGTGCACGCAACCAGGGTGAGCGCAACCAGGGTGCACGCAAACAAAGTGTACGCAAACGAGTGTGGATCACGGAAAACCTCCTACATCAGGTGGATAGCGCTTGCCAATTGACAAACAGGTTCACTTTCGATGATTGAGGCAGAAAGATGACTGTTGAAGTGTTTTGGTCGGCCAAAGAGCTGTTCAACCTGTAGACGCTGGCGATGATGGTGAGGTTCCGCGCCATTTTTGCCACCACATTTGTTGTAATGTGGCGGCGCTACTGAGGCAATGTTTTCAGCAAATCTGCCGCGGGTTCATAGCTCGGGTTGAGCGCGAGCGCAGTGGAGAGTGATTGGCGCGCGGCGGCCACATCGTTGAGCGCCAACAAGGCTTGGGCACGCCAATAGTGGATCTCTTCGATGCTGTTGGTCATGGCCAGGGTTGCGTCGGCCATGGCCAGCAGATCCTGGGCACGACCCATGGCGTGATATGCTTCAAAAGGGCCAAATTGGTACCAAAGCATGCGCCAGGGCAGCCCCAGCGCGCGTGCGCGATCAAATGCCTGGGCCGCGCCCGCATAATCGCCCAATTCGGTCAGTGTGCTGCCCAGATTGAACCAGGCAAAGGCATCGTCGGGGGTGGCCGCGGTCGCCGCCTGATTCGCGGCCAATGTCTCTTGCCACATCACCGCTGGCTGCAAACGGTCGCCATAGATCGCTTGCACGATTGGGACCTGTTCCGGCGTGTAAATCAGCAGATAGGTGTGGTTGAAGACCTTCCACAGCTTCATCAGTTCGCCATGGGGCAGGCTAATACCCCGATAGGTACCGTCGGCCGCACGTAAATTGCGGCTCACGTAGCTATCATAGGCGATCCACTGCTGGGTCACATCGTCATAGCCGGTCAACATGCGGTAGTGGCCCAAGCCATCGTTGGGCTCCTCTTCCAGCCAGGTTTCGATGATGACGGGAATGCCGTTGCTCAGCAGCAGGCGCATCAATTCAGCATCGCCATTCACCCGTAATTGCGCGCGGTAGCCCTGGCTTTCGGCAAACGCCACCAGCTCCGTTGGTCCAACGTTCTTATCATCTTCGTGGCGACGGAGGATTGCCCCGATCTCTGCCTGATCCAACCTGCTGCCAAAGTAGCTCAGATTCATTGCCAATGTTGCGGGGCCACAGTTGTTCCATGTCTGCCACATGTGGCGAAAGCCCGTTAGTTCCACCGCGGGCAGCGCTGCCTGAACCACAACGGCAGATTCCGCGGTCGATGCCTTGAGCGTTGAGTCATTGGCATCTGTTGGCGTGAGGGGAATTGCCGTTGGCATTGGGATCAGGGTGGCGATCGGGGCAACAGCCGCCGGTGTCACGGTCGAATCTGCCACAGTCGAATCTGTCACAGTCAGATCTGTCGCAGTCGGATCTGTCACGGTCGGATCTGCCGATAGTGCGTGCGTGAGAGTGGGAGATTGAGCTTCTGCAAAGCGTCCCTCACGCGTGGCTCGATCGGCTTCGGCGTGGGTTGGGGTGGTTTGGGCCCGGTTGCATCCACTGGTAACAATCAATGCCACCGCAGAGACCAGGGTGAGCGCCAGCAGCACCGGGTTTTGGAGGAGAACCATCTTTACTATCCTTTGTCCAACCCCGTTGGCGTACCATGTCATTGGGGTACAGATAACGGGGTACAGATAACGGGGTACAAGAACGTATGCACTGCTGACGGGCTAGTGAGAGCCATTGTTCCGAAACTGTTTGTTTCCGCCACGCTCTTCCCCGGCTGAGTTGCCGTGGCTGGCTATTCGACAATAACCGTGCCACATTCAGTGGTTTGTCCGGTTGGCACGCCCGCGCTGTCGAGCAGCCCAATCACCACCGGGTAGGTGCGCGATGGAGTGAGCGGATTGAGGTTGATGTCAACTTCATCGCGCACAAGCTCTCCCGGCTGCCAGCTGCTCGTGGGCCAGCGCCGCAAGGCTTCGTTGGCGCGATAGAGACGCACGCCCCACGCACCTTCCACGCCAACCACTTCGGCCGTGGCCACATAATCATCTGTAATGGCCGCGGTGGCCCGCCACCAGAGCCGCACGTGAACCCAACCGCTCGGTGGGTGCATCTCGTTCTCTTGCGCCGCGAGCACCGGTGTCATGACTTCGCACGCGGCCAATTCGAGGCCAGGGGCAAGCATTGCCGCGGGGAGGTGGCTACCTGGTGCGAGCGGTGGCAACGTGGCGAAATGACTCTGCAACGCAAAGCCACTTACCTTAATGCCAGCAGGGTGTAGCTCTGTCACGAGTGGAAACCGTTGCTCTAGCCAGCCTTCCACCAACCGCGCCTCGTCGACGCCTGCCAAGTGGCTCTGGGTGAGCCAGAGCGTGGCCGCGCCCGTGTCGACAATGCCCTGCAGTGGCGGAGCGACCGTCTGCTCGATCTCTTCTGGTGTAAGCGTGCCGCCAAAGGGATGGTAGAGCGGCAGGTCAGCAAAATCGTGTTGTTGGCGCAGATACCATTCCAGTGGCAGCCGTGTGTAATCGACGTGTGCCACCACCACGCTGCTCAGGCCGGGGCTGGCCGCGTGATAGGCGGTGATCTGGTTTGCCGCGGCCCGCCAATTTTCCCGGTACATTGCCGGCGTCCACAGCGGGAGCAGGGCAACGAAGAGCAGTGAGACCGCAATCCCACCAGTACCAAAGACGCTGACTCGACCCGCCGCGCTGTGCAGGCGGAGCAGCCGTGGCAACGATTCGCTTGCCACCACGAGCCCCCGTGCGATTGCCCAGAGCACAAAGGGCGCGAGAAAGAGGAAGTAGCGATCTTCGCCAAAGACCGATTCGCTGCGGCTCTGCAAGATGTTGCCGATCAGCAGCGGGATGCCGATCCAGAGCCAGAGCCACGTGCGCGGTTGTGTTGGCTGTTGGTTGTTGGGTGGGGTGGCGCGGGTGGGCAGCAGCAGACCAATGAGCAAGGCAATGGCGAAAAATCCAAGCGCGGCACTGATCAGCCACGTGGGGCTCCACTGCACCCGCCACAGCGTAAAGATGCGCAACAGGCGCCACAAGTTGCTGCTAACATTGGCAAAAGCCACGCCTGGGTCCCCTTCGCTGCCGTTGACGATCCAGGCATTGTAGGCGAGGGGCAAAAAGAGCAGGCCCGTGAGCCCAATCATGAGCAGGCCGCGACCAAAGCGTTGCCAGCGATCCGGTTGGGCGGAGTGGAGGAAGAGCACCAGCAGCGTCAGCCCCGCGGCTGGCATGAGAAAGGCGCTGAAGAGATAGCTGTATAGCGCCGCGGTCATTGTCAAGAGAAAACAGACCCAGCCCAGCCACTGCCGGTTGACTGTTGGGGCATGCCATGCCTGCCAGAGCGCCAGCGCCGCCACCGTGGAGAGCGCGGTTGCCGGTTGAAACATGCGCAATTCCTGGCTATACCAGACCAGCACTGGAGAGAGAGCGACGAGCAGCCCACTCAGCATACCCGTTCTGCGGCCGCTGATGCTCGTGGCGAGTTGCATGATGGCCCAGACTGTCACGAGACCATAGAGCACACCCAAGAGACGCAGGGCTGCATCGTTCTGTGCCAACCCAATCCAGCCCAGCAGGCTCTGCCAATAATGTAAGCTGAGATAGTAGGCGGGGGGATGTTTGTCCTCTAGCAGGGGAAAGGTCTTTTGCCAAATGAAGGTTGCGTCACTGCCTGCCCACTGCAGGCTGACCGCTTCGTCGAACCAGACGCTGTGGTAGTCGAGCTGCCAAATTCGGGTCAACAGGCCGAGCAGAGAGATCCAGAACACGCTGTTCCAGAGTGGCCAACGCGATTGTGTTGACAATTGCCAGCGTTGTTGCAATTGGGTAACGAGGGGATCATCATCTGCTGCTGCCTGTGGCTGGTGATGCCGGGGATCTGCTTTGGGCGCGGTACGTGCTTGTTGCGCGTCGAAACGAGTGAGCATGGGTATGGGACCGATTAAACAATGTTGACGGACAGAGGCCGCTTTGGTGACTGCTTTCCTGGCGGCTCAATTGTCCAGTGTAACCGGTCATCATGGCGCGCGACAAATCACCGCAGGTGTAGATAATCGCGCGGGCGCGGTCGACTCCCGTTTTCGTCTCCCCAGCAATTGATACACAACTACTGGATCGACAGCAGTGAGACCGCCTGCTTGTTCACCAGCACCACCGAGGCATTGATCGAGTCATCTGTGCCGCTGTTGGCGCTGACCGTTGCATCGGTGACGGCAAAGAAGCTTTTTAGATCGCGGGTGAGAATTGCCGCGCTCTGCTTGGTGGCCCGTGACAGGTGCACGGCTCCTTGAATCCGCAGATGGTGAATGACCATCACTGCTTCGCAGAAGTCGCGCTGCACGCGGTAGTTCTGCCGCTTGATGGGCGCTTCGTGTGTATCCTGCCGCAACAGCCCAAGCACGACCTCCGTTTTGGCAATGGTTGCTTCTGGCAGTTTTTGCACAACCGTATTCCCATCAAGCGTCGTGGCGATCTCTACTTTGCGCAGATTCAGGAAATCTGTCAACGTATCGTTCAGAATATCCTGTAAGCGCCGGCCACCCGTTGTGAGATGGCCCACGTAGGTGTAAGCTTTGGTGACCAGCGCCACGGGAATCTCTGATTGGGGGGATTGATACATAGATGCCTCCGAAAAATTATCAACAAACAGTCCTAATTGGTAAATGCCCCATTGGGCTAACCGGTTGCGCCCTTCACACTCCAAACCGAGCCGGTGGTGTAGGTGTTGCGTTCGGAACACAAAAACTCAATCACCTCGGCTACCTCTTCTGGATCGGAATAGCGACCAATGGGATTGCCCGGATCGGCCAGGAATTCCGCCGAAAAACGGGGGACAACCATGTCGGTCAAGGCACGACCGGGTTCAACACCGTTGACGAAAATATTCTCTTTTGGATACGCATTGCCCAGCGCCGCGACGAAAGAATAGGTGGCGCCTTTGGAAACGCCGTAAGGAACCTGGTTGGTGGCCCCATTGCGTGCGCCCGAGGTCACGGTGACACAGCGGCCCCATCCGCGGCGTTGCATGTGCGGAATGGCCGCCTGGTGCGCGTGGAAGACGCCATAGATATTGATCTTCATCACCTTGTCAAATTGCGCGGCGCTCTGCTCCAAAAATGGCGCTTCCATCCCCAAAATACCGGCGCAACAGACGAGGATGTCGAGCCGATCGAATTCTTCGACAGTTTGTTGCATCAACCGCGCCACGGCTGCTTCGTCGGTGACATCGGTCCGTATATAGCGCCCGATCTGACCCAACGTCTCGATCTCTTTGACAACCGCGGCTCCCGCATCATCGAGCAGATCCGCAATAACGACATCACGACCTTCCTCTGCGATCCTCAGCGCCGCGGCCCGGCCCAATCCCCTGGCCCCGCCGGTGATGACGGCAACACGACGCTCTTTGGGCGCGGCAAAGCGTAAGTTTGGCATCTTCTCTCTTTTCTATTTTACCTGAAAGCCGGCGCAATCTCGTAATGAAGCAGACGACGAGATCCGCGGCAACATTGCAGGATAACACATTTGATTTGTACAGCAGATTTGGTGTGCGCAACATATCTGGTGTGCGCAACAGATTCATTACTGTGTACCGTAGCTTTAACGAGCTATACAGCTATACCATGGCACAGCGGAGTGCGTTGCACAGTTGCAAGCAACCTATTTGGCCTCTGATCATGTCACCTGTGCGATGCACGCAAGACTCCCTACTCGGGGCCAACTGCAAACCCGCAAAACTTCCGTTACGCTGTATCCAGTGTGCACAATGGCTGTGACACCAGTGCATCATACAACAAGCCAAACAATCATGCACCCACTTAAAATTTGTCTACTCGTTCGGAACATTGCCCCACCGCCACCATACTGCGCGTCGACAGCAATCCTGGACTTGGTTCTGATGGGGGCAATAGCGCAAATAGGGGCGGTCTTCTGCGCCATTCCGCCGACTAAATGTATGCGAAGAATGGTGCGGCAACTGCGATGTTGTTACAGAAAAAGTACGACAATCCACGGGGATGCGCAATCAAACAACCACCCACGACTTTGGGTGCATCTTTGGTCATCATCTATAATCATCATAGTTGTGTTCGCAATGGCCTCATCTGGCTGGTAAAATTAGTGCATTGCCTGTCGGTATGAGGTCTGCCCGCCAGCTATTGGGAAATTTTGGTGGCTGCGTAGCCAATTCAACTTTGCAGACTGTTTTCTTTGCAGACTGTTTTGAAACAAGCAGACTACTTTGGAACAACATGACTTGTGCACCGAGAAGAGCTTGCCAATGGGGAGCAGGCAACGCGATTGGTGGCTCTTCTCGACAAGTTGCGTAAGTTCAGACAAGTAGAGCGTAACGAATCGATCTCCCATGCTTCCGTCTCAACGTAAAAACTGGATGATCCATCCCACCGCGCCGGAATCTTTCTTGGCCGCCGTGCCCGAACATCATCTGCTGGCTCAGGTTCTTTATAACCGGGGCGTCCGCACGCCCGCGGAGGTGGATGCATTTCTCGCCGTGGATGATGCCATCCGTGAAAATCCATATCGCCTGCAAGATATGACGCTGGCGGTGGCGCGCATCCTGCAGGCGTTGGCAGCGGGTGAGACGATCTGTGTCTATGGCGATTTTGATGCCGATGGCGTGACGGCAACCGCGCTCTTGGTCCATGCCCTGCAGCAGGCAGGTGGACGCGTCGGCCCCTATATTCCGGATCGGGTGGATGAGGGCTATGGGTTGAATCTGGAAGCAATTGAGCGGATCGCCAAACAGGCATCGCTGATGATCACAGTCGATTGTGGCATGCGGAGCGTGACCGAAGTTGCCCGCGCCCAAGAGCTGGGCGTCGATGTGATCATTACAGATCACCACTCGGTGGGGCCCCTGTTGCCCCCGGCATTGGCTGTCATCAACCCGCGCCGCAAGGATTGCACCAGCAACTTCAATTATCTCGCCGGGGTTGGGGTCGCCTATCGTCTGGCGCAGGCAGTGTTGCGCGCGGTCGCGCAAAAACGCGGGGGCATACTCTCCGCTGCGCAGGTCGATGAGATCGAAACGGGATTGCTTGATCTCGTGGCCATTGGCACGGTGGCCGATATGATGCCGTTGCTCGGCGAAAATCGCAGCCTCGTTCAACGGGGGTTGGCACAGATCAACCGGGCCGAGCGGGTGGGGCTGAGCGAGTTGATGGCCCGCTCTGATCTGTCTCCCGGCAATGTCCATGCCAGTGCAATCTCCTTTCGTTTGGCCCCGCGCCTCAACGCGGCCGGGCGATTGGCCCATGCCAAACTGGCCTATCAACTGTTGCGTACCACCGATCCCGTGCAGGCCTATACCCTGACCAGCGAGTTGGAGGCACTGAATCAGCGGCGCCGCGATCTTACCGAGCAGGCGCAGCGTGAAGCCGAAGCGCAGTTGGCTGCCCAAAGCGCACATGATGCACACCTCTACGTGATCCATGGCCCGGCCTTCCCATCGGGCATTGTCGGGTTGGTCGCTGGCCGCCTGACAGAGCAGTTCTATCGGCCCACGCTGGTGATCCAGGAGGGAGATGAAGAGTCGCGGGGCAGTGCGCGCAGTATTCCCGAATTTGATATTAGCGCGGCGCTGGACGAAGTGCGCGATCTGTTGGTGCGTCATGGCGGGCACAGCCGTGCCGCGGGCTTCACCGTGAAGACGGCACAGCTACCCGACTTTTCCGCGGCGTTGCAGACCGTGGCCGAGCGTGAGTTGCGCGCCCACGCTGCGTTGCGCCCCACCCTGGAGATCGACGCGGTGGTTACATTGGATGAAGCGAACTGGGGCGTACACAGTCAATTTGCCCGCCTGGAGCCAACCGGACAGGAGAATCCATCCCCCGTGTTGCTCTGCCGCGACTTGCGGGTGCGCGAGGCGCGGCTCATTGGGCGCGAAAAACAGCACATGCGCCTGGTCGTCGACAGTGGTGTCAACAGCACCGTGGTAGATGCAGTCGCCTTTCGCCAGGGGGAATGGGCCGCGCACCTGAGCGAAGGCAGCCGCATCGATCTGGCCTTTCAGCTCGATGTCAACGAATGGCAGGGGCGCCGCCGCTTGCAGCTCATCGTCCAAGATCTACGCGTGAGTGTGTAGAGCGCTTGGGGTGGACATCACCTGGGTTCGCTCGTGCCCGACTTGCTCGGTTGCGATGAAAGGGCTCTGCGTGAATTTTGAATTGAATAGTGCTTGAATAGAGAGCGAGAGTAGAGATAATGGGAATTCAATCGACGCCCATGAAAGTGGGGTTGAGCTTTGGCACCTTGGGGCTGTTGCTCACGCTGATCGGTATTGCCCTTGGCAATGTACCGCTGCGGCCAGCGAGCATTGGCATGGCCCTGCTCATCGGGGGCGGCGTCTGGTTTTTGGTGGCGTGGGCCGTGGCCGTGGCCGCGGTCGATGTCGATCGTGATCTGGCCGCAGCAGAGCTTATCGAGGGCAATGGCACCAGCAACGGCAACAATAACAGTGAACGCACTGCAGAATAGAGATCTGCAGCATAGAGACACACTGCATCGACTCGCGGCTGTCACACCAGTGCATTGTCAACGGGACATCTGGCATTGCTAACGCAGCCGCCGGATCTGGGTTTGCAACCCCGCCAGCAAAATGTCAAAATCCGGCTTTCCAAAGCACTAGCGCAAGTATGCACTCTTTGAAACCGATACGGTATACAAAAGAAGAAGTACCGGTTTCAAGTTGACCGTACAATAGTTGCGCTAGGAGATAGTCTCGGCCATGCTGCGCAGGCCCAACCACCATTGCTCTTTCGGGCGGCGTTCACCAGAGGCGATGCGCATGGGCAGATCGGCGATGTCCATGAAGGTGATTTCGTCGTTCTGTGTTCCCACGGCGGCGGCAATCGGCTCCCCCTGATCCGCATGATCGATCAGATAGTTGATGGCTTGGGCCGCCAACCGGGTCGCTTCAATCCGATCATAGGGCGAGGGCTTGCCCCCCTGTTGCACGTGTCCCAGGATCGCCTGCCGCACGTCAAAGAGCTTGCCCCCTTCTTTTTCAAAGAGCGCACACATGAAATCGGTGGTGTAGAGCGGGTCGGCATCTTCGTTGCGGATCATCAATCCCAGCCGTTTGTTCTGTTTGAACTCTTCGATCAACAAGTTGACATCGCGTTGCAATGCCTCCAACGTGATCCCCTCTTCGGGCAGGTAGACCCGCTCCGCGCCGGTGGCGATCCCGCTCATGAGCGCGAGATAGCCTGACTTCCCCCCCATCACCTGAACGACAAAACAGCGCCGGTTTGCCACGGCCGATTCCTTGATCTTGTCGACATTTTCCACAATGCTGTTTAGCGCCGTGTCCGCGCCAATGCTATGTTCGGTACCAGGCAGGTTGTTGCTAATGGTGGCGGGAATGCAGACCATGGGAATGTTGAACGCCGGATATTTTTCACGGGCGTTGGAGAAGCGATGGACGGCAGCGTAGCCGTCCCAGCCACCAACCACGAGCATGGCGTCGATCCGATGTTCGCTGAGCTGTTTTGCCACTGCATAAAGTTCACCGTTTTCCGGGATGTGGCGCGAGGTGCCCAACTCGGCCCCGCCACGGGAAACCCAGCCGGTGACGCTGGTCCAGTCCATCTCGATGATCTTGCCCTCTTGCAATCCTTCAAAACCATTCGGCGTGGCCAACAGACAGTGTCCACGGTCCAGCCCCAAACGTACCGCCGCGCGCACAATTGTGTTCATCCCCGGTGCCACCGCGCCACAGTGCAACACCAGGATCCGCAACTGCTTCTCTTCTGGTTGGAGTTGGCGCGGATGGGCGCGCGTCAGCGTTTGAAAGATGTGATAAATTTCGGCAAAATTGCCCCCGCGCATGGCCATCGCTTCATCAAAGCGTTGCTGGCGAATCAGCTCGCCCATCTGGTGAGTCTTGTTGACACAATCCATTAGGGGGGAGCTGGTGACGCTGTATTGGCGAATACCAATGAGCTCAGCCTGTGAGCCCGACGTGCTCACGAGCGATTCGGCCGCGGCATGTCCCACAATCGATGCCATCACCCGTTCATAGGCGCTGGGCGATCCACCCCGCTGCACGTGGCCCAAAATAGTGACGCGTGTATCCTGCCCGGTGCGGCTTTCGAGCACTTCTTTGATATAGGCCGCTGTAATCGGGTTGCCATGTCGATCTCGTGCACCTTCGGCCACAATTACGGTGCTGCTCCGTCGCCCCGCGGCTCGTCCAGCACTCAATGCCTGACACATCTCCTCTTCCCAGTTATCCATGGTTGGGGGACATTCAGGAATGAAGACCCAATTGGCACCCGTGGCCACGGCACTCATCAGCGCCAGAAAACCACAGTTGCGCCCCATTACTTCGACCACAAAGGTGCGTTGGTGACTTGCCGCCGTGCTAATGATCGCGTCCACCGCTTCGACAATGCGGTGGAGCGCCGTATCCGCGCCGATGGTCATTTCGGTGCCAAACATATCGTTGTCGATTGAGCCGACCAGACCCACCAGATTCAGCTCTTGATGGACGTCGGCTTGTTCGGGCGAGATCTGGCCACTCTCCACCAGCTCGGCCAGCAGCGTTGGCCACTCGTCGCGCAGCACATTGGCGCCCGTCAGGCTCCCGTCGCCACCGATCACCACGAGACCGTTGATCTCACGTGCCACCAGATTTAACGCGGCGCTGCGTCGGCCATCGCGCGTGCGAAATTCAGCACAGCGCGCCGTGCCAATAATGGTGCCGCCGCGGTGAAGAATTCCCCCCACCGCCGTGGAATCCAGCTTGCGAATCCGTTCGCCGCCATCTACCAATCCCTGATAGCCCTCGTGCACCGCATAGATGCTAACGCCGTGGGCGAGCGCTGTGCGGACCACGGCGCGCAGTGCTGCATTCATACCCGGTGCATCACCACCACTTGTCATTACGGCTAAGTTACGCATTTTTTCTTCTCATCACTGTACAGTAAAGTTATCTAACCTACGTTGCTCCCCGGTTGCCTTCAATAGTGGGCTCTGTTTGAAAACAGAGGTTCCGGCAAGCGGGAAACCCACCGTTTTCATGCCAACCGCACTGTAGGCGCGTGTAGAGATGATAGGTAGCAACTTGAGTTATCTACAAAGGTATCTATAAATCTTTACGAGCTACACAGTTGCTGGTCATAATTCGCGCCGTCGCGCGTGCTCTCGTCATCTCATGATCTTACCACATCCCAGCTGACTTTGCTACAGGAATAGCATCTGAGGGTACGTCCCATTTTCGGGGAGGTACAGAAGAGGAGCAGATTGCGCGTCCGGTCTAGGCCCCAAATGTGGTACGCCCCCAGCATCTGAGGTGCATTATTATGTTGGGGTAGGGAAGCTGTTGGGTGGGGAAGCTGTTGCGGATTGGCTGGAATCGGTGCCTTTGCGCGCACAGGGGATTCAGCCCAACCAGCGCTCATCTGCGCTGATCGGGAAAATTGTGGAGCCATTTAGTCACCTATCACTTTTGCTGCTGCATGAAGCGCGGCAACCTCTGCCTGGAAAGGGTTCAAACGGTGTTGCGATATACGAACTACTTGTGACCCCTTCCAGGCAGACCCGTACCACCGCAACTCACGAAAAGTGATAGGTAGCTAGTGGAACCATTACTTGTTGGGCGGTGTATTGGAGATATACATGGATCGAGAAACAGTGGGATAAACACAAATTCACGTGAATGAAGCAGAGATTATCCACCGCGCTCGCCAGGGGGATCAGGATGCCTGGCTCGTGCTTGTTCGTCAACACCAGACCACACTCTTTCGGCTGGCCTATCTGCTCCTAAACGATGCTGATGCCGCTGAGGACGTTGCGCAGGACGCGCTGATCCGCGCCTATCGACAGTTCGCGCAATTCGATACATCGCGTCCATTGCGCCCGTGGCTGCTGCAGATTGTGCGCAATTTGGCCAGCAACCACCAACGGTCGGCCCGCCGTTATCTGGCGGCGGTGACGCGCTGGTGGCAGCGCCCGGATAACCGCCAAGCCGTTGCGCTGGATCCAACCATTGAAGAGATTGCAGGCGCGGATGCACACCTGCTCTGGCAGGCCGTGCGCCGGTTAAAGCGTTCGGAGCAGGAGATCATCTATCTACGCTACTATCTGGAACTTTCGGTTGCCGAGAGCGCGCAGACGTTGGCCATTGCTGAAGGTACAGTTAAATCTCGAACAGCGCGGGCATTGCAGCGGCTACGCACGGTGGTGGAGCAGGATTATCCGACGTTGCGCACGGAGGTGGACTGAATGAAGAATGAACACCAGGAACAGTGGCCCGCCCGGGTGCAGCAGCTCGCCGCCGAACTGCCCTATCCGCCCACGCCTGATCTGACTGCCGCGGTTCATCGCCAACTCTCCACGTCGAGCAGCACCCTCCATTTTGCACGGCCGCGGCATCTCGCCTGGGCGTTGCTCTTCACCGTGCTGCTGCTGCTGGCGGGGGCATTGGCCATCCCGCCGGTGCGGGCCGCGGTGGCCGAGTGGCTCCAGATCGGTTCCGTGCGCATTTGGCGCAATGCAACACCAACGCCCCACTCCACATCGCGGGCAGCGGCAGAGATGCCGGACCGTCCGCTGCCTATGGGGCCAAACGCTACCTTGCTTCCCACAACGGCGATTCCCAGGATGGCCCCTCCACATCCCACCGCGTCTGTGCTGGACTTGACCGGTGCAACCACGCTGGAGACAGCTCGGGCCGCGGTGGAGTTCCCGATTCATCTGCCCACGCTGCCCGTCGATCTGGGCGCGCCCGATCGGGTCTATCTGCAACGGGCAGAGGGAGATACGGTTATCCTCGTCTGGTTGCGGCCGACGGAGCCAACCCAAGTGGCCATGAGCCTGCATCTGTTGGGACCGGGCGCGTTCATCTGGAAGATGCAGCCGCCCACGATTGCCGAGACGACGGTCCACGGACAAGAGGCGTTCTGGACGACAGGACCCTATTACGTGCAAACCGATGGCAGTGGCAGTTGGGCGAACCGGCGGCTGGTTGACGGCCACGTGTTGATTTGGACAGATGGCGATGTAACCTATCGGCTGGAAAGTGATCTGACGTTGGCCCAGGCAATTCAGGTGGCCGAATCGATTGGACGTTGAGCGCTGGTCTATTGCCTCCTGATGAGAGATCCATCACCGGTGTCATGCCGCAACGAACAATGGCAGGCAACGCCAGCACGAAGAAATATGTTGAAGAGATACAGTGTAGAAATACAGTGTAGAGATACGCTGTAGAGATTTGATGTAGAGATACAGTGTGGAAATACATTGTGGAAATACGGTGTAGAGATAGGGCGTAGAGCTAGGGAGAGGAGGCAACTCATGCGAATCCCGCAAATCCCGCAAATCAATTGGTCACGCAACTGGCTTTGGTTGGCCGTAAATGGGGCGGCGCTCCTGACGTTGTTGTGGGCGGTCCAACTGATAGTGGCCGCTCCCTATAGCAAATCATTGATCTTTGCCACCGGCCCTTCATTGCGAGTGATCCTCTTCACCGGCAAAAGTGCGTTGATCTTTCTGCTGCTCTCGCTGGCATGTACGCCGACCGCGCGCGTTCTGGGCTGGCGCCAGGCAATCAGCGTGCGCAAATCGCTCGGTCTCTGGGGTTTTGGCTTTGCACTGCTGCACGGGCTCTACTTTTTGCAGGGCAAATCGATCTTCTTTGAAGTCGCGGCCTGGCAACAGTTGGGCGATTGGATTCCAACGATCTACATTCCCAGCTATCTCAAGACTCCCTATGCGAGCTATGGCGCGATGGCGCTCACGCTGTTGTTGCCGTTGGCGCTCACATCGAACCGCTGGGCCATGCGGCGGATGGGGCGAGCGTGGAAATGGCTGCACCGGCTGGTCTACTTGGCCGTACCTCTGGCAGTCTATCACTATTGGCAACGGGCGGTCACCAAAAAGTACTCGTTGGAGGGTGTGGTCGATTTCACGCAGCCATTGCTCTTTGCGCTGCTGGTGCTGCTGCTCCTAATGTTACGGCTGCCGTGGGTGCGCACGTGGACACAGAAACGCCTGCGTCACCTGACCCACTTGGGGCGCAGTCGCCCAACCCGGCACGAGCCAGTGAATTGAGTGCCGGGTAAATTAAATAATATGGTATTCGTGGGCGCCTACAGCGCGGTTGGCTTGAAAACGGTAGGTTTTCCGCTTGCCGGAACTACTGTTTTCAAACAGAGCCCACTATTGAAGGCCCGGTGGCTAAAAACTTGTTTTACGCAGTATCGAGTGGGGCATGAGCAGCAAATGCCCCTGTCGTAATGAAATCTGATAAAGAAGGGATGCGATGATGATTGTGCAGAAAATCGATTCATTATATGCAAAGCTGCATCTCCAGCAACATACTCGAATTTATCGATACAGTGCAACGCTGGTCATGCTCTTTACACTGTTGATGCTTGGCACTGTTGCGCCGCTGCACGCGGGGGGCTGGGTGGTTATTACCCTCGATGAACTGCCCCGGAAGGTCTTGGCCAACGAGCCGCTCCTGCTCGGTTTTAGTGTGCGTCAACATGGGCAAACCCTGGTCAATCTGGGCCCACCTGGCCCCCGGCTGGTTGCTCACCACAACGAAAGTGGTGCAGAGGTGGTGGTGACGGCAATCCAATCGGGTCCCACCGGTCACTATGTTGCCGAGATCACCTTTCCAGAGGCGGGCCTATGGGCGTGGGAGATCCAGCCCGATCCCTTTCCGATAGCTGTTGCGCTGCCCATGCTGTGGGTGCAGACAAATCCAGCCGTGGCACCCGCAATGGCCGGCAGAGCAGATCCCTTGTGGCAATGGTGGGTTGCGGTACAGCAATGGTGGCAGGCGCTACAGGTGCAGTCACCACTGGCCACAGCCGCGGAGCAAGAGGTGACAGCCCCGGAGCAAGAGGTGATAGCCGCGGCGCAACCGTTGGCAAACCATGGCAGCGAGCTCTTTGTGGCCAAGGGTTGTGCATCCTGTCACGTTCACAGCGCCGTTACAGTCGCATGGAATGCAGAAGTGGGGCCGGAACTGAGCGACTATGACAAGAGCGCGACCGAGCTGCGCCGCTGGCTGGCGGATCCGGCCGCGGTGAAGCCGAACACGCAGATGCCCAACCTGCAACTCAGCGCCGCGGAGATCGATGCGCTAGCTGCCTTCTTGCTGGGGGATGCGTCTGCAGAGGCTCACGCACCACAGTGAGCGTTACCACGGCTCTTTGGCCGCGACAGTGGGGTGGCGGTCAATAGCTGCTTGCATGGCACGGCGCGTCGCTTCCACCACAGTGGGTATATCGGCATCTGGTTCGAGTTGTAGTACTGGCAGCGGCACCAACGTTGCGCACGTGGCACGGGGCAGCATGGCAAGTTGCCAGCTCATGGCAATGAGATTGTCCGTGCGCTCAAACCAGCTCACCGTCTCCAATGCTTCGTAGATCAGCACACAGGGGAGAATGGCGATCCCCTCGGCCTTGGCAATTTCAAAAGCCCCGTAGCGCAACGGCAAGACCGTGTGCCCCGGCGCAATCTTGCCTTCGGGAAAGAGCGCCAACGGTGGATATTGGCGTGCGCGCAGGTTATCGACGATCTCGTCCCGAGCCGCGGCGCGTGCTTCGTCATTAAAGCGATGAACAAAGAGTGTGTCGAGCGCCACGGCGAGCTGACCAACGATGGGAAGCTTGCGCACACCTTTGGTGCTCAAGAAACGGGCTGGCGTCAGGTAGAGGATCATGAGAATATCGATGAACGAGGTGTGGTTGCAGAAGAGCAGCCCCGCATGTTGTTGCACCTGATCGGGATCGGGGCAACGATAGCGCAGCCCCATGATCCACATGAATGCACGGGCCATGCCCACCACGGGCCAGGTTGCCACCTTGGCCCCACCAATCCGCCACGGCAGCGGGCTAAGCAACAGCACGATCAGCGCGCCAATTCCAATAATCAGTGCAACCAAAGCTAGGCGCAGTGCCGCCCGGATCTGTAACAGGAGATGCATGTAAACTGAAACCTTTGCTGCATGATGGGTTGTTTGGTGGAAGATTTTGATGCTTAGCATCCTACCATTGATGAGCGCGATTGCGACAAAAAGGGGACGCGAGCGCGTCCCCTTTTTTCTCGGTCAATTGTTCTACGGGCTGCTGTTTACTACTGTTGTTTACTACTGTATATTCAAGTACCAACCGATTTAATCGGCCAGCCCCAGATCGTCACCGGCCAGGCGCGAAAGTTGTGGCATCGGCTTGTGGTGTTCCACGGGCGTGACGATGCTGTCGATCAGCTCGCGTGTCTCCGTCACGTTGAGCCGTTCGTAGAAGAACTCAAACTTTTGTTCCAGCGCGTCATAGAGCGCGCTGGCTTCTGTGGCCAGTGCCCACAGTTCTGGTTTAAAGGCACCGATCGCTTTTTTACGTGTTTTGTAGTAGAACTGTGCATCGGTTTCATCCGCCTTGCGTTCGTCGGCGTTATTCTCATCCAGAAAATGATAGATCTGACTGAGCAGGTCCGCGGGAAAGGCTTCGTGCTCCATGAAGAGATTTTGGAAGCCGGACGCCAGATGGATCTCCAATGTCTGTTTGGCCGGGAATTGGGTAAACATCTCTTCGGGCAGCGTGCTCGCGCCATGTTGCACGGCCCCACCGGAACCATGTTCGCGCGCCCGTTTGCCCAGCAGGTCGAGTGTTTCAAAGTCAACCGCCACATCGGCAATTGAGCCGTCGGGCAGCACGACACCACCGTGGGAAGTACCTGTCTGCACGCTGATCTTGCTCAGCCCCGTGTAGTCTCCCAGCTCCGCCAGCGTCTCTTTGTAGTTGTTGACATAGGCATCTAGCTCTTCCGGCGTCGAATTCTGTTCGCCGACTTCGCCAATCTCACCGCCCAGGCTAATCGTTACCCCTGCCGGTTCCAGATCGCGCACGAACTTGGTCAATTCTGCCGAGCGATAGTAGTTGTGATATTGCTGTGTCTTGAGATCGGGTTTACCCAGATCCACCAGCGTGCTTGTATCAATGTCAATGTTCCAGAAACCGGCGGGAACCGCCTCGGCAATCAGATCCTTGACTTCTTGAATCGCTGCCTCTGGATCTTTGGCAAAGAGCGATGCCTTCACCTGGAAATGATCACCCTGGATAAAGAGCGGGTGAAAGTAGCCCTCTTTGATCGCCGCGGCGATTACCGCACTGGTATATTCAGCCGGGCTTTGGAACGTATAGCTCATCTCGCTGCGGGCAATTTCAAAGATCATGGCGCCGGTGTTGGTGCGCAGGGCAGCGCGCAGCGCGGCCCGGACTGTCTCATAGGTGGTAAAGCGAATATTCATCGCGGGCACGGTGCGATCCTGCCATTTGCCCGCTGCCCGTGCAATGTAGAATTCGTGAATGCTTGCGGGGCGTGCACCCAATGCCTGCCCCAATTCCCAGATGAGCCAGCGGCTAAAGTGGCGCACGGCAGGGGGGCCAAAGACGGCGTCGCGCGCGAGCAGGTCGATCTCTCGGTTGCGCAGTCGATCCACATCGAGCACCTCAACCCGATTCTCGTTGATGGCGACCACATCCCTGAGCCCTTGGCGGAGCTCATAAACAGATTCATGTATCATCTTTTGTATCCTTTCAATGCTGAAGCGTAGCTGCTGGCAAAATTGAAGTCGGGTTGAAGATTGCGGTGCGAACTCGCCAGTGGTGAAGTTGGCGTCGGGCGGTGAGTTGTACAGCGATCCCGTTAGTGTCGTTTGTGAAATTGTGGCCCCGGTTGTGCCATCACGCGGACAATGGGGCGCAGATCCATCCACCACTGTTTTTTGGGGCGCTCGTGCTCAATTTCGTAGAGGCGGCGAATTTCATGGAAGGGTGTAAATTGAATCTGATCCTCCATCATGCCTAAACAGACCGCGGGTGGATCGTCGCCACGCTCTTCACAGGCATGGATCAGGAACTTTACCGCTTCCCCGGCCATACGCGAGGCCAGAACACGATCCGAGGGTGTGGGATTGCCTCCCTGTTGCATGTGGCCCAGCACCGACGTTCGCACGTTGAAGAGATCTCGGCTCTCTTCTTCAAAGAGCGCGGCCAAAAAGGGTGCGGTGTAGAGGGGATTGGCAAATTCATTGCGGATCATCAGCGCCAGCCGCTTGCCATGTTGAAAACCGGTTATTAGCAGATCCAGATCCTCTTCCAGAGCGCTCAGGCGGATGCCCTCTTCGTGTAGATACACACGCTCGGCACCGCTGGCAATCGAACTCATGAGCGCGAGATAGCCGCAGTAGCCCCCCATCACTTCGATGATGAAACAGCGATTCGACGCCACCGCCGACTGCTTGATCTTGTCAATCACATCGGTGATCGAATTGAGGGCGGTGTCCGCGCCAATGCTGTACTCCGCGCCGGGCAAGTTGTTGTCAATGCTGGCGGGAATACAGACGATGGGAATGTTGAACGCTGGGAAGTTGCGCCGTTCTGTGTGAAGCGCCATGGCGGCTTCATAGCCAGCCCACCCACCCACGATCAAGAGCGCCTCGATCTGGTGCTCTTCCAGCGTGCGGGCAATGGCATAAAAGTCGCCCCCTTCGGGTTTGCGTCGGCTCGTGCCCAATTCAGAGCCACCAGTCGGTGCCCAACCATTGACATCCATCCAGTTCAATTCCGTCAACTGGTTGTTGATCAGCCCACGGAAACCGCGATAGATGCCCAGTGGCTGGTGTCCCTGATCGACACCCAGACGCACGGCCGCGCGCACCGTGGCATTCATGCCCGGCGCGGGCGCGCCCGCGTTCAAAATGGCAAACCGGATCTGACGCTGGCCTGGTTTGGGGGGGTGGGGCACTGCACGCACCAACGTGCGCAAAATTTCAAACGATGCCCGGAAACCGTGGCCCCGCATCTGGTATGCTTTTTCAAAGTTGAGGTTCTCAATCGCCTGATTGATCTCTTGATTGCCGTTGACACACTCCATTAGCGGCGAGAGGTGAATGCGATTGTTTTTAATGCCAACTAACTGCGGCACGGTCTCGGCCGTTGCTTCCAGTGCCACCTTGGCCGCGGCCTCTCCAATCAATGTGCTCAGGATGCGGTCGTAGGCAGTTGGCGAACCACCCCGCTGAACGTGCCCCAACACGGTGACCCGTACATCTTCGCTCATCTTCTCTTCCAAGACCTGCTTGATGTAGTGACAGGTAAGTGGGTTGCCCTTGCGGTCGATGGCCCCTTCGGCCACCACCACAATGCTGTCACGTCGACCGATCTGGCGGCCTTCGCGCAGGATCTTGCACATCCTCTCTTCCCAATCCTCACCGTGGGGCGGATTTTCGGGAATGATGGCAAAGTCGGCACCACTAGCCAGCGCCCCCATCAGCGCCAAATAGCCGCAGTGGCGTCCCATCACCTCGACCACAAAGGCACGTTGGTGGCTGGCGGCTGTGCTCGTAATGGCATCGATGGCGTCGGTGATGCGGTGCAACGCCGTGTCGGCACCGATGGTCATATCCGTGCCCAACATGTCATTGTCAATGGAGCCAACAATGCCAGCAATGCTGAGATATTGGTGGCGCTCGGCCAGCGCAGGCTCAATTGTGCCAGATTCGACCAGTGCCGCAATGTGATCGGGCCATTCCTGGCGCAACAGATTGGCGCCAGTCAGGCTACCATCGCCACCAATGACCACCAGGGCATCGATTTCGTGGCGCAACAGATTGCAGACCGCGCGTTGTCGGCCCTCCAGTGTGCGAAACGCAGTGCAGCGCGCCGAGCCAATAATGGTTCCCCCTTTGTGGAGGATGCCCCCAACGTCATCCCATTCCAGCTGGCGAATGCGATCGTCACCATCGATCATACCCCGATAGCCTTCATAGATCGCGTAAACTTCCGCACCCATTTCCAGCGCGGTGCGGACCACGGCACGTAAGGCAGCATTCATGCCCGGTGCATCGCCTCCGCTCGTTAAAACTCCCAACCGTTTCATTGCAACGTACTTCCTCTCTACCTTCTGCTGACTCACCGTGCCACGGTTCTTTGTGCTGGCAATGGCAGTGGCCCGATGAAAATTGAGCGCATCTCTCGAACTTCGCCCGATCGGAGCAGCGTTGCTTGGGGAAGTGAATACAATTCTATCAATCGTTCGTCTCTCTGTTGTACAGCTTTGTTCACCGTACAGCTTTATTATACGCGTCATCTGGGCGAAATTGAAAGTTACACCCCATCCATTCACTGGTTGTTTGCCATCTAGGGCTTTGTGCAGTTCTATCCTGCACCATCGCTCGCAGATTTTAGCAGCTACTGGTGTGTTTTGTCTGGCTCGAATCTCAGATAGGAGTTTGACAACATTTGATTGTGATTGTAAGGTTGTTAGTGGAGTGACGTCAGCTCTATCCCCATCCTTCGGTGAAAGAGAGTGACTCACATGAGTAATAACATCAATGTAAATGTAAATATGGCTGGGACGCCTACCTTCATCGTCCGCGAGCAACCCGGCTGTCTTATTCAACTTTTGTACTTCTTGTTTATCGGCTGGTGGCTTGGTGCACTGAGCGTCGGTCTTGCTTATGTGCTCTTCTTGACAATTCTCGGTATTCCACTTGGTATCATGTTGATCAACAAGTTGCCTTACCTCTTGGCATTGCGTCAAACAGAGCCGATTGTATCCTATGCGGGAACCCCAGTTGTGCAACACAATTTCCTTGCTCGCACACTTTGGTTTTTGCTAATTGGATGGTGGCTGACCGCGATTTGGCTTATCCTTGCTTATGTCATCACCTGTACACTAATCGGTATGCCTATCGGTTTTTGGATGTTTGATCGAGCACCTACACTGTTAACTCTACGTCGCCGCTGAACATAAAAACGCTGGCGTTACTCCACTAAATTTTGTCATCAACAACCACCTACACATCAACAACAGATCTGGTATGGGTTAACCGATGGCCGGAGGTGTTCTTGATGCGCAAATTCTACTCAAAAGACGTTACGGAGAAACATTCTTATGTGGAAGCGTGCTGCTGTAGTGTTATTCGGAATCATGCTGATCTTTGCGTTGGGTGTAGCTGTCTTGGCACAGGATGCTAATCTTTTGGGACGATTCGTCCCGTTCGTGATTGATGTAGAACAGACAGTGCCGGTGGTGGTATCGGTGCCGATGAAGGTAGATAGTGGAGAAACAATAACAGCCACAGTGCCGATAAGCGTAAGTGTTGCCTTGCAGGTGCGGGTTGATGGACCTGGGGCTGCGGTTGTGGTGGAGAATGCTTCGGACCCGGTGGTTGCGGTTGCCACTGCCACGCCACTGGCTAAATCGGGAGCAGCAGATAATTCAGCTAGTCCGCTAGATAAATATGGCGTTGCCAAATGGGAAGGTGCTGAAACTATCGAGCGTGAAGGAATAGTTATAACCCTAAACAGCGTTTTTGTTGCCGACTGGATAGCTATGCAAAATAGTGAATCCCCACAAATTCGGGAATTTGTTTCGTTTATCAACGACTCGACCGATGAATATGAGAGTAAATTGTGGCTAATTCTTTTATCTTTGAGGATCGAGAATACGAACAAAAATACTTACTCGATTGATCCAATTCACGATGGGCAGTTGCTGATTGGTACTCATCAAATCGATATAGTAGATTTCCTGTGGGCGAATCCATCATCCATGAGTGGAGAGATTTTACCTGGAGCCGTAAAAGAAGATTTGATTGGTGTAGGGGCAGATTTTGATGCAGCCGTGTTTGCTGAGCCAGTAAATTTTTTGCTACGTGTTGAGCGTCCTCTGAAAGACGGCTACTTACAAGGCGAAGAGGATTTCCTGATTCCATTGAAATTGGAGCCAGTTGAATAAAAATCATCAACCAGTGATATTGAGATTCGCTAACACCAAACTGAAAATCCGCCGCGAAGTTCGAATACCTGGGTGTAGCCATTAGCGCACTATTTACTCACACTAGCCTGAGTTCGTTGTGAATGTGCTAGCTTGCCAGTGCCCTTCATGCCCTTTACCACGAGATTGCCTGAACCTATCCTGAATTCATGCTTTATGTGGACGATTGGCAACCTGTGGTAAAATAGAGTTAGATTGAATAACTGCAGTTAGAGTGAGGAGAACGCATGGCAAGAAGAAGAAGTGCCGTCCGGATTGGGATCACCGGGCTGGGCAAACGCGAAGAATTGGCAGACGGTGTCTTCATCAACACCCACTATCGTGGTTGCACGCCGGGATTCATCCATACAGAAGAAGGGATCATCATGGTCGATGCGCCATTGATCCCCAAGCAGGCCATGGATTGGCGTGAACAGATTGAAGAGGAATACCCCGGTGAGCCGCTGCTCTTTATGATCAACACCGATCACCACCGCGGTCACGCATTGGGCAACCAATATTTCATGCCCTGCAAGGTGATCGCGCACGAGCGCGCCCACAAAGAGATGTCGGGCTACACGGAAAATTTCAAGGAGCGGGTGCGCAACAGCTTCAAGCGCGAGCCCGAAATTCAGGCACAGCTGAACAATATCATCATCATCCCGCCGCACATTACCTTTACCAACCGTTCGACCATGCTCTATGGCAGCCGCCGGCTTGAGCTCATCTATGTGGGTGGGCACACGCCTGCCACCAGCCTGATCTGGATGCCAGATGAGAAGATCTGTTTCGTCGGTGATATTGTCTGGGTAGATCAACATCCCTATATGGCTCAGGGTAACACGTTGGAATGGCTGCGGGCACTCGACCTGATCCGCGAGTTGGGCGCCGAGCGACTGGTGCCGGGCCACGGTCCCGTCTGCGAACCCGATCGCACCTATCGGGTGGCCGAGTACATTCTCTTCATGCGCCAGCGCGTGCGCGACTATTATCGCGAGGGGCGCAACAAAAACGAGACCAAGAGCGGCCTCGTTGGCGAGATGTTGGAGTGGTTCCCCGTGCCGCCGGAACGCAAGGCCAAGATCGAAAGCCAGATCAAATCTGGCCTCAATCGCGTCTACCGCGAGATTCAGCGCGAAGAGGAAGATTCGGGCAACGACGATGACGAGACCGATGATGATGATCAGGAATAGATGCGCACCGCCATCTATGAGCCGTGCGATCCAACAGCGCCCGCTGCGGCGAGCTTCCGTTTTGCGCTGATTGCTCTTTACCCATCGTCCCATTCATCCTGCAACTGCTCTGCGTCGCCCCGTGCAACCAGAGATGTGAGTCTACTCACTCCACTTTTAAAATGGCTCTGTTTGAAACAGTAGTTCCGGCAAGCGGGAAACCTACCGTTTTCAAGCCAACCGCACTATAAAGTGGGCTCTGTTTGAAAACAGTAGTTCCGGCAAGCGGGAAAGCTACCGTTTTCAAGCCAACCGCACTGTAAAGTGGGCTCTGTTTGAAAACAGTAGTTCCGGCGAGCGGGAAAGCTACCGTTTTCAAGCCAACCGCACTGTAGTTCAATTTCAGGATGGATGCTTACCAGCCCAACGCTAGAATCAGAACGAATTTATGGCCTATTCTGTTGAAACCAAAACGACCAGCAATCCAGCCAATGCACTGCGCGATGCACTGACCATGGCCGAACGGCAAATTGTGCAGTTACATGGTGGAAATGCTGAAGAATATCTCGTGCGCCTCGATCAGATCGAGGCGCTTTTCGAGACCCTCACCGATAACGAAGATCTGGATCTGCGCTCGGAACAGGTGCGCTGGCAGAGCCTGTTGAGCCGCCTCTCTTCGCAGCCACAACCGCTGGCCGCGGCCGCGGCAAAAGCGGGTGGTATGGCCAAATTACGTGCCAAACATCCACCGGCCGACAGCTTCTGGTGGCATGTTGACGCGGAAGTTGCGCGGCGTCGCCTGAATAGCGTGCGCCGGCTGGTGATCTCGATTGTCACGCTGGTGGTTGTCGTGGTGGGCGGGTACTGGCTGATCAATACGATCTTCCCTCCCAATCCCGCCGCGGTCCGCATGCTCGAGGTCAATTCGACAATCGACCAATTCTTGATGGAGGGGCAGTGGGCCGAAGCGCTAAATGTAGTTGAAGAAGTGCAAAAGGAGCTGCCTGAAGAGATCGAACTATATCTGTGGGAAGTGGTGTTGGCTACCCAACTGGGCGAGGATGAACAGGCCGCGGAAGCACTGGCCGAAGCCAAAGCCCTGCTCCCCGATCGGTTGCCAGAGCTGTGGGTGCAGCTGGGCACCTACTATTTGCAAGTGGGTGATGTGGAAAACGCTACTGCCACGGCTGACGAAGCCACCGCGTTGTCTCCGGACAATCCGCAGGTGACCTTCTTGCTCGCCAACATTGCCGAACAGCGCAACGATCTCGCCACGGCCATTGAGTTCTTCGAACGCACCTTTGAACTGGCCGAGAATGACAACCCACAGCTGGCCGTGATCGCACGCGTGCGCATGGGCAACCTGTTGCAGCGTGCCCCCGCCATGTCGCCAACCACCCCAATGACGGGAACGGCACCAATTACCCCCACCCAAAACATTACCGCCGCGGCTCTGTCGCCTGCCACCACCCTCCCCTAGCAGGAGAACGTTTGCATGGCACGCGCCCAACCGCCTCGTCAAACGCACGTGACCTTGCCCTGGGTCTGTGCGTTTTACGCGTTGCTCGCCATCCTGCTCACCTGGCCCCTTGCCCGCAATCTGACCACCCACGTGCCCGGCGATGGGATCGACGATCCATCGCTGGCGTGGAATCTCTGGTGGATCAAAGAACGGTTGGTTGATCAGGTCAATTTTGATATTTTCCACGTCGATTGGATCTTCCAACCCGTTCAGATCAATCTGGGTTTTTACACCCTAACGCCGCTCAACGGGTTGCTCTCCATGCCGATGCAGAGTGCACTCACGCTGGTGGTGGCAAACAACCTGCTGCTCCTGGCCTCTTTTGTCCTCGGTGCGCTGGGGATGTATCTGCTGGCATTGCAGGAGCTTGTGCACTATGTTGGCGGATCGAACCAGCAACGGCAACATGGTGGCAGCCAGCCCGTGTCAACCACGGCAACATCGTTGCACGGGGCCGCCATTTTGGCCGGGCTCATCTACGCCTTTGCCTCCTCCAAGCTCTTTTACGTGGCGCTGGGCCAGTTCAACATTGCCAGCAGCCAGTGGATTCCTTTCTGTGTGCTCTATCTGCTTCGGCTCGCTCGCAGCAAAAACTGGCACTCGGCGGGGCGCAGCGCGCTCTTTGCCGCGCTCTTTCTCACCTTGCAGGCGTGGGCAGAGTTGACCTATGCCTCATTTCTGATCATCTTTAGCCTGTTGGTTTTCTTCTGGTCGCTCTTGACCTCTCCGCTGCGCCCGCGCTGGGTGGGGTTGCGCCTGGCTTCCTTCGTGCTGTTGGCATTGCTCTTCTTGGTTGGCGTTGCCCCTTTCCTCTGGGCCATGATCCCGGATCTGTTGCGCGAGGGCGATTTCTTTGCCAGCGGCGGCGGGTTCGCCGATACCTACAGCGCAGATCTCTTTGGCTATCTGCTGCCCACGCAGTTGCATCCATTCTGGGGCCATTGGGTGGAGCGCTTCACCTTTCCTCACGACAAAGGTCAACAGATCTTCATCGGCTACAGTGCCATGCTCTTGGCCGCGTTGGGGATCGCCGCGGTTTTGCGTCGCGAAAGTTCACAATCCCAGCGGCGCTGGCCACGCTTCTGGTTTTTCTGTGGCTTCTTCTTTTGGTGGCTCACATTGGGGGCAGAGGTGCGCTGGCTGGGCAACGGCAGCGGAATCCCCGGTCCGTTTGCGCTGATCAGCCAACTGCCTTTCTTTAGCGGCAACCGCTATCCCAGCCGTTACAGCGTAATGCTCATGCTCGCGGTGGCGCAGTTGGCCGCGTTTGGCCTTCTGTATCTGTGGCAACAGAGGCACTTTCGTACCCACGGGAGGCTGCTGCTCATTCCAGCCGCGCTCCTCTTTGGCACTCTTTTTCTCTTTGAACATCTCGCGCTGCCGCTTCCCCTGAGTGACTTTCGAGTGCCCACACTCTATGAACGGCTGGCGCGGCAAGAGGACGATTTCACGCTGTTGGAATTGCCCACTGGCTGGCGCAATGGTGCCCGCGTCATGGGCAAATCTGACATTCTGATCATGATGCAGCAGTGGTATCAGACCACCCACGGCAAACGGCGCCTGGGGGGTAACACCAGCCGCAACCCGCCCCACAAATTTCAATACTATGTCAATGCCCCACTCCTGGGCGATCTGATTGCGTTGATGAATGCAACGCCTGGCGAGGGGCAACATCAGGATGAGATTGCCCGTCTGCTGGAGCAGTCCTTCCCCGAGCTGGTGGCGCGCAATCAACCAATTGCCGCGGCGGTGCTCGATTTTCTCGACATTACCCACGTTACGCTGCACGTGGAAAAGGCATCGCCCCTGTTGCGTCGTTTTGTCGACGCGGCTCTGCCCCTCACGCCAGTGGAGCGCTGGGAGGGCAGCGACTGGCGCGGCGCACCCGCGACCATTGAACTCTATCGGGTGATCCCGCCATCGGCAGCCTCACAAACAACAATCGACTTTTCAGATCGGCTCAGCCCGCTCTATTTGGGGGCTGGCTGGGCACCGCAACCGTGGCAGGGTGTTCGCTACGCCACCCGACCCTGTGCCACCCTGTTGCTCGATCTGCCACCCGCAGCCCGAGTCCTGACGTTGACGGTGGCTGCAGAGGTGGAAAGTTTGCGTGCCACGGTGAATGGCCAGCGGGTAGCCACAGTGCACTCACCAACCGCCGCGGCCGCTGACGAGGTTGAATTCGTGTTGACCTTGCCCACCGATGTGGCCACCGCGCCGGTCGATCAACTGGTGCTCTGCATGGGGCCGTCGTTGCCGCTGGCCGCGGTGGCACCGGCACCCACCCCCGCGGGGTGGCCGGTTGGGGCAACAGGCGCAACCTTGCCCGTTTCGCTGTTGGTGCAGAGCGCGGGCAACGATGTGGGCAACAACGCCCAGATCTGGCGCGCTGGCCTGCCGCTGCTAGCTGCCCAAACGGGGTATAATCTGGCTGCCCTGGATGGCACCGGAACGACACTCGCCACCGCCCACTTCGACACTTTTGCCAGCGCGGCCGCGGCCGATGCCTTGGCCCAATGGCTACAACAGTGGCCGCGCGGCACCATCATCGCCGGCGCGGTCAAAGACGAGGCCAGCAACTCGCTCAATGCGCGGGCCGTCACCGCGCTGGCCGCGCTGGGCGTTGCCACCGATCTGCGTGACCGGTTTCGCTGGGGCCATGCCTTTGTGGGGATGGTCGGTGCTGCCGAGGGCACCGCGCTGGAGCGTGCCGAGCTGCTGCAGCCAGCCAGCGTGGCGTTGGGCGCGCCGTTCGATGCGCCCGCGGTCTATGGTGGCGTGCGGCAGATCCGTTATGAACCATAAAATGAGGAGCGTTTATGTCTCAGTCTCACTTGCCCATTCGCATAGCCCAGGTCGGTCACGGCTATTGGGGACCGAACCTGGCCCGTAATTTCCATCAACTACCCGCGGCCGAGCTTGCCTATGTCGTCGATGCCAGCACGGAAGCACGAGCCACCGCGGAACGGCTCTATGGCTGTCAAACCGTGGCGACGCTCGAACCCGTTTTGGCCGATGAGAGCGTGCACGGAATTTCATTGGCCACGCCGGCGCGTACCCACCATGAACTCGCCAGCAAAGCGCTGGCCGCGGGCAAAGATGTCTTTATCGAAAAGCCGCTGGCCATGAGTGTGGCCGAAGGTGAAGCGCTGGTGCAGCTGGCCGCGCAACACGAGCGTATCTTGATGGTGGGCCATGTGTTCGAGTACAACCCGGCTGTGCACTACATCAAACATGCACTCGATGAGGGAGAACTGGGCGAGCTCTTCTATCTCTATAGCCGGCGCGTCAATCTGGGGCGGGTCCAGAGTGATATCAACGCGCTGTGGAGCATTGCGCCCCACGACATATCCATTGCCATTCATCTGTTGGGGCAGCAGCCCGCCGCGGTCAGTTGCCAGGGCGCGGCTTGCCTCAATGGCGAAGTGCAGGATGTGATCTTTCTGACGTTGCACTTTCCAGACGATGTGCTCTGCCACATTCACGTGAGCTGGCTGGATCCGAGCAAGACCCGCGAGCTAACGGTGGTGGGCAGTCGCAAAATGATCGTCTACGACGATGTTGCCACCGAAGGCAAAGTGCGCATCTATGACAAGGGTGCCTATCGCAAAGGCGACCCCATCTATGGCGAATTTCAATACAAGTTGCACAGTGGCGACATCTGGATCCCGCGCATCGACATGCAGGAGCCGTTGCGCCTCGAGTGCAACCATTTTGTCGAATGTATTCGCGAGCGCAAGCAGCCCCTGACCGACGGCGAGAATGGCCTGCGTGTGGTTCGGGTCTTGGAGGCGGGCCAGCAAAGTCTGGATGGTGGCGGCCAAAAGATCGCCCTTGGCTGAGCGGGGATAACTCGCTGCTGTTGACGTGGCAAAAATCGCGGGGTTAACACCCGCGTCTAAGCGCGAGAAGCCGCATCAGCGGCTGGTGATTCAGCGGTTGAGACCGCTTTTCGTTGTGAGAAGCTCAGTTGATTGAGGCTTTTCTGAACGCATAATTTCCGGCACTTTGTCCAAGTTGATGTATAATCAGATCCGCGTGCGCCGCTGTCTGCCCAGGGCAAGCGTTCCGGGCAGGTCACAACGTGGTGTTGTCAAAGTCGCACTTTTCTGACGAACTAGATAAGATTTTCCATGCAAGCAGAAGCAATTCCTTTGGTAGATTTACAAGCCCAATATGCCACGATCCAGCCAGCAATTGACGCCGCGATCCAAGAAGTGATCAGCACCAGCTCATTTGTCATGGGGCCTGCCGTGGCGCGGTTCGAGCAGGCTTTTGCCGACTTTTGCGGTGTGGCGCATTGCATTGGGGTGAGCAACGGCACAGCCGCGTTGGAGCTGACGTTGCGTGCGCTCTCGGTTGGCCCGGGCAACGAAGTGATCACCCCGTCGCACACCTTTATTGCCACCGCCGAAGCGATTAGCAACGTTGGGGCCACACCCGTCTTTGTCGACATTGATCCCACCACCTATAATCTGGATCCACAAGCCGTGGCCGCGGCGGTGACACCCAAAACCCGCGCCATTCTGCCGGTGCACCTCTATGGCCAGCCCGCGGATCTCACGGCCATCAAACAAGTGGCTAAAGAGCACAATCTCGTGGTGATCGAAGACGCGGCCCAGGCGCACGGTGCCACCTGGCAAGGCCGACCGGTTGGTGGACTGGCAACCGCGGCCTGTTTCAGTTTCTACCCAGGCAAGAACCTGGGTGCCTATGGCGATGCGGGGGCTGTCACCACCAACGACGCAGCGCTGGCCGAGCAGATCCGGCTGCTGCGCAATCACGGCCGCCGCTCGAAATATGTGCATGACATTGTCGGCACCAATGAGCGGATCGACACATTGCAAGCGGCCATTTTGGGGGCCAAGCTGCCCCACCTGTCCGCGTGGACTGTCGCGCGCCAGACCGCGGCCGCTCGCTACCACGAGTTGCTCGCCGACTGCGAAGTGGTGTTGCCCCAACTGCACCCGGATGCCACATCGGCTTGGCATCTCTACGTCATTCGCACGCCACAGCGGGATCAGCTGCTTGCACAGTTGCAAAAAGAGGGGGTGGGCGCGGGGATTCATTACCCGGTACCGCTCCATTTACAGCCAGCTTATGCCGCGCTTGGCTATCGGCGCGGGGAGCTACCCGTGACCGAAGCGGTCGCGGATAGCTGCCTGAGCCTGCCGCTCTTTCCCGAATTGAACGCAGCGCAACAGGAACGCATTGTTGATCTCGTGCAGTGCTTTTTGCACGCACAGTGCCATTAGAACCTAGCCGCACATTCGGTTGTGGTGCCGACACCACTTCGAGCCGACCTCTTGGACGCAGCGACGTTACCGACAGACACTTAGCGCCATCACAAAGACCATGACATCACCTCTCCAACATGCTACCCAGACCGATTCAGCGTACACGGATCCACAGCAGATCGATCCAGCAGCGGGGGCGAGCGACCAACCCTCGCGTGCCCGCTGGTCAACCGAGGAGATGATCAGCGTGGTGGTGCCGGCGCGCAACGAAGAGGACACCATTGCCCAGGTTGTCGAGCGCAGCTATGCCGCGTTTGCTGCGTTGGCGCGCAGGGGCGAGGTGCTGGTGGTGAATGATGGAAGCACCGACAACACAGCCGCTGTGCTCGCCAAGCTACAGCGTGTTCATTCGTCGTTGCGGGTCTTTTCCCACCGTCGCAGTCAGGGGATGACCAGCGCGCTCCAGACCATGTTTGGGGCTGCCGACGGTGACATTGTGATCCTGATCCCGGCGGATATGGAATCGGATCCGCTGCTGGATGTGCCTGCGCTGGTGCGTCAGATGGAAGCCGACAACCTTGATGTGGTGGCGGGCTGGCGGCAAGGGCGGCGCGATGGCAAGGTCTTTGCCAGTGCCGTCTACAATCTGGTGATGCGAACAATGGCCGGTGTGCCGGTGCACGATGGTAACTGGATCAAGGCGATGCGTCGCGAAGTGATCGAGGCCCTGCCGCCGTTGCGCAGCGATTGGCACCGTTTTCTGCTGATGATCGCGGCCCATCAAGGCTTTCGGTTGGGCGAAGTCCCCACCCACTACCAGCCCCGGCCGGCTGGCACCAGCAAATTTGGCTGGGAGCGCATTCCCATTAGCTTCCTCGACATGCTCGTGCTCAAATTCCTGCTCACCTTTAGCCAGAAGCCCATGCGCTTTTTTGGTGGGTTGGGGTTGGCCGGAATTTTGCTCAGCCTGTGTACATTCTTCTATCTGACGGGCCTCTACCTTTTTACCGCTACCCAGCAGCGTCCCATCTTTATTGCCGCTGGCGTGTTGGCAATCATCAGCGTGTTGCTGCTGCTGGTTGGCTTTCTGGCCGAACTCATTGTGAGCGAGGGCGAACGGATCAACGCGCTGGAGCGGCGTCTGAAGGAGTAGTCCGCGTCCGTTCCGCTTTGCCAATCACGCTCGTCCCCACTCCCCACACCATGCTTCGCCCCCCCAATCCAGCGCAGGCGCACGTCAGTTGCCGCTCTATTCCACTCCCATTCCATCATTGTGATTTTTGCGCTTTTAAAGCCCTGCGGCTTGGCGATGGAGCTGATTGCGCGTCAAAGCCATGTACGTCTTCGACAAGCCCATAGAGAACTCACGTAGACTGCGCATTTTTCACCAGTGTAGTAGATCCCGGCGTACATAAGCCCAAGGCAAACTGACCCACTTCACGCAAGTAGCTCGGGCTTGATTACCGCCGTGGTATTTATGCCCAACAGCAGTAGCCATATGATTTATTTGTGTGACCTTTATTTGCTGTCTCTATCAGGCGGCGAATATTGAATTGTTTGGGATACCCTGTATCCGTGGGGTCGCATCCTTGAACTCGCCCCACGATTGAAATTCGAAAAAATTTGGGTTACAGCATATTGAGTCACACGTTCACTGATTGCAACAAAATTGTAAGTATTTTCGGCAATGCTTAGGTGTAAGATTGGCGAGCGTAACGCATGCAATTCATCCGGCAAATGCATGATCTCAGTCCGTAAAATAGACGCAAGAATCACGACAATTGTGGGCGCGGACCTTACGTGCTAGCTTCTGTTCAGTGCGGCTGTGCATTTGCCTCGCCAGAATAAATCAACTCATGATGATCCACCCAACTGCTGATATTTCACCCCATGCCACGATCGGTAGAGAGACCCAGATCTGGAACCACGCGCAAGTGCGCGAAGGTGCCGTTGTTGGGGCGGAATGTGTGATTGGCCGAGATGTTTACATCGACGCCGCGGTCGAGATTGGAAGTCGCGTCAAAATTCAGAACAGCGCGCTGCTCTACCGCGGCGCAAAAATTGCCGACGGTGTTTTCATTGGCCCACGCGTCTGCCTGACAAACGATCGCTACCCCCGTGCCATTACGCCCGACGGAATGCTCAAGCGCGAGGCTGATTGGGAGCAGGGGGAGATCCATATCGCGTATGGCGCGTCGATTGGGGCCGGTGCAGTCGTGGTGACCGGCGTGCATATCGGCGCATTTGCCATGGTGGGTGCCGGGGCTGTTGTCACGCAGGATGTCCCCGACCATGGCCTTGTATTGGGCGTGCCCGCACGCCTGGTTGGCTATGTCTGCCTCTGTGGCAAGCCCGTGACAGAACAATCAGCCACGGGGCAAGTAGACGCTGGCCCCGTGGCAAATGCAGAAGTGACGCTACCGCGGAATGGCACTCACCGCCATCAGATTGCACCGTCAACAGCATCGTCAACGCCGTCGTCAACAGCACCGTCAACGCTATCCTCAACGCCATCCTCAACGTTATCGTCATCCCTTGCGATAGCAGCCACATCCAAGCCCATGCTCTGCCAAGCATGTCTTCACGCGCAACATGCCCACTCCGCCGAACTTGGCAGCATCGTTAAACAGGAAAAGGCCGCGTGAGTCAATGTGTGCGAGTAATGGTGCAACTCTAACGTATGCTCTGTTTGAAAACGGGAATGCTACGGTAGACCACGAAAAAATCTACCGTTTTCAGGCCAACCGCGCTATAGCGAGACAAATTGGGCAAAACCACTCAGAAGATAACCGCTGGCTGTGAAGCTTCAGACGTAGATAATGGCGTACAGATGACAATGAACGTACCGAATAAAACAGTCCGAGTCGGCGTGGTTGGCGCGGGACACATGGGGCGCAATCATTGCCGCGTCCTTGCGACCATGCGCCACGTACGGCTGGTGGGCGTGACCGACCTGGATGCCGAGGCGGGGCAGCTCGTTGCCCGGCACTATGACACAACCTTTTTCCCCGCGCTGGCACAACTGTTGCCGGTGGTGGACGCGGTTGTGATTGCAACGCCAACACCCGCTCATTTTCCCCTGGCCATGCAAGCCATGGCCGCGGGCGTGCATCTGCTGATTGAAAAGCCAATCGCGGCAACGCTCAGCGAGGCGGAAGCGTTGGCAAGAGCCGCGGATGAGCATGGGCTTGTTGTACAGGTGGGGCACATCGAGCGTTTCAATCCCACCTACACCGAATTGAAGCACGTATTGGATGAAAATCACGTGGCGGCCATCAATTTCCGGCGGCTCAGCCCCTATGTCGGCAGCAACACGGATGTGGATGTGGTGCTCGATCTGATGATCCACGATCTGGATCTGGTGCTTGATCTAATGCAGCAACCACCCCATTCCATTCACGCCGTTGGCCTGACGGCCTTTAGTGGCGACATTGATCACGCTGTGGTACAGCTGACTTTCCCCGGCGCGCCCCTCGTGACGATGATGGTCTCGCGTCTGACGGAACAGAAGGTGCGCGCCATTGAGATCACCGGACTAGAAGCGTACATCGAAGCGGACCTGCTCAACAAGAGCATTCTGTTGCATCGCAGCATGACGGGCGAATATCTGAACCACAACCAGCATGGCATCAAGTATCGCCAGGAGAGCGTTGTGGAACGGATCCACGTGCCCCTGGCCGAGCCGCTGCTGCTGGAATTGCAACATTTCATCGCCTCTATCCGCGCAAATCAGCAACCACTCGTCCCGGCCGCGGCTGGTTGGCAGGCGCTGGCGCTGGCCACGCAAATTCGCGACGCGGTGCGCGCTGAGCTGACGGTCGTGCAACCGGCGGCGCTACATCAAATGAACAATGACGCCACTGCCGTTGCAGACCAACCGGCCACCCATTGGCCATCCACCACAGGCGTGCCCGCTCGCTGATTATGTTGGCAAGCAGCCGTAATCGTTGCGGACACAGATCGCCAGGCATGTTTGGTCCAGTGCCAGCAACGGAAGTGTACAAAATTAATGAACTAGCGCGAGCAAAAGTTTATGCCCGCGAACAACGTGCAAGTGAGGGAGCATCGACGTGGATCTGTCGATCATTATTCCGTGTTACAACGAAGTGGGCAATGTGCACAAACTCGAAGAGGAGCTGTTGCCGGTTCTGCGTACCATGATTGGGCAAAAGCGGGTGGGAACTATTGCCACTGCAAGAATCGAGATCATCTTTGTTGACGATGGCAGCAACGATGGCACCTTGGCCGCGCTCGCCAAAACCTTTGGTCGTCAGGAGAGCTCGGGCTTGAACATTCTCACCGTGCAACACGAGCAGAATCGCGGGCTGGGCGCTGCCTTGCGCAGTGGCTTTGATCGGGCGCGCGGTGCCGTGATCGTGACCACCGATGCCGATGGCACCTATCGCTTCGCCGAAATCCCCAACCTGATCGCACGCCTCGCGCCTGGGATAGATATGGTCACGGCTTCGCCCTACCATCCGCAGGGCGCGGTCGATGGCGTTGCGGCCTACCGACTCTTATTGAGCCGCGGTTCGTCCGCCATTTACCGCCTCCTGACCGATCGCCGGGTCCACACCTACACCGCGCTCTTTCGAGCCTATCGCCGAGAGCTGTTGCAGACCGTGCCCTTCTATGCCACCGGTTTTCTGGCGGGGACCGAACTGCTCGTCAATGCCTTGCGCATGGGCTATCAGGTCGCCGAACATCCGACGGTGCTCTATTCGCGTACCTTTGGCGTTTCCAAGGCGAAGATCATGCGCACGGTGCAGGCGCACCTTGGTTTCCAGCTAAATGCACTGCTGCCTTGGCATCCCTATGGGTTGGTCGTGCGGGGCAGCGATGCCACCCTCTATCGTTGTGAAGATGGCCAAAAACGCGCGTTTCCCACGCCCGAAATCTTTCTTTCCCACGGCTATCATTGGCAACAGGTGGTACAGATTGCCGACTCGGATCTGGCGGATCTAGTTGAGGGGCCGCCAATGGCCTTTCGCGATGGAACGCTGCTGCGGGGCAGTGGCTACACGGTCTATATTGCTGAAGGGGGCTACAAACGACCCTTTGCCGCGGCCGATGATTTTGAAAGCATGGGCTACCGCTGGGAGAACATTTTGCAGATCCCCGATGAGCAGCTGGACTTGATCTGCACGGGGCTGCCGGTTGCGCTGGGCGCGAAATATCCGACTGGAACCTTGTTGCAAGGGGAGGGTGCCACGGTCTATCTGGTACGCCACGGCAAACGCTGTGCCATGCCCACGGTGCAAGTGTTTCAGTCGTGGGGTTTTGAATGGAACCACATTGTCAAGGTCGAAGAAGAGCAGTTGGCAGAGTACCCGTTGGGGTCCGTGGTGCAGCCCCAAAAGAGCATGTTTCAACATTGGCGCGCGTTGGAAAAGCAGTCGTTTGCATTTGTCGAGCCAAGTTCACCCGCCCACTCCGTGGCCTAACCCAAGCAAGCCGAGATGGTAGAGCAATGAGAATTTTGTCGATCGTGGGCGCACGCCCCGAATTTGTACAGGCCATGCCCGTGAGCCAACAGCTGGCAGACGCGCACCGGGAATTGCTGGTGCACACGGGGCAGCATTACGACTATCTGATGTCCCAGCTCTTTTTTGAAGAGCTGGCGATCCCGCAGCCGGATTACAATCTTGCCATTGGTTCTGCTTCGCATGCACAACAGACCGCAGAGATCTTAACCCGTCTGGAAGCCGTTGTGGTGGATGAACGTCCCGATGTCGTCATTGTGCGGGGTGACACGAACTCTACGCTTGGCGCGGCACTGGTGGCCAGCAAACTCGAGATCCCGCTGGTGCACATCGAAGCGGGAGAGCGAAGCCACAACCGAGCCATGCCCGAAGAGATCAATCGCTTGGCTGTCGATGCCATTGCGGATCTGCATCTCTGTGTCAGCCCGCGGGCGGTGGCGCAACTGGAGCGCGAAGGCCACACCGAGTCGGTGGTCTGGATCGGCGATGTGATGTTGGATGCCCTGCAGCAGGTGTTGCCGCGGGTTGAGAACCGGAGCCATCTGCTAGACCAGCTGAAGCTGGTGGCCGGCGACTATTCACTGGTCACGCTCCACCGGGCTGGCAACGTGGATGTACCCTGTCGGCTCCGGCAGATCATCGACGCGCTGAATCGCAGCGACGTGCCCATTGTGTTTCCCATCCATCCCCGCACAAAAGCGGCCATCCAGAAGCAAGGGCTGCACCTCGCGTCCCACATTCAGGCGATCGATCCGGTTGGCTACCTGGATATGGTGACGTTGGCAGCAAACGCCGCGCTGATTGCCACCGATTCGGGTGGTGTTCAGCGTGAAGCCTACTATCTGCGCAAACCCTGCCTGACATTGCGCGATGAGACGGAGTGGACGGATATTGTAGAGACTGGCTGGAACCAATTGGTCGGCGCGGATACCGAGCGGATCCTGGCCGGTTGGCACAACTTTTCACCGCCAGCCGTGCATCCTCCAATTTTGGGTGATGGTCGAGCCGCGGCCCGCGCGGTGGCTGCCATTGAGGAACGGTATTGTTGAATCGCGGCTTGTGCAGTGCCAGAAAGGAAAAGTATTTGTGAGCGTTGGCATTATTGGTGGTGGCATCATGGGCATGAGCCTTGGCTATTTTTTGGCCAAGGCTGGCGTACCCGTGGAAATTTACGAAGCCTCATCCGTCCTGGGCGGGTTGGCTGGCCCATTGACATTGGCAGACGGTGCCGAGATCGATCGCTTCTACCATGCCATCCTTTCCAGCGATGAACAGCTGCGAATGCTCTGTAATGAGTTGGGCATTGCGGATCAGTTGCGTTTTCGCACCACCAAAATGGGTTTTTACTACGACGATACCATCCACCCCATGAATGGTATCGTAGACTTTCTGCGGTTTCCCCCGCTGGGCTGGATCGATCGTTTCCGGCTGGGACTGACAGTGTTGGCGGCGCAGAGTGTGCGCGATTGGCGGCGTTTGGAAGCGGAGAGCATTGAGCGTTGGCTGGTGCGTTGGGGCGGACGGAACGCGTATCAAAATTTGTGGCGCCCCATGCTGCGCGCCAAGTTCGATGGCGGCGCGGGCGCAGGCTACGACCACGTCCCCGCCACGTGGATCTGGTCCCGTCTGGTGCGCATGAAATCCACGCGCAGCGGTGCCAAGCAGAAGGAAGAAGCGGGCTATCTCATTGGGGGCTATGCCACTCTGGTGGCGGCAATGGCTGAAAAGATTCGGGCGGCAGGCGGGCAGATCCACCTCAACCGACCGGTGCAAGAGGTGGTGGTCGAGGGATCGCTATTGCGTGGTTTGCGGGTGGCGGGGCGCACGATCCGCCACGATACCATTGTTTGCACCATGCAGGCACCCCTCTTTAGCCGCCTGGTGCCGGGGCTGACAGAGGCGTACCGTCAACGTTTGACCGCGCAGGAGTATCTGGGCATTGTCTGCCCACTGCTGGTGCTCGATCGACCGCTGACCAATTACTGGACGGTCAATATTACCGATGAGCGCGTGCCGTTTACAGGCATCATTGAAACAACCAGCTACATCGACCCAGCCCATGTGGGGGGCAACCATTTGGTCTATCTGCCCAAATATACCGCGCCCAACAGCGATTGGCTGCGCAAAGGCAATGCTGAGATCAAAGAGATCTGGCTGCACCATCTGCAGCGCATGTTTCCGGACTTCGACCCGACTTCGGTGCGGGAATTCCGGATCCATCGCGAGCGCTATGTGGAGCCATTGCATGGACTCAACGGCTATCATGAGATTCCCCCGTTGGCAACCCCTGTTGCCGGTCTCTATTTGGTCACCACGGCACAGATCTATCCCGCGCTCACGAATGGTGAATCGGTTACACAACATGCAGCGGCCGCGGCGACGGAGATCGTGGCCGCGCAGCAGGCGTTGTCCGCGCCAACAGCCGAGCCGTTGGCACCCGTTGCAAGTGCCCCGGTGGCGCTATAGGCCGTGGGTTACCGTCGTCCTGTTTGCTGACGCATGTCATCTGCTTTTCCACGCCGATTTTTGCACGAGAACGTTTGGCCGTGTAAACCAGTGCTGCATAAACAAGTTTCTTCGTGTTCGCTCTCTGTTCCGGTGGGATCTTGAGTGCATCGCACAGGTGACACGATCTGGCGCAAAATGAATTTGCTTGCACCTGTGCAACGCACTCTTTTGCGCTGTGGCGAAGCTCACAAGATTTGAGTCACAGCGTACTGGCTGTAGCGTAAGGTAAGTTCTATGGTGTTCGGGCCGCCTCCCGGCTTCACCCAAGTTGCCTGAAGAGCAGGCATTTTCTCAACGAACAACCGGCTCCCTCTCCTGCCAGGAGAGGGCTGGGGAGAGGTCAAAAAAACGCCAAAACTTTGGTTACACTGTGTCAAGTAAGGTCATCAAATAAGGTTTCTGGTGTTCAACGTCAGCACCGCGATCAATGGTTCCAAAGTGGCATCACAGTAGAGAAAGCACAGAACTCATGTCTGGACAACAACCCATCGCCAGCCTATCACTGGATCTCGACAACAAATGGTCTTATCTCAAGACTCATGGCGATGCCGCGTGGCAGCATTTGCCCAGCTATTTCGAGCGACTGGTGCCGCGCGTCTTGGAGATTCTGGCCCGCCACGACCTGACCATTACCTTTTTCGTGGTGGGGCAGGACGCGGCGTTGGGGCACCACCTGCCCCATCTGCGGGCCATTGCCGAGGCAGGCCACGAGATCGGTAACCATTCGTTTCACCACGAGCCCTGGCTGCACCTCTACTCGGAAAGCGAAATTCACACGGAGTTGGCGCGGGCCGAGGTGCAGATCCTCGCGGCGACGGGCCAGCAGCCCGTGGGCTTTCGTGGGCCAGGCTACAGCTGTTCCGCGGCCACACTGCGCGTGCTGGCCCAACGGGGGTATCGCTACGACGCATCGACCCTGCCGACCTTCATTGGTCCACTGGCCCGGCTCTATTACTTCATGAACGCGCGGCTGAGTGCTGCCGAGAAGGCCGAGCGGAGCAAACTCTTTGGCACGATCCAGGATGGATTGCGTCCATTGCGCCCCTATCAGTGGCGGGTGCCCGGCGTTGCGCGGACACAGCCACTGCTGGAATTGCCCGTGACCACCATGCCGCTACTGCGTGCCCCCATTCATTTGAGCTACCTCATCTATCTCAGCGCGATTTCGCCACACGCGGGCATGCTCTATTTCCGGCTCGCGCTGCAACTTTGCCGGCGCACTGGCGTGCAGCCTTCGCTCTTGCTTCATCCCCTCGATTTTATGGGCGTGGAAGATGAGGGCGACCTCGCGTTTTTCCCGGGCATGTCTATGCCGCGCACGAAGAAGCTGGCCTTTGTCGATCAGGTGCTGGCGTGCTATGCCGAGCAATTCCGTGTGGTGACCATGGCCGAGCATGCAGCGCATGTTGCGCAACAGCCGTCGCTTCGTGTGGTGGATGCTGGCCGTAGTTTCCCGACGCAACCGCACTCTGCACCGGCGCTACCATGAAGTGTGTGATCTGTTGTGGCAGCTGTGAGCCCTGTTTGCAAAAGCATGGCTACTGGATCAACGAATGTCGTGACTGTGGCCATCGCGCGGCGGATCTTGGGGCGGTGGATGGCGCAACCCACGTGGCCACGATCTACGATGACGCCTACTTTGTGGGTGGTGGTGATGGCTATCCCGATTATGTGGCAGAGGCCAAACTGCTGCGTGCGCATGGCCAACGGTACGGCGACCTGCTTGCCCGTTACATGAAACCAGGCCTTTTGCTCGATGTCGGTGCCGCGGCGGGATTTCTGTTGCAAGGTTTCAGCGACCGTGGTTGGCAGGGGATGGGGCTGGAACCAAACGCACGCATGGTTGCCCATGGCCGTGATCAGTTGCAGCTACCGTTGGTTACGGGCACTTTGGAGACCTTTGACCATGCAACTGAATTTGACCTTATTGCAATGATCCAGGTTATTGCCCATTTTCACGATCTGCATGGCGCGCTGGCGCGTGCCGCGGCATTGACCAAACCCAACGGCTACTGGCTGATCGAAAGCTGGAATCGGGCTAGCCTGCCCGCGCGCTTGTTGGGCAGTGCCTGGCACGAGTATAGCCCACCGAGCGTGCTCCATTGGTTTTCGCCAGCGGATCTGATTCGATTGGCGGCCACCTATGGCTTGCGCCCAGTGGCAAACGGACGGCCAGAGAAGTGGCTCAACGCTGGCCATGCCGCGTCGCTCTTGCGCTACAAAATGCAACAGTGGCCCGGCGCGGCGTTGCTCGATCGAGCCATGGGGCTTGTGCCCCCAACTGCAGCGCTACCCTACCCCGCCCTGGATCTCTTTTGGCTTCTGTTGCAGAAAGTTGACTAGCACCATCATGTCTATCTTGCAACCAACCGATCTTCGGCCAGCTCGCCCGCAACCAACGTCCTCGCGACCGACGAAGCTCCAAGCAATCAATCCACAGCCGACAGATAGATTGCGGCCCGCTGGCTATTCGACACGGGTCGGAGCCGAATTGCGCCCGCGCTGGTACACGCAGCGTTGGTTTCACCTCTTTTTGTTGACAGCAATCGTTCTGCTGGCCTATTGGGGAATGTGGCGCGCCTACTTTGCCACGCTGGATGATTTTGGCATCACTGGCTGGGTACGTAGCCGGCCCAATCTGTGGGTGGCGGTGCAGGGCTATGGCAGTGGCGCACGTTTCTTGAACTACGTGCCGATCTGGTTCAAAACGCAATGGTTTGGCTTGGATGCTGCCCCGTATCTGTGGAGTGGTCTCGTGCAATACTTGCTCCTTGTCTGGCTGATCTATGGCTTCTTTCGCCAGTTGAGCAAACAGGCGTTCTTCAGCCTGCTGGCAGCCCTCTTCTTTGCGGTCTCGTATTCGCACTACGAGGTAGTGACGTACGTTTCAGCCTCGGATTACACTTGGTGGGCGAGCGTATATCTGGTCGTCGTGCTGCTCTTTATGCAGGCGTTGCAGGGACGCGGGTGGTGGGCCTATGGCGGTGCGTTAGGTGGCTACATCGTGCTGGCCTTTGGCCACGACTTCACACTGAATCTGCCGTTGAGTCTGCTGGCAATCCATATCCTCATCTACACCGGTTGGCGACAATTTGGAGTGGGGCCGTGGTCGGATCGTTGGCAAGCGATCGGGCAGGTGGTGCGCTGGCATCTGCCATTCTGGGCCATTTGGGCTCTTCATGTTGTGCTGCAATTGCTCTTTGTCATCGGCGGCACATCAGAAGCTGTCTACTCGATCAACGGCTACGCCCCCGGCTTGCACATGCTCGGCAATCTACGCTATTTGCTCTTTCTTTGGCTGCCCAATCCCACGCTTGGACCCGTCCACGGTTTTCTCGCGGACTATCTTTCGCCAGTGTGGTTGGTCGGGTTGTGGCAGGGGTTCATGCTGTTGGGCCTACTGCTGCATGGGGTACTGATCTCAAGTTTTTGGCGGGGGGGACAGCTTGTCCGCTTGGCAGTGGCACTGATCTATCTGCCTTTTTTGCAATATACACCCTGGCAAGGTCACTTCATTGAAGCCCCGCGCTATCTCTTGCTGCCATCCATTGGCGCTTCGCTGCTCTTGGCCTGTGCTGTGGCGGCACTGCTGCGACAGTTGCAGAGCCCCCGGCGACGGTTCTGGCGTCAGACGGTGGTTGCTGCCGTTGCTCTCTTCATTTTGGCCAATGTGCTGGTTGTCCAGATCTGGGTGCAACAACATGTGGAAAATGGTCATTTTCGGCGCAATTTTGTTACCGCTTTGGTTGCCTACCAAGATCAGGTCACTGCTGGCAGCAGGATTTGGATCCAGGTCCCCGAAGACAAGTATGTCGATCTCGCGAACTCGTGCCAGCTGGTATTTTCCGCTCTCTACGTCCCCTGTGTCGCCCATGTAGCTGGCGAACCGTTGCCCATGCAGCAGCCCGATTGGGAGGGAGCGGCCAATTTCTTCTGGCTTGGGGCAACTGAGGAGGGCATTGTTCAATTGCATCCAACCCCGTAGGTTGGTAGCAGAGGGAAAGTTGTTGGCACTGCACCTGGCTGATCGTTGTGGGGGCGTGGTGTGGTTACGAACGCTCATTGCCCGTTGTAGCGCCTTGACGCGCCTTACATTGTCGCGCTCGAATCGTAAACTTTGGTCCCGCTCTAGCCCTATTAGCTCATGGGTTCTGGTAAAGAATACAAAATTTTGCCTAATACAATTGACGTTGTTCTGTACGATAATTAAGGGAATGCTCCGCTCATGTGAAGACGAACTGGGAGGAACGACCTTTTCATGCCCACATCTTTTTCCGGCGAATTTTCCCGGCGAATTTTTTTCGGCGAATGGCTGGTTTGAACAAGCCGCGATGAATCCCTCTTCTCCAATAGATTGTCGCAATTTTCATTGTGTCTGTTCTGAAATTCTCTGCGTCGACGCAGCTGGCTAGTAGATCCCGGCGTAAATACGCCCATGGCAACCTGCCCCATTTCACGCAGGTAACTTGAGCTTGTTTACCGCCGTGGTATGCACGCCCGACAGTTCTAGAGGTGGTTCGAGCACCACGACCGCGTTTCAGAATAGACTCGTTCTCGTTGGCGATCATGGCCTGCAAGCGGCCGCGGCCAATGTTTTGCCTGGCCATGCGTTGACGAGTTACAACAGCACTTTTGCAACGGAGGAGGACCCGCACCACAATGGAGAGACGAACGACAACGGAACTGATTACGATGCGTCTGTTGATACTCTCTGCAGCACTGTTGCTACTCTGGTGTTTGCGCGTTAACCGGGACAAGCACCAGATTCCAGCGAGTTGCCTGATCGGGCACTGGATTCGAACGGCGATCTTACCGTTGACCGCGGTTTCGGCGCGCCATCATTCGCTGTGAGCGAAAAAGCCGGTGCCGCCTGCCCCTGATTCCCCTGGCTAGCCCATAACTCTGAGCAACCGAACTAGACCGCAGCAGCGGAAGTGCCTGCTCGACCACACGTACTGACCAAACATTCTGACCAAACATTCTGACCAAACATTCTGACCAAACATTCTGTCGTGGTTCAAGCAGGCACTTTCTGTCGGTTGATCCGATTCAGAGGTCACCACGATTGACGCCATGACCCGAAAGCGCTTCACATCTCACGCGCTGGTTCGATACCGCGCTGATTCTCTCACGCCGCGAAAGCTTCCTCTACACAGCGACCCTCCCACTCGCGTGGCGGTTGCAGCGCCAACAGACGTGCCAAGGTGGGGGCCGTGTCCAGCAGGGAAACTGCATTGGTGATCGTGTGTCCGCGCCGGATTTTGGGGCCAGCAATGAGCCATGGAATGGTCATGTCGGTGGGTGCGTCTGTGCCGTGGCCCCGGTCGTGGCCACCGTGATCTGCCTGGGCAACTACGTGGACGGTTGCTGGCAACGCCGCCAACAGCGCGCCCAGCGTCCGATCCACGCGCTCAACCTGTTGCAGATAGGCGTCGCTCATCCAGCCGTGGTCGTGCCCCGCGACATCGATGGTCCCATAGTAGACGAAAGCAAAATCGGTGGGGTGGTGGGTGAAATGGTGAATGGCCGTGGCGGTGACCCATTCATCACCCGCCATGTCATAGGAACAGTTGCGAAAGTAGGCTGCGTCCAGCGCGTTGGGGAGCCCCAGATTGCGCAACGGTTCCCAGTTGTAGATCGCGGCCGCGCGTTTGCCCGCGTGTTTGGCCAAATCAAATAGCCCAACCACCGGCCGTGCCATTGGGTGCCAGTCATTGCTGGTGACGCCGTGGCGTGTTGGCGGCACGCTGTGGAAGATCGACATGTGACAGGGCAAGGTGACCGACGGCATCACCGAGGAAGCATGCATGGTCGAAGCCCCGCGTGCGGCCATGCCTTGCAATGTTGGGCAGTTGGCCTGTTGCAAAGCATCGGGCCGCAGCCCATCGAGCATGACCAGCAGGGTGAGATCAGATTGGTGTTGGGTAGACATGTGTGAGCCTGTTTCGCTGTTGTTGCGTTATTTTTTGAATGACGTAATCTCTGATTGTCGAGTTGCGCGGGAAGTACGGCAGCGTGCTATTTACTCTCTGGTATTCACTCTCTGCTACAGTGCGGTTGGCTTAAAACGGTAGCTTTCCCGCTTGCCGGAACTACTGTTTTCAAACAGAGCCCACGTTAGTACTGTTGGGCGTAAAAAACCACGGCGGTAAAAAGCCCAAGCTACTTGCGTGAAATGGGTCAGTTTGCCATGGGCCTATTTACGCCGGGATCTACTAGTCAATAATGAGATCTGCCAATCCTTCCTCGGCCGGCGGGTGGCTCATCTTCAGCGCTTTGAGCGTATCGGTGATCACCTGGAGGATCAACAGATTGCGATACCATTTGCGGTTGGCCGGGATCACATACCAGGGCGCGTACTCGGTGCTCGTCCGTTCCAACATCTCCTGATAGGCCGCCATATACGCCGGCCATCGTTTGCGCTCTGCCAGATCGCCTTTGGAAAATTTCCAGTTTTTCGCCGGTTCATCCAAACGAGCCTGCAGCCGTTCCTTCTGTTCATGCAGGTCGATGTGCAGATAGAACTTGAGGATGGTTGTGCCTTCATCGGCCAGCAACTTTTCAAACGCGTTGATGTGCTCATAGCGCCGTTGCCAGACGGCTTGGGGCACCAATTCATGCACGCGTACCACGAGCACATCTTCGTAGTGGCTGCGGTTGAAGATCACGATCTCGCCGCTGCCCGGTGTCCTTTGATGGACCCGCCACAAGAAATCATGGGCCAATTCAATCTGCGTCGGCTTTTTGAACGAAGCAACTTTCACACCTTGTGGGTTGACACCATCAAAGACATGACGGATCGTGCCATCTTTCCCGCCCGTATCCATGGCCTGTAGCACAATCAACACCTTCTGTTTCCCCTCGGCATAGAGCAATTCCTGCAGCGCTTCCAACTCCTTGTTCAGTTCACGGGCGCGCGCCTTCCCCGTCTTTTTGCCCTCGGTACAGAGACTCTTGTCGTTGGGGTCCCACTCGGTGAGGTCGACCATTTCGCCCGGTTTTACACGATATCGATCCACAGTAAACTCCTTTGCATCACGCTTCTGTCTCGCCTGAACCTTTGCTCTTGCCCGCTCCCGGCCACGAGCCCAGCGACCAAAACAGTCGGCTGCCTTGTCACTGCAGTGCGTCCGACGCGCCCAACTTGATCCAAAGAGCGATCAGACCGCCTGCTTTTGTGCTATAATTTATTGTATTATTTACTTGTATTGCTGGCATTGCAAAAAGGTGGGGACTCATGCTTCGAACTGTGCTGCTTGGTGGAGTGGCGCTCTCTGTGCTGCTCTTGCTTGGGGCTTGCAATCGTCAACCAACCGACCTCTTCTTGCCGATCATCATTGGCGAGGCCACGGCACCGCCCATCATTCTGGATACCCCGGCCTTACCAACGGCGATTGGCACTGTGGCTGCGCCCACGGCAACGGCATCACCGCTCGCCCTGCCCAGCGCGCGGCCAACCATCCGAGTCACTCCGGGACCGGCGACACGTGTACCTACGGCCTCGCCGATTCTGATCCGAACGCCAGCAGTCGAACAGGGGCGTGGAACCCCCGTGGCAAGAAGCCGTACCCCATCGGGCGTAGCTATCATCTTGCCGACACCAGTCACGGTCGTTCGCACACCAACCCCCACGGCCACGCGCATCTTTCGCAACTATCTGGCGCTCATTCTATCACAGTTCCAACAAAGGGGGCCTGCCACGGCAACCACCACCCCGTCAGCAACCTTGGCAAGCCCAGCCCCAACGGTGCTGGTCGTTGCACCCGCCACCGCGACACCATTACCCACATCAGTGAGCGCGCTGCCGACAGCCACGCCCACACCAACCGCGCTGCCGACCCGGATCGACGGCACGATTCAGCTGTGGCCGCGCGATCCAGTGATTGACGCGGGCATCATCCCCGCGGTGGCCTACGCGGACCCCACGAACCTGCTCGCCAAAGATTGGTCCAGCTTCTATGTTCGCCACCCAGAAAACTCCACCTTCGTACGCATCTATGCCCACGACCAAAGCCGGATCTATGGCCCCGCCCGCGCCCTCACCAGCACCGAGCAGTGGGTTGAAGGGGTTTGCATGGCACCCAGCAGCATGGTGGGCGTGCAATTTTGGGGAGATGAGAATGATGGCTGGGCACGGGTCACCGTTGGTGGCGTTGAATATTGGCGCGGCAACACCTATGGCCCTTCGCTCGATCTCTTCGTGCGCTTTTTGGAAATTCGGGATCTGCCGCCAGCGCCCCACGTGGTGCGCGTCGAGCCACTGGGCAAAGCGGGGACGAACTTGCCCGGCGGCAACGATCATGTCTCTGTCTATGCCATTGTCTGTGGACTGCCCGTGACCACGGAAATCTACGTGCCAATTTTGCAGCGTTGATCTGTGGCAGTGTGGCGATCGCTACGCCATCTTCTTACACCTCTCTAAGGTTTCTCCTATTTCTTTTTAAATAAAGCATGATACGCTAATGGTCAGTATAAGTTGTTGTTTACTCGCGGGTGGATGGCAAGGTCAATTTTGCCTACCATTCACGCTCTGACTGTAACCAAAGGATTGAGACTGTACGAGCCGTGCAATAGAGCGCTGGCATTCGGGCAGCTGTGGAGAAAATCGAAAATTATGAGTTTTACCAAATATTCTGTCGCACGTATCATGGGCTTCTGTTTGATCATTGCCGTTGCCTTTGGCGCGGGAACGGTGGTGGGCAGCAGCGCCGCTCACGCCGAGAGCAATCCACCCCCAACTGAGTTCGCGGTCTTCTGGCAGGCATGGGAGACGATCCAGGAAAACTTTATTGATCGGGATGTGCTCGATTCAAAAGAGTTGACCTACGGGGCCATCAATGGGCTGGTGAGCGCGTTGGGCGATCAGGGCCACACGGCTTTTCTGACCCCGCGCGAAATCGAGTATCAGAAAAGTTCAATGGCAGGTAGCTTCTCTGGTATTGGTGCCCAACTCGGTGTCCGCGACGGATTGCCGATTATCGTGGCGCCATTTGATGGGTCACCTGCCGCCGAAGCTGGCATCAAGGCCGGTGATATTATTTTGGGTGTTGATGGTGAAGATGTCACCAGCTATTCGCTCAATGAAATTGTCGATCGCGTCCGTGGCCCAGAAGGGGAAGAAGTGGTCCTCACCGTGTTGCACGAGGATGACACCGCAAGCGTGGAGATTGCGATCATCCGCGGCGAGATCAAGGTTTCGGCGGTGACGTGGACCATGCTGCCCGATAGTGAGATTGCGCTGCTGCGTCTCAACCAGTTCAGTGCCTTTGCGCAAGTTGACATGATTGAGGCGCTGAAAGAGATCCAGGGTGCTGGCGCTGCTGGGATTATTCTCGATGTGCGCAACAATCCCGGTGGGCTGTTGACCCAGGCCGTGGGCGTAACCAGCCAGTTCTTGCAGGATGGCAACGTGTTGCAAGAGGAAAATGCTGCCGGTCAGCGCCGTCCATTCCGCGTGCGCAGAGGCGGAGTGGCGCCAGAAATTCCACTGGTCGTGTTGATCAACCCCGGCTCGGCAAGCTCCTCAGAAATCCTGGCTGGCGCCATTCAGGATCACGAACGGGGAACATTGATTGGCGAGACCACCTTTGGCACGGGCACTGTGTTGCAGACCTTCATGCTCGACGATGGATCTGCGCTCCTGTTGGGCACGAGCCAATGGCTGACCGCGGATGGACGTCTGATCCGCAAGCAGGGCATTTCGCCTGACATTGAAGTGGCGCTCGGCCCCGATGGTGAATTGTTGACGCCCGCCCTCATCGAAGAGATGACAGCGGCAGAGCTATTGGAGAGCGGTGATGCACAGCTCTTGGCCGGGTTAGAAACGTTGACCGAGAGCGTCGATGAAGAGAGCGGTGACGACGGTTTGGCCGCTGAAGAGATTGCCGATGGTAAACAGTCCACCTTAATTGCAGACTGACCACACGCTACGGGAGTTGCGAAAAGGATGACGCTACCTGTGCCCGCCCCAGAACCGGGGCGGGCACAGGTGTGTTGTGAACAATGCTGGTTCTGTTAATCCGTGAGCGTAATGCGTCCATCGGTGCTGGCTCTGATGGGACTATTCTCTCGAATGTATTCAAGGACCAGTTCGTTGATCTCTATTTCGGTGTTGGTCACATTTTCCGCGGCGGCAAAAAGCTCTTTGTAATCAGCGGCAATTAGGGCCTGGAAATTGGTTGTGGCCACCCGATAAGTAGCCTCTGGATCAATGGCACTGTAGATTGCGGCGGGATCAGAGGGATCGTCAATTACTTCGATATCGCTGATGCTGTTGTCGCTGCTCTTTAGTGTAAAGCGTACGCCGCTGATCTGGCTGAAGGCGTCGCTACCTCGTTTGCTTGCGCTCAGCGCCAAAAGCTGCGCGAGTTCGGCCCCGGTCATCTCCGCCGTCACAATGGTATTGGCATAGGGCAGCGCGGTGAGGTAATCTTCCCGCGTAATTGGTCCCGGTGGCAAAGCTGCCCGGAAACTGCTGCTTGTGCTCAAAAAGAGATGTGCCTCCACGGCCTCGCGCGCCAAATCGGTGACAAAGTTGCCGATCCCCGTTTCACCCAGGTTGATATCACTGTTGTCGATGAGCGTGGCTGCTTCGCCCAACACCTCAAACCGTTCGGGGTGTCTCTCCTCCAGCGTCGCTTGCATGCTCGCCACTTTGGCGGCCAGCAGCGCATCCGCCGGTGTGGTCGCATTGATGGCGATCAGTTCCCCCGCCACATCGACAAGCTCCCCTGCCACCACCTGTAGTTCAACGTGACTCACGTAGCCCAGGTATTGAAAAGGCGAAATGTAGTACGTCTCGGTGCCCTCGATCTGCGTCAGCGGCACCTTGAGGTGGCTGTGCGTGCCCAGGATCAGATCAATACCAGGCACGCTTTGGGCCATCGCTTCATCTTCTGCACGGCTCTGGTGACCAATCGAGATGATGATGTCCGCGTCTTCCTCATGTTGCAACAGGTCGACGATCTCAGCCACACGCGCCAGTTTTTCCGCGCCGGTGCGCCAACGGGTTCCTGCTGGCAGCAGATCCGGCTGCACAATGCGTGGGTAATCTTCCCCGGCCACAGCAAAGACACCGACGCGCGCGCCGGCCACTGGATAGACCCAATATTCGGGCAAAACCGCCGTGACTGTCTCGCTGTAGATCAACCCGCTGCTGAGGATGGGGTAGACGATGCTGTTGGCACACGCTGTAAAGTGCGCTGGTCCATAATCCAGCTCGTGATTTCCCAACGCCATGCCATCGAGCAATCCGTTGAACCAACTCCACTCTGTGCAGGTGTAGAGATCGGACCAAATGGGGTTGTTGAGGTTCATCATGTCGCCGCCGCTGAAGATCAGCGCATCCGGGTTGTCAGCCTTGGCCGATTTCAACAGACCAATGAGCTGTGCAATGCCGCCGCGGTTGGCTTCGCCCTCGGCAAACGCTGGCAATGCGTGGCTGTGGTAATCGCTAAAGTGATAGAGGTCGATGGTGGCACTTTGTGGATCCTGCCGCGGTCCGTCGGCATGGTGCTCCGCCCGATGATATTCCAGCCAGTGACGGGCCAGCCGGTCGGCAGGACGGCAGCCCGCGACAACCAGCAGTAGCAGCAAGAGCACAGAGAGGTGAAGCAGTTGCAATCGTTGAAGCAGATGCAGCATGAAAATCTCCTTTACGTGATCATTGATCGGCATTAGCATCGATGGGCTCTGGTGCCAACGAAACAGTGCACCGTGCAGTGTGCTGCCCGCCACCATCCCTTCTCAATCAAACTCAGTTGGCAAGTGCGGGTTGTCCAGATGGTCGAAGAGTCGCTCGATCTGGCTGGGCACCACGCGTGTGAGTGACAACGTCGGGATCTGCTCCCGGGCAAAGAAGGCCACGGCTGCTGTTTCCAGGCTGACACTCGGAGCACCGCCGGTGATTTCACAGCGAAAAAAGAGTTTGTAGACGTGATGCGCTAGTGGGGGATGACCGTGGTGGGGCGCATCGCGGTCATAGACGGCGAGCAATTTGGTTGCCTCTGTCTCGAAGCCAGCCTCCTCGCGAATCTCGCGCACGACCGCGGTGGCGGGTGAGTCGCCCACATCGGCCCAGCCACCGGGCAACGTCCAACCGCCATCGGATCGTTCCTGCACCAACAGCACTTTCCCATCCCGAAAGACCGCGCCGCGCACATCTACCTTGGGGGTGGCATAGCCCGATTCCCCTTGCCATAGCGCCAGCCAACGAGCATTGTCGATCCCCGTGTAATTGGTGAGGATCTCAGCCGCGATGGCTTGCAACTGTTGGTAGCGTTCAAGGTCGTAAGGGTTTTCGCTATAGGTTAAGCCATTTTGGGCAATGGCCTGAATCTGTTGTGCCCACGTTAGCCATTGGGGTTTCATCTGTTGCCTTTCCACCTGTTGCCTTTCCACCTGTTGCCTTTCCACTCTGTGCCAAGAGGCTATTCTGAGATTCGACTGCGTGCAACAATCGCTACTTTCAAGTACAATAGCACAAACTTTATGAACTGCACACATGCACAATAAAGGATTCTGCCATGTCCACAACTACGTCATCGACTCTCCACACCACCCCTCGCAATGCCACCCCGCGCAATGCAATTGTCGCCCCGCAGCCCCTGGCTGTTGAAGAAGGGGCCAAAGTTCTCATGCGCGGCGGCAATGCCGTTGATGCTGCCGTCACCTGTGCATTTGTGCAGGGCATTCTCGATCCACAGATGTGTGGGATCGGCGGCTACGCGCTGTTGAGTTACTATTCGGCCCAGGATCAGCAATTTACCGCAATTGACGGCCCAGCCCTGGCCGGGGCCAAGGTGCAAGAGGAGATGTGGGTGGACCGCATGATCGGCCCCAATCCCGATGGTTGGGGTTACTTTTTACAGGGGCGAGTCAACGTGGCCGGCTATACCGCCATCTGTACCCCCGGCTGGCTAAAGACCATCGCTGCCATGTTAGAGCGTTGGGGAACGATCGATCTGGCCGCAGCCGTTGCACCCGCCGCCCGCATTGCCGAAGAGGGCTTTACCGTGCTGGATCGGCTCGGCACACGCTGGTTGCGCAAGGCCAAATACCCCGAAGCCACCGAAATGATCGACTACATCCGCATGAACCCTGAAGCAAGCCGCATCTATCTACAGGATGATGGCTCTCCCTACGGCTTGGGCGATACCTTGCGCAACCCCGATTATGCCAACACACTGCGCCATTTGGGGACCCACGGCGCCGAAGATTTCTACACCGGCGAGTTGGGCGCGCGGATTAGCAGCGACCTGGCCGCAAATGGCAGCTTTGTCACCGCGGATGATTTGGCCACCTATCAGATGCGCGAAGCAATGGCGGTCTCTGGCACCTATCGTGGCTACGAGATCAAAAGTACCACCGCGCCCCACGGCGGCCCCACGTTGATCGCCATTCTCAACATTTTGGAAGGCTATGACCTCGCGGCGTACGAACACAACTCACCCGAATACATTTACCTCGTCGCCATGGCCATGAAGGCTGCGTTTGCCGATCGTAATCGGCACATGGCCGATCCAAATTTTCAGGATGTGCCGGTGGCGTGGATGATCGACAAAGAGCGGGCTGCTGAATGGCGGGCACACATCGACGCGGGCAAACCCATCGACGCCGACTTTGTCATCACGGGCACCCCCGACACCACCCACGTCAGCGTGGTTGATGGGGAGGGCAACTGTGTGGCGCTGACCCACTCGTTGGGTGCTTCTTCCGGCGTTATTACACCCGGCCTGGGATTCATGTACAACAATTCGATGATCAACTTCCATCCGCTGCCCGGCCACCCCAATTCGATAGCGCCGGGCAAGGGCCGCACCACCGGCATGTGCCCCACCATCGTTTCCAAAGCAGGCAAGCCACTGCTCGTGCTGGGCTCGCCGGGTGCCACCCGTATCATCACTTCTAACCTGCTCGTAATGTTGAATGTCTTGGACTTTGGCATGAGCATCGAAGCAGCCGTCCATGCCCCCCGCTTCGACTGCCAACTCAATACCATTCGCTGTCATGCCCGTATTCCCAGCTATGTACGGGACGAGATCGCCCGGAAGCACCCGGTCGAATTGATTCCGTACAGCCACGGTGGCTTCGCGCTGGTGCATGCCGTTACAGTTGACCCTGAAACTGGCGAGCGGCGGGGCGCTGCCGACAGCGGAGCCGACGGGATGGCGTTGGTTGTGTAGTGGTCGCTGCTGGCGTTGCGTGAGGTGCGTCGGTGTTGCCGCCCTGATGGGGCTACGTCATCTATTGCCGCCCTGATTGGGCTACGTCATCTGTTGCAGAACAGTGTGTTGCTTTGCCTACACAGAGAGAACTGGTATACTTACGTTCTACCCTGAATCTGCGTTGCGGCAGCTTGCGTGGCTCGGGCAACCGATGGTGCCAGTACCCTTGCAGCATAGAAAACGGAACACCGATGCACCGTGACTGAATTCATCGTCTGCTCTCTCTGGCGCTCAGAGCATCGCGAGCTGCGATGGTCGCTCATTGGCGTCGGCAGGATGGTTACTTTGCGATTGGCGTAAGGTACAGCCTTGATTTGCAGGCCGAGGGGTTGTAAGGTATTGTGTCTGCAAACATATTCCCTTGTGTAAAAACAAACCTATGCATGACTCTTACCATGCTGCTTTGTTTGTGCGGGCCGGGTTGAGGCAACATGCAAAAAGGTCGCAGAAAAAATCGGGGCGGCATTACACATTTCAAAGCCATACAATCAGTAAATATTTGGTCTTGCTCACCATCAGTGTATTGCTTGCGTTGGTGTTGATGCCGGGAGCGGCCCACGCACAGTGGGGTCCTTCCCTCAGCGGCCGCATCCTCTCCCGCGACGGCCGGTGGATTGCACCGGTCTCTGGCGGTCTACTTTCGTCTGACGAAGATGATCACCTGCGCCGCGGGTCGGTTTATGCGTGGGACATTAGCGCCGCCCACGGTGCGTTTATTTTTCCCATGGCCGCGGGCACAGTCAGCTATGCGGGGTGCAATAACGCTGGTGGTTATGGCTGTTGGGCGTTAATCGATCATGAAGATGGTTACGTAAGCCTCTACGCTCACATGATCGACGAGGGTGGCGGTTCAATCCGGGTGCGCACCGGTGACCGGGTCAATGTCTGGACACCGCTGGGGCGTGTGGGCTGGACCGGCATGACGAGCTTTGGCCCCCACGTGCATTGGGAGATCCACCACACCGAACGGGGCCGGGTGCGTAATGATCTCTTTTTTGCCCGCTCGGCAATTACCTACTGCAAATTTTGTGCGGCAGATTCAGCAGGGCAACAGGTGGTCGGGGTTGGCTATCTGGGCAATCTGTTGCTCGTGCGTGAACTCTCCGCTGCGTTGCTGCTTCTGGCCTTGGGCATTACGCTATTCCTGCGGCCGCAGTGGGCCGCCACTGGACTACACAAGACCAGCCTTTTTGTTCACCGACTGCTGCACCGCTCACAGCAGGTTTGGCAGCGGTCGGGCCAACAACGGCGGGTGCACTGGGCGAGCATTGTCCTCGCCTTTTTGATCCCTGCCTTTGTCTGTAGCAGCGGTACGGCACTGGCGGTTTGGATGGCCGATGAAGAGATTCACCCGCGAACATTGTGGGCCTACTTTCGTTTTGGGTTCTACCCCTTTCCAGGCCAAGGCTACCAGGTGGGTGCACACTACAGCGCGGTCTGGGGAATGCCTTGTCATGGCGTTGGCACCCTGGGCCAGGGTTGCCAGACTGACGAGTTGGTGCAGGCCACACTTGATTGGCAGCGTGCCGTGGGCCAGTTCAGTCAAACTGATCCCATCCCCGTTGCCATTCCGCGGTTGGAGGGACGCTTTGGTGTCAAGGAAGCACGAGAGCTGTTGACCAGCATGCATTACAATGAGGGTCTCGCGATTATCGACGTGGGCAGCGATTTCCGGCTCGCCTATACCGTGGTCGATGAACTCACGGCGTTTGGCTTGGATGGCATTGCCATCGACATGGAATTTTTAGAGACTGTGCGGCGGCAAGATCTCTACTGGTTGGCCGAGCGTATGGCCCAACGGCGGCGCCTGGCCAATCTGCAAGGCAAAGGGGTGCTGGTGCTGTGGAATGTCTTTCACAACATCGACGATGGTGATATTGCTGGCGCTCGTTTCACAACAGATGCCGAAGATCAGGAAAAAGATGTTGCGGCGCAAAGCGTGTTGCCAACCAGCGATACGCTATTTGAAGAAATAGAGATCATTCCCATCTTCACTGGCTATGGTCCAACCGATACCAAGATTGCGGGCCTGCTCAAGACGCAGGAGCTATTTCTGGTTGAGCCACCACAGGCCGGATTGATGGCCTTTGACCAGCGTTGGCCCATCAACGAGCGCTGTCGAACGTTTAACACCACGCTGGGCTTTGACTGTCAGGACTGGCGTTCACTATTTTCCAATCCCACTGCTGCGCGAGCAGGTTGGTGGGTACAGCAATAACCTGCTCGCTCTGTGTCACGTCCTGCCCCCGCACCACCACGCTATTCAAGGGGAGATGGCGCTTGATGTATTGCGGTAGTTGGAGGAGTTTGTAAATGTCTGGGTATGTCACCGATACATTGGGCTGGCTAGCGGGCGCATTCTACGTCATCGTCGCGCTCTCCATTGTATACCTCTATTTCTTCCGGATCACCCCCATGGTGATCGGCACGATCAAAGAGTGGAATATCTTTGTTGTTGTTCGGGTGACGATCGTGCTTGCCAGTCTGGCATTCCTCATTGGCTGTGTCGCTGTGATTACCGGTGATTGGATCTTTAGTCAAGTATTGGATACCTTGCCCCGCACGCGCATGGCGCGCGAGATCGATCGCGTTTCGGGCTCGTTGGTGCGTCTCTCCGCGCCCGGGCCCATTTACAATGCCGGTGCTGGCCTGGGCTTGGGCGCTGGGGCCACCGGCCCGCAAGGCCCCGCTGGTGACACAACCACCGCACCCATGCCAGATGAAGAAGAGCCGGTCTCATTCCCACTGAAAGATAATGCGCTGGAACTTTGGATGGGCCATTTGCAGCAGCAGTACAACCCAACCGGCCGCTACTCTGATAATGAACGTGTGATGTCGCGCCGCGATATTCCCCAGGGCGTAACCTGTGATGTGGCGGCTGTTTCTGGTCCGCTCAATGGCTGGCGCTTCAAGAGCAACGAAGAGTGGCGGCTGGTCTGCAGCATGGATGGCTTTCAGTCGAGCGTTGCCCTCACCGTCAATGGCACTGCCGCCCGTGGCCTGACTGGCGGCGGCTACTACGCCATGGAAAATCCGTATCCTGTTTATGGCGAAGGCGCTTGGCCCGAGCGCTCGTTGGATAAGAGCAACCCCACGCTTCCGGCACCAGCCGCAACGACCAGCGACGGTGCACTGTCGGATGGTGCCGTGGGCGCGGCCACGCCCGAAGCACCCGTGAGCGCGGCCAATGTGGCCAACGCACACGAGGTGCAACGGGGCGAAAGCCTGGCACTGATTGCACAAAAGTACCAGATTAGCGTCAACAGCCTGGTCAATGCCAACGTGCAGAAGTATCCCCAACTGAGCCGCAACCCCAATGTGATTGTTGTCGGTTGGGAACTGACCATTCCATCCGAGTAGAATTCGAGTAGATGTAGGTCGACTGTGTGGCAGCGCAGGCTGAATCGTGGCTGGTGCACCAGAGCCACTGCGATCGAGAAGAGCAGACACCCTACCCATGAGTTTTTCAGCAGAGCAGGAGCAACAGGCGCGTCAAAAAATTCGCTTGCTGCGCGCCGAACAAGATTCGACCAACTGGGCCATTCCGCCTGAATACGCGGCCAAGGCATTTGAAATTGCAGAAATTGCCCGTCACTCACCCGCCCAAGCACTGGTTGACGCCGGCAACTTTATCGAAGGGCTCCGCAAACGCAATCTGATCCGCCAGACCAAGCTCACTCGCGCACGTAAATTGCGCAGTGATCTGATCGCGTTGGAAGAAGAGCGCAAACCCGGCCAACCAAAAAAATCGGTACCCACCACTGCGCCAGATTTGACGGGTGGCTTTTGGGGTTGGCTCTCGCGTTGGCTCAATGGATCGAGCGCCCCGAAGAGCGAAACTGTGCAAAAGGATGTTGACGACGCTGCATTGCAAAGGGCCCACCAAGCGGGTGAGAATGCTGATAAGGGATTGATGGCTGCCATACCCGATGCAGCGACCGCTCCCGTCGCCCCAGTTGGGCCGAAGAAATCGCGCGGCTGTCTGGGCGCTCTCTTCTTTTGGCGTCGATCACAGACGGCGCAATCTGCCGCGGATCCAAATGACCACGGGTTGCCACTGCCGCTGACCAATGCCGGTGCCCGTGGTTGGCAGGGGTTGCTGCAACGATGGCTCCTGACTTCCCTCAATGCCACCCCAACCAGTGGCCTGAATTGGATGGAAGTCACCAAGAATGGCCTTCAGATCTACCAACCGCTGGCCACCGTCTCGCAACGAGCCATCAAGCACAATCAGGTGCGCGATGGCCAGGTTGTTCTTTCTGTAAACCCCCCCGCCTACTTTGATTCCCTGCTCGGTCTTCTGCGCCAGTTTCGGCGCGATATCGATACACCCTGGGGCGAAATTGTGATCTATGAAGGGGGCAGCGGTCGCGTGATTGCCAGTGCCATTGCATTGGCACCGGGCCGCAGGCTCAAAGAGATCCGAACTGCCCTGGAACTGCTCCACCTCGCGGAGAACGAAGCCGAAGGTTTCCGCCGCATTCCCCACCTGCGCGATCTGTTCATCTATGTGGAAGACGATCTTTTTGCCGATGATGATCCAGATGATGAGATGATCGACACAGATTTCTACCAGTTGCCGTAAATGTCGTGTGCCACGAGGTTCCGTACCCGTCGAACAAGGGAGTACAATGCACCGATAGCAAGTGAATGTACGCTTCGACGCGCCGCCGGTCGGTGCAACGCACTCAACCGCTGAATCACCAGCCGCTGACGCGGCTTCTCGCTGTTAGAAGCGGGATTCAAGCCCACAATCCAAAATGGCTGAATGAGGTCTTGCCATGACAAAAGCGCACGGGACAACGTTGCCCGTGCGCTTTTTTGCTCGTCTTGATAGAACCCTCTGCCATCAGTCCGCTTGATCCACGGCCGCGATCACGGCCTCGTGGATGGCCACCCGCAGCGGCGCAATCTGCCGCTCGTGTCGCCCGTGATAGACCTCGTTGGTTAAGAGCGCCACCACCAGCGCGCGATCGGGATCGATCCAGAGTGATGTGCCCGTAAAACCGGTGTGGCCAAAAGCCCGCTTGCCAAAGGGATGGCTGCTGGCTGTCGGTTCGGGAGACCAACGCAGGAAACCCAACCCGCGCGAGATCTGGTCATCCCGCACCTGTTCCCTGCTCATGGCATCGACGGTGGATGGCTGTAACAAGGGATCTCCCCCATCGAGAAAAAGCTGCCCAAAGCGGGCCACATCCGTGGCTGTGGCAAAGAGACCCGCGTGACCAGCAACGCCACCCAGGCGGGCCGCGTTCTCGTCGTGCACCTCGGCCACCACCCGCCGTTGCCGCCAGCGGCACGCTTCGGTGGGCGCGATCGTTGCGGGGTCACAAGCGCCGTGGCCAATGGGCAGATAGCCTGTCCGCGTCAAACCGAGCGGTTGGCACACGAGCTCTGTCACGGCTGCCGCCAACGGCTGGTCACTGAGCCGCTCCACTGCCAGGCCCAGCAGAATCAATCCAATATCGCTGTAGACGACCTGCTGGCCGGCTGGCGCGGAAAAGAAGGTTTCGCACGCCATTTGGCGTGCGGCCGCGGCGTCTGCTTGTTGAAAGAGGGGCCGCCACGCGGGCAAGCCTGCGCTGTGGGTGAGCAGGTGGCGAAAGGTAACGGCGCTTGCATCTACCGTGTCGCCATTGCGCTCTTCCGTTGCCGCCACGCTCACGAAACCGCCCGTTTGCAGGGGATCCTCATAGGGTCGGATGGGACGCTGGCCCGTAAACTCGGGCAAAACTTGGCAGACCGGTTGATCGAGCGCAACCTTCTCCGCTTCAACCAGCCGCATCAACGCGGTGGTGACGAAGAGCTTTGTTAGCGATGCGAGATCAAAGCGGGTGTTCAAATCAATGGCGCGTGCCCGCTGGTCGGGATCAAACCAGCCGTGGGCGGTTTGCAGTTGCAGTTCCCCGTGCCAGCGCACAACGAGCTGGGCCGCGGGTGTCCGATCGGGGACGCATCGCCGCAACAGTTGATCGACCGCTGCAAAAGATGGATTCATGGCTTCGGCTGTTGGATTCTGGTTGAGCGTGCTTGGGTCGGGCGCACCACTGCGTCGCCGCTGCCGCTCCCGGCACAAGCACTGGTTAATATTGTTGCATCATTCCCACGCGGAGTGGAAGATACCCTCACGATCAACCCGTTCGTAGGTGTGGGCACCAAAGAAGTCGCGCTGAGCCTGAATGAGATTGGCGGGCAACCGTTCGCTGCGATAGCTGTCGTAGTAGGCGAGGCTGGCGCTGAAAGCTGGCACCGGAATGCCCAGGCCCACTGCCGTCTGGACAACGTGCCGCCACGCGGGCAGCCGTTCTTTCACCGACTGGCCCAACTCTTCGTCGAGGAGAAGGTTGGGTAGCTCCGTATCGCGCTCAAACGCAGCGGTAATGCGGTTGAGGAAGCGGGCACGGATGATACAGCCCGCCCGCCAAATCGCAGCCACTTCGGCCAGGTTCAGCTCGTAGTCATACTCTTTGCTCACCATGCCCAGCAGGGCCATCCCTTGCGCATAGGCGCTGATCTTGCTGGCGTAGAGCGCCTGTCGCACCGCGTCGATGAGCGCGGCCTTGTCACCCTCATACCGGCTCTGCTCTGGCCCCGGCAACACCTTCGACGCGGCGACTCGTTCGTCCTTTAGCGAGGAGATGATGCGTCCGACCACCGCGCTGTTGATGGTGGGAATTGGCGCGCCCACGTTGAATGCGTCTTGGCTTGTCCACTTGCCCGTGCCTTTCTGCGCGGCCTTGTCGAGCACCAGATCGACCAACGGGCGGTCACTCTCTTCATCGATGCGGCGGAAGATCTTGGCTGTAATCTCAATCAGGAAGCTGTCCAGTTCGCCCTTGTCCCACTCGCCAAAAATGTCAGCGAGTTCGGCGGCTTCCAGGCCGAGCGCCCGTTGCAAAATATCGTACGCTTCGGCAATGAGCTGCATGTCCCCATATTCAATGCCGTTGTGCACCATCTTTACGTAGTGGCCCGCGCCGCGTGGCCCAATGTAGGCCACACAGGGCTTGCCATCTTCTTCGGCCTTGGCGGCAATGGCTTCCAGCAGTGGCTGCATCAGTTGCCACGATTCTTCGGGGCCACCGGGCATGATGCTCGGCCCCCACAGCGCGCCTTCCTCGCCACCGCTGACCCCCGTGCCCATGTAGAGATAGCCCTTTTCGGTCACCTCTTTGCTGCGGCGGTCGGTATCTTCAAAGTAGCTGTTGCCACCGTCGATCAACAGGTCCCCCGCGTCGATCAATGGCAGCAGGCTATCGATGACGGCATCGACCGGCTTGCCAGCCTTGACCATGATCATGATTTTGCGGGGCCGTTCCAGACTTTGGACGAACTCTTCCAGTGTTTTGGTGGCGACGAGCTTTTTGCCGGGGTGGTCGGCGACAAATTCTTCCATGGTTGCGGTTGTGCGGTTATAGACGGCAACGGTGTAGCCGTTGCGCTCCATGTTGAGGACCAGATTCTGGCCCATTACAGCCAGGCCAATGAGACCAATGTTGGCATTTGCCATGAGATTCTCCTCTAGGTAATGTTCTTACAGAACAGCTGTTGTTCAGCCATTGATTGAGCGTCAGAAATTGTAGAGCCGCCGTGCAGGGCTTGGCCCGCTGGTGTCCATTGTCACGCACTCTCCGAATCAGACAGAATCGAAAGTGGGCTCTGTTTGAAAAGAGTAGTTCCGGCAAGCGGGAAACCTACCGTTTTCAAGCCAACCGCACTGTCAATCACGTATTGTCACCATCACGTATTGCCACCATCACGTATTGTCACCATCACGTGTTGTTGACGTGCGATGCCTAAACGGATGAAAATCGCGTAGTCTGCTGGCGGTGGCCGTTGCTCTGGGGGTGACGGTGGTCGGATCGCGAAAGAGGACGCCGTCGGGGGTGCGGGTGAGGAGCGCAGGCAAGCCCCAAGCCGCGCTTGCCGACGTTGCTTCCAGTGCCCGCCGCGTCTCCGTCAGCGCCATATCCACGGGGATGAAATCTGCGATCTGGGTGTAAAACTGTTGAGCAAAGACGCGGGTGCTGTGCATATCGAGGGCCGACTGTACCGCCACCACTGCCGGCACTCCACGTCGGATCAAGCTCTGCCCCGCGGCCAACGGTGGGCTCGGTCGGGTGGGGCGCAGTTGATCCAGCGTGTTCAGCGCGACGAGGCGCAGTGGAAAGTGATCGCGCAGCAGTGCCCCCAAATGTTGGCCACTTACCGGGCGGCTGCGTCCCATCTCATCTTCCAGCATAATGATGCCATCTTCGGTGTACTCGTCATAGCTGCCATAGCTAATGATCTGCAAAATGTGACAGTCGCGCTCACGCAGGCGGCGTTGCAGATTAAAGAGCGTTGGCTTTTGCAGCTGTTCGACACGCAGCCGCTGTTCCAGCGCCAGGTAGTCGAGTGAGTCGATCAGCGTGTGCCACAGTTTTGTTCGATTGATGGCGGGATAGCCCGCGGGCGCAGCGATTAGCACCAACATCTGCAAGGGCAGATCCACCTTCAGCGGCGGAATGTGGTGCATCAGATCGGTGTAACGAATCAACGGTGAGTGGTGCGAGAGAATGGGAAATTCGTCTCGCTCTCCGTCATAGATGTATTCCCACGGCAGGGAGATCAGTTCGGGTGCTTCGGCCAAGCGCAGACGAATGCGCAGCTGTGCACGGTTTTGATAGGCCATGCGATAGCTGCTCTTGAGCAGCGCGTAGAGACTCTTGGGAAAGAGCGCCCGGAAGAGCCGCTCTCCCAGGTCCTGAATGATCTGACGGGTGGCCTGCCATGCCGCCTCGTCGCCCGTGTCCAGCGCGGCGATGGCTTGGCGCAAGCCCTCGATCTCGCGCGCAAGCAGGGGTTGTTGAAACGCTTCAACGGTATCGCCAGCCGGTGAATCGAGCACGCGCACAAAGTAGCCATCTTCCGTGCGATAGACAGTGAGATCAAACTGCATGGCATCGAGGCGGGGCGGTGAAAGTTCCATGTGCCTATTTTATCATCTATGCTTCATCTGGCGCTAACTATCTGTCGGTACGGTATCAGCACACTTGCACCAACGCCGGTGCCATCCCAGATCTCTGTGTAGATTTCGATCGCTTCCCAGAACGTGTATAATAGTGCAAGCCACGACTGATGAGCGATCAACGATAATCTGCATCCAAAGGATCTGCCATGCACATACTGATTACTGGTGGGGCTGGCTTTATCGGCAGCCACCTGACCAAACAACTACTCGCACGCGGTGACAGTGTTGCCATTCTCGACAACATGACCACTGGCAGTTTCGAGAATATCCGGCCTTTTCTGCCCAACCAGCGTTTCTCGTTTGCCATTGACACACTGGACAACGCGCTGGTGTTGGACCGTTTGGCCAGCCAGGCTGATGCGATTGTTCACTTGGCCGCGGCCGTCGGTGTGCAACTGGTGGTGGAGAAACCGACCGAAACCATTGAGACCAACGTGTTGGGCACCCATGCCGTGTTGGCCGCGGCACGGCGCTATCGTTGTCGCACGTTGATTGCCAGCACCAGCGAAGTTTATGGGAAGGGGGTGCGGATTCCCTTTAACGAGGAGGATGATCTGTTGCTCGGCTCGTCGAGCCGCAGCCGTTGGTCCTACGCCACCAGCAAATTGCTCGATGAGTTCCTGGGGTTGGCCGCGCACAAGGAGCATGGCTTGCCCGTGACCATCATGCGTTTCTTTAATACTGTTGGACCGGGGCAAACCGGACGCTACGGCATGGTGGTGCCGCGCTTTGTGCGCCAGGCATTGAGCCACGAACCCATTACCGTCTATGGGGATGGGGAGCAGAGCCGCTGTTTCTGTCACGTCGCCGATACCGTGCAGGCTTTGCAGCTGTTGCTGGATGCACCCGAAAAGACGAGTGGCGAGGTCTACAACATTGGCAGTAGTGAAGAGGTTACCATCAACCAACTGGCGCAAACCGTGGTAGAGCGTACCGATACCGCCTCGACTATCAAGTATATTGCCTATAATGATGCCTACGCACCCGGCTTTGAAGATATGCGCCGGCGCGTGCCCGACACCACCAAGATTCGCCAGGCGGTGCAGTGGGAGCCCCGGCACAACCTGCAACAGATTTTGGATGATGTTGTTGAGTTTGAACTGCAACAACCCAAAGAGCGATCAATTTGAATGTTCGTTTCAGAGTACAGGAGTACATCGATGTACAAAAGCAAATTCTCATTGCAATTTTTACTGACATTTGCCATCTGTGTCAGTCTGCTGGCACCGGCCAACCTTGCGTTGGCCCAGGATGAGAACCCTTTTCCCCCTGCCGAAATTGTAAACGATGAGGGTGGCCCGGTGGCGGTGCACGGGGAGGTGACGTACACCAACTCGTTCTTTACGGTGGGTGTGGCCGCGCCCATGGTAATTCTGGAAGATCAGGCTGGCTTTGTCGACCGCAACGAAAACTTCATCCTGCCGCCTGAATCCCAAACACTTGGCCAGATTACCACCGACTTTTACACATCGCCCTTCTCATATACCGTCGCGCTGCCCATTGAGCCACAGGCCACGCTGCGCGATGTTGATAATGATGGCGAAGAGGATACGGGCGTAATGGTCTACGCCGTGGCCTATTGGACCAACATCTTTGGCGACCCTTTCCTGGAAGAGCGCGACCTCTACGGCGGCGGTTGGTCCACGGCCTATGCCTCCACCAGAGTCAGTGAAGATGTCTCCACCCGCCGCGAGATCATCGGCGGTAAATTCCTCGTCTATGCGCCGAATGAGGAGCAGGGGTTCCCCAGCGGGTTTGGTGAAGATGGCCTGCTCTTTACCGAGGATGATCCCATTGTGGGGTTGCCGCAGGGGTACACGGTGGTGGATCTCGACACCGATCCCTTTACCTTTGATCGCTCTGCCGAGCCGGAGATCGACCTGATTGAGCCGGCGGGTGTTGCCTTGGCCGATTTTTCCGAATTGCCGTACAGCGAGGCATTTGACGCCATGATCGAGAAGATGCGTACCGAATACGCCTTCTCCGAGTACAAAGGGATCGACTGGGATGCCAAAATTGAAGAGTTCCGCCCGCGCTTTGTCGAAGCCGAAGCGGATGAGGATGTGGCAGCCTATCGCCAGGCGTTGAGCGACTTTGCCTGGTCGATCCCCGACGGCCATGTGAGTGGACCGTTCATTGTCGAAGATTTTCAGTTTGAAACTGGCGGTGGGCTTGGCATTGCCGTGCGCGAGTTGGACGATGGCCGGACCATCGTCAATTTTCTGTTGGAGGATAGCCCCGCTGCCGAAGCAGGCATGGAAGTGGGCACCGAGATCATTGCCATCAACGGCCAACCAATTGCCGACGCAATCTCCGCAGCCGTGGCTTGGTCCGCGCCCTTTAGCACCGACCACTTCGAACGGCTGCAACAGATGCGCTATGCAACGCGCTTTACCGTGGGTGAAGAGGTCGAGGTGACGTTCCGCAACCCCGGTGGCGACGAAGAGACCGCAACGCTCGAAGCGATCCCAGAACGCGAGAGCTTTAGCTTTTCTTCCTTCAACGTTGGGTTGACTGGCTTCGAGTTGCCGGTTGAATACCGCTTGCTCGATGAGGGCTACGGCTATGTCAAGATTTATGGCTTTGCCGACAATGACCTGCTGAGCATTCAGCTTTGGGAGCGCATGATTCGGGCGCTCAACCAAAATCAGGTGCCGGGCTTGATCATTGATATGCGTCAGAATGGTGGGGGCAGTGGTTTCCTGGCTGATCAGATGGCAGCCTACTTCTTTGACGAGCCGTTGGAACTGGGCAACACGGGGCGCTATGACAAAGAGAGCGGTGAGTTTTATTTTGACGAGCGGGGCATCGACCGCTACTACCTGCCCGCTGAGGATTTGCGCTATCGCGGCGAAGTTGCCGTGTTGATCGGCCCCAACTGTAACAGCGCCTGTGAGTTCTTCTCCTATGATATGACCATTGAAGACCGGGCCGCGATTGTGGGGCAATATCCCACCGCTGGCCTGGGCGGCAGTGTTGAAGATTTTCTCATGCCGGAAAACGAACGCTTCCGCTTTACCGTGGGCCGTGCCGTGGACATGAACGGCGAGATCCACATTGAAGGCAAGGGCGTTCCACCCACCGTCGATGTGCCTGTTGATGAAGAGACGCTCTTTAGCGACGGTGATCCCATCTTCGAGGCCGCCATCGACTATCTGGATGCCGAGACGACTGTGGAAATTGTCGACGCGGGTTCAATTGCCATTGGGGAAATTGTCTCCGATACCATTGCCGCCAAGACTCGTGTTCGGTACACGCTGGAGGTACAAGCTGGTGATGTGATCGATCTGCGTCTTGGCGACGATGCCGGTGAGCTGGACACGATCCTGAGCATTTTGGATACCGGCGAAAACACTTTGCTCGCCAACGATGATGCCCCGGTTGACGAGGGCGCCGAGGAGACGGTCAATTCTGCCATTCTCGAGCTGGAAATTCCGGCAGATCTCACCCTGATCCTGGAAGTTGCCACGCAAGGGGATGATGGCGAAGGAGTCTACAGCTTGGAAGTGACTCAATCCGCTGTCGACGCAACCGAAGAATAACCCAAAGGCTTATCGAGCAAAAGAGCGGGGCGAGGAATCTTCCTCGCCCCGTTGTTGTTTGCTAGCGTTGACGCGCGGTGGCGAGAGGGCCTCGTTGCGCCACGCCATCGCGCTTCCCCGCTATCAAGATTACGAGTCGATTGATTACGAGTCGATTGGAATTACAAGATCATAGGGAAAGTCGGTTAGGTTAATCAACTCCCCTTCTTCGGTAAAGGCCACGGTATCTTCAATCCGGACGCCAATGCCCCGCTCCGGATAATACAATCCTGGCTCCACGCTCACCACGTGACCCGGCTGCAACAGCGTCTCATTGCCCGCGGCATGGCTGAGGCGCGGCTCTTCATGCACATCCAACCCCAGGCCGTGGCCCAAGCTGTGGACATAGCCTTCGTGAGATCCGGGATGGCTGCGCACGGTGGGGTGGCCCTTGGCTTCAAAATAGTCACAGGTCATGATCTGATAGTCGCGACAGGGCGTGCCCACTTTCATTGCGGCCAATACCTGGTCAAAGATCTCTTTGCATTCATCCCAGAGCTGCTGTACTGCTGGCGGTGCATAGCCCAGGCACCAGGTGCGGGTGACGTCGTGAAAGTAGCCCTGCTCCGTCATTGGAAAGAAATCAAAGACGATTGGCTCGCCAAGTTTAATCGGTTTGCTGTTATCGCCGCTGTTGTGGGGCACGCCTGCATCGCGACCCTGGGCAAAGATGGTATCGTGATCTTCGGCCATGCCATAGTGGTTGAGGCGGGCGTGAATGAACTGACGCACGTCGCCGATGGTCAACGGATTTTTGGCGTCGCGCATTAACACTTCATCTTGCACCCGATGCTCTTGCAGAAAGTCGCGGGTTTCGCCCATGATGAGCGTCGTCAAACGGCCGGCTTCCTGCATCTCCGCGATCTCGTCATGATCCTTTGTCTCGCGTGCCACCGAAAAGAGCGATTCCTCATATTCACCCACCAACTCCACATCGCTCACCTCCGCCTGTACTTTGTTCAGCAGGGCAAAGGCTGCGCCCGCATCTTGCATCCCATAGATGCCGAGCCGCCCCTGCAAGCCCTGGTCCGCGATGACCTGGCTGAGGTAGTCGGCCTCCGCGGCCAGCCGGTCCCCATTGTGCTTGTTGAGCAACTCGTAGCGATTGTACTGCTGATCCCGGTCCACCAGTTGCAGCCCCGTTGCCTCCGCGGTATCCCGCTCCATCGATCCATGAATGAGCGTCAGCGGGCCGCCGCGTCGCTTGACGACCAGCGCGTGTTCGAGTGATGCTCCCCCCGTGAGATAATTCATGACTTTGTTGCCACCGGCATCGCCCATAACCAACAGTGCGTCCAGGTTGCGTTCTGCCATAATGCGGTCTAAATCAGCTTTCATAAGTGCTCTCATTTCTTTTGACTTGCCCGACTGCAGCGCTTGGCTTGATTCATCGCGTCTGATTTTACCACGACCCTACTTTTGTGACAGAACAACCAAGCAGACCATGCTGCGACAGAACAACCAAGCAGACCATGCTGTGACAGAACACCAAGCAGACCATGCTGCGACAGAACAAACAAGCAGACCATGCTGCGACAGAACACCAAGCAGACCATGCTGCGACAGAACAATTGTCGTCATACCAACAGAACCACGAACTGTTTTCCTCTATGCTGATGACACTTGTGATTTTTTGCGCAATAATAATCGATGGCAGCGGATAGGATAAGAGCATGGCAACGACAGTCTCAACCAGTGGAACCGCAACCTCTGCTACCCAAATGGAGAAGAATGACGCTGTGGAACAGCAGCCACCCAATGAGATCGAAAACGACACCGGAAATGGCACCGAGAATGGCACCGCGCGGCAGTCGATCATCCGGCTGGAAGCGCTGAGTAAAGCGTACACCGAAGCCGGGCAGGTGCGCACGGTCTTGGATGAATTGACACAATCCTTCCGCGAAGGAGAATTTGTCTGTCTGCTCGGGAAGTCGGGCAGTGGCAAAAGCACGCTGCTCAACCTCATCTCTGGCATCGATGCGCCGAGCAGTGGCCACGTGCTCATTCACGACGGCAGCAACGATGTGCGGCTCACCGCACTTTCCGAACGGCAGCGAACCCTCTTCCGGCGCAGAAACATTGGGATCATCTTCCAATTTTTCAACTTGATCCCCACCCTCACCGTGCAAGAGAACGTAACGCTGCCCCTTGAATTGGCCGGGCAGAATGACATTGCCCCCGCGGTCAGCTTGTTGGAACGGGTGGGGTTGGGTGATCGTTTGGCAACCTATCCCGACAAATTGAGTGGCGGTGAACAACAGCGCGTGGCAATCGCCCGTGCGCTCGCCCATGATCCGTTGTTGGTGCTGGCCGATGAACCGACCGGCAACCTGGATGAAGAGACGGGTGACACGGTGCTCGATCTGTTGTTGGAACTGACCCGAGACACTGGCAAGACCCTCTTCATGGCGACCCATGCCCCCGATGTGGCAGAGCAGGCGGACCGTGTGTTGCATCTCGTCCACGGCAAACTGGTGAACAATCCATGAGCATCTTCTCGCTGCAAACCTATTTCAGGCTCGCCTGGCGTCACGTGCGGCGGCGACCCTTGCAGTCGCTCTTCTTTGTGTTGGGCGTGGCGATTGGGGTAGCCATGATCGTTGCCATCGATCTGGCCAATGGTTCAGCCTCGCGCGCATTTACCCTGGGCACAGAGACCGTCACCGGCAAGGCGACCCACCAGATCCTCGGTGGCCCCAACGGATTGGATGAATCGATCTATACACAGCTGCGTCGCGACGTGGGCTACCGAGCCAGTGCACCGGTGGTCGAGAGCTATGTGACCGCGCTCGAACTCGATGCCCAGCCCATGCGTCTGCTCGGTATCGACCCTTTTGCCGAAGCACCGTTCCGGAGCTATCTTGGCAACGGCACCCAGGCTACGGGAACTGATGATTATTTCACGCCATTCATGGTGCGGCCCAACACACTCTTGATGAGTACGGTCGTTGCTGAACGCTATGGGCTGGCCGTGGGGGAGCAAGTGGAGGTGCAGGCAAACGGCCAAGTACAATCACTCGAGATTGTGGGGCTGTTGTCGCCGACCGACGATCTCAGCCGCCGGGCACTCGATGGCTTGCTCATTACCGATGTGGCCACCGCGCAAGAAGTTTTGGGGCGCGTGGGACAGCTCGACCGTATCGATCTGCTGGTGCCGACCGGTGCCGATGGTGAGAGCGTGTTGACACAGCTCGCCAGCCAACTGCCGCCCAGCGTGCGCATTGAACCGGCCGCGGCCCGCAGTGGCACCGTCAGCGAAATGACCGCGGCCTTTAGTCTCAACCTCACGGCGCTGAGTCTGCTGGCGCTGGTGGTGGGAATGTTTCTCATTTACAACACAGTTACCTTCAGTGTGATCCAGCGGCGACCGGTGTTGGGTACCCTGCGTTCACTGGGCATGACGCGTCGGGAGATTTACGGGCTGATCATCCTGGAAGCGGGCGTACTGGGCACCATTGGCACGCTGTTGGGGCTTGGCTTGGGTATTCTGTTGGGGCGCGGGGCTGTGCAACTGGTCACCCAAACTGTAAACGACCTCTTCTTTGTTGTTGCCGTACGTGAAATCGAGATCCCGCCGTTGACGCTAATCAAGGGCGGTACGATTGGGGTGTTGGCTGCCCTGTTGGGGGCCGCGCTGCCAGCGCTCGAAGCGACCAATGTGCAACCGGCAGGTGCGCTACAACGCAGTGATATTGAAGATCGGACCCGCCAGCTGTTGCCCTGGGTAAGTGGTGGGGCCGTGGGCCTGTTGGGGATTGGCCTCATGTTACTGGTGCCCGAATTCAATTTGGTTATCGCCTTTGCCGGGCTTTTTGCGGTTATCCTCGGGGGTGCCTTGCTCGCGCCATTGCTCACGCTCTGGCTCATGGGCAGCGTGCAGTGGCTAAATGCTGCCCGCGACAATGCAGGCACGGCCGGTAACGTCCTCAGCCGCATGGCCCCACGCACCATCGTGCGCTCCCTCAGCCGCACGGGCGTTGCCGTGGCCGCGCTCATGGTTGCGGTGAGCGTGATCATTGGGGTCGGCATCATGATTGGCAGCTTCCGCTCCACGGTAGAGGCGTGGCTGGAGGACGTGTTGCAGGCCGACATTTTCATTTCCCCGCCGGCCCTTGGCAGCAGCCAGATCTCGACTGCGCTTGATCCGGCGATTTTGACACGTCTTGCTGATTTTCCCGGTGTTACCCAATTGGCCACCAACCGTACGATCGATGGCGTGGCCTATCTCGATGCTGCCGCGGCAATGGAGGCGTCGGGCGCGGCGGTGGTGGCTTCCAGCACGCCGATCCGAATTGCCGCGCTCAGTGAAGATTTGGCCGGGGCAGAGCGTAATTATCGCGAGGCCGTGGGCGATTGGCAGAGCACGTGGGCCGCGGTGGAGGCGGGGGGAATTCTCATCAATGAACCAATGGCCAATCGACTGGGGCTAGGTGTGGGCGACAGCTTGGCCGTGCAGAGCGACCGGGGTGTGCAGCGTTTTCCCATTGTCGGCGTGGTCGTCGATTTCGACGTCCGCTCGGTGATCTTCTTGCACGATCCCATCTACCGACAATATTGGGATGATGCGGGGCTTTCCGCGGTGGCGCTCTTTGTGGCGCCAGGGGTTGATGTTGAGGCAACGGTCAATGCGATCCGGGCGGCGTTTGCGGGTGAACAGACCTTGTTGGTACGCTCCAACCGGGGCACCCGCAGCAACGCGCTGGAAGTCTTTGATCGCACCTTTGCGATTACCGTTGCGTTGCAATTGTTGGCTACCTTGGTCGCTTTCATTGGCATTCTCAGCACGCTAATGAGTTTGCAGCTGGAGCGGCGGCGCGAAATTGGCGTCCTGCGTGCCACCGGCATGACACGCGGCCAACTGTGGCGACTCTCTATGTTTGAAACAGGGCTGATCGGTTCAAGCGCCGGCCTCATTGCCATCCCCATGGGGCTCATGTTGGCCGTGATCCTCATCTACATCATCAATCTGCGTTCTTTTGGCTGGACGTTGCAGATGCAACTGGCCGCGGGGGATTTGGTGCAGGCATTCGTGGTGGCGTTGGGCGCGGCGCTGTTGGCGGGGCTCTACCCGGCGTGGCGCATGGGACAGATGCAACCGGCGGACGCGGTGCGGGCAGAGTGAGTGGGGCTGTGTGCAGCGTGAAGTGCAAAGGGTAAAACGGGGGGCAGCCACTGCCCCCCGTTCTTTATTCCATCAACATCTGTTCCAACTGGTCGGCAACCTGGATCGCGGTGGGGGTATCACTGCGGTTGAGCCGGATCTGGTTGGCCACGCGGCGCACCAGCGACGGATTCACCTCAGCCAGCCCGTTGGTCATGGCAAACCAGAGCCGACAGAGCTGTGGATCTTCGTGGGTGGCGGCGCGGATGGCGATTTCGGCCGGCGTGGTTGCGTTGAGGCTTGGATTGCCCGCGTTCATGCCCAATTCGCGCCAGGCATTCACCCAATAGTACGAAAGCATTGGGTTGATCAGCCCGCGCATGCGGCTCCACAACGGATCATCCTCTTGCACCAGATAGAAGAAGGCGAGATAGTAGGGGCGCGAGTGAGCATAGTCGCGATGGATCTGTGAGAGTTCGCCTGCTTTCACCGACGCATAGGAGGCCATGTACCAGCGCAGCTCTTCAAGATTGGCACCCGGTTCACCCGCTTCCACCGATTCCCACTGCACCCGACAGGCGTAGAGATAGCTGCGGGCCGACGCGGCAAAATCTTGTGAACGCTGTAACATGGCAGTCTTCGCCATCGCGCGTGCCTTGTCAATGGAGCGGGGCATGTTGTCGGGTAGTTGAACCTGTTCGATGTCATAGCAGACCGGCTGCAACGCGGGCTCGCCGGCAAAGGGCACGCTCTGGTTGCCGGGCAACATGTAGCGGCCATCCTGGTTCAGGATCAGATTGCGCTCTTCCAGATCGTCGAGCAGGCTCTGGATGTAATCGGTCTGATCGGGGTCATTGAGCAGAATTGCGGCCAGCTCAACCTTGTCGATTTCCAACCCCGCATTGATCACCGCGTAGACAAAACCTGCCTCGGCTCGGTGGACAAAGGTCGCTTCGCTGTCGATTTCTTCGGCGAGCCAGACCGCAACGTGGACAGAGGCCACCTCCCCCTGATAGTCAAAGGTGCGCTGGCGAAATCCCATCTGCCAGACCTGGCGCAACATGGTTTTGCTGCGGATCAAGCCCTGGGCTTCGTAGCGGTTGCAGAGTTCTTCCAGCAGTTCATCGGTGGTGCGTTCGCCGGGATGTTCGCTCAGTTCCCGGTAGATATCGCGCAGCACATCGCGCCGGGTGCTCAGATCGACCACAGTCATTTTGAGCCGGTTAAAGATCTGCTTGTACTGTTGGCGCAACGGTGGTTTGACGCTCATCATGTCGCCATCGAAAGAGAAGCTGCGCTGTAGTTCACCGCGGTTGTTGTCATCATCTTGCCACGGTCGCATGTCGCTGACATCGCCGGGCAGAATGAAATCTTTGGGGGCTACGTAGAGCTGGAGATCGCGCATGTAGAGCTGGAGCAAGTCATTGTTGTTGTCCAGCCAATTTTTAAATTGCGCGTAGCCAAAGTTGGTTTCGTTGAATGCAGGGTCGAGCATGAGCATGCTCTGCTTGAGGTTGGTGGCCAACACTGGCAACTCTCCCCGTTGGCCGTGGATCCGCAGTGCCTTGACCAAGAGATTGCGCGCGGCCTCGCTGTCGGCCCGCGTGGGCAGATCGACCAGCCCATCAATTTCATTGAGATCGCCCAGCACCGCCTCCAGATAGACAAATTCGTCGCAGGCCCGGCTGAGCAGGGGATGGGTTACCGCGCGCGGGCCGATACCCAGGGTATAGCGGCCATATTCGCGCAACTTGTTGACCAACGGCCCAAAGTCGCTGTCGCCAGAGATAATCGCAAAGGTTTGCACCTGTGAACGGGTGATGGCTGTTTCCATGGCATCGAGCGCCATGCGGATATCGGCCCGGTTTTTGCCCGCGCGCACGCTGTAGATCTGAATCAGATCCACGGCATTGTTCATGAGGTCTTCGCGATAGCGGGAGAAACGACTCCAGTCTCCATAACAACGTTTGATGACAACCGGCCCACGACTTTGGAGATATTCCACAACGGGGGTTAATTCAAAATCCAGAAATTCCTGCTCGGCCCATAAAGCCACATTTTCGAAATCAATAAAGACAGCAATTTGATTGCTCATGTGATTCGTTCACCATCAATTCATATACCATGTTCGGTTTTTAAGTTTCGATTCAAGGGGGGCCGGAAACAAGGGTGCAAGGGCTAAGTTGCATGCAATCCGGCCGCGTTTCAGCTCATCATCTAAACTGAAACGTAATCTATGCTGAAGCACAAGCTAAACTGAAACCGGCGTTACGCCATGCACAATCCACTGTTGAATGGCGGCAAACCGAGAAGTCCGCTTGCCACACGAGCGAATTGTGTTGTTTCAAAAAGAGAAACAACGGTATGGACGCTTATTTTAACACAATTGCTTGGAAAGAGAGAGTTTCTGAGTGGGGCAGCACGCATTGATCCGTGCGCTCGGTGGCTGTTTCCAGCGTGCGCTCCGCTATCATTTTCTGTACCTGTTTGTTGAGATTTAGCACGAGTTGTCGAGTCTATGTAGAAATTCAAACACTTCGCTAATGTAAACCATATGCCAAACATATATGTTTTCGTTACAATGTGATTAATTGTTGATTAAGAGACTCATGTTTGACAAGCCGGTCATATTTAACAAGCTGATTGTATTTTACAAGCCAATCGTATTTAAATAGAGCTGTTGCAAAAGGCGTGATTTCATGCCGCCTTTTTAGCGATGAATGAGCAGATCGCCCTTGGGGTACATGAGCTGTAATTGTAATAACCTGAACTGTAATAAACTAAACTGAAGAACTGCACAGGCCAATAAAGTTATTTTTGGAGGGTAGAATTTAAAATGGGTAAGATTATCGGAATTGATTTAGGTACAACCAACAGTGTTGTCGCTGTAATGGAGGGTGGCAATCCCACCGTTATTGCCAACGCGGAAGGAAACCGCACAACACCGTCGGTTGTTGCCTTTAGCAAAAATGGCGAGCGTCTGGTTGGTGTGACAGCCAAACGACAGGCGGTCGTCAATCCAGAGAACACAGTCTATTCTGTCAAACGTTTGATGGGACGGCGTGTGGATGACAGTGAGACCGAAAAGACCAAAGGTATGGTCTCTTACGAGATCGCCGAGGGGCCGAATCAGGACGCGCGGGTCTCGGTGCCGGTGAAGAACCGCTCGTACACTCCTCAGGAAGTGAGCGCAATGGTGCTTGGCAAGCTCAAGCGCGATGCTGAATCTTACCTGGGCGAAGAAGTAAAGCAAGCGGTGATTACCGTACCAGCCTACTTCAACGACAGTCAGCGGCAAGCAACAAAGGATGCTGGCCAGATTTCTGGGTTGGAAGTGCTGCGCATCATCAATGAACCAACTGCCGCGGCAGTTGCGTATGGGCTGGATAAGAAGACAGACGAAACCATTCTGGTCTTTGACCTTGGTGGTGGTACATTTGATGTTTCCGTACTGGAAGTTGGTGACGGCGTCATCGAAGTGAAGGCAACCAACGGTGATACGCACCTTGGTGGTGATGACTGGGATGAGCGCATTGTTGGCTGGTTGATCGAAGAGTTCAAGAAAGAACAAGGGATCGACCTGAGCCAGGATCGCCAAGCCCTGCAGCGGTTGCGTGAGGCCGCGGAAAAAGCGAAGATTGAACTTTCTTCCACACCGCAGAGCGAGATCAACCTGCCCTTTATTACGGCAGACAGCTCTGGTCCCAAGCACTTGGCCGTGACACTCTCGCGCAGCAAGTTCGAGCAGCTGACGGCCGATCTGGTTGAACGTTGCAAGCAACCGTTCCACAGCGCGCTGCGCGATGCTGGCATGAGCGCCGACAGCCTGGATGAAGTGGTTATGGTTGGTGGCTCCACCCGCATGCCAATGATTCAGGAACTGGTGAAAGAGTTGACGGGCCGCGAGCCGCATAAGGGTGTCAATCCCGATGAGGTTGTTGCCGTTGGCGCTGCCATTCAGGGTGGTGTGCTCGGTGGCGAAGTAAACGACCTGTTGCTGCTCGATGTGACACCGTTGAGCTTGGGTCTGGAAACGTTGGGTGGCGTGATGACGACGCTCATCCCGCGCAATACCACGATCCCGACCAAGAAGACGGAAGTCTTTAGCACGGCAGCGGACAACCAAACCGCCGTGGACATCCACATTTTGCAGGGTGAACGGCAGATGGCTGGCGATAACAAAACACTGGGCAATTTCCGTCTCGATGGGATCCCGGGTGCTCCCCGTGGCGTGCCACAGATTGAAGTGACCTTTGACATTGATGCCAATGGTATTCTGAACGTGAATGCCAAGGACAAGGCAACGAATAAAGAGCAGAGCATTAAGATCACGGCATCGACGAACCTCTCTAGCGACGAAGTGGATCGCCTGGTGCAAGAGGCCAAGTCCAATGAGGATGATGATCGCAAACGCCGCGAGATGGTTGAGGTTCGCAACAACGCCGACAACCTGATCTACGTTACCGAGAAGACGCTGAACGAACTGGGCGACAAGGTGCCGGAGACAGAGCGTGGTCAGATCACCGAAACGATTGAAGAACTCAAGGCCGTGAAGGATGGCGACGACATCGAGAAGATTCGCAGCCTGACCGAGAAGCTGCAACAGGCCAGCCACGCGCTGACCCAGCAGATGTACCAGCAGGCAGCCGGTGAAGCAGGTGCCGAGGGCGCTGGCCCAGAAGGCTTTGGCCCGAATGGGAGCACTCCCGATGACGGTGCGGCAAAAGGCCAGGGCAACAGCGATGATGACGACGTTGTTGAGGGTGAATTCCGCCAAGTCTAACCAATGCTGGGCCAACGTGGTCACGTGTTTGACAAGCAGATAATCGTTGTGATGTAACCAAGACGGGCGGGGCCAGCAGCTCCGCCCGTTTGTTCAGCAATGATCGTGGCAACCTTGCCGCAAAGGTGGACCAATCAGTCGGAACGCATCTGATAGGAAAGAGTTATATGGCAAATCCATACCATCCTCTGGATCCGCGGCGCAATCAGCGCAGCACACGGCCGGCCTCCTATGGGGGACAGTCGTTACCAACGCTAGAGGATTATGAAAAATTGGTGCTGGCGTATCAGGATTTGCAAAGTCGTTATGAAGTGCAGAACCGACAAATACAGGAGCTGACCAAGCAATATCGCGAAAAGGAACAGGAAGTCCAGATTCGCGATGATGTCCTAAAACGCCAGAGTGAAGATATTAAGAAGATCGATTCTGAGTTGATGTGGACCAAAGCTGCCCTGCAGCAGGCCGAATCAACCTTGCAAGAACAAGCAGAAGCCAACAAGGCATCAACATCAAAAGAAACGACATCGAAATCGGCAACTGAAGAAGCAGAAATCGATGGGTGGCAGGAGCGCTATCAGCAACTTCAACAAGAGATTGACAGTCTGCGCAAACGTTGGGAACAACGGTACAACCAATCGGTAACCGAAGCGCGCAACCAGATCTTGCTCGATATGCTGCCCCTGGCGGATCACCTGGATCTGGCACTGGAGCATGCGCAATCACTTGCCCCCGGTGCAGATAGAGAAGATCGCGACCAAGCAGATGAGCGCAAAAACTCGGTCGTGCAGAACTTTGTCGAGAGCATCGAATCGACACGGCGCGCGTTTCTCGAATCATTACGCCGTTATGGCGTCGAGCGAATGGATGTGTTGGGGCAACCGTTTGATCCCAATCGCCACGAGGCGATTGGTCACGTGGCCATGGCCGATGTGCCAGCCAATCACGTTGCCCAGGTAGTACAGGCCGGTTATGTCGACGATGATAATCTGTTGCGTGCCGCCCGTGTGGTTGTCAGTGCCGGTGCGGAGTCAGGTGGAACGAGTTAGAGACAGCTATGGATTATAAAGATTACTATGAAATATTGGGCCTGTCGCGCAATGCCGACGAAAAAGAGATCAAACGATCTTTTCGCAAGCTAGCGCAACAGTACCATCCCGATAAAAATCCAGGCGACGCCGAAGCCGAACGCAGGTTCAAAGAGATCAATGAGGCCTATACTGTGCTCTCGGATCGGGACAAGCGCCAAAAATATGATCGCTTTGGCTCGCAATGGGAACAGTACACGCGTGCCGGTGGCCGCCCCGAAGATTTCAATTGGGGTGGCTTCGGTGGCGGTCAGGCTGGCGGTCGTGGCACGCGCACCATGAGCCCCGAAGAATTTGAACAGATGTTTGGCAACTCGGGCTTCTCCAGCTTCTTCGAATCACTTTTTGGTGGCGATAGAGGAGGCATGGGTGGCATGGGTGGCGGTCGTCGCTACGCCGGTACAGGCTACGATCCCTATGCGCGAGCCCGCACGCGTCAACCGGCGACCCAGCAAGAGGTGCCAATCAAGGTGACGTTGGAAGAAGCTTTTCACGGCGCAACGCGCACCTTGGAAAGCAGCGATGGCAGCCGTATTCAAGCCTCGATTCCCCGGGGTGTGCGCACCGGATCCAAGGTGCGCATGAAGGGTGCCATTGGGCAGAGCGATGTGATCTTGACTATCGAGGTCACCCCCCACACGACCTTTGAGCGGGACGGCGACAATTTGCGGGTGAGCGTCCCAGTGGATCTCTACACCGCATTGCTGGGTGGCGAGGTCGAGATCCCGACCATGGAACGGCCCGTTGTCTTGACCGTGCCCCCGGGAACCCAAAACGGACGTAGCTTCCGACTGCGCGGGTTGGGCATGCCACAGCTGAAACAGCCCGATCAGCGGGGCGATCTGTTGGCTGAGGTCGATATCAAATTGCCAACGGAACTGAGCGAAGACGAGCAAGCTTTGATCACGCAGCTGCGTGATTTGCGCAACAGCTAAAGTGGGCTCTGTTTGAAAACGGTAGTGCTACTTCTCTGGTAGACCGCCCAAAAATCTGCCGTTTTCAAGCCAACCGCACTAAGAACCTCGCCGCGTAAACAGGGCTTGGTAACTCGTGTACTGCAGGATCGGCCCTCCGCGGTGGCACGACGCAGCAGCTCGCCGCTGGATCCAGTGAAGAAGGCGTTACAGGGGTGAATGGGTAGAGCCGCGGCGGGTGTGCAGCGCATAGGTGAGCTGATCGTGGGGCAGAGTTGGGGTGTTGAGACCCGTGCAATGCACCCGTGTACCGCAGGATCTGCCATCTGCGGCGGCACGACTAAGCAGCTCAGCGCTTGATCCAGTGAAGAGGCGGTACAGGGGTGAATGGGTGGCACCACGGCGGGTGTGCAGCGCACAGGTGAGCTGATCGTGGGGCAGAGTTGGGGTGTTGAGACCTGTGCAATGCACTCGTGTACCGCAGGGATCTGCCATTCGCGGTGGCACGACGAAGCAGCTCAGCGCTTGAACTAGTGAAGAAGGCTATTGTTGAATTTGCTGGCATTGAATAGGTAAATCCACCCCGCTCGCAGCGAGCGCAAGAAAAAACTCTTGGCAAAGCGCCAAGAGTTTTTCATTTCCAACCAACAATTGAAGGCGTTACTTTGTAGAGAAACCCCGTAAAAGTTGACCACTTATTCCCGTGTGCAAGTACGCCTATTTGTGCAACTTATAACTGGGTCGTCGATTAGCCGAGCATCTCTTGCAGCCGCTGCTTGGCCGCTGCGGGATCGGCTTTGCCTTTCGTCGCACGCATCACCTGCCCCATGAAGAAGCCAAAGAGCTTTGCTTCCCCCTCTCGATAACGGGCCAACTCATCGGGATTGTCATCCAGAATCTGCTGAATCGCATCATCGATGACCGAGGTATCGCTGACCATTGCCAGCCCTTCCCGCTCTACAATCGCCGCGGGATCGTTGCCCGTGTTGTACATGGTTTCGAGCACTCGTTTGCCTGTGTTGGCATTGATCACTTTTTCGTCAATTAAGCTGAGCAGCGCGGCCAACTGGTCTGGCTCGATCTGGATCGTAGCGATTTGACGCAAGTCCTGGCCTTCGCCGTCGGCGTAGATGAGACGGAAGAGCTCTCCCGTCATCCAGTTGGCCATGCGCTGTGGCTTGCCATCATCGCTGCCATAGGCCCCCACCGCCGCCTCGAAAAAGCTGGTGACCAGGTTTTCACTGGCCAACGTCTGCGCTTCAATTGGGCGCAGTCCCCATGTGTCGATATAACGGGCACGTTTCGACGCGGGCAATTCGGGCAACTCTTTGGCAATATCGGCCACCCACTCGCGGCTCACCTGCAGCGGCGGCAGATCCGGATCGGGGAAGTAGCGATAGTCGTGGGCACTCTCCTTGCTGCGCTGGAGCACGGTGCATTGGCGGTTTTCGTCCCAGCCCATGTTGACCTGTTCAATGGTGCCACCACTTTCGAGCACTTCAATCTGGCGCGTCATCTCATAGGCGATGGCGTTGCGCACGGCCCGTAGGCTGTTCAGGTTTTTCACCTCGACCTTGGTGCCATATTCACCGCGCGCTTTCTGCTCCATGGTGCGCACGCTAATGTTGGGCTCGCAGCGCAGTGCACCTTTCTCCATGTCGCCGCTGTTGACACCGAGATAGCGCAGGATCGCCCGCAGTTCGGTGAGATACGCATAGGCTGCTTCTGGGCTGTGAATATCGGCTTCGCTGACAATCTCCATCAGCGGCGCGCCGGCCCGGTTCAGGTCAATCAGGGAATAGTAGCCGCTGTGGACCGAGCGACCCGTGTCCTCTTCAAGATGGACGCGCCGAATGTTGATCGTTTCCTTGCTGCCATCTTCCAGTTCAACCTCCAATTTGCCATATTCACACTGGGGAAACTCATACTGTGTGATCTGGTAGCCCTTGGGCAGATCGGGATAGGTGTAATTCTTGCGCGCAAAGACCGCCTGCTCGGGAATGGTGCAGTTGAGCGCCAACCCCGTCTTGATGGTCGCTTCGACCGCGGCCTGATTGATCACCGGCAGCACGCCCGGCATGCCCAAACAGACGGGGCAGACGCGGGTGTTCGGTGGCGCGCCCGCGTAATCGGTGGCACAGCGACAGAACATTTTGGATCGGCTCTGAACCTGGGCGTGCACTTCCATGCCAACGACCAGTTCATACTTGTCCGCTGGTGCCTGTGCGCCAGCTGCCGTTTTGCTTGTAGGTTTGGTGGCGGTATCTACAGTTTGGGTAGGTGTCGTCATGAGCTTGTTCGATCGATTCTGTTCATCCAATTCTGATCATCTTTTGGTCGTTCAACGCAACGCTACCGCTGGACTGTGTGGGCGTCTGGCCCGTGTGAGCATCGCGTGGGCGCGTACGGTTTTGGGCGCATGTGGTCTGCTCATACAATGGCGGGCGTGCGCTCTCTCTGGCTCAGATTATGTACGATTCAGATGTGATTGGCAAATGTCTATTCAAAGCGACTGGATTTGCCCTTGCAGAGCCCAGCGCGGGGCTATGCTAGCGTATGATTAACACGATCGTGTGATGACTAATCCAGTACATCCCGGCGTACATAAGCCCATGGCAACCTGACCCATTTCACGCCAGTAGCTTGGGCTTGCTTAGCACCGTGGTATGTATGCCCAACAGTTCTAGTATCTGCTGACATTGCAAATTCGCGGGGGTAAACCCCGCTGCTAACCGAGAAAAGCCGCGTCAGCGGCTGCCCATGCAGCGGTTGAGACCGCTTCTCACTGTCAAAAGCCCAATTGATTGGTGCTTTTCCCTAAATGTCAACAGAACCTACAGTGCGGTTGGCTTGAAAACGGTAGGTTTCCCGCTTGCCGGAACGACTGTTTTCAAACAGAGCCTACTTTCGGGTGCGGTTGGCTTGAAAACAGTAGGTTTCCCGCTTGCCGGAACGACTGTTTTCAAACAGAGCCTACTTTCGGGTGCGGATGGCTTGCAACGGTAGGTTTCCCGCTTGCCGGAACGACTGTTTTCAAACAAAGCCCACTTTCGGGTGCGGTTGGCTTGAAAACGGTAGGTTTCCCGCTTGCCGGAACTACTGTTTTCAAACAGAGCCCACTTTCGTGTGCGGATGGCTTGCAACGGTAGGTTTCCCGCTTGCCGGACCTACTGTTTTCAAACAGAGCCCACTTTAGTGACCTAGTAAATCGAATGCGTATCCGTGAGGATCTACAACCGAGGATCTATGCCAATCTCAACCTTACTCACCAACCAACGTTTCTGGGCCGTCTTGGGCACAATCTGCCCGCGTCCGCGGTGGCTTGCATTGGGCTTGTTTCTTTTGCTGGGTGCTTGTAGCCCCACCAATGAACCGGCACGATTGCTGCTGCCGACCCTGACACCCAATGCACCGGCGACGGCACATCCACCACAGCCGACCGACACAGTGGCCTTCGAGCCCGATGCTGTCACAGTCGCCTTGGCCCCGGTAGTGGAGGGTCTGCAAAGGCCGCTCTTTGTCACCCATGCCAATGATGGCAGCGGTCGGCTTTTCGTCGTGGAGAAAGCGGGCTTGATCCAGATTGTCACCCGCACATTGCCGGATGAGCGCGGCACAGTGGAGCCAGTGCCTTTTCTGGACATTAGCGATCGGGTGACAACGGGGGGTAACGAGCAGGGATTGCTGGGCCTGGCCTTTGCCCCGGATTATGGCGAGCGTGGCTTCTTCTTTGTCAATTACAGTGACACGAATGGCGACACCGTTGTCGCACGCTATCAGCGCTCGGCAGATCAACCGAACCGTGCGGACCCAGACAGCGAGTTGATCATTTTGCGGATCGAGCAGCCCGCGCGCAACCACAATGGCGGCATGCTCCTCTTTGGGCCTGATGGTCATCTTTACATTGGAATGGGTGACGGGGGTGGTGCTGGTGATCGCTATGAAAATGCCCAGGATCCAGCTTCGCTGCTGGGCAAGCTACTGCGCATTGATGTGCTGAGCGATCCAGATCGCCCCTATCAGATCCCGGCGGACAATCCCTGGCTGACGAGCGACTGGAATGGCGCGGATGTCTCGAATGAGATCTGGGCGGTGGGGCTGCGCAATCCCTGGCGCTTCAGCTTCGACCGCGCCACGGGCGATCTCTGGATTGGTGATGTGGGGCAGAACCAATATGAGGAGATTCATTTCACACCGGCGACGGAAAATCGGGGTGGAGAGAACTATGGCTGGCCACTGCTCGAAGGCAGCCACTGCTATCGGAGCGAAAATTGTGACAGCAGCGGCCTCGAGCTGCCGGTTGCCGAATATGCCCATGCGGGCCACTGTTCGGTGACCGGGGGCTATGTCTACCGGGGCGGTGCGTGGCCCCAACTGACAGGCGTCTATCTCTATGGCGATTACTGCAGCGGCACCATCTGGGCAACTTGGCCCGCAACCACCGGCTGGCAGCAGGCTGAGTTGCTCGACAGCGATCTAATGATCAGCTCATTTGGCGAGGATGAAGCCGGCGAGCTCTACGTTACCAACATGAGTGGTGGCGAGCTGTTACAGGTGGTGGTGACGCCATGAGCTCGGCCTGCTCTGCTATTCCAGCCACTCTTCCCGCTCGCCCACAACTTTGAAGCGACGTGGTGGACGTATGCCCGGTGAATTGCCGCCTTGGCCGCCGTCTGGATAGTGCGCCGGTGTATTGGCATAGTGAGGGGCGTGAGACTCGACGGCAAAATAGTCATCAAAGGTGGCCGGTTGGCCTGCCGACCGCGGCAGCGCGAGCGGCATCGATCCACCCGCACCATTCAGCACAATGACCGGCGGCTGTGGGATCGCTTGTGCTGGCGGCGTCTGATAATCGCGGGTGGTGCGGTGTGATGAGCGCGGATGCTCCCGTTGTCGCTCTGCCGCCAATACCAATAGCGCGGCGGGGATTCCAGCCAGAATGCCGAAAAAGATGCCCAATGCCATGCTGATGGCGTCGCTGCTAAGGGCATCGCCAATGCGCCAGCCAACGGTACCAATCAGCACCAAGCCAGCCAATCCCAAAAACTGTTTCATCGTGCTCCTCCTCACTGCATCTGTGTCTGCGCTGTGCGTTGTCGTTTCTCCTTGCCTCGCCGCCCCGGCTGCATCTTGACCCGATGGTCACTATGTGTGGCGGCCCACCACTGCACCAATATCCTTGGGACCCAACCAGGCGGCCTGAAAGCGCTGTACTTCGCTTTTGGCGACCAGCAAAAAATCGCCCCGCCCCTCCAGCTTTTCCGCGCCGCTGTCGTTGATCCCGGTGGCATAGCGTGCTTCATCCCGATTGGCCACCGCGCCCACCAACCGCACGGGAAAATTTGCCTTCATCGCCGTGCCAATCAACCCCGCCGTCGGTTTTTGGGTGCAGGCAACGATGTGAATACCTGCCTGCCGCCCGCGCTGTGAAAGCCGCGTGAGCGCCTTTTCCACGGCCGCGCCACCGGTCTGGATCAGATCGGCCAATTCATCAACGGCCAGGATCAGCGCTGGCTTGTTCACCTGTTGACGGTCACGCCGCTCCATCTCTGCCACCAACTCTTGCATACCCCAAATCGCGCGCTGTGGGTCACGTACGATCTCCCCCTGCACGTGGGGCAGATCGTGCAACGGCGCAAAGCCCCGCCCCTTGGGATCCACCAGAAAAAAGCGCAGATCGGCCGGTGAATTGTAGTAGGCTAGCGAGGCCAGCAGCGTGCGTGCCAACGCGGTTTTGCCACTGCCCGTTGTGCCGGCGATCAACACATGGACCACGTCGGGCGAGGCCAGCCGCAACAGGAGCGGTGCCCCGGCACTATCTACCCCCAACATGGCGGTGTCGGGCGTAACCTGAGGTAAACTCTCGCAGAGTGGCAGCATGCGTACCGGGGCTGCCTTTTTGCGGGGCACCTCAATGTGAAAACAGCCCTGATTGCGATAGATGCGCACGGTGCGGCAGCCAAGCGCCAGGGCTACTTCTTCAGAGAGGTTGACCATGCGCTTCACTTTGATGTTGCGGCCAGCCACGAATTCATATTGAACAAAGCGCGGGGTGACCGTGCCGCCGGTAACATAGCCGGCAACTTTGTGGTGGGCTAGAATCTGTTCGAGTCGGTCGGCCTGTTGTTCCAGCGTCCGACGGTTGGGGTTTGTAGACATGGGTACGCTACTAAAGTGGGCTCTGTTTGAAATGAGTAGTTCCGGCAAGCGGGAAACCTACGGTTTTAAGCCAACCGCACTGTAATTTGGACTTGCGCAACTTGTCGAGAACAGAGCCCATTGTTGTTGACTGAGCTCCACTGACAAACTCTTCTCGGTGCGTAAGTCATGCCAATAAAAAAAGCCTGATTTGCCAAAGAGAGCCAACCCGTGGATCGGGCGGACTGTTCTTGCAAAACCAGGCTGCTGTCATGGCTCGCTATGGTTCGTGAGAGTGCCGAGCGGATGGCTTCGTCCAGGTGGGGGACCTGCTGCACTCATCTTTTGGGAAAATCTAACGAGCCTGGTGTGCTATGCCGATTGTATCAGAACGTATGTTCTGTTGTCAAGAGGAAATTTTCGTTTTCAGTAGATCTCAGCTTTTCCCGGTGCCCAGGGGCGAACAATCGCTTGCCAAACTCTCTTGCTCCGACTTGGTAGCGTGCAACTCAGATGGCTTTGGATGCCCAGGTCGAAGAAGGTTCGTCCCATGAGTGAGCGGGGGCAATGGGAGTAGCAGATTGAGTGTGCGAATGGCAACGAAACTGTGGTATAATCGTTGACGTTCCCCCCTCCGGGCCGATGTGCCCGCTGATGTACCGGTTCAGAGGCTGCGTTCACCAGTGCCCCGTGCGGGCTCATCCAGATGACATCCCTACACATTTCTCTCTTGGGTAAATTTGCCTTGACAGATCAGGGCGAGCCAATCGCCACCCTGAACAATACGCGCCTGCAATCGCTGCTTACCTATCTGTTGCTTCACCGCCAGGCGCCGCAGCTGCGTCAGCACCTCGCCTTTCAACTCTGGCCAGATTCCACGGAACGCCAGGCCCGCAACAACCTGCGCAAAGCGTTGCACCAGTTGCGGCGTGCGCTGCCCATGCCCCACCCCAATGACAACCCTGCCAAAGATCCCTGGCTGCGGGTCGATAGCCAGAGCATACAGTGGCGGCCCACGCGGCCCTACACGCTAGATATCGCTGAATTTCAGGCCAGGCTCCAGCGAGTCACTGAGATCGACCGGGAGGATCACCCCCTGCTGCGGCAAACGCTGGAAGCGGCTGTCGAGCTTTACGACGGCGACCTCTTGCCCAGCTGCTACGATGAGTGGATCGTGCCGGTGCGCGAGCGGATGCGCCAGCAACTGTTAGATGCGTTGGAGCAGCTCATCTGGTTGGCGGAAGCAGAGCGGGCCTATGCAACGGCCATTCGGCACGCCAACCAGCTGTTGCAGCACGACCCGCTGCACGAAGCCACCTACCGCCAGTTGATGCGTCTCTACATGCTCGATGGCAACCGGGCCGGGGCACTGCAAACGTATCAACGTTGTGTCACCTGGCTGCAACGAGAGCTGGGTGTCGAACCGGGTGGCGAGATCCAGCAGGCGTATGCGCGGTTGCAACAGATGGAGATTCCCGCCGATTTGGTTCAGGCGCAACCAATAGCCGAAGCCGGGGCGACGCCGCTAATCGGGCGGCAAGCTGCCTGGCAAAGGCTGCGCGGGGCTTGGCAACGGGTAGCCACGGGCCATCCCCACTTCTGTCTGATCAGTGGCGAGGCGGGGATTGGCAAGAGTCGGTTGGCCGCGGAGTTGTTGGTGTGGGCAGAACGGCAGAGCGTTGCCACCGCGCACACACGCACCTATGCCGCCCAAGGCGCGCTTGCGTTTACACCGGTGACCGAGTGGCTGCGCAACCCTGCTTTGTACCCAAAGTGGCAAGCGTTGGCGCATGTCTGGCTGCGTGAACTGGCGCGCCTCTTGCCCGAGCTGTTGAGTGCCCATCCCGATCTGTCGCCGCCAGAACCGTTGACTGAACGGTGGCAACGCAGTCGCCTCTTTGAAGCACTGGCGCGAGCCACGTTGGCAACGGTCGACACCGGGGCGGCAGCACCAGCCGGTTTTTCCGAAGACCGACTGCTGCTGGTGTTGGACGATCTGCAATGGTGTGATCCCGACACCTTGGAGTGGCTGCACTATCTGTTGCACTACCACCAGCCGGACAAGCCACGGGCGCGCTTGCTCATTGTGGGAACGGTGCGCGCCGAAGAGGTGGCCGACGACCATCCGCTGGCCGCGCTGTTGCTGGCGCTGCGCCGTGATGAACAGCTCACGGAGATTGCGCTGGGGCCGCTGGATCGCGCGGAGACCGCGGCGTTGGCGAGTGCGCTGGGTGAACAGCCGCTTGATGACGAGGCAGCAGCCCGGCTCTTCTGGACAACTGAGGGCAGCCCGCTCTTTGTTGTCGAGACCGTGCGCGCTCCCGATTGGCAACAGCAGCTGACGGACGCGGGGCCACGGGTAGGCGACGCACCCGCCACTTTACCACCCAAGATCCAGGCCACGATCGAGCAACGTCTGCATCAACTCTCGCCCGCGGCCCGGAATCTGGTTGCGCTGGCCGCCGTGATTGGGCGCTCGTTCTCGTTTGCCCTGTTGCGTGCCGTCAGCATGGCAGCCGAAGATGAGCTGGTCAGTTGTCTCGATGAGTTGTGGCGGCGTGGCATTGTGCGCAGCCAGGGCAACGTGAGCTACGATTTCAGCCACGACCGCATCCGTGAAGTCGCCCATGCCATGGTGGGATCGGTGCAGCGACCCCACCTCCATCGCCGGGTCGCTGCTGCCCTGCATCAACTGCACCACGCCGATCCGAACCAGGTGGCCGCGCAACTGGCCGCCCACTACGATGCCGCGGGCGAGAACGAGGAGGCCATCACCTGGTATGAACGGGCCGCGGATCTCCAACAACGGCGCTTTGCGGTAAAGGAGGCGATAGCTCACCTGCGCCGGGCGCTTGCGTTGCTGGAATCTCTACCCCAGACGACGGCGCGCATTGAGCAGGAACTTTCTCTGTTGGTTGCACTGAATAAGGAATTGACGCGAGCATTTAGTTTTGGTGATGAACAACTGTGGCCGGTGCTCAACCGAATCGTCGCCTTGGCATCGCAAGTAAATGACAACCAGCGACTTTTCTATGGGCTGGTCTGTAGCCAAAACATATATCTAATCCATGGAGAGGTCGAGCAGGCATATAATATGAGCGCCAATCTGGTTAAGAGCGCACAGGCCACCGGCGATCCTGCGCTGTATGCAGATGTTCGATACAGTTTTGCGCGAATTCACCTGCATCTTGGTAAATTCCAACGTTGCCATCAAGAGCTTCTAGCTTCGTACGCGCTGCATGAAGCTGATCTCCAAACAAATGTGCAAAAGTCACAACGCGACCATGCATTCGGAATATACCGACCCATTTGCTGTGCAAGTTTGGGTATTGTTCTTTGGCTGCTTGGTTATCCAGATCAGAGTCGCCACTGGGTTGAGGAGGCACTTCAATTTCGGAAGGAAGAAACCCTGCGCATTCTTGAGGTAGGGACATGCATGAATTTCAGTGCCATTGTCTATCGGGCATTGCAGGATGTGGCACAGGTGCAGGCCATGGCCGAACAGCAGGCAGAAATAGGGGTTCGCTACGGTCAGAATTTAGCCCGACTCAACGGCTTCAATTTACAGGGGTGGGTCCTGGTCCAACAAGGCGATATTGCCGCCGGACTTGACGCGTTGATAGAGGGCATCGCCGGCTTTCGTGCCCTGCACCAGAGTATGTTCCTGACCTATCGGCTCGCCATGTTGGCTGAAGTCTACCTGCTGGCGGAGGATTTCACCGCCGCGGCTGCAACATTGGATGAAGCGTTTGCAATTTCGGATCGGGCCAATGAATGTTGGTGGGATGCCGAATTGCACCGCCTGCGCGGCCACCTGTTGCAAGCGCAGCAGGCACCCACCGCCGCGGTCGAACGCTGCTATCAACAGGCCATTGCCATTGCCCAGGAACAGCAGGCTAAATCGCTGGAACTGCGCGCCACCATGGACCTGGCGCGGCTCTGGCAGGCACAGCAGCGCACTGCGGAAGCTCACGCCCAACTCACGGCAATCTACGACTGGTTCACCGAAGGCTGGCAGACCGCTGATCTCCAGGCCGCACATGCCCTGCTCGCTGAGCTTGCCTGACCGCCTCTCTTCATCCCCACCCGTCTCAACCATTCTTTTTCCATCTGGACTCACACAACTTATCGAGAAGAGCCACCAATCGCGTTGCCTGCTCTCCACGGGTACGCTCTTCTCGGTGTGTGAGTCATGCCCACAATCGTTCGGTCATTCCTGTACCGCAGTGATCTGTCAATCTGAGGAAGAACGACGGTGAGCCCTTCTTGTGGGGGCATCCGCTTGCCGGTGCCCAGGGGCGAACAATCGCTTGCCAAACGCTCTCGCTCCGACTTGGTAGCGTGTAACTCAGATGGCTTTGGATGCCCAGGTCGAGGAAGGTTCGTCCCATGAGTGAGCGGGGGCAATGGGAGGAGCAGATTGAGTGTGTGAATGGCAATGAAACTGTGGTATAATCGTTGACGTTCCCCCCTCCGGGCCGATGTGCCCGCTGATGTACCGGTTTAGAGGCTGCGTTCACCAGTGTCCCGTGCGGGCTCATCCAGATGACATCCCTACACATTTCTCTCTTGGGTAAATTTGCCGTGACAGATCAGGGCGAGCCAATCGCCTCCCTGAACAATACGCGCCTGCAGTCGCTGCTTACCTATCTGTTGCTTCACCGCCAGGCGCCGCAGCTGCGCCAGCACCTCGCCTTTCAACTCTGGCCCGATTCCACGGAACGCCAGGCACGCAACAACCTGCGCAAAGCGTTGCACCAGTTGCGGCGGGCGCTGCCCATGCCCCACCCCAATGACAACCCCGTCAAAGATCCCTGGCTGCGGGTCGATAGCCAGAGCGTACAGTGGCGGCCCACGCGGCCCTACACGCTAGATGTCGCTGAATTTCAGGCCAGGCTCCAGCGAGCCACTGAGATCGACCGGGAGGATCACCCCCTGCTGCGGCAAACGCTGGAAGCGGCTGTCGAGCTTTACGACGGCGACCTCTTGCCCAGTTGCTACGATGAGTGGATCGTGCCGGTGCGCGAGCGGATGCGCCAGCAACTGTTAGATGCGTTGGAACAGCTCACGTGGCTAGCGGAAGCAGAGCGGGCCTATGCAACGGCCATTCGGCACGCCAACCAGCTGTTGCAGCACGACCCGCTGCACGAAGCCACCTATCGCCAGTTGATGCGTCTCTACATGCTCGATGGCAACCGGGCCGGGGCACTGCGAACGTATCAACGTTGTGTCACCTGGCTGCAACGAGAGCTGGGTGTCGAACCGGGTGGTGAGATCCAGCAGGCGTATGCGCGGTTGCAACAGATGGAGATCCCCGCCGATTTGGTTCAGGCGCAACCAATAGCCGAAGCCGGGGCGACGCCGCTGATCGGGCGGCAAGCTGCTTGGCAAAGGCTGCGCGGGGCGTGGCGCTGGGCAGCCGCGGGCCATCCCCACTTCTGTCTGATCAGTGGCGAGGCGGGGATTGGCAAGAGTCGGTTGGCCGCGGAGTTGTTGGTGTGGGCAGAACGGCAGGGCGTTGCCACCGCGTACACACGCACCTATGCCGCCCAAGGCGCGCTTGCGTTTACACCGGTGACCGAGTGGCTGCGCAACCCAGCTTTGTACCCAAAGTGGCAAGCGTTGGCGCATGTCTGGCTGCGTGAATTGGCGCGCCTCTTGCCTGAGCTGTTGAGTGCCCATCCCGATCTGTCGCCGCCAGAACCGTTGACTGAACGGTGGCAACGCAGTCGCCTCTTTGAAGCACTGGCGCGAGCCACGTTGGCAACGGTCGACAACGGGTCGGCAGCACCAGCCGGTTTTTCCGAAGACCGACTGCTGCTGGTGTTGGACGATCTGCAATGGTGTGATCCCGACACCTTGGAGTGGCTGCACTATCTGTTGCACTACCACCAGCCAGACAAGCCACGGGCGCGCTTGCTCATCGTGGGCACAGTGCGCGCCGAAGAGGTGCCCGACGACCATCCGCTGGCCGCGCTGTTGCTGGCGCTGCGTCGCGACGAGCAACTCACGGAGATTGCGCTGGGGCCGCTGGACCGTGCGGAGACCGCGGCGTTGGCGAGTGCATTGGGTGAACAGCCGCTTGATGATGAAACGGCAGCCCGGCTCTTCTGGACAACCGAGGGCAGTCCGCTCTTTGTTGTCGAGACCGTGCGCGCTCCCGATTGGCAACAGCAGTTGACGGACGCTGGACCACGGGCAGGCGATGCACCCGCCACTTTACCACCCAAGATCCAGGCCACGATCGAGCAACGTCTGCATCAACTCTCGCCCGCGGCCCGCGATCTGGTTGCGCTAGCCGCGGTGATCGGGCGCTCGTTCTCGTTTGTCCTGTTGCGTGCCGTCAGCATGGCAGCCGAAAATGAGCTGGTCAGTTGTCTCGATGAATTGTGGCGGCGTGGCATTGTGCGCAGCCAGGGCAACGTGACCTACGATTTCAGCCATGACCGCATCCGTGAAGTCGCCCATGCCGCGGTGGGGCCGGTGCAGCGACCCCACCTGCACCGTCGCATCGCTGCTGCCCTGCATCAACTGCACCACGCCGATCCGAACCAGGTGGCCGCGCAACTGGCCGCCCACTACGATGCCGCGGGCGCAACTGAAGAGGCCATTACCTGGTATGAACGGGCCGCAGATGTCCAGCGGCGACGGTACGCGGTGAAGGAGGCGATTGCTCACCTGCGCCGGGCGCTTGCCCTTCTGGAATCTCTACCCCAGACGACGGCGCGCATTGAGCAGGAACTTGCTTTACTGACTGTACTTAGTGTGGAAATAAAGGTGTTCAGCGGTTTTGGTGCAGATCAGCTGTGGTCTGTGCTCAACAAGATCGTGGTACTAGCGAGGCAGGTGAATGATAATCAGCGCCTTTTCTATGGGTTAACCAGTATGCAAGTTATTCATCTTGCTCGGGGAAACATCGATCAGGCGCTTTCTATCTGTTCTGATCTGTTGAAGAGTGCACAGGCTGCAGGTGACCCGGCTCTTCAAGCGTACGCGCGCTACGGTTACGCTCGAATTCACCTGCACCTTGGTGACTTTCAACGTTCTCACCAAGCATTTCTCTCTGCGTACACTGTCCATGAATTGAGTAGCCAAACAAATACGTTAGAAGCATGGCGTGGCCGTGCGCTCGGAGTGTATCGTCCTACCCACTGTGGCAATTTGGGGATCGTCCTTTGGCTGCTTGGTTATCCAGATCAGAGTCGCCACTGGGTTGAGGAGGCGCTTCAATTTCGGGATGACGAAGCATTGCGGTATCTTGAGGTAGGGGCAACCAAACATTTTTGTGCCATTGTCTATCGAGCATTGCAGGATGTGGCACAGGTACAGGCAATGGGTGAACAGCAGATTGAAATGGGGATTCGCTATGGACAAAACCTAACTCGACTCAATGGCTTCAATTTTCAGGGCTGGGCACGGGCTCAACAGGGCGATGTTGCCGCCGGACTCGACGCGCTGACACAAGGTGTGGCTGGCTTCCGAGCGGTTCACCAAGTTATGTTTCAGACCTACCGGCTCGCCATGTTGGCCGAGGTTTACATGCTGGCGGAGGATTTCACCGCCGCGGCTGCAACATTGGATGAAGCGTTTGCAATTTCGGATCGGGCCAATGAATGTTGGTGGGATGCCGAATTGCACCGCCTGCGCGGCCACCTGTTGCAAGCGCAGCAGGCACCCACCGCCGCGGTCGAACGCTGCTATCAACAGGCCATTGCCATTGCCCAGGAACAGCAGGCTAAATCGCTGAAATTGCGCGCCACCATGGACCTGGCGCGGCTCTGGCAGGCGCAGCAACGCACCGCGGAAGCCCACGCCCAACTCACGGCAATCTACGACTGGTTCACCGAAGGCTGGCAGACCGCTGATCTCCAGGCCGCACATGCCCTGCTCGCTGAGCTTGCCTGACCGCCTCTCTTCATCCCCACCCGTCTCAACCATTCTTTTTCCATCTGGACTCACACAACTTATCGAGAAGAGCCACCAATCGCGTTGCCTGCTCTCCACGGGTACGCTCTTCTCGGTGTGTGAGTCATGCCCACAATCGTTCGGTCATTCCTGTACCGCAGTGATCTGTCAATCTGAGGAAGAACGACGGTGAGCCCTTCTTGTGGGGGCATCCGCTTGCCGATGCCCAGGGGCGAACAATCGCTTGCCAAACGCTCTCGCTCCGACTTGGTAGCGTGTAACTCAGATGGCTTTGGATGCCCAGGTCGAAGAAGGTTCCTCCCATGAGCGAGCGGGGGCAATGGGAGTAGCAGATTCAGCGTGTGAATGGCAACGAAACTGTGGTATAATCGTTGACATTCCCCCTCCGGGCCGATGTGCCCGCTGATGTACCGGTTCAGAGGCTGCGTTCACCAGTGCCCCGTGCGGACTCATGCAGATGACATCCCTACACATTTCTCTCTTGGGTAAATTTGCCGTGACAGATCAGGGCGAGCCAATCGCCACCCTGAACAGCACGCGCCTGCAATCGCTGCTTACCTATCTGTTGCTTCACCGCCAGGCACCGCAGCTGCGCCAGCACCTCGCCTTTCAACTCTGGCCCGATTCCACGGAACACCAGGCGCGCAACAACCTGCGCAAAGCGTTGCACCAGTTGCGGCGTGCGCTGCCCATGCCCCACCCCAATGACAACCCTGCCAAAGATCCCTGGCTGCGAGTCGATAGCCAGAGCATACAGTGGCGGCCCACGCGACCCTACACGCTAGATGTCGCTGAGTTTCAGGCCAGGCTCCAGCGAGTCACTGAGATCGACCGGGAGGATCACCCCCTGCTGCGGCAAACGCTGGAAGCGGCTGTCGAGCTTTACGACGGCGACCTCTTGCCCAGCTGCTACGATGAGTGGATCGTGCCGGTGCGCGAGCGGATGCGCCAGCAACTGTTAGATGCGTTGGAGCAGCTCATCTGGTTGGCGGAAGCAGAGCGGGCCTATGCAACGGCCATTCGGCACGCCAACCAGCTGTTGCAGCACGACCCGCTGCACGAAGCCACCTACCGCCAGTTGATGCGTCTCTACATGCTCGATGGCAACCGGGCCGGGGCACTGCGAACGTATCAACGTTGTGTCACCTGGCTGCAACGAGAGCTGGGTGTCGAACCGGGTGGCGAGATCCAGCAGGCGTATGCGCGGTTGCAACAGATGGAGATCCCCGCCGATTTGGTTCAGGCGCAACCAATAGCCGAAGCCGGGGCGACGCCGCTAATCGGGCGGCAAGCTGCCTGGCAAAGGCTGCGCGGGGCGTGGCGCTGGGCAGCCGCGGGCCATCCCCACTTCTGTCTGATCAGTGGCGAGGCGGGGATTGGCAAGAGTCGGTTGGCCGCGGAGTTGTTGGTGTGGGCAGAACGGCAGAGCGTTGCCACCGCGCACACACGCACCTATGCCGCCCAAGGCGCGCTTGCGTTTACACCGGTGACCGAGTGGCTGCGCAACCCAGCTTTGTACCCAAAGTGGCAAGCGTTGGCGCATGTCTGGCTGCGTGAACTGGCGCGCCTCTTGCCTGAGCTGTTGAGTGCCCATCCCGATCTGTCGCCGCCAGAACCGTTGACTGAACGGTGGCAACGCAGTCGCCTCTTTGAAGCACTGGCGCGAGCCACGTTGGCAACGGTCGACACCGGGGCGGCAGCAGCAGCCGGTTTTTCCGAAGACCGACTGCTGCTGGTGTTGGACGATCTGCAATGGTGTGATCCCGACACCTTGGAGTGGCTGCACTATCTGTTGCACTACCACCAGCCGGACAAGCCACGGGCGCGCTTGCTCATTGTGGGAACGGTGCGCGCCGAAGAGGTGGCCGACGACCATCCACTGGCCGCGCTGTTGCTGGCGCTGCGTCGCGACGAGCAGCTCACCGAGATCACGCTGGGGCCGCTGGACCGTGCGGAGACCGCGGCGTTGGCGAGTGCATTGGGTGAACAGCCGCTTGATGACGAGGCAGCAGCCCGACTCTTTCAGGCAACCGAGGGCAGCCCGCTCTTTGTTGTCGAGACCGTGCGCGCTCCCGATTGGCAGCAGCAGCTGACGGACGCGGGGCCACGGGTAGGCGACGCACCCGCCGCTCTGCCGCCCAAGATCCAGGCCACGATCGAGCAACGTCTGCATCAACTCTCGCCCGCGGCCCGCGATCTGGTTGCGCTAGCCGCGGTGATCGGGCGCTCGTTTTCGTTTGATCTGTTGCGTGCCGTCAACATGGCAGCCGAAAATGAGCTGGTCAGTTGTCTCGATGAGTTGTGGCGGCGTGGCATTGTGCGCAGCCAGGGCAACGAGAGCTACGATTTCAGCCATGACCGCATCCGTGAAGTCGCCCATGCCGCGGTGGGGCCGGTGCAGCGACCCCACCTGCACCGTCGCATCGCTGCTGCCCTGCGTCAACTGCACGATGCTGATCCGAACCAGGTGGCCGCGCAACTGGCCGCCCACTATGATGCCGCGGGCGCAACTGAAGAGGCCATCACCTGGTACGAATGGGCTGCGGATGTTCAACAACGGCGTTTTGCGGTGACGGAGGCGATTGCTCACCTGCGCCGGGCGCTTGCGTTGCTGGAGACCCTGCCCGAGACGACGGAACGCATCCATCAGAAACTTTCCCTGTTGGTCGTGCTAAGCATGGAACTGAAGATAGCCGTTAGCTTTGGGACAGAGCAACTGTGGCCTGTGATCGATCGGATCATCACATTGGCACGGCGGTTAAACGATGGTAAATGCCTTTACTATGGATTGAATAGTAGACTCGTCCTTTACCTTGCCCGTGGTGATGTTGGGCAGGCCTACGGCATCAGTCCCGATATGTTGAAGAGCGCTGAAGCCATGGGCGATCCCACCATTCAGGCAAATGCTCGTTACAGTTACGCTCGGGTTCATCTTCACCTAGGCAACTTCCAGCATTCTTACCGCGAATTCCTCTCTGCATATACTGTCCATACATTTGATGCCCAAGCAATTCTGCTTGTATCACGGCGTGAGATTGCTATGGGTGTTTATCGCCCCATCTGCTGTGGTAATCTAGGAATTGTCCTTTGGTTGCTGGGCTATCCAGAACAGGCACAAACCTGGATTGAGGAAGCACTTCAGTTTCGACAGGAAGAAGAGGAATCGTTGTTGCAGGTAGGGGCAACCAAACACTTTTGTGCCATTGTCTATCGAGCATTGTGGGATGTGGCACAGGTGCAGGCCATGGCCGAACAGCAGATTGAAATGGGGATTCGCTATGGACAGAATCTGTCTCAACTCAACGGCTTCAATTTTCAGGGCTGGGCGCTGGCCCAACAAGGCGATGTTGCCGCCGGTATCGATGCGCTGACGCAAGGTGTTGCCGGCTTTCGTGCCCTGCACCAGAGTATGTTCCAGACCTACCGGCTCGCCATGTTGGCGGAAGTCTACCTGCTGGCGAAGGATTTTACCGCCGCGGCTGCAACATTGGATGAAGCGTTTGCGATTTCTGAACGGGCCAGTGAATGTTGGTGGGATGCCGAACTGCACCGGTTGCGGGGCCAACTGCTGCACGCGCAGCAGGCACCCACCGCCGCGGTCGAACGCTGCTATCAACAGGCCATTGCCATTGCCCAGGAACAGCAGGCTAAATCGCTGGAACTGCGCGCCACCATGGATCTGGCGCGGCTCTGGCAGGCGCAGCAACGCACCGCGGAAGCCCACGCCCAGCTCGCGGCAATCTACGACTGGTTCACTGAAGGCTGGCAGACCGCTGATCTCCAAGCCGCACATGCCCTGCTCGCTGAGCTTGCCTGACCGCCTCTCTTCATCCCCACTCGTCTCAACCATTCTTTTTCCATCTGGGCTCACGCAACTTATCGAGAAGAGCCACCAATCGCGTTGCCTGCTCTCCACGGGTATGCTCTTCTCGGTGTGTGAGTCATGCCCATAAGCGTTTGGTCATTCCAAAAATTCACACATTCCAAAGAATAATCGAGAGATTGGTAACGTTGCCCAATGGTCGTTGCCCAATGGTGGAACTGCAACGAACGTTGTTGTGATCCCTGCCGGGGCAGACATGCGTTGATTTTCTGGTTGGACCTTGCTCACTCTGAGCCTGCCGCGGGTGAGATCGTGTTGGCTTGCTTCGCCTGCAAATAGCGGTGGGATCGCTTGGGATCGCCTATTTTCTAAATTTTGTACTACTTTGCCACGTGCTTTGCCCCGTTGGGAACGCTTCGTGAACGTTGCTTCTGCTAATCTGAAAGCCGTGCAGCACATCGATCAGATCTACACAACACTAGCCAACAGCTGAAAACCGAATCGAAAGGAGCGCAAATGGACCACCGATCCATGGAGTGGCACTTCTTTGACGATGATTCACAAGCGGAGTGGGAGAAAGTGACAGAGCAACCGACGGTGCCAGACCGTGCTGCAACCGACAGTGACAACAACGACGCGGGTGGACGTGAAACGCCAAGAGTGCGCTATCTCTATGAGCTCTTTGGCGGTATGGCGCTGCTCTACGGCCTCCTCGCCTATCTGCTTTGGCAGCAGACATTGCAGCAGTTCGACCTGCTTGAGGCGGAGATGGCTGCGCTGCGCAGTGAGATTGCCGCGTGGGAACAGGCCGAGGCGGTAGCACCGACGGCTAGCACCGCCAGATCTGGCGGTGCTGACAATGGCACTGTGCCGTTTCGGTTGGAGACAGAGCACCTGCAATTTGCATCGAGCACCGCAATGGCCGCAACGGTGCAATCAGTTGCACGACGTGTTGATGCCAAGGTTCAGCAATTCTACCGGGACTTTGGGCTGCCGATCCCAGCGGAAAAGCCGTGGATCATCGTGGACCTGCCCATCAACAGCAGCGACCATCTGACAGATGGTGACCCGCTGATCGCGCGCCGCTCGCTCTTTGCCGCTCAACGCCACGAGATTAGCGAAGCGGACGCGCTCGCCACGCAACTCTCTTTCCGACTTTCCGCGCATCTGTTGGATCAGGCGCTTGCTCGCCACTCGACCAAGCCTCAATGGCGGGGTATGACCCTTGCCCTCCGGACGCACGTTCAACTGGAGAATGGGTATGACCCTGAGTGGCGACAGCATGCGCAGCTTTTGGTCTATTGGCACGCGGCGCAAGATTACTCACTCGTGGATGTACATAAATTGGTTGAGATAGACGCGCTGCTCTATGAACATGATCTTGTCCTTACCGCAAATGTTCAAAGTGAAACGAGCCTGGAAGTGCACCCCACGGCCTATGCAACGGCCAGTGCCCTGGTAGATTTCATTTTGGCGACCTATGGTGACGCCAAGATCGCCGAACTGCTGCCCGCCTTTGCCGTCCACGCGACGTGGGAGACACTGACACCAGCGCTCTTCCACCTGTCTGCCGCCGAATTTGAGGAGCAGTGGCATCGCTATCTCCGCCAGCACTATCCAATTCCAGAGTAGCGGTCGCTTATTTTCGAATTCATCTTTTCAGCTGTATCAGAGAGTAACGCTTGCCATCTATTTTGTTCTTCGCAATGGCCTGCTACAAAGCAAAGTAGCAAGCAAAGCAATCAATGAAAGGAATCGAGGAAAAAGAACAATGAGACACTTCACACCACTTCTACTGTTGTTCGTACTGTTGCTGAGCGCATGTCAACCGATTGTGGTGCCAGAGGCAGCGGCACCGGCGGCGGACGCGGCTGCCGCTGAGTCTGCAGAGGCTGCGCCAATGCACGAAGTCAACTTCTACACCTCTCACGCCGCGCATGAACGTTTTGCCAAGATTGATCTTGCGTCGGGCGTGGGGACGGATGTGGGCAAATATGAGAATGAGGAGCTGGAGATCCTGCGCGCTGGCTGGTTTGCCGGCAACGGCGCGATCCATGAAGATGCGTACTATGTTATCCTGGCCAAACGTCTACCGGCTGGATCGACCCCCGAGGAAGCCGAAGCACGGCTGGCCCGCGTTGACATGGCCACGGGCGCCATGGAACTACTGGGCGAGAGCATTCCGCTCCACCTCGGTGCCATGGAAATCGATCCCTGCGGCCAGATCTATGCGACCGGCTTCACCCTCTCCAACCAGGTCGGGGAACTCTATGGCGACACCAATCTCTATCAGGTTGATCGTGAGAGTGGTGCACTGACGCTAATCGGTGATACGGGGCTGGAACGGGTGATGGACATGAGCTTCGACCCCGCGGGAACGCTCTGGGCAACGGTGGAGAACGTACTCTACACGCTCGACATGGAGACGGGCGCACCCACCACCGTGGCCACGATAACCGGCGTTGAAGAGGATCTCGAGATCATGGGTCTTGGCTTTACCGATGCGGGCGAGCTCTATGGCACCACCCCCTTTGCCGATGGCTTCTATCGCATCGATACGGAGAGTGGCGCAGTCACCGAGGTGGGCCGCCACGGGCTAACTTTCATGCATGGTGGCGACATCCCCATGACGACCGACGACGCACAGTGTGAGATGGCTGACGGGTGAGGCTCTCTCAGCCCTGCAACTCCCCGGCCTGACCATGGCTACCAGAACAGATCACAAACGATTGAGTCAGTGTCGGGAACGTTGAGGAAGGCAATTGCTTGAACCAACCCACAGCTGTTGGCCCTCTTGCAGCGTTAGAGCTGATGGAGCCAGGCCGTGGTCGCGGCGAGATCGGTACTTTTGAAGACGAGCGAACCTGGCGTGATCATATCGGCCCCCGCGGCGCGTAGGCGGGGGACGGTATGATCGCGTATGCCACCATCCGCGGAGAGCAGCAACTCATCCGTTCTTCCCTCGGCACGGATGAGTTGCTGCATGGCTGTCAGCCGTTCACAGGCCCGATCGTCTAGCCCCACTCCTTTGATGCCCAGCGGCGTGCCCATCATCAAGATCAGATCGAGCTGGGTCAGGTGAGGGCGCACGGCATCGATTGGCGTGTCGAGTTGCAATGCCAACCCCGCTGCTTTACCAGCCGCGGCAATCAATGCCAGGCTGTCGCCAACCTGCGCATTCTCCGCGTGCAGGGTGATAATATCCGCACCGGCTGCCAGAAACTCGGGGATGAGGCGGTGTGGCTCGACCACCATGAGATGAACGTGGAGCAGTTTCGCGGTCAACGGGCGCAAGGCTGCCACCAGGTCGGGAAAGAAGAGCAGTCCCGGCACAAAGCGTGCGTCGGCCACATCGAGGTGATAGAGATCGGCATGGGACTCGGTCGCTGCAATGCTCTCTGCCAGATTGGCGAGGTTCGCGGACCAGAGCGAGTAGTCGGCCAGCAGCCGGTGCGTTGGGAGATGTCGACGCAGATTCATGGGCCCTCCTTGGCAAAATTGCAGAACGAAAAACCGCCTCTGGTAGAGACGGTTGCATGGCGGTCTATTCATTTTCAGGTGGTGCGAGTGGATCGGACAGGATTCGAACCTGTAACCAAGGAGTTATGAGCCCCCTGCTCTGCCATTGAGCTACCGATCCAAAAGGGTGAACAGTCGGCAGTGGTATGGGATGGCGGCAGTTTTCGGCTTGGGCACTCACCCCGTAACTGCAAACTGAGGAGCGGGTGGCGGGAATCGAACCCGCGTGATCGGCTTGGAAGGCCGAGGCTTTACCCCTAAGCTACACCCGCAGGCTAATGGAGAAGAGCAGCCGGTGTGCGTTGCCCCGTGTCCATTAACAACTGGACTTACGCAACTTGTCGAGAAGAGCCGCCAATCACGTTGCCTGCTCTGGTAAGCGCTTCTCGGTGCGCAAGTCACGAACAATTCAAATGGTCGGGGAGACAGGATTTGAACCTGCGACCCCAGCGTCCCAAACGCTGTGCGCTACCATCTGCGCTACTCCCCGACACTATCCAGTGCGCCAAATTCGTGATTGAATCGACGGCAACCTGAACACTAAAGCCAATTGTAGAACGTTTTCTCCGGAACGGCAAATTTTCACTGGCGAATGCGTGCATTACCATTTGGGTCGAGTATTGTCATTCAAGGGAGCCACTGCAATGAGTGGGCCGTCCAATCGCCCAGGTCGCCAGCAATGGGTGCGATGAGCGTCGGTGTGCCGCCCTCAATTGGCACGGCCCACAACTTCCATGCGCCGTCGCGATTGCTGGCAAATGCAACCCACTGCCCATCGGGGCTCACCGTGGGCAAGAGATCTGCCGCGCTGTTTTCCGTCAGACGCAGGATCTGCTGTGTGTTGGTATCCACCCGATACAGTTCAAAGTTGCCATCTCGGCCGTTGCTCATGAAGATGACATGACGGCCAGTGGGTGACCAAGCCGGACGCGTATCCGCGGCAACGGTGGTCAACGGCGCACGGCTGCCGCCACTGCTGTTGATGAGCCAGATGCCACAGCGGTTGCCCGTGTTGTCACAGCCCCGAAAAGCAATTTGGTCGGCGGTGGGGTGCCACGCGGGTGCTTCGCCGACGCTCAATGTAGTGGTTTCACCGTTGCTCTCGGCCCACGCCACATAGATCCGCCAGAGCCGATCCCCTTCGCGGTTGCTGGCAAAGACAAAGCGATTGCCCTGTGGATTCCAACTCGGCAACGCGTCCTCGGCATATTGGGTAAAGCGTAGCAAGAGATCGCTGCCGGGATCCCAGGCGCTGAGGCCGGCCATATCGTTGCGCAGATTGCGATAGAGCAATCGCACGCCATCCTGGCGCAGCGCCGGTTGGGCAGCATCTGTACGCCAAGTGCTGGCCGCGCTGCTGGCATCTACCGGCTGTGCCACAACTCGACTTTGGCGGCTGGTGGCATCCAGCGCGGAATAGAGGATGGTGCCCACGGTGGGCGCGCCCGTTGCCGGCGCACGGGCCGGTGTGGGATCATCCGTGCCCTCAGCAGTCTCTTCACTCGCTTCACCCTCATCCTCTGCTAGCGCCTCTTGCGCATCGGCCACCGACGCACCATCAGTTGCACACGCTTCCCGATATTCATCACGCAGATCCACCACGCCGGCTGTGATCCCGATGGCGATCGATTCATCGAGCAGGGTGGTGGCTTCACACCACGCCGCGGCGGTGGCCAACAGCTCGCCCTGGGCAATCAGTGCACGCTGCAGCCGCTCTTCCACATCACGATAGGCTGGCTCAATCGCGTAGATGCTCTGCAGGGCATCGAGCGCCCGTTCCCAGTCGGCCCCGGCATAGGTGATGGCGTCAATGTAATCGATGATCAGCGCCCGCTCGGTGCGGATGGTGGTTGCATCCGGCTGCAGGGCCAGTGCATTGTCAAAGAGCGCCACTGCCTCTTGCAGTTTGTTCTGGTTATCTTTTTCCGTGGCCAGATTCACATACGATTCAAAGAGCAGCTGATTGACGGTGCTCTGTTGATAGGTTTTGTCCGCGGCGCGCAGGGCCAGCAGTTGCTCAATCGCCTGAGTCCAGCGGCCAGCATTGAAGGCTTCGCGTGCCGTGGCAAATTGTTCGGCGCTGCTTGTTGCCATGGTGGTGCTGGTGGTGGCCGTTGCCGCGGTGGTGGGCAACGCAACCACGGCACTACCCGCGATGGCTGGCGTGATTGTAATCGCTGGCGTGGACGCGCTGCGTAGATCAGTGATGGGGGTGGTTACACCTTGACTCTGACTGTTGCTCTGACTGTTGTCTTGCGCTGCCAGATCCGCGGGGAGGCCACCGCGTAGATGGGTCAGCCCCTCGGTGGCCGCGTTGTTGTCGGGATCGAGCAGCAACACCTCTTCATAGGCGATGCGTGCGGCCTCTACCTTGCCCTGGTTGTGGTAGGAGAAAGCTTGATCCAGAATCAGGCTCACCTGCTGGCGGCGCTTGATGGTCAGCTGTTCCTGCCCTGCCCGCAGGCCCAAAATGATGGCCAGGATCAACATGGCCGCCGCAAAAAAAGTGACGGCACTGCTAATGACGAGCGCCCAACGGGGCAGGCGAGAAGTGCGGTTCTGCATTACGGTTACTCTTTATTTGTTTACTCTATAGTTGGTCGGATCGATAGTTGGTCGGATCAACGACTCGATAGAACAGGTTAGTTGGTGAGACTTGCACAATTTGTCGAGCACAAGTCAGCTGTTGTGGGCATCTTTACGCTAGTACACTGGTTGCACTGCAACCAGCTTCAGGGCGCACTCCCCGTTGCATCTGCCAGATCCTCGCCAAGTGGGTAGCTGAGCAGGGCGTGTCCAGTGCTATCGCGCAGCTGAAGCGTTACCTGATGATCCGCGCTATGTTGTGGCAGCTTGCCCACAAAGGGCTGATCGGGCCGAGCTTGGAAGGGCAACGTGGCCAACAGGTCGTCACTGTCATCCCCGCCGGGTGCGGCACCAGCCAACAGCACAAGGTGTCCACTCATGGGCCGCGTCGGGTAGAGCGCCACCTCTAGCTCACCACGGGTGGCACTGACCCGGATCGCGGCAAATTCATTGGCATGGCTCACCGTGCCGAGCCCGGCCACGGGATACCAGCTTTCGCGCCAACTGATCTCTTTGCCAGCGGCCAGCTCATATTGATCGGCAAAGGTGGGGGCGAGGCCGCCATGCAACTCCACATAGGCTGAATCGTCATCGGTAAAATTGCTGCTGGCCAGCGCATCTTGCCAGCCCAGCACAAAGACCTTGCTGCCCCTGGCAACGGTGGCCGGATAGCTGCGCACCACCCCCATATCGTACTTGGGATCATAGACCGCGGCAAATGGCCCCTGTGCCGCGGGGGCTTCAAAGAAGCCCAGATACTGCGCATAGTCGCCGAGTCGGCTGCGGTTCTCTGCTTGATAGATGGGCCACGAAAAAGTTGCGTCTGGCGGCGGCATGGTGGCATCGTTGGTGCTGTGCACTCTCATTCTGTCGCCGGGCAGGATGAATTGCAACGAAGCAGACGGATATTTGCCCGTGCCGGGGGCGAGCATGGCATCGTGCCAAAAGCTAAATGCCAACGGGTGATCGGCGCGGTTGGTCAGGGTGGGTTCAAATTCAAAGCTGGCCGCGCCCGCGCGCAAGGAAATCGTGATGCTGGCGGTAAGCAGGCGTCCATCATTGGGGGTAAAGACGGTGATCGCCGCCAGATCCTCGCTATGTTGCAGCGGCATGTAGGCCCAGGGTACACCCCAATCATAGCCATGTTCCACCACGGGTAGACCCCATTCCAGCCCTCCCAGGCCGAGCCAGCCCAGTTGATTGGCCGCGCCCCAATGCGTTGGCTTCACCACCTCATTTTGATAAAAGATCGGTGCGTCGGTCGGTTTGTGGGTTACCTGCCAAATGCGGCCACCCATTTCAGGCATCACAGCCACTTTGAGGTATGCGTTCTCCAACACGATCAGGCGATAGTCGCGCGGCGCTGGTGTGGGTGCTTCGGCCCGAAACCGTTCGATGTCAAAGCGTTGATAGGGCCACTGATAGGTCGCATCAATCGCGTCACTCTGATACTGTTCATAGGGATAGGTGAGGAGCGTCACACGCTCTTCATAGTAGACGACCGTGCCCACGGGCGCGGGGGCCGGTGCCGAGTCGGTTCTTCCATTCTCTCGCGCCGGCTCGACGGTTGGCATGGGCGTCGATGTTGCCATGGGCGCGTCAGTTGGGGTGACCTGGGAGTGCAGCCGCGAGTTCTGACTACTCGCTGGCGCTGTTTGACTGAATAGGCTCTGTTGACAAGCGGTAAAGAGCAGCAGCAGGGTGCTCAGGACGATGAGCAGGAGAATCCGCTGATTGGGGCCTGGGCTATGCTTCTCTAGCGCCGGGTTATCCGAGTTGTTTTGCAATAATGATTGACAGCGAACGTTGCGCCGTGAGAACAGAGGAGCGGGGTGCCACTGGGCGTTCCACGTTGCGCACTGTTGGTTGAGCATGGTAAGGAAATTGCGAACACACATGGCTGCATTATACAACTGTGATGAGCGTTCTGATAAATGGCGGGCTGGCTTGGAAGATGAGATGCAATTGTTTGCCCGGCCAGTGCAAAAAAAGTGCCCGCTGCTGAACAGAGTCAACAGCGGGCTGCAAACTGAAACCTGATTAGAGGGAGCGGCTGCTAAATCCCATCCGCTCTATTTGCTGAGCAGAGGCAGGTAGAGTTGATGGACCGACGCTTCACTTTCTTCCAGCAGTAGGTCGAATTTATCCACCTCGGCGTCGCTCTCCTGCCCTTTTATTTCATCGGCAATGCTCTCGAATTGGTCGATTGTATCTGTGGCTGTCATCCCCTGGCCCGCCACGATCGCTGCCAGTGGCATGGCATCCCCCAAGGCAATGGCATCAATGAGACCCAACAGCCCATGATCCCACGCTGAGAAAAAGGGGCTGAGATTGCACGCGGTGTTGCTACCGGTATTCAGCAATTCACAGACGAAGATATCGGTTGCATCACCCTCAAGTGGACCATTGTTACCCTCTGCGCGGAACCAGAGTTTGGTGGTGAGATAGAGCTTGTTCCCGTCAATCCAGAGCGCACCGATATCTTCGCTGCCAGCAGTCAGCCCCACGTCGGAACCATCAAAGAGGATTGACAGCGGGGCTTGTAAGCCCGTGGCAACGACCAGATCTTCATCGGCCGCTTGCAGATCCGGTGTGGATAAGGTTCCCATGGTGCTCAGAACAAGGTTCCCCTGCGCGTCGAGTGCAAGCGCGTCGATGTCTTCGCTGCTCCGTTCTAGCCCTACATCGACACCCATGAAGTACTGTTCGAAGCTGCCAGCGGTGCTGTTGTGGCCCAACTGAGTCGGCACGAAGCGCACAATGTCCGAATCATCAATTGCGGTGATGCGTCCATCGATCCGCATGAGTAATGCTCGGTTGAAGCTCATCAAAATCGAGAGACCGGCTTCATCATTCACGAATGTAAACGCGTCGAGATTGGCCCGACGCACGCCAACGTTCGAGCCATCAAAAAGTATGCCCCAAGCCGCGGCTTCCGGATCATAATAAACAATGTCCTCTGCCCGGAAATGAAGATCCCCAGCACGTCCACCAAACCAGGTGCTCAAGTAGATGATGTTGGCAGGCGCTGCTCCCGATGCAAGATTCAGACCGACGATCACCGGATCGTGATCCGAGGCACGGTAGGCATCGGGCGCGTACCAACTTGGGTCGCGCTCCGGCGCGGGATCGTTGTCGAGGTTGATGTTATAGTCGAGAATGTCGGGCTCATCCGCGTTGATCTGCCAGACGGTTGTGCCCGCCACTTGTGGGGCCAGCGTGGCATTGGCCAATGCATAGTCGAGATAGCCAAATTGGCCGTTGAAGAGATAGGAATAGGCAAACTCACCCACATCGCGCAGCAGCAGATCGACATAGTCATCCGCGGTGCCCGCGGTCTCGTCCGCACCCAACTTCAACGCATCGATGGGATCTTCCTTGTCATAGGCGTTCAGATCACCAATGATCAGGTAATCGGGGTCACCGCTGCCGGTTGGGTCGGTGGCCAGCCAATCGGCCAGGGCCTGCGCGGCCAACGCACGGGTCCGGTTGCAGTTACCCTGCTCGGGATCGTCGTCACCCGCGCCACAGCCAGAGCCTTTGGATTTCAGGTGATTGACCACCACGGTCACCGCTTCACCGCTGCTATTTTCCACAAAAGTTTGGGCCAGGGCGGGGCGATTCTTGCCCGTGCCCGAATTGGCGGGATCGACAAAGCTGGGCGCTTCCAGCACGGCCGCCACACCTGTCGGCGCTACCGTGGCCGGTTTATAGATGAGCGCCACCTTGATTGCGTCGGTGCCATCGGTGCCGGTGGCAATGTACGCAAAGGTGCCTGCCCCCGCCACCGCGTTGATTGCATCGACCAGATCGTCGAGCGCGCTGTTTGCGCCGGTTGGGTCGTTTTCGATCTCAATCAGGCCGACAATGTCCGCGCCGGTGCCGATGATCGCCGCGACAATTTTGGCCTCCTGCTGTTGGAACTCTTGCTCGCTCTCTGCACCGCGCGCGGTGGGGAAGCCACCGCCCTGGCCATCGCCATTGAAGTAGTTCAGCACGTTGAAGCTGGCGACCTTTAGCGTGCCACCCACCGCTTCGGGCTGGGCCGGGCGGGGGTTGAGCGCGGTGTAGAGGGCCGGTGCCGTGGGCTGCAGGCGATAGCGCGAGAAGCTGTAGCTGAGAATACCGGTTGCGTTCTGCACCGTGTCGCCCCCGCGGAAGCGGTTGCTCAGGCTAAAGTCACCGCCATTCGGGTGGCGCACGGGAATGGGATTCTGGACGGTGCGCCCATCATCGAGTGTGATCCGTGAGCGCAGGTTCTCCGCCGCGCGAGCCGCGGCCGCGGCCGAACCGGGTTCTTCAACCGCGGTCGGTGTATATGGACGATCTTCGCCATTCAGCGGCAGCGCCAGCACCATCTCTCCAAAGCGGTCGTAGTTGAAATATTCGGCGATGACGAGCGCCTGTGGAAAGGTCACGTACATGTTCTCGTACCGCTCCAACTCGCTCTCGTCCGCATGGGGCAAAGCAATCTGACGTTGGTTCACAGCGGCCAGGCTGCTGGCGATTGGGCAGACCTCCACCGCACTCACATTGGTCAGCTCCGTGAGGTCGTTGAATTCCTCCACCTTGCCGGTGACCCGCACCGTGGCGCCGTTGGTTACATCCACGGCCGGGTTATTGCCGTCAAAGACGAAGATCCCTTCGGAGGTCGCCTCGTCTCCATCTTCGTCCCCCGTCTCTTCCTGCAGATAGAAGCCGTTGAGATCGCCGTTGCTGCCCGTGCCATCCTGGAAATCACCGACCACAATGGCTTCCACCGTCACCACCGTGTTCGCGAGGGGACTGGCCGCGCCATTGCCCTGGATCGCGCTGATTGGGGTGATTGTGCCGCCAGCACAGGCCACCGCCGGATCGGCCGTGGTAAAGGTGAAGCTGCTGGTACCGCTGAGCTGATCCGCATCGCCGTCGGTGTCGGTGATCTGGGTGGGGTCGAGCGTAACGGTACAGGTGCTGCTGGCGGGCAGATCGCTGGCCGGATCGAGCGTGACACTCGTCACCGCGCTGGCGGGCAGACCGCTGAAACTAACTGCCGTGCCGGTGGGGCACTCGATCGTTGCCGCGGCGGCCGTGAGATCGACGGCTTCGCTGAAGTTGACTGTCACGTTGGTGGCGGTGGCCACGCCCGTAGCCCCATCGGCTGGCGTGGTGCCGGTGAGGGTCGGCGGGGTGTCGGTTGTGGTGCATTGGGCGGCATTGGAAACGCCCGGAGTGCCATCAGCGTTGTTAAAATCGTGGAAGCCACCGTTGGCAAAGGTGCCGGTGGGAGCATCGGGACAACGGTAGATGCCCGCGGGCAGATTGGTGCCATCGGGACCAGCCACGACGGAACTGTACAGCAGATCGTTGGCATCGGCATCGCGAATTGTCACTTCGTCAACAATGGCGGTCCATGGTGTGCTATCCAGGGGTGCCGTGTCATCGGCATCCAGATCATCCCCAACACTGCCAGTGAAACCGGTGACGAGCAAGTAGGTGGCGGTGCTATTTTCGAAGCTGTTGTCGGCAATTGCCATTTCGCCCGTCACGCCATATTGAGCCGTGCCCGCGGGGCTGATGCCGAGGAAGAAGCCATCCGCGGGAATCGTCTGACCGCTCAAGTCAATGACGCGGTCGATCCTACCGGCCGCAGTGCCGGCGTCACTCTCAATGCCAATGAGTGTCAGGCCCGTCAGGTCGGTGCCGGGCGTTCCTTGCAGCTCGAAGAATTCCCAGTCAGTGCCCGTCGTGCTCACCTGCATCTCGTTGATCAACACCGGTGTCGGGCCGCTGGCGGTGCCACTGATCTGCACGTTGTCGAGGGCAATGTCTTCATCGCCGCTGTCGAGCTGAAAGGTGATCTTGAGATCGAGCGTGCTGCCGCTACCCGCGATGGCCGCGTTAAATTCGGTAAAGGTCGCCGTGATCTCGGTGCCGTCACCCGTGCCATCAAAGTTGGTATCGAGCAGAGGCGCGGTGTTAAAGGTGGTACCATCGTTTTCAATGGCCAGCAGATTCTGGAAGCCGCCGCCGTCGATCCGATAGGCGATTTTCACCGAATCGGGCTCATCCCAATCCTGATTGCTGCCATCGTCATCTTCGGCCAACAGGATAGAGAATTGCAGGTCGTTCATGTTGCTGATATCAACATTGGCGAAGGTCATTTCCAGCGGCAGGGTTGCGCCTTCGCCGTCGAGATCCATGCCGGCAAAAAAGCTGGTGCCCTTCACGTTGCTGTATTGCACAAAGCTGCCAATGTTACTGCCGTCGGTACGCGTGAAAAAATCGCCGCTGCCATCGGAAAATTCGGGCACCGATGTCGTGTAGGTTACGCTGGGATCTTCAAAATCTTCAAAGAGGATGGCTGTTTGTGCCAAGGCCAATTGGGGTTGGCCTACATTGGCAAAGCCAACGGCAACGAGCAAGGCCAGCAACATGAGCAAGAGCGCGCGCCTGTTCCAAACTTTCTGCATAAAACTTGTCTCCTTGTCAGCGGCAACATGGGGAGCCATGTGGGCAGCGTCCATGTGCCTCGTTTCCGGAAGCTACGGAGGAAATACCACGATTGTTCAATATTGTTCGATTGGTTGTGTGCAGTGGATGAGCATGCTATGTGGGTCTGCTGGCGCGTGCGATCTGTCGAACAATGGATACTCTACCGCAATTGAGTGACATTACCAACTTGTCGGAACCGTCATTTGTTGTATGTCTTTGCCACGTCGGTGGTGTGGCAGTATCCGCAGCACTGACTAAAATCGCCGCATGAATGGGAATTTTTGCAGTCGGTGCCGGGACATCATGGCGTTAATTTTCTGACCTCACCTGCTTAGCCCCAGTCGAAGCAGCTGCGGGTGGCGCATTCCATTTCAGGTTCAAAGAATAGATCATAGAGAGCATTATCTGTGACAAGTGCTATGGTTTTGTTAGGACGCTGTTAACAAATGTTGACGGAGATTGCACGATTGGGGTTGACTGTCGTGCTGGCAGCAACAAACGTAAATGAGGGGGCATAAATAAGTGGGTATAAAATGAGGTGGGTATAGAAATTAAGTGGGTATAAAATGAGGTGTCGAGCAACGGTTGCCCAACACCTCATTTGTGATCCAACACCTTTTTCTGTATTGATTATCGAAAGTTAAAAATCGTACTGTCATTGCATGGCAGAATGGGGCGCACGCTCCGATTTCTACATGCTTACACGTATTCGGCAAACCAAGCCAACGTATCTTGCCAGGCTTGTGTGGCCTGTTCTTCCACGTAACGGCCACCTGTGTCATTGTGGAACGCATGATTCACGCCGGGGTAGATTTTGATCTCGTACGTTACATCAGTGGCAGCGAGCGCTTCTTCCAACGCCCCGATGCCCGCGTTGATTCGGTCATCCTGTTCTGCATAGACGCCAAGAACCGCTGCCTCGATATTTGACACCTGGTCCAGATCTGGCGCTGGTCCGTAGAAAGGCACTGCTGCTTTCAGATCTGGCATGGCGGTGGCCACACGCCACGTAATGCCCCCGCCAAAGCAGTAGCCGGTCATACCCAGCCGCTCTCCATCTACGTAGTCGAGCGTCTGCAGATAGTCGGCACCGGCCAGAAAATCCCCGACGTGCCGGTCCGCTCCCGCACCTGTGAGCAGCCCCGGCACTTCGTCGCGATCGTGGGTGGCGGTGCCACCTTCGCGCGACAGGAGGTCAATTGCCAATGCAACATAGCCTTCCTTGGCAAAACGGCGAGCCACATCGCGGGTGTGGGGGTTGAGGCCACGATTTTCGTGGCAGACGAGGATCGCGGGATAAACGCCATCGTCCACGGGGCGGGCAAGGTAACCGGTGATCTCATCTGCACCGCTCGGAAAGGTAACATCGCCGGTGGTGAGCGCCGGATCACCTTCGGGCACGGAAAAGGGACTCTGTGCACCCTCCACGGGAATCAGTTCGCCCGCCGCCTCCTCCGCTGCGGCAGGGACTGGGGGATCGGGTTCGGGCATTGCCTCAGTCGTTGCTGGCAGCTCAATTGGCTGACAACCGACCGCACTCATTGCGGCCACGGTTGCCGCCATGCTCCCCGTGATGAAAGCGACTCGACGGATGAAGGTGCGCCGCGATATTTCGCCCCCTCGATAATCGTCATAGAACTCTTCAATTAGATATTTCTCAAAAGTGCCTAGTTTGTTTGACATGATGGTCTCCTGTGGATGTGAAGCATCGTCGGTAGGCAGGGGGGATTCAGCTGTTCGTTCTGCCGAGCGGCAAGCGAACAGCTGTCAAATCAATCTATATACTAGAACTGTGAGAGGTGCGTGGCAATATTATGAGAAGAAGATTAAAGGCGGGGTGGCTGTTCGGGGTTAGAAGAGCCCTCCTTGAATATATTCGGTTTCGTCGGCTTGTGCTCCGTTCTCTTGTTCTGGATCAGTCTCTTTTGGGGCGATCGTGGTCGGCGCGGCGGATTCACTCTCTGCGTCAATGCCGAGCTTTTCTGCCAGCCAACTGATCTGCCGCTCCAACTCGCGTGGGCTACATTGGTTGACCGGCTTGCCAAAGCGCTGCAACAACGTGGCGTTGATCTGGCGGATCGTGTCGCCGTTGACTTGGCCGTGAACTCTGCTGGCGTAGCGGCTCACCAACCCTTGGCGGCGGCGGCGCAACTGTTCGCGCTGCTCCTTCTCCGTCAGCAGTTCGGGCTCTTCTTCCTCAACCACATCTGCCGCGGGCCCCTCTTCATCCAGCGTGGTCGAATAACCGTTGTGACCAAAGCCAATGCCAGAGATGCTCTCCAGTGAAATGCCTTGATAGAGCACGCGCGGGCCATCGCTTCCGCTATAGAGAACTTGGCCGCTGTTGCTGGCACCCCCAGCGTCCTCAAAGAGCTTGATGGCACGTTGCGCTTCGACCCGCTTGGTCGTCACATACTTGCGCATGGCCCGGTCGTTGATGCCAAAGATCCAGGCAGTCTGCTCCTCTTGTGGGCGGTTGGGCAACATGCGGCCGGCGCGCATGGTGAATTGATCGAGCCAGTTGAATTCACGGATCCCATTGAGCACCGCGGCCACGGCAATCGGTTTGTGATCATAGCCAACGTGGGCCATGCCAACGGTGACCAACATATCCCAATTACCATTTTTGAAGGTGCGCAGATTGTCATGCGCATTGTTATCATCGGAGACCGCGAGCAGGCAGCGGGCACCGAGATTTTGCAGGTAGGCGAGCACTTCGCGGGCGTGGGCTTGATTGGCACAGCCCACAATACCACAGTAGCGGGGCCAGATCTCCTGCAGCTCTTTCACCTTTTCAAAAGCGTGGCGCGCGGCCAGCTGCCAAAATTGGGGATCGGTCGCCACCTTGGTGAGCTGCTGGTTCGTGTAGCGTAACTCGATCTCTTCGGTGGTATGGCGCACCCGGCCATCGGTCTGGCGCTGGCGTCTCTGATAGAGTTTGCCATCAAAGAGGGTGGCGTCAAAGGGGCGCAGAAAGCCCTGCACCACCCCGTCACCATAGGTCAGCTCCACGTCGGCGAGCACGCGCCCTTCATCGCTGTAGTTGGCAAAGATGATTGGATTATCATCGGCGCGATAGGGGGTGCCGGTCATCACGAGCTTGCACGCGGCAAACTCGTCCAATTCGGCGAGAATTTTGGCGGCCTGCGTGGTCTCGCCACTGCCATAAAGTTTCTCGCCCAGATAGTGGGCTTCGTCGCAGACGATGGCCAGCCGGCCGGTGTGGCGGCGTGCAAAGCGACGGTGTGCCGCGGGATCGGCACAGAGTGATTGATAGCTGCTCACGTAGCCAAAGCCGCGCAAGCTGTTGAGGGCGCTGTTTTCGCGGTGGGTGATCAGCCCCATCGCGCCCGGTTGAAAGTGGCGGCGCACCGCCTTCCAGTCCAGCTCGAATTGGGAGCAGAGACCGAGGCGTGGGGTGAGCACCATGGCGGCATCGATCTTGCCCGCCTTGTGCAGCACATCGAGCACCGCGAGTGCCAGAATCGTCTTGCCGCCACCGGGGGGAATAACCGCGGTGACCGTGCCGCCGGTCGGTTTGGTCAGGGCCGCTTCAATGGCCGCGAGTTGATGTTGACGTAGTTGAAACATGGGGATTGTCTATACTGTGCTGCATATGGTCGACTGTTGGTGGGCCCCGCGCCAAGCATTGCTGGGCGCGACTCCGCAGGGCATAAAAAGACGGATAGCGGGCAGCCAGCATGATACCGTTGATCTCTTGCTGGCTGCTCTGCTACCCGTGTCGGTGAAAACGATTCGGTTGCCCTATCTCTGTGCCTGTGCCAGGGCTGCTTCTTTTTCCTGCTCTTTGAGCCGTGCCCACGTCTCGTCATTCTCAATGGTGAGCACGCGGAACGCTTCGGCGAAAGCCATCTCTTTGCCAATGCCAATGGTGGCGGAGCGCTCGCGAATGCGCTCTTCCAATCCCACCGCTTTGCCCACCTGGCTATCATGTGCCTTGAGCGCGGCTATCTTCAGATCAATCGTTTCGCTGATGTCTACAAAAGTGTCGCCGTGGCCACGTGCGCTGACATAGACCTTGCGTACCTTGTGCGAGTAGATACCTTCTTCTTCCAATTCCTGAAAAAGATTGGGCTGACCGCTGGCCGGAAAGACGGCATCCATGGTTGCCTCGCCCACGGCTCGATGATCTGGATGATTGATACCGCCCATTGGGGTAAACATCAACGTTGGGTCGAGCGCCACAATCACTTCGGGGCGGAAGCGGCGGATTTCGCGCACCAGCTGTTTGCGCAGCGCCATTGTATTTTCCACCATGCCATCGGGCACGCGCAGAAAGGTCACATCTTCCACGCCAATCAGCTTGGCCGCGGCCAGTGACTCCGCTTCGCGAATTTCGCTGGCGCGGGTTTTGGTCATGCCCGGGTCGGCAATACCGACATCACCACTGGTGACCAGCACATAGGCCACTTCACAGCCCGCCTTCACCCAACGAGCAAGCGTGCCCGCGGAGCCAAATTCAATGTCATCGGGGTGGGCCGAAATTGCCATGGCACGCTCCGGCACATACATCGAGTTACTCACCTTTAGAAACTCCTTAACTTTGGGAAAATTTAGTTTACGCTCTACCGGTTACGCTTACCGGTTATGCTCTATCAAAGTGCGCAAATGCGAACATTGCACGCGCGGGCGATCAAGCCAATCGGCTCTGCAGAAACTCGAAGCTGCGGCGGATGCTCACCAGTGGCTCTTTGGGCAGATCGTGTTCCACCACATACCATTTGGCACCCGCGGCCTTGGCGGCTGGCAAGAGTGCCGACCAATCCAGGGTGCCGTGGCCGACATCGGCAAATCCCATCTGATCTTCGTTTTCGCCCTCCGCTGCCAGATCTTTGCAGTGGACGCGGGGACAACGGCCAGCGTACTGTTGCAGCATGGCCACACCATTTTGGCTGCCCCGCTCAACCCAGGCCAGATCGATTTCAAAACCGACATTTTCAGGATCGGCCGCTGCCATCATCCACTCAATCCCCAGCTTGCCTTCGACCTTCTCCATTTCAAAGGCATGGTTGTGATAGAGCAGCTGCATGCCCGCGGCGCGGCACTGTTGGCCCAAGGTATCGAGCCGCTGGCCAAGTGCCCGCCAACTGGCCCCGTCTGTGCCCCGATCTTCGGGGGCCAGGAACGGAATCACCAGCGTGTGGTTGCCAATCGCCCTGTGAAACTCAATCACGCCATCGAGATCGTCATCGAGCGCGCTGATGGGCACGTGGGTCGAACAAGCTTGTAGGCCATGTTTTTGCAGTAGCGCCTGCATCTCTGGCGCGTCGAGGCCATGATCACCAATCGTTTCGACACCACTGTAGCCAATCGCGGCTACCTCGCCCAGCAGATCGTCAAAGGGCAGTTCGAGATTGCGTAAACTGTAAAGTTGTACGGCAATGGGGAGCATCTGTTGATCCTTTCAAATCGGTTGTTGCGCTTGGGCTAATGGGGTGACCGGACGCACCCATCAACAAGCGGAATTGTCCTTGGGTAAAAGACGCTACAAATTATCTCGAAACCCAAATCATTGCATTGGATAATGGCCGTCGGTGCCGTTCAGCGCCTGCAATCCTCTGATCATAGCGACCACGTTGGCTTTCGGCAAACGTTGGCACGGCTGAATTGCATCTATGTCCCCGGCTGCCACGTTGGCGGCGGGGGCGGGCTGTCACCCTGGCCGAGGAGCAGGCGTTCTGTTAAGCCGGTGAAGCGTTCGGCGACTTTGTTGTTGCGCACGGCCAAGGCAATTGCTTGGGGCTGGCCCACCAACACCACCAGTCGCGTGGCTCGGGTAACAGCTGTATAGAGCAGATTTCGTTGCAACATCATGTAATGGGTGGTTAGCACCGGGATCACCACCGCGGGAAATTCTGCTCCCTGACTCTTGTGTACACTCACGGCGTAGGCGTGGACCAATTCGTCCAGTTCCAGAAAATCATAGGCGATTGCTTTGCCATCGATGGTAACCGTCATCTGCTGCATCTCTGCGTCCAACGCCGTGATCACGCCCATGTCACCATTGTAGACTTCTTTATTATAGTTGTTGCGGATCTGCATCACCCGGTCGCCGACCCGGTAGGCTCGGTTGCCCATGCGGCGTTCGCCCCGTCGCGGATTGGGCGGGTTGAGCGCGGCCTGCAGCGCTTCGTTGAGCGCGCCCACGCCAACCACGCCCCGATGCATGGGGCTCAGCACCTGAATGTCTGTGGCGGGAATGGCAAAGCGTTGGGGAATGCGGTGTTGCACCAGCTCCACACAGAGTTGCGCCGCCCGATCGGGATCTTCGGTGCGAAAGAGAAAGAAATCGGTCGCCTGTTCGTTCTCAACAATCAAAGGCTGGCCCTGGTTGATGCGGTGGGCATTGGTGATGATATAACTGCCCGCGGCTTGGCGAAAGATCGTCTGCAGCCGAATGACCGCGGCCGGTTGCCGCGCCACCCTAACCGTTGGCTCTGTCGTGGCAGCGTCTCTTCCGGTGATTGTTTCAATGGCCGCGATTAGATCCTTGAGCACATTGCCCGCGCCCACACTGGGCAGCTGATCGATGTCACCCACGAGCAGCAGATGCATCCCCGGTGGCACCGCTTTGAGCAGGTGATTGGTCAACACCAGATCGAGCATCGATGCTTCGTCGACAATGAGGAGATCGCCTTCCAGCGGATTGTTCTCATTGTATTGAAAAGCCATTCCTTCTGATGGCTTGAATTCGAGCAAGCGATGCAAGGTCTTGGCTTCGCGCCCAGTCGTTTCCGCCAGCCGCTTGGCCGCGCGACCGGTGGGCGCGCCGAGCAACACCCGCCGCCCTTCCGCTGCACAGAGCTGCAAGACGGTGCGCACCGTCGTGGTTTTGCCAGTGCCGGGGCCTCCGGTGAGGATGGTGACGCGGTGGGTGAGCGCGGCCTGTACCGCTGCTCGCTGTTGTGGGGCCAGTTGCAGCGTGCTCTGCCGTTCGGCGGTGGCAAAGGCTGTTTGCCAATCAAAGTGGGGTGACTGAAATATTTGCAGATGGCTGTCGCCAGCGTGCAGGAGCCGTTGTAGCCGACCCGCCACCCCCACTTCGCTGTAGTAGAAAGGGGTGAGATAGATCGCCTGTTCCTCTTGCAACAGCTGTTCGGCCTGGGCTGACGTAGCCGCCGCATAGATTTGCCCATGCTCGGCGAGCAATTGGGGAATGCCATCTTGTATTGGGAGGGGCACAATCGGAAGCATCATCTCTTCCGCACCGGGCGTCGGGGCAATCTTGATCTGATCTTCGTTCCAGAGCCGCACCAGCCCCAAGCCAACCTGCGCTGGCGTGACAGCCAACAGCGCGGCCGCGGCCTCGACCAAGGCCGATGTGGGCAGAAAAACATGCCCTTCGTCGATTGCCTGGTTGAGCGCGTGGGCAATGCCCGCGGCGACGCGTTCGGGAGCATCGGGGGCCAAACCCATGGATTGGGCAATGCGGTCCGCGGTGAGAAAGCCGATCCCAAAAATATCCCGCGCCAGGCGATAGGGGTCGTGCCGCACAGTGGCGATGGCATCATCCCCATAGTGTTTGTAAATTTTGGTGGCGAGGCTGGTTGTAACTCCATGGCTTTGCAGAAAGAGCATCACTGCTTTGATGGCGCGCTGCTCTGCCCACGCCTGGATGATGGTTCGGGTGCGCACCTTGCCAACACCGGGTACTTCATTCAACCGCTCTGGATTCTCTTCAATGATATCGAGCGTTTCAACGCCAAAATATTTGACGATCCGTTTGGCGGTCACCGGCCCCACGCCCTGGATCAGGCCACTGCCCAGGTACTTTTCAATGCCAGCCACCGTGGCGGGCAGAATGGTGCGCATTTGCTCCACGGCAAATTGTTTCCCGTGTTCCGGATGAATGGCCCATCTGCCCGTCAGCTCCACCGATTCACCCACGTTAATGCCAATCATCGTGCCGACTACCGCCACTTCGTAGGCGCGGCCAAAACCGGTGGCGCCACGCTGTTCTGGCGTGAGCTTGGCCACGGTGTAGCCAGTCTCTTCGTTGTGATAGGTAATGCGTTCCACGACCCCGCGCAGTTGCTCTGGTGTTCGCGTGGGTGGAGGTGTTGAACGGGCTGAGTTTGACATGGAAAAAGGGTAGCAGATTGCGCCGGGAGAGGCAAGCTTTTCAACGCGGCGAGCGCCGTCGCGGGCACAGAATGTGAGGGATCGACGTGGCGCGCAGCTGACGAAATTTGTCAAGTTGCACAAATTATGGTATGCTATCGAACGATTGTGCTAGATCATACGCTTGGTACAGCGGTGATCCGGCATTGGGTTTTGTCACTTTTGTAAGGGGCTGATTTGTACTGAGGTGGAATCGGCTTGAACATATGCAGAAGATGACACTCAGACTGCACTCAACTTATTTATCCTGAACAGTGGGCAAGTTTTTTTCGTTTTCTCCGCTGGCAGGCAACATGCCACACGGCGATCTGTAGCACGCTGTTTTATGCCATGATGTTTTATGTGATGATGTTTTATGTGATGACGTTCAATATCACGTTATATCACGAACGGTGTAGAACATCAAGCGTTGGCAGGTAGCTGTGTGAACTCTAGAATGGGGAGTACCAGATGGCTATTACAAAGTCAGAAAAAGCTGATCTAATTCGTGATTTTCAAGTGAATCCCAGTGACACCGGATCGCCCGAAGTACAGGTGGCGATTTTGACCACCCGGATCAATGGGCTTGTAGAGCATCTCAACGAGCACAAGCACGACGAAGGTTCGCGCCGTGGTTTGCTGAAGCTGGTGGGGCAGCGCCGCCGCCACCTGGCCTACTTGCGCCAAAAGGATGCAAACCGCTACCGTGAGCTAATTCAACGCTTGGGCTTGCGTCGATAGCCATAAATTGTGGGGGGTGAGCATGGTCGGTTTATCGGCCCTCGCCCCTTTGTTGTTTTTGCGCTTCTTTTGCTGCGAAAGATGATTTTGCCATAACAACCTAATGGAGAAATCATGTAAGAGTCGCACAATCGTGGAGTCAGCCTTCTCTAAGGATGGCGGTGCGCAGTAGAGAATGCGCACTCCGCAAGGTGTAAGGTCTATTTGCTTTCTCTATAAGTTGTTCCCCGGTTGCCTTCTAGGCACGTGGTAGAGAGAAAATTTTAGAAATTACCCTCACGTAAAGACTCTCACGTGAAGATGGTAGGTAGCAGCTTGAGTTAATGCGCAACAGGGCGTCTCAATATAGAGCGTCTCAATATGAAGTAGTTGTGTTGTAACTCTAGTTTTTTGGTGACTGAATGAAACTCGTGGTTGAACAGCGAGCTTGTTTGCACTACAGTGTGGTTGGCTTGAAAACGGTAGGTTTCCCGCTTGACGGAACTACTGTTTTCAAATAGAGCCCACTTTAGTCGGGGTTCGGCATTGGAGAGTGGGGCGAAGTGACGAGCTTCACTGCACTCTCCAGTTCCGCACCTCGATCAACTGTTCCCCGTTCCATTTCATTCAATCACCTTGTTAATTGTTTGGTTGGTGGCTCGCACGCAGTGCAAGACCACCAATTCCATGCCTTCAGTTCCGCAATGGCACATGTGCCGCTGGCTTCTCCGCGTCTCTATCCCTGGGGATGGTAGGTGACGGAGGAGATTGTGCGTGCATTGCCGTTTGGCACAAAGGCTGACAAGGAGATTTTTATGCAAATGTTTGATGGTGCAAAAGTATTCACCACCGAGATGGGCGGGAAGACCCTCTCTATCGAGACGGGCGTGTTGGCCGCACAGGCCGGCGGTGCCGTTACCGTGCGCTATGGCGACACGGTGATTCTCGCCACCGCGACCATGAGCCGCGACGTGCGTCCCGATATTAACTTTTTCCCAATGACGGTTGAGTTTGAAGAACGCATGTATGCTGGCGGCCGGATCCCGGGCAGCTTTCAGCGCCGCGAGGGACGTCCCAGCGAAGATGCCATTCTGACGGCACGTCTCGTTGACCGTCCGCTGCGCCCACTCTTCCCCAAAGGCTTTATCAACGAAGTTCAGATCATCATGACGGTGCTCAGCTCCGATGATGAAAATCTGATGGGGCCACTGGCAATTATCGCTGCTTCCGCCGCGCTGCACATCAGTGATGTGCCGTGGAATGGCCCGGTGGCCGGTGCAACAATCGGTTTTGTTGATGGCGAACTGATTATCAACCCGACTGCTTCACAGATGGAACACAGTAGCCTGGATCTGACCATTGCGGGAACGAGCGACAACATCCTCATGGTGGAGGCGGGCGCCCGTGAGATTCCCGAAGATATCATGCTCGACGCGCTGAAGCTGGCCCACGAATCGATCGTGCCGGTTATCGGGGTGATCGAAGAGATGCGCAGCCAACTGGGCAAGGAAAAAGAGACAGAGTACACTGTCTCGCTGCCGAGCGAAGATGTGACCGCCGAAGTCGCACAGTTGGCCACGGACAAGCTGAGTGCCGCGCTGGCCGCTGGTCATGGGAAACATGAATTGGCGGATGCCGTCAAGGCCGTGAAAGAGGAAGTGAAAGCCCATTTTGCCGAGCGAGTCGAAGCGGGTGAGGTACCAGCTGGCCACGTGAGCGATGCCTTTAGCACAGCCATGAAGACAGCTACCCGTCAGCGCATTCTGGAGCAAGGCATGCGCCCCGATGGCCGCACCACCGAAGAGATTCGCGCGATTAGCGTGCAGGTGGGACGCCTGCCGCGGGTACATGGTTCTGGCCTCTTCATGCGCGGCGAAACACATGTGCTCAGTGTTGCGACCCTGGGTACGCCGGGTGATGCGCAACGGCTCGATACATTGCAGCCGGGCACAGAAAAGCGCTACATGCATCACTACAACTTCCCGCCCTACAGCACCGGCGAAGCGTACCCGATGCGTGGGCCCAAACGGCGTGAAATCGGGCATGGTGCCTTGGCCGAGCGGGCCTTGTTGCCAGTTATTCCCGAAGATTTTGCCTACACGTTGCGTGTGGTTAGCGAAGCAGTCAGCAGCAATGGTTCCACCAGCATGGGCTCTGTCTGTGGCAGCACATTGGCGCTGATGGATGCCGGTGTGCCAATTACCGCCCCAGTTTCGGGGATTGCCATGGGTCTCGTGCAGGATCAGGAGACAGGTGCCTACAAGATCCTCAGCGACATTCAGGGGCTTGAAGATGCCCTGGGTGACATGGACTTCAAGGTGGCGGGAACCGAGCACGGCATTACGGCCCTGCAGATGGATCTGAAGATCAAGGGACTTGACTTTGAAATTTTGCGTCAAGCATTGGCCCAGGCCAAGGAAGGGCGCTTGTACATTTTGGGCAAGATGATGGATGTCATCCCCGAAGCCCGCTTGGAAATGAGCGAATACGCCCCGCGCATCCTGACCACACAGATCGATCCGGAGAAGATCGGCAAGATCATCGGTCCGGGTGGCAAAGTGGTTCGTGGTCTGCAAGAGCAGTACGATGTCAAGATCGATATTGATGACGATGGCACGATCTACATCTCTGGCGAAGGCAGCAGTGCCGAACAGGCATTGGCCGAAGTCGAGAGCATGACCGAGGAAGTGGAGATCGGCAAGATTTACACCGGTACGGTTGTGCGGGTTGAACCTTTTGGTGCCTTTTTGAATATTCTGCCGGGCATTGATGGTATGGTTCACATCAGCCAATTGGCTGACTACCGTGTCGACAAGGTGGAGGATGTGGCCAATTTGGGCGATGAACTGACCGCAATGGTGGTCGACGTCGATGGTGGCAAGGTACGCATGAGTCGCCAAGCTGTTCTCGAGGGCTGGAGCGTGGAAGAAGCGCAAAGCCGAGATCGGGGCGGGAACCGTGGCGGTGGCAACCGTGGTGGCGGCAATCGTCGCAATGGCCGTGGTGGTGACCGTGGCAACCGCGGCGGTGGCAACCGTGGTGGCCGTCGCTAACCATTGCCAGGTGATTCAACCGGTAAGTGATTCAACCGGTAGTGCTTAAATAGATAACAGGGCTGTGACCGCAGGGTCACAGCCTTTTTCATTGGGGACAGATTTGCGATAACAGAGCTTCGGTACCGCACGATTGATGATGGGTTGAACGGTGGCAGAACGGTGGCAGATCGGTTGACGACAGTACGGAGTCGATCAGGTGAGTTCGGGCCACATTTCTGCCCACGGCTGTGCCTGCTCAAAAGCCGCGGCTGCTTGCAAGACGGTGGTGTCGGCATGCCAGCGGCCAACGATCTGTAGCGCCACTGGTAGCCCAGTGCTGGTGAACCCACAGGGAACGCTGGCCGCGGGTTGGCCAGTCATGTTAAAGGGAAAGGTGAAGGCGAGGCGATCGAACATGCTTGGGGTCGGCTTCCCCTCAATGGTCGCGGGTGGCTGATCCACGGGCCAGGCCGTCGTGGGCATCTGCGGGGTCAACAGGAGATCAACCTGTTGGAAAAAGCGTTGGGCCTGCTGTTGAAAGGCGGTGCGTTGCAGCGAAAGTTGCACCGCTTCAACACCGGTAATGGCGCGGCCAGCCTCAATCATTTCGGCGAGTGAGGGCTCGAACCACGTGGGCTCTGCTTGGTACTGTTCGCCCAATCGGGCGGCAAAGGAGACGTACCAGGCATGCCCGGCTATGTCACGCGGATCTTCCCAGCCGGGGTCGATCGCTTCCACGTGGCACCCAAAGTCGCTGAACCGTCTGGCGGCCCGCGCGGTGAGCGCGCGAACCTCGGGGTCGACCGCGGCATAGCCCAGATCTTCGCTCCAGGCAACGCGCAAACCACGCAGACTGGTAAAGGGATTGGCCACCGCGGCAACATAATCATCAGGTTGATTGTCGATCGAAAGCGGGTCGCGACTGTCTGGCCCGGCCAGGGCTTGCAGAAAGAGCGCGCCATCGGCAACGGTCCGAGTTAGCGGTCCTTGATGGGTGCGGCCGGTCCAGATATCGGCATTGGGCCAATTGGGCACGCGGCCAAAGGAAGCTTTGATGCCAAAGATGCCAGATAGCGCGGCGGGAATGCGAATGGAACCGGCACCATCGCTGCCATGGGCCAGGGGACCCATGCCGGCGGCCACCGCTGCCGCTGCCCCGCCACTGGATCCGCCCGGTGTGCGGGTCGGGTCCCACGGGTTGCGACAGGGCTCACCGAGCAGATTGTCGGTCATATCTTTATGCCCGTAGTGGGGCGTGTTGGTTTTGCCCGTGATGATGCCCCCCGCGGCCTTCACCCGTTCGGTGACAATCCCATCCGTGGTGGCCACGTTGTCGCGGTAGAACTTGGAGCCATAGGTGCAGCGCAGGCCGGTGGTCGATTCCAGATCCTTGATCGAGACGGGGATGCCGTGGAGCAGCCCCAATTCGTCGCCGCGCATCACGGCTGCTTCGGCGGCCTTGGCCGCGGCGCGTGCCCCGGCTGCGTCAATGGTGAGGAAGGCATTGAACTGTGGGTTTTGCCGCTCGATCTGGTTCAACACCGCATCCGTTACTTCGACGGGTGAGAGCTGGCGCGCGCGAATGGCCGCGGCGAGGTCGGTGGCAGAGCTGCGACAGAGGTCAGATATACTCATTGTGTGATCCTTTCCGGTTTCGCTTTTTGGGGAGATGCCCAAGGGGGGCGGGGCGCGTGGCAGCTTGTTGTGCGGTTGGCTTGAAAACGGTGATTTTTTCGTGATCTATCAAAGGAGGTGAACACCAAAGAATATGAACTACCGTTTGCCAACAGAGCTGACTTTCGTTGTGGTCCGTGCAAACAGCATACGGAAATCGTTGCGATCACGCAATATTCTGCCCGGGGCGGTTGTACGTTAGTGCCTTTTTGCCGCCCCCTTTATCTCCTGAAACGCAGACTAAATCACTGGACAAAGATGATGATTCGCGGTATACTTAGCCTTTGAGAACTGATGTTCGGGAGCGGGGTAAACAGCGAGGAATTGCACCTATGCCACCACTGAAAGTTGTGAGTGATTTTGCGCCAATGGGGGATCAGCCGCAGGCGATCGCCGGCTTGGCCAAGGGAATTAAGGATGAGTTGAAACACCAGGTTCTACTTGGCGTCACTGGCTCGGGAAAGACCTATACAATGGCTAAGATCATTGAAGAGGTTCAGAAGCCAACGTTGATTATGGCCCACAACAAAACGCTTGCGGCGCAACTCTACAGTGAGTTCCGCGAGTTCTTTCCCAACAACGCGGTGGAGTACTTTGTTTCCTATTACGATTACTATCAACCGGAAGCATACATCCCGCGGTCAGATACCTTCATTGAGAAAGATGCCCAGATCAATGAGGAGATCGACCGGCTGCGCCTGGCCGCGACCAGTGCACTCTTTAGCCGACGCGATGTGGTGATCGTGGCGTCGGTCTCGTGTATTTATGGGTTGGGCAGCCCGCAGGATTATGGGCAAGCCGCGGTGCATTTGCGGGTTGGCGATATGGTGCGGCGCAATCAGCTGTTGAAGCAACTGGTCGATATCTATTATGATCGCAATGATCAGACCTTGCAGCGCGGCCGTTTTCGGGTGCGCGGTGATATTTTGGAAGTACAGCCCGCGGAACGGGAGTTTGCCTATCGCGTCAGCTTGTGGGGAGACGAGATCGAACGTATCAGTGAGATCGACCCGCTGACGGGTGAGATTCTCGCGGATCATCAGCAGGTAGATGTCTTCCCGGCCAAGCACTTTGTCACGCCGCAGGAGAAGCTCAATGAGGCGATGGAGGAGATCGAGCAGGAGATGCTTGATCAGGTCGCGCTCTTTGAGTCACAGGGGAAATTGTTGGAGGCGCAGCGTATTCGTCAGCGCACCCTTTATGACATGGAGATGTTGCGTGAGGTGGGCTTCTGCAACGGGATCGAGAATTACAGCCGTCCCCTGGCGCGCCGCCCCGCGGGCAGCACGCCGTGGACATTGCTCGACTATTTCCCCCCGGATTGGTTGCTCTTTATTGATGAGAGCCACATGTCCGTGCCACAGATCCGCGGGATGTATAACGGTGACCGGGCGCGCAAAGAGGTGCTCGTCGATCATGGTTTCCGCCTGCCCAGCGCGCTCGACAACCGCCCGCTGCGCTACGAAGAGTTTGAAAACCATCTGAACACGGTGGTCTATGTGAGCGCAACACCCGGACCCTATGAGCAGGAACATGCCGAGCAGACGCTGGAGCAGGTCATTCGCCCCACGGGCTTGGTCGATCCCGAGGTGGAAGTGCGACCGACGGAAGGGCAGATCGACGATCTGTTGCGCGAGATCAAGATTCGGGTGGCAAAGGGGCAGCGTGCATTGGTGACCACGTTGACCAAGCGCATGTCCGAAGATTTGACCGAGTATCTGGCCGAGCTCAACATCAAGGTGCAATATCTGCACAGCGACATCCACACGTTGGAGCGGGTGGAGATTTTGCGCGATCTGCGCATGGGGATCTACGATGTGGTCGTGGGGATCAACTTGCTGCGCGAAGGGTTGGATCTGCCTGAAGTGACACTCGTTGCCATTTTGGATGCGGACAAAGAAGGCTTTTTGCGCAGTGAACGTTCAATGATCCAGACCATTGGCCGCGCGGCCCGCCATGTCGAGGGAACGGCGATTCTCTATGCCGACAAGATCACCGAAAGCATGCAGGCGGCGATTGAGGAGACCAGTCGCCGGCGCGAGATTCAGATGCGTTACAATCTGGAGAATAACATTGAGCCGCAGAGCATTGTCAAGAGCATTCGGGATCTGACGGACCGTGTGAAGGTGTTGGCTGAAAGCAAAGCTGAATACGATGCCGAGGGCGGTGAGCGCGAGCCGATGCTCGATCCAGCCACATTGCCGCGCGATGAATTGGCGCGCATGATCAAGCAGATCGAAAAAGAGATGAAAGACGCGGCCAAGGCAATGGAATTCGAAAAGGCTGCGGCCCTGCGCGATCAGCTGATTGAACTGCGTGGAATTGAGGAAGTGGCGAAGTTAAAGTCGTAGCCCATGTGTGGGGTGCTACAGTGCGGTTGGCTTGAAAACGGTAGGTTTCCCGCTTGACGGAACGACTGTTTTCAAACAGAGCCCACTTTCGCAGATGATGTTTCTGGTAGATGACGTACGCACCGAAAAGAGTGTACCCGTGGAGAGCAGGTCACGCGCTTGCTGGCTCTTCTCGACAAGTTGCGTAAATCCAACGGTATTCAGTATCTGCACCGTTGTGAATGAACTGGCCACCCCAGGAATTTCTTTGCGGCGTATTTTGGACTGCAATGTTGTAACGATGTTGTGATTGTGCCGTTTGCCTGTCTCGCCCCAGCACAATGAGCTAGCCACGTTGTGCCATTCCATCGAGGTGTCCACGTCTATGGGGACAGCGACATCCTCGGTGGAAGCGGGCGACTGTTGCACCCCCCTGGGGCTTGGTCATCGACCCACACCTGAAATTTGCCCCAAAACCCTTCTTCCACTGGACAAATTCATCACTTCACGTTATACTGTTATTCAGAACTTATGTTCTCTTTTTGGGTGCCAACAGGTGCCACAGAAGAAACTACACAAGATTGTACTCACCAATAAATGAGCCGCGATGATGAGCGTCGTGCATCTCTGCATTCCGTGGAATATGAACTATCGATCACGATTCAGTGCTGCGCAAATTACGTTTAGTTATTTGCTGTAGGCGCCTACGAATTCCATAGTTCTGTCCGTAAATTCTTTGTGTCCAAGAGATCGACTCAGGGTGGTGGAAACACCACAAGCGAATTTACGTTTCAGTGCGCTAAATATGTCAGAAATATTGACTTTGCCCGCCAACCTTGAACCAGAATTGACCCCTTATGACGATAATCGAAGAAACGAGCAACGAGAAAAATAGCCTGGAAGTGGCTCTTCCCGGGGCTGCTGAGAATGGCAGTGGGAATCATGGGAACGGCAATGGCGGGGGCAACGGCACCGCCACGACGCCAATGCCCGGCAATGTGCGCGGGGCCGATATTGTCGGCGAAATGCAGACGGCCTATTTGGATTACGCCATGAGTGTGATCGTGTCGCGCGCGCTGCCCGATGTGCGCGATGGCCTCAAACCGGTGCATCGTCGCATTCTCTACGCCATGTCACACGATCTCTATCTGACTCATACCAAGCCCCACCGTAAAAGTGCCCGTATCGTCGGTGAAGTGTTGGGTAAATATCATCCACACGGTGATGTCGCTGTCTATGATGCCATGGTACGCATGGCACAGGAGTTCAGCCTGCGCTATCCGTTGATCGATGGGCAGGGGAACTTTGGTTCTGTCGATGGAGATGGCGCGGCGGCAATGCGCTATACCGAGGCGCGCCTTGCCGAAATTGCGGATCTGATGCTGGCCGATCTCGACAAAGATACGGTTGATTGGCACGATAATTTTGATAATTCGCTGGAAGAGCCCGATATTTTGCCGGCGGCGCTGCCCAATTTGCTGATCAACGGTGCCAGTGGGATCGCAGTGGGAATGGCCACCAATATCCCACCCCACAACCTGGGCGAGATTGTCGATGCGCTCGTCTATCTGATCGACCGCTACCGGGATGTCGAGGAGATCACGGTTGATGAACTGTTACAGTTTGTCAAGGGGCCAGATTTCCCCACCGGTGGCATTCTCTATCGCTTCCGCGAAGACAAGGGTGATGAGAACACCGACGTAATCGCACAGGGCTACGCCATGGGCAAAGCGCGTCTGGTGATGCAGGCCAAAGCGCATTTTGAAGAGATGAACCGCGGTCGCTCGCGTATCGTCATCACCGAATTGCCCTATCAGACGAACAAGACCGCGCTGATCGAGCGCATTGCCACCCTCACCCGTGATGGCAAAATCGAAGGCATTACCGATCTGCGTGATGAGAGCGATCGCATGGGGATGCGGATTGTCATTGAACTAACCCGCAATGCCGATTCGAAAAATGTGCTCAAAGCGCTCTTTAAGTACACACCCTTGCAGCAGACCTTTGGTATGCAGATGTTGGCGCTGGTTGATGGGCAGCCCCGACTGTTGGGCCTGAAACGGGCGTTACATCTCTTCATTCAACACCGCGAAGAGATCATCCGTCGCCGTTCGGAGTACGATCTGGCCAAGGCACGAGATCGGGCGCACATTGTCGAGGGGTTGCTCAAGGCACTGGATATTCTGGATGAGGTCATTGCCACGATTCGGCGCAGCCAAACAGTGGAGACGGCGCGCAAGAATCTGGTCAAAAATTTTAAGTTCAGCGAAATTCAGGCCCAGGCCATTCTGGACATGCAATTGCGTCGCTTGGCCGCGCTTGAACGCAAAAAGCTCAAAGAGGAATATGAGGCGCTGCTCGAGCGCATTGCCTATCTGGAAGATCTGCTGGCTCACCCAGAGAAGATTTTGGCCGTCATCCGTGAAGATCTGTTGGCACAGAAAGAGAAATATGGCGATGCCCGACGCACTCAAATTGTCGATCGCACCAAAGGCACGCTGACCACCACCGACCTGCTGCCTCAACAAGAGGTGTGGGTGACCGTGAGTGCGGATGGTGATCTGCGGCGCCAAGATGTGGGCAAGGTGGACACGCCCACACTGCGCAAGCTGGCCAAATATGGGCAGGTTGCCATGGTATCCGCCAACACACGAGATTGGCTCTATCTCTTCTGCCGCGATGGCCGTTGTGCACGCGTAGCCATCCACGAGATCCCACAGAATGGCAGCCCCAAGCATGTGGCAGAGCTAAGTGAGTTTACGCGGCGCGATACGATTACAGCGGCGTTGAGTCTGCCCAGGATGCACGCGCCTGACCTTCAGGGCTACCTGCTGCTCGCCACGGCCCTGGGCAACGTGAAGCGGGTGACCATTGCCGATTTCCTCGCCACCGGCGCAGCCGAGTTCAGTGCCATCGCGGTCGATTCCACGGATCGTCTGGGGTGGGTATTGCCGACTACGGGGCAACAGGAGATCATGCTCATCACCGCGGCCGGGCAATCGATCCGCTTTGCCGAGAGCGATGTACGGAGCATGGGGCTGGCCGCGGGGGGCGTTGGTGGCATCAAGCTAAAGAAGAAAGATGTGGTGATCCACACGGGCCTACTTGATCCCACTGGCGATGGCAGCGTGGTCACGATTACGGCTCAGGGCTATGGTAAACGCACCGCGCTCAGTGAATACAACCGGCAGGGGCGCAATGGGAGTGGCGTGGTAACCCACAAACCGACCAACCGCACCGGCCCGGTTGCCGCGGCCATGATCCTCGATGCGACAGTTGGCGAAGAGGAGTTGGTTGCGGCCATTACGGCTAAAAAGAAGGTGGACCCGCTGGCGATCGAGCTGATTCCCATGATGGGGCGTGGGGTGCAGGGCAAGCAAGTCGTTGCCCTCAGCACCAATGATCAGGTCGTGCACTTAAAGCGGATTACCGAATCCAGCACACCTTCCCCGGACGATGGTAGCACCGATGTTGGCCCCGGTAGCGACGGTTCGGCTGGCGGTTCTTCCACGCCACCAAGCAACGGCGCGAGCGAGCCAAACGCGCAAAGCAATGGCAAAGTTACGGGCTCCACCCAGAATGGCAGTGAGGCAACGGCACGCAAGCAGACGCCAACGGCTCGTCGCCGTGCAACCACCGGTAAGCAAAGCACAGGTAAATCCAGTGGGGCAAAGGCCAGCAGAACAAAGCGCAGCGCAAAGCAGCAGACAGCCAAGCCAAGCGCGGCAAAATCTAGCACTGTGAAATCTAGCACTGTGAAAGCACGCGCGAGCAGTGCCCAAAAAGTTTCTACAGCCGGCTCAAAGAGCAAAGAACAAGCCGCGTCTTCAACTAAAGTATCGGGAAATAAAGTATCGGGAAATAAGGTATCGTCAAATAAGGCAGCAAAATCCAAGTCGGCGAAATCGGGGGCAACGGCGCAGCGCGCGGCCGGTACCAAACCGAAGAAGAAGGCAGCCGCGGCAAAGGACGCTGCAGACGGTACGGCCAAACGCAGGGGCAAGACCACCAAAACCACCCGGAAAACAGGGGCGGCCACTACCTCTGCTGCAACGACTGGCTCTGCTGCAACGACTGGCTCTGCTGCAACGACTGGCAACAAGCGTACGCGAGCTGCCGCAAAGCCCACGGCAGAGAAGCAGGCGACCCAACGTCCGAATCGCCAATCCAAGAAACGGGTCACAGTAAAAGATGCAACCGTGAAAGATTCATCGAGCACCAAATCATCGAGCACCCGCAAGCGTGCTGTGGCCACCCCCGATCCAGCTGGTCCAAAATCGGATCCAAAGCCAAAGAAGAGCCGCACGAAAAAGCAAGCCGCTACAACGGCTCGCAACGCAGCTCACCGGCAGCCAGCGTCCGCGGCCAAGCCTGCCGCTGGCGTGTCCGCAAAAGCAAGTCGTGGCAAGCAAGTGAGCAGTGCAAAGCAGAGCACCGCCAAGCGCGGCAAAGTGAGCCGGACGACGACGGCTGCTGGCAAGGCGGCTGCTGGCAAGACGGGGCAGAGACGTTCGGCGCAAGCGAGCGATAACGCAACGGGTAAGCCAGCCACCAACGCGAATCGCAAGCAAAGCACCAAACTAAGTGCTGCCAAGAGCACGGCCAAAGGTGCTGGTGCTGCCAAGAGCACGGCCAAAGGTGCTGGTGCTGCCAAGAGCACGGCCAAAGGTGCTGGTGCTGGCAAGCGAGCTGCGCCAAAGGCAAAATCAAAGAAACTGCAGAGTGCCGTCAGTGTACCCACTGGCAAGAAGAAGTAACAGCAGCCAAGCCACTGTCACACCTATCCCCTTCGTTTTCCTTGTCCCCATCCTCTCTTTGCCTTTCGCGCGCTATCCATTTCTGTGATCCCGCTCTATTCCACTTTACATGTAAGCAAATTGTTATTAGTGTTTGCTGCATTCAATGCTATAATCTACCTAGGTTAATAGGACAAATGACGTACCGCTGCGGCAATAAGTCATGCCTATCAGTAGACGCGACCGCGAACAATGGAGCGCTGTTGGGCCCATGTGAACAGACACATGGCAACAGATGAGCCCAATGGCTACCTTTCTCATTGGTCCGATTCTTGGCCACTTGCATATGAGTAGCCATGGTGATAGACAAACCTTTTGCGGCCCATTGCGAGTTGCACCGTCAGTTGCCCACGCTGGCCGCGCCTTTTCCAGATCAGCCACTCCTCAAGCCCGACCCTCTGCTTTTTATTGCAAGCTTTTTGTCATAGTTGATAAGACAAATGATTGGTACACTTAGCCCGTCATTAGATTTAGAATATCGCTTTACTTCAGTCTAATGAATGACCAGAACTAAGCAAGATTTTGTATCGTATCTTCTGTGTACAATGCTTGTAATTAGTAAACGGTTCTTTGAATGCATTGGGCGCCCTACCGAAAGCGGTGGCTCCCAACGCTACAACAATCCCTATGCTCGCAACTGCCGTAGTGCTCTGTTACAAGTTTTTTCGCCAGATAAGCCATTTGCGGTGGATGCAGTATAAATTGTGCTGATGAGGAGGCACGAATGAGTATTAAGTTCCGACAATCAATTCGGCGCAGTATGTATATGCTCTGCTTAGCCGTTTTGATCCTAGCCGTGGCCCAGGTGGCACAAGCCGCCGACGGCACGCTGCCAGTGCAGACCACGATTCAGGGCAACTACTGTGTGGCCCACGGTGGTATCGGTCTGCTCGATGGCAATGCCAACAGCTTTACCGTAGATGTGGAAGGCACACCGGTTCAAGCGTATCTCTACTGGTCCGCTCGCTATCCCGGTGCTGGTAATGGCGACAATGAGATCAGCATCGATATCAACGGTGGTGGGTATACGTCAGTCACTGCTGATGCTGCAGAAGAAGCCTACGCCGGCTTCCGCCGCGGTGGGAATGACATCTACTACTATACCTACCGCTCCGGTAACGTTGTGGGGCTCTTGCCCGGTGGTGGTACGTTGAATTTTACAGCACAAAATCTCAGCACGCCGGAAGCCCATGGCGCAGGTATCGTCGTGATCTCTGAAGGTCCAGACTGTGCCTACAGCCAGGTTCAATTGAATTTTGGCCTGGATGGTTTTTACTGGGGCTTCGATCCTGATGCTGGTCCAGATACGCAGGTGACCTGCGTGGACGTGCCTGCATCTGACGCTGACCAGACCATGAACATGCAAATGTTTGTGGGTGGCGTCGAACATGATGAAATGCGTGGCGATCGCATCTGGTTTGCCACGGGTACCGGCACCCCACCGACTGATATTATTGGCACCGGAACGGCCGCCAATGTGCTCGACGGCCCGGTGCCGCCCTCGGATGATCCACCCCCAACCTATCCGCTGACCGGTGGCATTGGTGACTGGGACGACTATGCCAACAGCATTATCGTGCCAGCCGGTGATACCTACGCCTGTTTCCAGATCGAGTCCATTGATGGCCAGGATCCCAAGGGCACAAGTGGCGTCTGGCTCGAACTGTTGACTCAGTTCTATTTCAATCCAGGCATCGATGTTGTCAAGCTGACCAATGGGAGCGACGCCAAGAATGCCGATGGTGCCGATGTGCCGGTGATCGAGCCGGACGCGCAGGTTGTGTGGACCTATCTGGTGACAAATACGGGTGATGTGCCCTTTGCCGCGGCCGACGTGAGCGTGGTGGACTCGGTGGAAGGTCCGGTGACCAACCGCATTGCCGACACCACTGGCAACAACGATGACACGTTCGAGCCGGGCGAAGTCTGGACCTATCAGCTGACGGGAACGGCGCTGACGCTGAGCGATAGCACCGAAACCTACATCGTGGATGGCTGTGGCAACGCTGCAACCGGCGGCGTGACCCGCAGCACCTATGCCAATGGCGTGACTGCCCAGGCTGGTGGGTTGACCGCCACCGATACCAGCCACTACTGCAACCCGCTGCTGGTGCCAGGTATCGAAACATTGAAGCTGACCAATGGGAACGACGCCAAGAATGCCGATGATGCCGATGTGCCGGTGATCGAGCCGGGCGCGCAGGTTGTGTGGACCTATCTGGTGACAAACACGGGCGAGGTCGCCTTTGCCGCTGCCGACGTGAGCGTGGTGGATTCGGTGGAAGGTCCGGTGACCAACCGCATTGCCGACACCACGGGCAACAACGACGATTCGTTCGAGCCGGGCGAAGTCTGGACCTATCAGCTGACGGGAACGGCGCTGACGCTGAGCGATAGCACCGAAACTTACATCGTGGATGGCTGTGGCAACGCTGCAACCGGCGGCGTGACCCGCAGCACCTATGCCAATGGTGTGACTGCCCAGGCTGGCGAATTGACCGCCACCGACACCAGCCACTACTGCAACCCGCTGCTGGTGCCAGGTATCGAGACATTGAAGCTGACCAACGGGAACGACGCCAAGAATGCCGATGATGCCGATGTGCCGGTGATCGAGCCGGGCGCGCAGGTTGTGTGGACCTATCTGGTGACAAACACGGGCGAGGTCGCCTTTGCCGCGGCCGACGTGAGCGTGGTGGATTCGGTGGAAGGTCCGGTGACCAACCGCATTGCCGACACCACGGGCAACAACGACGACACGTTCGAGCCGGGCGAAGTCTGGACCTATCAGCTGACGGGAACGGCGCTGACGCTGAGCGATAGCACCGAAACTTACATCGTGGATGGCTGTGGCAACGCTGCAACCGGCGGCGTGACCCGCAGCACCTATGCCAATGGTGTGACTGCCCAGGCTGGCGAATTGACCGCCACCGACACCAGCCACTACTGCAATCCGCTGGCTACTGCCGCCGTTGGTAACCGCGTTTGGGGTGACATCGACCCCGATGGCAGCACGCCTGGCGAGATTGCCGGGGGTGATGGTATCCAAGATGACGACGCACGCGAGCAAGGAATTGCCGGCATCATCGTCGAACTCTACTCGGCTGACGGTCAACTGATTGACACGAAGACGACCGATGACAACGGCGAGTATCTCTTTACAGAGGTTGAGCCCGGTGATTACTATCTGCTCTTCATCAACCCCTTGACCGAAGGTATCTGGACGCTGAGCAACCAGGGTGACGATGATGAGGTCGATAGTGACGTGGAAGAAGAGATCACCGACGACCGTGGCGATGCCGAACGCACGCCAATCTTTACACTGGAGCCGGGTGAAACTGATTTGAGCTGGGATGCCGGTCTCATTGGTCTCTCGGGTGCTGGCTCTGCCGCCGTGGGCAACTTTGTCTGGAATGATCTTGACAAAGATGGCTTGCAGGATACTGGGGAAGCCGGTGTACCGGGGATCACGGTCCGTCTTTACCAGGTGGGAAATGCCACGCCAATCGCTGAAACAACCACCGATGACCAGGGCATTTACAATTTCCCATCCATCGACCCGGGCGATTACTATGTTGAGTTTGATCTGCCCGACACCGTTGCCATTAGCACGCAAAATGTTGGTGATGACGATGAGATCGATAGTGATGTTGACCCGACAACCAAGCGGACGGAGAATTTCAATGTTCCCGTCTTCACCACAGACTTGCGCTGGGATGCTGGCTTGCAGATTCCCACCAACCTGGGTGAAACCGACGAGCCGGTATTGCGCAATCGCATCTTCCTGCCGCTCGTCACCAAGTAGCAGCAGGTATCTGTTGAGCGTGCAATTAGCGCACTTGCCGCAGTTGTACCTGTAACGTAATAGTTCTCCTGCCTCCTCATCTGCATGGGCCGAGCAATTGCTCGGCCCATGCAATCGTGTAACAGCTCGTTCGTGGTCGCATGCGCTCTATTTTGCGATACGACTGCAACAGCCGTTCCTGGCACCCAATGGCCAAATTTTGACATAACTTACATTGAGTGTTAACCTTCTAAGGTTTGAGCCATGCTGAACCTTCATTTGGGTGCCGATGCATTGCGTGCGCAGTGCCCTACGTTGAATGTTTCATTTGAATGCTCCATTTGAATGTTCTATGTTGAATACCCTGTGTTGAGTCTTTTGAGTTTGAACAAAAGCTATTCTCGGCGCTACATTGCTTGATAGCACAGTGGTAAGAACGCAATCATTAGAACGAAATAAAACGTAACAAAAACGTAGTAAAATGCGGTAAAAAAGAATATCTACAACCCGCTGGAGCCCCGGTTTTCGGTTGTGGACTGTATGAAGATAGAGATGACGAGCGCTTTGGGATTTGTGTCGCTACGATTTGTATCGCTGTGATTTGAACCATTGCTGGCAGCATCATTCTATCGACAGAGCAGGAGTGCTCTGTTGCGTATCCTTCTTGAACAGAGAAGCTTCATACAGTTCACAGCGTAGATTGGGCCAGCACGGGAAGAGATGAGACGTCTGCTGGAATCTATCCACGCAGGCGTTTTTTGTTTGCGGGATATGTCACGCACAACTGCATCTCAATCACAGCAAGGTAGACAGGAGAAAGCCATGCGAACGGTCTATTGGGAAGACAACAAAGTAAAGATGATCGATCAGCGCCTCTTGCCCGGCGACTTTGTCATTGCTGAATTTACCACAGTGGCTGATGTTGCTCGCAGTATTCAAGAGATGTATGTGCGCGGTGCACCAGCGATTGGCGCAACCGGGGCGTTTGGCATGGCATTGGCTGCGCAAAACAGCCCGGCTACCGACCGCGATGGCTTGCTGACGGATCTGCGTGCGGCCAAAGCAACGTTGGATGTGGCACGGCCAACCGCGGTGAATCTGAGTTGGGCCACCGCACGGCTGCTTTCGCTGGCCGAAGCAACGGTGCTCGACAATGTAGATGATTTGCGCAGCACGCTGTTGGCCGAAGCCCAGGCCCTGGCTGACGAAGACGTAGAAATCAACCGGCGGATGGGCTTTCATGGCGCAGCCGTGATCAACAATGGCGCGAATCTGTTGCACCACTGTAATACTGGCTCGCTGGCCACGGTCGATTTTGGCACTGCGTTGGGGGTCATCTACGCCTGCCAAGAGCAGGGCAAAGATATTCACGTTTGGGTGGATGAGACTCGGCCCCGCCTGCAGGGTGCCCGTTTGACCGCGTGGGAACTCATGCGTGCAGAAGTGCCCATGCACCTGATCGCCGATAATGCAGCCGGTCATTTGATGCGCACGGGCAAGGTCGATGTGGTCATCTTTGGCGCGGATCGAGTCGCTGCCAATGGGGACGTGGCCAACAAGATTGGCACCTACAAACTGGGTGTCTGTGCCAAAGAGAATGATATTGAAGTCTATGCGGTTGTGCCCACCAGCACCATCGATCTGAATCTTGCCACTGGCGACGACATTCCCATTGAAGAGCGTGGCCCGGAAGAAGTCACCTATGTTGGCGAAACATTGATTGCGCCGGACGATGTACCGGTCTATAATCCGGCCTTTGATATCACCCCCCATCGCTATCTCACCGGAATCGTGACCGAAGAAGGAATCTGCTATCCTCCCTTTACCGAAAGCTTGCGCGCTGCCAAGGAAGCTGCCGAAGCGCGCATTGAAACTGCACGTGCTGACCGGGGCAAATCAGCATAATGCCGACGATCCAGCGTGTATGCGTCTATTGCGGCTCTAGCATGGGGAGCAGCGATGAGTACGCTGCGGCCGCGCAGTCGCTGGGGCAAGAACTGGCACGACGCAAGCTGGATCTGGTCTATGGTGGTGGCAGCGTTGGCCTGATGGGTGTGGTTGCCAAAGCAGTGCTTGACGGTGGCGGCCAAGTCACGGGTGTGCTGCCCCGTTCCCTGCGCACCAAGGAGATAGCGTCGACGGTCTATGGCGAGCTGATCGAAGTGCGCACCATGCACGAGCGCAAGGCAACGATGACGAAACTCACCGATGCCTTCGTTGCCCTACCCGGCGGCTTTGGCACACTCGATGAACTCTTTGAAGCACTTACCTGGGGGCAGTTGGGCATCCATGCCAAACCGATTGGCCTGCTCAATGTCAATGGCTATTTTGATGGTCTGTTGGGCTGGATCGAGCAGGCTCAAGCGCAAGGCTTTGTGCGGGCACAGCATCGTTCGTTGCTCGTCGATGCCACTACCCCGGCTGCACTGGTGGAAGCGCTCTTGCAGCACGAACCACCGCCGGCCCTGGTGAAATGGCTTGACTTTGATGAGGCGTAGCCGTGCTAGGACTATCATGAACCCGGCCGCTCGCAGCATTGATGGTGTGGGTGGTGCGAGTGATTAGGTAGACGGGTGCCCAAAAATATACGCAGAACCATTGCAAACAAGTCCCCGCGACGATTTGCAAGAAAAAATAGTATGACTTACGCACCGAGAAGAGCTACAGTGGAGAAGAGGCAACGCGATTGGTCGCTCTTTTCAACAAGTTGCGTAAGTCCAGAATAGGTTGAAAGGAAATTTTATGTCGTTTGTAATCACCGGTTCGGTAGCCTATGACTATCTCATGAGCTACCCCGGCCGTTTTCGAGACCAGATCTTGCCAGAGAAACTGGACAGTTTGAGCGTCAGTTTTTTGGCCGACTCCATGCGCCGCGAGCGCGGGGGCGTTGCCGCCAACATTGCGTACACCATGAAGTTGCTGGGCGCGGACCCCGTGATCCTCGCGACAGTTGGTCACGACTTTGGCGACTATCGCCGCTGGCTGGAAGAACAGGGATTGACGACTGATCAGATTATTGAAATCAGCGATGAATTGACGGCAACATTCTTTGTCAGCACCGACGTGGAGCAGAACCAGATCGCCAATTTTTACACCGGCGCAATGGCACACGCCCGGAGCTACACATTGGAAGAGCGCAAGCTCAACGGCGCGGCAACCGTGCTCATCAGCCCCAACGATCCCACTGCCATGCTCAACTATGCCCAGGAATGCAAAGAACTGGGCCTGCCCTTTGCCTACGATCCGAGCCAGCAATTGGCGCGTCTCGAGGGGGATGACCTGAAACGGAGCATTCCCGGCGCCGCATATCTGTTGGGCAATGATTATGAACTGTCGATGATCCAGAGCAAAACGGGCTGGAGCCTCGAGCAGATCCGCGAAGAGGTGGATGTGCTGGTGATGACGCAGGGCAAAAAGGGCAGCATGATCTACAGTGGCGATGAAGCGCTGGAAATTCCCATTGCCGCCATCGACAAAGTGGAAGACCCAACCGGAGCGGGTGACGCTTTCCGCGGTGGTTTCTTTGCGGGTCGCTTGGCCGGGTTGCCCTTGGCCGTTTGTGGGCGCATGGGCGCGCTGGCCAGCACCTACGCGCTGGAGCACATCGGCACGACAACTCACCGCTACACGGTGAACGACTTCATCGAGCGCTATACCGAACAATTTGGCGCGGAGCCCGAACTGGAAAAGCTCAACGCTGTCTAAAGTGGGCTCTGTTTGAAAACAGTAGTTCCGGCAAGCGGGCAACCTACCGTTTTCAAGCCAACCGCAAGTGAATTCTCTTTGCGAGCGGGATTGGGTACGAGAGAAACGTACCCTTGGCAAACCGACCGCATGTTAGCCCCACGCTGGGCAGAATGAATGGGAACCATGCAACGCTCGGCAACTTCCGCGGCGGACCGGGCAGAAATTCGCCGCATTCTCAATCAGGATCCCGCGTGGGCCGCCTATGGGCTGGCCGATCTGCAACCGGCATTTGCGCCCCACTGCCAGTGGTATACAACCACTGGCAATGGGGCGGAGGGTGTTGTATTGCTCTTTACGGCACTGACCCCACCGATTCTGCTAACCGTTGGCCCTCCGGCTGTGGTGGCTGCACTGCTGGCCGAAATGCACGGCGCAAATGGGCTGCCAGAACGGGTCTTTATTAGTGCCAGGCACGAGCATGTGCCCCCGATCGAGCATTACTATCGTTTCGATCTACCGGCGCGGGGAACATCATTTCACCGCATGGTACGCATGGTCTTGCGGCACCCAACAGCATTACCAGATGCGCGGCTCGAGCAGGTTCATCGCTTGGCCCCCGTGGATGCACGGCGGATCCAGCAACTGTTCACGCACGGGGGTGCCTACACACCCGATGCCTTTGAGCCCTACCAGCTGGAAGAAGGGATCTTCTATGGGCTGGACAATGCCAATGGTGAACTGGTAGCCGTGGGTGGAACTCACATTGTGGATTGGCAGGCAGGAATCGCTGCCATCGGCAACATGTATACCCACCCAGCACATCGCGGCCAAGGCCATGGTCGGCTGATTCTGGGGGCAGTTGTACATTCCTTGCGCAACCGCGGGATAGAGAAGCTGGTGCTGAATGTCAATGAGAAGAACGCCACCGCCCGCCGGCTCTATGCTCACGCTGGTTTTGACGAACATTGTGACTTCGCCGAAGGTATTGGCGTGCGCGCGGTTGCGTAACAGCGCCGCTCTTCTAGTCTGGACTTACGCAACTTGTCGAGAAGAGCCAGCAAGCGCGTGGCCTGCTCTCAGCGGGTACGCTCTTCCCGGTGCATGAGTCATGTTGCAGAGAAAACAGATAGAGCTTGCACCTTGCGGAGTGCGCATTCTCTCATGTGCACGTCCAGCGTTAGAGAACGCTGATTCCTCCATTGTGCAACGACTAAATGAGTTCTCGATTAAAGTGGGCTCTGTTTGAAAACAGTAGTTCCGGCAAGCGGGAAACCTACCGTTTTCCAAGTCAACCGCACTGTAGGTTACTTACGTTATTTTGCTATCACCATGATAGCCAAGAAATTACTTTATAGGAGTAAAAATGTCTAACGAAAAGAATTACGATATTGCTGATATTGATTTGGCCGACAAGGGCCGTTTTCGCATGCAGTGGGCCGCCAAAGAAATGCCTGTGCTGGATCTGATTGAAGATCGCTTCAAGAAAGAGCAGCCGTTCAAGGGCATTCGAATGGCTGCTGCCATGCATGTGACCACCGAAACCGCCAACCTGATGCGCGTGTTGCTTGCCGGTGGCGCCGAAGTGGCTCTCTGTGCCAGCAACCCGCTGAGCACGCAAGATGATGTGGCCGCGGCATTGGTCTCTCATTATGAGATGCCCGTCTACGCCATCAAGGGCGAGAGCAACGAGCAGTACCACAGCCACATGAACAGCGTGCTGGACATTGAGCCGCACATCACCATGGATGATGGGATGGATCTGGTTGCCATGTTGCACACCGCGCGCAGCAACCTGCTTGACAATGTCGTCGGTGGCACGGAAGAGACCACAACCGGCGTGATTCGGCTGCGCGCGATGGCTGCACAGGGCAAGCTGAAGTTCCCGGTGGTTGCCGTGAACGACGCCATGACCAAGCACTTCTTCGACAACCGCTACGGCACCGGCCAAAGCACGATTGATGGCATCGTTCGCGGTACCAACATTCTGCTCGCTGGCAAGAACTTTGTCGTCGGTGGCTATGGCTGGTGCAGCAAAGGGATCGCCATGCGCGCCAACGGCATGGGCGCCAACGTCATCGTTACCGAAGTCGATCCGCTGCGCGCGCTGGAAGCCGTGATGGATGGGTTCCGGGTGATGCCCATGCAGGAAGCCGCCAAGGTTGGGCAAATCTTCTGCAGCGCCACCGGTGACATGCATGTCATCAGTGCCGATCACATGAAGGTGATGCGGGATGGGGCGATTCTCTCCAACAGTGGTCACTTCGATGTGGAAATTGACATGAAGGGCTTGCGCCAGATGGCGACCAAAGTCACCCGTGTGCGCGAATTCCTGGATGAGTATACCCTGGAAGATGGCCGTCGCATTTACGTCGTCGGCGAAGGTCGTCTGGTTAACCTGGCCGCGGCCGAAGGACATCCCTCTGCTGTCATGGATATGAGCTTTGCCAATCAGGCCCTGGCCGCCGAATATATGCTCAAGCAGGGCGATGAGCTAACCGGCAACGTCTATGATATGCCCATTGAGATCGACCGTGAGATTGCGCGTCTGAAGCTCAAGGCCATGAATGTGGATATCGACACGCTGACCGCGGAGCAGGAAGCTTATCTCAACGAGTGGAGCCTGGGCACAGGTCACGAATAGACTAGTAAGTACTGTTGGGCGTACCTACCACGGCGGTAAACAAGCCCAAGCTACTTGCGTGAAATGGGTCCGTTTGCCATCGGCTTATTTACGCCGGGATCTACTAGCGTACGCTCGGTGGGCGCGCGTGGGTGCGCTTGCTGGCCCACTCGCTGGCCCACCGAGGAGTGTCAGCATAGAAGTTCGACAGATTTTCGATCGATTTGACAGTAAATGCACGAACTGGAGTAAAACTTATGTCAACCTTTATGACCTCACCGCGCTTGCTCTTTACGAGTGAGTCGGTCACCGAAGGTCACCCGGATAAAATGTGTGACCAAATTAGTGATGCCGTGTTGGATGCGCTCTTCGAACAAGATCCCATGTCGCGCGTCGCCTGCGAAACCGCCATCAAGACTGGCTTCGTGTTGCTGTTGGGTGAAGTCACCACCAACGCCATGATCAACTACGATGCGTTGGTGCGTAATGTTGTGAACGACATTGGCTTCGACCACAGCGACAAAGGCTTCGACGGCAACAGCTGTGGGGTGCAGGTCGCGGTGGCGGCCCAAAGCGCGGACATTGCGCAGGGCGTCGACACAGCCCTGGAAGTACGTGGCTCTAGCTCGCCAGATATCGACGAGGTTGGTGCTGGTGACCAAGGCATGATGTTTGGCTTCGCCTGTGACGAAACGCCCACGTTGATGCCCGCACCCATCTACTATTCGCACAAGCTGGCCCGTCGCCTGGCCGAAGTTCGCAAGAATGGCACGTTGCCCTGGTTGCGCCCCGACGGCAAAACCCAGGTCACCGTCGAATATGAATTTGGCAAACCCAAACGCATCGAGACAGTGCTGATCAGCACCCAACATGCACCGGAGATTGACCAGAATGAGATCCGTGAAGAGCTAATGGAAAATGTTATCATGGCATCCCTGCCTGGTGACATGGTCGATGGCAAGCTCAATGTTTTCACCAACCCCACCGGCCGTTTCGTGGTGGGTGGTCCCATGGGCGATGCAGGTCTGACTGGACGCAAAATCATCGTTGATACCTATGGCGGGATGGGGCGTCACGGTGGTGGTGCTTTCAGTGGCAAAGATTGCACCAAGGTCGACCGCAGCGCCGCTTATGCCGCGCGCTGGGTGGCCAAAAACGTGGTTGCCGCGGGCATTGCCAGCCGTTGCGAAGTACAGGTGGCCTATGCCATCGGTGTGTCGCAGCCGCTGAGCATCAACGTGGAAACCTTTGGCACCGGCAAGATTGACGACCAAAAAATTGCCCGGATCATCGACGACAATTTTGATCTGCGCCCCGGCGCGATTATCCGCGACCTGGATCTGCGCCGCCCGATCTATCGCCAGACGGCAGCCTATGGTCACTTTGGCCGTGATGACATTGAATTGCCCTGGGAAAATACCAACCGCGTCGATGCCTTGCGCGCCGCCGCGGGGATCTAACTGCTGACGCAACGTTGACCGCGACATAGCAACACGCAAAAATGAGAGGGGGTGCAACCGCGGTTGCACCCCCTCTCGTCGTTCTGATCCTCTTATTCCGTTGGAGATCGGTTCACTATTCCAGTGGACTGAGCCAACGATCCTCGCCGTCGCCGGCCGCGGCCCACCCTTCGATCTGTCCATTGTCCGAGCGCACTCGATACCAGGTAAAACCGCCCGCTTGTTCCGGACCATCGAGCACGGTCAACTGTTGGCTGCTGTTGGCTCGGGTGAGCAACGTGGCTCCCGTGCCAGGCACAGCCCGAATGCTGAGCTGACCATTGTTGGGCATCGTTACCACCACGCGATCCCCCACCTGGGGCGCCCGGTTGACCGGCTGCGGTTCTCCCACCTGTGGTGAGAGCCATTCGGTCTCCGCGTCTCCGTCGGCAACCCAACCCACGTTGCCCTGGCCGTCATCAATCCGCCACCAGATGAAATTTTCGGCATCCACCGGTCCTTCGACAACGGTGACAAGCTGGCCCGTGCCCAACTGCAAAATCAGAGCACCACTGGAGGTTGGATTGGTGCGCATATTTAGCCCCGCCGGTGCGGTGACCCGTGCTGGTTCGCCCGCTTGCAGCGCATCGCCGGGTTGTGGCACCGGCGTCGCGGTTGCCGTTGGATCGGGGGCCGCGGTATCCGTTGGGATCAGCGCCAGGGGCGTTGCCACGGTGGCAGGTGTAGCCGTGGCTACAGCGGTGGCCTCGACAGTTGTGGCAAACGATTCGCTGGGCACGAAGGGTGTTGGTCTGGGTGTTGGCCTCGGCGCAAAGCTGCCACAGGCCAGCGCGGGCAATAGCCACAGAAATGACAGGAGGAGAAAACTGTGTAGCCCCATGTGCCGAACGCGCGGGCAACTTGCGTTGTTGACAGTGCTGGCAACGGGGCTCTGTTGTTGCTGAATTCTGCTGTACTTTTTCATAGCGCAAGTATAGCAGAAAATGCGAATTGTATGCGAATCAGAGCGGCAAAAGGTGCAATTATGGGAGCGTCTGCGTTTCGTCAAGCTAGCTGGAACGTGTGACGGGAAAGCACCAATCGAGCAATGCGCGGCGGTCGACGATTCCGATCAAGTCGCCACTGTTACCGCCACTGTCACCGCCACTGTTATCACCACTGTTATCTCCACTGTCATCAACCACCGGGAGCCGCTTGATCTGTCTTTCGATGAGCAACTGCAACGCACGGTGTGGCCGATCGTCCGGATGGATGGTCAAGAGTGGCGTAGTCATGAGTTCTGCCACTGTTAACGCTGCCAATGAGGTCTCCTTCTCTGGCTGGAAAGCGCCAGCTGGCGCGTACAGCGCAGCCAGGATGTGGTTATGTTGTGGCGCTGTGGTCCGCGTCAGCAGATCGCTGCTGCTGATCATACCAACGGCATGGCCTTGACTGTTGGTCACCAGCGCGTAATTGCTGGCGTGCATTTTCAATGCTTGCAACAGCTGGGACACAGTGGTGGTGATGGTAACCGTTGGTGGCTTTTGCAATGGAAGTGCGCCGATGCTGCTCTGGAGCCGCTCTTGGCGCGCGCCTTCCGCGGCCGAACGCGGGCTGCCTGGGACCGGTAAATAGAGGAGATTGCGTAGGATATCTGACCGCGTGAGCATGCCGACCACCCGCTGCTCTCGATCAACAATGGGTAGACGCTTGATCGACTGATTCTGCAGCAGATGAACGGCCTGGGCGACGGTGGCATCGGCCCCAAGAGTACTAACCGGTGAGGCAGCAAGCGCCATGATGGGAATCTCCGCAGCTTCTTGCTGTAGCGTCTGCCACGCTGCGCCGGACAGTTGCTGTAGCTGTTGATAGCTCGTGCGCAGGCGCGAGCGCTCGAGGTCGTGGTCGGTGAGAATCCCAACAATTCTGTTGCGGGCATCGACCACCGGTAGCGTGCGCACACCCGTCTGGATGATCTGCACGAGTGCATCGCGCACGTTGGCTGTTGCCGCAACGGCGACTGCTGGTTTTGCCATGAGCGCGGCAACTGGCTGCGCTTCCAAAGGGCCGGCCAGGGGCGAGAGCGGCGGTAGCCAGCCACCCCCGCGGCGACTGCGCAGACCGTGCAAGCTCTCCGCTGGATCCAGCGGATCCAGCATAGTTTTGGCCTGGTGGATGCGTTGGGTCATGTAGATGCCGCGGTGGCCAGAGGCCAGATAGGCAACGACACACCCGAGAAAGAGATAGGGCGCTGCCCCGCTGCCAAAGAGTTCCACCCCCATGAGCGCACAGGCCAGTGGCGTGTTGCTGGCCCCGGCAAAGACAGCCACCAGGCCGATCGATGCCAACAACCCTGGGTCTACAGCCAAGGGTTGACTCAACGCATGGCCCAATGTGGAGCCAATGACAAAGAGCGGTGTTACTTCGCCACCGAGATAGCCTGTGCCCAATGTGATTGCGGTGAAGAGTGTTTTGAGGGCAAATGCCCACGGTGCCACCGCGCCCCCTTCCACGCTCGCGGTAATGAGGGGCAAGCTCAGCCCCAGATAGTCATGGCTGCCCACGAGCCAGGTGAGCCCAATAATGGCAACGCCGCCAATGACGGGATAGAGCGGCGACCAACCTGTCACGCGGCTCACCACGTGCTTTATTCCGTGAATCAGCTCGATGAAGGTGATGCTGGTGAGGCCAAAGGCAACGCCAGCCACGACCACCTTGAGCAACAGCAACGATTGCAGTGGGACGAGGGGTAGTTCCGGATAGTGGGCGTGGGGTGTGCCCAGCGCCCGCGCCACCAGATCTCCCACGAACGCGGCGACTAGACAGGGAACCATGCCATCATAGCGAATGCGCCCAATTCCTTGCACTTCCATGCCAAAGACAAAACCCGCCACCGGCACACCAAAGACGGAACCAAAGCCACCGCTGATGCCAGCCATGAGCAGCAGCCGTCGATCCTCGCCAGCCAACCCAAGCATGCGGCGCAGCCGATCGGCCAGACTGGCACCCATTTGAATGGCCGTGCCTTCGCGGCCAGCCGAGCCGCCACAGAGGTGGGTGACAATGGTGCCGAGTAAGACCAGCGGTGCCATGCGGGTGGGGATCTGGCTGCGGTTGCTGTTCACCTCTTCGATCACCAGGTTGTTGCCCAGCGCCGCGGTCTTGCCAAAGCGATGGTAGAGCCAGCCCATGATAAAGCCGACCAGGGGCAGTGCATAGAGTAGGGCTGGATTGGCCACTCTTGTTGACGTTGCCCAGGCCAGTGACGTGAGAAAAATCCAAGAGGCCGTGCCCGCGAGTACGCCAGCGGCGCTCCCCAGCAGAATCCATTTGGCCGTGAGCCACAAAAAGGCCAGGAAATCTCGCCACTGCAAAACAAAGAGCGCGTTGAGCGCGTGGTATAGCTGGTAACCACGTGCCCGCCGCCGCGCCCGCGTCGTCGCCTCTTCTGCTCGTCGTCGGCCTGGTTGATTCATGAGGTAGCGGGATGAAGGTGGCATCATCGTCAGCGTAGCCAGCGTTGTTGGAGAATGTTCAGGATCATCTGCTGTGCAGGCTACCCATCGTTGGCGGTGAGTGGCGATGATGGTGACGGGAACGGCCCCACGGCCCGTGAGCACGGTGGCCGTTCCTCGATTTGTGTGAAGATTTTGGGACGAACTGTGAAACCGCACTGGTAAAACGGAACCGATAGTGCGGTTGGCTTGAAAACGGTAGATCTTTCCATGCTCTACCCAAGGGGTGGCACTGCCGTTTTCAAACCGAGCTTGCTTTAAAAGGACGCGGTGCGCAGCCAGTTAATATGTTCCCAATGTTCCAGCTCATCGGCCAAGGCGGTGGGCACGGGTTCATCGGTGCCCAGCACCATGATGGCGTCGGTACGCGGGGCGTGGCGACCAACATGCATGAAACTAATGTTGACATCGGATTCACCGAGCAAGGTGCCGACGCGGCCGACGATGCCGGGCCGGTCGCGGTGCGACGTGAGCAACACATGCCCTTCGGCCAGAAAGTCCACCCACTGTTCGTTGATGGCGACGATATACGGGTCGCCCCGAACAATGGCACCACTAACCGACCACTTTTCGCCAGAGTGAGCGCGCACGGTGAGCATGGTTTCATAGGCCTGATCGTGTTGGTGGTGTTTGGTCTCCACCAGTTTCATGCCCCGCCGTTCTGCCACCAGCGCCGCGTTTACCAGATTGATGCGCACTTGGGTGACATCGCCCAAAATGCCTTTGATCACAGCCGCGTTGATGTAGTCGAGATCAAAGTTTGCCAGGGTGCCATAGGCCGTGACCTCCACGGTGCCCATGCCCTGCACGCCAAGCTGTCCCAAAAAGCGCCCCAGGCGTTCGGCAAGATCGATGTAGGGCAACATGAATTCCAGATCGCGCGGGGGCAAGATTGGTGCGTTGACCGCGTAGCGCGCGGGGCGATCGCTGAGCACGTCCAGCACCTGGATCGCAACATCTTCCGCCACCTGTTCCTGGGCTTCGACGGTGCTCGCGCCCAGGTGTGGGGTCAAGATGATTTTGTCAGATTTGCGCAGCGGGCTTTCCAGACTCAGTGGCTCTTCGGCAAAGACATCGAGCGCGGCACCGGCCAACTGACCGCTTTCCAGCGCGGCCAACAAGGCAGCTTCGTCCAGAATGCCGCCACGTGCCACGTTGAGCACCCGCGCGCTGGATTTCATCTTGGCGAGTTGCTCGTGGCTAATCAGGTTTTGGGTCTGCGGGGTCAGGGGCGTGTGGATGGTGAGAAAATCTGCTTCCGCCAGAACCTGGTCCAACTCCTGCAGTGCCACCCCATGATGGGCGGCAAAGTCTGTGTTGGCATAGGGATCGTAGGCAACCACGCGCATGCCCAACCCCTGTGCACGGCGCGCCACTTCCTGGGCCACGCGACCGAGACCGACGCTGCCCAACACTTTATCGCGTACTTCCACCCCAACAAACTTGTTGCGCTGCCACTCACCGCTGCGTAGATTGGCATCAGCCTGGGGCACCATGCGCGCCAGTGACATGAGCAATGCGATTGTGTGCTCGGCCGCGGCGACCGTGTTACCGGTTGGTGCATTGACGACAATGATGCCGGCCTGAGTCGCCGCCTCGACATCAATGTTGTCGACGCCGACACCGGCGCGACCCACGACGCGCAGACGCTTGCCCGCCTGTAACACCGCTTGCGTTACCTGGGTGCCACTGCGCACCAACAGGGCATCATACTCAGGGATCGTCGCCACCAGTTGCTCTGGTGTCAGGTCTGTCTGAACCGATACTTCAACATTATCCGCTGCTCGTAGTGGCTCCAAACCAACCTCGGCAAGCGCATCGCTAACAAGAATTTTATAAGTTTGTGACATGCTTCTGCTTTCGTTTGGGGACCGACTCAACGCTTCCGCGACCGTGCCGATTGGCAGCGTTGTCCGGTGTTGAACGGACCCTGTTGTAACGATGCAGGGGAGCCGATGGCGCATGAATCCTGCTGTACCGGTTGCGGCTGGCTCGCGGCCGCTCCCTTTGCTCTTGTGAAAAGGAGCGGTTACAAGCAGAGCGAATTTCGGATGGATTCAAGTCTAGCTGCATCTAAATCTATTGCTGTTGCGTCTGAATTTCGTTCAAATCGTACCAGTTGCGGCCCGCTTCGACGTCAACCTTCAACGGCACATCGAGCGAGTAGGCACCCTCCATTACATCGCAAATCAGAGCGACCACTGCGTCGAGTTCATCATTGGGCACCTCGAGCACCAATTCATCGTGAACCTGTAGCAACATGCGGGCGCGGTAGTCACCATCTGCCAATGCGCTGTGCAAGTTAATCATGGCGATCTTCATGATATCCGCCGCGGTGCCTTGAATGGGTGCATTGACCGCGGCCCGTTCAATGGCCATGCGCCGGGTGTAGGGCAGTCGGCCCTGCAATTCGGGGAAGAAGCGCTTGCGTCCTTGCAGCGTTGCCACGAAACCTTCGGATTTTAATTGCTCGGTGGTTCGCTCGATGTACTCCTTGATGCGGGGATAGGTGAGGAAGTACTGATCGAGGAACTGTTGTGCCTCTTTGGGATCCATGTCCGTGCGGCTGCTGATGCCAAAAGCCGATGAACCATAGATGGTGGCAAAGTTAATGGTTTTGGCCAAGCCCCGCTGTTCGCGGCTCACGTCGCCAATGGGGACATGAAAGAGTTTGGATGCCGTTGTGGCATGAATATCTTGATCATTGCGGAACGCGTCGAGCAGAATCTCTTCCTGGGCAACGTGGGCCAGGATCCGTAGCTCTACCTGGCTGTAATCGGCGGCCACGAGCGTCCAGCCCGCGGGCACCACAAAGGCCCGGCGGATCTCGCGCCCCAGCTCGGTGCGAATGGGAATGTTCTGCAGGTTGGGATTGCTGCTGCTCATGCGGCCCGTGACTGCGCCGGTCTGGTTAAAGCTCGTATGTACGCGACCGGTCTCGGGATTCACCAACGTTGGTAGGGCATCGACATAGGTGCCGCGCAACTTTTCGAGTTGGCGCTGCTCAAAGATGATTTCGATCACCCGTTGTTGATCATCACTCAGCTCGCTCTTTTTGGCGGCCAGCTTTTCCAGCTCGGAAACTGCCGTGCTGATCTGGCCCCCCTTCGTTTTGCTCAGACCTTTGGTGGGGAAGTTCATCTCTTCAAAGAGCACCTGGCTCATCTGCTGCGTGCTGCGCAGGTTGAATTCGTGGCCAACAATGCGAAACAGGTCTGTCTCCAACTCGCTCAGCCGTTCTGTCAACCGCTGTGACATCTCGGCCAGATAGTCGAGATCGAGCATGACGCCCTTCAACTCCATCTCCGTGAGCACGGGCAACAGTGGCAATTCGATGGTTTCATAGAGCGACCACATGCCTGCTTCGTGTAGTTCGGGGACGAGCTTTTCGTAGAGTTGGATGGTGGCGTCGACATCTGCGCCACAATAAGCCCCAACCGTCGGAATCTCAACCTGATCGATGGTGATCTGTTTGCGACCTTTACCGATCAGTTCGGTAATGTCAGTCATCTTCCAGTCAAGAAGCAACTCCGCCTGATCTTTCAGCCCCAGGTTGCGGCTGGCTGGGTCGAGGAGCCACGCCATTGTCAGGGTGTCGTGAATAATGCCATTGATGGTCAGCCCATGTTGCAGACAGACGGTGAGGTCATATTTGCCGTTGTGTGCCAATTTGGGCAGTGCTGCATCGGCAAAGAAGGGCTGCAAGGCAGCACGGGTAGTCTCCCATGCCAGTTGATCTCCCTCGCCGTGGGCCACCGGAATGTAGGCTGCCTCGCCCGGCGCCCACGCCACACCAATGCCCACCAGCTTCGCCTGAATGGCATCTGTGCTCGTCGTCTCCACATCAAAGCTCAGGATCTGGGCAGCGCGCAGCGCGGCCACGACTTGATCAAGTTCTTCCTGGCTCTGCACGCAGCGATAGCTGTTGTCGGCGCGGGAGTCCTCTGTCGGCGCGGAGGTCTCTTCACCGGCAAAGAGCCCCATCTGTCCATCATCCGTGGTGCCGGGAACATCTGACTTGGGCAGCTCCTTGACCAGGCTGCGAAACTCCAGTTCATTGAAGAGTTCAATCACTGCGGCTGTATCGTAGTCTTGCAGCCGACACTCTTCCGCATTGTACGTGAGATCGAGATCGCGCACGATGGTGACGAGCGTCTTGTTTAACTCGACCTGTGGTTGGGCTTCAATCAGGTTCTGACGTGTCTTGGGCCCAGAAATCTCATCGATGTGGGCATAGAGATTTTCCAGCGTCTCGTATGTTTTCAGAAACTTGGCCGCGGTTTTGTCGCCCACGCCGGGCACACCGGGAATGTTGTCCGAGCTGTCGCCGGTGAGCGCCTTCAGATCAATAAATTGGGTGGGCGTCAGATCGTAGCGATCCTGTAGTTCTTCTAGCCCATAGGTCGTTGTCTTGGGATTGGGGCCGCCGGGCGTATAGAGAATCTTTACCCGTTCCCCGATGAGCTGAAAGAGATCCCGGTCGCCGGTGAGAATGAGAACGTCGGTCTCCATTTCCGCTGCCTGACGCGCGAGCGTGCCCAACACATCATCCGCTTCATAGTCTGGATAGGTGACAATGGGAATATTGAAGGCACGCAAGAGCTGTTCGATTCGCTCCATTTGCGTGCGCATTTCGTCGGGCATGGCATCGCGCGTGGCTTTGTAGTCGGCAAAGGTGTTGTGTCGCCACGTGTCGCCCAGATCAAAGGCCACGGCCACCTGATCCGGTTTGTACTCTTTGATGATGCTGAGCAGTTTGCGCGCAAAGCCATAGACTGCATTCGTCAACTCTCCCGTTTTGGTGGAGAGTGGGGCTTTCATTCCAAAATAAGCCCGATACGCCTGGGAGTGGCCATCGATCAGCAGAAGTGTAGACATGTGTCAATCGTTTCCAGAACAGATAGAGCGAAAAAAGCGTTGGATCCCGGTTGGGTCAATGGGACAGTGAAAGGTGATTGATCACTCAGTTTTCAATCACGAGACTGCCCTGCTCCAGCAATTTTTTGACCTGTTTGATGTCGCAGATGGAGCGCAATGTACGCATGCGGCGGCCCGCGTCCAGGCGCAAGCGCCCGGCTGGCAGCTCAAGAATATAGTTTTTGTCGGAGCGGTTGGCCAACATGATGATATCATCACGATTCTCTTGCCAAGTGTTGCCATACGTCTGTTTTGCCATGAGTACTGGTCACCTCATTTTTCTATTTTCATTATTCGTCTATTTTCATTATCTGTTTTCATCATGACGTACACACCGAGAAGAGCTTGCCGGTGGCGAGCAGGCCACACTACTGTTCGCTCTTCTCGACGAGTTGCGTAAGTCCAATAATGTTGCTGGTATTACCCGAATTTCCCGAATGTCTGCTCTGCGTGCTCTGCACGGTGGTCGTGGCAGTGGTTGCACGTTCGGGAAAGACGCCTTTCACCCAGCAAAAGAGGCTAAACTTTCTGCCGCTATTGTACCGCTCTCAGGGCTGTTTGACAAGATTTTCAGGGCCCCACTGTACATTTGTTCTCTTGCCAGCCCGCCCATTAGGAAGCGCCCGAACGCTGTACTTCGGGGGTGCTCTGTTGCTGACCCTGAACGCTCTGCTGACGGGGGTGAACGGGGTGGCCCACGGGCCGGGCCTGCCACAAACTCAGCCCGACCATGAGCGCAAAGCCGCCGACGTAGAGCAACAGATAGAGCGCAAACATGATGCTGCCCTGCTGCCACGCCACCACCACGGTGCAGAGTGCGTAGATCAAGAGCAGACACTCGCCAACGAACGAGCCATCAATGGGCAGCCGGTAGGTGCTGCCCCGCCAACCATCCCGACGATCCTCGACGTGGAATTTGGGCGTCCGCAAAAAGCCACCACCTCGGTTCGTCCACCCTTGGTAGACTGCCACTGTATTGCTGAGGCAGAGCCCTGTCCCCAGCAGGGTCAGCAGTGGCAGGTGCAGCCACCGTTGCCACCAGCGCGCGCGGTGTAGCTGTTGTTGGCCCACTGCATAGAGCAAAGGGGGACCCAGTGAAGCCAGGCTGAGGATGGCAATGTACGCGCCCGGCGTGGCATCGAGCCAGATCAGCGGAAGGCTCGTGAATAGCAGCAACAGCAAGAGCGGGTGCAGCAGATAGCTGCCGAGATGGACGAGCGCCGCGAGCCGCTTGCGCAGTGGCCATTCACTCTGCCAAACCCGCCCGCCCAGCTTCTTGAGCGTTTGTATGCTGCCTTTGGCCCAGCGGAACTGTTGACGTTTAAAGGCGATTAATTGTGGCGGCACTTCGGCCGGTGCCTCGATGTCATTGCGGTAAGAGGGGCGCCAGCCAGCCAACTGCGCGCGATAGCTCAGATCGAGATCTTCGCAGAGAGTGTCAGCTTGCCAGCCGCCGACGGTTGCCGCTTCGATGCAGGCCCGCCGCCATACCCCGCCCGAGCCATTGAAGCCAAAGGCAAAACCCGCGGCCTGACGTCCCCCCTGCTCCACAACAAAATGGCCATCTAACGCCAGCGTCTGGCAGCGGGTGAGCGCGGAGTAGGCACCGTTCAGGTGGCCCCAGCGCGCCTGCACAAAGCCAATCTCGCCGTCAGATTGTGACTTTGATTGCGGTGGTGTCGGCGCAAAAAAGGTCGGAATGAGCCGTTGCAAGAAATCAGCCGGGGGCACAAAATCGGCATCAAAGATGGCAATGTACTCACCGGTTGCCAGTGGCAGTGCGTGGGCCAATGCCCCCGCTTTGAACCCGCTGCGATCGGGGCGGCGAATGAGTTCGATCGCGCGGCCACGTTGTCGCCACTGTTCCACCAGGCGCGCGGCCACGGCAGTCGTCTGATCATCAGAATCATCGAGGATCTGGATCTGTAGCTTGGCCGCGGGATACGCAAGATTGGCACATGCATTGATCAGTCGCTCAACCACGTGATGTTCATTGTAGATCGGCAGTTGCACTGTCACCCGTGGCCAGACCCTGTCTCCGGCCAACTCCGCGTGCGGCGGCAGCGCGTGGGAGGAATGGTGGCGCGTCTGAGCGTATAGAAATTCCACGGTGAGCCAAAAAGCCTGAAGACCATACAAGGCCAGGCCAATCAAGCTAATGATATAGAACAGTTGTAAACCAAAGACAAAAACCGTTTGCATGTAAATTTCTCTGTCGCTCATCTCCGCAAGACGTGATTGCGCCCAATCGCTTTTCTGGTGCAGTCCTCTTTCTCTGTGCGCAGCTTGCCCCAATGCAGCGTTGGCAAAAAAAGAGCCGACGTCACTATCGCGTCGGCTTTGGGGTTAGCAATAGGCCACGGGGGCAGATGATGTTGCTGCGAGCACTATTTCTCGAACTGCACAGCCAGCAATTATATACTGCAAGCCCACATCGCGAAAAATGTGTTGGTCGCGGTGGACAGGTCGCTCATTTTGGACTCGTATGGTGAACATGCAAACAAAAGGCAAACACTCTGCTAGTGTAGGACAGATACTCTCGTGGCACTATTAAATAGCAATTCATCCATGGATCATATTCCATGATTGATTATATTTCACTGTTCATCATATAGTGTGGTACGCAATATAGTGTGGTACGCACCCCTCATAACAGACGTGCTTGTAATTGTAGATTGAAACTTATGACACAAAATAAAAAATCAGCGACTGAACAGACAGCGGAGGAATCCGCTGTTGTGGAAGATGTGGCAGCGGATGTGACAGCAGATGCAACAGAGGACGATGCTGTAACAACCGCTGCCGTGGCGCGCGTTCCCATTGAGTTGCCAGCGGTGGTACTGTACGATGCAATTCTGGGGCCACACATGGCCGCGCCGTTAGAGATCGAAGATGAGGCGACCCAGGCTGCCGTGCGTGCTTCTTCGCCAGATGGTCGTCTCCTGTTGCTCTTTGCCTTGCCGGAAGAAGAACCGGTCTTTGACGCCGATTCATTGGAGACAATTACTGCCGAAAGCCTGATCAAAGGTCAGGTTCACAAGATTGGTGTGATTGCTCAAATTCAGAACGTTCAGCGGGGCAATGGTACCGTCATGGTCATGCAGGGCACCACGCGCGCCGAGATTGTCGATCTCGTGCAGACGGAGCCCTACGTCCGTGCCCGCTGCGAGCCGCGCCCCGATCCAGAGACGTGGGATGACGAGACCGAGCAGATGATGCTCGAAGTGCGTGGGCTGATTGAGGCCTTTGTCGAGCTGACACCAGGAATGCCCGAGGGCATCATCAACTTCGTGCGTTCCATTCGTACTCCCGGTCATCTGGCCGACAACAGTGCCTATGCACCGGAGTATACCTATGAGCAGCGCCTGGAACTGCTGAACACATTTGATGTGGCGGAACGGCTGCGACTGGTTCACAATTTCTTTCGCCAGCGGGTTGCCTACGCCCAGGTGCAGGCACAGGTGCGCGAACAAGCCAAGGCCGGTTTGGAAGATTCGCAGCGCGAATATATCCTGCGCGAACAGCTCAAGGCGATCCGCGAAGAGCTGGGCGAAAGTGACGAGACGGAAGCCGAGCTAGAGGATTATCGGCAGAAGATCGCCGATGCCCAAATGAGCGAGGAGGCCGAGAAAGAGGCATTGCGCGAACTCAATCGCATGGAGAAGATGCCGCCGCAGGCTGCCGAATACTCGGTGATTAAATCTTATCTCGACTGGCTCTGTGAACTGCCTTGGTCCAAATTGAGCGAGGATAATCTCGACATTGCGCACGCACGCAAGGTGCTGGAAGCCGATCATTATGATCTGGAAGAGATCAAAGATCGCATCATCGAGTTTTTGGCTGTGCGCAAGCTTGCCCTAGAGCGGGATGATTTGGACGAGAGCGACGAGGATGCCCGCCGTGGTGCGATTCTCTGCTTCGTGGGGCCTCCCGGCGTTGGGAAAACGTCGCTCGCCCGTTCGGTTGCCCGTGCATTGGGGCGCGAATTTACCCGCATGGCGTTGGGGGGTATGCGCGACGAAGCTGAAATCCGTGGCCACCGCCGCACCTATATCGGTGCCATGCCGGGACGCATTATCCAGGCCCTGCGTCGGGCCGGTACCCGCAATCCCGTCTTTGTGCTGGACGAAGTCGACAAGGTCGGCGCGGACTGGCGGGGCGACCCGTCGTCGGCCCTGTTGGAGGTGTTGGATCCGGAGCAGAATGCCAACTTCCGCGATCACTACCTGGATGTGGACTTTGATCTCTCACAGGTCATGTTCATTGCCACCGCCAATCTGTTGGAGCCGATTCCGCCGGCGCTGCGTGACCGAATGGAGATCATTCGACTCGATGGCTATATTGAGCAGGAGAAGATGCACATTGCTCGGCGCTACCTGATCCCGCGCCAACTGCGGGCCAACAGCTTGCGCAAGGGCGAGGTGAAATTTACCAATGCAGCCTTGCGCAACATTATTCACGATCACACGCGCGAAGCCGGTGTGCGTCAACTGGAACGGGAGATTGGTCGAGCCGCGCGTAAGGTGGCCACCAAAATTGCCGCGGGCACGGTCGAGGGCAAGGTGAGCATCAAAGGTACTGACATCAACACCTTGCTGGGCAAGCCACGCTACTTTTCCGAAGTGGCCGAACGCACCCAAACGCCGGGTGTGGTCACTGGCCTGGCCGTGACGGCTGTGGGTGGTGATATTCTCTTTATTGAAGCCAGCCGCATGGCCGGAAGTGGGCGTTTGACACTCACCGGGCAGCTGGGCGAAGTGATGAAGGAATCCGCCAACATTGCCCTTTCCTATGTACGGGCACGAGCCGAAAGCTTGGGCCTCGATCCCGATGACTTTGAGAAGGGTGATATTCACCTGCATGTGCCCGCGGGCGCAACGCCGAAAGATGGCCCTTCGGCCGGGGTTGCCATGGTGATGGCGCTGACTTCGCTCCTAACGGGCAGCGCTGCTTCGGGCAAGGTCGCCATGACCGGCGAAGTTACCCTGCGCGGTCGCGTCATGCCCGTGGGTGGGGTAAAGCAGAAGGTGTTGGCCGCCCATCGGGCCGGGCTGGAAACGGTCATCGTTCCCAAGCGCAATGAGGCCGATCTGGATGATCTGCCCGAGGATGTACGTGAAAAGTTGAACTTTGTGCTGGCCGAAACCATTGACGATGTCTTTCCCCACGTGCTGCCCGATCTGCAGATTGGACGCAAGTCCGGGGCCGCGGCGAGCAAACCGCAAGCGAAGCGGCGCAAACGCAAGCGGGCCACCAAAGCCACTGCCAACGTGACACCCTCACGCAATGGCCATGAAGAAGAGCGCGAGCCTGCCACTGAATAGTACTGAACGGCCAGTTGGCGAATAGGGTAGAGGCGGGATGCTTTTGGAGATCCCGCCTCTTTTTCGTTTACGGCTCGTTCTGTAGCCACTCGCCAACTACCCGTCCCATGCCAATTCCCTGCACGTGAAACCCCGACTTTTCGTAAAGCCCTTGTGCTGTATCGGTAAAGAGATAGATGTGTTGGCCAGGCAGTTGGGCCAAGAGAGCTGCCAGCATTGCCTTGGCTACCCCGCGCTCGCGATAGGGTGTGTAGGTCCAGACATCGACAATGTAAGCGTTGCAGACGCCGTCGGTCAGGGCACGGGCCTTGCCAATGACTTCATGGCCGGCATAGGCGATCACGGTGGCACCGCTGTTGCGGAAGGAGCGTTCCAGCTGTTCGGGGCTGCGGCCGTTGTCGAAATCATCAGCCGCCACCTTGGCTTTGATCTCATGCCAATCGACCCCTTCCAGGTCGGTGCGATAGCTCACGGTGGGCGATGGCATGCTACACATAGTCATAATCCGGCAGGTCAGTGAGCTTCTGCCCCGGCTCCACACCAATGTGCTTCCACCAGAGCTGCTCTGCCAATTCTTCGCCATCACAGGGAACCCCCTGGCTTTGGAAGTATTCACAGACCCGTTGGACATCGCGGTGAAAGATTTTATACGCATTGCGATTCGACATGGCCATCGTGATCTGCGGGAAGTCGATGAGCGTGACCTTGCCTTCCCAATAGAGCAGATTGTAGGCGGAGAGATCGCCATGAATCAACTCCTTCTCGAGCATCAACTCGATATTGCGCATGACTTCGCTGAAGAGTGCGTGGCTTTCGGCACTATCCAGCGCCACACTGTGCAAGATTGGCGCGGCCATGTGGACATCCCCAATGTACTCCATTAACAACGCATTGGAGCCAGCGGCAATCGGTTTGGGCACTGCTGCCCCCATCTTGTAAAGCTGGCGCATCGTGCCATGCTCGTACATGAGCCACGACTCGTGGAGCAGCTCTGCACCAAAGCCCGTCTTTTTCTTCATGGCACGCATTTCGCGCCCATCCCGCCGCTTGATGATGCCGCCTTCACTGCTCAGGATTTCACGCCCCTCGCGGTACATGGCATCGTTGCTCAAGTTACGAAATTGGCGCGGGCGATAGACCTTGGCGGCAACCAGATCGAGCCCAGTGTCCGCGTTGGCGCGACAGAGATAGACGCTTGCTTCCTTGCCCCCTTTGATCTGGGTGAGAACATCGGCGATGAGCCCCTGATCGTAGAAGCCGCGCAACGAATCGAGCAGCCAGCCTTCCTCGAAGCGCGCCGGCCGATAGGTGATCTGGAATCCACTTTCTAGGCCCGATACATCTTCGGCTAGTTGAGCAACGATCTCTGCTTTGCTTTGGCCCGCTTTGGGGTTGGCCCGGCCTTTGTGGCGGCGGGCTTTGCGGTCGAGCAGCCCAAAACGTTCCAGCTGCTCGTCATACTCCTCATACTCATCAACATATTCTTCATCATACTCTTCATCAAACTCATCGACATATTCGTCAACATTAGCATCAAAACGCTCATCAAACTCGTCAGCGTAGGAGCCATTGTGGCTTGTGTTGTTTTGGTGATGATACTTCTCTTGTTGATTCTGCTGTCTGTTGCTGTTTCGCGTCACGGTTGAATTCCTTACATTAGCTTGATTGGGTTGATGTTTCTGCCCGTGAACGCAAAAACGCCACGGGGCAATCCCGTGGCGTTTGCAAAGATGCGCTCCTACCCTCATCGGTGCCAACCTCATGCACGGCGGCAGAGCGGCGCAACCAATGCTGGTGAAGCAACTCGGCAAGAAAAAAGCCACGGGCTCAACGCGCCCATGGCTATGTTTTGTAAAATCAGATATTCGTCTGCCAGACGCAACCTCCCTGACGGGGTTGAGCGTGAGCTGCACGTGCTCCGGGGCACGCACCAGACGAATGCTGAGTTTCTACAAGTAGAACGATCAGGAGAAGCGAGTTTCTAGCTGCGAATTTGCTCGACGGCTTTCGTCAAGGCAGACGGCAACCCCATGCTATCAATGATGAGATAGCACTCAGGTGGACCCTGCTTGAAACCGATGTGTTGCACAAGCAACACATGCCAATTCCAAGCCAGCTGCACTAGGTCATGTTGACATTTGGGGAACAGCGCCAATCAATTGGGCTGCTAACGGTGAGCAGCAGGTTTTCACCCCGCGAACTTGAAATGTTAACGGAACCCAGCGCTTGGAAAAGCTTCAACGATTCTGTTGTGCTTACTTGTAGGCCAGGCGCATTGTGTTCATATTCACTTGAACTTGGACAGTCATCTTCACTTGCGCTGCCATGCATGCGTCTCCTTTCGATCTCCGGTGAGCGTTCACGCGGAACAGTTTCTGCGGATAAACAGATGATGTTACCTGTGTAGCACTTGCTGTAACTGTGTGCCTGTCAGGTACAGATACAGAATATACCATACTCATGGGAGTAATGTAAAGTTGAATACAATTGCACAATGAATTGCTGGCTTGGGGCGTGCATGGCTTTGACGCCAGCGCCGGCTCGTGACTCGTTGGGAACTGTGCAACGCACGCTGTTCGCTCGGCAACTGGGGCAGTCCGTCAACCGTTTGTCGTCCACGCCACGTGCACCTGCACCCCAAGATGATCGGTGAGATGACCGTCTCCTCGGCCCTGGTAGGCAACCGGCTCCATAAAGTGCAGCGCGGCATCCCAGTGGAGCGCCAACCCTGTGGGCGCACGCAGAAAGATGAAATCGATTGGCTGTGCATAGTGGGCGGGAACGCCGGGAAAGGGACGATAGGTGGGGCGTTTGTCGTCGGCCAACGCATCAACGAGCCCGCTCGTTTCTAGAAATTCGCGATAGAGCCAACTCCCGCGCGGGATGTTGAAATCGCCCGCGACCAGCAGCAGTGCATCAGTCGGTTGTTCATTAACAATGTTCGCCAGCTGTTGCAATTGGGTGGCTTGTTGCCGAGCCGCCCGATCCGTCGGCTGCCATTGGGCCCAGTAATTGGCCAGGATGTGCGTGTTGAGCACCCGGATCGCCAAGCTGCCGTGGTTGAGTTGGCTAATGAGCACCCCCTTGCGCGTCAGTCGGTCCATAATGGTGGGGCCAAAGCGAGGACCTTGATTCGTGTAGCGAACAAAGTGCTGCTTTGCGATTGGGTGGCGACTGAGGGTGCAGAGCGCGCCCAGGGGGTGGCGGCGGGCCGGTTGCAGTGCGCAGTGTGGATAGGCTCTACTGGTTGCGCTAAAGATCCGTTGGGCCAGCGGACTTTGGATCTCTTGAAGACAGACTGCATCGGCTGCCAACGCATCGACTTCACGACGCAGCGCGGGCAGCCGCCGCCGTGGTTGCCACAAGAAACCACCAAAGGTGTTGACGGTCAGCAGCGAGAATGTGTGGTCACCGTTGGGTCTGTTCACGGGGGCTTCATTCACATCAATGGCGAGAGCAGCCGCATGAGCGAATCACGGGCCCGCAGCAGCACATTGCACTCTTCATACGCTTGCAGATCAAAGCGTTGACAGGTTTCCAGATCATCATGAAAGAGCGCCTCTAGCTTCTGGGTAGTTTCAACGTCATAGATGATGAGATTTAGTTCATAGTTGATCGCAAAGCTGCGGATGTCCATGTTGGTGGAGCCAATGGAAGAGATCATCGAATCGACACAGATCGTTTTGGGATGAAAATAGGAGCCCTCGTAAAAGTAGATCTCCACGCCCGCTTTGGCCATATCCGCGGCATAGGTCATGGCCGCCTGGTAGGGGGCCTGCATACCCGGCCCACGTGGCGCGAGCATGATCTTGACTTCCACCCCCGACTGCGCTGCGCCAGCCATGGCTTCGGCTATGCCTTCGTCGAGGATGAAGAACGGCGACTGAATGTAGATGCGCTTCTGAGCCGCGGTGATCAGCGCAAAGTAGACGCTGCGAATCGCCTTCCAATCGGCATCTGGGCCAGAGTGGACAATGTGGAGTGGCAGGTAGTTGAGTGGCGCTTTGACCGGCGGGTAGTAGGCGGGATCGATCAGTTCTTCCTTGGTGGTGTTGTACCACTGCACGGCGAAACTGGCCTGCAGGCCGAGTACCACTTCGCCCGTCACCCGCACGTGGGTATCGCGCCAGCCCGCAAAGCTGCCGCCGTGTGGCCCCTTTAGATGCTCTTCGGACATATTCAAGCCACCCGTGTAGCCAATCTTGCCATCGATCACCACGACTTTGCGATGGCTGCGATAGCTGATGGTGTGAATCGCGTAGAGCGAGGACCAGGGCAACATGCGTACGCCGCCCGCGTTCATCTCGCGCACGTAGCGCCAGCTCAACATGGAAAAGCTGCCCAATGGATCGTAGAGAATCCGTACCTGCACACCGGCGCGTGCTTTGGCGATCAACAGCTCCTTGAATTCCTCCATCACCGCGTCCGACGCCCATTCAAAATATTCCATGTGAATTGAATGGCGGGCCTCGCGCAGATCTGCCAACAGCCGCGGGTATTTCTCCTCGGCGTTGATCAGCAGCTCGAGTGTGTTGTGGGGATAGAGCGGCATGTTCAGATTGCGGCGCATCAGCTCCAGCACCCGATCGTAAACGAGCGGATATTTGTCAATTAGCCGTTGAATCTCTTTGGGTTGCTCGGTCAAAAATTTGTAGACACGCTCATTCTGGGTCAGTTGATGCCCCAGTTTCTGTTGCAGCAGCTTGCGTTCGCGGCTAAATGGGCGATAGTCACGGCCAACGAGCAGATAGATCAGCACCCCCACCACTGGCAGCGCAATAAAGGCCAGCAGCCACGCCAACGTCTTGGCCGGACTCTTGTTCTCTAAAATGATAAAGGCACCGGTGACGATTGTGTAAAGAAAAAGCAGTCCCCAAACCGCATTCGTGATCCAGAGCGGAATCCATCCACCCAATTGTTGTGCAAGAAAATCGTACATACTCTGTCATTTCACTAGAGATACTGTAGTAACGTACATTTTTCGTCGTTATCGCCCCTGCACGGGCAGGGATGGCGAAATCTTTCTTTTGCGTTACATGTACTTTGAACAGTGTAACCAAAATTTCGTGCGTCTCCAGTCAGCCCAAATAGGATCTGTTGTGTGCATCGCACAGATGAAACAATCAGGCGCAAACAACCTGCGTTGCACCTCTGCAACGCACTCCGTCCTGCCGTGGAATCGCGCGTGGACTTTACGGTACGCTGTACGTTGTTACATCGTTCAATCAGTTTTGGCGGTACGCAACTTGTCGAGAAGAGCCAGCAAGCGCGTGGCCTGCTTTCCACCGGTACGCTCTTTCGGTGCGTACGTCATGCACTTTTCAGACATTCACCGATCGGCGATGATGAATGTTGCGTAAGTGCTGCGGGAAAGTGGGCCACTGTAGCTTCGACTGATCGCACCAGCCGGCCCGATGACCGGAGAGTTGCTGGATCAATCCGACGAATGTTCAAATAAGCTGCTACCCAGTATAATACGATCATCCGCGACAACTGCAATCTACCCTCCCCTCGCATGAGTTGCAGCCCAAAACGTCCACTGCCACCGCGGCTCTCTGTCCCGGTGGCCAAACCACAGAAAGCGATGCGCCGATGAAAGCGACCAAAATTGCACAGATAGAGCCGATCCTCTGGGATCGGTGGCTGCTGTTGAAAATTCATTGTGAAGATGGGACAGTGGGGATTGGAGAAGGGGGCGTGCATGGCTGGCAACGCCCCACCAAAACCATGTTGGAGGTGATGACGGCATACTTGATCGGTCAGGATCCCGCTCGGATCGAGCACCATTATCAATGGCTCTACCGTTCCTCCCATTTCATGGGCTCGGTGGTGCAGGGGGCGCTTTCAGCCATTGACATTGCGCTGTGGGACATCAAGGGCAAACGGCTCGATGTGCCCATCTATGAATTGATGGGCGGGATGACGCGCGAGCGGGTGCGCTGTTACATGCACGTCAAGGGCGATACCCGCGATGAACTGGTGGCCGACGCGGTGGCCAAGGCGCAAGCTGGCTTTACCGCGGTGCGCTTTTCTCCCTTTCCGCCCGACTACTACTTGCATCAATCTTATGCCGAATGGGCCGACGAAGCCGTGCAGCGGGTTGGGGCCGTGCGCGATGTCGTGGGCAACAGCGTTGATATCTGCGTCGAGATCCACCGCCAAATGGCCCCCGCAGAATCGATTTGGCTGGGACGGCGGCTGGAGCAATTCCATCCCTTTTTCTACGAAGACCCCATGCTGCCCGATAGCCCGGCACGCATGGCCGATGTGCAACAGCAGTGCAATATTCCCATTGCCACCGGTGAGCGCTTCACCACAATCTTTGAATATCAACAGCTGCTGGAAGCCAAGGGCGCGGCCTATGTACGGCCCGATGTTTGCCTCTGTGGGGGATTGAGCGGCAGCAAAAAAGTAGCCGCCATGGCCGAGGCACAACATGTCAAGGTCATTCCCCACAATCCGCTCAGCCCCGTGAGCACCGCGGCCTGTATTCAACTCGATGCTTGTATTCCCAACTTTGCACTGCAAGAATATACCGGTGAGGCAACGCCGCCCAAGAGCGATCTGCTGGTGCAGCCATTGGAACTCAAAGCAGGCTATCTCACCGTGCCAACGGGGCCGGGGTTGGGGATCGAGCTGAATGAAGCCGCGCTCGAATTCCCCGTGAACGATAAAGTGCTCGACACCCCCATCGGCTTCGACGGCTCGGTACAGGATCGCTGACAGAACTGTCTGGGGCGGAAAGCGGCCCGGCCGCTAGCCAGGCAATTGCTGAAAGATCGTCACGCCCATCTCCAGAAACTTCTCCCGCTCCTCTGGGCGGGTGGGGATGGCCATGGAGAGACGCACATCGGTGTCGGCAACCTGTGCGGCAACATTGCGCATGCACTCGTCGACGGTGCGCAATGGAAATTCTGGGTGTGTCTCCAGGCTAAATTCCAGATCGTTGGGGCCAAAGGCAATGACGTCGACCCCGGGCAACGCGAGCTGGCGCGCGTTGTTGACCGCTGCGACTGATTCGAGCTGGATCGTCAGCACGACGTACTCGTTCCACCAATCGGCATAGGCGCGGCGCTCGGTAGTGCCATTGGGCGCTTGACGGCGGGCGGCACCACCCCAACTGCGCAGCCCAACCGGCGAATAGTAGGCAAACTGGATCGCTTCTTCCACCGTTGCCACCTCCGTTACCTCGGGAATCATCACTGAAGTTGGACCCAGATCGAGGTAGCGCCCAACGAGATAGCTGTGGCGGGTGTGGGGAATGCGGAATTGCACGGGCAGATCGAACTCCTCTGCCAGCGCGCAGAAATTGATCAACTCTTGTTCACTAAAGGCTGTGTGTTGACCATCCACATAGAGAAAGGCAAAATCTCCACCGGCCAAACCCGCTTCCAACTCGGATCGCGTGGTGGTGACGGGAACGCGCAGCGCAACGACGACCTCGCCGGCGTGGATTCGTTGCTTTAAATTGTTTTGGCTTGGCATGGGCTCAGCTCTCCTTTTTGATTGGTTCGACTTTGGTTGTTGTTGCATGGATATGCGCTGGGATTGATTGGCGCGACAGCACGGGAGCGCGTTGCGGCCTACGGTACAGAGGCGCGCAGTGGCTGATTTACCCGCTATCGCTCCGCCCGTGCGCTGCAGATCACGATAACCCTCTGGTCTCTCCTGATTTGGTCCACCGGTGGTGATTTGACCGGGGCAGCATCCTGCGGTACGCTGCCCTCAATGATATGGCAAAACGTTCTCCCCCACAAACTGATCTCATTTCTGCCCTGGTGTGGTCTTGGGCTGTTGCTTCTGCTCTACCTGACCGCTGCCACGCGCTACCTCACCACCGTGCCGCCCCTGGAAGGGTTCGACGCGGTGGCGCACATGAACGCCATAAATTTTTGGCGGCATGAGGAGCGGTTGCCCACCATTGATCTCACCACCAACGAGTTTTCCTATGAACTGCTGACGCAGCCACCGCTCTACTATGCCACTGCCGCAGTGGCAAGCCGTTGGCTACCCTATGCCGACGCCCATGTGCATGTACAAGCCAGTGCCAATCGCTACTTTCCGGGTTTGAGTAATCGCCAGAGCATCGATCTGCCCACGCTGCCACAACCGGTGGCGCGGGCCATGTTGGTCGCCCGGCTGATCTCGTTGCTGGGCGGCTTCGTGACAGTGGCGACCACGTGGCTCTGGATTGCAGCCGCTCTGCCAACCCGCAGATGGCTGCCCACGGCGGTGGCAGCTGTGGTGGCCTTCAATCCACTCTTTCTCTTTGTCTCCACCTCCATCACCAATGATGCCTGGGCCGCGGCGGGTACGGTTAGCGTAATCTGGCTCATGACGGTGGCCGCAGCGCGCCAAGCACGGGTGGGAGCAACGCTGTTGTCCTGGACGTGGCTCTTCACGGGGGCTGTGGCTGGGCTCGCCGCGCTCACCAAATATAGTGGGTTGCTGGTTGCCGTGCCGGCGTTGGTGATCCTGGTGCAATATCGCCTGTACAGCCACTGGCGGCGTTTTGGGCAGATCGCAGGTTTGCTGCTCCTTGGTGCTGCGTTGACCGCGGGCTCTTGGTATGGGCGCAATCTGTTGCTCTATGGTGAACTCGTACCATTGCGCACCATGAGTGAGGTCATTACCACGCTGCAGCGCCCCACGTTGCTATCGTGGGCAGAGGTGTGGGCGCTTTTGCCATTTCTCTTTCACACCTATTGGGGGCTCTTCCTCGCCACTTTTGCGCCCGCACGGCTCTTGGAAACAATGCAGTGGGCGGTTGTGCTGGCCGGGGGTGGGCTCCTCGTTGGTGGCTGGCGGCACCGTCGCCATTGGCTGCGTTTTGGCCGCGGGCCCGACGGTGACCCTGTTGTTGGCTCTCGCGTTGCGCCTGCACAGTCGCGGCTGATCTGGCTGGCGCTGATCTGGCTGGCACTCACTCTGCTCAGCATGATCAATTACATGCGCCTGATCGCATATGGGGAGCAGGCGCGTTTTCTGTTGCCGGCCGCGCCCGCGTTGGGGCTGCTGTTGGTTTTGGGTTGGCAGGGCTGGGTGCCCAGGCGTTTTGGCGGAGCGTGGCAGTTGCTGTTGCTGCCACTGGGGATGTTGGTTGCGCTCTGGCCGTTGTCCACGTTGCAACGTGCCTATGCGTTGCCGCCAGTCGTCACGCCAGCCGCAATAGAGCGACCCGTCGACGCCACCTTTGCCGCTGGGCCCATGGTGGCGGGGTATAGCCTGCCCGACGGGCTTGTTCTGGTGCCCGGCAAGCCATTACCCATTGTGCTCTATTTCACCGCGGCCGCGCCGTTGCAAGATGATTACACACTGTTTCTACATTTGGTTGACGACGAAGACAGGCTGCTCTACCAGTATGATGGCGTACCTTTTGCAGGGCGTCACCCGTTGCGCCAATGGCAACCGGGCAAACTTTTCGCCGATACCTATGCGCTGGCTCCGACCACACCCGTTTTGACCGACACACTGGGCACATTGGTGGTTGGGTTCTACCGTTATGAGAGACCAACTGAACGGCTGCCGGTCCACACCGCTACTGGAGCGCTACTCGGGGATCGGCTGATACTCGATCAGCTGCGCGTGTTGGCCAATCCGCCACACCTGTACACTGTGGAAGAGGCTGATAACAGAAAGGCTAGTGGTGCCGGGGTGGCAGATGGGGCGCTGGCAACGTGGACGGGGGGGATCGAACTGGTCGCTGCCGCGGTAGATGCTGGTCCGGCAGATCGCTACCAGGTTGAGCTGACGTGGCGCACGCACACCCTGCTGGCAACCGATTACACTGTCTTCATTCAGTTTCTGGACGCGCGGGGCGAGATCGTTGCCCAGCTCGATCAGCAGCCACGACAGGGACAAGCACCCACATCCACGTGGCTAGTGGGTGAAGTGATCACTGATAGGAATATGGTGGCTGTGCCGTCGGCGTGGGATCGAGTGATCGTGGGGGTGTATGATGCCCGCAGTGGGGAGCGGGTTCCCCGGCAGGATTCATCCAATTCGCCAGACTTCTTTGTGCTGCCCACTGATTGAGCTTTGCGCCAACGAGGCGAGAGATGATCTCAAGCGCCCGGAGGCACCCACCCCGTCAGGACCATGAGCGCGAGCAGCACCAGATCGCGGGCAAATAGCAACGCACGTACCGCATAATAGACCTGCTGATATAGTTTGCCGCGCGCAACTGGATCGTAATCAACGAGAATAATCCGGCCCCGTGGCTGATCGACATGCCCGCTGCTGGAATGGACCGCCCGCGCTGCACTCGCCGTGGTCGTTCTGTTCTGGCTCAGTCTGCTCTGGCTCAGTGTGCTCTTGCTCGGTGTGTACATGAGATTGTGGGCGCGCAGCAGATTGCGTTGGCCAACAAAGCTCCACAGCCGTTGGGGGAACAGGTACCAGCGGTTTTTCTCTGCCCGGTCCCGATTGCTGAGGCTCGTCCGCCCGTAGAGATCGGGCATCCACCCGCGCTTCTTGTAGGCACCCAGCGAGCGATAGATGATCTGTAGCAGCTGTTTGGCAAGGTGCAGCCGTTCGGCCACCGGTAGTTGTGCATAGTGAATGCGAAAGAGTGGGATCGCCTCTTCGTGAAAGGGTTGTAGTGCCAGCAGCTGCGCTTTGCCCTGGGCATTGGCGGCAACGAGAAAGTAGTTCTCAATTTGATGTTCCCGCCCCATAACGGTGGCAAAGCGGCGGGCTGCCTTGCGCAACTGGCGGGCTCGCGCCAACATGGCCGCCAGCGAACCGATATGTTCGCTCTTGACTTTGACGACGTAGCGCCGGTCGTCGGTACAGTAGACTTCGGTTTCGTTGCCGCCGCCAATGCGCTCCAGATGCAGATCAATATCTACGGGCGCAAAGACGGGATCATGATGCAGTTGGGACATCTTGTGCAATTGGGACATCTCGTATGGTTCGGATACCGTTTTTGTGCAAGAGTGATTTGCGTAACAATCATCTGTGTGGCAGGTTGGCGTTGCTGAACCCCAGAGAAGTAGTGAGATTCCAGGTGTTCACCCATAAGATACGCAGCTATTGCAAAAACGATTCAGGAGCAACCGTTCGGGAGGAGCCGATGCCTGGGCCCATAGATCTCTGGAGAGACAGATAGTGCAAAACAAAAAGCGCCGGGCCACGTGGCCCGGCGCTTTTGTATTGTGGCTGGGGGACAGGGACTCGAACCCCAACCATCGCATCCAGAGTGCGACGTTCTGCCAATTAAACTATCCCCCAACATCGTTGTGCGAGGAGTACTTTATCACAAACTCTTGAGAATCACCAAATTATTGAAGCAAAAAATTAGACATATTTGTCCGAGTGCCCCTGCTCGCGCACTGTCAATTGCGCACCGTCAATTGCGCACTGTCAATTGCGCACCGTCACCCGAGGGAGCTGTTCGGGCTGCTCAAGGCACGGCATAAGTCTTGCCGCGGCGCGACAGCCCGAACCGAGCTTTGGATAACCCGGCCCTACATAACGCCGGTGATGCGGGCCACACCGAGGGCCACAAAGAGACCAGCAACGATAAAGCCAATGGCCGCGGGCTGAAACTTGCGCGTGCCTTCTGCCCGCTTGGCCCGCGCCCAGCCCACGTGGGCGGCGACCAGTGCCAAGGTCATCGTCGCCGAGTGTTCCCAAAAGGTGACGGTTCCTCGGTTATTGAACCAGACCAGTGGCGGCCCCAGGAGCCAGAGCACAATCCCCAATAACCATTGAATATCAATGACGATGGGCGTGGCTATACCCAGCCACTGATCCAGCCCGGACCAGGACTGTTTGCCCAGCCAGCCGACGAGCATCTTGACAATGGCCAGGGCAACAACCAGCAGAACGATATAGCGCCAGCCGGAGTGGGTGTAAAACAGAATCATGTTGGTACTCATTCGTCATGCTTTCTTTTTTAGATAAGTTGCTCAGAACGGTTGAATAGCACGGTGACTCTTTTGTTCTCCTCGTCCCATCTTACGTCAGAACGTCACGAAGCCCAAAAGCCAAACGCAGAGGAACCAACCATCATCGCTGCCTGCCCGGTTGTTGATTGTCGTGCATTGTCTGCACGGTTGTTGATTGTCGTGCATTGTCTGCACGGTTGTTGATTGTCGTGCATTGTCTGCACGGTTGGTGGTCGTAGTGCATTGTCTGCACGGTTGGCAGGCATCCTAGCAGGAAGCAGCGGAAGGTGGTACGGAAATCCAAGTACAGTTTAGCAGAAGGATTGTTATTTAATCGTAAGTGCTCAGCGTGCCTTTGGACGGTATAACTAAGGAGACCGTTTTTGTGCTTACAAAAAATTAATTCTGCTCTTGTTTCCAAAACAATCCACTTCCAACTCGGACCATGCAACGGTAGTTGAGAGCAAGTCAAGTGATAGCGTGGCTGACGGTAAAGAACCGCTACTGAAGTGAGCCAACGATAAAGAACGATTCAAACGATCATGCTGGCAACAACAACTCATAACACGCAACTGATCCAGCGCTGTCGGCAGGGCGATGCCAAGGCGTGGCAACGGCTCATCCAGCAGTATGCACGGCTGGTGCACTCGATCCCTGTTCGCTATGGCTTGAGTGCCACCGACGTTGATGATGTGGGCCAAGAGGTATTTCTGGCCCTGGCCCAGGGGCTGGACAAGATTGAAGATCCCGAGGCGCTGCCCGCGTGGCTCATCACCACGGCACGGCGTCACAGTTGGCGACTGTTGCAAAAGCGCCGCCGTGAGCAGCCATTGCTGGCTGCTGAACTGACCGAGATCGAATTCAATACCGCGGCGCAGCGAGCGGAAAGGGCGGAGCATCCCAGACAGTTGGGCACACCCGTGCCGTCGATGGATGAACTGTTGGAGGGATGGCAGTATCAGGAGCTTTTGGCGCAAGGTATGACGCAACTGGGAGGACGCTGTCGTGACCTGCTCACAATGATTTTTCTGGAGCCCAGCGAGCCGTCGTATGCGATCATTAGCGAACAGCTGAGCATTCCCAAAGGTAGCATCGGCCCGACGCGCAACCGCTGCTTGCACAAGTTGCGTCAGATTCTGGAACGGTTGGACCGTGTGCCAGATGACCCATGAGTATCACCTTTGCGAGATCGTGCTGCTTCACGCGATCGACGCGTGATCCCAACGTGAGCTCGGTTTGACGGCGGGCTTTGCACGAGCGAAAAAGCACTGCTTTCGAGCCAACCGCACGGTAGAGGGTACTTGCCCGTGATCGATAGTGCGACTGGCTCAAAAACGATAGATTTTTCCCTGGTCTACCAAGAATGTCTACCTTGGTAGTCTATCGAGGTAGTCTATCGAGGTAGTCTACCAAGAAGGTGAACCACATATAGTGACAATTGTCACCATTACCGTTTTCAAACAGCGCTTACCTTATGGAGAAAGCAAATAGTCCTTGCAACTTGCGAAGTGTGCATTCTCTCATGCGCACTTCCGGCGTTAGAGAACGCGGATTCCACGATTGTGCGACTTTTCAATGATATCTCTATTGGTCGACCGGTATTGACAGGCAATTTGTTGAACTGACATGGCGATAACCTGGATTCATGTATTTTCCCGTGACATTACATGCACTTTATAGATACCCTTTAGATAACCCTGTACATAACCCTATAGACAAACCCTTAGCGGTCACACAGCTGCTCTTCTGTATGAGTGTGCATATTCGTGCGGCTTTTTGATGGGTCGTCTAGTGGTAGTGGCAAAGGTAGCTAGCTGCTCATGTCCGCTGCTCATGTCCAAATGTTGTGATTTTCGCTGGCTTGTCCGGGAAAAGTCGTCAACCTACTGGCTGGTACATGAGCCGGAATTACGTAATGTTTGCCCTGATCTTGTGAATCCAACCTGTCAACTCTGTCGCAACACTCTACGCCTGCGGACGCGTGGCTGCGCAGAACCGTGAGTCCTCTTGAAGTTCGGCACTGGGTCTGTTTGTTGTTCTGGGTGCCCATACCCACGCCGATTAGTTCAAGATTGACACGAAGCCTGTAGGAAAACAACTATGAATATGAACCCTAACGCACAACGTTCAGTACACCTGACGGAAGAGCAGCTGATTGCCGTTGCCGTGGAGGATCTTCTGCCAACCCCCCTTGAATCTACCCATTTGGCAGATTGCGTGGCGTGTCAGGAGCGGTTGGCGGTCTACCAGTCAATGGCGCGTGAACTGTTAATTGCCAAAGCGAGCACAGTTTCCACCGCGGCCCAGGAACGGTACATCGCACTCTTTCAATCGCCACAGGAGAATCGGGCTGGCATCGCCGACCGACTGGTTCAACTTGCTGATGCCGTCAAAGCATCGATCATGTGGAATGGGCATGCCCGACTGGCAATGGATGGCGTGCGCAGTGCGTCAGCAACCAGTTACCGCATGCTCTATGGCACAGATTTTGCTGAGATCGAACTGCTGATCGAGCCAGCCGGCAGTGGATTCAATATTGAGGGCGAATTGGTGCCGTTGCAAGCGCCAGAGCGTCTGCTCCCCGTGGCCTTGGAGGTGCATCGGGGGCAGGGCAATGTGCTGTTCCAGGGCGAGAGTGATGAAGAGGGACGTTTTCAGATCCCAGCCATGAACGCGGGTACCTACTCGTTGTTTTTGATCCCGGTAAATGGCAAAGCTGTGTTGATCGATAAATTGGAACTTTGTGAGTAGCGAATGAGCCTTTCGAGCGTTTCCCCCAGTTGGCTGACAACCATCTCATCAATGGAGCAGGGCGCGGCTGTGCGCTTTTTGCAAGAGACTGGCCAAAATACCTATGCCAATGTCGCTTTGCTAGCGGATGCCGCGTTGACGCGAGTTGAAGTAGATGTAGATGTGGCAGATCGGTGGCTGGCCGTGGGGCAGTCGCTCGTGACTGAGATGGCTCCCGCCGTTCCATCGGCCGTGGAACCAATTGGCATGCGCGCTTCGGCACAGCTTGCCTATGCTCGAGCTCGATTGGCCGTTCATCGTGGTCAACTCCCAGTGGCAGAGGTTGCGTTGCGCCAGGCCCAGGCAGCTTGGCAACAAGCCCGAGACGAAGATGGCAACGCCCGCAGCTATCTTGGGCTCACCCAGATCCTGGCCATGCAAGGGCGCTATGCAGAAGCCGAAGACGCGGCGCAGCGTGCCATCGTGCTGCTGGCTGCCGCGGCAGAAGGCTCAGCGTTTGTTGCCAAGCTACAGTTGGCGAAAGCACAGCACAATCTGGCCACGCTCTATCTGTACACGGAACAGCACAGACGTGCATTGGCGCTCTATCAAGAGGTCCGTGCCCTGTTAACTGGTATTGAACAGTCCACGCTGCATGATGTGGAGATGAAACAGCTGATTGCTGAACTGGCACACAATGAACTGAACCGTGCCAGTGCCCTCACCTTTCTCGATCAACCCAGTGCGGCTGAGCATGCGCTGCAACAGGCCAACATGTACTTTGAAGGGCTAGACGATCTGGTCCACCGGGGACGTGTGCAGACGAATCTGGGACGTCTCTACCTGCGGACGGGTCGCTACGCCGCGGCGTTGGCTGCCTTTGAACAAGCGACCGATGATCTGATCGGTGAGACGGCTGCCGAAACAAGTGTACCCTTGGAACAGTTGCGCCAGGCAGACGAGCTATTGCTCGAGCACGCCATGGCCTACCTGGTCATGAACCTTTTGCCCGAAGCAGAGCAAGCCCTCGCACGCAGCGAAGCGCTCTTTCGCAGTGCGCAGCAACCCTATGAATTGGGGCAGACACTTTACACGTGGGGGCTGTTGCGGCTGCGTAGCTCGGAATGGGCAACGGCCCAGCCGCTCTTATCCGAAGCGAAAGACCGGTTTGCCGCGCTACAAAATGAGTTCTGGCTCAACCGCACCAAGCTGGCCCAGAGCGCCCTTGCCTATCGACAGCGCGAGCACACGCAAGCCTTAACCCTGCTGGACGAATTGGTGGCCGATGCTGGTGCCAAGCCTATAGGCGTGGCTGAAGAATCTGAGGATGAGGCGGCGACTGAGGCCTCGAGCCAGTCACTGCTTCGCTGGGATCTCGCTGGATTGGCTGAACTACACCTGTTGCGTCTGCGCATTCAGATCGAAGTCGCTGATTTCGCCGGGGCAGAACAGAGCGCACAGGCCGTGGCTGCGCTGTTGGGGCTGGATCTGGCCCACGTGCGCCAACGGCTGACTGATGCGCCGGCAATCACCTTGGCCCTCACTGCACAGGTTACCGGCCCACTGCCCCACTATGCCCTGCGTCTGCACCATCTGTTGGGGCGTCTGGCCCAAGCCACCGACGATGTGGAGATGGCACAGACGCACTTTCAACAAGCCCTGGCCATTCTGGAGCAGCAGCGGGCAACCCTGCCGGTGGAAGAGATCCGCACCGCTTTTCTGGATGACAAGAGCGAGATTTACGTGGATCTGATCCAACTGTTGCTCGAATTATCCGCAGACAATCCCACACTCATCGCCCTTGTTTTTGCCACCGTGGAACGAGCACGGTCGCGGGCACTGCTGGAGCGATTGTTGACGGCCACTTCGGCAACCGCCACAGCAAGAGAGAGTGGGCAAACAGATCCAGAACAGACAGCCACAGAACATATAGGCACAGAACATATAGCGTCAGCCGACAATCAGGCGGCTTTGGAAGAGCTGCGCCAACGCCTGCACTGGCTCTACAACCAACTGTTGGGCGAGAGCGGCAGCCGGAACCTGAGCCCGCGCTTGAGTGAGCAATTGCTCAAGGAAGAGGCACGGTTGCGACGTCTGGAGTGGCGACATTCCACCTTGTTGCAGCAAGCTGACCCGGTTGATTTACAGACCTTTCAGGCCACGCTGGCACCAGATCAACAGGCAATCGTCTATACCATTCTTGGCGCGGGGCCCGAGGCCGAGATCATCGCTTTCCTGGTCGATTGCGGATCAATCACCCTCTTTCGCCAATTGACGACAACCACGGCCTTGCAGTCGGACCTGGACGAATTGCGTTTTCAACTGGGGCGAGCAGAGCTAGGCAAGGCATATGTTGAGCGTCACGCCGACCGCCTGCACGCGCGTCTGCAACCGGTGCTGGAGCGGCTCTATCAACAGCTGCTGTCACCGTTGCGTTCTGCCTTGACTGCCGGACGTCTGTTGATCGTGCCAGCGGGGCCATTGCATCGGCTGCCGTTCCATGCACTCTGGGATGGAACGGCTCATTTGGTGGCGAACTACGAGTGCAGCTATGCCCCCAGCGCCAGTGTCGTGGTCATGCGGCACGAGCACCGCGCACGCGCCTGGGCCTCCACGTTGGCAGCCCGACGGTGGGCGGGGCTAGCCGTTGACGATCAGGCGATCCCCGCGGCACGGGCAGAAGTGACACAGGCTGCCCGCTACTTTGCCGAGCCCCATCTCTATCTGGATGGGGCGGCGGGTCGTCAGGGGTTGAAATGCGCGGCACAAGCCGATATTTTACATCTTGCCACCCATGGTCTATTTCGTCCAGACAATCCTTTTTTCTCTGCGCTCAAGCTGGCTGATGGGTGGATTGATGTTCGTGAGCTGTACCGACTGCCGTTGCGGGCACAGCTCGTTGTTTTGAGTGCATGTGAAAGTGGTGCAGGCCAGATTCGCGGTGGTGATGAAGTTGTGGGCTTGGCGCGCGGATTCTTGGGGGCCGGCGCAAGCGAGATTTTGGCGAGTTTGTGGAATGTCCATGACGAAAGCGCCGTAGATCTAATGGATTCGTTTTACTATTACTTGATTGAAGAAACAAAAGCGCGCCCAGCCGCGGCGCTACGAGCCGCACAGTTGGATGCGATTGCCCAGCAACAACATCCCTATTACTGGGCACCATTTTTCGTTATTGGAGAATAAGTATGACCTCTTCTGTCTCAGCAGATCCTCGTCAACGTCGCTCTGGTCGGCTGGCACCGGCCATTCCTGGTGTGGATAATCACAGGCGCACGGCACCACGTTTCCATTTATGCCAAAGCGGACGACTCGCTGCTTGTCTGCTGGCAGCCATCTGTGTTGCATTGCTATTGTTGGGCGCAAGAGGCTTTCACGTGCATGCCAGCAATCAAGTCACGGCTCCGGCTGAACTTACAACCCCAGTCGCTCCCGCTGCTGTACGTGGTGATTTGCCTTTTGAGGGGGAGGATGAACCCCAACTGATCATTGAAGCGAAAGTACTGCAAATCTATCCCAACCCACACGACGATGAGGCAGACCACTGGCATGTTCGCAGCACCACTGGTACTGCCTATTGGATCTACATGGACGACGATACAACGTTTGTGCCAAGAGTGGCGGTGAAGGGCGAGCAGGTTCGGATCGAAGCGTCGTGGGAGTTGCATCTGGATCAGCATTTGCTCGTTGCCTCATCGGTCAATGTGATCAGTAACAGCGGGGACAACGACGAGAATTTGGAAGGACTTCTGATTTCCGTTGGTGTGGAGGCTGTTGATATTTGGGTGATCCAGGTTGGGCTGCAGCAAACGGCACAAGTTCGCGTCGACCAGACCACCCCCATTGAAGGCGAGCCGGTTGTTGGCACCTGGGTAGAGATTGAAGGGAGCTGGGGCAGCGGCAATGTGTACGAGGCGAGCCGGGTTCGCAACGATACCCACGAGGAGAGCGAGGTTGTCGTTCGGTTGGCAACCGGTGTGGTTTCGCAAACAGTAGCGAGCCGTTATGGGTTGGTCGCATCAAGCACGCTGCTGGCATCGGGCAATATCCATCTGTTTCTAACCGAGCAAGAGGCCGAGAACAGAGCAATTGAGGAATTAACGGCGGATGCAGATGTACTCTGGGCAGAGCTGAACTTCACCGGCGGCATTCCCGAGCGACATGGCTATAAAACGTGGCGCTGGGGCGGTAGCAATGACAATGGCTATGTCAATCAGTATGCGTTCGAACAGGTGAACGTTGGTAATGCACATACCTTCCACAAAGGCGAAAATACTGTCATTGCCATATTGGACACTGGCATTGCTCTGGAGCACCGTGCATTCCGTGGGCGCCTCTTGCCTGGCTATGACATGATCGATGATGATGCTGTGCCCAATGATGATGGTGATGGTATGGGGTGGGGGCACGGCACCCACATTGCCGGGATCATTGCCAAAATGAGCCCGCAGAGCAAACTATTGCCCGTGCGGGTGTTGGATACCAATGGGCGCGGCAACACATTTGCGTTGGCCTATGCAATTGAGTGGGCGGTTGCTGAAGGGGCAGATGTCATCAACCTGAGCCTGGGAGCAGATGCAAATTCGCAAGTGCTACGCAATGCCGTGGAACATGCTCTCGAGCAGAACGTGGTGGTTGTGGCAGCTGCTGGCAATTTGAACAGTAACACGCCCCGGTTTCCAGCCAGCTTTCCCGGTGTGATCGGCGTGACGGCCGTTGATAATGACAACAGTAAAGCCGAGTTTGCTGCCTATGGTGAAGGGTGGGTTGATCTGGCCGCGCCCGGTGTCGGCATTACCTCGACGATTATCGGTCCACAAGGGCTGGGCTATGCAAGCTGGAGCGGGACTTCGATGGCAACGGGCTTTGTGAGTGGTGCCGCTACGTTGTTGCGTCAACAGCGGCCAAACGAGCGGGTCGAGCTGCTGGCGGCACAGTTAATTGCTTACACAACCAGTGTGGATGGGCAAAACCCTGAATACCAGGGTGAACTCGGGGGGCTGCTCAACGTGGCCCGCGCGTTGGAAGTGGAGCCAGCCAAAGCGACCATTACGCCCGCACCAACGGCCACACCCATGCCTACTGCGATGGCAACGCCATCCGCAACGCCCCCGCCAACCGCAACCCCAATGGTCGAGCCAATGCCGCCCTTGCCCCTTGCCACCTCGCAACCAGAGGAGCAGAGCGCTGCCAGGCTCTATCTGCCCATCGTGGTGCGTTGATTTTGGCTAGCCTAATCAGGCAAACAACTAGAGCTTGTACCTCGTGGCGTGCGCATTCTCTCATGCGCGTCCAGCGTTAGAGAACGCTGATTCCACCATTGTACAACGTTACCATGATTGCTCGATGAGTTTCTACGTGTTCTAGACCTCTCCCCGCCTCCCCCAGGTGGGCTCTTACTCTTACCCATCTCTACCAGAGGTAGAGGTGGGGTCAACGTGACCGGCATCTCCCAGATGCCGGTCATGTTCCAGAGCGAGTCATTCCACCTTCTCAACTTATGGGTAAACCTAACCGAGCAAACAACTAGAGCTTGTACCTTGTGGCGTGCGCATTCTCTCATGCACGCGTGCCAGCGTTAGAGAACGCTGATTCCACTGGTATACAACGTTAACCATGATTGCTCGATAAGGAGCTGGAGAGGGCGCAAAAAAGCCCAAAAAGATTTACATTACAGTGCATTTACTACAGTGTAACCGAAGTTTCGTGCGTCTCCGGTCGTCCAAGGAGGAGCTGTCGAGTGCATCGCACAGGTGACACGATCATGGGCAAGCCAGGTTGCTTGCACCTGTGCAACGCACTCTGCTACAGCGCCCGGCTCCAAATAAGGACCGACAAGGGCCGACATTAACCCCTGAATGCCCCGTCGGTTCATGCATGATATCAGTTGCCCCCCTCAGACATCCACGTACCAATGGTAATTCACCGGTCATCTTTTGGCCGTTAAAGCGTTGACTTGTTGCGAGCATAGCGTCGCTGGTGCAGCCCATGCCGCGGCGCTGCTAGCCATATGCCCAATGCTGTTGGCTCACGCGCACCGTGCCGTTGGTGTTGAGCGTGAGCACCGCTGATAAGGGAGCCGGTGGGGCAAGGGATGAACGCAGAAAATTTCGGAGTGATACAGCAAGAGCCTATCCTGCAATTTGGTGTGGTGTTTGAACCACTTCGAGCCGGGTACGTCGACGCAGAGAATTCTCGGAACAGATACGAACAAGCGACGTCCCGTAATCGGGGCCAAGGGCTCGGAGCTTTCACCCCCGGACGGGAAAATGCAATCTGCAAGCTCATGGGTAGCCAAATAACAGGTAGCTTACGATCGACAGGAAAATCCGTCGCAATCTGATGCACATTTATGTATTTCTTTATCTACCTTGCTGCACCTTTAGGGTGTATACGTATTCGTTTCAATCATTAGCTCTAACAGAAAACAGCCCTAACAGCTACTAGCTATAGACTTCAAGTAGTGTAAGTAGCGTAAGTAGCGTCAGGGAATCAACTGAGGGTATTCGTTGATTGTGGCCATTGTTAATGGCTGGCAAGGTTAAAGTGGAATTGGGAGCAACTATGTTTATTTTTTGTGATCGGAAACGTCGAGTACTGCCATGGCACGCGATTGTGTGGACCATCATCCTGTTTGCTTTTTCTCTGTTGTGGACTGCCGAGAGTGCCTTGGCTAAAGAAGCTGAGCTGATCGGTCAGGTAAAGTTGATGCCAAATGATAGCTTCATTGGGGAGTGGGTGATTGACGATGTTACTGTTACGGCCAACAGTGAAACCCAATTCTATTTTGAATTTGGTGATTTCGCATTGAGTGGTTGTGTCTCGGTCAACTATGTGTTGGATGAGCGCAATCAGATGATAGCCACAAAGATGGTGACCCGACGCCAAAGCGATTGTAGTGAGAAGGATCCGGCCACTAAAACGCCAACCGTCACTACGCCAACAGCCACCAAGACGCCGTCACCCACTGCCACAGGTGACAAGGGTGATGGGTCGTCGCTATACGGTCTAGTCGAAGGGCTGCCCGAAGAAGGTTTCGAGGGGATCTGGCGCATTGGTGGCATCTCCTATGCGGTGGACAGTGAGAGTAGAATTGAGCAGCATGCAGGCCCCATCAAAATTGGTGTCTGTGTGCTCGTGCACTATAGCGGTGAGACGGAGCCCCGCCCCGCCTCCATGCTGAAGAGTGTGGTGCAGACAACGTGTTCGCAAACACCAACTGTGACAGCTACTGCCACTGCACCCACCAAAACATCCACGACTACACCGTCTGCCACAGCTACTGCCACCTCTACTGCGACCTCTACTGCCACTGTGCCCACCACCACACCCTCACCCACTGCTACCGTGAATGGTGACGAGAACGAACATGAGAAGCGCTACGGGCTAATTGAGCGTTTTCCCACCGAGCTGACTGGAGAATGGCTCGTCAGCGGGGTTACATACAATGCAACGGCGACAACTGAATTTTCGCAAGAGCACGGCAAGTTTGCTGTGGGGACCTGTGTGAAAGTGTGGCTGGCCAAAGATGCTGGGCAAGCGATGCACAAAATTCAGACCACGAATCAGTTCCGTTGTGGCAAGGCTGATGATGATCCTGCAGATGACGAAAAAGACGAGCAAGGGGCGCGCGGGAAGATCTATGGATTGATTCAGGCATTCCCCGCGGATCTAATTGGCCCATGGCAAGTTGGTGGCATCACCTTCGTTGCGACTGGCGCGACAGAGTTTGTGCAAGACGACGGTCCCTTTGCCACCGACGTTGTTGTAAAGGTTGAGTTTGTCCAGCACGCCGATGAGACGCTCTATGCGACCGAAATTGAAACGAAATTCGTCAAAGCCGATGATGAGAGGGATGATAACGAGGAGCACGAAGGCATTGATGGCCATGCCTATGGTGCAATTGAACAGTTGCCCGCCGATCTGCTGGGTGAATGGCTGGTGGGCGGCATCTCGTACACAGTGACGATAGACACACAACTCGTGCGACCTCAGGGTGAATTTGGCGTTGATGTTGTGGTGCGGGTGAAGTATCGTACGAGTGCAGATGGCGCCCGGACTGCGCTCCAGGTCAAGATTGTAACCGGAAATGGAGACGGGTTTGACCAGTCGGTAGGCAATACCATCAAGAATGGCAAGGCATTGTTCTTTGGCTATGTTGGTCAGATGCCGGACCGCGGATTTGTTGGGCAGTGGTGGGTGGATGGTGTTGCTTTCCAGGGCAACGAATCAACCGTATTTATTGAGGAACAGGGACTCTTTGGTGTGGGTGGCTATGTAAAGATTATCTACACCGTGGAGAACGATCAAAATGTAGTGCACAAAATCATCAGTGCCGTGCCGCCCGGGGCCGGTGAGGAGACGAAGTTGGGTGAGATTGAGGGAATCGAATACCGGGCCGATGGAACGGTCGTGTGGATCATCGATGGGCAGCCTTACATTGTTGAGCCTGCCACCGATCTGGACGAGGACGAGGGGGTACTTACCGTCGGTAGCAACGTGCTCGTGAATAGCTACAATGCCGAAGATGGGCAGCTCTTCGCCACCCGTGTACGCACAGTTGCCATGTCGGTCAAGCTCTACCTGCCCATCATGAATCGATAATGGCGTGAAAGGGTGAGATCGTGAGCAGCAGCGTTGTGCGTCAGAGCGTTGTGCGTCAGAGCCTTGTGAGTCAGTAGCATGTCACTGTTTTGCGAAACTGTGACAGAGCAGAGCGTGTGCCGCCCGCCATGAACTTGCGGGCGAGAATCGCCATTGTGCTGCTGACGCACTTCTATGAAAAGAGACCGGGGGCTCGAACTGTTCGAGCCCCCGGTCTCTTTTCGTTGGCACACCCCATTGGGTCGAATCGGTCTGACTCTGTAAGCAGCGCAGCCGCATCCGCCGCCACTACGTTCAGAGTTCGCCACGCACAACAGGCGGTGCCGTTGGATCCGAGCTGCCGCCATCTGGTTCCTGCGTGATGCCAATGGCATCATAGAGATCGAGCGCATCCTGTAATGGAACCACGAGCAACCCCATCCCATTGCTATCCACCGAAAAAAGACCGCCACTCGTGCGCTCACCATCCTTGGTGAGCCACAGTTGATACTTCATTCCTGGATCGCACTGCGGAAAGTCGCGGACGTAAACAACCGCAAGCCGCAGTTGATTGTTCCACAGAATGTCTGCTTGTGCTTTACTCTCACCATCGGGCGCGAAAATCTCGATCTCCTGCGCTTCTTCCGCTGCCAACAGAATGATGGCCTGATTCTGCTGGGCAAGGTCGCTGATCAAGCTTGCATGTTGGCGTTGAAATTGTTGATTTTGGTCTAACAGTGCCAGGTTGAGGAAAACAAGTGCCAACACGCCGGCTGTGGCCAAGAAGCGGCCAAAGTGCCACGGGTTGTCAAAGCGTGCCGCACGGGGTTTCTGCCGCCTCGACGCGGGCGCCGTCACCGGTCGATTGGGCTGCAACTGATCAGCTTGCAGTTGATACATTGCCATGGCCGGTGGCAACGCAGGCGCCACAGCCGTTGCTCTCCGCGGCTTTGCGTTCGTTGGTGTCGCCACTCTTGGTCGCGCGCCAAAGGGCAACCCGCGGCGTGGCCGCGGCCCGGAACGTTGCCGGCTTGGAGGCATTGAGCGCTGTGGACGACCACGCAACAGGGGAGAGCGCTGTGGGACACGCTGGGCCGCTTCCGTGGAATTCGATGTGGGCTTGGCTAGGGCCATGCGCAGTCGTTCTGCCAGCTGCGGCGAAGGGGCTGCTGGCGGGGCACTGTGCAGCAAGCGTTGAGCCAACACTTGGTGGGCTTTCAGCGTAGCTGCCGCGCGCGGGCATTCTGCCAAGTGAGCTTCTACCATTGCCGTCTCCACTTGGTCCGTCGCGCCAATACTATAGGCGGGAATCAGTCGCTCGATCTCTGCGCAGCGTTGCGCGTTCAACTGCTCCGCTTTAGACTGGCCGGATGAAGAGTTTGGTGAATGGTTGTGAGAATTTTCTTGATTCATGCGCAATAAAATGTTCTGGCCGATTGCCGCAACTTCAACGCTCGGCGTTCACCGAGTCGACTAAAGTGGGCTCGGTTTGAAAACAGTAGTTCCGGCAAGCGGGAAAGCTACCGTTTTCAAGCCAACCGCACTGCGGTACATCCCGGCGTACATAAGCCCAAGGCAACCTGACCCATTTCACGCAAGTAGCTTGGGCTTGTTTACCGCCGTGGAATTTCCGCCCAACAGTACTACTGACGTAGCAGGTGCCACGATGACAAATCGAGAAATCATTTAAACGTTGCAAACTGGTGGAAGCAGCGTTCTCTAACGCTGGAGGTGCGCATGAGAGAATGCGCACTCCGCAAGGTCAATTTGCTTTCTCTATAGGTGCTCCTCGGTTGCTTTCTCGGCTCGTGTAGAGATGGTGGGTAGCAACTTGAGTTACCAGGAAATGTCAACACGCTCAAAGATAACGTACTCAATGCGCTCTCTAGATTTACGAATGATTTACAAATAGAGTTCAGAAGGTAGTTGTCACCCACCGGCAGAATCAATCCGCCACGGTTTTACCACGACCGAGCCGCTATTCCTGCTGTGCCGCTTCCCATGCCATCCGTAATTTCTGCAATCCACTCCGCAGACGAGTTTTGACTGTACCCAGCGGCAGATTCAGGCCAGTGGCCAGTTCGCTGTGGGTATACCCTTGATAGAATGCTAACTCGACCAACTGACGCTGTTCCGCCGGTAATTCCCTCAGTAGACGCCCCAAAAGCTGTCCTTCAAGCCAGAGCGCATTATCATTCAGCGGCAGCTCTGCCGCCTGATTGGCCAGTGCCGCGTTTAGGTCCACGGTTGCAGAAAGATGGCGCCGTTCTTTGCGCATCCGATCAATGGCTGCATTGCGAGTAATGGTCAGAAGCCAACTGCTGAATTGTCCCAACAGTGGATCCCACCGATTGGGCTGCAACCATAGCTTTAAAAATACATCCTGTGTGATCTCCTCTGCCAACAGTGGGTGGCGTGCCACCTGTAGTGCCAGACCAAAGACAAGGTTGCAATACCGGTGATAGAGCAACATGAAGGCCTCTTGATCGCGCGCGGCAACAGCGCTCAAAAGTTGAGATTCGTTTGCGGTTGGCTGTGCAGGGGCTGTGCTTGAACGGGCGGACGAAATCATAACATGCGATTCTCTATGTTGAATATGGCCGACTCCAAAGCCGCCCTAGTGTACCATACCTCTGGTACTTTCGGCGGATCCACGCAACAGTGGAACGCTTTACCGTAACTTTTCCGCTCTTTCCCCGTCATCATTACTGAGCAAACGTAAGCGTACGTAATGATTAGTAAGGGGAATAAAGATGGCGAACAAAACAACAAATCAGCAAGAAATTGAGCGCATTTTGGCCGAGACCAACAGCGCCAATCGCAACAGCTATAACAGCACTTTCAGAGATGGGCAGGATGAGCAGGGCACGTGGATTACTTCGCAAGCACAGTTTGACAACCTATACAAGTCGGTCGATGAGTTCGAGAAGATTCTCCGTTCCTAAACGTGCAGCCCGGTGGGCAGAACAACTCGGTGAGTGCGTTTGACTTATAGTGTTGCAGTAGATGTTGCAGTAGATGTTGCAGGAGTAACGGCAAATGCAGTCTCAAAACCGAGCCAGCCGCCATACCGATCTACTCTCAGTGCCAATGCACCGCAAACCACCTTCATTTTACATTGGACTTATGCAACTCGTCGAGAACAGCGAACAGCAACCTATTCTCGGTGCGTAGGTCGTGTTACAAATAATCAGCCATTATTCTTCTTTCATGACGACAACTGATTGTTCGATAGACCATGGAGCTACCATTCTTCAGGTCTCTGCAACGAAATCATTGCACTGGCACCAGCCGTCACAATTCGCTGGCGAATGATTGCCGAGTATCAGGACCGATTGACTACTAGCACCGGTTGAATACTAGCACCGGTTGACTACTACAGTGCGGTTGGCTTGAAAACGGTAGCTTTCCCGCTTGCCGGAACTACTGTCTTCAAACAGAGCCCACTTTAGAGCCCGTTGAATACGATAACCCAGAAAGCAGGGTATTCCCGCTATAGTTTCGTGGTTACAATGAATCGGTAGTTGGGGGCGAGCAATGTCCACCGCTTGTTCTTCTGCCCAGGTAAAAGGCTCGATTGACGTGAAGATGCCCAACATCATCTTTGCGCCAATCGAGCCTTTTGCTATTCTTGCGCCGCGCAAACTCTTTCCCCATGCCAAAGGAGCCGCTCATGCCAAACGAACTGAGCTCAATGGCTGCGGATTCCTCCCACGATCCCAAACCCGGCTGAAAGTTAGACCTTTTGTTGGCACTCTGGTAAACTTGAGCCGGGACAGACTGAGCGCGGGCAAGCGGCGCTATCCGTGTGGCCGAGTCGTTGCGTTGGCTCTCCGTCATCCCTGCCGCCAGCACGCTTGAAACAAATACCAATAAAGCAAATACAAACAGCAATCAACAGAAACCTATGTGAATTTCATGGCACCAAAAAAACTGCAAGGACAAGTGGCAATCGTAACCGGTGCCAGTCGCGGATTGGGGACCGGGATTGCGGAACGACTGGTACGTGCAGGAGCAGCGGTCGTGATCACGGCACGTTCCGAAGACCTGCTCGCTGCGGAGGCGGACCGTCTGCGCGGACTGGGTGGAACGGTATTGGCATTGCCCGCGGATGTAAGTGATCCAGAGCAGATCCAGGCCGTGGTCAATCAGGCCATTGACACCCATCACCGGATCGATATTCTGGTGAACAATGCAGGCATCATCTGGCCCGTCGAAGAAGTGTCAGAAGTCGATCCCGATGAGTGGGTTTACAACATCCATGTCAACCTCATTGCTCCTTTCCATGGCATCTCCTCTGTGCTGCCGGCAATGATTGCTCAGGGCAATGGCCGCATTGTGAATGTGAGTAGTGGTCTGGCCAGCCGCCCAATGGCTGGGCTTAGTGCCTATGGCACTGCCAAAGCTGGGTTGGATCAGATGACCAGGGTAATGGCGCTAGAGGTGGCCAAGGCCGGTGTAATGATCAATTCGTTGCATCCCGGCGTGGTCGATACGGACATGCAAGGGGATCTGCGCAGCGTCGATACCAGTGACAGCACACTCGACCTGACAATGTTCCACGACTTTCACGAAAACCGCCAACTGCTCTCACCCTACGCGGCTGCTCGCCTCGTCTATTGGTTGGTTGGTCCCTGGAGCAAAGGACGCACTGGAGAAGTCTTTAGCTTCCGCGATGATGCCTGGCTTGACCAGGTGGATCGAGATCTCCAGTAGCTTTACCACGCACGTTTTCCTTCCTTTCATGGCAAGATCGAATCAGCGCAAGAGACAAACCTTTGCCAATGACATGAAACTTCTACCGGCGAATATTCGTGGTGGTGTTCACACCAATCTGCTTGAACCCAATACACTCACCTTCGTTCTCTATGCCCCCCACAAACCATACGTCAGCCTCGTTGGTGATTTCAACGGCTGGAACAGCCGCGCCAACCGCATGGTGACCGATGGACGGGGCGTTTGGTGGACCACCATTGCGCATCCCGGCGCGACGCGCTATGGCTACTACGTGGCAATTGATGAGCAGTCTCATGTTTGGGTGGCGGACCCCTATGCCCAGCAGATGGCTTGGGAAGAAGATGGTCCCTGGGCCTATTTGCCCGCCGCGGGGCAAGCATACCCTTGGACCGATCAACAGTGGCAAATTCCGCGCCTGCGTGATCTCACGATCTATGAGCTTTGCGTGCGCGATTTTGCCGGCTATTGGCAGGCCAATCGTCCGCACATGGGCACCTTTGCCGATTTGAATGGCTATGTTGATTATTTCGCCGAGCTTGGCATCAACGCGGTTGAGTTAATGCCCATTCAGGCATTTCCCGGCCATTCCAGTTGGGGATACAATCCCGTCTTCTATTTTGCCCCCGCACAGAGCTACGGCACGCCCGACGAGTTGAAGGCCTTTGTCAATGCCTGTCACAGACGCGGGATCGCCGTGATCCTCGATGTGGCCTTTAACCACGCCTGGGGCGACCACCCCTACTATCAATATTACCCGCCCATGTATGGGCCCAAGGGTGAATGGCTGGAAAATTGGAATCCATTCTTTCACCAAACACCAAACGCGATCAACAGTTGGGGCGGGTTGGACTGGGATCACTTTAAACAGGAGACCACCCACTATTTTCAGGATATCGTGCGTTTTTGGCTCACCGAGTATCACATTGATGGATTTCGTTTCGACTGGGTGGGCGGGGTTGACTATGACAGCCGCAATCCGCACAACCCTGGCTTTGATCCCTATCATGGCATTCAAGCGATCTGTTGGGCTGCACGCACCACCAGGCCAGATTGTATTCTGATTGCAGAACATTGGCCACTGGAGGGTACCCATCCCGAAAAAACCACGGCCAAGTTGATCCGCACAACAGAGATGGATGCTAGTTGGAATGGCGCGTTTCACCACACGCTAGATGACATTTTGAACCAGCGCTGGGCATGGGAAAAGCAGGATATCTTTCGCGCCATTGGTGGCTTTCGCGAAGCTGGCTATGCTACCGCAGCCGAAAATATCAACTACACCTGTAGCCACGACGAAGTGCGCCCCGAGCACGAGATCATCTACTATTCGCAGCAAAATATTGAACGTCCGCCGGGAATGAGCGTCTCTGAATTGGCGCGCGCCAAAAGTCTCTTGGGGCTGGTGACGCTCTTTGCCGCGCCTGGTGTACCAATGCTCTACGCCGGACAAGAATTTGCGGAAGATGCACCCCGTACCATCGACTTTCAACCTCTGCATTGGGCCAAACTGCAAACGCAGATCCACGGTGACTATCTGGAAATTGTCAAGCGCCTGATCAACACCCGTGCCACCCATGGTGCGCTCCGCAGCGATCACCTCAACTTCTATCCCAACGATTTTGCACGGGAACAACTCGTGCGCTTTGACCGCATGGCATTTGCCAATGATGGCGCACCAGCGGACCAGAAAACAGTGGTGGATTTTGCCGCCGTGGCGCTCAACTTCAGCGCACGTCGGATCGAGACCACCCTCACGCTGCCTTGGTCTGGCCTCTGGACGGATGTGGTGGCCACTCGACGCTATCGTCCTCGCACCAAGCAGTGGCGGGGTACATTGGCCCCTTGGCAGGGGATCATACTCGTTGCTGCGCGCCGGCCAAACGCTGCCGAGCGTTTCCCCCAACATTCATAGGCGAAGCGGATGCCATCCAGGGGTGAGACGCGCCCGGCCCTCTCGTTGCAATGAATCGCAAAAAGGCGATCCGGCCTTACGGCAAGTAATGTTGCAACTCATCTGTCTCTGTATTAGAATACACTTTGGGTATTCAACCCCTATCTGTAACCGAAACTCCTGCAATTTTGCCTGTTGTGTGCGATGATCCACTGTGGTGTGCAAGGGATGTATAGCGAGTGTACAACGTCTACGCGTTGGCAAGTAGCTTTCCCCGTCACACGCTGGCGTGCCAAGTCGCTCAAGCGGATTCCCCGTGCCGCTGTCGCGGTGATTGAGCAGAACCGTCACTGGCGTTGCAACACGTGCCACTGCATGGCTAGCCCAATGCAACCATTGCTTAGACACGTGCTCGATTGTGCACACACCAGTGGACAGGTGCTCGATTGCTGGACGGGGCCCTGAATAGTCCAACAAACTCTAATAGCAATGCTAATTTTGTCTATTCTCTTTCCACAGTTGCGAGCCTGATCGCACTTTTACAGCTAGGAGCATTTGTATGGCAGCAGTACTTACTCTACCGCGGACCACGATTGGCAAAAAAGCCATCATGGCCGTTACCGGGTTGTTCTACATCGGTTTCGTGCTGATACACATGTACGGCAACATCAAGGTCTTTTTTGGCGCTCAATACTTCAATGAATATGCCGAGGGTCTGCGCAGCTTTGGCGAACCGTTGCTTGGCCACCTCCATTTTCTCTACATCATGCGCTTCCTGTTGATTGCTGCCCTTGGCTTGCACATCTGGGCTGCCGTTTCATTGACTCGTCAGGCGCGGGCTGCCCGTGCAACGAACTACTCCATGGTGCGCCGTCAGGAAGCGGATTATGCGTCGTTGACCATGCGGTGGGGTGGCATTGCGCTCTTTTTCTTCATCATCTATCATCTCGCCCACTTCACCTGGGGTATTCCCACAATCCACGCCAACTTTACGCCCGGTGATGCCTATGGCAATCTGGTCTATGGCTTCCAGAATCCGCTCAACGTGTTGCTCTACCTGGTGGCGCTGACGGCGCTGGGCTTTCACCTCTTTCACGGCACGTGGAGTCTCTTTCAGACGTTGGGGCTACTCAACCGGGATACCACCAAGGCCGTGCGCGGGCTGGCGTGGATCATGGCGATTCTGATTCCAGTTGGATTTGCTGTTGTACCTTTGGCCGTCTTTTTTCAGTATGTTGTGTAACGGGTATTTTGATAAATATCAATCAGAGGGCTGTCAGCCATCTGAGCAGACGTTTTTTATTTCCGGGGTTTCGAAGATTATCGAACCCTACCATCTGTTTGTTTGAGCATTGAGGAGTAATTGATGGGTACATCGACCGTTCCTGCTGTGGATACCATGCCGGTCTTTACCGAGGCCACGCTGGATGCCGGCGTCCCTTCTGGGCCGCTGGAGCAAAAGTGGGAAAAACATAAATTTGAGATGACGTTGGTCAATCCCGCCAACAAACGCAAATACACGGTGATTGTTGTGGGCACCGGGTTAGCGGGTGGTTCTGCTGCTGCCACGATGGCCGAGCTGGGCTACAATGTTGAAAGCTTTTGCTATCAAGATAGCCCCCGGCGCGCGCATAGCGTGGCGGCACAGGGTGGCATCAATGCTGCCAAGAACTATCAAAATGATGGCGACAGTGTTTTTCGTCTTTTCTACGACACGGTGAAAGGTGGCGATTACCGGGCACGCGAGGCCAACGTCTATCGGCTCGCCGAGGTGAGCACAGCCATCATCGATCAGTGCGTGGCCCAGGGGGTCCCTTTTGCCCGTGAATATGGCGGGATGTTGGACAACCGCTCCTTTGGCGGTGCTCAAGTTTCGCGCACCTTTTACGCCCGTGGCCAGACTGGCCAACAGCTGTTGCTCGGTGCCTATCAAGCGTTGTCGCGGCAGATCGCCGCGGGCAAGGTGACGATGCACCCCCGTACCGAAATGCTCGATCTGATCGTCATCGATGGACGGGCACGCGGCATCATCACCCGCAACATGATCACTGGGGCCATTGAATCGCACTTTGCCGATGCCGTTGTGTTGGCCAGTGGGGGCTATGGCAACGCCTACTATCTCTCCACCAATGCCAAGGGTTGCAATACCACGGCTATCTGGCGGGCGTACAAACGTGGTGCCTATTTCGCCAATCCCTGTTTCACCCAGATTCACCCCACCTGTATCCCCGTGGCCGGGGAAGAGCAATCCAAGCTGACGTTGATGAGCGAATCACTGCGCAACGACGGCCGGATTTGGGTGCCGCGCAAGGCCGATGACAAGCGTCCCCCCAATGAGATCCCCGATAGCGAACGCTACTACTATTTGGAAGAGCGCTATCCTGCCTTTGGCAACCTGGTGCCGCGCGACGTTGCGTCACGTGCCGCCAAGAAGGTGGTTGACGATGGCTATGGCGTTGGCGAACTCAAAAATGGCGTCTACCTCGATTTTGCCGATGCCATCGACCGCCTCGGCGAAAAAGTGATCCGCGACCGCTATGGCAACCTCTTTGATATGTACGCGAATATCACCGGCGAAGATCCCTACAAGGTGCCCATGCGCATCTATCCAGCGGTGCACTACACCATGGGCGGTTTGTGGGTGGACTATAATTTGATGAGCACGATTCCGGGGCTCTTTGTCGTTGGGGAAGCAAACTTTTCGGATCACGGGGCCAACCGCTTGGGGGCCAGTGCGCTGATGCAGGGGCTTTCCGATGGCTATTTCGTGTTGCCCTACACCATTGGCAACTATCTGGGACAGGCGCAACTTGATGCCGTCGATGGCAGTAATGCCGCTGCAAAGGATGTGCAACATGCTGTCGAAGATCGGATCAAACGCCTGCTGAATGTCAAAGGCAACCGCACCGTCGATTCCTTTCACAAAGAGTTGGGTCGCATTCTGTGGGATTATTGTGGCATGTCACGGACGGAAGAAGGGTTGCGCAAGGCACTGGAACTGATCCCGGCCCTGCGCGAGGAATTCTGGTCCAATGTCAATGTGCCCGGCAGCGCCGACAATTTGAACCAGGCATTGGAGAAAGCCGGGCGTGTGGCCGACTTTATAGAATTGGCCGAACTCATGTGCATCGATGCCCTCAACCGCAGCGAGTCCTGTGGTGGTCACTTCCGCGAAGAGAGCCAAACCGCGGATGGCGAGGCATTGCGCGATGATGAAAATTATGCATACGTGGCAGCTTGGCAACATGCCGGCGAAGACGTCGCGCCCATTCTAAATAAAGAGCAGCTTCAGTTCGACTATGTAAAGCTGACACAACGCAGTTACAAGTAACATGCGGCAACGTATGTAAACTGATGTGACCCAGGTTGCTCGTCATCTTGCACCGCCAATCACTGCCAACGCCCACTGTTGGCAGCATGAAAAAAGTTGTCTCACCTGCGGTCGCAGTGGCTAGTAACAACTGGATTATATAGCAGACAGAAAGCCTAACCTTATGAAGTTACACCTGAAAATTTGGCGACAGAAGAGCGCAAAACAAAAGGGTTCGTTGGTCGAGTACGAACTTGAAGATGTGAGTCCCGACGCTTCCTTTTTGGAAATGCTGGACAAATTGAATGAAGAGTTGCAGGAAAAAGGGGAAGAACCGATCGCGTTTGACCATGACTGTCGGGAAGGCATCTGTGGCTCGTGCGGCATGATGATCAATGGCGTCGCTCATGGTCCCAAAAAGGCCGTGGCCAGCTGCCAACTTCACATGCGCACCTTCCAGGATGGAGATACCATTGTCGTGGAACCGTGGCGCTCCACTGCGTTCCCACTGATCAAAGATTTGGTGGTCGATCGCGCTGCCTTTGATCGCATCATCCAGGCGGGCGGCTACGTCTCCGTCTCCACGGGGAGCGCGCCGGACGCCAATGCCACCCCCATCTCCAAGCAGGTGGCTGACCAGTCAATGGATGCCGCGGCTTGCATCGGCTGTGGTGCTTGTGTCGCAGCTTGCCCCAACGGGTCGGCCATGCTCTTTACCGGGGCCAAGGCGGGCCATCTGAACTCGCTGCCCCAAGGCAAGACCGAACGGTACGATCGCTCTGTGCTAATGGTCAATCAACACGATGCCGAGGGCTTTGGTGGTTGCACAAATATCGGTGAATGCGAAGCAGCCTGCCCGAAAGAGATCAGCATCGATTTTATCGGCATGTTGAACCGGGAACTGTTGGTGGGTACCTTGCGCGGGGCTGGCAAACGCTAGCGACGCAAGCCATCTATACCAAGCACGCGAATTTGAGATCGAAGGATAACGTGGATGATGGGCGCATGCTCTCATCCACGTTTTTGTATGAGAGCTCTTGAGTAGCATCTTTAGCGTTTGTTTCCGCAATTTACTACAAACTAAATTCGCAATTTTTTTTGAATTTGTTACAATAGAGCCATGCTGCACTGGCAGCTACAGCCTACATAGCTGCTGACCCAAGGCTACCTCACCCCAAATTGACCGCCCTCTGAGCCTAGGAGAACTTGAACATGCTATTGCGTGGAGTGTTACTCTGTTGCGTGGGTATTGCGTTGATGAGCTTGCTCTGGTTTCTATCGCCAACTGCCACAGAGCAGGAGGCGGGCGGCGTTGCCGCTGCGCAAGAGGACGCGGCGACCAGCAGCGAAGAACCTGATCTTTTGGTGATTCAACATGTGCCCGCGGATCGCGAAGCTGCCAATGAGATTGATCTGCGCGATAGCTACTGCCTTTGGCCGGACGATACATTGGGGGGCATTGCGCTGGACGCGGGGGTGACGGTCGAAGCGATCCTGGCCGAAAATCCAGATTTTACGGGGTACGCGGGCAGTGCAATTTTCCTGCCGGCGGGCAGCACACCACCCCATCTGTGGAGTTCACCGGCGCCCGTTGTGCCAACGATCGACGAGCTGCCTTTTGGCGTCTCTGGCTATTACATCAGCTATGACAACCGCCAAAAGCGCGTGGCCCTCTCTTTTGACATTGGCTATGTACCAGAAAATCACGATCTAATGCGTGAACTGGCTGAACAGGGAATACGCGCCACATTCCTGGTCATGGGCAATCCCGTCTCGCGCTATCCAGAAATCATCGACCACATCCTGGACAATGGCCATGAATTGGGCAACCACTCCTTCACCCATGATAACATGCTCTCGCACTCCGTTGCTGATATCGGCTCCGAACTGCGGTTGACGGAAAAAGTGGTGCGCGAGGCACGTGCCAATGCCACTACCAAACCGCTCTTTCGGGCTCCCTTTGGTGCCATCAACAACGACATCATCAGAATCGCCAATGCCGAGGGCTACCAAGTGGTGGGCTGGACGATTGACAGCCGCGATTGGACGGAGGATATCACGGCAAATGCCATCTATGCACAGGTGACCGAGAATGTCTGTCCCGGTGCCATTATCGCGCTGCACGATGTCAACCCTGCCAGTGCCATCGCCATTCCCCGCATTATTGACTATCTGCGGCGCAACGGCTATAGCTTTGCCACCGTCTCTGAAATGATCTTCCCGCCCGGTACCTGAATCCACAATCCAATTGGGCTATTGACCATAGCTCGCCAACGCCGCATCCAAATCGGCCACCGAGGTGAAGCTGCGCACGGTCTGCAGAAAGGTACTTAGATCGGGTGTGGCCGCGCGCAGGGCTTCCATTTTGGGGCCAATGGGGCTGCTGCTCGCGGCGCTGGTGCCATAGCTGCCGTGAAAGGCAAAGTAGGCTTGGTTGAGCACGCGCAGTGGATAGCCATTCTCTACAAAATAACGGCGACGTTCTTCCATGTATGTCTCTGCCTCTTCGACCTCGCCCGCGGCCAGCAACTCATCCACCACGAGCCGCGTTGCGCGCATTTCGACACGAAAATCAAAGACAGGTTCTTGCAAAGGCTCATCCATCGCCGTGGTTGCCGCATAGGGATCGGGGGGTGGGACCAGCGCTGGGTAGAAGGTGCGCAGCGCGCGTTCCCCCATTTCATTGCCCACAATTTCGGCAACTGTCTCATTCATGGTCATGAATTCGTGGCTCGTCATGTAGTTGAAGCCCAGGGGAAAAAGCGTCAGATAATTGTGGACCCACTCGTGCGCCACCGTGCTCAGGATCCAGCCGAGACTGGCCCGATCAACAACCATGGTGGGAAATGCACCGAGGCCACCAATGTTGGTGATGTAGGCGCTGCTATCGAATTCCTGGCGATAGGCGGATTCGGCCGCTTCAATCTCGGCCAGAGTCATTTCCGCGTCGAGCATGCGGCTGTAGATGGTCGTGATCTCGTCGCGCGGGCTGACCACCAACTTGCGCGGCGGTTCGACAAAGGTAAACTGAACGGGGGGCAAGGGTTGCCCAAAGAGCATGAGATTATCATTCTGCAGCTCGTGAGCAATCTGTGCCTCAATGATCTGTTCCACAGTGGCACGTTGCTGTTGCTGTTCCAACCGCAACAGATCCAACTCGGCTTGCAACTCGTGGATCTCTACGGTTAGCGTGGATGGCAGTTCGGTGCTGTTGGCCGTGTTGGTCAAGATTTCGTTGATGGACGTCTCGAGCTGGCGCATCGTCTGCGCACGTTCCAGATAGGCATAGACGAGCTGCACCGAGCGATCGTGATCGAGCCCATGTGCAGGCTGCAAGGCAAAGGCGCGCAACTTGTGCCACAACGCATCAATCTCCCACGCCAGCAGATTGAACCCCCATGGTTGAACGATTTGTGCCATGCCCCACTGCCGCCAACCCGCAGGCGAGATCGTGCTGCTTTGGGCGCCAAATGCAAGCAGCAACAACAGAAACAGAGCTGCAATAGCCGTGCCCAGGCGGGAGGAGCGGCTGCGCCCTCTGGTATCCGTGGCCACCGGAGCGGCCGCACCAGACTGGGCGCGCCGCCGGTGCATGGTAACCTGAGTTGGGGTTTGGTTAACACTCATAATTTCGATATGATTGGTCTGTTCTAACGGGAATCGGTTATACAATAAGCGAATGGCCAACGAAAATGCACCAATGAATTGGGCTTCCAACAGCGAGCAGCGGTCTCAACCGCTGGTTTGGCAGCCGCTGATGCGGCTTGGCTCGCGAATTTGAAATCAACAGACTGATTTGTTCTGAGTATGAATGGGGGCACGATGGTGGACAGGAAGCGCTCTTCCCATTTTGCAGAGCTCTCATGAAAATTTTATCAACATTGACATCTGCGCTAACATTAGCAATCGCAATGGCATCTGCCACTGCTATCTACCACTGTCACCAATGTTGAGTAACCGCAATGGATTATTGAGATAGACCATTCAGCCAGGAAGGTGTGTCCATGTCTTCAGTCAACTCATCCGCCCCCCCATCCGCCTCGATGGACCCCGCGCTGCTCGGGTTCATTCAGGCAATGCCCAAGGCAGAGTTACATATTCATCTGGAGGGCTCGATCCAGCCGGCCACGCTGCTGACGCTTGCGCAGCGCCACGGACGCACCGAGCAGTTACCCACAACGGATCTGGCGGCGCTGCGCAAGTGGTTTACCTTTACCGGGTTTCCCCACTTCGTGGAGATCTATTTGACGATTTCGGATATGTTGCGCACACCAGAGGACTTTGCCTTCGTTGTTGAGGCATGTGCCGCGGAGATGGCCGCGCAAAATATCCACTACCGTGAAGTGACCTTTACGCCCTATACCCACACCCATCTGCAGGACAAAGGGCTGACGATTGACGATCTGTTGCAGGGACTAGAGGCGGGGCGTGCCAAAGCTCGCGCCGATCACGGTGTGGAAATCTGTTGGGTCTTTGATATTCCGCGCAACGCCAGCTTTGATCGCAACACCAATGCCTATGATGGCCGCGTTGCAGACAAGACACTCGAATACGCACTAGCTGGCCAGGCCCATGGCGTGGTTGGTTTTGGCTTGGGCGGCTTTGAAGTGGGTGCCCCGCCCGAACCATTTGCGCATGCGTTCACCGCGGCACGTGCGGCAGGGTTGCTCTCGGTGCCCCACGCTGGCGAAACAATGGGCGCAGCCAGTGTGAGAGGCGCCGTGCGCGACTTGGGCGCAACTCGCATTGGCCATGGCGTACGCGCCATCGAAGATCCCAGTCTTCTGCAGTGGCTCAAAGAAGAGCAGATCGTCTTGGAGATCAATCCCACGAGCAATATTTGCCTGCACGTCTATCGTCGTCTGGCCGAGCATCCCTTTCCCCACCTCGATCGCATGGGGCTGATGGTCACCGTCAATAGCGACGATCCACCACTTTTCAACACCTCGCTCAAACAAGAATATGAGGTTTTGGCGCGCGAGTTTGGCTATGGCACCGAACAGTTGATGCGTATTGCCCGCAATGCATTTGTCGCCTCCGGCGCCCCCGCCGCGGTGAAGCAGAGATTGTTGGCTACATTTGATCAGTGGGCGGCCGACCAGCAGATTTCTAGCCCGGACTAGTATCAATGATGGTTACGCCGCTTCTTCCAGCGCTGCCAGTGCAGCCGTCAATTCCGTGGGCAGCGGCGCGACAAATTCCCGTTCTTCCGTAGAGCCAAAGAGTTGCAGGCGCAGCTTGTGTGCGTGCAGAAAGTGGCGATCCAGCGGCAAACGGCGACGGCGATAGCCATAGAGCGTATCGCCCACCACCGGATGCTTGCGCCAGGCAAAGTGCACCCGGATCTGATGGGTGCGGCCGGTGTGTAGCTGCACGCGCACCAGCGAAAAATGGTTCACCGGATTGGTGCCCCGGCTGTGATAGGTCGCCTGCAAGTAATAGTCAGTCACGGCCGCGCGGCCCGTGGTTTGGCCAGTGTTGGGGTCCGGGGGGAGAATGGCCTGCCGCTTGCGTTCAACCGGGTGGCGCCCAATGGGGGCGTTGATGCGGCCCCGTGGCGGATCGATGCGTCCTTCGAGCAGGGCCAGATATTCTTTGTACACCGTGCGTGCTTTGAACTGCGCTTGCAATGCACGTTGGGCCTGATCATGTTTGGCGACGACCAACAGCCCCGATGTCTCTTTGTCTAGCCGGTGGACAATGCCGGGACGCCGTTCGCTGCCAATGCCAATTAGATCGGGGCAATGGTGCAAAATAGCATTGACGAGCGTTCCCGTTTCGTGGCCGGGGCTGGGGTGGACAACCATACCTGCTGCCTTGTCAACCACCAGCAAATGTTCATCTTCATAGACGATCTGCAGTGGGATCGCTTCGGCCACGAGTGCTGGCACAGTAGCTGGCGCGGGGATAGCCACCGTGATGATCTGATCGCGTTCCACCGTTTGGCTGGCTTTGGCGGGTTGCTCTGCCACCCGAACGTGGCCTTCCTTGATCAAGCGTTGAATGGCACTGCGGCTCTGGTCGGGCAGTTGGGCAGCCAGCCAACGATCGAGCCGTTGGCCAGCATCGGTGGCTGTGGTTGCAAAGCTGTGCCGTGCGGGTGCAGCGGCAGGGCTATGCTTGCTCATTGGCCTCTTGTTGGCGCTGCTGTCGCAGATCATCCATCAAAATGTAGATCCCCAGCCCAATCACACCGACCACGATGCTGCTGTCGGCAATATTGTAGTTGGGCCAATAGTAGACGTCGGGAATGCCCATTTTGATAAAATCCGTGACGTAGCCCTGGTTTAGCCGATCGATCAGATTGCCCAGCGCACCGCCCAATTGCAGCCCGAGCAAATAGCGGACGAAACGCTGATCCAGCGGTAAATACTTGACGTAGACCAGGATGGCAATGGCAACGACGATTGCAATGGCCACAAAGAGGTAGCTCTGGTTTTGCAAGATCCCAAAGGCCGCGCCATAGTTGCGGACATGTTCATAGACAAAATATTCACCCAAAGCTGGCAGCGGGATCATGGAGGTGTACTCGGGCACGTTGTTGCGGATCCACTCTTTGGTCAGTTGATCCAGAAAAATCACAATCGTCGCGATTAAGATCACCACCCATGCCCGTTGAAACCAGCTCTTGCCTGTTGCCATCATCACTGTTCTGCTCCTCGACTCGTTCTACAAACGTGAAGTTCTACAAACGTGAAAGTGTACCCGAACCACGGTTCACTCCCAACAATGGATGGGCCAAGTATAGCGTAATTTCACGGAACCGTCTATCTGTCCGGTCACCTAACGTGCAACCAATCATGCAACCAATCATGTAACCAATTGGCTCACATTGAATTTGGGGTGACGAGCAGTTCCCTGCAATGGGCTGCTACCTCAGCCCATTGCAGGACGCTTTTAATGGACAAAGGGGTTGCGCGACTGGTGGGCGATCGGGAGGAGCTGTGGTATACTTGGCGGAATTGCTATTGTTTATGATGTAACTGTACAGGAGTTTTCTATGGCACGTGAAATTACAGTGGCGCTGGTACAGATGTCGCCAGCTTTGGCGAGTCCCGAGGATAACCTGCGCAAAATGGGTGATTTCGTTGAGCGGATTTGTGGCGAACAAAATACCGACCTGATCATCTTTCCCGAGCTGAGCTACACCGGTGCCGATTTGGGATTGCGCGCCACCGACCTGGCCGAACGTGTGCCGGGTCATGCCACCAACTATCTGGCCAAACGTGCCAATGATTTCAACACACATGTTGTCTTTGGCCTCGTCGTCAAGGAGAAGGTCGAGAGCATTCTCTACAACGGCGTGATCTGCTTGGGCCCGGAAGGCGATGTGGCGGGCGATTACCGCAAAGTGCATCTGTTGGGCGAGGAACGCCAGGTCTATCGCGCTGGCTTCCGTTTCATTACGGTGGAAGCTGAATGGGGACGCTTTGGACTTTCCATTGGCAGTGATCTCGCCTTTCCAGAAACAGCCCGTAGCCTGACCCTGGAAGGGGCCGAACTGGTGGTTGTCAGCGCAAACTGGGAAGAGCAGTACAGCGAATCTTGGCGCGCCCACATTATTAGCCGCGCCTGTGAAAATGCCATCTTCATGGCGGCTACCAATCGCGTGGGCGAGGAACCGACCGGACGCTACCACGGTGACAGCACGTTGGTGGGGCCGAGCGGCGAAATGTACACTGCACTTGATGAGCCGATTGAAGGATATGCCGTGGCCACCATCGATCTCGATCTGGTGCGCAATGTACGGGAAGAACGGCAATTGATCCAGTATCGTGAACCCGCGGCCTACCGGGCAATTGTCAAAAAGTATTGATCGACCCCAAGCCCGCGCTCTGCTCGTGGATGTTGATCCAAGATGATCTCCCGATCCTCAGTGGCACTCATAGAGATGGTAACACAACTGGCAATCCAATTTGCAACATAACTGGCATAAGAACCTTACAGCTGATTTTATGTATCCACTGGGTAACATCTTAAAGGGCGAGTGGCAACAGCAAGTTGCACTGGCCGATTATCGAACCGAAGAATTAACTGACATTGTGGTGGAGCGTGCCACGTGGTCTGCTGCGGCTCCGGTTCAGCAGATTGCCGATGCATCAATTGCCAAGCCCGGCTATGTCTGGCTGCGCTTCTGGCTTTTGACCGACGCCATGCTGGTGGAGAAGTATTATGACAGCGAGGGGGAGACAATCGGCTATCGCGTTCCAATCTGTATGCCTGTCAAGCGCCGCAACGAGCAGTTGGAAGCCTATTCGCTGATCCTCGCGCTCTGGCTGCAGCCTGATGAACGCGTGACAGTTTTACACGAGGATCTGTTTGAAGCGGCTGTCAAAAGTGGCGAGATCACCCCCGTGGAAGCCGAACACGCGGAGCTGCGCATTCGCGAGTTGACCACCGAGTTGAGCCGTCAGCATTTTCCTCCTGGATTGGTCCGCAACTTTGAAATTGATCTCTAGCAACTTGATCTCTGGCACAATCTGTTTTCAAGGCCAATTGAAAAAATGATGCTCCCTGAGTTCGCACAAAGGAAACCGCAGAACTGCATGTTCTGTGCAAACTCACGTGCGCCTCGTGGAGCACTTGCATTTTGGTTTGGCCCAACAACTGTGGGATTTCTCTATGATTGCGATTGTTGACTATGGCGTAGGTAATCTGCGCAGTGTTTACAAAGCGTTTGAAACCGTGGCCAAACCACTACAGATTCCCGTAGACATTGTGGCGGCACCCACAGATCTCACGCGCTGGCGTGCCGTTGTGCTGCCTGGCCAAGGGGCTTTTGGCGACAGCATTGACAACATTCGGCGCCAGGGTTTCGAGCAGCCGCTGTTGGATGCCGTCAACGCGGGGCTGCCGCTGTTGGGCATCTGTGTTGGCATGCAACTGCTCTTTGATTCAAGCGAAGAGATGGGCAATCACGAAGGCTTGCATATTATTCCCGGCCATGTCCGTCGCTTTCCAGAACAGATGATCGATCCGCTCCACGCCGGTCACATTTTGCGTGTGCCACAGATCGGCTGGAATCAGCTGCACCAGGTACAACACGATGCCCTGCTGGGTGGAGTGCCCGACGGTGCCCACGCCTATTTCGCCCACAGTTACTACTGTGATGCAGCGGATGATTCGGCCGTGTTGGCCCGCACCGATTATGGCTTGGCCTACCCGAGCATCGTGCGCCACAAGAATGCCTGGGGTATCCAACCGCACCCGGAAAAGAGCCACAGCGTGGGCCTGCGCATTTTGGCCAACTTCATGCGCATGGTTGTTGAGAGCGCTGGCGTCGAGCAAGGCGGGGCGGATACTTCCCCACTGCTGAATCACTCCTAACGCTCCATGCGCCTCTATCTGATCACCCACGCCGCAACGCAACAGAGCCAGACCCAGGCGGTCACCACTTGGTCGCTTTCAGCCGCCGGTACCGAACAGGCAAAGAAACTGGCGAAGCTCGCCTTTTGGGCAGATGTACAGGCCATTATTTTGAGCAGCGAAGCCAAAACAAGGTTGACCGTTGAACCCGTGTTGGCCCATCGGCACCTGCCCGTTGACGTTGATGCTCGGTTTGATGAGCTGCGACGCGGGGGCTGGGTCGCAGACTACACGGCACGAGTGGCACAAGCCTTTGCCCATCCTGCCCTGCCTAGCGGCGACTGGGAAGCTGCCGCGGATGCACTGGCGCGTTTTCGCAGTGGAATTACTGACCTCTGTGCAAAGTATCCAGGGCAAACGTTGGCGTTGGTGGGGCATGGCCTCACGCTCAGTCTCTATCGTGCCCATTTATTGGGGCAGGAGCGCGTGGCGTTGGCCGATTGGCAGCAGTTGAGCTTTGCCGCCGTTGCACTCGTTGATCCCGAGTGTTCGGTGTTGGTGCAAGATTTTCAGGCTGTTGCCGGCTCGATCCCGCGGGGGAAAGGCGAACTGTCGTCGTGACCCCACCTGTGTTCATTCCCCAAACGTACGTTGGTAACGTGCCACAGACAAAATAGGCGATGCGACAGCCTGCGCATCGCATCTATTCCCGTGCAATTCTCTAGAGCAGCACACACTGGGCTGCGGGGCAAGCGGGCCCTTGCTAGCACTGTGTGGGTTTACACTGTGTGGGTTTACACTGTGTGGGTTTGCACGCGCTGGCAGCGACGCAATCACCTTTGCCAAGAGGGGGGCGGCGTTACGTTCTCCAATGCTGGATTGTGGTAGAGTAGACCCATCCAATGAAAAAGTAGAATGCACGCGAGTGCGGTAGTTCATCTGCCAGCATCGTTCATCTGCAATCATCGATTGTTGCAACCCATGGGTTGCAACCGAATTTCGTTTGGTACTGTGAGCAACAGCGCAAGTGCTTTGTCCCAAAGAAACAGTTTATGATTATATTCCCTGCCGTTGATTTACGTCGAGGTCATTGTGTTTATTTGCACCACGATGAGCCAGGAGATGCCGCCACACTGGAGGAAGACCCGCTGACCGTGGCACGTCAGTGGGTGGAGCGCGGAGCTGAGTGGCTGCACATTGTGAACCTGGATGGCCCTTTACAAGCCAAGCGGGCTCACTTCAACGCGCTGAATCGCCCCGCCAACATCTTGATCAGACATCCCGGACGCAAAGAGCCAGAATCTCCCGAGATTGACCTCATGCGGCGGCTGCCCATCAATCTGCAAAAGCTGCGCGCCATTCGGCGCGCGGTCGATGTACCCATTCAGTTTGGTGGTGGTCTGTACACGCTGGATGACATCCGCCTGGTGCTGGAACTGGGGGTCGATCGGGTGGTGCTCGATGCCGTGGCCGTGGAGAAACCCGAAGTGGTGGCGATGGCGCTGAAGCAGTGGGGGGCAGATCGCATTGTCGTGGCGATCAATGCATGCAACGGCAGCGTGGTCACCGCGGACCGGCACGTTCCCGGCCACTACACGGTCACCGATGTGGAGCCCATTGATCTGGGCCATCGCGTCTATGCCATGGGGGTGCGCCGTGTGCTCTATACCGATGTGAGCCGCAACGGTACGCTGGCCGGCTTAAATGTTAATGCCACGAAAGAGTTGGGCGATCTCACGAGTTTGCGCGTGATTGCCAGTGGTGGCGTTGCAGATATTCACGATGTGGAACGACTAAAAGCGCACGAACATTATAACATCGACGGTGTGGTGGTGCGCCGTTCCTTGTATGCGGAAACACTTGATCTGGCCCAGGCGATTGCAGTGGGCCATCGCCCGCTCAAGCGGGTGAGTGCCGGTATTATCCCATTTCGCTATCACAATGACACCCCTGAGTTTCTGCTGCTTTTCAATCTCTTCTTTGAACAGTGGCAATTCCCCCGTGGCTGTGTAAAGGAGGGGAACTGCACCCAGGAAAAAGCGATCCACGAGTTTGAAGAAGAGACTGGACTCTCCGTGCTCGAACTACACCCCGATTGTCGTACTGTGTTAGAATACACGACGAAGATCCGGGAATATGAGATGGAGCGCAAAATCGTCTACTATTTGGCCGAAGTTAGTTCGCAGGAAATCTCTTTGGGGCAGGAGAATCACTGTGAAGCCCGGTGGCTGTCGGCCGAGGAAGCCTGGGAATTTCTGACCGATACCGCACCAGAACAATTGCCCGCACTAGACGCCGCCGTGGCCTACCTGGCCTGATGGCGCTGGCGTCAATGTTCTCGCTGACCCGCTCACTGTAAGGATCTAGCTACCTATCATTTTTCGTGAGTTGCGGTGGTACGGATCTTCCTGGAAGGGGTCACAAGTAGTTCGTCTATCGCAACACCATTTGAACCCATTCCAGGAAGACGTTGCCGCGCTTCATGCGGCGGCAAAAGTGATAGGTGACTAGATAACGAATTACTTACCGAGACACGAAAGAAAGCTACTGTAACCATGTTGGCAAAACGAATTATTCCTTGCCTCGATGTAAAGGATGGGCGGGTCGTCAAGGGGGTCAACTTTGTCGACCTCATTGATGCTGGCGATCCAGTGGAGGCAGGGCAGATTTATGATCGGGAAGGGGCCGACGAGCTGGTTTTTCTCGACATTACCGCCACCCACGAAGCGCGCGACATCATGATCGACATGGTGCGTCGGGTTGCGGATACCGTCTTCATTCCCTTTACCGTTGGCGGGGGGATTCGCACCGTGGATGACATGCGTGCATTGTTGTTGGCCGGTGCCGACAAGGTGAGCATTAACAGTGCTGCCGTGAAAAATCCGCAACTGATTCGCGAAGCTGCCAAACGTTTTGGCAGCCAATGTATTGTCGTCGCCATCGATGCGCGTCGCCGCCAGGGTGCCGATCGCAACGCCCGTGGTGATGGTTGGGATGTCTATGTGAGTGGGGGACGCATCAACACGGAATTGGATGCCGTTGCTTGGGCCAAAGAGGTGGAGGCCGCGGGCGCGGGCGAAATCTTGTTGACGTCGATGGATGGCGACGGCACCAAAGAGGGCTATGATGTCAGCCTGACCCGTGCGATTAGCGATGCAGTGATGATTCCCGTGATTGCCAGCGGTGGCGCAGGAGAACCTGACCATTTCGTGGCTGCGTTGACAGAGGGTGGAGCTGCCGCGGCATTGGCGGCCAGCCTTTTTCATTTCAAAGAACTGAGCATCCAGCAGGTGAAGGATCATGTGGCCACGGCCGGTGTGCCGATTCGTATGCCGCTAGAGGTGCTTCAACAGAATGAGTGAACGAATGACCAGGGAAGACTTATTCACCGCAATCAGATTCGACGAGCGAGGATTGGTGCCGACGATTGTGCAGGATGCTGAGACCAGGCAGGTGCTGATGATGGCTTACATGAATGCAGAGAGTTTGCGGCGCACGATCGAGCTGGGCGAAACTGTCTTTTGGAGCCGCAGTCGCCAGGAATATTGGCACAAAGGCGCAACCAGTGGTAATGTGCAGCAGGTCTCTGAAATTGCGGTCGATTGCGATGGCGATACGTTGCTTGTTCAGGTTCAACCCGCGGGGCCTGCCTGTCACACCGGTGCCGTCAGCTGTTTTTACCGCACAATATAACGCGAACGGGTGGCAGAGAAGCTGGGAGCATAGCTAATTGCCATGCCACACCTTTCGATGGACCAAACGAATCATCAATCTGGGCCGAAGAGCGTGTGTTGCGCCCAAAGAACTAGATAGCTGAGCCATGAGCGAAACCATTACAACGTTATTTGAAACCATTGAAAATCGCAAGCAAGAGCAAAATTCAAATTCATATACTGCCTCGCTCTTTCAGGCAGGCGAAAATGAAATTCTGAAAAAGATTGGCGAGGAGGCCGTCGAGGTTATCATCGCTGCCAAGGGTGAAGGAGATGATCGGGTCGTTTACGAAATGTCTGATCTGCTCTATCACTGTCTTGTTCTCCTTTCCCAGCGCGACTTACAGTGGTCGGATGTGACAGAGGAGCTGGCCAGCCGTTTTGGCAAATAGGTCGTTGGCCCTTCTGCTGTTCACCTAAAGTACGCTCCGTTTGAAAACAGCAGTGCTACTTCTTGGGTAGACCGCCAGAAAATCTACCATTTCGAGCCAACTGCACGATAGTTCGCAGAGAAAAAAGTCCGCCATGGCCTCTGCCACAGCGGACTTTTTGCTTTTTTGCCCCCCGAGTGGAGGGCTGGAAACTGTGGCCCAACGACAATCTTCGCATGTCGCCGATCCACAGCTCCATCTGTAAAGAACAACGGTGCCGTTGTGCACCGCCATTCTTTCCGATTACCATCAGAGTATACCACCTGATCATGAATAAAAGATTGGCAATTTATTAAGAATTCATGATCGCTCCTTACAATTGTCCCCGATATCTCTGCTCACTGATATCTCTGCTCAGTGATATCTCTGCTCAACAGCATCGTCGGCCCTTTTAACAGACGTTGCCCAGGGAAAATTTGCCCGGTTGGTGGGCATCAGCTCGTTGCGGTTGTGGCGGTTGAGCTGCCGAATTGATCCGACGGCTGCTCTGTCATCACCACATCCCAAACCGCCTGTTGATCCATTAACTCCTGCTTGAACTGCTGTGTGTAGAGCCGATAGTAGTGCCCGCGTTGGGCCAGCAGTTCTCGATGGCTGCCCATTTCCGCGATCTGTCCATCTTCGATTACCAAAATACGGCTGGCATTGCGAATGGTTGAGAGTCGATGCGCAATTACAAAGCTGGTCCGTCCCTTCATCAATACTTCCATGCCCCGCTGAATCAAACTTTCAGTCAGCGTATCTACCGAGCTGGTCGCTTCATCCATAATGAAAATGTCTGGTTGAACCAGCACGGCACGGGCCAGACTAAAGAGCTGTTTCTGCCCCGTGGAGAGCAGCACGCCTCCTTCGCCAACTTCTTCCTCATATCCTTTTTCCAGCGTCATGATGAATTCATGAGCCCCGACCATTTTGGCGGCCGCTTCCACTTCCGCATCCGTGGCATTCAGTCGGCCATAGGCCAGATTTTCACGAATCGTGCCCGAGAAGAGATGTGGCGTCTGCAACACCATACCAATGCGTGACTGGATCGCCTGCTGCGTCAGTTGCGTATAGTCGATGCCGTTGAGTGTGATGGTGCCCTCTTTCGGCTCAAAGAAGCGACAGAGCAAGTTGACAATGGTCGATTTGCCCCCACCGGTTGGCCCAACCAATGCAATGGTCTCGCCTTGTTTTACCTCTAGGCTGAAGTCCTGCAACACTGGTTTATCGGCTTCATAGTAAAAATTAACGTGATCAAAAACAATATCACCGCGGATGTGCTCTTGCTCAATGGCATCGGGGCGGTCCACAATGTCCGGCTCGGCATCGAGCAGCGCAAAGATGCGCTCACCCGAGGCAATCGCCTGTTGCATTTCAGCATAGACCCGAGCCATCTCCTGAATCGGCCAGAGCATGAAGATGACGTAGGAGACGAAGGCTTGAATACCGCCGATGGAAATGCTGCCGAGACTTTGGGTACCGCTGTACCAAACGATCGCCGTAACGCCCATGGCGCTAATGAGCTGGACCACGGGCAGAAAGAGACCCGAAAGCCAGGCCGCCCGATAGCCAGCACCGTGCATCTCGTCGGTCAGCTTGTCAAACTCACGTAGATTCTGCTCCTCGCGGTTGAGTGCCTTGACCACACGCACACCCGTAATGCTTTCGTTGTAGGCACCGGTGATCTTGGAATTGATTTTGCGTACCGTACGATATTCGACAATAATGCGCTTCTTGAACTGAATCGCCACGATCGTAATTGCCGGAATGATCAGGAAGACGATCAGGGCCAACTGCCAGTCAATCTGCATCATGAAGTAGACAGCCGTGCCTACATTCATCACTGCCCAAATGACATCCAGCAAGCCCCAGGTTACCAGTTCGGCAAGCCGATCCGTATCCGAAGTCACCCGTGAGATGATCCAACCCACCGGGGTGCGGTTGTAATAGGAGAGCGAGAGCCGTTGTAGATGGTTAAACAGCTGCTGGCGCAGGTCATAGCGCACGCGCTCCCCCAACAGACCAGTGACATAGATAAAGGTGAAGACCATTGCTGCCTGCAAGACGATTAGCGACCCGTAGATGGTCAGAATCTGCCAGAGCCGATCCGGATTTTGTGCGACGATTGCCTCGTCAATAATTCGTTTGCTCAGATAGGTGAAGTAGGACTCGAGAAACGAGACTACCGCCACCGAGATCAAAAATCCAACAACCCAGGGAGTGTAGGGCTTGAGTTGGCGGATAATGCGCCAAACTGTCTGCCCGTTAAATTGAGTTGTGAACTCTTCTTCTTCAAATTCGATTGAATTTGCCATGCGTCATGCCTCCGTTGCAAACTCATCTTCAAGACGAGTCTGGGCTGCGTGAATCTGTTTGTAAAAGCCATCCTGCGCCACTAGCTCTTGATGGGTGCCCCGCTGCACAATCCTGCCCTTTTGAAAGACGAGGATCAGGTCGGCGTCGATCACGCTCTGCACGCGGTGTGCAATCAGAAATGTAGTCCGACCCTTCATCAACCGCTGCAAGGCTTGGCGAATCAGCGCCTCCGTCTCCATATCCACGGCAGAAGTTGAATCGTCGAGGATCAGGATGGCCGGATCCTTGAGCAGTGTGCGTGCAATGGCTATCCGCTGTTTCTGGCCACCCGAGAGCGTGATCCCTTTTTCGCCGACCAGGGTATCGTAACCCGCAGGGAACTTGCTCACGATCACCTCGTGAATGGCCGCCGCACGTGCCGCCGCTTCAACCTCTGCTGTCGTGACTTCACGTCCGGCACCATAGGTGATATTCTCGCGAATGGTGCGCGAAAAGAGGAAGGGCTCCTGTTCAACGATCCCGATCTGTTGGCGGAGATAGCTTCGGTTGTACTGCTTCAGTTCAACACCATCGAGCACAATGCGCCCGGCAGTGTAGTCATAAAAGCGGGGCAGCAGATTGATCAACGAGGTCTTGCCCGATCCAGTCGGCCCCAGCAATGCAATGCGCTGCCCCGGCTTGCAATGAAACGAGATCTCTTGCAACACATCGTCGTCAGTTTCGGTGTAGCGTAGCCCAACGTGGCTAAAGATCAATTCACCACGTAGCGATGTCGCGGGGGCGTGGTCGGTGGCCGCTTCACTTTCGCGATCCACCTGGATCACCTCGGCAATGCGGCCAAGGGAAACCAGGCCAGTGGACATCTGCACGATTAGCCGGCCCAGATTGCGCATGGGCCAAATGATCCAGATCACCAGCCCCGCGTAGGCCAGATATTCACCAATGGTGAGGGTGCCGTTAATTGTCATCAGGCCGCCGACGGCAAAGCCCGTTAACATCTGCGCGCCACAGACGAGATCGGTGATGGGCCAGTAGGTGGCGTGGGTCAAGAGTAGCTTGCGACCCAGGATATACTTGTGCCAGTTGATGCCATCAAACTTCTCGGTTTCATACGCTTGCCGTGCAAAGGCTTTGACGACGCGCACACCGCTGAGATTCTCTTGCACGGTGGTAGAGAGCAAGGCTTCCTGATTTTGATAATCTTCGTATCGTTTTTCTATCCTGCGAAAGAAAAAGAGCGAGATCACCAATACCACTGGAATTGCCACCACCGAGACGAGTGCCAACTGCCAGTTTAGAAACCAGATGGCAACAAAGTTGATCGTGAAGAGCAGAATGACACGCCCGCTTTCAATGGCTTGATTGGCAAAGAAGCGTCGGATGGCATCCACATCAGAGGTGGTTCGCTGGATCAGCTCACCGGTCTGCATCTTGTCGTGATAGCTAAAGGGCAAACGCTGCAGATGATCATATAGATAGTTGCGCAGGCGGCGGGCGATTCCTTCTGCGGTCTGGGCTGCCAACTTGCGGCTCTGAAAGGTGAAGAGGGCCTGCAACAGTGCCAGGGCAATGAAGCCAGCGAGAATCAGCCACAGGCTAACTGCCGTCGACTTGTCGCCCAGGTAGTCGTCGATGAAGTAGCGCAGCAAGAGAAATGTGGCTGTGTTGGCACCAGCCGCAATGCCCAAGCTTGCCGTCGCGCCCAGATAGGCATGCTGAAACCCGCTCATCAACTTCCAAAGCTTGCGAAATTTGTTGGGCTCCAGCGCGACCTGTTTCAGGTCAGTTGGGCTTGAGAGCCCACGGTTCGATTGTGTAAGTGATGCGTTGTTAAGCATCGGGAGATCCTTTGTGATTGAGTGAAGAGCGCTCATGCTTGATGAGCCTGCTCAGGGTAAATGTCTTTGGCGGAGAAACGAACCAAGGTGCATTTCTGCTACACAAGCCGATGGCAAGATGGGTAGCCTTTTGGAAGGTGTCATGGGCCGACTGCACGAGCAGTGCGGCCGTGAAATCACCTGAACAATACTTTCCCGACAGAGTACCGAAAGTGACAAACCAAAGTGATAAATCTAAGTGACAAAAAAAAGACGTAGACCTGGACGATTCCAGTGTCTACGTCTTTTCGAGGCAGGGATCTCCTGCAAATTTCCAGCGAGGCAGCAAGCCAAACAGGCAAGTGCACTGTTGCCGGAAATAAAAAACCGCAGACACCGGGTGGTGCGCTGCGGCTGAAAAATTGCTACATCATCAATCTATCCGGCGGCAGACGCACGTTTCCCATGATCGGGCTCGACGAACCCGATTCGAGTCATATTGAGAGGGATGAACTGCATAAAATTGATAGCCATTCAACAACTTCTCCTACCCACGTGCGTTACATGTGGTGCTAAAATTTGATTGACTGTTGCTGTTGTTGCACAAACAGAAAAGTCCGCGGCAACGGCAGAGACTTGAACACTGTATCACAGGTATTGTTGGCGTGTCAAGAGGGAATTTGATGAATTTTGGGCACGTTCCCGAACCTAGCGCGTGATGATCGGTAGAAAGAGCGAATGACCTTCTGTCGAGGGCTGGCTCCCAATGCGCGTGATCGTTGCATCCGCTTCTGCGCCGGTATCGGGATCATCCGAGACAATTACCCGTTGCCCGCCCGGCACGGCCAGCGGATCCGCATGGCGCGCCGTAGCCTGATTCATCAGATCGACATCTGCCGCGACAATTTGAACTCGGAAAATCACCTGTGCGGTGGTGGCTGCTGCCAACCGCTCGATGGTGACGTGAACCGACCGATCATTGGGGCCGTTGCCCTGCTCGATGGTGCCGTGGGTACTCTGTACGGTACCTGTCAACAACTGGCTCTGTGAATCGGGTTGATCCGTCAGCTGCAACTCTTCAACAGCAACGGAGCCACGGTTGTGAATGTCGATGATGTAAAGCAGGGTGTCACCCACCGAGACCACACCGTCTTCATCCCGATCCCGATAGAGCAGGTCCTGCTTTTCCAACACAACTTTGCTGATCGGTTGTGGCGTGGAGATGGGTGTTTCTGTTGGTACATCGGTGGGGACGAGCGAAGGGGTTGCCGTGGGGAGCGGCGTGCTGGTTTCGGTTGGGGTAGCTGTTGCTGCTGGCATAGGGGTGGCTGTTGTTGTGGCTGTTGTTGTTGTGGCTGGCGGCGTCACAGTGGGTGTCACAGTGGGCGTCACAGTGGGGGAAGGCGTGGCTAGAGGCGCACAATCCATGGCCCAGCGCGCGGCGTTGAGGAAGAGCGATCGACCAGTTGCCGTTAAATCGGGTGCGGTTGCATTGTGTAGAAAGATCCGCCGAGCCAATGCTCTGATCCCAACCATTCGTGCCCCTGATTCATAGGCATAGAGCATGGCCCGCTCCGACTCTTGGATTGCGGTGGCCACGATCATGGCGTTGGCATTGGGACGACCCCAGTGAAATTTGTTTTCTTCCCCCATGACCGTCGTTACCACATCTTGGTAACCCGCGGCCAGCGGATGTTCGGGAGCAACAATGCGGATCTGGGTCTGCTCGTGCATTTCTCCAAATGAACCTTCATCTTTATCCCGCTCATCTTGCGGCACTTGGCTTTGGTCATCCGTTGCGCCCGGCGTCATGCCCAGATCATCCTGAAGCCAACCTTCCCAGGTTAGAATGGGCACGGCAACATAGCGGAATTTGGTGTTTACGTCACTGGATTCTACTGATTCAGAGATCACAATGAGAGACTTATTGATGGAATCCAACGTGCTGACTGCTGTTGCACTGCGCACCGTAACCCGATAGCCCTGTTCGGTCAGATGGGTTTCCAACAGTGCATCTTGCTCACTCAGTGGATTGGTAGAACCGACAAAGAGGATCTGTTTGTCCTGGCAGGAAGCTGTTTGCGCTGACACGGACCGATCTGGCAAAAATGCCGTGAGCAGAATCGGCCACGACAGCAACACAAGTAACAGGGTCGAGCCCGATAGATATCTCCATTTTTGGCCTTGCATGGCTATACTCCCACTTTCGCTTGCATGATCAGAGCAAGAAGACTACAACAATGTTCCGTATCGAACTGACAACAGGCCCAGCCACCAGCAACGGTGACGGTATCACAGGCGTGATTTCAGTAGCCACCATTAGCGGTGGAATGAACCAAATCACGGCCTTGATCCATGGGTCTTACAACGTATCTCTAGTACGTCAAGTGTATCAAATCCTCGTGATAACGGAAACTTAAGTTGCCAACATTGATTGTATTGAACGGCAACTGTTTGGCTGCACGCTGACTAATCTACTTGTTGAGTGGCGCTGCTTGACTATGCAGGTGGCATGTACAAGTGCGATGTACAAGTGGCACGTGCAGGTGTATCAGGCAGGTGTGGTGATGCAGAGATGATGGTGTGGTACCCCAGCTACAACGTGGTACTCTTTGGGCGGAGTGTTGGCGAAAGCAAAAGAGAACCAAACGGAGCGGCTCGCTTATGTGGAAGGTGATATGTTACGTTGTTCACAAGCGCGATGTATCTTTGGCAGAAATAGCGCTGGGAGGTATAATATTCTAAGAAATTTTATAAAACAAATGTGGCGTACAGTATCACACGTAGACCCCTTGACCATTCCCCAGGCAATTTGTGAGTGATTTTTGCAAGCGACCACTGATCAGCTTCGTTTTATGAATGCCTCGCGCACAAAGCGGACGGCATGTACATTTACATGTGTCGCGTAGAATGAAGTTGGGCAGGTATGAATTGTTAGAATGCATGGTTGATCAAAGATCGGTTGATGTATCGGGTTGCCAGGAAAGTACGGGAAGTAACGGTGAGGTCAACGTGGATGCTGGCTGTTCTGGGGAGGCTCATGATGACTGAACAATCAGAAACTGTTGTAGAAACACAAGAAGAGACAACCGCGGCTGTCGAAACGACTGAAGCGGCAACCGACACCGGCACGAATGATGCTGTTGTTGCAGAAGCAAGCAGTACAGACACAGCCGGAGATAGTGCTGAAGATAGTGCCGATCCAGTTGCCGAAGCAGGCGAGACGGCACAGGCCGAAGCTGAAGAAAAGGCTGAACCAGTCGCCAAAGCCGCTGATAACACAGAGGCCAAAGCCGAGGCCGACAATGATGAACAGGCTGATGACGCAGCCGATCCTAACGATGATGGCCCGGTCGTCAAGATGTTGAGCGTCGGACAAAATGTTCCCGGCGTAGTCCGCCGTATTACCGATTTCGGCGCCTTTGTCGACATTGGCGTGGGACGCGACGGCCTCATTCATGTGTCTGAGTTGTCTGTGCGCCGGGTTGGGAAGGTTACCGATGTGCTGCAAGAAGGTCAAGAGGTTGAGGTCTGGATCAAAAAGCTCGACCGCGAGCGCAACCGGATCAGCCTGACCATGATTGAGCCGGGGACGAAAACAATTCGCGACCTGAAAAAGGATGAACTGGTGAAGGGCACAGTAACACGCATCCTGCCCTACGGTGCCTTCATCGACATTGGCATTGGGCGCGACGCGCTACTGCACATCCGCGAAATGAGCGAAGGCTATGTGGCCCGCCCGGAAGATGTTGTGAGTGTTGGGGAAGAATTGGAAGCGCGTGTCATTGAGTTGAGCCGTCGCCGCCAACGGGTGGATCTCAGCATCAAAGGCCTGCGGGAAGAGCCAGAAGCCGCATTGCCTCCGGAAGCAGAGGCCGAAGCTACAACTGATCAGGATGAAGCAACGGTGGATGAGTTTGCCGATGTGGAGGTTCTTTCGCCCATGGAGCTTGCCTTCAAACGAGCGATGGAAGCTGAAGGGATCGAACTGGAATCGGCCAGCGGCGGCAAGAAGAAACGCAAGAAGGGCAAACGCGGTCGCTCCATTCAGGATGAAATCATTGCACGAACGCTGGATGTGTCAAACAGCTAGTTGTTACCGTTGTAAATGATCGTGATGCCGTGGCGGTTGCGGCGGGCATCACTGTGGCGCCGGTGTGAGTAGAATCTCACACCGGCGTTTTTTATTTGACCATTTCATCTGACTAGATCACATGTGGCTGTTGCCCGTCTGCACAATCGCTTTTCCTCCCCCGGTGGGGTGCTTTGGGCGAATGATCAAACATGCTACAATAAAAGGTAATCCTGAATTCCTACTGTCTACTTCAGCCTGTTGTTGTACAGTAGTTGTACAGAAATCGTGGCTTGTGCCAGTGGCTTGGGAAATGCAGGATCAGCACAAAACGACTGTGAAAGCGAAGGAACGATATGGAGATTCGGGGTAAAACTGCACTCGTTACTGGGGGTGCCCATCGGGTTGGCAAAGCCATTACGCTAATGTTGGCAGAGGCAGGGGCCAATGTTGTCGTCAATTATTTTTCATCTGGCGAGGAAGCTGACCAAACGGTGGCGGATGTGGAAGCGCTCGGTGTACAAGCACTGGCCGTGCAGTGCGACGTGGCGGATCGCGCGGGCGTGGAGGGCATGGCCGATGCCATTGTCGAGCGCTTTGGCGGTGTCGATATTATTGTCAACGCCGCCAGTTACTTTGGTAGGAACACCTTTCCCAATGCAGCCCCCGAGCAGGTTGAGATCTGGCAACGAGTGACCCGAATTTCGATTGATGGCCCATTTTTCGTCTGCAACACGTTGGTCCCCACCATGCAGGCGCGGGGCGGCGGTGTAATCGTGAATATCGTTGATCTGTCAATCTGGTCACCCTGGCCCGGTTTCATGGCCCATTCCGTGGGCAAGGCTGGCCTTGCAGCCTTCACCCGTTCCCTGGCACTGGAGCTAGCACCGACGATTCGCGCCAACGCGATTGCGCCCGGGCTGATCGAGCCCCCCCCGGGATACAGCGCCGACCAAAGCAAACGCGCGGCCAAGCGCAATCTGCTCAATCGTTGGAGTGGGGGCGAGGCCGTTGCCCATGCCGTGAAGTATCTGATTGAAGCTGATTTTGTCACGGGCGAGGTGCTAACCGTTGATGGGGGAGAGCGAATTGCTGTTGGTAGTGTGAGTTGATGAGCAGCACATGCGTGGGAACCATCTGTGGTTTCCACGCCGTACTTGCTTGGAGACTGTCGTATTCAAAGGAGTAGATCATGGTGACACGAGAGCAGTTGGAAGCGCGCGAAGATGCCTGCCTGGCCCGCTTTGGCATGCGCAGCAGTGAAAGTCGCGGACGTCTCTATCCCGAGGCAGAACATGCCTATCGCACGGCCTATCAGCGCGATCGGGATCGAATCATCCACACCACTGCGTTTCGTCGCCTTGAATACAAGACCCAGGTCTTTGTCTATTCGGAAGGTGATCACTACCGCAACCGTTTAACCCACAGCATTGAAGTATCGCAGGTCGGTCGAACGTTGGCCCGTGCCCTGGGGGGCAACGAAGATTTGGCCGAAGCCATCTGTCTCTCCCACGACCTTGGCCATCCACCGTTTGGACACGTTGGCGAGCACACGCTCAACGATCTGATGCGCGATCACGGTGGGTATGACCATCAGCGTCAGACCTATCGAATCCTGACGCAGTTGGAACGACGGTACCCAGAACATCCCGGTTTGAACCTGACCTATGAGGTGCGCGAGGGGGTGGTGAAGCATGACACAGATTATGATGTGGTGGATGCGAGGGCGTATGTGCCGGAGGAACGCGGCACATTGGAATGTCAATTGAGCAATCTGGCCGATGAGATTGCGTACAACACTAGCGATTTGGATGATGGTTTGCGCAGTGGCATTCTGGATCCCAGGGCAGTGGCCGAGTTGGAGATCGCCCGCAAAGTGATGGATAGTTTGGGGGTCTCCTATGCGAGCAATTTGCGTGAGGATGATCTGCGCTATCGTTTTGTGCGCCGTTTGGTTGGGATCGAAGTGTCTGATGTGATTGCGGCAACCGAGCGCAACATTGCCCGCTCGGGCGTGCAGACATTGGCCGACCTGCGCAAACAACCCGATAATGTGGCTGACTATTCACCGGAACTTCGGGATCTGAATCGCAAACTCAAGCGCTATCTTTTCGACTGTTTCTATCGTCACTTTCGCGTGGTGCGCATGGCGACAAAGGCAGAGCGTGTCTTGCAACAGCTTTTCCACGCCTATGTACAGCAGCCACTGCAACTGCCAACTGAGCTACAACAACGTGCAGCGGGCGAAGATGGGCTGCACCGAATTGTCTGCGACTATCTGGCGGGCATGACAGATCGCTATGCAATTCAAGAGCACAAACGGCTTTTTGATCCAGAAGAGCGAGCTTGAGTTGAGCGTCCGCTACTGCATTCGTTGATTAGCTCTTTTGGTGCACGCTCATGTCGACTTTAACATGCTGAAACATGCCTTTGCCCTTGCCGCTGGAAATATATTTCGCTTCGACAATCATGCAATCGAGCAGTAGATTCTGACTTTCCAGCTGAAAGTGAACGTTGGGTTGTGCCGTAAAGGGGCGTGGATCATCCTGGCGCTCTTTCAGCAACACGGCATCTAAGTTGTTGTCCACCGCGTACTCGCTCAGCAGAATTCGGGTCTTATTGCCGATGCTCTGCTCATCCGACTTGTCAAAGAGCCAAACTTCCAGTGCCACAACTTGCTCCGGGCTGGATTGAACCAAAGCGTTCTTGACGCTGGCACCCATACCAAATTCGCCAATGTATTTACCCGAACCAGGATCGACAATCGGCTTGGATTCATCATATTCAGGAATGCCGAGCTGATATTGCATGGTATGTTGGTCGATAACTTTGTGGCTAGCTGCCGTGCGCCGCCGTTCCCGATCTGCTCCGGATGGTGGACGACGCTGGGGCGCCAGGGTGTAGCGTGTGGTGGCGGGCTGCTCGGCTGGGTGGGCATCGGCACGAGTGGTGAGCGAGGTATTGATGTCACGTTCGTCGGGCTGCTCTTTTGGTTGCTCTTGCTCCGACCACTCTGGTTCGGTCGGCTGTTCATCAGTGGGAGCCTTGGACGTAGCGGGACTTGCCATCACACTTTCAATCGTGGGGACGCTCCAGTTTTCGTCGGCAACATCATCATCATCTGCAAAGGGAGCAATGGCAGACTCGTCATCCGCTGCTTCTTCCGCGTCATCTGTATAGCGATAGCCAGTATAGGCCTCTTCATAGCCACGGTCGATCAGCGCTGAATCGTCGGCATCGGCAACCTCCTCAAAATCAGAGGGGCTAAACATATTCGTGCCACGATCTTGCTCGGACCCGCCTTGAGGGCGGGTGGCGTACTGCTCTCGCCAGTCCACTCTTTCTTCTTCCACCTGCTGCTGTTTGGCGCTCGGCTGTCCGCCTCTACTGCTGTATTCTGCTGCAAAGGGTATACCGCTGCGATCATTATCACCAGAGCCACCGGTGTTGTAATCGTCTTCGTCTGCTAGCTCATCAGGGTCAAAATCATCGAATGGCTCATTGCCCGCACTATTCTCCGGTTCATGGGCTGCTTCTTCGTGTGAAAAGCGCCAATGGCCTTGCTGTTCGTCTGCATCCGGTGCGGAAAGGGACTCATGCTCAAAGCTCAAATCATCTTCTTCTCGGGCAAAACTGTCGCGTCGCTGCTTCTGTTGCGATCGTTGCAATCTATCAGCTGCTGACGTGTCGGTACTGTCAATATCCTGCTCAAACGCTTCGACATCGTCGAATTCATCGTACTCGCCATATTCATCAAATTCGTCAAATTCATCGACCGCATGTGGGTCGCTTTCGCGCTGGCGACTGCCACTCTCTCTGCCGCCGACCAACCCGGTGAGCTTGTCCAGCCACGAGCGCCAATGAACCAGCCCAGAGGCACCAAGGAGAAAGATCGTGCCGCCAAGGATCAATAGTACAGCAACAAACCACAACAGACTACGCAGCCAGGAGCCAGAATCTGCGTCTGCCTGCGTTGATGGTTGTTCGTTGTTGGGCGCAACACCGGGAGCAGATGCACTGTTTTGTTCGGCGCGGGGATCTTCTGCGATTGATGGCAGCGTTGGCGTTAGTGCACCCATGGATTCTGCCAGCTGCCGAATATTGCTGATTCGAATGTTCTGTTCCGGCTGACCGCTATTTTGAAAATAGTTGATGGCACTGGCAAATTCGGCAACCAGGTTCTCTTCCAATGGCATTAGCCGGCGGCGTGCATTGGCCGCCGCTTCCGGGTTGTCATAGATCACAAAGGCATCTGCCACTGCTGCAATGTATTGGGCTTTGGCCCTGCTATCTAAATCACGCAGGGTTGCCCCTTCCCACTCCACCGGCCACAAAACCCAGCCGATCAAGAGACCGAGAACTAACCCGACGAATGTGCCAATGCCAAAGAACAGTGAGGTAGGCTGCACGGGAAGCTTGTTATTCATAACAGATGTTATCTCTTCTGTGTCTCTTCTGTGTCTCTTCTGTGTCTCTTCTGTGTCTCTGCTGTGATGTACTTATCGATAGTTGTACAGATGCTTTGCTGTGTTGAATGCTAGCGGTGTCAAAGGCATGCTGTGTGCAAGATCGGTTGTGCGAATGGCTGATTGAGGGGGGCGAAAATAGTAACTACGTTGGTGGTTGGCCCACTTGCTGCGTATGGGTTGCAAACGATGTGCCAGTCTTCAGAGCAGGTCGGTGCGTCCTTGCTCGCGGAGTTGTTCAACCACGTCCTTCACCTGCTGCATCTGCGATTTGTGGCCGATCAACAGCGCGTCCCCCGTGTCAATAATGGCGAGATCAGAGACGCCAATGAGCGTGACCAGTCGTTCACCATAAACAATATTGCCCTGGCTATTGATGGCAAGCAGCTCTCCTTGTGCCAGACAGTTTTGCTCTTCGTCACTGGGCAAAACATCTGCCAGTGCATCCCAACTGCCCACGTCGCTCCAACCCGCGTCCAGCGGCACCATTGCCACCTGTTTTGCACCCTCCATGATACCATAGTCAATGCTGATGTTGGGCATCGCTTCCCAGGCCCTTGCAAACTGTTCCTCTTCGTCCGGTTGGCCAAAACTGCTCTGAATTGCCTGTAAGCATTGGTGGACGGCAGGCAGTTGGCGTTCCATTTCGGTCAACATAACGTCGACGCGGCTCACAAAGATGCCACCATTCCAGAAATAATCGCCACTGGCCAGAAAGGTCTCGGCCGTCTCCAAATCTGGTTTCTCCAAAAACTGTTCTACCTGGTAGATTGGCAGTGGCAGCGGTTCAGGCAGCGTAATGGGGGTGCTGCGTTTGATATAGCCATAGCCGGTGTGGGCAAAGGTGGGGGTGATGCCAAGGGTGACGAGATGGCCAGCTGCTGCCAACATTGCTGCCGTACGCAGGGCCGTCTGAAATTCCCCAACTTGGGGAATGACATGGTCGGCTGGCAGAAATGCAACGACTGCATTGGGATCTTGCTGATATAGGTGGGCGCAGGCCAGACCAATGGCAGGGCCAGTGTTACGCGCGCTCGGCTCGACAATGCACTGACGCTGGCTCAATCGGGGAAGCTGTTCTTGGACCAGGTGGGCAAACGTCTCGCCCACCACCACGTAAAGCTCATCGTCATTGACGACATCGGTAAGGCGGTTGGCAGTTGCCTGGATCAAGGTTTGTCCGTTGCCAATGATGTCGGCAAACTGTTTTGGCTGTTGCTGACGACTGCGTGGCCACAGGCGGGTGCCACTGCCACCGGCAAGAATTACTGCATACATACCTGCTCCTCTAGCTCTCAATTGATGGTCCACTCATCAGCCGCACATGTGAGCACGTCAGAACTTGCCAGCTGTACAATTGTCGCTCATCATACGATTCACAGCTGAGTTTTGATGGGCTTGTGTCTCTGTGGCGGCTACCGCAGCACATATCTCATGCCACCGACTTGCCGTACAAAGCCCTTCAATTCCATCATTGTCAATAGGCTGCTAACTTGGGCGGATGGCCACGTTGTGCAACGTACCAGATCATCAATATGGCGTGGCTCTTGGGAAAGATGGGTGAGAAGTGTGGCTTCCAGCGGGTCGGTCGGGGTGGAGCGCCGCACCTCGGTCTGCACGGACAACTGCGCAAGATTTAGATGATCAAGCACATTGTTCACCGATAGAAAGGGAATCGCCCCTTCACTGATCAGTTGGTTGCAGCCACTGCTGCCTGGGTTCAAAATGCTGCCGGGCACGGCAAAAACATCTCGGCCTTGTTCCGCTGCAAAGGTAGATGTGATGAGAGAACCACTCTGTTGGCCCGCTTCGATCACAATGACGCCCCGGCTCAATCCGCTGATGATGCGGTTGCGGGGTGGGAAATTGCTGGCTTCGGGCCGTGTACCCAGTGGATATTCGCTGATGACAGCACCGTGGTCGATGATTGCTTGGGCCAGCGCCCGGTTCTGCGCGGGGTAAAGTTGATCAACACCGCTGCCGAGCACAGCAACCGTGCGTCCACCTGCTTCGAGGGTAGCTTTATGTGCAATGGCATCAATCCCCAGCGCCAATCCACTGACAATGGTCACTTGATGCTGGGCCAATTCCGTGGCGGCCATGTGTGCAATTTCGCGGCCATAGGCACTGGCACGTCGCGTGCCCACAATGGCAATTGCCACCGCATCTTCGGCCAGCAGCTGGCCACGGACATAGAGAACCGGGGGCGGCGCATCGATCTCACGTAAATTGTCCGGATAGTCGTCATCGTCCCAGGTGAGCACAGTCACATTGGCGCGCTGCACCCGTTCCCACTCCTGGTGCAGGTTTAAGTCGCGCCGGGCCTGCAACAGATTCTGTTGGCTGCGTTTGTCCAACTGAGCCGTCTGCATCTGCTGAATCGATGCGTGCCACGCTGCATCAATCGAGCCACAGAGTTCGAGCAGTGCAGTCAACCGCGTGGGGCCAATGCCTGCTACTTTGTTGAATCCAATCCAATATGCTTTGGGGGGAATTGTAGTTGTCACAGGGTTGACTCAGCAGGGTTGACTCGGCAGGTTTGACAGCCGGATTCGCACAAACAGTTCGCTATTTGCTACTCTGGCAGTAGCCCCGGCAACAAGTGCACCGTGAGCAGCTGCTCTTCCCGATCGACCTTTTGGATCACATCGGCAATTGCTGGTAACAGGAGTTCACGCTCATTGCCCTCCGCATCAGTGCCGTGAATGATGTAGACATCATTGGCGCCCGTAAAGAGCACGTCGCTCACAACGCCCAACACTTCAGCTTCGTCGGTCTGCACCTGCATTCCGATGATCTCGTGCACCCAATAGGTGTCCTCGTCATCCAGCGTGACAGCCTCTGTTTCCGGCACAAAGATCCAGCGCCCACGCAGCGTATCTGCTTTGGTGCGATTGTCGATACCCGCAAATTTGATCAACAGCATCCGTTTGTGTGGGCGGGCAGCTACAATGATCATTTCGGTCAGCTCTGGCCCCACAAAGACCGAGAGTCCTTCAAAGAAACGTTCGGGAAAATCGGTGTGCAACTCGACCCGAATCTCTCCGCTCAAGCTGTGGGGTGCTGTAATGCGCCCAATCGCGAAATAGCCATTGGGAACAAAGACCGATTCATTGCGATGTTGGTAGAATGAACCGTTCGAATCATTCTGTGGTTGACTGTTTGCTTGCGCCATTTTATATTGCCACACTATTGTTTGTCACACTGTTGATCTATTGCAGACACAATGGATCAAACAGCGGTTGTTCACGCAGCCATCTCACGCACAGCAAAGATAGCTGTTTCCCGGCACGGACCGGGTTTTCAAATTCACTGCAAAAAAACAGCGGAAGTCGCCCCCCGCCATTCTTTCCTATACCCTACGTCGCTCCCCATCTCTGGATAGAGATGGTAGGTAGCAGCTAGCGTTCTATCGTCGCGCGAACGGTCATTACTAGTCGATGTCCAGCATCACTTCGCGGCTGCCATTGCGTGCAGCCACACGAAGCAACGTGCGCATTGAGTTCGCGACGCGACCATTGCGCCCAATGACGCGTCCCATGTCATCGGGGGCCACCCGCAATTTGAGGATGGTTGCATAGCGTGTCTCTTTGCGATGAACGCTCACTGCATCTTGATCCTCAACAAGCGACTTTGCCAGAAATTCAACTAACTCTTCCATAATTCACTCCAGTACTGTGAAGACCGCTGCTTGCTGCAAAGACCACAGTTTTCAAAATGGCGACTCTGCACTTGCATAGCCATCCTGAAACTCTTTGTGGCACTTGGCCCGGCCCACAAAACGAGCAGACAAACCCACAAATGAATTTCAGGATAAATGCTACCGATTAAGCCGGCGTTGCGACTTCTGTTTCAGAAGCTTCATCGCTTGTTGCTTCTGCTGTCGTTTCCTCTGCCGCTGCTTCTGCTGTAGCGGTTTCCTCAGCCGTTTCCGCTGGTGTGTAAGGGACAGGCTTACCATTTTCATCCAACAGGTTGGCACGACGCAAGATCAGAGCCACGCTTTCGCTGGGCTGGGCCCCAACGCTGAGCCAGTGGGCAGCACGATCAGCTTGTAGCGTAACACCTTCTACATTGTCCTTGGCTGGGTCATAGGTGCCAATGGTTTCAATGAAGCGACCATCGCGGGGAGAAGTTTTGTCAGCAACAACAATACGGTAGAATGCTTTTCTTTTGGCGCCCATGCGGCGTAAACGAATTCGAATCACGGTAACTACTCCTTAATTTTACGAATATTTCAAATCGATTTTTTGTTCATGTGACAGCCTGTTGGCACGCACACGATTTTTTGTCTGGCCTCTATCAACGGATAGAAGCAAATTGAAACACGATAATCTGCTGGAATGTTGACTACTGCAAAGGCTATTGTTGATTGTGCTGGGTCACGCTCTGTCGCAAGGCAGCGAAGATCAGTTGAGACCATTAAACATATTCATGAGGTTTTGCATGCCGCCACGGCCACGGCGCTTTTTGCCGCCCCCCATGATGCCCATCTGTTTCATCATCTTCTGCATATCGCGGAATTGCTTGATCAAAGTGTTGACATCATTGACAGTGGTACCGCTCCCCATGGCAATGCGTCGGCGGCGGCTAGCGTTGAGGATGTCGGGCTGTTCACGTTCCTTGCGGGTCATGCTGCTGATGATCGCCTCGGTTTTCTTCATGCTGCCTTCGGCCATCTGCGGATCAACGTCTTTCATCATTCGGTTGACACCTGGCACCATGCCCAGGAGATCCGTCAGTGAACCCAGCTTTTTGATCTGCTGGAGCTGCCCCAAAAAGTCTTCCAGATTAAACTCACCCTCGCGCAGCTTCTGTTCCATGGCCATTGCGTCTTCTTCGGTGATGTTGTCCTGTGCACGCTCAATCAGTGTTAGCACATCACCCATGCCAAGGATGCGGTTGGCCAGTCGATCGGGCTGAAATGGCTCCAGATCGGAAAGCTTTTCGCCCGTGCCCAAAAATTTAATCGGCACGCCAGTCACTTCGCGCACGCTCAGCGCCGCGCCACCACGGGCATCACCATCGATCTTGGTCATGATCAAGCCTGAGATTGGAACCCGCTGATTGAAGCCTTCGGCCACATTCACAGCCTCTTGACCAGTCATTGCATCAACAACGAGCAGTACCTCTGCCGGTTTGGTCACCAGCCGAACCTGCTCCAACTCTTGCATCATTTCCTCGTCAATTTGGAGACGTCCGGCTGTGTCCAGAATGACGACGTTGTACGCTTTTTCTCGTGCCAGCCGCAGCGCGTTCTTGGCAATTGTCGAAGCAGGTGTCTCTGTGCCATCGCTGTGTACGGGAATATCGATCTGACGCCCCAAAATTTCCAACTGTTGGATCGCGGCAGGTCGATAGATGTCCGCCCCGACCATGAGTGGGCGTTGGCCAGATTTGCGCAGCCGCAGCGCGAGCTTGCCAGCCATGGTGGTTTTACCAGCACCTTGTAGACCAACGAGCATAATGACCTGTGGCGGTTGACCAGAAAGCTCCAGCGGCGCGGGCTTGCCCAACAGCTCAACCAGCTCTTCGTTGACAATCTTGACAACCTGTTGCGCAGGGGTCAGGCTGTTCATCACCTCGGCCCCAACCGCTCGTTCTTTTACACGCGCAACAAATTCCTTGACCACCTTGAAATTAACGTCAGCCTCTAACAGCGCCAAACGCACCTCGCGCATCGCCGTGTTAACATCGCTCTCGCTGAGCTTGCCATGCTTGGCTAGGTTATCAAAGATACCTTGTAGTTTGTCTGTTAATGTTTCAAACATTGGTTTGCTTATTGCTCCAAAGATTTCCGCGCTGTGGCCAAACGCTTAAATCGGCAAGGTTGATCACGATGGTTGTTGCGATCGACACGAAACTTCATCCCCGCTGATCACGTCGACTGATCATCCCGTGGCATTTGCCGCGAAATTTGCGCGTGACATCAAAAAAACAGACAGATGTTTCATCTGCCTGGTGAACAACCTTTAGAATCTCAACTGCAAAGCTCGACGGTAACTGTTGCGCAAAGTTATTATGCAAGTCGTTATAGAACTACACGTTCTGTAGATGTTTCCTGTAGATATTCCCAACCGTAGATTGCGCCAACCGTAGATATCTCCATCCGTATAAATCGGATGTGCTGTTGCACCAGTAATTGAGCAGTGGCTGACTTCTACGTGGCCATCACTACTTCTGATCCACACGGTTTGTAATCCACACGGTCTGTACTCTACACGGTCTGTGATCCGAACGTTGCCGAACCAAGAATGCGAGCTGACAAAATCAGCTGTAACCGTATACTATATTGTACTGTGAAGCGTGGGGATGGTCAAATCCAGTGGGGAGTCGGCTGCACTTCCATTTCGGGGCAGATGGCTACAGGAGCGTGCCGTTCGCAGTGCCACTCTTCGGCAGAATGCACTCAGGTGCACCCAAACAAAAATGCACCCAGCGAGCGGGTGCATTCCTGATGTGCTAGCTTGCAGCTAATAGAGAAAAGAGCTAGACGTTGCACCTTGCGGCGTGAGCATTCTTTCATGCGCACCTCCAGCATTAGAGAACGCTGATTCCACGATTCTGCAACGTTACCATGATTGCTCGCTAAGTGAGTCAATTCTGCTTCTAAAGTGGGCTCTGTTTGAAAACAGTAGTTCCGGCAAGCGGGTAACCTACCGTTTTCAAGCCAACCGCACTAGTCACCCCGGGCCAAGGGGGAGCTGTGGACCGGGGTTGCTGTTGCGGTCGATACATCTACTCTTCTGTTGTTGCCACTGCCACCGCTCTGATTCTCCGTTCCCACACCGGTGGCCGGTTTGGTTGGCGTGGGTGTCGTGGTTGGCGTCACCACAACCGGGGTTGACTCGGAAGTCGCGGTGGCTGTGGGTGCATTCTCCGTTCCCTCATCCTCTCCTCCGGATGATGCGCCCTCGGCACTTTCATCATCCTCTCCTTCCCCGTCGTCCGTGGGGAAGGGAGTAAAGGTTGGCACAGCCGTGGGCGTGAGTAGGGGTGTTGCGGTTGCTGTGTTTGGGGTTGCTGTGTTTGCGGTTGTTGATGTAGAGGCAGTTGCGCCAGCTGTTGGCGTCGTCGTTGCAGTAGCCACCTCGCCCGCGTCGGGAACTTCGGTGGCTGTTGCATCAATGGGGACAGTTGCTTCTGTCGCGGCTGTTAACGCTGGTGCCGGTGTCGTTGCTGCTGTCTCTGTCAGCGCCATCGTCGCTGCTGGCGTGGATGTCACTGTCGCTGCTGGCGTGGGTGTCACTGTCGGTGTCGCTCTGGGTATTGTCGTTGGTGTCGTCACTGGCACAGTCGCAGTGAGATCCACTGGCACCAGGGTGGCTGTCTGCACCGCGGTCGCCGTAACCGTCACGGCGACCGTGGCCTTTGGTTGTGGCGTTACAGTCGTGCTAATCGCAACTGTTGGTGTGATGCCAACGGTTGGGCTGATTGCGACGGCCGTTGGCGTAACGCTTGTCACCGTGAGCGATGGCTCAATGACAACCGTTGAAACAGCGGTCAACGTCATCATGCGATCGGGGTCACTCGTCGTCAGTGGCGCCGGTGTTTCGCGGACAGGCAATCTGGGAACCCAAATGTTTGTGTTGGCTATCAAAATGTTGGCATCGGGAATGCAGTTCACCGCTTGCAACTGCCCAGCGGTTGTCCCGCTCGCTCTGGCAAGCGCCAGGAGGGAGTCGCCGGATTGAACCGTGTACGCTACCCAACCGGTGGGGCGCCAACGGGAACAGACCGGTGTATCGGTTGGCCGCGGTGTGGCGGTGGCCGTGGCGGTGGCGGTTGCCACTGGCGTGGCAGTCGCTGGGATTACAACTGGATCTGGGATGATGCTGAGGGCAATTCCCTGGACCACCAAGCGGTCATTGATTGTTCTCGCTTCATCTCCCGGCAGGAGCTGATAAGTCAGACGCACCCGATCGCCTTCTTGCAGCTGATCGAGCGCGATCTCTGATGTGAGCGATTGCGAGGTGACGGCAAAATCACCGATGAGCAAAAAGCCGCCGGCTGTTCCGTGGTAGATCAACTCGACACTCTGGTTCACGATCACGCCCCGTTCAGCCGCGATCTTGGCATCTTGGACCAATGTGTCTTCAATTCTCGCGTAGACGTCGACGCGGTCTGCCGCGGGGGCCAAAACCAGTTCCTGGTAGAGCATCCACTTTTTGGCCGCGTATGCCATATCTCCCGGAACTGCACCCTGTGCCACCGCGACTACTCGAAACGAAGCCAGCCAAATGACGAGTAACATGAGTGCCAACGGTGCAAGTCGGGTTGAGAGTGGGGTGAAGCTATCGAGGAATCCCTCCCATGCCCAGCCTATTCGCTGGAGGAGGGTCGGTTTCGTTGCCGTGGCCCGTGGGTGAACTGTTCGTGTGGTTGGGTCGCGTTGGATAACGTTTGACTTGGCCACGCTGTCGGTGGTGTTGGCTGCTGCGGTACCCGCGCTCGTCGTGATAGCTGCTAGAGCCGCATCCTCTGTCTCTGGTTGCTGCACCGCCTCCGATTTTCTCTCTGCCGCTGCTTGCAGAAAAGCGCGTCGATTTGTTGCTCGCCGTTCCTGCGTGGGCTGGGGAATGGCACTTTCTTGCAGGTGATGAGTCGCTGCCACAACGGTCAACAGCTCACGCATCTCCTCGCGTTCAGCAGCCGGGAAATCGGCGAGCACACGCTCCAATGCTTCGCCATCTTCCAGACGTGCAACCGCCTGCATAAATATATCTTCAGGTTGAGAGTTAGACAAATTCGAATCGACCATCGTCATCGTTCTTCAATCGAAACTGATTCACACAGCACACTTTGTGTGAACTCATTTGTTGATTCTTTATCATATTCATCACGCTAGCTGTGATGTCCGTTGAGCAAAGTGTGGATCTGCTCCACCGAACTGCGTTATTACGACCAAGTCAGTTTTTTAAGTCAGTTTTTCAGTCACTTTTTCTGAGTTGGTTTGGCCAAGTCGTCACGTGTCCCGCTGCAAAAGTTGGCGCAGGGTGGCGACCGCTCGATATTGGAGCGCCTTGATGGAACCTTCCGTTTTATCCATCATGGTCGCGACTTCGCTGATGCTGTACCCTTCCAGAAAGCGTAGACTGACTACTTCTGCCTGTTCGTTGGTGAGACGCGAGATGGCAGCACGCAGCTGGGCCGCATCCATGTTCGTTTCGGCAATGACTACCGGATTGTGATCGGTCGATACCAGGGTGGCCGCATCTTCTAGATCCGTCTGCTTTTGGCGATCCCGCTGGCGATAGTAATCGATCACTGCGTTATGGGCGATCCGGTATAACCAGCCAGAGAAGGAACTGTGCCACGCTTTGTCGCCCCGGATGGCTTCCAGCATCTTGAGAAAAACCTGTGCCGTCAAATCTTCGGCCAGCGCAGCGTTGCCGGTGCGTCGGTAGACATAACTGTAAATCCGTGATTCGTAACGGTCATAGATTTCACCCAACGCGACTTCGTCAAAGTTGGCTGCAGCAACTAATAACTCTTCTTCTGGTACATCGCGAATGGATATTGTATCGTCTGTATAGACGGGTGCATTTTGTCTGCTACTCATAACGACGTAAATTGTTTCAAAAAATTACGGCCATTTTGCTTCAACGGCTGAATTGGCCAAAATTGGGCTCTGTGGAACTGGTGGGTGGCACTGCTTGTTTGACAGGAAGTATTGGGCATTGATCTGTCGGGCATTGATGATAGAGTGTGAATTGCGTGGACGTCATCAAGCTGCCTTTGGCTGTCATGACATGTGATGATTGTATGAGCGTAAGTATGGCGTAAGAGAGGAGAGTTTGCAAATGCTTTGCAACTCCTGTTGACATCTTCCCGTTTTCCCCGCTCTACAATCCTGTGGAGAGCAGCACTGTTCTGCTCACTGTTCTGCTCACTGTGCGGGGTGTGTGCGGGCGAGTGGCGAACTGACGGGCAAATTTACCGCTAATTATGCTGAGTCGTTGCCGTGAACAATCCGTGCGCGGCAAAAGATCGCCTGCGCCATTGACACGATTTGAAGGTTGACCACTGTTTGGAGCGAACAGCTCCATGAATTGCCCAGCGGTAGCAGGACAGTTACTCTTTACCGTTGGCGAGATGAGAGCTGGTGATGTTGCTGCTTGGTAGCTGCTGTGTTCGCCAGTAGACTTCGTAAATACGTTGCAGTGCCGTAAAGTTGGTGAAGATGGCTAGCACCCACAATACGGGCTGCATCCAGCCGCTCAACAAGCCTGCAATCAGCAGCACAACGCGCTCCGGCCGTTGTAGCAAGCCGGCTTTGCACTCCACCTGCAAGGCTTCTGCCCGAGCTTTCGTGTAGCTAACCATTAGGGAGCCAACGAGAATGACGATAATGAGCACTAACTCGGTGCGGGTGCTAAATCGGCGTGAATAGAAGAAAGCGAGGGCGAGGAAGGTAACACTTTCGCTGTAGCGGTCGAGCGTACTATCCAAAAACGCCCCAAAGGTGCTGGTCTGTTGGGTAAAGCGAGCAACGGCTCCATCCAGCATATCAAAGAATGCCGCTAGCAACAGCAGCAGGCCACCCCATCGGAAATAGCCATTCGCCAGAAAGAGTGCAGTCACCACGGTGAGGAGGAATCCAGAGTAGGTGAGTGCATTTGGGGTAACACCGAGTTGATGTAGACGCCGAGCCAAGCCACTCAATGGGGCTGTAAAGAGAGGGCGTCCGAGTTTTGAGAGCATTGTGCTTTCCTGTTCGCCAGAATATAGGATAGACGATAGACACAGCCATGATTGTACCAGAGAAGGACCAAAACCGCCGTGTGCCCTTGATTGCTGCGCAACAGTAATTCAGGGCAATCATCCGATGTGAGGCCAATGAAGAAAAGTAATGGCCTCCGAATTTACACAAAGAGAGAGAATTGCTAGTAGATCCCGGCGTAAATAAGCCCATGGCAACCTGACCCATTTCACGCAAGTAGCTTGAGTTTGTTTACCGCCGCGGTTTTTACGCCCAACAGTACTACAGTGCGGTTGGCTTGAAAACGGTAGGTTTCCCGCTTGCCGGAACTACTGTTTTCAAACAGAGCCCACTTTAGGTTGTTTTGACATTTCAAATTTGCGGGGGTAAAACCCGCTGCTTACCGAGAAAAGCCACGTCAGCGGCTTCCTACTGAGCGGTTGCGACCGCTTCTCACCGTTGGCAGCCCAATTGTTTGGCGCTTTTCCCCAAATGTCAACGCGACCTACCCTTTCGTGAGATTCTGTCTGCTGTGGCGATCCTTTACATCTTCATTTGGCCTGAGAATTGTAGATCATCTATTTTGCGCAGTATTTGTAAACAGATGCGCACCACAATTGGAGAATGACTTGCGCATTACCCACAATGTTGCTCGGTGCATCGGGTTGAGCCGTGCTGTTGATAAACGAAGCACGCTCTATGAGCAGAGCGTGCTTCGTTCGTCATTTTACAGATCTCTGCCAAGGGTGGGCGAACGCATGCTGTGTATAGCAGTATACTACGTTTTGTCGCTTACACTGTAATCAGGGGCTCATGTCTCAATGAGGGATTCCCCAGTCGTCAGCTGCGAACCTACCGACTGATCGAAGGCAGGAACAGCTGGTCTACTGCTCGCAATGCAGTCACCGGCACGAGACGTACATTTTGTGGCGGCTCGCCCGTGCGTGGGTCGCCAATGATTACAAGATAGGCAATTTCAAAGTTGTTGGTCTGCTGGCTAGAGTTGAGGGTCAGTGTGAGCAGCGCCGGCACGTTCCCTTCAGTCGGTGTTACCGAAAGCCACGGCACTTCGCTCATACCCGCCTGTGCCAATACCAACTCATCCCCTTTGGCGTTGGTTACCACAATATTGCCCGCATCATCCACATATCCATCCATCACATCACCCGAGAGCAATTCGTTGCCCCAGCTTGCGGCCGCCGCCTGGATCTGTGGGTAGCCTTGTACGCCAGCCGTAAAGCGGACGCCATTCGCCCCGAGCAAGCTCACTTCACGGGTCAGCGTAACGGGAGCCGAGGAATCCAAATAGTTAAAGCTCACGCTGTTGGGTGACGGATTGATCGTGGCTGGTGTCACCGTCAGCTTCACCTGAATATAATAAGGCTGATTGATCACCGTCTGGTTGTTGCTGGTCAGCACGATTCGCGTGGTGTACTCACCTGGGGTGAGGCCAATGGCATTGGGGGTATAGGAAATCACCGCCGGTGTATTGCCAAAGCGCGGGGTCACCGTCAACCAACTCGGGTTGTTCTCTATGCCAACTTCAAAAGAGATCGGCACTGATGTTGTTTCATTACGCAACTCAAAGGTTTTGGTTGTACCGGTCGTGCCGATTTGCAAACTTTCTTCAATCGAACTGATATTGGTGCTAAAGCTTGGCCCGACTGAAAAACCATTGCGATCCAGATCTCCAATGTGGATCCGATCGCCATCCGTCTGGAGTGCATAGTCGTTGCGCTTCTCATCGCGGTCCGGTTGATAGTAGACACGAATGTTGTTGTCGCGCATGATGACAATTTCGTCTTTGCCATCCCCATCCACATCTCCACCGGCCCCAGTCTGATAGCCATTGTCAGCATCCAGGAATTGTTCCAACTCATTGGGGATCTCGTCACCGTCATCGCCGCGGACAATCATGCGCACCGAGTTGCCTTCAGAGACACTGCGCAACATGACAATCGCTTCCTTCCCGTCGTTATTAATGTCTGCGCCAAAGACAAAACGTGGTGAAGGGGAGAAGGATTCCGGATCTTTTTCGTCAAAGTCTTCATCATCCCGATTCCACTTGAAAACAAAGAAGCTGGAAAGGGAGGGGGGGGCGTCGCGGATCCCAATAACTTCCACCGTGCTGCCGGCGTCATATTGGGCAATGGTGGTGGCGCGCCAGGGGCGAGAGTCACCCGTCTTTTTCAACAACGCTTCAGAGTTGGCATCCGAACGGTAGACACTGAGGCGGCCGACCGTGTCGTCGATCAGAGCAATCTCGTCGGCACCTTCCTGATCGATGTTGCCAATTGAAACTTGCTCCCAACGCTCGTCGAAATCGCGCGTGTAGTGAACCGTCCACTCGCGCCCATTTGGGTTTGGGATCGCGGGCTTCAGGACAACAATCCGGGAGCCACCAGCGAGGTCATATGTGTAGAAGATGTGATCACCGGGCAAGTTTGGATCGAGCTTGCCAGTTGCCACCAGCTTGGGATTGCCCGCAATCTGCGTCGTGTAGAGCGTGGCCCAGGGAATGCCATTTGGCGTTTCGGCGTCAAAGGCACCGCTCGTCACAACGGGATCGTAGACCACCAATTCGCCCGAGTTGCTGCCCGTGCTGCGGATGGCAATGATCTCTTGATCTCCATCGTTGTTGACATCGCCAAGTGCAAAGTTCGACCAGCCACTAGTGGGGCTCGTCCAGTCGACAGTGGGAGAACCGCCGCTCTGCAACGTATCAAGTACCCGGATCGTGCCACTGTTGTCAATATAGACGATCTCTTCGTCTGGATCGGCACTGACCTCGGTTGTGCTTGCCACCGCGGTGAGCGTCGAATGTGCCAGCCCGGGCAAAAGCATCAGGGCAACCAGTGCCATTGCAATCAGGCGGCGAACCAGCCTCTGCTTGCCAAAGTATTTCGTAGACATTTGGTGTATAATACTCCTCTATACAGGTTTCGCTCATCAACCAATTGCGTGAGAACAGCCTGCGTTTACCGATATTTTACGACTGAACGAGTACTACCGGTCAACCAGTGATCAACACACTTTATTGCCGATGAGCCACAATTTTGTGGACGTCAACTCAAATCCATATCCTGCTCTTATCGCCACTGTGGTTGTCAGTTGGCGAGAGAGCGCCGCATACTCGTCGTCCACTTGTCCTTCTCTGGTTTCACACAGCGCCTGCTCCACCATGGAGCACAAGGGTTGACGATCAGCACAACAGATTTGTTGCGACTCATTTTGCTGCTGAACTAGACCAGATCCACCTATGTGACACATCCCCAAGGCGGCAGTTCAGCGCTTCCCCGACTGAAAATTCGTGCTCTTATTTTGGGCAAGGTATAATGACAAAAGTTTCGTTATCATGAACTTGATCAATCAGAGCATCTCTGTTCATTTTACATCAAAGTTCTATGGGTCAAAAGACAGCTATGCATACGATAATTTCCCTGGCATAGTTATCTACTTTACGAAAACTAAAATCGCTCATGGCCCAACAGTGTGATTGGGAATACGCGCAACTGTTCAACCATTCAATTGAACAGCAAACACCATCACTTTTCCGGTCCATGAGTCAACGAAATTCTGTCCAGCCTGCCACAGGGTTGTCGCACTATTTTGGTGGACGAACGCTCTTTGGCCCAGTGGCACTGATCTGGACCAAACAAAATGAGGAGGATAATGATGAAAACACCAATTCGTGTCGCGGTGACCGGCGCTGCTGGCAATATTGGCTATGCCCTGGTTTTTCGAATCGCCAATGGCGATCTCTTTGGCCCCGACCAACCGGTGATCCTGCAACTGTTGGAGATTACCCCTGCACTGGGCGCGTTGAAAGGCGTGGCCATGGAGCTGGATGATTGTGCGTTCCCGTTGCTAGCAGATATGGTGCTGACAGATGATGCCAACGTCGCGTTCAAAGATGCCAACTGGGCTCTGCTGGTTGGGGCGCGCCCCCGTGGCAAGGGAATGGAACGCAAAGATCTGCTGAGTGCCAATGGCGCGATCTTCTCGGTACAGGGCAAGGCACTCAATGACAACGCCGCGGACGATATCCGCGTGCTGGTGGTGGGCAACCCCGCCAACACCAACTGCCTGATCACCAAGAGCAACGCGCCCGACATTCCCGCCGAACGCTTCACCGCGATGACGCGGCTGGATCACAATCGCGCCATTACCCAATTGGCGCAAAAGGCAGGCGTGCCGAATACGGCAGTCAAGAATGTGACCATTTGGGGCAACCACAGTGCCACCCAATATCCCGATGCTTATCATGCCAAGATCAACGGCCAACCCGCGGCCGAGGTGATCAACGATGAGACGTGGCTCAAAGATACTTTTGTGCCCACGGTACAAAAACGGGGTGCCACAGTCATTGAAGCGCGCGGGGCGAGCAGCGCGGCCAGCGCGGCCAACGCTGCCATCAATCACGTTCAGACCTGGTATCGTGGCACCGAAGCCGGCGATTGGACGAGCATGGGAATACCCAGCACCGGTGCCTACAATTCACCAGAAGGCGTGATCTTTAGCTATCCCGTTACGGTTGCCAATGGCGAAATTTCCGTGGTGGAAGGCTTGTCACTCAGCGACTACGATCAGCAACTGATCGCGGCCACCGGCCAAGAACTGCTCGAGGAACGCGCGGCAGTCACCGATATGTTGGACTAATCGAGCAATCATGGGAAACCTTGCCCAACGGTGGAATCAGCCTTCTCTAACGCTAGACGTGCGCATGCGAGAATGCGCACGCCGCACGCCGCAAGGTGCAAGGTGCAAGGTCTATTTGCTTTCTCTGTGAGAGTCGATCCTGACATAACGCCCTGAGCATTCCGAGAAAACGTCCTCGCGATTCTGGCGACCCAACAGCGCCTGGCGCTTTCCCGGAATGCGTCCAACCCAAAACCATGCGAGTTGCACGGTACCAAATAGGGTCAAGAATAATTCTGGAAGGCGATTGTTCGCCCAACAAGCGAATGCCCCCACAACAGTGGGTCTTCGTCGTTTCTGCTCAGAATGAGAGAGCCCTGCGTAACATGAGTTAGGTTGTTGAGAATCATCCGCGTGTAGAAGTGTGCAGTGCACAGGGGAGGCACCAGTGGGTAGAAGTTGGTTACCCCTGTGCCGCCTTGATGCCGTTGGCGATGTTCGCTTCTGACGGTGATTCCAGGGCTGTGTCAATTTCGGCTTCCAGTTCACTCAGTGCCTCATCGCTCAACAACCCCTCGCGCGCGAGTTCATCGAGCGCCGCCCGTTGCGCGCGCAAGACCTCAACGCGTGCCAATGCGATCACTTGATCACGCAATTCTGGATGTTCCTCCAGCAGCGCGCGTAACTGGTCACTCAGCTGGTTCTGCCTTTGGTCGATCTCCTGCTTCACTGTCTCCCAGGCCAGGGGCAAGAGCGCTCCTTCCTGATAGAGCCGATCAATGTGGCGACCAGCCGAGCGCGTGGCCAGCAACTCGCCTTGAATCCGCTCGTATTCCAGTGGCGTCTGTTTCTTGCTGGTGAGGCCCAGCCGTGCCAAAACGGCGGGGATCGTGGTGGCCTGCGCCAGCAATGTAAAGAGCACAACGCCAAAGCTCATGGCCAGCAACTGCCGTCGCTCCGCTACTTCCAGCGGAATGCTCAGAACCAGCGCCAGGCTAACGGCACCACGCAAGCCGCCCCAAATCATTACGTGTAGATAGGCCGTGCCCACCCCCCGATTGAAGAGACGCAGAATGCTGCCCAAGCCATAGACGGTAATGACGCGGGTAACGAGGACCACCAGCACCGCCACCAGCGCCGGGCCAAGATATTGCAACAGTTCACCATATTCGACATTCATGCCAATCAAAATAAAGACGAACGAGTTGGCGAGGAAAGCAAAATATTCCCAAAAATTGATCAGCACAATGCGTGTGGTGGGCGACATCCCGCGTGGGCCAACGCTGCCAATGACCAAACCGGCCATTACCACCGCCAATACCCCGCTCATGTGAAAACTCTCTGCAATCAGATAGCTGCCATAGGCCACCACAGTGGTTAAGCTAATCTCGATCAGATAATCGTCGATGCGGGCAATGAGCTGGGCAACAGCATAGCCGAGGATCAGGCCGATGACCACGCCCCCCAGGGCTACGACGAAGAAGTCGATCACCCCTTGCACTGGCGAGAGCGTACCTTCAATGACATAGGCGAGCATGATGTGGAAGAGTACGATCGCCGTGCCGTCGTTAAACAGGCTTTCCCCTTCGACCAATACCGTGAGCTGCTTGGGCGCACCCACTGCTCGAAAGACGGCGATCACTGCAACGGGATCAGTGGCCGCAATGAGCGCACCAAAGAGCAGTGCCGCGGGCAAGGGCAAGATGCCAAAGCCCGAAAGGAGCAGGCCAACCAGTGCCGTGCTCAACAGCACACCGGGAATCGCCAGCGCGAGAATTGGCGTCAGATTGGCTCGCAGCTTGTCGAGTTGCAGATGAAAGGCTGCTTCAAAGACGAGTGGAGGCAGAAAGAGCGCGAGCACCAAATCCGGCGTCAGTTCAATGCGCAGCTGATTTTGCAGGGCGATGACCAGCCCGGCCAACACCAATGCAACCGTGTAGGGCAATTTAATGCGCCGTGCCACCATGGCCACCAGCGTGACAATGAGCAGCACTTCAACGATCTCAATTTCCAGCTCCAAAAAGCTTTCCATGCGTCTCTCCATCCATGCGCGAGCTTACAAAAGTCCGGTTGCTCTGCGATCGGTGGGTAACTGTACAGCCAGCGCACGTGTCTGTTGCATCAGCGCGACCTGCGAGCCATTGAGCATGACCTCGTCGTCGGTCTCTGCCGTGGGCTGGCGCCGTTGATAGCGCCCATCGGGCAACATGATCCACGCTTGTCGATGATCGGCGAGCGCCACTTGCAGGATCTGATCGATCTGCTCTTGGAGTCGAGGATCTTCAATGGGTGTGATCGCTTCCACGCGGCTGCTGAGATTACGCTGCATCCAGTCGGCGCTACCGATAAAATAGAGCGGATCGCCATCGTTGCGAAAGTAGAAGATGCGTGAATGCTCCAGAAAACGACCGATAATGCTGATGACCCGAATGTTGTCGCTGATGCCAGGCAGGCCGGGCAAGATGCGACAGTTGCCGCGCACGATCAGATCGATGGAGACCCCGGCTTGGCTCGCTTCATAGAGCGTGCGCACGATTTCCGGATCTTCCAGCCCATTCATCTTGGCGATAATCCGCCCCTCTTTGCCCTGCAACGCCAATTGAGTCTCGTGCTTGATCATTGCGATGAATCGAGTGCGCATGGTAATGGGCGCAACGAGCAATTTGCGGTAATCGGTCTGGCGGCTGTACCCAGTCAAGAAATTAAAGAGATCCATTAGATCCGCACCCAGTTCCGGGTTGCAACTAAAGAGCCCCAGATCCGTGTAGAGCGTGGCTGTTTTAACGTTGTAGTTGCCGGTGCCAATGTGATAGTAGGCGCGCAAGCCATCATCTTCCTCGCGTATGGCCAATGAAAGCTTGGTATGGGTCTTGAGCCCCACTAGCCCATAGGCCACGTGACAGCCCGCATTTTCCAACATGCGCGCCCACTCAATATTCTGCTCTTCATCAAAGCGGGCCTTGACTTCGACCAACACCGCGATCTGCTTACCCTGTTCCGCCGCGTTGATGAGCGCACGGATGATCGGCGAATTGGCGCTGGTGCGGTAGAGCGTCTGCTTGATCGCCACCACCTGTGGATCGCGCGCGGCTGCCTCTACGAACTGTTGCGTGCTGGATGCAAAGCTGTGATAGGGGTGGTGCACCAGCAGATCGCCCTGTCGGATGACTGAAAATATCTCCTCGGGGCGTGTTCGGCTATCGATGCCAGCCAATCGCACCAGCGTGTGGGGCACCCACGGCTCATACTTCAGGTGGGGCAGATTGAGATCGGCAAGACCAAAGAAATCATCGAGACGCAACAAGCCTCTGATCGGGTAGATGTCATTCTGTTCCAGGTGAAGTTCATTGCGCAGGATCGCCAACATCCGCTCGGGCATCGAATCGGCTACCTCTAGCCGCACCACGGGGGCAAAACGCCGCTCGCGTAGCTCTTCATTGATCATATCGAGCAGATCTTCCGCTTCGTCTTCGTTGCGTTCCACCGCCGCATTGCGCGTCACCCGAAAGGGATGTGCGGCCACGATCTCCAACCCATTGAAGAGCGTGTGCAGATTGTGGATGATCACCTGTTCCAGCGGCACAAAATGATAGGGGGTCTCTAGCGCAACCCAACGTGGGCGATTGGGCGGCACCTTCACCCGGACGAAGTGGGTTTCGTCGTTGTACGGATCGTGTAACAGGACGCCAATACTCAAGCTCAGGTTGCTGATAAAGGGGAAGGGGTGCCCGGGATCAACCGCGAGTGGCGTCAGAATCGGATAGACCTCCCGCTGATAGTACCCTTGCAATGTGCTCTTCTGCTTTTCATCCAGCTCGGTATAATCAAGAATGCGTACATTGTGTTCGGCCAGCGCGGGCAACAGATCTTCGTATAGGCAATTACTCTGGCTCTGGATCATCGGTCGCACTGCCTGCGCAATATAGCGTAACTGTATATCCGGCGTCCACCCCTGCAGCGTGAGGTTGGCGATCCCCGCTGCCTGTTGTCGTTTCAGACCACCAACCCGTTTGCGAAAAAATTCATCGAGATTGCTGGCTGTAATGGCGATGAAACGCAGGCGCTCAAGCAGAGGCGTCTGTTCGTTCATGGCTTCGGCCAACACGCGCCAATTAAAATCGAGCCAACTCAGTTCACGATTGTACACAACTTCGGAGGTGCTGAGTTCTTCCAGCGACAGGGTGCTAAAATCTACCTCTGGTTGATAGGCATGCTCGGGGGGCTGAATGATTGGCGCAGCCGTGGATTCATCGCCAGTAGACTCATCGACAGTGGATTCGCTGGCTGCTGGAGAGAGCCGGGCACGGGAATCGCCAGCCACTGCAACTGATGTGGGCACATTGTTGACGGTGGGCATAGTGGTGGCGCCGGTGCGTTTATCGCGTTGCTGCTCTTTGCTCCCCATGGAATTGGTGTGGTTGTTGCCACTGTGGTTGTTGCCACTGTGATTGTCGCCACTGTGATTGCTGCTGGGGTGTTCATTGCTGGCGCGATCGCTTGCAGCTTCGTTCTGTTGGTCTACGTTACGGCGTGTTGCCATAAAGCTCTCTCCATTTCATCAATATCTGGCTCGCATCCTAAAAACGCAGTTGACAACTGTTGCTCCCGCAAAGCCACTTCAACTACCATTTTCGGTAACCCCTCGGGATGTCGTGGCATGTGCTGCACGGTGGGTGTCGTTGGTGGAAAGTGCAAGTGTTCTCACCCGTACGCTCTGCCCTGCCACGTCGAAATTGTCTTCCGCTCAACTTGTGTACACAGCGTGCAGCCATAGAATTGCCCGAGGCTCTGTACGGGAACGCCAGCAAAACGAGCTTGCTGTGACCCAACCGGTGGGCAACATCAAATCTAAAGTGGGCTACATATCACGTTTCGCAAGTTACGGTGGTACGGGTCTTCCTGGAAGGGGTCACAATAAGTTTGAAGTTTGTATATCGCAACACCGTTTGAACCCCTTCCAGGAAGACGTTGCCACGCTTCATGCAGCGGCAAAAGTGATAGGTGACTAGAACGTAGAACAGTTCTGCTGCTGTGGCAATTCGTCGACGCGGTATCCCAGGATAGTCGCCTACACCATGCGGTGCTGCCCGGTTCGGCAGTCAAAGGGGGGGGTACTCACCAAGTATCTGTCCTGAAATTCTCCGCGTCGACGTCGCTGGCTGGAGGTGGTCTGAGCACCACAACTGAATTTCAGAATAGACTCTAAAATTTACCATAGAGGATAGATGTTAATTTTCTGTAAAATCCACACCCTCTTGGGAAGACCAGACTTCAAATTCCGCTTTACACTGGGGTTAGCCTTATATGGTACATGTATAGTGCATATCATATAGTGCATGTATAGTGCATAGCTTCAATTAGGTTCAGTATATGGAGAATGCATGGCTTTGTCGAATTATGCTGGCCAAGGGCGACTGGTCTGGATGATTCTGCTGCAAGTTACACGTTTGGGAATCGAGAGTCCTTGCATCTCCTCGCGCTTGCCGCTAAACTGAGCGTGGTGCTCAACAGTGTCTTGTTGAACCATTCACTGGCTCAACAAGTGAACCATCCTTTGCCGGGCAGCCGCTACACCAACTGCTTGGCAGGCGATTCTCAGCGAGTGCCAACATTGTAACTCAACAACAATGCCCGATAGATCCTGCTGGGTTGAGGTATCAGTGCAGCATCATGTGGCGTCGCTGACCTGCCGCACGCTATTTTGTAGCGCCAACTCAGTCGAAATTCAGCGCAAACATTCATCTGGATACGAAGCGATAATGAGCGAACTTCTTAACATTCTACTACTTTTTGCCCCGCTATTGACGATCATGGTGGTGGCCAATCTGGCGGAGCGTCAACGGGAACAAGAACAACCACATCGGGGCGCGGCAATCACCAGCTATTTTCTCATGACCAGTTTATACGCAATCGGTATTGTCGCTGGTGTCTTGATCCAGTCTGCCGGTTTCTTCGTGGAGCAACAACCCGATCTGCTGGTGGGTATCCCGCTACAGCCTGAGTCGTTTACGCTGCTGGGGTTGGGCATTTGGGTGCCGTCGTTGGTGGGGATCCTCTTGTTGCTGCCGCCGCTGCGCCGTGGGGTCGCCGCTTTCACGGCCATTGATCCGGACAGTCCCGTTCATGCCATTGCGCTCTCCTTTGCCATGATTATTGTCATCTACCTCATGTTCAATTTAGGCATCGGATTGGAAAACTTGGCCAACATGTTGGAAGCGCAGGCCGAGGCCGGGCTGCAAACCGACACAGTGTTGGCCCTGTGGCTGCAACAGGGCGCCACCGCCATTCTCGCCATGGTGGGGGTTGGATGGCTCACGCGGCGTTCGCTGCCCACTACATTGGCGCGCCTTGGCATTGTGGTGCCTTCGTGGCAACAAGTGCTGCTGGGCATCGGCCTTGGTTTGGGCATGGTCCCGATTATTATACTGGTGGAGCAGTTCGCGGTTCAGTACAACTTTGGCGTTGATCAAGGGGTGGAAGAGCTGACGGAGCAGCTGCTCGGTTCCCTCTTTACCACACCATTTGGCATCTTTACCGTTGGCGCGGCCGCGGCCTTGGGCGAAGAGACGATCTTTCGCGGCGCTCTGCAGCCACGCCTCGGCCTGATCCTGACTTCTCTCCTGTTTGCGCTGATCCACGGCAACTATGGGCTCAGCATTGCCACGCTCATTGTCTTTGTGGTTGGGCTGCTGCTCGGTTATCTACGTCAGCGCCACAACACCACCACCAGCATGTTGATGCATGCGACCTATAATATTACGTTGGCGCTCCTCACTGCATTGGCAGTATAATGAGGGGGTTGGTTACAAACATCCCGGTATGATGGGAGCAGAATCCACGGGTTCTGCTCTCAGTTCGTTTGTGGAAATGGATGGTTCGTCCGACCCATGCCCCAATGGCGAAAAAATTTATATATTCTCTTTGGCGTACAGCTGATGACCACTGCCGGCTTTAGTCTGGTTTTTCCCTTTTTGCCGCTCTACATTCGCGAATTGGGCATTGCCACGCGCGGGTCGCTAGAGTTTTGGTCTGGCATGGTCTTTTCCACCCAGGCGTTTACCATGATGCTTGCCTCGCCCTTTTGGGGGGTGGTGGCTGATCGCTATGGCCGCAAACCAATGTTGCTCCGTGCCACCCTGGGGGGCGCGATCCTGATCATCCTCATGGGCTTTGTTCAAAATGCCGAACAGCTGGTGGCCCTGCGCACGATTCAGGGCTTTGTGACCGGTGTGATCTCTTCCACCAATGCGCTGGTGGCAGCCACCGCGCCCAGAGAAAAGACGGGCAGCGCGCTGGGATTGCTCATGCTCTCTCGCTGGGGTGGCATTGCCTTGGGCCCGGTTATCGGTGGTGTGCTTGGCGATGCCTTTGGCTATCGCGAGAGCTTTATTATTACTGGCATTTTGCTAACGCTCGCTGGCCTGGCCGTGCTCTTTTGGGTAGAGGAAGATTTTCGACCCTCTGCCAAAGTCAAGCGTGCCAGTGCGCTGGGCGGCTATCGCACGCTCTTGGCCGCGCCGGGTATGATCAGTCTCTACACGCTCTCATTTCTGCGCAGCCTGGGACAGATGATGATCTATCCAGTCGCTGCCCTCTTTATGATCGAGCTGATGCACTCTGAGAGCGGTGCCGCAACCTGGACGGGCTTGATGATCGGGTCGGTGGCTGGTGCCAGCGCGCTCAGCGGTGTCTATCTGGGGCGTCTGGGTGATCGCGTGGGGCACGAGCGGATCATGTTGGCGTCGGCCATTGCCTGCGCGTTGCTCTACCTGCCCCAGCCCTTTGTCACAACTCCGTGGCAGCTCATCACCCTGCAAGCACTAGGTGGATTGGCCGTTGGCGGCTTGCTTTCGCCCATGGCCGCCCTGCTCAATCTCTGGACGCCATCGGGCACACAGGGCGCTACCTATGGTCTGGAGAATAGTGTGGCCGCGGCGGGCCGAACCATTGCACCGCTCTTTGCCGCGGCCATTGCCGGTTGGTTCAGTGTGCGCGCCGTCTTTGGTGTCACTGCTGTTGTCTATCTGTTGGCGGCACTGTTGGTGCTCTGGATGGCCACCCACCGGCAGCAGCGCGAACAGGCCCGGCGTCTGCAACGGCCAGAAGCCGTACCCGGTGATTGATCCGCTACTGTGCTATCTCTACTGTGATATCTCTACTGTGCTATCTCTGCTGTTCTGTAACTCTCCCCAAAAATTTAGCCTTTTGCTCTGTTGGTAACTCAAATTATGCAGGGTTCTGCCATCCGCGGCGGCACGACGAAGCAGCTCAGTGCTTGATCCCGTGAAGAGACGTTACAGGGGTGAATCGGTAGCACCGCGGCGGGTGTGCAGCGCACAGATGACCTGATCGTGGGGCGGCGTTGGGGTGTTGAGACCTGTGCAACGCACTCGTTTACCGCAGGATCCGCCATTCGCCGCGGCACGACGAAGCAGCTCAGTGCTGGCTCCTGTTGGCAAGTGAACGGACACGCCAAAGCGCTACCGCAACGGTGCACAGCAAATCAGCCTCTCCTGCTGAATATCAGTGCAAGCTGGCGTACCAATTGCTCTGTTGTACAAACTCTGACCTGCGCTCGATCTGAGCAAAATCCTTGGCCAAAAAGAAAGGTGCAATCGGCTGCTGTGCGCGGACCGACTGGTTGTACTCTTGGACGAGCTGGCTGCCCAACAGTTGCACGAGGAAGGGGCGTCCATCTGTGCGTCGGTAGACGTGCACCACCGCGTCGGTTGCACAACGTAGCAGAAAATCGGCCGTGGGATGTTGCAGGAGCCGTTCCGTTTCCTCCGGAGTCAGGTTATCCACGGCGATCGGTTCGATCCCATCCAAACGGGAATCGAGCTGCCATGGAGCCTGGTGCAGGAAATTCTTTGGCTCTTTTCTGGTGACAAAGATCACATTGAAGTTTTGCAAGCTGTTCAGCAACTCATGCAGCATCTGGAGAAACTGCTCCACATAGGCGGGGGAGGGCATGAGACCGCGGCCACTTGCTTGTTGTGGGTGCAGCAATTCGATAAAGTTATCCAACACCAACACAAACATCCGTTCCTCTGTGCGCGTGCAGATCCGGGTGAGGTAACTTTGCAAGAAATGGAGCGGATCGTTGCCGAGCTTCTCCTCAAGCTCACCGGCCGATGGTACCTGCCCCGTAACTGCCCGGGCAATGGCTTGACAGCTCGCCAGCGCCAGTTGCTGATCAATTTTGCTGCCGCGCAGCACGCTTTCACTGTAGACGGGAATCAGCGTGACCGTCTGCTCGGCAACTTTGGCAAAACGATTGAGCAATGAAGTTTTGCCCACTTTGGCCGCGCCGTGCAATAAAACTGGCCGCGAATTATTTATGTTGTTGCACTGCTCAAGTTGTTGCAGCTGTGGCTGGCGCCCAACAAATGCCGTCTCGCCAGTGAGCGGTTTGGCAAAGATAAAGGGCGACTCGATCTCTTCTGCCCGCGGCTGTTGCCCACTGCGAAACCAATCACCTAGTTCACTGCGCCAACAGCGCTTCAGGTGATCCACGATCACTGCTTCTGGCTGTGGGACCTGCAGCGTGTGTAATTTTTTGAAGTCATCCCGGATTTCGGCACGCAGAACTGCCCGGCGCTCCAACTCATTGCAACGTTGGTGGAGCCATGCACCGTGGTGAATGCGCCCAAAGATCTGGAGTGCTTGCCAGCTCACTGGGCGGCGGTGCGGCGGTGGGGGAGGCGTCACGATGGGTGGCTTAGCGAGGGCCAGATTTTCTTCTTGCAGCAACTGGGCAAATGTATGGCTGAGCAGTGCCAGCTCTTTGGCAAATGCCGAATGGGGGATCCGGGTGAATGCTGTGGCTGCTTTGGCGGCCTGCTTGGATTGCAGGTAGAGAATTCCGGCCATGGCGGCCCGCCAAGCTGCATCTGATTCTTGATAGTTGAGCTTGCGCACACTGCCGAGCCGGTATTCATGCCGTAGCTGTTTGCGCTGCTGGTTCGGCTCTCTTTGTTGTTGCGCTCCCGACGCGACCAGCCGCCTGAGCTGCTTGAGCCCAAACGGTAACGTCAGCGCCGCCTCTGCACCGAAGAACTCTTCAAGCGCCCAGTTGTATTGGGGATCAGCGATCTGTAGCACACGCCCGATTAGCCGGTCATTGTTCTGCTGGTCCGCCAGGCTGGATTGTACGCATTTGATTACCATGGCGTGCAGATTGGTGTGGCACCAAAGTTTGTGGGCATTGGTCAGACTGTCGCTCTCATCTACATCCAGCCAATGGTGGAGTAGCTCTGTCAGTTGGGGTGGTGCCCAGTAGGAGACGCGTGGAATCGACCGTGCGAAATCTTCCACTGCCTGCGCTGATTTCATTGTGAAAAGTTTTTGGGCTGCGGGTAGTCGCAGCCTGGCCAACAGATAATCATCAAGGCGTATGAACGCGGCGACGGCAACGGCCAGCGACACGATGAGAGCGCTGATAATCTGCCAGGGCGCAATGGTGGCGCTGTTGGTAGCCAAGAACATTTTTGCCAGGAAGTAGCCATATAGCAACAGTAGCACCAATGGCAGGTATTGCGACAACGCCAATCCCTCGCCGGTTACATCCAGGCGTTGCAGTAAGCTTCTGGCGTGGTTGAGCAGAGAGCCAAACAGAAGGCTGGCAGTCACACCAAAGGTGAACAAAAGTCCAGTGGGCTCCTGCTCGTTTAGCGTTTGCAGCCAGAAGAGTTGAAAGAAGATCATTGGCAGGCCCACACCGAAATAAAATCCCCAGATCGTTGTGAAGGCCACGGAGTTGATCCACAAGCCAATTGACATCATGGCGAGCGCGAGCAGAAACCCGAACAGGTAATAGGTGATCCATGTGCCAAACAGCGTTAGCAGCGGGGCGGCGGGCGGTAACAGCAGACCACTCGCGACGCCGATTCCCATGAGCACGGCCATACAAACAACCGCAAAGGCAAACGCCAACGTGAAGTGAACAACGTAGCTTCGAAGTGCACCGTCCGCGAGAACCTTTTGCAGAAAGTGAGCGAACGACCGCTGTTGATTCTGTTTGGCTACTTGATCGACAGCGCTGGTAACCGGCGTGAGATGGAGCGCCAGCGCCAGTGGATCCCACAGGATCCAGCGAATGAGTTGGAAGGGGCTGAGGTCATCGATTGGAGCGTGCGCCGCGCTTGTACGTGGGCTGGCATCTGAGTCGAGCGACAGGACAGGAACTCGTTCGTAGAGGCTCATTGTCAAATCCTTCAGCTTTCACCGACAGTAATTGACGATTACAGGATGGCGTAAATACCACGGCAGGTAATCCGGCCATGGAACCTGAGTGCAAGCGGCGACATACGTGTGGCCTGATTTACGCCGGGGATCTACTAGCGTTGTCACCGGTCTCTGTTATTGAAGCTGACTTCTTCGAGAATGTCAAACGAGATAATTTTCTGAGCCAACACCATGGTAAGTGGCCCGTTGTGCTGACTAAACAGATGGCTGTGCGCAGTAAGGAATGAGGCGGTAAAGCAGGTGTAGTGGCCACTTGGCAAATAGAAACGACAGTGGACGATTCAGCTCAAGTAAATGCAAATGGCGCATCTCCCAGAGCACGCAGTTGGGAGATGCGCCATTTGAAGCAGAGACAACAGTCGCTTGGCGAGATGTAGCTTGCTAAGCTGGACCGTCTATTACAGATGACTCAATGCCTGTCGCATGCGGTTGAGACCCTCTTCCAGCCGGGAGCGTTGGGTGCCAAAATTGAGGCGCACAAATTGCTCGCCTTGCTCCCCAAAGCGGCCACCTTCGTTCAAGGCAACATTGCCCTGCTGCAGGAAGAAATTGGCGGGTACACCGTCAATACCCGCGTCCCGACAATCGATCCAGGCCAAGTAGGTCGCTTCTGGCACGGTGACGCGCAAGTTGGGCAAGTGCGTCTCTACATAGTCAACCACAAAATCGCGATTGGCGGTGAGGTAGGCGAGCAGCCCCGTGTGCCAATCCTGACATAGGGTGTAGGCGGCAATGGCTGCGGTAATGCCCAGCAGATTGGTGTGGGGCACAATGCCGCTGCTGGCCTGTTTGAGTTGATTGCGCAATGTGGGATTCTGCACAATGGCCGCGCTGCAACCGAGGCCAGGAATGTTGAATGTTTTGCTCGGCGCCACCAGCGTGATCGTACGCTGGGCGATCTCTGGATCCAATGTGGCAAAGGGGATATGTTGCGTCTCACCCAACAGTAGATCGCAGTGGATCTCATCGGAACAGACCACGATATCGTGTTGCAGACAGTGCTCGGCCAAGCCCTGGAGCTCTGCCTTGGTGTACGCCCGCCCCACTGGGTTGTGTGGGTTGCAAAGGATGAAGAGTTCGGTGTTTGATTCAATCGCGGCGCCAAACTGCTTCTGGTCAACGTGGTAGCGCAACTGCTGGCCCTTCTGTTCCAGACCCAAAGCTGCCGTTTGCAGCACGCGTTCCTGGTTGGTCGGTGCGCTGTGGAACGGCGGATAGACGGGCGTGCTGATTAGTACGCCATCGCCGCGCTTGCCAATGGCGCGACTTACAACATTCAGCCCACAGACGAGCCCCGGCAGCAGGAGAACATCCGCCGGTTCAATTTGCCAGCCGTGCAGGCGCTCCATTCGTTCACAGAGCAGCTCTTGTAACGTGTGCTCCTCGCCGCCATAGCCAAAGACACCATGATCAACCCGCTCGTGAATGGCATCGAGAATTGGCTCTGGTGAACGGAAATCCATATCCGCCACCCACATGGGCAGCGCATCTCCGTAAAAGCGCCACTTGGCACTATCGGAGCCACTGCGCTCCACAGTTGCATTGAAATCGTAACTCATGTACTTCTCCTGTTAGCTCATTGGGAATTCAGATAGGTTCACAGCCATTGCACGTTGCGCGGATCGCTGGCTGTGGATGCGAGCTTATTCCTGATTGGCCATTTCGTCGTAGCGCAAGACAAATTTTTCCTCGTTCTGCGAGGTACGATAGGCCGCACGCGCCATGGTGGTGGTGGCGATGGGTGCCGTGATGAAAAAGAGGACGATCAACAGGAGCATACGGAGGAGGTACCCTTCATAATAGAGCCCAGTTGCCAACAGCACACAGCTAACGCCAATTGTTGCTGATTTGCCCGCGGCGTGCATGCGCGCGTAGACATCGGGCAGGCGCAAAATGCCGATGGCTGACAGCAACATGAAGAGCACACCAATGGTCGCCAAGGTCAGGATAGACCATTCAAAAAAAGTCATGTGAAACCCTTGCTAATCTTCTTGTTCAGACTGTTCAAGATAGCGTGCCAACATTACCGTGCTCAAAAAGCCCAGCACACTGGTGACGATTGTGATATCGGCCAAAAATGGCGCTTGAATGCGAATGGCAAAAATGGCGATAATGGCCACGGCATGTATGGCAATGACATCAAACGCAACGGTGCGGTTGGGAACATCCGGGCCAACATAGAGTCGGATGAAACAGACAGCCAACGAGATGCTCAATAGCCAGAGCAACAGATTCAATCCCATGATAAATAGATCAGACATAGTCGTCTCCTACGCGATCGCGCCCCGGCTGGCTTGTAGCAACAGACGTTCAAAGCCATCCTTTATTCGTTGGCGAAACTGGTCGGGATCGCCCACCGTTAAATTGTGAATATAGAGAACCTGCTGCCCAGCCGCGTTGTGACCCAAATCTACACTGATGGTGCCAGGTGTCAACGTGATAACCGAGGCCAGAATCGTGATTTCCAGCGCCGAGGTGACCGTGAGCGGAACGCCAATGATGCCTGGATCAAGCTTCGGTTTGGGCTGTAATACAAGCTTGGCAATGATCAGATTGCTCAGCACCATCTGCCAGAGCACATAACCGACGAAATAGAGAACATGATAGGTTCGGCGTCCATAGCGGCGGTGGAAAAGGGTAATTGCCAGAAAACCGAGCAGGAAGCCAATGAGATAATCTAAGATGCCAAAGAGTGGAATCATCAGCTGCCAGAAAAAGGCCACGATAATGTTGACCAGGAATAGAATCAAATAGAGATTCTGGGTCGGCAGTGGCAGCGCACTCCCCGTGGAGACTGGCACCGTTTTGCTCTGTGCTTTTGCATCTGTACGTTGCGCGGCTGATGATTGCTTTGTTATGGCCCGTGATGGCTTTGATGTCGCCCGGCGTTGTTTTCGTCGTTTCCTGCTCATAGTTGCCTTTGCTTTGCAGCCTTACTTTTCATAACCCAACATCATGATCTCGTCCGTCGGTGCCACATCGGCAATGTAGCCGGCTCGATCCAACACTTGATTGGCGGCCACCGTGGACCAGGTAAAGACTGGGCCACTGAGAATGCCAATGGTGAGACTGAGCGCAACCAAGACCCCAATGGGAACGAGGGTTAGCCACCGTTTCGAGCGATGCGCGAGCGGTGCGGTGGGATAGATGGGCTGGCTGGCGTGGCCGGTAAACGCACTCTGCCACAGACGAATCATGCTCATCAACGTGAAGAGACTAACCAGCAAGCTGACCCCAGCGATCCACCAATGTTGCCCCATGAATGCATTTTGCAACAGGCCCAACTTGCTAATGAAGCCGCTGGATGGCGGGATTCCGGCCAGTGAAAACGCCGCAATGAAAAAGATTACTGCCAGCAAGGGGCGACGGCCCACCAGACCACTGAGCTGGTTCGATGCCAATATGCCGCTGCCCATCTCCATTTCGGCCGCGCCGCCAGCCATCAGCAACGCTGTCTTGACAATCATGTGGTGGACCAGATAGAGAATGCCCGCGGCCATGCCAAACCCTGCCAATACCGGATCGCCCGTCGCGGCCAGTCCCAGCCCCATCACCATGTAGCCCACCTGGCTGATCACGTGAAAACTGAGCACACGGCGGATCGTGTGGACCGTCATTGCGCCAAAGACCCCGGTGAGCATGGTCAGCCCGGCAACGGTCAGAATCAGGGTTTGCCATTCAATGAGATAATTGACAAAGATGAGCGGGAAGAGTCGAAAGAGCGCGTAAATGCCCACCTTGGTTAACAGCCCGCCAAAGAAGGCTGTGACAACGGGATGGGGCGTGTGGTAGCTCGCCGGCAGCCAAAAGAAGAGGGGGAAAAGTCCAGCTTTGCTACTGTAGGCGACCAGCAACAGCCCCGCCAGCAGTGCACCCACCCCAGCGGGCGCACTGTCGATACGAGCGGCCAAATGGGCAAAATTGAGTGTGCCCAATGTGCCATAGGCAATGCCCGCTGCCGCCAAAAAGATGATCGACGCCATGAGATTCAGCACCACATAGCGGATGCCGCCATTGATCTGTGCCTCTTGCCCGCCAAGGGTCAAAAGCACAAAGCTCGCCATGAGCAGCACCTCGAAAAAGACGTAAAGATTAAAGAGATCCCCCGATAAATAGGCCCCGTTAACACCCATCAATAGAAAGAGCAACAGCGGGTAAAAATTCATGCGCTCTCGCTGATCCAATGTCCCCATGGCATAGGGGACAATCGCCAATGTTAGAATAGCTGTCAAGACCAGCATGATGCTCGTGAGCCCATCGGCCACCACCGTGATGCCATAGGGGGCGATCCAGAGACCCACCTGATAGACGATGCGCTGATCGCCGCCAATCGTTGCCTGAAAGATTACCAGCGCCACCAGCAGATTGAGCACCGTGGTAATGAGCGCAAGCACACGTTGCAACCGCGCCGATCGGCGATAGCCCCAGCGCGAGAATGCCAGGCCCAACGCCGCCATGACGAGCGGCAGTGCAACGGGAATTGTTAACCAGTTCGGATTAATTGTCATACCAACTTTGCTTTGTCTGTATCATCGAAGTCTGTATCATCGAAGTCTGTATCATCGAAATCTCTATCTTCGAAAATATGGTAGCTCATTGCGCCGACTCATTCACCTGTGAGACCTGAAATTCTTCAGCAACCGAATGACAAGATCCCCAGCGAAAACTGCCCGACACTCACATACCTTCGTAGCCTTGTTGAAGCTGAGTTGCTCCCCAGGTGTCTTCTGGGCGCCCGGTAGAGATGGTAGGCAGCAACGCGAGCGATGGAAGAGCCATGCTACTGGCAAGCGTCATGTTGCTCGCACTGAAACTATTCTTGTTGCGCTTGTCGTGCTTGTTGCGCCTGCTCCCGCCGGTACTCTTCCGCCAGTGGATATTCCAGATATTCATAATCATCTTCCACCAAACCCGCTGGCTCCATGTCGCGATCAAATGCAAAGGGATCGCCCGGCAGCCGCGTCTCCGAATTGCTCACGATCGTGTTGCGCTGGTTCACCAGCACCACAATGAAGGCTGTGACCCCAAAGCTAATCACGATTGCCGTGAGAATCAACGCCTGGGGCAGCGGATCGACAAAGCCACTGATATCTCCCGTAAACGTCGATTTATCCTCGATAATCGGGGGCAATCCGCTGCGCAGACCGCCCGTGCTAAAGAGCAACAGGTTGACGCCGTGGGTTAGCAAGCCCAACCCGAGAATCAAGCGAATGGGGCTGCGTTGCAAGAGCATATAGGTGCCGCTGGCAAAGAGTACGCCCACCATTATTGCATGTACCAGGCCCAACATCAGTCACTTCCTTTCGTGGCTGGTCCCGTATCATGGCTCAGCCCCAACAGATAGGAAGTCACGACGGAGAGCACCACACAAAACACGCCAATGTCAAAGAGCAACGGGGTGCTCAATTCTAGCGTCAATGGGCCGAGATGGCCTTCCCACCAAAGTCCTTTGAAAAAGCCCCCTTGGAGCATGCCAAGCAGCGCCGCCGTAATTGCCATGAGCAGCCCCACACCCATTAGCGGATGGAGATAGCGCCCCAAGGTCTTGCGCACGTAGCGGTCGCCCCGACTCAAAATTTGCAGCTCAAACGCGGCCGCGGCAAAGAGACCGGCAATAAAGCCGCCACCGGGGTTGTTGTGTCCACCCAACATGAGGATAACGGCAAGGAACAACAGAACCGGCGTCAATACCCGATCCAGCAGACGTAAATATAGCTCTGGCATCCTCTACTGCTCCTTTACTGCCATCTGTTCTGAGCTTGCTTGCTCGGAACGTGACGTACCACCCTGAGGTAGTCGACGCAAGCGTGACGAACGCAGCAGTGCATAGCCCCCAATGGCTGCAATCGCCAATACTGTAATTTCCCCCAAGGTGTCAAAGCCTCGGAAATCCACGAGGATGACATTGACAATGTTGGCCCCGTGCGCTGCCGGCACGGCGTTGAGCGAAAAGAAATCGCTGATGGGCGGGGCATACGCTGGCGCAACACCAAAGAGTGTCAGCGCGAAACCCGTCAGGCCAACCAGCAACGCCATCGTAATATCACGTGCTTGGCGCAGGCGTGGTTGCCGTGGGTGGTCGCGTGGGGGGATCCGATAGAAGACCAAAATCAACAGCACCACCGTCAATACTTCGATCAACAACTGGGTCAGGCCCAAATCGGGCGCACTGAAAAAGACAAAGACCAGCGTGACCACGATCCCGACAATGCCAATGCTGATAATGGCGCTGAGCCGCCGCTCTGCCCGCACCGTGACCACAGCTGCCACCATGGCCAGTGTCACCAGGATCAATTCGGAGAATTGGGGACTGTGGGTCCGGTCAATTTGCACAAACCCAATGCCCCCGCGGAGGAAGAGTGCATAAAAGACCATGCTCACCACCGCGAGCAAGGTAATGCTAATCTGCCCTTCCAGCCGTCCACCCTGTACCAACTGCGTCACCCAGCGTGCCAGCGCATAGCTTTGGCGATAAGACCAGGTGTAGATTGCTTTGCCATCGAGCTGTGCGGGCACATGATCAAAGGCAGCACGCAGCGCGTTCCGCTGCCAAAAGATCACGCCGCCCGCCGCGATGGCCGCGAGGCTAATCAGAAGGACCGGAGTAAACCCATGCCAAAGTTTCAGGTAGGTGTCAAGCGTTTCACCAGCAACAGCGCCCGCCGGTGTGATCAGCAGCGCCTTTCCCACCCAAGGCAACGTCAATGGAATCAGGGTACCGATGATCACGAGCAGCAGCGCGGGAAAGACGAACCAGAACGAAGGAGCATGATGCAGATGTGCTGGATCTTCGATGGCCCCTTGGGCGCGGAAAAAGAGATCCCACAACAATAGCAGGCTATAGCCCACAAAGAGAGCACCCGTCAGCGCCGCCGCGGCCATGCCCACATAGCCAATCAGCGCCTGATCGTGGTTGGCAAATTGATAGAAGACTTCCAGCAAAGTCTCTTTGGCCAAAAAACCAAAGAAGGGGGGCAGCCCGGCCATCGAGAGCGACGCCAGGATCGCCACCACCGTCACCCACGGCATAATCGCCCGCAGATGGGCCAGCCGCCGGAGGTCTCGTGTGCCCATGGCGTGATCCACAATACCTGCCAACATAAAGAGCGGCCCTTTGTAGAGCGCATGGGCAAGGATCCCGACAATGACTGCCAGGTAAGCCGCCTCGCTGTCAAAGGCCAATAGCATGACCAGAATCCCCAACTGGCTCAGCGTGGCATTGGCCAAGATCGCCTTGAGATCGTAGTAGCGAAAGGCGCTCACGGCCCCCAGCAACATGGTCGTACCGCCCGCTAACAGCAGCGCCCAAAACCAGAGATCACTTGCATGTAGTGCCGGGTGCAGCCGAGCCAACAGATAGACGCCCGCCTTCACCATCGTTGCCGAGTGCAGATAGGCACTGGCCGGCGTGGGCGCGGCCATTGCCCCCGGCAGCCAGAAATGAAATGGAAATTGAGCTGACTTGGTAAAGGCCCCCAGCAGGATCAGAATAACGGCTGCCGTGTAATAGGGGGCCTGGTTGAGATCGGGGGTCGCCAAAATGGCGCTGAGCGAGTAGCTCTCTGCACTCTGGCCCAACAAGACCAGACCGCCCAACATTGCCAGCGCGCCCAGGCCCGTCACCACAAAAGCCGTGCGTGCACCAGTTTCGGCCTCTGAGTCTTCGTGTTTGTACGAGATCAGCAGGAAGCTGGTGATGCTCGTGCCTTCCCAAAAGACAAAGAGCGCCAGCAGATTATCGGCCCACACCAGGCCCAACATGCTGGCCATGAAGAGAAAGAGCAAGTTATAGAAGTAGCCTTGCCGATTATTCTGTTCGAAGTAGTATGCGGTGTAGAGCGCAATGGCTGTCCCGATGCCGGTAATGATCAGCCCAAAAAAGAGGGAAAGTCCATCGAGCCGAAAGCTGAGAGTCAGACCCAGCGCCGGTGACCAGATGAGTTCACTGGTGAGAATTTCTCCGTGACTGATGGGACCTAGTTGCAGCAGCTGCCAACCGGTGACAATCGCTGGAGGGATCGCTGCCAGCCAGCCGGCAAAGGTAAAGCGATGGGAGCGGATGAGCCATAGCAACAGACCGGTGCAGGCGAGTAGGGCAAGGTGAATAACAAAGATAGACACGTGATTGTTAACTCTGTGTGCGTACTTTTTAAACCCAAGTGAGTCCTGTTTGAAAATGGTACTTTGGCCAAAAGAAAAAGCACCGCTTTCAAGCCAACCGCACGATAGGTAGATTGACTAGATAGTAAATTGGCTAGATCGATGAACAGCGCATCTCAAACATGCGATTCACGAAACTTCCATCCAAGGATACATGATGAGGCGCTTTGTCGTCAACTTAATTGCTTATGTTGCGTACGTTCACCAGAGCCAGCCCCGATGCCCATGAATGACCGAGTCATTCGGGGAAACCAACAGCTTCTGGCGCTTTCCCCGAACGCGTTACATCCAAAACAGTGCAAGCTACCCTGTACCAAGCAGGCTTGAGAAGAGTTTTGGAAATCGACTGTCCCTCCTGGGTACCCGCAAGCGAATGCCCCCACGCGAATGGCTCTGCTTACTCATGTGACCCCATCTTCACTGGGGCGACTGTACCATGTGTTATATACCATGTGTTAATCGGTGATAGAGGAGGCACTTCTGCCTGCGGCTCGCTTCCGACTGCACGGTGCTCCCAGTCCAGCGACTGCATACAAGGCTCCGCGTGTCCCGCCGCTACCCGTCGCCACACGCGGGTATACAGAGCTGTTCTGAATTGCCGAAAGTTTAGGCGCAGAAATAGAAATTCCCTTTGCTCTGTGGTATCATCCACTGCAAACAACCAGGCAACCACAACAGAAAAATCATGATAGAAAAATCATGACGTAACATCATGATAGAAATATAAAGTGTCGAGATGAAAGCCATCCTTTTTGATCTGGGGCGAGTGCTGGTCGACTATGAGCATCAGCGGACGCTTGCCGCCATTACTGAATACTGTTCCAGTGAACCCGAGTTGGTTACGACGTGGATGCAAGCGACATCCGCTGATTTTGGGGTGGGTGCGCTTTCTGCCGAAGCGTTTCACGACCGCTTGGTGCAAGAGTTGGGCTACACCCAATCCTTCCCCAAATTTGTGCAAACATACGCCAGCGGGCTGCAGCGCAATGAGGAGGCACTGGCCTATGCCGTCACATTGCAACGGCGCCCCAATGTTACGGTTGGTATCATCAGCAACACCAATGCCGCACATGTTCTCTGGCTGGATGAACATCTTCCCGAATTAATAGAGTTCGATCTGGTGGTGATGAGCAATGAAGTTGCCCTGCTCAAGCCAGACGCCGCCATCTTCGAGCTGGCGCTGGAACTGTTGAATGCCTATCCCGAACAAGCGATCTTCATCGACGATCTGGCCGCCAACGTGGAAGCTGCTCGCACCTTGGGTCTCGCTGGTATTGTTCACGGCGACTGGACCACAACGCGCCCGCAGCTGGAAAGCTGGCTGGCTCAGGAATAGCATGTCTGGCAACTGCGTGTCCGATGAGCATGTCGTTCGGTCACCGCGCCCGGCTAGTGCCGCGCTGACCAAAACCGGCGGCTTTTTGGCTGGCTTCACCCATACGTTGCAGCCCTACATCGGCTGTCGCTTTGGCTGTGAGTACTGCTATGTCAAAGGACTCAGCGTCCACCGCTTTCACAAGCCCAAGGTGCCTTGGGGCGACTACGTTCACCCGCGCATTGGAATTGCCGAGAAGCTGCAGCAAGAGCTCCGGCGTCTGGCCAAGCGAGATCAGCTGGCAACCACCGCCATCTTCATGTCCAGTGCCACCGATCCCTATCAGGGTGCGGAACGTCAGTGGCGCTTGAGCCGTGCCTGCCTAGATGCCCTGATCGAGCAGCCACCGGGCCTACTCATCATCCAAACCCGCTCTCCGCTGGTGGCAGATGATTTTGAACGCATTGCTGCCCTGGGCCAACGCTGTTGGTTGAATTTTACCGTGGAGACCGACCGGGACGAGGTGCGCCGCCAAGTGACACCAACCACTCCGGCCATTGCGCGTCGGCTAGCAACAGTGCAAGCTGCCCGTGCCGCCGGGCTACAGGTGCAGATCACCGTTAGCCCGTGCCTGCCCTATTCCACGCCAGCACAATTTGGACAGCTGTTGCTGGCCCATGGGCAGCGCGTCATCATCGATAGCTTTATCAGTGGCGATGGGCAGCAGGGCAAGCGCACCGCGGCCACTGCCATTCCCACGATCTATCAGGAACAACAGTGGGGCAGCTGGCGGGCCGAGGACGCGGCTCGTGCACTCTATGAATGGTTGCACGTTCAGATTGGCGATCGGGCAGGCTGGTCGCAACAAGGATTTGCCGCACTGACAGAACCATTGCAACAACAGCAGAAAGGTATCCCAAATGGCTGATATGCAGAAAACCAAAGTTGCCATCGTCACCGCGGCTGGCCGTGGCATGGGGGCTGCAATTGCCCGTGAATTAGCCACGGCTGGCTATCAGATCGGCCTGCTTTCGCCCTCCGGTGCAACCGAGACATTGGCCGACATCCCCGATGGTTTTGGGATCGCTGGCTCCGTAACCAACGTGGACGATCTCCAGCGTCTCGTGGATGAAACGATGGAGCGCTATGGCCGGGTTGATGCCGTGGTAAATAACACCGGGCATGTGCCCAAAGGCGAGCTGCTGGCGATTCCCGATGAGGATTGGATCGCAGGGCTGGAGCTGGCCATGCTCAACGTCGTGCGCATGGCCCGGCTCGTCACGCCAATCATGGAGCGACAGGGCGGTGGCAGCATCGTCAACATCTCCACCTATGCCGTCTTCGAGCCCGAGCCACTCTTCCCCGTCTCTGGCTGTGTGCGGGCCGCGTTGGCGAGCTTCACCAAACTCTACAGCGATCAATATGCGGCCGCGGGCATCCGCATGAATAACGTCTTGCCTGGCTTTATCAGCAGCTTGCCCGAAGCGCCCGAACGACGTCAGCGCATCCCCGCGGGCCGCTACGGTACGGTTGAGGAGATTGCCAAAACGGTCAAGTTTTTGCTCGCCGACGATGCTGGTTATATCACCGGCCAAAATCTGCGCGTAGATGGGGGAATCACGCGCTCGGTCTGATGGTGCCGGTGACAAAATTCCCCCAACCCGGTCCACCTATCCTGAGTGTCCGTGCCAGAAAACAGTCTCTTTGCTGAATCTTGTTGGCAACGGAATAGACGAGATCGCCTGGCGGGTGCATTGGCGCAATCGCAGCGAACGCACGCAACTTCCCGGGAACAGACCATCTGTTGTGAACGTACAATTACCACTGGATCATCGGTGTATCATCGGTGCATTACTCTTGCATCATCGATGTATCAGTTATGTTGAAGAGCGAGGTATTTTATGCAACTATTTGGCGGCATTGAGGCGGGGGGAACAAAATTCATCTGTGCCATCGGTACCGGCCCCGATGACATTCGAGCCGAAACTCGTTTCCCCACAACCACTCCAGCGGAAAATATTGAGCAGGCCATCGCCTTCTTTCGGCAGCATCAGCGCGCACATCCCATAGCAGCAATTGGCGTGGCTTCCTTTGGCCCCGTCGATCCCAATCCAGCTTCGCCCACTTTTGGCTATGTCACCACCACGCCCAAGCCCCACTGGGCACAGACGGACTTTGCCGGACCGTTGCGTATGGCGCTCAACATCCCGGTGGGATTCGACACCGACGTCAACGGCGCGGCGTTGGGTGAACATCGCTGGGGCGCGGCACAAGGGCTCGATACCTTTGTCTATCTCACCATTGGCACGGGGTTGGGCGGCGGTGGAATGGTCAACGGGCGCTTACTGCACGGTCTCATCCACCCCGAAATGGGCCACATGCTGGTGCCCCACAATTGGGACGCCGATCCCTATGCTGGCTTCTGTCCCTATCATGGTGACTGTTGGGAAGGGTTGGCCGCTGGCCCCGCGCTGGAAGGGCGCTGGCAGACACGTGCCGAAAATCTGCCCCCCGATCACCCTGCCTGGGAACTAGAGGCCCACTATCTTGCCCATGGCATCGCGTCAATCATCTGCATCCTTTCGCCACAGCGAATTATTATGGGCGGTGGGGTGATGGATCAACGGCAACTCTTCCCGCTGATCCACAACAACGTCTATGCGGTGCTGAATGGCTATATACAGTCGAATCAAATCATCGAGCAGATGGACAGCTACATTGTGCCGCCCGTTTTGGGGGCGCGCGCCGGCGTATTGGGGGCGATTGCATTGGCCCAAGCTGCACTGGAGGAACAACAATGACGACTGCTGCTCCGCCAACGCAGAGTGCCGCCAACTTTGATCCAACCGAGCATCCCCACCGCCGCAAAAACCTGTTGACCGACGAATGGGTGCTCGTCTCGCCCCACCGCACCAAGCGCCCCTGGCAAGGGCAGGTGGAAAAGCTGCCGCCCGACAACCGCCCAGCCCACGACCCGACCTGTTATCTCTGCCCCGGCAACGAGCGCGCGGGGGGCAAGCAGAACCCCCACTATGAAAACACCTTTGTCTTTGAGAATGATTTTGCGGCATTGTTGCCCGCTGGCCCGCGGGGTGATGTGTCGCAGGGGGAATTTTTTCAGGCCCAGGCCGAGACGGGCCGCGCCCGAGTGATCTGTTTTAGCCCCCGCCACGATCTGACATTGCCCGAAATGAAAATCTCGGCCATTCGGCAGGTTGTGGATCTGTGGGCCGAGCAGGTGATCGAGCTGGGCAGCCTGTCCGATGTCAACTATGTGCAGATCTTCGAGAACAAAGGCGCGGCCATGGGCTCTTCCAACCCCCACCCGCACGGGCAGCTCTGGGCCAATCACACCGTGCCCCAGGAACCGGCCAAGGAAGATCTACAGCAAAAAAACTATTACGCGACGCAGCAGCGGCCACTGCTACTCGATTATTTACAGGCTGAATTAGATGCGCGGGAACGTGTTGTGGTGGAGAATGCGGAGTGGGTGGCCCTGGTCCCGTACTGGGCTGTCTGGCCCTATGAAACAGTGCTCTTGCCCCGGCGTCACGTGCGCCAGATGCCCGACCTGACGTCGGCTGAACGGGATGGGCTGGCTGCGCTACTCAAGCGACTGTTGACGCGCTACGATAATCTCTTCGAGACCAGCTTCCCCTATTCAATGGGATGGCATGGGCAGCCGACGGATGGCGCAGTGCATGACCATTGGCAGCTGCATGCTCATTTCTATCCCCCATTGCTGCGTTCAGCCACGGTGAAAAAATTTATGGTCGGCTACGAGATGCTGGGCAACCCCCAGCGTGACATCACCGCGGAGCAGGCCGCGGCCCAACTGGCCGCGCTGTCGGATCAACATTACAAAACGCGCGATCTGAATTTGTCGGCCTAGCCATGGTCGGTAGAAGCAATCGGGGGGAAGATCAGATGGAGGTCAACCCGCCACACTTTCGAATGAATCGGGGAGACCATCAAAGAAGGTGACGCGCCCAGTCTCCAGCGCGTACTCCGCCCCCACCACCAACAGCTTGTCCTGCCGGATGAGCCCTTCGAGCAGTTGAGAACCGTTGCGCAGATGATTGGCAGAGGCGCGAACATTGGCCCGCACCGCATGGTGGATCAGTTGATCCTGGTCATTGCGCAGGTCGGTTTCGAGCAGCTGCTCGACCGAGGGGCGAATGTAGTTGACGATGGCGCGCAAATTTGGCGAACGAGTGGCTTGAGCACGGCGTAACTCTTCGATGGTGGCCGAAACTGCACCGCATTTCGAATGTCCCAGGACAACGACCAAGCGTGTCCCAAACTGTTCCGCCGCGAATTCAATGCTGCCAATGTGAGAAGGGGCGACAATATTGCCCGCCACCCGGATTACAAAAAGATCGCCAATTCCCTGATCAAAGATAATCTCGGCGGGCACGCGCGAATCTGAACAACCCAGAATAATGGCAAAAGGTTCCTGTCCTGCCACGACGGCATTGCGGCGAGTTTGGCTGGAAAGTTCGCTATTGAGTGTCTGTTCGTTTACAAAGCGTTCATTGCCTTTTTGGAGACGTTCGAGTGCTTCGATTGCTGAAAGCATGATTTGTTCATTTCTAGTTGTTGAATGCACGTCAATTTCATCGGCCATTATATGCGCTTTTAAATCCACGCAAAAATCCGGGCCACCGGCATTGTTATTCCACTTGCCGGAACTCGCCATCCACCACCTGGTAGATCCAGATCTGCGGCTCTTGCAGATCGCCTGAAGGGTGAAAGCGGAGCGTACCCACCAATGTTGCCGTGGCTTCGCTGCGAATCGCCTCTGCAATTGCCGTGGCTCCCAACGAATCGGCCTGTTGTACCCCCGCAGCCAACACTTGCATGGCCACGTAACCATTCACCGAGTAGGTGTCGGGGTTGCGATATTCAACGGCTTGATAGGCTTCGAACCATTGTTCATCAACAATTGTGCGTGGGCTTGGTGCAAAGGCACTCACGTACATGCCCTCTGCCGTGCCATTCGCTTCGTCGATGGTGGCGGCCAAAAAAGCACCATCGCTCGCCAACATGGGCATCTCGATGCCTGCTTCAATCAGCTCGGCGCGCAGGTAGGGCGCTTCGATCTCATAGCCGGCATAGAAGATGGCATCTGCATTGCTCCCCTGTAACTGTGCCACCTCATCGACGTAGCGCGCCTGCCCCTCGGCAACTTCCAGGTTGAGCACCACCTCCGCTCCCAAATTTCGCACTTCCGCTGCCAGCGAAGCCGCCAATCCTTGACCATACGGTGTGTCGTTGTGCAAGATGGCAATGCGTTGCGCGGCCAGGGTTACCACCAGAAACTCGGCGTCGACCGCAGCCTGTATCGCGTCGTTGGCATTGATCCGAAAGAAATTGGTGTAGCCCCGTGCAGTCAGGCTCTCTTCCGATGCCGTCGGTGTAATCACTACAATGGGCATCTCGCCATAGTTTGTCATGGCCGCCAACGTTTGGCCGCTGTTCAAATGGCCAATTACGCCGAGCACCTGCTCACCGCCGTCGAGTGCGGCCTGAATCTCGGCTACCTGCGCGACCGCGGTTTCACTGTCAGATTCGTCGTCCAACGCGCGGACAACCACGCGGTGGCCCAACAGCCCGCCGTTGCGATTGAGCTCGGCCGCGGCCAGCCGTACACCGCCGAGCACAGTCTGTCCCCCGTTAGCCTGAAAGCCACTGAGCGGCACCGCCACGAAAACGATGGCATCCCCTCTGGTTGGCGCGTTGTTGTCGCTACCACAGGCCGGGAGCACTAGGGACAATATAATCAACAGAAAAGAAAAAAGTTGTCTATACATTGCTTGCTTGTTATCTTTGGTTTGTTATCGTTGACTTGTTGGCGTTGTGTTCACATCCAGGTGAACCTGACTTGGGCCCACACTGTTGGGTAGCAGGATGGCACTCACGCTCTGACACCACTCACGCTCTGACCCCGCCGTTACCATAGACTTCGTTGATGCTCGTCACCAGATCGTGCAGTCTGGCAACCTGTTCGCGGATGTCGTCCTGCAGCCGTTCGGCTCGACCACTGTTAATGCTCTGCGCGTCGATCAGCTGGATCTGGCTATAGACGGTGGCCAGTGCAGTTAGACTCTGCTCCAGCTGCAGTGCGGCCTGTTTCATGCGTGCGTCCAACTCGCGAATCGACTGCCAGTGATTGCCCTTGCTCGTGATCACCTCATCCAATTTGGCCTGAAGCACGGGGTCGGTTTCAAGCTTGCGGCGTGCGGTCAGTCCGGCCAATTCCGTGGGCAGCTCTTGTTGTTCCCGCGCCAGCAGATCATCAGCCCGATAACGGTCAATGCGTTGGGCCAGCTGATAGATGTTGCTCAGCCAATCGGTGATCTGGTGCGCGGTGCCTTCCAGCCGCTCCCGGATCAGCCCTTCACGTTGGCGCTGCACCTCCAGCTCGATCCGCCGTTGATATTCCAGCGCGCTCTCCACATCTTTGCGCAACGTTGAATCCTGAAGGGCACGCGGATCGAACTGGGCTTGAAAGAGATCGAGGAGCACACGGGCGTTGGTTTCGGCATCATTGAGGCTGGAATAGACGAGCAGCGTCAGCGCCACCAGACCCAACAGGGGCCAGCCAAAAGGGGGCCACCAGTAGAAGGGGCGGCGCAACAAAAAGAAGAGTAGAATCGTCAGCGCCACCACCACACCACTCTCCCAGCGAAAGAGGGCGTATTGCAGGATGGTGCTTTGGGCCTGATCTTGTAGCTCCGTGCGAATGGTTGACATGGTTACCACTTTGGCAAAACAGCCTTTAGAAGTAGGTTGAGATAATGCGGTAGAGTTCTTCGATTTCCGTCTCATCGGCGTGGCGCAATTGTCCCTCACCGATCTCGGCCAGACGCCGCAACAATCCTTCGTCTGCGTCCTGGCCAAAGGCGACCGTGAAGATGACGAACTGTGTTTGCGATTCTGTGGCGAGCAATTGTTCAATGGCTGCCAGTGACCGGCTGCTTTCGTTCTCCTGGCCATCGGTCATCACCACGATTGCATTGATTGCTGCGGCATCGCCGCGCGCCAACAGATCGTTGGTCACATCGTAGGTGGCATCGAGCAGCGCTGTGCCACCGGTGGCGTTCATCTGGTCGATCTGTGCGTTCAGATCTGCGCGCGTCTGGTCATCTAATGGTCGCAGCGGCGTAAAGCGTTTGATGCCATCGGCGAATTCAACGAGCCCCACCTGATCCCGTTCCCCCTTGATCTGGGCGAGAAAGGCACGCAGCGCTTCCTGGGTTCGGGGTAGTTTGTTGCCCTCTGCCATGCTGCCGCTTGTGTCGACCACGAGATAGACATTGGTGGGGCGCTTCGTGTAGTACCAAGAGTTGCGCACCACCTCGATCACCGTGGGGGAAGGCATCTGCAAGGTCGTCTGCGGTTGCTGCCAATCCACGGCATCGGTGTTGGCAAATGGACTACCCGCGCCGCTCAGATCGATCTGCAGATCGGCTGGTCGGTAGCCTGCGTTCAGGAATGTTTGTTGTGCGTCAGCGCTCAACAGATAGTCGGTGAATGCGCGATAGGTGAGCCGCTGATTGTCAGTCACAGCCAGCTCGTCGTGGGGGGTGCCCAGTTCCAACAATGCCAATGGGTGATCCGTCCACAACGCTCCTTCCGCCGGATAGATCGCGACGAGCCGTTCCGCGGGTTGCTGACGGTTCCACTCGATCACCACTCGTTCCTGGGCAACAAACGCATCGAGAAACGCATTCCCCTCCGTTGCCAGCCGTTGCAGAATCGCGGCCTCGCCTTCACCATAGAAACGGACAGTACTCTCCACCGCGGCCACATAGTCGAGTGTCTCTTGACGGGTGGCTGCTTCGGCGGTGAGGCCGCGGGTCAGGCCGGCACCGGCGTAGAACTCGGCCAGGGTGGCCAAGAGGCCACTTGCAGTGTTGGTGCTCGCGTGGTTCCACTTGAATTCGGGATCCGCGGTTGCCTTTTGTTGGATGGTCTGCCATCCAACGGGGGCAGCGGGCCAACCCAATTCACGCGCGACGTTTTCCCACGCAACGATCACAACGGGGCTCACCGCGTAGCGGATCTGTCCACTGGTGCGCTGTTGCCCCACCGGTACCACACTCGTCGCGTCCTCGGTACCACGGTTCGACTGCTCGCTTTGCGCTTGCCAATCTGCTTCCAGCTGTTCGAGCCAGAGCGTGCTGTCGGGGGAGATGGCTTGAAAGTCGGGCCGTTCAAGCGCGGCCGCGATCATCTTGGCCGGTTCCAGCGTTACCACCTGCACCTGCATGGTTTCACCATCAGCTGTCTCCCGCGCTTGCTCGTTAAATGTCGTGGCAACGCCTTCCAACACCGGTGCCATGAGTGGGGAGGTGGCAATTGTCAGCACGGCACTCTCTGCGTGCCACGTCAGCCGCTCGGGTTCGGTCGCGACCGTTGCGTCACCGCCAAAGCGATTGCCCAGCCAACTGCCAACAGTGACGGCAAAGATGGTGCAGAGCAGCAGCCCCACCACCGCGGCACTGGCCGCCAGGATGAGGATCAACCGTTGTTGCTTTCGTTTAGCCACTTGCTTTTTATCAGCCACTTTTACCTCACTGCGCCATGTTCAGATCAAACCAACGCAACAGGGTCAACAGCACATCCCGATCCGGGTTGCGCATGGCCGACGTGCGTGGGACGACCGCCTGTACCCCCCGCTCTTCCCACTGTACGAAGAGGCTCTCGGCAGTGGCATCGACGGGCACGTTGGGATTGGCGGGCCGGAGCCCGTGGGCGAGGGCCGCCTGCTGTTCGCTCTCACTCAACAGATATTGCTGAAAGGCAAGCGCCGCGTTCTTTTCCAGCGCGCTGGTCTCTGGCCCCACCCAGACGGTAAATGGAAAATCAAACCACGTTACATAATCGGGATAGTAGATGCGCAGCGGGTCTTCCCAACGGGTGACGATGCCCTGCATGTTCTGCAACAGATCGCTTTCCAGCAGTTGCCCCCCATCGCCCACGCTGTAGCCAAAGAGGGCGAAGTCTTCAGCCGTGTACGCGCTGCCGCCGCTGATGTCCGTCACCGCGCCCATGGTCTCCGCCAGCCAGGCCTGAAAATCGGGATTGGTAATATCTTCAACGCCAATGTCAGTGCGGTCATAATATTCGCCAGCCATGGCAATCATCGCGGCCAGGCCACCTACATTTTTGCTGGGGTTGGGCACCACCAATTTGAAATAGCCCCAACTGGCATCACCACCCAATTCGGGCCAGCCGCCTTTGGCAATGGCCGCATCGTGGATCGTGCCCCAATCAATTTCATCAAAATGAGTTTCCAGCACCTTGCCACGGCTCTCGTAGACACCCCATGTAAAGAGGCTGATGGCAACGGGACGGGCGCGATATTCGCCATCGGTTAAAAAGACATCCCGCCCCAGGCGCTCTTTGTACGCGGCGTTGGCCAATTCAACCAGATAGCGGCTGTCGGGAATCCAGGCAGTGGGAAAGTCGTCGAGTTGGGCGCGGGCGGCCTCATCCAGATCCTCCGGGCGCATATCGGCTGGCAGCGCGCCATATTCATTGCGATCCCAGCGGCCCAATGCGGTCAAGCCGTCCAGCGTGACAATCTCCACTGCAACCACGGCCCCATCGACCATTGTTTCCGCGGCGTTAAAGCGTTCCGCCGCGCCACGCACCCAAGGCTCCACGGGCAGAGCCGTCAGGACGCGAATGGTTACTGCTTCTGGCCGCTCCAGCGTAAAGGCGCCGTCGCTGTTATCGCCCCCGCGGTTCAACAGCAGGGAAGCCCCGACAATTACAATTGCCGCGGCAACGATACTGATAAAGATAAGTCGAGTTCGCTCCATCGAATTACTCGTGCATTCTCTCTGCTTGATTGACTGCGTGGTTCAGAGACCCGCTCCCCGCATTTGGTGTCACACGGGGAGCGGTCGGGCTGGTACAACCGTGCCAATGTGCAATTGGCATCACGTTAGGAGAGCCCCAGCTTTTTTTTGCGTTCGGCCAACTGTGTCTTCAGCACACTGCTTTCCAACACATCATCCATCTGTTCATCCAGGCTGGACGCACGCATTTCGCTGGCGGTGGTGGCTTTGTCCAGGCGGGCATAGACACTTTCGGCGATCCGTTTGATGTCGCTATCGCCCGAGCCCATCAGATCATCAAGGCTCTGCATGGCCTTGACGGTGGTCTCTTTGCTCTTGGCCAATTCGAGCAGGGCTTGCAACTCTTCGCGCTCGCTTTTCATGGTGGCCAGCCGCGCTTCCAATTTCACCTTGGCATCGAGCAGTTTCTGAAACTCTGTCTGCTGCCGTTCCACCTGTTCCTGGTACGTGGCAACCAACCGCTGGACGCTGTTGAGGCGACTTTGCGCGGCCACCGCGGCGGCTTCATTGCCCTCCATCAGAAACGCATCGATGGCCCGATCGATTTCACTTTCGCGCTGTTCATGTTCCAACAACCGACGGCGGATCGTTTTCACTTCACCGCCCACCGTGGCCGCGGCATCTTCCAGATCAGCCAGATTGGTCTCTACCTGTCGAATATATTGATCGATGACCGCGAGGCTGTTGCTCTTCAACGCCTGATCCACCATGTAGTGCAGATTGGCAGAGATCAGGGTCGAGACTTTCTCTAAAAGTGATGCCATGATGATGATCCTTCCTTTTTTCAAGATTGGATTCTGCTCGTTCCTGGCGCTGCCAGGAGCTCCATTTGCATAGCTTGCATGTCTCCACTATACACCGTTGTCAACGACAACCATGACATCTAGCTGATAGCCAAGCAGACAATGAACTGACATCAATGCTGTCAACGTTCAGTCTACACTGGAATCAGATAAAATGGGTACAGCAACCAGTACAGTATACCTGTGGTATTTAATATTCGCCGCCTGAGTTTGTCGCAGGCGTGCACGGCTTCGACAAGCTCAACCAACGTCATACCCAAAACACTGTAGGGTACGCATGTAATCCATGCAGTGTAACCAAGATTTTGTGATCATGATCTGGATGCTGAGAAATCCTAATCCCGACTACTGATTAGATTCACTGATGTTTTGGGATCCGCACCGCCATGTGTGACGGTGCCCTGCTACAACGCCGGCATTGTTTGTTAGCCAGGGGATTCATCCAAGGATGGGCAGTGCCCTTTCCATATGCGCTTTTTATGAAATTGTACGTGGATCGAAAAAGGCCAAGCTCGTGTTCAGCCCGGCCCTTTGCTTCGTCTCTCAGGTTACCCTAGCCCTCGCCGTGCTTTTCCAGGATCTGTTGCACTTCACGGGCAATGGTGGCGGCATCCTCTTTGAGTCCACAGCTGCGAAAGCCGACGATCGAGTCGAGTGCCTCTTCGCTGTTGGGCGCGTTTTGGGCAATGGCCTTGAGAATCGTGTTGCTTGCGATCAGATAGGGCTTGCTGCGTTCGCTAATGGCCTTCTTCTGGCGCATCTCCTGGAGTTTCATGTAGATCTGCTTTTCCACGCGCGGCGACACGGCTGACGTGTTGGCTTGAATTTTTTCCTTGGCCGTGGCAATGGCTTCCGCTTGCATGTTACGCTGAGTCTGCATCAGCTGCTCATCCCCATCCTGGTGTGGGTTCAGCTTGACGAGATCCAGAATGGTGGGACCATAGTGTTGCAGCCGCTGTTCGCCCATGCCTGGTAATGCCGCTAGCTCTTCCTCGCTCTGGGGGCGCGTTTCGGCAATGCGCAACATCAATTCGTTGCTCATGATCACATAGGGCGGCTGGCCCTGCTGCGCCGCGCTATTGCGTCGCCAGAGCCACAGCGCCTTTTGCAGTGCCGTATACTTATCGCCCTCGGCTGGCAAAGTTTCCTCGGCCGGCGCGTTCTCATCCACCACCGGCGCGTCCCCATATGCCGCCAATTCGGGATGTTCGGCCAACCAGAGTTCGGCTTGCGTCCGGCCTTTGACCGTGGGGGCCAATACGTTATACCCTTGCCGCTCATATTGACGCAACCGACCATCCTCCAGCAGATCGTCAATGTAGCCCATCACCCCTGATTCGCCCAACGATTTCATCTGCCCAAAGTGGCGAGCTTTGTCCGCGGTCACTGGCGCACGCAGGCTGCCCGTCATCACGCGTGCCAGACCACTGCGCCCCACCGGCTTTGGCAAGCTGACCAGACAGTCGATAATCATCGGCTCGATGTCGGCGTCGTCGGGAGCCAGCAGAGGAATGTCGGGGCGTTCGGGCATTTCCGGGCGAATGCCCGTGCAGTTGTCACAAACCTTGCATTTGGTACGCGGTGGGCTGCCAAAGTGGGCGCTGATGTAACCGTGCCGACAGCTCTCTGCCGTTGCATAGCCAATGATGTCGTCAATGCGACGTTGAGCAATGATCGCCGATTGGTCAATGAGCCGCTGCAGCCGCTCTTGCAGATCGTCTGGGCAGGGGGGCAACTCAATCAACATGGCTCGGTGGCTACCTTTGACCGTGAGCCAGCCCTTGGCCTGCCAATCAAGCAGCCCGCCTTCCACTTCATCGAGTGGCCACCCCAGAAACCCGGCAATGTCTACTGTTTTGAAGCTGGCGCTCCGGCCCGGGCGCAAGGCCAACCCCTGCAAGAGGAAGGCAAACTCTTCATCCTGTTTGGCTTTGGCGGCAATACCCCGTGCCACACCCACCACCAGATCCTGGGGAAAGTCAAAGGTGCGATCGATTAGCCCGGCGCGCTCCAAGATGCTGATCGCCACCCGCACCGTGGTTTCGTCCGTATTGAGCACCTGTTGTAGCCGACGAATTTCAACCGGACCGAGCGCGGATTCTGCGGCGCGGATTACCTTGTCGGCCGAATGTTGATCAACCGGCGCGGCCAGTGATCTGTCCACGTCGTCGTCTGTGGCGGCCTCTTCTGCCGTATCCTCTTCTCGCTTGAGCATGCCCAACTGCGCGGCAATGGCGGCATAGACCTTTTCCAGAAATTCAATGCTATGCTCGTCGGCCTTTGCCCAACGACGTAGATTCGCCCAGTCGTTGTTGCTGTAGAAGAGTACCCCTTGGCTTGGTTTGCCGTCACGTCCGGCACGCCCCACTTCCTGATAATAGGCTGCCAGACTGCGGGACGGGTGAAAGTGGACAATAAAGCGAATGTTGGCTTTGTCGATCCCCATACCAAAGGCGATGGTGGCCACGACCACGCGCGTCTCCTCGCGCATGAACCGATCCTGCACGGCACCCCGTTTTTCCAAACCCGCGTGGTAAGCTTCGGCTGCCACATTCACCTGGCGCAGCTGATAGGCCAGTTGCTCGGCTTTGTGGCGGCTGTTGACATAGACAATGCCACTGCCCTCGGTTTCAGTGGCAAATTTGAGCAGCGCAGCCAGCTTCTCTTCCTCGTTGTGGAAGTGCACGGATGACAGATGCAAATTGTTGCGAAAGATATCCATGGCCAGAATTTGCGGCTTTTGACGCGCAATGGCAGCGTTCTCTTCCGCTTCCGCCTCGGGTCGTTCGTTGCCTTGGCCGTTACTTTGTCCGTCACCCTGTCCGTTACCAATATAATCCAGGATCTCGTCACGGATGCGGGGTGGAGCCGTGGCCGTCATCGCTAGCGTGGTGGGCGCGCCCAGCTCTAGCCGTGCCTCTTGAACAAAGAGATAGTCAGGACGGAAATCGTGTCCCCACAAGCTAACACAGTGCGCTTCGTCGATGACAAAGAGATCAACACCCCCCTGACGCAATGCACGCAGAAATTCCCGTTGGCGCAATCGTTCCGGCGCGGCGTAGATCAGCTTATACTCGCCACCAGCCACTTTGCTCATGCGCTCGGCCAACTCTTCTTCGCTCAGCGTGCTGTTGATAAAGGTCGCCTGACTCTGTGCCTTGATCGGCAGGCTTTCCACCTGATCTTTCATCAGCGCGATCAATGGACTGATCACCAATGTCATGTTGGGCAACGTCAGCGCGGGCAGCTGATAGCAGAGTGATTTGCCGGCACCGGTGGGCATCACCGTCAAGATCGATTGCCCACGCAAGACAGTGGCAATGGTCTCGGTTTGGCCGTCGCGCAGCGTGCCAAAGCCAAAATGGCGCACCGTGGACAGCTGAATATTGCGCTCCTCCTTGCGACTGACTTTGATCGCTTCCGGTCCATTGTGGCGCTGAAAGTGAAGCTCGAGCCCACCTGCGACATCATCTGCCGAGGGCAAGTAGGGGGAGAGCATGGCATGGAGCTTTTCAAAGGCAAGTTGCTGGCGACGTTGCAGTTCCAAATGAGCGGCGTTGGCACTTTCGCGCTGATCGCTCTGATCCAAAACCGCTGCCAAACGTTGGAGCAACTGATCATCCATGGTGGGGGAAATGCCCGCGCCCAGCAGGCGCAACTGCGTCTGCGCAACTTCCTGCTCGTCATGTTGTTGGGCCAGCCTGGCAAGGGTGACGGTGGCTTGCAGATCACCCTTGCGCAGTTTCAGAAAACTTTCCAAAAGCTCGCGTGCTTGGTCAAACTGACCAAGATTCGCATAGACCTCGGCTGCCGTACAGATTGCATCTGATTTGGTGGCGAAGGCCTGGCTGATGTCATCGGCGACCGCGCGCGCGTGTTCTTCGTGACCCAACCCCAGCAATGCTTGGGCTTCCATCATCTGGCTGGCCAAGGTTGTGCTGCGGCGTTGACGGCGCTCCACCACATTCAATACTTGTTGATAGTCGCCCTGTCGATAGTGCGCTGCGGCCTGATAGTCGAGGAGAAAGAGCAGTGAGCCGTGGGTCGCACGGAGCATGTCGAGCAGGGCCAACTGCTGCTCTGCCTTGCCCCAAACATGCAGATATTCTAACAATTGATCCCGAACATTGGGGGGCAGGTTTGCCGTGATCGCTGCCGTGAGCTGGAAATGGTCGAGAATATTAATCTGGTTTGGCTGAGGTTGCTTCTGCACACGATTACTTTCTGCTGCGTTTGTGGATGGGGTGTTCATGGCTGTTGTCATCTATTTTGCTTCTAAAGAGTTGCTGTCGCATTTCACACGATTATCACGTTGCTACCTACCATCTCTACATAGGCGTGATTTTGCAAAAGAGTGACCTATCGCGAGATGGGAGCAACTTTGCTGAGTAAGTACTGTGTAACCAAAATTGCATGATGTTCCGGACCCCCTCCCAGAAGAGAGGCTGCTCCACACCCGCAACAAAACTCACAACGAATTACGTTGCAGTCTGTTCAGCATGGGATTGCTTACGTCCGGAACTATGAGTTCGGTACCCCTGTTCCGTGCTAGAACGCGTTCCACGCCGTTGCTGGTCAATGAGCCGAGATTACTTGGGTGTACACTCGTGCTTTGAAGATACAATTAACCCCCATTCTTGTCAATTGCGCAGACCGGCTCGCTTGCCGCTGCTAGCGCCGGATGAGCAACTGTTCGCCCAGCTGTATATTCCCGAGTCGGCTCTGTTTCCCATCGGGCCAATGAATCTCCAACTGATCCACCGCTGTTTGCACCGGCAGGCCAAAGTGCAACTGCGTTGAGTCGCCAGTCAGATAGCCGCTGGCCACGCGCACCCAACGGGAGAGCGTACCCAATTCGCTCTGGAGCAGCACTTGGGCACCCACACCATCGCGGTTCTGGACACCGTCCCACTGCAACTGTACCTGCAGACTCGTGCCGCCACACAGCTGGTTTTCAAAGATTTGGGCCGCACTGCGCAAGTTGTTCACCACAATATCCAGATCCCCATCCGCATCCAGATCAAACATTGCCATGCTGCGGCCGCTGCGGGTGGAATTGAGCTGCCAACTCGGCATCGGCTCGAAATAGCCACGCCCGTCATTGCGCAATGCCTGGTTCTCTTCGATCAATTCGTGGTTCGGCAGATGGCCCATGGTGCCCAGCTCGATCATGCCATTCACCACATAGAGGTCGAGATACCCATCGTTGTCCAGATCGCCAAAGCGGCTCGTCCAACTCCAGCCGGTGGCACCGATGCCGCGGGCGGTGGCCTCTTCGCGCCATCCACTGCCCCGCTGCACCTGCAGCGCATTGGTCATCGTCTGGGGATCGTCCACCAGCCGCGCCCCCTCCTCCATGCGGCTGATGACCGGCAGCCACTGTGCCAGGGTTGCGGGATCAATTGCATAGGGGCTCATGTCCGCGGCCAACAGCTCGGCCGTGCCATTGTTGTCGATATCGCCCGCGTCCAGGCTCATGGTGCTATATGCGGTGACGCTGAATGGATCGACGCGCTGCCACTCTGTCGACTGCCAGAGCCAGAGATAATCGGGTACGGCAAAATCGTTGCCCACCCAGATGTCCAGCCAACCATCGCGGTTCACATCCCAGAGCGCCAGCGCCAATGCCTGGGCATTGCTGGCAATTCGCGTGGGGCGAAAGTTGCCGGCGCGATTTTCATAGAGATAGACGCCCGCCTGATCGGCAAAGAGGTATTCGTTGCCGATGTCGGTGAGAAAGCCAGCGTCATACGTAGCGGTTACCAAGTCGAGATCACCGTCCCGATCGAGATCGCCCCAGTTGATCGCATAGGCTGGCGCGGCAACGCCCGGCAGCACCTGGCGCACAAACTGTTGATTGCCTTCGTTGTGCCAATAGCTCAGCACCCCTCGCTGCGAGGTCATCACCAGATCACGCCAGCCGTCGGCGTCTAGATCAACGATTGTGATGGCACGGGTTGGCCCTTGGCCCAGTGGCATGCGCTGAAACCGCAATGCACCCAGGTTCCAAAAGATCTGATTGGACCCATGTTCAGCGCCAAGTACCAGATCGGCATCGCCATCGCGATCCAGATCGCCCACGGCTAACCCTGCGCCATTGGCCGCAAAGGAACGCACGATCCCATCGCTGGTTGTGGTGATGTGTTCAAGATCGTGGGCCACAAAGCGACCCGTGCACGTAGCAGGCTGCTGCAAGGGCTGTTTCGTCACGGCAACCGGTGCCAAGACTTGCTGCGGTACGGGTGGGGCCGGGGCCAGTGCAGTGGGCACAATCCGCGCCGATGTTGGCGGCGGGAAGGGCGAACTGTCACAACTCGCCATCAACCCAACCATGAGCGAGAGCACCACGAGCCACCAACGGGCAGTTGTTGTGGTGAAGCGAGGCATGGCCAATGTTACTGGCGCAAATGGGGCGGAATATATTCGCGTGCCGCGCCCACCTGTTCCCCATAGCTACTAGCGGTAGTGGCCGGTGCCAATGAGCGGGGTCGTGGCGCGGCGAGATAGGCCCTGGCCGCGTCGTACCCTTCCTGCACCATGGCCCCGGTCTTGCTGAAATCGCGGAAGGAGACCGGCTCTGAAAAACGCACCTGTATGTGGTGCAGATCAACCGCTGTTTCCCGCGTCGCCCGATCCAGATCGATGAGCAATGATTGGGTGGTGAGCGTGGTGAGCGTCCGGCTGAGCACTTCAATCACGCCATCAACCAGTGGTTGTTTGCTGCCATCATGGCCCGCGTTGATTGCGTACAGCTCCGTCGCTCCTTGGTCCATGGCAACACTGGCGGGCACGTTGGCAACGGCACCGCCATCAACGAGCTGTAAATCCCGATAGAGGACCGGTGGGTGGATCGCGGGCACCGCGGCGCTAGCCAACACCGCGTCGACGAGAGGCGCGCTGGGCTCGAGCCCAAAGAGAAAGAGGCGCGTGCTCGTCAGATCCGTGGTGGTTACATAGAGCGGGATCTGCAAGTCGGCAAAGGTCTGCACGCGAGCCGGTAGCATCTGTTCAAGCAATTGACGCATGCCTTTGTTGGGGAAGATGCTCTCTTCCTTGCTGAGGATACGCCAGCCAATTTGCAAGATATTGCCGGGGTAGAGCGTCGCGGCCTTGACCCCCTGCCACGTCGCGATCATGCCGTCGACGGTGGCGGGGCTATCAACACCGTGGGCGGCCAAGTAGAGCGCGTTGATTGCACCGGCAGAGGTGCCCACAATCATATCGGGCTTGATGCCTGCTTCCAGCAGCGCACGCACGGCTCCAACCTGTGTGGGTCCCCGGTTTCCGGCCCCGCTCAAGATAAATGCGATCATGATCTTGCTCCTTTGCGGCTATGACTGTGACTCAGACAGTGCCACTCAAGCGGCGCTGCACGGCCGCGGCGTGGGCCGTGAGCCCCTCCGCCTCGGCCATGGTCCGAGCCGCCGCTCCAATTGTCTCAAATGCTGCTTCGTTGAGCCCGATGACGCTGATTAGCTTCAAAAAATCGTTGACGTTGACCGGGCTGCTGAAGCGGGCCGTGCCGCCCGTGGGCATCACGTGGCTGGGACCAGCAACATAATCGCCCAGCACTTCGAAGCTGCGTTCGCCCAGAAAGATACCACCTGCATTTTCCACCTGATCGAGATAACGCTCTGGCTCTGTTACCAACAGACAGAGATGTTCCGGCGCGTACTGGTTGGCCAGCGTGAGCGCCTCTTGCAGGGTCTCCGTCACCACAATGCCGCTGCCGCGCGCCAGCGAGCCGAGAATTACCTCGGCACGTCCCAGCTCTTCCAGTTGCTGCATGACGGCTGCCTGGACACGCTCGGCAAAATCCTGGCTGGGGGTCAGCAAGATCGCACAGGCCAACAGATCGTGTTCCGCCTGTGCCAACAGATCCGCCGCGGCGAGCGCGGGATCAGCGCTCTCGTCGGCAATGACCAGGGTTTCGGTGGGGCCAGGCAGACCATCAATGCCAACGTTGCCAAAGACCTGTCGTTTGGCCAATGTGGTAAAGAGATTGCCGGGGCCACAGATCTTGTCGACCGCGGGGATTGTCTCGGTGCCAAAGGCAAGCGCGCCAATTGCCTGTGCGCCGCCGCCCACGTAGATTTCGTCAACCGCTGCAATATCAGCCGCCACCAGTGTCGCGGGGTGGGGCAGTCCGCTCGTTGGTTGCGGGGGCGAAATGACGACCAACTGGGGCACGCCAGCAACTTTGGCTGGCAAGGCTGTCATCAACAATGAACTGAAGAGCGGGGCCTCGCCGCCGGGGATGTAGATCCCCACGCGCGGAATGGGGCGCACCAACTGCCCCACCATGCCTTCCTGATTTTCCTGTAGCCACTGGAGGGAAGGCTGTTTGCGGTGAAAGTCGCTGATTCGTTGTGCGGCCAGCCGCATGGCCGCCACCAATTCGGGCGGTACTTGCTCATGGGCTGCTTTGATCTCGGCTGCCGTAATGGCGAGCGTCTGTGGTTGGGTGCGATCGAGTCGCTCGGTCCAATCCACGAGCGCGGCATCGCCCCGCTCGCGCACATCCGCGAGAATACGTCGCACCGCCTCATCCGGCCCGATCCGTTCCCCAAAGAGAACCACATTTTTATCCAGCAGTGCAGCGGGCACTTGCCATTCATCCCAGGCTGCCCGGCGCAAAATGCTCGCTTGGGCAGTCGGCACATCCATGATCTGCATACCTGTCATCAGTTACTCTTGTTCTAGTTATTGGACGTACGCAACTTGTCGAGAAGAGCGCCCGTCGTCGTTGGCTGAGCGCAACCGGTAAGCTCTTCTCGGTGTGTAAGTCATGTGATCCAGTTGGCTATAATTGATCAGCCGCGATCCCGACGCTATTACTGGCTCAGCCGTTCAGCATCTTCCAGTTTACCCAGAACCACCAGAATATCGTTCTCTTCAATCCGAAACGCCGCGCTGGGGCTGACGATCAGCTCTTCGTCGCGACGAATGGCAATGGCTGTGAGACCATAACGTTGGCGCAGATTGCATTCGGAGAGCGTGCGATTCCAGAAGCTGGGTGGGGCCATCAATTCGACAATGCCCACATCTTCGCTTACTTCCAAATAGTCAATAAAATGGCCCGCTGCCAGCCGTCGGGCCAGCCGCACACCGGCCTCGTGCTCGGGCAGAATCACCTGGTCCACCCCCACCTGCAACAGGATTTCTTTCTGGGTGCGTGTGCGTGCCTTGGCGATGACAAACTCTACCCCCAGCCGACGCAGCAACACGGTGGCCAGAATATTGCTTTCAAAGTCGCTGCCAATGCAGACGAGGCCGGTGCTAAAGCCATCGACACCCGCCTGGCGCAGTGCGTCGATGTTGGTGGCATCCATCTGCATTACGTGGGGCAGGGTAGTGCTCAGTGCCTGCACCCGATCCCGATCGTGATCAATGGCCAATACGTTATGCCCATAGCCCACCAACGTTTCGGCCACCGACGTGCCAAAGCGTCCCAGCCCAATTACCACAAATTCATTGCTTTTACCGCTGCGACGATGTTCCGCATGGATCTGGTGGCCCAAGAGCACATTCTCTTTGCCATCTTTGCGCTGTTGACTCGCCGCGGCTTGAATCGACCGATCTAAAAATTGTCGCCAAGGTTGTTTCATACACTCACGTCCATGAACCATGCCAGCACTATCAAGGCTGGCTGTGCTTATTGTTCAATACACTGCAAGCTGCGCTTGATACTGTTTACTACTGTTTGACGAACATTGTTTCGAGCTACGCCACGGCGCAAAGGTGTGCGTTGCACAGGTCTCAACAGCCCAACTTTGCCCCACGCTCAGATCACCCCACGATCGTGTCACCTGTGCGCTGCACACCCGCCGCGGTGCTACCCATTCACCCCTGTAACGGCTCCTCACGGAAGCCAGCTTGGCTTGTTTACCGCCGTGGTATTTACGCCCAACGGTACTAGGGGTCGCTGCAATCGCGCGTGAAACCACACGTCGGGCAGATGATCTTGCAATGTTGCTTGCGCACCGCTCCATTGCAGACCCAACAGTAGGTGTCGTCGTTGGCCCGATAGACGGGACGGTGGTTGGCTGGTTGGCTCGGTCTCTGCGCGGCCATTGGCGCCCGTGTGGCTGACTGTCTCGCTGACTGTGGCTCTTGATGTGGATAGAAGACAACATCATGATCCTGCAGTTCACCGTCAACATAGCGAAAGCGGCCTGAAAAGAAGGCTGGTTGCTCCAGCCATTGCAAAAAGATCCGATCGCCGGCCCAGAGGTTGAGCTTGAGCAACTGGTCATCTTCGATCCAGGCCAGAAGCCCCTCGGCCGAATCGATTAGGGTGCCGGTAAAGTTGTGCGCCACAAAGACAAAGGTATACCAATCCCAACTGTTGGGATCATCCTCGGTGCTTTGGGGTGCGCCGCTGGGAAAACCGGGAAAGGTTAGGATACCGCGCAACTGTGGCTCCTGCATCAGCAGTCCGCTCTCTTCCTGCACCTCGCGGATGGCACAAGCCTCGGGCGTTTCGCCCGGCATGAATTTCCCGCCCAGGCCATTCCACTTGCCCATGTGCATGTCATTTTTCTTTTTCACGCGGTGGAGCATCAAGGTTTTGCCACCGGAGCGCAGATAACAGAGGGTTGCGAGTTTGAACATGACGCTAAAAGTCCGCCAGTTCCCGTGCCAGTTGATAGATCTTGTCGGCGTTGGGACGATAGGCATCTTCCAACGTGGGGCTAAATGGCACCGGTACATCGAGCCCCCCCAGCCGGCGCACCGGGGCGTCGAGCCACTCAAAGGCTTCGTCCGCGATGAGCGATGCAACTTCCGCGCCCACGCCCAACAACTGGGTGGCCGAATGGACCACCAACACCTTGCCTGTTTTGCGCGCACTCTCCAAGATTGCCGCTGTATCCAACGGTTTGATCGTGCGCAGATCCAGCACCTCAACGTCCACAGCCTCCGCGGCCAGGCGTTCGGCCGCGCGCAGTGCCTCGTGTACCTGTGTGCCATAGGTGATGATCGACAGATCTGAACCGGCGCGGGCTATATCTGCCTTGCCAATGGGTACCACATGTTCTCCCGTGGGGACATAGCCTTTGCACGCGCGATAGAGTGGCTTGGACTCAAAGTAAATCACCGGATTGTTATCCCGAATTGCTGCCACCAGCAATCCTTTGGCATCCGCTGGTGTTGCCGGTGCAACCACTTTCAGCCCCGGCGCATGGGCAAACCACGCTTCGGGATTTTGGCTGTGAAACGGGCCGGAACGGATCCCGCCGTCGCTGGGCGCGCGAATCACCCACGGCACCGCCCCTTGCCAACGGTAGTAGTTGGTGGCAGCATATTGCACAATGCTGTCAAACGCGGTGGTAATAAAATCGGCGAACTGCATTTCGATGACGGGCCGCAATCCCATGAAAGCCATGCCCGTTGCGGCCCCAACAAAGCCAAGCTCGGCCATCGGCATGTTGAGCACGCGCCGTTTACCGAACTCCGCTTCAAAGCCTTTGGTCACTTTGAACGCGCCACCAAAATCGCCCCCAATGTCCTCGCCCATCAACAGCACATTGGGATCGCGCTGCATCTCTTCGCGCAGCGCTTCGCTGATGGCCGCAATGTAGGTCAGCTCGCGATTCTCTGCGCCATTGGATTTTGCCGCGTCAGCATCGGCAAAGCCAAAGTTGCTACCGACCTTTGTCGCGGCCGACTCACGCTGGTCGCTCGCTTCGCTCATGGGGCATAGACTCCTTCTGTGACAGTTTCCGCCGCGGGAAAGGGGCTCTCTTCGGCAAATTCAATTGCATCGGTAATTTCAACCGCACAACGCTGGTCGATTTCGTCCAGTTCCACCGCGTCGGCGACTGCCGCCTCAATGAGCCGCGCCCGATAGGTGTGGACCGGGTCACGTTTTTCCCATTCGGCCAACAGCTCGCGCGGAACGTACTCCGCGCCGTCGTGAATGGCATGTCCCATCATGCGCATGGTCTTGGCTTCGATGAGCGTCGGCCCCTGGCCCGCGCGTGCGGCTTCCACGGCACTCTTGGTCACGGCGTACACTGCCTCGACATCGTTGCCATCGACAATGTGGCTGGGGATCTTGTAGGCAGCGGCTCGTTCGGCAATATCGGTGATCGTCATCTGTTCAGCCACCGGCGTGGAATAGGCATACTGATTGTTCTCCACGATGAGCACGTAGGGCGCATTAAAGAGCGCTGCCATGTTGAGCGTTTCGTGAAAGAGCCCTTCACTCGTCGAGCCGTCACCCACGTAGGTCATGGCCACGCGTTTTTCATCGCGATAGGTAAAACTCATGGCCGCACCCAGGGCCACTGGCAAGGATTGGGGCAGGTGACTGATGAAGCCGATCAAATTCAAGTTCAGATCACCGACGCCATGCATGTTGGCATCGCGCCCGCGCGAAACGCCCGTCGCGCGGCCCAATAGGTTGCCCATGATCCGGCGGGGTGTCAGGCCGCGCAACATATAGCAGCCGTGGTCACGGTGCATGGGCGCCACCACATCATCCGCTTCCAGCGCATAGCCACTGCCCACGCTGATCGCTTCGTGGCCCCGTTGGCTGAACATGCCGCCCACCCCGCGCCCTTGTTTCCAGAGCGCGATGGCCATTTCGTCCAATGTACGGGTTAATTGCATCCAATAGTAGAGTTCCAGTTTTTGTTCGCGGGAAAGTGCTGGGGTCGTCATAAGCAAAACTCAATCGTTTTTTAGGGTCTGTCCGTTTTTACGTTAGCCATTTGGCGTGCTGATTCACCCGTCAAGCGCTCAAAACCGCTTTTGGGGGTGTGGACAGTCTAGCTACGTGTCATTTTCCACAATGCGTTGCACAGGTCTCAGCACCTCAACGCCCGCCCGACGATCAGGTCACCTGTGCGCTGCACACCCGCCGCGGCTTTGTAAATTTATTGCGACTGTTGCTCATGGGCAATGGTCAACAGCGCCCGCACCACCGCGGTCGTGTCCATCTCCGACGTGTCTAGCTCAATGGCATCGTGGGCACGGCGCAGTGGGGAAAGGGCCCGCTCGCTGTCCGTCTGATCGCGGCGTTCAATTGCACTGACAACCTGTTCCAGCGTAACCGTCTTGCCTCTTTGCTGCTCTTCGACAAAGCGACGGCGCGCCCGTTCGGCCAGCGAAGCAACCATATAAATTTTGAGCGGGGCCATGGGCAAAACCACCGTGCCAATATCGCGTCCCACCATCACAATGCCGCGCTTGTCGGCCTGGCCACTCCCGTAGCGCTCACCAATGCGTCGCTGTTGCGTGCTCAGCGCTTGGCGCACCGGCGCGTGGGCACTCACCACGGAAACATTGCGGTCGACCTGTCGAGTACGCAGATGAACGGTGATATCTTCTCCATCGACCTGCACGGCCGTTTGTGGGGGGGCGCCGGGCTTGGCAACACTCGGCAGCACATTGATCTCCAGACTCTGGACCAGTTCACCCATGCGCTTGCTATCGGTCAGATCCGATTGGCGCTGGAGCCCAGCGTAGGTTGCTGCCCGGTACATAATGCCGGTGTCAAAATAGAAAAAGTCGAGTAAGGTAGCCAGTTTATAGCCAATGGTGCTTTTGCCCGCACCGGCTGGCCCATCAATGGCAATCATCGCCGGCCGCATCTGATGGATGGCTGCGATCTCTCTCTTCATCGTGTCGGCAAGCACTTTGATCTGATGATCCTCTCTCTGGTTATCAAGCATGGTGATTATTCAGCGTGGTGAATGGCTGCTGTTCCATGGTCACGCGGGACGCTCTGTTCTGTGCCGCGCGATCTGATTGTGGTCGCTTGCGGTAGCGAATACCGAGCACGATTTCCTGGCTCATGTGACGCACGTTCACTGGAACCAGCGCAACATGAGTTCCTGGGCACGATTTACCGGGCGCGCCGCCTGTTGGTGGATGGCCGCCGGCCAGAGCGCCGGTTGGATGTTGGCCCCCGTCGTTTGTCTCGGCCTTGGGCCGGTGCACGGACCATCTGTTGCAACTCGGTCAGCTCGTGGCGCGAGAGCGGCTTTTGCTCGCGCAGTTTCAGGTTGCTCAGCGTCAATGGACCAATGGCCCAACGCACGAGCCGCAGCGTCGGGTAGCCCACCGCCGCGGTCATGTGTCTGATCTGCCGCTTTTTGCCTTCGCGCAGGATGACTTCGAGCCAAACGCCTTCCGTGGGGCCTTTGCTCAGCTTGAGCGTGGGTGGCACTGTTTCCACCACCTGCACCTGGGCAGGCGCGGTGCGTCCCTCGGGCAGATCGATGCCCTGGCGCAGTTGGGCCAAGGCTGCGCTTTCGGGTACGCGCTCCACCAACACATAGTAGGTTTTGGTATGTTGAAACCGTGGATGGGTCAGGCGGTGGGCCAACGCGCCATCATCTGTCATCAGAACCAACCCCTCGCTGTGCAGATCGAGTCGCCCGACGGGAAAGAGACGGCGCATCTCATCCGGCAGCAGATCGGCCACCGTGGCGCGACCCGCGGTATCGCCCCCCACATCACCGAGCACGCCCCGCGGCTTGTGCAGCTTGATGTAGACGTTACGTTTGGGTTGGTGCACCGGCTTGCCATCAACCTGAATCTGCACCCGTTCCGGATCCACTTTGGTGCCGAGCACTGTCACTGTCTGCCCGTTGACCTGTACGCGTCCATCGGTGATCAGCACCTCGCACGCGCGGCGGCTGGCAACACCGGCCGCGGCCAACACTTTTTGTAATCGTTCTTCTGCCATCGCTATTGATTCCTAGCCCAGCAACCCACTACCAGAGAACCAGGGGTTGCACGTCAATCACACGTCTGTTGTGAAGCCGCCATTCAATGACACCCACTTCCGTGCCCGCGCGCCAAGGCTGGTCGGTGGGCAGCGTCAAGCGTCGAAAAGGGAAGAGCTGATCTTGCTCCACCGCATTGACAAAGATCGTTGGCGGCGCACCCGCGGCACGCAGATACCACCGCTGGCCATTGGGTGCATAGAGTTGATTCAAGATACTCAAAGCGCTGGCGTCGCCGTGCAACCATTCATAGGCATTTTGAAAGTAGCGGTGCAGCGCGCGCATATCGCTGTAGCGATCGGCGCTGCCCAGGACAATGCCCACGACCTGATGTCCATCCTGCTGAAAGGCTGCGATCAAACATTGTCCCGCGGCATCGGTTGTGCCCGTTTTTACACCAATCGTGCCCGTGTACGTATTGAGCAACTCATTGGTGTTGATCAACAGATGTCCGTTGACCGTGGCCTCGGCCGTGCCCACGATTTCGCGAAAGAGGGGAAAATCCCAGATCGCGCGCACCAGCGTCAACATGTCCGCAGCGCTGCTCACGTGGCCCTCGGCATCCAAACCGTGGGGGTTGACAAAGTGCGTTTGGGCCAGCGCCAAGCCAGCGGCACGCTGATTCATCCGTTCCACAAAGGCAGCGACCGAGCCGCTTGTGGCACGCGCCAATGTCATTGCCGCGTCGTTGCCGCTGGGAATCAACAATCCCCAGAGCAGCTTTTCGATGGTAATGACTTCGCCAGCGACCAGCCCCATTGACGCGCCACCCACGAGGTCTTCCCGCTCCACCATGATCTCCCGTTGCAGATCGTCCGCTTCCAGCACGAGCAGCGCCGTCATCAGTTTGGTGAGGCTGGCCGGGGGCAGCGCCACATCTGCATTTTCAGCCAGCAGCAATGCTTCCGTATCTACATTGTAAAGCAGATAGGCCCGTGCATCGACCACTGGATCGGGCATTTGCCAGGCCGCGGTCGCGCCGACCTTGATCTGCTGTGCGGGTGCGTAGGCACTATCCACCACGCGCGGTGCCCCAAAGCCAGCCAACAGGGGAAATGCCAGCAGCAGAAGCCACCAAAGGGATTGCCTGGAGCGTGGGCTCCACGGCTGGGGCTGCGGCAGGCTATTGGTGTGCATGGTGGGGCAAACCTCCTTTATCCACAGATTGTTGTCTCTGCTTGTTGTCTCTGCTTATTATCTCTGTTTGTTGTCTCTACAGAACCGCTGGACAGCAAATGCGAAGAGATAATGGCATCATGCTCATTCTAACGAGATTGACGTTTCTCTGCAAAGTAGCAATAACCTGCCGGGCATCCGTGGCTGCGCTGGCATGGGGATGATGTGCCTAGTCCGTACTCAATCGATGCTCTGCTCGATCAGCACCTTGAGCACACCTGGCTGTTGTGCATGGTGCAGCGCTTGCATGGCTTGGGCTAGCGGATAGCGAGCGTGGATCAGTGGTTGCACCTGGATCAGGCCGCTTTGCAGCAGACGAATGGCCGGTGGAAATGGGCCACAACGGCTGCCCAGCAGCGTGATTTCGTCGACAACGAGTGAACTCAGATCGAAATTGGGCAGCGTTCCAGCAAAGGTGCTTTTGAGCACCAGTGTCCCGCCGGGGCGCACCAGTTGGCGTGCCAGGGCAAAGCCTTGTGGTGCCCCGGTGACATCAACGACAACATCCGCTGGTGCGGCCAACAGTGATTCCATAGCTTGCGTGACCGTGCAGGTGTTGATGGGCGAGGGGAGTTGCGACAACAATTCTAACTTTGCGGTTGTGCGACCGATGACGGTTAGGTCGGCACCAGTTAGTGCCAACACCTGGGCCACCAACAGCCCCAACCGGCCACTGCCCAACAGATAGATTCGATCCGAGGGATGCAGCGCGAGTTGTTCTTTGATCTGCAGCGCAGCGGCCGTGGGCTCCACAAAGACGGCGACCTCATCGGGCAGCAGCGCAGCCGGGGGCAGCTCATGCAAATTGGCAACGGGCAGCGTGAGATAGTCGGCAAAGGCACCATCGCGACCGATGATTCCCAGGCTCTCCCGTTGACGACAATGTTTGCCCAGCCCCCGTTGGCAGAGTTCACAGTGGCCACAGCCAATATTTAATTCGCCGACGACACGTTTGCCAATCCAGGATTCGTGGCCGGGTGCTGCCTCAACAACACCAACAAATTCATGGCCCAGTACACCGCGGTAGCCAGCTTTGTAGCCAGCAATCAGCTGTAGATCGGTGGCACAGACCCCCGCGGCCCGCATCTGAATCCGTGCATCGCCCGGGCCGGGTGTGGGGATGGGCTGATCCGTGACGAACGTGGGTCCGTCTGCCGTCAACAGCAGTGCTTGCATGGCGCGGGTCGGATCGATGTGGGTATCTCTCATGGTGCGCTGAAGAATAATCGTTGACTCAAGTTGCTAGCTACCATCGCTACACGGGATGGGGACAACGTTGGTCTGATAGAAAAAACGGCCACCACGGGGCAGCCGTTTCTCACACTGTTTCATCAAAAAGTGGACTTGCGCAGCTTGTCGAGCAGCGCCACCAATCGCGTTGCCTGCTCTCCACGGGTACGCTCTTCTCGGTGCGTACGTCATCAAAAAGTGAACGCCTCCCAAGGAGGCCAGGTTGCTGCCTCAGGCCAATGCTGCCTGGCTGCCGGCCGCGGTGCTGTTGGTGCTATCGCGGTGAATGAGCGAGCGTTCCTCCCAAGCCACGAGGATGGCGGTGGCGTTGAAGATGGAGCTATAGGTCCCGGCCGTGATGCCCACGATCAGAACCGCCACAAATTGTTGGAGCGTGGCCCCACCAAGCACGAGAATGGCCACGAGTGTCAGCAACGTGGTGGCCTGCGTGCCCAGCGAACGTTGGGCGGTTTCAATGATGCTGCGGTTGGCCAACACGGCAAACCCTTCGCTGCGATAGCGGCGGTAGTTCTCGCGAATGCGATCCAAGACGACAATGGTGTCGTTAACGCTATAGCCGATCACGGTGAGCGCAGCGGTGAGAAAGAGCGCGTCGATTTCCCAGCCAGCAACCAAATACATGACACAGGCAAAGGAGATGACCACCAGCGTATCGTGGATGAGCGCAATGACGGCGCAAACACCAAAGCGCACGGGGTGGGCAACCTGGCGAAACGCAAACGCAATATAGGCCAGAATCAACAGCGAAGCGACCACGACGGCAACCACCGCGGCCTGACTCACTTCGCCACCAATGGTCGGGCCGATGCTGCGGTAGGAGCGTTCTTCAAATTCGCCAAATCGTTCGACCAGTGCATTCTGAATGGTGGTTTTTTCGGCAGTATCAATGTTTTTGAACTTGACCTGAACGGTCTGCTCATTTTCAACGGTGAAGGCAGTCGTGTCTGGGTAGCCAGCCTGTACAAATATTGCGCGCACATCCGCCGGGCGCTGTGCTTCGGCAAAGCGCATCTCCCAAAGTGTACCGCCCGTGTAATCGATGCTCAGCGGCAGTGGTTGGCCCTGCGTGGCCAGCGAGTAGATCATGTAGATGATACCGGGCAACATCAGCAGCAGCGACAGGGCAAAATACCAGCCACGGCGTTCGACAATTCTGAACATAAGGGTCTTTCCTTCTCTTGCTAGCTCTGAAAACTCTCTACGGCAGCGCCTGATTTCCAGACGGGTATTGACTCATACGGGACCGATGATGGGGACAAGCGGTCGCACCGCCATCACCATGTGATCGCCACACCATGTGCTCGCCACATCATGTGCTCGGCAGATCATGTGCTCGGCAGATCATGTGAACATGAACCCACTTTCGTAACTCAAGATGCTCTTCATTGCGTGCTGGGGGCGATTTTGTGGGCAATCGCTCCCGTGTAGAGCTGGTAGGTGACAACTTGAGTTAGTAGCCCAGCAGATTCCGTGATGCCACCGATTTCTGGCCCGGGTTGGAAAAGGTTGAGCGCATAAATGTGCGGGTGACAAAGACTGCCGAAAACATTGAGAGCAGCACGCCAATGGCCAGCGTAATGGCAAACCCTTTTACGGTGCTGGCCCCAAAGGTGTTGCCAAACCAGAAGAGCACGGCACAGGTAATCAGCGTTGAAAGATTGCTGTCCCAAATGGCTGGCCACGCCCGGCTGAAGCCTGCTTCCACGGCCAAACGCAATGAACGACCCCCGCGCATCTCTTCCTTGAAGCGCTCAAAGATGAGAATGTTGGCATCGACGGCCATCCCGATGGAAAGAATAAAGCCTGCAATGCCCGGCAACGTGAGCGTGACTGGGATCAACTTGTAGACTGCCAGGTTGAAGAGGATGTAGCAGATCAGCGCACCAGCGGCCAACCCACCCGGCAGCCGATAGAGCGCCAACATATAGATCAGAACGGCAGACAAACCGATAACCGCCGCTCGCAGACTGCGGCTGACGGAATCTTGGCCCAGGCTCGCGCCAATGGTGCGAATGTCCACCACCTGCAGCGGCACGGGCAGTGCACCGTAGCGCATCTGAATGGCCAACGATTCGGCTTCTTCTTGGGTAAATTGTCCCGAAATAACCCCGTTGTCGCTGATGGCAGCGTTGATGGTCGGGGCAGAAAGCACATAGCCATCGAGCACAATGGCCATGGGCTGACCGATGTGGCTGCTGGTGTAGTTGAAGAACTGAGTGCTACCTTCACCGGTGAGGCCAAAATTGATCGCCCACTGGTTGAACTGATCCGGCGCGGCCACGGCATCGCGCAGCACATCTCCCGTCATCACTGTCTGGAAGATCTGCCCAGGGTAGGGCATGATGGATGGATCGACGAGGCCGCCAGCGATTGCCCGCTGCACGGCTTCGGGGTGGTTGCTCGTATTGATGAGCATGCCCTGGTTGAGCATGGCACCAGCGGGATCCACAAATTCCAGCTGACCCGTTGAGCGCAGTGTCTCTACCGCCTGATCAGGGTTGCGCACGCCCGGCAATTCGACGATGATGCGGTTCTCGCCTTGGGCCTGCACCACGGCTTCGGCAACACCGAGGCCATTGACACGATTTTCCACAATGGTTTTGGCCGTGCTCATGGCACCATCGGGCAGGTCAATACCCTCTGCCAGATCAGATTCCAGCAGCACCTGCGTCCCCCCCTGTAGATCCAGCCCGAGCTTCAACCCCAGAAATGCCTGGGGCGCATCGGGATCGCTGGAAACCGAACGCTCCAGCCAATCGGGGTGCTCCACTGGCAACACAACATAGAGCGCGGCCAGGGCGAGTAACAGAACAGCAACGAACGAAACAGTATTATTGCGCATAAGCAATCCGTACTCCAACAACGGAATCGAAAAAGGGTTGGTAACTGCGTCATCTTGGCATCTGGCACGCTATTGGCTCGTGCAGTGTCCAGGTCAGGTACAGTGCTCAAGTCAGGTTCAGTGTGCAGAGAATGTGCTCGAAATGGGTGTGAATGCACCAAAGATGCGCAGAACGCTCACGGGTTGGTAGGTTGATTCATGAACGGCTATTTCATGAATAGAATCTAACAGAGAAAACAAATAGCGCTTGCACTTTGCACCTTACACCTTGGGGTCTGAGCATTCTCTCATGCGCACACCCAGCGTTAGAGCACGCTGATTCCACCATTGTGCAACGTTTCACTGATTTCCCGATAAAGTAATCTGTGTTGCTCTCCATTCAAGATAGCAGTATTCAAGATAGCAGTGTTCGAGATAGCAGTGATTTTTTGCGTAAACACGCTCGTGTAGAGATGGCAGGTGGCAACTAGCGTTACAGTAGTGCAAACTATCACATTATAGACGTAGCTTACAGCACTGTCAAAAATTTTTTTCTTGCTGAGCCATTTACCCACGCTTGCGTTGGCGCGCGAGACGGGCTGCTTGCCGCGCTTCGCCTTCGGCAAAGCGTTGTCGTTCGGCGTCGCTCTGCAACTGCAATGGTGGTACCGGTGTCGGACGGCGGTCGGCATCGAGTGCCACATAGACAAAATAGGCACTGTTGGTGTGCGTCACTTCGCCAGTGAGCAGATTCTCCGTCTCCACCCGTAACTCGACCTCCATGCTGGTGCGGCCCACCCAGGTGATGCGGCCGTGCGCCAGCAATAGCTGTCCCAGCACAACGGGGCGATGAAAGTTGACACTGTCCACGGTGACTGTGACCGCGGGATGGCGGGCGTGGCGGGCGGCAATAATGCCCCCGCATTCGTCACAAAGTTTTAGCACCACGCCGCCATGGACATTGCCCAAGCTGTTGGAATGTTCGGGTTGCGTGAAGAGGGTGACGGTCTGGGCTGTTTCCGTCACGGTGCGGGCGGCGAGTTGCGATTGTTCGCGGGTCATGAGATGATCGTTGCTTTCTGCTAGTTCTGGCTACGTCAGAACTTTCTGGTAGGAACCCAAGAGCTGTTGCGCACTGCGTTGCCACGTGAACTGTTGTGCGTGCGACAGACCAGCGACACGCAGCCGTTGCCGCAGCCCGGCGTCAGTCGCCAGATCGATAATGCCTGCCGCAATACTGTCGACATCGAGTGCATCGACGTAGCGAGCACCGGGCCCACCTGCTTCGGGCAAAGATGAATTGTCCGCGGCGAGCACGGGGGTACCGCAGGCCAACGCTTCGATGATTGGTAGACCAAATCCTTCGTATAGAGATGGGAAGGCGAAAAAGTCGGCTGCGCCATAGAGCGCGGGCAGATCGGCATCATCCACAAAGCCTGGGAAAATAACATCCTGCTCGAGATTCAGCGCTGTCACCGTGGCAAAAATTTCATCAAAGAGCCACCCCTTGCCGCCCCCGATAACCAATGCGTGGGGCAGACGCTCGGCCTGGCGTGCCCGGGCAAATGCTGCGATGAGTCGTGCAAAATTCTTGCGCGGCTGCAGCGTGCTCAGACCAAGGAGAAAGGGGCGCTCACCGATGCCGTAGCGACGACGGACGGCCGCAATCGTTGCCGGATCGTGCACCGGCTGAAAGTGTTGATGGTCCACGGCCCCCTGCACAACCGTAATCCGCTCGGCTGGAATCTGCCACTGTTCCTGCAGATCGAGCGCGGTGTGCTGGCTATCGGCAAGCAGCTGATCGGCTTGGTGCACACTGCGTGGCACTACCTCGTTTAGGTAGCGGTGCAGTGTGCGCATGGATGCGTCGGGATAAAAAAGAAATGCCAAATCATGCACGGTGACAAATTTGTGTTGGGCGCGTGACGGGGCAAGAACAAAGTCTGTGGCGTGAAAGAGGGTGAGTGGTCCACCCGTAAAATTTTCCACCCGTGGCCAGGGCAAGCGGAGACGGTGCCAAATCCGCACCAGATTGCGCTCGCTGACGGGGGTTGCGGCCAGGGGCAATGGGGCCGTGGCTTGCTCTGCCGCGGTGACGGGCCCGGCGACAAAGAGGCGCAGATCCCACGTTGGGCACGCTTCTACCAAGGCTGCTACCTGACCGCGGACAATGCGCCCGATGCCCGCCCGTTGGCGGATTGCTGGTGTGTAGTCGATGGCAACCGTTGGTGTCGAACTCATGGAGCTAGAAATCGGCGAGTCTCCTGCTGCGGGCTGTCAGAGCTTATGTTAGACGGTCTTCGCAATAGCCAGCGTGGAAATAGTCAAGGTGGTTGGGGTTGCCCATAAGTGAGCGGCAATCCGTTTGTTGCACCCTAGTGGCGAAAGGTCCAGAGGCGGTTGATGGCAAAGTTCCAGAACATGACCACTCCAATGGCAACAGCCAGCGCAAAATTGTCGCCAACCAACAGTGCCATCTGTTCTTGGCCGGGAAAGGTCTGTTGCCAGAATGGGGCAAAGAGATAGCGCACGCCCGCCAACACCGCCATGTTGATGAGCAGACCCGCGACGCTGACGAGGATGAATTGAGCCAGCTGTGAACCTGCTGCCCGTCCCCGTTTTTCCGGAAAGGTCCAATTGCGATTGAGCACAAAATTTTGGGCAACCGCCGCGCAAAAACCGAATGTATTGGAAAGGTAGGTGCTGAAGCGCAGCAGCTGCAAGAGCAGGTTGAAAACAGTGAAATGTGTGACAGCCCCTGCCGCGCCCACGGTCGCGAACTTGACGAACCGCTTGACCTCGCCCCGGTTTTCGCTTACAAAAGCCCTCGTCTGATGAATACCCAATGCATACCCCTGTAAAAAATATTGGCAACCATGTGGTTGATCAGTGTTCGCCGCCGCGTCATGTTGAGTTCTTGACATCTTGACAACGGCAGGCTGTCACGCCGGATACGGTGACTGACCTGAACACCTAGCAATCAATATGAATAAAAAATGTCTTGGCTAAGCCTGCCATGCCAAATCTAGCCCGCCGTCGATATATTTGTCTCTGAGTGCGTCTGGACGGCGGCCAGCCAAAGCGCAATGTGCAAATAGCTGCCTTGCACGAATAGATTATCAAAAAAGTTGTGGATGCTCAAGTGTACGACCACACCGATGACACCAATGACCAGTGCTCGGTGCCAATCCACGGGTTGTCGTCGTTGTTGTTGCCAGAGCCAGATCAAAATGCCCAGCCAGAGTGCACCAAAACTCATTAGACCCAGCAGTCCACTTTCGGCCAATAGATTGAGATAAATATTGTGCGCGTGGCCCAGTGGTTCTTCCCACAGCGGTAGCCGAACGGCAGAATAGACGACGGCATAGTTTCCCGGCCCCACACCAAGCCAGGGCGCGCTCTCCCACATGCGCAGCGCCGCAACCCAGTGGGCCATCCGCTCCACTAGCGCAAAATTTGCGTCGGTCAGCGGTTCGTTCAAAACGTCGGTTAAGCCCAAGTAGGCGGGTACGTCGGCAAAGCGCTCGACGACGGGTGCGGGAATCCAGCTTGCATCAAAGATGCCGATGAGTACAAGCATGGTTGCAATGAGCGCGACCAGGCCGCCCGCTGCCAACGCTCGTCGACTGCGCAATCCCATGACCACTGCAAGCGCGCCGGCCGCGCCCAACCAGCCACCGCGACTCCAGCTCGCCAGCAGGCCCAGGCCAATGACCGCGGTGAGGGCGGACAAACAGAGCAGAAGGAGCAACTGAAGATTGTGCCTGCGCTCTTTAGCCGTGGTGCCCAGGTCCTCTTTCATCTGCTGAGGGCTCCGCTTGAACTGCTGCAGGCTCCAGAGTGTCAGGCTAATGGCAACCGGCAGGGTCAATCCCAGGTAGCCCGCATAGGGATTGGGTTGATTGAATGTTCCGCTGGCTCGCATGAAGCGATCGAGGATGATGAACCACTCTGGGCCAATGCGAAAGATGAACTGATAGATGCCCAGCAACCCCTGTCCGACCGCACCGAGCAACAGTCCCAGCACCAGCCACATCACCCGCTCACGCGGCACCATTGCCGGCACGATCAACAAAACCAGTCCAAATTGTACCCACTTGAGCAGTTCGGCGCTGGCTTCGCGTAGGTTGACCGCCTGCAAGAGCGCCAGATAGAGCACACCAATCAAGCCGAGCAGCAATGGCAGCGCCGGGTGAAACACGAGGCGTACTTGGCGGCGACGGACGCCATCCACAAACCAGAGCATGATCCCACCAGCCAGTAAAAGATCCGACAGACTCAATGGTCCCAGCTTAATGCCACTGGTAATGGGCAGAACCATCCCCAGCCCTACCCAAAACAGCCACGGCCAGCGGAGCACAAGCAGCGCTGCGCCAATGGTGCCAATCAACAGGCCAAGTGGGCGCAGCGGCACCAAGACGAGCAGACCCGTCAGAATGACAACGGCCCCGGCCCAGCGCATCGTGTGCCAGTGAAGCCGTCGAGTGAGCGAGGAAGCAGATAGCATTTGCACCGTATCTCTCAAAATATCGCGTGCCGCCTAGCCAGGATTTGGGAAGACAGGATCTACTTTGTTGCTGATGGTCGACTCGTCTGCCCATGGCTGAGCTTGTGGCGGCCACCCATTGTCCACTGCACGGCGAGTGCGTCCCTCGCGCGGCCCGTCTGTCTCGCAGTGTGTCTGTCCCATAGAATACCACTGCACGCCTGAAGTAAGTTCTGTTTGATAGCAGTAGTTCAACTTCTTTGGTAGGCCACAACTTCTTTGGTAGGCCATGAAAAGTTCTACCGATTTCAAGCCAACCGCACGATAGCGCAAACGGTCTGTGATTATAGCTTGGTGTGAGTATGGGGTCAATTTTGCCACGAATTTAATCATTTGCTGTCGCTCACTTGGCACCCGTCCAGCAGGGGGTTGCAGAACGGTTAGACTTAGGGTAGAATTGACACTTAGTGCTGCGGACGGAGCACAATGGTCAGTTTGATAGCAATTCCAGGGTGGTCCTCATCGTGTGGTGTGCACTTTTTTGTGCAATCGCCCTTGTATAAAGGCGTTAGATGGCAACTTGATGGCAACTTGAGGTAGAAAAGACGAGTGAATAATGACAGGTAGATCCATGACAGGTAGATCCATGACAGATCAAGTGCAGGAATCCAGCGTAGCAACCAATGGTAGTGGTGCAATTCCCAGACGAGCGCCCATGGAAGGAATTCTCTTTACCGATCAATATCAATTAACCATGGCTCAACTCTACTATCGAGCGGGTATGCACGAAACCAACGTGCAGTTTGATCACTTCTTTCGCCGCTATCCAGACTATGATAGCCATCAGGCTGGCTACGCCATTAATGCGGGGCTGGCGTGGCTGCTGGAGTGGATGCAAGCCGCGCACTTTCGAACGGAGGATATTGACTATTTGCGCAGCCAAGTAGATAGCCAGGGCAAGCGACTCTTTGCCGACGATTTCCTGGGCTGGCTGCACAAACATGGCAACTTTGCCGGCATTACCATGCACGCCATTCCCGAAGGACGGGTGGTCCATCCCAATACGCCACTGACTGTGGTGGAAGGTCCGCTGGTGATGGCACAGATCCTTGAAACTTCGTTGCTGGCCCACCTCAACTATCAAATTTTGGTGGCGACCAAGGCGGCGCGCCTGTGGGAGAGCGGCCGGGGGCGACCAATTTTAGAGTTTGGCCTGCGCCGTGGCCACGAGCGCGGTGCCAACGCGGGCGCACGCGCGGCCCTGATCGGTGGGGCGAGCTATAGCTCCAACGTGGGGGTCTCGCGCGCGCTGGGCCTACCGCCCAAGGGCACCCATGCCCACAGCATGGTCCAATTTTTCATGGCAATGGGCGAAGGCGAACTCGGCGCTTTCCGGGCCTATGCCGATCTCTATCCCGATGATTGTTTGCTCTTGGTAGATACGGTGGATACATTGCAGAGTGGTGTGCCCCATGCGATCCAGGTTTTCGAGGAGTTGAAGCGCAAGGGACATCAGCCCGTTGGGATCCGGCTAGATTCGGGGGATTTGGCCTATCTGAGCATTCGGGCTGCCCAGATGCTCAACGAAGCTGGTTTTTCCGATGTATCGATTGTTCTTTCCAGCGATCTGGATGAGCTGGTCATCTGGCAGATTGTCACCCAAATTAGCCAGGAGGCTTCCCGCTATGGGGTCGATCCGGATCAGCTGATCAACCGCTTGGTCTATGGTGTGGGGACGCGTTTGATCACCTCTTGGGGCGAACCAGCGTTGGGGGGCGTCTACAAGTTGGTGGCCGTGCAAGAGGGGGATCAGTGGAATTCGGCCGTGAAAATTTCGGAGACGCCCGCCAAAACGCCCAATCCGGGGCGCAAGCAGCTCTGGCGGCTTTATGATCAGCGTGCCAAAGCCACTGCGGATCTCATGACCTTGGCTGATGAGGATCCGACCGCCGCGGAACAGCTATTCCTACACCATCCTTCTGATCACGCCAAAGTGCGGGTGGTGCACCAGCAGACGATTCAGCGCATGGAGCCACTGTTAAAACCGATCTTGCAGCAGGGCAAGCTCGTCTATGATCTGCCCGACTTGGCTGCCATCCGCCAGCAGCGAATCGACGATGTCGAGCGGTTGGATCCCGGCATTCGGCGTCTGGTCAACCCGCACATCTACCACGTTTCGCTGACCGATGCGCTGTGGGATCTGAAACAGTCATTGATTGCCGAGGCAATGGAACAACGGGTGGCGTAGGCAGAGAGCGAGCTGTGGCCGGAAATGGCAGGTGCAAAAGGATAGCAATGTCATTTCTTGCTCCCGTTGTGTCCCGATATGCTCTCAATCTGCTCTCATCTATCTATCGACTTGATCTCGACTTGATCCCGGTTTGAGCTCACACACGCACAAAAATATTGCATTCTTGTATTATTGGAAGCCAAAAATCGTAAGGTGTTTTGGCGCTCTTTTGAGCTTTGCGGGTCAGCAAAGGCTACGATTTGCGCATTTCCAAATCAATTGACAGCAGTGAATCGAGCTGAATATTGGGATTGATGCCGTCAGCAATTCGTAACATTTCTGACACTATTTTTCTCGCGTCCGTATAAATTCTTGTCTGCGGGAAATTGAGCAAGTATGCGAAGTGATTGCTGTTGTCCCATGCCCATGGTAAAATCAATGGCAGGGCAGGTTGCCAACTATTTTCGTGCAGCGGTAGCCCCCACATTTTGAGCCTATCCTGAAATTCGGTTGTGCTGCTTGAGCCACTTCTCGCCAGCCAGGTCGACGCAGAGAATTTCAGGTCAGCTACTGATGAACATGTATCTGAGAACATGTATGTGAGAACATGTATCTGATAGAGAAAAGAGATCGACCTTGCACTTTGCGGGGTGAGCATTCTCTCGTGCGTACATCCAGCGTTAGAGAACGCCCACTCCACCAGTGGGCAACGGTACCATGATTTCTCGATGAGTGTGTAGGTTAGTGGATCGTCACATGGTGTGACTATTCCTTGGTTTCGTATACGATGACGGTCTAGCGAAGGATCGAGCGATGACAGGTTTTCTCCATCTCGATAGCAAGCAATTTCAAGAGAATGTGCAATAGGCACTGCTCGAATGGAATCAGTCTTCAAGAACGGAGAGCCCTTTTGAGCCACTCTATCTATATCGGCGACTCATTCAAGAACAGTATGGGGATGTTCAGAAAGCCACCAACCAGGTCTTGACGCTGGCGTTGGAGGAGCTCACCAAAGAGCATTCGGAGCATGCAGACGTGCTGCGTGGCCGTTACGTAGAGGGCTTGAAAGTCGAAGTGGCGGCCAGCCAGATGAGCATCTCGCACGCTACCTTTCATCGCAAACGCAACGAAGCCTTACCACTTGTAACGGATGTGATTTTGCGGTTGGAGTTTGCCGAGCGCAACACCTATCAAGTGCAAATGGAACAGCGGCTCGAGTTGCCGGTCTCCCCGCGTCTTTTTGGTCAAAGCGAACGGATGAAGCAGCTCTTTGATCTCTTGATAAGTGCTGCCCCACCCTGGCTTTTCGCAGTGGTAGGGATCGGCGGCATCGGCAAAACGACACTGGCCGACGCGCTGGCGCGCCAGCTGATCGAAGGCTCACAATTCTATGGCATTGGTTGGGTGACGGCGCGGCAGACTGTCTTTAATGCTGGCGGTAGCCTGAATTCAGAAGGACCGCCAATGCTCTCTTCCGCCATTCTAATCGAGAAGTTGTATCATCAGTTATTTGGCCAGCAGCAAGGCTTCAAGCAGCACTCGCCCGAAGAGTTACTGCGTACACTCGAACAGCATCTAAAGGAGTATCCTCACTTCATTGTCATTGACAACCTGGAGACTGTGAGCGACGTCGAGACAATGATTCCACTGCTGCGACGACTGGCGAACCCGACCAAATTTCTCCTCACCACGCGCAACAGCCTATTTGATGAACCGGATCTCTTTCATCTGACGGTGCCCGAGCTGAGCTGGCCGGATTCATTAAAGTTGGTTCGCCAGGAAGCGGGCACTCGCAATATTAGCTCGATCTTTAGCGCAAAAGATAACGAGCTGTTGCCCATTTTTGAAACAGTGGGCGGCAACCCGCTGGCGTTGCGGCTAGTGGTGGGGCAGATCCATCGTCATCCCCTTGCCGCGGTGCTCGCGGATCTCATCAATGCCCGCGGCAGCCAGGCCGAGGCACTCTACACCTATATCTATTGGCATTCGTGGTCGCAGTTGACCCCCACCGAGCAGGATGTGCTGGTTGCCATGCCGTTGGTTAGCGAGCAAGGTGGTCAGCTCGATTTGCTCATGGCAATGTGCGAATTGGGTGATGATGAGTTGCGACAGGCGGTGGATGCGTTAGCCATTGCAAATCTGATCGAAGTGCGGGGGACCTTGCACGAACGGCGCTATACCATCCACAGTCTCACGCGCTCCTTTTTGCATGAACAAGTGATTCGTTGGCAGGATGGGCCGGATGCGCAGGGTGAGGTGCCAATCTGATATGGATGCACAAGAGCCAACCACGATCAAAATCGCAAATCAGCAAAATCCTGTTGGTGCAGCCGGGATCGGCGCGGCCGAGCGAGGTCAACACCGCAATTACAATCAACAGTTCAAGCGCTACCTGGCGCGCAACATCGCCTATACCATTCGGCTGGTAGAGGCGGCTGGTTCCACCCTGACGGACGAATTGCGGCAACAGGCTTGGCACACCCTCAGTTATGCATTGGACGAGCGGCCAAACTGGCCAGCTGCGCGCGAGTTGCTGCTCTCCATCGCGCCCAAAATGGAGTGGGCTGGTTATCGCAAGGATTGGTTGCTCTATCTACAACGAGGGTTGGCCCAAGCGTTGGCTCTGGAAGATCAACGAGCTATTGCTGAGTGTCAATTGCAGATCGGCATGATCTACCGGATGCTCGGTGACTTTGATCTGGCGCATGAACATCTGTTGGCAAGTGTGCACAGCAACCACGCGGCACAGAGCCCGCGCGATCAGGCCCGGGCACTCAACGAACTGGCTTGGCTGAAACAGTTACAGCAACAGTACAAAACCGCGAATCAACATGTGGAACAAGCGTTGGCATTGCTTGCCGAGGATGATCCGGAACGCGCCATGAGCTACCGTGTGCTGGGGATGGTGGCCATGGGTCACAAGCAGTGGGCAGAGGCTGCACACCTGCACCAACTGGCGCTGCATGCGTTTCAGGCCCTGGGTGACGAACGCCGGACCGCGTGGAGCATTCAGAATTTCGGGTATGCTCTCTATGGACAGCAGCGCTATGATGAGGCGATTGAACTCTATCACCAGGCCGCCGCAATTCTAGAAGCAATTGACGATCCCTATCATTGGTCGATCGTACAAAACAATCTTGGCATTGCCTACCACGCGGTCGGTCACAGCGAAGCGGCAATCGGCTGCTATGAACGGGCCGCGGAGGTGGCACAACGCATTCACGACAAATTGCAGCTGGCCAAGCTGTATAACAACTTTGGCCTCGTCTATCTAGATCGCAACGAATACACTGAAGCTCAAAGCCATTTTGAGCAGTCGGCACAGTTGCATGAGATGCTAGGCAACGTAGTGCTGTGGATCAACGCCCGGGACGGGTTGGCAATTGTACTTTTGGCCCAGGGACGGCACGCAGAGGCAAAGAAAATTTTGCAAGACGCGCTAGAGACTTTGCCTCAAATCAAGGATACCCCCCAATATACCTACCTCTCTGCATCGTTAGCTAAACATCTGGAGCAGGCAGAGCGCTGATCATCCCGCTCGTATACCATCAATATGTAGAACTAGATATGTCACCGGTGAGTCGCTTTGCGCTCAACGGGCATCAGCGTTAGCCATGCCAACCGATCAGACGGTGGCTCACTCACGCTGAAGAGAAAGTATCCGGATTTGCAACGAGAGTGGACCGAATCGGTCCAAATCCTCTCGTTGCATTCCTGTGGATTGTTGCGCCCACAGGCGGAGTGGGCTAGCAGCCACCACCGGTTGCTTCACAAGCTTTTGCTACTGCATTGAGCATTGGGGCATAGGTGGCGGCAAAACTCATGACGCCTGCCACAATCAAAGCGATGAACCAGGTGCGATTGTTTTTGTTGGTGAGCTTATTCATGGGATTATCTCCTTTTGATCCGCTTGGTTGCGGTCTGTAATTTTGGGTTGTTGATGAAAGTTCGTTCAATCTCTTGCGCAATCGATGGCTCTAGTTTATTGCGCTTGGCGGCGGTTGTGTTGGAAGGTTGTGGCAAAAAAGCTGGACAATATTCCAAAAGATGTACAAATAATTGGAATGCGCTGCTTTACGTTTGGCCTTACACCTGCCGCGGTTATGGGTGAGGCGTTCCATCTATCTCATGCATCACGCGCCGAGAAGAACTTACCAGTGGAGAGCAGGCAACGCGATTGGTAGCTCTTCTCGACGAGGTGCATGAGTCCAGTATCTTCTGTAGCCGTTACATCGACTTTGCGACAGCCTGCCTTGACTCTGCACGCTTCGACGCTGCCACTATGAATCATCAACCAACGTCAGCCATTGGAACGAGCCGTCCCAGTTGTTCACAAAGCTCATTGCAGCGGGCTGGCGAAGAGCCACCTGTTTTGTGTAGACATCGACATCTCTCCACCGGACGATCCTGGTCGTCCCCTGCCCAGCCGCAGCCATTCGAGTGGCCGTGGCAAAGTACTGGACTGCCCTCACGGGTGTGCCAGCAGCATTCTGGTTGGCTGAGCCACGGATTTGCGCACAGAATCCTCGACGCGCATGGTTCTCAATCTTCCGGCTGTATATCATTCGCTTTCACCGCGCAATGGCTGACTGTTCCCAGCAATTCAAAGGAGAAGATCACATGATTACCAGCCAACAGAGTCGACAGAAATGTAGGTTGGGTGCACAGATTACTCAGCTCGTCCATACCCTTGCCCTGAAAAAACAGTGGAGCAAGGCCTTTACGACCGAGCATGTTGCTGCTGCTGCTGGCTTTGGACCCGATATCGTCTACAAATGGCGTCAAGATCGAGTAACCCCTTCGGATGAGACCATTGAAATTTTATTGGAAATCGGTTGTAACGAAGCGGGATTGGGCCGTGACTGGGGCACCGAACTGGTGCGGGTGGCCCGCTGTTTCGAGGCAATGGAGACGGTTGACCGGTTGTGGCAAGCCGAAGCGGCACAGGAGATCCCCCACAATCTGCCCAAACCGACCTACACAGAATTTGTGGGCCGCCAGCCCGAACGCCAGCGTCTGTTGGAATTGTTGCGACCAGCCACCGCGGCCCCGCTGATCATGGTTGATGGCATTGGGGGCGTGGGTAAAACCGCGCTGGTGATCAATGTGGCCTACCAATGTTTGCAGGCGAGCTGCCAGCCAACCGTGCTCACTGACACACCCACTTTTGCCGTGATCATCTTCGTTTCGGCCAAACAAAAATATCTCACGGCAGATGGTATCCTGCCCCGTGCTTATGCCCCTGATACCTTGCACGCAATCTACCGCGAGATAGCCTGCGTGCTGGATCTGGATGTCACTTGCAGCGAGCCAGAGGAGCTATCCATCCAGATCCGTCACGCGCTGAGCCGTCAACGCACATTGTTGATCATCGATAATCTGGAAACGGTGGCAGATAAAGATAGCGTGCTCGCCTTTCTCTATGACCTGCCGGCGCAGGTCAAGGTGGTGGTGACCACTCGCGAGCAGCGGTACTACACCCCGATTCAACTCGATTCCCTTGCACCGCAAGAGGGGACGGCACTGATTGCACAGGAAGCGGACAAACAGCAGATCGTGCTCACTGATGCAGATGTGAGCCAACTCTATCAGGGTACCGGTGGCATTCCTGCTGCCATTATCTATGGGGTTGGCCAGTTGGCTTCTGGCCGTGACATTGCCAATGTGTTGACGCGCTTGGCCGACCATGAAGGGGATATTGCCTGCTTTTTCTTCCGCGACTCGGTGGCACCGTTGCGGGGACGGCCCGCCCACCATCTGCTAATGGCCATCGCGCTCTTTGCAAAACGCCCGGCCATCTCGCTGGCCCTAGAGGTTGCCGGGCTGGCCGACGATCCACAGCGTGCCAATGAGGCCGAAGTTCAGTTGCTGCGCCTTTCGTTGATCCACAAGCAAGCAGAATACTTCGCGATCCATCCGCTCACGCGCGAATATACGCTGGCCGAACTCGCCGCGCAAGGTGATTTTGAGCGAGCCGCACGCAAACGCTGGGTCGCGGCCTATCGAGCCTATGTGGCTAGAGCGGGGGCTGTTGGCCCATTGGGTGAAGCAGAGCCAACCGATGCACACGAGTGGGGCGCCTGGTATGAGCGCTATCGGTGGTTGGCAGAGGAATGGGAGAATATTGCCGAGGTTATGCAGTGGTGTATGCAGCAGCGTCGTTATGAGGAGCTGATTCACTTCTGGCGCCACGTCCGCAATTTTGTTTTTGACTACGGCCAGATGACTGAACGACGCTCGTTTTTACAGTGGATCGTGCTGGCGGCCGAACGGCAAGGTGACCGACAAACCCAGGTGATGGCCCTCTACGAGACAGCGCTGACGCTCATGGCCTCGGGACAAACCGAACACCTGCAAGCTGCCGAAGCGGCACTGCTCGATGCATGGGTGTTGCGCCATGGGGTTGCGCCAGAGTTGCACTCCTATGTGGCCGATGCCTTTGCCGAATATTACATTCAGCGTCAACAGTACACCGAAGCCAAAGCTTGGCTTACCATCGCCACGGATTGTGTGACATTGCCCGTGGCCAAAGCCCAACCCACCCCCGGCAAAACATTGCACACGCTCTATCGGCGCGCCCTCTGTCTGTTGAAACAACAGCACCTTGGCCAGGCGCATGCACTTTTCACACAGGTCCAAACACTGAGCCGGCAGATGAATTGGGATCAACTTTATTACGATGCTCAACACTATCTCGCCGAGATTGCCATGGCACAGAACGATTTGGCCACGGCCGAGACATTGCTGCGCGATGGCTTGCGAATCGTCGAGCGCAACCATGACCGCCGTCGCGTGGCCTGCTACAAACGGGCGCTCTCCCAACTTGCGCGTCAGCACGCGCGCGCGTCCACCGCGCGCTGCCTGGCTGAAGAAGCACAGGCAATCTTCGCCACCTTGGGGCTGCGGGCCAATGCCGAATTGCTCAGTAGCACCGTGCAGTTAGATGGTGCTATCTCCGCTGTCCATGAAGCATTACAGCCGCAATTACAGTTGGGATGAACGCACCGTGCACGCTGCTTTGTGCGCTTGCACCCGTTGCTGACAATCACTATGTTGCAATCACTATGTTGCAATCGATACGTTAACGTGCCCCGACTTGTACAACTCTCTGGAGCTATGGTAAGATGCATCCGCCGGTCGCTCAAACAAGCTCGCGTTCACTGGGAGCTGGACCTGTTAGTGCACCGGTAGATTGGTTTCACCAGTATAATTGGGAGAGGTCGCATAGTCTGGCCGAGTGCGCGCGTCTCGAAAACGCGTAGGCGGGCAACCGTCTCGAGGGTTCAAATCCCTCCCTCTCCGCCACCAACACGTGGGCAGGCCAACGGGCCTGCTCTTTTGCTATCTTCTACACTTACTCCCATGCAACTCTTCGTGTTTGCAGTTACGCTCATAAAGAAAGAGATCATTGGCGGCGGCACAAATGCAGCACCACCAAGTGCAGCACCACTAAGTGCAGTACCACCAAGAACGTAGCGCTTGTGCGACGCGTAATTTTTCTCTTCATTGATGGCGTTGGCCTTGGGGCTGACGAGCCAGCGCGCAATCCCCTGGCGCGCCCAGATGTCTTCCCCACAATGGGGAGGTTGTTGGCTGGCCGCAAAGCCGTGGCCTCCACTGGATTTCACAGTACCGCACGGGCCACCCTGGTGCCCACCGATGCCACGCTCGGAATCGCGGGGCGTCCACAGAGCGCCACCGGACAAACCGCCATTCTCACCGGCATCAACGCGCCAGCGCGTTTGGGCGAGCATTACGGCCCTCGCCCCGATGCTCGGGTACGTACCCTCTTGCAACAGATGAACATCTTTCAGCGTCTGCACCGCCATGGGCTACAGGCCTACTTTTGCAATGCCTATCCCCAAGGGTATTTTGAGGCCATTAATCGCGGAAAACGGTTGCTGAGCGCCATTCCGTATGCCGCAACCGTTGCCGGACAATTTCTGCCCACCGCACATGCGCTGCGTACCGGTGACGCCTTGGCGGCTGATTTTACCAACCAAGGTTGGGCACAGATGGGCCACCGGGACGTACCCGTCTATACGCCCGCCGCGGCGGGTGCGCAGCTCTGGCAGTTGGCGCAGCCGCATCACTTTGTCTTCTTTGAACATTGGCACAGCGATCTGCTTGGCCATCGGGGCGATCTCGAGGCGGCTGTTGCGAACTTTCAGCGCTTTGATGGTTTTCTGGGGGGCTTGCTCGCCGTGGCTGATCTGGCGGAAACGTTGATCGTGGTGGCCAGCGATCATGGCAATGTGGAAGAGTGTGATCATGGCAAGCACACCACCAACCCCGCACTGACATTGGTAATGGGACGTGATCACCAAGCACACGCGGCACAGATTAAACGGCTGACTGATTTTGTGCCGCTCATCCTCCGCTTTCTCGTGTCCGCTGCCAGTGAGCAGGTGCCGTGAGTGGATCTGGTTGCTATGTGTTGCGCCGTTGTTGCGCGGCCAAGTGCCGTTTCAACGGGTGGCGCGACTGATTTGGGTTGTCGGATCGGGGCAGTGGCGCTGCCGTGGTTGTGCGGGGCAGGGTAAACCTAAACTCCGTACCCGTGCCCAACTCACTCGTCACGCTGATCTGACCGCCGTGAGCTTCAACAAAATTTCTGACAATTGCCAGACCCAACCCTGTGCCACCCGTGGCGCGGCTGCGTGATTTTTCACCCCGGTAAAATTGATCAAAAATGTGGGCGAGATCCTGGCTGCGAATCCCTTCGCCCGTGTCGCGCACGATAACTTCCACCCGATCCGCCACGCTGCGGGCATGGAGCTGCACGTGGCCACCGCTGGGCGTGTGGCGAATGGCATTGCCCACCAAGTTGGTGAGGACGCGCCCAATGAGCCGTGCATCCATCCAAACGGGATCAATACCGGCTTCAACTTTCCCGTGCAGATGAACTCCTTTTTCGTTGGCCAACCGTTGGAAACTTTCCAGCGTATCGGAAAGGAGATCACTCAACGTGTTGAGCTGCCGATCCAGCAGCAGCCCACCGGCATCGATCTGAGCCATCTCAAAGAGATTGTCGATGAGCATAGAGAGCGCATAAATATCACGTTGCGCTGCGCGCAGATAACGTTCCTGGGTGGCGGCACTATCCACCATGCCATCGGCCAACGCTTCCACCCGTGCCTGTATCGAGGCCAATGGCGTGCGCAGGTCATGGCCAATCCAGGCAATGAGATTCTGGCGCAATTGCGCTACTTCACGCTGCTGTTGCGCCGCGGCTGCCAACTGTGCGGCCATCTCGTTAAAGGTGGTGGCCAGTTCGGCGACTTCATCGTGCCCCGAGATCTCCAGGCGCGTCTGCAGGTGGCCATTGGCGATGGCGCGTGCGGCCGTGCGCACTGCACTGACTTTGTCGGTGACGGCCATGGAGAGAAAATAGCCCAGCGTCACGGCTATACAGGTGGCAAAGAGCAGGAGAATGGTAGCGAGCGTGCGGTCGTGGGGTTCGATGAACATGCGCCAGGTGGTCACCATGACGTTGATCAACGTGAGCGCGCCCGAGAGAATATATCCCCCCAGCAGTGTCCACGCCAAGCGCCGCGACCGTTCAAACCAGCCAAAGTAGTAGGCGGCCAACCCCATGACGAGTGACAGCCCCGCGGTGCCCCCCAGCAGCAGCGTCATCTCGCCAAATTCGGCCAAAACCGGACGCATGGTCAGGGCAAAGACCAGCAGTGTGACGGCAAAAGTCAAAAAGACGCCAACCATGAAGCGCAGGGAGAGGCGCAGTGGTTGCCGTTTGGCGCGAACGATTCGAAACTGGTTCATGCTTCAAACTTGTATCCCACACCCCAAACTGTGTGAATGTAACGGGGGTTCGACGAATCGGCTTCAATCTTCTCGCGCAGGCGCCGCACATGCACGGTGACTGTGCTGGGATCGATGTACTCTGTTTCGCCCCAGACGCGATCCAACAGCTGATCACGGTTGAAGACCTGCCGCGGGTTGCTGGCCAGAAACCAGAGCAAGTCAAACTCTTTGGCCGTGAGCATGAGTTCCTTGCCCCGCACCGTTACCAGGCGCGTCATTGGATCGACCGTGAGCCCGGGTAATGTAAGTGTCGTGGATTCGGGCCTGGTGTGAACTTGCTGTACCCGACGCAACACCGCGCGCACTCGGCTCACCAACTCTTGTGGACTAAAAGGCTTGACAACGTAATCATCTGCACCCATTTCCAACCCCAAGATGCGGTCGCTCTCTTCCTTGCGTGCCGTCAGCATGATGATGGGCGTGGTGCCCTCGGCCCGAATCCGGCGGGCGATTTCCCAACCGTCGATCGTCGGTAGCATGAGATCGAGAATCACCAGATCCGGCTCTGTGTCGACCAGCGCGCGCAGGGCTGCTTTGCCATCGTGGACGGCCGTCACACGATATCCCGAGCGTGTCAGATAGAGGGTGATCACCTCGCTGATACCCCGTTCATCCTCAACCACTAAAATTTTGGGCTCTTCTCCGCTCACAGTAATTCCCTTTGGTAGCACTTCTCTGGTTTGGTTCTGCGCATGATTTGCCGTTGACCAAGCTCATCGCAGCCATGTACCTCTTGGATAAGCTTTCCCATCAACCAAATAAAAGTCGCACAACAGCACATAAACTTCGCATAGATGGTATCGATGGTGGCGCGGCTGCACGGGTGCACCCCTACTGCAAGCGGTGCTTTTGTAGCTTGCCCATGGCATTGCGCGGCAGTTCGTTGACCCGATGAAACGCTTGCGGTACTTTGAAGCTCGCCAGCTGCTCGCGACAGTACGCGATCAACGCTGCTTCGTCGATGGACGCGGTACAGACCAAATGGGCCACCGGAACTTCGCCCCATTCGGAATCTGGTTTGCCCACCACCGCGGCTTCCACAATGCCCGGGAAAGTGGTCAACAGCTCTTCAATTTCACGGGGATATATGTTGAAGCCGCCACTGATGATCAGCTCATGACGGCGACCGAGTAGCGTCACAAAACCGGTCGCGGGCTCTTGCCGGGCCAGATCGCCCGTGTGAAACCACTGCTGCCCAAGCTCATCGTGACTAAAGCTAGCCGCCGTCTTGTCGGGCGCATTCCAATAGCCGCTGAACACGTTGCTGCCACGTACCAATAGCTCGCCTTCTGTTCCCGTAGCCACATCCCGGTTGTCGGCATCGACGATGCGCATGAAGACGCCGGGCAGGGGCGTGCCCACGCTACCGGCAATCCGCGGCCCCACGTAATGGTTGCTCAGGTTCATGCCTGTTTCGGTCATGCCGTAGCGTTCCAGAATCGTGTGTCCCGTCAGTTGCCGAAAATCGGCATGGGTTTCGGCCGCCAACGGTGCACTGCCCGAACAGAAGAGCCGCATGTGGGCAAGGTCTCGCTCCTTCCGCTCGCGCAGCGCCGCCACCAGTCGCACGTAAATGGTCGGCACGGCAAAGAAGAGCGTCGGCTCACCATGCAACAGATCGTCGACGATCACCTGGTCTTCATATTTGGCGCGAAGCAGAACCGTGGCCCCCGCGGCCAATGCGCAGTGCAAACCCACGATCAACCCGTGGGTGTGAAAGAGCGGCAGACAGAGCAACAGTTTATCGTCAGCGCTCCAGGCCCAGGCTGCCAATAGCGCCGTGATCGTCGCAATCACATTGTTGTGCGAGATCATTGCGCCCTTGCTCTGTCCCGTGGTGCCAGAGGTGTAGATGATCAGAGCCAGATCATCGGCGGCGACTACCGGTGTGCTCAGTTGCTCGCTTGCAGCTTCCCACACGGGGAACGCTTCGGCACAGAGCATCATGGCTTCGAGCTGTGCAGCTGTCATCTCGGTTGCCGCGGTGCCAGCTTCCAGCATGATTGCGCGTTGTGCCTCTTCTGTAATGATGAGGCGAGGTTGACAGTCCGTGAGAATATGGCCGATCTCCATGCGGCGATAGCGCAGATTGATCGGCACCACCGTGGCGCCCAGGCGTATGACCGCCAGATAAGCGATCACCAACTCAGGTCGGCTGCTGATGTAGAATGCAACGCGATCGCCCTTTGCCAGCCCCCACTTTTGCAGGCCCGCGGCGAGCCGATCCGCGGCTGCGTAGAGTTCGGCATAGGTGATTGTCTGTTGCTCGGGCGAGAGATCCAGCGCTTGCAAGGCTGGTTTTTGAGGAGTTCGCTGCAAGGGAATGGCAAATAGATCATGTAAATTCATAAGGGCGCCTTTAGTATGCAAACGGTGTTGGCACAGCAAAATGTAATCTGTGAATTGGTCAAAGCTGTGTAAGGTAGCTTGAATCTACCTTCTCTCCCGGTTGTTGTCAAGTCTGTGGGAAAAATCATGCGTGTGGATGGTGGATGAGGTAGGGGATATTGCAAGCGCGGTGAAGCGCAATAAGCGGGCAACTCGTGTGTACCGCTAGCTTCCGTTGCGCAACCCCCGAAAGAGGCGCTTGGTCAGGTCGGCGGCCAGATGGATCGTCTGGTGGAGTTTTTCGACATGTACACGGGCGGGGTTATCGTTGCCCAACTGTGCTAGCGCAAGCGAATTCTGCGTGGCCATGTGATCGAGCAGTGCATCAACATCGGTGGCGATATTTTCGGGATCTGTTGGGGTTCTGTTGCCATTGACTGCGCGTGGCGCGGCGTGCTCGGTGGCTCTGCTCTGTTGGTGCAAACTTTGTAGCTGGGCCTGAGCGTCTGAAAGTGCCCGTTCGCTTGCTTTGCGATCAATGGCGTAGCGTATGGCCCGCACCAGCAGTTCGGTATTGAAATGACCTTTGTAGAGGTAATCCTGTGCACCCATCTTTACCGCCTGTCCGGCCAGCTCTTGATCATCACGCCCCGTCAGCACAATGGTTGCGGCGTCGGGCGCTGCCGTGCGCATGCGAGCCAACGTCTCTAGCCCCGTGGCATCAGGCAAATTGAGGTCCAGCACAATCACGGTAACGGCATTGGTCTGTGCATAGTCCACAGCGTCGCAGAGGAGGCCCGTCTGGGCGACAATGAATGTATAGTTGCTGTCTCTGTTCAGATTACCCATCAACCGCCTGCGCAACAGGGAACTGTAATCGATATCATCTTCAACGAGCAAGACATAGATTTTCGGGTCACTCATCTGTACACATATCCCTGTTACGATAGGTTGGGTGGATCGGGTTTGGGTAACGGTAGAAGTTGAATAGTCTTCCGCGGCAGCATTGTTCTGGGCAGCCAGTACCCATGGTTCTCATGTGATCAGACGCGAACTACTCTCATTGGGGAGACTATCAGAAGTTGGTGGTTGCAGAAAGTATACGCTAGCGCGCGCCATCTAGATGTTACAAATTACTGATAAATGCTATGTTGTTTTTCAACTGTCTGTAAGTTTATCGCTGCTTCGGCAAATGGTGACCCCGATTCCGGGCAAGCGTCCTTGCCACCCTGGGCAACCACAGCTCTTGATGCTTTCCGCAACGCCTGGATCACTCTTTGGCATACAGCGCGTGCGGTTATGCAATCGTTTGGCACCTGCGCAGGCTGGCGAACGTGACCTAAAGTGGGCTCTGTTTGAAAATAGTAGGTCCGGCAAGCGGGAAACCTACCGTTTTCAAGCCAACCGCACTGTAGCTCGCAAAATCTGGAGGAGACTGCATTGAGTTCTGTGTAAAATTAAGATCCCACCTGTTCGACCTATGTGCAGGTGAGATCTTTTGAGTGCATCGCACAGGTGACACGATCAGGGGCAAAGCACGTGAAATTTGCGGTACGCTGCACTCAATGCTGTGTGAAATAAGTTGCTTCGTGTTCAGGATCCGCACCGCCATGAATGGACGGTGCTAGACGACGGTGCTAGACGACAGCGCCCGCTCAAGCGGGCGTAGCAGCCTGCACTCAATACAGCGAACCAACGTTGTGTGAGCTTGTGTCCTGTCGGCAAAAGCTGTCTGATGCTGGGCTGTAGTAGATCGGATGTAATGCAAAGTGTGTCACATATTATGCGGGGGCGCTGCCGCTGCGTTCAATCGGCGGTTTCGCTGCTGACCGATCAGGTGGCTTTCCGTTGCAAAACATCGGCCAGTAGATCCATCCCCGTGGTCAGCAAGGCGTGGTTGGCTTGGGTGCCCATGTGGCCAATGCGGAACACCTTGCCCGCGAGGTGGCCGTAGTTGCCACCCACAGCCATTCCGCGTTCGCGCAACGCCCGATCGAGCGCTTTCCAGGACCAACCCGCGGGCACGTGGGCCGCGGTGACGGTGGGCGCGGAATAGTGCTCTTGCTCTGGCCAGAGCGTGATTCCCAGCGCTTGCAACCGTTGCCGGCAATAGGCCGCGGCCGTGGCATGGCGTTCGTAGACTGCGTCCAGCCCTTCGTCGAAGAGTGCCTGTAAACTCACCTGCAAGCCGGCCAGCGCCTGCCAATTGTGGGTGTAGGGCATGTAGCGATCAGCCAGCGCGCTGCGCCAGGGCAACAGTGCGTCGTAGCCCACGTAGCCAACGGCCGCAATGCGCGCCCATGCCCGGTTGCTGACACTCACCATGGCCAGATCTGGCATTAGGCTCAGCGCTTTTTGGCTGCCCAACAGACCCAGGTCAATGTGACAGCGATCCACATCCACGGGCGAACCACCGGCACTGGCCACAAAATCGACATAGAAGAGCGCGTCCACCTCCCGGCTAATTGCGCCCAACTCTTGCAATGGATTCAATGTCCCGCTGGGCGTTTCGCAGTGGACGGCGGTGATCAGCGTGGGCTGAAAGCGCTTGGCGGCTGCACGCACTGTCTCTGGGTCGGCAATACCCGCGTGGCCAAAACCGACCGTTTCCACCTCTGCGCCCAATTGGGCGGCCATCTCGCCGATGCCATAGCCAAAGAGCCCCGTTGCAACCGCCAACACTCGGTCGCCCGCCTGCACCACGCTCTTGAGCGCACTCCACAGGGCCAACATCCCTTCACCGCTCTGGATCACAATCTGATTTTCCGTGCCCAGCAACTGCTGTAGACCCGCCTCAGCTTGTTGATATAGGTCAAAGAATTCTGGCTCCAGGTCTGCGCTGCCATAGTCGGTGTTGTAGGCGGCCAGCACCTCTGGTGCCACCATAACCGGCCCCGGTACCAATGGAACTTTGTACTGTTGCATGATGATCACCCTTCTCTCTTAAAGACTTGTCCTGTTTCATGCGGAGCACCCGCTGCACAACTGAACCCAATGTGCTGCACTGCTATAGTGCGGTTGGCTTAAAACGGTAGATGTTTTGGCGGTCTGCCAAAGGGGTAACAGCACCGTTTTCAAACAGAGCCTACTTCAGGATACCCGATACTCTCTGCTGCAACAAGCGCTGTAAAAAATCGCTGGTTCAGTGTATAATGGAGGTATGACAGAACAAATTCTACCGTTGATTCAGGCAAAGAACAAGCTTTTTTTATCGGGTCCCTTTGGTGCTGGCAAGACGACGCTAGCCATTGAGCGGGTGCGTTGGCTTTTGGGGCAAGAACGGGTGCGCGGCGATGATCTGCTGATTCTGGCGCCGCAACGTACCGTGGCCGAGCCCTATTACCTGGCCCTGCGCAGCGCAGCCATGCCCTCTGGTGCGCCAGTGCGCATTACAACATTGGCCGGGCTGGCACGTCAATCGGTAGAGCTATACTGGCCCCTATTGGCCCCCGTTGCCGACTTTGCCGATCCCAAGCGCGAGCCAACTTTCCTCAACTTGGAGACCAGCCAATATCACATGGCGCGCTTTGTAGATGCGGCCGTTGAACGCGGTGAGTTCGACGGCATCCGTATCGAGCACAACCGCGTCGTCAGCCAGGTGTTGGACAACCTCAACAAGGCGGCGCTGCAGGGATTCTCCATCGACGAAGCGTATGCTCGGCTGGAATTGGCCGTGCCCACCGGCGAACAGCGGACCGCACGTCTGAACGCGCTGCAGGCGGCCCGCCGCATCAGCCATGAGTTTCGCAATCTCTGTCGCGACAAGACATTGCTTGATTTCAGCTTGCAGATCGAGCTATTTATGCGCCAGGTGTTGACAAATGAGTGGAGCCGGGTTCATCTTTTTCGGTCCCACCGTCACCTGATCTTCGAGAACGTTGAAGAAGATACGAGCAGCGCTCACAGCTTGATCTTGCAATGGTTGCCTGAGTTGGAGAGCGCGCTGCTGTTGGCTGATGAGGATGCCGGATACCGACTCTTTCTCGGTGCCGACCCCGCTGGGGTGCCTGCGTTGCGCGCCGCGTGTGACGTGGCGAAGCGGCTCACCACTTCGCACATCATGCAGCCAGCCGTGGCCGATCTGGTGACCCAGGTTGATCAAGCCCTCAACATCATGCGTCCCCCGGCCAGTGCCGATCCAGCGAGTGCGGGTGCTACATCTAACCTGGCACCCGAATTGGCAACCGCCACAAGCGCTGATACTACTGGTTTAGATACTACTGGTTTAGATACTACTGGTTTAGATACTACTGGTTTAGATACTACTGGTTTAGATACTACTGGTTTAGATACTACTGGTTTAGATACTACTGGTTTAGATACTACTGGTTTAGATACTACTGGTTCAGATGCTACTGATTCAGATGCTACTGGTTTAGATGCTACTGGTTCAGATGCTGTTATCGAAATCCAGTCACCGGCGTTGAATGTCCCACCCGTGGGCTTCCGCTTTTTTCCACAGATGATCGATTGGGCTGTCGATGAGATCCATCAGCTGGTGACGGTACAGGGGGTGCCGCCCGGCGAGATTGCCATTCTCGCTCCCTTTGTCAGCGATGCCATGCGGTTCAGCCTGCAAAATCGTCTGACCACCGCTGGCATTCTCTCGACCACCCACCGCCCGAGCCGCGCGTTGGATGTGGAGCCGGCGGCGCGCACGTTGTTGACGCTGGCAAAGTTGGCCCATCCCCATTGGGGCATGCGGCCCGCGGCGGCTGATGTAACCCTTGCTCTGAGCCTGACCATCGATGCACTGGACCCCGTGCGTGCCCATCTGCTCAGCCGCATCGTCTATCCCGAACGGCGACCGACCATCGAGTTGGGGCGCTTTGGTGAACTGGTGCCGGAGATGCAAGAGCGCATCACCTACACGTTGGGCGAGATCTATGATCGCATTCACAGCTGGATCTACGCCTATCGAGCGAACACAGCGTTGATTCCCCTGGATCAATTTCTTGCCCGTCTCTTTGGCGAACTACTCAGCCAACCCGGCCTGGGTTTTCACGATGATCGGGACGCGGCCCGTATTGCCAACCAGTTGGTCGAGTCGGCCCGTAATTTTCGTTGGGCGCTGGAAAATGTGAGCGCAGACGCAGAACAGCTCGATCTCTACGCACGCTTGGGGCGGGAATATGTGAATCTCGTGGAACAGGGCGCGTTGGGCGCGCTCTATGCGCCGGGGTGGCGGCCGGTGGAAGAGGCTGTCTTTATTGCGCCAGCCTACACCTTTCTCATGCGCAATCGGCCGGTTGCCGTGCAGTTCTGGCTCGACATTGGCTCCGGCGGTTGGTGGGAGCGGCTCTATCAGCCCTTGACTCACCCCTACGTTCTCTCGCAGCGGTGGCCCGCCAACGAGCCGTGGACAGATGCCGCTGAATATGCCAAGCGCCAGGAGACAATGCACCGTCTTCTGCTGGGGCTGATCCGCCGCACCCAACAGACCATCTATCTCGGCATCAGCGACTACAGCGAAAGTGGCTTCGAACAGCGGGGAGCGCTGCTCATGTTGATCAACCGGCTGTTGACCCAGGAGCGACAGTGAGTGGAAATGCATGACAGCAGCAACTGACAGGCAGCAACTGGCATTGGTTTGTCCAGGTTGAACAAAAAAAGTCCGAAGCAGATACCCGCTTCGGACTTTTTTGTTTAGGTAGGGGTTGCTCGTTACGTGGTTGCCGGTTGATCGTTGGGCGTGTGGCTGCGACGGCGGTTGAACTGTTGGACAATGAACGCGCCACCGCCAAGCGCCGAGAGCGTGAGCATGGCCAGATAGGCCACGGGGCGCATGAAACCACCCACTGCCCAGACAAAGGCAAGGCTACCTGTCATTACAACAGCGCCAAGCAGCATCACCACGAGCGGCTGTGCGCTGTGTATTTTGAGAGCGCCAAGAATACGTTCCCCAACTGCAAGTGAAAGCGCTGCCCAGCCGCCTGCATTGAGGGCCAGGAAGAGAACAAAGGCCAACATTGAGAGCGGTGCCAAACAAATGGCCAGAAAGAACGATTGACTGGCAAAGACAACCGCCATGAGCCCCGTCAACAGGGCATTGAGCAGCAGCCCCGCGATGAAACTGAGTGGCCGCTGCGTAGTTAGCGTCGAGCGCAGTTTGCCAACAAAGGCCGGTTGTAGATAGTAGGTGAGTCCCGTCAGCAGTACGGCCAGACCCGTAACAAAGCCCCCGATGACCAGCCGCAGTAGCAGTCGCGACAGTCGATTCATCTGCATGGGGGGCATTTCTGGTGTCGTGGCATCTGGCGACATGGCACCGACCACAGTTGATTGCCCCGGCAACGCTGCTAGATCAGCGGACATCTGTTTCAGGATTGGGGGGAGCTTGGGCAATTTGGGGCCAGCCACCACATTGCCCGCAATGATAACGCTGCGGTCACGATAAATGTCGCCGCTCATCACGCTAACATCGCCACCGATATTTGCGCCAGCGTCCAAGCTGATGTCACCACTCCAGAGCACCAGATCGCCGCCAACCGAGCCGGCAATGGTGGCGTCACCGCTCCAGCCAACCACATCGCCCGTCACCGCGCCATCTGCTTCGATCACAATGTCGCCGCTATAGATGAGCAGCGCGCCTTCGACTGCTCCGCCTGCCTCCACCCGCACATCGCCCGTGTAGACAATTACATCGCCAACGTGCGTTTCGCCGTTCCGAATCGTCACATCTTCGTAATAGATCGTTTGGTCTGCGTTGCCAATCAAAGCGGCGCTGGTCAGCGCCATGCTCTCTTGTTTGGCAGCCGCTTGATCCACACTGGCATGCAGCATCCCGCTGGCGAGAAACAGAAGCAGAGAGAATGCTGTAACTGCTGCACCACCAAGTTTTAGCAAAAATCGTTTGTTCTTCTGGATAACTTTCATCATGATCTGCTTACGTCACTGTTCCATCTACAATCACGCACCTGTGAGCACACAGCTGTGCCGAGAGCGCTGACCCGACATCGGCAATTACGAAACCGCGACATCAAGCAGCTGCGTCGACCGGCGCAAATAGACAACCCAACCCATTAACATACTCATTGCCAAAACCAGATAACCCACACCCAGCCCAATGGCTTGGGGCGTTTCGGCAAAGGTGCTGATTGCCAGCGCGAGACTGTCAACCGATGTTGCCAACGAAGCGAAGAAGAAGATCACATTCTGTACCACATCGCTCATCAGGCTCGGTTGATTGACAAAGAGATAGGTGCTCACCGTGATCACACCGGCGGCGGCAATAAACCACAGGACCATTGAGACAACACCGATCCAGAGCCCTTGCCAAAGTTTCCGGCGGCGTTCTTGCTGTGCCAGCTTCACCTCGAAACGGTCGACAAAATTCGGGGCAGGCATGGCATGTGGCATGGCACTGATCTCGCAATGTAACAACTGCCAATCCTGCCACTCTTTGGCCAACACCGGGTGACGTTGCAAATGCTCTTCAAACTGGCTCTTTTCATCGGCGTCCAGCAAATCATCCAGCGCCAGCGACATCAGCAGCTGAAATTCCGCGTAGGTTTGTTCCGAAAGTTGATTACTCATCACACACATCCATCTCCACGTTCCACGGGGCTCATCTTCTATACCTGACTCTTTCTGCGGCTAATGCTACGCTTGCAAAAGCACTACATTGCAAAAGCACTGCGCCACAAAAGTGAGGAAGAAGAGTTGGGCTCCTGGGTACGTACCCGCAGCTCGTCCGCGTCCGATCGGCCCGATATGGGTGGAACCGGCTTGCTCTGTGCCGCGTACAATTCTGCCATCTGTTTTCTGGCCCGAAAGAGCCGACTCTTCACCGCGGAAACAGTCAGATCCATGGCCGTGGCAATTTCATCGTAGCTGTACTCTTCCCAATAGCGGAGGATCAACGGCGTCCGATACTCCGGTTCCAACTGCGTCAGCAGCGCTTGTAGCTCACTCGCCTGCTCCGCGTCAAGCAGATCCTCTTCTGGCGGTTGCTTGTCGTTGGTCAGGTTCTGCAGAACGGGATTGTCATCGATGGAAACAAAGGTTTTGCGCCGCTTGCGCAGCCGATCGATACAATGGTTGTTGGCAATGGAAAAGAGCCACGTGCTAAACTTGTGTTTGGGATTGTACTGCTCCAGCCGCGAATAGGCACGCAAAAACGCTTCTTGCGCAGCATCTTCCGCTTCTTCCGGCGTGCCCAACATGCGATAGGTTAGATTATAGACTGGACGTTGGTACGCTTCGACCAAACGGCTAAAGGCCTGTTTATCGCCTGCGCGCGCTTCCTCCACCCAGACTGCCTCCTGCTCATTCATACAACGATTTGCCCCATGAATTTGGTTGCTACCCATCTCGCCTTGCCATTCAGCTGTCTAGAAAGTGGCGACGAGTGGGAAAGATTACACATATGATCTTCAATACGTACCCGGTTGCCAAAAGTTTCGCGCACTTGCGAGAATTCGAATCCGGATCGTTCAAATTGCCATGGCGGACCAAAATTTGAAAATATCAACAGCAAGACCTGTCCCTGCTGCCCAGGCTGCCCCTACTCTCCGTTGCGCTCCACAAGTGGCGTCTCTGTCGGTTCCCGGATCTGGGTGAGGAGCAGGACGAGCGCTATCCCCAGCGCGGGAATTGCGCTCCACGTGAGTCCCCAAACACCCTGTGTTGTATAGAGCCAGGGTCCAGTGAGGCTGGCAATGGTGCCCCCAAAAAGGGTAAATGCTGCCGACAGCGACATCACTTTCCCCCGCTGTTCGGGCACTTGTTCGCTGAGCAGCGAGATCTGGCTCACAATGCCAAATTCAAAGCAGAGACGAATCAGTGCAATACCGGCCACGGCCCCAGTCACACTGAAGTTGAGGAAAGGCAGTGCCACATAGCCCAGCAGAACACCAAACGCTCCCCAGAGGACACTGCGCAACTTGCCGATGTGATCGGTAAAGAGGCTGACCGACACGCTCGCCAACAGATCAAAACAGCCGAGGATCAGGGCCACCGTGCCCAACTCAACGGCACCCATCTGATATTCCCGTGCAAGCCAGGCACCATGGGCAATAAAGAGTTGTATGCCGGTGAAAAAGAGCAACATGTTCGCTGCAATGGTGCTGTAGGCTGAACGGGCATTGGGACCCACGGCGAAAAAGTATTGCACCTGTTGCCACGCTGATGGCGATTCTGTCATGCCACGCGCTCTCTTTTGCTGCCCGACCGCTGGTGACCTTCCTGGCTGCGCCGTTGGCATTGAACCGAACAAGAGCCACATACCGGCCAACCCAATGGCCAGCACAAATAGTGGTGCTCGCCAACTGGTCACGGCGATCAGCTGGCCCATGCCATAGAGACCGACAATGCCGGCCAGCGCCCAGGAATATTCCAGCATACCCAAGCCACGGGCTCGCATCGTATAGGGCAGTCGTGTGCTCAGATAGGCATGAAAGGTGGGGACAAAGCCAGAAAAACCAGCGCCCATCAACACAAAGCCAATGGTGGCAACCACAATGGTCTGGCTGCTGCCCACCAGCAACAACCCGCTGATGAGGATCAGCAACGCCATTCGCATGACGCGCCGATAGCCATAGCGGTCGGCCATGCTGCCGATCCACGGGGCGGCCAATCCGGTCAGACTGCGCAAGCTCAGGAGCTGGCCCAGTGTGACAACGCTAATGCCCAACCCCGCGGCAAAGATGCTGAGAAATGGATTGAAGAGCTGAACTGTCGTGTCGACCAACAGTCGGGTGGAGATGCCCAGTGCCATCAGGCGGGGAAAAGCTATGTCGACTGGTGGTGGTGCTGCTGCTGGTGCTGCTGGAGTTGGCTTTTCGAAAGGCATTGCAGATCCAACGTGCAAGCGTGGCCAGGTTACATCCAGACGCGTGGACGTCCCGGTGCATCTAAATTGTCATCTTCGCCCGACTCATCCTCAAAGGGAGAATCTACTGGCGAGGATGGATTGACTGACGTTCCTTCTGCGGCATCACGGTTGGTGGCAGAGGTGGCGCGCTGATTTTTGGGCGCTCCATCATCATCTGTCGTACCACCTGGCTTGACCTCTTCCCCATTTTCCAGATAGACAACGCGACCCATGCTGCCCCCTTGATCGGGACCAAGCAGGCCAGCTTCCTCGAGCTGATCGACAATGCGACTGGCACGATTGTAGCCGATTCGCAGCCGACGCTGCAGCAGGCTAACCGAGCCGCGACCAGCTTCGCGCACCACTCGTGCCGCATCGTCAAAGAGATCATCTCGTTCATCAGCGCTCTTCAACACCTTGATTTGATCAAAGAGTGGCGCTTGTTCCAGTCCAGTGGCAGGCAAGGTCGGGTCGGGCAGCGAGGGAACGGCGTCTGTTGCGGCGGTGGCTGCCAACGAATCATCTGCCGCGACCAATGAATCTGAGCCATCCACCGTGCCACCTGTCGTCTCCAACGCACCTTCGTTGCTGTTCCACCGTTGCCCCGAAGGCATATCCAGGGTGCGGACACCTTTCCAGTAGCGCACGATGCGATTGATCTCTTCATCATCGAGGAAGGTGCCCTGGAGCCGTTCGAGCTTGCCAGCATCTGGCGCCATGAAGAGCATGTCGCCGCGGCCCAACAACCGTTCGGCACCGGGTATATCCAAGATGACTCGGCTGTCGGTTTGGCTGGTCACGGCAAAGGCGATGCGGGCGGGAAAGTTTGCCTTGATCAACCCGGTAATCACATCGACTGACGGGCGTTGGGTGGCAATGATCAGGTGGATGCCAACGGCGCGCGCCATCTGTGCCAGGCGACAGACATGTTTTTCCACCTCTTCGGGCGCGGCCATCATCAGGTCGGCCATCTCATCGATGATGACAACAATGTAGGGCAACTCTTTTTCGTTGCGTTTGCCCAAATATTCGTTGTAGCGTAACAGATCGCGTGCGCCCACTTTGCTAAAGAGATTGTAGCGCCGCTCCATCTCTTTCACTGCCCAAAAGAGGACCCCCGCGGCTTTGTCCACCTCTGTGATTACGGGGCTGAGCAGGTGTGGAATGCCATTGTAGACACTCAACTCAACCATCTTGGGATCGACCATGAGCAGCCGCAGCCGATCCGGTGTGTTCGTCAGCAACATGCAGGTGATGATCGAATTGATGCAGACCGATTTCCCCGCGCCGGTGGCACCGGCGATCAGCAGGTGGGGCATGCGTGTCATGTCGCTGATAATTGGCTGACCCTTGACGTCTTCACCAAGCGCAATCCGCAGATTGGCCTTTGAGCTTTCAAAGACATCGGACTCCATCAGCTCTTTCAGGCCAACTTTGTTGCCTTCGTGATTCGGCACTTCCACGCCAACATAGCTCGTGCCCGGAATGGGCGCTTCGATGCGGACGCTGGGCGCGGCCAATGCAAGGGCCAAATCATTGGAGAGACCGGCAATTTTGCTCACTTTTACTTTAATGCGTTTGCGTTCGCCCTGGACGGTGCGCTCCACATAGCCCGGCTTGATCAGATACTGTGTGACCGACGGTCCCTTGTAGGCCCCTTCAAAATCTGCCGGAACGCCAAAGAGTGCCAAGGTTTCCTGAATCAAACGACCCTGGTCGCGAATGTGTTCATCGCTGTCGGCACTCCGTTCCCAATCGCCCAACATGTCGCCAAGCACGGGCAAGCGCCAATCTTGGGCGTTGTTGCCCACTATGCGCGGCTTCAACAGCTCGCCTTCACCCGCTCCCGACCGCATGGGGGGCGTTGTTCCCGACGTAGCCGGCTGCCGCGACGCTGTCGCAGCTGCGTTGGTATCCCGGGCATCACGGGGGCGCGGCGGCGGTGCAATTTGGTCAATGGAACGGGAACGTGATTCAGCGTTGTTGCCACCGATGACATGGGGGGTGGCTCGAGGTTGCACCAGATTCCCAGCGGCTTTCGGTGCCGTTGCGGCATCAAAGTCATCTTCCCGCGACCATGACTGTTGCCACCGATGAACCAGTTCGCGCCAAAAGGAAGGTTTCCCACTCGGCAGCGGCACCGAGGGCTCTATGCCGGGTGTGCGCGGCTGAGATTCAAAACTATACCAGAGATCCTGGAGCGTCCACCAAAAGTTCAGCGCGAGGTCAATCAACAGACGATCGGTTAGCAGCAGCAACCCCGAGATCAACAGGAAGGTGACAAAAGCCCAGGCCACGCCAATGCCCAGCACATCGCGCAAGCTGTCGGCGAGCACGGAGCCGATCATGCCACCCCCCGCGGCCGACGGCCCCATCCACAGCGTCGTGCCAATGAGCCCAGCCAGAAAGAGGATGCCCAACCCGACTGGCTGCTGCCAGGGCATGTTGGGCATCTTTTCCACTGCACGAATGACCATCCACAGGCCAAGCGCACCAGCCACCACCGGGAAACCCCAAACCCCCACCCCAAAGAGTAGCGTGAGCCATTCTAGCCACGCGCCAGTAATGGCGCCGGTGCTGCTGGTCAACAAACTCAACAAGGTGAGGACCGAGATCAGCACCAACGTCAATCCGATAACCTCGGGACGGCTTAGAAAGGCAGCCAGTAGATCCAGCGGATCGGCATTGGTCGATTTTCGTTTCCTAGAGGATTTACGTGGAGCCATGAACCTCTTACCTGAACTAAACGGCAGAGCCGAACGCGTGTTCGATTCTGCCGTAGTATACTATACCTCGATAACCAAAGGCAAGACCATTGGGCGTCGCCCCATCTCCTTCGATGTAAAGGTGCTGAGGCCATCGCGGATCTTGTTCTCTAAGACGCGGATAGGCATGCCCTTCCGGACGAGTTTTTCGACGACACCGCGCGCGCGTCGCATGAGGTCTTCATTCTCGCGCATGTAGACAAAGCCGCGGCTGATTATTTCCGGACCGTAGAGAATTTCGCCGTCAAATTCATCAATGGCGACGACACAGACGACGAAGCCATCGTTGCTCAGGTGGCGACGATCGCGCAGAACCACGTTGCCCACATCGCCCACGCCCAATCCATCGACGAAGACGTGGCCGATCATCAACCGCTCGCCCAGACGAGCACTGATGCCTTCTTTGCCAAAATCGCCAAACTCTACGATCTGTCCATCCTCAATTACATAGATGTTTTCCTTCTTCACGCCCGCCTCTTCAGCCAACCGGCCATGCAAAACAAGGTGACGATATTCACCGTGTACGGGAATGAAGTATTGTGGACGCACCAGATTGAGCATGCGGGTGTAATCTTCACGACCGCCGTGTCCACTGACGTGTACATCGCCCAATTCGTGATAGAGCACGTCGACACCTTGGCGGAAAAGATTGTCCACTGTTCCGTTGAAGAGCTCTTCGTTGCCAGGAATGGGCGTGGCGCTGAGGATAATTGTATCCCCCTTGCGCAGGCTGATCTGGCGGTGGTCTCCCACACTCATGCGCACCATGGCGCTCGTCGGCTCGCCCTGGCTGCCGGTGGCCACAATCACCACTTCTTGGGCAGGCAGATTCTCCATTTCATTGACCGTCAACATCTCCTCTGGCTTGGCATCGAGATAGCCAAGTTGGGTGGCGATTTTCACGTTGTTGATCATGGAGCGGCCAATTGTCCCGACGCGACGACCATGGCGCCGGGCAACGTTAAAGACCTGCTGCACGCGTCCCAAGTTGCTGGCAAAGGTGGTAATAAAGATGCGTCCTTGGGCCTTGGCAAAAGCCTTCTCCAACATGTCATCGATCGAGCTTTCGCTGGGCGTGGTGCCTGCTTTTTCAGCATTGGTACTATCGGCCAACAGTAACAGCACCCCTTCGTCGCCCCAACGCCGGAGCTTCTCTTCTTCGGTGGGGCGGCCATCGACGGGCGTGGCATCGAAACGATAGTCGCTCGTGTGGATCACGCGGCCAACGGGCGTCCGCACCGCAATACCGACGCTGTCGGGAAAGCTGTGACAGGTGTGGAAGAACTCGACTGTGAAGCTGTTTAGCTCGATCACATCATTTTCGGTGACGGTGCGCAGTTCGGCAATATCCAGCAACTTGTGTTCGCTGAGTTTGCCGCGCAGCAGGCCCAGGGTGAGGGCCGTGCTGTAGACGGGCGCGCGCAATCCCTCTTCCATCAGATAGCTGACGGCACCAATGTGGTCTTCGTGGCCGTGGCTGAGGATCAGCGCACGAACGTTGTCGGCTCGGTCGAGCAGATATTCGGCATCGGGGATGACTAGATCAACACCATGCATTTCGCTCGTGGGGAACATCAAACCCGCATCGATTACAATAATGTCTTCACCATATTCGAGCGCCAGGATGTTTTTGCCAATCTCACCGAGGCCACCCAGTGGGATGACGCGCAACAGAGGAGTATCAGATTGATACTCCTGCGTACCTGATTCAGTTTGTGTCATAACGGATAGAACTCCTTCTATAAATCTACTTACTGGTTGGTTGTAAACTGTGACTAATCTGTTCTGTCAGAAAAGCCAAAACTAATCTATATCATAATCACGAGGCAGCTCGCCTGCGGCCTCGAATCATGCAAAAATTACGCGGGCATCAGTAGCGTCAAGTATGTGAACGCTGTACAAGTAAATACCGTTTCCGGTTCCTGATGCCAACTCGCAGCCGATACTCGATTGGCTGTCAAGCGCAATCCATATCTGGCTAGATCACGGCCGGTTTGTCGTTACCGCCATGATCCATTACGATGTTACTCTATGATCTGATTCTGTGATCTGATTCTACGCAGTTATTCCTACGCAGCCCCTTTGTGACTGCCACGAGCGGATGCTGTTGAAATCCTACGCTTCTAAGAGTTACAGACTCTGGACTCAGCGACTCCGGACTCAGCGACGCTGGACTCATCGACTCTGGACTCATCGAAGGGGCGACTATGGTGGCTTGGAGCAGCCCAGCCACCAGCAACTGCGCACGACCTATCTTCGCATTTCGTATCTTGTAGTATACCATCACTCTCTGGCAACGTCGAATTCGTCTCTGATAGCGGCATGTTGATTGTTCTTCTGATGCCCAAGGAATGCCGGGAAACGACTGGGGCAAATCCCATGAAAATTAGCCAAGAATTGGCTTCTGTTGCCAGCTCGCGGCCGGGTGGGGGTCGTGGACACAGAGAATTTATCAGCAGATTCTCGCGTCTGATGACATTGCAAATTTGCGGGGTCAAAACCCGCTTCCAACCGCGGCATAGGCAGCCGCTGACGCGGCTTTGCTCGGTTAGAAGCCCACTTGATTGGCGCTCTTCCCCAAATGTCAACGGGACCTAAATGATATGAGTGAACCGACCTTTTCTGAACTGCTCTCGGCATATCTCCAACGCTCTGGGATCAGCGACTCTGCGCTGGCGCGGAGCATTGGCGTGCGACGCCAGACGATCTTTCGCTGGAAGGAAGGGCTGGTGGAGCGGCCACGCGCACGCGAAGATGTGTTGCGCTGTGCCCAGAAATTGCGCCTCACACCGGTGGAGCGTGACCGCCTGCTCTTGGCTGCGGGCTTTGCGCCGGAAGAGCTGGCCGCTGATGTACCCGCACTCACCAACGATGAACCGGATGGAAGGGAGCAGGTCGCAGTTGCTGTAGAAGACGGTGCTATTCAAGAAGACTGTGCTGTAGATGTAGAGATGGCTACCGTGCTTCCCGCACCAACCAATGCGGTCTCTGCCGCAACGGAACCAACTCTGTTGCCAGCGGAGACTGACCCACCGGCTGTTCAACCTCCGGCTGGGGCCGAGCGGCCACCGACGCCACTGCTACCTCCTCGCCTGCACACATTGGCGGCGTGGCGCCGTCAACTCTCTTTGCCGCTCAAGGCTGCGCCGCTGGGGGGGGTGCTCTTGCTTGGTTTTGCCCTGACCATCCTGTTGATCATTGTGCTGCTCTTTTGGCGGCTGCCCCAGCCGCTGCCATCCAACCCCACCCCGCCGCCGGTGCAGGTCACCTTGTACCCACCCGCCACCTCCGCTGCTGGCTTGCCCGCCATTCATCCACGGGCAGCGACCGGGGAAACATTGCTGGTCGTGGTGCCTTTCCGTGGTTACACAACCAATGAGCAATACAATGTCGCTGGACGCATTCGTGATGCACTGGCAGAGGAGATCGCCGCGGCCCAAGTGCTGAGCATCACCATTGCCACCTGGCCAGAGGCGATTGACAGCGCTGCCCAGCTGGCTCCCGTGCTGGCAGCCTCTGAGGCCACGCTGGTAATCTGGGGTGAATATGACAGTGGGCGCGTGCGTGTCAATTTGGATGGCCAGCGCAACATTACCGTCAAACGTGACTTCCCGCTCTCGTCACCGGCCGAATTGATTACGACCATCACTTCGACGCTGCCCCGCGAGATCCGCATGTTGGCCCTCACGGTGTTGGGACGACTGCTGCGCAACCAAGGTGATCTGGCAGCCGCCGCGGTGGCCTTCAACCAGGCGCTCCGCCTGCAGCCCGATGATCCCAAGACCGAGGCGCTCCTGAATTTTTATTTGGGACATCTGGCCGAACAGCGCCAGACGCAAGCAGATCTGGCAAGCGCACTCGATCATTACAGCACCGCACTTGCAATGAACCCGCGCTTGCTCGATGCCCAGTATAACCGTGGCAATGTCCAGCTTCGCCGTGCGGCTTTGCTATCGGTGACCGATCCACAATTCGATGAGGCGCTGAGCGCGGCAATTGTCGACTTTTCTGCAGTGATCGAGCAGCGTCCCGGTTCGATCAACGCCTATCTGAACCGTGGCGTGGCCCATTACGAGCGCAATGCCGAGGGCGATCAAGCCGCGGCCATCACCGACTTTCAGCGGATCATTGCGGTCGAGCCAGCCGATGAACGCGCCTATTTCCACCGGGCATTGGCGCTGCTGCGGGGTGATGGGGGGAACGGCTGGGTGGCCGATTTCGAGCAAGTGTTGCAGCTGCGGCCGGATTATTATCCGGCGCTGAATGGGCTCTGTTGGGGCTATGCGCTGAATGCTGCGCCCGAGGAGGCATTGCCCTACTGTGACGCCGCCGTGGCGCTCGACCCCACTGGTGCCAGCCGCGACAGCCGCGCGATCGCCCATGCACAGTTGGGACACCATGCGGCAGCCATTGCAGATTTTACTGCCTATCTGGATTGGCTGCAGACGTTGGAGTCGGCCACGCTCTATACACGCTATCGCGGGCCGGTGGTGGAGGAGTGGATCGTGCAGTTGGAAGCCGAGCAGAATCCGTTCGATCGGGCGTTGCTCGATTCATTGCGCTAGTTCCGTTGCCAGTTCAGCGTAGCCAGATCGAGGTCGAGGCGACGGGCCCGGGGTGGATCGACCGCCTCCGCATGCAGCGCAGCAATGGTTGCTCGAAAGGCATCAGCGTCGTAGCTCTTTCCGCAATGACAAAATCGGCCCGGCAGGAATCGAGCAGACATGTTGGAAGAAGCACGAATGCATTCGGCTTCTGAGAGGACGAACAGTGGAGCAACGAGGAATCTCGGCGTTGGTGCCAGTGAAGGTGTGACGTGGGTTACTCATGAGCAAGCGCGGTGGGCGTGCAGCGCACAGGTGGGACAATCGCGGGTCAACGGCGGTTGTTCGCACCTGTGCAACGCACGCCGTCGGGGATGGGGTGGGCAGGTGTTGGGTCTGGCGCATTGCCGACGTTCAATGCGCCAAGCCGACTGCTAGCCAGCCCAGGTGGCAGCGATGACAGCACCAGCAAAGCTAAAGTCGTCGTTGGGCTCGATCTTGAGGCTAGTGCGAAATTCGGCCGGTGCGCCAGCAAAGAGCGTGCGAATCATGGCTACGTTGGCCGGTGGCGTGGCCATGCGCGTGGTCCAAGATTCAAAGTCGATCCACACGTCACCCTGATAGACCACTTCGGCCCCAGTAAAGCCCGCCGCTGCAATCATCTCCAGCCACTGGCTCACCGTGTGATCACGCACGTGGGAGGGATCACGCAATAGCTCAATCGTCTGCAAGTATGTGTCACAGATGAGATCATCGTAGGAGACAATGTCGTTGAGGATTAGGCGTCCGCCGGGGCGCAACACCCGTCCAAACTCGCGGAGCCCATGTTGGGGATGGGGCCAGTGGTGGGCGCTATAGCGCGACACTACCAGATCAAACTCAGCCTGTCCAAAGGGCAGTGCCTCCACATCGCCCAGGCGAAAGTCAACATTGTCCAGACCCCGCTCGCTGGCGAGCTGCCGTCCCTGTGCCAACATATTTTCCGTGAAGTCAACACCGATCACCGTCTCTGCTTGGGCTGCAAAGGCCAACGCTGTGTGGCCCGTGCCCGTTCCCGCGTCCAACACTCGTTCATTACCCTGCAGCGCGGCCACTTGCAACATGGCGTCCAGATCTGCACCCTTGCGGTGGACCGCGCTGGTGGAGTAGTTGGCCGCCACCTGCCCAAATTGAGCCTGGACCGCCTGCTTTGCATCTTTGGTTGCTGTTGTCATAATCGTTGCTTTCTATCTTGAGCTCAAAGCTACTGTTGTCGCAATAATCTTGCGTGAAACGATCTCTATGCTGCTTCCGCGGTTGGCACCGGTTGTACCTCTAGCGTTGGCCGGGTATCGGTGATGGGCAGATGGACGACCGCGGCGAAAAGCCCCAATGCAATGGCGGCCAGCCAGATGAGCGAGTAGCTGCCCGTTGTATCGTAGACCCGCCCGCCCAGCCACACGCCAAAGAATGCGCCGATCTGATGGCTGAAAAAGACAAAGCCATAGAGCGTGGCCAGGTAGCGCACACCAAAGATCTGTCCCACCGTGCCACTGGTGAGGGGGACCGTGCCTAGCCAGAGAAACCCAATGGTCCCCCCAAAAATGATTGCGGTCGTGTTTGAGATTGGCAGAAAAACGAAGAGTGCAATGGCAACGGCCCGCCCCAGATAGATGAAACTGAGCAGATATTTTTTGCGGTAATAGTCACCCAAATAGCCAAAGAGAAACGAGCCGATGACATTGCCCAATCCAATCACGGCCAGCGCCATTGCGCTTGCCCGCGCCGAGACAGCGTTGTCAGTGAGAAAAGCGGGCAGATGGGTGGCAATAAAGGCGACGTGAAAGCCACAGACAAAGAAGCCAGCGATCAAGAGCCAATAGCTGCCATTGCGCCATGCCTTTTGCAACACCTGCAAGAGCGACATTTCTGCATCGGGCTCGTCACCTGCCCCCATGGCTGTGGTGGTCGCGTTCTTGGGGCGACCGGGCAGGGCAAAGCTCAACAGAATAACGCCGCTGACGAGGATGGCAAGCCCGGTAATCGCATCGCGCCAGCCAAAGCTGCTCAAGAGCTGTTGCGAAATCGGCACGATGGCAAACATCCCAAACGAGCCAACCGCGGTGATAATGCCAAATGCCAGGCTCCGCTTCTCCGGCGGCACCGCCCGTGCCACCGCGCCCAGGATGACCACATAGGTTGTGCCACTCAGCGCCACCCCCAAGAGCACACCCAAGGTCAGGGTCAGGCCCGTTGGGCTAACGACGCTGCTCAACAGTGCCAACCCAGCTACATAGAGACAGGCACTGCCCACGGCTACCCACCGCGCACCGTAGCGGTCGGCCAATAACCCGATGATGGGCAGACCAAAGATGATGTTTTGAATGGCAACTGCCAGGCTAAATCCTTCGCGCCCGATATTGAGATCGAGGGTGATCGGCTGTAGAAAAACCCCAAATGATTGGCGAATGCCCATGCTCAGCAAGACCATGAGTGCACTGCAGATCACAATGACCGTGGCTTTTGTTCGCAACATGGCGACTCTTTCCTGTCTGCTGCTTGACTGTCTGTTTCTTTGCTGTCTGTTTTTCCACGAACTATCATCCAAGTGGGCTCTGGTTGAAAACAGAGGTTCCGGCAAGCGGGAAACCTACCGTTTTCAAGCCAACCGCACTGTAGTTGTTTACGTACCGGTGTAATCGTGTAGTCCGTTGGCCGCGCATACTGGGCGCGTGCCCAGGTGCGAAGCGCTTGTCAGCCGTTCTCGATCAGGCCAACACCGACTCGTGCTGCAAGACGGGTGTCAGCCAATGCTGATAGGCCGACTCCTTGCCAAAGACCACGCGGAAGTAGAGCTCGCGGATCTGATTCGTGATCGAGCCAACGCCCCCATCTCCCACTGGCCGGTGATCGATGGTGCTGATTGGCGTGACCTGCGCGCCCGTGCCACAGTAGAATGCCTCTGCGCAGAGATAGAGTTCACTGCGGTCGATCTCCCGTTCGTGGACGGTCAGCCCCAATTCATTCTCTGCTAATTCCAGCACGGTGCGACGGGTGATCCCCTCCAGCAGGTTGCTCGTAATTGGCGGCGTGATGAGCAGACCATCGCGCACCATCATGAAGTTGGCGGCACTGCCCTCGGCCACGTGACCATCCTGGTTCAACACAATGGCATCATCAAAACCACTGAGCATGGCATCGCTCTTTACCAGCGCGCTGTTGACATAGGTGCCGTTGACCTTACCGCGCGCGGGCATGGCCGTATCATCAACCCGGCGCCAAGAACTGACACAGACATTGGCGCCCTTTTCCACGGGGATGTAGGCACCGACCGGCTGGCTAAAGATGGCGATTTTGTCATTGGCATCGTGTAGCCAAACTCGATAGATATTGTCATCCTTGTAGGCAATGGGGCGGATGTAACAATTTTCGCGCCAGCCCTCGCGCATGAGCAGCTGCACCGTAATATCCACCAACTGATCGACCGTGTAATCGAGCTGGCAGTGGAGTAGCTTGCTGCTGTTCAGAAACCGGGTGTAATGGTCGGCCAGACGAAAGGCATAGAGCTGCTCTTGCTCTTCATTCCAGTACGCGCGCAAACCACCAAAACAGCCGGTGCCATAGTGCAAGGTGTTGCAGGTAACACTCACCTTGGCTTCTTCAATCGGTCGAATTTCCCCTTCAAAATAGGCAAAGCTGGTCATTAAGTTCTCCTTTGTACATTGCAAAGATCGTGCGATGCAGAATTGGTTTCGACTGTTGCACGAAAATGGTGAGCTGAGCGCTGACCCTGCCAGTCGGTTGTGATTCTCATAGTCAATAGTTTCCCAAATCAAAGCCGGTTATTCCCGGATCAATGCTGGATCGCGCCACTCCATTGGATAGCTCTTTTGCATGGAGCGACTGCCGTCAACTTCAACAAAGCCGAACTTGCGGTAAAGTTCCTGGGCATCGCGTGTTGCCAGAGCAAAGCTGCGCAATGTGCGCAGCGCCGGACAGGCCAAGACCGTTTCGACGAGCCAGAGACCGAGCCCCTGCCCTCGGTGTTCCGCGAGCACGAACAGATCCGCCAGGTAGGCAAACGAGCTGTAGTCGGTGACAACCCGGGCAAAACCCACCTGTTGTCGGCGCTGCTCTGCATCCTGTCCTGCATCCTGCCCTGGCGGCATCGTCAGATGATAGAGCCCAAAGTTGAGCGAATGGGCAACGGCTTGCTCGACCAGTTGTCGCGGAATGCCCGGCGACCAATAGGAATGGTAGAGAAAACCGTGGATCACATCCAGATCCAACCAGGTTGGCTCGGTGCTGATCACGTACGGTTCACGTTGAGCAGCGTAGACCTGCGTTGCCGGATCGGTATAGGTGGCAGCCGGTGGAATGGGCGATACACCATTGCTCATGGTTGTGATCCTTCGGCGGGCGCAAAGAAGACCAGAATTTGTAACGTCTCTTCAATGGTGTGAAACCGGTGCTCCACCCCCTTGGCCACGTAGACCACCGAACCGCTTTGCACGGCCCGGTCTTCGTCGGCAACGCGAATCTGACCGCGCCCGCTAACCACATAGTACACTTCATCTTCGCGGTGTGGCTGTTGTGGGTCGCTATCCCCCGCCGGCAACACATATAGTCCCATGCTTAGATCCGGCACCCGCAAAAACTCGTGCCAACGTTCGCCCGCCGCGGCGTGGTGCTGTTGGATCTCTTGAATCTCAAACGCTTGCATAAGCGCTTCCCTTCCTCAAATGAGCATCCGTTGAAATTGCATGCTGAAACCATACCCTGAAACCGCACCAATGCTATGTTTGGCCTAGCGCAACACCAGCCATGCACCCAGCAACAGAAGCAACATGCCCAGCAGCCGTTGACCGTCAATGGGCTGTGTGGTGGCCCCGAAAAGTCCGTAGTGATCCAGCAGTGCCGCGGAGATGTATTGTGCGACCAATATAACGGCAAAGGTGGTTACCAGGCTGTAGCGTGCCGTGGCAAAGCCAATCGAGCCGACGATGACCAGCCCCAGCAGCCCAGCCGTAAAGACATAGGAGGGCACGTAACGCCAGCCGCTGAGGTCGCCGCCACGCAGCAGAAAAAAGAGCGCAACCATCAGTCCACCGCTGCCATAGGTGATGAACATGCTCTCCAATGTGCCGAGCGAACGGGTCATTGTGCCCATGAAATTGCCCTGCAGCGTCACGGCAATTCCACCGATCGAAGCGACGATGATGACTAGCAGTAGATTGCTCATGCGCGCTGCTGCTCCCGCTGACGTGCTGCCACTGCATCACCCCCACTTTCTGTCGACCCACTTTCTGTCGACCCAGCCTCTGACAATACAGAGGCCAAGGTGGCCACGGCCCGCTCAATGGTCGCTTCGTTGCTCATGGTGAAGTTGAGCCGCATGGTCTGATTGCCAATGTTTGGTTCGGCAAAGAAGAATTTGCCGGGCACAAAAGCTACGTTCTGTGCCACTGCCCGCCAATACGCGGCTTCGCTGTCGAATTCCCGTGGACCTTCCAGCCAGAGGAACATACCGCCGTCCGGTTCGGTCCACCGAAATCCGTCCGGCAGGTGGCGTGCCAACGCGGCCAACATGGCCTGTTGGCGCGGTTGATAGATGGCGAGGATCTTGGGCAACTGCTGTTGCAGGTAGCCACCAACCAAATATTCTGTCGCCAACGCCTGATTGAGCGTGCTGGTGTGCAGATCGACACCCTGTTTGGCAATGACGAGCCACCGGTGTACAGCCGCGGGCGCCACGCAAAAGCCAAGGCGCAGGCCAGGCGCAAAGGTCTTGGAAAGCGTGCTCAGATAGATGACGTGTTCCGGTGCAAATTGTTTAATGGGGGGCAACGCTGCGCCCCGGTAGCGCAAATCGCGGTAGGGATCATCTTCGACCAGCAGCACATTGTATTGCTGCAAAAGCGCGGCAACCGTCTGGCGGCGGCTCAGCGAAATTGTGCGGCCGGTGGGGTTCTGAAAGGTCGGCACAAGATAGATAAATTTGACGGTCTTGGTTTGCAGCATGGCTTCGAGCGCATCGGGCAGGATTCCCTCTTCGTCGGTCGGCACTTGCAGATAGGTCGGCTCGTACGGATTGAACGCACTCAGCGCGCCGAGATAGGTGGGGGCTTCGACCACAATGCCGTCGCCGGGCGAAATCAGGATCTTGCCCAGGGCATCGAGTGCCCCCTGCGAACCGCTGAAAACCAGCACCTCGTCCGCGGTGGCCGCCACCTGCTTTTGGGCCAGATAATCGACCAGCGCGACGCGCAACGGGGCGAACCCTTCGGTGGCATCATATTGCAGTGCCGTGGCGCCATATTTGCTCAACACCGACTCCAGCAACGTTGGCATGAGATCCAGCGGAAAGCTTTCGGGCGCAGGAATACCCCCGGCCAAGGAGACCATTCCGGGGCGATTCACCACTTTTAAGATTTCGCGCACGGCATTCTGTTGCATCTGTGCCGTGCGCGTGGCAAAGATGCTCTGTGAATCGGACATAATTCGTTTCTTTCAGATCTGGATAAGCAGCCGACGCTGCTCTTTGTTAAAGAATCAACTCACCACGCAGAATCGTCACAGCTGGCCCCCCCACTTTAACCGTCTCGATGGCCGCGCGTGTGCCGACGACTTCCACCCTGGCTTGGCCGGGGCGGCCCATCCAATGTCCCTGTTCGGCTGTAAAAATGGGCCGTTCCAGCAGCCCGTAGTGCCAGAGATAGGCCCCCATGCCGCCGGTCGCCGAACCGGTAAAGGGATCTTCAAAGGGGGCAATGTGGCGAGCAAATGTGTCGCCAGCTGGCGTTGCACCACCCAGACAGAAGAGATGGGCGCTGAAAAAATCGGCCGCGTCACGTAGCTGGCGGTAGGCCGCTTCGTTCATGGCGATGCGGCGCAGAACTGCGTGATTGCGCACCGGTATCATGAGCTGGGGCGTACCCGTGCTGACTATCTGGATCGGTACATCGGGCAGCAGATCGTCGGCAGCCAAGCCCCAAGCGGGCATGACCGTGGCCGCGGCGAGACAGTCGAGAAACTGGGGCTTGCGCTGCGTCATATTGATAAAATCTGCTTTGCCTGCGCTTGCTGTCACCTCGACCGGGATCGGCCCATCGCGCAACTCAAGCTGGATGGTCATCCGCTCCCCTTGCAGGCGAATACGTCCCGTTTCGACCAGTGCAAAGATGGTGGCAATGGTGGGGTGGCCCGCCAACGGAATCTCACGTTCCGGGGTGAAATAACGGGCCCGCACATCCGCCACCATGGAACGTAAGACAAAGGCTGTTTCAGAGAGATTCATCTCCCGAGCAATCGCCTGCATCGTCTTGGGATCGAGATCATCCGCGTCGAAGACGATGGCACATGGATTGCCCCCCAGAGGGCTGGTGGTAAAGGCATCGACTTGTTGAAATGAATAAGTGGCCATGGTTCAAAGGCTTTCTATAGGTGGGATACTCGCGCTGGCACAACCTGCGCTGGCACAACCTGTGCAGGCACAACCTGCGCTGGCTCAACCTGCGCTCGTGCACTGTGAACGGGAAATCTGGCATTGCCAACGCAGCCGCCGGGTGCCGGGTCGCTGCGGCGACCCGAGGCTGTCAGCAGCGGGTTGCCAACCCTGCTGCAAGCAACATGTCAAAATCCGGCTCAACCTGTGCTGGCTCAAACGATCGGCGTCCAATCATTGGCGTGAAATTCACGGCGTTCGCGGCCCAACCGTGCTTCGATCAGCTGTCCAAGCACGCGGACACAGCGCTGAATCGTCTCTTCGTCTTCATAGCTAAAGGTCAGGCGAATATGTTTGTGTTCGGTGCTGCTTGTCAGGAAGACCTCGCCCGGTGCAATGGCAACGCCATGTTGCAACGCGGCCTGTTGCAGATCGCGCAGGGCCGGCGCGTTGGGTAGCGTTAGCCAGACGCAAAAGCCACCTTCGGGGTGGGTCCAAGAGACTGACGCGGGCATCGACTGACGCAGCGCCATCAACATGGTATCGCGGCGGCGGCGATAGATTGGCACTGCCCGGCGCAGATATTGCTGGGCCGCTTTGCTTTCCAGGAAATGGGCCAACAGCCGTTGGTTCAACAGCGAGCCACAGAGATCGGTGGCGCGACGCAGGGCCAACAGCCGTTCGCGCAATGGTTGTGGCGCGATGACGGTGCCAACGCGCAATCCCGGGAAATAGACCTTGGATTCGCTGGTGAGGTAGATGACCACGTCGCTCTGATCGTAGGCTTTGATTGGTGGCGGCGGCGCACCGTTGTAGGACAATCGGCCATAGATGTCATCTTCCAGCAGGACAATGCCATGGCGTTTGGCCCAGGCCACCAAGGCTTGGCGCCGCGCTGGCGAGGTGCAGAGCCCGGTTGGGTTCTGATAGGTGGGAATGGTATAAAAGAAGCGAGGGCGGTATTGCACTGCCAGCCGCTCCAGCACATCGAGCCGCGGTCCTTCCGCATCCAGGGGCACCCCCAGCGGTTCCAGCCGGTGTGCCTTCAAGAGATTCAGGAAGCCGAGATAGGTGGGCTCTTCCACCAGCACCCGATCCCCGGGGCGCGTCAAGGTTTGTACCACCAGCGACAACCCTTGTGTTAGGCCGTTGGTGACAATGAGCTCATCCGCGGTTGCCGTGATACCTCGTTGCGTTAGCTGATCGGCCAGCAGATAGCGCAAGTGCGCGTCACCCTGGGGCGAGCCATAGCAGAGCAGGGCGCGGCCATCTTCCTGCAGCGCGTCCATGGTCGACCAGAGCTTCTCGATGGGAAAGAGGCGCGGATCGGGGGAGGCAAGGGCCAGCGACGGAACCGTACCCCGTTGCTGCGCCTGCAACTGGTGAATCTGGAGCAGATCGTCCATAATGGCATCGGCGGTCATCAACCGTCCCCAACTCGTGCCCAACTGTGCAGCACTCTCGTGGGTGGGCAGGCGGTGGTTGACGAAGGTGCCCCGGCCAACGGTCGCTTCGATCCAGCCCGATGCCTGCAACTCATCGTAGGCGTTCTGCACCGTGACTCGCGTCACACCAAGCTGTTGGGCCATTTGCCGAATGGTGGGCAGCCGCGCCCCCATGGGCAACTTCTGCTCACGGATCTGTTGGATGATCTGATCGGCAATCTGCTGGTAGAGTGCCAGGTCGCTAGCGCGGTTGAGTTGAAATTGATGAGCTTGGATGGCACTGGCCATTGTCATAAAGCAAATACCTCTATTTCCGGTAAGACTCGGCCGGTAACAGCTTCTGGTTCAAGTGCAATGCCACTTTGCGAGGGCATTCTCTATCTGGCTGTCGTGGCGGTGGGTGGCCTATTGTACCATGACAAAGTGTGGAGTGGGAGGGACAATCGAAGAGATACGGGTAGGTCAATGGGTGTGCAAAACATTGGCTGGTGTGTCGGCCAAGCAGCCAGCTTGTGGAGGAGGAAATGAATGAGCAACAGCAACGACATGTTGCTACAGATAGCCCACTGGATATAGCCAAAGCCGTGTTACCAAGTTTTGATCTGGCTGGTGGAACTTTGGTGCCGCTTCAAAACTTGGTCAATGCTTCGTTTCGTGTTCGGAACCGACAGGTAGATTGGTACCTGCGCGTCTACAATCATCAGCGACGGTCGAGTGCAGAAGTTGAGGCTGAACTCTCTTGGTTATCCGCGCTGGCGCAAGCGGGTATTGCTGTGCCTAAGCCAAAGCGCACAGTAGCGGGTGCACTGTATATTCAGTGGCCCAATCGCGGAGAGGAGGCCCAATCATATCTGGCTTGTGTGACTTCCTGGGTGGCTGGTCAGATCATTCCAGGCGACGAACGTTGTGAGTCCCACTACGCATCGCTTGGGCGTTTGTTAGGTCAGATCCACCAACATGGTCATCAATGGGCTAGCCCTGCCGACTTTCAGCGACCGCACTTTCATGCTACGACATTGCAAAGACAAATGGCTACACTCAGAAGAATGCAGCCGAGTGCTGGGGCTCTGTTGCATCCAATACAATGGCATACGCTTGAGCAGACGCTGAATGCGCTGTTACAGGCTGAGCAGCGCATTCAGCGTACCGTTGCACAATATGGCCTCACGCACGGCGATCCGAGCTTTGGCAATGTTCTCTATCATGAGGCGAAACCAACAATCATCGACTTTGATGACTGTAGCTATGGTTATCTTGTCTATGATCTGGCTGTGGTGCTGGCAGGTGCCTGGGGAAAGGCAAATTATGCGGCAAATCGTACTGCTTTGCTGGCAGGGTATGAGGCTGTACGAACATTGAGCACCACAGAAGTAGGCGCACTTCCTTTGATGATGGCTGCCCGTTCTATGTCGTTAATATTCTGGGCTGCGGCAACCAGTAGAGGAGCATGGATTGAGGGGCAGTGGCAACGGTTACTTGCCTATCTTGCACAAGACTAGTTCCAATGGTGATAGGCGGCTCATTTAAATAGTTCTCCTGAACTTCTCTGCGTCCACGTGGTCGACTTGAACTGGTGTAGGCACCACAACCGAATTTCAGGATAGCTCTTCGTTCGACTTTCCATGTTTTTGTACATAGTCGAGCTAAAAATCGCACGGATATGTGTACTCTTACACGAGAGTAACTGTGCGACTTTGAAGGGGTTTATCGGTTAAGGGCGATTCATCACCTGGACAATTTCGCCGATGATGGAGAGAGCAATCTCTTCGGGGCGGCGCGCGCCGATGTCCAGGCCAATGGGCGCGTGGATGCGGTCGAGCGCCTGTTCGTCGACGCCCATGGCTCGCAGCGCTTCCACACGCCGACCGTGTGTCTTGCGCGAGCCCAGTGCACCAACATAGCGGGCGTTGCTTGCCAACGCAATTTGCAGGGCGGGGTTATCGATCTTCTCGTCATGGGTGAGAAAGACGAGGTAGGTAGCTTTGTCCAACGTTGTTGCGGCCAGCGTGTCCGCGGGCCAGCGGATGATGAGCTGAGCGGCGTGGCCGAAGCGGTCGGTGGTGGCAAAGGCCGAGCGCGCATCAAGCACAATCGTCTCGAAGCCCAGTGTGTTGGCAAAGGTCACCAAGGGAATGGCAATGTGAACGGCCCCGACGATGATCAGCTTGGCCGGCGGCGCGTGGATCTCCAGAAAGAGCTCGATATCATCCTGGGCCGTGGAAAGTGTGAAGCGACTGCTCTGTTGCGTGGCAAACGCGGTTGCTGCTTGCTCCTTCACCCGGGCTACAATGTCTGCGTTGTGGAGTGTGCCTGCCGTCGTACCATCGGGCCAAAGCAGCAGCTTTTCGCCCAGGCCAGCTCCAGCAATGATCGTGGCCATGCCAACGAGCTGGCGTTCGTGAAGGGCACCCACAAATTGTCTGTAGAGTTCATCCTGCATTGCTCATCTCCCGTGGCTTGCCATGCGACTCATCTGGTCCAACACATTTGGCCGACTCATAGAGAATCATGTAAAAGTCGCACAATCATGGAGAGAGCGTTCTCTAACGCTGGAGGTGCGCAGTAGAGAATGCGCACTCCGCAAGGTGCAAGCTCTATTTGCTTTCTCTATTTACTTTCTCTATCGGCAGACTTCTATCTCTGAAAGTCGGTAGCGGAGTCAACATTCGGCCGAGCCTCATTGACCCGTCTGTTAGTGATTACTGATGATTGTAGCAGCTTGGAAATGCAATTGACAAACAGGTGTGCTGAGGCTATGATTCGGTGCAGTGTGATCTATCCAACTATCCAACAGCTGGGCCACCCACAGCTCTTCCACAACCGAAAAGGATCCTCATGGTCGCCACACAGCCACGTAAAATTGCAGCCATCGTCACTGAATATCGCCGTTTTTGCCATGCTGATGTCATTGTTACCAAGTTTCTCAAAGGCTTTCCCACGGATCAAGGCCTGGTGCCACCACGTGTGCAGATCGCGTCGCTCTACGTAGATCAATTCCCGGAGAATGATCTGAGCCGCGACTATGCCGAGCGCTACGATATTCCCATCTACAACAGTATTAACAAAGCCCTCACGCTGGGCGGTGAGGAGCTGGCCGTGGATGGTGTTCTGCTCATCGGGGAACACGGTGATTACGCGTGGAACGAAAAGGGACAACACCTCTACCCGCGCAAGCCATTCATGGAACAGATCTGCGCGGTGATGGCAACCAGTGGCCGTGCGGTGCCCATCTTTAGTGACAAACATCTCTCTTACAACTGGCACGATGCCCAGTGGATGGTAGCGCGTGCCGCCGAAGTGGGCGCGCCCTTTATGGCGGGCTCTTCGTTGCCGGTGGGGTGGCGACGGCCCTGGCTGGAGCATTCGCTCGATGCACCGATTGCGGAAGCGCTTGCCATTGGCTACGCTGGTCTGGATAGTTATGGGTTCCACGCATTGGAGACACTGCAATGCATGATCGAGCGTCGTGTTGGCGGCGAAACAGGCGTGGCCGCGGTGACATGCCTGGAGGGTGACGCAGTTTGGCAGGCCGCTGCGGATGGGCTCTGGTCCCGAGATCTGGCCGCAGCGGGGATCGCCGCGCTGCGCCCACAGCCGACCGGTTCTTTTGAGCAGCTCTTTGGCGAGCCGGCGCTCTTTCTGCTGGAACAGCGCGATGGATTGCGCACCGCCGTGCTCATGGCCACCGGTCCCGATGCCATGCTTGAGACCTTTGCCTATGCCGCGCGCGTGAATGGTGCCATTGAAGCCTGTGAAGTTCACTTGCCCGGCGATCCACATCCGCACTTTAGCTATCTCAGTCTCAACGTGGAAGAGATGTTTGTGACGGGGCAGCCAACGTGGCCGGTGCAGCGTACCCTGTTGACCACGGGCGTGCTGGAGGCGCTGCTCGATTCGCGCCACCAGGGCCATGTCCGGCTCGAGACGCCACATCTCGACATTGCCTATCGCTCCTATACAACTGTGCCATGGCGACCCACCGCGCCGGAGCCCGTGGGGGCTGCCCGTGAACCCTTGCCACGCTGAGCCACGCGATGTCGATTTCATGCCATGAGCATGCAAGCGTGCGGAGCGAGAAAATCACAGGTGGACAGTAAAGTTGCTCACTTGACACGGTGACGAATTGCGTTATACTCAGAGCTATAACCAAATATTGATGACCTTCGGGGCAGGGTGAGGGGCAGACAATCGGTTTGTACCCAATTCCCGATCGGCGGTGATCGAAGTTCAGTAGACTTCGTAAGCCCGCGAGTCAATCCGCATTGAAGATTCAGCCTTGAGCGAACAACAAGCGAATGGGGCCTGAGAAAAGAGTGTGGGGCGACAGGAGAACGGTGCGCTGCAACGGCAGCAAGACCGACGCCGACGGTATAGTCCGGATAGAAGAAGGTTGCACAGCTGAGATGCGGTGAGCAATAGCTCGCGTTCTGTCTTGCTGTGGTTGAAAAGGGTGTTTGGGGATCCGTCCACCAAGCCCGCGCAGCGCATGCATTGCGCTTGATCGATCACAGTGGGGCAGGGTCGAGATGTTGCTACTCTCTTTGCTGGTTGCCATGTTGCCCTGAATTGTCGACGTCACCACGTTGTCGGTTCAGGGTTTTTTGTTGGGGGGACGCCCCCTTCTTTGTCATGGCCGCCAGCAGGGCAATCGTGTCCTGGTGTGCAAATCATGTGCTGCAAGACGCGCGCGCAATCAAAATGGACGATTGTTCGCGTAGTCGTTCTTTGGGCTGCACATTAACCACGCTCCCGCATGTCATTATTCTGACTGCGGGAGTTTTTCATTGGGAGAGGTTTGGGAACGTATATGCACATGCAAGAGACAAAATCACCGCTGTGGCGTCTGCCGACGGTGGGAGGAGTAGCCACGGCCGAATGGAAGCAATGGCTGCGTGCCAATGGTGCCTTGGTGTTGATGCCATTTGTAATTGCAATTGGGTTACTGCTCTGGGAAGGGCTGGTCCGTTGGCAGGAGTACCCACCATTTATTTTGCCTAGCCCTCTGCTGGTTTGGGACAAATTTTGGGTCTTGGCTGGCGATGGCACGCTGCTGCGCCACACAACGATCACGCTGATTGAAATCATGCTCGGCCTGCTCTTTGGGATCAGCGCCGCTTGCTCGCTGGGCTATCTGTTGGGCAAGCATCGTCTGGTGGAACAGCTGGTCGCCCCCTACATCGTTGCCAGCCAAAGTGTGCCGGTGGTGGCCATTGCGCCGTTGTTGATCATCTGGTTTGGCAGTGGGTTGGCCAGCAAGGTGCTCGTCTGTTCACTCATAACCTTTTTCCCCATGTTGATCAACACCATCGTTGGTATCCGCAACGTCGATGCGGATCTCTACGATCTCATGCGCAGTCTGCGAGCTAGCCGCTGGCAACTCTTTACGCTGCTGGAAGTGCCAGCAGCACTGCCGGTGCTATTCAGCGGGCTAAAGCTCAGCGTGATCTTGGCCGTCGTTGGCGCGGTCGTGGGTGAATTTGTTGGTGCCGACGTGGGGTTGGGCTTTCTGATTAACTTGGCCCGCGGTGTGCTGGATACGCCAATGATGTTCGTTGCGATCTTTTGTCTGGTGGTGATTGCGCAACTGCTCTACATCAGCGTGACGCTGCTGGAGCGGCGCTATCTGCACTGGCAAGAAGAGGCGTAGGCGCGACGACTGTGGCGGCCGAACGGTTGGCAACGGATTGCATCCGCATTCATTCTATCCATGGAAAAATATAGGAAGTGTTCACAAAAGATGAATAGCAGACTTCAGAAATCCCATTCCCTTGTTCTATGCCTGGCAGTGGCAACGTTGCTGTTGTACGGTTGTGCGCCGATTGTCACCGATGGCGTCCGTGCACGTGGCACCAATTCGGAACTGACGCCGGTGACGCTGGGTGTTGGCTTTGTTCCGAATGTACAGTTTGCAACATTCTACGTCGGGATCGAAAAGGGCTACTACGCCGAAGAAGGGCTCGATCTCACGCTCGACTATGGCTTTGAAAATGACTATCTCAAGCTGGTCGGTGTGAATGAGTTGCAGTTCATGATCGGCAGTGGCGATCAGGTCATTCTGGGGCGGGCACAGGGATTGCCCGTGCGCTACGTGATGAATTGGTACAGCAGATATCCCGTTGTGCTCTTTGCCAAGGAAGCAGCAGGCATTGAAGAGCCGGCTGATCTCGCGGGCAAAAGTATTGGCATTCCCGGGCCATTTGGCGCAACCTACGTGGCGCTCCGTGGTCTACTGGATGCCGCCGGGCTGACGGAAGCGGATGTGCGACTGGAGAGCATTGGCTTTACCCAAGCCGCTGCCGTGCGTGGTGATACCGTGAATGCTGCGGTCGACTATGCGGTCAGTGGCCCAGTGGTGCTGGCTGAGGAAGGCACGGCCACAACCGTGATCGAGCTCGACGATTATTTACAGATCCCGGCCAACGGCCTCGTCACCAATGAAGAGACCATCGAGGATGATCCCGAGTTGGTGACCAAGCTGGTGCGCGCCACCCTGCGTGCCAATCAATTCGTGTTGGACAATCCCGATGAAGCTTTTGCCATCACCCTGCAATATGTGCCCGAGGCTGGCGGCGACAACGAGGCGATCAACCGTGCTGTCTTCGATGCCGTCTTGGCCTATTGGACGCCGCCGGCCGATCATCCGGCCGGTTCAACACAGCTTGGCGCTTGGGTGCAAGCCGCCGAATTCATGCAGCGCATTGGTTTGGCCGAAACGCTCGTACCGGCCGAAGAGTTGTACACCAACGAATTTTTGCCCTGAGTGTATTGGTTTGGCGGCCGCGGCGGTGGTCGGTTGGCCGCGGCCGCCAAACCAGGTGCACTATTTGATTTGAACAATTGATTTGAACAATTGATTTGAACAATTGATTTGAGTAAATCTCGTGACAAGCTGTGAATTACTAACCGTTACCAAGGTTGGCAAGGAATTTGTGGCTGGCAACAGTCAGATCAACGCGTTGGCAGATGTCTCGCTGGTTGTGCAACGGGGGGAATTTGTCTGTCTGCTGGGGCCAAGCGGCAGTGGCAAAAGCACGCTCCTGCGCATCATTGGTGGGCTCTTGTCCGCGGATCGCGGGACAATCGAATTGGCTGGCAAGCCGTTGCTGGCGCCACACCCCGCGATCGGCTTCGTCTTTCAGGGTGCCAACCTGATGCCGTGGCGAACGGTAGTGGAAAATGTGCTGTTGCCGGTTGAAGTGCAGCAGGGAACGATTGCCAACCGCGACCGCACGGCCGCGCTGGATCTGCTTGAATTGGTGGGGCTGCAAGAGTTTGCCACTGCTTACCCCAAGCAGCTCTCTGGCGGGATGCGCCAACGCGCTGTGCTGGCGCGCACGCTCTTGCAGCGGCCGCGATTGCTATTGATGGATGAGCCATTTGGTGCGCTTGACGCGCTGACGCGGGAGCGGCTCAACCTGGAATTGCTGCGACTCTACGATGAGTACGATATGACGGTACTCATGGTGACCCACAACATCCCCGAAGCAGTTCTGCTCGCCGATCGGGTGGTCGTCCTGAGCGAGCGCCCGGGCCGGGTTATTGCCAACGTGCCCATCGACCTGCCGCGCCCGCGCGCGATTCCCATGGTGGGCAGCGAACACTTTGGGCAGCTGACGCTGCGCGTGCGTGAAAAGATTGGCGCGCTCTCGTAGCACCCCCTTGGCGCTAACCTCGTCCCAGACAGAAACGCACCTGTTGGCTGTTGAACAACTATCCGCTCTGCCGGTCATTGTGGTATAATTACGACATGATTTACGCACCGAGCAGAGCGGACCCGTGGGGAGCAGGCCACGCGCTTGCTGGCTCTTCTCGACAAGTTGCGTAAGTTCAATATGAGACAACAGTCGACTCTTGCCTTGGCAGGATCTCGTGCCAAGGTCGTACGCCAAACTGGATCAGGATACGTTTTTATGTCAAGCACAACTCGACCGGCGCGTTTGCGTTTTGCCCCCAGCCCCACTGGCTATCTGCATTTGGGTGGGCTGCGCACAGCCCTCTTTAACTGGCTCTATGCCCGCCACACCGGCGGGCAATTTATTCTGCGGATCGAAGACACCGATCAGAGCCGCTACAACCCCGATAGCCTGGCCGATATCATGCGCGGCTTGCGCTGGCTGGGATTGGAGTGGGACGAAGGCCCCGACGTGGGCGGCCCCCACGGCCCCTATGTGCAGAGTGAACGCAAGGCGCTCTATCGGGAACATGTGGAGCAGCTCATTGCCAGTGGCCACGCCTACCGTTGTTATGTCACCAGCGAAGAGTTGGATGCCATGCGCGAAGAGCAGCGAGCCAAAGGGCAACCCATGGGCTATGACCGCCGCCATCGCTGGCTCACCGCTGCCGAACGGGCCAAATTCGAGGCCGCGGGATGTACCTCTGTGGTGCGCTTTGCCGCGCCGCTGGAAGGGGTCACCCGTGTTCACGATCTGATCCGTGGTGACATCGAGATCGAAAGCAACTCCATTCTCGATCCAATTTTGCTCAAAAGCGACGGCATGCCTACCTATCACCTGGCCAACGTAATTGATGACCACTTCATGGAAATCACGCATATTTTGCGTGCCGATGAGTGGATCGCGTCGGCACCACTGCACCAACAGCTCTATGCTGCCTTTGGTTGGGAGATGCCAGCGTTGGCTCACCTGCCCGTAATTTTGGATCCGAGCGGCAAGGGAAAAATGAGCAAACGCAAAAAAGTTGTCGATGGCAAAGAATATCTAGCACTCGTGCATGAGTTCGTCAGCGCCGGCTACCTGGCTGACGCCATGTTCAATTTCCTGACCAATGTTGGCTGGAATTTTGACCCCGAGCGTGAAGTCTTTGCGCGTGAGGAAGTGATTGAACGTTTTGGCAACATTGCTTCGATCAATCCGAAACCGGCTGCCCTGCCCTATGAAAAGTTGGAATGGCTCAACGGCATCTACATCCGCGAAATGGAGTCAGCCGAATTGCATCGAGCGTTGACCCCGTTCCTCGCCCAACAGTTGGATCTGCCCGCGGCGGAGTTGGCCAGCAACGAAACCCTCTCCCAGCTAATCGCGCCGATTCAGGAGCGACTAAAGCTGCTGACAGATGCTGCACCACTGGTGGATTGGGCATTCAAATCGGCCGATGAGATTGTCTATGCTGATCCCACCCTCTTTATTGGGCGCAAAATGGATCTGGCGGGGACAATTGAGGTGATGAAAGCTGGCATTGCGTTGATTGAGACAATGGATGACTTTGCAATCAAAAATCTGGAAGATGCGTTCCGGGCCAAAGCGCAGGAGATGCAGGTGAAGGTTGGTCCATTTCTGACTTCGTTCCGCATTGCACTCACCGGCAAAAAAGTGGCCCCACCACTCTTCGAAAGCATGGTTGCCCTTGGGCGGGATGAAACATTGCTTCGGCTGCGCAACGGTCTGGCCGTGCTGGAGAGCCAAGCGCAGGATGCCGTGCCCGCGTAGCGCTTCTGTTTTCTGAATCAGCGCCAATGTGCGCGTGGCCCCGTGTGGGGCGGTCCATCTCTCTGTAACGGATCGCCCCACACATCCACCCCCCAGACTGTCACCCCACTTCCACATTAAACGGGCTCTTTTGGCGAGACGATTTTTTTTCTCATGCCGAGCAAACCGATTTCTAGCTACCTGATCCAGGGGTGCTAGCCCTGTCAAAAGAGAGTCACGCCGCCTTGCCATTCACAGAAGACCATTTGCAACGCAACCCCGATCAGCTGAAGGATGAGTTTATACCCATGAGCCGCGACAAAGTGGCGGGCACCCACCCTCCGACTTTGGAGTGGGTGGATCCGCCAAGAGATATTTGATTGCTGTACGGGGCGCACAGCGGTGATAAGTTATGGGACGGGTGCTTGGGAAGCCGAAGAGTTCCGAGCTTGATTAGGTAAGCTCGTGCAATACCATTGGCAGCTGAACGAAGGTGCAGCCAGAGAGGGCAACAATGGTTGTCTCTGGCCACATCGCTTGGTCCAACAACTCACCCTCTTCCACCAGATCAATGGGATAGCCATCGCGGAGAATCAGGGCTTCACCGCTGGTGATGAGATAGGGTCGCTCTTGAATTTCGTGGCCCGAAAAGATGGGCTGGCCCGCGGCCACATAGGTTTGCGGTATAACGGGTTGCGGCACGATAGCGTATTGGGAATCGGGCAGTGCGGCAAACGCAAGGCGTAGCTGCTCAATCTCTGCCCTACGTTGTTCATAAAAGAGTGAGTGCATCAGGGGATTTCCTTTGGCGTCTATTTCGGCGTTCTACTAACTAACCTAAGTTGCTCCCCATCTCGTGGCAGGGTCAAAATTTGGTACTTTGCTTCTTGTATAGAGATGGTAGGTAGCAACTTGAGATAACTAACGTTTTCCTGCTATCTGTTGCTCTAGCCGTTGCCTGCTTCTCGCCGCGAACTACCGATCCACAGCCGCGGGCGGCAGAGCATGGACACAATCACGGTTGCGCTTCGAACGTAACTGTGCCTGTGCGTTCCATCATCCTGTTACGTATTGAGAAATCATTTACATGTTGCACAATGGAGGAATCAGCGTTCTCTAACGCTGGACGTGCGCATTTAAGAATACACACGCTGCAAGGTGCAAGGTCTATTTGCTTTCTCGATTAGTTCCTGAAGAATTTGTGGGCGCGTGGGATTTGTCAACGGCGGTGAAGGGGGCAGCAGACCCTGGGCTTCTGATTGAGATTAGTATAGTGACTCTGGTGCCAATAGGGATGGGTGAAATGTTGTATTGTTTGTAGGGCAAAAGGCCGGGTTAAAACGATGGCCCCATTGTTGCTGTGCCGGGCAACAATGGGGCCGAGGATGGAGGAAGGGAGGAACCAAAGGAGATACAGTGTTCTGAGAAACTCACAAAGCCGGCTCCCCAACTCGACCTTGTGCTGTCGAACGAAACGGATGTTGCGTTCAACAGCTTTAGTTTACCCAAAAAGATCATCCATGACTATTGGCACTCTGCACAACAGATGGCGCACGGGGTTGTGAAGATAGCTAGCAGCTGCGTCACCATATCGATTAGGTGCATTTCCACTGCGGGGAGCGCCCTCTGTTGCACCAGCCACGAGCACGCCCGCGAACGCTTTGCAGCGCCGGAATAGGAGGGCGTACCAACCTTACGGTTTCTGTTGACAACTCCTCTTGAACATGATAAGTTGCAGGGAGTAACCAGCATTTATCTCTGTGCCGCGCTCGACGAGATTCTCCCGCCTTGCTCAGTCAGTGCATTCTTCAATTCAGCTGTTGCTCTGTGCTGCTCTTGAACTGCCAACGCAACCAACCGTGTGCAACCAATCCCGTGGCCGCTGGCACACCACGTAATTTCACAGGAGGTACTCATGCTTAACCATGCCGACATTCAACAAATCGTTGATTATGAAAACCACGAGCATCCTGTCCTGAGTGTCTACCTCGATGTTGATCCCCGTCGCCGTTCGGTCGAAAAGTACCGTCTGGCGCTCCGCAACCTGCTCAACGGTGCAGAGGGTGCAAACCCAAAAGATATTGAAAAGATCCAGAATTTTGTCGAAATGGGTTATAACCGTCAGGGTTGTGGATTGATCATGTTTAGCTGCGCTCCAGACGAGTTTTGGTGGGCACAGAGTGTGCAACCACCGGTAGAAGATAAGGCTTTTGTCTCCTTTCGTCCCTACATACGTCCGCTCGCCATGTTGCTCGACACCTACGAACGGTATGGTGTAATCCAGATCGACCAGAGTGGGGCACGGCTCTATCTCTTTCACATGGGTGTGCTGGAAGCAGCTGAAGGACATCTGGGCGAAGAGGTGAAGACGCACCGCGCTGGCGGTTGGTCTGCGCCTGGTCTGCAACGCCGCGAAGCTGAACAGGCTCGCCAAAATCTGCAAGCCGCGGCCGAATTGGCAGAATCCTTCTATCGCCAAGCCGATATTCGCCGCCTGATCTTGGCCGGGACTGACAAGAACATTGCCCGTTTCAAAGAGCTGCTCAGCCATCGCCTGCGCTCCATGGTGGTGGGCCGGTTCAATGCCAGTGCCAACGCCAATGCCACGGCCATCCGTGATGAAGCGTTGCGCATCGCCCAGGAAGCGGAAGCATCCGCGGCGGATGCGTTGGCCGATCGAGTGATTACCACTGCGCGCAAAGGCGGCAATGCCATGTTGGGGCTGGCCGAAACGCTGACCGCGGTACAAGAAGGTCGAGCACAACATGTGGTGGTGCTCGCGGACTTTGTCCGCCCGGCCTATCGCTTCGTCGATTCGGGCTATGTCTTGCTGGAACTGACCGAAGAGCAAGAGTTGGCCAGTGGGCGCGTTCAGAGCTTGCCCGATGCCGTGGATAGCGTGATCCGACGCTCGTTGGCGCAAGGCATTGGCGTAACGATCCTCAAGCAACATGCTGAACTAGCCAACGTTGGTAACATCGGCGCGTTGACCCGCTACTAGTGACCTACAGTGGGCTCTGTTTGAAAACAGCTGTTCCGGCAAGAGGGAAACCTACTGTTTTCAAGCCAACCGCACTGTAGGTGTTTGTCCACAGACAACATGGCGGTTTTGACGCTTGGCGGGTGAATCAGCACGCTGAATTGCCAATGCAAAATATGACTGACTCGCTAACTAATTCGACGACTAATTCGACGACCTGCTCCAGCAACAGCTACACCAGTGGCACGTTGGCAAATCGCATTAACTTTCCGTTATCCTGACGTTTGTCTTCTGTTAGAGAGCGCCATTTTCGGAATCAATGCTACCCTTTTCTTCGTCTTTCATGATATAACTGTAGATAAGTACACGAGTAGGCAGGCAGAATGACAATAACTTGAGCGATCTATCCTGTTTGTGATTGCCCGGCTTACAATTGAAGAGAAGACTGAGGAACAATAGAACCATGATGCGATTTGACCGATTTACAGAAAAGGCGCAGGAAGCCGCGATGCGGGCCTATGAAATCCTGCAACACTACAAACATACACAGGTCGATACAGAGCACATGTTCCTGGCGTTGATCCAGCAGGAAGATGGCGCTGTCTCGACAATTTTGCAACAGCTCGAAGCCAATGTAGATGTCGTTACGCGGAAGCTGGAGACCGCGCTGGAGAGTGCGCCCAAGGCAAGCAGCACCCCCTATGGCAATGCGCCAACGGCCCAGGTTTTCATTACACCGCGGCTGAAACGGGTGATGGATGTTGCGTTGGAAGAAGCCAACAAGCTAAAAGATGAATATGTGGGTACCGAACATATCTTCTTGGCCATTGCCAGCGAACGCAATACGCCGAGTGCCAACATATTGCGTGAAGCCGACGTGACCAAAGAGCGTATTGCCGAGGCAATCCAAGAGCTGCGCAAAGGGCAGCGGATCACCGAGCCAAACGCCGAGAGCAAATATCGCGTGCTCGAAAAATATGGCCGCGATCTAACGGAAGCCGCGCGCGAGGGCAAGCTCGACCCCGTCATCGGGCGCGACGCCGAAGTGTTGCGCATGATGCAGGTGCTCTGCCGCCGGACAAAGAACAATCCCGTCTTGATCGGGCAAGCCGGCGTGGGGAAGACTGCCATCGTCGAAGGGCTGGCGCAACAGATCATTACCGACGATGTGCCCGAACCACTGATGAACAAGCGCGTGGTCTCGCTGGACATGGGTGCCATGTTGGCGGGGACTCGATTCCGGGGCGAATTTGAAGAGCGCTTCAAGGCGTGCATGGATGAGGTAAAACGGAGTGAAGGAGAGATTATTCTCTTCATCGACGAGTTGCACACAGTCGTCGGCGCGGGGAATGCCGCGGGGGCGCTCGATGCCAGCAACATGCTGAAACCCGCGTTGGCTCGGGGTGAAATGCAATGTGTCGGTGCCACCACGCTCGATGAATATCGCCAACATATTGAAAAAGATTCGGCGTTGGAACGGCGTTTTGCGCCCGTCTATGTGGATGAGCCAACCGTTGAGGATAGCATCGAGATCCTACGTGGCCTCCGTGGTCGCTATGAAGAGCATCACCACGTCACCTTTGAAGATGAAGCATTGGTACAGGCTGTCAAGCTCAGCCACCGCTATGTCAATGACCGGCGGTTGCCCGACAAGGCAATCGATGTGATCGACGAAGCCGCGGCCAAATTACGCGTGGCCATCTATTCGATGCCACCGGTGCTCAAGACAATGAAGGAAGAGCTCGATCAATTGGTGGCAGACGAAGAGTCAGCCTGGGCTTCGCGCGACTATGAAAACGCAGCAAAGTACAAGACAGATCGCGTGCGTTTGGAAGAAGAATATAGTGGAGCCGTGGGCAAGTGGCGCGAAGAAGCCGGCTTGGACGAACTGGTTGAGTCCGCGGATATTGCCCAGGTGGTCAGCTCGTGGACCGGCATCCCGGTGACCAGTGTGTTGCAGACCGAAAGCGAAAAACTGCTGCACATGGAAGATCACTTAAAGGAGCGGATCATTGGCCAGGAACAGGCTGTGGTTGCCGTCAGCGATGCAATTCGCCGGGCCCGCAGTGGGTTGAAGGATCCACGGCGACCAATCGGTGTCTTCCTCTTCTTGGGACCGACCGGCATTGGCAAGACACACTTGGCGCAGGCGTTGGCAGGCTTTATGTTTGACGATGACGAAGCACTGTTGCGGATCGACATGAGTGAATACCGCGAACCGCACACCGTCAGTCGGCTCTTTGGGGCGCCCCCCGGCTATGTGGGCTACGACCAAGGTGGGCAGCTAACCGAGCAAGTTCGTCGCCGGCCCTATCAGGTCATTCTCTTTGATGAAGTTGAGAAGGCGCACCCAGAAGTGTGGAACTCGCTCTTGCAGATCATGGATGACGGGCGCTTGACTGATGGGCAGGGGCGCATGGTAGATTTCCGCAACACGGTGGTGATCATGACGAGCAACGTGGGTGCCGAAGCAGTGAAGCGTGGCCCCATGGGCTTCTCGACACCAGAATTTGACGAGAGCAAGTTTGCGCAGAGCGAGTACTCCAACCAGCTCAAGCGGCTCTTCCGTCCCGAATTTCTCAACCGCATTGATGAAACCATTGTCTTTGATGTGTTGACCGAAGAGCAGGTTCAGAACATTGTGAAGCTACTGATGAATGAGATCAGCAAGCGCATGGAAGAATTGGGCTTTAGTGTGGAGCTGAGCGACCCCGCGGCCAAATATCTGGCTGAAATTGGCTATGATCCCAACTATGGTGCCCGACCGCTCCGCCGCCTGTTGCAGCGACGGGTGGAGAACGAACTGAGTAAGCGACTGTTGAAGGGCGATTACAAGACGGGTGATCATGTGCTAATCGACCATGATGCCGACGGTGAAGGCGAGAACAAGCTCACATTTACCATTACCGAGCAAGCGCCCATTGCCGTTGAGCTGCCCGTGCCGCTCGAAGGATAAGCTGGTGTCGGACGCGATACGTTGCAAACGGTGCATAACTGAATAACTGGGAGGGACGTCATGACCATGGCGTCCCTTTTTTGTTTGGTTGCCCAAAACGCTCAAATTCAACACTGTTTGCCCTCCAGTTGAGAGTGTGATATAGTCAGCTCACCTGTCAAGCAACTGCTCAGGTTGCCACTGCACGACAGGCCGTTATTTTTGTAGGCAATTCCCCCGCCGAGGGCTATGGCTGCGCTATCATCATCTGCTCCCCCCATCGGTGCCAACTACGAAAATATCCCCACTAGCTGTACCTGTTTATTCCAACTGCAAGAGTAGGTAGTCCCCGTCTGGGGCGTCGTTATCACCGGTTTACACAAACGCTAATGACTGTGTGTACCCAACCAACGTCGTCCCGGTAGATGAACCCAAGATCAATTTGTTGTATACAAACGTGATACGAGGAGGTTTTTCATGACTAGACCTAAAAGTGGTGCGGTAAGTCGTCGTAGCTTTCTTCAGGGTGTGGGTACGGTAGGGGCCGGGCTACTGTTGGCCGCCTGCGCGCCCTCTGGCGCTGAGCCCGCTGCGGATGGCGGCGGTGACGCGCCGGATGTTGCTGGCAAGGAGATTAAATTCTATGTCTTCTGGGGTTCCCCAGGTGCCATTGCTGAAGAACTCTTGGCTGATCCGGCGCTGGAAGAATATATTGGCACGGGCAACACACTTGACTTCAAATCGGGCTTCGAACAAGAAGCCCGTTTGACTGCCGTGGCCAGCGGCACGCCGCCCGATATTGGTATTTGGGGCAGCTATCTTGATTTTATGTCGCGTGGGGTTGCCATTCCGCTCGACGACTACATTGCCACCAGTGATGTGATCAGCCAGGAGAATTTTATCCCCGGCAACTGGGATGTGATCCAATATCAGGGCAACATCTATGGCGTGCCCGGGTTCGAATGTTTTGTGCGCCGCGGGCTGAACTATAACACCCGGTTGGTGGAAGAGGCTGGGCTGGACCCAGACACGCCACCCGTCACCTGGGCCGAATTGATGGATTGGCATGAGAAGCTGACCAAATTTGATGACGCGGGCAATCTGGTGCAATTTGGTATCGATCCCTTTGACGCCGAAGGGGGCACCGGCCCTGGCAACGACGGCTGGTTTGCCATGGAATCTTGGGATGTGGTCTATTTCAATGAAGATACCAAGGAATTTAATCTGGATAATGAAGCCGTGGCCGCCAGTTTTGATGTAATGGGCGAATTCGTGAAGATGATTGGCCCAGACAATTTGGCCGGTCTACGCTCGGTCGAGGGGCAAGGAACGTGGGGTGGTGCCTTTAATGCCGAAGTGCAGGCGATGATCATTGAAGGCTATTGGCACCCTGGCGAAACGGTCAATGAGAAGCCAGAAGTTGCACCCTACAATCGCACCTCGTGGGTGCCGGTGCCAGAAGATAAGCGCGGCACCAAGATTCAATTCGGGGGTGGTCACATGGCCCAAATCTTTAAAGAGGGCCAATACAAAGACGAAGCCTGGCCCGTTGCCGAATGGATCCAGAGCGATCACGTCTGCAACCTGATCTTTGAAAAGATCGGCTGGCTGCCCGCCTATCTGCCCTATTTTGCTACCGCGGATCAGGAGAAATATCCGGGATTGAAATTCTATTTTGATTCGGTGGAAGAAGCGAACTACTGGGGTCCCTACATTCGCAACGAGATCCAATCCTTTGTTCAAACCCAATATCAGCAGCTGCGAGAGCAGGTCTACCGTGGCGAGATCACTGGCGCACAGGCCGCGGCACAACTGCAGGAAGAGGCCGTCAAAGAATGGCAACAGGCTGGCTTCGCGTAAAGTGCTGTAGAGAACGTTGGTAGCATTGCCGTAGGTCACACGCTGGCCGGCCTCGCCTTCGCCACCAGAAGGAGGTCGGTCAGCGGCTTCCCTGTTGCGTGTCACCCTGGTTGTATTGCAAGTGGCATATTCTGAACTCTGGATAAGGAACCGCGTATGAGTGCCCTCACCCGTGTTCGGCGAATGACATCTAACGATCGCCGCGAGCTATTGCTCGGTTTGCTCTTTGCCTCCCCCTGGATTATCGGTTTTCTCGGTTTTACGCTCTTTCCGATTGCTTCTTCCTTTTACTACAGCTTTACCCGCTATGACTTGCTGCGTGACCCAGTCTTTTTGGGGATAGACAATTACGTCAACCTGTTGACCGATGACCAAGACTTTCGCACGGTTGTCTATAACACGCTCTGGTGGGTGATCTTCAGTGCACCGCTGGGCGTCTTATCTGCGTTTCTCATGGCGCTCTTGCTCAACACCAACATCATTGCCCGGTCCTTCTTTCGGGCTGTCTTTTTCTTTCCCTCGATTGTCCCCGTTGTGGTAACGGCGTTTGTCTGGCAATTCCTGCTCAACATTCAATATGGAGCCGTGAACTCGACCCTACAATTTTTTGGCTTTCCCGTCGTGCCCTTTCTCTCCAACCCCGATATCGTCAAACCCACGTTGGTGATGATCCACATGTGGTCGCAGGGCGCGGCCATGGTCATCTTCCTGGCAACGTTGCAGGATGTTCCCCGTTCGCTCTATGAGGCCGCCACCATGGATGGGGCCAACGCACTCCATCGGCTGTGGAACGTGACCATTCCAATGGTCAGCCCGGTTATCCTCTTTAACATGGTCATGAGCTTTATTGCTGGCTTTCAATACTTTACGCTGCCCTGGCTCTTGACGGAAGGTGGCCCCAACCAAGCAACCGAATTCTACTCGCTTTTCCTCTATCGCAATGCGTTTATCTTCTTGCGCATGGGCAAGGCCAATGCACTGGCCTGGTTACTCTTCGTGGTGATCATCGTCTTTACGACCATTCTCTTCCGCGTGTCGGGACGTTGGGTCTATTACGCTGGCGCTTCCCGTTGATGCACCACGGTTGGATTGAATAGTTGAGTAAATCGGAAACTTTGAGCGTGGAAAGGTTGATGTTGATCGATGGCAACGCAAAGTGTATCACAACAACGGGCGACGACGGCCCAACTCGCACAAGCGCGGCGCAGGCACCGCTGGCGATCCATGAGCGCACAGGATTGGCTGATCGAGATCGCAAAATATCTGGTGCTGTTGGTGCTGGCCGCCACATTCTTGCTCCCTTTTTATTGGATGGTCTCTTCCGCGGTCAAGACCGATACGCAGGTCTATACCGTGCCACCCGTCTGGTTTCCCGTGCCCCAACAGTGGAATAACTTCTGGGATGCATGGACGGCGGAAAATTACTGGCTCTTTACCTATAACACTGTGGTTCTTTACGCGCTGCCCGCCACCTTTGGGACGGTGCTCTCGTCATGTATGGTGGCCTACTCGTTCTCGCGGCTACGATGGATCGGGCGCGATACGCTCTTTGTCCTGGTGTTGGCCACGCTCATGATCCCAGGGTGGGTGCGGCTGGTGCCCCTCTTTATTATCTTCAAGCAACTTGGTTGGCTCAACACCTTTCTGCCACTGGTTGTGCCCCACTTCTTCGGCAATGCGTTCTTTATCTTCCTGCTGCGCCAATTCTTCATGGGGATCCCAACCGAACTTTCCGATGCAGCCAAAATCGATGGAGCCAACGAGTTTCAGATTCTCTTCCGGATCATTCTGCCGCTGGCGGTGCCGGCGCTGGCTGTCGTGGCGCTCTTTACCTTTATGGATGCCTGGAACGACTATCTCGGCCCCTTGATCTATGTGAATGTAGAAGAGAAGTGGGTGTTGGCGCTGGGGGTACAGCGGCTGCGCAATGCCGTGGCCGAAATCGGCAACACGCAACTGGCCTATCCTTATTTAATGGCCGTTAGCTCGCTGATCACGCTGCCTATCTTTCTCGCCTTTTTCTTTGCCCAACGTACCTTCATCGAGGGCATTTCCGTAACGGGCTTGAAGGGATAGGTTGTCGAGCCGACAAAGGTGACCGGCGCGGGTGGTGAACTCGTGCGGATTACAGTTGCCGGCCACCGGTCCCCACCACCCGCACTTCCTCTGCGCAGCCAAGCGCTCAAAGGGCATCACTGTTACAAACAAATCAAATGACAACCGAAATGGCAGACAAGATCACATGAACCTCTCTATTTGCTCCTACACCTTCCATCAACTGACCCGCTCTGGCGTGATGGACACCTTTGGCTACCTCGAATCGATCAAGTATCGCTATGGACTCAATACCGCGGATCTCTGGCACGGCACCTTTGCCAGCTTGGACAAGGCGTACCTGACCAAAGTAAAAGCGGCCGTTGCCGAGCGCGAACTGGCCATTGCCAACATTTGTATTGATCGAGCCCATATTTGGGAAGACGATCCAGATGCACGGGCTGCCAATCGGCAGAATGCACTGGCCAACATCGAAGCCGCTGAATTTCTGGGCGCGCAGACGGTTCGCCTCGACGCTGGAGGCAGCCGTGACGAAAGAGGTTGGAGCACGGAACAGCTCGATCTCATCGTACCCCAATACCGCGAGTGGGCGCAACGTGCCCACGACAACGGCTATCGCATTGGGCCAGAAAATCACTGGGGCGCGGAGATGGTACCCGAGCAGGTGAAAGAGCTCTGCGAGGCGGTGGATCATCCCGGCTTTGGTCTGTTGCTACACGTGGGCCGGTGGCACGGCAATGATCCCGATGGAGGCGATGCGCTCGTGGCACCGTGGACCATGCACACCCATTTCTCCACGGGCATCAGCGACGAATCGCTGGCAAACGCAATGGATGCCCTGCATGCCAATGCATACAGCGGCTGCTACAGCGTGGAGATCGCCACCACCCGCTACAGCGAGCCCGCCATCGTCATCGCCAAATTGCGCGACATTCATGCCCAAAAAGAGTGAGCGTGATGATGATGGTGTTTCGACTGCGGATGAGGTTGAGAAGGGCGTAGCGGACAGCGACAACAATGGCACGCCTGATTATCTGGAGAAGGAGAATCGGCCAGAGCGATTCTATTTACCCATAATCTTCGGGTAGAGTCGTGGGCTCTGAGGCAAGCCCTTTGTCTACTTCTTGGGACCTAGTCTTTCTTCTTCACCCGGTGTTCCAACCCCGGCGCAATCATTCGCTCATCTGAATCCCACTCTGGGTAATGTTCGGGACTGTCACTGCCGTGGCGCAGAAAGAGCCGGTTGACAACCATCACTGCGCTGAAAAAGAAGACCACACTGCCCATAAACCAAACCGATCCGCCCGCGACTGTTTGGTCGAGCAGTGTGTTCACGCCCAGCCGCTCGTGCGTGGCCAGGTAGTGCGAGTAGAGCGGTGATCCACTGTAGGCAATGGTGATCCCGGCAGCCATGTTCGGGATCTCAACGCCAACGGCATAGGCAAAGAGTACCCAGCCCGGCAGTGCCTGCCGCAAGCGTAACCCAGTGCCCACAATATGGACCCAATAGAGCAGGGCCGCGCCGAGCATCAGCCCCAGCGTGATGTAGTGGCGATTGACCCCGGCCATGCTCCAGTTGACCACGCCGGCGTCGTGCCAGATGACAATGGCCGAGACATAGACCAGCCATGCGGTGCCGGTGCCAGTTAATGCACGCAGAGCACGACCACTGCGTGTCGAGGGTTGCAGCGCGCTCCAGATGCGGTTGCGCCAGGGTGGGGCCAAACCCCACACCACCACGTGAACCGGACAGGAGAGCCAAAAAAGTGGGGCGGCAAGCATGGCCATTAGAATCTTCTGAGATGCACGGGCGTAGAGTAACTCGTGGCTCAGCAGATAGATTGGCGGAAACGTTGCCAGTAATACAGACACCATGCTGGCAACGAGATAGCTCACTCGTCGTGGCTTGGCCAAGTCGAAACCGGCCTTGCGCAACCGCCGCCACCCGCGCCAATAGAAGGTGCCCACTGTGCCCAACAACAGCAGAATCAACAGGCGTATGAGCCACTCAAGCGCTAACATGGTTCCTCTTTCGCATCAGCACAGTTTTGCATTACCATAATCTTATCGAGACAACTTTGCATCAAGCCACGCCCTCGAATGCCATGCTAGGGTGCGTCCCATTTTCGGGGACGTACAGAAGCGGAACCGACTGAGCGCCCACTTTTATATTGTACCTGCCATCTTCACACTTGTCGGTGAGCATGTAATCATTTAACGACTGCAGAGTAACCCCACGCCATCCTGGCCGCACGCGCCCAAACACAGATTGCTTCGAGATGCGCGAACGCCGTAGCACCGTCACCCACATGCGTTGAGCGGCCAGCTCACTCCAGCGGCTTGAGCTCATCGAGGATGAAGGGCATGAGCTCAGCCACGGTGGGGTGGGGCAACACGGCCCTCTGCAAGACCTTGTACGACTGTTTGGTCATCATGAAGGTGGCAAAGATGCTGATGATCTCATCGCCACCGGTGCCAAAGACGGTGGCCCCCAAAATCTCTTCACTATCAGCATCCACAAAGAGCTTGACCAGCCCCTCTGTTTCATCTTTCTCGATGGCGCGGGCAATGCTGGCCATTGGTTTGGTGGCCATGAGCACATTGCGGTCGCTTTTGCGCGCGCTCTTCTCATCGAGCCCCACCCGTCCCAGCGGTGGATCGATGTACATCGCATAGATGGTATTGCGCTCCGAGATTGTGCGGTCGCCCTCGCCCGTGTAGTGGTCGAGAAAGACCTGTCCATCGTGCACCGATGTATGGGTGAAGGCCCCTTCGCCGTTAACATCGCCCAGCGCATAGATGTGGGGAACGTTGCTCTGGCCCACGTCATTTACCGGAATGTAGCCCCGGTCATCGGTTTCGACACCGGCCGCGGCGAGATTTAGCCGGTCGGTGTTGGGCACGCGGCCCGCGGCCACCAACAGGTGTGAGCCCGATGTGGACAGCGTCTCGTCATCGTTGGCAAAGAACACATCGACACCGCATACACCGGTACCATCATCCACCTGGGTCACCCGTTCAACATTGGCATTGAGGTGGACCGTAATGCCCGCGTCGCGTAGCAGATCCAGTGCAATCTGGGCAATGTCTTCATCTTCGCGGAACATGAGCTGTGGACTGCGCTCGATGATGGTAACTTCGCTGCCAAAGCGGCGAAAGGCCTGTGCAAATTCCAGGCTGATGTAGCTGCCACCCAGGATCACCAGATGTTGTGGCAACGCTTGCAGTGCCAGGAGCCGCACATTATCCAGCCACGCCACATCATCGAGGCCGGGAATCGATGGCTGGCGTGCCCGGGCGCCCGTGTGAACGATGATCGTATCACCGCGGATCAGTTCGTCACCCACGCGTACAGTGTGTTCGTCTTCAAAATGGGCGTAGGCCGTGTAAAAATCTATCCCATCCATCCCTTGTAGCCACTCGTGCATCTCTTCGGTGTTGCCATTGCGGATCTGATTCATGCGCGCCATGACAGTGTCAAAGTTGACCGAGATTGCGCCGGTCTGCACACCAAAATCTGGACCGCGGCGGGCCATGTGCGCGGCCCGTGCACTGGCAACCAGCGTCTTGGTCGGGGTGCAGCCATAATTTACACAAGAACCACCCACGCGTCCCCCTTCCACAATGGCAATCCGTTTGCCCGCCTTGGTTAATCCTGGGATCACTGTGCCGGTGGCTTGCCCCGTTCCAATCCAAATGATGTCATAACTCTTCATGGCTGTTGTCCTTTCCAAATAGGCGCTACAATGTAAATGAATGCTAAAATATCGGCAGTCGATAGAGCGTGATCTGAGTTATCGCTGGCATGTTGGCCCCTGTATTCACCAAATCGGTCTCACGATGAACTCACGTTGGCTACTCACTAGCTGCTCACTAGTTACTCATTGTACAGAGAAGTCCTGCCATGACCGTTATCGTGCCCACATCCTGACAACATTCACCGCACAAAGGAGCCTGCTCATGTCCCAACTCATTCTCTTTGATGTCAATGAAACGTTGCTCGACCTCGCCGCGCTTGATCCCCACTTCAGCCGTGCCTTTGGCACTGCCGCTGCACCTGCCCGTTCCCCAGCAATCGATGCCAGTGAACGGGGCAAGGTCGTGCGTCAACAGTGGTTTGCCCAGCTGTTGCAGAGCGCCTTGGTCGCCACCATCACCAGTGACTACCATGACTTTGGCGCGCTTGCCCGCCACGCGTTGTCGAAAACGGCGGCACAGCAAAACGTCACCCTCACGGACGCGGATTCCGACGCGATTCTGGGGGCAGTGCGCACCTTGCCACCCCATCCCGAGGTGCCCGCGGCACTCGCGGAGTTGCAGGCGGCGGGCTTTCGGCTGGCGACCCTGACGAATTCGCCACCGCCCGTGCTGGCGGCACAAATGGCCAACGCGGGGCTGGACCGTTACTTCGAGCGGCTGCTTTCAGTGCACCCGACCCACAAGTTCAAGCCCGCGCGCGAGCCCTATGCGTATGCCGCGGCAGAACTCGCCGTGCCAATTGAACAGATTTGGATGGTGGCTGCCCATGATTGGGATATTGCTGGCGCCAGAGCGGTGGGGATGCGCGGTGCGTTTGTCGCTCGCCCGGGCATGGTGTTGGGGCCATTGCAGGAGAGGCCAGAGATCGTCGGTGCGGATCTGGCCGAGGTGGTGCAGGCATTGCAGGGGCAGAACTGATAGAGCCGTGGCTGGGCGCGGTTACGACTGTGCCCAGCCACGGCCAAGCTTCAACGGTTAGCGTGGCTGATAGCCACTGGGATCAACGAGCAGTGGTTGTGCCAATCCCGCGGCCACATCTTCCCAAGCCACGAGCTTGAAATTGGTGCCAATAAAGCCATCAAGACCCATGTCTACGGCATCTTGCACCACCAGCAGCCCAGAGGGATATTGATCGCCCAGGGCAACGTTCGTCGCGGCCAGCCCGCTGGAGCTGTTGAGCTGATCAATCGTGCGCTCCTCACCAATCAGCTCGCCAATGGCAAAAGTGCCCAGGTAGCTGTTGTCGCCGGTGCGCTCAAAGAGAGCGTAGCTGTCCGTGCCGGGTACGCTCGCCAACAGATAGCCTTCGCCCATTGCTCCATAGTAGATCGCGAGGCCGCTCATGGGCGATTGTGCTTCGTCACCATGGAATGTGCGGACCGGCATCGGCCGCTCCTCGCCGCTCTCATCGACCCGATACTTCTGAATCTGCATGCCATCCGCCGCGACCACGTAGAGGTAGCCCAACTCCCGGTCGACCACCAACCCTTGTTCCACTGCCGGGGTTGCATCGGCTGGCATGGTTGGCATGCTCCACGTCTGTACCAACTCCCCATTCACACGGCCGTTGCCCATATCGATCAGCGCGAACTGTGCAACTTGCTGGCCGCCATTCTGCCCCACAAAAGCATGGGCCGCGCCCGCGGCATCGCTGTAAACCGTCAGGCCATGCGCGGTTGCCACGCCTTCGTCAACGCCGAAAATGTTGCGCATCATCTCTTCACCAGTCACATTTTCGATGGTGCGTTCTGTCGGTTCAAACGCAAAGAAGACCAGCGAGTCGTTGATGCTATCGGTGGCAACAATCAGATCGATCACTTCGCCGTTCAACGTGAAATCATAGAGAATATCCAGATTGGCGTAGCTCGCCGAGCCATAGGGATCCGGAGGAATGGCCGCGAGAACGTTGCCATTCAGGCCAATGATCGCGAGCCCACCCTCTTGCAGCGCCGCAAAGATCAGGCTGCGTTCCGGCTCGGTCGGGTGGACCCAAATTGCCGGATCGCTGGCTCGGCCAATGATGCTGCCCTCGGGCAACGTCGTGCTCACCGGGTCAACATCGAGCAGCTGCGTGGTCTCGGCTGTGGGGGCGACGAGCGCGGTTGCTTCGAAACTCAGCCCCAATGCAATGAATTGCGTGCTCTGGCTCTCGTTGAAGTTGTTGTCACTGACCAGAATCAACGCCTGCCGACCGTCGGGTAACAGTGGCCCAAAGACCATGCCTTCCACGTTGTCGGGCTGAATGCCCAATTCGGCCAGATCGATCAACAGCTCTTTGTGAACGGCATCACGTTCGACATCGAACACTTCACCGTCTAGCTCGCCGGCTGTTTGCAAGCTTTCGAGCGCGAGCACATCGCGTGCGCCCCGTGTTGTGATCTGATAGAGCCGAATGGTGTTGCCCACCCCCTCGGCATAGGAGCGCTCCATGGCCAAAAAGGTGCCGTTGTTGTCCAGCGGCTGCAGATCGACCAACCCGTTGTCGGCAACGCCACCGGCTGGATCAGAGTCCTGGGGAATGGCCTCGACCATGTACACGTATTCATGGATCGGCGTGCCAGTGGCCAGATCGTACTGCAAGATCCGGGCCGGGCTGCCCTCGGTCAGGCTGGCGACGGGGCCATCCTGGGCCAGGGCATTCTCCACCGCCGTGTAGAGATAGCGTTGATCGCGCGAGATAGTCAGGCTCTCAAAGGCCAGGTTGTTGCGGATGCCAGCGCTGCCGTCCGCCTGGGGCAGGTATTTCCCGGGCAAGGGCAGCTCTGCAATCTGTGCGCCCACGAAGGAAAATTCACGGATGAACGGCGCGACCGGTGGATTGGCGTTGACATTGCCTTCGGAAGAGATAAAAGTGCGGAAGTTATTGGTGAGCGCAATGCCTTCGGGGTCAATGCTATCCACGGCAAAGGGCTCTTCATTCTCGTTTTCCATGGTAACAAGGCCCGTAAAGACCACGTCGCCGTCGTTCAGCCGCCCATCGCCCAGATCAATGGTCAGGCTGTAAAAGCGGGCCGGGTTGCGCTGGCTGCGATCATCCGAGAGCGCGGTGTAAAAGCCGTTGGAGCGGTTGTAGACCAGCCCCGAAAGTCCGCCAACTTCGGTCCCGTCCGATTCAAAACCGGTGGGAAAGCTGGTCATACCGAGCAGATCGACATCGGCAACGGCCAGCCGCAACGGGGTCTCGGTGGGAAAGCGGGGCCCTTGCAGTGGCGAATAGGTCTGATACTTCAATTCTGATGCCACGGCTGTTTCCGGCGACCAACGCGCGCTGTAGGTGTAGGCCAGCGTAACGAGGGCCAACGCAATCAACCCAAGACGCACGAAAGAGGGATGTTTGTGCATGAGAGTCTCCTTGATGGAATGACTTGAACGTCTGATGATTTGAGATCCAGTGGATAGCCTGCTGTTGGCTGGCACGGCAGCGTTGTTCGCCCGTTGTGGAGCACCCGCGCGCTGGATGCAGGCCAAAACTTACAGTTGGTATACAGATGCCTGCCTAGTGTATCACGCTCACATTCACTTGCCATAAACGCCAGAGTGCTGATGCTCGGAACAAATGTGGGGCCTGCGGGTAAATGTGTAACGGGAAATGTAATGTGTAGCGGGAAATGTGGGCGCTCTGATCAAAAAGAGCCACATTGGCAAGTGTCAACGCGGCTCTTTCAATTGATGGTTGCTACTATTTTAACGCTCCAGCGCGCGTGCTACTCGTCATACCGTTCCGCCAGATTGACGGGTTTGAGGGGGGCATCTTCCGCCAACAGGGCCAGCGTTGCTTCGAGCACCCGACGCTGTTGGGCATGATCGTGGGGGCGGCCAATCGTTGCCCCGCGTTCCAGACGGGTGAAGGTGGCCCGCGGTGGGGCGGTCACACGAGTTCGCCCCGCGTTCCAACTGGTGATGACGGTGGCAATGCCAGCCATCTCCAATCCACGTGCAATCAGTCCCACGGACTGAGAGCAGATCGGTCAGGAAGGAACCAACAACGCGGCCTCGGCATGGAGTGCCTGCGCTGCTTCCACAATCGCGGGTGTGGTTTCATCGGCCACCCGGCTGGCATCGGGCTGATAGCCCATGAAGCTGATCAGCTCCGTTGTCAGCGCGCCAACAACACCCTCCCGCACGAGATCGTGCAGATGGTCTAGCGGCAATAGCACTTGCTGGTCGCTGTTGACAGCCGTGTGGTCATAGTGGGTGTGGGCAAACGCGATCTCAGCCGGCGGCGTGGTCACTGGAATGGCACGGATCGTGTAGTCACCCAGATCATGTTCGGCATCAAAGGGCTGCTGGCTCGCTGGCAAATAGGCACCTGCTGAAGAGATCAGCAGCAGCCGACTTTCTGCCAAGTTCACACCTTTGCCCGCGGGCGCCTGCTTGTGGTCCGGCCGGTTGTACAGACTCCAGTCGATCTCGCCCGTCTCTTGGTAGTGGCACAGCCAATTCTCTCGATAGGTCTGCACCCACTCGTCATAATTTTCAAGGATTTCCATAGACTCCCACCCGTGGTTTCTGTTGGTTGATGGTTGTGCTTTGTGTTCGAGATATAAATTGGGCATACGCAATCCGCCGAGAAGAGCGCCCGCTCTCATTGACTGCGCGCCCCGGTAAGCTCTTTACGGTGCGTACCGCCTCTGCACTGGATCAAGCGCTAAACTGCATCTTCGTGCCGCCCGGGATGGCAGAGCCTGCGGTACACTAGTGCATTGCACAGGTCTCAACACCCCAACGCCGCCCCACGATCAGCTCACCTGTGCGCTGCACACCCACCGCAGTGCTACCCATTCACCTATACCGCCTCTGCACTGGATCAAGCGCTGAGCTGCTTCATCGTGCCATTGCGAATGGCAGGTCCCTGCGGTACACGAGTGCATTGCACAGGTCTCAACACCCCAACGCCGCCCCACAATCACCTCACCTGTGCGCTGCACACCCACCGCAGTGCTACCCATTCACCTGTACCGCCTCTGCACTGGAGACAGCGCTGAGCTGCTTCGTCGTGCCACCGCAAATGGCAGATCCTATCGCGCTTCTCCTTCTCTACACAACATTATCCACGCAAAATTCCGTCGATCCCGTAAGTGTGCTTCCTGTACAGTAGAACCTGTGGCCCTACTTGCGGATGCTGTTGTAAAAGACAACCTGCCAGCGCCACTCTTTCTGGTCCTCGGCATTCCACCAATCCTGTAGAATCCCCACTTCGCCGCCGGGCAACAGGACGGGCAGACCTTCATGCTCTTCTGTGGGCCAGATATCCGTGCGGGTAACCGAATCGCCCTGCCGGGTCAACAGACAGATCGGCGATTCCTGGGTTGCCTCCAGATCGTTGGCCGTTGCCAACAGCTCGCGCTTGCCCTGGGTAATCTCCACATTGAGCACGGGCGGGGCCGCGTGTACCAGCAGCCGATCGGTCGGATCAAGCGCGCCGCGACCAAAGTAAATTCCAGTCGCTGCACCGGGCACCCAAAGGCTCCAATGTTGTAACTGTTGCTCATCGCTCATGGCCTGCTCCTTTTCTGCTGCGTGAATATCTCTATTCTTCAGCTGGATCATACCAAGGCAATCGCTCATTGTCGATGGATCCTGATAGAGAAGGGTGGTAGATTTTGGCTCACGATTGCCACGCGCGGGTACATTCCGTCAGACCAGGCTCTGATAGACCGCGGTTTCAAAGGCGCGAAAACCGGCAATTGCACCAGCATCAAAGAAGGGAAAGAGTTGGGTGAAGAAAAGACCTGCAACACCCCTATGTGGATCGATCCAGAAATAGGTGTTGCCCAATCCGGCCCACGCCAGGCTGCCCGCGGCGCGTCCCTCGGCCGCTGTGGCCGTGTTGATCAGAAAGCTCAGTCCCCACTGCTGCGGCATGCCGGGGAAGAAATCAACGTCACGGCTCGCGCCTGGCTTCACACTCTGCATGGGGCGGCAGGTGAGGTCACCGATCTGATTCTGCGCCATGAGCGTCACCGTCTCCGGTGCCAGAATCTGTTGACCATTGCCGCGGCCGCGGTTGAGCAACATCTGGAGAAAGCGCAGGTAATCGGGAGCGGTGCTGTAGAGTCCACCGCCGCCCATGTCGACCGCCGGCTCGGTGGGCGGGGCGAAATCGAGGGTGGTCAACGTGCCGTCGCGCCGCCGTCTGTGCATGGTGGCCAATCGCGTGCGCTGTTCGGGGGTGGGGGCAAAGCTCGTGTCGTGCATCCCCAATGGCTCGAAGATGGCCGTGGCCATGTACGCGCCCAACCGTTGCCCGCTCACCACCTCGATCACCCGCCCCAGCCAATCGATGTTAATGCCATACTCCCAGCGCTCGCCGGGGTCGAAGACGAGGGGCAACTGCAACGCCGCGGCCACATTGTCGCCGGTGCCCGGTGTGCCCGTGATCTCCCGGTAGCGCGCGATCAGTGGATTCCACATCTCATAGCTAAAGCCCGCAGTGTGGGTCAGCAGGTGGCGCACGGTGATCGCACGGCTGGGCGGGCGCAGAGCCGGTTGCCCCGCGTTGTCAAAGCCCGTCAACACCTGCACATCCGCCAATTCCGGCAGCAGTGAACTCGCTGGCGTCTCCAGCGTCAAGTGTCCCTGCTCGATCAGCTGCATGGCCGCGGTCGCGGTGAGCGCCTTGGTCATCGACGCGATCCAAAAGAGCGTGTCCAGTGTCATTGGCGCGTGGCTGTCGATGCCGCGCTGACCCACGGCCCCCGCATAGCGCACTGCGTTGGCATCGGTAACCAGTGCAACGATGCCCGGCAACTGTTGCTCATCAAGGGCCGCGGCCACGGTGGCGTCAAGCGTCGCGGTGCGCTTCATCTCGTTCCTTTCGCCCGATCAAATTGATCGGTTTGGTGGCTGGGGGGACAACCTGTATAATCAGCAACAACGTGGAATTGGGCTCATTATCCCAAATTTTATCCCAAATATCCCAAAAGATAAACCAAATATCCCAAATTGTTAGCCAAAGGAGCGTCCCATGCCCGTCTACACCGTTGCCGACCGTGAAGCCAAAGAACTCTTTCCCGGCGCGCTCGCCCGCACCTTCTGGGGCGAAAAGGTGCTGCTCAACTACCTCGATCTCGCGCCCGGCGCGGTGGTACCCCGCCACAGCCACCCCCACGAACAGGCGGGTATCGTCATCGAAGGTGAGCTCGAATTTGTGATTGGCGACGAGACCCACATCGTCAAGGCCGGCGACATCTTCGTCATCCCCGGCGACGTGGAACACAGCGTCACCGTCGGCGATCAACAGACCCGCGTCCTCGACATCTTCAGCCCCGTGCGCGAGGAGTACAAGTGGTAGGGGCAGCCGCTTGCCGGTGCCCCCAGCCGCTGAGGCGACTTCCCCGTGTTAGACCCGTGGGATTTATCCCCGCGGGTCAGCGTTCAGAGGTAAATGGGGACAGCAAACAGCGAAACCCGAAGTCGTCGTACCTGTTGTAAGGGTAGTGCCTGAATCGAATCGTCGCGCGTACGCCGTAATCAAAGTAGTTATACGAGCCGCCGCTCAACAGACGCATAGCGTCGCCCGTGGGTACCTCTTGCACCGCGCTTGCATAATCTTGATAATTTTCGATCCAGTGCGTCCGAGTCCATTCCCACACGTTGCCATTCAATTCTTCGATCCCATAGGGGCTGGCACCGGCGGGAAATGCACCCACTGTGCTGCTGCTGCCGATATTGGTGGCCGCGTAGTTGAGTCGTTCGGGGTCAATCGTGTCGCCCCAGGCGTAGCGGCGGACGGGGAGCGGATTGTCACTCAGCGTTGGCTCTGGCGTAACCATCTCGATGGCTTTGACCAGCGGCTCGCCAACCGGTTGCTGCGGGATCTGCAATCCCCCACGCGCGGCCTTCTCCCATTCGGCTTCACTGGGCAGGCGCGCCTGCCACCCCGCGGGTAATTGTTCCGTGAGCCAGCAAGTATAGGCCAATGCCTCGTACCAGCTCACCCCCACCACGGGGTGGTTGGGCAGATTAAATGGAGCAGAATATGGCACTGGCCCACGTCGCGGCTCGCTGTCAAAACGTGCTTTGAAAGCACCATCGGCCCAGTAACCCACTGCAATTGCTTCCCGCCAATACCACTCATTGGCATAGCCGCCTGCGTCGACAAAGTGTTGGTATTGGGCGTTGGTGACCGGATAGCGACCGAGCCAGTAGCCGCGGGGAATATCAAATGTGTGCTGCGGCTGTTCATTTTTATTGGCCAGTTCATCGACGGCTGGATCGCTGCCCATGCGGAAGAGACCGGCAGGAATGTAGCAGAAGTGCATCTGCTCGGTGGTTGTCACCTCTTTTCGTGGGTCACCCAAGCGGCCCAACACCCGCCCCGCGTCCGCCCGTTCCAGCGCGGGGAGATGACTGCGGGTGAGAATTGTCTCCAGCCGTTTGATGAGCCGTTGGAGGTAAGCCGTTCCGCCCGTGGACAATGTATCCTGCTCAATACTCTGGCGCTCTGGCAAAAGGGCCATCTGTCCAGACCAGAGCGTGGCCCGCCACCCCTGTTCATTGCGTTGCTGAGTCGTCGGCGAAAGCTCGTACATTAGGTCGAGTAGAGCCGTCTCATTCTGGCGGTTGTAGAATAACTCCTCCGCACCAAGCTGGGCAGCCAGCTGCCAGTAATCACCCTCGGCTGCATGCAGCCAGTAGTTGCGTTTCATCTCGCGGCCGAACAGCAGCCAACAACCGGCCAAATACTCCTGAAATGTGCGATGGGCAAAGGCATAGAGAGCGGGGCGACCGCTCGTCTCATCGCCACCACGCCCCAACAACAGACCAGCCTGAACATCCACATAATCGAGGAGCTCACCCGCCAACCCCATCGCCCCTTGCATGGCTTCATCCAGCAGCGCAATGACCTCTGCTCGGGTCAGATCCGCCGACTGATCTTCCACTTGCGCTGCCTGCTGGCGTTGTGGTCGGTGGGCTGCATAGGCCAGTTGTTCCAGCACCCGGCGCACCCGATTCCCCCTGAGAAAGCTGGCCAACGCCGGTGAGAGGGCAATACGTCGCTCTTGTTGCCAGCGATAGAGCAGGATATCGACCGCTTCCTTGTAGAGCTGCACCCGTTGGTCGGGGAGCCGGTGCTTCTGGTGAATGATGGCCATGGTAGTGAGCAACATTGGGTTCTCAGCCATGGAGCGCAGTTGTGGCTGTAGCGCTGCCCGTTGCAGATCCTGAATTTTTTCCTCTTTTTCCTGTGATGATAGGCGACCGTGTGCCTGCTGTGCGTTATACCATGCCTCGGCAAAGTGCTGAATTTTTTCTTCATCAAAGTTTGCCAGGGTATACGCTTGGAATCCAGGTAACTGGGCGTCAGCTACATAGGAACGGATGCGACAGGTGACAATCATCTGGGCGATCGTGGGGTATTCACGGGCCAGTGCGACGAGCGCTTCACGTACCAGCTGGCGTACATTGGCTGGCATCTCATCCAACCCATCAAAGACGAGCAGCACTTGCCCTTCTTGCAGTGCCGCTTGAAAGAGCGCTTGGCAACTTTCTCCACCAAAGCGCTTGAGGTCCACCTGCCACTGCGCCTGTAACGTCTCGACCAGCTTACCCGCGCGTTGGCTGGGAGAGAGCGTCTGCAGATCCAACTGTTGCAGGTTTGGTGCTAGGTCGCGCAGAAGTGTGAGCATGGGAAAGAGGCGAGGTGATTCCGCTTGCGCAGAGGTCGTTGCTCTTTCGTAGTGGCTAATGGCCTTGACGATCCACTGGCGCACAAAGGTGCTTTTGCCACCCCCGGGGTGACCCAGCAGAACCAGCCGTTTGTTCTGCTGGGCCGCTTCCTGTGCTGTCAATGGTTTATCTTCGGTAACGCGGCCAAAGGCATCTTTTTCACGAGCTTCTTTTTCGGCTTCAGTCAAAGGAATTCGGGTTGTCGTGTCCAGTGAAGTGTAAAGATCATCGAGAGTGACTTCATCACCTGCCGTTGCTTCACCGCCCATGGCACTCAGAGGAATGGCCTGGCAGTGGGTGCGCAGCCGACCGAAATAGCGTGCATGCTGCTGCTCCGCTACTTTGGCTGGATCGGGCGCGTCGGTCCCGTAATAAATGTTTTCCTCGCGCTCAACGTACTTATCAATTTTGTCAATGTTCTGCTGCGTGTTCCCCTTGCCGATCACCGCCTTGCTAACGCCCGTTTCCAGATTGGCGCTGATTAGGTCGCCGTGGACATCTCCCTCGATCTGCAGATTGAGCTTGCTGCCCAGTTGCTTGACATCCGCGGCCAGCAACCCCTGCAGTCGATCCCAGTCAGCTTCGCTCAACACGGCCTGGGCCAGCTTGGGCGTTTGCAGCTCCTGCAAGAGTTGGTCGAACGCATCGCGCCAGGCTGGGTCTTGCGCGGCCTTTGTGCCCAGCAGCTCTGCCACCTCGGCATCGTTCTTGCCAAACCAGGTTGCCAGCTGTTGTGACAAAAGATTGCCGCCAACACCACCCACAATCTGATAGAGCGTGCCAATCGCGGCGAAGTCATTCTGTTGTGCCGCGCTCACCAGGGGCAGCAGCGTACAGGTTGCCAGCGCACCATAGGCCATGCCTGGCCCCACGCTGCGCAACCACTCGCGCGACGCAACCACTCGTTTACGCACCTCGGCTTGCCACTTTTCGCGATCCATTGCTCTCTCCTCGGGATAGGAATCTGTGGGATAGGAACCTGTGGGGCAGCACTGCTCCCGCGCCGTCCAGTGGGAATAACGCTATTGTAGCGATTTTGCGCCACCCGTGCAAACCTGCCCAACGGAAACCACACCGGCAACTTCACCCATATTCGCAGCGAAAAAAAGGGCGAGGAGCACCATGCCCTCGCCCTTCAATCGCTATCATATCATGCCGCCCTGGCCCCCTGTGATCCCAAATAACTGGTCCCTGATTCGCGGCAAGAATCCTGCCGCTAAAACCCCTGCAACTTGCTCAGATCGGCGACCGCGGCGGGCAGCTGCGCGATCTGTTGGGCAAGGGCGAGGCGTGCCGCGCGCACCTTCTCCTCCTCCGCGTTGACCATGACGCCGTCAAAGAAGGCGTTGATTGGCCCTTGCAGCGCCTGGATCTGATCGCCCAGCGCGGTGGCGGGTTCGTCGGCCGCGGCGAGCGCGGCCGCGGCGCTGAGATAGGCGGTGTGCAGCTGGTGCTCCACCGGCTCCTGATAGGCCGCGGGCTGCAGGGTGTAGCGCTCTTCCAGATTGCGGGTGATGCGCGCCGAGCGGGCATAGGCGGTGAACGCGTCCGCCCACCACGGCTGCTCCACGAGGGGCGTGAGCGCGGCGCAGGCCCGTTGCGCCGCGGTGGGGTTGTCCCCACGCACTGTCAACACGGCATCAACGATGTCGTGGCGGTAGCCCATCTCGCCCAGCAGGCCCTGGAGCCGCCGCTCAATAAAGACCGCGCACTCTTCGAGCGCAGCGTCGGTGACGGTTACCGGCTGTTGGGCCGCGGCCAGCGTCAGCCCCTCCACAATGCTAAAGTTAGTATCGTTGGCGAGCAGGTTGTTCACAATACCCAACGCGGCGCGACGCAGCCCAAAGGGATCGGCGCTGCCGGTGGGGATCGCGCCCACGGCAAAGAGCCCGACCAGGCTGTCGAGCTTGTCGGCCAGGCTCAGCGCCAGGCCGGGCAGGCTGGTCGGGTTGCCATCGCCCGCGGAACGGGGCAGGTAATGTTCGCGGATCGCCTGGCCCACCGCGGCCGGTTCACCACTTTGCAGCGCGTAAATTTCCCCCATGATGCCCTGCAAACTGGTCATCTCCACCACCATCGACGTGACGAGATCCGATTTGGCCAGCGCCGCGGCACGGCTGGTGGTGGCCAGCGCGTCGGCATCAGCATCGAGCCGTTGGGCAATGGCCGGGGCCAACGCCTGCAGCCGTTGCACCTTGTCGAGCATGGAGCCAAGCTGCTCGTGAAAGGTGAGGGTGCCAAGCTGATCAGTGTAGCTGGCCAATTCGTTGGCGGTGTCGTGGCGATAGAAGTACGCGGCATCGGCATAGCGCGCCCGGATCACGCCCGCGTTGCCCGCGGTAACCACATCGGGGTGCGCAAGCGACCGCGCGTTGGCCACGGTGATAAAGTGGGGCAACATGGTCGCGTCCCGAAAGACGGGGAAATAGCGTTGGTGCTTCTTCATCACCCCAATGAGCACGGGCGTCGGCAATTCCAGATAGTGTTCTTCAAAGGAGCCGACCAGCGCCTGCGGTGCCTCCACCAGATCGGTCACCTCGTCGAGCAGCGCGGGGTCATCGGGCACGGTGCCGTTGACCGAAGCCGCGGCTTCTGCAACCAACGCCGCGATCTGCTGTCGCCGTTGGGCGCGATCCACCACGATGCCCTGTTGCGCAACCGCCTCGAAATAACTGTCTGCGTCGGGAATGGCAAAGGTGGTAAAGTGGCCCGCGGGCAGATCCGCCGACGCGTCGGCAAAGCGGGGCCCGCGGCTTTCCAGCCCGCTCGTAATGCCCGCCCACGTAAAGGGAATAGGGGAGCTGCCATAGAGCGCCACCAGCCAACGCAGCGGGCGGGGATAGCCGACGTTGCTGCTGTTCCAGCGCATGGTCTTGTTCCAGCGCAGGCCATCGAGCAGCGTGGTGCAAAGCTCGGGAAGTACCGCGGTCGTCGGCTGGCCCGCCACCCGTTTGATGGCGTAGACATAGTTGTCGCGCGTGGTCAGCTCGCTCACGTCGATGCCCTGGCCGCGGGCAAAGCCTTGCGCGGCCTTGGTGGGGTTGCCCGCATCGTCATAGGCGCGGTCGAGCGCGGGGCCGCGCTTTTCCACCACCTCGTCGCTCTGCCGTGGGGCCAGCCCCGTGACGTGGGCCACCAGCCGCCGCGTCGTGCCGGTGACCCGCAGCTCCTCATGGGTGAGCTTGGCTGCGGCCAGCAGCGTGGCTAGTCTATCCTCAATCTGGCTGATGCCGTCCACCACATCCGCGGGGGGCAACTCTTCCGAGCCAATTTCGAGCAGGAACGATTGGGGGCCGGTGATTGTCTCCGCGGCCGAAGCGGTTGCTGCGTCTGGCGCTGGGGCTGTTTCTGGCGCGGGGGCAGTCGTTGCTCCCGCTTTCTGTAGCCACGGAAAGCCCGCGGCTTCGCGCTGTTGCACATAGAGCTCGGAGATGCGCCGTGATTGATTGCGCATGCCCGCAAAGAATTTGGCCCGCTCGGTCACACCAATGGCCCCACGTGCGTCGAGCAGATTAAAGGTCTGGCTCTGGCGCAGTACAAAATCGTGGGCGGGAATCGTCAGGCCCCGTTCAATGCAGGCTTCTGCTTCGGCCTGATAGATCGCGTAGAGCTGCTTGAGCCGCTCCACGTCGGCCAGCTCAAAGTTGTAGACGCAATGTTCAATCTCTGGATCCTTGTAGATCTCGGCAAAGGTGTGCTGCTCATCGATGTCGATCTCCCAGACCTGTTCCTTGTTCTGCAGATACATGACAATGCGATCGAGCCCGTAGGTGATCTCCACGCTGACCGGGTCGAGCGTCAAGCTGCCCGCCTGTTGAAAGTAGGTGAACTGGGTAATCTCCTGCCCATCGAGCCAGACTTCCCAGCCCAGCCCCCAAGCGCCCAACGCAGGCGATTCCCAATTATCCTCGACAAAGCGGATATCGTGGCGGGTGCGGTCGAGACCAATTGCTTCCAGGCTACCCAGATAGAGCTCCTGTGGATTGCCGGGATCGGGCTTGAGGATCACCTGATATTGGTTGTGCATCTGCATGCGGTTGGGGTTTTCGGCATAGCGGCCGTCATCGGCGCGAAACGACGGTTCGACATACGCGACGCTCCACGGCTCTGGCCCCAACACCCGCAGCACGGTGGCCGGATTCATGGTACCCGCGCCCACCTTTTCGCTGTGGGGTTGCCAGATCAAACAACCCTGGGCGCGCCAATAATCATGCAGGCGTTGGATCACATCTTGCATCGATGGGGCTGGGGATGATTGTGTAGTCATGAGCAGATTCTTTTTCTAGTTCAGTTGGTAGGTGGATTTCGTGTGCAGGTGGCGACCCGCAGGCGCGTGGCCCCATAGCCCTTGTTTGGCACTGCTTCTCAAAAAGCCTATTCAAATATCTGAAAAGGCACGGGTACAAAAGTCAGGATGAAGAGCAAAATGACCAAGTAGCCCACCAGCCGCCGAGTTGAATCCAGCTCCGTGACATCATCGAGCGCGGGTGGGTGATAGGGGCCGATCAGAAAGAAGATCAGTGCCAGCCAGACGAACCAGCCAGTGTAGCCGATGCTCTGGAAGACCGGTGCTAGCACCGGGATAAATTGTTGAACTTCGGTTAGGCCGCTAATGGCAAAGAGCAGCATCGCGCCAATCGCGGCCATGTTGACATACCGTGCCCGGCGACCAAAGAGCGCGAAGACCACGTGTCCGCCGTCGAGTTGCCCCACGGGCAGCAGGTTGAGGGCGGTCACCAGCAGCCCAATCCACGCGCCCCATGCCACGGGTGCCAGATTCATCTGCACATCTTCGCCCGTAACGGGATCGGGCAGCGGGCGACCAAAGGTATAGAGCTTGGCCGTGTAATAGAGAATGCTGTTGCCTTCGAGCATGTAGCCCTGCCCCTCTGGCAGCACATCGACTGGCGTGGATTGCAGCCCAATAAAGAGCAGGGGAATCGCCAACACGACGCCGGCCAGTGGTCCGGCTACCCCAATGTCAAAGAGTTTGCGCACATCGGGAATTGGCTCTTTCAGGCGGATGAACGCGCCCAGGGTGCCAAAGCCCAAGGGCATTGGTAAGAAGTAGGGTAAGGTCACCGCCACGTTGTGATAGCGCGCGGCAAAGTAGTGGCCAAATTCATGGGCCGTGAGAATGCCCAGCAGGGTGAGGGCAAAGGGCCAGCCCGCGATCAGGTTTTGTGGTAGCAGCGTGGCGGCCAGATCGATCTCTCCCGCCGCGTCGCCCAATGGCAGGGCGTTGAGCGCGCCGACCCAGAGTGTGCTCAACACGGTGATGATGAAGAGCACGAGGTTGACCCATTGATTGGACGCTTGTTGGGGCGCGACACCGGCCAAAACCTGCAACGTCACATCCTCTTTGGCGGGGTTTGTCGCCATCCCATAGCGGATCTCATGCAGTTTTTCTTGCTGGGCTTCCGGGGCCTGTTGGTGGCGCAGAATCGGCGTGTAGCCACGAGCGTTGAGTGCTGCCAACCAGCGCGGAAAGACTTCATGGCTGGGCTTGCGCAGTCGACCTTGCACCACCACCGCGCCCTGGCTTTGGTCGCGCGTGGTCTGAATCGCATCAATGGTCATGTCGTCGGCAACAAGCTGCCGCACCTGGGTGGCTAACTGCTGGGCTTCTTCGGCGGGAACTTCACGTGAGAAAGGGGCAATTGCTGTTCGCTTTTGGGTTTCTGTCATAGCTCTGTTGACTTCTGCATCTTCGTTGCACGCCGCAAATCATTCTGTAGCCATTGCGGTGCTCTGTCATCAGGATGAGAGGGCTGCTGACGATCCGCCGCGAACAACGACTGCTCTCCACGAAAAAACGGGCTGCCCACGTTGGAGCAACCCGTCTATTGTACCCGATGCCCCGCGTTTCACCCCAAACGGTCTACCACTGCATGGCAGGTAACAGGGCGTGGCAGCCGTCAGCCTTTGGCAACGTGGGGCAAGGTGCTGCACAGATTGGACATTTTCTGTAGGTGCCTACAGCGCGGTTGGCTTGAAAACGGTAGGTTTCCCGCTTGCCGGAACGACTGTTTTCAAACAGAGCCCACTTTAGAAGGCCGCCGACCCTTGCGGTCGCCCCGGGGTACGCTACTCAATATCCCAAATTGGGTGCCAGCCATCGTTCCACCGTCTTCACGGCCATGCCCTTGCGTTGCGCATACGCCTCCACCTGATCCTTGCCCACGCGACCCAGGCCAAAGTAGGTGGAATCGGGGTGCGAGAAGTAGTAGCCGCTGACCGAGGCCGCGGGCAACATGGCAAAGCTCTCTGTCAACTCGATCTCGGCGCTGTTGGTGGCACCCAACACGCGGAAGAGCTCGCTCTTTTCCGTGTGATCGGGGCAGGCGGGGTAGCCCGGTGCCGGGCGAATCCCCCGATACCGCTCCGCGATCAGTGCATCGTTTTCCAGGCACTCGTCGTTGACATAGCCCCAATACTCTTTGCGCACTCGTTCGTGCATGCGTTCGGCAAAGGCTTCGGCCAGCCGGTCGGCCAGCGCCTTGAGCAGAATGCTGTTGTAATCATCGTGGTCGGCCTCAAACTCGCGCACCTTCTCCTCTAGCCCAATGCCAGCGGTGACGGCAAACATGCCCACGTAATCTTCAACACCACTTGCCTTGGGGGCCACGAAATCAGCCAGCGCATAGTTGGGACGCCCCGGCGGCTTCTCCATCTGCTGGCGCAGCGTGTGAATCGTCGTCAGTGGCTCGTTGTTGCCGGCTGCCCGTTGACGCTCACAGTAGACTTCGATGTCGTCGCCCACGCTGTTGGCGGGGAAGAGACCAATAACTGCCTTGGCCGTGAGCCACCTTTCATCGACAATGCGCTTGAGCATGGCCCGCGCATCCGCATAGAGCTGCGTCGCGGCCTCGCCGACCACCTCGTCTTCCAGAATTTTCGGAAATTTGCCCACCAATTCCCAGGTGACAAAGAAGGGTGTCCAGTCAATGTAATCGACCAATTCGCTGAGATCATAGTCGTCAAAGACCGTCAGCCCCAACTGGTTGGGTTTGGGGGGCGTGTAATTATCCCAGTCGAGTTGCAGCTGTTGTGCCTGGGCCTCTGCATAGGCGCGCAGCTCGCGGCGTGATGTGCGCCCCCCGTGATCCTCGCGCAGGGTCGAATATTCGGTGCGCACCTCGTTGCGGAAGCGTTCGCCCTGTTCCGTGCTGAGCAAGTTCGACGCCACACCCACTGCCCGCGACGCGTCGACCACGTGGACTGTGGTGCCGTTGGTATATTCTGGCTCAATGCGTAGCGCCGTGTGCAGCTTGGATGTGGTTGCGCCGCCAATGAGCAGCGGAATGTCAAAACCCTCGCGTTGCATCTCGCCCGCCAGGTGGCGCATCTCTTCCAGTGAAGGCGTAATCAGTCCGCTCAGACCAATGATGTCGACCCCTTCCGCGCGGGCGGTTTCCAGAATTTTGGCCGCGGGCACCATGACACCCAGATCGATTACGTCGTAGTTGTTGCACTGCAACACCACGCCCACAATATTCTTACCGATATCATGCACGTCGCCCTTGACGGTGGCCATGAGAATCTTGCCTTTGGCGCTGGTATCATCGTTGAGCGCCTTCTCCGCCTCGATGTACGGGATCAGATGGGCGACGGCCTGTTTCATTACACGGGCGCTCTTGACCACCTGTGGCAGGAACATTTTGCCCGCGCCAAAGAGATCGCCCACGACATTCATGCCATCCATCAGCGGCCCTTCAATTACCTGAATGGGGCGCTCTGCTTGTTGGCGAGCCTCCTCCACATCGTCGATGATGTAGCCATTGATGCCCTTGACCAGCGCGTGGGTCAGACGTTCATTCACCGAATGTTCACGCCAGCTCAGATCTTCCTGCTTCTCCTTGCGTTTGCCCTGAACATTCTCGGCCAGCGTGACCAGCCGTTCGGTGGCATCGGCGCGGCGATTGAGAATCACATCTTCCACATGTTCGCGCAGCGTTTGTGGGATCTCTTCATAGATGGCGAGCTGGCCAGCATTGACGATGCCCATATCCATGCCCGCCTTGATGGCGTGATAGAGGAAAGCCGAGTGAATCGCCTCGCGCACCACATCGTTGCCCCGGAAGGAGAAGGAGACATTGCTGACCCCACCGCTGACCGACGCGTGGGGCAGGGTCGCTTTGATCTGGCGGGCGGCTTCGATAAAGGCAATGCCATAGTCATTGTGCTCTTCAATGCCGGTGGCAATGGCGAAGATATTGGGATCAAAGATGATATCTTGGGGTGGGAAGCCAACTCGCTCGGTGAGGATGCGATAGGCGCGGGTACAGATCGCTACTTTGCGCTCTACCGTGTCCGCCTGTCCTTCTTCGTCAAAGGCCATGACGACCACCGCCGCGCCATAGCGCCGCGCCAATTTGGCTTGCTCGATGAAGCTCTCTTCCCCCTCTTTCATGCTGATCGAATTGACGATCGACTTGCCCTGCACCCACTTCAGCCCTGCCTCAATGACCGACCATTTTGAAGAATCGATCATGATTGGCACGCGGGAGATATCTGGTTCGGACGCGATCAGCTTCAAGAAGCGGACCATCGCCTTTTCGGCATCGAGCAGCCCTTCGTCCATGTTGATGTCAATGATCTGCGCGCCATTTTCCACCTGTTGCAGCGCCACTTCCAGCGCGGTCTCATAATCGCCATCTTTGATCAGACGGGCAAAGCGGCGCGAACCGGTGACGTTGGTGCGCTCACCCACGTTGACAAAATTGGTCTGGGGCCCAACCGTCAGCGGCTCCAGGCCACTCAACCGCAGGCGTGGCTCAATGGTGGGACGGGTGCGCGGCTGAATCGGACGCACCGCCTCGCCAATCGCCTTGATGTGCTTGGGCATGGTGCCACAACAACCACCCACAATGTTCAGCATGCCATGTTGGGCAAAGTCACCAAGCACATTGGCCATCTGGTCGGGCGTTTCATCATATTCGCCAAATTCGTTGGGCAGCCCCGCGTTGGGATAGATGCTGACGTAGCAGCTGGCCACCTGGCTCAGATCGTGAATATATTCGCGCAACATGGCTGGCCCCAGCGCACAGTTGAGCCCGACGATCAGGGGGTTGGCGTGCATGATCGAATGCCAAAAGGCCACGGTGGTCTGCCCCGACAGCGTACGTCCGCTGGCATCGGTAATGGTGCCCGAAATCATAATTGGCAGCCGTTGATCCGTCTCATCAAAATAGCGCAGAACCGCGGCAATCGCGGCCTTGGCATTGAGCGTATCAAAGATCGTCTCGATCAACAGAATATCCACACCCCCTGCCACCAGCGCGCTGGTGGCCTCGTGATAGGCCGCCTCTAGCTCATCAAAGGTGGTGTTGCGTGCGCCCGGATCATTTACATCCGGCGAAATCGAAGCCGTTACATTGGTCGGTCCCAATGTGCCAGCAACGAAGCGCGGAGAGTCGGGCGTGCTCACCTCATCGGCCGCGGCGCGTGCCAGCTTGGCTGCGGCCAGGTTGATCTCATAGGCACGCGCTTGCAATCCATAGTCGGCCTGTGCAATGGCCGTGGCGGCAAAGCTGTTGGTCTCAATGATGTCGGCCCCGGCATCGAGATAGGCGCGATGGATTGCTTTGATGATCTCGGGTTGGGTCAGCGCAAGCAGATCGCTGTTGTTCATCAGATCCGATGGCCAATCTGCAAAGTGCTCGCCCCGGTAATCTTCCTCGGTGAGGTTGTACTGTTGAATCATCGTGCCCATGGCACCATCGAGCACGAGAATCCGCTGTTGCAACTGCTCCAACAGCAGCGGCGCGCTGGCCGTGGTGTAGCGATACTTCTCCATATCCGCCTGGACTGTGGTCGTTTGTGCGGTCTCTTCTGTGGTCTCTTCTATGGTCTCTTCTGTAGTACTTGACGCTGGTTTCTCTATCGTCATGGTCATGGACGTGTTTGCCTTCCTCCGTTGTCTTGCGCTCGCTTGCATCGCGGCTAGAACAATCCGCTTGGTCCCGGCTCTGTTGGCTGGGAAATAAAAAAGCGCCTGCCAGATCAATTGACCAGCAGACGCTAGCAATCCGCTCTTTCTGGCCCAACATTTTCGGCGTGAAATTCGTTGTGAAATGTAGCGGTGCGGGCGTGTCACTACGCCCGTGTACGTGTGTCAGTAGACTCATGTACGTGGGCTCGTGTCAGTAGGCTCGTCACCGTGCATTCCACAACCGAAAACCGGGGCTCCAGCGGGTTGTCGATATTCAATTCGAATAGATAAAGGCTAGCACGATTCAGTAAATCTGTCAAGGATTTGTGCCGCGCAATTCTGTCACTACGCTGTCAGCGCCCTTGATTGGCACTCGCGACCATCAGGCAGCCCGAGCCATTGTCCCCGATCCGTTGTCCCCGATCCGTTGTCCCCGATATGTTGTCACAGTGTCTTTGCGTTCAGTGCTCCATCCGTACCCTACCGGGTCGATTCTGCGGAGTTTTCCTCGGATCCATCAGCGCCTGTTTCATCGGGTTCATCATCGATCTCTTCGTAATCACCATCCAGCCAGACCTCGACCATGACTTTGCCCGCGACCGCGGCATTGGCAGAGGCCCGCACGGGTTGCCCTTCAGCGTCGGTTTCGACACCCAGGTGCGGGGCCAGGCGGGGGGATTCGCTGAGGTAGTAGTAGAAGCGTTCCGCCAACTCGGGACCTTCTGCATAGACATGTCCCACGCCGGTTAGGGTTTCGCCACGCAGCACGACCGAGACGGGCGCACTGTCGCGCAGGTTGCGCCACCACGTGCGGTGTTTGTGGGTCATCACCGTTAAAATGCCAGCCTCTTCATCCTCCAGATAGTTAACTGGCGTGGTGTAGCGTTGGCCGGTTTTGCGACCGGTGACGGTGATCAACATGATGTTGTCGCTCGCTGCCTTGTGCCAGCGGGAGCGCAGCAAAAATTTCATAATCGGGTTGCCAATGGTAATGGCAAGACTCTGTTTGGCCATGCGTATTTCCAGTGAATTCAGAATGGTACGGGTACAGCCGCGTTCAGATCAATGCAGCGGCACCGGTTGGGTAGATTATTGCGTTGACTCGATCGTACCATAAAAAAGCTGGGGTTCTGTAATTGGCGGAACCGCGTCTGACGGCCACGGCTGCCCTTCACCCGACACCAGGTTGATCCGGCGTCCCGCCATGGCCGGGAGATCGTCGGTGGTGAGCGGGGCCGTGGTGGTGGGCTGCACCAGCAGATGTTGCTGCGCTTTGCCCTGCCAGCGCAACTGCAGCGATCGGGCTGTTTCCGTCACCTCGACCGTGCACGCTGGCGCTGGGGGCTGGTGATAGAGCAGCGTGTTCAGGTGGCGCACCAGGTGAAAGATCGGGGTGGGGTTGTAGGCACGGTCGAGCAACCCTGGCCCCACATCCATTGTTCGATCCAGCGTGATAAATGGCTCGAAAAAGAGGCGGTCGCCAGGGCGTTGCATCAGCCCCGCGAGCGCGGCTGCAACCGCGCCGAGCTGGTATGTTTCCGCGCCCGCGGGAATGGCGAAGCGCCAGTCAATCGCGCCGATCTGGGCGAGTTTGGGCACGGAGCGCAACGTTGCGACGAGTTGATCCGTGGGACCATCCAATCGGCACGCAACCCGTTGTAACTGAAGTCCTTGTTGGGCCAACGCTCCATCGAGCGTGGCCAACTGCTCCGGGCGATAGCCAATCTGAAAGCGATTGTGTTGCTTGCCCGCCACCTGATGGCCCGGCACCACACACGAAAGGGTGACGGGCCGATCGGTCGTTTGCTCGATCCGTGCGGCATCTTGGAGCATTGCCGACGTGGTTTCGGGCGCACCCAACAGCGCCAACTCAATGCCATCGATCTGTTCGAGATGGGGCATGATCTGGTCGGTGGGGGGCTTGTTGTTTTCGTATAGCCATTGGGCGGTGAGCTTGACGCCATGGTCGCGCAGCCAGGCTAACCGTTCGCGCTGCACGGGATCCACCAGATCGCTCATTGGCACGTGCAAATGTTGAGCGCCCAGCTCTAGCAGCGACAGAAAGCCGTAGTCGTTGCGAACGGGCTGGCGAATCGTCGAGGGCCAGCTGCTGGGCACTTCTGCTGTCGGTGCCAGTGGGTGGCGCGCAATCAGCCCCAACGGTGAATGGGGCAAATCCGCGGTGGTGCCGGTGAGCAGCGTCGCGCTTGTGACTGTCGAAGGTGAACCGACCGGTCTATCTGCCGGTCTATCTGCCGTTATGCCGCCAGTGCGAATAAAATGAACTCGACTCTCGTTCGCGTGCACCCGGACCAGGAAAAAACCAAGCTTGCCCACGTCGTCGCGTCCCTGTTGTGCAGGGGGCGCGCTGGAGAAAAGCTGACTAAAGCCGGGACGGGTGAAGGCCACCGAGGGAACTGTGTGGTAGCGTGTGGTGCCGACTGGGTTGTAATAGGCCCAGTGGACATGCGCGGCAAAGAGCAGCTCGATCCCGTGGCGTTCGACCAGCGCCAGCAGCCAGCCACGGGCCGGCTCGCCAATGTTGTCATAGTGACCGAGCGCCGGCTCGTCAGCTCGACAAAGAAAGGGGGGCAGATGGAGGCAGAGCACGATGCGCTTGGCGGCATTGGCGGCCAGATCGGCTTCCAGCCAAGCGGCTTGCTCGGCCGCCTCGGGCAGATCGCTATTCATGATCTGCGAGTTGAGCACGATAAAATGGAGCGGGCCTGCGTCCCAGCTGTACCACGAACGGCCAAAACGCTGGTGGTAGTCGGCCAGAAATTCAGGCGTTACCCAACTCGCTGGCATGGTGGGGTCGGGCTTGTCGCCCACATCGTGGTTGCCAGCCACAAAACGTGGCTGCAGATCGGCCGCGGCCACTTGGGCCAGCGCTTCGTCACGGGCTTGGGCAAAGTCCGGGCGCTCGGGAAACTCTTGGATCAGGTCGCCCATGTGGATCACCAACGGCACTGCCAGCGCCTGGATCCGTGCCAGGGCATGGGCCGCACGGGCGCTTTGCAGGCGTCGATTGCCAAACTCCACCTGCTGCCCCGCGACATCGAGCATGTAGTGGGTGTCGGCAATGACAACAAATTCATAGTCAGCTGCTGGCAAGCATGAACGGTCAAACATGGATCTTCCTTTGCGAATCATCGTGTTGAATATCACTCTGCTGCAACACCGTGACATCGAGCAATTCACGTTGCGCCGTGTCTCGTGCAACAAAAGCGGGTAGTGTCGTCACCGGCTGAAACGATCTGTTCATGAAAAAGTCAATCTTGTAGCGATCGCGTTCATCCACATACGCAATGGTTCGACTGCTGCTTGGCAGTGCCAGTGCCGTCCACAATGCATCGGCGTGTGCCCAATAGCTGGGGTGACAGTAGAGATCGACCAAACAGGTATCTGGCCAGAGTGGATCGTGGTTCCAGCTTGCCAGCCCCACCACCGCGGCAGTAGATGGGTGGCGCAACACAACGGTCTGTGGGGCTGCGTTGCGCTCCCGGCGTTTTTCTTCCTGCAGCAGCGCGGGCAGCAGATAGCTTTCGGGCGATTGGCGGCCAACAATGCCCCACGGCGCACAGCGCACCATACCCCGATATTTACCCAGCAGCAGGGGCGCGGCTGTTACCCAATCCTGCCACGCCAGTCGCTCGATGACCGGTGGCTCACCTGCGGTTGGTGGGGAGAAATAGCGGTCCGCAAAGGTGGTGGCATCCGTGGCATAGTAGGCCATGTAGCCACTTTCTGCTTCAATGCTGCGAAAGCCGAAGTTGTGGTAGATGTGATAGGCAACGGAATCATAGCCCGTGCCCAGAAAGAGCGCCTCGCCATTGCGCGCCTGAAAATCTGCCATTTGCAGCGCCATCAAGCTTTTGCTGGCCCCTTTGCGCCGGTCGTCTGGCTCCGTCCACACGTGGCCAAAGAGTCCAACGCCCTGGTACTCTGCTGTCATGATATTGGCGAATGGACGACCATTGCGGTGCAGCAGGTGAAAGCGCACCTCAATGCCTGTGTCGCGAGTCAGAGATTGTGCATTTTGCCAGAGCCACGGATGGCCTTTGTGAGCCAACAGTGCCTCCACCCGTGTGGCCCACTCGGCATCTGGACCAATGACAATGCCTGCTTCCACCGCCTCGCCGTTGCGCAGCGTGACTTTTCCCAACGTTTGGTACATACAGATTCCCCATCGTTAGTTAATATTCTCCGCGCTCATACTTTGGCAGCCTACTGGATTTGCTACGCTACCGGCCTTGTGTTGCCCAACGATTAGCATCAGTCGGAATCCCACGTTGGCCCGGCGATGACAATGCTGTTGAGGGCGACTACCACTATCTGAATGCTTATGTGTGAGCGTTTATGGGTGAGCGTTCATGGGTGAGCGCTTATTCAAATTGTTTTGGCTATGGTACTATAGGCTGTGGATGAGGACAAACAGCCTTTTCTTGTTAACCAATCACAGGGTAAATTAGCCGCAAACTTGAGGTAGATGAATGAACGATCGGGTATTGGGACGTAGTGAGCTGCGGGTCTCTGCATTGGCCTTTGGCACGGTGGAGTTGGGGATGGACTATGGCATCAACGCGCCGGGGCACTTTGGCCGCCCCACCCTAGACGCAGCCATAGAACTGGTTCACGCGGCGCTGGATCGCGGGATCAATTTCATCGACACCGCCCGTGCCTATGGCGAGAGCGAGAGCGTATTGGGACGGGCCTTGCGGGGCAAACGCGCCGCGGTCATTCTGGCGACCAAAGCCAACGCCCACCTGCCGGATGGCACCGTGCCCGTGGGCAAGGCGCTGCGGCAACATCTCTTGGCACAGCTGGAAACGAGTCTGCAGCAGCTGCAAACCGAGCACGTGGATCTGTGGCAGATCCACAACGTGGATGACGCGGTGTTGGCTGAGACGGAGACTGTGGCGACACTCTTTGCCGATTTGCAGCAGCGGGGGCTCATCCGCGCCAGCGGCGGCTCCTTCTATGGCGCCACATTGCCGATCGACGCGCTGCAACACGATCTTTTCGATGTGATGCAAGTCACCTACTCCGTCTTTGATCAGCGCGTTGCCGACGAGCTTCTGCCACTGGCCGCGGCACAAAATATTGGGATAATGGTTCGCTCCGTGCTGCTCAAAGGCGCGCTCACCGCGCGGGCCGAGCATCTGCCCGATCAGTTGGAGCCGTTGCGTGCTCATTCGCGCCAGTGGCGGCAACGCGCCACCGCATTGTTGCCCACACTGACACCCGCGCAGGCCGCGTTGGCCTTTGCATTGGCCAATCCACAGATTCACAGTGTGTTGGTGGGGATGCGGACGCTGGCAGAGTTGGAGGACAACCTGCAGGCCTTCACGGCCACGGTGACTCCGGAAATCATCGCCGAGTTGCAAGAATTTCGGCTGACTGATGCCGCGCTGCTCAACCCCGCGACCTGGGGCATTCCTTAAGCCTGCGTGGAGCGAGCTAAACTTCGGTGGCGTAGATGCGGCTGGCGAGGGCTTTTACCCGCTTGCCCCCGTTTTGCAGGATCGGTGGACCGTGGCCAAAGACAATGGTTTCAAAGTCATCGCCATGTTTCTTGGCCAGTTTCCAGACGCTGCGCTGTGCGTTTTCTTTGTCGCTGGTGAAGAAGCCCGTGTTGGCGCGCAGCTTGCCGCGGGTGTTGACCAACGCATCCCCACTGATGAGCAGCCGCCGTTCCTTGTGCAACAGCGAAATGTGGCCAGGCGAATGGCCGGGGGTGTGCACCACGGTAAAACCCTCGGGCAACTGTTGTCCATCGACCAGCAGTTCATCTGGCGTGATCGGACGGTATTGATAGTTAGGCAAACGGGTGAGACCCCAAATGAGGGGGCGGAGTGGGAGCAAGGCCGGTTGACGTCGCCAAGGGGACTGAAGCAGCTGTTTTTCCACGGCGTGGCAGGCAATCTGCACACCCGTCGCCCGCTTCAACGCAGCCAGCCCACCAGTGTGATCCAGATCGGCGTGGGTGACGATAATCCGTCGGAGACGGTGATCCACATAGCCGTGCGCGTGGAGCACGGCGAGGATGGTAGCTGCATCACGGGGGTAACCTGCATCGATCAGGGTTAGCCCGCCCTGCCACTCCCAGAGATAGCAGTGGACGCCATCACCAATCTCATCAAACAGACGCAAACCAGGTATGATTTCACGCATGGGAATTAGTAGCTAGCCAGGTGGAAGTCATAGCGATTGCCGGCGAGATGGCGCAGCCGCGCCCGGGGGTGATTAATCGCTTCATCCAGTTCGGCCATGGTGAGGCCACTGAGCTCTGCCAACTGAATGGTGGTCTGAAAGGATGATTCGGAAAGCCCCAAAATGATCTCGCGTTGGGCTTCATTGAGTTTAAAGCCGATCCAAGCCTGTTTGGGATTCTCCAGCAGCACTTCGCGACAGCGAGTACAGCGCCAGGCATGGCCAATCAACAGGGCAAAATCGCGCACCCGTGTCGGTGATACCGACAGCGCGGAAGTTGACAACGCTCGTTTTGATGAATCAGACGAATTCGACGACATTAATAAGTTTGTTTCCCCTCTGCAACATGTTGCTGTGTCTCCTGACTAGGGTGGTCATCGACGCCACCGGACGTAGCCATGCTTGTCAAGATGGCAACGCCAGCACTGGCACCAATTCGGGTTGCGCCCACAGCAAACATCTGAAACGCATCCGCTGCACTCCGTACACCGCCCGCCGCTTTGATCCCCAAGTTTGGGCCAACAGCGCGACGCATGAGTTGCACATCCGCAACCGTTGCGCCCCCGGTGCTAAAGCCAGTGGATGTTTTGACGAAATCTGCCCCGGCCGCTTTTACCAACAGCGACGCCGCGATCTTCTCTGCTGGCGTCAGCAAACAAGTCTCGATAATGACTTTGACAATGGCATTTTGGGCATGAGCCGCGGTGACCACCGCGACAATATCCGCGTGCACCGCAGCATAGTTCTCTTCCTTGAGATGGCCGATCGTGAGCACCATATCTACTTCGCGCGCGCCCTGGGCAATGGCGGCTTCGGTCTCAGCGACCTTGGCAGTGGTGAGCGTTGCGCCCAGTGGAAAGCCAATCACCGTGCAGACGACGGCGTTGGCCGTGCGCAGCTCTTCCGCTGCAAGCGCCACCCAGGTTGGATTGACACAGACGGAGGCAAAGTTATGGGTTGCCGCCTCTTGGCAGAGCTGACGAATTTGCGCGCTGGTGGCCGTTGGCTTGAGCAGTGTGTGATCGATGGCCGCGGCCAATTGGCTGGCCGACGTGGGTGTTGGTGCCGGGATGGGGGTTGTGTCAAGCGTGGGCAACAGGGCCGCTGTACGTTCGGCGATCAGATCTGTCAGTGCTGCTTGCGAGAGAGCGCTCACGAGTTTCTCCAGAATTTTCCAGTGCTGCGCAGGCAAAAGTACGCAATTCTACAGATTTACTCAAGGAACGGCTTGGCTGAGTACTGGGGCACCGGGCTCGATGTTGTAATGTTGTATGAGTCCCCAACGGTTGAGGGGCCAAACTCGCAGCCAGGCTTGGCCCACAATGAGCTCTTCGGGAATGGAACCGATGGCCCGGCTATCGCTCGAATTGCCGCGGTTGTCCCCCATGACAAAAAGCTGACCGGGCGGCACAACGGTCGGATCCACATCTGAATTCAGGCCCGCGCGAAAAGGCATCAACGGATAGGGTTCTTCAAATATCTCGCCATTGACATAGACGGTCTGTCCGTGGATCTCAATGGTATCGCCCGGCAGACCAACGACCCGCTTGATGTAATCTTCGTCGGTATTGTTGGGATTGTGAAAGACGATGACTTCGCCCCGCTCCGGCTCACCAAGCTTGAAGGCCAGCTTGTTGACCAGGATAAATTCACCTTCGTAAAAATTGGGCTGCATCGAATGGCTCTCGATGCGATAGTTCTGGACTACCTGCCGGATCAACAGGAAAATGATGAGCGAAAGCACAATCGTCTCGAGCAATTCGCGAAAGAGCACCCAAGCTGCTGATGGCTGCTGCCCATCGGTTGCATCGTGATCACGTGGCTCCTCCGCTACTTGGGGGTAGTCTGTTTGCAGCGTGTAAGCATCTTCCGTGTTATGAGTATCCGACATTGTCATACCTTGTCTCTAAAAGTTTCGGGGTAGTAGAGCTGCGTTTAAACAAGATGCCAGTATAGCACCTGCACCACGAAGCGACAAGCTGCCGGGCGTCGAACGAGTGCACCTCTGCTTTGGGCGGGGATGGAGATCAGGGGGAACAAAGCTTTGGCATTGAAGAGCCATGCTGCCCACTTCAAGCGTTTGCGGTGCCTCTCGCCTGGCACGCCGCTGCTCTGGGATGATGGATCTGAAACAGGATCCTGACGAAAGCGAAAATTTGACTGTTTTCACTGCGTGTTTCTATTATCCCAAATATCCCAATTGGGATATTTGGGATAATGGTCATCTCGAAGGCCATCACTTCAAGATATAGCGCGTGCCGCGTTTGTCCCCAATCTTGAGCAGCACACCTTTGTTGACCAGATCGGCCAGATCGAGGCGCAGGGTTTCTGCGCCCACGTGGGAGCACAGTTCGCGGTAATCGCGGTTGGTAATGCTGCCTTCCCGCTGCAGATACTCAACTGCCTTGATCTGGCGCTCGTTCATGTTCTGTTCCCACTCGGGCACCACCCGCTTTTTGTCCTTGCGGTTGTAAAGAATGACTGAAAAGCGATGCCCCTTGGCATCGAAGGTGGGGGGTGGGTGGCCACCACTCATCATATCTTCGATCATGCGGTCAATCCCCAGCCCCAATTCTTCAATGTAGCCCCATTGATAGAGCCCGTTGACGAGCCGTGGATTGCGGCTGTAATGTTCTTCGACAATGTTGTCTAGCGTAATATGCGCGGGCAAACCACCGGGGCTGGTGATCTCCAGACGATCGGTGTACATGCGGATTTCGATGCTGCGGCCGGTGAGTTGATAGTCACGGTGAGCCACGGCATTGACCAGTGCTTCGCGCACCGAAGATTCGGGATATTCCAACTGTTCGTGCCGTTGCAGCCCTTTGACGACAGCCTGTTTATCCATCTCTTCCCACAGCACCCGCCAGGCGCGGTCGATGATCTTGGGCAGCGGTCCAACCAATTCTTCGCGCCGGCCATAGCCCAACGCGCCGCCCGGCCCCCGTGGTTGGGTGTCGGCAAATTTTACAAAAATGGCACGGCTGTGGGGCAGAAAGAACTGTGGCTCCTTGCCAAAGAGCAGCAGGCCATTCACAGTTGGTGTGCGATCCGCGGCAATGGCCCCAATCTGTTGCAGCAGCCGATCTTTGGGCAACACATCGGAGCGGGGGGTGCGGCGCTGGCGCCGCTCCATGTAATCATCTATGACATCTTCATCCAGGTCTTCCCGCGTTGCCCCCGCGACGATCTCGGTTTCAAAGTCCCCGCTGGGCCGATTGGCAAAGAGTTGTGCAAACTCATTGCCCTCCAGGGGTTGATTCTCTGCCCCCTTGCGCGTCAACACGCGGCCATCCCACAAGCTGTGTACGGTGCTGCTGCGGTCGACCCGCAAGAGGACGAGCACGTTCCCCTTGAGCTGTTCCTCTTGCCACTCGGTGTGCATTGGCGGGCGACAGAGACGCAGGGCCGCTTGTAAAGCATCGTCTGCTTCTTCCACCGTGAGCGAGTTGACCAATTTGCCGTTGGGATGAATGCCCAGTACAACGGTGCCACCATCGCTGTTGGCAAAAGCGACCAATGTTTCGGCCATTATTTCTGGATCGGTATCGGGCAGCAGTGCCCACTGTTGCCCCGGTTTCTGCTTCAGAATCGACTGTGTTGTTGCCATTGCCCCACTGCTACTCTTTACAGTTTCTCGCCAAACGTCTACGCCGCACAGCGGTTCTGACGTGCTGCCTCTCTGGCCACACAGCCTCCCACTGGGAATTGCAGGCCAGAGCTTCAGTGACTTTCCCGCAACGCGTGCTTCTCTCGGCTTGCACCGGCTCGGTTTCAGAAAGCCGGGTCGGCACACCTGTCCCGTTGCAATGCGCTAGCTGCGATCAGAGTGGCGCAGCCTCGGCATCGGTTTGATCGTCAGGCTCTCCAGGCTGCGTGACAGTTGCCTCTGTCTCATCAATGACAGAACTGTCAATGACGGTCCCATCGTTGACGGTACGCTCGTTGACGGCGGCTGCGTTGTCATCGGCTGTGCCCTCGCCCATTAGATCGTCACCCGATTCGTTATCAACGCCACGGATCAGATCTTCATGGGTAATCACTGCCAATGCTGCCACGCTATCGTCATTTTGCAAATTTACAATACGCACGCCGCGGGTGGCACGTCCCATGCGGCTGATCCCATGTACCGGGGTGCGCAGGACAATGCCGTTGCTCGTCATGATCGTCACTTGATCTTGGGGGTGGACAACTCGGGCAGCAATAATGTGCCCCACTTCATCCAGCCGACGGTGGTCGGTCGTCCAGTTGCCTTGTGTATAGCGTCCCTTGGCGTTGTATTCATCGAGCAAGACCCGTTTGCCCCAACCATGGGTGTGCAGCACCAGCAACTCATGTTCTGGTTTGACCACATCCATGCTGATGATCTCATCATCAGCGAGCAGCCGCATTGCCATCACACCGGCAGCCGTTCGTCCCATGGGGCGCACGTTTTCTTCGTGGAAGCGCAATGCCTTCCCATTCCGGCTGACGATCATGAATTCCTCGTTGCCATTGGTCAGGCGTGCCCAATCCAGTGAATCATTCTCATCCAGATTCATGGCAATCAGACCCGTGGTGCGAATGTTGCTAAACGCGTTTAGCTCCATCCGTTTAATGCGTCCTTGCCGCGTGATCAGCGTGATGTACTCGGCCTGCTCAAAATTTGGCACAACCAACATGGTGGAGATCGTCTCGTTGGGCTGCAGGTTGAGCACATTGGCTGTGTGTGCCCCGCGCGAGGTGCGGCTACCTTCGGGCAATTCGTAGACCCTAGTGTTGTAGACTCGGCCGGTGTTGGTGAAGAAGAGGATGTGGTCGAGGTTGCGGGCAAAGAGCAGATTAATCACGGCATCTTCGTCCCGTGTCGCCATGCCTTTGATCCCGCGGCCACCACGTCCCTGGGCGCGGAAGACTTCCGCCTTCATCCGTTTGATGTAGGCCCCGGCGCTGTAGCTGATGAAGACATTATCGTTGGCAATCAGATCTTCATCATTCAGGCTGCCGTTGGCACCGTGGGCAATGCGGGTTCGGCGTTCATCGCCAAATTTCTCCCGCAACATCAGAATGTCTTCCCGGATCAGCCCACGAATCTTGTGTGGGTGGGCCAGCAGATCTTCATAATACGCAATGCGCGACATGATCTCCTGGTACTCATCCTCAATGCGTTGGCGTTCCAGCGCGGCCAGTCGGCGCAGCTGCATGTCCAGGATTGCCTGTGCCTGCACTTGGCTCAGACCAAAGCGATCCATCAGCCCCGTGCGCGCGGCGTCGGCGCTCTCGCTGTTGCGAATGAGCTGGATCACTTCATCCAAAAATTCAAGCGCGATGCGCAACCCTTCCAGAATGTGGGCCCGTTCCCGTGCCTTGCTCAGCTGGAATTGGGTGCGGCGGGTAATCACATCGAAGCGATGGTTGATGTGAATGATCAGCGCCCGGCGCAGACCCAGCGTGGCCGGTTCACCATCGACCAATGCCAGTGTGTTGACGCCAAACGAAGTCTGCAACGAGGTCGCTTTAAAGATTTGATTGCGAACCTTTTTCGGTGCAGCGCCTCGTTTCAACTCAATAACAATCCGCATTCCCTTGCGGTCGCTCTCATCGCGGATGTCGCTGATCTGGTCAAGCTTACCATCGCGAACCAATTCAGCCATGCGTTCGATCAGCTGTGATTTGTTGACTTGATAGGGGATCTCACTGACGAGGATCCGGAAACGATCGCCGCGCATCTCTTCAATCTCGGTTTTGGCACGAATTAAGATCTTGCCGCGTCCGGTGGCAAACGCCTGGCGAATGCCCTCGGTGCCCAGGATGATCCCGCCCGTGGGAAAGTCTGGCCCTTTTACAAAGGTCATCAGCTCTTCCAGCCCAATATCTTCGCGTCGCTCCCAGTTATCGATCACGTGGACAATGCCGTCGGCAACTTCCGTGAGATTGTGGGGCGGAATATTCGTCGCCATTCCCACCGCGATGCCGCTCGTGCCATTGACGAGCAAATTGGGCAACATACCGGGCAGAACCTGTGGTTCTTCCAGGCTATCATCAAAGTTGCTCTTCCAATCCACCGTATCCATATCGATGTCTTGGAGCATCGGGGATGCAATGCGTGCGAGACGCGCTTCTGTGTAACGCATGGCCGCGGGGCTGTCGCCGTCGACCGAGCCAAAGTTACCCTGACCATCGACCAATGGATAGCGCAGGCTAAATTCCTGTGCCATGCGCGCCATGGCATCATAGACGGCGCTATCACCGTGTGGGTGATATTTACCCAACACTTCACCCACCAACCGAGCGCTCTTTTTGTATGGGCTGCCCGGTGTCAGGCCCATGTCGTGCATGGCATAGAGAATCCGGCGGTGGACCGGCTTCAGCCCATCCCGTGCATCGGGGAGCGCACGGGCCACAATCACGCTCATGGCATAGTCGAGATAGCTGGCACGCATCTCTTCCACGATTGGCATCGCGCGCACCACGCCGATCTCTCCATTTAGATTGAGCGCGTCTTCGCTTGTGCCATTTATGCCCGAGCCCCCGACCTGACTCTCGGCACCGGGTTCTTCGCCATCTTCACGAGCCGCAGCTTCGGCTGCGTCTAACGCTGGTGTCTGGTTGGTCTCATGCACATTTTCCTCATGCTGACCATCATCCTGCCCATCACCATTCAACTGACCTGGACGTTCCTCCATGCAAATGCTCCTGCAACCTAGGAAATGGAAATTGTAGCGAGTGGCGCCGGCAAGAGCTGTGTTGGGAACTCGTCCCCAACGCTATCTGCAACCCTGCCTGCGACCCCGCTATCGTTTCCCTTTTCAAAAGACGAAAAATGCAAAATCAATTGCGAGTAGTATACTACATTTCTGTAAATTTTCCTAAAGTTCCCGCGCGTTTCCCACCACAATTCAGGCTCGGAACCGGCGATCCAATCAACGTGCCCAGCGCTCCTGCGCTGCCCCAACAATGAGCACCAGACCGGCTACCCGAATCGAACCATCACATCAACCACATACATCCGTGATCGGCGCGAACAGCCAGCTGCGTAGACGCCGGTGCATTACGCTTTCCTGAACCCGCCCGCGCTCCAAAACAGAAATGCATCCCGCTGGAACAGTTACTTTGACACACGAGAATCACCGTGATAGCATCGAACAATGGCAACAATGCAAACAGCGCCACACGCTGACCCGCAAGTTGAGCGCGCTGGCCGAGACGAAGAGAAGACGAGGCAGATGCAGTGGGCTGGCTGGGGGTTGGTGGGGGCCGCGCTGTTGCTCTATGCCATTACCATCGACAATGGATTGCAGCCTGGCGAACTGGTTGGTGGTGATCTGATCACCCATCAATATGCCCAGGTTCAGGCCCGGCCGAGCAATGCACCGGGCTATCCTCTCTACACCATGGGCGGGTGGCTCTGGTTTTATGGTCTCCGTGCGCTGTTGGTCGCGGCTGGTGTGCCACACCCCAATCCCCTGCCCATTCTAAGCAGTTACAGCACCTTGTGGGCGCTGCTTGCACTCTGGCTCCTCTATCGCATTCTCTGTTGGCAGACTCGTTCGTCCGATTGGCCTGCTGGCAACTGGCTGCTCGCTTGGTTGCTCTCTGCCTTTTACGGCGTCACCTACTTTTTTTGGTATTACGCAACCACCACCGAACAATATAGCAGCGCAATCGCACAGACATTGGCCATTGTGTATCTCTATCTCTGTTGGCAAGCGCAACAGACGCGTGAAGATGCTGATGGTGCCAATGCTCGCCACGGCTGGCCCAGTCGTGCCAACCGTCTGCTCCTGGGGCTGGCGCTGCTCTGTGGGGTGGCACTTGCCCACATGTTGACTGTCGCTTTCATTGTGCCGCCGCTCGTGGTTGCAGTTCTCTGGCAAGCGCCACGGCTGTTGCGCAATCTGCCCATCGTGCTGGGCGCGATCGTGGCTGCCGCGCTCCCCCTGTTGAGCTACGGCTATGTCTATCTGCGTGGCGTTGCCCACCCGGAATGGTGGGGAGAGGGCGAGTGGCGTACGGGAACGGAATGGTTTTGGAGTTTTGTGAGCACGGCACAGGGGCGGGCCGAGTTGGGGTGGGGCTTCGAGGCGTGGTGCACTCCTTTTGCCAACGGCTTCCCGGCATTGATAGGTGCTGAATTGTCGTGGCCCGTGGTGGCGCTCGGTCTGATTGGGTTGGCACGCTTGCCCCGGCGCTTTGCCTTTCTCTGCTATGGAACGCTGTTGCTCTATCTTCTGTTTGCCTGGGCCTATCGTTGCGGCAACTGGTTTCAGGTGATTCTGCCAGCCTATCCACTGCTGCTCCTTGGTGTGGCCAAACTTCTGCACGCACCTGTTGCCGGCGCGTGGGGTTTTGCAAAAGGCACCCGACATCGGCTGCTCTTTTCCACCGTGCTGCTCGTGCTGGTTGGCATGGTGCTGGCGCGCGGCGTGCGCTCGTGGCCCAGGGCAGATAGCTATGACCGGGTGGCTGACGGCGCGTTCGATCGGGCAGCATTGCTACTTGCCACGCCACTGCCCGCGCAGAGCCGTCTCTTTGCCGCGGTCGACGATGCGCTGGCCCTGCAATATCTCTTTAATATTTGGCAACTTCGTCCTGATCTGGCGGTGGTGAGCAGCCCAGACGCGGCTGCGCATCTGGCTGCTGGCGAAGCAATTTACAGCACGTGGGACGCCGCGCCAACCCTCTATGCTGAATTGCCAGACGCGTTGGCCTACACCAGCGTGGCAGTTGATCCCCACTGGGTGCGTTTGCAACCACGGGGCGGCGCGGCTCCGGCGCGGCAGTTACAACATCAGCCGGCCATTGCGCTGCTGCCCGAAGTTACCCTGCAGGGCTACGAGCTACAGCGGGTCGGTAGCGTTCCCTTGGCTACCTATCGGCCCACAATTGCACGGGGCGCGGAAGACGTGGTGGTTACCCTGGCTTGGCAGTTGAGCGCCGACCAGTGGCCAGAGGGGCTCTCGATTAGTGTGCGGCTGACCGCTAATGGCGTGCCGCTACCCGGCGCACAGCAGGACCGTGCGCGCCCTGCACGGGGATTAACTGAACCGCGCGCTGGGATCTGGATCGATCCCTATCTCTTTGCGGCGGGGACAGCACCGGCCGATGGCCTGTTGCTCGTGCTCTATCGGCAGGTGGCAGATGGCTTCGAGAATGTGGCGGTCTTACCGTTGGAGAAGTGAAGCGATGGGGATGGCTCTGCAGCAGGAGGTGACAGCGTGCGTTGTCTGCCACGAGCGCTTCTGTTATCGCATATCAACTGCGGGTGATCAAAAAAGCACCGGACCACGGAGTCCAGTGCTTTGAACAAACATTATTTTGCCACAACTTCAGTAGCGTGTACTGCGAACCAATGGGCAGCTACTTCCTCTGTTAGGCGTTTGCTTCAGAATCGCTAGATTCGTCAGCCTTCTCCTCTTTAGCTTCTGCTGCGGCCTGTGCTGCAGCCTCTTCTGCTTCGGCCTGTGCCACCAGCGCGGCGGCTTCTTCGGCGGCTTCCGCTTCGGCCTGCACCGCGGCGGCTTGGGCAGCCACAAATGCTTCGGCATCTGCCCAGCTTTCGCCCTCGCGAACGACAGCAACCTGGAAGACCGGTTCTACTTCTGGCATCAGACGGACCGTAATATCAAAGATACCGAGTTCGCGCAGGGCCTGGCCCAACAGAATGCGGCGGCGGTCAATTTCAAAGCCGACGACTTCTTCCAGCCGTTCTGCAATATCGGCGCTGGTTACCGAGCCATAGAGGCGGTCGTTTTCACCGGCATTGGCCTGGAAGAGCAGCCGCTTGCCAGAGATGAGCTGTGCCTGTGCTTCGGCGTTGGCACGTTCTTGAGCCCGTCGGCGAATTCCAGCTTCTTTGATCTCTTCGGCTTGTTTCAGGGCACCTTTGGTGGCAATGACTGCCATGCCACGCGGCATTAGGTAGTTGCGCGCGAATCCACCCGCGACCGAGTAGATCTCCCCTGCCATGCCGAGATTGGGAACATCCTCTGTGAGTAACACTTTCATTCGAGCCATAGTTGAGTTCTTTCTTTGCAAGCGCACAGGTTGTTGGCTGCTCGGTTCGAGAAGAACAACTGACAACCTTGCGTAATGTGCAACCAGCGTTGACCGGCACTGCCACTGACGCGGTAGTTGCCCAAGACAACTGGTTACTTGACACAAATCCCCATGTGGTTGAGGACCTGGAACGGATATTGTACAAAAGAAATGGCGAGTTGTGCAATTTTGACGGGGACAAAAATAATATTGATGCAAAACCCATGCTGTCACCACCATGGGCACCACTGACTAGGAGAAACAGAACACGATCCTGCAGGGTGGCGCGGGCGATAGGTGTGCGCATGTATTTTGTCGTTTTGTGCGGTAGGGTTCATAATAAACCTAAGTTGCTCCCCGGTTGCCTGCTAAAGTGGGCTCTGTTTGAAGCCAGTAGTTCCGGCAAGCGGGAAACCTACCGTTTTCAAGCCAACCGCACTGTAGGCATGTTGTAGCGGGTATTTTTGAGCAATCACCCCCCTGTAGAGATCGTAGGCAGCAACTTGAGTTACTAATAGGCGTTACGCACCAAGAAGAGCGTACCAGTGGAGAACAGGCCACACGCTTGTGGCTCTTCTCATCAAGTTGCGTAGGTAAGTTGCGTAGGTCCGCTCAATGAAGTATTGGCGTCATTCTGGCGTAAGCTGAATGAACAGAGAACAGCAATGTGCAAAGTTGGTGAGGGATAAAAGTTAGCTCTGCGCAAATGTGTGTCAGCACCGCAAAATCGCGTGACGGCATGCATTGCACGGGTGCAAGAGCGCTATTTTGAGCAGCGACTGATTTCACCGGTCCGCTGCATGCCACCACATCCTCCGGGGTTACCAAAAACTGCCGTGGGTAAAGGGAGAACAAAGGGGTGACGAGAGCAAATGGGTAGTACAGATCAGGACCACCCGCCCGTTATCGATCGAGAAACCGTTGATATGTTGCGGGAGATGGATGAAATTACCGATGACGATTGTTTGATTCTCGAACTTGTCGATGAATTTTTGAACTATTCCACTCTGCTCGTGAGTGAGATTATGGTATTGATCAAGCAGCGTAGTTTGCCAGAATTGGCAGCTAAAGCACATTCATTGAAAGGCGCTAGCCTTAATATTGGTGCTTTGGCGCTCTTCCAGGTATGTGATCGGCTGGAGTCGATAGCTCGGTCACAGCAGCCATTGGATTCACAGCTCTATCTGACTGCGCTGGAAAGTGCCTTCACTGAAACTTCGGTTCGGTTCGTCGAGTTGCGCAACCGTACGCAACGTGGCGAAAACATTGATGATCTGCTGGGATAGTGTTCCCCACATTCATTCTATAGCTGGTAGGAGATGAAGTTGAGCATTTTGGTGATTGAGGATGAGGCTGCGCTGCGCGAAGTGATCGTGGAAATTTTGGAGCTTTCCGATATTACGACCTTCTGTGCTGCTAGTGGCGAAGATGGCGTTAGCTTGTTTCGAGAAAATGCCGGACAGATTCGTGCGGTATTTTTAGACATGCACATGCCCGGAATGGGGGGAAAGGCAACCTTTGATGTGTTGCGCGAGTTGGACGCGCAGATCCCCATCATTATCATGTCGGGCCGGCCGCAACATATTGCAATGGCTGATTTTGATGTGGAAGATCATTTGTCGTATTTAGAGAAGCCATTTACACTTGATGCAATTGTGACAAAAGTTGATGAAGTGCTCAACGCAACCTAAACAGCGCACAGTGCAGGTACGGTAAAAGTGCAGGTACAATAAAAGTGAAGATAGCGTAGAAGATAGCGTAGAGGTACAGTATTTGGCATGCGGTGAAGGAGAGTGAGAACAGCATCAAAAAGAGCGTCAACTCCCAGTCAAGTACAGACACAGTTACAGACTCAGACACAGTTGAATATACAGGTTCACAAAACAGCTCTCCACGATCATTCTGGCATTGATCCGTTTACAGTTCCTGGCACTAGTTTCTGGTACATGCTCATACCCCCCGGCAGCAAAAGTGTCCGTGACGAATTCCTTCACGAAGCGGTGGTGCTGCAGTAGTATGATGAATCGATGGCAGTCAACCTCTGGCAATTGACGGTGCCCAGCCACGCTGCAGCCAACGTGCAGCGTGGCCTGATGGATTCGATGACTTCTCAGTCAGGTGCCTGATGATACGATAGATGTTTAGTATGCGTTCATTTTTTCGGTTTCCAGCTAGTCGTATAACCCAATGGTCTAGTCTCTTTTTCCTGCTGGGCTTGAGCCTTGCTTGTTCTGCCGGGGGACTGGTGCAACGTGCAGTGGATACACCACGACCCACCCGGGCCTTGGCACCAACGTATACCGCGACGCCGTTTGATGAGCAGATTCTGCCGCCCATCATCATTACTCCGCCCCGTGGTGGCACACCCGGTGTCATTATTGTTCCCGAAGGAATCGACCTGAGCACACTGTTGCCGACCCCACCAACACCCGCTGGAACACCCCTTCCGCCGGTTGTCGTCGTGGATGATAATGTAGATGACACCGTTGGAGATGATACTGTGGGAGATGATACTGTGGGGGATGATGATCCCACTGCTGTGCAGCTCCCCACGCAAGCGCCGCCCGATCAAGCGACGACGGTCCCTGGTGGTGGCGATCCGGGGCAGAGTACACCGTTGCCCGAACAGACACCGTTGCCAACCGCAACGCCCATTCCTACCAATACCCCAGAACCCACACCAACACCGACCTTCACACCCCTGCCACCCACGCCCTTTGTCGTGGTGGAAAGTGGTCTGGTGAGCCTGCGCACAGGGCCAAGTGTGGAATACCCGCTGGTCGCACAACTGGGGCCGCGGATTCCCATTGCGGTCACCGGCCGCAACCCCGAGGGTACATGGTACCGGCTCTGTTGTGTCAATCGCAACGATGCGGGGAATGATGGCACAGTTTGGGTAGTAGGCAACCATGTCCAGGTGGTCAATGATGCGAGCAACGTGGCGCTGATTGCCAATGTCAACCCGCCGCCGCCACCAACCGAGACACCACCCTTTACCCCCACACCCACGGTGACGCCAACGCCCACCGCAACCTTTGTGCCCTTTGACCGCTACCTCGGTCCCCAGTTTTTCCCGACCAACAACGAGTTTCTAACGATTTGGGTCAAACTTTTCGTCGGCACGCCATCCGTTGAAACACCCGAGGATCCAGCCGGTGGTTACTATCTCAAAGTCTTCTTTGAAGGGATTGAACGTGACTCGACCAATGACATCCTTCCAAGTGCAGAAGAGTTTTACGCAGTCAGTGTCCCTGGTACCGGATACAGCAATTTAACCTACAATCTGAAGTATGAATATCGACCTCCCGATCCCAAGTCGCTCGAACCGAGCGATCCCAACAGCCAACGGAGTCGCCTCGAACTGATTGGCACTGGCACTTGGGAAGTCTATGTAATCGATGGCGCGGGCAATCGCCTATCGGATATCGTCACCTTTTCCACCAGCCCGTCTAACCCCAACCGGGAAGTCTATATTGCCTGGCAACGAGTACGGTAAAGCGTTATGAATGTAGCTCTCATGAATACAGCTCTAGTGAAACAATCGATGGTTAGTTATCAACCGAACGGTCGCCGCTGCAGCGCGCGGCGGCAAAATTTGCAAACCCCTCTACACCGACCGCGCCCGCTCCCGTTGGTCGGTTTGCTCGCTCTGATACTCACCCTACTCTTAACCGGCTGTGGCTTTCGCCAGACCGGAAGCGTTGCACAGGATGAGTACCGCCCAATTCGCTCTCCCTACCCCACCTTTACACCAACTCCGTTGAGCGCAGCAAACGGGGAACCAATTGTGACCACGAATGCCGAGAACAGTGGCAGCGCGCAACCGCCCGCCACCACGGCAGAGGCTGCCGAAGTGGCCACACCACCCGCGGCTGCGCCAGTCGTGGACGAAGAGCCACCAGCCGCGGAGGTAGAACAGAGTACTGCCCCGCCCCGGCTCGTCATCAGTTCACCGTTGGTTAATGTTCGCGCTGGCCCGGGAACCAACTATCCCATTCTCACCACCGTCGAACGGGGCCAAGAATTCGAGATTGTTGGCCAGAATGACGCGGGTGATTGGTGGCGCTTCTGTTGCATCAACGACGCACCCGCCTGGGTGATCAACGAACTGGTCGAAACGGATGGCGCGGTGGATGATCTGCCGGTGAGTGATGCCGTCGCGGCTGTTCCGCCCACTGCAACTGCTGCGCCGGTAGCCGCTGCTCCCCCCGCCCAGGCCGCGCCAACTCAGCCTCCCGAGCCGGCGCCCACAGAGCCGCCGGCGGCCCCGGCGTTTGGCTTTGAATTGCAAAATGCCGAACAGTTCCCCGAAAATAAATTGGTCCGGATCTTTCTCTATGTGTTCGACGGCGATCAGGCGTTGGATGGCTATTCCTTGCGAGTAATGAAAGATGGGGCGGAACAGAGTGTCACGCAGAGTTCGGTTGGGGGGCAACCGAGTCTGACCTGGCCCATTGCTGATGCTCGGCAACGTTTTCAAAACATGAAGCTCGAGTTCCCAGGCGTTGCGCCCGCGGGTACCTGGGAGATTCAATTGGTCGATGGTGGTGGCAACGTCGTCGGCCCACCTGCGACCTTTGTTCTAGATGGCAACGATTCAAATCAAGAGCTTTACGTGCGCTATAAAAAGCTGTAAAGACAGATTGATCTGTAGGGACCGCTACCGCCTCAGCCCCACAATGTTGTACTGTGGAAACGTTATAGTCGGCTCATGCTATAGCCGGGCAAAGTCCAGATCAACACAAACCCACACTGCACGAGACAGTGTGGGTTTGTGTTGCAAGGGTACACGTTTACAATCATTGAGTGAACTCTGTTGGCAATTCTCCTTTGCACAAGCGAAAATGTACAGCTTGCAGGGCAACTGCACTGTAGCTTCTACACTGTAGCTTCTGCACTGTAGTTTCTACACTGTAGCTTCTATACTGTAGCTCCCGCTGCCAACATCCCTCTGCATAGAGATCCTGAAAATAACTTGGCATGATGAATCGTATTCGGCAAGTGAGTCCTTATCTGTTGCTATTGCTGTTGGGTGTGGGGGTCCGTTCCTGGTGGCTTGGCTGGCATCCATTCTGGGCAGATGAGGGCTACAGCATCTACTTTGCCACCGAGCCGTTGGCGCGCATGATCGCACTCACCGCCGCCGATATCCATCCACCATTCTACTACCTGCTGTTGCATTGGTGGCAAGCGCTTGTCCCCATGCCGACCCCAGCCGTGGTGCGATTGTTCTCGCTCGTTGCGGCGTTGCCCGCGCTCCTGTTGCTGTTGCTGCTGGCCCGTCTGCTGCTGCCCGGTCAGCGACGTCCGGCACTGATTGCGCTGCTGCTCTTTGCCCTCAACCCGCTGCATCTCTTTTACAGCCAAGAAGTACGCATGTATGGATTGGCCCTAACATTGAGCCTGACCAGCACATTGGCTTGCTGTCACCTGCGCGCCGCGGGCGCGACCAAGTGGCGTTGGTGGTGGCTATATGTGTTGAGCACCGCGACGGCACTCTACACCCTCTATTACACTGCATTTCTCTTTGTGGCCCAGCTACTGTGGGTGGCGAGCGATACGCTCTATGCGAGCGAGCGCGCTACCCGTGCCCTGCGCCACATGCGAACCCGTTTCCAGTACCCCATGCGATCTTCCACACGGCCACGTCCCCGTGTGGAAGATCGCATGGGGCGGCTGATGGGCGCGCAATCTGTCGTTGCGCTGCTCTATCTGCCTTGGCTGCTCTATGTCGCCAGCGATTTGACACGTTACGTCACTGATAAAATCGGTGCCGATCAGGATCTGCCATTGCCATTTGGCACGTACCTGTTGCGCCATCTGCTGGCCGCGCTTTGGGGCCATCTAAATGCAGCGCCCTGGTCACTCTTTGGGCAGATTGGTGCTGCTGCCGCACTGCTGCTCCTCTGTTGTGCGTGGCTAATCCGCTGGCGCATCTTTGCCGCGCCGATTGCCGCTGCCGATGCCGGTGCTGCGTTGAAAGCGTTGGGGTTGTTGCTCATCATTCCCACACTCATCGCATTTGCGGTCAACCGTTTTTACCCCTTCTTCCCCGCCGGTGGTGAACGGTTGCTGCTCTTCTTGCTGCCCTACTTTTTATTGCAGCTGGCCATTCTGATCGATTGCATGTGGCAGTGGTGGCAGGTGGGAAAAGTGGCGCTTGTGATCTTGTTGGGCGCAGCACTCGGTGGCATCTGGACCTTTTACACAGTGCCCCATCACCAAACCGATGATTACCGCCCGTTGGTTCGGCAGATCGTCCAACAAGGGCGTAACGAGGATCTCCTGCTGGCTACGTTCCCGTGGCAAGTGGGACTTTGGCGTCTCTATGCACCGTTGGCTGGACTACCGCTGAACCAGGAACAGCCCGATCTCGCGCGACCTCCCGTTGGACCCACCGTGCGGCTCTTGAGTGAACGTTCGGTCCGTTGGGATGATTCTGTGCAGGCGGCCATTGATCAAGCGTTGGCGCGTGGTACGCTCTGGTATCCCGGTTTGCGTTCGATTGGCAGCACATTACCGGCCGCGGTTGAACAATATGCCACCGAGCGCGCGTTGATGCTCGTCGATGAATGGTATGGCGAGACCACCTTGCAGGCGTGGGTCGACCTGCCCGCGCCAACCCACGGTGCACCAACCGGGATGAATCTTGCCTTTGGGCCGCTACAACTAACCGCGGCTACCGTGACACCAGCGATGGTGGCCGCTGCCAATCAGCCCATTCGCGTCGATTTCGAGTGGGCCGCGCTGGGGGAGGCTGTTCCCGTGGTTGCCGATTGGGGAATGACGCTGCGCCTCACCCGGGCTGGGCATACGTGGGCGAGCCGCAACCTCTCTGCCGTGTTGACAAAGAGCGGCCTGCTCATTCCAGCGGGGCTCCCACCCGGCGAGTATACGTTGCAAGTGGGTATTGTGGATGCGGTGGGTGAACTTGTTGCACCGGAACCATTGGCTGCACCGGCCGAACTTCTGCATCCGCTCGGCCGTCTAGAGGTCACTGCGCCAGCGCGGCCGTTGTTGCCTGCCCGGCTCCCCATGCGCTTTCCACTCGAAGCTGCGGTACCCATCGATGCGGTCGGTGTGCAGGGGTTGACATTGCTCGGTTATAGTGGGGCCGATAGCGACGGAGATAGCGGAGAGCCTATTCCGCTGGCCGGTGAAACAGTGGATGTCGTTCTCTTTTGGCAGAACCAACAGCGGGCCCAACCAGAGCGTTGGCTCTACCTCAGTTTGCTCGACGAAGCGGGCAATGGGGTGGCTGGTTGGGAGGGGTGGCCGTTGCCCGACTATCCACTATCGCTGTGGTCCGCGGGGGCATTGGTGCAAACGCCGGTAAGCATTGCCCTGCCGGCAACGCTTGCCACCGGACATTATCGCTTGGGGGGCGGATTGCTCGATCCGGCTACCGGCACCAAGAGCGATTTTGTGCTTTTGGGAACGCTGGCGATGCGGCAGCGAGTCGCCAATTTCACGGCACTGACGCCGCCACAGCCACTGGTGCAGCCTGCCCACTTTGGTTCACACAGCTATCTGCTCGGCTATGCGCTGCAGCAACATTCGGAACGCCTGCTGTTGGAACTGTACTGGCAAGTGGATCAACCGCTCTTGCCGGCGCATAGCATCTTTGTACATCTCAACAGTGCCAGTGGCCAGACCGTGGCGCAACATGATGGGGAACCGCAAAGCGCCACCGGCCCCGCTCCCACCGGCAGTTGGCGTGGCGGCGAATATCTGGTCACCTATCATCAGCTGGAACTGCCAGCTACACTTGGTCTGGAGGCGTTGGCTACGTATGAGCTGCAGGTGGGTTTCTATCTGCCCGCGACGGGAGCGCGTCTGCCCGTGCGCGTCGCCAACGAAGTTGTTGGGGATGCCATTCGCATTCCGCCGCTGCCGACCGACAGGTAATAGAGAAAGCAAATAGGCCTCACACCTTGCGGAGTGCGCATTCTCTACTGCGCACGGCCAGCGTTAGAGAACGCTGATTCCACGATTGTGCGACTTTTAAATGATTTCTCTACAAGTACCGCGTTCAGCTGCTGCTTGTGCGTTTCACGCTGCATTGGCCCGGCAGGAACTGTCCGGTTCATGCAACGGCGGCTGCGTGTAGTCTCGCCGGATCCACGCTAATCGAATCGAGATCGGCGAGATGTAGGTAGCCCGCGTGCAGTTCGAGGGGTGCACTGAGAATGTCTCGCTTGAGCTTGAGGAAAAAACTCAATTCGCTGGGATGATCGATCCCAGGCAGCGCGGCAAAGAGCGCGGCACGAATTGTCCCAAGCCCCGTGCTCGCCTGGGAACCGACCATGACTCCTTTGCCCGCAGCCTTGGCCCGTTGCAACATGGTGTGAGAATCGGTGTAGCCCGTGCGTGCCGTTTTGATGTTGAGAATGTCGAAGGTGTCCAGGGCTAGCTCGCGTTGCAGATCGCGCGGGCCAAAACAGCTATCATCGCCGATCAGGGGCAGCCGTTGTTGGCCGCGCAGTGCCGCGCGTTCTTGGATCAATTCAACTGGTAGTGGCTCTTCGCAATAACGCACACCCCGCTCGCGCATGGCGTCCAGCACGCGCGGTGCTGTGGCAGGTGTCAAGCATTCATTGGCGTCGGCATAGAGCCACAGTTCATCGCCAAAGTGCTGCCGCAGTTCGTCAATGAGTGCCAGGTCCGCCTGCCAATCGCGCCCCACCTTCACTTTCAGCACCCGCACACCCGCCGCGTAGACGCGCGCCGCTTCTGCCATTATGCGCTCACGTTCCCCGATACCCAGAATATAGCTAACGCGAATTCGTTCGGCCGTTGCCCCCAAATGCTCGCGAAGCGAGATACCGCGATGTTGGGCCAGGGCGTCGTGCAGCGCCATGTCAATAGCCCCTTTGGCCGTCTGATTGTTCTTGATCTCGTGTAGACGCGCAATGGCGCGCGGGAGCGGCTGTTGGCAGAGGCGAGGGGCCAGTTCATGTTCGATCACTGTTGTAATGCTGTGGACTGTTTCGCCATAGATGGTGGGGCGGGGCGGGGCTTCGGCCACTCCACTGCTGCCGTCGTTCAGCAGCACTTCGACGAGCACATGGCGCGCGGCAGAGAGCGTGCTGTGTGCGCCCCACTGCAAGGCTCCCAGCATGGGTAGTTGAAAGACTGTGCTGTTGATGCGTTCGATGGTCAGGCTGGCGGGAATGTCAAATTCGAGTAGTGGATGGGTTGTCATCGCATGACATTGCTTTTTGTAGTGCTGCTTTTTGTAGAATTGCTCTGTAACTTCGGCGTATAAGCTATCGTGTGGTTGGCTTGAAAACGGTAGATTTTTCGTCGTCTGCCAAAGAGGTAGTACTACCGTTTTCAAGCAGAGCTTACGTTGGGGTACAGATTGACATGGTTTGTTACGAACGTTACTTGCTGTGGCTGAGCCAATCGACGATTTGGGTGGCGGCTTGGGGTGCGCGAACCACATTGGTGTCAACGACCAACGTTCGCTCTGGTGCCCGTGCCTGCAAGATAGAAGTGGTGCCGATTGGATCGTAATTGCGTCGCTCTTCCATGACAATGGTCAGCTTGGCGCGCAGATCATCTACAGCCACCGTACCCTGCCCCACCGGCGGCGCGCACAGGGCCAGCAGCGCCTTCGTCTCTCTCTGTGCAAAGAGGGCATCGGCTTCGGGCATGCCAATGTCGGCAAAGTCTCGAATCTCACCCGTGGTTGTCGGGTTGGCACTCACTGCATTGGTCTGCACCTGATCGAATTGATCATCACGACCCAACAGCCGTTGCACACGTACTACATCCGGCGCGTGTAGCACGATGAAGCGTGCTTGCGGTAGCTCGGCGGCCGCGGACTCCACTTCGTTTGCGCCGCGCAGCCCGTCGAAGAAGACCCACGGAGCTCGCAACTGTTCTGGCTCGATCCAAAGCTGGCTCAGCGCATAGCCCATACCACCGGGAAATTGAGCGCGGAAGCGCCGAGTGTACGCAAAGCGCTCGGCGCGGTCAGTCACCGGCTCCACCGGTTGTCCCGCTTGTTGTTGCAACGAGGCGATGATCAATTTATCGGTGAGGGTGCGGCGGTTGGGCAGCAAATAGAAAGCGAGTGCGGTCGCGAGCTGGTGCAGCGTCGTGCTTTTGCCCACGCCTGTTACACCGACAAGGATCACCAGTGGGCACTCACTGATCCGTTGCCAGCTTTTCGTTGATGGATTGCCTGTACCGACACCGGGCGCAAGCTGATGAAAGGCAGAATTTTCTTGTTTCATATGAGTTCCCATTATACTCGGGCTCACGCAACTTGTCGAGAACGGCCCGCCGGTTGAGTATATTCCTGTGATGGTATGGGTAGTAGATCCCGGTGCAAATCAGGCCACACGTATGTTGCCGCTTGCACTCAGGTGTATGGCCTGCTTACCTGCCGTGGTGTGTACGCCAAACTGTAGTAGCGGTTGCAGCGGGGTGGCCTGTAGCCAGAGCGGGGTCAATGGACCGTTTGTGCCGGTAGCAATCGTTGCAATCATTTAGATTTTCCTCACCTGCAATAGCGCTTCCTGCTCTTGGCACTGCGCAGGTTGTGGATTGGGTGAGCAATGAAAGGTGCCAGCGGTGATGGATCGCAAAAACAGATGGGACGGATCCCCGCTGGAGATCCGTCCCATACTTATGTCAGATTAGATTGTGTGCTTTTCTGTAACAGTAGCTGCTACTCGCTGGGCGGCATGATGACTGCATCGATGACGTGGATAACACCATTGGATGCTTCGATGTCAGTGGCCACGATGGTGGCGTCGTTGATCATCACGTTGCCATCGCTGATGCTAAAGGAAACGGTGCTGCCTTGCACTGTTTCTGCTTCGAGACCATCACTCACATCGGCAGCCATGACCTGGCCAGAGATAACGTGGTAGAGCAGGATTTGGGTCAGGTCACCGCTAGGATCTTCGAGCAAGCTCTCAACCGTTCCCTCGGGCAGTGCGGCAAAGGCTTCATCGGTGGGGGCAAAGACCGTGAAGGGTCCTTCACCCTTGAGGGTCTCAACCAGACCCGCTGCTTCCACGGCGGCAACGAGAGTGGTGAAATCGCCAGCCGCCACGGCTGTGTCAACGAGGTCCATCATCTCGCCTTCACCCATCGCCTCTTCCTCGGGCATGGCTGTCGCTTCGGCGTCGGCTTCCTCACTCATTTCGCCATCCATCGCTTCTTCGCTAGGCGGCATGATGACGGCGTCAATGACGTGGATAACACCATTGGATGCTTCAATGTCAGTGGCCACGATGGTGGCGTCGTTGATCATCACGTTGCCATCGCTGATGCTAAAGGAAACGGTGCTGCCTTGCACTGTTTCTGCTTCGAGACCATCACTCACATCGGCAGCCATGACCTGGCCAGAGATAACGTGGTAGAGCAGGATTTGGGTCAGGTCACCGCTGGGATCTTCGAGCAAGCTCTCAACCGTTCCCTCGGGCAGTGCTGCAAAGGCTTCATCGGTGGGGGCAAAGACCGTGAAGGGTCCTTCACCCTTGAGGGTCTCAACCAGACCCGCTGCTTCCACGGCGGCAACGAGAGTGGTGAAATCGCCAGCCGCCACGGCTGTATCAACGAGGTCCATCATCTCGCCTTCATCCATCGCCTCTTCTGAACCTTCGTCCGCGGCGCTTTCTTCCTCTGGCACTGCGGTGGCTTCTTCAGCTGCTGGTGCCTCTGCTGGTGCTTCTGCTGGTGCCTCTGCGCCCGGTGTACAGGCTGCCATCAGCAAAACCGCAAACAGGAAGAACGGCATGAAATATCTCTTCATCAGATATAGCTCCTTTTCTCAGTTGGTTCCAAAAATTTTTGATGTAATTCTCTGCGATGTACCGCTAACCACAACTTCCAATGAACTGTAAATCCCTCTAAATAAGCGGGTGCTACTTGATCACTGTAAAGCAGTTTGAACAAGTTGAAGTTTCGTTCTTCCAGCTAAGTTTTTTGTTGTTCAAACTGTGTGCATAATATGTGCAAAATGTGCTTGGTGATGTGAGCCCGCCTCCAATGTGGCAGTTTTGGGAAATCTCTCAAAGCTAATGGTAGGGATCGAATGCGAGTGGCCCGGTCGCTGGTAGTCAGCAACCGAAAGCGTTACACAGAGCATCCTGCGTGAGCGCAAACATGGTGTGGGCTCTGAAACATGGAACGCAAACAGGCAAAAGCTGTGGTTGGTCAGCTACGTATGGTACAATGACGAATCACGCGGGTGGCTCGTGATTCTATACCCATGCTCTTCGAGCTGGTGATACTTTCATGGAATACCTTCGTGGAATCCTATGTAGAAGACTCATTGAGAAATCATGGTAACGTTGCCCAAAGGTGGAATCACTGTTCTCTACCGCTGGAGGTCCGCAGGAGAGAATGTTCACGCCGCGAGGTGCAAGCTCTATTTGGTTTCTCTATACGTGGCACACTAATGTGGAACACTAACGTGGCACACTAATGTAGAACACTTAGTGGCACAATAACGCGGAACAACACGCCCTAAATCCCGTGGGGATTGATCTGAAAAGTTCCACAACCATTGAAATGGCAATCTAGACTGTCGGCATGATGCGGGAAATAATTGATGCAATCGTAGCGTTCTTCGGGGGGGAGGGTGAATCGGCACTTCCTTCATTTGCACAATTTCTGCAAGCCATGGATCCCGTGGCGTGGACGCTGGTTGTGCTGCTGGTTGTGGCTGTGGGGATCGGTATCTATTTTACACTGAGCACCCGACGTTTCTTCTTCAGCGCCGATGATGTCGAAATTACGCCCGAACTGTTGCTGGCACGGCTGAAGCAGGATCCCGAGCGGCTCTCGCCCGTCTCCATCGTCAGCCGGCTCGGTGCCGACGCGACATTGGAATTGCTCGATTACGGCGATCAGATCCAGACGAAGGAATGGCGCTATCGTTGGAATGCCATCCGCGAGGAGCTCTTGCAACTGTTGAGCGAACAGAACGCGTTCGGTCCCGTCTATGCATTGGCACGGTACTACCGCAGCCAGGATCGGCAAGAGCCCGATACGCTGCGGATCCGGCGCACTGTTTTGGTGCACAAGCTAGGCGCATTGCGTCGCATCGAGCCCAATCGCAATGGCCAACCCGCACAATTGCGGGTGCGCTACCATCCCGCCGAAATTGAAGGTGATCTGGGTTTTGATGGTGATGTCCTCTGGCTCATGCCCGATGAACCCACACCGCCACCGGCTGGCCCCACGGTGGAGATGGAGACAATCGATTTTCAGACGGTTAACGATGCCGAAGTCACCTTGCACATTCGGCGGACGCCAACAGTCGGGGGTGGTTTTCGGTTGCATCTACAAAAACGGCGCAACATGTGGATTGTGGTCGATGAAGAGATCGAGTGGGTCAATTAGTGGAGGCTCGGTTGCGTATCAAGCGCACTGGGGTCTCTTCCAAATGAATCGCACATGAACGGTATGTTTACTCCAGTTAATCTGCTAACTTTTCTCAACGTCGCGGTATCATCGATCGTTGTGATCCTAGCCTTTTCACTGCTGGCTTACACCTTTACCTACAACTTTCGCAGCGCCGTGGCCCGCAGCTTTGCATTGTTGTTGGGCTGCGTCATGATCGTCTATGCGAGTGACGTGGCGTTGAATCGCCTCGTTGTGTTCGCCTCTGCCGATCGTTGGCTGCGCTTTCAGTGGCTGGGCATTGCTCTGTTACCTGCGGCATACTATCTTTTTTCGCTGGTGGTGCTGGCCACCACCAACTATCGAACCGGCCGCCGGCAGTGGGTAGCCATGGCCTTTTTCGCCGTGGGCATTGTCGCTGCCATTGGCGTCTGGTGGGATGGGATCGTGGTGCGCGGCTCCTACACCAATCCGCCCATCAACTATCTGCAACCGGGTCCCTACTTTGGTTTTTTCGTGGGGTACTTTGCGCTGGCCATGTTGCTTTCGCTCCGCAACATTTGGAAGGCGCGCAGCCGTTGCCTCACCGCGGGCACTCGGCAACGCATGACCTATCTGCTCTTTGGCTTTCTGGCCCCGGGCATTGGTGTCTTTCCCTATCTGATTCTCTTCAATGGTATGGCTACCCCTGATCAGATTGCCTGGCTAGCGCTGACACTTTCGTTTCTCGTCAATGCTGGCGTGGCTGTGCTGCTGGTGGTGATGAGCTATACCGTTGCTTACTTTGGTGTTCTCTTGCCCGATCGTGTGGTGCGCTACCGGCTCATCCGCTTTTTCATGCGCGGGCCCATTGTGGCCATTGTGGTGATCCTGGCTGTGCAGACACTGCCCACCGTGGAGCGGATCCTGGGGTTGCCGCGCGATATTGTCCTCTTCAGTGTCATCACTGGCGTTATCGTGTTGAGCCAGCTGTTGCTCAGCATCACCAAATCATGGATTGACTGGCTTGTCTACCGGGAGGACAATGATGAGATCGCTTGGCTGCGGGAGCTGGATCGGCGTCTGTTGACGACTAGCGATCTGCGCCAGTTTCTAGAGAACAACCTCACTGCACTCTGTGAATTGCTGCGGGTGCCGGCTGGGTTTGTGGCGGCTGTTGTCGGGCCGGATCTGATCCTGGAAGCGACCGTCGGTCCCGAAACCGCACGCACACAGATCACCGACATTCATGACTGGTCCGATGCACTCAATCTGGCTCTGAAGCAGGAGCAACTGGTGCAACCTGTCTCACACCAAGGCTTTTGGATTTGGGCACTGACCGAGCCAGCATCCGAGGGTGAACAGATCCGTGTGCTCGGCATGTTGGGCGTCAAGGCCCGCACCGAAACACCGTTGCTGGGTCAAGATGAAGTGGGTGCGCTGACGCAGATGTTGCAGCGACTGGGCAGCGTGCTCTCTGACCGCAAGCTGCAACAGGGTGTCTTCGCTTCCTTGCGCCGAATCATTCCCGAGATCGATCGCATTCAGCAGTGGCGTAGTCTGGCTCCCTACAGCGGGCAAGAGAGCGATACGACGCCCATGGAAACCATGCTCGATCCCAGCCCAATCCACAGCCCCGAATTTGAATCGTGGGTAAAGGATGCGCTGAGCCACTACTGGGGTGGGCCAAAGCTCACGTTGAGCCCGCTGGTGAAATTGCGCATTGTCGGCGATGCCCTCGACCATTCAGGTGGTGACCCGACCAAGGCGCTGCGTTTGGTGTTGGGGAGCGCCATCGAAAAGATGCGTCCAGAGGGCAAACCCAACCTGAGTGCCCCCGAGTGGTTGCTCTATAACATTTTGGAAATGCGCTTCATTGAAGGCCGCAAGATTCGTGAGATCGCCGACCGGCTGGCCATGAGCGAGAGTGACCTCTACCGCAAACAGCGAGTGGCCATTGGTCAGGTTGCTCGGGTGTTGACCGAGATGGAACAGGAGAATGGCGGCGAACTGGAAGTGCGCGCGGCCATGCAACTGTTGGCCACCAACGAAGCGGAGCTATCGGTGGACGAAGTCCGTGGGTGATGGCTGATCAAGATCATCTACAATTGTTGCCAAGGGTGGCCCGGTAGTGCACGCCCCGACATCTTGTGCGCTTACCCAACCGAGAACAAAGACAGAAAATTGAGTTAAGATTCTACCTATGCCTCGATCATCAAAACGATCTTCCATCCGCTACACGGGCCACAAGACGTTGGCCATGTGGTGGTCCGAACTACGTGACAACATCAACCTGGAATTGCTGGGTCTCGTGCTCTTCTTGGGTGGTGGTGTCCTGCTGCTAACCTTATTGCGCGGGGGCGCGGGCTCCCCCTATGGTGTGCCTTGGCTGGTGCGCATGACTGGCTGGATCGCGCCCTGGGTTGCACTGAGCACCATGATCATGGGAATGCTCTTTATGTTGCGGGAACAGCTCGACCGGCTCGGCGGCCACTGGGGTGTTGAGGCAATCGTGGGCGTTGAGCTGCTCCTGATTTCGCTAGCCGTGAGCACCTTTCTGTGGCAGACAACAACAGTTAGCTGGTCGCCCCGCATGGACGGGTTGGCCGGGGGTGTTGTGGGCTGGGCACTCGGCAGCTTGTTGATGGCTGGATTGGGCCGTTGGCCTGCGTTCGCCATTGTGATGGGCGGTGTCGCGGCCGGGCTCTTCTATTTGGTTCGCTACACCCCGCTGGTCTATCTGCCCCCCCTGCTCGCGCAGCAACTCTTGCAGTGGCCCGGTGTGCCCTGGGGCGATCTCTCCACACGGATGGCGCGTGCGCGCGCTGCACTCTTGCCCCGACAGACGCCGATTGAGCCGACCACGCCAATTGATGCCGCCAATTTTGTCTCTGCGCAGCGTCGACAGATTCCCACCACTCTGCTCGAAGAGCGCGAAGCACAGTTTGTTCGCCCCGGTGCCATCTCCCGAACAGCGGCTGGCTCCGCCGTGCCAGCACGTGAGCAGCCCCCGGCCAATCCGGCTGGCAAAGGCAAACCGGTTGTGGAAACATCTCTCGAACCGAGCAAGGGCAAAGCCAAGCGAGCGACCAAAAAACGCGGACGCAAAAAGGGCACAGATGGCACAATGGCACCCCCACCGCCCGCAAGCAGTGCGCCTCCCATTGATCTGTTGGTGGCCGACCAGGGCGTCTATGAACCGATTGGTGCCCAGGAACTGCAAGAGCTGATCGAGAATACGTTGGAAGATTTCAATGTACCGGTCAAAGTGGTCCACGTGGAGAGTGGCCCCACCGTCACCCAATTTGGGGTGGCACCCCAATATCTGGAACGGGGTGGACAGCGGCGCAAGGTGCGAGTCAACCGCATCGTGAGTCTGGCCGACGATCTGGCGTTGGCGCTAGCCGTGCCAGCCGTCCGTATCGAAGCGCCTGTTCCCGGCCGTCCCTATGTGGGCATCGAAGTGCCCAACACCGAAAAAGTGACGGTGAGCCTGCGTGGTGTGATCGAGAGTGAAGCCTACCACAGAGCGGGTGGGCGCTTGCCGCTGCCCCTGGGCCGCAACACGGCCGGTGCCGGTGTGGTAATGGATCTGACGCGGGCACCCCACATGTTGATTGCCGGTTCCACTGGCTCCGGTAAATCGGTCTGCATCAACACCATTATCACGGGATTGCTCATGCGCTATGGTCCCGAATCTCTGCGCTTCGTTATGGTTGACCCCAAAATGGTCGAGTTGCCGGGCTACAATGGCATCCCCCACATGATCGGTAAAGTAATCACCGAAATGGATCAGGTGATGGGTGCACTGACCTGGCTACTCTTGCAGATGGATGACCGCTACCAAGCCTTCAAAGCGGTGGGCGTCCGCAACGTGGAAGCGTACAATGCACTGGCTGGGAAAAAACCCAAAAAAGGTCAGGAGCCAATTGCGCCGCTGCCATACATGGTGCTGATCATCGACGAACTCGCCGATCTCATGATGACTTCGGCCGACGACATTGAACGCCAGATCTGCCGATTGGCGCAGATGGCGCGTGCAACTGGCATTCACCTGATTATTGCCACGCAACGCCCCAGCACCGATGTGGTGACGGGGCTGATCAAAGCCAACTTCCCCACGCGCATTGCTTTTTCCGTCACGAGCCAGACCGATAGCCGGGTGATTCTGGACAGTGTTGGGGCGGAGCGGCTGTTGGGACGCGGTGATATGTTGCTGATGCGTCCAGATGTTGCCAAGCTGCAGCGGGTGCAGGGCTGTTTGGTAACTGATCCAGAGATCAATAGCGTTGTCGACTTTTGGAAACAGCAACAGCCCTCCAACCAGCCCGCCACTGTTGCACCCTGGACGGGGTTGCTGGATCAGATGGATGATGAAGATGGTATTATGCAGGATGCCATCGATGTGTTGCGTGAGCTCGAAAGTTGTAGCACGAGCTACTTGCAGCGCAAGCTGAAGATTGGCTATCCCAAAGCGGCTCGCCTAATGGAAGATCTGGAAAAACAGGGCGTGGTCGGGCCAGATATGGGGGGCGGCCAAGGGCGCGAAGTTCTGTTAAAGGATGATGAAGAGGACGAGAATTCAGACGCGGACGAGGTCGAAGAGGTCTTCTAACATCACCACGGTTGAGAGTGTGCCAGCGCTTTTGGGCAGGGCTGGGCGTCATATCTGCAGGTGGAATATCTGCAGGTGGAAGCAGCAACAGGGAAACAAAGAGGTCGCCGCGGGAACGCGGCGACCTCTTTGGATCAATGAGTGATAGAGATAGACCCGCTAGAATCCGGGCACTGAATGGCTATTCCGCAACCCCAAGCGAGCTGAGATAGGCCACGACGTCGTCAATTTCCTGCGGCGTGAGCACCTCATCGAGATTCTGCACCATTAGCCCGGGTAGGCAGGGGCCGGTTGGGCATTCAGGCACAATGAAATCGTTCGGGTTCAGAATCGATTCGCGGATGTACTCTTCGGCGCTGTACCCTTCAATGCGGGTGGCAGCCACGACACCAATCTCCGAGAGATCGGGCCCCACGGCTCCAACGGCATTGGGAATGTCGGGAATGACGTGACAGCCGATACAGCCCGCTTTGACAAAGATGGGGGTGACAGTTTCCGGCGCGGGCGCAACCAGCGTGCTGGCTGTCTCTGCCCCTGTTTCTGCTGTCTCAGCCGTCTCAGTCTCAGCAGTGTCGGTTGTCGTCGTCGTCTCTGTTGCTGTCACGGCCACATCCGTGGTGACTGCTTCGGATGCATCGGCTTCCTCTGGGGCGGTGAGCGCTGTGGTCGCGGTCATCGCTTCGGTCGTTGTAACCGCTGTCGTGGCTGCAACATCCGCGGTCTCTGCTGTCGTTGTCACCTCTTCGGTGGCGGTGATATCCGTGCCCGCGGCAACTTCGTCGGCAGTAGTCACAGGCGTCGTTGCCATCACTTCACCGGTGTCCGTCAATTCAGTCGTATCCGTAATGCCAGTTGTATCCGTAATCCCAGCTGTGCCGGTCAATTCGGCTGTATCGGCGATGTCAGTATCAGTTGTGACAGTATCGGTTGTGGCAGTGGTGGCGGTAATTTCCGAGCTGGCGTCAACCGCTGCGCCTTCTTCATTGATCGTTTCGGACAGCAGGACTGGCTGACCAGCCTGACGTTGGATTTCATCAAATTCTGCCACCCCTTGCTGGAAGTAGTTTACCCCTTGGATGATGACATAAATAAAGATGAGTAGCCCAACGATTGCCCCAAGTGCATTAAATAACGGACGATTGTTACCCATGATCAACATTCCTATCTGCTGGCTGGTAATTTCTTTTAAATTGTTGCACCGCCCAACTAGACTATCCATCGATCGGCTGGTGTTGGCTTTGCACTAGCCAATCGATAGATAGTGAGCTGACAGTGATCTTTGAAGCACTGTTACCAAAGTTTTCACGTTTTTTACCCCTCCAGCGTTAGAGAACGCTGACTCCACGATTGTGCGACTTTTAAATGATTTCTCTATTGGAGCCGATTGCTCGTCGAGGAGTTGACCGCTCCTCCTCCACTTGGGGGGCGGCCGGGAGGGGTTCCGAACCCCATGAAATTTCAGTTCAATAAATGGTTAAATGTTCTCTGTGGGGGCGCACCCATGCAGTCGCCCCTGGGATACTCTCTGTTCCTGCTGCTCTCTTCATCTCTTTACGTTCGTGCTCTCGGAACCAGTTGCCCGTGACTGACAGGTACGACATGCTATGGGATGTGCTGGTTTTTTTTGCTTTGCCACAGGTCTTTATGAAACAGATCTGCACAGATGACCGATGCAGATGGCTGTTGCGCGAATTACGTGAGCACTCGTGAACAAAATCACGAATACTATAAACCAAAAGGCGTGAAGACGCAAGGAAAGAGCCTTCGCTCATCTCTGCAAAGCGTAGTTTGGGCGCAAACTTGCAGCGGTGCACTGGAGCAAAAATCAGCTCTGTACAGGGGGCATCGCGGTGGAGTGGCTTCTATTTGGTTGGCGGCACCGCATCGACCGTACAGCAGCTAGGGCAAGCTTTTGTCGTGGTGGGTCAGCACTTCGGCACCGTCGGCGGTAACCAGCAGTGCATCTTCCAACCGGGCACCAAATTTGCCGGGGAAATAGGCACCGGGCTCCAGCATGATCACCATGTTCTGCTCAATGACCATTTCGTTGTACGGCACAATTCGTGGCTCTTCGTGGCCCGTGACGCCCACACCGTGCCCCGTGTGGTGGGGATAGACGGCGTACCCTGCCTTTTGCATGAAGTGCCGTACCTGTTCATCGACTGCCTTGGCCATAACGCCTGGCTTGATCAGCGCAGTGGCAAATGCAAGGGCGTCTTCACACGTTTTGTGCAACTGGATCTGTTCCGCGGTGGGTTCGCCGGCGTAATAGGTGGCACAGCTGTCGCTCCAATAGCCATGCAGCACGGTGCTGAGATCGACGATCAAATTATCGTGGGGGCGTAGCGCCAGTGCTTCTGGCCAGGCACCAATATTGTTGGGCGCGCGGTAGCCGACAATGCAGTCGTTGCCGAGCGGCACCCGTTGCCCCGCGTGTTGTTGAATCGCCGCGTGAATTTCAGTCCAAACATCGATCTCGCGCTTGCCCACGGCTACGGCCCGACGAGCGGCCGCGTGCCCCACGTCAGTCAGCGCAAAGTTCTCCCGCAGTTTTTGAATCTCTGCCGCGCTCTTCACCGCTCGCAGCGGCACGAGCCAGCCATCGATGGCTCTGGTGGTAGTTGCCGGGCCAACTGATTCGTCAAGCAACCTTTGCAACAAGATGGTGGCATCCACGGTTTCCACACCGATGGTTCCACTGCCCCTGCTCTGCCCCAAGAGTGGACCGATGGTTTCGCGTAGCCGTTCTCCGCCCTGAATTGGTTGTTCGATGGTATAGCCCAAATAGGTGAGTACGTCGCAATCATCAACGTCGTTCAGATGTGCCACCGAGCCAGCCTGACCATCCTGGACGACGACCGTGAAGTGGCCCTCTTCATACCAGACCAACGGTGGACCACCCGCAAAGTAGTTGGGGCCGAGCTGAATGGGGGGGGCAAAGCCGGTTAGCCATTTGACGCTGCTGATATTGGCAAAGAGCGCGCGCTCGATATTGTTTTCGCGTAGCAATTGGTGGGCGCGCTGACGCTGTTCCGTGTGATTCATGATCTATCCTTCCTCTGGAACTGTTTGATGGGGCAATGATGAAGTGGCTCTCTACAGTGCGGTTGGCTTGAAAACGGTAGGTTTCCCGCTTGCCGGAACTACTGTTTTCAAACAGAGCCCACTTTAGTTGGACGCCGCCGGTTGCGGGATCACTGCTTCTGCGTGCAGGAAATCGAGCACGAGCCGCCAAAATTCGCGCCAATCCGGCACACAGTCGGCGTGACCGCAAGGCAACAGCTGCAACTGACTGTTGGGCGCGGCCGCATGGAGTGCCAGTGCATTGGTGTGGGGGATCGTTGTATCGTGCAGACCATGGATGAGCAGCACGGGTTGCGTGTACCCCCGGATCATGGCCAGGGTATCAAATCGATCGCGTACGAGATAGCCGGGTAGATAGAAGCGGCGGGCCATGCTCTGCATGTTGCGAAAAGTAGACATGAGGATGAGCGCGGCCGATGGCCGTTGCGCGGCCAACGTGCTGATTGCACCCCCGCCAACCGAAAAGCCAAAAAGCAGGATCCGCTCCCGATCAACGGCTGGCTGTGCGATCAACCAATCATAGGCCACGGTGAGTGTGGCAGCAATGGTAGCCTGGGTCGGCTCACCGGTGGAGCGCCCATAGCCAGGGTATTCGACGAGCAGCACGCCAATGCCTTGACGGTGCAGCTCTGCCACCCGGGTTGCCCACTGATCGATCAATTCGCCATTGCCATGGGTGATGATCATGGCCGGGGCCGGTTGCCCGGTGGTCTTTTCTGCCGCGGGCGCAAGATACCAGCCTTCCACCCGAGCGGGTGTTGCGGGCATGGGCAGCTCGAACCAAAGTTGTTGCCAGCCTGGTAGCTCTGTCATGGCCAGATGGTGACTGGGGAGCAGGTGGCGCGGGAAGACCAACTGACGCTGGGCTTGGTAGAAGTAGCCGACGTAGAGACCATAGACCAGCAACAGGATCATTGTGAACCAGAAGAGGACGCGTAGCATCTTACAACTCCCTCATGCTCACAGAGAACGACCGTTGCCTGCCGCCTTTTGAAAGGCAGCCGCCCGTGCCACGTAGGTTGCCGCACCCTCTTGGATCCGTGCAATCTCTGCTGCAGTCAAGGAGCGAACGACTTTGGCGGGGCTGCCGAGGATCAAGGAGCCGGGGGGGAATTCTTTGCCCTCAGTTACCAGCGCATTGGCCCCGACAATGCTCTTCTCGCCAATGAGTGCGCCATTGAGCAGCGTGCTGCCCATGCCGATGATGACAGCGTCCTGCACCGTTGCGCCGTGGATTATCGCACGGTGGCCAACGGTTACGTCGGCACCGATGGTCACCGGGAACCCGGGATCGACGTGCAACACGGCGCCTTCCTGAATGTTGGTGCGCGGGCCGATTTGGATCGGCTCCACGTCACCGCGCAGGGTGGCGTGAAACCAGACACCACAATCCGCAGCCAGCGTGACATCACCGACGATGATGGCATGGGGTGCGACGAAAACAGTTGGGTGCAGTTGCGTGGGACGATGGGTTGTGTGAAACGTTTGATTGGTCATTGCCTGGTTTCTAGCTTGGTCTGTGGGCCAGCAGTGATGGAACAAAGGTTGCTCATGGTTGAAACCATGGATCAGTACCCTCATCGGTCAAGCGGGTAAATTTGGCTTCGAAGTAGGGTGAGATTGCATCCGGTGATGGCGAAGTGTAGCGAGCGCAAAAGCAGAAATAGCTACGCCACCATTTTGTATAGATGTCAGATCGGTAATTAAAGCGTTGATCTGTTGGAGGCGGTTTGATAAAGGTAGGCTTGAGAAACGATTCAACCAGTTGAGTGCCTTGAGTGGTGCTGGAATGAGCGGTGTTGGAATGAGCGGTGTTGGAATGAGCGGTGCTGGAATGAGCGGTGGTTGTGGCTTTGGGGGGCTGTAGATCCACTTTTTCAGTGTACGCTTGGCCATTGTATCTCCCTTGTTTGCTAGCGTTCTTTATCAACACAGGGATCTGCACTATCCGCTCGATCAACGTGTCGAGCACCGGCTATTCGGTGTGAAAGACTTCGTCCATGGTTGCCCACCACTCGCCTTCGGCCCGGGACGGCAGCGGCTCTTGCAGCGGCGAACAGAGCTCCCACCATTGCTGGGTTGTCGGATCGGCCGCCATCTTGGCCATGTCGGCCGCAAAATCGTCACCAATATATTCAAAGTAGGCGAAGAGCAGATTGTCTTTTTGAAAAATTGAATAGTTGCGGATGTTACATTCGTGGATTGTCTGCAACACACCGGGCCAGACCGCGGCATGCAGGCGCGTGTACTCCGCAATATTTTCTGTTTTGATGCCAAGAACTTGGCCGTAGCGTTGCATGGTCGCTCCTTTGCGTTGTAGATTTGGTGGACCAGACTCAGCGCATGCTCTGGTCGAGGAGCATTGCTTTGCTGTCGACTGAATCGATTGATCTGGGTGGCCAGACGTTGGGGAATAGCCGGCGGTTGTTCTGTTGGTATAAGAGTAGCCGCGGTGGGGAGTGGTTGTCAAGCTGGTAGGTACAGTGGTGAAGTGTGAAGTCTGGCGGTGGATGGGTGGGTGCTGGTCACGCCCAGCACCCAGGGGATTGTGCTTCAGCCGGTGGCGGGCTCGGCTAGCAGCGCCTGAATAACAGACTCTACGTATTCATACTGTCCTTCGCCAATTTTTACGAAACGAATGTTGCCCTGTTTATCGATTAGGTAGGCAGCGGGCCAGTACCGGTTGGCATAGGCTCGCCAGGTCTGCCACTCGTTATCAATTGCCACGGGCCACGTCACGCCAAGATTGGCCACCGCTGCTTGCACATTGTTTAGATCGCGTTCAAAGGCAAATTCGGGTGTATGCACGCCAATGATGACGAGCCCTTCATCCTGATAAGTTTCATTCCATTCCCTCACCGAGGGAATCACATTGCGACAGTTTATTCAGCCATATGTCCAAAACTCGACAATCACCACCTTGCCCCGTAGTTCGGCCAGCTGGAGGGGTTCGGAATTGAGCCAGGTCTCGTTGTGCAGCTCTGGCGCTGCCCCGCGGCTGGGCAACTTTGCCAGTAGCTCAGCTTGTGCCGATGTAAGTTGAGAATCTGCCGTTGCCACTGAGGTAACCGCAATGTCGGCCTCGGGCTCTGTGGTGGGAATTAGTACCCGTTGGCTGATCGATGGGGTTGGCTCGCCAACCGGTGCAACGGGTATGGTACAGGCGCTAGTGGTGGCTACCAATAGTGCCAGGCAAAGCAATAGAAAACGCGACCAATGTTGCCACATGAATAACCTCCTTGATGAACAAAAAGATGAGCGAGTTGGATTGATTTCTCGCCCAGTGTAGCGGAAAAGGAGGTTCAATGTCTTACATAGGTATTAACGGCTGCTTGCGCTGTTCTGCTTGCGCACGTTGCAGCCGTTGTAGCCCGGTACCGTTGATATCTGGGGAAAAGCGCGAATCAATCGGGCTTCTAACAGTGAAAGCGGTCTCAACCGCTGACGCGGCTATTCTCGGCTGCTGAGAGCGCCAAGCCACTGCGGCTAGAGACAACATGCAGTGGCTGAGGCCACTTCCCTTTGTCAGAAGCCGAATGTATTCGTGCCGCTTTTCGCCAATGGGGATCCACATTAATCGCTTGCAGAGCTCCAATGTGCAAACAGCACCCGGCTCTTGAATAGAGAGAGCCAGCACCTGTCGATGCTGGCTCTCTCTGGATTTTAGCGACGGTAGCGGAGCAACTGCTCCGCTACCTCACGTTGTTCTGTATCCTGAAACTCACCATTGCGTGCTAAAGTCGGCTCTGTTTGAAAACAGTCGTTCCGGCAAGCGGGAAACGTACCGTTTTCAAGCCAACCGGACTATAAGGTGGGCTCTGTTTGAAAACAGTCGTTCCGGCAAGCGGGAAACCTACCGTTTTCAAGCCAACCGCATTGTAGTGCGCGTCCTAGTACTGTAAGAGCCACTGACCCGAGCCATCTGGATCCGGGACAAAGGTGATCCAGAGTGTAATCGACTCATCTTCCAGGACAAAGTCTGCATTGCCACTGAGGCCACGCCAAGGACTGCTGGCGCTAAAAGCAATCTGGCCGGGATAGACGAGTAGGCTGATCGACTCGCCCGGCTGCAGATCAAACTCGCTGGGGCCGCTCTCCACACGGAAACGTTGATCGAGCGTGAAGCGTACTTGTTGTTCAAAGCCATTGTTGACGATGAGCAACGCCAAGCCTTCCGGGATCGATTGGGGCGCGGGTGTCGTGGGCGCTTCTCCCTCGGCATCAACCGTTGGTGCTTCCTCGTCTTCAGTAGCGACATCGGCTTCAGCGTCCGGTGCGGGGGCAACTGTGGTTGCTGCTGGCGGTGCGGTCACCGGCTCGGGCGTCGGGGCCAAGCGGCCGTCTGTGATCTCAGCAATGGGCAATCCGTTGGTATCCTCTGCACAGCGGATGAAATTGGGGCTGGCTGTTACCCAACCACCGGCAGCAATGCGCTCGTCGACGGCAAGCCAGTCGCCGGTTTCGTTGCGCCCCGTTGCCGTCACCGCTCCCGGTGCTTGCTCCGTACCGCGGATCTTAGCCACAATCTGATACTCAAGTCCCGGGCCACTGCGAACATTGAGCACCGGTACTTGTAGTTCACAATTTACCTGGGGCGGCGCTACAATGGTCTCCCCACCCTGCGAGAGAACGGGGCGGAGCATCAGTGACTCAATCTGGCTGTTGGGCAAACTCCCGGCAATGCTGCTTTCTTCCAAGGCATAGTAGATGCCAGCCTCGGCCTGAGTGGGTGACCATTCGCAGACCGTGCGGTCGGGTAGAACTAGACAGCTTCGCAGGTAGAAGATCGCGGGTATATCTGCCGTGGTGGAAAATTCGCGCACACTTGCCGGCGGCAATTCAACCTCTTCATCCTGGAAGAAGATTGTCTCCCGATTGCCCGTGCGGTTTTGCAGGACAACCTGTGTTGCCGACGGTGAGCCAGCCGGTTGCAGGATCAGAACTTCTTGCACATCGGCGGTGGCATTATTGATGATTTCATAGAAGCCATCTCGATCCAACAGATAGGGATCCCAGAAACAGCCGTCGGTGCTTTCGGGTGTGCTGGCATCACAGTTGAAGAGATTCAGCACCGCCGTCACCCTGGGCAGCGCCAGACCAATCGAACGCTGCGGGTTCAACTCATAGGTGGCACCCTCTACAAAAAAGCGAATGGTGGCATCTGTGCGGTTGGCAATAATGGTACCTTCAATGGGCAGGGCATAGGCCGCGTCCAACGCTGCCTCCTCGGCACCATTTTCCTCGTCCACTGTGGCTTCCGTTGTGGAGATTACCTGTACGGTCGTTAGCGGCTCTGTAGCACTGGTTGCCGTCTCTGTCGGCGGCGCAACGGGTTCATCCAGAGCATCGACCAGCGTTGTCGTATCTGTCGGTGTGGCGGTATCAGTCAGGGTGAGGGTGCCAGATACTGTGCTAGTTACTGTGCTAGATAAAGTACCGGACAACGTGCCAGTCACACTGGTGGAGGGCCCAATCCGGGGCGCGCCCAATGCACCTGCCGGCGCGGTCGAAGTGATCTGAAACGCAGCAACGAGTCTGGGCGCATGCGCTTCTGCTGGCAGGGGTCCCGATTCAAAATTAGTTGCGGTGGCTGTCTCATGAATTGAACTGCTGGGGCCAATCGTGATAGATGTGTCTGTCGTGATAGCTGTTGTGACCCCGGCCATCGCACTGTTGTCTTGCACAAAAGTCAAAAGCATGACTAGTGGACCAACCGTTAAAAGCATAAATTTACGACACATATGTTCTTTACATCTTTCCACAATAAGGTTTCCATGTTCCTGTTATCCATCTATTGAGCACGAGACTCTGTTTCCAGCGGGCACGGCGCTTTCAGCAGGGACGGTGTTCAACATCAATCTACAACCGTTTACAAACCATACATTGCTGTTGTGCTTTTATGGACGTCAAACTTCTCGGTTCAACGAGTCTGCAGGTAGCACGACTGTAGCTGTGCCAGATGAACTTGTATGCGACTTACGCATCGAGACCTGATTCCCAGGGAGAATCCGTGAACTATCTGGTGTTCGTTCTTGATAACGTTCGCTCTCGAAAATGTTCGTTCTCGATAAGTTGCGTGAGTCCTAATGTATAGAAACAAATAGAAACAAGACGACGGCGAAATGTTACAACAAAATGCTATAATATGCTAGACAGTCAGGCCACGTTTACCCTTTTGCTTCGCTACACTCCTGTGCCTGTCCAAGGTAACACCAGTGCCGCAGACGCAATGAACGCGCGGGGCTCGCGTAATTCGCTCACGAGCCAGGGGCTGCCATTGCTCCGGGCATATTTGGATAGAATCTATCGGTAAATTCGATACAAAAAAAGCGTGGAGGTAAATGCCTCCACGCCATTTTATCTACCGTTGTTCAAAAACTCAATTGTCTTTTTGGACGCAATTGCGACAACCATCAATGCTGCAACGGCTTTAGTAAGCTTTTGATCAGGTAGTAAGCTTTTGATCAGAATGTGCAGAAACATCTAACGCAGGTTGCTACCCACTAGCTCTGCACGAGAGTGATTGCCCAAAAACCCTCTACCACGTGCCCAGAAGGCGACCCGATTGGATCAACAATTCAACGCTTGAGACGGCAGAGCAGAACATTTTGTTCCCACGCTCTGCTGTCTGGTCTCTCCTGAAACTCTCTGCATCAACGTCGCTGACTGGAGGTGGTTCAAACACCACAACCGAGCTTCAGGATCGGCGCTTAGCATCTGTTCACTCAGTTAGCGGGTTTCCCGATAGACAACGTGTCGGCGCACAACTGGGTCATACTTTTTCAGCTCCAGTCGGCCCGTATCATTCCGCCGGTTCTTTTCGGTCAGATAGAAGTGCGCGCTCTCGGTGCTGCGCATTTTGACCAAGACGCGTGGTCCTCGCTTTGCCATGATACTCTATTCCTTCCTCTGCAACAGAGCGTTGCAAACTTGATTCAACTGATTCTGCACACAGAAGTAGACCGGATAACCAACAGCCGACAAAACAAGAAGCATTGCCCTCTGTGCTGTTGACTCACGAACGTCGAACGCTTCTGTGCTTGACAATTCTCCTAAGTATAGTTGAAATCTGGCGTGGAAGCAAATTGTCGGGGGGAAAACGGACGTTTGTCTTGCGGCGAGCCTGGCGTTCGGGGACGCGCCAACCACCCACCGAAATTGTCACACACCGGTCGCCGCGCTGAAATTTCCAACCGATTCGTGACTGTCATGCGTTTGCTTGTTACATTCTAGCTCGGGTACCGCGGCGCTGGCACCAGCAAGCGCGCGCAAGATGAGATTCTAACGTGAACTTTGCCGGCGTTCATTTTCCAACGCCTTATTGCTCGGGAAAGTAGTGGCCGATAATTGCATCGAGCGCCGTGACGGCCTTGGACGGAATCGCGTCGGGGCTGGTGATGATGGCATGTTCCAAGGCGTTGGCATGGGGCGAGGGGCCTGCCGTCTGCAGGCGACGAATTGCATTGACCACTGCACTCTTGGCCACGTCGGCGTTGTGTTGCAGCGTGCGGATCACCATCTCCACCGTGACCGCCTCTTCGCTCTCGTGCCAAACATCGTAATCGGTGACGTGTGCCATGACCGCGTAGCTCATTTCGGCCTCGCGCGCCAGTTGGGCTTCTGGTGTTGTGGTCATGCCGATGATATCCATACCCCAGGCCCGGAACACGCGACTCTCGGCCTTGGTGCTGAACCGTGGCCCCTCAATCGTCACAAAGTTGCCCCCCAAGTGGACCGCCGCGTCCGTCTCTTGCACGGCCGCGTAACAGACGTCACTCAGAAATGCACAAAATGGATCGGCAACGCTGACGTGGGCAACGAGCCCATCTGTGCCAACAGTTGGGTCATCAAAGAAGCTGAGCGCGCGGCCATTGGTTCGATCAAAGAGCTGGTCGGGGATCACAATGTGCCCCGGCGCATACTTCTCGCGCAGGCTGCCGCAAGCACTAACACCAATTAGATATTCCACCCCCAGCATTTTGAACCCGTAGATGTTGGCGCGTTGATTTAGACGAGACGGATTGATGCGGTGTCCCCGGCCGTGGCGGGCCAAGAAGGCCACCCGTTCGCCCTCGATTGTCCCGACCATGTAACTGTCGGAAGGAGCGCCAAAGGGCGTTTCCAGCGTGATTTCCTGGACATTCTGCAGGGCTTCAATCTGATATACCCCACTGCCACCAATTACTCCAAAGCGAATTTTTTCATTCATCAGACATTTCTTTCTTGTGGGACTGCCGCAATGTGCCGAGAAGGAGCCTGCGGTTGTGGACCACTCTTTGCTCGCCAGCGTTTCCCGGTGCGTAAGTCATGGTGATAAGCTATCTGCGATTTGGGCTATCTCGATTTTGCCTGCCCCTGGTTGAGCCGTGCCGTAGGCTACGCTTCAACGAGATCCTGGCAGCGAATGCCAGCGCGTTTCAGTGCATGGGTTGCCTGTAAGCCACCGATCATACAGAGAGCTTGGGCCGCGGCCCGGCGGACATCGCCAATACTGTCGTTGCGCATGAGGAAGATCAGCGTGCGAACCGTGCTGGTTGCGTTTAGCGTCCCAAGCGAGAGGGCCGTGGCTGCCCGCACGAAGCGATCGTGGTGACTCAAGAGGTCATCCAATTCGCTGATCGCCTCTGGCAGCGCCAGGGCTCCGAGTGACGTGGCCGCGGCCGCGATAACATCCGGATCGTCATCTGTCAGCGTGCGAATGAGCGGCTTGAGCGCGGTCTGGCTACGTAATTTGCCCAACGCTTCCGCCGCGGCATAGCGCACATCAACATCTGGATCACCGAGCGCACTGATGAGCGCCTGTGTTGCAATGGGATCGTCGAGCTCTCCCAGCTTTTGGGCCGCGTGTTCACGCACCACATCGTCTGCGTTTTGCAGCGCGCGGATGTGCCGCAGCACCGGGCGATTCTCTTCCAGCAGATTGATGAGCGTGATCATGCTCTGGCGATAGAGATTTAATTGCTCGATCCCCTGCGCCTCTTGCAAACGTTGCAGGCTGACCAGGGAGAGCTCAGCAGCTTGCGTTGGCAACTCACAATCATCCAAGTGTACCGCGATCAAGGGTACACTGTGGGTAACGGCAAAGTCAATCTCTTTCTGCACCCACTCGGATTGCAGTGCATTCTGCGAGAGCATGAGAATGATTGCATAGGCATTGTCAAGCGCAGCGGCAATGGCAGCCTCCCAATCGGCGCCATCGGCAATCTGTGACGTATCGCGCCAAGCAGAATGACCACGTTCTCCCAGCTCAGCTTCGATCAGATCAACATAATCTTTATCTTCATTTGTGTAGCTAATGTAAACGTGTGACATGCTCGCTCCTCATGTTCGCTCCTCATGTTCGCTCCTCATGTTCGCTCCTCATGACGAAAGATGGTTCACGGTTCCGTTGAATGGACGTTGGTCGTAAAGTGAGGCTAGGTTTTCGTAAATACTTTTACAGTATTGGGGGTGGACAAGCTACATAGTTTAATGTAAAATAATTGTAATTTGCATCTGCTTAAAGACGTATGGGTACCGGCTGCACCCGTTGTCAAGTGCATCGATGCTTCCGTAAGCATCGAGACTGTTCGTGAACCGATTGAGCTGCAACGCAATTGTTGTTTTTTCTTATAGAGAAAGCAAATAGACCTCGCACCTTGCGAAGTGCGGAGTGCGCATTCTCTACTGCGCACGTCCAGCGTTAGAGAACGCTGATTCCGCGATAGCGCGACTTTTAAATGATTTCCCTATTAGCTTCTACCCGTTTCTTACTTCTACCGATGGGTCCTACTTCTCATGAACCCCTATGTTTTTATCGCATTTGTCATTGTTGGCGCAAGTTTGCTTGCCACCGGACTGATCGTTTTGTCGGCAGTGCTTTCTAGTCGTGCATCGGCTCAGTTGTCGGCACGACATCCCAAGCTGCACCAAGAAGATTGGCCAGCGCACCATTCAACTGCCGCTGGTGATAGCGCGCAGAGCGAGCGCCCAACGATTGGGCAAGCAATCATACACTGAATTCAGTGTACACGAAACCACCGTGCGCCGACTTAATTATGCACAGCAAACCTGTGCGCTGACTTAACTATGCACAGCAAACCTGTGCGCCGAGTCAGACGCTGCCCCGATTTAGCAGCTTGTTTAATTACGAGCAACTGCTCTTCCCAAACCCACTGCAACCCATTGTCTCCGCTCCATTGCTCACATATTTTCTCCACCAGCAGCTGACTTCCACTCAAATCTTGAAACCGTATCATAGATCACTGGCAAAACCCCTCGTTCTTTGGTATACTGTGACGCAATTTGAATTGTAAGTTTGCCTGTGTGAACGGGTAAGTGGCAACCAATGCTAACTTTGGCTTGCTGGCGTGAATCAGAACCGTGTGAGCCGGTGAGAAGCGGTGCCGGTGGGAAGTGGTGCCAGTGAGAAGTGGTAATAGATAGAGGAGATCTTAGTGAAGGCAAACTGGAGTCGCAACGCATTTCTTTACTTACTCATTTTGATTGCCGGGGTGGCAATCTTCTACAACACCCCTTGGGCTACCCAGGCTCCCGAGCCAATTACCCTGACGGAACTGGCAACCTCGATCCAGCAGGAACGAATTGAACGGATCGTGGTACGTGGCGAAGAAGTGCGTGTCTTTCTGGCCAACGCTGATCCAAATCAACAACCGCTGATCTCGCGGCGTGAGGCTGGCGTGCCGCTCACGCAAACCCTGACCGGGTTGGGAGTGGAGCCGAATAAACTGGGGAACGTGGAGTTAAAGTATGAAGCCCCCGGCAACAGCAGCAGTTGGCTGGCGCTGCTCATTAATCTGTTGCCGCTCATCTTTATTGCCGGTCTCTTCTTCATTCTCTTTCGCCAAACGCAGGGTAGCAACAATCAGGCGCTCTCGTTTGGCAAGAGCAAGGCCCGGCTCTTTACGGGTAATCGTCCCACCGTTACGTTTGACGACATCGCCGGCGCCAACGAAGCCAAGCAAGAATTGCAAGAGGTGGTGGAGTTCCTCAAAGAGCCACAGAAATTTGCAGCACTCGGCGCGCGCATACCCAAAGGCGTATTGCTTGTGGGCCCTCCCGGGACGGGCAAAACCTTGATGGCCAAAGCCGTTTCGGGCGAAGCCGGGGTCCCCTTCTTTAGCATCTCGGGCTCTGAGTTTGTCGAGATGTTTGTTGGTGTGGGTGCCAGCCGCGTGCGCGATCTCTTTGAACAGGCCAAGCGCAATAGTCCCTGTATTATCTTCATTGATGAGATCGATGCCGTGGGCCGCTACCGTGGCACGGGGCTTGGCGGCTCACACGATGAGCGCGAGCAGACATTGAACCAGATTTTGGTGGAGATGGATGGCTTTGGCACAGACACCAACGTGATTCTGGTTGCCGCCACCAACCGACCGGACATTCTTGACCCCGCGCTGTTGCGTCCCGGCCGCTTTGATCGCCGTGTCACCATGGATCGCCCCGATATTCAAGGGCGGCGCGCCATCTTGAACGTTCACGTCAAGGGCAAACCAGTTGCGCCCGATGTTGATCTGGAGACAATTGCCCGCCAAACGCCGGGCTTCGTCGGTGCCGATCTGGAAAATGTAGTCAACGAAGCGGCCATTTTGGCCGCACGCCGCAACAAACGGGCGATTACCATGGCAGAATTGCAGGAAGCTGTGGAGCGAATTGGCCTGGGTGGCCCCGAACGGCGCAGCCGCCTGATTTCGCCAGAAGATAAAAAAGTGCTTGCCTATCACGAGGCAGGACATGCTTTGGTGGCCCGGCTTTGCGAACATGCCGATCCCATCCAAAAGATCACCATTGTTCCGCGTGGCCAGGCGGGTGGCTATCTCTGGCAGGTCTCTGAATATGACCGAGTGCTCGCCTCCCGTTCCTACTTTTTAGACAATATTGCGGTGGCGCTTGGGGGCCGGATTGCGGAAGAGCTGATCTTTGACCACATGTCCACGGGTGCCAGTGCAGATATTCAACAGCTGACCAAGACTGCACGGGCAATGGTGACAAAGTATGGCATGAGCGATAAGATGGGTCCGTTGCAATTCGGCCAGCAAGAAGAGTTGGTCTTTCTGGGCCGCGAACTGGCTGAGCAGCGGGACTACAGCGAGGAGATTGCTGAAGAGATCGACACCGAAGTTCATCGCCTGGTCGATCGCACCTATGAGCGAGTCCGCAAGCTCATGAGCGATAACATTGCCAAACTACATGCCATTGCCCAGGCACTGATCGATCAGGAGACACTCAATCGAGAAGAGTTCGAGGAGGTCTTTGCCGGGGCATAGATGACGGCCAAACAACCCTTGGGTAAGCTCTGTTGGGAAACGGTAGTGCTATTTCTTTGGTAGACCGCCAAAAATTCTACCGTTTTCAAGCCAACCGCACTATAGTTGAAAAGTTCGAAAGAGGCTGATGCACAAAGTGCCAGCCTCTTTTTTGTTGCACAAATTTATTGCACGAAAGTGTTCCGCTACAAATCGCCTTTCCGAAAGAACCGGCCAAATTCCTCAAAGGGTAATTTCTGTTCTGCATTGCTTTGGTGTACCATGCCAATGGAATTTTCGATATAGGTATTTTTTGTAATTTCGCTTCTCTCAAGCCAATGAACAGCAGCGCAAACGCCATTGTCACCTGGGTTGCGCATGCAGCGTGCAACGTTGTACCTCTGCCCTTTCTTCTCTGCCTCTTCGCGCTCGATCTGATCTGTTGCACCGTTCATTACTCATTGTTCCCATGTGATTGAATGTTTCCCATGTAATTGATACGTTGCACAACATGTTGCTTGTGAGCACTATGGTTTGCTTGAGAACTACAGTGCGGTTGGCTTGAAAACGGTAGTTTCCCGCTTGCCGGAACTACTGTTTTCAAACAGAGCCCACTTTCGGGTGCGGTTGGCTTGAAAACGGTAGGTTTCCCGCTTGCCGGAACTACTGTTTTCAAACAGAGCCCACTTTACGGTGCGGTTGGCTTGAAAACGGTAGGTTTCCCGCTTGCCGGAACTACTGTTTTCGAACAGAGCCCACTTTTGGGTGCGGTTGGCTTGAAAACGGTAGTTTCCCGCTTGCCGGAACAACTGTTTTCAAACAGAGCCCACTTAAGAGCTTGCTTGAGCACTATGGTAGTAAGCTTCGCACCCCCTTGCGTGTGACTGTGTTTTGCGGTGGTCTTGCAGATGGCGCGCTTTCCTGTACCCAACAACTAGGCAGCCATAACTCACTGGAGGAAGACTATCCGTTTTTTGTGAAGGAGTTTTAATCATGTTTTTCCACAAGCATCGATTGGCCAAATTGTTCATCCTACTTCTTTTCGTGCTGGCCATGTTGAAGACCAGCCAGCATTTGCTGGCGACGTCCCTTTGGTCTCCGCACCCCACTGCGCCGCACACGTACGATCCACTGCATTCTCGCTTCACGGTTCTCGTCTTTTCCAAAACCGCTGGCTATCGACATCGATCCATTGACGCTGGCAAAGAGGCCATTGCAGCGCTGGCCGATAGCCACGGCTTTACCGCAACCTTTAGCGAAGATCCCACGCTCTTTACCGATGCCACGCTGGCCGATCTGGATCTTGTTCTCTTTCTCAATACAACAGGCGATATTCTGAATCCGGCGCAGCAGGCTGCTTTTGAGCGCTTCATTCAACGTGGCAACGGCTTTGTCGGCGTTCACGCAGCCAGCGATACAGAGTACGATTGGGCCTGGTATGGGGGGCTGGTGGGGACCTATTTTGAGAGCCACCCCGCCATTCAAGATGCAGAGGTAATCGTCAGCGACAGCACCCACCCTTCCACCACCGGGCTGCCCAGGCCCTGGTCGCGTCGTGACGAATGGTACAATTTCCAGACCCAACCAGTGGGTGTCAATGTGCTGTTGCAGGTCGATGAAACTACTTACAGTGGCGGACGCATGGGTACAAATCATCCGATTGCGTGGTACCATCAATACGACGGTGGGCGCTCTTGGTATACCGCAATGGGACACACGAGTGAGAGCTACGCAGAACCAAATTTCCGACAGCATCTGCTGGGGGGGATCTTGTGGGCGGCTGGCCAAACCGCATTGGCAACCGCTACCCCGACGCAAATGCCCAGTGCCACCGGCACAGCCACACCAACCGGCACAGCTACACCAACCGGCACAGCCACACCGACCGCCACGCAGAGGAGCACGCCCACCCCCACAGCGACACCTACATTGCTGGCAATAACCGGCTATGTGCTGGTCAATGCCGAAACGGATGCTGACATCCGCCCGCTCGCCAGCGACGATCTGCTTGATTTGTCGACGTTGCCCACCGACCAGCTTAACATTCGCGCCGTGACCGAGCCCAGTGTTGTGGGCAGCGTGCGTTTTCGGCTCAACAGCACTCCCTATCACCGCATTGAGCACATTCCTCCCTATGCCCTGGCCGGTGACACCCGCGGCAATTATCTGCCTTGGCGACCAGCGCCGGGCCAGTACGTGCTGAGTGCCACGCCCCATGCAGGTGCCTTTCTGTCCGGAACCGTGGGTGAATCGTTGACCGTGACCTTCACCGTCACGTCAACAAACTCGGTTGCGTTACATGCCCAGCCGACGCTGACGGGCACCGCCAATCTGAATGGCGTGCTCTACCTCGATCGCAATCGCAACGGCACTGCCGACACCACTGATCCAGCATTGGCAGATGTTGCGTTGAGCGTCTCAATGCTGGATCAGAGCAGATGGAGACCCATTGAAACACGCACGGCGCGCGATGGTAGCTTTGCCGTGGCCGGACTCGAGCCGGGGCGCTATCGGATCGAGCCACAGTTGTCCGATGATCTGGTCGTCCTGAACTCGGCGGCTGGCACCGTCACCTTGCGCGCCAACAGCAGTCTCGAAGTGCCCAACTTCACGCTGTTTGTCCGCGAGGAGGTACAGACGGTCTGGATTCCCACCATCTTTCGGTAGCGGCCATGAGGAGCGGTCTGCTATTCGAATGGCGCGGCGTGCTGCAGAGCGCAGATTCAATCAACATATGACTCAGGCGCCGAGCAGAGCTTGCCAGTGGAGAGCAGGCAACACGATTGGTGGCTCTTCTCGACAAATTGCGTAAGTCGAGCAACATTCGTCAGGTCAAATAGAACATTCGACTGGCGAAGGTAGCATATTTCAGCGAGTGACAGCGCCAAAGGGCCATGATACAATTTGGGTACTCTCTTGTTCCGATCACGAGAAATTGAGTGAGAGCATGCGAAATCGCTCGAGAGAGCGACAGGGAGTGGGTCGATGTGAATTCTGTTGAAATAAATTGCTCAAATCAACTGGAGCCGAACGTATGGATCTGACACGCAAGCTGGCCTGGGCCTATGCCCTCATGTTCTATTTTATTGCCGTAATGGGATACATCCCGCCGTTTTTGGATGAAAACGGTTTGCTTTTTGGTCTTTTTAGTCTCGACCTCAACGACAATTTGCTGCATGCCACTTCTGGACTGTGGGCAATGCTCGCTGCCATTCGTTCGACTTGGGCCTCGCGCTTCTACTTTCGTCTTTTCGGTCTAATCTACTTCTTCGATGGGGTCGTGGGGTTGCTCTTTGGTGAAGCCTACCTCGATCTGGGCATTCTCACCCATGGCCCACAAGCGTATAGCTGGGCCCATAAAATCGGTGCCAACATTCCCCACATTCTGATCGGCGGGATCGCCATTTACATTGGCTTTGTTCTCAGCCGATCGGTGCGCAACCGGAGCCTGGCCAATGCCTGAGCCTGTAACCGACGCCTCACAATCACTCCTCTCATCACCTTCACCGACACCACCTTCACCAACATCACCTTCACCACCGACACCACCTTTACGCCGCTGGCGTCGGCTGGTGTGGCGTCTGGTGGGCGTGGCCATTGGTGCACTGTTGTTGCTCCCGTTGCTCTTTATTGTGCTGCGCTGCGGTCCCTTTGCCACCCCGCCGAACGAACCAGCCGTAGCGGTAACCAACCTGACGCCCAACGAGCACATCCGCGCGGGCGACCAGACTTACCTAACCTTTCCCGAGTGGTATATTGTTTTCAGCGCGGATGAATATGCCATTCATCTACAGGACGAACTCCCCAGCCGTTTCCCATTCTTTGCTTCAGTGCGCCAATATTGGCAAGGCTATGCCGCGGTCTGTGCCATCACCCGTGGTACCTACGAATTTAACAGTGGCTATCACCTGATGCTCTATGTCATTGGGGTGAGCTTTACAGTTGAAAATGGCGTGAAGGGGCTCTATGAAGGCTCTGTGGGGCGTCTGACCGAATGGCTTAGTGGGGAAGGTCCATTGGATCTGCCACCGGGCGTGCCAACCAAAGAGGATGCGCTGGCCCGTCGCTACGCCAAGGCATATGGCGACTTTATTCACGCCATTCCCTGGTATGGGTATCCATATCTGGAAGAGTTGGAACGACTGTGGATCGACAGTGGCTGGTGGGGACCCAACCCAGTGCGCAAATGGGAACGCAAGTTGGCGCTCAGCACCGAGTTTCTCATCAAAACCGCGTATGGGGCACTCATCGGCTGGGGCACCGAAACCACCTACGGCGCCGTTGAGATGGAAATATATACCTTGGCTACGGGAGTAACCGCACCAATGTTAACTGAATTTCCAGCACTCCGTCTGGTCGAACAGATCGATGACGAACTGGCATTGATCACCATACCCCACTATCAACCGTTTACTGATCTGGTGCCGCAGTTGGCAGCGCGTGGTGTGCGCTTCAAGGCGTTTGCGGGTAACGAACAGGTGCTGTTGAGTGCCTTTGTCCCCGATGATTGGGAAAATAACCTGGCGCCTGCCGAAGTCATCTTTGCCATGGATGCATTGGTCGCGCCCGGGCAACAGCGTGTGGGGTTGAAGGTGCCGGTGAGCGCGCTCCACGCTGTGTTGCAAGCAATGGCAGAGCAAGAGATTGCCCTCGAGCATATCTACGACTACTAACCCATCTGCAACTACTAACCCATCTACAACTACTGACAGATAAACATTCAGGATAGCTGGTCCCGATATTTTTCATACCAGGTGTTGGTCAGCAGCTCCGCTGGATCATAGATACGTTTGGCCGCAAAAAAGGCGTGGATTTCGGGGTAGGATTTTGCCAACTGTTCCGCTGAATAATGTAGCTGATAGGGCAGAAAAAAGCGGCCATCAACCGCGGCGGTCAGATCAATGAGCTTGCTCGTCACCTGCGCCATTTTGGCACTGCCGGTTGCGTCGCTGTGCTGGTTGATATAGAGCACAATTGAAAATGCATCCTGCACGGCATAGCTCAACAGATTATCCGTCCGGTGGACCACCCGCACCGATGCGTTGAGCAGATTTACATCTTCCGCCACCACGATTTCGCGCAGGCCATCGACAAAGGGCACGAAAGCAGCGCGCGGAATAAAGTACTCGTGCAGAATGTCGGTCTCGTTCGGCAAGTTGTTGCGCAGATAGGCTACAGAATCGTGCATGGGCTGATTGCGCGAGACCAGACAGGCTTCGCCCTCGGCCATGGCCTGATTGCGGGTGGTCACCGAACAGCTTTCCAACAGGGGCTCGATGCGCTTTTCGGCAAACCACTTCATGCGCATGGCAAGATCGCCCTGTTTCGAAAGATTGAGCACCGCGCGGCGCAACTTGGTCGCGGAGACCTCGCCGAGCGGGGGGATTGCGGGATCAGATACTTCCTGTTCCTCATAGAGGTAAAGAATCGCTTCGCGTAGCAAGGATTGTGGGGCGGTAGATAGATGGTTATACATGAGCCCCAACCGTGGATTGGGCGCAAGCTCGTCGGCAAAGAGTGCGGGAAAGTCCTGGTAGTCGATCAGGCGCCGACTGGTGGCATAGATGGCGTTGTGGGTGATCTCGAGCGTTGCCTCCAACACAATGCCAAAGAGCCCATAGCCCCCGACAACCAACTGAAACAGCTCAACATTTTCCGTGGGGCTCAACCTCTGCACCGTGCCATCTGGCAGCATGAGACGCATGGAACGGAGCGTGTGCGAGACCGAGCCAGCCCGATGATCCATGCCGTGGGCATTTACCGCAATCGATCCGCCCACGGTAAAGATATCGGTAGATTGCATCGCCTTGACGGCATAGGTGGGGTGGAGGATATTTTGGATGTCGTGCCAGGTGGCACCGCTCTGCACCGTCATGGTCATTGCATCCGCATCGACCGTCACCGCGTTGAAAGCCCGCATATCTAGCACCACGGCATCGGTGAAGAAGGCTTGGCCGCCCATGCTGTGGCGCACCCCAGAAAGCGAGACCTTTTTACCCTCTGCACGCGCAAAGGCCAGCGCCTCTCGAATCTGCTCCTCTGTGCGGACCTGTACGATTCCATGAATTGATGTGCGATTGAGACAACTCGCGTCGTTGATGTAGCCACCCTGTTGGCTCCATGGCAAGCTCGCTCCGCTGTTGCCCGGAGTACTGGGCGCGGATGGGGCAGGTTCCTCTGCTGCGGTGAGGTTGCTGGTTGTTGGTGAGGAGGGATGGCACTCTTCGTGGTCAACCGAATCGGCGGAGAGCAAGTGAAATTGCCGCCCGGCTGCCGTTATCAATCCCGTTGCAGCGAGCGTGAGCAGGGCGGTGCGGCGGGAGATCTGTCTACCAAAAGATGACATGGCATGCTCTCTTTACATACACAGGCGGGGAGCAGTCAATCGCGGTTCCCCACAGCGCGTCAACCGCTTTGGGCTCGGGCTACATCGCTGCTTCTCACCTAGCGCGTTGGTAAAACGGTGGGTGACTTATTGGGCCAAACTGTTTGAATTACGTTGCTGATCTACCATCACGTCCGCTGATGGCTCCATGGACTATCTCTCCATGGAATTTTGTCGGTGCTCGACAAAATGTATTCATGACAATTGTAGCATTCGTTCACTTCGCTTCAAGGTAACGTTTGGCTTACAAAATGCCAACGAGTACGTGGCGGGAGCGCAAGATGGATTGCTGATGGCTGCTTTACAATACCCCCTGTGTGTAGAGCACCCACATCCCCACAGCGTAGCCGATCATAATCAGCAGCGCATCAACCTCGATAAAGAAGAGACGCCGTTCCTCGGGAGCCAGGTTGCCAATCAATGCCAAGGTGGTGAGCAGCAAACCGCATAAGCCGGCCAAGGCCAATGTGGGATCGAAGACGCTGAGAAAACGGCCATCCAGGTAGAAAAAGTCGGCAATGCCCAAGGCAAACATGTTGAATGCGTTGCTACCAAAGAGATTGCCCACTGCCAGGTGATAGGCCCCAATGCGCGCCGCGGCAATGGTGGTGGCGGCTTCGGGTAGAGAGGTGACAATGGCAACCATGGCCGCACCCACAAAGCCTACACCCAGCCCGGTTACCTCGGCAATATCAACGGAACTGCGCACCAGCACCGGGGTGATCAGAATCAACACCAGCGTGGCAATCGCAAAACCGACCAGCGCCGTGCGGAGCTTGGGCATCTTTTCTGGATCCTCTGCCGCTTCTGATTCTTCTTCATCAGATTGGCGGCTGTTGCGGTTGATCAACCCCATGCCATAGAGGTAAAGGGCAATCAACAGCAGGCTTTCAACCCCGACCCAGCCAATGCGCAGATCGACGTCGGCCAGTAGCCCAAAGAGTGTGACCCCCGTGAGCAGGATGGCCAATCCACCCGTTAACGCGTGGTGCATGGCAACTCGACGCAACATCCGGTGCTGTTGATGCAGCAGATCGAGGATCGCCAGCATGAGCATGTTAAACATGCTGCTGCCAAAAAAGTCGCCGCCCGATAGGCTGGGTGCTCCTTCGCGAATTGCATTGATGGCCGTGAGTAACTCTGGCAGTGAGGTGGCCGTGGCCAGCAGAATGGTTCCGATCATCAGGCCGCCCAACCGCGTGCGCACGGCAATCACATCCCCATATTTGGCGAGTTGCACCGCTGCCAAAACAACCAGTAGCGCGCTAATGCCAAAACGAACCCAGATCATGCTTTGTCCTTCCCATGAATAATGTCGATCGAACTTGGATAAATTTATTGGCTCATGCAAAATGGAGCAGGCGCGCGGCATAGTGAGGAGAGCCGCTTTGCCCTCTGTTGTTACCACGCCAGCATCGGCAGAAGTGACAACCATTGCGGTTGCTATTGATACTGGGCCAACATGGTCAAATAGGTAGCGCCTGCTGCATCATCGATTTCAGCCAGCAAACCCGCAAAATCGAGCGGATTGGTGCGAAAGGCGATCTTGCCGTTCTCACGCGGCCATGCTTCTGGGGCACGATCCCAGGCTAGTTCGATCCCGTTGTGATCGGGATCGTGCAGGTAGATCGCTTCATGTGTGCCATGATCAGACGCGCCATCAATCTGCCAGCCACCATCGAGCAATCTCACCAAAGCCGTGGCCAGATCGCGCCGCGTGGGGTAATTGATGGCAAAATGATAGAGACCTGTCGTGCCACGCGGGGGCGGGGTGCCACCATCACTTTCCCAGGTATTCAACGCGATGTGATGATGATACCCACCCGCAGAGAGAAATGCCGCCGTGCCAAAGTTGTGCAAGAGATCAAAACCGAGCAGATCCCGATAAAAATCAATGGCCCGATCCAGATCGGCCACCTTTAGATGGACGTGCCCAATCCGAGTTTCCGCGGGCAGTGATGGCGTTGTCATAATCTATATCCTTTGAATCTCATCCTGCCCACCTATCCATTTTCTACAGTGCGGTTGGCTTGAAAACGGTAGGTTTCCCGCTTGCCGGAACTACTGTTTTCAAACAGAGCCCACTTTCGGTAGCGTCATGGCGTGATAATTCAGCAACAGCGCAAAATCGCCACGTTGTTGGCGGGCAATTATCAACTGGCACCGATTGCGCGTCCCCCGTTCAAATCCGTCATGCAGTCTATCTCATTCATTTCAAAGTAGCAACCTGTTTAAATTGTGTGACAAGATGAATGCGGGATAACGTAAATGCCTGGCTCATGTACCGCAGGGAGCTGCCATTCTGAATTCTGCTCACCCTACGCCAGGCAATGCACCTTATAGACCTTGCAGCTTGCGGAGTGAGCATTCTCTCATGCGCACGTCCAGCGCCAGAGAACGCTGATGCCACCATTGTACAGCGTTAAAACGATTTCTCGATTACGTTCTCTTGCGTGTGCGTATTGAGTGCCTGGGTCGTTTGTTGGCAGCGCCCGCTATAGCGGATTGTACGCTCTAATGTATGTCGCGTCGGAAAAAATCTGTAGTGGAGCTGTCGTCTCCATTCGCCAACCAAAGTGAGCTTCGCAATGCAGAATGTACCTGATATTTTTCTCTTTGTCACCGCTGCAGGAACAGTGACCCACGTGCCCCGGCTCATCCGGCTCCTGCTCGACCGTGGCTACAGCCTCTATTCAGTAGCTACCCCCAATGTGGCCCATGTCACCGCGCTCGCGCCGCTGCTCGATGTGCCGGGCAACCACTGGATCCACAGCTATCAACAGCAGCCACTAGAGCGTTACCCCTTTGGCACCCTGCTCGTTGCCCCTTGCACCTTCAACACCTTTAACAAGATTGCGCTGGGCTTGGCCGATAATCTGGCAACGGCCATGATTGCCGATGGCCTGGGCGCGGGATCTCCGGTTGTCATTGCGCCCTCAATGAATCGTGGTCTCTGGGCTCATCCGCAGACCAAGCAATCTTTACAGCAATTGACGCGTTGGGGCTGTACCATCGTGCCGCCCCAAGTCACCGGCGATCAAGTGAGCATGGCGCGGGTCGAACAGATTGTTGAGGCGGTGGCTGGGGTGGTCTAGCTTGGGGAGGTGCGTTCCATTTTCGGGGACATAGAGAAGAGGCGCAGATTGAGCGTCCGGCCTAATCCCCAAATGTGGGACGCACCCAGCTTGGAGAGGTGGGTGGCGCAATCGATCTGGCGCAGGCTGAGCCAAGCAACCGAATACTGTACGGTCTGCGCCACCGACCTGGAATCAGAGTAGCCCACCAAAGGTTGGGTCAGCGCCGCAGACCTAATTGGTTGGACCGTGTTGGTTAAACCGTGTTGGTTAAACCGTGTTGGTTGGATGATCTAACTTTCAATGCCAACCAATGTCAATTCGTCGGCGCGGTGGCAGCTCACCATGCGCCCTGGTTCGATCTCGACTAGCGCCGGGGTCGTTGTTCTACATTGCTCCACGGCAAATGGACAGCGGGGATGAAAATAGCAACCGCTGGGCGGAGCGGCTGGATTGGCCACTTCCCCCTGTAGCGGAGTCCGTTCCTGGCGCAACCTTGGGTCCACCTTGGGCAGCGACGCTATGAGCGCGGCAGTGTAGGGATGTTTGGGATCGCTGAACAGTTCCCGAGGCGTCGCGACTTCGACAATCTTGCCCACGTACATCACCACCACCCGATCGCTAATCTGATTAACGACGCTCAGATCGTGTGAGACGAAGAGATAGGTCAACCCCAACTCGTCCTGTAGATCCAGCATGAGGTTGAGCACTTGTGCTTGCACAGATACATCCAGCGCGGAAACGGCTTCATCGGCCACGATAAAGCGGGGGTTTAGGGCTAGCGCACGCGCAATGCCAATACGTTGGCGTTGACCGCCGCTAAAGGCGTGGGGAAAGCGATCCATATATTCGGGACGCAGCCCCACCTGCTTCAAGAGCTGCTCGACCCGATCTTGTCGTTCGCGGCGGCTGCTGACGCCATTCACCAACAGTGGCTCGCCGACAACGTCAAAAATCGTCATGCGTGGGTTGAGCGATGAGAAGGGATCTTGAAAGATCATCTGCATGTCGCGGCGCAGCGGGCGGATCTGGGTTTCACTCAACCCGGCCAGATCAATGATCTGCTCGTTCTCTGATTTGAGCAAGATCTCGCCGCCGGTGGGATCGATGGCCCGCAGCACACAGCGTGCCGTCGTCGTCTTGCCACAGCCGCTCTCGCCCACCAGGCTCAACGTTTCCCCCTGGTTGAGCGTAAAGCTAATATCATCGACCGCGCGCACGTGGCCCACCACGCGGCGCAGAAAGCCTTTCTGGATTGGAAAATATTTTATCAGATGTTTCACTTCGAGCAGCGGTCTCCCCGCTTGGATGAGACGCTTTTCTGTCTGCTGCACTGTTGCAGCCGCCGTTGGGATGGCCGGCTGCCGATCGCCATTCACGCTGGCCTCCACAGCCGTTGGCGCCGCCTTTACAACCGATCCGTCCTGATCATAGAGAAAGCAGCTCACCCGTTGTTGGGCATTGAGTTCGAGCAGTGTCGGTTCCCGTTGCTCACAGACACCGGGCATATATGAAGGGCAACGTGGGTGAAAAGCGCAGCCCCGCGGGCGGTTGAGCGGATGTGGAATCGAGCCTTGGATCGAGGGCAGCCGGGCACGGGATTGGCTGTAGATATTGGGCATGGATGTGAGCAACGCGCGCGTGTAGGGGTGTTGCGGTGCGTGGAAGATCTCATCGACCGGTGCTTCCTCCACCACCCTTCCCAGATACATTACGGCCACATCATCGGCAATTTCCGCGATCACGCCCAGATCGTGTGTGATGAAGATAATCGCCATGCCATGTTCTGCCTGCAACTCTCCCAGCAGATCAAGAATCTGTGCCTGGGTCGTCACATCGAGCGCGGTCGACGGCTCATCGGCGATCAGAATGCGTGGATTGCAACAGAGTGCCATTGCGATCATCGCCCGCTGACGCAACCCACCGCTGAGCTGGTAGGGATACTCGTTCATGCGCTGGGCAGCATTGGGCATGTGAACGCGTCGCAACCATTCAATCGCTTGTTCACGTGCTTCGGCTTTGGTAACGGTTTGGTGGAGTCGGATCGCCTCAATGATCTGGTTGCCAATGGTGTGTACCGGGCTAAACGAGGTCATTGGCTCCTGAAAGATCAGCCCAATATCGCCCCCGCGAATCGACTTCATTTCGGGGCCTTCCTGCGCAACGCTAGCGAGATCGATCACCCGGTCGCTGTCGTCTGGCCGATAGTAGAGCGAACCACCCACAATGTGCCCAGGCGGATCAATAATCTGGAGCAGTGCCCTGGTCGTCACGCTTTTCCCACAGCCGCTCTCGCCGACAATGCCCAGGGTGCGGCCCATGTGGACATCAAAGCTCGCGCCATCGACCGCACGGACAATGCCTTCGTTGAGCGTAAAATGGACCTGGAGGTCGCGGACGGAAAGAATGGGGGTGGGGTTGTCGGTTGTCACGGAAGTCGTTTCAGTCATACATCCTTGCCATTCATGCAGTAACTGCAGATCATGATTGATCGCGGTCTGGGAAAGCGTTGGTGGAAGAGAGCCGGCGGCGCGGCGCGTCGACCATATCACTCGAATGCGCTACACCCGTACAAAATGCCAGCTACAGTGCGGTTGGCTTGAAAACGGTAGGTTTCCCGCTTGCCGGAACCTCTGTTTTCAAACAGAGCCTACTTTCGGGTGCGGCAGGCTCAGTTGCTATAGGGATCCGCCGCGTCGCGCAAGCCATCGCCCAGGAAGTTAAAGGCCAAAATCGCCACGATGACGGGAATGGCGGGAATGAGCAGCCACGGTGTGGTGGCAACACTCTGAATGTTCTGCGCCGATTGCAGCAGCGTGCCCCAACTGATCGCCGGTGGCCGCAAGCCGAGCCCCAAAAAGCTGAGCGAGGTTTCACTCACGATCATGGCTGGGATGGCGAGCGTGACGGCAGCGATAATGTGGCTGTAAAAGGAGGGCAACATGTGGGCAAGAATAATGCGCCACGGTTTGGCACCGGCCAGCCGTGCAGCCGCAACGAAATCTTCTTCGCGCAGCGCCAGAAAGCGGCCACGGACCACGCGCGCCAGATCGGTCCATGCAAAGAGCGAAATGATCAGCGTGATCGCAAAATAGACCTGTAGCACCGACCAACTCCTGGGCAACGCGGCGGCCAACCCCATCCACAGCGGAATCGTGGGCACGGCGCGGATGATTTCGATGATGCGCTGAATAATTGTATCGATGTAGCCGCCATAGTATCCGGAGATCCCGCCGAGAATGATGCCCAACAGCAGACTCAACGCCACACCGACCAACCCAATACTCAACGAGACTCGCGTCCCCAACATCAGCCGCGACCACAGATCACGGCCCTGTACATCGGTGCCCAACAAGAAGAGCGTCTCTTCGGTGTTGAACCCGTCACCCACGCCGAGCAAGTGTCGGTTGGTGGGGAAGAAACCCAGAAATTTGTACGAATAGCCTTCGCTGAAAAAGACGAGAGGTACCTTGATATTGCAATCTGGTTTGTAGACCTTTTTAAAGGTCATTGGATCACGCTGCCCCGTCAGTGCACAGACGTGGGGTGCCCAGCCGGTTTCATCGAAAAATTTGATTGGCTGTGGCGGCATGAGATTGAGCAGCGCGTCGGAGCGCTCGGGGTCCGCGGTGGCAAGAAAATTAGCCCCCAACGCGCTCAGATAAAAGAGCAGGATTACCACACCGGAAAACATGGCCAGCTTGTGTTTGCGAAAACGCCACCAGATCAGTTGGCGTTGTGAGGCAACACTCATGCGCTCTTCGGTGGCGCCGCCAACACCCGATAGCGTGCCTACGTCAGTTGCCATTGCTACCCCTCCAACTTGATGCGTGGATCCGCCCAGACCAACAGCAGATCCGATAAAAATGTGCCCACCACAGTCATTGCGCCAATGAGCAGAATAATGCTGCCCGCCAAAAACATATCCTGCGAGAGCAAAGAGCGCAACAGAATCGGACCAACCGTGGGCAAGCTCAGCACCACGGAAACAATGATGCTGCCCGAAACCAGGTAGGGCCACACATAGGCTGTCACGCTGATGACTGGATTGAGCGCAATGCGCACCGGATATTTCACGATCAGCCGCCAGCCCGAAAGCCCTTTGGCCCGAGCCGTCACCACATAGGGTTTACGCAACTCATCGAGCACGTTGGCACGGGTGATGCGCATGATCTGGGCTGTCCCTGCTGTGCCCAGAATGAGCACCGGCAACCAGAGATGCTTGAGCAGATCCCACAGTCGCGCCCAACTCCATTCGGCCGAAAGATATTCGGGGGAAAAGAGCCCACCCACACTCAGGCCAAAGAGCGAAAAACCGACCCACATCAACAGCAAGGCCAACAAAAAGTTTGGAATCGCCAGCCCAATGAAACCCAGAAATGTAAAGAGATAATCCCACACAGAATATTGGCGCACCGCAGAAAAGATGCCAATGGGGATCGCCAGCGTCCAGGTGAAAAGCACCGAAGCAAAGGCCAGAACCATGGTGAGCAGCAGACGCTCACCGATCACATCTTTGACCGGTTTCTGGTGTTCAAAAGAAAAGCCAAAATCACCGTTGACCATCCGTTCCAGCCAAAGGTAATATTGATAGTACATGGGGCGGTCCAGCCCGTAATAGGCGCGTAGATTGTCCGCTTCCGCCATTCCCAGCGTCGATCCTTGCACCGCCAGCTGTGCCAGATAGGCGGTGACATAATCACCCGGCGGCAATTGGATGATCACAAAAGAGACGAGCGAAACCGCCCACACGGTTAGGACTGCGTAAAAAAGCCGTCGAATCAAATAGGCAAACATGCAAAATCCTTGCACTCTCGCGGGATGTGGCGAGCCAACCGCAGCCCCACATCCCAACTGCTTGCAAATGTAGCGTCAAGAAAGTTTGTAAAAACCAGGTTTCTCCAAAGCCACCGGAAAAGGGCACGGAAGCACAAAACACCCGGCTTGCTCTTTAATGTGAATTTTCTGATGTTCAGGAGCCGCACCGCCATGAATGACGGTGCTAGACGACAACGCCCGCTCAAGCAGGCTTTAGCCTGCGCTCTCTGCTAGCCCAGGAACTTCATCCCCGGGTAGACAATTACATAGAATTCAGGTTGCGTTGTATTCAACACGCTGTACCGTGAATTTTACGAGCTATGCCCCGGCGCAGCGGAGTGCGTTGCACGGGTGCACGCGAGTGACTTTGCCCCTGATGGTGTCACCTGTGCGATGCACTCAAGCGATCGAGCCTGGACAGAGACCGAACACGAAGTTGCTCCCCAACTCGCGTGGGGAGCAACTTCGGTTAGTTCCGCCGTTTACTCATCGGCAATAAACCATGTTTCCGGGTAGGTATTGCCCGGTGTTTGGCCCACTGTTGTAAAGGGGAAGCCAACGGCCAAGTTATGGAAATTGTTCTTGACAATGCCCGTCCACGAGGGAGTATCGGTGACTGTGCCAATGTAAAAGACATTGTCACAGCTAATGGCGCGCATCTCTTGGCCAACTTCACCGCGTTCGGTTGCGGGTAGCTTGGATCCTTCTTCATACAATAGCTGTTGCTCTCGAATTGGTCCAGTCGGCTCGCGACCGACACTGTTATCCTGGAACCATTGCCCGGAAAGAGGACCCGTGCCACTTTCCCACTGATAGGCAAAGGAGTGATTGGGGAAGAGGAAGAGTGATTCTGAATTGCCCGCGCCCCAAAAGTTGGTCATGGTGTCGTTGTTTGTCAAGCGGGTGTTGCGCAAACTGCGCTCGACCGCCTGCACTTCGCTATCAATGCCCACATTGTTCTTCCAATGTTGGGCAAACATCTCACCAATGCCGGGGTAGTCGTAGAACGCGCCCGAGACCGCCATCATCTCAATCACCACACGTTCCCCATTCGGGAGCAGCCGGAAACCTTCGCTGTCTCTCTGATCCAGACCAATGGAATCGAGCAGTCGATTGGCTTCCTCCACGTCGAGTTGATGATAGAGCTGATCGTACTCCTCGCCGGGCGCGTAGGGGGGATCGGGCCAAGCACAAGCCGAGGCCGGGCGACCCAACCCCAGGAAGAAGGCTTCATTGATCTGTTCCCGTTCAATGGCCATTGAAAGGGCACGGCGGAAATCCGCGTTGGTGATATATTCGGCCATGGCTGGATCTTTGTCATAATCCTGGTTGAATGCCAGCGCAACCGCTGAGCCCCCACGCCCACGGAAAAATTGCACGCGATAGCCCGTCTCTTCTGCATTTTCCAAAAAGACCGGCAATTTGGCAATGTCGATGTGGCGGGCCTGCATGTCATACTCACCCGCGATCGCTTTGAGATTGAGCACTTCCAGATCCTCGGCCAGTGTCAGCACAATGCGATCCAAATATGGCAGCTGATTGCCTGCGGTGTCAACAGCCCAGTAGTAGGGATTGCGTTCGAGGATAACTTGTTGATCCGAGAAGCTGGTCGTTGGCAGCCACGCGGTGGTGACCGGTGATTCCGGGTTCAGGTTGGGATCGTTCATGAAGCAGAAGAGTTTGGCCCAGTTGTCGAATCCATTTTCTGCAGCCAATGCTTCCACCGCTTCCAGCCCGGCATAGTCAGCGTGAAACTGGCTCATGTAATGTTTGGGCGAGAAGCCACCGCTGCACGGTTCTAGCTGCGCGTAGTGACCGTTGACCGTTAAGCCAGCAACCAGTTCAAAGAAGGTGCCATAGGATTGGTTGAACGTAACCTTGAAGGTGTAGTCGTCAATCTTTTCCCAAACACCAACTTCGCCACCCGCTTTGGCCCACCCTGGTTTGGCTGGCACCAGATCATCGTTCAGCATGATGTCTTCGTACCAAAAGAGGACGTCGTCCGCTGTAAAAGGAGTGCCATCAGACCACTTCATGCCTTCGCGTAGATAGAAGGTGAATTCCGTGTTGTCTGCATTGGCTTCGAAATCGCGCGCAATGTGGGGCTGAACCGTGGTCATGCCAGTGTCCCAAAAGAGCATGTGATTCTTCAACATGCGCTCGGCATTTTGGTGATCGGCTGGGCCCGTGAAACCACCGTTGAGCGTACCGCCATAGGTGCCGATCCTCTCTGCTGGCTCCAAGACCATTGGCTCCACGGGGAGCCGTTCCTCCACCGGAGGCAGCTCGCCCGCGGCCACGCGCTCGGCCAACATGGGTGCTTCGTGAAACTCACTGGGTATGTTGTCAAAGACTTGTTCGGGGAAGCGTGGCTCTGAATCATCAACGATGTACGGGTTGACTGGCGCGGCTGCTTCCCCTGCGCTGTTCTCATCGGCGGCTGTTTCCGCGGCGGGAGCTGCTTCATTGCCACCGGCGTCGGCGGGCGCTGCCGCGGGTGCTTGGCCACCACCACATGCGACCAGCAGCAGTGCAGTTACGAGCAGCCCCGCAACAAACTTTATCTGTCGTTGTTGCATATCCATTTCTCCTTGTTGGTTGAAAAACAGTGCGGTTGGAAAACAGTTCAGAGTCCACAGTTGCAAAATTGGGCGAGCGCATGCCCGCGTTCTGGTAGCACCAGACCTGGCAAAGCCATAAACCGGGGGTTGTTGATCTGACGGTTTTTGGCAACGGAGGGATCTACATGCAGGAGCGAGAGTGGTGGCAATGGACCCGATAATGCCGCGCCGCTCCACGCTACACCGGTTACGCCCGCAATCCATTGCCCGTGCAGAGGTTATTCTAACCGCTACGCGCGTTGTTGGTGCTGGTGATCAACTACAGTGCGGTTGGCTTGAAAACAGTAGGTTTCCCGCTTGCCGGAACTACTGTTTTCAAACAGAGCCCACTTTAGTTGTTGTTGTGAAAATTGATCAGGGAGTTGTTTTCGTAAAGTGAAACCTGGTCGGCAGTATAACCAGATCTGTAATGATTGTCAATCCACTTTTTTTCTGCAGTGCGTGCCACATTTGGGGACCTAGACCAGACGCAAGGGGGCGACGGTCAGCATATCACTACACCCCCTCCCGGCCTCCCCCAGGTGGGGAAGGAGCGGTCATTTCTTCGATGAACAAGCTCCATCCCCGGCCAGGCTTATAGAGAAATCATTTAAAAGTCGCACAATCGTGGAGTCAGCGTTCTCTAACGCTGGAGGTGCGCATTAGAGAATGCGCACTCCGCAAGGTGCGGGTTCTATTTGCTTTCTCTATTAGCTTTACCCATCAGCCGAGAAGGTAGAATGACTCGCTCTGGGAAATGACCGGCATCGGGGAGATGCCGGTCCTATTGACCCCACCGCTACCTCTGGTAGAAAAAGATTTGGGTAAGGGTAATCCCGCCAGGGGAGGGGTTGAAAAGCTTGCGGGTATTCCGGGGGCGACCGCAAGGGTGCGCCCCTACAGAATATTTCGCCAATCGACGATTCTGCGGGTTGACACTTTGCCAGAATGCTTGGAACGGTGATTGGCATTCAGCGCGTGGGGTTACGCAATCGCTCGGCACTTGACCACCCCGACGGGCACAATCTGCTGCTTGCCATGAGCAACCGAGTCCATCCGGACAGCGGACTTACGTCTGTGCGTTGGACTTCATGCCTCGAAATATTCCTTCAACCGTCCCAGCCCGGTGTTGATGTCGGCCACATCGATGCCCGAATAGGCCAGGCGAATGTAATGGCCGCTTTCGCCGGGAACCGGGCGACCAAAGTGTTTGCGCGTGCAGAACGAGACATCGGTTTCGTGCAGCGCCTCGGTCATCAGTTGGTTGATGTCGGTGTAGCCCTTGCGCTCCATCACGCCAGTGACATTGGGGAAGAGATAGAAGGTGCTGTCGGGCTTGGCAATGGTGACCCCATCAATCGCTTGCAGCGCAGCAACCGCGGTATCGCGCCGCTCCAGCAATGTTTCGACAATCGCGTCTGGCCCCGTCGTGTCGCCGGGAATCGCCTCGACCATCGCGCGCTGTACAAAGTGTGGGCTACACGATTCGACGTTGGTGTTGAATTTGTTGATCACGTCAATAACTGCTTTGGGACCAATGGCCGCGCCCAGGCGCCAACCCGTCATGGCAAAGCGCTTGGAACAGGTATAGAGAATCACCGTGCGCTCCTGCATCCCCGGAATGTTGACAATCGACTCGGGTTGGCCGCTGTACAGAATTTCGTAGTACGCATCATCGCTCAGCACCCAAAGATCGTGTTCAATCGCCAGCGCGGCCACCGCTTCCATCTCTTCGCGTGTCGATTGCGCGCCCGTGGGATTTTGATAATTGTTGTAGATGATCGCCTTGGTTTTGGGCGTGATGGAGCGCTTGATCGCGTCCATGTCCAGCGCAAAGCCGTCCGGGGTGTCAAGGTACCCATAGGGCACGGCAACTCCGCGCTGATACTCGATCTGCGACTCATAGATGGGATAGCCAGGATTGGGGTAGAGCACCTCATCTCCCGTATCCATCACCGCGCCGATAAACTTGCCAATGACCGGCTTGCCCCCCGGCTGCACCGAAACATTCTCCGCGCTGTATCTCACACCCCGCTTGCTGCCCACATCCTCTGCCAACACCGCACGCAGCTCTGGAATGCCGGCACCGGGACAGTAGCCGGTGTAGCCATCTTTGATTGCCTTGTAGGTTGCTTCGGTGATATTGCGTGGTGTTGCCAGATTCATATCACCCAAGTGAAATGGATAGACCTTGTGACCCTCGGCAGCCCAGGCCGCGGCAGCGCCAGAAACAGCAAACGCGGTTTCGGTGCCCAGATGTTTCAATTGTTTTGCAAGTTGCATTTTTTTCCTCTAGCCTTTTGGTATTTTTTGACCGAAGTTGCTCCCCGGTTGCCTGCTAAAGTGGGCTCTGTTTGAAAACAGTAGTTCCGGCAAGCGGGAAACCTACCGTTTGCAAGCCAACCGCACTGTGGGCGCGTGGTAGCGTCTATTTTTTGGGCAATCACGCTCGTGTAGAGATAGCCGGTAGCAACTTGGTTTTGAGTGAAACTAACATGACCTATGCACCGAGAAGAGCGTACCAGCGTAGAGCAGGCAACGCGATTGGTGGCTCTTCTCGAGAAGTGGCGTAAGTCCAGTCTAATAAAGTGTTTAGATAACGGAACGAGCCAATTGTGTGAACAGTTGGCGGCAAATGATTGCACAGCGCTTTTGCCCGTACCAGGCAATTTGGGGGTAGAGAACGTTCACTTTTGGTTGGTGTACAGTTGACATTAAATGCCCGTGCCATTATATACCAGCGTCGGAGAATCCAAAATTGTTGAGCCGTGGCTCCAAATCGAGCATGCCCGCGCCCGATCACGGGTGCGTTCGCTGGCACGGTTGGGGCGTGCTCTTCGCCGATCTGTCGGTTGCAGGCCAATTTTTGGGCTGTTGCACTTTCCACGGCTCGCTGGTAAGCTAACCCGACGAACCCAAGCACTTCAGCAACAGCAAGCACTATAGAAACAATCTTGAGAAACAATCTTGCCGACCAACGAGAAGAGGAACGACCATGTACCTCGGCTATAGCACCTGGGCCATGCCCGATCTGCCCATTGACACAGTCATTACCCATCTTGCCAAGCTGGGCTTCGATGCGATTGAAATCGGCGTGTTGCCTCGCTTTTCCACCGCGCTCGACCGCCTGGACGAGGCGGAACGTCAGCGCATTCCCCAACTGCTGCGCGCACACAACCTGCGGCTCTCCGCGGTTTCGTCTTATTTGGACATGCTGGAACCGAATGCAGAACAATTTGCTGCGCACCATGACTACGTCAAGCGTACCGTTGATCTGGCCACGCAATGGGCCGACCTCTGGCCGAACGGACAACAGCCGGTGGTGATCAGTGGCCTGGGCGGCAAACCCGGCGACATTGCGGGGCGGCAGGAGCAATTGGTCGAACGGCTCGACGCGTTGGGCGACTATGCCGCGGCCAAAGGGGTGCTGCTGGCGTTCGAACACCACGTGGGCAACGCGTATGAAACCCCGGACCAAACAGTCGCGCTCCTGCAAGCGGTTCGCTCACCGGCGGTGCGGGTCAATTTCGACATCAGCCACTTTAACGTCAAGGGCTTCGCCATCGAAGAGTCAGTCGCCAAGCTCATGCCCTATACCGTCCACACCCACGTCAAGGACGAACTTGGCCGCGCGCCCGATCACCAGTACCTCATTCCCGGCGAAGGTGAGTTCGACTATGTGCGCTATCTGCAAACGATGCAGGCGCACGGTTACACCGGCGTCGTCTCCACCGAGATCAGCATGATGGTCCAGCGCCGACCTGGCTATGATCCACTGGCCACGGCCACCCGATCCCATGCGGTGCTCAGCCAGGCGTTTGTTGCTGCCGGAATCAGCCGTAGCGGATAGGAAGAAGATATGCCTTTCACACGTGTTCGTGACATCGACATCTACTACGAATGTGCCGGAACGGGACCCAAACTCTTGTACATTAACGGTACGGGTGGCGATCTGCGCCGCAAGCCCAATGTCTTTGATTCACCGCTTGCCAATCAGTTCACCATTCTCAGCTATGACCAGCGTGGCTTGGGCCAAACAGAGAAACCCGATTCACCCTACACCATGGCCGATTACGCAGAGGATGCCAACGCGTTGTTGGATGCCGTGGGGTGGCAACATTGTGCCGTGATGGGTGTCTCTTTTGGTGGCATGGTCGCCCAGGAACTTGCCCTGCGCCATCCGCAACGCGTGGAAAAGCTCGTGTTGGCTTGCACCAGCAGTGGTGGTGCTGGCGGCGCGTCCTATCCACTCCACGAATTGCTCGATCTGGAGCTGCGCGAAAAATCGCTGCACATGCTGGCGCTTGGCGATCTGCGCCAGGACGCAGCATGGCAAGCCGCCAATCCAGAAGCGGTACAAGCGCTGCTCGATTTTGCCGAAGCCGCGGCCGCGGTCGGTGCCAATGAACCGGGGCGTGAGATTGGCGCACGGTTGCAGATCCTGGCACGCAAAGATCACGATACCCATGCCCGGCTGCCAACGTTGGAGATGCCGGTCTACGTCTGTGGCGGGCGCTACGATGGCATTGCCCCCATTGACAATCAAGAGGCGCTACAACAACAGATTCCTCACGCCCAGTTGGCACTCTTTGATGGGGGGCACGGCTTCTTGCTGCAAGATCCCGCCGCCTACGCTCAAATCAGCAGATTTTTAACCTGACTCGCGCACCGAGAAGAGCATGCCGATGGCGAAGAGCCAACAGCAGCGGCCTCTTCCCACCAACTTGCGTGAGTTTGATCGAAAAGGAATTTCCACATGACCCTTTCACTCGCCCTCATTGGTTGTGGTGGCATGGGCCGTCGCCATCTCGGGGGAATGCGCCAACTCAAGCGCATTGGCAAACTCCCCTTTGAGCTAGCCGCCGTCTGTGATCTCCAGGCAGAGAGTGCGCAAAGCGCCGCCGATCTCGTGGCCGAGACCCTTGGCACACGCCCCGCGGTCCACACGGATCTGAGTCAGCTGCGCGACATCGATGCTGTCATCCTCACAACTTCGCCTGAAACCCATGCCGCGCTAGGCATCGGCGCCATGGAAATGGGCATGCACGTCATGGTTGAAAAGCCAATGACGCTGACCGTTGCCCAGGGTCGTGAGCTCATCGCCGCGGCCAAACGCACCAACCGCAAATTGGCTGTCGCCGAAAACTATCGTCGCGATCCAATCAATCGGCTGGCCAAGGCGCTCATCGACGGTGGCGCGCTCGGCACACCCTATCTCTCGATCCAGTCGTCGTCCGGTGGTGGTGAACGGGTCGCGATCACACCGTGGCGTCACCTGCGTGCCAAAGGCGGTATCATTGTTGACATGGGCATTCACTACGCCGATTTACAGGAATATTACCTGGGGCCGGTGGCGCAGGTGGTCGGCATGAACGCGCTCATCGATCGCGAACGGGTTGATGCCCAAGGAGCGAAACATCCGTCCGATTCAGAAGATCTGATGGCCGGTGTGGCGCGCTTTGAACAAGGCGCGCTGCTTCATTACTTGATGGATCGCGCGGGGCGGGGAGCGGGCCACTTCGTGCGCACAATCCACGGCACCGGCGGCAGCCTCGCCATACCCCGCGACCGCACCGGCGCGGCACCACAGCTGGTGCAACGTCACAACGGTAACGATGAAGTGATTCCAGAACATGAACTGCTTGCGCTCGTGCCCGATTTTGCCGTTGACGACCTCACGGCCGCGCTCTTTGGGGGGCAGCGGCAGAGTGCCTATGAGATGGAATTCACCGCCATCGACACGAGCCTGCTGGGCATTGAGCAGGTCGATTTCGTCGACGCCATTCTGGCAGATCGCGAACCTGAAGTGACCGGCGAGATCGGTCTGCGCAGCCTGGCACTGATCATGGGATTTCTGGAGACAGAGCTGCTCGGGCGCATTGCGTCAATGGAAGAGTTAACGACATCGGCATCGCTGCCCTATGAAGCACTGGTGAACGAGGCAGTGGCCGCGCACCAGTAACCACCGTAGCAACGATTTAGCGTCTAGTAACCATCAGCGTTCTACACAAGCCAGCTAGAAAAGCCAAGACGAGATGACCATGTCTACCAAACCCAAAATTCTCTTTGCCTTTGACCAACAGGTGTGGGATGGGTATATCGATCCTGCCGAATTGGCGCGCCTGGAAGCTTTTGCCGATTGGCAGTGGGTGCCCTGCCAAGGCGGCGGACGCAGCACCTTTGCCCGTGCCACAGATGATCCAACCACCAGCGCTGCGCTGCGCGAGCAGATCGGCACGGCGGATGCACTGATCGTCTGCCACGGTGCACCCTACATTGACGAGACCATTCTCGACGCCGCGCCCAACCTGCGCCTCATTGGTGAAATGGAGGGGGATCGCTTTGCCGGGCGCATCGACTTGGATGCAGCTTGGGCGCGCGACATCCGCACCATTGATGTCACCAACGGCTCCTCCTATCCCGTTTCGGAATGGGCGCTGGGTCTGATCCTGCTCTCCATGCGCAACGCGGGTGCCCACTTCCGCCGCATCATTAACGGCGATACCACGCGCGATCCAGAGCTGCGTGCCCAGATGCCTGGGCGGCTCACCGGCAAGCGTGTCGGATTGATTGGCTGTGGCCACATGGGGCGGCTGCTGCTCAAACTGCTGCGCCCCTTCAATGTCGACGTGTGGGTCTATGATCCCTATCTGCCACGTGAGCTGGCCGAGGCGTTGGGCTTTACCCAAACGTCGCTCGACAATCTGCTCGCTGGCTGTGACGTTTCCGTCTCTCTAGCCCCGCTCACCCCCGGCACCAAGGGGCTAATCGGCCAGCGCGAACTCGATCTGATCCCGTCGGGTGCCGTCTTCATCAACGTCTCACGTGGCGCGGTGGTCGATTCGGCTGCGTTGATCGCGCGGTTGAAACGGGGTGATATCATCGCCGGTCTGGACGTTTTCGATCCCGAGCCGATTCCAGCGGAGAGCGAGATCATCCATTTGCCGAATGTCTTTCTCAGCCCCCACGTTGGCGCGCACACCGGCGATCCCTATCGTCCCTTCTTCGCCCTGGTGGTCGATGAGCTGGCGCGTTTCCTGCAGGGCCACGAGACGCATTATGATCTGACACCGCGCGTGCAGGCGAATCGAAAAGGAGCGTAAGCGATGCATCCCATTCGTTTTGGTTTTTGTGTACCCATCTTTGCTTCACCCGGCGGACGGCTCTTTCGCACGGCCAACTATGCCACGCTCGACACGGCCACCACAATGGCCATGGCGCAAGCGGCCGACGCGCTCGGCTACGACGATCTCTGGGTTGCCGATCACCTGATGCTCGGCAAAGAGAATGCGATTCTCGAAGGGTGGACAACGCTCGCTGCGTTGGCTGGCTGTACTCGGCAAGCGCGGCTTGGGCTCATTCACCAAGCCCATTTCTTTCGCCATCCCACCGTGACTGCGAAAATGATGGCAACGCTCGATCAAATTTCTGGTGGCCGTTTTCTCTTCTTTGCCGATCCAGCCTATGGCAAAGCCGAGCACCTTGCCTATGGCTTACCCTTCCCGCCAGAACTCGATGAGGCAGTGGCCCGCACGCTGGAGGGCGCCGAGATCGCACGATTGCTCTGGCAGGCGCGCGAGCCAGTCGATTTTCAGGGTCACTACTATCAATTCGAGCAAGCAACGGCCACGCCGCTGCCGGTGCAACAGCCCCACCCGCCAATCTGGTTTGGCCGCAATCATCCGGCCATTCTCAAAGCTTGTGCCGAATATGGCCAGGGCTGGAACACGACCCCTGCCACAGTCGAACAGGTGCAAGCGCTGCTGGCCGAGCTAGAATCGGCCTGCGACGCGGCCGGTCGGCCGATCGCGGTGATCGAGCGTAGCCTGGAAACCCAGCTGCTGATCGCGCCGGACCAAGCTACGCTACGCGCGCGGCTGCAGGAGATGATGGCCCATGCCCCGGATGAATCGTACCCCGCGGACGTGGTTGCATTCGTGGCCGGAGAGACCGAGCTGCTGCCTCCTTCCCTTGCAGAACAGCACATCATTGGCACGCCGGAGCAGGTTCGAGCGCGGCTACAGGCATATATCGACCTGGGCATCACCCACTTCATGCTTTGGATGATGGACGCGCCGCGCCGCGATGGGTTGCAGCTCTTTGCAACGGAGATCATGCCCCACTTTCGCGCGGCCACGAACGATCCCGTCAGTCGAACCTAACACCTACCCTGAAATTCGGTCGTGGTGCTTGAAACATCTCCGGCCGGCCACGCTGGTGCCGAGAATTTCGGGACAGACACTTATTGCTGAGTAAAATAAGTGTTTCGCTTTTTTTGACCCCTCCCCTGTCTGGAGTTTGTAGAGAAATCAGTTAAAAGTCGCACAATCGTGGAGAGATCGTTTTCTAACGCTGGAGGTGCGCAGTAGAGAATGCGCACTCCGCAAGGTGCAAGGTCTATTTGCTTTACCCATCAGTCCAGAAGGTGGAATGACGCTCTCTGGGAGATGACCGGCATCTCCGAGAGAGCGTCATATTGACCCTACACCCAACTGCTCGTCAGTTCCATTACCATACCCGATCCCGATGTTCGCTGGGAGGGGCGCAGTCGATCATCGGCCTCGGAAGAAGTGGTGATGACCGCGTCAAGCGGCTGCAAGTTCTATAGCCGTTGCCCCCATGCCATGGACCGTTGTTTGGAGGCCCCACCACCGGACTATGTGGTGGCCCCGGATCAATACGCGGCCTGCTATCTCTATGAACCAGATAGCTCACGAGTCGCGGCAACCCAGTAATAAAGAACAAAGAGTAACAGAATAACAAAGAGGAACCCCATGACGAACCAACCCATGCGTGGCGTCTATCCCATTCTTGTCACGCCATTTGACGAAGCGGGCGGCATCGATGAAGAGAGCCTGCGTCGCCTGATCGACTTCAATATTGACGCCGGTGTCCACGGTCTGGGCGTGGCGCTGGGCAGCGAAATCTTCAAGCTATCCGAAGCAGAGCGGGACCAGGTGACCACAATCGTGGTCGATCAGGTCAATGGCCGGGTGCCCGTGGTGATCAACAGCGGCGCGCCCGGCACCGATCTGGCCGTGCTCTACAGCCGCCGTGCCGAGGAACTGGGCGCGGATGCCCTCATGATCCTGCCGCCCTCCTTCATGCCCACCACCGGGCCGGAGGTGCTCGATTACTATCGCCGGATCTCCGACGCGGTCAACATTCCCATTTTTCTGCAGGATGTGGCCACCGCGACCATTCCCGCGGGGCTGGCGCGCGAGATTGCCGAGGTGTGCGAGTGGGTGCAATATATCAAGGTCGAGAGCGCGCCAATCACCGCGAAAGTGGCCGCGATGGCAGAGGCCGCGGGCGACGTGCTGACGATCTTTGGTGGCGCGGGTGGTGGCTATTTCATCGAAGAGCTGCGCCGCGGCTCGGTTGGCACCATGCCCTTCTGCACCCAACCAGAAGCCTTTGTGGCCATTTGGGATCTCTGTCAGGCCGGCGATGAAGCTGCCGCGTTTGACCGCTTCTACAAAGAGCTCGTGCCGATTAGCCGTCTTGCTGGTCAGAGCAACGGTCTCTTCTACGCGGTCCACAAGGCGCTCTTGGTCCACCGCGGCATCATTCGCACCGCAACCGTGCGCAGCCCCGCGCCACCGGTCGATCCACTGATTCAACGGGAACTGCAGCAGTTACTGGATGCGTTGTATCCTCAATAGAATTGGAACCCACCCATGAAAATAAGCGATCTGCAAGTGATTCCGTTTCGCGTGCGGCGGCAAGGTTATCGCGCCGGCAGCACCTATGAAGCAGTTGATGTTGTACAGACGCTCACCAAAATCGTCACCGACGAAGGGGCTGAAGGCTACTACTTTGGTGGCCACGGCCACGGTGACGCCGATGGGCTGCCGCCGGATCAGCGACGGTTGCTAGAGGGGCGCTTCAAAAATTTGCTGGTCGGCCACGATCCCTTTGATCGCGAAAAGTTTTGGCACTGGCTCTGGACGGCCAACACGGAAGAGAATCTGCTCAGCGTCATCGACATGGCGCTGTGGGATCTGCAGGCGCGCCACTTTGGGCTGCCGCTCTATAAGTTGCTGGGCGGCTGTCGCGAAAAGGTGAAAGCCTATGCCAGCACCTTTCCCAACTTGGGGTCACCAGCGGTCTACGCACAACACGCGCTCGACTGCAAGAATCAAGGCTACACCCATTACAAGATCCACCCCTACTACTTCTGGGATCCCGACACGCAGCGGGCGGATCCGGGGCGACCCTCGCACATCAAGGCCGACATTGAAGCGTGCCATGCCGTGCGCGAGGCCGTGGGCGATGAGATGGTCCTCAGCTTTGATCCGTGGGGCACCTACCGCACCTACGAGGAAGCGTACAAGGTTGGGCGCGCACTGGAAAAACTCAACTTTTACTGGTTCGAGCATCCCATGCCCGAATATCGTGTTACCACCTATGAAAAGCTGACCCGCGAGCTGGAAATTCCCATTCTCTCGCCAGAGATTGCCGCCGGTAGCTTCTATACCCGAGCCGACTGGATCCACCGCGGCGCGTCGGATATGACGCGGATCGACGTGCTGCGCGGTGGGGTCACGGGCGTACGCAAGATGCAAGCGATCTGCGAAGCCTTTGGGGTGCGCTGCGAGGTGCACATGAGCGGCTTTGCCAACCTGCAACTGCTCGGCGCAGCGAGCGAGGATATCTGTGAATATTACGAACGGGGATTGCTGGCACCCGGTGTGGATTATGAGACACCGCCCCCCTATCTGCACGCCATTGGCGATCCGATGGATGCAGAAGGCTACGTGCATCTCTCACAGGAGCCGGGCATGGGCTACCAGATCAACTGGGAGTACATTGAGGAGAATCGTGTGCAGTAAGGTGCGTACAGAGAGGCGCGGGGAGAGGTTCGCCGGGGTGGAGAACGCCCCGGCGAACGGGGCAATGCCAGCCGAAGAAACTAGGCGAGGGCGTCGAGTTGCTGGATCTCCGCCGCGCTCAGGGTGATGGTGGCCGCGTCCCAATTTTCTTGCTGCCGCTCTGCGTTGCTCGATTTGGGAATGGTGATCACCTGTGGCTGTTGAATCAACCACTGGATCGCGATTTGGGCGGCTGTGGCGTTCTTCTGTTGCGCAATCTGCTGGACCGTGCTGTTCTCCAGCACCCCATCCTTGACGGGGGAGTAGGCCGTTACCGAGATCTGCTGCTCCTGGCAGTAGGCAAGCACGCCATTTTCAACGTACTCGCGGTGCAACAGGTTGAAGTGCACCTGATTGGTGGCCAGCGGCGTTGCGCAGAGCTCGACTGCTTGCTGCAACAGATCGCGCCCAAAGTTGCTGACCCCCACTCGCCGGATCTTGCCATCTGCGACGAGCTTGTTCATGGCACGCATGCTTTCGCTGATTGGAACACTCTCGTTGGGCCAGTGGATCAGGTAGAGGTCAATATAATCGGTCTGTAGCCGCTGCAAGCTGCGATCACAGGCGGCCAACAGATCGTCATGGCCAACATTGCCGCCCGAGACTTTGGTGGTGATGAAAAAGTCGCCGCGGCTGTGATCCTGCAACGCTCGGCCCAGCAACTCTTCCGAGTGACCACTGGCATACATTTCGGCCGTGTCAAAGTGGCGATAGCCGATCTCGATGGCATTCTGTAACGCTTCGAGCTCAGCGTCGTCATGGCTGTAATCTGCCTCTCTGCCACCGCCATAATCCCACATCCCCAGGCCGATTACGGGGATCATGGTGCCGTCGGGTAATTGTTTGCTTTGCATGGTGTGGTTCCCTTCACTGCGTGAATAGACTTCATGTGTCAAGGCTGAATCGTGGTATGTTTACTCTACCAGTATAGCCTCTCCGCAATGGAAGTTCAACCTCAGCCGCAACGGCCGGGGCAATGCTGTGTCGGTGCGGGTAGAGATTGGCGCGAGTACGCACCGCGGGTGGGGTTCAATTCGACCTCGGCCACTTAACGCACTCGAACACATCTGATGATAGTTTGGCAGTAAGAACATCACCCTTGGCCAGAATTAGCTGTCGCTACGTTGCTCTATCCGCTTTCAGTTGTTGCGGTCGGTGTTGGTGTGGGTGTTGGTGTGGGTGTTGGCCCTTCAATCAACCCTGGTTGAACTGTGGGCCTTGCTGGATTGAGTATTATCCCTGGATTTGCAACCCCGTCCTCTGCGCCTGATGCCGTGGGGGAACCTGAGCCACCTGTTATTATACCACTTGTCCCAGCAGGACCACCATCATCATTACAGACCCCACAGCCTGGGTTAAACTCATCAATAAATCCCAAATTGGATTGTATGACTGGATCGTCGAGCAAGCCGCCATAAATGGATACCATCTCTTCGCGAATCAGGTTGATCAGCGTTTGTTCTTGAAACAGCACCAGTGGATCCTCTCTCGTCAACATTCCGGGGGGATTGCCGATGATTGTGCCTGTGGCAAGTAGCTGCCAGGTCGATTCTGTGAGCGCGGGCTCATTTGTTGGCCATTCGGTGGCTACCTGTTGATCAAACTGAACCTGGGAGTTCAACCGTTCTTCAATTAGCTCGGTAATCACATTGTTGGCTGACTCACTTTGTACCACCCACGGTAGCACCAATTCATCGGTCGCGGCTGGATCTGCGTTTTGAAATTCCTGCCAGGCTCGCGTTGGATCAGCCGTGGGTCGATTCAGCTGATTGGCGAGTTCAGCGGAAGAATCCCAAAGATTAATGGATGAATCTGGTTGCACCTGGTTGATGCGGTCTAGACCGATGTTTTCAACGCCAATGCTCTCCTTTAGATAGTCCTGGACCCACTGCTGGGCGAGGGGATGGGACGAGTTCTCATCTATCGCTGGCAAGGCAATTGTTGTGATGCTGAGGGCAGGTTCCTCTTTTGTCCGAAACATCGCCAAGCTAGCTGCGAGCTGGTCAACTTCCTCTCGGCTTGGGTAGAGCAATGCCGCAAACTCTTGTTCCAGTAAGGCTGCAATCCGTTCCTCCATGGTCATCACCTGAAAGTGCAGTGCCTGTCTCTCCGCCACCGCCCCACCCCAGTAATCATCAAAGGGTATCAATTGCAGCGAACCGTTGGCTTGATCCCATGCATAGAGCTGATAGGGACCCGTGCCAATCGGATGTTGCTGAAATTCTTCTTCGCCCACCTCGGCAATGTATCCCGCAGGGACGATTGGCCAACGCACCAGGAGCGAGAGCAAAGCGCTCAGATTCTCTTCCCCCCGTAAATATTCTGCTGGGACAAGCCGAACTGTCTGTTGGTCGATAATTTCTAGCTCGGCCACAGCGATGCTAACCGTGTTGCTAAAGGCCTCACGCTGGAAGGAATAGCGCACACTCTCGGCTGTCATCAGTTCCTGATTGTGAAAGCGAACTCCTTCGCGTAGATGAACCGTGTATTCAGTGTAGGCTGGGTCAACCGTCAGATGAGTTGCCAATCCAGGCTGAATCTGGTTCTCCTCTTTATCCAGACGCAACAGCCCATCGTACAGCGGCCAAACCGCGGCGTGAACATCCACTGCACGAATGAGCCATGGATCCAGCGTGCTAATGTCATTCTCTAGTGCGATCCGAATATTCTCTTCCGGCCAGGCTAATTCCTCTGGCATCATCTCTGGCATCATCTCTGGCATAATCTCTGGCTCATTGGCGGTAATGCAAGCGTTGAACGTAAGCAGGAACAGCATACTGACAAGGACAATAATCATGCGGGGCAGGGCTGTTGATCGATGGTGCGCCATCTTGATCTTCCTTTCTTGCGTCTGCTTTATCTGCTATGGACCGATATGTTCTGTACTGGCTACTCTGTACTGGCTACTCTGTACTGTGCGCCTCTGCCAACCGTTGGCGTGCCAGTTCCTGTAACGTTTCCAAGGCAAGGGTGTAGATGCGCACGGTGCCATCGTCGCTGGCCGTGGCAACCAAGGGGGCTGCGGGGTGGAAGCTGACGCTGTTCACCCCATCGAGATGGCCCGGCAATGTGCTGATCGGATCTAGCGTCTCTTCATCCCACAAACGGACAACGCCATCGCCACTGGCGGTTGCCAACAGGGGACGTTTGTTCGGCGCAACGCCGGTTGCAAGCCCATAAATGGGGCCCCGATGGGCTTGAATGGCATCGAGCTGTGCCCCATCTTTGAGCGACCAGACAAGTACCTCGCCCATAAATGTTGCCGTGAATAACCGCTTGCTATCCCGCTGTCCAACAATAGCATCACCCACTGCTGCTTCACCCGAATGTGGAAAAACAGTTGATTCGACAAAGTGGGCAGCTGTCAACGTCATGACTTTTGCAGTGCCATCACGGCTTGCAGTTACAAACTGCATGCCATTTGAATTGGAGCCATTGAGACGTGGTACAATGTGATAGATCTGGTCGTCATGGATTTTCTGTGAGATCTGCTCTTGCGTCTCAATGTTCCACAAGCTGATGTTGCCAGGGGAACCGGTAGGGGGCTCCCCTTTGCCCACAGTTGCTGCCTGATCGCCCACCGTGACAATCGAGCTGCCATCCGGGGTAAAGCTGGCGCTGTAGCGCCTGCCAGGGTGAGAAAAGCGCCGCTCGCTCAGGGGATCTGCCATTGCAACCACTGTCGCATCGCCATCTCTACTCGCCGTCACCACGTGATTGCCATCGTGGCTAAAGGCAATATCATCCACCCGGGCCGCATGGGTGATAGTATGATGGGGGCTGAACTGATGTTCGGCAGAGGCTGCAAAGATCCGGGCAGTTCCATCGTCGCTGGCAGTGGCCAAAAAACGTCCATCTGGACTAAATGTCACCTGTTCAACTGGCTCGGCGTGGGCTGTCAGCGTCTGAATTTCCTGCGTCACCCCAATGTTCCACTGTCGAATCGTGCCGTCGTCGCTGCTGGTATACAGTTTTTTCCCACAGGCCTCGGTCGGCGCAGCCGCTGCCGTATCATCAGCCACGCCAAAGGCCAACCCATGGGTGAGCTTGGTGTGGCCATGGAGACTCAGAACATGCTGGCCTGGCTTCAACCAGAGATGGGGTTGCTCTGCCACATACCAAAGCGCCACCGAACCATCTTCGCCCGCCGCGGCGAGACAGGAACCATCGTGGTTGAAGGCCAGCGCCGTGATGGTGCCGTTGATCTCATCAAATTCAAAGCGCATCAACTCTGCTGGATCATCACGAATGTCTGCCAAATACTCTGTGGTGATGCCCGACGTTGGGAGCCCCCAAACCCGGATGAGCTTGTCCTGGCCGCCACTTGCAAATAGTGGCAGGGTTGGATGAAAGACAACATCCATGATCCAGTTCTCGTGGCCCTGCCACGGCCCAACGATTCCCTGTGCAAGGTCCATCAGATGCAGCTTGCCATCCGCACCGCCAGCAACGAGATAGTGATAGTTACTGATATCGCTAAAGATCAGTTTGTAGGGGATGAGTCCTTCCAACTGCCCGACTTGTTTGTTCTGTTGCAAATCCAGAATTCGCATCGACTGACTGGCAATCTGGCCAAGGGCTAGATAGACTTCATTGGGACTCACCGCAATTGCTGTAGTTTCCCCTGGGAAGGGACTTTGGTCGACGAATTCGGTGGCACCAGTGATGACATTGTGAATGATCGTCTCGCCCTTGCGGTTGGCGGCAAGCAACCACTGGTCGCTGGTAGGAAAGAACTGAAGGTGAGTAATTGCGGCATCATGCTTGAATGATTGACGTAACTCGCCACTCTGGGGCACCCGCACTTCAATTTTGCCCGATTGTCCGGCGATGGCCACCAACGTTCGATCGTTGTTGAAGCTACTCTTGATGCTCGTCGTTACGCCATGGGTAACCTGGCGCACCACCCGGTATTCATGCAAGCTCTGGCGCAATGCCTCTTCTGCGGCAACCGTGTGTTTGATCTCGCTGGCTTCGAGCGCCAGGCGCAAACTCTCTTCCGCGTCTTGCTCCAACATGAGGATCGACCGGGCGGCCAGTGATTGGGAGCGGCTCTCTGCTTCGCGTGCGTTGGCTTGCAGGCCAAAGAGCGTGGCTGCCACGGCCAGCACCACGGCCAACAGCGAGGCGCCAATCAGCAGTCGGATTCGGTTCTCTTTTTCACGCACTTCGGCATGAATGGCCGCTTCACTGGCTACCAATAAATGCTGGGCATCCTCGTTAACATGAAGATGATGTTCTTGCGTCTTGATCAAATTGAACTTGTCCACACGCAACAAGGTCTGAAATCGCCCGTGTGCCTCGCTTTCACGGTCGAGCAATTCCTGCGCAACCTTTTGCATCTCAATCTCGGGATCGATCTGGATCTCATTGACCAATAGATCGTGGGCCAATTCGTAGTAGGCGGTTGGGGCGTAATCTTCCTTCTCCACCGTGAGTAGCCGGCTCTGTTGCAGCTCATGCAGGCTCGTGGGTAGCTTCTCTGGGATCTGGGATTTGGGGAGCACGCGGTCTGCAAGCTGTGTATAGGTGAGACGCTCCCGCTCCTGGGTAGGCGTGACGAGTGCAATCAGGATCTGTCTGGCCAGATCGCGTTCATCTTCTTGAGCGAAGCGCCGATTGAGCACCCGTTGCAGATGGTTGCCCAAGATTCCGTGGACACCCCCTTCCCGTTCATAGAGCGCCAGCGTAATCACCTTTGGCGCTGCTGGCGCGGCTGTCTGCTCTGCCAAAAATGCTTCGTAGAGTGACGTGCAGATCAACTGGATCTGGGCCGGGGCAAACCATTGGCCATCCGCACTGGATAACGCCTGTAGCAGCTGCTCCTGGAGCGCTGCTTCATACGCGACGCCAATCAGCTGCACCGGACGATTGATGACCTCCAGCACATTCTCACGGCGCAAGCGCTCCAGTCGATAGTCATTGTGGAATGGCTCGATCTGAGGGCGGAAGGTTGCCAGCCTGCCAAAATATTCGCTGCGTAGGGCCAACAGCCATTTGACCCGTAACGTATCGTCTTCCAGACATTCCGCCAGTTCGGTAATAAATTGCTGACGTTCTTCCTCCGATAGATCCAAGGTGAAAAATTCTTCAAATTGATCCAACAGAATGTAGAGCGTGGCATTCGGGCCAAGGGTGTGCACAACCTGGTGGAGAAAATAGCGTAACGTTGTGTCGCGCCAGGTTGGGGTGGCTGCAAAATCTGGCAACAGCGTCTGTTGAATCTGCAGCTTGGGCGACCTGTTGTGAGGGCGCAGGACAATTGGGAGTGAGCCATCCGTTAGGAGCGCATGCGCAAGCCCGGCTCGGAGCAGCGAACTTTTACCCGCGCCAGATTCAGATTGCAGGACGGTCAGGGGATTGCGCTGTAGATGTTGGCACAATGTGGCGATGGCTTGGTCACGTCCGTAAAAGATCTCTGCATCGCGAATGGTGTAATGCAGGAGACCCCGATAAGGGCCACCCTGGATGGCATCCTCTTGATCAGCAGCTGTTGTGCCAATCCGTTCAACATAGCCACGTACACTTTCTGCCAACTGTTGCAGGGCGAGGGCATGTGCTTTGGCCGCTTCTTCACTCGGGCTGGTTGCTTGGATCTGTTGAACGAACTGAGTGAGCTGATGGATGATCTTGTCGCGCCCGACAAAATCCCCGTCTTGCAGATGGACAGGACCTTGGACGACAGCGCCACCTTCTGTTTGGATAGCAGGTTCGTTATTCATTTGTGGTCACTTCGGGCAGGTTGAGGTGGGCTCACGTGCATGAGCAGAGATGGGCAACATTTTCCAGTATATATCAATTGTGGGTGTTTTTCAAGCTACATTTGAACGACGCAGGAATTCTCAATATGACATTCATCAATTGTCTTCGGCCCTAATTGTGGCACAGTAATCGTGTTGCAGTGGGAAAGATCATCCTAAACTTACCGAAAAGTTGTATGCTTTCCCTACAAAATTTCATATTGAGAATTGCTGTGAACGACGGGTGGGTACCACATTTGGGGCCTAGACCGGACGCCCAATCTGTCCCTCTTCTGTACATCCCCGAAAATAGGACGCACCCTTGAACGACAACCTTTGACTGGAACAGCATTTCTATTTCCTGGCCCTCCTCTTTTCACCCGTGGGAAAGTGCTTATTGCCAATCTTTCGTGCCCATTTTGCGCTTGCTTGACAACTCGACAACTACAGTTGACAATTATTCTGGACTTATGCAACTTGTCGAGAAGAGCTACCAACCGCGTTGCCTGCTCTCCACTGGTAAGCTCTTCTCAGTGCGTAAGCCATGTTGTTGATAACCAACCACAAATCACCACAAGATAGGAGACCGGAGCCGATTGTGTCACAGAATTCATCCACAACCGAAGCGCAGGGACAGGTGGAGAACGCCATCCGCACCCACTCAAGCCCAAGCGATCTGAAGATCACTGATATTCGCATAGCCGTCGTGGCCAGCAATTACGACTATCCAATTATTCGCATCGACACCAACCAGGGCATCTATGGGTTGGGTGAGGTGCGGGATGCTGGGCACCGCGAAAACGCGTTGCAGTTCAAGAGCATGTTGTTGGGCGAAAATCCCTGCAATGTCGACATGATCTTCCGCGCCATCAAAAAATTTGGCAATTGGGGCCGCGAAGGGGGCGGTGTCTCTGGCCTGGAGATCGCGCTCTGGGATCTCGTCGGCAAGGTCTACGGTGTTCCCTGTTATCAACTGCTCGGGGGTAAATATCGCGACAAGGTGCGGCTCTATGCCGACACGCCCGCGCCCAATGAACCAACCGTGGAGGGCTACCGACAAGCGTTGGCGGGGCGCAAGGCGTTGGGTCTCACCTTCATCAAATTCGACATTCGTCCCAAGCTCTTTGAGACAACGCCCGGCGCGCTAATCGGCAGCCGCACCGAGGGCGAGTATGGCCTTGGTCGCGGTGGACGTGCACCGGGCACCGGCCCCGGCGCACGCTTGACGGAGCGGGGAATCGCCGCATCGGTGGAGATCGTCGCGGCCATTCGCGAGGCAGTCGGCGATGATGTCTCGCTCTGCACCGATCACTTTGGCCACGGCTACCTCACCGCCGATGAGATGATCCGCCTCGGCGAAGCGTGGGAACCCTTCCACCTCGCCTGGATCGAAGATCCCATGCCTTGGCATGATCTGGCTGGCCACAAAAAGGTCGCCGACGCGCTGCGCACGCCCATTGCCGCGGGCGAAGAACTCTATCTCTGGGATGGCTTTCGCGAGTGGATCGAGCAGCGAGCCATCGATATTCTGCACCCGGATCTGCTCACCTCTGGCGGCATGATGGAGACGAAAAAGATCGCCGATTATGGCGAACGCTATGGCATTCCCACGGCCCTGCACTGTGCTGGCTCGCCCATTGGATTCATGGCCAACGTGCACTGTGCCGCGGCAATTCCCAGCTTTGTCTCCCTGGAGCATCATGGCCTCGATCTGCCCTTCTGGGAGAGCTTGGTCACCGGCATGGATGACGATTACATGGCCGACGGCTATGTCAACGTACCGGAAAAGCCCGGGCTGGGCGTGGACCTGAATCTGGAGGCGATCGAAGCCAACTTGCGCACACCGGGAACAATGTTCCTCTCCACCGAAGAATGGAACAGCCCGAAACTTGGCTTCTGGCGTCCCGACGATCGCTGGCCGGAGTAGGGGGCGTCCATGACGGTAGAAGCTCTGTACTTTCGCATGGCCACCCGAGCCGATCTGCCCCAACTGGTGGCCATGTTGGCGGATGATGCATTGGGTGCCCAGCGGGAAAAGCTGACCGACCCGCTGCCCCAAGCCTACCATGACGCCTTTGCAGCTATCGATAGCGATCCCAACAACGAACTGATTGTCGCCATGTGGGGTGAACGCGTCGTTGGCATGTTGCAACTGACCTACATTCCGTCACTTTCGCACCAGGGTGGCTGGCGCGCGCTCATTGAAAGCGTGCGCGTCGATTCCGCCCTGCGTTCACAAGGCATTGGGCGTCGTTTGATGGAGTGGACCTTGATCAGGGCAACCGAGCGCGGCTGTTACATGGCCCAGCTGACCACCCACGCCAGCCGTGCCGACGCCCATCGATTTTACGAGCGGCTCGGTTTCCAGAAGACCCACGTGGGGATGAAATTGCCGTTGCAAACAGGGTAACAGGTGCTGCAAGAGCAGCGAGTTAATCGAGAAATCATTTACATGTTGCACAATGGAGGAATGAGCGTTCTCTAACGCTGGGCGTGCGCATGAGAGAATGTGCACCCCGCAAGGTGCAAGATCTATTTGCTTGCTCTCTATGCTTGTGCGGTGGTGGCCCTAGCGAACTTTCCGTACAACCCAATGCGAACAACTCCCAATGGGGAGCGTACCAATCATCAACAGCGTGGAAGCGCATCGGTTCGACCGATCAAAGCTACGCACAGCATACCTACAGAATCAGGAGAAATCATGGCACGTTTCGATCATTTGAAGGGCTGCTTTGGCCTGTTGCCAACGCCCTACACCGAAGATTATGAGATCCACATTCCCGATCTCAAAGCCGCCGCCAACTTCTGTTGCACCAGCGGCCAACATGGCATCGTCTGGCCGGTCATGGTCGGTGAGTTCTACTTCTTGGGCGAGGAAGAGCGCATCCGCGGGTTGGACGCTGTGCTGGAAGAGGTCAACGGCCGGCTGCCGGTCGTCTTTGGCTGTTCCGGGGTGTCGCTGCCACAAGTGTTGCTCTTTGCCCGCGCCGCGCAAAAGGCGGGCGCCGACGCGATTATTGCCATGGCCCCGGCACGTACCAATCAAGAGCTTGCCATGGAGATGTTCCGGCGCATGGCCGACAACTATGATGGCCCCATCATGTTGCAGAACGCGGGCATGTATGCCCCACTGACTGGCGAACAGATCGCCGGCTTGATCGAAGAGGTGCCCTCGATCGAGTACATCAAAGAAGAACGCCCGCCCGGCCCCAAACACATTGCCGAGGTCTACGATCTGGTGGGGGATAAGGTGAAGACGATCTTTGGTGGCGCGGCAGGTAAATTTTTACCCGATGAACTGATCCGTGGCGCGGATGGCTGTATGCCCGCCTGTGAAATTGCCGATCTGCTCGCCAAGGTGATGGAGCTCTGGTGGGCTGGTGACGAGGCCAAGGCGCGTGCCATGCACACGCGCCTGTTGCCGCTGATCAATCTGGAGAACCATCCGTTCATGCGCTACATCCTCAAGCGGCGTGGGGTCTTTACATCAACGGTGGAACGCGCACCCGTAGCAGCGCAGACATTGGATGCCGCGGACGAACGGGAGATCTCTGTGCAGATCGAAGCGATTGCGGATCTGGTCGATCACTATCCCTTTGGCGCGGAATAGGGCATTGGCGTTGGGCAGCGTTTGGCGAAATGGTGCAAAGATGTTCCACGCGCGCAGCTGTTGGGCTACCGTGCCATGAGCAATGTTCGCGGTCGATTATGTTGCGTGACATGGGGCGTGGCATGTTATGCCCTGTAAACTGAGGGTGTAGAAGAGAAGGATGCGTCTGCTTGGATAGCTCTGGCTCTGGTCCCGAACGTCTACGGCTCTATTTCGCCACCGAACAGCTGGCCCTGAACGATCGTCATTGGACGATTTTGTGGTTGGTGGCCCTTGCCGCGCTGATTGGTGTCTATGATCTGGCGCTCCTGCAGCTTGCCTTGCCCCAGATCGCACAGAGTTTGAAGATTCCACTGACAGAGCTAAGCAATGTCGGTGCCGTGATAAAGTTGGGGTCGCTACCGGCCATTGGCTTTGCATTGGCTGCTGATCAGTGGGGTCGTCGCCGACTCTTGATCATCTCCTTTCTAATTTTCACCCTCTCAACCGGTGCCAGCGCGCTCGCACCAACCACAACCGTCTTTGTGATTTGCCAGTTTGGTGTGCGTCTCTTTGCCACCGTGGTAGCAATCCTGGCCGGTGTATTCATCGTGGAAGAGTTTCCCGCGCATGCCCGTGGATGGGGCATGGGAACCTATACCGCACTCTCTACAGTGGGTGGGGGTGTGGCTGCTTTGCTCTTTGCACTGGTAGAGGTATTGCCATTTGGTTGGCGCGGGCTCTACTTGATCGGATTTCTGCCCATCCTGGTGCTTCCGCTCTGGATTGCCCACCTGCCAGAAACAACGCGTTTTCAGGCCCAAAAGCGTTCGCTGATCAGCTCTGGCACTGGTGTATCTAGCACCGGTGCATCTAGCACTAAAATTCCCACGCCATCACCATCTCAGTGGCCACTTTGGCAGTTGTTCCATGCCCACCCAGGTCGCTTGCTGTTGTTGGCCGGTGTGATTCTGCTCTTTAACCTGGGTGGTGATGCCGCGCTCTTCTATGATCCCACCTATCTACAACAAGAACATGGCTGGCTACCGTGGCACATCTCGTTGCTCAATCTCAGTGCTGGTTTTATGGCGGTACTGGGTAGCATGGCCGCGGGACGCATGAGTGATGGCATGGGGCGCAAACGGACCAGTTTGCTCTTTCTCACCACCATGCCCCTCTTTGTCATTGCCTATTACAACAGCGCGGGTTGGTTGCTTCCGCTGTTTTGGGCAGGGCTGCTCTTTAGCAGTGTTGGTGCCACCGTGGTACTCAACGCAACCAGCGGTGAACTCTTCCCCACCGCCTATCGAGCCACGGCTCTTGGGCTCACCACGGTATTGGCCACCGTTAGCGGCGCATCGAGTCTGGCCGTTCATGGGCAGCTGGTGCGCATGGGCAGCACACCATGGGTTGCAATTACGTTGCTGGTGCTCCTGCTCTTTTTTATTCCGATCTTCCTGGTTCCTTTGCCAGAGACGAGTGGCCGGTCCCTGGAAGAGATCGCGCCCGAACAGCGCTGAGCTTGCCACGGTTGCCCCCCTGGTCAGCGCGGCCAATACATAATGATCAACACACCCACCAGTGCAATGGCTGCGCCGATTAGATCGAACCGATCCGGTACGACCTCATCGATCTGCCAGCCCCACCAAACCGAGAGCAGAATGAAGATGCCACCATAGGCTGCGTAAACGCGACCAAAGGATGCCGGCTGCAACGTCGGTATAATGGCGTAGAAAAACAGCACCACGCCCCCCAGTAGACCCAACCAGATGCTCTTACCGCTGCGCAACCAGAGCCAAACCAGATAGCCACCGCCGATCTCGCAGAGGCCAGCCAGCAGAAAATAGAAGAGTGAACGCATAACATCGATCACGGTTGCGCCTCTGCCACCGAGCCGGTGTTCTCGTCCGTGCTGCCCCGCGTTCCTTCCGCTTGTGGAGTTGCCAGTTGCGTGTGCGTCTCCAAGAGCTGTTGCAGCAATGGCTTGACACCCGGCTCACCCGTGAGCCGCAACCAAATTGGCCCACCGAATGGTGCAACAGTCAGCTCAAAGTTGAGAAAGGCACAACAGCGCCGTTCATGGTCAATGAAGCGAGCAGCTGTTAACCACAGATCGTCCTGATTGGGCAGCCGAACAGCATAGCCATCGGGCAGCTCTTGCACTGCTTCAACAGCCGCAAAAAGAGCAGCTGTTGTGGAAGCGTGTTCTGCTCGTGCCACAGACGGAATGGCAGTCAGGTTGCAGACGAGCGGCTCCGTTGCCGGCCTGCTCTCCACTGGATGTACCGAGGTGTCAGTCGCTTGGTTGATACTCATGTGGTCTCCTCCATCTGGCCGTGGTATTTGTACAGAAACTTTGTTCACGATATGATTCCCGGTAGTAATGATTTCCGGTAGGTAATGCTCCTGAGCATCTGCTCGGTTTCGCAAGTCGCTGCTGGTTCAGTACTGCGCAAATTGCCTCACCCCAAGTGACCAGAGGAGCGGTCATCTTCTCAACGAACAATCGGCTGGGGAGAGGTCAAAAAAACGCAATAACTTATTTTGGGGCGAACACCATACAACTTACGTTACAGTCAGCACACCGTAACCCAAATTTTGCGAGCTTCGCCACGGTGCAAAAGAGTGCGTTGCACAGGTGCAAGCAAAATCATTTTGCGCCAGATCGTGTCACCTGTGCGCTGCACGCAAGAGATCCTACCTGAACGAATCCCGAACATAAAGAAATTTAACGCTAGTTTCAGTTGTACTGTAACACTTTGCGTACGGGTTATGTCAAGGGGCAATTTGTACAGCCAACGGTCAAACTACGACTGTCAAACCAAGACTGTCAAACTACGACTGTCAAACCAAGACTGTCAAACTACGACTGTCAAACTACGACTGTCAAACTACGACGCGAGAGCAAGTGCGCGTGGCTTCCAGGGGGAAGAGAATGACCACCCAAGGGTTATCCATCGATGAAGTTGCGCGATGTAGTGGGCTGCGACCATCGACACGCCAGCACCATGAGCAGATTTTTTCCCCGCCTGCCATGGTACAATATTTCAAGGTCGCTGGTTTCACCAGGGCGGCCGTTAATCAGTTGGGCACAGGCGGAGGCGTACACAGTGGACAAAGATTGGTCTCGTTTTGGCGACAACTGGGGCATCAAAAGCTCATTCAATGGCAGCGGATGAAGCAATTGGCAGGATGGGAACTGGCATGCAATTGTGCAGACATGACTAGCTATGTGATCACCAAGGAAGCTGTTCCCGATGCCAAGGGGGTGGGCGCAAGATGAGCAGCTACCTCTCACTCGCTGGCGCGCCAACGGCTACGTGGCTAACCGCGGTCCTGCGCCAGGCGGGGCACCTTGCATCCGGCACGGTGGAGCGAGTGACAGCGCGCGCGAGCGGGGCATTTAACTCGCGGACGAGCTTTTTGCAGGTTGCCTATAGCGAAGCAGAGTCCACGCTGCCAACGAGCTTCGTGCTCAAACAGAATGGGACGGACGCGTGGAGCCAAGCGGCTGGCGCGGTGGAAGTCCGCTTCTATCAAACAGTGGCCGCGTTGGCGGACCATCCGCGCCTTACCGTCCCCTGTTATGCCGCGGCCCATGATGCATCGAGTGGCGAATCTTACCTGTTGCTGGCTGATCTCTCTGCAACCCATGCCCCGCCCGTTACGCGTGCTGCGCAGATAGCCAGGCAGGATGGCGTTCCCGCAAAGATGGTCATTGGCGCGGTCGTCGATACATTGGCGCAACTGCATGCCTATTGGTGGCAACATCCATTGCTGCATGAGGATACTTTTGTGGTCGGCCATTGGAGCCGCGATGAGCACCACTTTGCTCGTTATCTCGACCGACGTCGGCGTGCCTGGGAACGCCTCCATGCACAGGAGCAGCAGTGGTTTCCGGCAGAGCTGCGGCAGCTCTATGAGCAGATCCTGTCACGGCTGCACGGCTATTGGGAAGCGTACCTGTGGCCCCGCTTTCAGCTGAATCAGCAGTTGACGTTGGTCCACGGCGATGCCTATTTTGCCAACTTTCTCACACCCAAGAGCGGTGGCGCTGGGCATACCTATCTGCTCGATTGGCAGTCACCGACCTTTGATCTGGGCGCGTATGATCTGGTCAATCTCTGTGCCACCTTTTGGGACTCACAGCAACGCAACCAGCTGGATCGAGAGATGTCGATGCTGCAACGCTACCACCACGGCCTGTTGCGCCATGGCACCACCCACTACAGCTGGGATCAACTCTTGACCGATTACCGCTCGGGCCTGATCTTCTGGCTCTTGATGCCCGTGCAGGACGGTGCCGACGGTGCGCCGCGCGGGTATTGGTGGCCCAAGATGCAATGCTTGCTAGCCGCCTTTCAAGAGTGGGAGTGTGCCGAGCTGCTTGGGATCGCATGAGATGGAAATGGAACATTATGCAATCAGTGCTCGTACTTTGTGATGATCGATGGCACCCGGCGGCCACACCGCGCCAGGGGCTCGGCGCGTTGCGGGAACCGGACTGTACATTTGATTGGATTGAGCATGCCCATGCGTGGTCGGCCGAGCGCATGGCAAGCCATCCGCTGGTGATTCTGACCAAGGCCAACAACGTGTCGGCCACCGATGAAGCAGCGTGGATGACCGAGCAGACGCAGCGGGCGTTTGTCAATTATGTGGAAGCTGGCGGTGGATTGCTCGTGATCCATTCGGGCAGCGCCGGCTATCAGGATGCAACGACGCTGCGCAATCTCATGGGCGGCGTCTTTTTGCAACATCCCAAGCAGTGTCCGGTGACGATCACTCCCCAACCGGGACATGAGTTGACCGCGGGCAGCAGCGCGTTCACCCGCCAGGACGAGCACTATTTCATGGCCGTGGACGCGCCCGATCTCGACGTTTTTCTCACCAGCAGCTCGGAACATGGCAAACAGCCCGCTGGCTGGCGCCGCACAGTTGGCAACGGGCGCGTCGCTCTCTTGACGCCCGGCCACAATGTCGAGGTCTGGCTTGAACCCGCATACCAAACGCTGATTGCCAATGCCATACGTTGGTCACTTGACTGAAACCCCAAAAAAACGCTGATGGAAAGGAACCTCATGAGTGCAGATTCAACACTACTCACCGCGCTGTCAACGGTTGCCACGGCGACAATCACGACTGTTTTGCTGAAGAAGGGGCTACGCAATGTGTGGATGCGCGGCCCACAACCATTGCAAGCGGGGCAGGCACGTCTGGTTGGGCGCGCCTTTACCATGCGCTTTATTCCCGCGCGCGCGGATCTGGCAACCCCAGCTTCGTGGGCCTCGCCGCATTCCACCCGTGCCGCGATTGAAGCCATGCCCGCGGGGTGCATCGCGGTTGTCGATGCCATGGGCGTTACCGATGCCGGCATCTTTGGCGATATTCTCTGTGCACGCATGCAAAAGCGAGGTGTCACCGCACTGATTACCGATGGCGTGGTGCGCGACGTGGCGGGCGTCAAGGGAACGGGCTTGCCCGTTTGGTGCAGCGGCGTTGCCGCGCCGCCTTCGGTGGCGGGGCTCACTTTTGTCAACTGGCAAGAGCCGATTGGCTGTGGGGGCGTTGCCATCTTCCCCGATGATCTGATCGTGGTGGATGAGGATGGCGCAGTGGTGATTCCCGCTGCAATGGCCGCTGAAGTTGTCGAGATCGCGCTGGAGCAGGAGCGTTTGGAAAGCTGGATCATGGACGAGGTGGCGCAGGATGTACCGTTGCCGGGCCTCTATCCACCCAACGAAGAAACCAAAGCGCGCTACGAAGCTAGCGTCAGCTGAGATTTCAGATCCCTCTAGCCGAGCAAAGCCGCGTCAGCGGCTGCCAATTCAGCGGTTGCGACCGCTGCTCACGGCTAGAGGCCCAATTGATTGGTGCGTTTCCCCAAATCTCAATGGTACCCAGCTGTCAACGGGGCCCAGCAAACAGCAGTAACCACGAGCAGCCACAAGTGGCGAAGAAACCGGTAGGGAAATTGCATCAATTGATCGTCCCCACGTGCATAATGGGGTGGACATAGCACCCTGGAAGTGGCACAGCAAAGATGAGGAACCAATGAGCAACGAACGAATGGCGCAACAGCCAGAACCAACTGTCGTCACCACCGAATCGCAGAGAGCTGCCCCCGGCGACGCAGTGGCACAAGTGCCGTGGGGCTGGGGCGAGATTGGCAAGACGGTGCTGCTCATTCTGTTGGGCACGATTGGTGTGACGCTGTTGTTGGTGGGGGTATTGGTGGCAACGGGCAATACTGCAACCGCCCCCACAAATATGGCATCGACGCCCCTCTTTGTGCTGGGCATTGCCATCTACCTCGTCGTGATCCTCGGCGTCTATCTCTATGCCGTGCGGCGCTCCGCAGGGGGGTGGCAGACGCTGGGCTGGCGTTCGTTCGCCGGTAGTTGGCTGCTTGCCTTGCCGCTGTTGACGCTCGTTCAACTGGTGGGCATGGCGCTGATCAACGTGGTCTTTGTGTTGCCCTTTGTTGGCAGCGACTTTGAGAATCCACAGATCGAAGCAATTACCGGCGGCGGGATGCTCTCGCTCCGGGATCTAGTGCTGTTGATGATCCTCATTGCGGTGGTGGCACCCTTGGCCGAAGAGATCTTCTTTCGCGGCATGCTCTACCCGGTGCTGCGTCGCCGTTGGTCGGTGGCACCGGCCATTGTGATCAATGGTCTGCTCTTCTCGCTGATCCATCTGATTCCGCCGCTGCTGCCTGGGCTCTTCTTCGTGGGCATGGTCTTGGCCTGGGTGCGCGAGCGGAGTGGTTCGTTGATCCCCTGTATCTTGTTGCATGCAATGCAAAATGGTGTTGTGTTGTTGGGGATCTATAGCATGGCTAGTGGCCTGGGTGGGTAGTGCGTGGGCTACTGCAACAATGTTCTGTGTGCGTTTGCAGCGTGAAAAATGGAGGTGTGTTCATGCAGATCAACGAAGCCCTGTTTGAAGAAACGACCCATTCACCAGCGTTGGTGGATCTGGTTGGGTTCGAGGAAGCAAAGTATGTAACGGATTTCTGTTTTATTGCCAACCCCTATTATCCAACGCCGGCGATGGTGGAGGAATTGGCTGCCCAGCTGCCCCATCTCATCAAGGCCTATCCATCGAGCAACCCGCGGGTGGGGGCACGCTACTTGGCGCAAGTGTTGCATGTGGATCCCGATCATCTGATCATCGGCAACGGCGCCACCGAACTGATCACGGAAATTTGCCACAGCCTGGTGCCCAGTATCGGCGTGCCAATTCCGACCTTTGGCGAATATCTGGAAAAGCTGGAGCCGGCGCGACTGCATCGCTATCCACTGCTGCGCGCCAACGATTATCAGCTCGATCTCGACAATTACCTTGGCTGGTTGCATCAGCAGCGGTTGCGGGCCGCGGTGATCATCAACCCGCATAACCCAACCGGACAGCTCTTCGATGTCGCAACGATGGAAGCGTTTCTGGCCAAAGCCTCTACCTTGGATCTCGTAATCGTGGACGAGTCATTTATTGACTTTGCCGCGGAAACGGTCCCCACTTTGTTGCCCGTGGCAGGTGCCTACGACAATCTGGTGATCGTGCGGAGCATGAGCAAACATTGTGGTGTGCCGGGGCTGCGGTTGGGCTATTCCTACACCGGCAATCGCGCGTTGGTGGCCAGAATGCGCCAGGCGTTGCCCACCTGGAATATCAACACATTGGCCGAATATTATCTGAGCATGTTGCCCCGCACTGATGCCGAATATCACGCTTCGCGGTTGCAGGTGATCGAAGATGTGCAGTGGCTCTATCGGCAGCTCTGCTCGATCGATGGGCTGGCCGTCTATCCCACGGGTGCCAACTTTGTCTGTTTCCGGGTGGATAATGACCAGACGGCGCGCCAGTTGCAGCGCCGCCTGCTCGTGGAGCACAGCATGTATGTGCGCGACTGTTCCAACAAAGAGGGAATGGATCAGTATCACATCCGCGTTGCGTCGCAAGGGCGCCACCATGATGAGGCGTTGGTCGCTGCGTTGCGCAACCTGATGGTGGGCTGAAGGTTTGGCCTGCAGTTGGATGCTGTTCAAGGCGATCTGCGTCAAGGCGATCTGCGTCAAGGCGATCTGCGTCAAGCCGGTTGCCTGTAATTCAACAATTTGCCTGCTCTGTGCTACACTCAGCATACTATGAGCAATTCACCTGATGTTACAGCAGATACCATGAACGATGAATACACGCTGCTCGATTCTGGCAATGAGCAGAAACTGGAGCGCGTGGGGGACTATACCTTGGTGCGGCCATCACCACAGGCGATCTGGCCGCCGCGCCTGCCCAAGGCGGAGTGGAACAAGGCTGATGCCGTCTACAATCGGACCTCCGATGGCAGCGGTTTCTGGGATTGGCAGCGCAAGGTCAAGCGAGATTTTGACGTGTTGTACAACAATATCTCGTTCAACATCCGGTTGACCAACTTTGGCCACCTGGGGCTGTTCCCCGAGCAGGCAGACAACTGGAATTGGCTGCGCAAGGTGACCCGCAAGCGCTTGGTGCGCACGGGCTACCGCAACCTGCACGTGCTCAATCTTTTCGCCTATACGGGTGGCAGCACGTTGGCGTGTAGCCAAGCCGGTGCTCACGTGGTCCACGTCGACGCGGCCAAAGGTGTTGTGGATTGGGCACGCAAGAACGCCAAAACCTGTCGCCTGGATGAACGGCCCATTCGCTGGCTGGTAGATGATGCCTTGAAATTCGTCCAACGGGAAGAGCGGCGCAAGCACAGCTATCAAGGCATTATTTTTGATCCGCCCTCCTTTGGCCGCGGTCCCAAGGGGGAGGTCTTCAAGATCGAAAATGATCTCGTCCCGCTGCTCGAAGCGTGCAAGGCAATTCTGGCCAAAGATGCGCTCTTTGTGCTCTACAGTTGTCACACGCCCGGCTTTACGCCGTTGACGCTGGAAAACCAGTTGGCCGATATGGTGACACGGCGCGCGGGGCAGATGGAGAGCGGGGAGATGACGGTGACTGAGCCCGAGGGGCGACAGTTGCCAAGTGGCACATACGTGCGTTGGTTGGCCGCGGAATAGGGCCACGCTATAGGACCACACAGCGGCCGAGCGCTAGCTATACATTCAGCGGTGGCCCATTCATCGGGTCGAGCCGCAACAATGGATAGAGCACATTCACGACCAGGCTTCAATTGAACTGCTGATTCACGGTCGGCAAAAATCAAGAGGAGAGGACTCATCTACGGTGGGTCCTCTCCTCTTTTTGTTGTGCCAATTCAGCAGGAGCATTTTTATGCGGTCATCCGCTTGCCGGTGCCCAGGGCGACAAAGAACCAATGTCCAAAGCTCTTCTCATCCCTGCTTGTAGAGTGCAACTTGCATGGTTCGGGGTTGGACGTATTCCGGGAAAGCGCCACTGTACCAGGTTGCTGATGGGCGTGGGGTGCATGCGCTTACACAATTGATCAACACCGATCCAGACAGGAGGAGTCGGCGCCAAGCGCACAGATGAACGAGTCGTGGGTTGCAGTAGGTTGCTTGCAGCTGCGTAGCGTGTGTTTCTCAATCTTTGAGGGGCCATCTCTGAGCTGCATTGCTGCATGAGATTCAGGGAAGCAATACGCCTCCCTGAATCTCAGCGTGCATTCGCCGTGCCGGTGCTCACTACATTGTGCTCAGGTTCCCCTGATCAAATGACTCCTGTGACTGTTCTCAGCGAACGACGATTGGCAAGTACATCTTTTTCGACTGAGTTCGGCCGATTGTGGGGATGTCCGGATCAAGATGATCGGGTGTGCCGTCGCCGTCGCTGTCGTTGTCCTGCACGTCACCACCATCATCGGGCACTTCATCCTTGGTGGGCACGGTATCGCCATCATCGTCGGGGTCGAGGTAGTCGGGCGTGCCGTCCTCGTCGGTGTCATCATCCTGCGGATTGCCGTTGCCGTTGGGATCCTCATCCTTGGTGGGCACGGTGTCGCCATCATCGTCGGGGTCGAGGTAGTCGGGCGTGCCGTCGCTGTCGGTGTCGTCATCCTGTGGATTGCCGTTGCCGTTGGGATCCTCATCCTTGGTGGGCACGGTGTCAGCGTCATCATCGGGGTCGAGGTAGTTGGGCGTGTTGTCGCTGTCGGTGTCGTCATCCTGTGGATTGCCGTTGCCGTTGGGATCCTCGTCCTTGGTGGGCACGGTGTCAGCGTCATCATCGGGGTCAAGGTAATTGGGCGTGCCGTCGCTGTCGGTGTCGTCATCCTGTGGATTGCCGTTGCCGTTGGGATCCTCATCCTTGGTGGGCACGGTGTCAGCGTCATCGTCGGGGTCGAGGTAATTGGGCGTGCCGTCGCTGTCGGTGTCGTCATCCTGTGGATTGCCGTTGCCGTTGGGATCCTCCTCCTTGGTGGGCACGGTGTCAGCGTCATCATCGGGGTCGAGGTAGTTGGGCGTGTTGTCGCTGTCGGTGTCATCATCCTGCGGATTGCCGTTGCCGTTGGGATCTTCCTCCTTGGTGGGCACGGTATCAGCGTCATCGTCGGGGTCGAGGTAGTTGGGCGTGTTATCGCTGTCGGTGTCATCATCCTGTGGATTGCCGTTGCCGTTGGGATCCTCGTCCTTGGTGGGCACGGTATCAGCGTCATCGTCGGGGTCGAGGTAGTTGGGCGTGTTGTCGCTGTCGGTGTCATCATCCTGCGGATTGCCGTTGCCGTTGGGATCTTCCTCCTTGGTGGGCACGGTGTCAGCGTCATCGTCGGGGTCGAGGTAGTTGGGCGTGTTGTCGCTGTCGGTGTCATCATCCTGCGGATTGTCGTTGCCGTTGGGATCTTCCTCCTTGGTGGGCACGGTGTCAGCGTCATCGTCGGGGTCGAGGTAGTTGGGCGTGTTGTCGCTGTCGGTGTCATCATCCTGCGGATTGTCGTTGCCGTTGGGATCTTCCTCCTTGGTAGGCACGGTATCAGCGTCATCGTCGGGGTCGAGGTAGTTGGGCGTGTTGTCGCTGTCGGTGTCGTCATCCTGCGGATTGCCGTTGCCGTTGGGATCCTCCTCCTTGGTGGGCACGGTATCGCCATCATCGTCGGGGTCGAGGTAGTTGGGCGTGCCGTCGTTGTCGGTGTCGTCATTGTCAGCATTATTGTCATTATTCAGATCTTCTTCACCGGAGGGTATGCCATCGCGGTCATGGTCAGCACAGACTTTATAGACGCCGCTGACTGTAACAACCATTTCACCCACTGTAATGCCCAATCCTTCCAGCAGGGGATCGACAAAATCTGTAAAGAGTGGTGTGAGGACGGGTGTAATTGCTTCACCGGTCAGATCCACAAGTGCGGGCAGAATCGTACTGTTGACCAACGGATCCAGCACTGTGCCAAGTGTGCCAGAGAGTTTTAGCTCAAGATTTGTGACCAGATCATCGACAACGTTGGCTACAAAATTCGCGCTGGTGGCTGTGGATTTCGTGCTGGGGTAGGGCGCGGTAAAGAGCAGATCCTCGGCAGTCGTGCTTCCACCCTCGACAACAGTGCGGGCTTGAATGGCCACGCTGGCATCGGCTACCGTTGCCAATCCACTCTTGACGACGATTGAGAAGGCGCCGACGTCGCCAAATTCAAGATCCGTGGTTGCGCTGATAGCCCGGGTCCGATCGAAGAAATTCACATCCTCAATTTCACCGAGATAGAGATCGACCACACCCGGCTCTGCGTTGACGGTTACAGCCTGTGTCGCATGGTCAATGAAGGTGAATGTTCCCTGGCCCCGTGCAAGCGCTGCGTAGAGATCAAGCTGACCAATGGATGCATCGATATCCACGGTTACCGTGGCACCGAGCAGTGTTTCTAGCGTCTCCTCGAGCGCTGTTGTATCGAGCGTGGTATCGACCAGATCGAGGCCCAGCTTGAGACGGATACCGGCGCTGTAGAATTCACTGTTTACTTCGCCACAAACAAAGGTCGGTGGTTCAACAACCTGGGCTTGAAGTTCGATCTCGTTGAGCACCCCGGCCAACCCAATGTCGCTGCCCGAAATGCGGACGGGCGCAGCTACAGAAGCGATATTGTCATGGTTGAAAAGCTGAATCGAACCGGTAATGAGATCGAGCAGGTTGAGTTCACCCGCAACGTCTGCACCAACAACGAGATCAAGGTCAAGCAAGTCGCCCAGCTGAAACGTGCCATTGAGCGCCACACTCTGATTCTGTAGCTGTTGCAGGGCGGCGACACTCGCGAGATCACCGTCGGCATCAGCGATGGTAAGTAGAGCACTGAGTAGGTCATTGACAGTTAGGTCGGCGGTCAGCGCTGCGTCGGGACTGGCAAGGCTCAGATCCAGCGCGAGTTGCTCAAGCAATTCGTTGTGGCTCACATCAGCCTGAGCGAGGCCCTGCCAATTGGCGGCCGATAATTGGACTTCTGTGTCCAGCAGATTGCCGAGAATTGCATTGAGCAGACCGCTTTGTGTCGAATCGACGGTGGTCAGTTGAGTGCCGGATGTTGCACATGCTCCTTCCGAGCAGAACAGATCGCTGCTCTGGGCGAACGCTGAAATGGGACGCAAAAGATAGAAGGCCAACAGCAAGCTGAGCAGGAGAATGAAGACTCTACAAATTATGGAAACGATACTATTCTGTTTTGGATGACGCTGGGGGAATTGCATGGTTCATTCCTTCTGAATCAAAAACGGTTGTCGACCACCTTCATTGTTCAATGTCGGCGTCTTTGTGCTCTGCACAGAGGTCGTCGCGCTGTCAATGAAGGGTCAAATAGCTGTGAACTGGCAGGCACGATGTGGCTGTGACGGCAAGAACTTGAGCGTTATGGCGTTGTCATACTTATCGTTCACCCCTTCTCATGATTACTTCTCATGATGACAGAGTGCTACCTCTGCTGGCCACGTCAGGCGCGTTGAAGCAAGCCATGTGCAGGCAGAGCTATGCAAACATGGATCGTGCAAACAGGAGCTGTGACGTCAGCTAGAGAGGTAACAGGCTATGAACAGTGATGAGTGTTGGTAAAAGGTTATCTGCTACGGCGGGTGGAGGGCAACGTTGAGCGTAACGGGAAGTCGACCAGCGTTGATCAACTTCGGATGTGGTTTGTGAGAAGAACATTGCGCCGAGCAGTACTGAACTTGTTCAACGAAACAGAGCAACCACAAGTTGCTACCTACGGTCTCTACACGAGCGTGATTACACAAAAAATAGCCTCTACCACGCGCCCAGAAGGCAACCGGGGAGCAACTCATCGAGAAAGCAGCGTTCTCTAACGCTGAAGGTGCGCCCACGCCGCAACGTGTAAGGTCTAGTTGCTTTCTCTGTTAGGTTAAAAACGCAAAGGTTAAAATGCAAAGATCAAGAGGTGGATAGATAACTGCAACTGTCCATTTACGGAAAGATACTGTTGCTACCAACTACGAGTGGACGAAGTCGAGTGGTGAATCGAGTGGTGAATCGAGTGGTGAATCGATTCACAATCATCTCTTCTGTACGTCCCCGAAAATGGGACGCACCCGTCTGCTTGGATCGGTTTTCATGTAGCGTATTTGCTGGCGCAAATTTTCTGATCCGGGTCACACCTGTGTATGTGGGCGTGATAAAAACTTCTGTTACGTAGCAATGGTTTCATGCGTAGGCGAATGAAACTAACTATTTAGGATGATGGTTGTGCGAACAGATTCGAAAGCGATTTGAGCCAGAAAATAGAGCTGAATTCAGACCGATGAGTCTTAAACACATGCTTATCATAACAAATTGCTGACACTTTGTCGATAGTACAAGCGTCGCCAAAATATGCTCTATTTGTCAGTGATGGGTGGTCAATTGTACTAAAAGGAAGTTGGATTACGTAAGCAAAAATGGGATCTACATTTTTCACAAATAATCTGTGGTTTACAGGAAAATACTGATGTGAAATGTGCTCGGGGTACTACAGTGCGGTTGGCTTGAAAATGGTAGCTTCCCCCCGTGCTAGAACTACTGTTTTCAAACAGAGCCCACTTTAGGTCCCGTTGACATTGGGGGAAAGCGCCAATCCATTGGGCATCTGACCGTGGGAAGCGCTCTCAACCGCTGAATTGGTAGCTATTGACGCGGCTTTGCTCAATTTTGCAATGTCAACAGAGACCGAGGGAGATCGGCACTGCTTGCTGCACCTGCTGTCTCACGTGTCGTTGCCCATGTTCTCAGCTGGGTTCGCGGCGCTACTGCTCTTTTTCGGATTTCCAATTTTTTCAAGCTTGACAATGCAAACCAAGCATGTTATCTTTTAGCTCATTCAGCAAAAAGTTTAAGCCTTCCACAGACTCACAGGCAATCCCTTCACGATGATAACTAGTGGTGGTAACTAGTTGTGGCAATTAGTAATTGCAACTAGTGATGGCAAATGACAACCGATTTTTTGGAGCAGGTTGTTTGAGCTTGGGACTCCCCACGTGAGCATAATGTGAGAAATGCAAAGAAGAGCATGAAACAGAGCGCACAACTCTCTCGGCAATTGTTGCAATCGAATAGTCGGGCATCAATTAGCACCACTGCTGTTGCTGATTCTGTTGCGCTATTCAAAAACCCACGCGAATTGTTGCGTGGGTTTTTCTATTGGGGCTATTTTTATTTTTTTACCAACACTGCGCCATTCCAAGCGGCGGGGTCGGTGATGCCTGGGTAGCTCCAGAAAGCAGACTGAAACCACGAGAGCGGGGATGGCGCAAGCCCCCCGCTCTTTTTTTGTGCAAAATTCTGACGAATGAGTGCCAGTAATCCTCGCGGTCTGCTGGCACTCGTCGACCAAAGTCAAGGGAGAAAGCATGACTGTTTGTCGAGGTGTACGTGGGGCAACAACCGTGGAACGGGACGATAGTGACTCGGTGTTGCGAGCGACGCGTGAACTGCTGGGGCTCATGATCCGTCTGAACGAAATCAACCCCACTGATGTAGCCAGCGCTATCTTTACAACCACGCCCGATGTAAAAACGGTTTTCCCGGCAACGGCTGCCCGCCAACTGGGGTGGCTCGATGTGCCGCTGATGTGTGCCCACGAAATGAGCGTGCCGGGGAGCTTGCAACGCTGTGTGCGCATCTTGCTGCACTGGAACACCGACAAGCCGCAGGAGGAGATCCAACATGTCTATCTCCACGAGGCCCGCAGCTTGCGCCCGGACAAGACGATCGTGCTTTCTGAACAGGATATGCAGGAACTAGCCACGTGGATCGAGGAACAGCTGGAAATTCACAATTGAGCCATTGAGCAGATGAGTGGTGGCACTATCCCAGTCAGACGGTATCCCGATCAGGCAGTATCCCGATCAGACAGTATCCAGTCAGACAGTAGAGAGGAAGAGCAATGACGGTTGTGGCATTTCAAGGCGAACATGGTGCCTATTCAGAAGAGGCGGTGCGGCAGCACTTTGGTGCCGATGTGGATACGATGCCCTGTCACGCCTTTGAAAACATTTTTGACGCAGTGGAAAAGGGAAGTGCGGATTGGGGCGCGGTTCCAGTAGAAAATTCAACGGCGGGCAGCATCAACAAAGCGTTTGATCTGCTGCTGGAACATGATCTGCGGGTACATGGCGAGATCTTGTTGCGTGTGCACCATTGTCTCTTGACCACCAGTGACAACCTGGGCAAAATTCGCGAAGTGCGGAGCCACCCCCAGGCGTTGGCTCAGTGCGAAACGTATATGAACCGCAATGGCTACACCGCGACAACGTGGTATGACACCGCCGGCAGTGCCAAGGATCTGGCGGCCAATCCAGAAGAGGGTGTGGCCGTGATTGCCAGCCGACTGGCCGCCGAGACATATGGCCTGGAAATTGTGGAAGCCGAGATCGAGGACATCCAGCACAACACCACGCGCTTTTTTGTGGTAGGCAAGGGAGAGGCGGAACGCGCTTCTCGATGCAAAACTTCACTTGTCTTTGCTGTGCCCAATACACCCGGTTCGCTCTACGGCGCGTTGGAGGAATTTGCCCGCCGCGAGATCAACCTGACCAAACTGGAGAGTCGTCCGCGCCGCAACCGTCCCTGGCAATATGTCTTCTATGTCGATTTCGACGGCCATTGGCAGGATCAGGACGCGGGCGACGCTCTGGTCTATCTGCTTAATCGGGCGGCTTTCGTTAAGTTGTTGGGGAGCTATCCCGCCGCGCCGCCAGTGGAAAGTAGCCAGATCCAGGCGCAGCAACAACTGTTGCAGATCTGAGATGGCTGCCAATGGACGAAATCATCTCTGCACAGAGCCGATTCCCGTTCATGCTGTCACTTACTTTAAATCATCTTGAACGAAATTTTGCAGTGAAACAGTGTACATGAGAACAAGGAGAATCAAATGATTGTCGTTATGAAACCTGGAACAAGCCAGGCCGAGGTGGATGCTGTTATGAAGCGGGCCGAGGAGATGGGTGTGTCAACCCATCCAATCTATGGCGAAAGCCGAACCGTGGTCGCTTTGGTCGGCGATCTAACCCGTGTCTCGCGCGAGGTGTTCGACGAAATGGGTGGTGTGGCACAGACCATGCGCATTCAGGAGCAGAATAAATTGACCAACCGCACCACCCAGCCCGAAGATTCGGTTGTGCAGATCAATGACGAGGTGCGCGTCGGTGGCAACGAAGTCATTGTCATGGCTGGCCCATGTAGCGTTGAAGATCGTGATAGCATTATCGAGGTGGCGATCGCCGTGAAAGAAGCGGGGGCCAAAGCATTGCGCGGTGGTGCCTTCAAACCACGCACCAGCCCCTACGACTTTCAGGGCCTGGGCGAAAAAGGGCTGCAATACCTGGCCGAGGCGCGCGAGATTACGGGGCTGCCAATCATCACCGAGGTAATGACGGTGGAGACGGTGCCGCTCGTCGCCGAATACGCTGATATTTTGCAGATCGGGGCACGCAACATGCAAAATTATGGCTTGCTCAACGCAGTGGGGAAGGTTGATACACCGGTTATGCTCAAACGCGGGATCAGCGGCTTGCTCAAAGAGCTGCTCATGTGTGCCGAATATATTGCCAGCAACGGCAACTACAACATCATGCTCTGTGAGCGCGGCATTCGCACCTATGAAACCGCTACTCGCAATACATTCGATCTCAACGCCATTCCCGTGCTGAAGCAGTCGAGCCATCTGCCCGTCGTCGCCGATCCCTCGCATGGCACCGGCTACCGCGAATACGTGCCCGCCATGGCAAAGGCAGCCGTTGCTGCCGGTGCCGACGCGCTGATCCTAGAGGTACATCCCGATCCCGAAAGGGCCCTGAGCGATGGACGCCAGACCATTTCGACTGAAACCTTTTCACAGTTGATGATGGACCTGCGTCGCATTGCTGAAGCCGTGGATCGCTTCATCGACGAACCGGATGTGCAGGACATCGCCGACTTCGCTGATCTCGAAGCCGTTGCCTGAGCCTGAAAATCTGCCGCATGCTTCTACGCTCATGACTTCCGCACCGAGCAGAGCGTACCATTGGGGAGCAAGCAACGCGGTTGGTGGCTCTTCTCGACAAGTTGCGTAAGTCCAGCATGACTTCCGCACCGAGAAGAGAGTACCAGTGGGGAGCAAGCAACGCGGTTGGTGGCTCTTCTCGACAAGTTGCGTAAGTCCAGAATTGCTGTGGAGGAGCCATAGGTGACACTGGAAATGTGACAGGCCGCGCCTTCTGGCAAGAGGCAACAAAAATACTTATTTACAATGCAATCAACAAGAAGGAGAAAATAGTCGTGATTATTGTTATGAAGCAAGGGGCATCACAGGCTCACATTGAAAGTGTCGTGGGTCGCGTGGAAGAGCTGGGCAAAAAGGTACACCTCAGCCGTGGCGAAGCACGCACGATCATCGGGGTGATTGGTGCAGACGAACACATGATCAGCGAGGCCAACTTCGAGGTGATGGATGGCGTGGAAAAGACCATGCGCGTCATGCAGCCCTACAAATTGGCCAGCCGTGATTTCAGCCACGAAAGCACCGTCATTGATGTGAATGGCGTGAAAATTGGCGGCTCCAAAGTGGCTGTCATCGCCGGCCCTTGCAGCGTGGAAAGCCGCGAGATGATCATTGAGACCGCTCACATGGTGAAAGAAGCCGGCGCGGATATTCTGCGCGGTGGGGCTTTCAAGCCACGCAGCAGTCCCTACAGCTTCCAAGGCTTGGGCGAAGAGGGGCTGAAATATCTGGCCGATGCACGCGAGGAGACGGGCATGCCCATCATCACCGAAGTGATGAGCGTGGACGAGATCGATCTGGTTGGCGAGTACACCGACATCTTCCAGGTCGGTGCGCGCAACAACCAGAACTACTCGCTGCTCAAGGCATTGGGGAAGACGAACAAACCGGTCTTTCTCAAACGTGGCACCAGCGGCACCATTCAGGAGCTGCTCATGGGGGCCGAATACATCATGAGCAACGGCAACATGCAGGTGATTCTCTGTGAACGGGGCATCCGCACCTATGAGACAGCCACCCGCAATACCTTTGATGTCAACGCGGTGCCGCTGTTGAAAGAGATGTCTCACCTGCCCGTCTGCGCCGATCCAGCACACGGCACGGGAATGGCCAGCTTGGTGCCAGCCATTACCAAGGCCGCGGTCGCCGCGGGGGCCGATATGCTCATGATCGAGGTTCACCCCGATCCAAAGCGAGCCTGGAGTGATGGTGCGCAGAGTCTCACCCCAGCAGACTTTGGCAAGCTGATCAAGGAGCTGTCGCCCCTGGCCCAGGCCGTTGGTCGCACGGTCTAGCCACGAGATCTACTCTAGCCGCAAGATCTAATGGTCAAGTGGAAAGTTGGCGCGGCGCAACCGGTGGATCAGGTCTCTCCATCGTCGAGCGTGCGCCACTCTCCATTCCTCTTGACCTTTCGACTGCCCGCCCGGTCTCTCCCTCGCGTCCCGCGCGAGATGATTCCGGTGGCGCACACGTGCGGCGCACGCCACGGATCAGGTGCTATTCCTGGTTCCGTTCTCTTGTCCCGTTCTCTGAACAATGAACAGTTGAACATAGCTATCCGATTGTTCAAAAGCACCGCGGTAAAAAATTACCATGTCGAAACAGTTGCACGATTGCAGTATCACCGTTATTGGCTTGGGGCTCATGGGCGCTAGCCTCTGCCTGGATCTGAAACAGGGCAATCTCTGCCGTGAAGTACGAGGGGTGGCGCGGCGCACGGCCACCGTGCTGGATGCCTTCTTTGCCGAAGCGGTGGATCTGGCTACCAATGATCCCCACACAGGTGTGCTCGGTGCCGACATTGTGATCCTGGCGACACCTGTCCGCACCATCGTTGATATGCTCGCAGCCGTTGCGCCCCATTTGCAGCCCGGAACACTAGTGATGGATATGGGCAGCACCAAAAGTGAGATCTGTGCCGCGATGGCGGCGTTGCCCGCTGGCATCCAACCGATTGGGGGGCATCCCATGTGTGGCAAGGAGACCGCCGGCTTTGAAGCGGCGGAGCCGGGGCTATACCACGGCGCGCCATGGGTGTTGACGCCCCTGGCGCGCACGAGTTGCGACGCGCTGGCATTGGCCACCGACTTGGCCCGTGCGGTGGGTGCGCGCCCCCATACGTTGGATCCAGAGCGTCACGATCGTCTGGTGGCAAGCATCAGCCATTTGCCATTTCTGGTGGCCAGCGCGCTCGTGCACGCTGTTGCCGAGTTTGGCGCAGATGACGAGATGGTCTGGCAATTGGCCGCGGGCGGTTTCCGTGATACCAGCCGCGTTGCCGCCAGCGATACCCGCATGTTCATGGATATTTTGATGACCAATCGCACGGCGGTGCTGGCTCAACTGGATCGCTTTGCCGGGCAGATCGATGGGCTGCGCGCATTGCTGACAGATGGGGACGAGGAGCAATTGCGCGCCACGCTGGCTGCTTCACAGGCAACGCGAGCGGGGTGGAAACAATGTGAACAGTAAATCCCGGCTAAATCAGGCCACATGTAATTTTGTCGTTCGCGCTCAGGTTCTATGGCCCGATTACCTGCCGCAACATCTACGCCACACTGTAATGGTACAGCGTGAAATAATGGATGAAAAAACGGAAAATAGAGAACGATTGGTCGATGACAATTTTCTATTCTCCGGTTTCCATGAATGATTAGAAAGCAGGATTATGAAGATCAACGTCACGAGCGGCTATTCCCTCACCGGTCAATGTTCGGTTCCCGGCGATAAGTCAATCAGCCATCGCGCGCTGATCTTTGGCAGCATTGCCGAAGGTGAGACCGTGGTGCACAATTTTCTGGATGGCCATGACTGCCGGGCAACAGTGGGTGTCATGCGTGCTCTGGGCGTTGAGATTTCCGAGCGCACGCCAACCGAGCTGACTGTCCATGGCCGTGGATTGCAGGGCCTGCAAGAGCCAAACGATGTGCTCGACTGTGCCAACTCCGGCACGACGATTCGACTGCTGACCGGGCTGCTGGCGGGGCAGACCTTTGCAACTTTTCTCAGTGGCACGCCACAACTGCGCCGCCGGCCAATGAACCGCATAGTCAACCCGCTCAAGGGGATGGGGGCAGATATCATGGGGCGCCAGCACGGCAATTATGCCCCGCTTGGGATCCGCCCCGTGCAGCTGCGGAGCGTGGAGTATGAAATGCCCTTGGCCAGTGCACAGGTAAAGAGCAGTATTTTGCTCGCGGGGCTCTATGCCAAAGGGCTAACCATCGTGCGCGAACCTGGCCCCACCCGCGACCACACCGAGCGCCTGTTGCGGGCAATGGGCGCGCCCATTGATGTCATTGGCAACACAGTCCACAGCGAGCGCCCGACCACACCGCTGCGGGGCCTGCAACTCACCGTACCCGGCGATATTTCGTCGGCTGCGTTTCTGTTGGTGGCAGGATCGATCGTGCCCGACAGCCGCATCACCATTGCCGGGGTTGGTATCAATCCCACCCGCACGGGCATCATCGATGCGCTGTTGCAAATGGGGGCGTCGATTCGGTTTCACAATGAGCGGGAAGAAGCGGGTGAACCGGTGGCGGATCTCGAGGTGCATTACAGCGAATTGCGCGCTGCCACCTTTGGCGGTGCCGGAATCGTAACAATGATCGATGAACTGATGGTGTTGGCGGTGGCCGCAACCCAGGCCCGCGGGCGCACCGTTGTCAAAGATGCCGCCGAATTGCGGGTGAAAGAGACTGATCGCATTGCTTCTACCGTGGGCGAGTTGCGCAAAATGGGTGCCAAGATCGAGCCGACCAGCGATGGGTTCATTATCGATGGCCCCACCGAACTCCAGGGTGCGCCGGTGGAAAGTCAAGGCGATCACCGGTTGGCCATGGCAATGGCCGTGGCCGGATTGGTCGCCAACGGCGAAACCACGGTCTATGGCAGTGAGGTGACAGCCGATAGTTTCCCCGGCTTCGAGGTGACCCTGCAGGCGTTGGGCGGTCAAGTAAGGATGGGAGAATAGCAGGTGGAAATTCGGGGAAAAACCCAAGTTGTCGGGCTCATTGGTTGGCCAGTGAGCCACAGCATCAGTCCGCCTATGCACAATGCCGCGTTCCGCGCGCTGGCGTTGGATTGGTGTTACCTGCCGCTGCCAGTGGCCACCGCGGATCCGACCATGATCGGGGCTGCGGTGCGGGGGCTGCCCGCGTTGGGGCTGCGCGGGGCCAACGTCACCGTGCCCCACAAACAGAGCGTGATGCCGCACCTCGATTGGCTGACCCCCGCGGCCGAAGCGATTGGCGCTGTCAATACGATCCGAGTGGAGGCAGATGGCAAATTATCGGGCGACAACACCGACGCCCGCGGTTTTATCGCCGATTTACGTGAACATGGCGTCGAGTTGGCAGGCAAACGGGCTGTAATCCTGGGGGCGGGCGGATCGGCGCGTGCGGTCGTCTTTGGCTTGGCAGAGGCGGGCTGCCTTTCCATTGCCATCCTCAACCGCACCGTGGAAAAGGCACACGATCTGGCAATGGAGATGCGTGCCTTTTTTCCCAGCTGCCGCCTTTCCGGCCACGATCCAAAAGATCTGGCGCTGATGGCCAGCGAAGCGGAACTGGTGGTCAACTGTACTTCGCTGGGTATGACACCCAACGTGGAGCGTACCCCGTGGGACGACGCCATTGCACTGCGCACCGAGCAGGTGGTCTATGATCTCGTCTACAATCCCCCGCGCACGCGGCTCTTGCAAAAGGCAGAAGCCGACGGTGCACAGGCGATCAATGGACTGGGCATGCTGATCTGGCAGGGTGCGATTGCCTTTGAACGGTGGACGGGACAGATGCCGCCGGTGGCCGTGATGCGGACCGCGGTGGAAGAGCAATTTGCCCGGCAACAGGCGTGATATTTACATAGCGATTCGATGATGGCTGCAACGTGTAAACTTGGTCGATCGTTTCCGTGGTGGCACGGGCCAAGTTGCGCTTCTGGTAGACGAGCCAAGCGATAGAGTCTTAACACAAGGACATTTCATGACTGAACTAACATCCAAATCAACGATCAATTACAACGCCATGCCCGATGAATCAGGGCGTTTTGGCCCCTACGGTGGTAAATTTGTGCCCGAGACATTGATGCCGGCACTCGATGAGTTGGAAGAAGCGTATCTGCAGGCGCGCAACGATAAATCATTCATGGAGGAATTGGCGTACTTGCAGCGCACCTTCATTGGCCGCCCCACCCCCGTCACCTATGCCAAGCGGCTGAGCGAACACCTTGGTGGCGCACAGATCTATCTCAAGCGCGAAGATTTGGCCCACACGGGCGCCCACAAGATCAACAATGCATTGGGCCAGGCGCTGCTCATGAAGCGCAAAATGGGCAAAACGCGCATTGTCGCCGAAACCGGTGCCGGGCAACATGGTGTGGCGACCGCAACGGTCGCCGCCTGGCTTGGCATGGAGTGCGTGGTGTACATGGGCACGGTCGATATGGCGCGGCAGCAGCCAAATGTCTTCCGCATGCGCCTGTTGGGGACCGATGTGCGTGGCGTGGAGAGTGGCAGCAAGACGCTCAAGGACGCCATCAACGAAGCGATCCGCGATTGGGTGACCAACGTCCACAACACCCACTATCTGCTTGGCAGTGTGCTCGGCCCCCATCCCTATCCCGCCATGGTGCGCGACTTCCAGAGCATCATCGGCTGCGAAGCGGTTTACCAGATGCGGGAGGAGGATGGCCCCGGTCGCCTGCCCGATGTGGTGGTGGCGTGTGTCGGTGGCGGCAGCAACGCGATCGGGATCTTCCATTCGTTTCTGGATTTTGAAGATGTGCGCCTGATTGGGGTGGAAGCAGGTGGTCGTGGCATTGAGGGCGGGGAACATGCCGCCCGCTTTGCCGATCCAAAGATCGGGCGGCTGGGTGTTTTGCAGGGCACCAAAAGCTATGTGCTGCAGGATGAAGATGGCCAAATTGCCCTCACGCACAGCATTAGCGCAGGGCTCGATTATGCCAGCGTCGGCCCTGAACATGCCTGGCTGCGTGATCTGGAACGAACTGAATATACCTATTGCACAGATGATGAGGCAATGGAAGGCTTCCAGCTACTCTGTCGTTTGGAAGGGATCATTCCCGCGTTGGAAAGCTCGCACGCCATTGCCCACGCGCTGAAGCTGGCGCCACAAATGGAGAAGGATCAGATCATGCTCGTGAACTTGAGTGGCCGCGGGGACAAGGATCTGAATTCGGTGATGGAAACATTAAACGGTTGATGGTGTCATGGGGAAAAGGAAAAAGCTGATGACTGGATTGGAGCGCATTCGCGCCGTCTTTACCAAAGCAAAAGCGGCCAACCATGCCGCGTTCATGCCCTATCACGCCATGGGCTATCCCAACCGCGCGGTGACGCTAGAGGTGATCAAGGCACTGGCTGACGTGGGCGCAGATCTTTTCGAGATCGGCATCCCACACAGTGATCCACTGGCTGACGGGCCCACGGTGCAGACCGCAACCTATACGGCAATCATGAATGGGACGACCGTGCGCGACTGTCTGGCCATGGTGCGCGAACTGCGTGATGCCGGGGTGGAGCAGCCCTTCTGCGCCATGACCTACTACAATCCGCTGTTTGCCTATGGCATCGAACGGTTCGTTGCGGATGCCGTGGCCGCCGGCTTTGATGGGCTGATCGTGCCCGACCTGCCGCCAGAAGAGGCAGAGGAGTTGGGCGCGGCTTGCCACGCAGCGGGGCTGGCAACGATTCAGTTCTTGGCCCCCACCAGCACCGAAGAGCGCATCAAATTTGTGGCTCGTCACGCCACTGGATTTATCTATTTGGTGAGTGTCACCGGCGTCACTGGTGCTCGCGCCGAACTGCCGCCCGATCTGAAGAACTTTGTGCAGCGGGTACGTAAACATACAGATCTGCCACTGGCGATTGGGTTTGGCATTGGGGAGCGTGAGCAAGCCGCGGCCGTTGGCAAGATTGCCGATGGCGTTATCGTTGGCTCTGCACTGGTCAAAGCCGCAGCCGCCACGGACGGTGTTGCCGCGGTGCGTAGGTTGGGCAAAGAGCTGGCCGCGGGTGCCCATCAGACTTCGTAACAAATTGTTGGTAGACTGTAATGGCTACTGGCCAGCGGGGGCGACGTGGTTTGCCTGCCGCTGGCCTTTTTGGATCGTGCCCTTCCCGACGCCCTATCCCGGCTTGACCACCGGGCGCAACTTCAACGAGAATTGTAACGAAAAACGGGCATCCGCATCATCGAGATTCAGCTGTGTGATCGTCGCGATCTGATCGAGCCGATAGGTGAGTGTATTGCGGTGGATGTGGAGTCGGGCCGCGGTTTGGCTCAGGTTGCCATGACACTCAAAGAAGGCTTCCAGCGTCTGCACCAGTTCGGCGTTTTTGTTTTCATCATAGGTCAACAGACGTCCCAACGTCTTGCGGTAGAAGCGGCTTGCTTCGTTGCTGTTGCCCAGCGTTGTCAGGAGTTGATAGAGCCCCAGATCGCCAAAATAGGTGACGGGCGCTCCTTTCCACTCCTTGCCCAATCGCCAACTTTCGCGTGCCTGTTGCTGGCTCTGCAGCCAATTGCTGGGCGAAGTTCCGGGGCGACCAATGCCAATGACCACCGTTGCCTTGGGGTATTGCGTCATGATCTTCTCGGCGAGCGTATTGGCCAGGGCTTTGAGGGTGCGGCCGCTTTTGGGATCGTCGTGGGGCCAAAAGAGCAAAATTCCTTCTTCGCGGCGACTGAGCGGCACGTTACAATCTTGTCCCTTGCAATCTTGTTCCTTGATAAAGCGCAGGAGCGGTGCCGGCCATTCTGGAACATTTTTGGCATCAACAATCCAGGCGACGTGGGGCTGGGTGAGGTCGTAATCGAGCGACGAGCCGCGTTGGATCCACGCCTGTTCATCGGCGATTGCCGAGGCGAGCAATTCATCCACAAACGCGGCGCGCATGCGCTCTTCTGCCAGCCCCACTGCATTCTGCTTGGCCCATTCCAGCGCGGCCGACGCCGCCCCTTGGCTAACGGCAATCTCTTCCACCGCGCCAATGTTCTCTAGATTATTGCCCTGTGGCCGCAACAGCAGAAAGTACCCGCGGATGGAATCGACCGCGACAATCGGGCTGACCACCACCTGATCATAGCCCGTGGCACTCGCCCCCGCGTTCAGTGGCAATGTGCCCACCATCTTGTTCAGCGTGGCAAGCGGCTGTGATGCTGCCCAACTGCGCAAGGTGGTGATATTGGGCAAGCTGGCCACGATACTCTGGCGCCGATTGTCAGACAGATCAGCCAGCCCGCTGTCTGTTGCCACCTGGCCATCTTCATGGAGCAGAATGAGCGGCTGCTGTACAAATTTAGAGATGTGCTCTGCAATGCGCTGAATACCACCACCGTCGAGCGCAATCTGGTTTAGCTCGTGTTGTAAATCGGCGGAGCGTTGTGTGATGTAACCGCCACGATCGACAATGAGACGGATCACCGAGCGTTCGGTCTGCACCAACGGCTGTGCCGCGCTCAACCGAAAGAGTGCAATGCGGCTTGCCTGGGCCACGCCAACTGCCTCTTTGTCAACGGGACCGAGTACGGCAATGGCGGCAACGCGCGCGCTTTCCAGGCTGCGCACCACACGCGCCAGCGGCATTTTGGCATCGAGCCGGCGCAGGTCATCCATATCGATCAGGGCAATCTCATTGCCATCTAATTTGGGGAAGGCCGGGGGGCTGGGCCGCAGACTACAGGCCCAACTCACCGAACGATCCAGTAAATTTTCGCCAACCAGTAGCTCTGTTCCGGGGGGGAAAGCCAGCCGGTAAATATCATCGAGTGTTACAGAACCTTTGTACATGTTGCCTAACTCGTCAAATAAGCACCTTGATTTTTCACGGTGAAACTAGTCGGGATCACAGATGCAGTCGATATAGTCGTGGTAATCGTTCTGATTGCCCGGAGAAATAGCGCAGCACTAGCGTGTTGCTTTCCCCGTCTCTGTCGTAATAGCACAATGAATCTGCATTAATTATACACCAAGAGAGCTTGTGTTTCCAATTGTTGTTATTGTAATTGTGCAGTGTGTACAATTGTTGTAATGAATAGTCCATTCTGTGGACGGAACGAAACAACAATGACTTGCGCACCGAGCAGAGCGTCCCAGTGGGGAGCAGGCCACGCGCTTGCTGGCTCTTCTCGACAAGTTGCGTGAGTCCAAACAACAAAAAGCGGGTGGCAACTGCCACCCGCCTGAATCTCTATTTATTTCTAAGTTGGATTGTTATGCGTTACCGCGCTGTTTGCCCTTGGTTGGACCGCTAGGGTGCGTCTCATTTTCGGGGACGTACAGAAGAGGAGCAGATTGAGCGTCCTGTCTAGGCCCCAAATGTGGTACGCACCCGGACCGCTAGTCGCGTTGACATCTGGGGAAAAGCGCCAATCAATCGAGCTGCTAACGGTGAGCAGCGGTGTTTACTTTAATAGATCCCGGTGTAAATCAGGCCACACCTGTTTTGCCGTTTGCACTCAGGTTGGATGGCCTGATTCCCTGCCGTGGTATGTACGCCGTACTGTACTAGTACTTCGCCCAGGATGTCATAACAGCGCCACAGGTGCCCGCCCACACTGCCAATGCAATGATGAAGCCAGCGTTGAACCAGCTTGGATCCTGTCCCATGGTCGATGCCATGGCAAAAAAGATGGCCAGTCCAATGACCACACCGAGCAGGCTGCCCAGGAAAAGCTTGCCAATCGACTGGGTGCGGGTGAAGGCCCCCACCAGAATCGGCCACAAGATCACGCTGATCACAGGGATGGCACCGATGATCCCACCGATGACGCCGGGAATGCTAGTTCCCACCTTGCCCGTGGCAAAGGCGTAGCCCAACACGGGGCCAATACCGGTCAACAGCAGTGCAACTATGAACAGCACCAACTGGTCTGCCTGCAGGAAGTAACCGGCTGCGTAGGCTGCAATTGCCGTTAGAATTCCTGCATAGACCGATGCCAACCAAGGGTTGCCCGCTCGCGTCGTGCTCATCGCGCTCAAGGGAATCATCTTGTTTCTCCTGTCAGATTGTGTGGTCACTTACCGGCTTGTCTGCTGTTGGTCACTGCTCCAGCAAGTGGCGTTGAAATTCCGTTTGAAATGTAGTAGATCCAGCGTAAATCAGGCCACACTCGTTTTGCTGCCTGTACCCAAGTTGAATGGTCTGATTCCCTGCCGTGGTATGTACGCCCTACTGTAGTAGTCGCCAGGCCCACCCGTGAGTCGAGAAAACATGTGGGCAGCGCGTATCGTGGACTGTTTGTTCAGTGCGAAGGTTTCTGCCTAAGATATACCACAACTGCCCAAATCCTGCAACCAACATTCTGGCCCGCTTGTGCTGATGCCTCTCCGTGGCTGCTCGCCTGTTTGGTCACTTGGTCGCGACTGTGGCCTCAGGCCCCCGGCAGTTCATTCCATTCACCATAGGTCCAGCCGTTGACCATGAGATAGAGCTGGGGTTGGTGGCGATGGCTGAGGATGAGAACCAGCGCATCCTCTTCGTCGACGGCCACCTCGTCCAGCCACAGATCCTGTTTCACCAGGCGGGTCAGCCGTTGCTCAATGACGGAGCCACCCACGAGCGGCTCTGCCGTGGGATCGGGATAGCAGATGGTGCCGTAAAGCTCAAAATAGAGACCACCATCGAGATAGAGATCCATATCCACCGTCACTTGCTCGGTTTCACCATCACCTTCCTCTTCCAGCGTCTCTGCCAATGAATCTTCCCACAGCTCAACGTGAACAATCTTTTGGCCAGCTAGCTCCGCGAGATCATCGTACATTTCATCGTCGACAACGGTGAAAAAATCAAAATCAGGCGTCCGTTTTGCCATTGGCGGCGCTCCCTTCGCTGGCCGATTCTGCAGCAGTTGGATCTGCCGTGGCGCGCTCGGCGGCCCCGTCCACTGGCCCAATGACGATCATGCGCGTGGGGATTGTCATGGGCTCGGCAAAATATTGTCCACCTGCACTGAAATGGCTGAACCGCACTGGTAGCCCTTGATCGATGAAGGGATTGGGTCCCTCCATCAAATGAAAATGGAGATGGGGGCCGGGTGAATTGCCACTGTTGCCCACCTTGCCAAGCAGCGTGCCACGGCGGATCATATCGCCTTCTTTCACGGTTGTACTCAACTGTTGCAGAGAACCGTAGTAGCTAAATTCACCGTTGGCGTGACTAATGGCAACCGCATTGCCCAGCAAACGGCGCGGGTCATCTCGAAACATGCGGCCATCGGGTGGTGTGCCCGGTGGCAAATCGGGCATATCATAACAGACGTAGGCGACCTTGCCACCTGCCGTGGCATAGACCGGCTGATCCCAACTGTAGTGGTCGGTCAGTTCCTGGCCGCCGTTTTGAAAGAAGAGGTTATCGGGGCCGAGCTTGACAAAGTCCATTGCATACGTCTGGCTAAAGACTTCCTGTTTGTGCTGATCGCTCCAATCCGATCCTTGAATGGCCCACCAGGCACCGCGCAGGGGGAAATGGAGGTCGGTCTTGTTGTCGTGCTGTGCCACCGGGATCTGTAGCACTGCCTGGGTTGTGTGCTCTTCTGCCGTGGCTTCTTCCGCAATGACTTTCCCCACGGCCGTGACTTCGACCAGCGTCAGTGGCTCGTAGGCGTGGAGCATGAAATGCATGGCGCGCACGGCCAACCCCGTGCCCGCGGGAATGCGCAGATCGGGCTCTCCCGTGCGCTGCCGGAGAATCCGTGCGGGCCACCGTTGCTCAAAGAGCAGCTGATGTTCGTGATAGCCTTTGATGACGAGCCCCGAAAGTTCGACCGCGCCATGGAGTGCAGTGAGACCGACATCAAAGACGACCTCTTGCTGTGGCCCCAGGCTGGGAAAGGGCAGATGGTCGTAGGCCGCGGCAATCAGACGCGTCGGGCGGCTCTCGATAATGAGGTGGGGTTGTTGGCTCGTTGGAGCGGCTGATTGATGGGTTGACACAGTCAAAATAGTCCTATCTACAGTGCGGTTGGCTTGAAAACGGTAAGTTTCCCTCTTGCCGGAACTACTGTTTTCAACCAGAGCCCACTTTCGCGTTCATCTATTGCTTGCCGGGAACAGAGCTATCTGCCCTGGCGAATCTGGTGGCTCAATGGTTGGCGTGTTGCCATGAATGCCAACACCCGTTGGCGTTCTGCTCCTCGTTCGTGGCGGCGACCGGGATGCTCTCCACCCGCCCGAGCATAGAGAATGTCGAGCAGTGCCACCGCCTCTGCTGGCGCGATCCGGTAGTAGCTCTCCTCGGTCTCCAGATTATCCAACCGTTCCCAGCGGTCGATCCAGTTATTGAGATAGAGCGTGTAGCAGCTGCGACAGCGCCACAGGCTAAAAGTCTGCTTGTCATCTTCGGGCGTGGCTACGGTTAGCGCGCCCAGATTGGCAATGCGACCTTGGCAGACAAAACAGGGCTCTGTCCCGGCGCCCACACCGCTACGCTCTTCCAGCAATGTTGCCCAATCGCGCTGCTGCGTGATCCCGGTTGCCGGTTGCCGTTGCACTTTGCGCCGCACTGTGCGCCACAGCCGTTGCCACCACGCAAGCCGGATCGCCGCGCTTTCGCCAGAGCGGGGCATGACCGGGCTGACCATGGCTTCCTCGCTGCTCATCGGTTCACTCTTCGTCGGCTGATCGGCAGCAGATTGCCAGTGTGGACATTGCAAGGCCAACGGCGATTGTTGACGGAGCAATTGCGGGGTCGCCGTGTCGGCGCTCTTCCAATGGCAGCGGCCAGCCGGGAAAAAAGGGGCTGGCGTTGCTCTCTCCCGTGGCTGGCCAGCGTGCCAATGATGACAGGTGCCACAACTTGCCAATTGCCAGCCCACCTCCTGCAGCGCCTGGGCTAGCTGTTGGTGAAAGTGGGACGGCTCTGGTGCGGATAGCTCTAGCAGCGCTGTTGCCGGGGTTGCACTGCCGGGGGTGGTCAGGAAGACGCTGCAGCGGTCTGGTTTCGTGGCGTCGTGCTCATCACGCCACAAGAGCTGGATCCACGCGTGCTGCGGCGCGCTGGCGGCAACCGGTACAACTCGCGCCCGCTGAAATATCTGGGTGCGGCTGCCCGGAAACACACCGGACATCGTCGCCAGATTAAACGGCTGTAGCGCCGCTTCAGTTGATTGCGCGTTCGCTGCTTCTTTGTTGGCTGGTTGCTTATCTGCCATTGGCTTCGTTGATGAGTGTGGTTGTCTCTTGCACAACCTCCGCCGGCTCACGTTCCCCCGCGAGCACCTTGAGCAACATGTCCCCTCCATAAGCCCATGCTTCTGCCATCTCGGGCAGCGCGGGCAATGATTGCGACGACGCTGCTTGCTCGACAAAGCCCTGGAGCAGCGGATCGTCCAACGTGACGTGCCGGTTGGCAGGGACTCGGTTAGCCAGCTCTGCCACCGTCGTGCCACTTTCGACGGTGGAAAAATGTTGGGCCAGGAGCAGCGCGAGATACTGTTGCTCTGGCAAAGCCCGCGGATTCAAAAAGATACCGTCGGCGCTCAGCCACGGCTCGGCCGCGCCCGCTGTGCCATCGGGCAGGTGCGTAATGGCAAGATCATCACCGAGCGCGCCACGCAATTCGGCAATGCTCCACGGGCCGTCGACTAAAAATGCAAACTCACCTTTCTTGAACCGATCGAGCAGCATGCCGTAATCGCTATCCACATACGTCCCATCAACCTGGGCCAGCTCGGCCAGCCATTGCAGATAGGCCGCGGCCCCGGCTGTCGCGTCGAGAACTGCTTCGCCATCGTCATTCAAAAGCTGTGCCCCGTGGGCCGGAAAGCCCCAATAGAGGTGATAGAGGCTGGCGTAGAGACCCGTGCCCCGCTTTGGATCGGCCTCTGCCAGCGCCAGCAGATCTGTCATGCTCTGGGGCAGTTCCGTTTCACTGACCAACGCCTGGTTGTAAAAGAGACTCACCAGCTCATAGTTAATGGGCAGGCCGTAGAGTTCTCCCTGCCAGCTCAGATTGTCCAACGTGGCGGGCCAGTAGCGGTCGAGCAGCGCGCGATCCAGTGCACCGCGGTCGAGCAGTTCATCCATCGATTGAGCGACCCCGGCCGCGACCATCTCACCAAGCCACCAGTTGGGCATCAGGACCAGATCGGGACCCGCGTTGGCCTGCACGGCTTCGGCATAGCTTTGGGGCAGATCGTTATAGGCCACAAAGAGCGTCTCTACCTGGATGGCGGGATACTGTTGCTGGAAGGCAAACAGAATGGTGGCCAATGCATCGCCATCCGCCTCGGCCCAACTGTGCCAGAGCGTCAGCGTGCCCGCTGCTTCTGGTGGGGGTGTGGGGGATGGAGTCGGCGCTGCTGGCTGCGTGGCTGTCGCGGCTTCACCCGCGGCGGTAGCTTCCCGTGTGCTGTCACTGGCGCGCTCAACCGTTGCGGCCAACTGGACTTCCCGATTGGGCGTTGGCGTCGGTTCGTTGCGGTTGCAGGCAACCACCGATAGCAAGAGTATTGTGAGTAGCGTTAGGCACAACAGCGGTCGGCCAATATTACTCGGTATTCTGAATGTCGACTGGCGAGTGAATAGATGTGTCATGAGTGGTATGTAGAACAATCTAGCCTGTTCTGTAAAGAGCAGAGACCGGGACAATTCAGCCGCGAATACCATTCGCGTTGGGCGTGGTTCGTCTCTTCTGCGCGCAATTCAAGCGTGCTGACTGCACCTGAACCCATTGATTAGCCATTGAGATGATCCAGTAGTGCTTGCAGGCCGTGCAGATAGCTGCGCCAGCCAAAGCCGGCGATCTGACCCAAACAGACGGGGGCCAACACAGAGGTGTGGCGAAACGTCTCGCGTTGATGGATGTTGCTCAGGTGCACTTCGACGGTGGGCAACCGCACGCCCGCAATCGCGTCGCGCAGGGCATAGGAATAGTGCGTGTAGGCACCGGGATTGATGAGGATGCCGTCGGCCCACTCGCGTGCTTCGTGCATAAAATCGATGAGCACCCCCTCGTGATTGCTCTGCAAAAATCGAAGTTCATGGCTGCCGGCGGCGTCTAGCAGGGCATCTTCGATCCTGGCCAAGGTCATGTCGCCGTAGATGTGGGTTTCGCGCGTGCCCAATAGATTCAAATTGGGACCGTGTAGCACTGCGATTGAACTCAAAGGTGGCTCTCCTTCACTGCTATTGCCATTCTAATTTACTTGCTGTCTAATTTGCTGGCCGGCTGCATGAAATGAATTGATCTTCATCACTGTTCGGCAACAGCACGGGATCTCGTGCTGTGCAATGGTCCCGCTGCAGCGGGGCTGTCCGGAATACGAACGCCCCAAACATTGTGTGACAGCAAACTAGGTCAAAATCTTCTGCAGGGCCGCTTCGACATGTTCCCACCCCGGGTTGTCGATTAGAACCACATCGCCCAACGCCTGGGGAATGATAAAGCGAATGGTCTTGCCGACCCGCTTCTTATCGTGGCCCATCGCCGCGATAATCGATTTGGCATCGTAGCCCGCCAGTTGCACCGGCAGCTCGACCCGCTCCAGCACACGGCGCACCCGCGTCACCAACGCGGGATCACAGCGGCCCAGGGCCGCGGCCATCTCCGTGGCAGCTACGAGCCCGAGCGCAACCCCCTCGCCGTGGCGGATCTGAAATTCGCTCACCAGTTCAATTGCGTGGCCAAAGGTGTGGCCCAGGTTCAACGTCGCACGCCGACCCTGTTCGTAGGGATCTTCCTCGACCACATCGACCTTGACCCGCACGGCGTCGCTGACTAAATGGGCCAAGTTGGTTGGGCCAGCTTCCTCGAACTGTATGAAAAGCTCGGGCGCACCGATCATGCCATGTTTGATCACTTCGGCCAAACCCGAACGGAATTCCGCCGCGGGCAGTGTGCGCATGACATCCGTATCGATGATAACCAGGTGTGGCTGTTTGAAGGCCCCCACCAGATTCTTGCCTTGGGGCAGATCAACGCCCGTTTTGCCCCCCACCGAGGCATCGACCATGGCCAACAGCGACGTGGGAATCTGGACAAAAGGAACACCGCGCAAATAGGAGGCGGCGGCAAAGCCGGCCATATCGCCAATCACACCACCACCGAGCGAAATCACTGGACTCTTGCGATCCAACCCCGCGGCCAAAAATTGATCGTAGAGTGAAGCAATACTGGCCAATGTCTTGTGCTGTTCCCCTTCGGGGACGGTGCAGATCGTGGGGCTGAAGCCAGCCGCTTCCAGACTCGTGGTCAACGTCTGTGCATGATGGGGTGAGACCATTGGGTTGGTGACAATGGCTGCTGGCCCCAGCCGCAGATCACGGTTGGCCAGCAGTTTGCCCGCTTCCTGCAACAGCCCCTCACCAATGCAGATGTGATAGCTGCCCTCTGGCCCCCGCACGGGGATGCGGGTCATATTGGGCACTTCGGCATCGCCCGCCAGCGTCTCCAACAGCTGTGTTAGCACCGCCGCGGTCGATCGGCCCGTTGTGTTGATCTGGTGGGCAATGGCACCATAGGCAGCCCGGCGTTCCCGTAGCAAGCTTCGCACCCGGTCGGCCTGTTCCGCGGCGTCAGTGTTGAGCAACGGACGTTCGCCCGTGTCCGCCACCCGGCGCAGGATCTCATCCGGCGTGGCTGTCAGGCAGATCAGAATGCCTGTTTCGCCCAATGTGGTGCGGTTCTGCGGATCAACCAACGCGCCGCCGCCCGTGCTGATGACACAGCCCTGCCGCGCCGCCAATTGCTGGCAAAGCTCGGCTTCGGCCGCGCGGAACGCGGCTTCACCGGTTTCGGCAAAGACCTCGCGAATTGGCTTGCCAAAGTGGGCGACCAGTTCGTCGTCCATGTCAATAAATGGACGGTTGAGCCGCTCCGCAAGCAATCGACCCACACAGCTTTTTCCCGTGGCCATAAAGCCGGTGATTACAATATTTTTTTCAGGCGCAATGTTTTCAGGCGCAATGTTTTCAGGTGCAATAGTGTCATTCAACTGATCAGGCATGCTTGCTTCACTTGTCATTTTCAGGTTGCTATCTACCATCTCTACATGAGCGCGCTTGCTCACATCGCTGCCGCTACCAGGACTTCTCTATAAGAGCTGGGGAGCAACTATCTGCTCTCGTGTGCGCGCTCATGGCTTACTTGTCAACCGTCTTTGCACGCGTCGCACCAGCTCTGCAACGGGCTCTTGAGTGTCGACGAGCAGGTGGTGGTTTGGATCTATGGGGTAGCGCCAACAGTCGTCATACTTGATCAACTGGGCTTGCATCTGTGCCCACCCCCGGATTTTGTGGGCCGAATCGTCCGCGGGGCGCGCATTCAACCGCTGGCGCCACAGCTGCTCGTCGAGCGTTGTTTCAACGACCAGCAAGCGTGCCTGCTCTTTCCGGGCCAACTGCACTGCCCGTTCGTATAGTCGCGGGTAGGAGAATGGCGAATCCACGATCACGCAGAGGCCTAGCTGCAGCTGGGTTGCCACCATCTGCCAAAGAATTGCATAGGCCAAATCGTTGTCATTGGGCAGCCCCAGCGTCTGATCTTTTATATCATCTTTATCGAGTAAAGGCCATTTCTGTGCCCGGGCAAGTGCATGGGCCAGGGTGCTCTTGCCCGTGGCCGGATGTCCCTTCATGGCGAGCAGAATGGGTTTCTCCTGCCGCTGCCGATTCCCCGTGTGCTTCATTCTGCCTCATCAAGATCATAGTGGATCAAGCTTGTGCGTGATCGAGCTCAAGACTCATCGAAAAGCCGAAACTGATTGACATCGACGCGACCTGCTTGGTGCATGAGCACCGCGTTCAGCAGCTCAATCGCCAAGCGCGACTCCAGGGTGACGCCGGCACGAACTCCCACGCAGGGATCGTGGCGTCCCTTTTCCAGCAAAAACTCGATCTCTTCCAGATTTTTCCGCACCGACTGTTGGGGCTTCACAATCGTGGAGGTCGGTTTGAAGCCGACGCGACAGACCAATGGCATGCCCGTGGTAATGCCGCCGAGCAAACCGCCGTGGCTGTTGCTCAGGTAGCCGCTGCTGCGGATTGGATCGTTGTTTTCGCTGCCCCGGCGCTCGACCACCGCCTGGCCAGCACCCACTTCGCAAGATTGCACCGCGTTGAGGCCACCGAGCGTACCCATGAGCCGCACCTTCAAGCTCTGATAGAGTGGATCACCAACCAGCGCCGGCACGTTGACCGCGATCACTTCCACCATGGCCCCCAATGAATCGCCCTGAATGCGCGTCTGCTTGATCAGCGCTGCCGCTTCCTGGGCAAATTCGGCGTCGAGCGAATGGATCTCGGCCGCGGCCAACTGCTCCTCGACCACAGCAATATCATCGGCGGTGACGTGTAGCGAATTGCGCTCGGTCACGAGCCGATTGAAATGATCCGCGAGGCTGAGCGTGGTCTTGAGTGGTCCCACCTGGCTGATTGACGATAAGATGATGGTATTGAACTGCTCGGCCAAAAAGAGTCGGGCAATCGAGCCGCCAATGACATCGGTGATGGTGGAGCGGTAGCTGGAGCGCCCGCCACCGCGGATATCAACAAAGCCCTGCGATTTGTGATATTTCACCAGATCGGTGTGCCCCGGCCGCACTTCGCCGGTGAGGCCGCTGAACTGTTGATAGTCCCGCGACTTCTGCGACGTGGAGAGCACCAGGGCGGCAATGGGTTCGCCGGTGGTAAAGCCCACTTCATAGCTGTATGAGGTGGATTCAACGCCATCGACGCTGGTCTGCACGGTGGGACCGGCAACGAGCTGCTCGTGCGCTTCGCTGTACAGGCCGGAGAGGAGCAGGACCTTGTCCTTCTCATTGCGTGGCGTGCCATGCTTGTTGCTGCCGGGCCGCCGTCGATCCAAAAAATGCTGGATCTGCGCGCGTTTCAGTTTTAGCCCCGCGGGGCAGCCAAAGACGATTGTCGAAATGCCGGGGCCATGAGATTCGCCAGCGCCACCCACGGCAAAGAGCGGTCCACCTAAAAGTTCCATATGATTCCACTGCTTCTCTGTGCAACTAAAACTTTCTTGATTCCTGTCGATGTTTGCGCCTGTAGTATAAACGAGATGGGGGTGGATGTGAAACAGTGAACCGAGCAGAGAACGCGCGGCAGCTGGTGCAATCAGTGCTTACGTCAGTTGTAAGGGGCGTGCGATCACTGTACAATGGGCAAAGAGTTGACTCCGTTAACGCGGAATCCTGCCCAGCAGCTACCAGCGAACTTATAGAGAAAGCAAATAGACCCTGCACCTTGCGGAGTGCGCATTAGAGAACGCTGACTCCACGATTGTGCGACTTGCAAATGATTTCTCTATTAGCAAAGCTAGGAAGCCTCTCACGAGAGTATCGTCACATCTGCTCCGCGTAGACTCCTGGTCATTGTCTACACCGCGAGAAGGCTAGCCCACTGTAGTGTCAGAAATTGTTTACCAAGCAAAGGAACATAATGATGCGTCTCACTGTATCCTCACCCCCAGAACGACCAGCACCCCTGGCAAAGCGACGACCCGCCCGCAAACAACTGGGCCTGCTGCTCTTTGTCACCACCGGCCTGTTCACCCTGCTTGTGCTGGTCACGGCTGGCTGGAGTGCTGTTGCCGCACGCGATCTGCGCCAACCCGTGGACACCGTGCCCGCCATTAATGTGTTGCCGAATGGTGTGGCTGCCGGTGATGTCACCCAAAGCAGTGCTCTCCTCTGGGCGCGTGGTCTGGCACCGGGTGTGGTCACCTTTACCTATGGCACTAGCGCTGGCGGTGCAACCATCAGCGTCACCCACACCGTAACCAATCCCGCCATTCCGGCCAAGGTGTTGATTACAGGGCTCAGTGCCAATACGCACTATGTGTACACGGCCACCACAACCAGCGGCAAGACCGGCAGCGGTCACTTCCGCACCCCCGCCGCGATCGGTGAACAGGTGGGGCTGCGTTTTGGCGTCAGCGGTGATTGGCGGGGTGATCTGCGTCCCTATCCAGCCATTGCCAATGTTCCCGGGCGCAACCTGGATCTCTTCATCAAATTGGGGGATACCGTCTACGCTGATGTACCGTCGCCTGCTGCCGAAATCACCCAAACCACCACCATTACCGACTTTCGTCTCAAGCACAACGAAGTCTATGGCCTCTATCTCTTTCGCAATGTCTGGGCCGATATACAGCAGCGATCTAGCGTGCTCGCCATGATGGACGATCACGAGGTGACCAACAACTACGCGGGCGGTGCCGATGTAGCGACCGATGCCCGCTTCACCGAGACCACCGGCCTGATCAATGACAGCGCGCTCTATGAAACGGGCACACAAGCCTTTGTCGAATACAATCCCATCAGCTCGCAATTCTACACCGACACGGGTGATCTGCGAACGGCCAATGAACAGAAACTCTACCGCGCCCGCACGTACGGCAATGACGCTGCCTTCTTTGTGCTGGATGCTCGTTCCTTCCGCGACGAGCCAATAAAGCCGCTGGATGTAAATGATGCCACGATTGATGGCATTCGCTTTTTGAATGAAAGTTTCCAGAGTGGGCGCACCTTGTTGGGGGCGGCACAAATGGCCATGCTCAAGGCTGATCTACTGGTGGCTCAACAGCAGGGCGTCACCTGGAAATTTGTTGCCCTGCCCGAGCCAATCCAGAATCTGGGGCCGGCTGGCGGTGAAGATCGGTATGAAGGCTACGCGGCCGAGCGCACAGAGCTGCTCAAGTTTATCCACGACAACCAGATTAGCAACACGGTCTTTATTGCGGCGGATGTGCACGGTACGATCATCAACAACCTGACCTATCAAGCTGCACCGTTCCAGGCGCACACAACAACCGCCAGCTTTGAAGTGAGCACCGGCTCGGTTGCCTATGACGCGCCTTTTGGCCCCACCGTTGCACAGCTGGCCCGCGATCTGGGGCTGATCTCACAAGATATCTATGACCAATATCTGGCGTTGCCTGTCAACAGCGACCTGGACGCCGAGCCCAATGACCGTGATGATTTCCTGCGGGCCATTCTCAACGAGCAGCTAACCAACAGCGCGCTCAATTACGATCCGGTGGGGCTCGCCGGGTCACCAATTCACGCCGAGCTGTTGCAAGGTGATTACATGGCAGTTCACACCTATGGCTGGACCGAATTTGAGATCGCCGCGGATACCCAGGTCTTGACGGTGACAACCTATGGGATCGAGCCCTACAGCGAGGAAGATCTAAACCTGACTCCCACCGATGTGCTCACGCGGACACCTGGGGTCGTCAGCCAATTTCGGGTGGTGCCCGTCTGGACAACGAACCGCATCCATCTGCCCCTGATCGCGCAACAACAGGATGAATCAGCGGCCACCTCGGGCCATGAGTTCACTGTCGCCACTGTCCGCAGTTGCGAACGTCAACCCGCGGGTAACTGGTTCGATGGCTACACACTGCGCAACGGTGAGCCCGTCAGTGGCTACAAGGTTGTTTTCAGCCACGAGCCCGATGGCGACTGGGCCACCGCACCCGCCACCACCGGCCCCCATCCCGGCTATGAAGGCTGGCCCCCCGGCTACTACAGCCACATCATCAACGCGGCTGCTCCCCAGGCGGGCGTTTGGTATGTTTGGGTGGTTGACGCTGCAGGGGCGCGCATCTCGGCGTTGGCCCAGTGGACGAGCACTGGCCCCGGCGACGGCTGCAACCAGGCGCGGGTAGAGTTTGACAGCGACAATAGCCCGTAGAACAAGTTTCGTGCCGACCAAACTGATTGATGCAGTGCTTTGGACGGCGCACATTCCCCACACCAGCAAAAGGTTTTCACTCCCCGCTGCGAAAGTGACGGCGATGGTGGCCCCGAATCAGTGGCCACCATCGCCGTCACTTTTTCGCGAGATGCGCAGCTCGGCAATCCCCAGTATAATAGAGGACCATCCCCAAAATTCAATCGTCTGCCGAGTGCCGTTGTTGGGTATTAGCCCTGGGCACCATCCCAGGAGGGTCGGCTCGCAACTCGCTCTACGGGAGACAGTCAGACATTCTGCTTGGAATGGCTGCCAGCGGCAACAGAACCATGGCCGTGAAACCCACGTTGCCGCTGGCTCGATTCCGTTTGCAATGGATCAAGTTCGCAAAAAACGCTACTCAACAAGGAGCAAACCATGGCATTTGACATTGCGCGTGTGGAAAAGCAATTTCTCAGCCCCGGCCCGCAGCCCAACGGTCTCCAGGCCACGCCAGAGGGATTGTGGTGCATCGATCAAGTTGATAACAAGCTCTATCGGCAAGATTTTGCCACCGGCGAAGTTACCTTTTCTGCCGACACCGATACCGTCCACTCCAGTGGGATTACCCTTGGGGGCGGCTATCTTTGGGTTGCCTCGACCTATGAGTGCAAAATCGCCAAACTGGACCCGGCCACCGGCAAGACGGTCGCCAAATATGATTCGCCCGGCTCTGGCGTTGTGGCTTGGCGCCACGACGCGGCCGACGCCCAGACCACGGGCGCGCATGGGCTGGAATGGAAAGATGGCAAGCTCTACGTTGCGTCGCCACCTTCCCAGTTTGTCCACGTGATGGATGTAGAAGAGTGGCGCGAAGTGCATCGATTTCGGTCGCCTGGCCTGCGGGTGCATGGCTTGGCCTGGGGCGAGCAGGGCCGGCTGTGGGTTGCAGACACCTCCAATGGAACCGTGAGCCTCTGCGATCCCGACGATGGACGCATCTTCGCGGTGATCCGGGTGGAGGCACCGGACGAAGTGCATGGGTTGACCATTCACGAAGGTGTGTTGTGGTACTGTGATGCTCATTCCCGTCAGATCGGGCGGTTGGTTGTAGAGTGATAGCTGGCGTTGTTGACATATTGGTTGCAGCAACAGGGTTGGAGACCCGCTGTAGAGAGCGCCAAGTCGCCGCAGCGACCCGATAGTCGGCGGCTGCGTTCGCAATGCCAGATCGCTCATTGACAGTGCACTAGTACTGTTGGACGTGAATACCACGGCGGGAAACAGGCCCAAGCTACTCCAGTGAAATTAGCAGCGGGGGTTGCCCCCGCGACTATGCAATGTCAACAGCCACCAGCGCCTCAATCAGCAGGCGCGCTGGATTCGGGTACAGTTTGGCTGTCGCTGTTTGAGAATGGATCCATGAAAATCACAACTGTTCGAATTTCCCCGCTACTGCACAATCTTTTGCTCAGCGCCACTGTTATTGTCATCGTCGCCGGCATGCGCGCTGCCTCGCCACTGTTGAGCCCGCTGCTGCTGGCGCTCTTTCTGGCGCTCTTGCTTTATCCCCCGTACAAGTGGTTGTTGCACCGGGGGATTCCAACCTGGTTGACCGTCTCGCTCATGATCGGTGGGGTGTTGTTGGTGGGGGTCTGCATCCTGGCTTTGCTCTGGCTTTCGATTGAGCAACTGCGCACCAATATCTTTCTGTACGCCAGCCGCCTCACCGGTCAGATTGCCCGCCTGCAACTGTGGCTGGAGCTGATCGGTGTGGATGCTCCGCGCCTGCTCACACAAGAGTTGCTCAACCGTCAGTTGCTCATTAGCACCACCGCCGGTTTGCTCACTGTCATTGGATCGCTGCTTTCGACTACCTTCTTCGTGTTGGTCGCGACCGTCTTTTTGCTCTTGCAAGCGACCCATCTTTCCACCCGCTTTACCGCCGAAATGGAGACTCACAACTTTCTCTCGGATCAAGCCCTGGAGGTGGCACAGCGAGTTGCCCACTTCTTTTCGATCCGGGTGCGGGTCAATCTGGTGGTTGCCGCCGGAATCACCCTCTGGCTGCTGATCCTGGGTGTTGATCTGGCTGTGCTGTGGGGAATCCTCGCCTTCTTCCTCGGCTTCGTCATGTATGTTGGCTTGGCGGTGGCCGCGCTCTTCCCGACGCTACTGGCGCTTGCCGAATCTGGTCCGATCTGGGCGCTGCTCGTGGTCATTGGCTTCTTTGTCATCAACGTGGGTATCGAGAATGTGCTTGCACCAGCCATGATGGCACAGGGGTTGAATCTTGCGCCCGTGGTGGCGCTGGCCTCACTGCTCTTTTGGGTCTGGGTTTTGGGACCATTGGGGTTTGTGCTGGCGATCCCACTCACCGTCATTGTGGTAATGATTCTGGCCAGCTACAACGAGACACAGTGGCTGGTTCCGCTCCTGACGATGAAGCATCCGCCAGGTATCGAGTTGGATGCCGTGAAGCCCCGCGAGGCTGTTTCCAATGGGCCGGAGGTTGAGCAACACGCCTAATCGAGAAATCATGGTAACGTTGCCTGATGGTGGAATCAGTGTTCTCTACCGCCGGATGTGCGCATGAGAGAATGCGCACTCCGCAAGGTGTAAGGTCTATTTGCTTTCTCTATTGTTTGTGAATTAGTGGCAGGTACAACTTGCGCGCACTGGTGCCAATGGGTCTTTGTGGGGTTGGCGTAACGGTTGGGGCCGCGGTGGCTGTCTCTGTAGCTGTCTCTGTAGGTGTCGATGTGGGTGTGGCGGTACGTGTGGCTGTTGGTGTCCCCGTTGGCAGCGCAGTTGGGATCAACGTCGGTGTTTGCGTTGGGCTGGCCGATGTGGTGGGCCCGGGTGTCAGGCTAGCCGATGGCGTCGTTTGCTGCCGTGGCTCTACCCGCCACGCAAAGCTTTGCTGCACCTCTGCCGCGCCATCGCTGAGATAGACGTGCACGGTGTGGGGGCTGTTGGTGGCGGCACCCGCGGCCAACGTCCCGGCAATCAGACCGGTTTGCGCGTTGATTGCCAGACCCGCGGGCAAATTTTCTGCTCGAAAGGCAAGCGGCTGTGGTCGATCATCTGGATCATCTGCCGTCATCGCGAGTTGGATCTGATCTCCCACCTGGTCAACCTGATCCGCGATGGGAGCGAGCACGGGGGGCTGGTTGCCCTCTGGCGCATAGTCAACGACGAGCAGATCGGACGTGAGGCTGGTCATCCCGTCAGCCGCTGCCACCGCCGCAATGAAATAGTTGAGCCCCGCGTCAGCCATTGTCTTGGTGAGCGTAACGGTCAGATCGAGCTGCCCACTGCTCCCCACCGTTGCATTGTACTCCTGCCAGCCAATCACACTATTTGCTTCAAAGGGATCGGGATCGTAGCCGCCAGCACTCTGCTCAAAGAGTCCCCCCTCCACCTGCAAGAGTCGTACGTTGGCACCACGCTCTGCAGTGACGCGTATGGTCTGTACTGCCTCGAAGAGCGTTGTGGGCGTGTTGGTGTCGAGCATGGTGATGGTGGGAGGCGCAGGCGGTGCCGTGCGCACGCTATTCTCACCACCACTGTCGCTGTTGGGGCGATGGAAGAGTGCAACCGTTTGCGTCGTGCCATCGCTATAGGAGACGGTAAAGGTTGCCCCCGTCAATTCTAGCCCCGAAACGCTGCCTGCCTCCTGCGGTCCGGAAGAAGTTAGCCCTTTGATCGAAGTTGGATCGATATCGATCGAAAACCCAAAGCCCTCGCCCTGTTCAAAATCATTGAAGGTCGCTTGCAATGAGTCAAACCCATCTTCATCATCCACGCCATTGTGAAAGCCACTGAGTTGGCTGCTGAGATAGCCGACGTTGGCGGCACCATTGTTGGGTGTGAACGCCTTGGCGTATTGATCCCCCGCCTTGCCGTCGGGATCAAAGACAAGATCGGGCAAGATTGCCCCACGCAAATCCAGGGTAAAAGCAGTGATCGTCTGACCACCCGTTGAGCGATTCGTCAACCAAAATGAATTATCATTGTAGGTGCTGGCATAGAGATTGCCATAGGGGGTGATCTCTATGCGTGCTGCTGCTCCGGTACTGCTGCCTTGCGCGGCCAGGGGCAACAGCAAGGGCACGACTCCCACCACAGCCACGATCCCCACCACAGCCACTAGCGCCAGCAACCATGTGAGTGTGGACCCACCGCTGGCAAGCGAACGACGCTGGATCACGCGAACACAATGAGCGAGCAACAACTGTAAAGACATGTGGGATCGTTTTCTTCTACAAATGCGACTGGATTTGGCGTCAAGAACAGGTACAGGCGAGGGCTCCATCTGGTAGCGTCTGGCTTTTCTATTATATGCTTGCTGCCTGTCGATGGGCTAATTTCAGGCAACGGATACCAGCACAGAGACGCTACTCCCTGCCCGAGCCTCACGGCTACTTTCCCACCAGAAAGCAGTTGGTATACGCAAGCCGGAAGCCAACCCGTTCCACATTGCGCTGCGAATCAGAGCCGGGGCTCGTCAGCGTGATGGCCAACTCACAGCCCAGCGCGCGGGCATGGTTGATCCGGGCATTGATCAGTGCCCGTTGCAATCCCTGTCTGCGGTGGCGCGGGTGAGTACTGGCCCCCCCAAGTTCGGTGACTCTGTCATGAATCACCATCGCCCCGCCCGCCACGCTCGTCGCACCAACCCAGGCTAGAAAGCTGAAAGCATCTTCGCTGTGAAACGTGGGTGCCTGAATCGCCATGCCCGTGTCCGACGGCTGTTCCACCCCCTCGAACCCCTGGGTGGTGACACGAATCCACGTGGCTGCCTCTGTGGCGCTGGCTTGGCGTACTGTCGCCCCGGCAGGCAAATCAATCGGCAGTGGCTCCGTGGGAATGGGCAGGAGTAGAAGATTGAGAAAGGCTACCAGCCGATAGCCTCGTTCCTGCAGCAAGGCAACCAGTGTTGGATCCGCCAACGGGCAGAGCTCGATCCGGGGTTGAGCCTGACGTTGGCGGTAGAAAGCCTCCATGGTATCTAGATCGGCCACGGTGACAGCGCTGCTCATGCCCAACCCGACTGCTTTGTTCAAGGGCGAAGCTGGCCCGGCATAGATCGCATAGCCATCGGCAATGGCTTGGACTGCGCTGTTGCTCGCTGGCTGCAGCCGGGATTGGGCTTCGGCATAGCGTCGGTTGCGCCACGCATGAGCTGCCTCTAGCCTGCTGGCCTGCTGTCGATCGATGAACGGTCTGGTCGGCGTATTCACGGCTTCTCCTTTGCTCGGCTACAGGATCATTGGCTTGCACGTTCCAACAGCTGGAAAGAGTCGATCACGGTCTGGTAGAGCAGGTCGGCCTCCCGACGAATAGCTGTATCAGCCTCGCCAATCGGAGCCAAGAAGAAGCTGTAGCGTCGTTCGTTGTGGAGCAGCACCACCCGCCGTCCCAGATCCTGCCCAGGCACTTCGTCGAGCAGTATAGCCTCGACCCCAGCCACGGTGATCGGCTCGGCTTCAATGGCAAAGCCCGGCGCTACAAAATCGGCGAGCAACCGTTCCACCACCGTGGTCAGCGTCTCTCCGTTGGCCGCTTCCACGCTGATGGAAAGGCGTGGGTCAATGTGATTCATGATCGTCTGGCTCACAATCTCGGTGACTGTGGGACTCTGTTGCCACAGATTATACACCGCTGGATAGAGCAGACAGTACCCCTGATCGGGCTGGAACAGAATCTGCTCTCCGGCCATTGCTTTGGGACAGGCTGCCGGTAGGTCTGCTGCTGTCATCTTCCCTTCGTTAAAGAGGTTCTGGGCAAAATCAACCAGCAGCGCCTGCTCTGGACCATGCGCCTCTTGCTCGCCGACACCAGCAAAGACCAACGTCACCGTCATTGCATCGCTCGTCGCCGGATCGCTCCACTGATACTCAAAGGGCGCGTAGCGGTCGAGCCACGTGAAAAGCGTGGCCAGCTCTGCCGCGCCCAGCCGAAAATGAGCGAGGTCAACCGGCTCTTCTCCGTGGCAAGCGCTGAGATAGACCTCCCCCGTGACATAAACAGCGACATCATCACAGAAACCGGCCAAGCCTCCTTCCCGGTGCCAAGCCAGGGCCAGCCCCCAGCTCGCGCCCGATCGTCCAGCCGCGGCCTCTTGCCAAACGAGCCGCGCCCACTCGGCAAGCATCCGCTGTTGCGCGGGCGTTGCGGTTTGAGTACCCGCACCGTTGAATTGAATTTCACCCGCCACTGTCGTGGCCTCGAAGGGCGCAAAGTTTACGTAGAACTCGGCAATCGCCTGCTGGTGATTGGGATTGAGCAGCGGAACATGCATCAGCGTGCCCTGGCAGCGCCCCCAAGCGACATCGGACAGACCAATCTGGGCGCTGTCGCACCCGTGGCCATTCAGGTGGCTCCAACTCAGCACCACGGGATCGGGCACGCGCTTTGGCGCACCGGCCAATCGCACGTGATCGCCCTCCACGTTGGTGTGGTAGCGATAGGTATCACCGTTGGCCACCAACGTGATCTGATAGCCCGGCGTTATCGCGGCGGCACAGAGTTCGGTCGGATCTGGCTTGCCGAGGCAGGCATTGGGCCAAGTTGTTGGGGTGACCTCGGCAATGGTAACGGCGTTCACGTCAATGCCCAGTTGCATGGCCAGCACCTGGCGCTGATTCTGCGCGGCAGGCACCTGGCTCGCCACTGGCGCCGGCGTTGAGCCCGTGGGCAGCGTCGAGCCGGGCGCTGAGCGGTCCGGCGCAATGGCCGTACAGCCCACGAGCAAAGCCAAGATTGTATAGAACAACAACGAAAATGGTAGTGGCCCATAGCGTTGGCGAGACAGGCGTTGTTGCTTGACTGCTACCGGTGCCGGTACAGGGGTTTGTACCCAAATCGGTATGTTGGCTGGTGTGCAAAAGCCGCGAACATGGTGCCAATACCGCTGCCACAGCTGCTGCAGCCGCTGATTTTTTGTAGAGTGAGTTTTCATCTTCTGCTTTCCGTTGATCAATTATCGCAACACGGCAGGCGGTCGCAGCGGCGTGGCAGCTGCACCGCGCACTGTTTGCGCCGCTACCCTGCAACACGCGAATGACGCTGTGCCCTTACCGCTGGTTCCACCGGAGATCACTCGTCACGTCCGTCTGGGGCGAGTGCAAATTGACGTGCATTGGCCAACCACAGTTCTGGTGTCGCTTTCGTGCCTGCCATGGGCCATTGCAAGTGCATGACCGCGACGGTGGGCAACAGTTCACCGACCGTTGCATCTGTTGCAGTGCCCAGTTGAATGGCTTGATAGAGCGCTCTGTTGCTCTCCACCTGAGCAAAGAGCAGACTGCCATCAAACTGTTCGACCACGCGCGCATAGGCATAGTCGTCACCCTGCCACAGCAATGTTGGCGTGATGGTCGCTCTGTTCGTTTCCGGCTCGAGCATGTACAGAGCGGGTTGAGTGAAATCAAAGAATGGATCCACCGGTAATTCCAGGCCGAGTTGATGCATCTCATCGATCAACTCGACTGACTCGCCAACTTTCGGTACTGTGGTGAAATAGATGTTCTCACTGGCACCCCAAAAGACCAGCTCGGGGAGCATTCCACTGTCAGTTGGCTGGAGGAGTGGTCTGTAGGTCAGGCTGGCAGGCTCGCCCACCACAATCTGATTGGTCTCATCAATGGCAACCCAACGCTGGCCATCGGCTGCCAAGCTCAGGCTCCGCAACCCGCCAGCATAGGCAGGTAACTCGGTACCGGTGGCCAGATCAAAGCGGCCGACGCCACGTGAACCACAGTTGTTGCTGTAGAGTAGAATATCTGCGGGTGTCCACGCTACAATTGCGGCCAGATAACCGTACGCAAATCCACCTTCCCCTTCATAGACCGTGGCACTGGGTGAACGCCCTCCGCCACCACATCCATCGCCGAAACCAAGCTCGCCCCGCAACTCGGGTGCTGTGACGGAGCGATCGCCATTCACCGCCACCGTCCACACCTCAAATATACGAAAGTTGCCGGGACCAGTTGTGCTCATGCGGTCAGTATGACCCAAGTAGACAATCTGGTCACCGCCTGGTGACCACGCTGCTGGCCGATAGAACGCGATCTCTTTGGCAATGGTGCGAACTTGGCCCGCGTGGTCGGCCAACCGCAACTCGGTGGCACGCGCGTCATCGAGGCTCATCCAGTAGTAGAGCAGGTGGGCACCATCGGGGGACCATTGAAGATGCTGGATCTGACAATGCTCTCGGTCGCAGCTGTCCACGGGCGTCAAAGCACCATGGGGCGCATTGCTTTGCAGATATAGCACCCCATCGCGCACGAAAGCGACAGTCGGTGCACGCTCTTCGGCAGCCGCGTGGTTCAGACGTGCATAGATCTGTTGTGCCCAAAGTGTCATCTCAGCAATCGTTGCTGGCACCGCTTCCCGCGAACCATAACCATCGAGATAATTAGTGGTGCCATATTCGTCATCTACATAGAGGGGCGCGAACCGACTGAGCCAATCAAAGAAAGGATCCAATTCTGTTTCCGTCAATAAACCCTGCGTCTCTTGTTGGGTTGGGCCGCCGGCACAGGGGACGATCTGTGCATAGGCGTAACCATAGCGCAGTACCGTTAGCTGTTGACACGAGTCAGCGCTGCCCGGTGCTCTGCCAACAGACCAACGCATGGCCGTGGGCCCAGTGGCACTGACCCCGCCCATCAGCTCATGATAGGTGGTGACTACCCAGGCCAAAAGGGCTTGCTGGGCAACCGGGCTGGCAGCTGTCTCGCCTTCGCCCGCGAAATAGGTATATTCGACGTTGAGGGGCGCCAACTGTTGTCGCCACTGCTCGAGTACGGTCATTGCGCCATCACTGAGCCACCCACCTCTGATCTCATGCACGGGGCCACCCACGCAGGGTTCAGTGTGAGCGTAGGCATAGCCATAGGCCTGCACCAACAACCAGCGACAGCGCTCCGGCTGATCGGGAACCACGCCGATCTGCCAATTCAGCACGGTGGCACCGGCCGCGCTGACCTGATCATGGATCAACTCGGCGTGGATGAGCTGTGCCCACGTAGCAATCGCTTGGTGCCAAGCCGTGCTACTGCTTGCGCCACTGCCATGAAATTCAATGCGGTCGGTGCCGATTGCGATTTGAAAGGGAGCAAAGCGGCGTTGCATCTCCAGCCACTCCTGTTGATGAGCCGCGTTGAGTGGCGCTGTGATGGCTGTCTGGTTATCACAGTGGCCAACACGAGCGGTACCATCAGCCGAGAGCGATAAGTAGCCGCAATCATCGGCTGCACCGTCGAGCGGTTTTCCGCGCCACGCCAGCGCCACCGCGGCTGCTGGCTCTGTTGATGTTGGCTGGATCGGAGCACAGCCAGTCGCAAGGATGGCAGCCAAAATTAATAGCTGGAGCAATGTGGACAGGGGCCACAATATTCGGGTCTGACGCATGGGAAGATTCTCCTGTCTGGGAGAGGCAAAATGGGTTGAGAATGTTGTTCGAGCTATCTTGACAAAGAATCAGTGTTGCAAGGCTAGCAATGCGCGCCGCTCAAGCATTGAACCGGATGGACAACCAGAGCTGGTGCGCGCTCCGTTCCGCTACTGCCATCAGCATATCCCACTCCCCGTTACACCAGCGTTAGATCGGGCGTTAGAATCAGCGTTATAGAGGCTCCATCACCCCATCCGTTTGTGTCCACTGTCTCTGATATAGTGGAGACCTGGCAGATGGCCGCGGCGATAAGTAGCACAAAAATTACCGCTAAACGGATTGACAAATATCATTATTTTCAGTACGATTATATACGACATAATTGTCGTATATAATCATCGTTTACAATTGTGTACTGTGGGCTACTCTCTCCCCCCAAGCAGCTACTTTCATTGCGAGATCGGGAAGTGTCTCCGTTATGGCAGATTGGACATTTATTACCAATCATGGTGCCGTGCTGGCCATCATCGCTCAACAAGAGCAGGTGACCGCCCGTGAAATTGCCCACCTGTTGAACATTGCAGACCGAACCGTTCAGCGGATCATTCGTGATCTCGAAGTAGCAGGCTACATTACCAAGTGCCGAGAAGGGCGCGCCAATCGCTACCGTGTGCACGAGCAGATCCCGTTGCGCCGGGAAGAGCGGCGGGATCTGCTCGTGGGGGATCTGCTGCGTCTGCTCAATAGCGCGGATGACGCGTCATTTGCCGAGTGAGTGTAACAGGTTATCGTGGATGTGGTTGTGGAAGTGGCAACAACTCTGGTCACGCCGGTGGTGCCGTACCGCGCGGAGTAGAAAGAAATGGCCATGCATGCACTTTTGCAGGTTCGGTTGTTCGGCGCCTTTCAGATTGAGCACGCCGGTGTGCCCATCAACTCGCTCTATGCGGAGCGGCCACAATCGCTGTTGGCATACTTGCTGTTGAACCGACAGGCGCCACAGTCACGCGCCCGACTGGCATTTTTACTTTGGCCCGATTCAACCGAAGAGCAGGCGCTCAGCAATCTGCGCAACCTGCTCCACCGTTTGCGACGTGCCATTCCGGATGCCGATCGCTTTCTCGCAATCGATGGGCTGACGGTGCAATGGCGATCGGACGCACCCTATACGCTGGATGTCGCTACGTTTGAAAGTGCTCACCAGCAAGCGCAGCAGGCAGTTGATGCGCAGCAGGCACGGCTTTGGCTGGAGCGGGCACTGACCATTTATCAGGGCGAGCTGTTGCCCAATATCTATGACGACTGGCTGCTCCTGCGCCGCGAAGAGTTGCGGCGTCAGCAGATCGAGCTACTGCAATGGCTGATTGCATTGCTCGAAGCTGAAGGTGATTTTCGCATGGCAAGCAGCTATGCCCAGCAGCTCTTGCAGCAAGATCTGCTCAACGAGGCAACCTACGTTCTGCAGATGCGCCTCCATGCCCGGCAGGGCGATCGGGGCGCTGTGCGGCGGGTCTATCAGAATTGTGTGGATCTGCTGGACCGGGAACTCGATGTCGCGCCAAGCCCCGTTACCACGGAGGCCTATGAACGCTATCTGCACACACCCCTGCTCACCGTAGATGACGAGGCTGAGCCAGCATCTCCGCCCCCCCACTTATCTGACTCTGTCTCTGCAATTCACAGCGGCAAGATATCCTCTTTCCCAGACCCCACCATAACGCCCCCCACCGTAGCGCCCCCGACCATAACGCCCCCGACCATAACGCTTCCCACCGTAGCGGCCCCCACCATAACGCCCCCTCAGCCCCGCTCAATGGCCATTGCCCGAACGAGCCTCGTGGGGCGGAGACGGGAACTCACGGCGCTGGCACTGCGACTGGCCGATCCTGCCTGTCGCTTGTTGACGATCGTTGGCCCCGGCGGCGTGGGCAAAACCCGTCTTGCGCTGGAAACAGCGCGCGGTCATCAGCGTGCCTTTGCCGATGGTGTCGTTTTTGTTGCCTTGGCCCCTCTAGATACCGTGGAGCAGTTGCCAACCGCAATTGCCAATGCGCTGCAATTGGCCTGCGAAGGGAGCAACACACCGCTGGAAGAACTGTTTCACTACCTCTCTTCAAGGGAACTGCTGCTGGTGTTGGACAACTTTGAACATCTGCTTGCCGGCGTAGAATTACTCTCGGCATTGCTGGATGAAGCCCCGGCTCTCAAGCTATTGGTGACCGCGCGCGAGCGTCTGAATTTGGCTGAGGAGTGGCTGTTTGAGTTGCGCGGATTGTCGACCATGCCCGTCGGGGCTGTGCCGGTTGGGGAGAAGTCTGATGACGAGGAAAATGAGGCGAGCCTGCTCTTCGTGCACTGTGCGCAACGGGTCCGCCAAGATTTTACGCCCACAACCGCAGATGAAGAAGCAATCAATCAAATCTGTCTGCTGGTGGGTGGCATGCCGCTGGCCATTGAATTGGCGGCCACGTGGGTGCGGCTGCTATCCTGTCGAGAAATCTGCGATGAGATTGGTCGCAATTTGAATTTCCTGGCAACAACATTGCGCAATGTACCCACTCGCCATCGTAGCTTGCGAGCCGTCTTCGACCAATCGTGGCGTCTGATGTCGCCACCGGAGCAACAGCTCTTTCGGCGGCTGGCTAGCTTTCGGGGTGGCTTCACGCGCGAGGCTGCCGCACAGGTGGCAGACGCGAGTTTGCCAATGCTCGCTGCACTGGTCGATAAGTCGCTCGTGCAACAGGTGGGCGTGGGTCGCTTTGCCCTGCACCAGCTGTTGCGCCACTATGCACAGGAACAGCTGGCAGCAGCTGGTGAAACCACTGCTTTGCAGGATCGTCATCTCGCCTTCTATTTGGCGCTGGTTGAGGGGGATGAACCGACCTATGTACGCTCGGCTGCCTGGCTGGAGCAGGTTGCTGCCGACTATGAGAACATCTGGGTTGCACTGCAGTGGGCAACAACGGATGGGGACTTGATGGCGGGTCTGCGGCTCGCTTTCTCTTTGCATGTCTACTGGGAGATGCGTGGGTATTGGCAGGAGGAGTACGAGTGGCTCAATCGTCTCTTGGCGCGTTCGCTCCCGGCCCAGTCGACCTTGCTCTGCGCGCGGATCCTCACCCACGCCGGGCGATCGGCATTGCACTTTGTGGATTCAACCACGGCTGCCACCTACTATCGGCAAAGTCTTGCGATTGCGCGACAGCACCAGTCTGTGTCCGACGTGGTTATGGCCTTGATCGGGTTGGGCGACAGCCAGCAAGAGCATGTCGTCGCACACCAGCTTTACACTGAAGGTTTGGATCTGAGCCGCGCCGCGTGCTTTCCAGAGGGCGAAGCACGTGCGCTAACCTGCCTCGGGCATCTTGCTGCCGGTGCGGGTGATCTCACCGCAGCCACGACTCTCTATCAGCAGGCGTTGGAGATTCAGCAGCAACTTGGCGACCCATTGGCAAGTACTGGGTTGCAGCGCGATCTCGGGGGCACTGCATTTGCACAGCAAGCCCATGAACAGGCGGAAGCAATCTACACCGAGTGTTTACGTGTCTATCGCGAATTGGGCGATCAGCCAGGTGTGATGATGGTGCTCAACGATCTCGCCAATGTTGCTTTGGCTCACGCTGACTATCCGCGGGCAAGTCAACTCTACATCGAAAGCCTGGAGCGAGCCATCGAGTTGGGCAGCAAATGGAACATTGCCCAGGGTTTTGCTGGCCTGGCACAGGTGGCGGTACAGCAGGAGCAGTACGCCCGTGCCGCTTATCTCTTTGGCGTGGCTGAGCAGCTCTTTCAGCGGATCTCTGTGCGTTTGCCACAGGATGATCGGGCCGAGCACACTCGTGCGCTTGCGACCGTGCGCGCCCAGCTCCATGAACACGAATTTACCTTGTACTGGCAGCAAGGGCAGTTGGCTCAACCCCAGGATGCGCTGATTCTCGCGCGCCAGGCCGTGACCGCAACCGATTCCCTCTCTTCCCCTCCCCAACACTCCATGTCGCGCCCCGGCACGGGAAGCAGCACAACCGCGGTGCTGCCTGCGGCCTAAACTCGACTTTATTTTCAGCAGGTAGACAAGCGGCATTGCCAGGCAGCACGGGTTACACCCACCGTCTGCCTGTGCTCAATGCCGCTTGGAGAGATAGCGCCATGCATATCTGGTCAAGTGTTACAGCCAAACCTTGATCTGCACGCCACGCTGTTACACGCGCAACATTGCGAACCAAATTGTGCCAAATCAACGCGCGCGAAACGCCGTCTGAATCGCTTTTGAAACGCTTGGCCCACTATAATTGCGTCAGCTTGGCTCGACTTTGGACAAAAGGTAGAAAGTCGAGCTTCTAGATAAACCAAATCGAAGTCGCACAAATAGTTAGGGTTTGTACACCGGTGAAAAGTGCACAGTCAATCAGAGTTCTCTATTAGACATGGTATGCGACTCGTTTCACCGTTGGAAAAGTTGACCGAGGTAATGCTTTTCGAACTGGAGTGAACCAAAAATTGGAGCCCGATCGGTAACTTGCGGAGCTACAGTGCGGTTGGCTTGCAAACGGTAGGATTCCCGCTTGTCGGAACTACTGTTTCAAACAGAGCCCACTTTAGGTCCCGTTGACATTGCAAATTCGCGGGGGTGGAAACCCGCTGCTAACCGAGCAAAGCCGCGTCAGCGGCTGCCTACGCAGCGGTTGAGAGCGCTTCTCACCGTTGGAAGCCCAATTGATTGGCGCTTTTCCCAAAATGTCAACGCGACCTAGTTTCTAGCCGCGAGCGTACAATGCGTTGAAGCGCATTCGATTGCCAGGGCTTGGCGATTGCTGGTTGCGCTCCTTTGTACAAAGGAAACCGCTATGTCCATTGAACATCCCACCTCTCGACAGGATCGTCTCTTTACCTTGCGCACGTGGACCGAGGAAGTTGCCGCGGGCGAGTGGGAGTGGCGCGGAAGGATCTATGACACAACCACGGGAGAGGTGCGCCACTTCCGCGATTGGTCTAGCCTACTGCCGTTGCTCTTTGCACTCTTGCGGACTGGTGAGCAGCCAACCACTCCAGAGCCAACTAGACCTGCGTTTACATTGCCATCGGCGACCGCTTCTGGATCATCACCGAGCGGTCAAGCAGCCACAGATACGCCGCCCCCGCCACCGGCGGGTGAAGCATAACGGCGCTGATTGTTGCTTTGCATGCCTCTCTGCTGATCAGAGCTGTTGAGCGTAGAAATGTGAAAGTTGCCCATGGAGAGTGACTAGAACTATTGGGCGTAAATACCACGGCGGTAAACAAGCCCAAGCTACTGGCGTGAAATGGGTCAGGTTGCCATGGGCTCATTTACGCCGGGATCTACTAAAGTGGGCTCTGTTTGAAAACAGTAGTTCCGGCAAGAGGGAAACTTACCGTTTTCAAGCCAACCGCACTGTAGCAATTGTTTACACTGGGAATGTGGGGGCTGCTCACGCCTGAACAATTCTTCCCCGGAAGAGTACCAACTGTGGAGGTCTAGATGATCACCTATGCGTTAATCAATGAACCGGCACCGGCCGATGCCCATCGCCACACAGAAGCGCAGCGGGCTGGGGAGCTGCATTCCCCCCAGCCCGCTGCGCTAACCACTGCTACGGACGAGCAGCACACAAACGAGCAGCACGCGGCAGATCGGTCGTCCGATGCCAAAGCCTTGGTGGCGCAAACGTTGGCCGGCGATTTGAATGCTTTCAACCAGTTGGTCCTGCAACTGCAAAGCCGGGCCTACCGGACAGCATGCTATCTATTGAAGGATGAAGAGAGTGCTGCTGATGTGGTACAGGATTCGTTTCTCAAGGCGTGGCAGGCATTGTCATCGTATCGAGGTGGCGATTTTGCCAGCTGGTTCATGCGCATTCTCGTGAACCGTTGCTATGATCGGCTTCGGTCTCAGCAGCGATGGCGGGCAACCAGCTTGGATGAGTTGACGGAGAGCGCGGATGATCCGATCCCTGACCAACGGATGGATGGTCAGCCCGCTGCCCATGCGGAACGTATGGAGTTACAGCAGTGGCTGCAGAAGGGACTGGGGTTGTTGCCGCTTGAACAGCGCACGGTTGTTTTGCTGTATGATGTGGAGGGATATTCATATGAAGAGATAGCACAGATCACCCAGGTGCCCTTGGGCACGATCAAGTCGCGTTTGAGCCGGGGGCGGGGTGCCCTGCGCGATTATCTGGTGCGTCACCATCAACTGTACCCGACAGAGGGTATTGCCGCTGCCTAAACGTGAGTTGAGGCGTTGCCGCCCCATTGCGGCAACCTCGACTCACCACTTCGTTGCAGTGAAGAGTTATTGAATTCAATGGTTGATGGCTCAAAGCTAGCAGCTGCCTAGCTAATGCTGGCGGCATAGGTGGGAGATTGGGTAATATAGCTTTCCAGCTGTTCAATCAGGAATTGCTGTTCGGCAATCGTTGCTTTCACCAGATCCCCAATCGACACGATGCCCAGCAACTCCCCCTTTTCGACGACGGGTAAATGACGAATGCGGCGATCCGTCATTAGGCCCAGGCACGCCTGTACCGTCTGATCCAGCGCGGTGCTGACCACATCGGTGCTCATGATCTCCTGCACCGTCGTCTCGCGCGAGGTTTTGCCCTTCAAAATTACCTTGCGCGCGTAGTCCCGTTCCGAAACGATGCCCACCAAGTTACCCGCCTCCACAACAATTAACGCCCCGACTTCCCGCTCCCCCATCACGGTAAGGGCATCAAAGACAGTCTGCTGGGGTGTAACCGTCCAAACCTCAGCACCTTTATCCTTCAAAATCTCTCTCACGGTCTTCATTGTTGCCTCCTTCGTGTCGGACTTGCGCAGCCGCTTGGGCGTGGGCATTCGTGCAGCCATTGTTATGCTCACGTACTCATGCTCACGTAGTCCTTTGTGGTGTGCAAGTCGTCTATAAACGCATGAACCACTTGGTAGATGACGGCATAATTTGCTCTACAGCTTCGTCGTGCCCAATTGGTAACATCGACTGGTAACATCGACTGGTAACATCGACTGGAAACAACGGTATGAGCGTTAGCAAAATAATACGCTGTGATCGCGGGCTGTGCTTGTCGAAGCCACAATAGCCCGGTTTGCCAAAGTGATGACGCAACATAAATCGCGCTGTTGCTGTGGATCGACCGAACCGTTGGCGGTTTGTGCAAAAAAGATCGGACGGTTGTGGATATGGCTCACGTACCAGAAGAGTAAGTGGGCTCATTCCGGTGCTGAGCGGGTCCGTCAAAATCACGCTTTTCAAACATGAGCGATCAGTAATCAACAAGAGGGGTATCGGGCCAGAATGTACAGCAGGGAGCTGCGGGCTTGCCATTCTAGCCTGCACTTCTATCGCTGGAGCAGTGGCGCAGATTTGCTGTTGCGCACTTTACATCAAGAGAAACAGCTTCTCGCCAGATGACACCGAGGACGCACTGCCCCGCCATGACCAGGTACTGTCGAGATAACCTCGGTTCCCGATAGGGAGCAAATCCGACGGGTTCGCGGCTCTCATCCACAAGTTCTCTGAAGTGTGCTACGATAGCGCAGAGTGGCAACGGCTAACTGGTTTCCAGGTATCGTCAGTGACAGGAAGCTCAGCCACAGTAAGTCAGCCACAGTAAGGTCTTTCGATGCTACTAAAAAGCAGACCGATTGTCAAGTAACTGCAAATCCTGATCAGTTGTTGCCGACCATGGATCTGCGCACGGTAGGAGGGAACCACAAGATGCTGCAAACTCAGAACGCTCTGACAGTCCAGGGAAGCAATCTGGGGAACCAACCATGAAGATCAAGAGAGCCAATACAATCATCTACTGCAAACGATGGCCAGAGACGGTGCAGTTCTATCAACAGAAGCTGGCCCTGGCCGTGACCTTTGCCAACGATTGGTTCGTTGAATTTCGTCTCAACGATGGTGCCTGCCTGAGCGTGGCCAACGAGGCGCGTGCCTCGGTGGAAAGCAGTGGCGGGCAAGGGATCACCGTCTGCTTTCAAGTGGATGATTTGCCCGCAATTCGCCAATCACTAATTGCGGTTGGCATCGATCCGACACCCATCAAAAAACTTTGGGAGTCGAACGTCTTCTACGTTACCGATCCCGAGGGCACCCGGCTCGAATTCTGGTCATAACACGCGCACGGGACAACCCGCAACCACTGGTACTGGTGGGCGTAATACCCCGGCGTAAATCAGCCCACGCTACTTGGGTGGAATGGGTAGGTTTGCTATGGGCTGATTCTGCTAGAGACGGCTCCGCAACTGCGCAATCGCCGGCGCCACTGTCTCCAGCAGATAGGGGGTGTTTGCGTTCACGCCCCAATTGTGGGGATGCATGGCACTGGGATGGGTGAAGGAGACGATATGGGCGGTCTGTTCGCCCAGCGTGGCCTGGAAAATTGGTCCGTCCAGCTGCGTCACTGCGTCAAAGGCGCGCCGCACGTGGGGCCAGATCGACTTGCCGCCAACGAGGATCACAGTGGGTTCCAAAATCTCCAGCGTGGCCCGAAAATGTCGGTTACAGTTGCGGCGCATGGTCGTGGTCGATTCGCCGCGCTTGCTGCGCTTGGTGGAATGGGCCGCGCAGAGCAGATAGTTGACCAGGGCAAAGCAGTGAAGCAGGTGAAGCTGTTCTCCACTTGCCAGGGTGATGAATTCATCGGCATACTCCGTCCCCAAGCCCTTGTCAAAGAGCAGGCGCAGTGCACTGGTAATGCCCTTCATGTGTTGGGTGCGTGCGCGCTGTTGCTCGGTTGCCACAAACCGTTGCTCGGCCACGGTGCGCGCAATGGCAGCGCGCCGATCGGCCATCGTGGTGTGCGCGACACCGCGCCCCGATTCCTGCCCCACAATCACGATCCGCTGCGGCGCGCCATCCACCGCGAGATCGTAGTGGGTGCCCGGTGCGTTGAGCTGCCCCGGCACAAATCGCCCGTGTGCGGTGGTGTACGAGGCCGCACACTGCACACAGGATTGGCAGCGAAATTCTGTTTCACACAACACGTGCTGCGCATAATACGCGGCCAACGCCGCGTAGCGTCTGGCTGTCTCTGCTGGCTCTGCGCTGATCTTCATCATCGGCTCTTCCGCTTCTGCACGGTGGACCTGCACCGCACCCATTCTCGCTCAATCGACAATCGCGCCATAGGTCAACACCCGCAGCTCGCGACGAATGGGATAGGTCGATGAGGGTGCCAACTGCGTCATGAAGATCACCGTCTGCTCTTCCACCGGATCGTTCCAGAACGCGGTGCTGGCAAAACCGCCCCAGGCATATTCGCCCGGCGAACCGAGGATCTGTGACTGAGCGGGATCGAGCAAGACGGATACCCCAAGGCCAAAGCCGATACCGGCGTAGGGCGTTTCGCTAAAGACGGGCATGCCCATGCTGCTCAGGTCACCGCCGTCGGGCATGTGGTTGCTGGTCATCAGTTCCACCGTCTTGCGCCCCAGGATACGTACTCCCTCCAACTCCCCTTTGTTGAGCAACATCTGTGCAAAGCGAAAATAATCTGCCACCGTCGAGACCAGACCACCGCCCCCCGAAAACATGGGCGGGGGCTGAAGATAGGAACTCGTGGTTGGATCATCGAGCAGCCGCAGCCCCCCGCTGGTGGCATCTTCACTGCCATCTGCATCGGGGCCATAGTTGGCGGCGAAGCGATCCACCTTGGCTGCCGGCACGTGAAAGTCTGTGTCGACCATGCCCAACGGTTCCAGGATCTGTTCGGCAAAGTATTGATCGAGCGATTGCCCGGCCATGAGCTCCACCAGATAGCCCAGGATGTCCGTGGCAATGCTGTAGTTCCAGCGGCTGCCCGGTGTAAAGAGCAACGGCACCTGCGTCACCTGTTCGATCATATCGGCCAAGCTACCAACACGCACCTGCCGCTCTCGATAGAGCTGATCGACCGGGTGATCGCCAAAGAGACCGTAGGTGAACCCTGCCGTATGTGTGAAGAGGTCGCGGATTGTCACTTCCCGTTCCGGTGGCACACTCTGGATCGCATCCCCCGCGCCACTGGCGTAGACCTGTAGCTCTTTGAACGTGGGAATAAAGCGGGAAACTGGATCATTGAGCTGGAAGTGTCCCTGCTCATAGAGCTGGAGCAGCGCCACGCTGGTAACTGGTTTGGTCATCGAATAGATCCGAAAGATCGTGTCGGCCGCGAGCGGTTGCTGGCGCTCGATATCGGCAAAGCCGGCCACGTGGAAATAGGCTGGCTGACCGCGCCGCGCCACCAACACCGAATAGCCGGGCAGCTTTTGCTCTTCGAGATAGCGGTCAAGGTGTCGGGGAATACGCGCGAGTGCTTCCGCGCTCAATCCAACGGTCGCAGGGTCCTGGCATCTTATCATGAAATGGTTTCCTCGTGTACAATGGTAATCACAGTGGCTTATCACAGTGGCTTATCACAGTGGCAATTACAGCGGTAATCGATCCAGATGAACGTTTAGGATCGATTTTGAGTGCAAAGAGTTGTTGAACCGTTACGCACCTTGAACTCGACACGAGGGACAACCGCGGTGGCCGAGTCTGTTGAAGCCACCGGCAAGCGCGTGACGCCGGTTAATTTTCATTGCTCAACAAGTATAGCACAATCGCTCCCGCACCCTTATTCCCATGGCTATCTCCTCGGCTATCTCCTTGGATATCGTCTTGGCTATCGCCATGGAACCGTTGTTCCCTCGGCATCTTCATTGCTGCCGAGAAACTGGCTGAGGACCATGGGGCCGGAGCTGAAAGGCAGGTGCCCGATCATGATCATTCAAGAAGCCAACTATTGGCGGATGCCGGGGCTGGCCACCGCACATTCTCATGCGTTTCAGCGTGCGTTGCGCGGGCGTACCCAACGGCGCAGTACAGCCGCTAGCTCATTCTGGTCCTGGCGCGGGTTGATGTATGCCTTGGCTGCACAACTCGATCCCGACACCCTCTACGCGCTCAGCCGCTTTGCCTACATGGAGCTCGCCCTCTCGGGGGTGACGCTCGTGGGCGAGTTCCACTATGTCCATCATCAGCCCAATGGCAGCCCCTATGCCAACCGCACCGAATTGGCCGATGCCGTGATTCGGGCGGCAACCGATGTGGGGATTCGCATTTGCCTGATCCGCACTGCCTATCTGCGCGGCGGTCACGAACAACCACTGACCGGTGCGCAAGCGCGCTTTGCCGATGCCGATGTAGACGCCGTCTTGCAAGACGTGGAGACATTGCGCGCTCGCCACACCACCAACCCACTCGTGACCGTTGGCGTGGCCGCGCACAGCATTCGGGCCGTGCCCATCGACCAGGTGGTTACACTGGCTGACTATGCCAACGGGGAGCAGCTGCCCTTTCACATGCACATCTGCGAACAGCGCCGAGAGCTGGCAGAATCTGTGGACGAACATGGGGTGACACCAGTCACCCTGCTGCATGAACAGGGCGTCTTGACACCAAACTTTGTCGGCGTACACGGCACCCACCTGAGCGCCGCCGAAATCGCCGCGCTCGGCGACGCTGGCAGTATGATCTGTCTCTGTCGCACCACCGAACGCGATCTGGGTGACGGCTTGCCCGCCAGCCGTCACCTGCTGGCCGCGGGTGTCCCCATTGCGGTGGGCGTCGATAGCCACGCCTGCGCCGATGCCTTTGAAGAGATTCGAGCCGTGGAGCTGGATGAGCGCTCGCGCCTGGAGCGACGCCATGCTGTTGCCGATGGGGATCAACTATTGCAGATGGGCACGGCCAATGGGTATCGCGCCTGTGGGGTAAGAGCGCCCAACAGCCAGGAAGAGCATCGTGACCAGATCTGGCTGCGGGCAGACGATCCTGCGCTGGCGGGGCTGGAATCAGCAACGGCGGCCGATGGTATTCTCTTTGCCGCAACGCCACGTGCAGTCGCCAAAGTGGAGGTGGCTGGCCGCACCATCATTGATGCGGGCTGGCACGCTGATTATACCGACGCACTGCACGCCTATCAACAGACCCTGCGCAAACTGGCGTTGTGACTGGCGTGGGAACAGTGGCGCGGCCGTTGCGTTTTGGGCTAGCGGCGAAAATGCCAGTGATTTCTGCGGGGAAGTGCGTCTGGCCATCTGCTGAGTTTTTGCTGATTTGCTGATGTATCTTGGCCAAACTCTTGCTTTTTTGCAGCTTTTTCAATGCTTTTTGCGACCTCGTGCAAAGATCTGCTTGTACAAAGATGTAGAAAGTCGAACGAAGCGCAGCATTGCATGGGTTGCTGGCGTGTAACATCCGCACCGCCATGAATGGACGGTGCTCGCATGCAGCGCCCGCAGAAGCGGACTTTATCCGGCGTGGGGCGCGTGCGCAATTGCTCAACACCTGCCCATCTGGTGGTAGAGAGAAAATTTTCAACAATTACGCTCGTGTACAGATGGTAGCAGCAACTTGCGTTAACTATGGAACGTGGCTAACTCACAATCGCCCCCGACATCGCTAAACTGTAAGTAGCTACGCCATCTATTCAGAGTACCCTTTGGGCAAGATCCACTGCTCTACCGAGGAGCCAGTGTTGGAAAGGAATTCACCATGAAGAAGTACACAAAGCCAAGCGACCAGGAACTGCGCGAGCGGTTGACGCCGGAGCAGTACAAGGTGACGCAACACGAAGGCACGGAACCCGCTTTCCGCAATCAATATTGGGATAACAAGGAAGCCGGAATCTATGTTGATATTGTCTCGGGCGAGCCGCTCTTTAGTTCGTTGGACAAGTACGACTCGGGAACCGGCTGGCCCAGCTTTACCAAGCCGCTGGATGAGGAGAATGTCACCACACGCACTGATCGCAAGCTGTGGATGACCCGAACCGAAGTACGCTCCAAAGAAGGCGACTCGCATCTGGGCCACGTCTTTGACGATGGCCCCGCACCCACCGGCCAGCGCTACTGCATGAACTCGGCATCCCTACGCTTCATTCCTGTCGACCAGTTGGAAGCAGAGGGGTATGGAGAATATCGGGCACTCTTCGAGGAGACTGCCAAAGCCTAACGCCTTCCTTGCGTGATCTTGCCGTACATGAAAAAGCCGCAGCACCTGAGCCTGACGGCAAGGGGCTGCGACTTTTCCATTCCACACTTGCACTTTATATGACCCCTGACTACAGTGCGGTTGGCTTGAAAACAGTAGGTTTCCCTCTTGCCGGAACTACTGTTTTCAAACAGAGCCCACTTTAGAAGTGACCCCTGACTAGCCGGAGTATACAGTGGCACACACCAACGACATCGCACTGGTTCCCAACCAGGGCTGGGATGAGCGGATCCTGGTCTGCCGCAATGGCGACATGGTAGATACTTTTCTCGTCATCACCCAACGCTACGTCGTGATGATCGATACCGCGATCAATCCCGCCACGGCTCGTCAGATCCTTGCCGTGGCTCAGCCCCATCTGGACGCGACGCGCCAACTGCTCGTCATCAACACCCACGCCGATTACGATCACGCTTGGGGCAATCAGCTCTTTGTGGGGCCGACTGCCGACCATGCCGCGCCCATTATTGGCACCCGTCGTTGTGCCGAGCTGTTGCGCAGCGACGCAAGCATCGCCACCTTGCGCAAGTGGCAAACCGCAGAACCCACGATCTTTGGCGACGTGCGCTTGGTTCCCCCCACCTTGCTCTTTGACGAGCAGATGGTCATTGCTGGCGGCGATCTCACGCTCGAACTCTTCGCCACGCCGGGGCACACGGTTGACCAGCTTGCGGTCTACCTGCCAGAGATCGACACACTGTTGCCGGCGGATGCCGCGGAGCTGCCCTTTCCCCTGGCACACACGGCAGAAGCGTTGCCCGCTTTGCGCACGTCGCTGGCTCGGCTTGCCGCGCTCGATGCCCAGACGGTGCTCTACTGCCACGCCCCGGTAACCATTGGCCCGCGGTTGATTCTCGACAACATACGCTACTATGATCAACTGGAAAGCCGCTGTCGCGCCGCCCTTCGCAATGGCGCACCGGCCCAGCCCGCAGCCGATGTTGACGTTGCCGCGTTGATCGGCTATCCGTTTGCCGAAGCGGTCAACGTCGGCCCCCACCACGATTTCATCCAGCCTCACCACGCGCAGGATTGGCATCCCCATGCGATCCGCATGATGCTCGCCTGGCTGGCATGAGCTAATCCAGCCGCACTTCCGTGCCGCTCTGGCCGCTTTCCAGCAGTGCCTCCATCATTCCTTGCACCACCAACCCGTGGCGCAGCGGCGCGGCGCAGGGCGTTCCATCGAGGATGCAGCTGACAAAGTGCGCGGCCAGATTGTCCCAGGCAACGCTGCGTTCCCACGGGCGGTTGCCCGGATCGAACAGATTGACCGCCACATCTTGCTGCCCGCCATCGACCGTGCGGTGAATGGTCAACGGGTGCAGTCGGGCGCCAGCTTCGGTGCCAAAGAGTTCAATCTGTAACTCTTCCGGCTGGTGACTTGCCCAGTGGCTTTCGACCTGCAACCCGGCCCCATTTTCAAAGCGAATAAAACCACAGCCAAAATCATCGCTATCATAGAGCTTCGCCAACTCTTCAATTGGCGCTGCCGGTGGATAGATGCTCCAGAAACCCTGACCGCGCGGGCCAAACTTGGCACCCGCAACACCAGTCACACTCACTGGCTTGGGCATGCCCAACAGCCACCACGCCGAATCGAGCACATGGACACCCATGTCGCGGAACGCACCGCCCCCTTTTTGCAGAAAGCCGAGGCTCCAGCCGGGGATGCCAACGCGGCGTACGCTGCGGGTGCGGCCATAGTAGATTTCGCCAAAGTCACCCCGTTGTGCCATGTTGCCCAAATATTGCACATCCGGCGCAAAGCGGGTGGAGAGCGACATCATGTTGACGACGCCCGCGGCCTCGGCTGCCTCCACCAGTTGGGTTGCCGCGGCCACCGAATCCGAGAGCGGTTTGGTCACCATCACATGTTTGCCATTGCGCACGGCTTCCAGCGCCACGGGCACGTGGTATTGGTTGGGCGTGCCCACAAAGACCGCGTCGATCTCTGGATCACGGCACATTTTTTCATAGCTGGTGTAATGCTTTGCCCCGACCAAGCCAAGGGCTGTTTCGGCTTCAACCATGCGATCTTCCAGAATGTCACAGAGCGCGGTGACTCGGGCGCGCGGCGTGCGCATGAAGCCACCCGCGTTCGCCTTGCCGATGCCCATGCCAACAATGGCAATTCGTACTTCGTTCATAAGTCATCCTTTTACTGTTACAAAATTTTCCACTTCATCCACGGCGCGGAATTGAAAAAACTTGCCACGACACCGCCCGGGGCCACCAACTCATCCGCGGCATTGCGCAAATTAGCCGGCAGCTCTTGCTCCAGCAGCGGCAACAGATTTTCGAGCTGGGCCAGCGTGCGCGGGCCAATCAGCGGCGCGGTAATGCCCGGCTGATCCTTGACCCAGAGCACCGCGGCCTGCGCGGGATCCAGGCCATGTTCGCTCGCCAACGCCGCAAATTGATTGCCCACCGTCACCCCAGCTGCTGTCACCCGCTCGGCATAGATCCCCCCCCGCAAGACCGCGCGCGAATTGGTGGGGGGCGCATCGGCACGCTCATAGCGCCCGGCCAACATGCCCATGGCCAGCGGTGACCACGTAATCAGCCCCAGCCCATGCCGCTGACACATGGGGACCAGCTCGTTTTCAATGCGTCGATCCAGCAGGTTATAGGGCGATTGTTCGCTGGCAAAGCGCACATAGCCTTTGAGTTCGCTGACCATGATCGCCTCCATCACGTGCCACGCGGGCGCGGTGGAGCTGCCAATGTAGCGCACCTTGCCCGCGCGCACCAGGTCATCCAGGCCACGCAGCGTCTCATCCAGCGGAATCGCAAAATCGGGCCGATGGGTCTGATAGAGATCAATGTAGTCAGTCTGCAGACGACGCAACGAATCCTCGCAAGCCTGGATGAGATGGCGCCGCGAATTGCCGCGATCATTCGGTCCACTGCCCACCGGATAATGAAATTTAGTCGCCAGGATCACCTCGTCGCGGCGGCCATTGGCATGCAGGGCCTTGCCAATGATGCGTTCACTTTCACCCGCCCCATAGTTGTTGCTGGTGTCGATCAGATTGATGCCAGCATCCAGCGCACGCTCAATAATCTGGATGGCCTCTGTCTCGGGTGTTGGGTTGACAAAGTTGTCGGTGCCCAAACAGAGAGGGGCAACCTGCAGACCAGTCCGGCCCAGGGTACGATAGTCCATAATCTGCTCCAAAGGGTTCTCTTGTTACAGCTGTTCACATGCTGGTGTAGCCTGCATCAACGGGCACCAGCGCGCCGGTCATATAGCTGGCTTCGTCTGAAAGCAAAAAGCGCACGACATGCGCAACTTCCTCGGGTTGGGCCAGCCGCCCCATTGGGATCACCGCATCGGCCATCTGTGCCGCGGCCGCGTCGCTCAGCGGTTCGGCGCGCCCCGCCTTCCGCAACATGGGGGTGTCCACTTCGCCGGGACAGACGCCATTGATGCGAATGCCATCGCGGGCATGATCCAACGCCATTGCCCGCGTGATCTGGTGGACGGCGCCTTTGCTGGCACAATAGGCCACGTGACCTTTGCCCCCAACGTCGCCCCAGATCGAGCCAAAGTTGACGATGGCGCCGTGACCCTGCTCTTTCATCACCCGGACCGCGGCCCGACACATGTAAAAGAGCCCACTGGTGTTGACATTCATCACCCGCTGCCACTCTTCATCGCTGGTCTGCAACGCGTCCGCGCGCACAATGGTCCCCGCCGCGTTGACCAACCCATCGAGCTGCCCGTGGCGTTCCCGTGCCACGTCGACAGCCCGTTCGCAGAAGCTGCTTGCGGTGACATCTCCAATCATTGGCGTGGCCAGACCCAACTCATTGGCCACCGCAGTTGCCAATGCTGCATCGCGATCGACGATGAGGACGTTGGCCCCCACGGCCACCAGCAGCCGCGCGGTGGCCGCGCCCATTCCCGACGCGCCGCCGGTAACAATGATGGTTCGGTTGGTAAAATTCATCTCTTTCTCCTCTGGATTGATTCATCCTCTCTACCCATGGGGCACCGTGTCGACCTCTTCGCGCCGTGGCCCATTGTGGGTCAACAGCCAACCACTCCAGAGCAACACCGGCAAGAGACTCAGCCCAGCCATCCACCAGATCACACCGGAGATGCTGAGCAGATCGAGCGCGCCGCCGACAATGGTCGAGGCAATGGCGCTGCCGAGATAGAAGAACATGAACTCGGTGGCAAAGATGCGCCCGCGCACTGGCCCCGGCACGCTCTGGAGCAGGATCTGGGTGGAAAAGACCCAGACCATACCGCCACCAAAGCTGCGCAACGCGGTGCCGAGCAACACCCACGCAAAGCTACCGAGCGGCGCGGTAATCAACAGGCCAATCCCACCAATGAGATAACCCACAGCAATCGCCCAGCGCAGTTTTTGTCCGTCGTCGCCAATGAAATAGCGCACCAGAATTGGGCCAATGCCGGTGCCCACGCCAGCCAGGGCAAACATGGCACCCAGGCTCAGGCCCCCCTCTTTGCCATAGACAAAGACCTCTTGGGCAATGGCCACCTGTACCACCTGAAAGCCATAGGAGAGAAAGAGCGCGTTGATCGCCTTGTGCAGGGTGACGACCAAAATGTTGATATTCTGTTGCAGATAGCGCAGCCCCTCGGTATATTGTTTGAGCGCCACCGCAATCGATTTGTCATTGGCAGCGTGCTCACCGCTACCGCCGTCGGGGCGATGGTGCAGCGCTACCCGGCTAATAAAGTAGGCCGAGAGCATGAAAGTAAAGCCATCAATGATAAACGCGGGATAGATGCCCCACGTGCCCGAAACCAGCCCGCCCAACGCCGCGCCCAGCGCCAACATGACCGACCAAGTGGCAGAGCTGAGCGCGTTGGCCGCGCCCACTTCCGCTTCCGTGGTGATGTCGGGGAGAATCGCATTGCGCGCGGGAAAGAAGAAGGCGCTCAGCCCCAACTGCACCGCGGTCAACGCATAGAGCAGCCAGACATCGCCCGGCTCGCGCACCAGCAAAAAGCCAAAGACGACCGCGGCGCGCACCAGATCCGCAACAATTAGGATCTGTTTGCGGTTGTAGCGATCCGCCACCACGCCCGCAATGGGCGAGAGCAGAAAGGGCGCCAACGTGCGCACGACAAAGAGCGTGCCCACGGCCAGCCCAGACTGCGTCAGTTGCCCAATCAGCGCGGCCGATGCAATCAGGTTGAACCAATCGCCCAGCAAGCTGACGATCTGTCCCAACCAGAGATAGCGAAAGTTGCCGTTGGTGCGGAGGAGTTGGCCATAGCCAATGGGCGGCTGACTGTTACCAGCATGAACTGTACTCACAGTTGCACCGCGTCTTCCTGTAGAATCTTTGCCAAAGTTGTCACCAGTCGGGTTGCGTCGGCGCTGGTAAAGGCCAACGGTGGTTTGAGTTTGAGCACGTTGTGATCCGGCCCATCGGTGCTGATCAGGATGCCGTGGTCGCGCATGCGGTTGGCAATATGGGCTGCATGAATTGGCGCGGGCTCTTTCGTTTCGCGATCCAGCACCAATTCCGCGCCGATGAAGAGCCCCAATCCCCGGACGTCGCCAATGAGTGGGTAGCTGGCCATGAGTTCGCGCAGGCCAGCCATGAGCTGATTGCCAACGGTGTGGGCGTGGGCCTGCAACCCCTCTTGCTCGATCACATCGAGCACGGCCATGCCCACGGCACACGAAACTGGGTTGCCACCAAATGTGTTGAAATATTCCATGCCATTGGCGAAAGCGGCGGCGATCTCGGCTGTTGTAACCACCGCGGCCATTGGATGACCATTGCCAATGGGCTTGCCCAGCGTCACAATATCGGGCACAACCCCCTGCGTTTCAAAGCCCCAAAAATGGCTCCCCACGCGGCCAAAGCCCACCTGCACCTCGTCGGCAATGCAGAGACCGCCCGCGGCACGCACCGCGTCATGGGCCGCGGCCAGGTAGCCCGGCGGCAAGACGATCTGCCCCCCACAGCCCAACACGGATTCGGCAATGAACGCGGCCACGCCGCCGCCCGCGTTGGCAATCTCCGTGCAGAGTTCTTCGACGTGAGCCGCGTACTGTTGCCCGATCTCGCGGCTCTGCCCACGGTAGCGGCCCCGGTAGGGATCGGGCATGGGCGCGACGTGGGTGGTGGGGGGGGCAGCTTGACCGCCGGGACCCGCAAACTTATAGGGGCTGATTTCAATCAGCGTCTGAAGGTTGCCATGATAGGCCACGTCGAGACAGATCAGATCGCGCCTGCCAGTGTAGGCGCGGGCCAGCCGCAGCGCCAAATCGTTGGCTTCGCTGCCCGAATTGACAAAAAAGCAGACTGAGAGTGGATCGGGCAGGGTGGCGGCCAGCCGTTCGGCATACGCAGTCAGATTCGCATAGAGATACCGAGTGTTGGTATTCAGCACGGCCATCTGGCGTTGGGCCGCCCGCACCACGTGGGGATGGCAGTGGCCGACGTGGCAGACGTTGTTCACCACATCCAAGTACGCATGGCCATCGACATCGTAGAGAAATTGTTGGCGAGCGCGCACAATGTGGAGCGGTTCGCTGTAGGAGATGCTCAGGTTGGGCCCCAGGTGGGTGTGCCGTTTGGCGAGCAGCGCTTGTTTGCTCGGTTCTGCCGGTGGCCATGCCGCGTCTGGAATCTGCAAGATGAGATTTGGATCGGGAGAGAGATTGAGCCACGTCGCCCGTTCGCGCGGGTCGGCAACACCGGGAAAGCCACAGCTGCCCCCCAACAGATCGGTAATGATCTGAATGTGAAGATGAGGCGGCCAATTGCCGTTGATGGGGTAATCTCCAATCGTTGCGAACTGTTCTCCCTCTGCAATGAGCTTGCCGGGGTAGAGGTTGTGCAACGACTCTCTACTCAGGTGTCCATAGAGCGTGTAAAAGGTGAGCGGCTCGCTGCCATCGGGCAGATCCGCAGCGGGGATCGTATGTTGCAGGATGATCGTTGGCCCGTAATCCTGTTCGCCCCTGTTGTCGGCATAGCTGTGGACAGCGCCGGCCAGCGGCGCAAAGATGGGCGCGCCCGCGGGCTGAAAGAGATCGATGCCCAGATGGACAGTGCGGCGTGCAGGTTGTTCGTCGCTTGGCTCGACAAAGCTGGGCGCGGTGTAGAGCAGGCGCGCTTCGTTGTAGCGCCCAACTCCCACCGCCACATTAGCCTGGCGCATCTCGGCAAAGATCCGCACTGTAAAGGCTGCGGGATCCGCGGGATCGGCCAGATCCGCGACGAGCGGGCTGCCCACGCTGAGGTCGAAGACGTGGCACGGCTCGGTACGCAGATCCTGGGCAACCACGGCGGCAAAGCGATCGCGGTTGCGCCGCAGCCAGTCGACAATGGCGTCATGGTGGGGCACGGGGGGCAGACCACAGGCCGCGCGCAGTTGATAGTGTGCCAGATCGGGCGGTATGGTCGCCAGCTTTTCCAGCAGTGCCCAGGCTGGAGTTTCGCTGATGGTGAGATAGGCGTTGGTGGGCTGCAGCGTCTGTTGATGCGCCGCAATGCAGACACTCATGCAGAGGCGCATGGTGATCAGCGGGTAGAGTGCCGCGAGCTCGTTTTCGGCCAACGGATGCGCCGCGTGATAGCCACGGACCACCGCGGCCGCGGCTGCTAGTGGATCGGCTTTGCCCAACATGGCATAGGCCGCGGCGATTGCCGGTTCGGCTACCGTGTAGCTCTCGACCATATCGCCAAAGTCGATGATGCCGGAAATGGTCGGCGTTACCATCCCCTTCGCTCCCCCATCGACCAATACGTTGTAATCGTTGGCATCGTTGTGGATAATCGAAGTGCGCAGTGTGGGCAGCAACGGTTGGGTGTGGGTGGTAAAATGGGCAAGCAACGCGTCGACTAGCTGCTGGCGCTGTGGGTCGGCAATGGCGGCGCGGTGGCGATTGATCACCGCGACCGCGTGTTGAAGATCCCACTGCAAGTGCCGTTTGGCCGCCGGGTGCTGAAAGGTGGCGAGCGCTCGGTCGAGTTTGCCCAAATAGTGGCCCAGCTCTTCCAGGAGTGACGGTGAGTGGGGGACAACCGTTGCCAGCGGACGTCCGGGCAGATAGGTGAGTAGCCGTACGTAATGGGTGCGCCCATTGGGGCCAGTCACCGTGGCGCGTGGTTCGCCACCCAGGGTGGGGCAGAGCAGGGCGGTCTGCAATTGGCTCTCTGCCTGGATGTGGACCAGCGTTGCGGCCTGCAGATCAAGCAGCTCGGCGCGCTCTTCGGCATTGGCAATCTTCAGCACAAATTGTTCGCCCCTTGGCAACCGTACCAGAAAGTTCTGGTCGCGCTCACTCGCAAGTTGAGTAATGCTGCCTTTGCGGCCATACTGTTGTTCAGCAATTGCCCGTGCATCGTCCGTGGTGAACGTGGGCGCGGATTGCACAGTAGATTGCCCAGGGGACTGCATAGTAGATTGCAGAGTCGTCATAAACTGCTCCCGTTCATGGCTGATTGCATGTAGCGCTACCGGTAAATGAGCTGTACGAGAGCTAGCATCAAAAAAGCTAGCATCAAAAAAGGTAGCACCAAAAGTAGTCTATCACGGGGGTACAGCAACAACCAACCAGCAAGGCGGATATATGCAGGATGCATTCACACTCATCATCAATGCCGGGGGCGCGAGTCGGCGCATGGGGCAGACCAAGGCGCTGTTGCCGGTGCCGCCAGCGGGACGCCCGTTGTTGGCGCACTTGGTGGAGCGGTTGCAAGTACTGTCGCCCGCGGCGACCGTGATTATTGCCAATGATCCAGCCATTCCACAGCGGGCCGAGTTGGGCGCGTCGGTGCGTTGGCTGCCTGATCGCTATGGCGCGATCGGGCCGTTGGGAGGCATTGCCACGGGGTTGGACGCCAGCACGGGCTGGGCTCTCATCGTTGCCTGTGATCTGCCGCTGTTGAATCCCACTGTGTTGGCGGCCTTGTTGGCGGTTGCGTGGCAAACAGAAGGAGAAGGGGCGTGGGACGCGGTTGTGCCCGTGGTGGCTGGGCGACCCGAGCCGCTCCACGCGCTCTACCATGCCCGCTGTTTGCCCGCGGCGCTGGCGCGGATCGAACGGGGGGAGCGACGGGCCAGCGCGTTTTTAGCTGATGTGCGGGTGCGCTATGTGGCGGAAGCTGAGCTACGTCAGTGGGATCCGGCGCTGCGTTCCTTTACCAATGTCAACAGACCCGCGGAGTGGGCAGAGATTTTGCCGCAGGTAATTGCGCTCGCTAAAGCGGACTGATCGACAACCCCGGTCGTCCTTCCCTGCTTGATAGCGTGTCAGGTACGTTCTCGGGAATGCCCAGGTCGTTCATTCGCAGGGGCGCTCGCTCCAGTGAACGTGCATAAGATGAGTTACCCATACACAAGCGTAGTTATTGCCCATGCGCAACAGTAACAGCACTTGAGTGCGCGTAACGAGGTCGCTGGATCCTGTCCGCGCTTGTCGGCGTGTAGTATAGTCTTGCTCTATGAGCCGAAACAGGGTTCATTGGATTCCCAGTGATAGTAGCATCGATTGTGTTACAGAACCCAATCGAAAAGCCCCTTAAACGTTGCCCAATTATCCGGTGTCAACGTACGCGTGCTTGTGCAACTTTTCAATGGGTCGTCGATAAGTTGCTCCCCGGTTGTCTGCTATACGCGTGGTGGAAGAAAATTTTCAGCGATCACGCTCGTGTAGAGATGATAGGTAGCAACTTGAGTCATATAGCATGGTAGAGCGAAAGGAGTTGCCAAGCAATGAAGAATCTGTCTTTCCCCCGATCGAGCGTTGTGATTTGGATGCTTGTCCTGCTGACTACTGCAGGTTGCCCCTTGGATAACACGGTGGTACCCAAAAGCCATTTTGATTCAACAGACGGGGTCCGCTATTGGGTAGGATATCTCTGTGCAGATGATTTTGCGCTCGAGATGACGTATGACAATCGAGATGCTACGGCATTGACTGTGGCGTTTCATCGATCGGATGCATTGGCTACTGCACAGATCGACCCCGGCATAATGACCTTGATCCCGGCGGAGTCGGGCCGCAAATATACCGATGGGAAGTATCTCTGGTGGCTCCAGGATGAGCAGGCAATGTTGGTCGATGCAAGCGAGCCAAACAATCGTCTGCTCGTCAACTGTGTGGAGATTGTGGAATAGCGCTTCAAAAAAATGTTCTACACAACTGTGACTGAACGGCGTGAGCCAGTGCCAACCGCACTGTAGGCAACGCAACTGCTTCCATTCTGCACGGAGATTGCCTGCCTACAGTGCGGTTGGCTTGAAAGCGGTAAGTTTCTCGCTTGCCGGAACTACTGTTTTCAAACAGAGCCCACTTTAATTGAGCAGATTGCTGCCCAACAGGGTCGACAGGTTCCAACCGGTTAGCAGTTGCAGGCCGGTCAGAAAGAGGAAGGTGTAGATGAAGCGGTTGAACCAGCGATTGGTGAAGCGTTGATTGAGCCAGAGCCCCAAGCGCACACCGACAAATGCCAGTGGCGTCAACAAGAGAATGGTACCCAAATTGCCGAGCCGCAGCAAGCCCAGGAAATAGTAGGGGATCAGCTTGATGAGGTTGACCGCGGCAAAGAGCAGAACGGTTGTGCCGACGTAGCGATCCCGGGGCAGATTCTGTGGCACCAGATAGATGGTCACCGGTGGCCCCCCGGCGTGGGCAAGGGTGGAGGTGAAGCCGCCCAATGCACCCATGATCGCGCCGACCCATGGCGCCGGTCGCTGGGCGCTGAGTGCGCCAACAATGACCGAGCGCCCCATTTGGAAGAGCACAAAGGCCACGGCCAATGCACCAATGCCAAATTTCATGGCCCGCTCGTTGTGGCTCAGCGTGTCGAAAAAGTACGCACCAACGACAATCCCAATCACCGAGCTAAAGAGCAGAATCCGTAGATGATGAGCATCAAAGCGCCGCTCTCGATAGTAGTGGGGCAGGGTAAATGCATCCATGATGATCAACATGGGTAGCAGCAGCGCCGCGGCATCGGCCACGGAAATGGTGAGCGCCAAGAGGGGTGTGGCGAGCGCGCCGATGCCGCTGCCAAAGCCAGATTTGCCCACCCCCGTCAATAGCACAACAAAGGCCGCGGTCACCCAAAACGTGGTTGGGTAATCGGGCAATGCCAGAAAAGTCATTCAGTTGTCCAAACTATAGCGCGGTTGGCTTGAAAACGGTAGATTTTTGACTGTCTACCAAATTTGACTGTCTCCCAAAGAGGTAACAGTACCGTTGTCAAACAGAGCTTACGTTAGTGGGTGGTTGGTGAGAGGCGAATCTCCTGCCGAATGCCTCGCAGATCCATCTCAAAGACCAGATCGGCAATGGGCGGATGGCTGTAGTACCAGGTGATCCCGTGGGCCGCGGCTGGGCCGATCCGTTGGAGAATGCCCTCGACCAACAGGGGGCGCACGGGGTAGACGGTGTAGACGTCGGTCGCGGTCACCGCGGGCCACTCCATGCCCAAGCCAGCAAGGCGGCTGCTCATGCAATCCATCACTACATTGGCCTTTTCGCGTAGTGCATGTGCCGATGTTTCACCGGGGCGCACGACCGCGGCGGTGGAGAGATCAGCCTGATCGTGGAGATCGCCAGCCCCGGCAACAATAAAGGTTGCCTGGTCCAGGGTGCTGGGGACAGTGTAGGAAAAGGCGTGGAGCATCGGTTCCGCGGGCGGTGCAAAAGCAGGCGCTACATTGGTGCGCGCAACGGGATTCTCGTCGCCAACGAGGATCTCCCAGTCGGTGAGAATGGCGCGGTACTGTTGGTTAAATTCGGTGAAGCCCGTGAAGGAACGGGCCGCGGGTAGCCGCAATTCTGTGGCACAGAGTGCCTGACGTGGTCGATTCACACCGCGCAGATGGCGTTCGATCAGTTCAAAGCCCGCCTGATAGGGCAGCCACTCGTGTAGGGTCACGCGGATAATTTCGTAGCCGGGCTGCGCGACAACACCGGCTGAGTAGGGTGCGATGCCGGGATTGAACGCATAATTTCCAGTTGGGTGTTGCACCACGGTGGCGGGGGGAGCAGCTTGTTTTTGCATGAATTTTCTCTCGGTTCTGTGCATGTGGCGAGAGCACGGGATGTTGTGACGTACAGCGCACGTTTCCTGCGCATCCACAGTGCTGCCACGAATTTGTTCTGTAGGTGGACATTACGTTGATTTTCTGGCGGCACAGCTGCCGCCCAGCCAGCGGTCACCATGCCGCCAGCGCAGTGACTACCGCACGCACCCGTGTTGAATCGGTCACTTTGCGCTCATATTCAGACAACCCGGGCAGGCCCATGTGGATCGACCCGCGGCGAAAGTGCATGGCACTCTCCACTGGGCTGCGTGCTGACAGATGCACCTCGCGCGCACCCGTCTCTTGCACCAGCGTGGCCACATTTTGCTCATCGATGCCACCGCCGGGCATGATGATAACGCGCCCAGCGGCCGCGTCGACCAACGTGCGGATCAACGCGGCCCCGGCCCCGGCACTGCTCTGCTGGCCCGAGGTCAAAATCCGATCGATGCCCAATGCAATGAGATCGGCAAGTGCCTGCTGCGGATCTGCCGTCATATCAAAGGCGCGGTGAAAGGTGACGCTGAGTGGGCGTGCCAGAGCAATGAGTGCAGCAGTTCGCTCTTGATCAATGGTGCCATCGGGCTCGAGCAATCCAATGACAACGCCATCCGCGCCCTTGGCTTTGGCCTCTTCGATATCGCTCTGCATAACGGCAAATTCATCGTCTGTGTAGCAAAAATCGCCGCCGCGAGGTCGGATGATGACATGCAGCCCAAGGGATGTCCGTTGGCGAACGGTGTGAATCATGCCGCTGCTGGGGGTGGTGCCCCCTTCGATCAGGTTGTCACAGAGTTCCACCCGATCCGCGCCACCGGCTTCCGCTGCCACCGCGCCGGCCACAGAATCGGTACAGATCTCAACCGCTATCGGTGCCATGAATCTGGCGTTCCTTCCAGCCTATTCATCATCTTCAATGCCACCCGCGGGCATCTGAATATCCACAACATTGCCGTGAAAATCGATGACAATGCGAAAGCCCAACATCCCCATCCATTGGCGTGCGTCTTCGGGGATTGGCTGGCCAACCTGTTGATCGATGTTATTGATCGATGATTCGACCGCGGCTTTGGTAAAGAGATCATCCTTGCCCAGCATCTCCATCATCTGGGTCACCGCGATGTCTCGATTCTCCTCCACCTGACCTTGCATGAAGCGAAGCACCTGGCCATCCACTTGCGCGGCATCGATGTGGCGACGGAAGTCATCATCCATGACCACATAACAGGCGTTTTCACCCACCAAGGCAATTTCGGCCGCATTGCCTTCTTCATCGACAACGAGCCCTGCAAACATTGCATTTTTTGCCACAATATTAGTCCCTTCTTCCGTTCCTACTTCCGTTCCTACTTCCGTTCCTACTTCCGTTCCTACTTCCGTTCCTACTTCAGTCGTGACCTGTGACCTGTTCTTGCGCCACATAGGCGTGAAAGAGATCCAGCAACTTGGCAGTTTTTGGCCCCGGCTCTCCATTGCCAATCTGAAGCTCATCGACCATTGTTACTGGATAGATCTCTTTGGTGGAGCTGGTGATAAAAAGTTCATCGATGACGCCACTTTCAATGTCGCGATAGTCAATCGTATCTTCCACCACCTCGAAATCATCCGCGGCAATCTCCATGACAACGGCTCGGGTAATGCCAATGAGCACATCGTGCCGCGGGGTAATGAGTCGATTGCCTTTGAAGGCAAAGAGGTTGGCCCGTGTTCCTTCGGTGAGCAGACCTTCCGGCGTGCGATAGATCGCTTCGACCGCGCCCGCGCGTTTGGCCTTTTCCACGGCGACCACCGCGCCCATGTAATTGATGCTCTTGACCGTGGGCAGGATCCGATCCATCTGCACCGTGGTGATCTTGACGCCATTGCGCTGTGCCGTCGCCTGGCTGTTGGGCAGGGGTGTCACCATGACCAGTAAGCTGGGCTGCCCTTCGGGTGTCATGAAATCTGTCGATGGCCCACCCGTGACGACAATGCGAATGCCGGCATCGGGAAATTCATTGCGATCGAACGTTGCCTGTACAATCGCCATCAACTCATCTGTCTGCCACGGCAGTTGCAGATCAATGGCCGCGGCCGAACGCTGCAGACGGAGAATGTGTTCGCGCAACTTAAAGGGCTTACCCGCGTAGGAGCGGGTGTAGTCAAAGACCCCATAGCCACGCACAATACTCAGATCGTTCACCGGCAGCCTGGCCTGATCCGCGGGAACAAACTCGCCATTGACATAATAGGTGGGTTGGACAGTAGACGGTTGGACAGTAGACGGTTGGACAGTAGTCGGTTGGACAGTAGACATAGCTTTCCTCAGGTAACTATATGCAGAACGAAAGTGAGCCTGTGATCAAGAACCATTCCAGTTCACTTGTAGGCCAGTCGCTTTTCGGGCCAACGGTTCAGCAAAGCGCGGCTTTCTGTGGGTACACAAACGGTGTTGCAGCGGGCGCATGGAACCCAAGCGTTGGTTGGTCATCATCTACGTACTTTACCACAGAGTGTCGCGGGGATGGAACTTTATGTGAACGTTGACACTTGTTTGGTAACGGATGATACAGGCCGATTTTTAAACGGATGCTACAGACCCGTTGCGAAAGATTGGTCAGCTCTCACGCCGCTTCAAACAGGAACAAATCTCGACGTCTGTATGGCTCTTTTGGTTGTGACTATTTCCAAGCAAGTTTAATTTTAAGCATTGACAGCTTTCTGACAGATACAAGTAGCTTACTTTATTGTTATACTTCGATTACATATATACAGTAAATAGAGATATGTCTATTTAGGTCTGAAGAGCCTAGTTGGCTAGCTTTTCGGCGGTGGAAAAAATTAAGCTACTTTGCGGTATAAGCAACGAGAACAGCTTGTTTGGTGGCGCAACAGTTGTTTTTCTACTGCTTGAGGCTGGCGTTCAGATTCACAGTGATTCGCTCCACGAAAGCGGTGTAGGTGCAGATGGTTGCCGAAGGTGACGCTCATGGCAACTTGCCTGCTCGAATACCCACTGTGCTGTAACTACTTTTCAACGTGCTAAATGTCAGGAAAATTTTGATGCTAAAAAAATGGTCGTGGCTCTTCTTTTTGTTTGTGCTCGTGGCTTCCCTCTACTCTGTGGGAGAGTTGCCGCTACCTACATTACAAACTTCTGCTGGTGTGTCGCCGGGCCACTCTTCGTCGCTCTCGGCATCCGCACTACCTGCTGTCAAGCAGACGAACGCCCCTGCAAATATCCAGCCAGCATTGGCCGCTTGGATGCAAGCGCAGCCGCGGGCCAGTGCCAAGGTGATCGTGCAAAAGGCTACGGCTGCTCCAGCTCCATTTGGCGCGGCGGCGGTTGAGGATCGGATTGTTGCACTCGGTGGAACGGTGAACGCGGATCTGGCAATCATTAATGCCGTGGCCGCCACACTCTCAGCGGCTGCCATTGAAGAGTTGGCCGCAATGACCAGCGTAAAATGGATCTCGCTGGATAGTCCAATGGTTGCAACACAGTTGCTACCACCAATTCATGGCTTGGGCACGCTAATTGTGGGTGAAGGCGAAGAGGTGCCAGCCAATGTCTATCGCGCGGCCACCCGTGTCGACGAGGTGGTTGCAGAGATGCCCTGGCTCGAAGGGCAAGGCATTGGCGTTGCTGTGGTCGATAGCGGGATCAAGCGATCTCACCCCGATCTGGCCGAGCGCGTCTTGGCCATCCCCAACTTCACCGCTTCATTCTATAATGAAGATAGCTTTGGCCACGGCACCATGATTGCCGGCATTATCGGTGGTAATGGTCAGCGTGTTGCAACCCATGTTGGTGTTGCACCACAAGTTGGTCTGCTCGGTGTCAAGGTCGCTTCTCTCTTGGGCGTTGCCCATGAATCTGACGTGGTGGCAGGGTTGCAGTGGATCCACGAGAATAAAGAGCGCTATAACATTCGGGTGGTCAACATTTCACTCAATGCCTCGGGTGCACAGTCGTACCATACCAGCCCCCTAAATGCCGCGGTCGAGCTGCTCTGGTTTGACGGAATCGTTGTCATTGTCTCTGCGGGCAACCATGGCGAAGAGACGATCTACGCGCCTGCCGATGATCCCTTTGTCATCACCGTGGGGGCGACAAATGACAAAGGCACACCAGAGATTAGCGATGACGAGATTGCTTCTTTCTCGGCCTATGGCGTCACTGTCGATGGCGTCCAAAAGCCTGATATTGTTGCGCCCGGTAGCAATCTGATCGGTACGCTCAACAGCAAATTTGGGCAACTGGCCATCTTGCGTTCACATGAAGTTGTTGACAACGTCTACTTCCGTATGTCCGGCACCTCGGTCTCGGCACCAGTTGTCGCCGGCGCGGTTGCCCTCCTGTTACAACAGGAGCCAACGTTGAATCCCGATCAAGTCAAGTATCGTCTGTTGACGACGGCGAACCAAAACTGGCCCGGTTATGTGGCTGAAAAGGCGGGCGCCGGTTACCTCGATCTATATGCTGCTCTCCATGTGAGCACAACGGCGACTGCCAATACTGGTACCCAAATTAGTCAGCTGCTCACCACCGGTCCAGAACCGCTCATTGAACCGAATGGGGAGTGGAGCAGTGTCAACTGGAGCAGCATTAACTGGAGCAGCATCAACTGGAGCAGTATCAACTGGAGCAGCATCAACTGGAGCAGCACCTACTGGGGTGACGGCGTGATGAGATCTGCTGTTCAGGCTAACACAGAAGCTACAGTCGCTGCTTTTGACAAAGCCGTGGCTGGAGATGAGACCACGCACGCTGAACCACTTTCACACAAGCTCTACTTACCGCTGGTAATAACAGAGTAGCGCACAGAAAAGCGACGGCTGCAAAGTTACCGTGAAAGGGGCTGAGCACAATCTCAGCTCCTTTTTGCTATAAAAATAGTGCCCCCACAGCTACATCGCAGAACTTTGCAGTTCTCTACAATGCGGTTGGCTTGAAAACAGTAGGTTTCCCGCTTGCCGGAACTACTGTTTTCAAACAGAGCCCATTTTAGATGAATCGTAGAAGTAGCTACCTCTTGAAAATAAAGCTAGCTAGTGCTCTGCTTGCACTGTGGAAGCAGCACACGTTTTTGTATCCCCAGGCTCTTCATCATGCAACGAACCGCGTGGATCTACATCATCATCGTCATCAGCTTGGCAATCGTGTTGAGCACGACTCTGCTCAAGACATTTTCTGCCGAATTGCCAGAGTTAAAGATACTGATCTCGGCAATTGTGGTGGCATCCTTGATGCGCATTTTTGTCATCGATGCACCCGGACATCGCTCTTACGAAGGCTCCACGATTGTATTGGTCGCCGCGGTTTGGCTCTTTTCGCCCAGCGAATTTGTGGTGATTGTGGTCTGTTCACATCTGGTGGAGTGGGCCAAAGAAAGAATTGCACAGAGCAAACTGTTGCGTACGTGGTATGTGCAGCCTTTCAACATTGCCAAGACCATTTTCGGTGGATTGGCAGCGTATCTCACCATCGATTGGCTCGGTGTAACTTTCCCCGTGAGCTTTTCCGGTGCTTCACTCTTTGCCGTATTTCTGGTGGCGATTGTCTATGTCCTGGTCAACCAGATGTTGCTGACTGGAGTGCTCTTGCTGGCCCGTGGCATTTCGTTGCACTACAGAGATCACATTCACGATATGGCCGCGGTCGAGTTGCCGTTGGCCTGTATCGGCTATCTTACTGCCCAGCTGTGGTATATGGATCCTTACCTGCCACTCTTCTTGCTGGCCCCCATTGCGCTGATCTATCAAGCGTTTCAGTTGCCAAAGATACAGGATGAAGCGTTCACCAAGTTAGAGAAGGTCAACCTGCAACTCACCGATGCCAACAGCTCGATTCAACAGTTAAATGACGAGCTCTTCCTAACCCTGGCCAAGATCTTTGATGCCCGTGATCCCTATGTCGGGGGACACGCGGCACAGGTGGCAACCTATGCCGTCGCGATCGCGGAAGAGCTGGCGTTGCCGCCGGAACGTGTTGAGATTATTCGCCAAAGTGCCTACCTGCACGACATTGGCAAAATTGCCATTCCCGAATCGATTTTGCACAAGCCCGACCGCTTGACCGATGCCGAATATGAGTACATCAAACTGCATGCCAACATTGGCGCCGATTTTCTCGCGACCAGCCGCGGTCTGCGCCATTTGGCCCCCTTTGTCCGCCATCATCACGAGCAGTGGAATGGCAGTGGCTATCCTTCTGGCCTATCTGGCGAGGAGATCCCGCTGGAAGCCCGCATTCTGGCACTGTGTGACGCGGTCGAAGCAATGGCATCTGACCGCCCCTATCACAAGGCTCTTTCAATTGATGAAATTGTCGTGGAAGTGGAGCGTTGTGCCGGTGGACAATTCGATCCGGCGATCGTATCTGCGTTTTTGCAGATTGTTCAGGAACGCAAAGAATCCCTGGTGGTCAATTCGGCCAGGGCAGTGACGCTGCAATATACGCAGGCCGCAGATGTGCAGGAGCAACCATTTTTTCCGCAGTTGGTGGAAATCTACAAGACGGTCTCTGCCTGAGCAACGGTCGTTGCCCGTTTCTACCTGCATCTCCTCCTACGTGGGGGAACACCCCTTTCCCCTCGCCGGTCTATCCACAACCCAGACAGAATTTCGGTTCCATGAGTGTGTTGCACGCTCCGGAACACTACACTCGCGCCCCCACACGTCGCTACGCTCAATGAGCTAGCTATGCTATACTTTATATCTGCCTGAACTTCTCTGCGGCGGTCCTGTCGGCTAGAGCAGCGATGGGGCACGCAACCGAAGTTCAGGGTCGGCTGCGTATCTGCCTGAACTTCTCTGCGGCGGTCCTGTCGGCTAGAGCAGCGATGGGGCACGCAACCGAAGTTCAGGGTCGGCTGCGTATCTGCCTGAACTTCTCTGCGGCGAACCTGTCGGCTAGAGCAGCGATGGGGCACGCAACCGAAGTTCAGGGTCGGCTGCGTATCTGCCCGAACTTCTCTGCGGCGGTCCTGTCGGCTAGAGCAGCGATGGGGCACGCAACCGAAGTTCAGGGTCGGCTGCGTATCTGCCTGAACTTCTCTGCGTCGGTCTTATCGGCTAGAGCAGCGATGGGGCACGCAACCGAAGTTCAGGGTCGGCTGCATATCTGCCTGAACTTCTCTGCGGCGGTCCTGTCGGCTAGAGCAGCGATGGGGCACGCGACCGAAGTTCAGGGTCGGCTGCATATCTGCCTGAATTTCTCTGCGGCGAACCTGTCGGCTAGAGCAGCAATGGGCACGCAACCGAAGTTCAGGGTCGGCTTTCTAACACTATTGAAGGAGAAGTACGTCGTTTTATGTTTTCACGCGTGGCAACCCACAGTGGTAACAACCCCAGCGTTGCGCTGCAGGATGTGGATGTAATCTATGGCAAGAGTGTTGCGTTGGAAGCGATCTCGCTGACCTTGCCGCGCAGTGCGCGTTTGGCGATCATTGGTCCCAATGGAGCTGGCAAGAGTACACTTTTTAATGTGATTGCTGGCGTCACACAGCCCAGCCGTGGCAGCGTTCACATCTATGGCAGTGATCCGGCAAAGCACATCTGCGTCGGCTACGTGCCTCAACGCAATCAGATCGATTGGCGTTTTCCCGTCACCGTGGCGGATGTCGTCATGATGGGCCGAACACGCAAAATTGGTCTCTTCCGTCGCGCCGGGCAAGCTGATCATGCTGCCGTACAACAGGCGCTGGCGCGGGTGCAGATGGGAGCACTGGCCCAACGACAGATAGGCGAGCTTTCCGGTGGACAACAGCAGCGAGTCTTTCTGGCCCGGGCACTTGCACAAGAGGCAGAACTGCTGTTGCTCGATGAGCCGCTCACCGGCCTCGATCTACCAAGCCAGGAATTGTTGTTGCAGATCCTCGACGAATTGCGCGATCAGGGGATTACGATTTTGGTGGCAACACACGATCTGAATCAGGCCGCGGCCTACTTTTCCACTGTCTTGTTGCTCAACCGCCGGATCATCGCCTATGGTACACCGGCAGAGGTCTTTACGACCGAGCGATTGCGTCAAGCCTATGGCAGCCAATTGCATGTGGTACAGAGCAACGGACACGAGCTCATCTTGGCCGACAGCTGTTGTGGTGCTGGCGAACTGCCCGAGCGAATTGACCACCATCATGGTTGAGCTCTTGTTGGAGCCGCTTGGCTATCCATTTATGGTGCGTGCGCTGTTGGCTGCCTTGATGGTTGGCGTGATCTGCGCCGCACTGGGCACCTATGTGATCTTGCAGGGAATGGCATTCTTGGGCGATGCGTTGGCGCACGCCATTCTGCCGGGTGTAGTCGTTGCCTATCTGTTGGGTTGGCCATTGGCGGTTGGCGCGCTCATTGTTGGGATCGGCACCGCGCTGGGCATTGGCGCACTCACCGAAAAGGGGGAACTCCGTGGCGACACAGCCATCGGCATTGTCTTTGCCGGCAGCTTTGCGCTCGGCGTCGCCTTGTTGAGCACGGTCAATAGCTATGCCGTGGATCTGACCCACATTCTCTTTGGCGATGTGCTGGCCGTCACGACCGCGGAACTGTGGGTGACGCTGTTGCTCGGCACCATTGTGTTGCTGACTGTGCTCGCCTTTTACAAAGAGCTTCTCATCATCACCTTTGATCCAATGTTGGCGGCAGTGTTGCGGTTGCCCAAACGGTTCTTGCGCTACCTTTTGCTGGTGCTCATAGCGGTGACCATTGTCATGGCGTTGCAGACCGTGGGCATCGCGCTGGTGTTGGCGCTCTTTGTCACCCCTGCGGCTACCGCCCAACTGCTCACCCGCCGGCTGCCCACGATGATGGCCGTGGCGGCTGGTCTGGGTGCAACGGCCAATGTAAGTGGCCTTTATCTGAGTTACTATGTTAACATTGCGACTGGTCCGGCAATGGTATTGGTTGCCACATTGTTCTTTTTGGTCGTTTTTCTTTTGGCCTCAGAGCGGGGTCTCGTGCGCCAATTCTTTAACCGTTAACATTGCTCCGGCAGCCCAAAATAGACGTCAGATCGATTTAGCCCCCGGCGCGAGTCAGAATCCGCCGCGGGCACAACGAAAAGCTAGAAATTACAGTATACTATGTCAATTAAACCTGATCATTGGATCCGCCGCATGGCGTTGGAAGAAAAGATGATTGCCCCCTTTGAAGAAAAGCTGGTGCGTACGGGTGTCATCTCGTACGGCTTGAGCAGCTTTGGGTATGATATTCGCGTGGCCGATGAGTTTCTGATCTTCACCACCGCAACCGGGCAGCTGACGGTGGTTGACCCCAAAGCCATCGATGAAAAAGCAATGGTGCACCACCAAGGGGATATCTGTATCATTCCGCCCAACAGTTTCGCATTGGCACGCAGCGTTGAATATTTTCGTATGCCGCGAAACGTTCTTGGCATCTGTTTGGGCAAGAGTACCTATGCACGAACCGGCATCATCACCAACTTCACGCCTTTTGAGCCGGGCTGGGAAGGACACGTCACCATCGAGATCTCCAACACCACGCCCCTACCGGCCAAAATCTATGCCAACGAAGGCATTGCCCAGGTGCTCTTCTTTGAAGGTGACGAGCCAGAGGTGACCTATGGTGACCGCCAAGGGAAATATCAGGCGCAGACTGGTATCACGCTGCCGCGCCTCTAGATTTGTGGCGAGAGTGCCCTTCCCCGGGCGCTCTTCCGTTCCATCCTGCAACCAATATCATGCCGAACGCGCCCTCCTCCCCATCAATCCCATCGCCATCATCCACCCGGGTGTTGATTTGTGCTGCTGATTTGGTGGGGCGTGTTGGGTTGGGCGCGCTCCTAGAAGAAGAGGCATCCGTAGCCGTGACGGGCAAGTGTGCGCCAGATGACGATCTGGGCGCGGCTCTGGCCCTGGCCCTGCCTGATGTTGTGCTGTGGGATACCGGTTGGGCAATCGACGCGGATCTCCTCGCCCCATTGAGCGACCTGGCGGACGATGGCCCACCGCTGTTGGCGCTCATTGCCGACGCCGAGGATGCAACCGCGATCTGGCGCACGGGCGTGCGTGGATTGCTCCCGCGCGATGCCGCGCCCGCTACCTTGGCTGCTGCCTGTGTGGCCCTGGCCCACGGATTAACGCTCTTCGACCCCACATTCACCGCAATTGAACCACCTCAACTCTCCCCTGGCCCGCCCGATTGGATGGAGCCACTTACCCCGCGTGAACTGGAAGTCTTGCAAGCGTTGGCCCAAGGTCTCTCCAATAAACTGATTGCTCAACAGCTCGTGATCAGTGAGCACACCGTGAAATTCCACCTCAACGCGATCCTGGGCAAGCTGGGCGCGCAGAGCCGCACCGAAGCGGTTGTGCTGGCCACCCGCGCGGGATTGATTCGCCTCTGAAGACCAACTTACTCTAAAGACCAAGTGATTGACTCTCCGCAGATGTTTGCCGACTGCCCAATGGGCCAGCACTGTTTTGGCGTCTCAACCGAATCGCCGATTGCAGGCCCAGAGCCTCCTCTGAAATTTGGTGGCGGTGCTCAATTCACATGGGGCCGGTTCTGTTGACACAGAGAGTTTTGGGAGAGATAGTGAATGTCGACAGGGTTTTGACAGGCAAACCTTCCCGCTTTTCTGCTAAGCTGTGTTCAGCAGCAAGTACGACAAATGGTGTACCAATAACGGCCAATGTAGCTGTTGGGGTGGTGCTAGATTCCGGAAATGACCACACAGTTTCCCGGCGATGTGCCCCATTTGCAGATCTTTGTCGCTATCTTTATCGCTATCAATGGGATCTCGCTGCTATTCTCGTAATGATTTGGAATGCTCTACTGCAATATCTGCTGGGAGGCCGAATTATGTCGAACAAGAACATGTCGCCAATCGTGAAGACAGGTGCGCGTACCGCATCCGCAAACCATCTACGGTATCGCTACAGCGCGGCGGCGGGCGGACACAGTGATTTGCTGCTAATTTTCACTCTCTGTCTGCTTGCGTATGGTCTGTTCATCTACTTCTTCCTGCCAACCGTGGCCTCTTCTCAATATACCCGAGTGGCTGCTGAACTGAGCTATTACTGGCAGAGGACATTCGAGCTGGTTGAATACCGGTTTTACACAGTGTATCTTCCCTATGTTCAGTCGCTCTTACAGGATGGTTTAGCTTTGATCGGGCGCTGATTCTCGCCCGCGTGATCACAAGTGGTCACCTGCTCTCTCTAGGGTGCGTCCCATTTTCTGGGACGTACAGAAGAGGAGCAGAATGAGCGTCCGGTCTAGGCCCCAAATGTGATTCGCACCCTTCTCTCTAGCTTTACTCTCTCTCAAGCTTTACTCTCTCTAGTTTTTTTCTCTCTCTAGCAAAAGGCCCGCCATTTGGTGGGTCTTTTGCGTTGGTGCAACCTACCCATTTTTCCAGGTGTCCGCTAGCCCAACGGGCGATGACAGCGTCACACCATACCCGCTATACTCAGATAGAGCCGGACGTACGCAACTTGACGAGCAGAGCCAGCAATCGCGTTGCTTGCTATCCACTGGTACGCTCTGCTCGGGGCGTACATCATGTAGATAAACCCTTTGCAAGTCGCACATGCGCACTCGTGTGAGGGCATGCCACGTTCGATCGGTATCTCTTCTGCAATTCTCTGCGTCGGCGTAGTCGGCTGGAGATGGTTCACGCACCACAACCAAATTTCAGAATGGGCTCTATATATTGGCACTGTAGCACTGCGGCGTACAATCCTTCTGTTTTGCGGGGTTTCTCACCCGCAGCCCAGACCAACGTTTTTGCATCGACGTAGTGAGAAAATCATTGAGTGAGTTAAGTAAGCGAGGAGCAGCAACATGGCACTATCTATGGAAGAAGTTTCAACAAGCGTGGCAAAGCTGGTGGAAGAGCGGAGCAGCGCTGTCGTTCGTGTGGAAGGGCGGCGCCGATTGGCTGCCAGTGGCATTGTGTGGTCCGCCGCGGGGATCATCGTCACCGCGAACCATGTGGTGGAGCGCAATCAGGTTGCCATCGGGCTGCCTGATGGCAATGAGCTGAACGCAACCGTGGTGGGGCGCGATGCAGGGATCGATCTGGCCGTGCTCCGGGCTGATACAGATGGGCTGCTGCCAGCGAACTGGATCACCGGCTCGACGTTGCCCGTTGGTTCGTTGGTCTTGGCGTTGGGGCGACCGCGGCAGCATACACAGGCGACCCTGGGCATTATCAGCGCGGTGGAGGGCGAGTGGCGTACGCGCATGGGGGGCACAATCGATGCGTATGTGCAGACCGATGTGCTAATGTATCCCGGCTTTTCTGGCGGTCCACTCATGAGCGCGGCCGGTCAATTCATCGGCCTGAACAGTTCAGGACTGGCGCGCGGTGTGAGCGTAACCGTGCCCATTCAAACGTTGGCACCCGCCGTCGAATCGATCCTGGCCCATGGCCACGTACAGCGGGGATACCTGGGGGTTGGCGTGCAGCCGGTACGTCTCTCCGATTCGCTGCGCGAGCTGGTGGCCCAAGAGCGTGGACTGATGGTCATGTCAGTCGAAGCGGGCAGCCCTGCCGAGCAGGCCGGGATCGCACAGGGCGATCTGTTGATTAGGCTGGGCGATAGCGCGCTGACCGATGTGGAGGAACTGCAACTGCTGTTGCGTTCGGCCGCGGTTGGGCAGCAGGTCGAGGTGCGGCTACTGCGGGGCGGTTCCATTCACAATCTTGGCGTTACCATTGGACAGAGCACCGGCTAATGGAACCGAATGCACGCTCTGTTTGGAAGTGGTATGTTGCACAAGCGAAAACAGCGCGGCTTCTACAGTAAGCTCTGTTTGAAAACGGTCGTGCTACCCCCTGGATAGACCGCCGAAAATCTACCGTTTTCAAGCCAACCGCACACTAGTACAGTGTGGCGTACATACCACGGCAGGCAATCAGGCCATCCAACCCGAGTGCAAGCGGCAAAACGGGTGTGGCCTGATTTACGCCGGGATCTAGCCATTATCCCGGCATTGGCGCAAAGCGACCGGTGAAGCGTGCCCAATGAAAACTGCCCAACATGCTCGTTGGGCAGTTTTTACGATGAGCTCGTTACCAGCGCTGGTAACGGGCTCATTGTCATGTTGGATTTTGCAAGCTGTCCGGGGCATCACGGGAAGCGGATTCTGCTTACTCCGTATATCACTCCGTATAGTAGCGTGCCATGCGTGAATTGCCCGGTGAGTTCGACTCTGTTGCAGATGAATAGCCTGATGGGCCCGCGGGCTCATCTGTTGCGGAGAGTGCCGTGGCTGCCCGCGTGTTCTGCTCGGAATCGGCGCGGTCGTTGGCGGGATAGCGCTCTTCCGCCTGCCCATGCACTTCATCCGCATACTCATCTCCTTGGCTAAAGCCACTCGATCCAGAGCTGTCACTGCCGTTGAGATGACCTTGCTCATCGTCGGCTGCAGGTGCCTCGGCAGCGCTGTAGCTATTGGTGTCGCCACTGTTCACCATTTGGTCACTCTCATCATAATCGTAGCTGCTCTCGTAGCTGTTACCGTAGCTGTTACCGTAGCTGTTACCGTGACCGTTGCTGTAGCCGTTGCTGTGACTGTTGCCGTGACCGTTGCTGTGACCGTTGCCGTTGCTGTAGGTATGGCCATTGGCATAAGCTGGAATCGCCTCACTCGCTGGCTCGTTGTCATAATAGGTATATGTGTAGTCGTAGGTGTAGTCACTGTTGTGCTCGGTCACACCATTGTAGACGCTGCCAATGATCTGGGCCTTGACCTGGCGCAACGTATCGAGCGATTTGCGGGCAAGGGTCCGGCTCGTCTTGTCTGCTTTCACCACCACCAACACGGCATCGGCCTGATTCGTCAGAATCAACGTGTCGCTCACTGCCGAAATGGGCGGGCTGTCAATGATGATGATCTCGGCCTCTTCGCGTAGTTCCGTCAAAATCTCTTGCATCCGGCGCGATCCAAGTAGCTCTGCGGGATTGGGCGGCAGGGGGCCCGTCGTCATGATGCGCAGGCCAGGAATATTCGTCTCTTGCATCAGTGCCGACAGATCCATGTTGTTGTCAAAGAGTGCCAGGGTGAGCCCCCAGTTGTTGCGCAGCTGAAAGAGGCGCTGTTGCGAAGGGCGGTGCAGATCCGCGTCCACGAGGATAACCCGTTTGCCTGCTCTCGTGTAAGCGGCGGCAAGGTTGGCCGCGGTCAACGATTTGCCATCTTCCGGCGCTGGGCTGGTCACCAACAGCATCTGGATGGGCTGATCCACCGACGCAAATTGCAGATTGGTCCGCAACATGCGATAAGCCTCTGCGGCTGGGTGGGGCGTGGTCGAGAGCATGACGAGTTTTTCGTGTTCATGCTCGGCCACTAATTCTGGCACTGCTGCCAGCGTGGGGACGCCCAACAGCTGCTGTGCATCTTCCCCATCTTTGATTGAATCGTCCAGAAAATCGATCAGATAAGCACCACCCGCTGCCAACGCCATGCCCACAATTGCTGCGACAATCATGTTCAAGAGCAGTTGGGCATCGACCGGCTCCAGCGGAACCGCCGCGGGCTCCAGAATGCTCAAGGCATTGGCTGCCCCTTTCTGGGTGTTGGCCAGGAGGGCTGCATAGTTGGATTGCGAGGTGTAGAGCTTGGTTTCCAGTGCATCGATTTGGGTTTCGATGTTGGCGATTTCACGGGCGCTGAAAACGTTCGTCAGCTCTTTTTGCTTTTGGGCAATCTCATCTTGCGTTGCAATGATGCTCACCTCTAGCCGCTCGAGCTGGCTATCCACAAAGACTTCCCGCTGCCGCTCCGTGCGCCCAGCCGGACCCTGCAAGATCAGTTGTTGGGCAAGCATATCTGCCACGTCGCGTGCAAACTGCGGATCCCGGTCGATGACAACGATTTCGATGATGGGTGAATTTTGTTGCGATTGGACCGTGTAATAGGGCAGCCATTCCACACCGAGTGCATTGAGCGTGGCGTTCTGGATAGGCTCTCGTTCTGCCAGGCCAGCGTACGTCTGGGCCAACTGTTGGGCCAAGAAGATTTCGTTGCTGGTTGGATTGGGGTTGGTGGTTGCCGAACCGACCACGAGCGTTGTGCGCGATTCATAGACTGCCGGCTGCACCATGGTGTATACCAGGCTGGAAGCCGCGGCAATGATCGTTGCCACGGCAATCAACCACCACCAGCGTAGCAGTGGGCGTAGGAGTGTGCGAAGTTCAATAGTTTCCATAGATTTGCTACCTCTGTTTTCCCTGTCATTACAACATCTGGGCATACAGCATTTGGCGACACAGCGTCAGCGTAGATTCGGCTGATCGTGCCTGGGCCAAACGCCATGGTTCATGTCCGCAATACCTTTTTGCCACATGAGCCGGTCCTGTTGATCGGAATGGTGTTCAATCCGATCGCCCCTGCATAGAGCATTTACCTCAAGGAATCCAGATTGGATCCCAATCCTCGTATTGATTGTTGCTCAAATTCTGTTGGTTCGAGCCATCTACATTCATGATCCAGAGCTGCCTGCGACCACTCTCGCGATTAGAGAAGAAGACAATGCGCGAGCCATCTGGCGAAAAGCTTGGATGTTTATCCCAGCTGTTGTGGCGGGCCGTCAGCTTCTGCAAGATGGCGCCATCGGCGCTGATCACGTGGATCTCGTCGTTGCCGCTATCTTTGCTGACAAAGGCTATCTTGTCACCCGCCGGTGACCACGCGGGATCATAGCTAATGTTTTTGAGCGTCGTAATCTGTCGATCCCCACCGTAGAGCAGATCGCGAATCTGGATCTGTAGCACGCGATTGGAATCTTCCTTGACGACTGCCTGCTTTGCGCGATCGGGTGATAGTGCCAGCTGACTGAAGGCCAACGTGTGCACCCACGGCTCATTTACCCGGAAAAGTTCACCATTGTTCGGATCAAGGGCAAAAGTCTCTTCCTGGCCACTGCGGTTGGTCTTAAAGAGAATCTTGTTCCGATAGAGCGCGGGCATGGTATCGGGCAGCGCAAAGAAGGTCGGTGTCGGCGTCGGTGTGAAATCTGAAATCGGCTGCAGCGACGGCAGTGGCGTTGGGGTTGGTGAATTTGTCGACTGCGGCGTCGGTACTTTCGTGATCAGAATGGCATTCCAGGGCAACGCGGTGGGCGTTCCCTCTACCTGCGCTTCGGCCGTGGCAATCACCGACTTTGCCACCGCGGTTGCTGCGTTTTCGGGTAGATCAGTCGCGTATACATAGACGGCAACCACGGCGTTGTACGGTAGCGGCGTCGGTGTCGCTGCACCACTTTGGGCAAACGCGGTGGCCTCTGCAATCTGAGCTGCCTCGGTCGCGATGTTTTCTGGCGGCGGCGATGGAATCACCAGCACGGGCGTGACAAAATCATCGGGTACCGGTGTAAATGTGCCGGTTGTCACGGCCACGGCTGTGGCATATTGGGCACGACCCGTTGCCTCGGCAGGGTTGGCCGGCGTTGGCGTCACCTGCAATACGGGGGGCAAGCCTCGATCGAGCGCGGCCGCCTGCACCGTCGCCAGATTCTCTGGGAAGGGCGTCGGGGTCAATACCTGGAATGGCACTGGCGTGTAGGTGCCCGTGGTGACGGCCACCGCGGTTGCCGTGCTGTTTTGTGCCACAACCGTTAACACATTTTCAGGTACCGGCGTCAGGGTGGCAACGACAAAGGGCTTGGTTGGCAGAACAGGCGGTGTAGCGGGGGCAGGACCACCGCTCAGCAGGAGCACGGGTCCACTGCTGGCGCTCTCTGGCCCCAAACCGCTATCCCAGGCGAAGAGCGTTTCCTGCCCATCTGTCTTGGCCTGAATGCGCATGGTCACCGATTGTGCACCTTGCAACAGCTGCTCTTCGAGCCAGCGGCGAACCGGCTCTGCCAATTCCCACACATTCACTTCGCCCTCGGCTAGCTGCTCCGTGTTGAGTGGTGGAAGCGTAATGGCGGCCGGGGCACTCAGCAGGGTGAGGAAGTCGGCACTCGCCAAATTGGGCAACGCGGATTCGGCAATGAGCTGCACTTGCCACTGCGTGTCCACCGCGGGGTCAAGCGATTGGGCACGCAGCCCCGTCAGACGCAGTTCGCCATAGACCAACGCCGCGCCCCGGGGCACCCGCCGCAGATCAAACCGCATGGCCGCGATGTGGGTGTTGCCGTCTCGAACACCTGTGTAGAGGAAAGAATCGTTGATGTGATTGCGCCGTACATCGTTGCTCATCCACCAACCCGCGCTGTTGTCACCGGGCGCAAGGTAGTAGACCTGTCCTCCCGCTTCTGGCGTGGGGGTAATGAAGCGTTCCAGTGTAATGGCTGGCAGCGGCGTGGCCTCCGCGCGCACGACCTCTGCTGCCGCGGCAATGCGCTGCGGCGTGGGCGTTATCAGCTCCGGTTGCATGGCGGTTTGGGTTGGCGTCGGCGAAGTGCCCACGAGCAAGGGCGCAAAGCCAGAAAGCTGTGTGCTTTCCAGCGAAAGTGCAGCGCGATCCCCACGGGCAAAGAGGCCAGTGGTGAGCATGGCCAGAACCAGAAAGGCCGTGATAAAAATTGTCAACTTGGTCGAAAAGAAGGACCAGCGATGAAGCCGTTGGGCAGAATAGGAAGAGACTGCCGGTAAGAGATAGGGCCCCTTTTGCCGCCGTTGCGGGCGGGCACGGCGGGGGCGCATTGGCAAGAGAACCCGCTGTGATTTCTGGGTGCGGCTGGGCTGTGTACGGGCCAACGGAAATTGTGCCGGCGCTTGGGTCGCACCTGCTGGCACCAACGCAAAATCATCCTTCACTGCCCGCGGATCACGGTAGAGCGGGCAAGTCACGTGGCTGGTGCTCAAACAGTAGTTGCCCTGACGGTCCGAATCTGGACAGACGGGGCTGGGCTGCGCGTAGCAACGGTGAGATTGTGACGGCCCAATCAACATGATCGTGCGGTCATCTGCCAAGCCCAAATGGGGGCAGACGGGCCGCACGATCCGCGGGCGTTGTTCGGGTTGCTCGCTGCCGGGGTTGTTGCGTTCAGCGTCTCTGGCAGCCGTCTCCGGAGCTTCAGCTTCGGTCGATTTTGGATTAAATGAATGTGTAAAAGATGCAGTCATTGATGCTTCTCATGCCAAGCTGGCAGGTAGGATTTATGGTTTCGGTGTGAACAGGAAATAGCGGTTGCCCAGGCTGCTAACCTCTAGCGCCGGTACCCTTCGAATCAAACCGTTTGGCAGATCTCAATTCATCTGTCCGGTTTGGCCCGTACAGTTTCAGGCTGTACAGTTTTAGGGTGTACAGTTTCAAGCCATACAGTTTCAAGCTGTACTGTCGGTCATATCGCCGAGAATCAGATCGGCGGCGGCAGAGAGATCAGCGACAATGGGCGGCGCTGGTTCACGCTGCTGTTGGGCAAAATAGCTCGCCAACGTCTTGCCTTGCCGGCCACTCCGCACCAAAATCGACTGGCAGCCCACCGCACGTGCTGCCTGGTAATCTGTCACCGCATCGCCCACGAAGAGGGATTCTGACAGCGTCAGGTTGAACATTGCCGCAGCCTGTTGCAACAGGCCCGGCTGTGGTTTGCGACACTCACATTGCTCCGCCGGGTGGTGTGGACAGAGAAAAACATGGTCAATGCGTCCACCGGCTCGGGCAATCTGTCGCTGTGCCTTGCCGTGGATGTCGTCGATCGTCTGTCGGCTGGCGATTCCGCGTCCAATAACCGATTGATTGGTCAACACCACAATGGGCATGGGGAGCGCTGCCAAGCGTTGTAGCGCACGCAGCGCGCCGGGCAAAAAAACAAATTCGTCCCAGCTTTTCACATAATCGGCTCGTTCTCGATTGATAACGCCGTCGCGGTCCAGTAAAATTCCACGCATTCCGTCTTTAACTTTCATCTTGCAACGAGACTTTTGTTGTGCGTTGCCAGGGCTTTGGGTAGCATATCACGGATGATTGACGGATATTTTATCAGTTTGCTATCAATGATGGGCGGGGTGCTTTTACACCATTTGTGGCAAAGGGGTTGACTTTTTGCACGGCATTGCGCAGGCCCATTGTCACCATGTGGGATAGCATCACATGGATGTCTTCAATCTGCTCGATGTTGTGACAGGGCACAACAATGGAGAGATCGACCATTTGCGCCAACGTACCACCGTCATAGCCACTCCACCCGATGGTGTAGGCGTTGTGTGCCTGCGCCAGTTGCACGGCCTTCAAGACGTTGGCAGAGTTACCGCTGGCCGAAATGGCTACCACAACATCATCCGGTTCCACGTACGTCTTCAGCTGTTCGGCAAAGACACTCTCGTAGCCACAATCGTTCCCATATGCTGAGAAGAAGGGCATGCTATCGGTCAGCGCGTGAATGCGGATCCGTGGATGGTCGGGCGCAACCGTATTCTTGCCCAGGTCACACGCCATGTGTGAAGCGGTGGCTGCACTGCCACCATTGCCCATGACAAAGACCTGTTTGCGATCGAGCCGGGCAATGTGGATCCGTTGGACTACTGCTTCAATGGCCTGGATTGGCAGCAATTCGATGGTACGCTGAACAGCTTTGATGTACTCGTTGTATTGATTCACAAAAACAGACTCCTACCCTATCACTGACAGTTAAAAATGATCCGGGAGCCACCACCTTCGAGGCGAAACGGTAGCTCTTGCAAGGATGAAAGTGCTGCACGAACCTCATCCTGTCGCTGCGGGGGACAGTAGAGCAACAGAAACCCACCCCCGCCTGCACCTGTAATCTTGCCACCTATGGCCCCGGCCTTTTGCGCGGCCCGGTAGAGGTCATCGATCGTGCTGTTGCTAATTCGACTGGCAAGTTGCTTTTTTAGCTGCCAACTCTGGTCGAGCAAGCGGCCAAAGTCGTCAAACTCATGCGCTTCGAGTGCGCTGCGGGCCTCGACGGCCAGCCCTTTCATGGCACGCAGCACATCTAGTCGTTGATCCATATTCTGCACCTGTTCCCCCAACACACTTTCTGCCTTGCGGGCAATGTTGGTGTAAAAGAGCAAAAAGTGCTCATTCAGCTTGCGCACCTGCTCGGGGCAGAGCTGCAGTGAATCAGCACGGACCTCGTCTGGACAATTGCCATCCAACGCTGGATTTTGGCTGAAATGCAGAAAGCGCTGACCGCCATAGGCAGCAATGTATTGGTCCTGAATACCAATCGGCTTGCCCAACCGATCAATCTCAATCTCGCATGCCTCGCGCGCCAATTGCAACTGGCTCACCGGCTCATTGAGATAGGTGTACATGGCATTGAGCAGCCCCACCGTAACCGTGCTGGAGGAACCCAAGCCAGAGCCTTCCGAGGGAATATCGGCCATGGTGGCAATCTCAATGCCGTGGCGGATACCTGTTTTGCGCAGACATTCGCGCACAAGCTCGTGTTGCACTTCGTCGACCTGATCAACCATTTCGGTCTTGGTGTAGCCAACCCGAATTTTGTTGTCGAATCGCTGCTTAATGATCACGTAGATAAATTTGTCGATTGCGGATGAGAGCACCCAGCCATCTTCCACGTGGAAGAAGCCACGAAAATCGGTGCCGCCGCCCAGAAAACTAATGCGTAGAGGCGTTTTGCTAATAATCATTGCTCACCATACAGTTGGCTGGAATCTACTTGCCACGGTTGCAGCGTTGTGTAGCGAACCAGCTCTCCTACCGCTACCACCTTGCTCTTCGAAGTAGATCCATTGTGGGGGATTGACTGTGGGGGCAGGCTAAGCCACCATGCGTTCCGTTGCCCGCAAACCCTCTTGTTGGGCACGGGCAAAGTTTTCGGGTGTGCCAATATCGATCAGATATTCCTGCTGACCGATTGTCTGGCCCCACAGTGCTTTCCCGGCGGCTAGAACCGCGGGAAAAACTTCACGTCCAAAATCAAAACTCGTCTCCTCTGGGATGAACTGGAGAATCTCCGGCTCACAGATCATCACACCTGCGTTGGCCAGATCCGTAAAGACCTGATCCGGTGGTGGTTTCTCGACAAAGCGGGTAACACGTCCGGCCGCGTCCTGCTCCACCAGGCCACAGGCCGTCGGGTTGGGCACCTGGTACAGCGCCAGCGTTGCCAATGTCTCCTCGACCTGTCGATGTTGCTGGTGCGCATCGATCAAGCGTTGCAGATCCAGATTGGTAAAGAGATCACCATACGCAACCACAAATGGCTCATCCAGAAAATGGGCAAGTCGCTTGGCCGCACCGGCTGTGCCCAACAACGTTGGTTCGTGCGAATAGGTAAGCTCTACGCCGAAGCGGCTGCCATTGCCAAAATGTTCGGTGATCACAGCGGGGCAGTAGTGCAGATTCATGGCAATCTCTGTGATCCCGTGTGCCCGCAGCCATGTTACCACCCATTCCAGCAGTGGTTTGCCCTGCACGGGCAACATTGGTTTGGGACAGTTGCGGGTGAGATCCTGCAATCGGGTACCCTTGCCGGCGGCCAAGATCAACGCTTTCATAATCGGCTTTCTTTCCTATCTGCTGTGCCGTGTGGTGACGATTCGGTTGCCCCGCATGCATGCCGGGGCTGAGGAACTCTCCACGAACAACATGGCGGTTTTGAGCGCTTGGCGTGTGAATCAGAGCGCTACATTGCTCACGTAAAGACCGACAGTCACTTAATCGTTGCAGCCTGACCTTACCGTTTGGATGGTGCCTCTCTGGCCGAAAAGAGTCGGTGGTATTTACGCCATCCTGTACTAGTAGGCACCGCTGCCTTTGAGCACCGCGGGGAGTGTCTGGAAAAATAGAATCTGCAGATCGAGCCAGATGCTGTAGTTGCGAATGTACTGCATGTCCAGCTGAACCCGGTCGTCATAGGAGAGATCGGAGCGGCCCGAAACTTGCCACAGCCCCGTTAATCCCGGCTTGACGGTGAGCAGATTCTGCCGCATCTGGCCGTACATTGCGGCCTCTTCCGGTGCAATCATCCGCGGGCCGACCAGACTCATCTGCCCCAGCAAGATATTGATAAACTGTGGCAATTCGTCCAGGCTGGTGCGGCGCAGCCAATGCCCCACCCGTGTAATGCGTGGATCCACCTTGAGCTTGTGGTTGGCTTGCAGCTCTGCCTGCAATTCTGGATGCCGTGCCAACACCTCATCGCCGTTGGTGACCATGGTGCGAAATTTGAAAGCATCAAACGCTTTGCCACCCACACCGAGCACGCGCCGCCGATAGAGCACCGGCCCCGGTGAATCGAGCTTGATGAGCAGGGCAATCACGCCAATGATGGGCAGCAGCGTGAATGAACTCAGGATAACAATAGAATAGTCCAGCAAAGCTTTCAATGTGGTTTCCATTGGGTCGAGGCGCAACCGGTTGAAGCTCATCAATGGCACCGCGTTGCGATTTGAGACCTGCATGCCGGTCGTAAAGATCTCATACAGTCCCGAAGAGAGTGACATCTTCACCGCGGGCATTTGGGTCAACTGCAAGGTGGTTGCGAGCAACTGTTCCCGCGAAAGGGCCGTGGTGGCAATGACGATCTCTTCCACGTTGCGCTCGTTGACAACATCGGCCATGGACTCCAGCGAGCCAACAACTGGCAGCCCCAGAATGGAACGGGGGCGTTGCTCCGCCTGTCCGGCTGACTTTTCATCAATAAAGCCCACCACAATCAGGCCAGAGTACATGCTGTTGCGCAGTTGATTGGCCAGCGAGATGGCTTCGGCGTTGGTCCCCACAATGAGCGTTGGCGATAGAAACCAGCCAACTTGGCGCAGCGCGTGGGCAACGCGGCGCAAGAACCAACGGTTGCTGGAAACCAGCAGCGTTGCAAAGCACCAGGCCATGAGCAGCCAGCCGCGCGCAATGATGAATTCTGGCACGACGAAGCTAGCCGCCACCACCAACATCATCCCGCTCGTACACGCATTCAGTGCCCGCGAATACTCGCTTGTCCCGCTGAGCAGAATGTTAAAATCGTAAAGACGCAGCAGGGCAAAAAGACCCAGCCACACCGGGATCAGCACCACAATCAGACGCATGTAGAGATCGAGGGAAGGGATCACATCTTGAAAGACGGGAATGCCACCGTAGAAACGCAGCCAGTAAGCCAATGCAAAGGCAAGCAACAACATCACCGTATCGCTGATCAAGAGTGCGGAGAGGTAGGCAATTTTCCAGGTTGTGCGGTTGACGAGGCGAGACAAAATCTGGGCGTTGGTACCTTCGTTGACGGCGGCTTCGGTCACAGCAACATTGCTCACAGATACATTGGCATTGGACGACATAGCGTTACTTTCCTGTGCTAAAATTCTCTTGTACCCAACCTTTGAATCTGTCGAACAATGCATCTGTCGAACAAATCGGTTTCGAACAAGTCAGTTTCGAACAAGTCGGTTGTGGTGTCAACACCCAGTCAAGCGATGGTGATGGATGCAGAAGATGTACGGACAGCGACTCTGTGTAGCCAGGGTTGCGCATGTTGGCATTGGGGTGCCAGCGGTTCGGTCGATTGGCTGCTTGTGAGTCACGAAAATTATGCAACTTTTTCCCGCTCGTCACTGGGATGAACAGGGGCTAAATCACGCTAAGTGTAACAGTAGAAGAGGAGGTAGGGTGTTACAATTGTCTTACAAAGGGGGGTGTCGTGACTCGTACATTTGCCCTATGCAACTGCTGATTTTGTGTCGGTCTGCTCGGGGTATAATCCGGGGGCAAAACCGCAGAGATGCGCGGCGTCACGCAAAAAAACCGGGAGGGCTGCCCTCCCGGTTTCACACCGATTTGGTTTGAATTGCGATTACGCTTCTACCGCGTCCAGCCGCGGTGAGAGTTGCCGCTGGCGCAGCGCTTGGTAGGCATTGTAAAGCGTGTACGCGGCAAAGAGTATGAAGAAGGGATCGAGCGGAACCCGATAGCGCACCATGGTCCACGTCACTGCATAGATGCCCACGTGAATCAGCCCAAAGAGATAGATGGGGGCCAATTCGCCAAAGCGGCGGAGGTTGGCAAGCAGCCCATATAGGGCAAACGGAACAATCAGACCAAACGAGAGCACGCGCAACAGGTTTGCTTCCAAGGTCGAGCTTGCCGTTGGCCAGAAGACAAAGAGCTCGCGCAGGCGCGTCATGGTCAACATGATAAAATCTCTGGGGTTGGCCACAATGTTCTCGACCGCCAGCTCCAGCAGCCGATTGGTGATCAACACATCGTTGTTGAGGGCAAGCACTTCGGCTGGAATGGGAAAGACCTTGAAGGGATGGAAATTGCCCAGGTGGCCGGGGTGATTCCCATTCCAAAAAACGTGACCAAACTGCGCTTCAGAGAGCACAAATTCACCCCAGATCTGATAGTTGCGCAGGGTGAGCGGCAACATGGCCACGCCGATTAGCAACAGTGGAATGGCAACCAGCGCCACGTTGGTCTCTTTGCGAATGGCCCAGTAGAGCCAAACCAGCAGAACCGGCACAAAGAAGATGATGGCGATCCGAGCCAGCACGGCAACTGCCAATACCACGCCGAGCAGCAGCCACGCTTTGGTCCCACGCCACTCTCCGCTGCGGATCCGAATCGCGACGTAGAGTGCGAGCATCAGCGCCAATGTAAAAGGCGTTTCGGTCACGAGGGTCGCTCCATAAAAGACAAGATAGGCATAGACCGCCGCGATTCCCGCGCCCAACAGTGCAACTTCCCGCTGAAAGAGCTCTTTGCCCAGGATGTAGATCATCCACACAATGGCGGTGCTCAACAGCGCCATCACCATCCGCGCGGCCAACGGCTGGTAGCCAAAGAGGCTGTAGATGCCCGCCATGAAGAGGCTGAAGGTGTAGGAAAAATAGGATTGTGGCGCGTCCGCGGCGATCCACGGATACCACGGCTCTGGAAAAGTCATGCCGTGGCCGGTGGCAAAGCGATGCCCCAACATGCTATAGGTGATTTCGTCGTTGGCACCGGAGCGACCGCTGACCTCGTTGCCCAGGTAGAGCGCGGCACCAACTCGCGCCAGCAACGCCACCCCCAAAATGAAAAATAGTAGCCGATTTCGATTGTCTGCCTGAACGAGCTGCATACATATTCCTTGCCGTGGTTGCTAAAGATAAGAGTCGTCTGGTCTAGTCTGTGGAACAAGTGCCACGGTCGTGAGCCGCGGTCAGATAGACCGCTTCCAACTGCTGTGCCACCGCGTGCCACGAATGTTCACGTTCCACATAGGCGCGTCCCGCGGCACCAATGGCCGCCCGCCGCGCCGGATCCGCCAACAAGCCAAGAATGGCATCGGCAAAATCCTGGGCCTGATCCGCCACCAGAAAATCGATCCCTGCCCGAGCGGGGATGCCACTGGCTGCCTGCGCCGACGTGATCACCGCAGTACCACAAGCCATCGCTTCCAACACTTTGTTCTGAATTCCCGCGCCATAGAGCAATGGCGCGGCTGCAATTGTGGCCCGACGCAGATAGGGACGCATCTCGGGCACGGTGCCGGTTACCTCCACCTGCCGCTCGCCCGCGCCATCTGCGCGCGCGGTCGTGGCCAGGCCGCGGATCTGTGCTGGTGGATCTTTGCCCACGATCTGCACGCGCACGGTTGGCTGCTTGGCCCACACAAGCGGCATGATCTCCTGGACCAAATAACTGGCCGCGCTCACATTGGCGTGGTAGCTCATCTTGCCAGAAAAGAGCACCGTGGCTGCCCGCTCCCCACCGTCTGTGCCGCTGCCCGATTGCAACGCATTCATCCTTTGTTGTCGGGCTTGCCGAGCGTCCCCCACAGCTTCGAGCGCCACACCGTTGGGAAGCACCACCGGCGACCGCGGCTCTCCCCGCGCGCCGGCGACCGCTCCCTTGCCTCCCAGCGTCAACAATGCGTCTCGATCCACCGGCGAGGTGACGAGCACCCGATCGAACTGGTGCAGCAACCACGCTTCGTACGCGCGTGTTCTGGGCAGCTCCAATGTCGTCATCAGCCGACCGCTGAGGGAGCGGCTGCGTTTGGCCGCCTGGGCAAAAAGATGGCTGATGCAATCAACGCTGTCCCAGACAATTGGCGGCTTGCCCGGTTGTTGGCCATTGCCATAAAGGTTGTTGCTCTCGGCAATAGTGGCCCCGCGCGCCAACACTTTGCGCAGCCACAAGCCATAGCGCGCGCCACGCAAATGTTCAACGTGGATCGCGTCAAAGGGCTCTTCGGCGACCAACCTCTGTAGCGTTTGGGCCAAAGCCGGTTGCCAGCAGTAGCTTGCCTGCAACGGTGCACGCGTCGGCACAGCCAGTGCACTGTTCAAGAGCGAACGCGCTTTGGGCAGCGCATGGGCCACAACCGCAATGCCCTGCTCGCGCAAAGGCGCGATCGCGGCCGCTTCGTCCGCGGACTGATAGAGCGTGGCCAACGTGATTTCGTGTCCACGGTGAGCCAACGTACGCAAAAGTTCATGGGGACGCACCCGGATCGGGTTGGGCACATAGGGCACCACGAAAAGAATCTTCACGGCCTGCTCTCCCCATTGAGCATCACTTCATTAATTTTCTCCCCGTTGACCTTGTCGCAGGCAGCGTTTTCATAGATCATGTCCCAGCGCCGGTAGACGTTGCGCCAATCATATCTCTTTTCGATCCAGTGCCGTCCAGCGCTGGCCAACCTGTTGGCCGTTTCCGGTGCTTGCAGCAGCGCGAGCGTGGCTTGGGCAAAGGTGGCAGGCGTATCCGCAATCAGGATATTCTCCCCCGGTTCGGCCGCGATTCCCTCGGCCCCAATCGTGGTGCTGACAATCGGCATGCCCCACTTCCAGCCATCGATAATCTTGACCCGCATGCCACCGCCCGCGAGCAATGGAACAATGAACACAGCCGTTTCGGCCAGAAAGGGGTCGAGATCCGCCACGAAACCTGGCACATCCAGATTGGCCGCGGGAATACCAAGTTGATGTAGCTGCGCTGGTGGGTCTTTTCCAATCACCGTGAGCACCACATTGGGGGCTGCCGCCAAAATCTGGGGGAAGATCTGCTCGGCAAACCAGCAGATGCCCCGTGCATTGGGGGGATAGTGCAGACCCCCGACAAAGGTAATGCGTTGCGCGGTTGGCTGGCGCGCCACCGGCGGCACCTCTGCCACATCCCCACAGATGGGGATGATGCCGTCATTGGGAATTGGCCCATGCCCGTTGGCCTCTGTGGCGACCGCCGCGTAATCTTCACGCGTGACCCAGATGACGTGATCGAATTGGCGGCAGGTCGCGGCTTCATAGCGGGCCAACTTGCGCGCTTCCAAGGCGAGCAACGCTCGTTTGAGCGGATGGGGATCATCGCCCGCCATGCGCTCCGGAATCATAAAGACCGCGTTGTGTTGATCCAGAACCAACCGCAGCGGCTCCCGTTGCCACTGGCGAACCAATTGCGCGTAGGGTGCCATCCAGAGTTGGTCGGCGTGCACCGCGTCAAAGGGGCCTTCCGTGGCTACGATTGCTTGCAGCCGCGCCACCATGTGGCGATTCCAATCGCGGGCAATGATGAAAGGTTGATTGGTAATCAAGCTGCGCAAGAGATGGTAGCCATCACGCCATTTGCTCCGGGGCATTGGCACGGTGTGCAGCTGGGTACAGCTCTGTTGCAGGTGCGCCAACGCTGCCGGCGTATCTGTGGCGCGGACAAACGAGACGAGCGTAATTTCGTGCCGTTGGGCCAGGTGGCGAATGACATAATAGGCCCGCACCTTGGGACCAGCATCCAATGGGTAGGGCAATACTTGGGTGAGAAAGAGAATTTTCATGGTGGCTCACATGGTGGGCAGCGCGGCAAAGAGCTGGCGGTAATGGCTGGCCAAGGTCAGCGACTGTTGGCGGCGTTGTGGTGCCTGCACCCATGCCAGTGGCGTCAACAGGAGCCGAGCCAGCGTTGCACAGAGCAGGACCACCTTGTAGAGCAGGGTGGCGACAGCGCCGTGATGTTTGCGGAAATAGAGGATCTTGCTGCGATAAAGTTGCAGGAACATGGCCTCTGCCACCTGGCGCGTGCTCTGCCCGCCATAATGCACGATCGTCGATTGTGGCACCCAATAGATCTGCCAACCCGCCTGACGCACCCGTCGACAGAGGTCAACTTCTTCGGTGTACATGAAGTAGTCTGGATCAAACAGGCCGAGTCTTAGCGCCAACTCGCGGCGCAACAACAGCGCTGCACCCTGTACGACTTCAACGGGGCGTGGTCTCTGAATCGACCACTCGTGCATTGGGTAGGTGCCGTAGGCGTGGAGCTTGTCGAGGTGAAAGAGCCGCCACAGCTCGCGGCTCACCGTGGGCGCGGGGTAGCAGGAGATCTGCAGCGAGCCATCGGGGTTCAGATAGCGCGAGCCGGCAATGCCAACGGTTGGCTCTTTGTCCATAAAATCGAGCAGCCTGCAAAAAGCGCCGGGCAGCAGTGTGGTGTCGGAATTGAGCAGCAGCACGTAGTGGCCGCGGCAGTGGGACAACGCCTGGTTGTTGCCACCCGCAAAGCCAATATTCTCCCGGTTGACCAGCAGCCGCACCCACGGAAAATCGCGCCGCATCATGGCGACACTCCCATCGCTGGATGCATTGTCGACGACGATAACTTCCACGAGTTCGCTGCCGGTTGGCGCTCTGGTGCCATGGTCGCGTTCAGCGTTCTGTTGGTGCCACTCGCTGGCGAGCAGCGCCATCTCTTGGGCAACCGTGGCCAGACACGCGGCAATCAGATCGCGCGTGTTCCAGCTGACGATGATCACCGAGAGCAGCGGTTGTGGCTCCTTTGCGTTTGTCTTCATTTCAGGCTCGCTTCTCTGCAGAGAATCTGCTGGGCCGCTGATAGACCGGTGCTTGCGCAAGCCCGTCCGCCATCTCTCTGTCCGCCATCTCTCTTGCTGGCGCTTCATCAGGTGGGTCGTCTGCTTGACGATAGTGCAGATCCAGGACCACCAGGCCGCCAAAAAAGATCCAAGGCAGAATGCTGGCGCGCACGCCATCTAGCCCCACGTTATAGACGAAGGGCAGCACCCAGTCGCCAAAGGCCGCGGCGGCCATTGTCGCCACCCAACCGCCCAGCGCGCCATAGACATAGGCGCGTTCAAAGCCGGTACCCACCCGGTTGCGCAGCCGCCACGCAACGAGCACAATGCTCACCATGAGCCAGAGAAAAGCCAGCAAACCCAACAAGCCCACCTGTGCCACCAGATCCACGTACTGGTTATGCGAGTTGAAGTTGACCGCGTACCCACGAATGCGCAGCAGCGGTGTATACCAATAGTAGTTGGCTGGCCCCAGGCCCAGAATGGGGTTCGCCTTGATCAGATCCCCCACCAGAACCCAGGCATCCATGCGTGTGGAATAGCTGTACTCGTCATTGGCCAATGCATCGGAAAAGATTTTGATGGCGGGATAGATCCCGGCGAGGCCCAACAGATAGCCAAAGCGCCAGGAGCGCAGCAGCAACAGCACCGCCATGCTAATGGCCGCGGGCATCCAGCCCGATTTCCACTCACCATTGAGCACATAGGCAACGTAGACCGTTGTGGCCACCAACACAAAGAGCGCGATCCGTCCAAGGGTCGGCAAGCGGTTGTTAAAGATGGCTTGGCTAAAGGCCAATGTTGCCAGCCAGGTCCAGAACATGCTGCCACTGGTGCCATAGGCAAAGATCAGGTGGCTGTAGTAGTCGCCCAGCTGGGGCACGAGCCAACCCAATACATGAAGCGCGCCATAGCCAAGGAAGATCCACGTGAACCAGCGCAGCCAATAGAGTGAGGTAAATTTATTGCTGATCAAGAGAAAGGCGCCCACCGAAATGACAAAGACCATCAACCCGCCGATCTGTGCGTTCATGGGCGCAGCCTGGATCCGAAACCAGGGTAACTGGCCCACGACGAAGGCCAAGATGACAACACCCAGCAAGAGCAAAGCTGGCCGAGATGTCTCTGGCGAAACCAGCCAGATGCTGCGCTGTTGAAAGATCATCCCCGCGATCCACAATCCCAGCAGGGCCGCAATGCCAATCATGGTCAGGTTCAGCCCACCGGGGCCATAGAAGGGGACGATCATTCCTAGCTGAATGGTGGCAACGAGGGCCAGCTCTGGTTTGCGCCAAAAGATCAGCGCGCCCACCGCGCCAATGGGAATCGCCAGATAGAGCAGGGAAGGCTGGAGACCCACGACCAGGCTCGCCAACAATATGCCAACCACAACGCCCCACTGTAGCAACGCATTGGGATTGAACCCGCGTCGGTGCAACATGGCGGCTACATTAAATTCTGGCAAAGCACGAATGACACCTTGCATCTCTCTCTCTTTCCACTTGCTACGTCCACTTGCTACGTCCACTTGCTACGTCCATTGGATGATCACTGCCCAGGGCATGAATCAATGCACAGGGGATGAATCGTCCGCCCAGCTGAATCTGCTATTGACAGATTTCCCTCACCGCTCCTCGGCCCGGAATCGCCACATGGCTTGGCGGATCGCGGTGCGCAGACGATACTCGACCTGCTGCGCCCGGCCGCGCATGTTCTGCCTTGCCTTGTCCGGCGCCAGCTGCGGTTGTCGAACCCATTCACGTACGCTTTTCGTGGTGGCGGCAAATGATAGCGCGGTGCTGGCAAATTCATGTGCGGTGGCTGCCATGTGGCTGCGCAATGTTGGCTCTTGGGCAAGCTTGACCAGCTGTTCACCCATGCCTTGCCAATCGCCCACCTCGAACGTTAACGCCGCCCCCCGATCGCGCAACAGGTAGCTCAGCTCTGCCCCCAGGCTCGTCACAACGGGCAACCCATCTGCAATCATCTCCACGAGCCGAGTGCGCGTCCCATAGATCGTTTCGTAGTGCAGCGCATCGATGTTGATCCCAACATCGCTCTCGCGGTAAAAGTGAGGCACTTCCGACCATGGCCGCCAACCGAGCATGTGGAAACGGTGGCGGTAGGGCGATTTGTCAATGAGCGCCAGGAGTTGGGTATAGACGTTGTCGGGCGCGTGATAGGTATTGGCCCCCACCGAAACATAGTGCAGTCGCGGATCTTCCGCCATCGCCCACGTCAGTGCCTTGAAGAGTGTTTCCACATCGGTCCACGTGTTGTAGCCACCACACCAGAGCACCACGAAATCTTCTTCACAGATGCCCTGTTTGCTCAACAGCTGGCGCGCCTGCTGGCGTGGAATGGCGACCGCGCTGCCGGGTGGCGAGCCGGGCGGCACGGTGTGAACAAATTGGTAGGCAAAGGTGCGGTGGTTCAAGCGCCCAGCCATGGCCAATTCGCCCACCATCATGTGCTGTTGCGGCAACCCACAGCCAGAAAAGACATCCCCCGTTTGCAGAATAGTACGCATGAACGCGATCGACGTATCCAACCCCCGATCCGATTGCGAACGATAGGCCGCGGCCTGCATAATCGTCAGCATATCGCCATAGACATCCATCCAAATCGGCCGAGTCGTCTGCAATTTGGTGGCATAGAGGCAGTGGCTAAAATTGACAGCCACTATGCAATCGGGCTCGAATCGATCGTGGACCTGTTGCAACTGCTGCACCCAACCTGCTTCACCAAAAGGAATGGCATGATGTTGTAGCAGTGGTTGCCAGGTGGGTGGAATCTCCACGGCGGTTGTTTTCTCGCCGCGCGTCCCGGCACAGAGACAGACCGTGTGGCCATCAGCCAACAGCGGTTCGAGAAATTGCCAGGTGCGGTAGTGTGCCGCCTCAATTTTGATCTCTTTGACTAGTTGTGGCGGGTGATACCCGATCAGTAATACTTTGGCCATGGTAGCGACAGTCTATAGTGCGGTTGGCTTGAAAACGGTAGATTTTTTGACGGTCTACCCAAGGGGTAGCAGTTGCGTTTTCAAACAGAGCTTACGTTAGTGAGCGTGTTGTTGAGAAGATTGCTAGAAAATGGGTGGAACAGCTGGGCGATAACCCACGGTTCCCATCAGCCTCTTTTGGAGTCTAGCCGTATTTTCTGCACCGCAACAACCCATGCTGGTGCAGACAAAAAATTGACGGACAGAAATTTAAAGATGGCAGAACAGTGACTGGTTGCCGTGAATCCAGCGGTAAAGACACTCCGTACCCTGCTCCACAGAGACCTTGGGACGCCATTGCAGGTCGGTTTCGGCCTTGCGAATATCACTGATGTAGACGGGCTGATCGCCGGGACGCCACGGCGCGCGGTTTACTGCGACGGGCCGGCCCAAGAGCTTTTCCAAGAGCGGCCCAAATTCACACCAAATGCTAATTGTATTGGCGGGTCCTCCGCCAATGTTATAGATCTGCCCGGCCGCGGTATCGATCTGCTCCACAACCGCGTCGTACGCCGCCAGCAGATCATCAATAAAGAGTGCATCGCGCACCTGTTTGCCGTTGCCAAAGATCGAGATCGGGCGCCCTTTGAGCGCGGCAATAATAAACCAGGCCAACCACCCTTGATCTTCAATGCCAAATTGACGATACCCATAGATGCAGCTCTGGCGAACAACCACCGAACGCAGATTGTAGATCCGGGCGTAATCGCGCACATATTGGTCCCCCGCACCTTTGGAGCAGCCATAGGGCGAATGAAAGTCGAGCGGCTGGCTTTCGGGAATGCCATGTGGAAAATCGGCATAGGTGTAGCGGGTCTCTTCTTCGGCAATCTGGATTCCTTCCATCCCGCCATAGACTTTGTTGGTGCTGGCGTAGATCAGAATGGGATCGTCGGCCACGGTGCGCGCGGCTTCCAAAACGTTGAAGGTGCCCAGCGCGTTGGCTTCAAAATCCCGGCGCGGATCGTTGACGGAGGTGGTCACGGCAACCTGCCCAGCCAGATGATAGATACGTTCTGCACCCACTGCTGCTTGCTCCAGGGCCGCAACGTCAGTGAGATCTGCCTGTACAACCGAAAACGCTTTTGGCCCATACTGCTGCTGCAGCCACTCGATATTTTGGTGACAGCCAGAGCGGGAAAGGTTGTCGAAAATAGTAACCGCATGGCCCTGGTGCAAGAGGCGGTTGACCAGATTTGATCCAATGAAGCCTGCCCCGCCCGTTACCAAAATTTGTCTCTTTGTCAATTTATCCTCCATGAGCAACTGCTCTGTCTCTCTATTCCATCTCTGCCAGATATACCTGATCGGTCTTGAGCGCCCGCGATCTGTACCACTGTCTGCCTGTGCAGGCAACGGCAATTGATCCCAATTGACCCCTGGCACTCAGCACCTTATCGAGAAATCATGGCAACGTTGCACAATGGTGGACGTGCGCATTCTCTTATGCGCACTCCGCAAGGTGCAAGGTCTATTTGTTTTCTCTACAGTGCGGTTGGCTTGAAAACGGTAGGTTTCCCGCTTGCCGGACCTACTGTTTTCAAACAGAGCCCACTTTCGTAGCGACCATTCTGTTTCCGTTCAGGCCACGCAGTGTATCCTGATGTGGCGGTGCTTCTGTGTCAATCGTCTTACTTTACAATGCTTTTGGCCGATCCTGACTGACCGATTGCTGACGCCACGGTTGGCGCTGCGCCCGACCGATCATGCGCTCCAGGTAGAACTCGATCTCTTGGACCATGCGCTGCAGATCGAACTGTTCCATGGCGACTTGTTTGCCCGCCGCGGCCAATGTCTGGCACAAAATCGGTGAGCGCAACAGGCGTACGATCTGGTCAGCCAATCCGTGGTCGTCGTTGGGCTCGAAGGTCAAACTGTTGGCGCTGTCGATCAAAATTTCGGCAGCACCACCCACGGCGGAGCCAACGACGGTGACGCCAGAGGCCATCGCCTCGACCAATACGCGGCCAAATGGCTCCTGCCAAACCGACGTAAAGAGAAAGATATCTGCTTGCTGATAGAGTTGTGGCATTGCCGCTTTGGGCTGTTGGCCCAAAAATGTAACGTGGGATTCGAGCCGCTGTTTGCGGATCAAATATTCGAGAAACGTGATGTAATCTCGTTCACCGCCGCCCACAATGTGCAGCTCAATGTTCTGGATCTGATAATCATGGATGATCCTGCCCAACGCTTTAATGGCGACGTGTGTGCCTTTGTCCGCGCGCAAACGTCCTGCCCACAAGAGGCGTACCTTGGCCGTTCCGCTGCTCACTGCCACAGGGTCGTTCTCTGCCGCTGCCACTTCCTCTGCCACTTCAACTTGTGCTGGGGCCGAACGGATATTTGGGCCGCCACCGGGAGCGCCGCTCCCTGTTGGCACGACCTGCTCTGTGGTGAGAAGCTGTTCATGCTGATCGGGTTGAATGTAGGGTGCCGTATCTGCCGCACCGTAGATCACCACACTTTCGCGCGGTCGAAAGCCACGCTTGACGAGTTCATTGCGCATGAAAACCGTGGGGAAAATGACCCGCTCAAACGCTGGGCGCGGCAATTCCTCGTTTGCCAAGATCCAGTTGGCGAGCAAGCCCAGAACCGATTTGGGCAGGCGGGTGTACCAATGTTGGGCGGGTGCCTGCCAATAGAATTCAAACTGGCTGGGCAGGGTCGGCCAGTAATCGCCCATGTAATAGACAACCCGCCCGGGGAGCAGCTCTTCGGCCAACATGGGCAACGCGCGGACAATGTTCCACATGCCCCAAATCATGATCGCCTCTGGCTGGAAGCGACGAATGTACGAGCGCAGGAGCTGCTCGTTCTCGCGCGCGCGCTGTTGGCGTGCCGTGAAAAATTGAACCCCGTTGCGCAGCGATGCCAACTCCATTTCCAGGTGCAATTCGCGCCGCACCCAACTCGTGTCGTCGCTCTCGTCGCCGTCGCCATGTTGGCTGGTGAGCACGATAATGTCGTGGCCGCGGCGGCGCAGTTGACCTGCCACCTCTTGACACCACTCTTCATAGCCCCCCTGGCCATGGGGCGGATAGAGATTAGTTAGAAAGAGTAGCCGCATGAACCCTCGTCAGGTACGCTTCAATGTCATCGACCATGCGGCTGAGCGCAAACGTTTCAATGGCGGTCTGCTGCCCGGCTTTGGCCAGCCGCACGCGCAACGTGGGATCCGCCACCAGTGCCGTGATCTTGGCCGCCAAGGCAGCGGCATCTGCCGCGGGAAAGAGCAGCCCATTCTCGCCATCACCGATGATTTCTGCCGTGCCGCCGGTTGCCGCGCCGACCACCACCAGCCCACTTGCCAGCCCCTCTTGCATGATCCGGGCCAGCGGCTCCTCCCAGATCGAAGGCAGCAACAGCACATCATAGCTGCCCAGAAAGTCGGGCAGGCTTGCACGCGGAATCGGCGCGTGGAAGATCACCTGCTCGACCACAGCTTCCGTGTGCGCGAGCTGACGTAGACGCTCTTCATAGTGGGGGTGACCACTGCCCAAAATGGTCAGCGTCACCTGTGCCCGTTGGGCTGGCGCGAGCGCTCCCAGCGCTTCGATCGCGGTGTGGACGCCCTTGTGTTCTGCCAGTGTACCCACAAAGAGTAGATCCAAGGTCGCGGGGGGCGACGTGAGGTGCTCATGGTGATCCTCACTCTCCCCGCCCGCACTGTGCAGGGCCGTGGCCCCATTTGCGTTGTTGTGGCCATTGAGCTGCTTCTGTGGCCCATGCCGGTGGCGCTGGGCGCGGCGGGCAGGCTGCGCCAGATAGGGATCGAGATCAATGCCTTCATAGACAACCGGGGCCTGTTGCAGCGGAACACGCGCCGTCAGCATCTGATCGCGCATGGCCGCGCTGCAACAGAGCACATGCTCATAGTGGAGGCCAAAGGGCTGCCATTCCGCGTGCAGCCAAAGCCGGGCTGGCAGGCGCATTAGCTGCTTGCCGATGTGGCGCAGGGGCGAGGTCGCGGGCGAATCCCAATAGGAACGGTGCAGGTTGGGGTCAATGGGCCACGGGTTGGCCAGATAGTAGACAACCCGGCCCGGAGAGCGTTGCTCGGCCCGGCGGGCCACTTCTTTCGAAAGCGCCCACATGCCCCAGATAAAGATGAGATCCGGCTCCTCGCGTGTGATCATCTCATCGACAATGGCCAGGTTTTTCTGTTTGATTTTCGGATAGCCAAGCGCGCTTTGGGGGCGATAGTAGTAGAGATCACTCTCCAGCGTTAACCGGCGATGGATGTGTCCCTCGACCGTCGGTGCATCGACGCCGTGCATTCCCGCCAACACTGTAACCGCGTGGCCGCGGGCGCGCAGTGCATCGACCACTTCCAGACAGAGCATGCCGTAGCCCCCAATGTGGTGGGGTGGGTAGAAATTGGAGATCGTGAGAATATTCATGGTTGACCGTATAGATAGTAGGTCTGTTGTTGGCTGTTGCCCGCGCCTCTTTTTGCGGGGGCAATGTGGCCACGCTGTTGCAAGTGCAAGCCATGGCGGGCAAACAACGTTGGATAGTCGTGACGGAACATAAAGAATTCCTCTGCAAGCTGATCGCTCTCCGTCAGCTCGTTCACATAGACTCGCTTGCTGATCGAGCAGAGTTTGCCAATCGCACCATCAATTGCCTGGCGCGGAATGTGCTGGAGCACACGGTTGCAGATGGCCAGGTCAAAGCGATGGGCGGGGAAATCTAGCTCCTCCACGGTGGCCACCAAGGTGGGGACCGTTGGATGGCGCTCGTTGGCAATGGCCAGTGCCGTTGCGGAAATGTCCGTTCCCACAATGTCGTGGATGCCATGTTGCCTGTAATGGTGAAAGAGCCGACCAGAACCACAACCCACATCGAGGATCGAGGTGGGCTGATGGGTCGCAAAGATTGCCGCCAACACCGCGAAATCGTGATCGTCAGCGCCCCATTGCTCGTGGATCACCGTTGCTTGTTCTTCCCAAAAATGATTGACCACTCTTTTCCCAAACGGGGTTTGGGTTCGATAGGCCAGGGCACGAATGGTTTGGTTCAGCGCGTACTTTTTGGTGCCCAGCCAATGCCGTATCGTTGTTGTCATGCTCTTTGCTTGTCTTTCTCTGCTCATCTGCTCTGCTCATCTGCTCTGGTCATCTGCTCCGCTCATCTGCTCCGCTGTACATGCCCGTTGCCCCCATCTGCTGAGCAAGCGCATTCGCTCTATCTATGCTGTTCGCGTCTGCAATGCGCGCACGAACGTAGAGATTTGGGGTGTCAGCAATGTTTTGATCAATATCGTGGCAAACGATTTTTGTGCAATCCACAATGGTTGCCAGGAGAGTGCGCGCCAAAGGTAGCATTGGGCCAGATGGCGTTTCCCACTGTTGTACGCAAGCGTGCCCAGCGCCCGGTAGGCGTGGCCAAAGGCAATCTTCTTTTTGGCGTGTAGCTCTGCCGCCAGATCGGGTGCCTGAAAGATCTGTGTCAGGCTGGTGTGGACGAGGTCGGCATTCTTTTGCAGGTCGAGCGTGGCTGGATCGCCCCGTTCGCCCAGCGGCTGGTTCACACAGCCCAATTCGTAGAAGATAGCCACCGATTCCGTCAACGTTGAATTGGCTTCCAGTGCCTGGCGCAGATGGTGCATGCCCCGCTGCCAATTGCCTTGCGCATAGTAACCCTGTGCCGCAAAGTAGGCGACCGCGGCAAAGGCGCGCCGATGATCAGGGTTCTCCTGTTGCCGGTTGGGCAGGGCATGGCCAAAATGTTTCTCCAGCGTGAGCAGCTGATAGTGCAGCATGTGCGCTGGATCGGCAGACATGTTGTTGCCGTGGACGCGATAGTTGAGCAGCGCTTCTGGCAGCCCGGCAAAGCGATAGGGGTGTGAGATCCGCAGCCAGAGCTCCCAATCTTCCGACGCTCGCAGTTCCAGATCAAAGAGGCCTGCCGCGGCAAGCGCCCACCGGCGCACCAGAACCGCGCTGGGCGCAAAAAATTCACCGTCGAGCAAGCGATCATACATCTGGTCCGCAGGCACAGTCGTGCCCGCACCTGGCTGGCTCAGCGGGTTGCCCTGGGCATTGACAAACTGCATTCCCGTGTGGACCGCGCCCAGCCCGGAATCTGCCGCCAGAGTGGCCTGTGTTACCTGCAAATAGGTGGGCTGCCAGAAATCATCCGCATCGAGCAGGGCAATGAATTCGCCGCGCGCGGCGAGAATGCCCGTGTTGCGTGCTCCGGAAAGCCCCCGGTTGGCCTGACGTATGTAGTGGACCCGGTCTGTGTATGCCGCCATGATCTCCGGCGTGTTGTCGGTCGAGCCATCATCCACAACAATGATTTCTACCAAGGGATAATTCTGGGCCAGTGCACTCTCAATCGCGTCAACGAGAAAGTGGGCATGGTTGTAGGTGGGGATAACGACGCTAATGAGTCCTTGGCTAAAATTCTCTGCCCAGCCGCGCGGGATTGGGTCGGTAACGAGGCGGCTACTGTCGCGCCGTCCGTTGGTATTATGGTTCATGAGTCAGTCCCTCCATCTGTGGTAGAGGTGTCACTGGTGGTAACACACGTTCAAAGATTCTTTCCAGACGTTGCGCCGTGTGAAGCCAGCTGTGTTCCCGCTCCGCTTCCACGCGGGCGGCGCGTCCGATCTGGTGGCGCAGCGCCTGATCGTTGCTCAGCCGCACAATGGCGTCGGCGAGCGCCTCTGTATCACAGGGCGGAACGATCCAACCGGTCTTCCCATGTTGCAACACCACGGGCTGGCCGTCGGCACCCGAAGCAATGGTTGCCAGACCGGCTGCTTTGTAGTCAAGCAGTTTCAACCCCGAGTATTCAACCCGACCACAGTAGGGGCAGAGACCAATATCTGCCCCGGCCAGGTAGTGGCTCAGGGTCTGAATGTCTACGAAGCCGGTCAATGTCACCCGATCGACCAGCCCTAGCTCGAGGATCGTCGCTTCAATGGTCTGCTGCTCTGGTCCCGCGCCAATCAGATAGAGCTGCGCGTCAACGCCCTGGGCAGTGGCCGCGGCCAGCGCATGGAGCAGCACCGTGATGCCGTGCCAACTTTCAAACCCACCCACATAGACCAGATTCACCGGCGCGGCTTTGTCTGGGCTGCCAAAGGCTCGCAGATCGGATGGTTGTAGCAGCGTCACGATTTCACTGCCATTCTCCACAGCCGTCACCTGATTGGGCGGCACGGGCCACCGCTCCAAAAAGCGTTCGCGCCAGCCATCACCAGTTGTGATCACGTGGGCTGCCTGGCCAGTCATCCGTTGCATGATCTGCATCGAAAGCCACTTTTGCGCGCCCGTGGGGGCAACACCCAACATAGCCATCTCATCCAGGTGATCCCCATTGACCTCCAGGCAAAGCGGAATCTTGAGCCATTGGCTGGCGAGCGTTCCCCCATAGCCCAGCCACCCCATCCGCTCGCAGTAGAGATCACAATCACCCAGCACTTGGCGACAAGCCACGGCAAAGCGCACGGCTTCGAAAAAGGCCGCGTGGGGTAAATGGGCCATGCCCTGCAGCCGGCGGATTACCCCCTGCAACCGGCGCAGCGGTCCCCGCTCCAGCCAGTTGATCTGCACCGGCCGATACGCTTGCAAATCGCTGGAATGCCAGAGTTCGCCCTGCAAATCAAAGAGGATCTCCACTTCATGGCCCAGTGCCGTTAGCTCCTGACAAACATGTTTCACGTGGTTGGCCGGGCCAGAGAGTGGCGTGGCCAACATATCTGCCGCGCCCGCCTGCATGAGATAGCCGATTTTCATTTTTGCACCCGCTGAGCCAGAAGCGGCGACCGTCTTTCCGTGCGGGTATTTTCCGCGTCCACCATAGTTGCTCGACCCAATGGGCGAGCCACCGCCGAATCGACAGTGAGATCTTCGATCTGTGCCCGGTCAAGCACAGTTGACGTGCTGCCCCCTGCTGGGAGAACGCCCCCGCTTTGGGGGAGGGCGCGGCCGCTACTGGTTGCGTCAATCACCCGGCGGATCTGGTCCGCCGTATTGCGCATGTCATAGTGGGCACAGGCCAGGGCGCGCATCTCTGTTCGCTGCTGCTCTTTTGCCGCTGCGGGCAATTCAGCGTAGGCGATCAACCGGTTGGCCAGATCGGCGTCACCAGCATAGATGCACCGCTCGGGTAAAATGTCTTCGCTGCCATCCCAAAAATGGGCAAGGGCATAACAGCCGGAAGCCATCGCCTCCAACAGCGCCACCGATTGACCCTCCCAATAGCTGTTGGAAAGATAGATGTCAATGTTGCGGAGCCACTGTTGCGGTTGGTCAACGTGCCCATGCATGGTGACGTGGGATTGCAGTTGCAATTTTTCGATCAGCCGCTGCACGGCAATGTAATAGTCGTCGTGATAGCCGCCGGGCTCCTTGTCCCCGCCAATGTGCAGGTGGGGATGGTAGCCACGGTCGCGCAGGGTGGCGATGGTGAAGATTGCCTCGTACACCCGTTTGATGGGCAAAATTGTGCCGAGAATGCCAATGGTAAATGCAAAGGGTTTGGCGGGCGTGGGGTAGAAGCGCTCGAGATCAACACCGTTGTTGATCACGACTGTTTTGGCCGCGTGCGCCGCGTGGGTTTCCACGAATCTGCGGCGGATCTCGTTGCTGACGAAGATAATGCAATCCACATGATCCCAGTTGATCTGGGGTGCCCACACGTTAACTTCATAGGAATGGAGGCGGGTGATAATGGGGCAGCGTTTGGGCATGTGGCTGGCGGGGACCAGCAACTCGCTGGCCCACTCAAAAAAACAGGCGTCATTTTTCCCGAGCAAGTTGCGGATCTGTTGGGTGCGTGCCCACCGATTCAACCGCCCATGGAGGAGTGGCACCTGATAGTTCTGCGCTGTAAAGAGTTGTGTCTCATAATTCGCTTTGAGGTCCGCATAGATCTCGCGAAAGAATCCCCAATGGCCATGCTCGCCAACAAATACACCAAGTCTATTCATCTGTTCTTCCTGTGCTTTTTGCGTGCCGTGGATCCTATTTTCACACAGTCACGCTGCCGTTGCGGTGCGGGACGAGCGAACGGTTGAAAAAGATCTCATGCCACATCAATAGATTAACGATCCGCCACAGACCAGGCGTGGCCGCGAGCTCGGCCGCGGGCAATTCACTCAACTGTTGCAGCACTGCCGGCTGAATGTACGCTGCCGTTTGCGTGTGGTCATGGTCGCGGAGCAGCGTCTGAATATAGCTAGCTCCCTGCTGCAACCATGCTTTTTCCGGTGTTGGAAATCCGAGTTTGTTGCGTCGCCAGCAAATCTCGCTCGGCAGCAGATCGCTCATGGATCGCCGCAGAATCCATTTGCTCCACCCGCGGTGGATTCGGTAGTTCAGCGGCAGCGAAAAAACCTTGTTCACCAGCCGATAGTCCAGGTAGGGCAGGCGTGTTTCCAGTGAGAACGCCATGGAGATGCGGTCTTCATAGCGCAGTAGTTTGGGCAAATTGGTCGCGGTTAGATCCTGGTGCAACAGACCGACCAGACCACTCTCATCAAATTGTTGGGGTTGCCAGCGGCGATCCCAATGCGCCGCAATGAAATCGGATTGCAGCTGCCATCCCTGTACGCCAGAGCCACCACCGCCGGGGATTGCCAGCGGTCGGCGCACTTTGTTGGCAATGCGTTGAATGTGCCAGGGCAGACGGTGAACACCATCTTCTACCAACATATCACGTACCGGTGCACCGCCGATATGCGCCACTTCACAGAGCGCACGTAGGGCCGGGAACAGACCCTGTTGTTGATAGATTTGGCCCAGATAGGGTGTGTAGTAGGCGTGGTAGCCAGCAAAGATCTCGTCTCCACCCTGACCATCGAGCAAGACGGTGACACCATGCTGTTTGGCCAGCCGCATTACGTTCCACTGTGCATATTGGCTGGTCGAGTTGACTGGTTCATCCAGATACCAAACGAATTGTTCGAACTCATCCCACAGCTTTTTGCCATCGGGGAAGATCGTGTGCTCTGCCGCGCCGGTCTGTTCAATGATGAGGCGGCTGTAACGGTGTTCGTCAATCTCTTCTGCATGGTTGCGAGCCGTAAAGGTGCGCTGATGTTCTCCAACCAATGCGCGCGGGATCACCTCTTCTTCGAGCAAGAGCCGGTTGGCCAACATCACAACAGCCGAAGAGTCCAGACCTCCGCTCAACGCCGTGCCAACCGGCACATCGCTGCGCAGACGGAGTCGCACCGCGTCTTCCAGCAGCTCGGCAAACTCCCGATAGACTTGCTCTTCTGTATCGGGTTCTTTGGCTGCAATTTCGGAATTGATCTCAATCGACCACCACGATTCAATGGCTATCTCTTGCTGAGCAACATCTAGCAACAGAAACGTTCCCGGTGACAGACTTTGAATATTGGCGAAAAACGTCTCTTTGGTGTGGTCAGAAACACCGAGCGCCAGATAGTCAAAGATCATCTGGTCGTTGGGCTGCAATGGCGCGGCCGGATGTTGCAGAATGCTCTTGATCTCGGAGCCAAAGAGCAACAATTCACCATCCCAGTGATAGTAGAAGGGCTTGATGCCAAAACGATCGCGGGCACAAAAGAGGCGACGTTGGTTGCCATCCCAAAGCGCAAAGGCAAACATGCCATTGAGGCGCTGCAGAGACGCAACGCCCCATTCGGCATAGGCCGCCAGGATCACCTCGGTATCGCTATCGCTGCGAAAGTGATGGCCGCGACCGATTAGCTCGGCCCGCAGCTCTCTGTAGTTGAATATCTCGCCGTTGTAGGTGATCCAGAGTGCTCCGTCGCCGTGGCTCATGGGCATGTGGCCGGCGGGTGAGAGATCCAGAATTGCCAAGCGACGGCTGGCCAGCGCGAGATCGAATGCCGCGTGCTCGATCGTGGCGTGGCTTGCCAATCCTGGCACGCGTGCGCTCTCTTCACCACCGCTTGCTTGCCAGTTGCCTGTGTGCGTATTGATGAAGATCGACCCTTCATCATCTGGCCCACGGTGGCGCTGCGCCTGATTCATTTGGGCAATCGGTGCCAACCGACGTTGCCTGTCAAAGATCCCACAAATTCCACACATAATTTTTCCGGTATTATTCGCTAAGTTGATAAGTAAGTACAGCGTCAAATCAGTAATCTGATATTCGTAGGAGCAGGCCCTTGCGGCTGCCCTAGGGAGACCGCAAAGGTCGGTGGCCTTCTAGGCGCCTACAGCAAATGTCTAAAAGTTTATTCTACTCAGCAGTAAATACCGCGTTAAATAAGTAACATGGTATTTGTAGGGGCACGCCCTTGCGGCTGCCCTGATGTCGGTGGCCGTCTAGATGCCTACAGAAAATACCTAAAAATTTATTTAACGCTGTAGTAAATACCGCGTTAAATAAGTAACATGATATTTGTAGGGGCACGCCCTTGCGGCTGCCCTGGTGTCGGTGGCCTTTGGACGCCTGCAGAGAATGCCGAAAAATTTATTCTACCCAGCAGTAAGTACAGCGCAACGTAACCATTTCAATAATTGTCGCCTGAGCTTGTCGGAGGCGTGCATGGCTTCGACGAGCTCAGCCAACGGCAAACACAGCGCTACAGCGTGCGTATTCTCTCTGTATGCTTTGTCAATAACCCGCTTCGATGGCGCTCTGCTTTGGCCGCAGACTATGGAGCAGGCGATGGGGCTGGAGCGTGCGCAGACCGATCGACCAGGCCCCGCGATTACGCAGATTGCCCGGATCTGCCCAAAATGCCCGGCAGAGCTGTAGCGGCACTCGTTGGTACTGTTGCTGCGCATAGCTATCAAAGCCGCGGTTGAGCCAGTAGCAGCCGACCAGCCAGCGCAACTGCTGCCGCGACGCAACCGGTTGGAGCGCGCGCACGAGTCGATCCAGCATGGCATCGGCTGCGTCCGCACCAAGCAAGGCACGGTGGGTCAACAGCTGGTCGACAACCAGCCGCAGCAGCGGCTGGTCGATGGCGATCCCGGCACGTGCAACGCGTTTCAAGAGTGCCTCGCCATTGGCTGTGCGGCCCCACGCGATCTCGCGCACGGCGGCGCGCGCGTCGGCCTGGGCAATCGTCTGGTCGATCGCTGTCGCCAACCATTGCAGCGGGCGTGGCAACTGTTCGACAACGAGACGAATGGCCCTCACGTGGTCGCCGCCATCCTGAAGGGCACGGTCAATGAGAAATTCGTGCAGGGCCGCGCCCGCTGCTGCCAAGAGCGTGGGATTCAGCGCAACTGCCTGCTGCAACCATTGTTGGGCCAGTGTGGTCAGCTCCGCCATGAATGCTTCGTAGGACCAGACCAGATAGACATTCGCAAAAGCACTTGTTTTGAGAGCCAGAATCTCCGCTGGGCAAGCTGGATTCTCAAAGAGTCTGTTCAGCGCCAGCTCGGCACCTTGCAGCCGGGCGGGCACGTTGCGGATTGCGCGGTTGCCGTAGTAGCGCCGGTAGTTCAGTGGCTGATCGATGCCACCAAAGTGACAACCCGCCAACGCCAGCCGACAGTTAATATCCAGATCTTCGCTCATGGCCACATACCGCTCATCAAAGAGATCGACGCGGAAGGCCCATTCACGGCGCAGCACCATGTCGCTGGGCGAAAAGGGAAAGCCCAGCACCAGTTCGGTAAAGGTGGCCGTGGTGGCTGGCCGCCAGAGCGATAGAATCTCACCGTCGGCGCGTACTTCGTGGCGGGCGTTGTAGCTCACGTGGACCTGTGGATTGGCAGCGAGAAAGGTCACGTGGGCCTGCAATTTATCGGGATGGAAATAGTCGTCGGCATCCAGCAGCGCGATGATCGACCCGCTGGCCGCGCGCATGCCACTGTTGCGGGCCGCGGGCAAGCCACGGTTGGTTGCATGTTCGATCAACTGAATGCGCGGATCGGCATAGCGTTTGACCACCGCCGATGTTGCGTCGGGTGATGCGTCATTGACCACCAACAGCTCCCAATCTGCGTAGCGCTGTTGCAGCACGCTTTCAATCGCCGCGCCCAGGTACTCGGCCTGGTTATAGGCGGGGATGACCACACTCACAGTTGTCATGCTGATGGTTGCTCCATAATTGGTTCGAGGCGCGGCTCGGTGCCGGTGGATTGGCTGCTGGTTGGGGGCGCTGCAAAAAAGCGGACGCGGTGCCAGCTCGTGCTTGGTGTCATGATGTGCATCAGCAAGAGCAATCCCGCCAGCCGGTGGTAGCTAAAGGGAAAGACATCAAAGGTTGGCAGGACAAAGATGCCAAAGAGACTGATGCCGATGAACCAGAGCTGCCGTTCAGTCTGTGCCCAAGCCACCGCACCAATCACCAACGGCATGGCAAGCAGATAGTGATGTTCCCAGACCACGGGGGCAGCGATGAGCGCAAGGGCAATGGCGTCAAAACTGTGCCCCAGCACTTTGGCCTCGCTTGCATTCGCTGCTGCCCCGGTCTTCAACAGGTTGAGCGCGCCAGAGACGCGTGCGTCGTGCGTTGGCAGCGCATGCGCATGGTGGCTTTCACGCTGTACAAAGCGAAGCAGGTAGAAGATGCCCAGTAGCACCATGCCTACCAAGACAATCCAGCTCACGTGCGTTTCGTTAACGGGATAGCTCTCTCTGCCCAATACCCATTTAAGGTGGCCCAGTGTGTTGTAGACAAGGCTGTGCAAACTGTTGTCGCGAAAGAAAGTACCGCGTGGGAAACTGCCTGCAAACTCGAAAAACTGTTCCCACAACTGCAGCTGACGCCCGCCATTGGTCTGCAACAAAAAGATGCCACCGAGCCCAACTGTCGCGCCAAAGAGCCCACGCCACTGGCGTTTCAGTGTCCAGGGCAGCAGGAGCGCCAGCGGATAGAGCTTGATGTGAATGCCCACGGCTACCAGGAATCCGCTCAAAAATGGATAACGGGGCAGCCAAAGCATGGCCAACAACAGTAGATCCAACACCCACAGATTGACCTGATTGTGTTTCAAGGTGGCCAACAGTGGATTGTTGATGAGAAAAAGGACAGCCACCAGAATGGCCGCAACGGTGTGGCGCAGGTGCAAGCGCAGTGCCAGTCGATAGCAGAGTGCAAAGGCCAAAATAACCAACAACAGTTGGCTGGCTTCGTAAAAATAGAAGACGAGATCCCAGAGCGGTGCTGGATTGTCCGCGGCTACAGTCCCCAAACTGGTCGAGCCCAGTGTACTTGAGCCCAGCAATGTGATACCCCACGCGCTCAGCTCTTCCAGCCCCGCCAGGGCCTGGGCGGGGGTGGGAAAATAGATGTAGCAGTCACCATAGGGATTGAGCCCCGCAACGATCGCCTGGGCCGCGCGTTCGTAGCAGGCATAATCCCAGGAACGAGCCGCGTGATGGCGCATGATGGTCAGAAAATGAAAGGCGACGAGGATACCCATCAGCAAGGGCAGCTCCGCGCGCAGGGCCACACCGTTGCGTCCCCACATCTTCCAGAGCAGTATACCGCTCAACATGGCCGAAGCTGTGAAGATAAAGAGTTGAAGCAGCGCAATGGGATGGTGCGTATCGTCCATGATGCGGATGAACGGCACCTGGAGGCTGATCATGACCAATGGCAAGAGCAGTGCACCGAGCGCGGCCACCCCATAGAGGATCACTTCAGACCATCTCCAGCTTGCTCTATTGGCTTGCATAGTGGTAGACGCTTTCAAGGATTTGAATGGTGAGGGGTGATGGTTCAACAAGCCAGACTAGCTCACTCGAGTCATCGACCTCGTTCATCTCACTAACATTGCTCATCTCACTGACGTTGCTCATCTCACTGATATTGCTCTGTGGCAACAGTTCGGCGCCAACTGCCGCGCTTTGTAGCCATTGATGTAAGACGCCACCCTGGTGGAGGTGAATCGCCAGCGGTCTTTGCAGTGTCAACATGGTGAGCAGGGCCGATGCCCGTTGCGCGTCGCTACTTGCCACAGCGCCTTGATCTTCGCCCGCATAGAGGGTGGTCACGGCAGCCATGCGCTCCTCAAATGTTGCCGGCGAATAGCCGCGCCACTGCAACAGATTGTAACGATTGTCGACACTGTAGCCAGCAATCTCGACGCCATCACGGTCACTCGGCAGATAGAGCGATCGAGCCAGAAATGGGCTGAGGTGGATCCGACTCGCTGTCGTTACCACCACGGTTTCTGGTGGCGTCTGATCGCGGATGAGTTCCACCCAGGCTGCCTCCGGTTGGTCCGGCTGTAATGACAACCAGAAGCCTCTCTCATCAATCAGTGGCGCATGAACCAGGTTGGTGGGAATTTGTGCGCCGACACGCAACATCAACGCTTGATTGGCAGCCGCCAGACCCACCAAAATCACCGCCGTTGCGGACCAACGGACCGTCTCTGTTCGCAACAATTGAGCCAGACCGGCCGCACCCAGCGGGGCTGCGGTAATGGTCGCGGCCAGGATAAATTTGTACTCCAGCGCTGCCAGATCGGTGACGATGTAGAGCGCCAGCAGGCCAATCGTGCTGCCGGCCAAAAACAAGTGGGGCGCGTGCGCGCGACGAATCGCGTCGGCGCAACAGAGCAAGCCCGGCACGAAGAAGAGCAAGGCGACAATTGCCTGAACACTCTTCGTTTGCAGCGCGGTGACTGTGCTAATGGCAATGGGGGCATTGTGGCCGTCGATTGTGGCCAGTTGCAGAAATCCAAAGGTGAGCAACAGGCTGACCAGACCCCCAACCAACAGGCCATGCAATTCACGAGTGCGATAGCTGGGCGACAGCTGCCCACCCTGAAGGCAGAGGAAGAGCCAAAGCAGACCCACCATCAGTGCACCTGCCGGAAAAAGCAGGGGATAGATCCAGCCCAGCGCGGTGAGCAAGATGGCCATGGTCAAGCCCAGGTGTGGAAGGTGGCGACGTAGTGCCACCGTTGCCACCAAAATGATCGCCAGGAGCAGAGCAAAGGCAAAGGGCATGGTTTCAAAGCCCAAATATTTGCCCAACAGCGGCGTGTAGCGCAGCTCGCCAAAGTAGAGGCTTTGCCAGTGCCAGTCACGCGCGTAGAGCCAGGCCAACACTCCTGGCAAGTTGGTGCCGAGAAAGATCGTGCCACTGCCCAACAGCGCCAGCGGACGACCCAACTGAAGTCCTTGGCGGCAGATGGCATAGCCCAACAGCAGCGCAACGAGCAGCCAGAGCACATTGGTCACTGCATACAACAGCGTCGGTGGCAGATCGACAGCCCAGCCGACCACGCTCCAAAAGAGATGGCCAAACCAACTGTACGAGAGCTGCAAGCCGGCCAATTCCGGTTCTTCGGGTAACAGGTTATTGCGCGTCAGCGCGTAGGTGATGTCGGCATGCCAGAGCGCGTGCCAGGCAAAGGGCCGCAATCCGGTGATCAGATGCCACGGCAGCAACAGATAGCCCAACAGCAACGTAAAGAGTCCGCCCAGACCGAGTAGGCCCACCAACCAGTTGCCGCGCGGCTCTGCTTGATCCGAGGTGGCAGTAGGCAAAGAGCCGCCACGCCAGGCGCGCAACAGCAACAACAGCGCCGGTATATTGAGCGCCAGCAAAATGGTTGGAATATGGACAAAGGGAACTTGCAGCGCCTTGAGACCCAGCGCCGCGAGCGCCAGCAGAAACGGCGACAGGACCACGGCCAATGCAACTCTGGCGTACCAGCGCAAGGGTTGCAGCGGCAGTCCGTAGGCGATCCAGCTCCCGGGCAAAAGGCTATAGGCAATAACAAGAAAAACGGTCGAGATGTAGGCAGTCATATATTGATCGAAGTCAACTAATGATCGAAGTCAACAGAGATTGTCAACAGAGAACGTCAACAGAGAACGTCAACAGGTGGCATGGTGGCGGCTGCTCTGTTGGCTCTTTATCTGCAATTTGTGGCGCGCTGTTACCTTACATTGCACCATCTACTCTACCGACTTTTGTCCCATTCAGGTGTTACAATTCGCTGTCAAACCACAGGAGAAAGCACGAGTGTCTGAGCGGGAAAAGGGGGTAAGAGAGGTGAGAAGAAAGATGAGGAAAACGGTCGCAACGGGGGCTCGAGGCCCCCTTCTTACGCAGGAATCGGTGCCGTGCGTTTAATCGCAATTTGGGCTTTGAGGTCAACCAAACCTTGCGCTCCTTTGCCACTTTGCACCCAAAAACTAAGCGCACGCTCCAGGCGATCGTAGTAGTGGCTGAAGTCGGAACTGGCAATGTCCACCCCAAGTTCAAATTCGCCATCGAGCAGTGGCAGATCGAGATCGTACTCCACTCGGCACGCCTCGCCTGCCTGAAAGCAGGGCGTCTCTAGCTCGCGCCATCGGGTCGTCGTGTCATAGACGATGCGCCCATCTGCCGTGCGAATGGTGAAGGAGAAAACAGGGTGTGCCACGGGCTTGTTGAAGCGCACATCAACCGCCACACGGATCGCCTGCCCCGATGGCACCACCGTAATGGGCGTTCCCGCTTGATCCATGAGCGACACACGCGCGATTTCGGCATCGAAGGTCATGATGCGCTCTGCCAAGCCGCCTTCGTTGGGGACCTCGGCCTGTGCATCCCGCGCGGCCTGGCGCACCGCGTCAGAATAGGCAATGACCGCTTCTGCCGCGCTCCCCTGATAGATGTTGTTGCCGCGATACATTACCAGCCCTCGATCGCAGACGCGCCGTACTGCTTCCATGTTGTGCGAAACAAAGATGAGCGACGTCCCCTGCTGGCGCAACAGATCCATGTGTGCGTAGCACTTCTGCTGAAACGCATAGTCGCCCACCGCCAACACTTCATCGACCAACAGTACATCCGGGTCTACATGCGCGGCAATCGAAAAGCCAAGCCGGGCGTACATACCCGAAGAGTAACGTTTGACGGGCGTGTCGAGGAATTGGTCGATGCCTGCAAAATCGACGATCTGGTCAAAGCGCCTTTGGATCTCTGATCGGGGCATGCCCAGGATCGTGCCGTTGAGAAAGATATTTTCGCGCCCGCTGAGGTCGGGATGAAAGCCAGCGCCCAGCTCGATGAGCGCGGAGAAGCGACCTTTGATAGTGATCTGGCCGCTCGTTGGGTGCGTGACCCCAGAGAGCAATTTCAGAATTGTCGTCTTGCCAGCGCCATTGGGGCCGATGATCCCCATTGCCTCACCTGGTTCCAGGGCAAATGAAACATCGTTGACGGCCAGGTGATAGTCGTCGGCTCGTTTGCCATTGGTGCTGCTGAGTGCCTCGCGAATGCTGGGCAGCCATTGCCCAATCCGGTAGCGTTTTACAACATGGTTAAAAGCGATCGAGGGAGCCATAGTTACACAACATCCGCAAATTGAAATTCAACTTTTTTAAAGAATCGATACCCAATCAGGAGCAAGAGCCCGGCAACGGCCATGGAGGCATAGAGATAAAGTCCCGGTGCCTGTTGGCGCAAGAGCACATCGCGATAGGCTTCCAGAATGCCAGCCATTGGATTGATGAAGTAGTAGGGACGCAGCCACTCGGGCACCCGTTCCACGGGATAGATTATGGGCGAGGCATAGAGCCAAACCTGAATCACCAGCGTAACCAGATGTTTGACATCCCGATAGAAGACATTGCAGGCCGCCCCAATAAAGCCCAGCCCCAGTGCCAGTGCCATTTGCGTGGCCAGAATTGCCGGCAGATAGAGCAACATCAGCGGATCAACTGCAATGCCAAAGTAGATCATCAGGGCAACGAGCAACAGCCCCGCGATGCCAAAGTCGAGCAGCCGGGCCAGGAGCGCGGCAATGGGCAGCACCTCGCGCGGAAAGTAGATCTTGCTCACCAAATTCATGTTGATGACCAGCGATTCCACCATGTCCATCAGCGAGGTCGTGAAGAAGGTCCACGGTGCCATTGCTGCGTAGGAAAAGACGATGTAGGGTATGCCGCCCGTGTCAATGGGCACAAAATAGGTGAAGACGACGCTAAAAATGAGCGTTGCCACCGTCGGTTGCACAATTGCCCACAATCCGCCCAAGAATGATTGTTTATAGCGGGCGCGGATGGTACGTACGATCCAGGCCAACAGTAGGGGTCGATAGGTTAGAAAACTTGCTTCTGTAGTCATTGGCAAAAACTGTATCTGCTCGTCGTGTGAAGCAGCGCGCCTGATCTTGCTTGGCTGGAACGGGAGATGAATCGGTGTCAATGCCGCTCCGGGCCACTCACGATCAGTAGCGGCGTCGCTTGTGTTGATAGAGGACAACGGCAATAAAGATCCCCACCGGGAACAGCCCAATCAGCAGCGGCGTGGCCGGGTTGGAAAGCTGACGAACTTGTGGTGCTGCTTGTGTTGCCGTAGCTCGTTGCTGGGGCGTTGTGGGTATTGCTTCGACCGCTGCTAGATCTTCGTCTGCCCCTGCTGCCAGCTCCGTCGGTTCTGTATTGGTTGCGGTGCGCGGTGGGGCTGGTTTGGCCAACTCAACGAGTGGTAGGTAGGGTGCGTCAAGTTCTGTGTACGCGTACCAGGCACCGTTGTTGCCGTTGCCGGGATCTGTGCGCCAGGCAGTCATCAACAGATTGCCCTGGCTAATTACGCTGCGTGCCAACGAGGGATCAAAGCCCGCGTCCCCATCAATATCTTGCACCAGATGGCCAGAGACAATCGTCTTTACGCCGCCCCACGATTTGGTGGTGTCGTGCCACTCGCTATACCACATGCCGTGGATCTGGTTGGCCACAATACCCCGTGTGCGTTGGCCAAAGAAGACGCGCAGTTTGTTGCTGCTGTCTATGACGAAGGCCGCCGGTCCGTTCCCACCCACCAGTTCGGGGAAGGGGTGAATCTGCTCGCTCCACGTGCGGCCACCGTCGCCCGAACGGCGGATCAGGCGAATCACCCCTTTGTCGAGGATACCGTTGTCGTACATGACAAAAATTTCGCCGTTGTGTTCAATGAGCGAAGGGCTCTGCACACCGAGGATCCCATCTTCTTTGCCCTGGGCGATCTCCACCGGTTCATGCCAGCGGCGCGTGCCAAAGTCATAGGTGGTGACGTAGAGGCTGGTGCCCCACGCCCGCCGGTTGACAATGTTCCAGGTGGCGTACAGGCGGCCCGAGTCACCGTAGTGCATGCGCAGACCATAGGGCCACAACCGGTCGCTGTACGTCGCGGCCACCAGTTCCGGCAAGCTCCAGCTTTCGCCGCCATCGAGGCTTTCCGTGCCATAGATGCCCGTTCCTTCGGGGTTGCCACCGTACAACAGATACAAGTTGTCATCCGCATCCCCTTCGATCCAGACGGTAATGGGGGGGCGGGCTGCCGTGGCAATGGCCACCGGGGCCGTCCACGCCGCGGCATCGGCTGCTTGGGTGGCGTGCGCTTTGGCGTGATAGATATTGGCCATGACATCATGCCCGCCATAGAAGACCACGTGAATGTAGCCCGCGGCATCGAGGTAGGCGACTGGTGCGTGTGCTTCTTCAAAGAGCGGCGAGAGCAGTACATCCACTGCCTTGCTCCACCCCGTCTCTATGGTCCAGAAATTATAGACAATCACCTTTTCATAGCTGCCCACCTTCTGCGAGCTAAAGGCGTGGATGCCCCCGTTGCTATCGGCCAGCAGAAAGGGTGTGTCGGTGCCCGGATCGAGATAGGGAATGGTGCGCGGCTCGGTCCAGAGCGTGGGGCCTTGCTGGGCGTGTGCCAGCTGCGGCGTGCTGCCCCAAAGCGTGAACAGAATGGCCAGCAGCAGCGCCAATGCCCCCGCGCGTACGTGGCGATGGTACAGCGGTGCCAAGGCGAAATTGGCTTGCAATCGGGCATCTCTTCGCCCGCGGGAACCCCGGGCCTCGAGCAGTGCCCTGGTTGAATGGTGTAGCATTTGTTGCCCCAACCTTGTTGGAGTCGTTGTTGGAATCGCAGTTGGAATCGCTGATAGAGTCATGGGTGCAATCATAGGTAGAATCATGGGTGAAATCGGGTATCTCCGTACGCTCATCAATGGTAGCCAGCCTGGCCGCAACAGTGCAATCGTACGGAGTAGATCAAGCTTGATCAGAGAATGGCTATGTTGAAAAGGTGCGAACTGCCTGGACAACTCGTGCCAGATCCGCTTCGCTCAGCTGCTGGTGAAATGGCAGACGAACCAGCTGGTCGCTCACCGCTTCGGTTACGGGGCAATCACCGCTTTGCCAGCCAAACGTGTTGCCCATTTGGGCACTGTGCAGGGGTAAGTAATGAAAGACGCTCTGCACGCCCTGTGCCTTCAGATGGTCGATGAATGCCGTTCGTGCTGCCAGCGACGGGAGCAAGAGGTGATACATGTGGTAGGACTGTTCACAGTGGGCGGGGATCTGGGGTGTTTGCACCTGATTGGCTTCCGCCCAGTCGGCCAGGTGAGCTTGATAGTAGTGCCAGATCGAGCTGCGCTTGGCCTGAATCGCGTCGCGTGCTTCCAGCTGTGCCAGCAGATAGGCCGCCAGCATGTCCGATGGTAGATAGCTGGAACCCACACCAACCCATGTATATTTGTCGACCTGCCCGCGGAAGAAGCGGCTGCGGTCGGTCCCTTTCTCGCGAATGATCTCCGCCTCTTCAATATAGCGGCGGTCGTTGATGAGCAAGGCACCGCCTTCGCCACAACTAAAGTTTTTGGTTTCATGAAAGCTCTGGGTTGCAAAAGCCCCAAAAGTGCCGAGATAGCGACCTTTGTATTTTCCCAATAACCCATGGGCATTATCTTCCACCACGGCAATATCATGCTGGTCGGCCAATGCGCAGATCGTGTCCATTTCGCAGCCCACCCCGGCATAGTGAACCGGGACAATTGCCTTGGTGCGGGGTGTGATGAGCTCAGATAATTGTCTTTCATCCATGTTCAGCGTGTCGGGCCGGATGTCGCTGAATACAGGTTTTGCACCGCGCAAAACAAAGGCATTGACCGTGCTGACAAAGGTAAACGAGGGCACAATCACTTCATCGCCCGGCTGGATCTCTAGCAGCAACGCGGCCATTTCCAGCGCATGGGTGCAAGAGGTGGTGAGCATTACTCGAGGCACGGCCAACAGCGCTTCCAAGAGCCGATTGGCTCGCTTGGTAAAGGTGCCATCGCCCGCGATGTGCTGCTCCAGAATTGCCTGGCTAATGTAGGTTAACTCATTCCCCGCCAACGTCGGTATATTGAACGCAATGGGTGCCCGCTCGGCTGCTTCCGTGGCGGCTGCTTCGCCATTCAAATGGCCCGTGCCAAATCCAATGCCCATACCATTCCCGTTGGATGCTGGGGTGGCAGCAGTGCTCTGCCCAGGTGCCGTTCTGTGTGCATAAATTGTTGTTCTGTGGGCAGCGTTGCCCTGGGCACCCCGTGGGTTCATGGGTTCATGCCCGCCATCAGCATTGTGATTGTTGGTCGATTCAATTCGCATTGCTTTGCATCTACCTATCTGCATCGTTTTACTCGTCAGATTATGCTACTTTGGTTGCATGTTTGGCGGCCCCATCTGCCAGGGCAACCACCCCTCTGTGCACGCGCTCGCCATCAATGCCGCCGGTAATACGCTGGTTGTTCCATCATACCAATGTTGGGCGAAGAAATGTTTATCACTTTCCTTTCAGCCCATTTAGATGCGACAAATGACGCATCCGCTGGCCGCCCCAGTCGGCTCTGTTGTGTCAGCGCACAGGTGAACCGATCAGGGGCAAAGCGGGTTGGTTGCACCTGTGCAATGCACGCTGTTGTGCCGTTGCTCCTGAAATTTGCGTTGCAGCGCAATCAATAGCGTGTAGAGAACCTATATTGGCCGGTGCTTGCGTTGCGCTTTCTATTCGTTTGCGTGACTGCTTTGGGCCACTGCATCTCCCACTGGTACTTCCGCTTTGGCAATAACCTCGACTTCGGCCAGGCTGGCAACAAATTCGCCTTCAAAGAGCCCGGTGGCCCCCGTGATATTGACACGCACCACGCGCCCGGAGATATCGGCGAAGGAGAGGTCGGTGCCAGCTTCGGAGAGCGGGCCGGCCGTGGCCTGTGCCACGCGGTTGCTCCCCGCGGCATCGTCAAAGATCTCCACCTGCGCACCGGTGATCTGAACGGTTGAGATGGTGGGGCTGTCTGAGCGCGGGTTGTAGAGCCGCACGGTGCGTACGGTGACTGGCACCGGGAAGCGCAGCTCCACCCACTGGCTGGCTGGGGGCAGGGCCGGGTCACTGCGCCAATACGCGGTGATCCGGCCCTTCTGCACCCGCCGATCCACCAACCCCTCCAGATTGCCACCAATCAACGGGTGGACGGACGCCGCCGCGAGCGCTGCGCCCGGTGCCAAATTGGTCCACTTGGCATCTGCCGGATTCTCTGGCACTGCGATCAAGGTGTGGCCCGCGTGGCAGCCCACACAGGTGGAGACCTCGCCAGGGCGGCCAAAGTTGTGTCCGAGCACCTGGGCAACCCCCGGATTCTCGCGCACGCCCCGGCCCGTCAATGGTACTTCGTACGTGGGTTGGGGACTGCGCAGCTGCTCGAAGAGGGGCACATTGGCCGGGAGCTGTGCCACCACCGCGCCATCGGGCGAGATTGGCAACTCTTCCACGAGGATGGGCCAATCTACCCAATCGAGTGAACCAGGTTGCTGGCGCTGGTGATCCATGAAGAAGCGAATGCTGCCCGCTTGGCCCACGGGCACCGCGGAGATAATATCTACATCAACCGGTGCATTGAAGTAGACATTGAGCGCGTTGAAGACAAAGGCACCATCACTTTCACGGGCTTCTTCGCCCGCGGGCGGTAGCGCGTCGGCCACCGCGGTGATCAGGTCCGGGATCACCGGCGGCACCGGCCGCGGGGCGACCACCTGTGCGCGCAGCTCTGTCAAGCCGGGCAGATCGAGCAACGGTTGTGGATTGCTGCCGTCGGCATTGGCAATATAGAGACCGTAATCCTGGTTGTAGTCCGCTGCCCACGAAAAGACCAACCGGCCATCGGGCAAAATCGCCGGATCGCTTGCATAGGGGTGGTCGTTGACACCAAAGGCGGCTGGGTTTTCCGCCACCACCGGATACTCTCCTTCGCCCGTGACGCCGGCCATAGATTGATAGGCAAACACACCCCGTTCATAGCGTCGGATGCCACCAAAACCGGAGGCTTCCGTCATGTTTTTCATGGGATAGTAGTTGGCGTAGAGGCTGCCATCGGGTGCAAAGACGCCACCATAGGCGTGGTTGGCATCCTCACCCAACAGGAAGATTCCCGAGCCGCCGGTGAAGAGCTTGAGCCCCGAACCGTCGGGGTTGATGACGCCCAGGTGCCACGCGTTGCGCGAAACATTGGCCGTCCCACCGGGGATCGGATCTGCCTCGGTTGAATCGGTCAGCGCCAACAGACCCGCCTGCTGGTGATAGCCGCCAAACGATTCTGATGTCACGGTCGTCATGTCGTTGGTGGGCACGCGGAAGTTGCGCCACCACCGCGAATAGACGATCTGACCCGTGAGCGGATCGACCAGTGGGCGGTCCGCGCTGTTCCGCTCCGAGGTAATGCGGTGCAGCGCCGAACCGTCGGCATTCATGACAAAGAGATTGGTGGTGCGCGAGCCGCCATATTGCCCAAACGCGGGCCAGCGGGTCGATGAAAAAACAATGCGGCCATCGGGCAACCAAATCGGATCGGTGTCGTCGTACTGCTGAAAGAGAGGCGCGAGCGCGCCAAACTGTGACAGATCCAGATCATCCTGATCGGTAAAGGTCAACTGTTGCAGACCACTGCCATCGACATTGATCCGATAAATACGCCACGCACCGGGATTGGTCATGTAGCCCGGTTCATATTGACCCGCGGGCAGGCCAGCAAAGAGAATCTGCGTGCCATCATATGAGATCGCTGGTGCATTGACATCGATCAGATTCATGGTGGCTGCATTGGGATTGGCACCATCGATGAGAATGCGTGGGGTGCCATCTGGCTCCAAAATGATCAGGCGGCCGGGGGCGGCCAGTTCAAAACGACTAAAGGGGCCGACGCCAGGCATGCCCTTGGCTTTTTCCCAATAGACCGTGCCGCGTGGGGTGATCTGGCGCGAGACAAAGAGCAGGGGCGTATCGAGCGCGTCTATGTTTGCAACCGCGGCTCGATAGCGTTCAATGGTTGTGTCTGGTGAGCCTGCCACGGCTGGTTGAGTCTCTGTGGTTGATGTACCCGCTGCTGCCTGCGCGGTGGCAGTGGGCGCGGGCGCAACTTCTTCCGCTGGCTGGGCTGTCGGTTCTTCTACGGGCGTAGTTGTCGCGGCTGTAGTTATCGCGGCTGTAGTTGTCGGGTCACCGTCAACTGCGCCTGCCCTCTCCTCCACATCGCCACCAATATCTCGATCGTTTGGCTCTGTAGCGCTCGTGGGTGGCATGGGTACCAGTGTGGCAACCAACGCCTGTGCACTGGATGTTGTCGCTGGAACCACTCTCCCCGGATCTACTGTCACTGGGGCCGCTGTGGCTGTCGGCGCTTGGGTGGCGGGCGCGTCTGGTGCCCCACGCTCCCCGGTTGCGGTTGCACTTTGGCGCAGTTCCATACCCCGCCTGGGCAGGGGCGCGCGCGACATACAGCTGCCAATGAGCACGCCCGCCAGCCCACCCAGTAGAAGTAGTGTTACCACGAGTGGCCGGATGAGGCGTTTTCCTCTATTTTCTTTTCTTCTGCGGCGTATCATATCTGCTGCCCCGATGGTGCTTTGCTTTGTCCCTACCCGCGCTTTTGAGGTTGACTTGTTCAACCGAGAGCAGGAGCGTGCGCTATGAGTGGGCGCTGCGTGCCACGATAACGATGCCAACACAGATTACAAACATGCCGAACCAGCGCATGGTCGGCACAACCTCTCCCAAAATGATCTTGGAAGAGAGCGTAATGAGCACAAAATTGAGCGCCAACAGCGGGTAGGCAAGGCTGAGATCCAGACGCGCCAGCACCGCGATCCACGCCACCGCCCCCACAGCGTAAAGTGTCAGACCCAACAGCACCCACGGCGAGCCGAGGATGAGCTGGATCACAGCGAGAATCCCCGCACTATCGGCCGCAGCCTCGGGCTGGCTCACGCCGAGCTTAATTGCGGTCTGCCCCGCCACACCGGTTGAGATGGAAAGGGCAATCAACCACCAGTAATCTATCATTTGTCGTACCACCTAATGACTCCGTCTGAATGACTATCGCTACTGAATTCCTGTTTTGTAGACCATTGCACCGATGAAAATCGGCCGCTTGCTCGACCAGAGTGGGCTCTGTTTGAAAACAGAGGTTCCGGCAAGCGGGAGACCTACCGTTTTCAAGCCAACCGCACTGTAGCATCCGTTGCTAACCATGATGGGTCGGATCCCGGTGGGGTGCAGTCACTAGTAGATCCCGGCGTAGATAAGCCCATGGCAAACTAACCCATTTCACGCAAGTAGCTTGGGCTTCTTTACCGCCGTGGTATCTACGTCCAACAGTACTAGTGGGATGGCGGCTCTCTGTTCGCAACGCCAGCAAAGTGGAGCGCCTGAAACGAATCGCCAATATGCTCGTACCACCAGGTGCGTAGCGCCAACTGACCTTGGTCCATCTCCACCGTCTGCCAGAGTGCCCGCGCTTCGGCTTGTTTGCCCAGGAGCGCTTTGCTTTCACCCAACAATTGGCGGGTGGCACGCTCTTCGGGTGCCGTCTGGTAGGCCGCGGTCAACAACTGCTCTGCTCGTTCATAGTCCCCCTGCGAGAGCAGGATCTGCCCCAATCGACGTCGGGCCGCGGCCACGGCCCTTGGTGCTGCCGCGCTTTGCTCAGTTTGCGCCACGCGCTCATAGAGCGTTATCCATTGCGCTGCATCTAAATTTTCGCTGCGGCGCACTGCATCCTGAATTGGCCAATCCGGCCATTGATAGAGGGTTAATTCGGCCTTCGTTTGGGCAACCGCGGCTCGATTTACCATCCAGCGACTGTGGCTGCCCGGCAAGACCAAGAGCGTCAGCACCGCCAGCGTTGGGAGCAGAATGCCCAGGCTCGTGGCCTCCCAACCGGCAGCCCAAGAGCCCATCGGCACGGCATCCGCCGTGCTCTGTGCAGACTGTTTGCGCCCTGCGCTTTCTCCCCTGTCGCTTGTTGCCCAGTGACGTTCTATTTGCTTTGGCTGCCCATGTCTCCACGGCACCGTGCCAATCAGGAGTGCTGTCGGTAGCAGCAGCAATGGCGCAAAGAGACCGACATAGAGTTCGGCATCTGTACAGCCGTAGATCAGAATCGCCACCTGCGCGGCCAAGGCCCCGGCAGTCAGATGCCGCTCTGTTGTCCTGCCGACTTGCAGCCACAGCACTCCCATCGTGATCGTGCTGGCGAGAAGTGCAAGCAGCCCAATCAGACCTGGAAGTCCCTGCTCAACCGCAACTTGCAAATAGAGGCTGTGGGCATGGTTGAGATAGGGCACGTGGAGCAGATAGAGATAGCTTGCCAGGACCATCGGCGTGCTGCCCAAACCGCTACCCGTGAAGAGATAATCCTGAATCACCGGCAGCACATCGCGCCAAACAGTGAGCCGCCCTTCGACTGTCATTGCCAGATAGGTGTCGGCAAGCGGCTGCATCAGGCGCTCGTGCAGCGTCGATGACAGGGTCACGCCTACCAGAATCGCAATGGCGCAGAACAACGTCACGCCCAGGCCCCAATCGAGCAGAGCCGGTCTGTCCAGCAGTCGATCCAGTCCGCTCGTTAGCCAACGCATGAACCCACGCCCGGACCCACGCAACAGACCCCGCCGAACGCGGCGTCGCCCCGATGTGGTGGGATAATGGCCGAAGCTCTGCGCGTGGCGACGGGATCGCGGTGAATGTTGCTGCTGCACCCGTTGTACCAACCGGCGCTTGTCGCCGGTGCGCCAGTGCAGATAGGCCGCAATTAGAATGCCACCCCCGAGCCCCAACCAACCGCCGCGCGAAAATGTGAGCAGGAGCGCCACTCCACCGATCATCACACCCGACAAGGCGCAGTAGCGGCTGACGCGGGATATGTCCCACCACACTTGCCACAGCGTCATCCCTGCGATCGGTAAGAGTACGATGAGCGCACCCGCCACCAGATTTTCGTGCAAGAGCAGCCGGTCATCGCCCAAAAATTGCCAACCTTGCAACCACCCGGTGAGCGCGGGAAAGAGGGTAAAGTCCGTTGTCGTGGCCAACTGCCAGTCATGGCTGATCACAAAGAGCAACCCAATGCCACCGGCCAACAGTCCGCAGTCGATCCCAACTGCTCGATAGAGTTGCAGCAGCTTGGCACGGCGTACCCTGCTGTTGTCCCGGCCATGGTATGTGCTGCGGCCAACGATCCAGATCAAGAGCAACCCGACACTCAACAGCATGAAACGGCCCCAGGCAGCGCTTTTGTCATGGGCGGCCCAGAGCCCAATCGCCGCGCTTCCCCAAAAGATCACTGCCGCGGTGAGGGCCATTGCCCGCAGGATACGCATGAGCATTGGGTTGAGGCTGCCGGTTGAAGTCAACGGATGTTGTTGCTGAACGTGCATAATTTACTGGGGGATGAAAAAATACCAGTGCGGTTGGCTTGAAAACAGTAGGTTTCCGCTTGCCGGGACTACTCTTTTCAAACAGAACCCACTGTAGATGGAGAAATCGTCATGACGCCAATGCAAGGGCGCGGTCTCCGTCTCCGCCACCCCTGCACCGCGCCAGCCTACAATCGATTCTGTCGCATCATGTCTGTCGCATCATGTCTGTCGCATTATTAACGTGTTTGACAAACTGATATGCTCGATAATCGATGTGCTCGACAAATTGACGTGCTCGACAAATTGATATGCTCGATAATCGACGGGCTCGACAAACTGACATGCTCGAATAAGTGGAGGCTGGCCACTGAGCTGTATATGAGGGCGTCTATGCCCGCGCGAACTTTAACATCTGCCAACCGACGTTGATGGCACTCTTGGCGCCTTGCCAGCTGTTCAATCCTTTGAGAAAGGTCCACATGGGGCCGGGGCGCAGCGACCACTCGCGAGTTGCCCGCTTCTGCCAATACTCCAACTGCTCCGCGGTCAGATTGTCGTAGTCCAACACCGTGGATTGATCCATATCCACCTCTTCCCACTTGGTGCCGGGGCGGAACCAGTTGTTCTCCACCACATCGTAGAAGAAGGGCGTGCCGGGGTAGGGGGCGGCCACGTGGAAGAGGGCAATATCGAGTGGCAACTCTTTGGCATAGGCGATTGTTTCCTGGATCGATTCTTCGGTCTCGCCCGGCAGCCCGATAATGAAGTAGCCCCAGTTGTTAATACCCGCAGCCTTGGACCATTGCAGTGCCTTGAACGCTTGTTCCTTTTTGTAGCCTTTGCGGGCACGTTTCAGCACCATTTCGTTGGCGCTTTCAATGCCCCAAGAGATAAACCAGCAGCCTGCCTTACCCATCAGGTGGAGCATCTCTTCATCAACATAGTCCACACGGCTGTTGCAGGTCCATTTGATCTTGATCCCGCGGCGCAGAATCTCTTCGCAGAACGACATTACATGGTCGCGGTTGACGGTAAAGAGATCGGCATACATGTGAATGTTGTGAACACCTAGTTCGGCCAGATATTCGAGCTCATCGCACATATTTGCGGCCGAGCGCACCCGCACGCTGTTCTGATAGGAGACATGTTTGATGCAATATTTACAGCCAGCGGGACAGCCGCGGCTGGTGACGATGAAGGTGAACGGTCCCCGCATCATTGGCATGTGTTGCTTTTGCAGGGGCAACAGTTCGTGCATGGGCATGGGCAAGTCATCGAGATCGGGAATGAATGGACGGTCGGGATTGATGACAATCTCGCCACGCTCGTTGCGCCACGCCAAACCCAAAATGGAGGCATGGGGCGAGCTTTCCGCGTCCGCCGGAAAGCTGTCCACCACCTGTTCCAGCCCCACCCGACGGGTTTGCAATTGGCTGGTCTCGCGCAACATTTTGGCCACTTTGGGATTGCTGGGGCTTTTGCCTTCCAGTCGATCCACCAACTCGCGCAGCGTCATTTCTGGCTCGCCGCGCAGCACAAAATCGAGCGCCGGGAAAGGTCGCATTGTCTCCAGTGTCATCGGGGTGACGTGGGTGCCAAAGGCCATCGTCTTTGCACCCAGTGCCTTGGCCAGAAATGCGCCGTACATATCATTCTTCAGCGTGGGCGCGGTGACTTGGGTGAGATAATATTTGGGCCGTTTCTCTTCCAGAATCGTCTCAAATTCTTCCCAACTCATGCGGGCGGCGTTGGCATCGATCACTTCGACCTGATAATCGGGGTGCAGAATGGCGGCCATCTGCGCCAGGCTCACCTGTGGCCAGATCATATTTTCGCGGCTGCGGCGGCCCACCCGGTGTTGGCTGCGGATCCAAATGCCGCCATCGGGGGTGGGCGGATTGACGAGCAAAATGTCGACGCTGCCTGCGGGACGGGTGGACGAAGTCAATGTCTGTACACTCGCACCTGCATCGGGAAACTGCGAAGGGCGCAGCCGCGGAATGCGGCGCGAGCCAAGGTTGCTTTTGATCTCGTCGGAAAGGTCGACATTTACCCGCTTGTTCTTGGCACTGTTGTTTTTGGCCCCGTTGTTTTCTGCGCCGTTGTTTTCTGCGCCGTTATTTCTTGCCCCGTTACTCTTGGCCCCGGTATTCTTGACCCCATTGTTTTTGGCGCCGGGATTTTGGGTCCGGTCCTCTGTTGGGGTTGGCTGGCTGACCTGTGACTCCCCAACCTGTTGCTGTTGGGGGGGCTGTTCAGCTTGCGTTTTTGTCAATGTGTCGCTCATTCATCTATCTCCAAAGTCTGTCCGGCGTGCTCTCGGTTTCACGTGCCACCACCTGGCCCGGAAGCAGGTGGCGGCAACGGTCAAATTCATCTCTGTCCGCAAATATTCCACGCCTACCATCATGGCGCGATCGGGTGCAGGCAACGTGGCTGACGCTATGGGTTGGTGCTCATCGCAAGCCCTGGGGCTGCATCTGCAATGCACCCTCTGCCGCGTCAACCTGTGGCATGTGCTCTTTGCCGCGCAGATCTTCTGCCACCAACTCTTCACGGATGCGCAAGGTCTCCAATACCTGCATTTGCACCCAGGCAATTGCAAGCTGAATGCCGACCAGCGCCAGACAGGCGCTCGTCAGGTAATAGAGCCAGAGCCGCGAGACGGGCCAGCCTTGTAGCCCCAGAACGAGGCTGACGACGGCCACCGTCAGGCCGAGGCCAAAGATCAAGAGACCGCTCCAGCCAAAGTGGCGGGCCATGCTCTGTTGGAAGAGGGGACGACCGAGCAAGCCCTGGCGCACGGGCGTCTTGTGAAAGAGGGCGACAAAATAGTTGAAACTCATGCCCAGTGTCATTACGCTGACCCCGGCAACCGCGAGCACGAGCGCAGAAAAGAGCGCAAAGGCACCCAGCGGACTCACCTCGACGACCCCCATGAATCGCTCGACGACTAGCCCCACCCCGACGGCCGCGGCAATCAACAACGCAACCAGCCCCACCAGCCCCAGCGGGCGCACCGGATTGTAATTGAGCGCCGTCCAGATGATCGACTGGGCAAAGCGCATGCCATCGTTGACGACGCTGAGCTTGGAGCGCCCCACTCGTTCGCTGTACGGGATCGGAACTTCGACCATGTGCAGCTTTTCATGAAGCGCGCGGGTGCTCATCACTGGCGTGAGGTTGAGCCCATCGGGCAATGGATAGATGGTCGACAGGATAGATTTTTTGAAGATGCGCATGCCGCTCGCCGAATCGGTGATGTGGCGGGCGCTGATCAGGCTGACGAGGCGGGCGAAGATCAGGTTGCCCAGGCGCCGGACCGGGGGCATTTCACTTTTGGCCCCGGCCATGCGCGAGCCAATTACAATGTCGGCTTCTTCGTTCACCGCGGCCTGGAAGAGCGCGGGATAATATTCGGGTGGGTATGTGCCATCAGCATCCATGAACCCGATCCACTCGCCTTTGGCCGCGGCAAAGCCTGTCTTGAGCGCTGCCCCATAGCCACCATTTCTAGCATGGCGAATGAGCCGTGCCCCTGGCTCTGCCTCGACTAACGCTGGCGTTTGATCGCTGGAACCATCATCAACAATGATCAATTCCAGATCGGCAACGCCAACGGTTGCCAATTCCGAACGGACAGACAAGATGCGCTGCATGATCTCCTGAATGCCATCCTCTTCATTGTAGGCGGGAATCACAACAGAAAGTGTGGTCATGGGGTTTCGCTCCCTTATGCTAAATAAATTTCTTTGTCCGAGGGGGTGCTCTCACCCACACGAATCTCTTTAATGATTTTGGCTGGCACACCGCCAACAACCGTGTGTGCTGCCACGTCTTTGGTCACAACGGCACCGGCAGCTACCACCGCACCCCGACCAATCCGAACACCGTCGGTAATAATTGCGCCAGCACCGATCCAAACATCATCCTCCACAACAATGCCTTCGGCAGTAATGCCTTGCTCTGCCATGGGGCGGTTGCGATCGTGATAGATGTGGTTAACGGCCAAGAGCTGTACATTGGGTGCCGTGTAAACTCGATTGCCAATCGTGATGCCGCCCTGACCGCGCAAAACGTTGCGCTCGCCAATCAGGCTGTTCTGGCCAATCTGAATAAAAGCGTGGGGCAAATTGCGAAAATTGTAGACATGCAAGATGGAGCCATGCATGATGTAGCTCGCGTCACCGATGGTGATCCCCCGTGGACACGCATGTAGATAGACACCCTGATCAATGTAGACATTGCGCCCCAACTGGATCTGGTCGGCAAAGCGAATACGTACGCCGTTTTCAATGGCGGCAATGCCATCGCAGCGGAGAATGAGCCGGTAGAGCAGCGCCCGCAACCCAATTCCAAGGACCGTGGGAATCCAACCAATCGCGCAAAAGAGCAACTGCTCCAGACAATAGCGGGCTACGCTACTGCTCTGGCGCGCGATGTATAGCCGCACGCCTGCCTGGGTTTGGTTGTGCGACTGCATGGTCGTGGATAAATCGGCTGTCGTACGCAAGGCTGGACTCGTCAAAGAACGGTTCTTTCTCTGGTACATTAGGGCTCTTGGGTAGCTGAATGGGGGCTGAATTTAGCTGAAATTATTCGAAAAATTAGAGATATACTGGTTCTATACCTGCTTTTTAATATCTATTTACCAGCTTTTTGTCGGCTTTTCCCCGATTGGCGAGCTGCTTGCGTGCGTTGCCTGAGTTGTCGCTGGCATGAACCGTCATGGCGACAACGGAACAAGCGACGAAATTCCATCAAGCAATGATCTCCCCGTGGCGTGCTTGTACAGCGCTGCTAACCTTGTCGGTCAAAAGACGCAGGTCGGTGCTATTTATGGCGCACTGATCGTACTCACAAAAGTGCCGACAAGGTGTTACATGTTGCTGACAAAAGAGTCATTGGTCCGAGATGTGAATGGTATAATTGTTGGTCTACAGGAGGGACCTTACGTGGTAATGACATTTATCTGGTGATGCCATGCATGTGGCCCTGTCATTCACGTGCGATTCACGTGCGATTGAGGTTGTGGAGTTGTGCCTGATGCACGCTGCCGCATCTGCCTTGGTCTCTTATTTGCACATCAACCGATTTAAGGAATTGTTTGTATGGTTAGTTTGCAGGGATCCACAAAGTTCGATACAATGCGACTATATACCCCGAGCGATAGTTCCGGAGTACGCAAACTCGTTCCAACTCAGTGTTATTCTCCACTCTTCCGTTGCAGAATCCATTGAAGAACACTCTGCTGAAGAACATTACATATCTGGCATGGGTGGGAGTTCTTGGACATTGAGGATGGATATCGGGAACAGATATCCGCTGTGGCTCAACTGTTGCTCGCAGATTTATTCTCTGCGACGAACAGGTAGGGCACAATGGATCCATGGACCTACCTCTAGCTATCGCTTGTGTTTTCTACGGTTATTTTCCACGAGCCACATGTTGTTACTGGTATGCGCAATCGTTTGCACCAACTCCTGCTCTCTAGTCACTGCTGCCGCGAACTTTCCGTTGCAAGAACTGTCCGGTGCGAATCGGGCTGCTCAACAGGCCGCTGCGTGATGAAGACCTGGGGACAAGGAGCGAACCTGGTGAAAACTTCACAATGCCGCAGCTAGCACAGATTTTGGCTTGAGCTACCATCCGTAATTTTTTTATTCACCATACTCTATTGACCTTTCAAGGAGGATAATTTGAACACGTTTCCAGTAAAACGTTCCTGGTCTGTCCACCTATCGTGGACGTTGTTGCTAATCCTGGCCCTCGTGCTGACAGCATGTCCTGCACCAGCTGCCCCTGCTGAAGAAGCTGCTGCTCCGGCCGCAGAAGAGTCAGCCGATGCCACGGCTGGCGAAGAGACGGAAGCAGCGGGAGACGCCGAGGATGCCACCGCCAGCGATCCAATGACCACCATCTTTGGCGAAGAGCTGCCGGCTGACGCAGTGCCATATGAGCAGCAGGTCTACAGCTTGCCCTGTAGCAACACCGCCAGCCAGACAACATTCGAGTTCTTTGTCGCGGTCTATCAACGCTACTGTGGCTCCGACATGTTCAGCGATGCACTCGTCGAGCTGGACAAGGAATTCAACGTTGTGCCCGGCGCTGCCGAGAGCTGGGAAGTCTCGGAAGATGGCCGTACCTGGACCTTCACGCTGCGCGAGGGACAGGTCTGGAGCGATGGTACACCGCTCACCGCTCACGACTATGTCGCCACCTTCCGCTTGGCTGCCGATCCCGAACATGGTTGGGACTTTACCTGGTTCTATGGTTTCCTGGGGCCGGGTGGGATCGAAAACTGGAATCAGGTGATCGCTGGCGAATTGCCCGTTGAAGAGCTGGGCGTCGAAGCCGTGGATGATCTGACCTTTGCCGTTACCACCGAAGGCGTATTCCCGCCCTTGCCCGGTGTGATGAAGTTCTCATGGCCCATTCAGGCCAAAGCCCTGGAAGAGCACGGTGCCTTCTACAACAGCGGTCTGGAGAATCACGTCTCCTCTGGTCCATTCATTCTAAAGGAATTTGATCCCGGCACCCGCATCGTCCTCGAAGCGAACCCAACCTATAACGGTTATCGCAAGCCACTGCTCAATGAAATTGAGTACATCTATATGTCGCCGGGCACAGAGTTTGCCGCTTTCGAGAATGGCGAAATTGACAACGTCGGTTACGAGTCGCTCTCGCCAGCCGACTTCGAGATCATTCTGAATGACGAAGTCTTGAGCGCCAACTATCTCCGCCACTTTGGCGATTTCCGTACCGACTATCTGCTCTTTGATACCTTCAACCCACCCTTTGATAATCTGGATGTGCGCAAGGCCTTTGCCAAAGCCGTGGATCGAGAATCAATTGTGAGCAACGTCTTTGGCGAGATCAAGGCGATGCCGGCCTATTCCATGCTGATGCCCGGCTTCCCATCCTCTGACGCCGACGGTGAACTGCGCGAATACCAGGCCTATGATTGTGAAGCCGCCCAGGAGCATCTGGCCACCGCCGGCTATGCTGATGGCGAAGGCTTCCCCTCGTTGGAGATGTGGTTGCGCAACGAAAGCCCAGCCATGGCCGCCGTCTTCCAGGCCACGGCCGCGTCGATCTCTGAATGTCTGAATGTGGAAATTCAAGTCTCCAACAAAGACAACAAAGTCTACAACGATGCCATGAACGCCAAGCCAACCGAACTGCAATTTGGCGCCGTCTCCTACGGGATGGACTTCCTGGATCCGGCTAACCTGTTGGGGAACGTCTGGCACTCTTCTGGCCGTCACTCGTGGAAGAATGATGAATTTGACAGCCTGGTGACTGAAGCCAGCGCAATGGTCGGCGATCCGGAAGCACGTGACCAGATGTTCCGCGATGCCGAGCGCATTTTGGTGGACGATGTCGGTGGCATCTTCATCAATCACCGCTGGCAGGGGAACCTGATCCAACCCTACATCCAGGGTGATGCCTTCCGTGTGCCCGATTCACAGGGGATTGCGGGCTTCCACTGGGGCAACGACTCGGCCATTAGCGATCTCTACATCGCCGAAACCGAGTAGCGAGCGTTGCACAGCCAGAGGAGCATGACCCATTCTGCTCCTCTGGCACTGCTGCCACCCCGATTGTTTACCAGTTTGCACGTGCTCAAAGAGAGACCAGCTTGTCAATTCGGCTGGTCTCTCCTGTTGCAAGCAGCACAACGAGATGTGTTGTTGGCCTTTTTCCTTTCGTACTCTATTTCATATCACAACTAGCAAACTTACATGATCCGTTATATTCTGGGTCGGCTCCTTTCACTCATTTTTGTGATGATCGTTGTGTCGGCAACAACCTTTACCCTAATGCATTCGGTCCCCGGTGGTCCCTTTGATGAAGAGAAAGGGCCACTGCCTGCCGCTGCCAAAGAGAACATTTTGCGCAAATATGGCTTGGACCAGCCCTATTACATGCAATATCTCAATTACATGAAGAATGCCCTGCGTTTTGATTTTGGCATTCCCTATCAACAGCCCCACACCACCGTCGCGGCGCTCATAGCCAAAAGCTGGAAGCTGACTGCACAGGTCGGGTTGATGACCGTTGCCCTTGCTTTCACCATTGGGATCACCCTGGGCCTCGTTGCCGCCTATCGGCAAAATTCATGGCTAGATAATGTGGTGACATTTTTCGCGACGCTTGGCATTACCGTGCCCAATTTCGTGGTCGCGCTGTGGCTGATCCTGCTCTTTGCCGTGCGGCTGGATTGGTTGCCCATGGGCGGCTGGAGCGGTCCCAATGCCACTTGCCTGGCCGGCACGCGCCTCTTCTGTTCGGACTGGGTTCTGCCAGTGATCGCCTATGCCCTGGCTCCCCTGGCCGTGGTGGCGCGGTTTACCCGCTCCAGCGTAGTTGATGTCATGCGCCAGGATTACGCCCGCACTGCCCGCGCCAAAGGACTCAGTGAACGGGTGGTCATGACCCGCCACATCTTTCGCAATGCATTGATCCCCATGATTACTGCACTCATTACCATTATTCCCAACTTGATGACGGGCAGCATCTTTATCGAATCGACATTTCGTATCAACGGCCTGGGCCAATATTTTGTCACCAGCGTCTTCAGCCGCGACTACCCGATGATCATGGCGCTCTTCCTGTTGATTGCCTTCCTTTGGGGAATTGCCTACCTACTATCTGATATTGCCTATACTTGGGTGGACCCCCGTGTGCGCCTGGGCGCCGAAGGAGGAAAATAATGACCCACGCTACCGCAACCGCGCCCGTTGCCAAAAAGCCCGCATCGAGCAAACTTCTGGAGCACCGCACGCTCTGGCGTGACGCGCTGCGCCGGTTCATGCGCAATCGTCTGGCCGTCCTCGGCCTGATCCTCGTCTCGATCTTTGTCTTTCTGGCCGTCTTCGCCGATCTGCTCGCCCCCCATCCCTATGACAAAGCCTATTTTGACCGGGTCTTGCTCTTCCCCTTCGAACACCCCGAACATCCACTCGGCACCGACGAAGTGGGTCGCGACTATCTCAGCCGCCTGATCTATGGGGCGCGTACCTCGATGACCGTGGGGTTGGCCGTTCAATTTGTCGCCGTTGTCATTGGCGTGCCCCTGGGCGGTCTGGCTGGCTATTTGGGCGGCAAAGTCGATTTCTTTATCGTGCGTATGGTCGAGATCATGACCGCTTTCCCCGGTTTGATGTTCGCCATTCTCATTGTCTCTGTCTTTGGCGGTGGGCTATGGATGGTGATCTTTGCCCTCAGCATCACCGGCTGGATTGGCTTTGCCCGTCTGGCTCGCGGTCAGATCCTTTCCCTGCGCGAAAAAGAATATGTCGAAGCAGCCCGCTGCGTCGGTGTAGACCAACAGCGGATCATCTTCCGCCATCTCATGCCCAATGCCCTCAGCCCCATTCTGGTGGCGCTCAGCTTTGGCATTCCAGGTGCCATCCTGGGCGAAGCGGGCCTCAGCTTTCTCGGCATTGGCATCAACGATCCCTTTGCCAGTTGGGGGAAAATGGTTGGGGTTAGCAACGCCTATGTACGGGTCTACTGGCACCTCGCACTCTTCCCCACGGTGGCCGTGGCCCTTTCCATGCTCGGGTTTTCCTTTGTCGGCGATGGCTTGCAAGATGCCCTTGATCCAAAACTGATTGAATAAACAAATCTCATGAGACTTGCGCAGTTGCCGGTGGCCGAGTCTGTCGAAGCCACCGCTCTAGCCCTTACAGTGCGGTTGGCTTGAAAACGGTCGGTTTCCCGCTTGCCGGAACCTCTGTTTTCAAACAGAGCCCACTTTCGTTGCGGGCTCGAGGTGCGCAAGTCTCAACTCAAATAAAAATTTATCAAGTGACAATGGGAGAGCGCCATGGTAACGCCACGAGAACCGTCTGTACGCAATTCGACTGTACGCAACTCGGCTGTACGCGAGTCCACTGTACACACGTCAACCGCACGCATGTTTCTGCTGCTCCTCATGGGTCTGGCCACGATGGGAATCTTGGTTGCCTGTGGCGGTGCACCCGCCGCGTCCACCGGTGATGGAGAGTCATCCACTGGTCGCCGTGGCGCGGCCGTGGCCACAATGCCCGCGGCCAATTTTGCCTCGGTGGCGACGCAGTCGGGGTTGACTGAAACCATTGTCACCACTCAAACCACAGCCGTGACTGTCACGGGAAGTGGCCCGGATCTGGCCCTGGGCGAGCGAGTCTATACCAATCGCTGTGCTGACTGTCACGGTGCCAACGCGGAAGGGGATTCTGCCCCAGCGCTGGCTGGCCTGTCGCTGGCTGAAGATGAGTTTGTCGATCTGCTGCGCACCGGTGGCGACATAGGCTCTGAACATCTCTTTGGCACTCGTGCTGTCAGCGAAAATGGGATCGCTGCCATGTACGCCTACTTAACATCGCTGGAATAACATCGTACCAATGACACCGCTGCCCAACTCTGCCGACAGCCCCCAACAGATCGGTCCCTATCAAATTGAATCTGAGCTGACCCGCGCCCGTTCGCTCGTCACCTACCGCGCCCACGACACCCTCTACGAACGGCCCGTGCTGCTCAATGTTCTGCCCGCTGCGCTGGCAACCAACAGCGCACTGGTGCGCGAGTTTATTTCGTTGGGCCGCGATGCCGCTCGTTTGCATCACCCCAACCTGGCCGCGGTCTATGAAGCTGGTCACGCCGATGGTGTGAATTACATTGCGCAGGAATTTCTGCCCAATGGCTCCCTGGCCACACGCCTACAGTCGCGCCAGCACCCCTATCTGGTCTATGATGCCATCGCCCTGATCGAGCCGTTGGCCGCGGCGCTCGACTATGCACATGAGCAGGGCTACGTTCACGGGGCGCTCACCGCTTCATCCATCCTTTTCGATGCGGACGATCAGCCCAAATTGGTGGGGGTGGGGTTGTTGACGCTGGATACGCTGGGCGAGCGGGTGACCTACGCGACAAATGTTTCCCCCTACATGGCACCGGAACAGGCACGTGGCGAGGGCACCCTGGATCGCCACGCCGACATCTACACGCTCGGTGTAATTGCCTTTCAGCTCCTGGCTGGCCAGACGCCCTTTGCGGCGGAGAACCCACTGGCACTGTTGCGCAAGATTATCGACGATGCGCCACCGGTAGACGATCTGCTGGGCGGGACTCTTTCTGCCACTGTGCGGGCAACCCTGACACGTGTCCTGGCCAAAGAAGCTGCTGCTCGCCACGCCACGGCGACCGCGTTTGCCACAGCCCTGGTGCGGGGCGAAACAGATGCGACACCAGCAACCGTCGCCAGCCAGCCAGTGCCGGATGTGGCTGATGATGTGGCGCAAGCACATGCCGTCGACGAGCAGTGGTCCGGCACTGTGATCGATGTGGAGCCCGCGCCGGCAACTTGGCAAAGCGCCGCCGCGACGCATCCCTTTATTCCCCGCGCCGAGCCAGTTGGTTCTGCCCATTTTGACCGAGATGCTGGTGCCGCGTCACCGACGAATCCAGATCCCGACCCTGGCGTGCCGTCCCCAAAACGCCGTCCCTTGCTCGCCTTTTCCTTGCTGGGGATGCTTTCGTTGTTGCTCGTTCTGCTCACGGTGGGGCGCATGGTTTGGAATACCTATGGGGCGCAGCTGGTGGATGCCGCGTTGGCACCCTATGCCGCGGTCCAGGCCAGCCGCCTGACGCCGCCGCAGCCCCCGACGGTGCTAACCGTTCCAGAGCTGGCGGCACAGCGAACGATCGATCTGCAGATGACCGCGGCCGATGCACCGTTGCTTGCTGGCGCGCTGAACCGCACCACTACGTTTTTGGGAGGCCGCGAACGTTCCACCAGCGAACAGCCGGTGATCCAGGCCATGAGCAGCGCCCCCGGCTTGGCTGGGGATGAGGCCACGGTCGACGCGGCTGCATCGACTGGATCGCCCCCCATGGTGGTGGTCGTCCCTTCCAGCACGCCAACAGATGCGCCGACCGATACGCCGTTCCCCACACACACGCCGGTACCAACGGCAACATCGTCGCCGACGGCGGTGCCACCGACGGCAACCGATCTCCCCACGGCAACCGCCTCGCCCGAACCATCCGCAACGTCAACGTCAACAGTGGCCCCGTCGCCAACGGCAACGGCCTCGCCATCACCGTCACCCACTGCCACCGCCACGGCCTCGCCCACTGCAACCTGGACCGCGACTGCGCTGCCCACCACGACAACCGCGATTGGCGGGGCAGTGCCAACTGGCCGCATTGCCTATACCCGTTGGGATTCGCAGGTAGATCGCTACAATCTGATCTTCTATAGCATTGAGCGCGATGAAAGTTGGCCGATCGTTCCCAATCGACGCCAGCCCGATTTTGCCCCCAACGGTGCGTTGATCGCCAGCGGCGACGGCGGTTTCATCGATAACCTGGTGTTGATGGGGACGAATGGCGAAAATCCTGTTCCAGTCAGTGCCCATCCCGAAGATGCACACCCACATTGGTCACCGTCGGGCAAACAGCTCGTCTTTGACTCTACACTGGTGGGGGATGGCCGCCATCGGCTCTATCTACACACAGACGCGACCTTTGGCCAGCAACTGATGCCGATGATGTTCGAGGCTTGGGAACTCTTCGGCCGCTATCCCATCTTTTTGAGCAACGGCCAAATTGTCTACAACGGTTGTGATGTTTGGGAAAATGCCAGCAACTGTGGTCTCTTCCGGGTCGACACGGCTGGGAATCGGCCAGAAGGTGTTACGACCTGGCCCGGCGACATTCCCAATGACAATCTGGGCAACCAGATCCTGGCCACTTCGAACCGCAGTGGCAACTGGGATCTCTATCGAATCGATCCCTTCTCCAATACCATTGAACAGCTCACCGAGCACCCTGGGCGCGATGGGCTGGCAACGGCCTCGCCAGATGGCACACACATCGCCTTTGTCTCGGATCGAGGGGGCAGTTGGGCTGTCTACACAATGCGTGTGGATGGCAGCGGCGAGCGCAAGCTCTTTGATCTGGATGGGGGCTTTGGCAGCGGGGAGCGGGATTGGCTGCAAGAGCGGATTTCCTGGGGACGCTAGCAGGGAAGGTATTCCCTGCCAGGCAGCGGGCCGCCAGCGAACGGGCGTCACATGACGCTAAATTTTCAGAGATGCACCCACCTGCGTTCCTGATGGCTTTGGCGAGCTGCATCCAACATGCGCTGCACCACGAGACCATCGTAGAAACTGGCTGCTTCTTCAATAAACGTTTCCCCCGCGGCGAGGGATGTGGCAACTCGTTGGGCCAGGTAAAATGTCCCGATGATGAACGGTGAATGCGCTGCCCCCTGATAGTCAGCCAGGGCCGGTGCCAGTGGTTCCAGGGCGATCTGCTGCCATTCACCCTGCCAGAGCGCTTCCCCTTGTGCGCCCCACAGCTGATCCTGATGGTCAAGCTTGAGCGCGCCCTTGCTCCCCACCGCCAAAATCGACATACCCTCTCCATCGGGCGTAATCCCACTCACAGTCACCGTACCCGGCATGCCGTGCGTAAAGCGGAGCTGGAGCCGTGCGTAATCATCGGCGGTGACCTGTTGCTGGCTGCCGCTTTGCGGGTCGGTGCGAAAGAGATGAGCCGTCTGCAACTGTGCTGAAATGCCATCGATCCGGCCCACCGTCCAACGTGCCAGATCGAGCAGATGGCTCCCCAGTGCCCCCAACATACCACCGCCCCGGCTGGCATCGGCATGCCACCGCCAAGGTGCGTCCGGGTTCAGCCGGTCGTTGCCCAGCCGATCAAAATCGATGGTCAGTACGTTGCCAATGTAGCCTTCGCGCAACAGCTGGCGCAACTTGATGCGAGCCGGATTAAAGCGCAGCTCGTGATCAATGATCGCCAGTTGGTTCGGCGCGGCTTGGGCCGCGGCAAACATGGCCTCCGCTTCGGCCACATTGAGCGCGGTCGGTTTCTCGCAGATCACATGCTTGCCCGCCTGGAGCGCGGCCATCGCGATTTCCGCGTGCAGGTGGGGTGGTGTCACAATACTGACGATGTCCACATCATCCGCGTGCACCAACGTCTGCCAATCCGCATAGACGCTGGGCAGATCGGCCGCGGCCGCCACCCGTTGTGCATTCTCAGGATGACCAGAGCAGATCGCCTGGGGCACCAACCCGCCGAGTCGAAACAACGGGATCTGTATTTTTTCCGTCCAACCCGTGCCCACGAAACCGACACGAAGATGTTGTTGATTTGACATCGCCTACTCCTTACTTGCTCTTCTTCACTTGACTCTTCTTCACATGCTCTTTTTCACTGGCTGTCTGGCCCGAACAGACTGCGCCGCACCGGTTCGGCCACGCAATGGCTGGGTCCAGAAGCTCGCTTGTGGATGAGCGTTACCATCTATGGGAGACAATGGCAGGGTCGTCTCTGCGGGATTGGGATCACGCGAGCGCATCCATGAAAGGGGGCTACAGCGCCGCCCGCGTCTGCCGATAGACCGCTTCGACTTTGGGTACAATTTGCGACCAGCTGTAATGTGCCGCGGCAAACGCACGTGCGTTGCTGCCCAATGTGGCTGCCAGTGTCCCAGTTGCCGCGCGGTCTGTCAGCACCGTCAAGACCGCCGCGGCAAATGCATCAGCACTATCCCCCACGAGCAACTCCCGATCCGCGGTGACACCGATGCCCTCCACACCCAGCGTGGTGCTGACCAGCGGCAACGCTTGGTTCATGGCCTCCAACACCTTGAAACGGGTGCCGCCACCGATTCGCAGGGGAACCACGTAGACGGCCGCGCCCTCCATATAGGGCGTAACGTCGGCGACTGCTCCGGTGAGTTCGATGGCCGGATTGTCGCGCAGCGGATCGAGGCGCGGGTGGGGGTTCATGCCCACGATCTGAAAGCAGACATGGGGCTGCTGTGCCTGGATCAAGGGCAGTACCGAGTGGGCAAACCAGAGTGCAGCATCGACGTTGGGGCGATAGTCCATTTTGCCGGTGAAGACGAGCCGGGCGGGATTGTTGGCATCGATTGTCAGCGCATGGGTAAGTTGCGGTGCCGCGGCCGCTGGGTCAATGCCATTGGGCACCACGGTGGTCGAAGCCGTCGGCACCAGTGATTGCAGCGCAGCCCGATCTGGCTCGCTGACTGCCAGTACGGCATCGGCCGCTCGGCAGATCGCAGCTTCATAGGTGCGCAACTTTGCCCACTGCACCACACTATAGAGCGCGGGGAGCAGACGGCGTGGATTGCGCAGATCGGTGAGTGCGTTGCGTTTTTGCAGCAAATATTCGCAATTGTGGTCGTCAAAGATCAGCAAGGGCCGCTGACCGGTCGGGTGCGCGGCCGCGAGCGTCTTCACGGCAAAGCGACCGTACTGCGCCATCTCGATGCCCTCGACCTGGACAACATCATAGGGACGAGGTTCCTCGGCTTGGGGAGAGTGGGTTCGTACCTGCTTGGTAAGTAAGTGGCGCAGCTTTGCGTAGAGGGCCACGCTTTCAAGCCGCAAGGCCATGTCGGGCTGGCGCTGGAAAATTGTGCTGGCGAGTCGCTGCCACAGCGACCGTTCGGGCTGTGGAATGGCGATGATCCGGGCACAGAGCTCGGCAAGAGGGCCAGCGCTCTCCAACGTTTGGCCAGGGGCCAGGAAGGTAACCAGATCGATCGTGTGATGAGCGGCGAGCCGACAAATGAGGTGAAAATTGCGAATGGTGGTTCCCTGGTGGGGCGGGAATGGCAGCTGAGGTGTCAGGAAGAGAATACGCATCAGCTATGGGGGCGTGGTCTGTTTGGGCGTGGTCTGCTTGGGCGTAGAGGGCGCGGAGGCCGGAACCGTATGTACCTTGTTGTACATGACCTTGTGGTAGACATCCATTGTGCTCTGTGCGGCCAGTTTCCAGCTAAAACAATCGGCCCGTTTCAGCCCCTTGTCGCGCAATTCGGTGTGTAGCTCTTGATCCGCCAGCAGACGATGCATGGCAACCGCGATCTCTTCAGTATCATCGGGGTCGACCAGCAGGGCCGCGTCGCTCACGACTTCTGGCAAACTGCTGACGTTGCTGACGATGGTGGGGGTGCCACAGGCCATGGCTTCCAACGGTGGCAAGCCAAACCCTTCATATTTTGCCGGGTGAATATGGAAGCGGGCACCCACGTAGAGCTCATGCAGATCCGCGTCCTCGACTCGGCCGAGGAAGAAGGTCTTTTCCTCGAGATCGAGCGCTTTGACCAGCTCCATTGTCTCTTCGTATAGCCAACCTTTGCTGCCAGCCAATACCAAGCCCGTTTCGCCAATGTTGTATTTGTCCACCAGGTAGCGAAACGCGTGCAGCAGCCCGTTTACATTTTTGCGCGGCTCAATGGTGCTGATGAAAAAGATGTAGGACTCTGGGATCTGAAAACGCTCCGTCACTGCCTTGCGCGTCTCGTCCACGGGCAGGGGGCGAAAGGTGGGATTGGGTGCTTCGTAGATCACGCTGATCTTTTTGTCGGGAGTGCCCAGAATGCCGATGAGGTCATTCTTTGTGCTTTCACTCGGCACGATTACGTGGCTGGCGTGACGCACCGCCCGATCGATCTGTCCATAATAGGCCGCGCTGTCTTTGGTCAGGAAGTGGGGCCAGTGCAGAAAGGCCAGATCGTGTACGGTGATGACGGAAGGGATCGGCGAATAGAGCGGGGGGATAAAGTCGGTGCTGTGCAGAATATCTAGCCCATGGCGCAGCAATTCAATCGGTAGGAGCAATTGCTCCAGATTGCGATGAACGGGTGCGTAGAGTGTGCTGCGGCGGAAGTTCGCTTGATGGATCAGTGCAGCTTCATGTTTCCGATGCTGAAACACAATGAACTCATTGTCAAACTCATCTTCGTTGTTGAGTTCTGCAAGTGCCCGTAATAGATGCCAGGTGTAGCGACTGATCCCGGCTGGTTGGTGGTAGCTCAAACGTGCATCAATGCCAATGCGCATAAGAAATTAAACTTTACCCACTTCGACAAATTTTCGACTTTGTCTTGCTCTTGCGAGCTTTTCCTGAGACACTGCTGTGTGTGTCTAGCTGTGTGTGTCTAGCTGTGTGTGCTTCGTTGATCCTATGAACGCAGAGAATTTCAGGCTACCGGTTTGTGTTCACTCATCTCTGAAAAGTGGGATTTTGATGCAACTTTCCAGCGGTGAAACAGGCCGAGTTACTCTTCTGGTTGATGAACTCTTCTCTCCGCCACCTGCTTGAAGAATGTTTCAAACGGAAATTCAACAGCAGCACCACATATGATTATTGCAGTCATTTTACCGCCCCCGTGCTATTCGGTCAAACCTACTCGTTGTTGAATGGGGGCGCTTGCCAGACTATCTTGCGGCACTGTTGGATGGGCACTGTTGGATGAGCACTGTTGCATGGGGCACTGTTGGATGAGCGCTGTTGCACGGACGTTCTTTGAAAATTGCAACCTTCGGACAAAAATCGTTCCTGCACTTGCGATTCGCTTTGAAGGTAGATCGGAAGAGTGATATAATAGGCCACTTGTATAGATCGCTAGTACAGTATGGCGTAATTACCACGGCAGGTAATCAGGCCATACAGCCTGAGTGCAAGCGGCAATACAGGTGTGGCCTGGTTTACGCCGGGATCTACTCGTCTGCCGGGGTGGCGTTGTTCAGGTCTCAAGACTATAGTTTGCGACTTACATTCCAATCGAGAAAGTAGATAGACCTTGTGCCTTGCGGAGTGAGCATTCTCTCATGCGCACATTCAGCGGTAGAGAACGCTGATTCCACCATTGTACAACGTTACCATGCTTGCTCGATAAGACTTGCATTTTCATGACATACGCACCGAGAGCAGCTTTCCAGTGGAGAGCCAGCCGCACGATTGTGTGCTGCTCTCGACAAGTTGCGTGAGTCCAAATTTCATGACATACGCACCGAGAGCAGCTTTCCAGTGGAGAGCCAGCCGCACGATTGTGTGCTGCTCTCGACAAGTTGCATAAGTCCAAATTTCATGACATACGCACCGAGAGCAGCTTTCCAGTGGAGAGCCAGCCGCACGATTGTGTGCTGCTCTCGACAAGTTGCGTAAGTCCAAATTTTAAGACATACGCACCGAGAGCAGCTTTCCGGTGGAGAGCCAGCCGCACGATTGTGTGCTGCTCTCGACAAGTTGCGTAAGTCCAAATTTTAAGACATACACAGTTGCCGGTATATATGCTCCGGTTGCAGGCTGATTGCTCTGGCAAACTCTTTTCAGAGCGTACGCGGTGAGTTATTGATTCCCATGGGGTAAAGAGACGATGGAACTTGCACAATTAGCGCAGATGGTCAGTTGGCTGGATGAGGAGCATCGCCGCGATCGAGCGGAGATTGCGCGCCTACAGCAGCGAATTGAAGCCCAATCTGCCGACGTGATCGAACAGGCCCGCCGAATCCAGGAATTGGAAGCGCGGCTGGCCGCCACGCAAGGCCATCTGGGGAAATTCAACCAGGTTGACCAGGCGATCCAGAATGCCAAGAGCGAGTTGAGCGAACTGGTGGATCGGGCCGAGGATGCCCGCTCACAGGCTGCCCGTGAAGTCGAGCGGGCGCGCCTCAGCGATCGCGAAGCGTTGAGCCGCGAGATCAGCGAGGTGCGCCGCGAATTGCCACGCATTGGTCGGCTGGAAGAAGCCATTGATCTGCGGGCCGTTGAAGATCAGCGGCTGGCCGAGCTGATCATGGGTGTGCGCAATCAGATCGGTGGCTTGGCCAAGGAGATTGAAGAGCGCACCCGGCAGATCCCCTTCCTGGCCGAACAGCGCACGAGCGATACCAAACGTATTGCTCAACTGCAACAGGAGACGGTTGAGCTCTTCAAACGGACCGAAGCGGTTGTTGGCCGCCTGCCCATTTTTGAAGAAGGCATTCGCCGCAACGCTGCCGAATATGAAAAATTACCACCCCAGGTTGATCAGCTGCGCGAAGAGCAAGCCGAATTTATGGAGAAAATGCGCGCCATGGTTGTCGATCGAGAGCAGGTGCTCACCCGCTGGCAAGAGACGATCGAAGAGCAAAAGAGCATTGTCAACCAGGCTTATGAACGGGTGCAGAGCTTCTCGCAACAGATGGACGTGAGCCGTCGAGCGGTCAATGAAATGCAGGAATTTAAGGATATGATCCTGCGCGAACAGGCGCAGGTGCAAGAGCTGCAACGGCTGGCCGAAGAGCGCATCCGCCGCGAAATGGACGAATTTCGCGAAGATTTTGAAAAGAAACGGCGCAAGGCTGAACTGCGCCAGGAACATCTGTGGTCTGAGCAAGACAAGTACAACCGCGAGGTCGTTGAGCGGTTCCCACCGCTCCACCACGAGCTAAAAATTCTCGACTCACTCGTCAAGGAAGTCTGGAAGTTGCAGGAGAGCTATGGCAATTACTTTGTGGGCGTGGCCCAAGCCTGGCTCGAAGGTACAGAAGAAGCGATCCGCGGGCGCGATGACCAGATGCGACACATGGAAGAAGAGTGGCAACGTCAACGGCGCAACCAAGAGTTGCATGCCAGCCAAAGCGCGCAACGGCGCACCAGCGGTATCATGGTGGGCGATGCCCCCGATTACAACGGCAGCAACGGCCGCTCCGTCTGATCGAAAAATGATGGTAACGCTGCCCAATGGTGGAATCAGCCTTCTATCGCGGGAGGTGCACATGAGAAAATGCTCACGCCGCACGGTGCAAGATCTATCTGTTTTTCCATGAGAAGAGATGCCGAAAATCGGTCTGATGGATCTAGCGCAAACATGACTGACGCATCGAGAACAGAAAGTTGGTGAAGAGCAGCCAACCACCGGGAGACCCCTTCTCAACCAGTTGCGCAAGTCCTAGCAAAGAGTAAATTGTTTATGCGTGTAATCGGCACCGCCGGCCACGTCGATCATGGGAAGTCCACGCTGGTCCGTGCGCTCTCTGGCATTGATCCGGATCGGCTGCAGGAGGAGAAAAAGCGGGGCATGACCATCGATCTGGGCTTTGCCTGGATCGAGCTGCCGCTGCCGAACGCGGGAGGGGGTAGCGTGCCCGAACCGATTGGCATTGTGGATGTCCCCGGGCACATTGACTTTATCAAGAACATGTTGGCTGGTATCGGGGGTATCGACGCGGCGCTGCTGATTGTGGCCGCCGATGAAGGCGTAATGCCCCAAACCCGCGAACATCTCGCCATTCTCGATCTGCTGGCGGTGCCCGTTGGCATGGTGGCGCTGACCAAAGTTGATCTCATCGATGATCCCGAATGGCTGGAACTGGTCGAGTTGGATGTTGCCGAACTGCTCGAACCCACCCATCTGGCCGACGCGCCCATTGTTCACGTCAGCGCAACCACTGGCAAAGGGTTAATTGACCTCCGCACAACCCTCTCTTCGCTGTTGGGGACACTTGCTCCCCGTCGCAACCGTGCCCGTCCACGGCTGCCCGTGGATCGGGTCTTTAGCCTCAGTGGCTTTGGCACCGTTGTGACTGGCACGCTGCTCGATGGCCAGGTGGCCGTGGGGGATGCCGTGGAAATTTTGCCCACGGGACAGAGTGCCCGTGTTCGTGGTCTCCAAAGCCATAAACAGGCAATCGACGCGGGGCAACCCGGCAGCAGACTGGCGATCAACCTGAGCGGCATCGACACAGAGCAGATTACCCGTGGGGATGTGGTGGCCAAGCCGGACACCCTGCGCAGCACCATGCTGATCGACGTGCAGTTTCGCCTGTTGCCCGACGCCCCAAAACCATTGAGCCACAATCAGACGGTCGACCTCTTTTGTGGTGCGGCTGAAATTCCGGCCACGGTCCGGCTGTTGGGCACCGACACGTTGGCGCCGGGAGAAGAAGGCTGGCTGCAACTCCGCCTGGCACGGCCCGCGGTGGTCGTCTCTGGGGATCGTTACATCTTGCGCCAACCTTCGCCCAGCCTGACGTTGGGCGGGGGGGTCGTGCTCAGTCCTCACCCCCGGCGCCGCTGGAAACGCTTTACCCCCGCAGTTTTACAGCGGCTCAAAACGTTGGCCCAAGGCGCGCCCGACGAAATTCTGTTGCAAACGTTGAGCCGCCACCCTTTCCTCACCACCGATGCCCTGTTGGCCCAAAGTGAACTCGATCTGGAGACTGCGCAGAGCGCGTTGGATGAATTGCTCGCGGCTGGCGCACTCTTGTCGCTGGGCACGGGCAACACCGCGGCACTGGTCACGGTGGAGATCTGGCAGCAAACATTGGCTCATCTCATGGCCCTGCTCGATGAATACCACCAACAGTCGCCGTTGCGTCGAGGCATGACCCGCGGCGAGGTGCGCAGCCGCCTGCAAAGCCGGCTGCCCATCGACGATCTGCCGGTCCGCCTCTTCAACGCATTGATTGCCCGTGCGGAAACGGAAGCAATCGTGCAGGGCGATGATAGCGTGCTCTGGCGCACCGGCTTCAGCGTGACGCTGACGGTGGAGCAACAGATGTTGGTTGATCACGTGCTGGCCGAGTTTGCCGCGACACCCCATGCGCCGCCGGGGGAAACAGAGGTGAACCGTCTGTTGGGCGATCACGCCACGTTGCTCGACACCATGTTGGAGCAGGGGCAGCTCGTACGCATCACCGGGGGAGTGCTCTTTCGCCAACAGGATTTTGATGAGATGGTGGCAAAGGTGGTGGCTACCGCCACCGAGCAGGGCACCATCACCCTGGCCCAAGTGCGCGATCTCTTTGGGACCAGCCGCAAATACGCGCAAGCCTTGCTGGAAGAGATGGATGCCCGCCGCATCACCCGGCGCGAAGGCGATGCGCGGGTGATCCGCTAGCCAAAGTAGCGCTCTAGATTGCGGGCAATGCGTTCTGCCGCGGGCAGCTCGCCGGGAACAAAGGATTGTCCTGTGATCCGTTCATAACTCTCAATGTAGCGCTGGGCGGTCTGGAGCGCCAATTCGTCGGGCATTGGGAAAGGTTCGCCTTCACCCCGATACCCATGCGCGGCATAGTAGAGGCGAATAAACTCTTTGTCAAAGTTTTCAGGTTCTTCGCCCGCTGCGTGGCGCTCTGCATAACTATCGGCAATCCAAAAACGGCTCGAATCGGGTGTGTGTACTTCATCGATGAGCAGCAGATTGCCATCCTCATCCACGCCAAATTCATACTTGGTATCGACCAGAATCAGACCACCGCGGCGGGCAATCTCCTGCCCGCGTTGAAAGATGGCAATGGCCGCGCAACAGACTTCCGCCCACAGATCCGCGGCAACCAAGCCCTGTTCCACCACTTCTGCACTCGTGATCCGCTCGTCGTGACCGCCATCGCTGGCTTTGGTTGTTGGCGTGATGATGGGGGTGGGGAGCGCGTCATTCTTTTGCAGCCCATCGGGAAAGTCAATGCCATAGATCGTCCGCTCCCCTTGGCTGTAGCGGTACCAGAGCGCGGTGGAGGTGACGCCGCTAATGTAGCCGCGCACGACCACTTCAACGGGCAGCGGCTGACAGCGCCGCGCCACCGTCACGTTGGGATCTGGCGTGGCGACCAGATGGTTGGGCAGCAGATCCGCGGTCTGTTCAAACCAGAAGGCCGCCAGTTGGTTCAACACCTGTCCTTTGTACGGAACCGTGCCGAGAATGCGATCAAAGGCCGAGAGACGGTCGGTGGTAATGAGTACGAGTTGCTCATCCTTGGCATAGATGTCGCGTACTTTGCCGCTCTGTTTCTGCCCCAAAAAGGGCAGATCGGTACGTTGAAGCGGCTCTTCCAGCGCGTTCTGTAGCTGTGGCTTTTGCATCTTCTTCTTTCTCTGCTCTGTGTTTGTGTTTGTCAGGATCGGTGGATCTGTGAAGAACAGATCAGCTTTGTTGCCTCAGATTATACTCGACATGATGAGCATTTGTCGATGAACGGCGGTGGCGGGGCGGTAATGTGGCGGTGGCGGGGGGAGGAAGCCCATGCGTCCATAATCGGAACGCATGGGCCCGTGGGCATGGGGTGGGGAATGGAAAAACGATGGCTATTCGGCTGCCGGGGCTTTACCGCCCAAAGCTGCCAGCAACTGATCCGCCTGCTCCACCGAAATCTGTCCCTCGCTGAGCATCTTGAGGATCATCATGCGCTCTTCGCTGCTGACTGCTGGCTCCGCCGGCGCGGCGGGAGGTGTCATTGGTGTCATCGGCTCTTCCCCGTGACGGCCGCGTCGACCACGACGCCCGTGCCGCCCATAGCGGGCATGGCGTTCGGCAGTCCACTGTTCGGCGTCACGCGCCCGCTGTTCCGCGCGCTGCATGGCCTCGGCTACCTTTGCTTCCGCCCGTTGCATGGCATTTTGCACCTTGGCCTGGATCTTGGTGGCGAACTCTTCGCTGCTGCCAAACTGGGCAAACTTCTCATCTAGATTGCTGGTGAACTGAGCCATTTGCTCTTCCATCTGTTGGGCAATGCGTTCGGCATGGGCCGCGGCTTTCTGGCCAATCTCATCAAAGAGATCTTCGTTAACCTCGTTGAAGTTGAATTCCCACTCCACCTCCTGCTCTCGGTTGGTGAGGGTAATATCGCCGCCCGCCGTCAGATCCAGTGCGGCCGCGCCATTGCCCAGAACCGCTTGCAATGTGTGGGCACCAGAGGAGAGTTGAATGGGTAAGTTTTTGACCCGAATACCACCGCCACTATTGGCATTGATGGCGAGATCGGCATCCGCAGCGATGCGACACTGTATGTCGCCGCCGGCACGAATGCGATAGGCCTGTTCGCCCTGGGGCATCACGCGCACAACGGCATCGCCCCCGACGCTGCAATCGAGATTGCCACGAATGAACCCCGCTTTGAGATCGCCGCCCACGTTGGTGCGGCAGTCGCCGTGCAGGTGTGACGTGCGCAGATCACCGCCGACGTTTTCAACTTGCACGCTCCCGCGCGCTTCGCGCAGGGTCAGATCTCCCTGAATGTTGCCTGCTCGCACCGTATCTACCGTGTGGATGCGCGCGTCGCCACCTACTTTGGCCAGATCCACCCCACCCGCAACCGTGCGGACCTCCAGGTCGCCGCCGGTCTGTTCAATGGTCAGTGAATCGGCCACGCCCTGGGCATGCAGATCGCCGTCAACTTTGTGGCCGTGGACCGTGCCCACATTCGTGAGCTGGAGATCGCCACGTACGTCATGCAGCTGCAAACTATTTGGCAGCTGAGCCACATCCAGATCGCCATGCACGGTTGTCACCACGAGCTCCAGTTGGTGGGGCAGCAAGAGTTGGCTGTCGCCGTGCAGTTGCAACAAAAGGGTGCCCCCATCGCGATGCACCTGTACGTCATCGGCCCCCGTCACCTGTGCGCTTGGGTGTTCCCATCCCTGCACGCTGAGATCGCCGTGGGCTTCTTCGACCACCACTTTGGTGGCACCATCTAACGGAATGTTCTGTTCGTTTTGCATGCTTCTTCTCCTGAATCTAGCTGCATGTTGACTTGCGGGTCAATTAATAGTAGCCGTAAAGATAACGAGCGTGACTTGCGCTGGCTTGCTGCTTACAGATCCTTCAATTTCGCCATTGCCGCTTCAAAATCGATGTGACCATCGTGAAGCTGCTGCAAGATCTGTTGCCGGGCCGCCTGATTGTTGCGCGGGGGCGGCGGTGTTTCTTCTTCCTTGCCCGGCTCGTGCCCCATTGCTCGAATCACCTCGTGTAGACGTGAGCGGATGGTTGGATACGAGAGTTTCAATTCTTCTTCCATGCGGTTGAGCTTGCCCTCATTGCGCACGAATGCTTCTACAAATTGAATCTGTTCTGCATTCAGCTGGGCAAAGGGTGCATCTACCACGAACTCGCCCTCAATGGCCAGCCCACTCTCGGGACAGATGAAACGGGTGACAATGATCGGACCGCCCGCAATTGGGCAGGTGGTTGGCAGTGGGTACATCTTCAGAAACCTCCAGTGCGAAATTCGCAATAGTACAACTCCAAGATCACAAAATCAGGTCAGCGGCGGTTGTTTGCCGTGGGTTCGGATATGGTGCGTTGGCATTCTTCAACAGGTACTGCTGCAACCGTCTGTTGATCGAGCGCAAATTTGCAGTACGGCGTTCGCAGTGATTGTGATAATAGCATTGGTGTTTAGAAAAATCAATATCCAGTTTCGATTTAATTAATAATTTTAATGTTTTCGTTTGAATAATTGATTTTTGTGGCTGCCGGTCGATGCGGTGGGGAGACCTTGCTGCAGATATGGGGGAGACTTCAATGGCTGGCGTGCTGCATGCCACACAAAGCTCAACGCACCCTGGCATAATGAATGACATACGCCGTTCGGAAGAGCGGTACAATCCCCCGTCGTTAGAGCAGTTGTGCTTTGGTGGTACGCGAATAGATAACGCCCGTGCACTGGAGCAAGCGCTGAGGCTGCTTCATCATGCCGCCGCGGCTGGCAGATCCTGCGGTACACGAGTGCGTTGCACAGGTCTCAACAGCCCAACTTTGCCCCACGATCGTGTCACCTGTGCGCTGCACACCCGCCGCGGTACCACCCATTCACCTCTGGTACTCCCGTGCACTGGAGCAAGCGCTGAGGCTGCTTCATCATGCCGCCGCGGCTGGCAGATCCTGGTACACGAGTGCATTGCACAGGTCTCAACAGCCCAACGCCGCCCCACGATCACCTCACCTGTGCGCTGCACACCCGCCGCGGTACCACCCATTCACCTCTGGTACGCCCGTGCACTGGAGCAAACGCTGAACTGCTGCGTCGTGCCGCCGCGGCTGGCAGAGCCCTGCGGTGCACGAGTGCGTTGCACAGGTCTCAACAGCCCAACTCTGCCCCACGATCACCTCACCTGTGCGCTGCACACCCGCCGCGGTGCTACCCATTCACGGAAGCCAGCTTGACAAGAGACTGTTCGTCCCCTTGGGCACCGGCAAGCGGCTGACAGATCCTGTGGTACACGAGTTAGTAAGCTAATCGTCACCAGTGCACTTGCCTTCGGAGCCGTATTCGCGCAAATAGGACGCACCTCTGAAAAATTTCCACTTGATCAGATGGCAGACTTTCTATACACTATGGATGTTCGCAATTGCCTCCCTACTGGTACTCCATCTGGACTGACGCTGTTACCCTTGCGCTACTGCTTTTCTGCGGTGTGGTTGCGTCTACACATCAACACTGTATCAGCACTGTACACATCAGCACTGTACACATCAGCACTGTACACATCAACGCTGCACGTAGCGACTGCAAGCGCTGGAGTATCCGGAGTACCACCTGCAATAGACGCAAGCAACAATTGAATTTGGCAAGCAGTGGATTCATTTTTTAATTTGGAGACATAGCTATGGATTTACAGAACAAATCACGGACTTCTTCCTGCAGTCGTTATCTGGCTGCTCTTTGTGACAGCCGGGGTGCCAGGGTGCTGCTGCCCCTAATTGGGTTGTTGCTGCTGTTGAATGCATGTGGCAAAGGCGCTGCGCCGCTGCCAGATGCTACCGACCAGCAGCAGCGAACGGAGGGAACCGTCATCGCGCGCGCGGATTGGGGCGTGGAGGGCGGTGCTGAACAGGCTTGGCAGGTAGATTGGCGTCTGATCAATGCCAACCTCAACGAAGAAGATATGTTCATCAGCGAGGGGCGCGAGGAGAACGAGGGCGTCCGTGCGCTCTACAACACGCCCAGCGGGATCATGGGGGATGGCCCCAACGCACGCATGGACTATTTCACGTGGCAGCGTGCCTATCCGTTGCAAACGCTGCCCGACGCGGGCGTGGCCGCAGCACACGCCCAGGCCCACACCATGATCTCGGTGCAGGCCGCGGGCGCGTTGCCCCGTTGGGAAAATATTGGCCCAGCCCCCATGCGCGGTTCGGCCATGGGCCGCCAGAAGATCGACGTGGCTGGGCGCACCCGCGCCATTGTCATCGATCCCCGAAACAGCAATGTCGTCTACATCGGCACTGCCCAGGGGGGCGTTTGGAAGAGCACCAATGGGGGCGACAGCTGGACGCCCATGAGCGACAACATGCCTTCGCTGGCCATTGGCGCCCTGGCACTCGATCCAAATAACCCAGATGTGATCTACGCGGGAACCGGCGAACCCACGCTCGGCGGCGATAACTATTATGGCGCTGGTATCCTGAAGTCGACCAATGGGGGGCAGAGCTGGAGCTTAATTGGCGCAGATCGCTTTGCCGGTATGGCTATTTCCAAGATTGTGGTTGATGCCAGCGACTCCAAGATTATCTATGCCACCAGTGCCCGCAGCGCGGTCGAGGGCGCTGCCTTTCCCGCGCGCGGCGTCTTTAAATCGACCGACGGCGGCCAAAGCTGGAACGGTCTGTTGACCTGTAGCGAAGCGAGCTGTCAGGGCGTGAGTGACTTTGCGCTGTTGCCAACCAACCCGCCGACCCTGGTTGCGGCGGTCAATGGCATTGGCATTGCGCGCAGTGTCGACGGGGGTGGGGAGTGGACGTTGATTACCAACGGGCTGCCAAACCCCAACCAGGTCTCTGTGCAGCGGATTCTGCTCGATGCCCATCGCAGCGATCCCACTGTGCTCTACGCCAGCATTCATCTTGGCATTCAGGGCACCTATGATGGCGCGGCGCTCTTTAAGAGTAGCGACGCCGGCCAGAATTGGAGCAGCGTGCGCATTGGTCCCGAGAATTTCAACTTCTGTGGACAACAGTGCTGGTACTCGCACGAAGTTGCCGCGCACCCCACCAACCCCGACGTGGTGTTGCTGGGCGGCCAAGCCGTCTATGTAGATGGGGGAGACGTGTTGGACAAGGTGCACCGCGTGATCGTGCGGCTCTCGAACAACGGCCAGACCCTGACCGATCTGTCGCCCAATACATCGCCCAACACTACGTTGCACCCCGACATGCATGTCATCACCTTTGATCCCAAGGATCCCAATGTGGTTTGGGCTGGAAATGATGGCGGCGTCTTTCGTTCACAAGATGGCGGCGCCACGTGGCAGACGCGCAACGAAGGATTGGCCACGCTGCAATTTACCGGTTTTGCGGTTCACCCCCAAAACGACAACATCATCCAGGGTGGCATGCAAGATAACAACAAAGCCTTTACCACCAACGGTGGCACAAGCCTGGGCTGGACCGCGACTGATGTGGGGGATGGCGGCTTTGCGCTCATTGATCCCTTTAATCCGAATATCTGGTATGGCACCCGCTTTGGTATCTCTTTCCAGCGCAATGAACAGGGACCAAACAAACTGGACTACTGGGACTACTTCACCAGCGGCATCAATCAGCGCGACGAAGCACTCTTTTACATTCCAATTACCGCGGACACCAACACCGCGGGCGTCTTCTACCTGGGCACCAACCGGGTCTATCGCACAGCCAGTCGGGGTGATAGTTGGACCGCGATTAGTCCCGATGTGACGGGTGGCTTTGGCTCGGTCTCGACCATTGCCGTGGCCCCCGGCACCCCATCCACCATCTGGACGGGTGCTTCCAATGGTCGAGTGGCGGTCACCAATGACGCTGGGAACAATTGGACCGACGTGACGGTCGATCCGTTGCCGGGCCGCTACGTCTCGGAGATCGCGGTTCAGCCGGGCAATCCGCAAACGGCCTATGTGGTCTTCAATGGCTTCAACACGCACACAATGAACCAGCCCGGCCATGTCTTCAAAACGACCGATGGTGGCAACAGTTGGACCGACATCAGCAGCAATCTGCCCGACGTGCCGACGCTGTCGCTGCTGCTCCATCGCACTCGCCCCGGCGTGCTCTACATTGGCACCGACACGGGCGTCTTCTTGTCGGAGAATGACGGCGCTTCCTGGATCCCTTTCAACAATGGCATGCCCAACGTTGCCGTTGTCGATCTCGCTTTTAATGGTCGCGGCAATATTCTCTACGCGGCCACCCACGGGCGCAGCATCTTCCGCGCCGTGATCGAAGAAGAGGCCATTGAAAATGTCAAGCAGATCTATCTGCCGGTGATCACAAAACGCGAAGTTGGCAACGCGCCGACGGCAACCCCATTACCAACCGCCACACCAACCGCCACACCGACGTTACCACCGACCAACACACCAACGGTCACCCCCAAACCCTTTACGCCGGAGGGCACGGCTTTGCCCACCAGCCAGGCAACCGCCACGGCCAAGCCATCGGCAACGCCGCTGCCCACCAACACCCCCTCGGAAAAACCGACGGTTGCGCCCACAGCCACGCCCGATGTGAGCCGCTTCCGCGATGGCTTTAGCGATGCCGATGGGGGCTGGGAACGGGGCAACAATGGCATCTGTCGCGCCGACTATGTGGATTTGGATAGCGACAGCAGCGTGGATGCCTATGTGGTGCAGGCGATGCTCTTCAACCAGATCTGCATTGGGCCGGCACCGCAGCAAGCACCCGCCGCTGGCAGCTATGCCGTTACAGCCTTTAAGGATGGCGCAAACGATGACAGCGTCTATGGCTTGGTCTTTGGCCTGGACAATCCGCAGATCGACAACAGCAGCCAATATTACATCTTCTACGTCGACCCCGCGGATCAGACCTATGCACTCTACCGCTACAACCAGGGCAGCGAAGCCTATCTCACGGGGGATTCCAACAACGCCTTTGTCGGTAGCGGGGCAATTGCTACCGATGGAAGCGCCAATCGGCTGCGTGTGCGTCGAGAAGCGAGCCGTATCGATCTCTTTGTCAACGAGATCCATCTGATCACCATCACTGACAGCACGCTGGTTGGCAATAACTACGTCGGGGTTGCGACGTGGTGGGGCTACAACCGGGGTAACGGTGCCGCCACTGGCTTCGATGACTTCACGTTGCACACAGTCGATACCGTCTATACAGAGCGCTATGGCGATGTTGGCAGCGGCTGGTTCGTGGGGGATATTGAAGCTTGTCAGGCGGCCTATGGTGGGGGTGAATATCGCACGGCCAGCCAGGCCAACTACTTCTGTTGGTTTACAGCACCCGGCAGCGGTCAAGCCAATGGCCGCTTCCAGGCCACCATGCGCCGTGCCGAAGGCTTCTATCAGATCGCCTATGGAGTCATTGCTGGCGTGGACCAGAGCAATGACAACTTCTACGCGCTCTTGGTAATCCCAGACACGCGCAGCTATGCACTCGCCAAATACAATTCGAGTACGGGCTGGGCGGGCATCACCTGGAATGAGGTTGACCAGACCGCATGGTTCTATGACGAAGCAATCAATGGTGCCACCTTTGCCAACGACTTGGAGCTGGAGCGGGATGGTAATCTGCTGCGCATTGCCATCAACGGCGTTGCATTGGGTGCATATGTTGATCCGCAACCGCTACCTGGTAGCTACCACGGCGTGATCAACTGGGCATCGGAATTCGAGGAGGCGCTGGTCGATTTCGATGATTACAGCGTGACTACTTGGGCCGATGGGGAGAGTGGCAGCCCGGGCCTATTGCAAAGCCGCCCGGCCACAACCGCACCCGCGCCCGTTGTCACCGGTGATCTGGCGGGAATGACGCGTTTGGAGGGTGTGCGTAAAGTCGAATAGCAGAACGCGGTGGGTGCAGTTGAACTTGGGGGACGTTGAGTGCGTTGCACCGACCGGCGGCGCGGCGAACGGTGCCTTTGCTGCCTGTCGGTGCATTGCGTTCCCCCGCACGCTACGCTCGCCCCAATCAGAAACAGACCCAGCCGCGATCGACCGCTTGGGGGATTGTTTGTTGGATCGTGGGATCTGTGGCATGCTATCCATAGATCCCACCCCAATTGCACGCAACAGATCCGTGACGGACGTGACTGTCACGCACACCCCACCTTCCCACCTTGGATCATCGGCATCCCCGTCGGTCGAGCCAGGGAATACCACCAGAACTGCCTGTATTCTGCTTCATTACCAATCGGACTTACGTAATTTGTCGAGAAGAGCGCACAATTGTGCGGCCTGCTCGCCACCGGGAAGCTGCTCTCGGTGCGTACGTCATGACCAATTTGTGCTAGAGAGGTTGTCAGTCCAGTAGATGACTCGTTGAGCTCCCGTGGAGAAGAGTGAATGTCAACACAGGAAGTCACCGCTGCCCTATTGAGTACCGTTCAAGCCCTTGCGCCGTTGATCCGTGAACATGCCGCCGTGGCCGAAGAACAACGTTGTCTTGCGCCGCCGGTCGTTGCCGCGCTGGTGGAGGCTGGTCTCTTTCGCCTCTACACACCGCGTGCGCTTGGCGGGTTGGAAGTGGACCCGGTGACCTTCTATCGCGTGGTCGAGGCCATTGCCCAGGTCGATGGCTCGACGGCCTGGTGTGTGTGGGTGGGCAGTGGCAACGTCTCGTTGATTCGCGCGCTGGCCGACGGCACGGCGGAGGCGATCTTTGGCCGCGATCCCGCCGTGGTTACCGCGGGCGTGTTGACGGCTGGTGGCAAGGCCACTGCCTGTGACGATGGCTACGTTGTCAACGGTCGCTGGCCCTATGCCAGTGGTTGCCAACACAGCACCTGGGCTTTTGTCATGTGCAAAGTGTGTGATGGCAACCAGATGCGTGTGGCCGAAGGGGGGCGGCCCGAATTACGTACCTTTTTCGTACCAATGAGCGATGTGACTGTGGAGGAGACGTGGGATGTGGGGGGCTTGGCCGGCACGGGGAGCCACGACATTCTCATTCACGATCTCTTTGTCCCGCGACAACATAGCTTTTATTTTGGGCCGGGTATGCGGCCACAGAGCAGATACTTTCAGGGGCCACTCTACCAGTTCCCAATCTACGCAGCGTCGCTCGCGCCCATTGGAGCGCTGGCGCTGGGGATTGCACAAGGTGTCGTTGACGCGGGCATGACCTACGCCCACACCAAATCGATTGGTCCCAGTGAGCATGTGCGCGACAAAGTGCTCTTTCAGGTGCGCCTGGCCGAAGCGGTGGCCGCGGTGCGCGCGGCCCGTGCCTGGCTCTATGCAAGTGTGGGTCAATGCTGGGAGGCGCAGCTTACCACCGGCGCGGTCTGTGCAGATCAGCGTGCCGATCTGTTGCTCGCCGCAGCCAATGCCACCCGCTCTGCTGCCGCCGCGGTGGACACGATCTACACAGCCTGTGGTCCCACCGCCAACTATCGCCACAGCCCACTGCAGCGCGCGCTGCGCGATATTCACGCCTTGACGCAGCACATGGCCACCGCGCCCATGCAGTACGAGTCGGTGGGGCGGATGTTGTTGGGTTTACAACCACTGCAACCGCCGTTGATCCTCTGGTGAAGTCCACGCAAACTCAACCGACCCCAGTTCAATATTCTGGAACAAATCAACCTTTTGAGAGAACAATGCTGGTTCACGAAGCCAAAGCCATTGCCCGCGATTGGGTAATGGCCAATGCCAATCGCTTCCCCGGCTTTACCGGGGCCTTCTTCCACGGCTCGATCAACTGGCTGGCCGCCGATGATTCATTGCCGCCCGGTTCTGATGTCGATGTGATGTTGGTGCTGGATGCACCGCCCGCGGTCAAAGTCGGTAAATTCCGCCATGCAGGTCTACTGCTGGAGATCTCCCACATTGCCGCCGGGGAATTGGCGAGTGCCGAGCAGATTTTGCGCACCGCGCACCTGGCCGGCAGCTTTCACTGCCCCGCGGTCATCGCCGACCCAACGGGCCGGCTCACGCAGTTGCAAGCAGCGGTGGCAGCGGCCTATCCAGAGGAGCAGTGGGTGCGTGCCCGCTGTCGCAACGTGGAGCAGAAGATTCGGCGCAATCTGCAGGGGATCGATCCAGGCGCGCCCTGGCATGAACAGGTGACGAGTTGGCTCTTTGCCACGGGGCTCACCACCCACGTTTTGCTCGTGGCCGGGCTGCAAAATCCCACCGTGCGCAAACGGTACTTGGCCGTGCGCGAGCTTCTGGCCGACTACGATCAGCTGAGCTTTCACACGGCCCTGTTGGCCCAACTCGGCGCGGCCAACGTGAGCGAGCAACAGGTGCGGGAGCAGCTCAGCGCGCTCACCACCCTCTTTGATCTCACCTCACCGTTGATCCGCTCATCCTTCTTTTTTGCGTCTGATCTCGGTGTGGATGCCCGTCCCATTGCAATCGATGGCAGCCGGAGGCTAATTGAAGCTGGGTATCACCGGGAGGCGATCTTCTGGATCGTGGCAACCGCTGCTCGCTGTCAACAGGTGCTCCACCAGGATGCGCCCGCCGCGTACGCGCGCGAACGGTCCCACTTTCAACAGCTGCTCGCCCCACTCAACATTCAGGCCCCGCACGATCTGCTCGACCGCAGCCGCCAACTCATTGCCTTCTTGCCCGAGCTGTGGCAGATGGCCGAGAGGATCATGGCCGCCAACTCGCAGATTGTGCGCAGGTTGTAAGGGTGCGTGCCGCCGCTCCTATTCGCCCGCGGCGCGCACCATCGCTTGAAAGAGAGCCAACCCCAACTGTCCGCGCCCACCCAGAGGATGTTGAATCGGCTGGATGTGATCTTCGGGATGGGGCATCAGACCCACAACGTTGCCTTGCCGGTTGCAGATCCCGGCAATGTCGGCCACCGAACCGTTGGGGTTCAACGGATAGATACCATTGGCTGGATCGCCCTCGGCATTCACATAGCGAAACGCAATCAGATTCTCTGCTTCCATCTCGCGCAATGTCGCCTCATCCCGTAGCTGAAAATTGCCTTCGCCGTGGGCCACCGGGCAGAAGATCAGTTCATCGATGGCGTGCAAAAAAGACGCGCGCACCTGGGGGTTCACGGCCAAGTGTACCCAGCGACACTCGAAATGTCCCGATTCATTTTCGGTCAACGTGGCGCGGCGTTGGGCCACCGCGCCAAACCGATGGCCAAGTGCGGTTGCTCCGGCTTGTTGCAGCGGTTGATCGGGCGAAAGCCCCGGTAACAGCCCAGCCTTGACCAGCACCTGAAAGCCATTGCAAATGCCCAACACCGGCTTCCCGCTCTCAACAAAGTCTTGCAGTGCCGCGTGGAAAAAGACCTGCGTATCCAGCGCCAAGCGGGCACCCGCGCCCAGTGCATCGCCATAGGAAAATCCACCGGGCAGCAGCAACATTTGGTAATCAGCAAAGGTACGGTCGCCAGCGCGCAACTGGTTGATGTGAACGATTTCTGGTGCGCCACCGGCGAGCTCACACGCGCGCGCGGCTTCGGCGTCCCGATTGGTGCCCGAAGCGTGGAGGATGAGAATGGCTGGGGGGCGCGTGGATGCGCCGCCAACGTGCGCTGTGGGGGTGCGCTGTGGGGTTTGACTGCTCATTGGGCATTTCCCTTCCAGGCCTGCACCAGTGCTGAGACTGGCAGGTCGATCACAGTTTTTGTTTGGTGGCTAATGGTCAACTGTTGCGTCGCTTCCACGATTCCCAGCGCGATCAATGTTGCCGTGGCAAAGTGGGCCTCAATGGCGGCCACATTCGCTGGCTCTACCTCAATGAGCAGGCGTCCATTGCTCTCGCTAAAGAGGGCAGTCCTGGTGCCATCGCTGATTGCATCGATTGCCACCCGCGCACCCAACCGGCCGGCCAGCGCCATTTCGGCCAGTGCCACGGCCAACCCTCCTTCGCTCAGATCGTGACAGGATTGCACCAAGCCCTGGCGAATCGCCTGATGGAGCAGCCGATACCGTTGCAGTGGATTGGCAGGCATGGTCGGTGCAGCGCCATCCGTCCGCTCCAGGTGATCATAGAGCAGTGAGCCTCCAAACTCCTCCTTGGTTTCGCCGAGCAGATAGATCTGATTGCCCGGCTCTTTGAAGTGCGAGGTTGCGGTGCGCTCGCTGTCGGGTACAACGCTGATGGCTGAAATGAGCAATGTTCCCGGGATCGGCTGACCATCGAATTCATTGTAGAGGCTATCTTTGCCCGAAATAAATGGCGCTTTGTAGGTCACCGCCCCATCATAGCAACCCTGGCAGGTCCGCACGAGCGCGCCCAGTCGGTCGGGCAGCGTGGGATTGCCCCAACAGAAATTGTCGAGGATTGCGACGTGATCGGGATCAGCACCAACCGCCACCAGATTGCGGAAGGCTTCATCGATTGCGCTCACGGCCATGGCATAGGGGTCCCGTTTGCCCAACAGCGGATTGACACCAGCACTCAGGGCAAATGCCTTGGCGTGGTGCCACGTGCCCATGGGTTTGAGCACCGCGGCGTCGCTCGGACCATCCATCTGCGGGCCCGTCAACGGGCGCACCAACGTGCCCCCGCGCACCTCGTGATCGTAGCGCCGGATGATCGCTTCTTTGGAGGCAACAGAGGGGTGGGCCAATAGTGCCAGCAACAGTGCCTCGTCACTTTCCGCCTCATCTTTTCCCGCCTCATCTTTTCCCGCCCCGTCTCTTCCCACATCGTCTGTTCCTGCCGCGTCTGTTGCGCGGCTGTCTGTGGCGCGGTCGTCATGGTTGGCCGCGGCCGCCTGTTCGCGATAGATCGCGGTCATCTGGCGGCGGGGGAGCCCTTCGTGTAGAAAGTTCATGGGCAGGTCCGCGACGACGTTCCCGTTGTAGCGCACACGCAGGTGGCCATCGCCGGTAAAGCTGCCCAGCACACTCACTTCCACGTCCCACAGCGCGGCCAATTCCTGCAGACGGTCGAGGTTGGCGGGTGGCACCGCAATGACGAGCCGTTCCTGCGCTTCGGATAGCCAAATTTCCCACGGTGTCAGTCCGGCATATTTGAGCTTCACGTGGGTCAGTTCGACATCTGCGCCCAGTTCTTCGGCCATTTCACCAATGGAGGAAGAGAAGCCCCCGGCACCACAGTCGGTGATGGCGGTGTAGAGCGCTTCGTCGCGCGCCGCTTCGATCAGCTCAATCAGCCCTTTTTCAGTGATTGGATCGCCGATCTGCACTGCGCTCCCCGCGGTTTCGCTGGTGTCGTGGCTCAGCTCGGCCGAGGAGAAGGTGGCGCCGTGAATGCCATCGCGACCGGTGCGACCACCCAGGGCCACCACCAGATCATCGACCTGTGGTTCGGTGGGGTGACGACCGTGGGGCAGTAGCCCGACACAGCCACAAAAGACCAGTGGATTGCCCAGGTAGCCCGCGTCATAGATCACCGCGCCGTTAACGGTGGGCAGCCCCAGTTTGTTGCCATAGTCGCCAATGCCGGCGACGACACCAGCGGCGATGCGACGGGGATGGAGAACACCTTCTGGCAGGTCGGCATATGGATAATCTTGTGGCCCGAAACAGAGCACATCGGTGGTGGCAATGGGGCGGGCCGAGACGCCGAGAATATCGCGCACAACACCGCCAATACCAGTGTTGGCCCCGCCAAACGGTTCCAGCGCCGAGGGGTGGTTGTGGGTTTCCACTTTGAAGGCGAGGTCGTGGGTGTCGTCAAAGGCGATGATCCCGGCATCATCGACAAACGCGGAACGCAGCCACGACGGGTTGATGGCCTCGGTGGCGGCGCGAATGTATTGGTTTAGCAGTCCGTCGACTTCGATCTGCTCTTGCAGGTTGCCCGCGGCATCTTCGCGGCGAAAGTCGATTTTGGCGCGAAACGTCTTGTGGACGCAGTGCTCCGACCAGGTTTGGGCCAATGTCTCCAGCTCGACATCGGTGGGATTGCGGTCGATCTCCACATAGAAATCCTGAATGGCGCGCATCTCTGCCAGATCGAGCGAGAGGAGGCGTTCTTTGCTCAGGGCCAGCAATGCCTCTGCGTCCAGCTCGGCCAACGGCACCCGCTCCACCCGGTCGCTGGCCGCGGCTTCACTGCCAAAGTGGGGATCAATCTGACCGAGCGCGTACTGTTCAACGGTCTCGTTGCAGAGCAGCCCCTGTGCCAGCTTGTGTAGCGTCGGTTCGTCGAGATCGCCGTGCAATTCGTAGCGGGTGGCGGTTGCCACGGCACAGGCGGGCAGATCCAGCTCCACCATGCCGCGTGCCAATTCGCGGGCGGGAATATCCGTCACGCCTGGACGGAACGCGACCTCGACCACGTGTGCCTGCCCGGTATCTGGCCCGGCGTCGGGCTCGGTGTCTGACTGTGAGGCCGTGGCTGGCAACCGCTGCCAATCGGCTATTTCCGTCACTGGGTCGGCCAGGAGCAGCGTGCAGAGCTGTTCGATCTCTGCCGCGGGCAGATCCGCGTCCAGAAAGTAGAGCCGGGCCACGCGGCAGCCAGTCAGCCCGGCGATCCCCAGAGCGGCTGCGTTCTGGCGCAATGCCGCGTGTGATGGTTCGTTTTTGGTGTAAACTTCAATCCGTATGGTCATGAGCAAGTTCTATTTCTACGTTTGATACCCGTTTTGCACAATGCAGCAACGCTGCTCTTTATTTGCTGACAACAGCAGCGATACAGACTATTTTGCGGCCATCTTGCCATGGCCATCTTAACATGAATGAGAGACAACCCCAACTGAAAATGGCGTGAATCGCACATGTCGCGCCCGGGCTTCGTGCTATAATGCACAAATCTTTTGGACAAAACCAAGAGCTGGTAGTCTGCCTCAAAGGCGTTGTTGCCGTCCAATGCTGCTGACAGGGTGGCCCATGTTTGGACCCAAACAACGCCATCTAAAGTGGGTTCTGTTTGAAAACAGTAGTTCCGGCAAGCGGGAAATCTACCGTTTTCAAGCCAACCGCACTGTAGGTAGAGTACCCAAATGCAAGAGCTGGCGAAAATCGTTGCTGTCGGTTGTGAAGCCGTAGAGGGCATCGAGCACACGGCTGGCTCTGCAACAATGAACCCACAGCCCCGGACAGGGCATGATGAAAGGAAGAAATGGGATGGAGCAACGCACGCTGGGCAAAAGCGGCCTGCAGGTGAGCCGACTGGGTGTTGGACTGGCCGAAATCGGTTTTCAGCTCACCTTTGATGAAGTACAGAGAGCAGGTGAGGTGCTCAATACGGCACTGGATCAGGGTATCACTTTCCTCGATACCGCGGCTTGCTATGATATTAGCGAAGAGTTGATTGGCCGCACCGTCGCCAATCGACGTGATGAATTTGTGCTCGCTTCCAAATGTGGCCATGTCACGGGGGGCTATGAAGGGGAAGCGTGGGAGGCAAAGACGGTGCGCGACAGCATTGAGCGCAGCCTGGTGCGCTTGCAGACCGATCGGATCGATCTGATGCAGTTGCACTCATGTGATGTGGATGTGTTGGAAAAGGGCGAAGTAATCGAGGAGTTGCAAAAGGCCAAACGAGCGGGTAAAGTACGCTTCATCGGCTATAGCGGCGATAACGAGGCCGCGCTGTGGGCCGTGGAGAGTGGCCACTTCGACACCCTGCAGACGAGCTTCAATCTGGCCGATCAGCGGGCCTTTACCACCGGCCTCCTTGCCAAAGCCAAAACACAAGGGATGGGCGTGATCATCAAGCGGCCGATTGGCAACGGTGCCTGGGGCGTCGACAAAAGTCCCAGCGACTATGCCGATGAATACTTTCGCCGTGCTCAGATCATGCAACAGGAAGGACCACTGCCCGCGGCACCCGCTAACCGGATCTGGCTGGCGCTGGGCTTTACGCTGGCGCACGCAGACGTGGACACGGCTATTGTCGGTACGCAAAATCCCGATCACATGAAGAGCAACATTGAGTGGGTCAACAGCTTGCCACCACTGGATGAAGCCACGGTGGCCGAGTTGCATCGCCGCTTTGCCGCGAACGATTCGGATTGGGAGCAGAAGACATAACCACCGCGCGGCGACTACCGTGGCTGTCAAAGCCGCAAAGGGCGCGCAGGCATGAACCAGCGCGGCAAAGGCGCGGCAGTCACGGAATAGCGCCGTGAAGGGCGCGCAGGCATGCACTAGTCTCGGGTTGGGGAAGCTTGCTGGCAAGGGCGAGGAGCGTGGAGTGGCGAAGCAAAAAGGAGGAACCGTGCTGCGGGAACTGGTGATCCTGAATCAGATTGCGCAGGCGTTGAACCAGACGGTCGATCTCGATGCGGCCCTGCAGGCGACACTGGCCCAGGTGGCGGCCCAGCTTGATCTGCAAACTGGCTGGATCTGGCTGATCAACGAAAAGAATGGCGAATTCTATCTGGCGGCCCAGCAGAACCTGCCCCCGGCGCTGGCTGAAAATCCCGCCCGCATGGAGGGCTGGTGTCACTGCCTGGAATGTTTCGAGGAAGGTACACTGGCCAGCGCGACCAACATTGACATCATCGCCTGCACCCGGCTGAAAAATCTGCTCAGCGGCACCAACGGCCTGCGCTATCACGCCAGCGTGCCACTCTATGCCCACGGCAAAGAAGTTGGCGTGCTCAATGTCGCGAGCACCGACTGGCGCGAGCTCTCCGACGACGACCTGCGTCTGCTCTATACGGTGGGCGATCTGCTGGGCATTGCCGTGGAGCGGGCGCGGCTCTATGCCCGCAGCACCGAGCTCGGCGCGATTGAGGAGCGCAACCGACTGGCCCGCGAGATCCACGATACGCTGGCCCAAGGGCTTGCAGCCATTGCCCTGCAACTGGAGACCGCCGATCTATTGTTGGAGGGCGCGACGGATGTCGCTGTACACTCGCGTGCAGCACTGCAACAGGCGATCCAGCAAGCACTGACCCTCACCCGTACCAATCTGGAAGAAGCACGTCGGTCTGTGCTTGATCTGCGGGCCGCACCGCTGGAAGGCAAAACATTGGCCATGGCATTGGCGGCACTGGTGCAGCAGATCAAACAGGAACAGCCGGGGCTGCGTTTGCGCTTCGCGGCCACTGGCGGCAATCATCCGCTGCCCGTTGCCGTGGAAGCGGGCCTCTATCGGGTGGCGCAAGAAGCGTTGACCAACCTGATCAACCATGCTCACGCGGATCGGGCCAAAGTTGCACTGCACGCAACGCCAACACAAATTACATTGACCATTGAGGATAGTGGACACGGCTTCGATCCCAGTGCGGTGGCCCCCGATCGTTTTGGGTTGACCGGCATGAACGAACGGGTCAACCTGCTCGGCGGTGCCCTCACCATCGAAAGCGCGGCGCGGGCGGGAACCGTGGTCCGGGTAGTGGTACCACTGAAAGATTCGCTCTGAACTTTTGCTTCCCACCCCAACGAGCGAAGCGCAACCCCCCCCCCATTGGTCAAGCTTCAGAGCGAGGCAACGCTGCAAAAATCGCAGTTGCTCAACTGGCTTGCTGACGGTATGCTTGTCTGGCAATGCGTCCGCAATACATTGTCTACCCCCTCAATCAGCTTAGCTTTACCCACAATAGCTTTACCCATAAGTGGAGAAGGTGGAATGACTCTCTGGGACATGACCGGCATCTGAGAGATGCCGGTCATGTTGACCCCACCTCTACCTCTGGTAGAACAAGATTTGGGTAAGGGTAAGTCAATCAGACAGGAGCTATGATTGTGTCAGCCAATTCACCTGCCCGTTACCCGCAAGCGATTCTCGTCTCTTGTGAAATCCCATGGGATGAAGAGGAACAGCTGTTGGAGGATCTCTTTCGTGCCGAGGTGCGGCACCTATTGCGTCACTTCAACCATCTCTACATCTTTGGCACCGCGGGCGAAGGCTATGCGGTGACGATGGAGCAATTTCAACGGATCGTCACAATCTTTTACGCGGAGACCCACGGTCGCGCCGAGGATGTCTACCCCATGGTGGGGGTCATTGGCCTTTCCACGGCAACTGTGTTGGAACGGCTGCATTTTGCCTATGAAACCGGCTTTCGCGTCTTTCAACTCTCGCTGCCGCCATGGGCCGCGCTCAATGACACCGAATTGATGACCTTTTTCCACGATGTCTGCGACACCTTTCCCGACGCCCAATTCTTGCACTACAACCTCCCCCGCACCAAGCGAATCTTGACTGGCGCTGATTACCGGCGACTCGTCGAAGCGATCCCCAATCTGGTGGCGACCAAAAACACGGCCGGTGGTATGGAGCGCGCGGCGGAATTGGTGGAAGCTGCACCCGAGCTGCAACATTTTTTCGGGGAGCGCAACTTCCCCCATGGGTGCCTCTATGGGGAATGTTCATTGCTCTCGTCAATGGGACCACTGGCACCCCACAAGGCCAAGGCACTCTTTGCCGCGGGGCGCGATGGGGATCTGCCCACGCTCTTTGCGTTGCAAAAAGAATTTTACGACCTTTCCACCGCGCTGCTGGGGCCGCTGCGCCACAGGGGCTACATTGATGGCGCGTGGGACAAGTTGTTGCTCCGCCTGGGCGGGTTTGAAGCCATGCCGCTGCGCCTGCTTTCCCCCTACCAAAGCTTTACCGACGCCGAGTTCCAGGAGCGTAAAGCGTATCTGCACCGGACCTTCCCGGATTGGGTCTACCACGACTAGCGCCGCCGCGGCCCGAGCCAAAATGCAAATTCGTTCTCACGTGCAAGCCGCTGGTGCAGCCACTTGTGCATCGGTTTGCTGGTATCGGCCGCGGCACGATGCTTGCGCCAGCACAGAACCGTGGGTTGGGCCCACTTTTCAATAGCAGGAAGCCAATCGAGAAAACAAATGGATCTTGCCCCTTGCGGAGTGAGTATTCTCGCGTGCGCACCTCCAGCGTTAGAGAACGCTGATTCCACCATTGTGCAACGTCTAAACGATTTCTCGCTAAGTCACCGTGGTCGGCACCCCTTCTCGATCGTGCTGCCCGTGGCTCGCCAGAAATTTTCAGGTGACAAATCTGAAGTTGACGCCGAGCCAAAGCTATGTTATCTTCACATAGAGATCGGATCTCCGATCTCTATGTGAATTCTGATTTCTCTACAAGTTCTGATTTTTCTACAAACAACGAGATGAGACGAAATCTTTTTCGTGCTCAAGCTCATGCAATTTGTTCGCAGCTGTATCACCCTCTGATCCTGCTGTGTACGATTCCCCCATTATTTCGCTGCAAATAATCTATCGATGACGCTGATTGCGTGCTGTGGCACACCTTTTGTACTTGCTGTGTTCTGGGCAGTCACGCATCCGTGTACCAGAGTAACAGATGACCATGACCACACTTTTGCCCGTGGAGCAGCGGCGCACATCTTTGGTTACCGAAATTCAAGCACAACTGCGAGACTATATCTTTGCCAATGGGCTGCAGCCGGGCGATATGTTGCCCCCAGCCGCGGAGATGGCCACGGCAATGGCTGTGAGTCCCACGTCACTGCGCGAGGGATTGCGAGCAATGGAGGCCCTGGGCCTCGTGGAGATCCGACATGGCGTTGGTATCTTCGTGCGTGCGTATAATCTAACGCCGATTCTGGAAAACCTCACCTTTAGTTTGCTCTTCGAGAAGGAGAATCTAAGCAAGCTGATCCAGATCCGCGAGGCAATGGAAGTGGGGCTGATCCGGGAAGCAATGGCACAGATGAGTGATGAGACCGTGGCGGAACTGGAGCGGTTGCTACATCAAATGGCAAGCGACAATGCGCGCCATGAAATTGACATTGAATTCCACCGCACCATCTATCGCGATCTGCACAATGAACTGATCGCTCAGTTTCTCGACATCTTCTGGATGGTCCACAGACGTCTCTTTCAATATCAAACAGCCGGCGCGGCGCTGCTGGCGCAGACCTGGCGCGACCACGAAGCGATCTTTCTCGCCATCAAAGCGCGGGACACCGAGGCCGTCACGTTGGGGTTGCGTCAGCACTTCCAAGCCGCGCGCAGCCGCATTGAGCAGCTCACCTGAGCTTCTGGATTGGTTTGCCACTGGCGGAGCCAGCGCGCTGCTGCACAACGTTGGGACGACAAGGCGTTGCGCAACCATTCTTCTTATTTGCCATCCATGGTTCACTCGATCTTCACGCTGCTCGTTGCCCCAATGATTTTGCTATTATTTGCATCCATTTATCGTCCCAGTAGATTTTCAAAGTAGATTTTCCCAGTAGATTCAGGAAAGGAAATGTTATGCCAAGAGAAAAGAGCTGGAAGCGTTCGTTGTTGACGATTGTTCTACTGCTCCTGCTGGTGGGGGTGACGGCGTGTGCAGGCGCCGCTCCTGCAACAACTGATTCAGGAGATAGCTCCACGGCAGCAGGTGATGCGACCACGGCAACCGGCAATGATAACCTGCCCGCCGACGCCGCCGAGGAACAGGTGTTGCGCTACGTTTCCCGGGGGTTCAGCCTGTTAAATCCAGCGACCGAAAGTGGCTTTGGGCGTGCCTTTACCTCGCACATCTGGATGCCCTTTTTCATCCGTGATGCCGAAAACAACATTCATCCTTGGCTGGCAACTGGCTGGGATGTGAGCGACGATGGGCTCGAATATTCCATTCACATCGAGCCGGGCGCGGTCTGGTCTGACGGGTCGCCGGTGACGGCCGCAGATGCCAAGGCCTATTTTGAATTTGCCATGAGCCCCGACTGCGTGGGCTGTCGGGTTTCTGGCCACAGCGCGTTGCAACTGATTGAAGGCGCACCGGCTGTTGTCAGCGGTGATGCCACCGAAATCACGGGGTTGGAAGCAGTGGATGAAAAGACATTGCTCATTCGCCTGACCGCGCCCAAACCGTTGCTGCTCGATACGCTGGCTCACTACAGCACCGGCATTGCCAAGGCAGAGGATATGCAAAAGGGTGAGAATTGGTCGGCAGATGGCAGCGGTCGCGTCAATGGCCCCTTTATGATCGAAACCTGGGATCCCGATACCAAAGAGTTCGAGCTGGTCCAGAATCCCGCGTGGTGGGGTGAGAAGCAGCCAATCATCGAGCGCATCACTGTTTCAGAAGCAGCGGATGAAAATATCTCCTTCATCATGTGGCAGAACGATGAAGTCGATGCCGTGCAATGGCTCACCAACATTCGCGAACCGCTGCGTGCAAACGAACCCGATAACTTCTATCTGATCCCCTATGCCACCAACTTTTTCTACGCGGCATGGACCGAGCTGGAGCCAATGGATGATCTCAATGTGCGGCGTGCGCTGGTGCATGCGGTAGATTGGGAAGCAGCCATCAACGCGGCGTGGGAAGGCTTTCGCAACGAGCGGGTGATGACTGGCCACCTGACGCCAGAATTGCAGTGCTATAAAGAGGGCAACTGGCCCGACTTTGGTTTCAATCCCGAGCTGGCAAAGGAGGAGTTGGCTGCCTCCAAATATGGCTCCGCGGAGAATCTGCCGCTGATCCGTATTACCACCAATGGTGAATCACCCAATTATATTCGCACGGCAGAGATCATGGCCGAGCAGTGGAAAACAAACCTGGGGATTACCAACGTGGAAATCCGCTCTGGCTCGATCGATGCGTGGGGCCAGGAAGCCGAAGAAGTGCAACTGCGTCGGCTCAGCGCTGGTGCCGTGATTCCACAGGATGCTGAATTCATCATCAGCCTCTACGATCGCTACTCCAGCGACCAATATTCTGCCATCGATGATCCCGAGTTAGATGCGCTCATTCAAGAGCTCAGAACCATCTCGCCCGAAGCCGACAACTACTGTGCAGCCGTACAAGAGGCCGAGGCCAAGATGTTGGGCAACTACCACATTTTCCCGATGATCTGGGATCTCTACGAATATAATGTCAAGTCGTGGGTCAAGAATTTTTCGACCAATGTCGATAATAACTGGACCGGCCTGCTCGACATGTATATTGCCGAAGATTGAGCGTGAAGTAACTAGAAGAAAGGTCACATATCACTTCCCATTACCTGCGGAGTACGGGTCTTCCTGGCAGGGGTCAAGTGGTGCTACGGCAGACGAACCGCTTGTGACCCCTTCCAGGAAGACGTTGTCTCGCTTCATCCATTGATAAAAGTGCTATGTAGCGAGACTGGAAGAGAGTAACGGAAAGAACCGCAACATGAATGGTTGCAGTTTGGGCACTTCTGTTCGAGCTGCACCTGTTCGAGCTGCAACTGTTCGAGCTGCAACCCTGCTGTTGTTGTAAATCTGTAGCTGTAAGGATTTGCCAATGATTACCTATGTGCTGAGTCGACTGGGGATTGCCATTCCCACCTTCTTGGCTGTCGTCTTCATCACCTACACCCTCACCTACCTCAGTCCCTTTGATCCGGTGACGATTATTATTCAGCAGAACGAGGCGAGCCTGGGCAACACCGATCGCGAAGAGTTGGCGCAGCGCATCCGGCAGCAGTACGGTCTCGACCAGCCCTTTCTGATTCAGTTTGGGCGCTACGTGGGCAATCTGTTGCAAGGCGATCTGGGCATTTCCATCAACGGCCAGCGGGACGTGTTGCGCACCATCATCAAAACCTTTCCCATCTCATTTCAATTGGGCTTGGCTGGTGCCATTCTGACCGCGCTGATTGGCATTCCGCTGGGGGCGTTGGCTGCGTTGCGCCAAAACAGTTGGGTCGATTATGGGATCGTGGGCAGCACGCTCGTCTTTCGCTCGCTGCCGGTCTTTGTCCTGGCACCGTTGTTGTTGGTGCTCTTCGTGCTCATCTTGGGGATCATGAAAGTCCCCCGTGGTTGGGATGGGCTCTTTCAGACCAAGACGATCCTGCCTGTCTTTATTCTCATGTTGGGGCCATTGCCCGTGGTGGTGCGGCAGACGCGCCAGGCGGTGCTGGAGATCTTTGCCCAGGATTACGTGCGCACGGCCAAGGCCAAGGGGTTGCGTCTGCAATGGATCATCATCCGCCACATTCTGCGCAACGCACTGATCCCGGTGGTGACAACGCTCGGCTTTGTGACCGAAGGGCTCATCGTCGGTGCAATCTTTCTCGACAACATCTTTGGCATTCCCGGCTTTGGGGGTGTGGTTGAAGGTGCCTTTCGCAGCTTTGATTACCCCGTCATCATGGGGGTGACCATGGTCACCTCGTTGATGATCATCCTCACCAATCTGTTGGTCGATCTCATCTATCCTTTCCTCGATCCGCGCATTCGCCTGGAGTAACAACAGGAGCATTACGAGTCTATGGGCAAAGCTGTTTCGATTGAAAAACCAGATAAGAAAGCAGTGAACGCCGCGCTGCGCCCCCTGGCCCAACGTTCGCTCTGGCGCGACGCCGTCACCCGTCTGTTGCGCAATCGGCTGGCGTTGATTGGCCTATTCATTTCGCTGCTACTGTTAACTGCCGCCATCTTTGCGCCAATTCTGACCCCATATTCTTACACCGAACAGGACCTGATGCACGTGGCCGAACGTCCCAGCACGGCGCACCTGTTGGGCACTGACGAGATCGGCCGCGATATCTTCACGCGCATTGTTTACGGCGCGCGCACCGCGATCCTCGTTGCCATCTTTAGCACCACACTCAGCGTCATGATTGGCGTCAGCTTTGGTGTGCTCTCTGGCTATGGGGGACGTTGGGCCGATGCGTTGGTCGGGCGGCTGGTGGACACGGTAATGTCGGTGCCCGCGCTGTTGCTGGCTGCGCTGATTGCCGTTACGTTGAAAGATCCCGCGGTTGCCTGGGCCGATGAACTCTACGCGCGCACGGGCCTGCCGCTGTTGGCCGATACCACCTGGATTGATCTGCTCATCGTCTTTGGTGGCCTCTCGTTTGTGCAGTGGCCGGTCTATGCTCGTCTGATCCGGGGGCAGATCTTTTCGCTGCGCGAGGAACAGTATGTGCTCGCCGCCAAATCAATTGGTGTGCCCGAATTGCAAATTGCCATGCGCCATCTGCTACCCAATGCCATTGGCCCCGTCATTGTGACCATGACCTTTAATTTTTCGGGCGCGATGGTTGCGGAATCCTCGTTGAGCTATCTCGGCATTGGTGTGCAGCCCCCACAGGCGAGTTGGGGTAACATGATTGCATCGAATATTGGGAGCTGGTCCTATCGGCCTTGGCTGGTTGCCGTGCCCGCGATCACGCTGGCCGTGGCTACATTGGGCATCAATTTCTTGGGTGACGGCATGAACGATGCACTCAATCCACGCTCCAATCGCGCGGTCTAAAGGGTCAGCGTACTGTTGCTGCACCTGTGCAATGCACGCTGTTGGTCGGAGCCATGGCAGTGGTTGGGGGAGGGCAATGCATGCTCGGCGCAAAAGTTGGGAATACTTCATATTGGGGATGAAAATCCGATGATGTACCGTAGCTTGAGGAGAAACAATGATTCGTGACATTGGTTCACGCTGGGAACTTATGGTCGATCAATGGCTGATCGAACGGATGGATGGGGCGCGGTTGGAGTTGCATTCGCCCGTGCAGCGAGATGTAGCATTGCACTTTGATGCTCCGTGGGAGGGGCCGATCTCCTATTACGTAACGGTGTTGCACGATGGCGAGCAATACCGGCTCTACTATCGTGGTGTCTGTACCATGGGCAAGGGCAACGATGAATATTGTGTGACATCGGTGGCGCTGAGCGACGACGGCATTCATTGGGAGCGGCCCAACCTTGGCCTCTTTGAGTGGGAGGGATCAACCGACAACAGCATCGTCTGTCGTGGCGAGTTGGCCCACTGCTTTGCCCCCTTTGTCGATTCCAACCCCGCCGCGGATCCAGCCCAGCGCTTCAAGGCGGTGAGCCGGGAAAAGATCGATGGCAAGGCGCAGCTCATGGCCTACGTTTCGCCCGATGGCTATCGTTGGGAAAAGTTGCGCGACGAGCCGATCATTACCGACGGTTACTTTGATTCGCAAAATCTGGTCTATTGGGATGCGACGCGTGCGGCCTATGTTGCCTTTTACCGCGACTTTGTCCCCGCCGAGACTGCAGAGGGCTTGGGGATTCGCTCGATCAAATATGCCAAAAGCACGGACTGGACCAACTGGCCCGCGGGCGAGTGGCTCGATTTTGGTGACGCACCGCTGGAGCATTTCTACACCAACGCCACCGTCAGCTACTTCCGTGCGCCCCACCTCTATCTCGCCTTTCCCAAGCGCTTTGTCTACGACCGCAAAAGCGATCTGCCCCACGCTCACCAAGGTGTGAGTGACGCCGTCTTCATGAGCAGTCGCGATGGGGTGCAGTGGGATCGCACCTTTCTGGAAGCTTTTATTCGTCCCGGACGTGATCCGCTCAACTGGACCGATCGCAATATGGGGGTGGCGTGGGGAATTGTGCCCACCGCAGCCGATGAGCTCTCGATCTACTGGGTTGACCATTATCGCGATCCGTCGGTGCGGCTCCAACGGGGCACCCTGCGCATGGATGGCTTTGCCTCGCTCCACGCGGGGTATGCAGAAGGCGAAGTGGTGACCCATCCCGTGCGGTTCAGTGGCAACGAACTCGCCATGAACTACGCGACGTCGGCCGCGGGTACGATTCGGGTGGAGTTGCAGCGTGAAACGGGTGAGCCGATCCCCGGTTACACCTTGGCTGACGCCGTGGCCACCTATGGCGACGAAATTGAAGGTGTGATCCGTTGGCAGGGGGGCAGCGACGTGAGCGCGTTGGCGGGGCAGCCGGTCCGCCTGCGCATTCTCTTCAATGATGCAGATGTTTATGCGCTTGGCTTTCGTGAGCGGGCAGCGGCTTAGCTGATTCTGCTAGCTTCAAAATAGGTTGGAGTGTTGAGAAAGCTGGTGATCCACGAAGGGCACGAAGAGTACACAGGGCATTAAGTTCACGAGGGGCACGAAGAGTGTGAAGTTCACGAAAAGCACGAGAGGCATGAAGGGTCGCTGTTCTTTGTTGCTTTTGGGGTGAATTCGTGGACGGGTGACGTTGGCGGGTGGCTTTATCGTTTGCTCGACTTCATCAATTGCTCGACCGGCCCTTGGTATCCACCTGGGCTGGTTGAGCAATTTTTTTGTGGCTGGGTCACCCCCACTGTGGCTGTCATTGTTGGCCTCGCTACCCATCGGACCATGCAGTAGTTTTCAATTGGTCCACACTTCCGGTAGAATTGACAACCGTTATCTTTTGCGCCCGACTTGCTCAGGGGCACCGTCGTCTCACGTAGACCCTTTCTGGTGAAATCTGCAATGCTCTCTTTTCAACATGCAATCCAACATGTCACAGTGCGCCTGAATATAATGCTCTTCATCCCCACATTGCTGGTGGTGCTCGTGGGCTGTGGCATGGGGCCGGAACCGACTGCCATGCCCACCAGTGCACCCACGTACGCGGCTGTGCCCACCTATACCCCGACGCCTGTGGAGGCTGCCGGCGCAGCCGCTGCCACAGAAGCGCCAACGGCTGCGCCGATCGCTTTGGTCCCCATGACCGCGACGGTAACATCGGAAAACACAATTGGTGAAATGGATGCGACAGCCGTTATTACGGCCACAGCTGCCACGACAACCGCCGTGCAGCTGGCACCAACAGCTGTTGCAACGCTTCCCGCTGTTACCTCGGCAGAACCAGCGACCCCACAACTGGTGGTGGCGGGTGCCGCGGTCAATTTGCGTAGTGGCCCCGGCACCAGCTTTGCCGTCGTTGGCGGTGCCGAAGCGCGGGCCGCGTTTGATCTGCTGGCTCGCAGCGCGGATGGCGGCTGGTGGCAGATCTGTTGTGTCGATGGCCAGCGCGCATGGATCTATGGCGAGCTGGCCACCGTGACCAATGCGGAGGCCGTGGCCGTGGCCGAGCCGATTCCAACGCCTGTGCAGCCCACGCCATTACCGGTGGCACCAACGTCAACTCCGCCCCCGGTCGAAGAAGCCGTTGCCGAGGCCCCTAGCTTGCCTGTTGTGGATCCTCATGCTTCGAGCGCGGGCGATTTTAATCCCGATGCACAGTATCAGATCGTGCATTTTCGGCTGTTGGGTCTGGGCGAAAACAATGGCGGCATCCGCGACAGCGGTGCTCAGCATCATATCTTCCTCACGGTGCTCGACGCCAACGGCAATGGCGTTGATGGCGCGGTGGTCGAAAATTTGGTGGGCGAAAAGGGCACGGTAACCACGGGCGGTAAAGGGCCGGGCAAGGCCGAAATTACCATGTATTGGGAGCCGTTCAAGCTGCGTGTCGCCTCGGATCCCTCTGGCCCGGTTACCAGCCAAACCTCCAACCAGATGGGCCTGGCCTTTCCCCACCTGCCCGATCTGGTTGGCAAGCTGGGGGACGAGAGCTATGAGTATGGCGCGTGTCCCACGCTGGAGATCAAATGCGCATGGCCGATTCAGGCGATCCACTTCTCCTATGAAATTACCTTTCAAAAGGTACGCTGAACCCTCTCCTTTTGCACCATGCCCCAATTCTGAACCCTTACCCAAAGATATATCGTTTTTTGTGCCTTGGAATGTATCTCGATAGACGAGTCACTGTCTGCTTTGTGCAACCATTAATGCAGCAGTAGCAAACCACCGAGTGTACTGCTGCTTACTGATTTGCGGGTGTACCATTGCTGGTTAGCGTGTCTGCTCCAGGTGGCCATTCGATCCACACATACCAATGCTGATTGAGCAATCATTTACATGTTGCACAATGGAGGAATCAGCGTTCTCTAACGCTGAACGTGCGCACGAGAGAATGCACACTCCGCGAGGAGCAAGGTCTATTTGCTTTCTCTATGAGATCCACATTTGCCAATTCGTTTGTTCAGGCGAGTGTGGGCAACGGTATTGCCATCTGTGCCCCCACTGACGTTCACTGTCGACGCCCAGGCGCACCGCTCAAAATCACCGCAGTTAAAGGAGTGATCCACACGTGATGAATTGGAATTCCGCTGGAGCCTGCTACCGCATCTGGATCTGGCCTGTAGCGCTCATTCCCCTGTTGCTTTTGCTCGCTGGCTGTGCCAATGCTCCCTCTATGCTCGATCCCAAAGGGCCCGCCGCCCAATCGATCACCGATCTCTGGTGGCTATTGTTCTGGCTGGCAACAGCTGTATTCCTCGTGGTCTGTGGCCTGTTGGGGTGGGCACTCGTCCGCCGCCGACCGTCAGACCAGAGCAGCTTGGATGAGCCACGCGGCGGCACACGGCTGGTGGTGTGGGGTGGCATTGTGATTCCCGCCATAATCCTGCTGGTGGTCTTTGGCGCAACAATCTGGACGCTGCGTGCCATTGCCAGCCCCGCTGATTCCAATGCGTTAACGATTCACGTCATTGGTCGTCGGTGGTGGTGGGAGGTGCAATATCCACAGCAACAATTCGCCACGGCCAATGAGATTCACATTCCCGTCGATCGTCCGGTGCAATTTGTGCTCAGTTCGTCCAATGTCATTCACAGTTTTTGGGTGCCAGAGCTACAGGGCAAGATGGATTTGATGCCCGGCATGACCAATTCGCTCTGGCTAGAGGCAAGTGAGCCCGGGATCTATCGCGGCGAGTGTGCCGAGTTTTGCGGCGTGCAACACGCAAAAATGGATTTCTTGGTGATTGCGCAGCCACAGGCCGAGTTTGATGCATGGGTGGCCCAACAGCAACAACCGGCTGCCAAACCAACGGATGCGCTGGCACAGCAAGGAGCGCAGCTCTTTTTTGATGCCAACTGCATGAACTGTCACGCGATCAAAGGCACCGATGCCACTGGCAACCTGGGGCCAGATCTGACGCATCTGGCCAGCCGCCGCACACTGGCGTCCGCGGCGATCGAGAACAATATCGCCAATTTGGGCGGCTGGATTGCCGATCCCCAGCACATTAAGCCGGGCAATCTGATGCCCGCGAGTCAACTCACTGGCGTGGAATTGCAAGCCTTGCTTGCCTATCTGGCAACACTGGAATAGGAGCGGGGCAATCGACCGATAGGTAGCCCCGCGTGTGTTTTGTTATGCAATTGGTCGGTACAACATGCGCAGCTTCCTTCCAGTTGAGATGTACTCGCAGGGCCGCGGCGAGCCGGCCACGCGCCATCATCGATCACGAGCACCCGATGCCCAGCATTTCCTCAATTTAACTGTTCTCGAACAATCTTAACTTGTGTCCAATGGACTAAAGACTTTCTTGCAAAAAGTGTCAGTAAATGCAGATTGGCACTTTTTCGGGTACGCTATCCTGAAGGTAAACAATTGCCTCCTTGCCTGCTACACAGGTGCAGATAATCATTTCAACGCCGCCTCTCGTCCTGGAAGATTCTCTGACTGAGCGACGATTCAGGAGGAAGTCTTCATCGTCAAAGTCATTTGAGAAAGTGAACACCTTTTGCCGAACAAACGTAAACAAGATACTATTTAACGGTGAAAACCCGTACTATTGTTGTCGTGTCACTTGCGCGCAGGACTGCACTCCTCCCTGTCATCGCTCCAAAGGAACCTATGAATAAACCACAAGAGAACAAACTCAATGCAGTGCCGGTAAGTAGCGAAGAGCACCAAACCGATCAACCACACAGCAAGCAGCACACTATGGTGGTCGGAATCGGTGCGTCGGCGGGAGGACTGGCCGCGCTCCAAACATTTTTTGAGGCGGTTGCCCCGGATTTGGGGGTGGCGTATGTGGTGATCGTTCACCTCCATCCAGAATATCGCAGTGAAATGGCGACGATTCTGGGCAATCGCACCTCAATGCCGGTCATCCAGGTCATGGAAACTGTACCGCTCCAACCCGACCATGTCTATGTGATCCCGCCGAATCAGCAACTGATTGCCACCGACAATGAGTTGTCGTTGATTGAGTTTCAGGAACAGCGGGGCTTGCGGATGCCGATCGACTATTTTTTCCGTTCACTAGCCGAAACACATGGGGATGGCTTTGCGCTCGTACTTTCTGGTAGTGGCAGTGATGGTACTAGTGGGTTGAAAGCAGTGAAGGAGCGGGGTGGGTTGGTCCTGGTTCAGGAGCCGAAGGAGGCGGAATATGGCTCAATGCCGCGCAGTGCCATTGGCACTGGACTGGCGGATCTGGTCTTGCCGATTCGGGATCTGGCGGAGCGTCTGCCGGATCTGGTGCGGAGCAAACATCACTTCCTGACCGCTCCCGAACAGTTGGCGGCGCGTGAAGAGGAGGCATTGCGTCAGATCCTTATTCAACTGCGTAATCGCACTGGACATGATTTTAACAACTACAAACGGGCTACTGTCTTACGTCGGATCGAACGTCGCCTGCATGTCAGTGGACAAGAATCCTTTAGCGACTATCTGCATTACCTGTTGCAGACGGCTGAAGAAGCGCAAGCGCTCTTTGAGGATCTTCTGATTTCGGTCACCGCCTTCTTTCGTGATCCGCAGGCGTTTGAGACATTGATTGAAGAGGTCATCCCGGAGTTGCTGGCGAACGGGAACTCGGACGCTCAGATTCGGGTCTGGGTGCCAGGCTGTGCCACGGGGGAGGAAGCCTATTCGCTGGCCATGCTCCTACTGGAACAGGTTTCGCTTGCCGAGGCACAAGTCGAGATCCAGATTTTCGCCTCTGATCTGGATGAAGGAGCGCTGGCGACGGCCCGTGAAGGACGCTATTTAGAAAGCATTGAAGCCGAAGTTTCTGAGGAGCGGCTACGCCGCTTCTTTGCCAAAGAAGGACAGTATTATCGGATCAAAAAGGAAGTGCGAGACCTGGTCCTCTTTGCCAGCCACAGTCTGCTGAAAGATCCACCGTTTTCGCAACTTGATCTCATTTCGTGCCGTAATTTGCTGATCTATCTGGATCGCCCGTTACAACAGCAAGTTTTTACGCTCTTTCACTATGCCTTGAAGCCGGGATGCTACCTGTTCTTAGGCAGTTCAGAAAGCGCGGAAGGCTACTCCAGCCTGTTTCGAGTTATTAACAAAGAATACCGCATCTATCAAAGCCGCGAACACTCGGGGGAGAGGCGTCCCGCCTTGCCCGAACTGGTTTTGGCGCAGCCAAGTTACCCTCTTGCCCCCATACGCCGTTCAAGGCAAGAACCCTTGCTGCAAGACGACACTCATCGGCAGGCGCTGGAGGAACAGGGTCCCCCGAGCATTCTGGTGGATGCTGATTTCAACACTCTCCACTTGTCCGAGAGTGCGGGGCGCTATTTACAACCGCCCGGTGGACGGCCCACGCATAAAATCATAAACACCGTGCGTCCTGAGCTGCGACCGGCACTTGGCTCGGCGTTGCATCAGGCCTTTGCACATAATGAACCGACGTTAACCCCAGTGATTCCGGTTCAATTCAATGGTGCGCCGCACGGCGTGCAGTTAATGGTGCGTCCTGTCCGTCGCAGGGAAGATGAAGTACGGCTGGCGCTAGTTGTCTTCATTGAGGGTCCTCCCCTCGACACTACACAGGATGATTCAACAACGGATGCCGAAGTGGAGAGCGATTTGCAAGCGCGTGCCGAGTTGCTGCGTACACAGCAACGGGTTCAGCAGATGAAGGAGGAGCACGATGTTGCAATTGAGGAGTTGCGTGCGGCCAATGAAGAATTACAATCGATAAATGAGGAATATCGATCTACCGCCGAGGAACTGGAAACGAGCAAAGAAGAACTGCAATCGATGAATGAAGAGTTGCAGACAGTCAATCATGAACTGAAGAACAAACTGGACGAGATCTCGCAGGCGCACAGCGATCTGCAGAATTTCATGACTGCCACCGAGATTGGTACGCTCTTTCTCGATCTCAACTTGTATATCAAGCGATTTACACCCCACATTACGGATCTCTTCGGTATCGTCGAGAGTGATCTTGGACGTCCTGTCAATCTCTTTAACCACCAATTAAGGTACACAACGCTGGAGCAGGATGCACAGGCGGTACTGGATGACCTAGGTTCCATTGAGCGCGAGGCGTGGAGCCGGGATGGACATTGTTACCTCATTCGGCTCCGCCCGTACCGTACCGTCGAGAACAAGATTGATGGGATCGTCATCACCTTTGTCGATATCACGGAACGGCGACAGGCAGAAGAGGCACTGCGACAGAGTGAGGAACGATATCGGCTACTGGTAGAGGGTGTATCGGATTATGCGATTTTTATGATGAACGAAGTGGGGATAATTACGACCTGGAACAGTGGCGCACAACGGATTTTTGCGTATACCGACCGCGAAATAACCGGTCAGTCGGTTGCACTTCTCTTCAATGAAGCAGATCGTGCGGCAGGTGTGCCTGAAGCAGAAATGGAGATAGCCGTCCGTGACGGACAGGCGGAAGACGAACGTTGGCATCAGCGAAAGGATGGCTCCCTTTTCTGGTCCAGTGGAATTATGACAGCACTCTACCTCCCCGACGGCGCATTGCGTGGCTTTGCCAAGGTCTTACGTGATAACACAGAGCGTAAGCAAATAGAGGACAGGTTGCATCAACTGAACGAAAGTCTGGAAGCACGGGTACATGAACGTACGGCGCAAGTACGTAATCTGGTCTCAAACCTGACAATGGCTGAACAAGCGGAACGCCGTCGCATCTCACAGACGCTGCATGATGACCTCCAGCAGTTGCTGTATGCGGTTCAGATACATGTAACGGATATAATGGAGGACTTACCCGCTGAGCAGGTCGAATTGCGGCAGCAGGCAGAGGAAACATCGGGCTGGCTACATGAAGCAATTCGGATCACGCGTCTGCTCACAGTCGATCTGAGTCCACCCATTTTAAAAGAGGATGGCTTAGCGATTGCATTACAGTGGTTGGCAACACAGATGGCTGAAACGCATAATCTAAATGTTGACATTGTAGCCGAACATCCCTTCCACATTTTGTCTGAAGATATGCGGGTGCTGCTCTTTCAGGTTGTACGCGAGTTGCTCTTTAATGTCGTTAAACATGCTGGAGTCCAGCAGGCAACGGTCGAGTTGCGTGACGGCGAAAATGGAGAGATCATTATCACAGTCCGTGATGGCGGTAGTGGCTTTGATGTGGACGCAGCAGAAGTACAACATGACGACAGCTTTGGTCTCTTCAGTGTTCGAGAGCGGCTGATGCTCTTTGGGGGTCATATGAAAATTATCTCTTCACCGGGTGAGGGTACAGAAATTATTCTGTCTATTGCTTTAGATGACCAGACCAATGAACCCGCTAGTGACAGGTAGTAGGAATGGTAAGAGCGATCTCGTGGTGAAAACTAACATCTATATTGTTGAAGATCATCCAATCATGCAGCAGACGTTACATGCCCACCTTAGGCGGTTCCCCGATGTAACGATCTGCGGAATTGCTGATAGTGCGGAAGAGGCGCTGATAGCAATTCCGGAAGCGAATGCGAAACTTGTCATTGTGGACGTCTCGTTGCCTGGTATGAGTGGGATAGAATTAGTCGGTCAGTTGCAGCAGTTACAGCCAGATTTGTGTTGCCTTATGCTTTCCGGTCATCAGGATATGGTTTATGTAAAGATGGCACTGGCTGCCGGTGCATGTGGCTATTTGGAAAAAGGCAAACCAAAGGAACTCGCCGTTGCCATCAAACAAGTACTTGCTGGAAAAATCTATCTCAGTGAGAGTATACGTCAAAATCTAATCAAGAATGAAAAACCGTAGGTTTAACTGATTTGGTCTCCATTGAGTTTGAGTGAACAGTGATATACCTCGACCTGACATCAGGCGATAGTGCCTCCAAGATCAAAAAGGGTGTAACGTTGTACTTATTGAGATCTTGTATCAATCTCTTTCCCACTCTGACACTTTTTGTGGGAAAAATCCTTAGCGCATAGGTCACAAGTTAAGAAATTTCCCAGTACGTCATGGCTGATTGACGGCTCTAATCTTAAAAATTCGAGGCAACTGGCCTGAGTTTTCTCAACGAAGCGGCGTTTATTTCCATCAATGACCTTCTATTCGCCCCAGAATCGGCAGGTGCGCACCGATTAACGTCTGTTTGCGGCGTTTTTCAGTATGTTTCGGGCGTTTCAACTACAATTTGACAGATGCGCATTTTGCTTAACTTGTGACGAATGCACTAAAGGCAGCACTGAAGAGGATACTTTATGACAACCGAGTCCGGTGCCCCCGCTAAGACAACCGACACCATGCCACGTGAACGAACCGTGGATGGTGAACCCAACGTCATCTACCCAACTGAACCGCTCCACGACCGCCTCTCCCGACTGTGGGATGATCCGCCAGGGGTGCTGGGCTGGTTCCAGGCGTTGCAAAATGATGCGCTGGGCGGGCGTATCATGATGACCGCGTTCATCTTTTTCCTGACCGGTGGTCTGCTGGCGTTGTTGATGCGCATGCAGCTCTTTCGTGCTGAAAGCACTCTCCTTGGCCCCGACACCTACAACGAACTCTTTACCATGCATGGGTCGACGATGATGTATCTCTTTGTCGTGCCGATGCTAGAGGGATTTGCCATCTTTATTTTGCCCTTTCTCCTGGGTAATCGCGAGATGCCTTTCCCGCGTCTGGGACAATTCAGCTTTTTTACCTTTATGCTGGGTGGCATTCTCTTTTACGCCAGTTTTCTCTTCAACGCCGTGCCAGACGCTGGCTGGTTCGCGTATGTGCCACTGAGCGGTCCCGAATACTCGCCGGGGCTGCCACTTGATTTTTGGCTTTTGGGGTTGGGGGTGGCCGAAGTTGCCGCGATTGCCGCGGGCGTTGAGATCATCATTGCAGTTGTGCGCATGCGTGCACCGGGGATGTCGCTCAATAAAATGCCCATTCTGGCCTGGGCCTATCTAATCACAGCGGTGGCGATTCTCTTTGCCTTTACCACACTGCTAGTTGCCAGCCTGTTGTTGGAACTTGACCGCAAATTGGGCACCCAGTTTTTCAACCCAGATGTTGGGGGCAGCGCGCTGTTGTGGCAACATCTCTTTTGGATCTTTGGCCACCCCGAAGTGTACATCCAATTTATTCCCGCCACCGGTTTCATCTCGGCGATCGTGCCGGTCTTTGTGCGGCGACAGCTGGTCGGCTACAACTACATTGTCATCGCCCTGATCATCACTGGGTTCATGAGCTTTGCGCTTTGGGTACACCACATGTTCACCACCGGCTTGCCCCAGGTCGCCATGTCCTTCTTTTCCGTAGCCAGCATCATGATTGCCATACCCGCTGGCATTCAGATTTTCGCCTGGATCGCCACCATCTGGTATGGTCGTCCCGTTTGGAAGACGCCGTTTCTTTTTGTGCTGGGCTTTCTCTTCACCTTTGTGATTGGAGGCCTGACGGGCGTAATGGTCGGCGTTGTGCCCTTTGATTGGCAGGTACACGACTCCTATTTTGTGGTGGCGCACTTTCACTACGTGCTCATCGGCGGTGTCACCTTTCCCATCTTTGCCGCGCTCTATTACTGGATCCCACTCTTTACCGCGCGTAAATTGAACGAGCGGCTGGGGCAGTGGAATTTCTGGCTCTTTTTCATTGGCTTTCACATCGCCTTTTTCCCGATGCACATTGTTGGCTTTCTGGGTATGCCCCGGCGCGTCTATACCTATGAAGCTGGACAGGGTTGGGATATCTACAACATGATCTCGACTGTCGGTTCGTTCATTCTGGCACTCGGTGTGTTGGTCTTTCTAGTCAATTTTTTTTACAGCCTGCGTAATGGCGAAAAGGCCGCGGCCAATCCCTGGGGCGCGGATTCACTGGAATGGGGCACGGATCTCCCGGCACCGAACTACGGCTTTGCCGAGCTGCCGATTGTCCACAGCCGCAGCCCGCTCTGGGAGCAGCAGAGCATTCACAAGGGGGAAGAGCCGCTGCGGGCCATGCTCAATGAACTGGCCGGTTGGCCGCTGCATTGGCGGGCCGCGCTCACGACGTCGGTGTTGGAAGCCAAGCCCACGGAGATTTTCCGTGTCTCTGGCCCCTCGATTTGGCCGGCCGTGACCGCGGTCGGTGTGATTACCATGTTCGCCGCCGAGATCTTCACGTTGCGGCTGTTGGTGCTCGGTGGCTTGGTGATTATGCTCGTGGGGCTGCTTGGCTGGCATTGGCCCGATACCGTACCAACCACCGAACGCGAGTTGGCCTTTGAGCGCAAACATAACATTGCTGTCTATCCCAATGGCAGCCCCATGATCAACCGTTGGTCAATGTGGCTGATGATTCTGTTGCTCGCAATCAGCACCGCAATCTTTGTCTTTAGCTACTTCTACATCCGGCTGCAACACAGCAGTTGGCCCTTTGGCAATCTGCCGCGGCCCGAACTCCTTTTGCCGAGCATTGCCACCCTCTGTGCCATCGGCGCGGCCGCGGCCATGTTCTGGGCCAATCGACGCATTGGTCGGGACGATCAGGCCGGGTTGCGCGGTGGACTGCTTGTTGCTTTTCTGTTGGGCGCGGCCGCAATTGGCTGCATTGTGCTGGATCTGCGCCAGGTCCCGTTTGATCACACCATTAACGCCTATGGATCGCTCTATCACACGCTTTCAATCTTTGCCGCGGTGATCTTCGCTGGCGGGTTGGCACAAAATCTCTTCACCCAGATCTGGGCATGGGCCGGGCGCTACTCGCCCCGCGAACACATTGCCGTTGATATCGGTGCACTCTATTGGTACGCCGCGCTGGCCCTGTGGGCGGTGCTGGGCGGGACTCTCTATCTCTCTCCCTATTTTGTGTAGGTATGATGTAGATAGGGGGCAGGTATGGGCTGTACAAATGTAACGGCAGTGCGACAAGGCTCGATCGCGTTGACATTTGGGGAAAAATGTCTATCGATATTTGGGTTGCCGTTTGCACTCAGGTTGCATGGCCTGATTACCTGCCGTGGTAGTTACGCCACTGGGCAAATCGCAACGAGTACGTCGCCGCGGTTGCGCAAGCCGGACTTGACCAACGATGCTCTTGCCCCTGCAGGCAGCTACCCATCCAGCGCACTCCTTCACGCTTTGTAGCCAGACGATACCTCAGCTAGAACGGAAACGAGCAATGACCGAACCAGCTACACAACAGCCGCCGGACAACCAGATCCATCATGCCGCGCCCATTCGGCGCCGCAACCGTTGGCTCTGGTTTGTTCTGGCCAGCGGCCCGATCGTGTACAGTCTCTACTTTCTGATCGGCTATCTTTTGGCCGAAGCGAGCTGTGTCGCGGGTACCCTCCGCTACCGTCTCTTGGGGCTGGAAGCCATCTCTTTCTGGATCATCCTGTTGACCGTTGTTGCCGCGGCGATTACTGCTTACAGCACGGTCGTTGCGCTGCGTCACTGGCAACAAGCAGAGCATGGGGCAACGGCCACGACAGCCGAGCATGGCTATCCCCCTTTCATGGCCTTTGTTGGCGCATGGTTGAATGGTCTGTTTACACTCTTTATTCTGCTGTCGGGGGTGCCAGCCTACTTCCTGGTGCTCTGTGATTGGATTTGAGCATGGACAGAAACTTGGGCTGTCGCAGCTACAAGCTGTTGGGGACACTGCTGCTCACGGTGATGATGGTTGGCTGTCGGCAGGCGGCCACCATTCCACCGGGATTGGGGCCAAACCCGCGTGGGCTGGAGCAACCAGTGACATTAGCAGAGATCTACTGGGCCACACCGAGCCGAACAGCGCCCGGCCTGCCGGAGGGCGAGACGCCGCTCGCAGCTGTCGAACCTGCGGCACTCATTAGTCGCGGAGAAGCGCTCTACGAAGTCCACTGCGCTGTCTGTCACTATGCTAACGGTGAGGGCAACCTGAATCGCTTTCCCGCGCTCAACCAGAACGCTTTCGTGACCAACGACGTGCCACAGCCGCTGATCCAGACTGTGCTCTATGGCCGCGGAACCATGCCTGCCTTCCATTCGACATTGAGTGCCCACGAAGTTGCGGCGATCCTCAGTTACATTCGCAACAGTTGGAACAACCAAGCTGCAGTGGTGCAACCCGATACCGTGTTGGGACTAGCGCCAATAGTGGTGACAACACCCACGCCAACAGCTGTACGCTAACATTGGGTGGTGCCGATTTCCCGGGCGATTAGGTCAACTCTTTATGCCTTTACTCGATTTTCAATCGTTTTCTGTTTTGCTCAATTTGGGCATCTTTTGTCTTGCCGCGATAGCGGTTTGGATCGCGGGCAGCCGGATCTCTGGCTATGCAGATGCCATTGCCGAATTGACCGGCTTTGACAAAGCTTTCTTTGGGTTGGTCTTCCTGGCGTTGGCAACCGAAACACCCGAGATTGGCACCACCATGACGGCGGCTGCCGGTGGTAACGCCAGCCTGGCTCTCGGCAATCTCTTTGGTGGGGTGGTGATGCAGACCGCGATTTTGGCCGTTGTCGACGTGATGTTGCTGCGTAGGGCCCTGACCTTTTTCACGCCGCGGCCAACGCTGTTGTTGCAGGGAGTGCTGCTGGCCCTGTTGTTGGGGTTAACCATGGCCGCGGTAACCGCTGGCGAGATCTTTGCCCTGTGGGGGGTTGGTCTCTGGTCGATACTGCTCTTTGGTGCCTATCTGCTGGCGCTCTATCTCTCCCACCGCTATCAAGGCAATGAGCGTTGGCGGCCCGACACACCTGTCGAGCAGATTTTAGACGATACGGATGAACAGAGTGTCGCCGAACTGCGAGAACGGTATACGGAATGGTCTTTGCAGCGACTCATTCTCTTTTTTCTGTTGGGCACATCGGTCATTCTGGTGGCGGGCATGGTGCTGGCCTGGGTGGGGGAGGCGCTGGCAGAACAGACTGGTCTGGGTGCCAGCTTTGTGGGTGCCACACTGTTGGCCATTTCCACGTCGTTGCCAGAGCTAAGCACGGCGATCACTGCCGTGCGTCTCGGCAATTACAGCATGGCCGTCTCCAACATCTTTGGCAGCAACAGCATCATGGTTGCCCTGGTGCTGTTGGCCGACCTGAGCTATCGCGACGGTCCCATCCTGACGGCTAGCGAACCGTCGGCTCTCTTCACCGTGGCCATGGGCATCGTTGTCACCTGCGCCTATCTGGTTGGTCTGATCGAACGCCGTGATCAGGTGTTCTTGCGCATGGGGATCGACTCCGTGGCGGTCGGGATCTTCTATCTCGGCACACTGGGCGTACTCTACTGGATCAGCTGAGGCCCCTACTCCTCCCCGTTGACATTCCTCCACTTCTGAACCACTCACAGTTGACAGAAGCGACGCACGAACGCGGCTGTGGAACACGAAAGCAACGGTCCTGTCGTCGCGGCCACGGTTGGCTCGAATCGGTACGTTCCGCTCTTGTTAGCGTAGCTGGCCTGAAATAGCGCCGCCCGTGAACACAGATAACCCATAACTATAAGTAACCTATAACTACGGTATATAGAGATACACATGCATTTCTCGCCAGTCACGTGCAACACTATATAGGTGTAGACGAGTTCTGCTCGCTTGGTGCAAATATCAAGTCAGGTATCGAGTATGTGGGTGCAAGTACACTGCAATCCAATCATGCAAACCGATCACCAGAGCAGCAACTCACAGATTTAACAGCTTTATCGATTTAGGAGAAACAGATGAAACCGAGAAGTTACCCAATCCGAATATTGGCGCTCCTGTTGGCCATGGCGTTGATGTTGAGCGCCTGTGCCATTGAGCAGCCCGCAGTCGTCGTCGACCCAGAGACGGTTGATGATGCGACCACAGAGAGTACAACCGCAGATGAGATCCCGCAGACAACCACTGCGACCAGAGGTGTTGGCAATGCCAGCGACCTGTTGATAGTTGCCTCATCTTTGCTGGATTATGATTTTGAAAACAGCGATGGTGAAGTTTCCGGCGAAATTGAAGATTTGATCTTTGATATCGAGACCGGTGATGTGCTCTATGCCTCGCTGGAATATGGCGGCTTTCTCGATATCGGTGATACAGAGTTGCCGATGCCGCTGAGTGCCTTTGTGTGGGGTCCTGAGGGTCAACTCATCTTGAACATCGATGAGAACACGCTCGATGCTTTCCCTGATCTGGGCACAGAATGGCCTGATCTCAGCAACCCCAACTGGGACGATGAAATTGCTACTTTCTGGCGCGACAGTGGCTTGGAACCAATTGCTGACATCACCGAAGCAAATGATTCAATCGCCCTTGTTTCCAACATCACCGGCTACGGCGTGGCCGACGTTGGCCTCGGCGCCAGCACAGTTGGCGACATGTTGATTGATCTCGGTGAAAGCAAAGTCAAATATGCATTGCTTAGCTACGATCCCACCCTCTATGGCGACGAGCTGGTTGCCGTGCCCTTTGACGCAATGAGTTTTTCTATGACAGAAAATCAGCTGATCTTCGCTGAAGGGGTCGATGCCACAATGTTGGAGAATGCCCCGCGTGTTTCCGTGGGTAATGTCGTAACCGATGCGGATACGCTCTACAACGATGCCAACACCTATTGGGGTGGTCTGGGTTATGGGCCGACCATGACCGATCCGGCAACACAGGAAGAACTTGATGTAGACGAAGATGCAGCCATCGATGATCAAACCGGCGACCTGGATGCAATCCGTGGTGTGGCGGGCTCCGAAGGATCGCTCGTTCGTGCCTCAACGTTGCTGGGCTACAACATCTACAATTTGAACGGTGACAATATTGGCGAGATCTACGATCTGTTGATCGATGTCGAGAGCGGCAATATCCTCTTTGCTACCCTTGAATACGGTGGATTCCTCGACTTGGGCGATCGCGAGATTCCCGTGCCGCTCAGTGCCTTTAACTGGGTTGCGGAAAATGAACTAACGCTCAATGTTGCGGAAGAACAGCTGGATGCCCTGCCAGAAGTAGATGACGAGTGGCCGAATGTGGCAGATGCCACCTGGAATGATGCGATCGTCGACTTCTGGAATGACAACAACGTGGATCCTGGTTATGGTGCCACCGATGCACAGACAGTGATGTACGTCTCGAATCTCATTGACTTCAATCTGGCTGACACTGGCTTTGGTGCCCAAGGTGCGCTGGACGATCTGCTCATTGATCTCAGTGGCAGCAACGCTCCGTACACCGTTGTCGATTACGGCGGGCTTCTCAATGAAAATCTGGTTGCCATGCCCTTTGGTGCATTTGATGTGACCGCCGCTAATGGCGAATTCACATTCACCCCCAATATCGATTTGGATACGCTGCAAACTGCACCACAGATCGAGCGTGATAGCTTTGAGGAGAATGGTCTGTTTACCCAAGAGATCGCCGCGGAATGGAATAGCTTCTGGCGCGAGCTGGGCTATGATCTGGGTTTGCGTTAGCAGATACCGGGAGACGCTGAACAGCAGTTGCTCCCAGATGCCAATCAGCTCGCCGGGTAAACCGGGTTGAGCTGCATGAATGAGTGCACATCCACCCCGAAATTCAGCTACAGAGTGGCCCACCCTCCCGGTGGAACCGCCACAATGTAGAGAATTTCGGGGTGGAATGGTTATTCTGAGAAACCGTCCCAATTGAACGAATCGTCGCGAGCAAAAAGGAGAAGTTTTCCATGAGACCCAAACGACACGCCAGTGATCTGCAGAAGATATTTTCTAGCGTGCGTGTGCTTTGGACTCTACTGATTATTGCTGGATTGACATTTACCGGTACACCCCAAACAGCGTTGGCGCAGGGTCCCTGTGGCGCCACCGAAACAGTCGTTTACAGAGACACATTGCGCAAAATCGCCAACCGTTGTGACACTTCAGTGACAGCGATCCTCAATGTCAACCCCGAGATCACGAACCCCAACTTGATCTTTGTCGGCCAGGTCATCAACATTCCCCGTGATGATGATGAGATGCCAGACAGACCAGGGGAAGCAGCAATTACCATTCAACCGAGCAGTGGACCCGCGGGAAGTACGCTTTATGTAACGGGTCAGAATTATCCCGCGCTCACCGAGGTGATCGTGGGCATTGGCGCGCCCGCGAGCGAACCGGTTACCAGCTTCCGTGCCATGACCAATGCCAGTGGCACCCTCAATACCCAGATCGCTGTACCCACGGAAGCGCGAGTGAATGAGCGCTTTGTTGTCGTTGCCTATGTGCCTGGTCGCGGTGGTGCCCGTGCAATCTCGCAGGAGTTTGTCACCACCAGCGGCGAGCAAGGGGCAACTGTGCTGATTACACCACAGCAGGGGCCGCCAGCTTCCGATGTGCGCTTGCGCGCGACCGGCTTTGCCGCCAATCGCTCAATGGAGATTGGCTTTGGTCGGGTTGAATCTGAATATGACATCGTTGCCCGCGTGGTCACCGATGCCAACGGCAGCATTGATCGCCAGGTACAGGTGCCCGGATTCGCCAATGCCGGTGCGCAATATGTCTTTGTTGTGCGCCCGGAAGGGACCAGCAATGAGACCATTTCCAATGTCTTTACGGCAACCGGCAATGGTGAAACGCAAATTCCACAAATTACCATCTCCCCCCGTCAGGGCGCGCCCGATTCGAACATTCAGGTGGCGATCAGTGGCTTTCCCATGAATACCCGCATCAGCTATGGCATTGGTGAACTCAATGGCCAGCTGCTCGATCTTTACAGCACACGCACCAACCGCAACGGCACAGCACAGGTGACGCTGCAAGTGCCCAACGTCGACCCAAATGTGGCGCTGGCGGTCACCGCCTTTGTCCCCCGGCAGGGTGGGGCCAGCGCCACCTCTGGGCGCTTTACCGTGACCGGTGAACAAGATGACAGTGGCCAAACGTACTTCACGCGCACCAACATCTATCTGGTGGCGCTGGAAGACGCAGGCCAGAGTGGATTGGAAATTGGCTGTGGCGATAGCGTCATTCCGGTAGAGGTTCAATTTGAGCCAACGGTTGCACCCCTGACCGCCGCGCTGGGCGAACTCTTTGCGCTCAACGAGCGCTTCTATGGGCAATCCGGTCTGTACAACGCACTCTACCGTTCAGACCTTGCCGTGGAGCGCATTGATATCGTTAACGGTGTTGCATCGCTCTATCTCACCGGCCAATTGCAGGTGGGTGGTGTCTGTGATGAGCCACGGGTGCGTGCGCAACTTGAAGAGACGGCATTGCAATACTACACCGTAAGCGAAGTACGAATCTACATCAACGGTGAACCGCTCTCCTTCTAAAGTACGCTCTGTATGAAAACGGTACCGCTACTTCTCTGGTAGGCCACGAAAAAATCTGCCGTTTTCAAGCCAACCGCACCATAGCGCGCTTTCTCATGTTGGCAAATACAGCCGTCGTTGCATGCAAAATGCCACGACGGCTCACCATCGTGGCTTCAACCCATCGTGGCTTCAACAGCAACCGCAAATAAGGGAGTTGTTTACCTATGTTTCGAACAAGCAGAACATCGCGTGCCATCGGCGCGGCTTTGGCCGGCCTGATTCTCAGTTTGGTCATCACCTTCGTGTTGACCTTCATCGTGCCCACGCCGTGGATGGCGGCAGAAGTATTGATTGCCGTGGGCATGTCCACCTTTTTTGGTACCATGTTTGGTGCCTATTTTGCTACCAACCCAAAGCAATAGAGTGGTGTCCGCAAGGAATACCAAAAGGAATACCGAAAGGAGACAACGGGCGGGACCCAGCGACGCGAGCATCAGATACGAGAGCGATAGATACAAAGGAAGAATATGTGATCATGAAGAACTCCATGGGTATTTCACGACGCCGTTTTCTGCAATCAATGGCTGCGGTTGGTGGGTCGTCTGCAGTTTGGGCAACGCTCGATTCTTGGGCATTGGCAAAACCGGTGCGCCAGGACCTGCCGCCACTTGATGGTGAGATCAATGGTGTCAAGATCATTATTCTCGGCGCGGGCATGGGTGGCATGACCATGGCCTATGAACTGGAGCGTCATGGGTATGATGTACAGATCCTTGAAGTGCGCGACCGACCCGGCGGTCACAACTGGACCGTGCGCCGGGGGACAGTGTTGGAAGAGTATGGTGGAGAACGGCAAGTCTGTGAATTTGATGAAGGGCAATATTTCAATCCCGGCCCATGGCGTATTCCCCACCACCACGAGGCATTTTTGCACTACTGTCGCGAACTCAATGTACCGCTGGAGCCGTTCATCAACTATCAGGAAGCCAACTATCTCTACGTAGAAGGAGAGCATGGTCCACTTGCCGGGCAACGCATGCGATATCGGGAAGTAGATGTGGACATGCGTGGGTACACAGCGGAATTACTGGCCAAATATGCCAATAATCAGGAGCTCGATGCCGAGTTAACGACTGAACATATTGAACAACTGACAGACTATCTGGTGCGAGAGGGACTGTTGGACCGCGACGAGCTTCGTTACACGGGTTCTCACCGCCGTGGCTATGCCACCCCACCGGGTGCCGGTACGCATGCCGGTGAAGATTCTAGCCCCTTTGCCTTTGATGAACTGCTGCCCTACGCTGCCGAAATCCATCGCGCGCAGGGCTATTATTTGGCGTCGGCCGCGGGCTTTAGCCAACAGATGACGATGATGCAGCCGGTGGGCGGTATGGATCGCACGGCCTACGCGTTGGCCGATGCTATCGGCGAGGAGAAGTTTCTCTATCAGGCCGAAGTGACTGAGATCCGCCAGGACGAAAATGGCGTGCGCATCGTCTTTCGCGATCGCCAGTCGGGCGAGATGCAAGAGATCACCGGCGACTATTGCGTGAGTGCGCTGCCCCTGACGATTCTCGCAAATATTCCCGCGGATTTTTCGCCGGAAATGAGTGAAGCGATTCGAGGCGTGCCCTATGAGCCCACGGGCAAAGTTGGTCTGCAATTTGGTCGCCGCTTTTGGGAAGAGGACGACAATATTTATGGGGGGGTCTCGCGCACCAACATCTCCACAATTGGTGGCATAGCCTACCCCTCTCACGGTTTTCTGGGCCAAAAAGGTGTGCTGCAAGGGTACTACAACTTTGGCGCCGAAGCGATCAAAGTCAGTGCCATGTCCGCGCAAGAGCGCATTGAGCATGCGCTGGAACATGGTAGCAAGATTCACCCGCAATATCGGGAGCAGTTCGAGAATGGTTTTTCGGTGGCATGGCATCGTGTGCCCTATCTGCTGGGCGGTTGGCCCACCTTTACCGAGCGCACGCGCGAGCAATTCTACCCACGGCTGTTGGAACCCGATGGTCGCATCTATCTCGTTGGTGAATACCTGAGTCACCTGTCCGGCTGGATCGAAGGAACAATTCGTGCGTCCTGGTTACAATTGGACAAGTTGCATCAGCGGGCACGTGAAGAGCAAGAGGCGTAACCAAGGAAATAATCATGAAAACACAGACAAAACGCACCAATCAGATACGACGTACCAAACTAACGGGACCAAGAATGGGGGTAGGCGTGGCGCTTTTGATTGCGCTGCTCACCACCATGCTGTTGATAGAGCCCGTCACATCCAGTCCACAAATGCAATCCTCTACGCCCACACCCGCGGAAGAAGCTGCGGCGACGGTAACTGCAACCCCGATGGAAGAAGCAGCAGAATCCACTCCGACCGCGTCCGAATCATCAACATCGTCGGGGGCCAATGGCGACGAACTGATTCGTACTGGCGAACAGGTATATGCAGCATATTGTGCGGCATGTCATCAGTTGGATGGCCAGGGCATTGTCAATGCCTTTCCCCCTTTGGCTGGCAATGGATTCGTTATGGCCGAGGATCCGAGCGCCCTGTTGCACGTAATCTTCACGGGACGCGCGGGTATGCCTCATTTCCGCGACTACCTCACCGAGACCGAAATCGCTGCCGTTGTCTCCTACATACGCAGCGGTTGGACCAATGAAGCATCAATCGTTACGCTGGAAGAAGTGCAGCGCGTACGCCAAGAGATCTATTCGCCGTCGGAGCCAACCGACCACAATGGCGCGAGCGAAAAGGAAGGAAGCAACGAGCGCAGCAGCGCCGATAGTGAACAGCGAGCGGCAACACCAGCAGCCGAGGAGTCGCCCGGTGATACAAACACGGATGACGCGCCCGAGCAAGGTGAGGATCAGCAGGAAGCGAATCAATCGAACTCAGACGAGGGTGGTGAGGAATAGCGCTATGAGGCACGCAGAAAGCAAATCGACCGTAGACCAGCAGCACTGGTTGCCCACCCGCTGGTTGTCTACCCTCTGTGTCTGTTGCGGAGTGCTGGTGGCTTTCGTTGCCTGCAGTTCCGAGGCTCAATCTTCCATTCCCACACCCGACCTGGAAATTCTCGCGCCCACGGCCACCGGTGTCACCGCGCGGATAGAGGTTGTTGTGGTTGTGGCAACGGCAACGGCTGCGCCAACACCCGCGCCAACCGAGCAAGCCACGCCAGGATCTTCACCAGCGCCACCGACAGCCGCGGCACAGGACGAAGACAATGATGGCGCTGCTGATACCGGAGCGAGCAGCCAAGTGACACCAACAGCCCTGAGCAACCAGCAGCTGATCAATCGGGGCGAGGAAATCTATGCCCGCGACTGTTCATCCTGTCATGGGCCCGATGGCGCGGGCACGGGCAGCTATCCGGCGCTCAACCAAAGTGGTCTGCTCCAGAGCGATGATCCAGGCGCGGCGATTCAGCTGGTACTCTATGGGCGCGGTGCCATGCCTGCGTTTGAAGACACACTTTCAAACCAGCAGATCGCGGCCGTGCTCTCATATGGCCGCAACGCATGGCAGAACAACAGCTCGGTGGTGCGGGTGGCCCAGGTGCGCCAGGTGCGTCAACGCGGGAACCAGGCAACTGACGGTCAATCGGGCGATGGTGGACAAACAGCTACCAGCACAGCAGCTACTGTGACGCCTGCTACCACGGTGCCAGCCGCCTCACCGGCAGCGTCGCTAACAGGAACGGTGGAAGCAACAGCAACAGCGGCAACGAATGTTCCGGCAGCAATAACCGCGACGACCACGCCTGAAGCAGCCACGGACGTGGTTGCGCCATCGGCAACAGGGGCACCTGAAACGCCATCCACTGAGACAAGTGCATCGGCTTCGCAGCCAACTGTGGTGCTGACCTGGACACCGGCGCGCCGGGTGACGCCACTGCTACCAGCCGCCGCACCATCGACACCTGTGCCAGCCGCCACGGTGACGCTGACAGTTACGACAACAGCGACGACCAGCGTGAGCATTACACCTGCATCTTCACCTTCACCTGCATCTTCACCTGCATCCGGCGCGAGAACCACCGGCGCGGAGGCTGCAAAGGGCGAAGAGGAGTTGATCAGCCGGGGCACAACGATCTATACTGAACAGTGTGCCTCCTGCCATCGCTCGGATGGAGAAGGCAGCAGTACCTATCCCGCGTTGAATGGCAGCGACATATTGACTGCTGACGACCCAACTGCCGCCATCGAGATCGTGCTATATGGCGCGGGCACAATGCCCGCTTTTCAAGATGTGTTATCGGCCGCAGAGATTGCGGCGGTGCTCTCCCATGGGCGCACTGCCTGGGATAACAATGCAAGCATCGTCACTGAGGCCCAGGTTGAAGAGGTAGAGGCTGCAAACAACGAATAGATTCTTCACGCTACCCAAAAAAGGAGGAGTTGTGTGGCTGAACCCATAAAAGCGCACGTGGTCATTGTGGGTGCCGGTGTGGCCGGTATGTTGGCTGCCCACCATCTGGCCAAAACGGGTGCCAAGGTCGTTGTGCTCGAAGCGGGGCCGTCGATCAGGCGCGGCGAAGCGGTGCAGCGCTATCGTACTGCCGTGGCCAAAACACCTGAGTCGCCCTATCCCGATACCGACTATGCACCGCGCCCGAAAGTCATCAGCCTCGACAGCTACTATGTACAGGAGGGCCCGACCTTTTTCAAAAGCACCTATGAGCGCAGTGTTGGGGGCACAACCTGGCATTGGCTGGGTACCACGCTGCGTCATCTGCCCGCGGATCTGCGCATGCGTTCCCGCTATGGCGTGGCCGAAGATTGGCCCATTAGCTACGACGAGCTGGAGCCTTGGTACAGCGCGGCTGAGCATGAGATTGGCGTGGCTGGGGATAGCAAACAGGATCTGGGTTCACCGCGCAGTCGTAACTTTCCCATGCCCGCGCTGCCCCTCACCTATCTCGACAAACAGGTAGGGTTGGCTGCCCAAACCCTGGGGTTGCAAGTCCACGTTACGCCGCAAGCACGCAACTCGCTCACCTATCAGGATCGCCCACCTTGTTGTGGCAATGCATCTTGTGTACCCATCTGTCCCATTGCGGCCAAGTATGATGCGACGGTGCATGTGCAAAAGGCACTGGCTCTGGGGGTGCAGGTGATCGACCGCGCGGTCGTTGACTTTGTTGACGTAGATGGCGAGGGCCGGGTAACGAGCGTTCATTTCCGCCGCCCGGATGGCAGCGAAGGGCGTGCCGTGGCCCACACGTTTGTCCTGGCTGGGAACGCCATTGAAACGCCCAAACTACTGCTCATGTCGCGCACCGATGCACTGCCCAACGGAGTCGCCAACAGCAGCGATCAGCTGGGCCGCAATCTGATGGATCATCCGGTCCAGCTCAGTTGGGCCCTGGCCGAACAGCCCCTCTATCCCTATCGATCGCCACTGGAAAACGCGGGCATTGAAAATTTCCGCGACGGCTCATTTCGCACTGATCATTCGGCCTTTCGCATGGCGATTGGCGAAGATGGTTGGTCCTTCCCCGGCACGACGCCCATTTCGTTGTCGGAGCGTCTCATCGATGCAGGATACCTGGGTACAGCGCTTGTGGAGCAGATGAATGCTCACGTGGCCCGCCAATTTCGTTTTGCCAATCTCATTGAGCAGTTGCCCGATCCAGAGAATCGAATTGTACCTGCCTTCGATCAGCTGGATTCCTTTGGCATTCCCCGGCCCCGCATTCATTACCGCCTGGGCGAATTTGTCGAGCGGGGCATGGCCGCGGCGCGCGCAATTAGCGAGCAGATATTTCGGGCCATGGGTGCCACAGAGATCCAGCATGGAGAGGAGCACGAGGGCGCGGGTCATCTCATGGGAACCTATCGCATGGGCAGCAATCCAGCCACTTCGGTCGTCAACGCGGAGCAGCGTACCCACGATCACCCCAACCTCTTCCTGTTGGGCAGTGGTGTGTTCCCCACCGTTGGCACCGCCAATCCCACGCTGACGATTGCCGCGCTCTCGTTGTGGGCCGCGGCGACAATTGAAGCGGATCTGGCACGGCTGCCCGAGTCATTGGAGGAATTATCATGAGCACTGGCTATGGCTACTGCCTTGGCTTGCTCGTCTGGAGCATTCTGTTGATGGGCACTGTCGGTGGGCTCACTGGGTGTGCCAGCGCCACAACCTCCGCCGAACCAGTGCTGGGCGGAGACGTGGCAGCCGGACGGGTGGCACTGACAACTTACGGTTGCCATTCCTGTCACACCATTCCGGGGGTGCGGGGAGCCAACAGCTTGGCAGGGCCTCCGTTGGACGCCTGGGCCGAGCGGGCTTTCATTGCTGGTACATTGCCCAATGAGCCTCGCCATCTGGTGGCATGGATCCGCTTTCCACAGGCCATCGAGCCAGGCACGGCCATGCCCAATCTTGGTGTTGCCGAAGCCGATGCGATCAACATGAGCGCCTATCTCTATACCTTGCAACGGCCAGCGGCTTGGCATGCGCAGTTAGCCAAACGGCTCGGACTGGATCAAGCGGGAGAGTGATTGTGAAACAAAGCAAGACGCAAACAACAGTATCGCCAGCGCCACCTCCAGTCGGCGGTCCGCTTGTTGGCCGCCGCATGGGGCGACGCACCTTTTTGCGCAGCCTGTCGCTGGCGGCGAGCACTTTGCTCCTGGTCGCGTGTGGTCCGCCCCGGGGCGATCAAGGGGCAGCCCAGGATGTGGCACTGGGCGCGGAGGCAACGCCGCAAACCATTTTGCCCAGCCCCATGCCAGACGCGGCTGTACCTACCGAAGCATTGGCCGGTGAGCTCACGCTCGAACAATTCCTGAGCCTCTCGGCATTGCTAACCGGTGTCAGAGAACTGAGCCCCACGTTGGGTGAAATCTATCTGCGCCATCTCGGTCAATCAACCGATGGCACCACGCTCGCTGCATTGGGCAAACGATTGGGCGTGACTGATGCAGCGTCAACGTCAGCCACCGAGCGATTTGATCCCGACCTGTTGGCGGACGAATCATTGCGCAAGCTGGCAGAGACCGTTGCCAAGCTCTGGTACACCGGCACCTATTCGAATGAAGCGGGTGACAGAACCGTAGTTACCTACGTCGATGCCTTGGCCTGGCGTACCCTCGCCTTTACCAAACCCAAAACCATCTGTGGACAGCCCGGTTTTTGGGCCGAAGCCTGGGAGCCGGTGTTGAATTGAAAATCAATCCGCAACGTCGGTTGCGGTGCCCACATCTGGTCAAGTCCGGATGATGGGCACGGAGAATTTGCAGAGCGTACACAGACAGGGAGCGGTCAAAGAGAGAGCATAGCGACGCACGGGCTGCTCAATCCGCGGCCACATTTTGGGTTGCAAGTGGCATGATATCGTGGCGTTCTCTGTCCAGCCGCAGCGGCTGACGGTTGGAAAAGTGAACTTCTGTCTCTGGGAAGGGCAGGGCAATGTCATGTTCATTGAACGCATCCCAGACCAACATCTTCACCTCGCTGCTCACGCGCGGCATGCTCACCGGATTGTTGAGCCAGATGTTGAGCTGAAAGGTTGCCACATTGTCGGCATATTCCAACAGGAAGACCGACGGCACCGGCTCGCGCAACACCTCTTTGTGGGCAAGCGCCGCCGTTCTCAACACCTCCATCACCGCCTTGGGCTCAATTTCACAATCCGTCTTGAGGATGATTGGCACCCGGGTATTGTGGTCGGTGCCGGTATAGGTTTTGAAAGAGGAAGTGAAAAAGGTCTGGTTGGGGATGACCAACTCAATGTTGTTGAGGGTGCGCACGGTCGTTGCCCGGATACTAAAGTTTTCCACGACGCTTAGTTCGCCGTCAACTTCAATAACATCGCCCGGATGCAATGAGCGTTCAAAGAGCAAGAGCAGGCCACTGACAAAGTTGCTCAGGATTTCGCGTAGCCCAAAACCAATGCCCACGGAGAGCCCGCCGGTGATGGCGGCCAGCGTGGTCGAATCGAGCTGGAGTTGGCTGAGGGCAAAAAGAAAGCCAATGATAATCAATAAGTAGCGCAGCAGGGTGAGGGCCGCTTTGGTGCTGCCGGGATCGGCGGTGCTGTGACGCGTGATCAGCTTGTAGACCAGATCCTGCATGCCATGTACTGCGTCCGTCCAAAAATAGAGCCCGATGGTGGCGACAAAGATCGCCCCCAGGGTGAGTGGATTGCCAAAGACTGTGGTCAGGACCACACCAGCAATGTCATCCAGGCTAACCAGATTGCTGAGTGCCTCCAAAAAGAGGACGAGCACCAGCAGCGGCAGAAAGAGCCGATAGTGATAACGCCGAACTTCACTGGCCGGGAAGAGCAGATAGAGCAACGCGATCGCACACTGAAAAAAGAGGATCGTGGTGAAGATCCAGTTGAACTGCGCGAGCAAACCCGTGATAGTCCCTTGTGCTGCCAATGTGCGCCGGAGCAGATCCGTCAGGAGGATGGCTGCAATGGGAAAGGTCAGTGTCCGAGTGACGATTGCAATGATATGCGTTGAGTTGTGTAGGGGCGTGGGCAGATAGTTGTGGAGCCACTGCAACGCCTGTTCAATGTGAGATGATGCGTAGCGCGCGATGAACAGGGCAAGCAGCAAGCAACCAAAGAGCGCGGCCAGTTGAACCTGGACAACTGGTCGGCCAATAAAGATCTGCAGTTTGAGCAAAACCCATTGCAAGATTTCAACAGTGGGCATTTCAGCCGTGGAAATTTCGCCAGTGGGAATGCCAAAGGTTGAATCGGTAGGCATGGTAGATGAACCTTTGTCTCTTTATCTGTCTCTTTATCTGTCCATCGTTCTCGGCTCTCATTGCCGCAGTGCATGGCATGGCGGAGTGTCGACCTCGCACCGTCCATTTCCGGCAGTGCGGGGTTTGCGCCCTGTGCGATGCACGCAACACCCCCCTGCTTGGGCCGACTGCAAATGCATGGAACTTCGGTTACACAGCACTCACTCTTGTTGCAAATGGAGTTGCAGGTTGTCGAGCAAAACCTGACTGCTCTCCTGTGGCGTGAGCACGCCCTCCAGAATTTGGCTGTAGAGATCTGTGCCAACAACAAGCAGTGCATTTTCCAGCTCGACTTCTTGCAGCGACAGAATCGCCGAATCGACGCTCTGGCGGATCAGCGCGGCCTGTGTGGGCGAGAAGCGGGGATCGAAGCGAACACTCTGGTTAATGGGGATCTGTCCCAGATCATATTGCGCTAGCTCGCGCTGATGGGTACGATTGGTAAAGAACTTGATCAGTTCGAAGCTAACCTGCTTTTCTGCCGACACTTTGCTAATCGCCATGATCTCCAGATCGAGAAAACCGCCGGCCCCGTGAAACCGATTTTCCAGTGGGTTCTTGGCCGAATCCAACTCCTCGTCCATCGGTGGGTGGGGGAGCAGGGTAACCCCGACCACCTCTTCACCCAATATTGCACGAAATTCAGAAAGCGCAACGGAATTGCCCACGAAATAGGCAGCGTGACCAGCGGCGAACAGTTGTTTTAACTCACCGTAGTTGGGGCTGAGAATCAGATTTTCCGCCTGTGCTTCGAGCAGCCAGGTAACCCAACTTTCCAGCCCGCTCTCCATTTGTAGCCGGCCTTCCTCATCCAAAATGTCATTGCCAAAAGTGCGGATCCCCCAGTAGGCGTGGCGAAAATCGGTTGGCAGGGCCACCTGTTTGCCACTGCGTGCTTCCTGGATCAGATCGTCAAAGGTTTGAGCGGGGCGTTCGACCAGCGTCTTGTTATAATAGAGAATCTCTGTGTAGGCGGTAAAGGGCACACCATAGAGATGTTCGCCCACCTGCAGCGCATTGAGCGCGTGGGGCAGTAGCGCCTGCTCTGCCAATGCTGAACGGGCGATGGGAGCAATCAGCGTCTGCCCATGCAGCGCATGAAGTTGGTGAATGTTTAGCCCAATGATTAGATCCGGCCCCAGGCCAATTGCACTCCGTTCGCCAAGCCGCTCGACAAATTCTGCATCGGGAATATATTCGCTGATAATTTGCACGCCCGGATGGATCGTCATAAAATCAGCGAACAGATTCTCTAAAACGGCTGTATTGGGCTGTTGCCAGTTGTGCCAGATGAGTAGCGAACCGCGCAATCCACGTTGCCGGTTGTCGAATCTTCCTGGCCCTGCACAAGCAGCAAGCACAAGCGCGATGCAGCAGAGCAACAGTAGCATACGTCTGGACATGATGCATTCCTCCAGAGTAACGTCTGGTTGATAGAGGTAGAGCCTATTACAGTATGGCGTAAATACCACGGCGGCAAATCAGGCCATACAACCTGAGTGCAAGCGGTAACATAGGCGTGGCCTGATTTACACCGGGATGTACCATGCTAAAATTCGATTGTGAATTCTGCCACGCCTGTGACCACTACGGTCGACGCAGAGAATTTCAAGGCAGATACTAAGTGAGCGCTTCTGTCTGATTGATAGCGCTTTGGTCTGATTGATGAAGTGGAGAGATAGTTGGGGACAACAACTTCACAATCGGTGTTGCGAGCAAACCATTGAAGCCAGTGGGTTCGTTGCAAGGGCGGTGCCGATTTGGCGTTTATAGAGGAAACAATTGTTACCGCAACAAGAGAAAATTACTTAGGTTATTGTAAACCGATTGTACTAATTTGCTGTGGACTTGTCAAGCAAATCGACAAGGTTGGGTAACTTTGCCTTGGGGCGAGAATCGTGCTCAGGCGCGTGCGCTTCAGCGAGGGGTAGCTGCCAGCCGCCCAAAGATAGCCCAATGAGCATTGCGCGGCTATAATGCAACAACACCGTAATGCAACAACACCGTAATGCAACAACACCGTAATCCAACAACACCGTCTCTGTAGAGTCTGGCTCATGAACGCATGTGGCGCAGGGAACTGCCATTCTGAAGAGGAACGATGAATTTCCGCGCCGGTGCCAGTGAATGTGCGTACCGGTGGAGAGCAGGCTACGCGATCGGTAGCGCTTCTCTATAAGTTGCTCCCCGGTTGCCTTTTGGGCGCGACATAGAGGCTATTTTTTTTGAGCAATCACGCTCATGGAGAGATAGTAGGTAGCAACCTGAGTTAACGTAGACGATAAATGATGAGGATAAATGATGAGGATGGAAGGAACATTGAAGCATGAGTGAGCGCCAGATCTATGTGCCCCCCGGCGGGCCGCCGCGCGTCGCCGCGCCCAGCCCCGAAATCTATGCGGCCATGGGCGAAGAGAATATTTTTGCCATGCTGGAAGACTTTTACCGGGAGTTGGAGAATTCATCAATTCGATCCATGTTCCCGCCCAACATGGTCAAGGCGTCACAGAAGTCAGCCGCCTTCTTCGTCGGACTGTTGGGTGGGCCGCCGCTCTATCATCAGCGTTACGGTAACCCGATGATGCGTGCCCGCCACATGCCCTTTGCCATCGACGAAACCGCGCGCCAGGTCTGGTTGGCTTGTTTTGACCGGGTCTTGGCAGAGGCGACTGCCACCTACAATTTTCCCGCCGAACATCTGCCGGGCTTTCGTGCATTTCTCGAGGGCTTCTCCGGTTGGATGGTAAACACCGCACCCGCAGCGTCGGACGCCGATGATGACGACGGGCTGGAGCTATTTGGCTGATGGCGTTGGCATGGTCGGGTAAGCGCCTGCTTCGATCTGTTGTTGCAAATTGCGTAAACCGGTTTGTAACATTTGTTCCTGCCGTCCCTTCAACAGTCGCAACAGGAATGCCGCTCCACCGCGGTAGAACTTTTGTAGCGTAAACCGACATTGACTGGCGCTCGGTTCGGCCCAGGCATGGCAGAGCGTCACCAGCCCCGGTGCTCGATTCTCCCAAACTAGCTTTCCCTGTTGCATGGGCAAAACCGTGGCCTCACCCGTTACCACCATGCCCAGAGAGTTTTTCACGCGCACTTGCATGATCGCCCCCTCTCGCCACGGCACCCCCACCATCCATTGTGCCCCGACCACGCCGGGGTACCAGGTGGGCCAGCCCTCGATCTGCTGGAACGCAGCACAGACCGTCGCCGCGCTCCCATCAATCAGAATCTTTGCTGCCAGATCAGCGTGAGCCATATCAACCCTTCTGCTGCGCTTTCTCCTGTTGAAACCAGATGTTCATCTCACCCACCCCGCGGTGTGCCCATGCATAGTAGGGAATCAAATGCAGATCCTCCGCGTGCTGCTGCACATGAATCGTAACCACACCATTGAGCAGATCCGGCTGCCAACTCGTGCTCATGCGCGCGCCGCTCGCGAGTGTTGCATCGAGCAGCGGTTGTGCGTTGTCGACTGCCTCGGCGCAATAGACCAACGGTCCCCGTTCCACGGCCACACGTCCGGCAATGGCTCCGATGGCCGCGTGCCCAACAACCCGGCGCACCGGCATGGGCAGCACCAACTGCACCCGATCTCCCGGCTGCCACTGCCGCGTGAGCAGCGCGTACCCTTGCTCCACCACCACTGCTTCTGAATGGCCATTCACTTTAATGAACGCGGATTCATTCGCGCCATTTGGCGTTGTTTCGTGGGGGCCGTCATAGTGGTAGAGATCGCTGGGCACCGGCTCTCCCCGCGCCCACCCGGGGATCCGCAGGCAGAGCGTGAAGTGGGTTGCCGTTGCTGGTTCAACCGTCAACTCAATTGTGCCATCCCACGGATAGTCGCTCTGCTGCCGAATCGCTACGGCGCCTTCACCCACTGCAAATTGCCCCTGACTGCTGATATAGAGATTGACGTAGAGTCGGCTCGCTTGCTGATCCGTGGCATAGATATAGCTGCCCAACGAGGGAAAGAGCCGCACCACATTGGTGGGGCAACAGGAGCAGTTGAACCAGCCCAGCCGTTGTTTGGAATCATCGCGGTTAAAGTGGAACTCACCATCAAAGGCCAGCGGGTTGACGTAGAAGAACTGGTTGCCGCTGAACGCGATGCCCGGTAGAAAGCCATTGTAGAGGGAGCGTTCGAGCAGGTCGCTATATTTGGCCTCGCCGTGCAACTGAAACATGCGCTGATTCCAGAAAATGTTGGCAATGGCTGCGCACGTTTCGTTGTAAGCGGTGGCATTGGGCAATTCGTAGTTGTCGCCAAACGCTTCGCCGTGATGGCGCGCCCCCAGGCCGCCGGTGATGTAGAGCTTCTTCCCCACCACATTTTCCCAGATGCGATCGATGGCCGCAATGTAGTCGGCCGCGCCCGTCAGCGCGGCAACATCGGCCATTCCGCTGTACATGTAGAGCGCGCGCACCGCGTGCCCCACCGCTTCACTCTGCTCCGTCACCGGCAGATGATCTTGCATGTAGCCGGGGTTGTCAAAGTTGCCATAGGCGGCTCGCTGCTGATGTTGGCCACGCTCGTCAAGCAAGAATTTGGCCAGCCGCAGATAGCGTTGCTCTCCGGTCACGCCAAAGAGTTTCACCAGCCCGATTTCGATCTCTTGATGGCCAGGCACATCATGCCGCTTGCCCGGCCCAAAGACCGAGTCGATCAGATCGGCATTTTTGATCGCCACATCCAGCAGCGACCGCTTGCCCGTGGCCAGGTGGTGGGCAACCGCGGCTTCATACATGTGCCCCACATTATAGAGCTCGTGGTTGACGCGCAGGTGCGACCAGCGGGTGAGCCCTTCGCGCGCTGCGGACAATTTTTCTGGCGTGCCGTTGCGCTCGGCTATGGTGCGCGCGGTGTAGAGATAACCATCCGCCTCCTGGGCCGCGGCAATGCGTTCGATCAGTTCATCCAGATAGGCATCCAGCGCGGGGTCGGGGTGCAGGTGTAACGAATAGGCCGCGCCCTCTATGATTTTGAAGACATCGGAATCGTTGTAAAAGATCCCTTCGTGGTCGCCCGCCAACCGGCCCGCGGCTTTGTCAAAGTTTGTGTGCCGGCCCGTCTCTTCGCTCTTTTGAAAATCATAGCCGATCGTGACGGTGCGGTTGGTCTCGATGCGCGGCGACCAAAAATTGTCGTTGATCTGCACATCGGTAAAGGGCAGCGGTTGGTATTGATAGTGTACAGCTTGGTTCATGCGGAATCCAATCTTCTTCAGCTTATTCGGCCGCGGCCACGGCAATCTTGATCGCGGTTTCGTCGCCCAGCCGATAGGTGCCATTGAGCGCATCAAATCCATCTTTGACTCGCGAGAGCGGCAAGGTATGGCTGACCATTTCGGCAAAGGGAAACTCGTTGCGCTCGAGGATCGGCAGCCCGCGCACAAAATGTTCGTAGCTGCTGCCCCAGATCGCTTCGAAGCGCAGGTTGCGGCGCATCATCAGCTGGTTGATGTTCAGTTCGATTGAGCCCATGTCAACAAAGTGACCCACCTCGACAAAGGTGCCGTTGCGCTTGACGTAGCCCAACCCTTCTGGTGTGGCGGGCAAAAAGCCGGCGCATTCAAAGACTACATCGGCCCCGGCACGTTGCGGCGTTTCCGCGAGCACCAGTTCAGTGCGTTCCGCGGCCGACTGCACCTGCTCAATATCAATGGTGACATCCGCGCCCATGCGCTTGGCCAACTCCAACCGCTTGGCCGGGCCGCCAACAACGATGATCTTGGCCGCACCGCTGATCCGGGCACAGACCAGGGTAACCAGTCCAATCGCACCGGAACCCTGTACGACGACAGTGTCCCCGATTTTGATCTGCCCGCGCATGGCCGCGTGTACGCCAACGGTGAAAGGCTCCGTCAAGACGGCGACCGCTGGGGGCAGATCCGTTTTGATGACACAGGTGCCGGGATAGTCGAGCATGATGTAGTCGGCAAAGCCACCGCGAAAGTGGGGCGCAACGTCGGGCGTGCCATAAAAGCCATAGGCGCCGTGGGGCGTGCCCGGTGCAAAGATCACCCGATCCCCTTCGTGTAGTTTGTTACCCACGTAGTCGGTGGTTACCTCTTGGCCCAGCGCTTCGATGATGCCAACATTTTCATGGCCGAGCACCAATTCCCCCGCAATGCCATTCTGCCACATGTGCAGATCGGTGCCACAGATGCCGGCCAATTCCTGTCGCAAGAGCAATGCCCCCGGCGTGGGATCGGGGACTGTATATTCACGTATCTCAAACGATTGGTCATGCGCAATGACTGCGCGTCCTGTGCGTGCCATGCAACGCTCCTTTGGTACATGTGGAAGTTGGTTTTTGGGTCTTTCGGTTGGCGTGGGGCAACCGCATTATAGCGCAAGAGCTGACTTCCCTTCAAGCTGAAATCTGACCAACCGTCGCACACCTGTCAACACCGCTGGACAGTTCGGCCCACGCTAGTTATACTTTGCTCAGTGCAGCCCAAACCACCAAAAGAGGAATCAGAGTGAACCATGAAAATTACTGAAATTCGCGCCATCAACTTTGCCCAGTTTCCCAACATCACCATGTTGGAAGTGGAGACCGACAGTGGCATCGTCGGCCTGGGCGAGACATACTACACCCCGCGCTCGGTTGTCACCTACATCCAGGAAGTGCTGGCGCCCATGTTGCGCGATCGGGATCCACTGCAGATCGAAGCCTTTTGGCGTCACGCCTATGATGGTTCCCATGTCTATGGCAACAAAGGATTGGAGATGCGCGCGCTCTCTGCCGTGGACGTTGCGCTGTGGGATATTTTGGGGCAGCACGCGGGACAACCGATCTGGCAACTGCTGGGCGGCAACTCGCATCCACAAGGCGTGCCGGTCTACAACACCTGTGCCTCCGCGGGCTATGCCCAGGGCACGCCCGGCATTCGGCGCGCCAACGCACAGCCCGTGGCGCAGCGCTATCGGGATTACGAAGCGTGGCACGAGGACGCGGGTCTCCTGGCCAAATCACTGCTCGACATGGGGATCAAGGCCATGAAGATCTGGCCCTTTGATGGTGCCGCGCTCAACAATCGGGGGCAGACGATCTCGCAGCAGGAGCTTGAGGAAGGGTTGCGGCCTTGGCAGCAGATTCGCGATGCCGTTGGGATGGAGATCGACGTGATCTTGGAAGGACATGGCTATTGGGCGTTGCAACCGGCCCGCCGCATTGCCGCAGCGTTGGAACCATATCAGCCCGTGCTGCTCGAAGATCTGATGAAGCCCGACAACCCGCGCACGCTGGCCAAATTGCGCGCATCGACTCGCACGCCCATCTGTGCCAGCGAACTGTTGATGAACCGCTATGCCGTGGAGGAGTTGATCCGTGCCGATGCCTGCGATGTCGTCATGACCGATGTGGTCTGGTCCGGTGGGATCACCGAAGCGCGCAAGATCGCCACGCTGGCCGATACCAACAACCTGGGCATTATCTTTCACGACTGCACCGGGCCGGTTGCGTTGGCGGCCGCGCTGCATCTCTCCACCCACTGCACCAACACATGGATGCAGGAGATCGTTCGTGCCTTCACCACAACCTACTACCGCGAGCTCGTCGACCACCCATTCGAGGTGGAGGATGGGCGCATGCACGCGCCCAGTCGCCCCGGCATTGGTGTGGCCATTCATCCCGATGCCCGCAAACGGGAGGATTGCACCATTCAGGTGCTCTAGGTTCCGTTGACATTTCAAATTCGCAAGGGTAAAACCCGCTGCTAACCGAGAAAAGCCGCGTCAGCGGCTGCCTATGCAGCGGTTGAGACCGCGTTTCACCGTTAGCAGCCCAATGGATTGGCGCTTTTCTTTGCCAACCTTCGAACCATTCCTGCCCGGTCATTCTGCCTCAATGGCCTGGACCACATGCGGGTACAGGGTTTCGGCAACGATACTGTATCCCGCGGCGTTGGGATGGATGAAATCGTCCTGATTCAGCGCGGGATCAGCCGCGACCCCTTCCAGCAAGAAGGGCACGAAGATCAGATCGTATTCGGACGCCACTGCTGGATAGATGGCGCGAAAGGCTGCCGTGTACTCTGGCCCCATGTTTTGTACCGTCTGCATGCCAGCCAAAATAACCGTGACTCCCGCGGCCTGAAAGGTCGCGACGAGCGCATCTAAATTTTCTGCCGTGAGCGCAGGGTCGAGCGCGCGCAGGCTGTCGTTGCCGCCCGTGGCCAGAATTAAAATGTCGGGCTGTAGCGTGGTCAACACCCACTCGGCGCGGGCGCGGCTACCGGTGCTGGTCTCACCGCTGACGCCAGCATTGATGACGCTGTACGCATAGCCTGCCGCACGCAGTTTCTGCTCGAGCTGCGCTGGATAGCTCGCCGCCGGATCGACGCCCAGCCCTTCGGTCAAGCTGTCACCCATGGCCACAATCGTGCCTGCGTCGGGCGGGACTGATGGGGTTGGCACACTGGCACTTGACGTGGGGGTGGTGACAGCTGTTGGTTCGCGATCGGAGCCACAGGCCGCGAGCAGTAGGATCAGAGTTGCAAATAGAAGCTGTTTCATCTCACTCAGTTGATGTTAATTCATGTAGGATCAAAATTGGTTTGCTGCGCAGGATGGCCCGTGAAGCAGCCATGCCCACGCTGGTGACCAGCAACATGGTCGCGAGGACCAACCCAACGCTGGCCCCAATCTCGGGCCGATAGGTAATTTCAAAGAGGTAGCGACAGAGTGCCCAACTGCCCACCTGCGCCATTAACAGCGCCACGGCTGCCGCAATCAAACCGAGCAAAAGATTTTCGGCCACAAATACATTGCGCACAAAGCGCCGGTTCGCGCCCAACACCTTGTAATAGACGGCCTCTTGCACGCGCGCCTGGCGCGTCGCATAGACTGAACTAACCACAATCAACAGCCCCGCCAACAGACTAAAGAGCGAGAAAAAGCGGATGACCCGCACCAGCCGCTGGGCAATGGCCGCGGCATTGTTCACGGTTTCCGTAATGTCGATGACCGTAACATTTGGATAGGCCGCGACAACGGCATTGCGCAACGCGGCAATCTCTGCCGGTGGCATCTGCAGCAGCGTAAAGATCGTCTGCGGCGCATTGCCCAAAACCGTGGTGGGAAAGAGAAAGGTGAAAAAGGGTGCAAAGCCTTCTTCTGCCGTGCGGCTGCGAATGCTGGTAACGGTGGCTTCCAGCGGCACACCCTGGATCCGAAATGTAATTTGATCGCCCACTTGAAAGTCACGCAGTTGCAGCAACTCATCCAAAATCGAGACCGACACTCTGCCCGCGTTACTACCCTTCGCGCCATTGCCAGCACCAGCGCTGCCATCCCGTGGGAACAGCGAATCGCCCCGCAGCAGCACCTCGTCAGCGGGCAGCTGATCGCCGTAGGTCAGTGTATAGGGGCGGGCCAGATTGTCGCCCCGCCGTTCCTCTTCCGCTTCCCGGTCGAGCGGTTCCCCGTTGATGGCCACAATTGACGCCCGCACCGTTGGGATAAATGTTGCCGCGACCCCCGGTTGTTCCGCGGCCAGAATTGCCGCAACCCCAGCCTGCTGCTCCGGTTGAATGTCGAGCAGCACCGCGTTGGGCGCGTCGGTGGGGTAGGCATCGACAAAGGCGCGATGCAAACTGCGCTCCAGCAGATAGACGCAGAAGATGACGCCCAGCGCGGCGGCAAGCGTGACGATGATGGTGTGGGTGGCGTTGCGCGGACGGAAGAGGCCGCGCCGTGCCTGCCGCAGGATCATCGGATTGGTGAACTGTGCTGGCGGCTCAATTCGTTGCACCAGCCAGAGCGCACCCCACGTCAACAGCGCGGCCAGCAGCAGCAGCCCCAACAGACCGCCAATAAAGTAGAGACTCAACATCACGCGTTGTAGCTGCCAAAAGACCATGCCCACAAAAAAGATCAGCAAAATCGAGAGCACGAGCAGATGTGGCCACTGCCACCGCCACGGCGGATTCTCTTTGCGAAAGATAAAGCTGGGTTTGAGCGCGTCGAGCTGGAAGATCGGCAAAAGCGTGAAGCAGATCACAACAATGGCGCCCAGCGCCACCCCTTCCAGCAGCGTGCGCCCCGCAATGGTGAGGGTAACATTGGGTGGCAAAAATTCACCGAGCAAGAGCGGCAAGATCCGCTCTAGCAAGAGCCCCGCACCAATGCCCAGCAGCGTGCCCACCACACCAAGCAGCAGCACCACCGCCAGAAAGTTGGCTGTGACAAAGCGGCCGGTCGCGCCGAGTGTCTTCATCACCGCGATGGTGTTGTCGCGTTCGCGCAGCAGCGCGGTCAGTGCGCTTTGGATGCCGATGCCCGCGAGCAACAGCGTAAAGATGGCGACCACGCCCAGAAAGAGCAGCAGACTGTCGAAGAAGCGCTGCACACCCGAACGCGCGGAGCGGTAGGTCTCCACATCCTCGTGTGGTGCCAACACATTGGCAATGCGGTCGGCCACGGCAGCGAGATCGTGCCCCTCTGCCAGTCGCAGCCGCAGGTCATACTCAACCCGGCTGCCGGGCTTGATGAGATCGAGCGCGACGCGATCGGCATCGGCAACAAAGATTCGCGGCCCCAACGTAAAAAAGTTCACGGGCCGATCGGGTTCAAAGGTGACCACGTCGGCAATGGTTACAGTCGCTTGCCCAATCTGCAACTGATCGCCCACATCGAGCTGTAGCGACTCCAGCAGCTCTTCTGCCACAACCACATTGCCTGCCCGCAGCACAGTCGCAAACGACCGCCCCGAGCGCAGCGTCACCCCACCATAAAATGGATAGCCCGGCTCCACCACTTTGAGATTGGCGAGCAACGTAGCCTCGCGATCGGTCACCCGCACCACCGACGCAAATTCATAGGTGCGAGCCACATCGACCGTGCCAGCTTGCTGCAGCGCAGCAACTTCCTGTTGCAGCGGCTCGGAAAAGGGGAAATGGGTGTGTACTTTGATGTCTGCGGCTTGTAAGGCCTGGGCATCGCGCTGTAGCGCCCGGTTCACGCTATCGCCAAAGCCGCGCAGCGCCACCAGCGTAACCATCGAGAGTGCCACGCAGAGGATCAGAACCGTTGACTGCTTGCGCGACGACGTAACCTGGCGGCGAATAAATGTGAGGTGCAACAGTGGTGCTCGCCCGTTCATGCCACGGTCTCGCCGCCGGTTGGAGCAAGTGCCGTTGGCCTGTTCAGAGCACCATTGCCACTGCCGTTGGTCTGCTCCAACGTTGCGGTGGGGCGATCATCCACAATGTGGCCATCGTGGAGGGTGATTACCCGTTCGGCATGGGCTGCCAATTCGGGGCTGTGGGTGACCATGATCAGCGTGGTGCGGTGCTCCTGATGCAGATCGACCAGCAGATCCAAAATGGCCGCACCATTCTTTGAATCGAGGTTGCCAGTCGGCTCATCGGCAAAAAGAATTCGCGGCTCGTTAATGAGCGCCGACAGAGTGCCACCCGCTGCTTTTCGCCACCGGAAAGTTGGTGGGGAAAGTTGCCCTGCCGATGCTCCATGCCCACGCGGCCGAGCAGCGCCGCGGCTTTGGCACGGGCATCGTTGACTCCCTGTAATTCCGCCGGGAACATGACATTTTCCAACGCAGACAGCGAAGGAATGAGATGAAATGATTGGAAGACAAAGCCAATGGTGCGGTTGCGCAACGGTGCCAACTCGTCTTCGCTCAGATCAGTTACATCCTGCCCTTGCACCACCACCCGGCCACTGCTGGGACTGTCGAGCCCGGAGAGCAGACTGAGCAATGTCGTTTTGCCACTGCCGCTGCTGCCCATGATGGCAACAAATTCTCCTGCTTGCACAGTGAATGATAGGTCGTTCAACACACCAATGTCGCGGCCATCAACTCGATAGATTTTGTTGATGGCTTTGGCTTCAAGAATGGTTTCGGTTTCAAAAATAGTCAAGCGTTACCTCGTTACATAAATTCTGCTGTTCTGCACCTACCCATCGCGCGCACGCCAACCGGGAACACTGACAGCGACACTGCTCTCAATGATTCTGGGTAAAGAGATTCTGGGTAAAGAGATAATGACTTGCGTTCGTCCCGGCAAAGCGTAATTTTCGCCAGCAAAGATTGCCGCGGTAGAACGAGCGCTATCACTCTTCTGCACGGTGAGCCACGGCCTATTGTTGCACAACTTTGGCAACGGGTTGGGCAGATGCCATACAGTTGGTATTTGATCCAACGCAGGGAGGAGAGTGGGCGGGAGCGCATTGCGCATTGTTGCCAAGCGAGTGCATTGCACCAATCACTCGCCCTGCCCGAACCGCAACCCACGCGTCAAAGTGGTGCAGCGGACCCCTCTTCTGGCCTGCGTACACCCCAATGTCGGAGCAGACCCAGTGTGTGGCGAGAGGTTGCGCGACACCTCTGGACGGATTAAAATGAATGGGTAGCCCAGATGCCCCCAGCCATCATCTGGCCTCTTCAAGCAAGGTGCAGCCTACCTTGGCTGCTGGCCCAGACATTTTATCCCCAGATGGGAAATGCCCACGAAGGTACTGTACGCAGTGCTCGCTCTCACAGAACGGATAATCACGTGCTATAAACAGGCCACACAAACAATCACACAACCCAACCCAAACTAACCACACAACCTAACCACACAAACTAATCGAGGAACCAGAAGCAATGACTACCCAATCCCGTCTCAAAATTACCGATATAAAGCTCCACAAATTGCGTGTGATCAAAGAACTTGGCTCGATTGAACCCGCCTGGAATGTCGGTGGCGCAATGCCCTTTACGCTGGGCGGCGGCACCATCACAGAGATTTTCACCGATGGTGGCATCAGTGGCATTGGCCCCGGTGCACACCCCGAGGTAATCGCCGCGGCCAAGGCCCACCTCGTTGGCCAAGATCCCTTTGATACCGAGCAACATGCCTCGACCATGCGCTATTACAGTGCCCAACTGCCCTATCGTGGCGCGGCTGGCGTTGACATTGCGCTGTGGGATATCATCGGCAAAGCTTGTGGGCAACCGCTGTACAAGTTGTGGGGTGGCGGCAAAGCGAAGGTGCCCGCCTACGCCAGCATGGTGCGTCTGTCCACACCAGAGGAACGGGCCGACCTAGCCGTGCGCCTGGCCGATGAGGGCTGGCAAGCGATCAAACTGCGCGTTCACTACCCAACCATGCAAGAGGATATTGCGCTGGTGGAAAAGGTCATTGATGCCGTGGGCGACCGCATGGCGGTGATGGTCGATGCCAACCAGGCACAGTCGAGCGGCAACTGGCAACCGGGCGTGCAGTGGACCTTTCATCGCGCCCTGCAGACTGCAATCGCGTTGGACGAATTGGGCGTCTACTGGTTTGAAGAGCCGCTACCCCGCTTTGCGTTTGCGGATCTCGCACGCATTAACGCAGCGGTCGCCATGCCCATTGCTGGCGGCGAAAACAATCGCGGCTTCCATGAATTTGTGCAGATGTGCGAACAGGGCGTTTACGATCTGTTGCAGCCAGAGAGCATGGTCTGTGAAGGCATTACGACCTTGCGCAAGATCGGTGTGTTGGCCGAAGCGTATAACCGACAGATCTGCCCGCATCACGGTGGCCGCGGGCTGGGGACCATCGCGCACCTGCATCTCGTTGCCTCCTGGCCCCATGCACCCTACCTAGAGACACTCCATGATCCACCCATCGGCGAGATCGAAACTGGCTTCTCCACCTTGGAAAACCCACCGACCGTGGATGCCGAAGGCTTTATTGCCGTGCCCCAGGCGCCAGGGCTCGGTGTTGAGCTAAAGCGCGATCTGATCGAGGCGTAGCCGCCGCGGGTGTGCAGTAACCGGCGTTGGCACGGGCTCGCGTGCCAACGCCAACTTCCTCGCCCGGGTTGCACATCAGTCGTCCAGATCCACCAGGCGTGCGCGTGTCAGCTTGACCAGATCGGCCACGGGCAGCAAGATTTGCGCGCCCCGTTCGCCGGCGCTGACCGCGATTTCTCTGTATGCAGTAGCGGCTCTATCGAGATAGAGCTCAAAACCCTTGTTGATCAGGGCCAGCGGACTGATGCCGCCGGTTTGCAGCCCGGTCAATTTTTCCGCGTCGGCGTGCGCGGCCATCTTGGCCTTTTTCAAGCGAGTGGCTTTGGCCAATGCTTTCAGGTCGAGCGTTTTGGGGCCGGGAATTACCACCAACATCGGCTTGCGCTTGGGGTCGTCGGGGCGGACAACCAATGTTTTAAAGACCTGTTCGGGGGGCAATCCAACTGCCGCGGCTACTGCCGTCGCGGCCTGCACGCCAGCATCGTAATCATAGGTAAATACTTGGTACTGAATTTTCTTGCCATCGAGAAAACGGGTAACATTGTTCTTGAAGGTACTCATTATGTTCGGTTATGGTTCCTGTTGTGGTCCAAATGTGCTTGTGCGTAGCAAGCAAATCTGATAATTATCGCTCTACAGTGTGGTTGGCTTGAAAACGGTAGGTTTCCCGCTTGCCGGAACTACTCTTTTCAAACAGAGCCCACTTTAGCGTACGCTTGCGCCCGACGCGGTGGCTGGCAACTGCACAGCGCCGTCTACCGCAAAGTGCCTAAACTATTGATAGGCAAGCGAGGCTCATTTCAGCCGTGGGGCGAATTCCTTTTGGGGGCAGGAGTCGCGCGTAATCATGATAAACCAACAGTTGTGGCAAACAAAGGTTGAAGTGGCACGATGATGGATGCACTGTGATGGATGTACTGTGATGGATGCACTGTTGCGCTGGTTGTTGGTGGAGCCGAGGTTGCTGGCGGTTACGATCATTTTGGTCCTGTTGCTGGCGATCTGGATCGGCACGGCCATCTACAACGTGCGGCGGGGCTGGTCGTTTGTGGCCAAGCTACAGGAGAGCACGCGGGGCCAGGTGTTGGTGGAACAAGCACCCCGGCCGGGTGGCTTCTTCATTCTGCTGACGCCACCGCCGGAGCCTTTCCGTCGCGTGGCCCTGACCTTTCACACCGGTGCCAATCCGCTGATCTGGCCATGGCGGCTGTTGATTGGACGACCACCCCGCCTGGTGATTCAGGCAACCTTGCTGGAACGGCCAGAGGCGGAGCTGATCTGGGCACGGGGGCAAATTCCGGCCAAAGCATTGAGCCGCCGGGGCAATGCAACGCTTTGGGTGCAGCGTCGGCTAGACTTTCTGCGCTATGAATATGCCACCCGTGGGATCAATCCCAGCGGCCTGATCCATAATTTTACGGACTTGCAGACACGCTTTGGGCCCCAGCTCTACAAAGTTGCGGTACAGGGCGACACCGTCCCCGAAATCGAAATCGGTCTTCGCACTGCTGGGCTGGACCCCGAAGACCTGCCGCCGTTGGTGACCACCATCCGCGCATTGGGCCGCTCGGCCTCCTATTGATCAAAGAGCCTGGCTTCGACTTACTACTACTGTTGGGCGTAAATACCACGGCGTAAATAGGCCCATGCTACTTACGTGAAATGGGTAAGTTTGCCATGGGCTCATTTACGCCGGGATCTACCGCAGTGCGGTTGGCTTGAAAACGATAGGTTTCCCCTTGGGCAACGTTTGATGATTTGTCGGTTAGCAGAATGTAGCAGCCCAGATCTGTCTGCTACCGGCGCGCCAATGGGTCTACTTTTGCAAATATGTTGGGGAACGAAAAATCCGCCAGCTTGCTGGCGGATCAATGTTTCTCTTGCCGAATGGCGTTTAGGGGAAGTTCACGCGAATCGTAACATCGGCTGTCTGAATCATGGGCAACAGCTGCTGCACCAGTTCCAACAGCGCGTCGTTGTCACCACTGTCGCCGAGCAGCCCCATTTGAGCGGCCAACTCTAGCCCATAGGCGAGCTTGCCATCACCCCAACTGACGCGGGGCAGGTCGCTGCCATTCAACGTCATGTGAATCCCATCGGTATTGGTGGCCAGGGTGAAGGTCTCCATGCCCATCTCTTGATAGCGAGAAAGGCGCTCTTCGGTGAGGGTCAAGCTCTCTAGCGGGAGGCCCAGGCTGAGCGAAAGAGCTTCCGCGCTTACATCACCAATGGCAAAGCTGCCATCTTCGTTGTAGTTGATGGGAATGTTGATGCGTGCTGCCGAACCCGCTTCATCCAGATAGGCTTCCTGGGCCGCGGTCGCGTTGTTGGCCGCGCTGCCCTCGCCGCTGACTTCGGCCGGGATCATCTCGGCACCTTGTGCCAAAGGAAAGCGAAGCACGGCCCCCGTGCCCAGATTACTGATCAAGGGCAACAGTTCCCCAATCGGCCCCAACTCACTGTCGTCCCAAGCAGCCAACAGTTGATTTACATTGCCGAGCGACTCAGCATCCCAGCTGACGGATGGGATCGACTGACCGTTCACCAAGATGTCCAGCCCCGTGTTGGTGTTGTTCACCAGCACATGTTGAATGTTGCTGTCGGTAATCATCTGGATCTGATCGGCCGAGAGCGTGAGTCCATCCAGCGGCGCACCAAATGCTGCACCGAGATCGGCGGCGGGTACCCCACCAATGCTCGCCTGGCCGGCATCGTCAAAGTCGATGACTATTGCAGGTAGATCCACGACGAGATCGCCGTCAGCAGCGTTGGCTGCCGTTGCGCCGCCGCCAGCGCGCGACGCGCAGCCGGTTGCGATTAACGCCATGGTGGCAATAACGAGCAGCCAGCGTGTGAAATAGTTGGACATCATCGAATCCTCCTGAGTTGGTTTGGCTCAACGGTGGCGGTGGACAAACGGTTGGTGAAATGATTGGCGAGATGGTTGTGGGGCTCTCCCCAACGTGCGCTGCCAGCGATTGAGCATGAGCTTTTGGGTATAGGAACGACTACAGTGCGGTTGGCTTGGAAACGGTAGCTTTTCCGCTTATCGGAACTACTGTTTTCAAACAGAGCCCACTTTGGTTGCAAAAAATGACCCATGGCAGGCAGCTCGTGAATATAGCGTGCGCTCTGCGCTGCTTTGGATGGTACGGGGTTGTGGTTACAGTAATTGCGTTGACACACAGGTTGACACAGCGATAGCCGCTGTTGAGAAGCCTGCTTGTAGAAAACAGGGTGAACGTCTGCTGTGGATGTAGCGACCACTGAGGATTGGACCTCAACTGATCGAATCTACAAGAAGCGGGCTCCAGCTGACAGGGGTCGTCAGCACGATTGATCAGCAACGTATAATCGGCCTCGTAAAATTAGCATCGTGTAATCAGCATTGTACACGTCGAGAGGGCGTTGTGTCAATTCACTTTTCCAGGATAACCGGGAATGGCTGTATAATGATCTTCTTTACATGCTTCCTGTTGGCGGGTGCTTGTGCCCTGGGATCTCCGGTGCATCTCTGATTTTTCCAGGCGCGTGCCCGTTTTTTTGCACCTTTGTGACGTCGGGCCCGCTTGGCCCCTGCCACGAAGCCAGGACGACGAATGCTAGGACGAATGCTAGGACGAATGCTAGAAAGTGTTTTGAACGATTATTATGACAACTGTGCCAGCAAACGAACCACCACAAGGGGATGACGGCGAAGTTTCGCCACGTCCCACCTGGGCGCGCTCGGGAAACCTGCATACGGTGACGGGCGATCTGATCCTGCTCGTGACAACGGATCACAAACGCTATCTGCTGCGCTTGCAACCCAATGACAAGCTACACACCCATCAAGGGATCTATGAGCACAATGACCTAATTGGCACGGCATGGGGCGATGAGGTGCGGAGCCAATTGGGCAAATCGGCATTGATTCTGGAGCCGGGGCTGACTGACCTGATGACCCATCTGCGCCGCGGCACGCAGATTATCTATCCCAAAGACGCGGCCCAACTGGTGCAGCGGTTGAGCCTGCGCGCGGGCAGCCGCGTGATCGAGGCCGGCACGGGAAGCGGCGCACTCACCACGGCATTGGCCTGGGCGGTGGCACCGACAGGCACTGTCTATACCTATGAAGCGCGCAGCGATACGCATCAGTTGGCTCGGCGGAACCTGGAGCGGGTGGGGCTGCTGCCCTTCGTGGAAATGTTCGAAGGATCGGCCGCGGATGGTTTTCGCCAGGAGAATGTCGACGCGGTGATGTTGGACATGCGCGAGCCGTGGCGGTTTTTGACACAGGTGCGTGCGGCGTTGCGGCAGGGTGGGTTTTTTGCGGCGCTCTTGCCCACGACCAATCAAGTTTCGTCGTTGGTGGCCGAGCTGGAAGCACACAGCTTCATTGATGTGGTGGTGGAAGAGCTGCTGTTGCGTGGCTACAAACCGATCCCGGATCGGCTGCGTCCCGTGGACAGCATGGCCGCGCACACGGGCTATCTGATTTCGGCACGGTCGATTACCAAGCAGGTGGATGCCAAGCTGTGGCAGGTGCGTGAGCGGCAACGGTATCGTGCTCGCAAACAATACGAGGCCCAGATTGCCGCGGAAGAGGCACGCCGCAAGGCCGAGCAGGAAGATGGTGGCAAGAAATATCCACCCCTGCCTCTGCCCGGTTAGGCGTCTTGGATGGTGGTCGGCAAGGCAGTGGCATAGAAGCCAGCCAATTCATCGCCGAGCCGTTGCCACTGATAGATGGCCAAGATGCGCGCTTGCGCTTGCTGCCGCTGCTGTCGCTGCTGGGGGTTTTCGTGTAGCACAGTGGAGACCGCCGCGGCAAAGGTAGCGGGCGTGGCCTCTGCCGCCACTAATGTCGCGGCACCCGCGGCACCATAGTGTGCCTGCTCGCCCACCGCGCTGGCCACCACGGGAATATCCCGCAAGAGCGTGGTTGCCAATCGCACACTGCATTTGGCCGCGTGCAGGGGCGAATCGATGGCAGGGAAGATGGCGCAATGGCTGGCGCGATAGAGTTGATCAACCTGTTCTGGATCGTAGGGTTGCCAGTGAACATGGCTGGCGGCATCCGGTGCTTGCCGTTGCATGGCTTGCTGAAAGGTGCGGGGCCGTTTGGGGTCAAGCGCATCGCCAAAGATCACAAGCGTTGCAGTGGGCTCCTGCTCGTGTAGTGCTTGCCAAAAGGCAGCGAGCCATTCCGGGGTCACCTCGACATAGCGGCTGTAAAAGAGGATCTGTTTGGGCGCGTTTGCAATGGTTGCATTGTCGCGTTCCAGCTCTGTTGGATCTGGTCTTGCGCTGCTTGGCTCTGTTATTTCCGGCCGGGTCACCCCATTGGGCAAATACAAGGTGGGGGTGGCGGGGGCATAGGACTGTGCCTGTTCCACCAACCAGTGGCTGGCCGCGGTAATGGCATCGGCGTGACGAATGCCCCACTCTTCCTGCCAGGCCAAAAACCGCGCGACTGATGGCGAGTAGTGGTTGATGGCCGCCCACGCTTGTTCCCAATCATCCAGATCGAGAACAATGTGGGGTAGAGGCTTGACATCCCCGTTCTGAAAAAACCGTAGCCGAGAAAACCGTTGCCGAGAAAACCTGCGCTGTTGCCAGAGCAACCATTGCATGATCCCCGCGTGGGCACGAGGTTTCACAATGTGCACGAGGGTCGGCTTGAACTGTTGGGTCACCCGCAAGAGACGCCAGATTTGGATTGGCAGCCCCCCTGCCAAACCAATGTTGATCACGCTGACACCGGCATCATCCCAAGTGCGCCCGCTGTCGGCGGGGGTGTCCCACGGCGGGATCACCACGGCCGTTGTGTGGCCTGCGGCCGCCAGGGTACGGGCCAGCGGCAGGATGCGCGCCCAAACGGTGGTCTTTTGGCCCAGCCCAAAGGGGGCAACAAAGAGGACGCGCTGCTTTGAACTGCTGCTATTGGCCATGAGTTCCCGGTTCACCTGCGGTTGTGTGGCTGGGCGGTACGGGATCGGTGGTGACGCTGACCGGCCAATCGGGCAAGGTCGCTGCCAATTGGGCTAGCACCCGCTCCTCTAGCGGTTGAGGGTAGTGGAGATTGAAGGCCGAGACCAGTTGTGGCGCGTACCAGCGATAGATGACGAGCAGCGCCACGGCCCGCCCAATCCAATCCTCTGGGCTGCGGGCGGGCAGCACCAACGTCTTTTCAATTGCAGCACGTTGTTGTGCACTCAGATAGCCATTGAGGTGACGGGTACCGCTTGGCCACTGAATTCCATTGAGGGCCAGCATCATCTCCAACACGGTGCCGCGCAGTTGAATGGTTAGATGCTCAACCAACAAATACTCGCGGCGGTTGAGCAGGTCCGGTAGCTCATCCAACCGTTCCCAAAAGGAACTGAGTAGCTGGCTCACCTGTGCGCCAGTCGGTTTTTGCAGTCGGTCCGGCCACTTGGGTCCGTTCATGCAGGTCTCTCCCTGATCTCCACGAACCAGCAAATAGAGAGCCTGTCCGCGCTATCGGTTGGGGCCCACGCCGTTGGTGGGGTGGGGATGGCAAACAGACGGACAGTGACGTAATTCACTGGCAAAGAACAAAGCTGTGCAGAGCCTACTGCATTCTCGGCATTCGGTCAAAAAAAGCAGCGATTCAGCAGTGCCTATCTCCATGTACCTCTTGCGCCGTCCCGGATTTTAGTCTGGATAGTGGGGGGAAAGGTTACAAGTTTCCCAAGAGTTTAACGGTATGCTAGAGTGTAGCGTACCGAAAGACACCATCCTGGCGAGAAATTGCTCGCGCGAACCATTAACTGAAGGAATGATACATGCGTAAAGACGACCCTTTTTCCGATCTGATCCGATCGTTAGAGGAAAACTTGCAGCGTGGGGACAACCCCCGCACCGAAGATGACGACGGTAACAGCGGTGGTTGGGGACCGCCCGATCGAACCGGCACCGAACTGCCCGAATTCAACATCCGCCGTTTCCTTTGGATTCTGGTGCCGCTCTTTATCCTGATCTTTTTCAATCGGATTCTGAGCTTCTACACCGACTGGTTTTGGTACGATAGCTTGGATCTGACTTCTGTCTTTTTCACCCGCATCTGGTCACAATTTGGCCTGTTTGGTGCGGTGGCCCTGGCTTTTTGGCTCTTTCTCGCTGTCAATATCATTGTGGCGCGGCGCATTGAGCCACGTGGCTTTGCCAACACGCCTTTCGAATTGATTGCCAATGCATTGCGGCTACGCATCGGCACCATTCTGCTCTTTTTCGGGGCCATCATCGCCTTGATTGTTGGAGCCAGTGCTTCGGCCAATTGGGAAGAAGTTCTCCTCTACCTCTACCAGGGAAATTTCAATTTGGCCGATCCCCTCTTTGGCCGCGACGTTAGTTTCTTTATCTTCACGTTACCCATCTGGCAGGCGTTGCGTTCATTCCTCTTTGGGATGACCTTCTTTACCTTGCTGGCAACCGGGGTAGTCTACGGACTTGGTTGGCGAGGTTGGAACAACCGGCGACCGGTCCTGACCCACCTGAGCGTGCTGGGTGCCTTTCTGCTGCTGTTGGTGGCGTGGCAATACCGGCTCGATGCCTTGCAACTTGTCTATAGTGCTCGGGGCGCGGTGACCGGTGCCGGTTACACCGATGTGCGTGCCCAGTTGCCCGTCTATAACCTGTTGGCGTTCGTGACGCTAGCCACCGCGGTGCTGCTCATTATCACCGTCTATTTGCGGAGCGCGTGGCGCGCAATTGTGGTGGTTTTGGGGGTCTGGATTGCCATTGCGTTGTTGGCCGGTAATTTTTATCCGGCGTTGGTGCAGCGTTTTCAGGTCAGCCCCAACGAGCTGAATCTGGAGCGACCCTATATTGCCGATAACATCGAGTACACACGCATTGCGTTTGATCTGGATGAGGTCGAGCGCATCAATTATGATGCCTCGGAGCCGCTGACAGTGAGCGCGCTGCGGAGCGAACCACAGACGATCACCAACATCCGATTGTGGGATTACCGCCCGCTCTTGCAGACCTATAATCAGATTCAGGCATTGCGTCAGTATTATGAGTTTACCGACATCGACGTCGATCGTTACATGATCGATGGCAATTTGCGCCAGGTCATGTTGGCCGCGCGTGAATTGGCACCCGAAAATCTGGACACGAATGCGCAGACGTGGGTCAACCGCAAATTGGTCTACACGCATGGTTATGGTGTGGCCGCTTCGCCCGTGGCCCAGGTGACCCGCGACGGATTGCCCGAGTTCTTGGTAAAAGATCTGCCACCAACCGGTGTGATCTCAATTACCCAACCCCAGATCTACTTTGGTGAAAAGTTCACCGAGTATGTGATTGCTCGCACGAACGAACCCGAATTTGATTTCCCGCGCGAGGATGGCAACGAGACCACTCGCTTTGCCGCCGACACTGGCATCGACATGGGCTTTGGAACCCGGTTGCTCTTTGCGCTCTACTTTGCCGATCTCAACATGGTGCTCAACAGCGATATCAACGCGGATAGCCAACTGTTGTGGCGACGCAACATTGTGGAGCGAGCCGATTTGGTGGCACCGTTCCTGGCTTTCGACAGTGATCCATATCTTGTCATTGGCGACGATGGCCGCCTTTTCTGGTTCCAGGATGCCTATATTACGAGCAACCGTTTCCCATACAGTGAATCGTTGGGACGTTTCAACTACATCCGCAATGCCGTGAAGGTAGTCACCAACGCCTATGACGGTACCATGAACTTCTATGTGGTGGATGAGAATGAACCGATCATCAGTGCCTACACGCGCATCTTCCCCGACCTCTTCACACCCATGAGTGAGATGCCCGCGGACCTGAAGGATAATATTCGCTATCCCAACGATCTCTTTTCTGTCCAGGCCGAGATCTTCCGCACCTATCACATGACCGATCCAGTCGAGTTTTACAACAAGGAAGATGTCTGGGCCTGGCCGGAGGAGATCTTCGATAACCAGCCGCAGAACATGGAACCCTATTACGTGCTCATGGAATTGCCGGGCAGCGAAGAACTGGACTTTATCCAGATTCTGCCCTTTACACCGGCAAATCGCGAAAATATGATCGCGTGGCTGGCGGCAAAAAATGATCCCGAGGATTATGGCAAAAAACTGGTCTATGAATTTGGCAAGGATACGCTCTTCTACGGCCCGAAACAGATCGAGGCTCGGATTGATCAGGATCCGACGATCAGCCAACAGATCAGCCTTTGGGACCAGGCTGGGAGCAATGTCATTCGTGGCAACCTACTGGTGATTCCCATCGGTGAAAGCCTCATCTACGTCGAGCCACTCTATCTGCAGGCGGAGAATGGTCAGATTCCTGAATTGAAACAGGTGATCTTGGCAACGGCCAATCGGGTGGTGATGGCGGAAAACCTTGGGCTGGCTCTGGCCGAGCTCTTTGGCAGCGACATTTTGGCCGAAGCCGAGTTGGCTGAATTGGCCGCGGGGGTTGATCCAGCTGAAAGCAATGCCGTCAGGGCCACCGGCTCCGCGGCTGCGACGGATTTAGAAGCTGCATCCATAGAAGAATTGATCATCAACGCCAACCGCGCTTACGAACAAGCGCAGGCCAATCTGCGTGATGGCAATTGGGGTGGTTACGGCACCGAAATGGAACAGCTGCAACGTGTACTCGATCAGCTCGCTACCATTGCCGGCATCCCCGAAGAGCCGTTGCCAGAAGAGGTGACGCCCAGCGAGGCGCTCACCACCACGGAAGAAGCAGCCGCAGACGGCAACTAACCGCAGAAGTGTACTGACAATGGCATAGAGATTCCTCAAAAGGCCCCGGCATTTTATTTGCCGGGGCCTTTTTCTTCACGAATTTCTCATATACGATTCAGACAGTTCTAAAACGCACATTTTACACTACTGCCATAGCACGAACGCATGACATGCAACTGAGCTGTCCGGCCGCTACCGATCGGCCGTGACAGCATTCTGTATTCATTCATGCTGGTCTTGTTCGTATGCTTGCTCGGTCCGCCCGCTGCTCGCTTCAGGGCAGATCGCCCTGGCGAGTATTCTGGCGAGTATTCCGGGTAGTAGACCAACAGAGACAAATCGTATTCGTTCACAAGGAGAATGTTGAATGTCTGACCGAATGTCACACTATCGGATCATTGAAAGTGATTCCCCCCGCTCGCACAAGGTTGTGGCCGTGGCCCAACCCGTGCAGAAACGCAATTTTATCAATCGAGTGTACATTACACTCTTGCTGGTTTTCGCATTGGTGCTCGGTGCCTACTACACCCCGCTGCTCTGGGACATGGAGATTTTACAGGCGGGCACGACCACTGCTGCCCCGGCCAATTTCCAGGAAGCAGAGACGCTACAGGTCGACCCTGTTTTGCTCAACAACCAGGAGGCGCTGGCCAACCTGTACGATCAGGTTGCCCCATCGGTTGTGAGTATTCAGGTGACGAGCCGGGCCCAAGCCGCCATCAATATTCCTGGCTTTAACATGCCGCGGGATGAGGCACCGCTGCGGCAGGGCCAAGGCTCTGGTTTTATCTATGACAATGAAGGGCACATCGTCACCAACAACCACGTGGTGGACAACGCCGAAGAAGTGACGGTGCTCTTCCCCAATGGTTTCTGGGCCGATGCCGATGTGGTTGCCACCGATCCCCAAGCCGATCTGGCGGTCATCAAAGTGACACCGCCGGCTGGCATGGATTGGCGTCCTTTGCCCATTGCCATCGATAGCCTGCGCGTTGGCCACACGGTCATTGCCATGGGGAACCCCTTTGGCCTGGAAGGCACCATGACAACGGGTGTTGTCAGTGCCATTGGCCGCGGCATGCCGGTGGGCCAATTGGGCGAGAGCCGCTACACCCTGCCCGAGATTATCCAGACCGATGCCGCGATCAATCCCGGTAATTCTGGTGGGCCACTCGTCAATTTGGCTGGTGAAGTCGTTGGGGTAAACTTTGCCATTGAGTCTGCCGTACGCAGCAACTCTGGCGTTGGCTTTACCATTCCCGCTTCGATTGTGCAGCGGGTCGTGCCTGCCCTGATTGATGCTGGGCAGTTTGACTACGCCTATCTCGGCCTGAGTGGCCGCACCATCGACGCCCAAGTTGCGCGAGCTTTTGAGCTGCCCAACACGCTGACCGGTGTGTACGTTGCTGCTGTTGTTGAGGGTGGCCCTTCAGAGGCTGCCGGGATTCAGGGCAGCACCCGTCAGATCTCGATTGATGGCGCTGAAGTGGGGGCAGGCGGTGACATTGTCATTGCCATCGACGAGACGCCCGTTCGCCGCTTTGAAGAACTGGTCGGCTATTTGGTCACCAAATCTGCCCCCGGCGAGACCGTTACGTTGACGGTGCTGCGCGATGAGGAAGAGCTGCAACTGGACGTGGTTTTGGGCTCCCGCCCCAACTCCTCTGCCCTGGGATCCTCTGATGCTCCCAGCGGTCCGGTGAGCGCTCGCCAAGCGAGCGATATCGCCATGAATGCCGTTGCGGATCTGCTGGACGGAGAGGTCATCGAGCGCATCATCAGCCAGGATACATTGAACGGACGAGAGATTTGGTTGGTTGAGCTGTCCACAGCCGAGCAAACGGCTACCGTCATGGTTGATCGACTCACCGGTGATGTGGTCGAAGTCACCATTGAATAAGCGTCACTTTTTATAGCTGTAAGGGGGGAGCCGCGGCTCCCCCTTTTTTTATGTACTACAGCGCCCCGTAATTTTGCACACTCTTTAAGAGCACGCAAATAGACCCTGCACCTTGCGGAGTGGGCATTCTCTCCTGCCCACGTCCAGCGTTAGAGAAGGCTGATTCCACCATTGTGCAACGATTAATTGATTTCTCGCTCGGCTTTACCCATGAGTCGAGCGGGTGGCGCTGGTACATGACTGGCATCTCCCAGATGCCGGTCCTATTGACCCACCTCTACCTCTGGTAGAAATAGATCTGGGTAAGGGTAAGCACTAGGAGGACAGGGGTGGCTGGGAGGGGGTCCATAACCCTTGGAATATAAACTACGCCGGATTCACTTTGTTGCTGCAATGATGCGCGCTGATCAACTTGCTGCCAGCTCTACACAACCGGCAAAGAGGGCCCGTGCCACCACGTTGCTCTGCAAGGTGGCCGCGGTCAGCTGAAATGTGGTGGTGACAATGGTACCGTTGCCATAGGGCGCCTTGTGCAGCAGGGAAACTGGTTTGTGAATCCAGCCCAAGGCCAGCCCCGCCCAAGAGGTGTGGGGAAAGGCGCGGGCGGGAATACCGCTCAACACCAGATTGGGCATGACCGCGGCATATTCCATTTCGAGCAGAGCAGGGCCGGGCAGGGCATCAAAGGGACCTTCTTTGCGCAGCCAGCTAAAGGAAGTGGCCCAATCCCCCTGCCAGCCCGTACCCGCGCGCGCAACGGGACGGCAGTTCGGCAGGCTCACCGTTGTCAGAGCCCCGGTGGTGTCCTCACCCTCTTCTGTTTCACCGTTGAGAAGTAGCAGGAGCATCGCACCCTGTTGAACAGCCTCGCGCAATTCCTGCGTATAGTCGTTGGCGACCAAAATAGCGTCGACCTCTGTCGTCAGCGTGTAGCCGAGATCGCGTAGGGTGGCGGCGAGTGCTTCGTTACCCACAACATGCAATTTGCTGGCCGCTGTTTTCGGTGCCACACACGCCAGTTCGACCTGATTACGGGCCACGATAACCCCATCGGCCGCGGCCCAGGTGAAGTGTACGGTACTCATGCCCGGCTCGGTGAGCGGTACCGTGACTGTCCCGCCAGGTGCTGGAATCTCTCCTTTGTGTGTGGTCGTCTGCCAATGGATCGTGCCCGCCGCAACGGGGCCGTCGGTGCCCACTGTTTCGACGGTCACCGCGACCAATTCCCCCGGCTCTCCACTCCAACGTTGGGGGCGGGCGGCCACAATCTGCTCCTGGTTCAGCGGCGTGAAATGGCGATCCAAGCCATGCTTGATGTTGCGCTGCATATCCATCAGCCCATTGCATTCCCAATGTACATCGGTGAACTCGGTGATCACATAGCCGCCAATGGCATGGTGCATGCGCATGGTGGTGAGTTCATAGGCCAGGCTGCGTGCCATGTGCTCCTGGTGTGCCTCTGTGAACGCGGTGAGATCGCCAAAAACCCGGTCCAATCCCCAATAGGTAAAGCGTTGGCGCATGCCGTGGGGATAGACGATGCCCTCTCCCCATTCCAGCCCATTTTCAAACCACCAGGGATCCTCACCACCCTCTTGGATTGCGTCGGGGTGCGGTAGACCCCAATTGCCAAATTCGCTGACAAGCAAGGGCAGATCGGGGCGCCGTTCCGCCGCGTAATCTGCTGCCCACACCCATTCGGGACGGCTGGCGAAATCGGCCACCCATTCATCCCACTCGGCAGCGTGATCGGGAATGGCGCGGTAATGATGAAAATCTTCCAGATCCCCGGCCACATGCAGATTGCCGCGACAGGCCGAATTATCAACGATGAGTCGGTGGGGGTCGATCTGTTTGGCTTCGCGGTAAAAGCTGGCGAGCCAATGGCGATGTTCGGGGTTGTGGGTCAGATCGGTGCCCCAGTTTTCGTTGACCAATGTCCACGCAATAATCGATGGATGGTTCCAATCGCGCTCCACCATACGTAGAAAGGTCTCTTTTACGCGTTGGGAGGCACCAGCCGATAGTTGGATCCAGTTGGGGATTTCGGTCCAGATCAACATGCCCAGCCGATCGGCGACTTCATAGTAACGCGGGTCTTCGATCTTGATGTGACAACGCAGACAGTTCAGCCCGAGTGCTTTGGCCTTGTGAATCTGATCCTCTAAAAATTCAAGAGTGGGCGGCGTGTAAATAGTCTCTGGATAGTAGGCTTGATCCAGCGCCCCGCGCAGATAGATCGGTTCATCATTGAGATAGATACGACCATCCCTGGCTTCGACGGTACGAAAACCGCAGGTCGCCTCAAGTTCATCGACACAGCCGGCGGGCGAATGGAGCTGAAGCTGTACAGTGTAGAGGTTCGGTTGCTCTGGACTCCAGCGTTGGGGGGCTTCGTGTAGCTGCATGGCCGGTGCATCACCACCAACTGTCTCTTCGAGCAGCAGCGCTCCATCCGGTGCGTAGAGCTGCCGTTGAATCGTCCAATCAGCCGGTAACGCTTGGCTCAGACCGGAATCGATCTCAATGCTCTTGGTATTCGGGTTGGGGGTCAATCGAAGGTGGCGAAAGTGGATGGCGGCGCGGGCTTCCAGCCAAACACTCTGCCAGATGCCGCTGATGGGTCCATACCAACTCTGTTTGCCGTGGGGAATTTCACTGAAGGTGTAGGTTGGCCACTGCTCGGCATCATCGGTGGGATCGGCTGCGCGCACAACAATTTCATTGTCGCCCGCCCGTACCATTGTCGTGATGTCCACTGTAAAGGGCAGGTAGCCACCTTCATGTTCACCAGCCCGCTTGCCGTTGATCCAAACGGTGGCATGGTAGTCAACCGCCCCAAAATGAAGCATGATAGCCTGGGCAGCTTCGTTGGGTGAATCATTCAGCGTGACCGTACGGCGATACCAGCCAATGCCACTGCTGTAACGCAGATCTGCAAACTGAGCCTGCCAGGGCAGGGGAACATGCGCGGAGCGCCACTGCTCAATCGCGCGTAAATCTGTCTCTGCCTCGGCGGTAAATTGAAACTGCCACTGGCCGTCGAGCGAAATTCGAGTACGCATGCTCATGGAACTCTCCCATCTGCTGTGGATTGTCAGTGAACATCATCTGTCTGGCGAGAAGTTCATTCTCGACAAATCGCGTGAGTTCTAGTGGTTAGTATAACTGGAAGATCGTCAGACGAAAAGCGTAAGCTAATGTTATCACTGTTTGTAAACGGATCGATCCACCTTTGCGTACTCGCCACGTGGAACGCGAAAGTAGACCCAAAAGAGCAGCGCACTCAGGGTGACGGCACTGCCAGCAGTCAGAAAGAGCGCTGGATAGCCAACACTGGAGGCCAGATAACCACCCCCCAATGCCATCGACGAAAATCCCATGCCCATTGCCGTCGATATGATGCCCGAAGCAACGCCACGCCAACCCGGAGCGACGATCTCCATCTGCACCACGTTGGCCACGGCTCGCACAATCGAAAGCATGCCAATGACACCCATGAAACCAAGTGCTGCAACGCTCCAGTGCGAGAGCGCACCCATGAGGAACAGGCTGGCCGCGATCCCAGCCGTGGCATAGACGATTGTCTGCTCCTTGCCACAGCGATTGATCCACGCGGGGGCAAAGAGCGCGGCGGGTCCCGCCAACAGTTGTCCAATGGCGGTCAAGAGACCGATCTGTGCTGGTCCCACACCGAGCCCTTCATCCAAGTAGACGTTGAAGAAGCTGCGCGCGGCTCCTTCACTCGTCATCCGCAACAGGGCTGTGATGGACAAAACCCCAATAATCATGAGCGGAAACGTGCCGCGCGGTGCTGCTTTGGTTTGCCCCGGCGCACGGTCATCCAGATTGCTGGTGGTCAAAAGCGCAAGCACGGCCGGAATAAGCAGCACCCCCGATAGATAGATGGGATGGCGAAAAGGGGCTGGTGAGTCGAGTGTGGTGCCCAAGTAGGCAGCGAAAAGGCTGGGCAAGATTCCCGCGATCAAGCTGCCCACGAACGCCATTGTGGGTGAGAGTGCCACCTGAATTGAGAAAACATAGCCGCGCTCGCGTTCATGGGTTGCACCCACGAGATAGGGATAGGTATTCACGACGTATAGTGCAAAACCAAACCCGGTACAGAGTCGGGCTGCAACGATGCCGTAGCTGCGGTGGGCCAGGGGCAAATACTCGGCCAGGGGGAGCAGACCCGAGCCTGCGCCAACCAATGCCACGCCAGCGATAATGGTGTAGCGGTAGCCCCAGCGTGCACCAATGGCACCGGCCGGCACTGATGTGAGCGCGAAGGCAAGGGCGGTGCTGGCATTCGCCAACCCGATGAATTCGTTGCCATAGCCCAGCCGCAAGAGGTAGAGATTGAGTAACACCGAGTTGATGCCAAAGTAGGCGATGCCATAGAGCGCAGAAACAACGAGATACATACGGACATCGTGGCTGAAATTGCGCATGGCATGCAGATAAGCGTGCATAGGCAGTAGTGGCTCGAATCGATTTGTCTGCTCCCAACGAACGGAACAAGCGATTGGTAGGTGCAGGTATGTTGCGGAAAATAACGGTCATTGCGTGTTGGGCGCGGGCAGCATGGGGCTATTGCCACCAGTGCTCTCTAGTAGATCCCGGCGTAAATTAGACCACACGCAATTTTGTCTCTTCACTCGAGTCACGTGGCCTGGTTACCCGCCGTGGTATGTACGCCCAACAGTACTACAGTGCGGTTGGCTTGAAAACGGTAAGTTTCCCGCTTGCCGGAACTGCTCTTTTCAAACAGAGCCCACTTTAGTGTAGCAGAGAGCCTGCGTCTGACCAATCAGCCCAACGGTGTGGCGTCTGTTGCCCTGCGAGCGCTCGCGCAACTGGCAAGCCCCATGATTCGGTCTCGTCCTGTGCAACGTAAGCCCGAGCTAACTCTGGTGGTAAACAGACCGGCATCGCATGGTAATCGTGCTTTTCCCGTAGGTTTTTGCTGGGCATGGAGAGTAGCGAACGTGACACGCCACAACCGCCTGCATCAGCTGCAACACCGGTCTTTTGCTGGACAACCACACTGCTTTGGTCCATGCCACCGGCTCGTCACGGTAGAACGATGTAGCAGCCCACGGGCGGATTATTTTTCCAACGGTTCTTGTGTCGTCCAACCGAAAAGATGTTGCAGCCATGGCTGTAGCACCCTTATTGCGGATCCTTTTTGACACATTTGGTCTGAATTTCTGCGTTTGCCGCGGATGATTCTCCTGCGCTATCATGTTCACAGAAGATAAGCGTTTCGGCCAATTGCGCTTGCCAAAGTCGCTGCCACTGCTTCAATGTTGCAGAGCTTGTCGCCCAAAGGCGCTTCAACTACCGGGCTTTGGCCCACCCTTTCAAAGGAGAACTCATGTACAGTACATTGCTTGCCCAACGTGCCGCCGAGAACCGTCCCATCCGCGTGGGCATCATTGGTACGGGTAAATTTGGCGGGGGCGTGGTTGCCCAACTGTCACAAATGCGCGGGATGGAGGTTGCGGTCATTGCCGAGGTCAGCGTGGATCGAGCCCGTCACGCCTATACTGTTGCCGGTCGCCTGCCCGAGGATGCCCTGTGCGTCGCCAGCAACAGCACCGAGCTGCACGATACGATTCGCAGTGGCAAGCGTGCCATTGTCGAAGATGGCATGTTGATCAATCAGTGTGAATTGGTAGATGTGGTGGTAGAGGCGACCGGCATTCCCGAAGTTGGTGCACAGATGGCCTACCATGCCATCCTGCACAAAAAGCACGTGATCATGGTCAATGTCGAAGCTGATATTACCATTGGCCCCATTCTGCGCCGCATGGCCGATGCCGCGGGCGTGGTCTACACCATGGTCGACGGGGATCAGCCCGGCTGCACCATGAACATGATCGACTGGGCGCGCAGCCTCGGCTTCGAGATTGTGGCCGCGGGGCGGGGAACAATTCTCTATCCTGATGATCCACAGGGCACGCCAGAGAGTGTGCCCGAGCGTTTTGGCTTTAGCGAAGAGCTGATTGAACGGCGCACCATCAACTTCAAAATGTTCAATTCGTTCCGCGATGGCACCAAGGCCAACGTGGAAATGACTGCATTGGCCAACGCCGCGGGTCTCGTCCCCGATGTACGCGGCATGCACGAACCCGCGGTCAACATTGATGAGATCGCCAAAGCATTCAGTTTGCAGGAAGAAGGGGGCATTCTCAGCCAACAAGGGGTGGTGGAACTGGCCAACAGTGTGGCTGCCGACGGTAAATCGTTGTTGCCCAACGCGCTCAAAATGGGCGTCTTTTGTGTGATCCGCACCGACCATCCCTTCATTCAGGAAGATCTGGCGACCTATCATGTTGCGCCGGGGGGCAATGGGAACAACTATGTGCTCTGGCGTCCCTACCACCTCGTCGCCGTCGAGGCACCGATTTCGATCATGAATGCAGTCTTCTACGGCACTGCCACCGGAGCACCGCTGCCCACACCCACCGCTGAATGTGTCACCGTTGCCAAGCGCCACGTGGAAGAGGGCGAGAGACTGGATGGTGGCGGCGGCTACACCGTGCTGGGCCACTGCGAAAAAGCGACCGTGGCCCGCGAACAGGGCTTGCTGCCGTTGGGGCTCTCGCAAGGAGCCCGACTGAAAGTGGATGTTGCCGCCGGTGATCCCATCACCTTTGACATGGTCGAGTTGCCGACCGATTCGTTCATCTGGAAGTTGCGCCAGATGCAAGACGCCACCGTCTGGTAGGTGTTGCTGGCTGTTGGCACGGTATGGTCGGCCGCAATTTTGCTTGCTTGCATGATTCTGTCATCTCCCGCACAATATTGGGGAAGATGGTATACGAGCGTGGCGTGCAGCGCACAGGCGAAAAATAGAGGCACAACAGCCTGTGATCTCACTATTTGAACGTCTGTAGTGACACAATGAGAAAGTCTAGCCGGCAGTTCAGCGCTGTGCGCCGTCGCTCTGGTCGATTGGCGCGACATGACGGAGTGCACGCGAGATGTAAAATCAGACCACAGATGCGCGTAGATTCCGGCCCGTAGTGGACATCACCGCGAGCCAGGAACTGTATGCCCAAATTATACAGTGAACGCCCAAGCTACACAGTGAACGCCCAAATTACACAGTGAACAATGTGGGGAGAAACGAACATGAACTATCGGAGAATGGGACGTACGGGGCTAAAGGTATCGGAGATCTGCCTGGGCACCATGACCTTTGGCCACAGCACAGACGCAGCCGAGGCGGAGAAGATCGTCGATCTGGCCTTTGATGCCGGTATCAACTTTTTTGACACAGCCAACACCTATGCTGACAGCCGTTCCGAAACGATTCTGGGCAATGCGCTCAAAGGGCGGCGGCAGGATGCCATTGTCGCGACCAAAGTCTTTAACCCAACGGGACCCGGACCCAACAATTCGGGCATGTCGCGCGTGAACATCATGCAGGCAATCGAAGCGAGCCTGACCCGCTTGCAGATGGATTACATTGATCTCTATTACATCCACCACGTCGATACCCAAACACCACTGGAAGAGATGTTGCGCGCCTTCGATGACTTGGTGCATCAGGGCAAAGTGCGCTACATTGCGTGTAGTAATTACGAGGCGTGGCGACTCATGGAGTCCCTGTGGATCAGCGACAGCAAAGACCTGGCCCGCTTCGAATGTTATCAGCCCCAGTACAGTCTGGTGGTGCGGGATATTGAAGAGGAGATTATCCCCGTCTGCGAGCGAAAGGGGTTGGGTGTTGTGGTCTGGAGTCCCCTGGGCGGTGGCTTCCTGACTGGCAAATACAAGCCCGGTGAACGCACGGTCGAAGGGACACGTTCCGCCGAAGGATGGGCTTACCCACAACGCTACTTCGCCAGCAATGCCGACGAGACGTTGCGCGAGCTGTTGGCTGTTGCCAAAGAACTCGATAAGTCGCCAGCACAGGTTGCTACCCGTTGGGTTTTGGAGCAGCCTGCCATTACCAGCGCCATCATCGGCGCACGCACCGTGGAACAGGCGCGCGATAACATGTTGGCCGGCAGTTGGCGGCTGGAAGGGGACGCACTGGCGCGGCTCAACACGGTCTCGGCGCTGCCCCATCGCTATCCCCGCTCGATGGAAGAGAATATGGACGAGCGCCGCGACGCGGCCGTGCAGATGCCGTCTCTAGACGGCTAACGCAGTTGGGGAATGGCATCATGGCTGTAGCATCGTGATAGTTGTGCGAGGTGTGGTTCAGGTTGCAACGCACTTGGGGACAAGCTGAATCGATGCGCTGATGGGTGCGAGCCGCGCCGCAACAAAGTCACCACGGGCAAGATGCCGTTACCCAACTTTCTCGTCTTGGTGTATGATAGGTCTGTTCTGTCAGAGAGGCATGCCTGTCAGAGAGCATTGCGGGGCAACCGAGCTTGTTTGCACCGCCACCACATCAATGCCGGAACAGCTACCCACCCTGTGATTTGGCTCGTCCCACCACGGACAAAGCGTACCGACATTCCGTGGTTGGCAATGGGCACCAATGTTTTGCGAAATCAGAAAGGAGAATCCCATGCGGCAGTTCACGAATCGATCACTGTTCATCAGACCAACGGAGATAGTTATGAAGTTAGCGCGCAACCAGGGGATTCTGCACCATGAAGATCGTAAACATTGGGATTGTTGCCCATGTCGATGCTGGCAAGACCAGCCTAACTGAACGCATCTTATTTGAAACCAACGTCATTACCAAAATTGGCCGTGTTGACCACGGCGACACCCAGACCGATTCGCTCGATCTGGAAAAGCGCAGGGGCATCACCATCAAGGCCGCAGTGGTCTCCTTTGCCCTCCACGACAGAAAAGTCAACCTGATCGACACCCCCGGCCACGCCGACTTTATTGCCGAGGTGGAGCGCTCCTTTCGAGTATTGGATGGAGCGATTCTCGTCATATCAGCCGTGGAAGGAATTCAGGCACAGACCAAATTCCTCATGGCCGTCCTCGCTCGCCTTGCCATTCCCACCCTCATCTTCATCAACAAGATCGACCGCATGGGTGCACAGTCCGATTCGCTCATCGAGCAGATCCGGGCCAAATTGACCGACGCAATCTTGCCGCTCTATACGCCCAGCGGGCTGGGCACGAAAACAGTTGCAATTGCGGAAAACTGTTTCGATGACGAGCGCGATCCAGACTTTTGGGAAGCGTCGCTCGACCTGCTCACCCGCCACGACGAACAGCTGTTGGCTGCCTATGTACATGGGGGCGCGGTGACCGCGGCTGCGCTGCGCGACTCGTTGGCGGCCCAAGTACAGGCCGCACAGCTCTATCCGATCTTCTTTGGCTCTGCCATGACGGGCGTGGGCGTGGCCGAGCTGTTGACAGGCATCACCACCTTCTTCCCCAGCAACGCCAACGCAGACCAAGAGCCGCTATCCGCGGTCGTCTTTAAGATTGAGCGGGAAGCTACCGGCGAAAAGATTGCCTATTTGCGCATCTTCGCGGGCACGCTGCACGTGCGTGCCGAAGTGCCAATTCGCAGAAAGAGCCATCAGGCCGAGTGGGAAACCCACACCGAAAAGGTGAAGCTGATCCACCACTTTCACGCTGGCAAAAGCGTGCAGATGACTACCGTCGGTGCAGGAGAATTTTGCAAAGCTTGGGGATTGGCCGATGTCAAGATTGGTGATGTGGTGGGCGAATGGTGCGAGCGCATTCAAAATCTGCAGCTGGTACAACCGCAGCTGGAGACGCGCATTGAAGCGCAAGAACCCGCGCAGAGCCATGAACTCTATCAGGCATTGGTGGCGCTGACCGAAGAAGATCCGCTGATCAACGTGAGCCGCGATCCGTTTCACGGTGAACTCTACCTGCGCATCTTTGGGGAAGTACAGAAGGAGGTGCTCGAAGCGTTGTTGCAAGAAAAGTATGGGCTGGCCGTCCGCTTTGCCGAAACCCGCGTGATCTGCATCGAAAAACCGGTTGGCACGGGCGCGGCGCTGGACGAGATGGGCGCGCCGGGAAACCCCTTTGTTGCCACCGTGGGCCTGCGTGTGGAGCCGGGTCCAGTGGGCAGCGGCATTCGCTACGAACGGGAAGTTATGCTCGGCTCGTTGCCACTACCACTGCACCGCACCATTGAAGAAGCACTCTTTGCGACGCTACAGCAGGGCCTCTATGGCTGGGAGGTCACCGATATTGCCATCTTTCTGACCCACACCGCATACAGCAGTGTTGCCACCACCGCGGGCGATTTTCGCAATTTGGTGCCACTGGTGCTCATGGATGCACTGACGCGCGCGGGCACCGCGGTCTACGAACCACTAAATGAGTTTGAGCTGAGTGCCCCCACCCACGCCATCAGCCAGGCGATCTATCGGTTGACCACCGCAGACGCGAGCTTTGAGCGCCCGATCCTGCACGCTGAAACGTTTCTATTGACCGGCACGATTCCCGTCGCCACCACCGAGCCATTCAAGCGCAATCTCAGCGAGATTACCGAAGGCGAGGGGCTCTTGCTGACGAAACCAGCTGGCTTTCGACCAATTGTGGGGGAATTCCCCACGCGCAAACGTGTTGACTTCAATCCCCTGAACCGCAAAGATTATATGCTTCACATCCGCGGCACCTATTGAGAACTGGCGCTGCTTCTCCAAAATCAACAGGCCCGCCATCTCCACGATGGCGGGCCTCTTCCAAGCACTAATCAGTCGTGCATACGCTTTTGATTATGCAAACCAGGTGGTGCCGGGATATTGATATTGGCGACCGACTTCTTCATCCAACTCGACGCCGATACCGGGTTTGTCACCGATGGTGATAAAGCCATCCTTGATGATATCCTCTTTTTCCTGGATGATTGTGCTCCAATAGTCGCGGTGCAACCAGTGGAATTCGAGCACCAGGAAGTTGGGCACACTGGCACAGACGTGGGCTGAAGCCAACGTGCCAATTGGTGACGAGACATTGTGGGGGGCAAAGGGCATGTAGTAGATCTCGGCCATGTTTGCGATCTTGCGACATTCAGAGAGCCCGCCACATTTGGGGATATCGGGCATGATGATGTTGACCGCTTGCTTTTCGAGCAGATCGCGGAAGCCATGGCGCAGGTAGAGATTCTCGCCGGAGCAGATCGGTGTTGTGGTGGAGCGGGTGACCTCGCGCATCGCGTCGATATTCTCCGCGGGCACGGGCTCTTCCAGCCACATCAGGTGATAGGGCTCCAGATCGCGCGCCAACCGGATTGCACTCGGCACATCGAGCCGCGTGTGCACATCCGCGGCCACGGAGACGTTTGGCCCCGCGGCCTCGGTGACCATATCGATCATCTGGACCATGATCTCATGTTCGCGCTCGCTGGCGGTGTAGTTGAATTTGTCGCGCAGCAGTGAGCGATCAAACTGACGGCCCGTGGTGTACGCGCCAATGTCCAGGTCAATCTTGAGTGCGGTAAAGCCTTTTTCCACAACGTCTTCAACTACTTTTTTGATCTCGTCAAAGTCCATGCCCGGCTCTACCTGGCAGTCCGCATAGACGCGCACCTGATCGCGGAATTTGCCGCCAAGCAACTCGACAACCGGCACACCCAGTGCCTTGCCCTTGAGATCCCACAGCGCAATCTCGATGCCAGTCAGCGCCGTGATCAGTGCGCCAGCATTGCCCCCGTCAAAGACATGGCTGCGGCGCATGTCCTCGAAGATGGCATCCACGGCAAAGGGATCGCGCCCTTCCAGCTTGGGGGCCAGGTAGTTGATAATGGCAATGGCTTGGGTGCCACCGTGGACACATTCACCGATGCCCGTAACACCAGCATCAGTTTCGATCTTGACCCAAAGGTGCATGCCGTGACCGCGAGTGGCCGCGGTTTTGATGGACGTGATTTTCATGAACTATTTTTCCTTGCTTTTCTGCTCGCGCCATTGAGTTGAATTCCCAGCACAAAATCTGTAACAATTGGAGCGGCTACCCAACCAGCCAGCGGTGTGGCAGTTGCAACCAAATTTTGGCATGGGAAACCAATCGAGTAAACAGCAATATTCTCTGTCCGTAGCCCTGTTCGTTCAGTGGCTCTCCTATGGGCGTATCAGTTTGTGGTTTCTGGTTTGCCATACCCGTTACACCATCATAGGCTCTGTCATGTGGGTATCTGGCACTGCCCATTATAGTGGCAAAGGAGTTTTTGAACCAATCGAGGAAATTTTCACGGGTGGCACCGGTTTGGGTTGATGCTTGCCTGTGTGAACACGTTTTGGTTCAACGGATTGACGGTAGCCTACTGCCGGAACGGAGCAGCAAGAAGAATTGAAGCTGCAACAATGATTTGATTATCTACACAAAAACAAGTATGATTTATTGACGATTAACGGCTATCAGACAACGAAGCTACCACAATGATAGCGATGCGCCGTTGCCACATTGTAGCCCTTTGGTAACGCACATATGTCTCACCTATCGCTCTTTCTACTCGGTCTTCCTCGGATCGAGACTGCAACCGAAACGCCCATTACCTTTCGTTCTAGAAAAGAAATGGCGCTGCTGGCCTATTTGGCAGTTGAGCATTGCCATGCCCACAGCCGAACCGCGCTGGCCGGTCTCTTTTGGCCCGAATCTGGCGAAGTGGAGGCGCGCAGAAATTTGCGTGTGACTCTGTCGCGCCTGCGCAAAGCAATTGCAGCCGACAAGCCAAACAACCCACCGCTGCTGACTACCAGAACCACCATCCAATTTAATGCTGACAGCCAAAGTTGGTCTGACGTTGCCGCGTACGCTGAGCTGTTGACCGCAGCAGATGGACATGACCATGCCGGGGTTATCACCTGTTCAGCCTCTTTGCATCGGTTGGAGCGGGCCGTGACCCTCTACCGAGGTGACTTTTTGGCAGGCTTCTATTTGGAAGGGTGCCCAGAGTTTGAAGAATGGCAGCTAATGCAACGGGAGCGCTATCGAGGGGGCGTGCTCGACGCGCTGCAGCGGTTAGCCAGCGCGTCGAGCGCGGCGGGCGATTATTGTGCGACCCATCGCCATGCGCTTCGTCAACTTGAACTGGATCCGTTGCGCGAGCATGCGTACCGTCAGGCAATGGAGGCACTGGTTCATCTACAACAGTACAATGAAGCATTGGTCTACTTCAAACGCTGTCGGCGCATCTTGCGGGAAGAGTTGAGCGTCGAGCCAGCAGCGGAGACAACGGCACTTGCGGATTGGGTGCGCGAGCAACGTCTGCGCCACGCGCCGACAGACCAAGCCGACAAGGGGGCACCGGCATCGGCCAGCACCGAGCGCAGGGAACCACACGCACCATTGACAAACGCTGCCGCGGAAGCGAGCGGGGAACCGAAGGCCGAGCCAGAGAGCAACGCCATTGCCCGACCGCACAACTTGCACCAGCACCTGACGCCCTTCATTGGCCGCGAAACCGAGCTCGCCCTCTTGCACGAGCGGCTGGCCAGCAGAGCCTATCGCGCGATCAATATTGTGGGGCCGGGTGGCATCGGCAAGTCTCGCTTGGCACTGCACGCGGCAGCGCAGCAGCTCCATCACTTTGCCGATGGCGTCTACTTTGTCGCGCTGGCCCAGATCCAGGATCGGGCAGATGTACCCGCGGCCATTGCCGATGCGCTGGCAACACCGCTCATCGGGAACACGCAGCCGCCAGAGCAACAGCTGATCGATCGTCTGCGGCAGCGCGAAACCTTGTTGATCCTGGATAATCTGGAACATTTACTCGGAGTTACGCGCCTTCTGCTGCGCATTCTGCAAGAGGCGCCCAACGTGGTGCTGTTGATCACGTCGCGCGAGCGGCTGAACGTACAGGCTGAAGATCTGATCACCTTGCACGGATTGCCTGTGCCACCCAACACCGAGCCCGGTGCTATCGAGCCCGGCGATGCTCTCCACTATGCCGCGGTGCGTCTCTTTGTCGACCGCGCCCGTCGCCTGCGCAAGAGCTTCCAGCTGAACGCTGAGAATGTGACCGACGTGGTGCAGATCTGTCAACTGGTCGAAGGTATGCCCCTGGGAATTGAGCTGGCAGTCAGCTTGCTGGATGAGTTCGATTGTGCCGAGATTGGCACCGAGATAACACGCGGGCTCGATATTCTCTCCACCAGCCTGCGCGATTTACCAATGCACCACCGCAGCATCCGTTCCGTCTTTGAGAGCTCCTGGTCGCTGCTGTTGGATGCCGAGCGAGTGGTTCTGGCTCAGCTCTCGATCTTCCGCGGTGGCTTTACACGTGACGCGGCCCGCCTGGTCACTGGGGCATCGCCACGGTTGCTCACGCAATTGCGCCATAAATCACTGCTGCGCAACACGGGCACGCGGCGTTTTGATATGCATGAGCTGTTGCGTCAATTTGCCGCGGAAAAGCTGATCTCGTTGGGTGCACAACAGGAACATGCCCTGAAGTCGGCGCACGGCCACTATTACCTTGGACTCGTTGCAGCACAAACCGTGACGCTCTATTCTGCCAATGCCCGGGCCGCGGCGCAGCTCATCCAAAAAGATCTGGATAATGTGCGTCGAGCCTGGGCGTGGGCCGTGCTAGAGAGCGAGTGGACTCTGTTGGAAGAGAGCCATGTGGGCCTCCTGCATTTCTATGAGCTGACGGGGCTGTTGCAAGAAGGACAAGCACTCTTTCAACAGGCCGTCACTAGCTTGCAACAGCGTGGCAAGCCGCAACGTGGTGGCGTTGCAGCTCAGTGCACTGTGGATCTGCTGATCGCGACTGCCCATCTTTGGAGCCGCCTGAAGCGTCAGCAGGAATGTAACGCCCTGCTCGCCGATGCGTCGCGCTTAGCGGTGAATGACGAGCAGCGAGCATCGATTCTGATCTTACGGGGTCGGATCAGTGGCATGATCGGACGCTATGCAGATGCAATCGATCTGCTGCAACAGGGGGTGGCATTGGCACAGCGCACCCAACGTCCTGATCTGGTGGCGCATGGACAGGCCGACCTGGGCTTTACCTACATGCAGACCAGTCAAATCCGTGCCGCCGAGCTGCACTTGCAGCAGGCGCGTGAGACGTATCAGCGGACTGATAATCAATTGCGCCTGAGCGAAGTATTCTATTATTTGGGTACCCTCGCGGGTGAACAGAATGAATTGGCTCGCGCGCTGCACTACATACAAGAACAGCAGCAGATCGTGCAACAGATCGGTGATCGCAAAGGTGAAGCCACCACCGCGCACGCGCTGAGCAACCTCTACAATCTACTTGGGCTCTATGCTGAGGCAATTGCCGCGGCACAGCACGCGCAACGAATTTGCCAGCAGATGGGGGAAGGCGAATATGAAAGCTTTGTCCTCCACATGCTCTGCGATTCCCACCGGGCTGTTGGTCAACTGGCAGAAGCCGAGCGGTGTGGTGAACGCGCGGTGAGGCTGGCAGAGACCTACGATTCACCAGTGGGCATGGCATTTGCCCGGCACTATCTGGCCACCGTCCATGCAGATTACGGCGCATTGGCCGTTGCAAGCGAACACTACACGCGCGCATCAGCACATTTCAAGCAGATTGGTAAAGAGCAGACGCGCCTGGAACCACTGGCCGCGCTCGCCCACGTGAGATTACGACAGGGCAAGCTGACCGCGGCGTTGCAGTTGGTGGAGGAGATTCTGTTGCAGCTCGACGGCAAACCCGTGACGGGTGTAGATCATCCACTGCACGTCTATTGGCATTGCTACACGGTGTTGTGCGCTGACAATGACCCACGGGCCACCGCGGTGCTCTATGCCGGCTACACCCAGCTGCAAGAGATGGCATCGAAACTAACGGATCAAACCATTCGTCGCTCCTTCTTGGAAAATGTCGCGGCCCATCGAGCGATTGTCACGGCGTGTCAACGCTTGCCCACGGTCCAGCCTTTGTCGCGTATTGACGAATTTGCGGATCGGGCATAAGCTTGATGGCACCCTGTGCACGGAGAATATTCTCGTTACATTTTTGGGCTGGGGGCGGAGCTACCGACCGTTCACAGTAATGTGGGAGACCCATTCCAGCAGACCCGGCAATGAGACCAGACGGTGCAGAGCTGTTCAGAAACTGAGGTTATGCTGCAAGCAACTACTCAAATAGCCAAAGTTGCTCCCCGGTTGCCTTCTCGGCGCGCGGTAGAGCGTATTTTTCGAGCGATCACTCTCGTGTAGAGACGGTAGGTAGCAACTTGGGTGACATAGACAAAGGTACGATTCAGATGGTGCAAAGTACTGCTGCTGCTCTTGATCCAAAGCCAGACACCTACACCCTCATCGATTGCGATGTTCACCACATTCTGCCCAACTTCGCCACGTTAATGCCCTACATCGACCCCAGCCTGCAGCGGCGGATCGAGATGGCGAGCAACGCACGCGCCGAGGCACGCAACAATTTTCAAATGCCGCGACGCGCATACTTCAACCCAACAAGCACCGCGCGCCTCGATACAATGGAGGCCGACGGCACCAATCACGCCTCGATCCCGCGGCGGATCAAGGAAGATTTGCTCGACCGCTACGCAATTACCTATGCGATTCTCATGGGGAATGATCTGACGACACTCTCTGGCATGCCCGATGCCGATCTGGCAGCTGGTATTGCCCGGGCCTACAACGACTGGACCAATGCCGAGTGGATATCGTACGATCCACGCTTCAAACATTCGATCTGGGTGGCACCACAAGATCCCGTACAGGCAGCCGCGGAGATAGAGCGCTGGGGCAATGATCCGAATGTGGTGCAGGTTGCAATTGGCCAGATGGATATCCTGGCGGGCAAGCGCCACTATTGGCCGATCTATGCCGCGGCCGCGAAATACAATCTCCCCGTTGGCTTTCACGTCGGCGCGGAATCTGCGGGCAACAACAGTGCCCAGCTCGCGGTTGGCGCGCCCACACACTACATTGAGTTGCAGACCGGCGTCATCTCCATTGGCATTCAGAATACCATTAGCCTCGTCTGCGAAGGGACCTTCACCGAGTTTCCCACGCTCAAAGTGGCGCTCTTTGAATATGGCTGGACTTGGCTGCCGGGGCTGATGTGGCGCTTGGATCGCGAATGGCTCTCCTTTCGCACCGAAGTACCCTGGGTGGCGAAACCACCGAGCGAGTATATCAAAGAGCACATTCGCGTCGGCTCGCAACCGTTGGAAGCACCAAGCCAGGCAGAGCTACATCAGACGTTGGCAATGATGTCGGCCGACAAGATGATGCTCTTTGCCAGCGACTACCCCCACTGGGATTTCGATGATCCCCATTACGTCATGCGCAAGTTGCCCAAACAGATGCGCAACGCCATTGCCCATGAGAATGCACGCAGCCTCTATGGACTGTAGCATGGACTATGGTTTCAAACCAACCCGCGGAATTTCTCACGGCCACCGTACCCTGCAGCGATTTTGACGAGCAGCCACACAGATTGCTTGCTTTTTCCCGCGCCAGCAAATGAATCTGCTAGGGCCGCGGAATTGCCCGCTCCAGCATCGCTTCAATATCCATCGGGTCAACACCATTTTTACGCTGTAGCGCAGCACGAACCTCATTCTCCGAAGCAAGTTCACCGGTCAACGGCAGGGGAAGTCTGGCACCATCCTGCAATTTTGATTCGCGACAGGCCACTTCCATCATCATCGCCATCAGGGCGTCCTCATCTGTATACTCCGACGCTTTCTCACCGCGCACGGCCAGCGCAAAGTCCACAACGTGACCCATGATCGCGGCAGTATAATAGTCGCGGGTTGCGTGGGTGTTACTGGCCACACCGGGATGGGGAAAAGGGTTCTGATAGGCGGCGCGCCCGGTGGGAAGATCGACATAGGTCTGCACCCACCAACCGTCCCGGGCTTCGTGGTGAATTGGAAAAATCTGATCCGCGCGGGCCTGTGTCCTGAGCACTTCGTCGGAGCAGTAGCGCACCTCTGCCTCAGCGTACCAACCGCGATTTGGGTTCCCTTGTTCGGTGGCCATGCGGACGATTGTGCCCCGTTCCCCGTCAAGTTCTGTGTAGCCGGGGCGCGGCATGCGACCGAGCAAGCCCTTGATGTTCGCGGCTTGGTCAATCACCAGCTTGTCGCCGGGAAAGGTAAAGAAGTGGGCGCGGAATGTTTCGGTGGTGTGGAAGCGATGGGCCGATTCGTTGTGCGGGATCACGGGCATCGTCTGCTGAATCGCCTGGACGTGGGTGGGGTGTGCACCAAAAAAGTGGATCCAACGTGAATTGTTGTGAAATCCCGTGTGGTCGTGGATGCTCAGCAACCGTCTGATCGGGCCCAGCAAACCGCTCTTGTCGATCTCCTTTGCAATGCGGTCGAATGGGTAGCGAAAGAAGTTTTCTGCAATGCGCAAGAGCACATTGTGGTCGCGTGCGGTCGCAACCATTTCCTGTGCTTGCGCGAGCAGATTGGTCATGCTCGTTTCGACATGACAGTGGATGCCGTGGCTCATCAGGTAGCAGGCCGCTGCGTGGTGAATGTCAATGGGCGCGACAATTAAGGCAGCCTCCATTGGTCGCGCTTTGGCCAACTCGCGTATTGAATAAAAAGCCTCAACATCAAGGCGCTCGGCCATTGCGTCGGCATTTTCTTTGACTGGATCACAGACGGCAACGAGGCGCACCCAAGGCTTGAGCGCGGCGAAGATTGGCGCATATTGTGTTTGGGCGCGATTGCCCGCGCCAATGAGGGCAATATCAAGTGGTGGATTGAGACTCATGCTGGTTCTCCAATGATTTGATTACTCTGGCAAAGTTACTTCGTACAAATGGGCGTGGCCGCTTTGATCGCTCGTGTAGACGATCAACCTGCCATCGGGCGAGAAGGATGGGTGGGGGTGGGTATGTTGGGGAGCATAGACCGCAATGGGTCCATTCTCATAGGGAAAGGGGCCATTCCAGTGGTCACCCATGCTCGAAGCCGCGGGGAAACAGAGCGTGTGTGGCTCACCAATCCCATCGAGTGGATCGAAAAGCTGGAGCCCAATGTCGGGGAAGTTGGTATCCGCGACCATGCATGTGCCCTGGCGATTGCAGACGGGGTGCCAAGCGTTAAATTGTGTCACCTGCCGCATGGCCCCTGTCTCCACGTGGATGGCACGGACGCCGTGGGGCCAGTCCGTAATGGCCAATTCCCGCGTGCCCGGAATCCAAGTTTCATGGGTGATCCATTCACCGGCGCTGCGTCGATAGAGGCGGCGATTGCCGCTGCCATCACGGTTGATCACCCACACGCGATCTGTGAGTGGCCCAGCATAAAAGAGCAGCCGGTCATCGTCTGGGCAAAATTGCATGTGCGCAACTGTGTCCCTGCGCAAGATCACCTCGTGTTTGCCTGCTTCTGCGTCGACGATGACAATGAGTGCGCTATCGTCCACGGTAACCTTAACCGCCCAATAGCGGTCATTGGCACTGAGCGCGGTCGTGCCCATGGCCGCCGCGACCATGCCTGCTTCGCGCATGGCCACTGCATCCTCGTTCAACGCCAGTTCGCAAAAGTCAACCAGTTGTTCTTCTGCCAGCGTCTCCAGATCAATGCGCCAACCACCGGTGCCCGCGGTGTAATAGACGTGGCGACCATTGCGCGCCGGGTGAATCGACCAATCGTTGAGATCGGCGCGGTCGGTGAGCTGCAACAGTTCTCCGGTGGCGCGGAGCTCGGCAAATAGTTGTGGTTTCCCGGTGCGCTCAGAGGTGAAGATGAGCCGCTGCATGGCATCATCGTAGGCTCCGATCATGAAGAAGGGGTGGTGGTGAATCGATGGGTGGCTCGTGATCTGTCGGATCGATGCACCGGTCTGGGCATCTGCAAAGCAGCGGCTTTCGGCTGGATAGAGCGTTCCTTTGGTCATGGGCGGAAGACCGTTCCCGCAATGTGGCGGACACCGCCGTTGCATTGGATGTCATCGTCTGACCGGTTGAAATAGTAGGCGACCATCACCTGTCCGGCGCCCAGATTTACCGCCCGTGGATAGCCTAGATCCCACGAACCCGCATCATCGCGCAGGATCAGCTCTGGCCCCCACGTGTGGCCATCATCTTCGGAAACTTTGGCCCGGATGCCGTAGGGCCTGGTGCGATAGCCATAGGTTGCCAATAGCCGACCGTCGGGCAATTGCAACAGATGAGTGGGGCCGCCCCAGTCGCTGATGCGGCTCAGATGACGCCAACTGTGTCCCCCGTCATCTGACTCAACTACTTCTGGCCAGGCGTTGCGTGCATCGATCTGGCAGCGCAGCGCCGCCACGATCCTGCCATTGGGCAAGAGAACGGGGCTGGCATAGTAGCGGTTGACAAAAGATGCATCGGGCGCGGTGGGCCGAATCGCGCTCAGATAATTCCAACTCAGACCGTGGTCGGGCGAGCCATAGAGTGCAACAAAGCGGGTGCCGGGCCGACCGTCTCCAATGCCCACGGTGACGAACAGCAGGATCGTGCCATCGGGACGGACTAGATAGTCTGGTTTGACCTGAATCCAAGAGAAGGAGAAGGCTGGCATTTGATAGGGACCTTCCCAGCTTTGCCCCCGATCGCGCGAGTATTGAATGTAGCCCACATCACGATCGCTCTTGGGAGGAATTCCAAAACCGGCCGTCATGCAGAAATCGGGGGAGCTCCAATCGAGCGCCGCATCCGGTGCACTTGCTGCAAAACCACCCAACAGCTGGCGATCTAGTTCCAGCCTGCTGCCAAGGCTGTGAATCTTTGCTGCGGGCCAGCTCTGACCGCCATCGGTGGAGCGCAGGACCACGTATTCGCCCCCCAACGCATCGACAACGCTGTGGCCCATATCATAGGGCGTCTCGTAGGAACAGGGGCCGCGGGAGAAGCTAACGAGCAACTCCTGCTCGTCAAAGGCCCAAAAGCCGTGATTAAAGGGCCAGCCGCAAAACTCGTGGCGGTTGTAATAGATGGTGATATGTTCACAATCCGAGGGATGGATTGGGTTTGGATAGGCAACGCTCATGAGAGCTACTTTCTATTGATTAGATGACCATGATTACGGTGCGGTTGGCTTGAAAACGGTAGGTTTCCCCCTTGCCGGAACCGCTGTTTTCAAACAGAGTCCACTTTAGATGAGCATGACTAGATGATCATCTAGTCATGAATGGATGAATGGCTGTCCTTGCTAATGTGCAAGAGCACCTCTTCAGGCCAAGGTGGGTTCATGCGCTGCCCGATAGGCAGCATACCAGCTGTCAAAACCCGATTCTTCAATCTCTCGCTTGATGCGCGCCACCTCATCATCGGGCAGGGGGCGCAATGGCGGGCGCACGGCCATTGACGGGAAGCGCCCCTGCAGCGTCATGGCTACCTTCATGCGCTGGTGTGCATCGCTGGAAGGTTCACCAAAGCGATAGACGGCTTTGTTCAGTGCATGGACCACTTCCTGTGTCTCCTTTGCTTTGGCATAATCTCCACGCAATGCGCTGTGAACCAGGGTGACGATCAGCTCTGGCACAAAACCGGCAAAGCCCACCAGTGCCCCGTCCGAACCGGCCAGCAGCGACGCCAGCAAGTACTCGTCGTGACAGGTTAGGTGAGGCAGATCGGGCACTTCGGCCTTCAATTCGCGATACTCATGTTCCAGACGCGAGAAGTTGCGGCTGCCCATTTTCAGCGCCACCACTGCGGGGATCTGGGCAATTGCCCGCAGTTCAGAGAGCGAATAGGAGGCCTTGGTCCAATCTGGATATTGATGGACAACAATGGGAATGCCTGCCCCTTCGGCCACATCCTGAAAGTAGCCGACTGCTGTTTCCGAGGTGCGGCCAAAGCGCAACCAGTGGTGTGGCGGCATCAAGAGGATCGCGTCGGCCCCAGCTTCTTTGGCCGCGAGCGCGTGGTCAATGGCTTCAAAGCTGCCATCGCAACAGACGCCAGAGACGATCTTGACTTGATCGCCCACTTCGTCGGCCATAATACGTGTCACTTCCGCGCGTTCGTGGGCTCGCAGTCCCATCACTTCGCCGGTGTGGCCGTTGCAGACCAGACCACGTATACCGTCGACATCAGCCAAATAACGGGCATAGGCCCGCAGCCCGCTCTCGTCGATTGAGAGATCGTCGTGAAAGGGGCAGAGTGTGGCGGCAAAGACACCACTCCAGGGATTGTCAAACATGAAGAGTCTCCATTCATTACAGTTGGACTTACACAACTTTCCGAGAAGAGCCAACGATCGCGTGATTTGCTTGCCACCGGTACGGTACGTTGTTCTCGGTGCCCAATAGAGAAATCATTGAAAAGTCGCACAATCGTGGAATCAGCGTTCTCTACCGCTGGAGGTGCGCAGTAGAGATGCGCACTCCGCAAGGTGCGAGGTCTATTTGCTTTCTCTATAAGTTATCTATGAGCGAGCAAGCATGGTAACGTTGCCTAATGGTGGAATCAGCATGCTCTACCGCTGGCAAGCTCTTCTCGGTGCGTAAATCATCTTATTTTGCTCTACAAGCCTTTTTGGGAATCGTTTCCAGCAATCGTTGCGATGATCGATTGGCAGTTGGCGAATAAGTAGCGACGGGTAGGGGTCAAATTGATTCATTGCCATCTGTTCGCAAATGTGAATTTGGACTCACGCAATTTTCCGAGCAGAGCCAACAATCGCTTGGCCTGCTCGCCACCGCAGGCTCTTTTCGGTGCGTGCATCGGGTGATCATGGTGCGGTTGGCTTGAAACGGTAGATTTTTCGGGTCTACCAATGAAGCGGCAATACCGTTTTCAAGCAGAGCGTACTTTAGTAGACGCGTTGCATCGGCCCCACCGGCACCTCGATAACTGTTGGTAGCTTGGCGTGCAGCGCATCTGCCAACGCGCGCTCAACTGCCGCGGCGTCTGCTGCCAAGAGGCCGCGCGCGCCATAGCTTTGTGCCAGTTGCACAAAATCAGGATTGTGTAACTTTGTCCCAATGACTCGGCCGTCGAACTGCTCCTGTTGTGCACGCAGAACATTGCCATACGCGTTATCGTTGAAGAGCAACACAATCACAGGAATTTGATAGTGCACGGCGGTGGCCAATTCCTGGCTATTATACAAAAAGCCACCATCGCCAGAGAGGGCGACCACTGGACGCGCGGGCTCCGCCACCTTGGCACCCAGCGCCAACGGCAGCGCACAGCCCAGGGTTGCAAGCGCGGAGGAGGTGAGATAGCCACGTTCGGCATGGACGGGAAAGTAGTTGCGACTGTAGTACCCCATCTGATTCATTCCCTGCACGACAATTGCGTCGTCTGGCAGCGCGCGACGGATTGCTTGCATCAGATCCCACTGGGGTTGCAACTGCTCCGCCGGATCAAAGCGCGCGGCGTTCAGGCGAGCGACTTCTGCGTGAATGGCTGGTCTTGCTGCTGCCGTGCCCGACATCTGGGCGCGGAGCGACTCGTGTAGCTTGCAGAGCGTCGCCTTTGCGTCTCCCACTAGCGCGGTCACCTGACCGCCACTGCTGATCTGCGTTGCGTCGACGTCAACTTGAATGACCGGCTGTGTATAATTCGCAAAACTCGTGCTCGTACCAATGGCAAGAATGAGATCGCAGCTGTGCAGCCAATCGCGCAGGGGAGCATAGCGCAGCTCTGCATAGCCCAGGCTCAACGGGTGTCGATCGGAGATTGCTCCTTTGCCCTGGCGCGAGGTGACCACTGGTGCCTGGAGTGCTTCGGCCAATGCTTGCAACGCTTTGCCTGCCCCGGCTCGCTGCACGCCGCCGCCAGCCCAGATGAGTGGTCGTTGCGCTGCAGCCAGCGCTGTTGCCGCTTTGCGAACTACCGCTGCATCTGGCACAACCGGCGAACAGGCTGCTGCCGGCAGCAGCGCTACGGCTTCGGTCGCGGCAAAGACACTCGGTGCAATCTCCAACCCAACCGGTCCGGGTCTGCCGCTTTTGAGTTGGCGCATTGCCGCGTGAATCAGCGCCGGGATCTCCGCCGGGCGAGTGGCACGGGCGGTCCATTTGGTTACCGCTTGTAGCGAGGCTGAAGGGGTATTCCTGTTGGCATCGACCTGTTTGTGCTTGAGATGGTGGGGGCCGGTGATGAGCAACATGGGTGACGAAACTGCATGGGCCGTTGCCATCCCCGCGGCTGCGTTAAAGAAGCCTGGCCCTTGCACGACGAGTGCCGCGGCGATTTTGCCACTTGCCCGTGCATAGCCGTCTGCCATGTAAGATGCAGCTTGTTCATTGCGCAGGGTGATATAGCGAATGGTTGGGTGCTCATAGAGCGCGTCGACCGCTTCGTACTGTCCCTGGCCGGGAATGCCGAAAACTACCTGTATACCTTCTTGGTGCAGCTGTTGGATCAGAGCTTGGCCGCCATTGAGTTGTGTCATACGTACATTCTTTTCGTGAGTTTCGCTGCGCAACAGTTACCGGTCTTGGCGCGGATTGAGTGCATCATTGAGCCCGTCACCAAAGAAGGTGAATGCAACCAGGATCAGGCCAATGGTTACCGCGGGCGTTACCATCAGGTGGGGAAAGGTTCGCCACATGCTCAGGCTTTCAGCGAGCATGCTTCCCCAACTGGCATTGGGCGGTTGAATGCCGACCCCCAGAAAGCTGAGGGACGATTCCAATACAATTGCGCCTCCCATCCCCGCGGTGACCGCAACAATGAGTGGCCCCATGGCATTCGGTACAATATGACGCCACATAATGCGTGTGGTGGAAGCACCAACGGCACGTGCACTTTCAACGTAGGTGGTTTCGGTGATGCTGAGAACCTGCCCGCGGATCAGGCGGGCATAGCCGGGCCAGCTGATCAGTGCCAGCGCACCAAAGACGAGGACAAAGTCCAGCCAAAGTGTATTGAGAAAGAAGGGGTTCTTGGTCTGCATGTAGAGCTGATCAAACCAACTGACAATGGGGCGTTTGAGTGCCGTGTTGATCAACATTGCCATCAGTAGACTGGGGATCGACATGGTGACATCGGTGAGCCACATGAGCAGATCGTCTGTACGTCCCCGGGCAAAGCCGGCGCTCGTGCCAATGAGTATTCCCAGAAACAGGCTAATCGCGGTAGTGGTAAACGCTACAATTGCGGCGGTTCGCGCCCCGTAAAGCAAGCGGCTGAGAATATCCCGCCCCAACGCATCGGTGCCCAGCCAATGTGCTCGCGACGGCGGCTGGAGTTGGCTGCTGAGATCCTGGGCCAGAAAATCATAGGGGGTGAGAAAGCGCCCAAAGATTGCCAGAAAGAGAAAGAGCCCAATGACAAACAAGCCACCAACTGCCAACTTATTCTGCCTGAGCCGCTGCCATGCATCGTCCCACAAACTGCGGACGTATACCCCACTGTTTTGGTGTAGTTGAACCTGAGGAGAAGAATCAGTAATTGCAGACATAGTTGTATTGGATGTTGAATGATGATCCTGAATGTAGCGGCGATTGTCGGTCCAGCGCACCTTTGCGCTCTCTCATGAACGTGTGATGCGCGGGTCGAGTAGGGGATAGACAAGGTCGATGAGCATGTTTCCCACCATGACAATGAGTGCACCGATGAGGACCGTTGCCATGATCACAGGATAATCGACCTGTTGCACACCCTGCACAGTGAGCTTACCAAAGCCGGGAATACTAAAGATCAGCTCGATAAAGAGTGCACCGTTGACGAGCGAAATCAAAATCAGCCCAACCGAAGTCGTAACCGGAATCAACACTGGCCGCAACATGTGGCGTGAGATTATGAGCCACTGTGTCAAACCTTTGGCATGGGCAGTACGAATATAGTCCTGGCTCATGATCTCCAACAGTGCGGCGCGTGTTTGGCGGATGATCGTGGGCAAAGGCCCCAGGGCAAGAATGAGTACCGGTAGGATTACCTGGCTGTGAAAGAGCCCTTTCCAGCCGAACGGAACATTCATGATCTCTAAACCCACCACCAGAAAGAGCAGTAGAATCGGGGCCGTGACAAAGATGGGAATGGCATTGATAAAGACGCTGGAACCAACAATGGTTTGGTCGAGCCAGCGATTGTGGTAGGTTGCTGCGACAATCCCCGCGGGAATGCCAAGTACGATACTCACCACCGTTGCCACAAGTCCAATCTGCATGGAGATTGGCAACCGTACACGAATCATATCCCACACTGGGCGTCGTTCGCGGATTGAAATGCCCCAGTCGCCTTGCAGTAAATTGCCAACATAACTGGTGAACTGCTCTGGAAAGCTGCGGTCGAGGCCATGTTTGGCACGCAAAGCCGCCAACGCGACTTCATCAACTTCGACACCACCCTGTTCCATCTCCAGGAACATGCGCTTGATCGGGTCACCTGCCCCATAAAACATCATGGCATAGGAGACGAAGGCTACCAGGAGCAGTCCCGTGCTCCACCGTAAAATCCGCGCGAGAAGATAAGTGATCATGTTTGCCGTCCAATGCGAGGAATTGACGCACCGTTGAAATTGGATAGTTGGCGACGACGCAGACCGTTGAGGTGTAGCGGACACAGGTGCAAAGAAAGTGGCCAAGCCAGGCTTCTCTCACACACCTGTGTCACGCACGTCGCTGCGTCACTTTGTACTGCCAAGATGGTAGTCCGGGGAGATTCACCATCTTTGGCTAGCGTATCCTAATGATCTTTGATGTAGATCCGCCACGGTGCAATCAGCCCAACGTCTGGCCCTTTTTCATAGCCAGCCACATATTCGCGAGCGTTTATGGTTGCTGGCCCAACACCAAACATCAGGGTTGGATAGTCAGCCATGAAGAGCCGTTGTGCTTCCAAGGCCAATTCGCAACGGCGGGGATCATCGGCACTGAGTGCAAGTGCTTCTTCCAGCAGCGCATCGACTTCGGCATTGCTATAGCCACCTAGCATATCACCCCCTGCAACCGGACCGTCGGAATGGGCGGCGACCCACATGTATGTTGCAGAATCTGGGAAGCGAATCACCACATCGTCACGGCTCATGTTGATCAGTTCCTGATCCTGGCCAAAGCCGTCGGGCTGCTCCTGAAATTCAATGTTGTTGATGCCTAGATTTTGCCGCCAGAATTCCATGGCTGCCTGTACTGCCCGGTTGTTGACAACGCTGCTGCCACGTGGGGTGACGCGCAATTTGGGCAGATTTTCCGCATCGCCATACTGTGAGGCGGCCAACGCAGCTTGTGCCGCTTCCACATCGAAGGTGTAAAATGTGGCATCCGGTTCCACACAGGGCAGGTCGGGATCCATGATCTGGTCTGTCATTGAACCTTCGCCCTCGGGAAAAGCCGCGTTGAAGAGTGCATCGTGATCGACTGCCTGGATCAATGCCTGGCGTACATTTGGATCAGCGGTTGGCTCGTTGCCCACGTTGATCCAGAGTGTGTTAAATCCAAATGATTTGACCGGACGGAAATAATCGGGGAAGGCCGCTTGCATGGCGCGCGGGATCCCGGCCAGGCTGGCATCAACCTGATCATTTTGCAACATGACCGATGTCGTTTCGGGATCGGGCTGAAAGCGAAATTCAATGCGGTCCAGGTAGGGACCCTCATCCATCCACCAGTTGGGGTTGGGCACCAACGTGGCCTCCTGCAAATCGGGGCTGTAGCTCTCTAGCATGTAGGGACCGGAGACAGCGGGACTGTTCTCTGGCAGCCAGAAGGAATCCAGATTGCCCGCGGCTTGCTCCGCTTTCACCGGATTCATGTGAGTGGTGGCAATGCGCCAGTGAAAGATGGGATCTGGGGCGGTGAGCTGCACTTGAATCGTGCTCTCATCGACGATCGTAATGCCTGCGATCTCTTCGGCCGCTTGCTCCCGCAGCGTGCTGAATCCCTCAACATTGCCAATGTACTGCGTAATGCGACCGTGTCCCGAGTCTGGGGCAGCCATCAGTTCCCAGGTGCCTTTGATATCTTGCGGCGTGATTGGGGTGCCATCTGACCATTGTGCACGTGGGTCGATGGTGAAGGTCCACACGGTGGAATCTTCACTGGATTCCCAGGAATCGAAGACCCCCGCTTGCAATTCCAGGTCGACATCGAAATAGAGTGGCGGGACAAACATGAGCGGCATCCAGCTCTGCTGATCACCGCCACCGCCCATGGGGAAGAAGGTGAAGCTCGCCGAGCCGGTGGATCCAGTGTTGATGCGTAAAACCTGTTCCGGTGCAGCATCAGACGGCAGATCGGTGTCTGCGCTTGCACTTGCGTTTTCAGTGACAGCACTGTCCGCAGCTGCGCCATCTCCGGCGGCTGATGGTGATGCAGGGTCTGCTGTGCTGCAAGCAGCCAACAGCAGCAGCATGGCTAGAAGAATTGAAGGTGCTTTCCAGAATCGTCCCAACGGTGACATGGATGGTTCCTCCTCTGTGATGAATAGGTTGTGGTATTGCGGTGCTTGAAACGTTGATTGAGTCGAGCGGGTGGGGAGCATTCTGGAAACGTTTCCAGAATGGATGTCATTTATTGTAGCAGAGGTAAAAACTTCTGTCAATCAACGTTTTTTTGCTTTGCTACAGGAGTATCGAATTGGGGTCGGTGGGGATTCACCGGACCAGGCTCGCCGCGTGAGGACGCGAATCGGCCCTGCTCTTTGGCACGCCTGTGACGGTGTCGGTAGAGTGGAGGAAGCTCATTGAGCAAGCAAACAGATCTTGCACCTTGAGGAGTGCGCAGGAGAGAATGCGCACGTGCAGCGTTGGTGAAGGCTGATGCCACCATTGGGCAACGTTACCAGGATTGCTCGATCAGGCGGGGGCACAACGAGAGGAGTCGCGGATCAACAATTGGGTGGGCAGCACCACCGTTTCTCGCTCATGCTGTTGCATTGCATTCAAGAGCAGCCGGCCCGCGGTTTCACCAATTTGGGCCAAATCGCGCGCGATGACGGTAATGGGTGGTGTGTGGAGACGGGTCAAATCAGTATCATCGCAGCCAATCAGGGCAATTTCTTGGCCGATGCAGATGGCACGTTCCTGTAGCCCACGGAGCACACCCGTCAGAATCAGATTGCCGCCGGCAATAATGGCAGTGGGTGGTTGCGTAAGCGCCAACAACTGCTGAACAGCCTGATACCCAATCGTACTGCTCATGCCCACTGCATGAATCAACGCCGGATCCGGCCGTTGGCCAAGGCTGGCCAGTGTAGTTTGAAATGCATGCAGGCGCGCCGCGGCTGGAAAAAAATAATCTGCCCCACCAATCAGTGCAATTCGTCGGTGTCCCTGTTCCCAAAGGTGGTGGACTGCCTTTTCAATGCCCGTGCCATGGTCCGATTGGACGGCACTCACCAGACCATCCGCCGCGGGCTCACGATCCAGCATGACTGTTGGGATCTGCAACTTGCGCAGCGGTTCCTCGGTCACATCTGGTCCATCGGCTGCCGTGGAAAGGATCAACCCGCTGACCTGCCGCTGGGCAAAGAAGTCGAGATATTCCAGATCGGTCGCGGGCTGATTCTGCGAGCAAGAGAGGATCATGGCATAGCCATGTTGCGCCAGATAGTCACTGCTGCTCGTGTAAATATCGGCCATGATTGGATTGGAAATGGCCCCCACGAGGAAGCCAACCGATGCCGTATCGCCGCGGCGCAACCGCTGGGCCAGAAAATCTGGTTGATAGCCCAGTGCCTGTGCCGCGGCTTGAACCCGTTGGCGTAACCGCTCCGAGACGTGGGGGTGGCCGCCGAGCGCGCGCGAGACCGAGGAGATCGAAACGCCCGCCTGGCGTGCCACATCACGGATATTTACTTTAGATTGAGAGTGGTCCATAAACAGCTCTATTGTGCCGCCATTGCTCACGCACCGCCGTTGCCATACTCAACTCAACCGCGATCCACTGATGAACCGTTCTCTGCCGATTAGCCGTGGCCCACATAGATTAACCGTGGCCCACATAGATCGTCTTGGTGCGTGTGTAGAACTCAATCGCGGCCTGACCCTGTTCCTTGAAGGTGTTGGCACTGGAATTCTTGAAACCACCAAAGGGCGCTTGCAACGCCAGGCCGGTGGTCGGTTCGTTGATCTTAACCACACCCGCGTCAATGCGGTTGGCAAAAGTGAATGCCTTTTTCATGTCGTTGGTCACGATCCCAGCTGACAGTCCAAACTGAATGCTGTTGGCCTTTTCAATGGCATCATCGATATTCTTAACCCGGATCACGCTGATCACCGGACCAAAGATCTCTTCCTGGGCAATACGCATGTTGACATCGACATCATCAAAGACCGTGGGCTGTACGTAGTAGCCCCCATCTTTGGCGCGGTCGCCACCGGTGACAAGTTTGGCACCTTCACCCTGGCCCACCTTGATGTACTCGAGATCGGTCTGCAACTGATCTTCGCTGACAGCCGGACCCATGTGGACGCCCTCTTCCAGCCCATTGCCCACAACCATGCCACGGGCTTTGGCGCTGAGTGCCGCCACGAAATCATCGGCAATGCCTTCTTCGACGATCACGCGGCTGGCTGCCGTACAGGCCTGGCCCGTAACCCCAAAGCCACTCATCGATGCCAAACCCACCGCTGTCTCTACATCAGCATCGTTCAGCACGATCATGGGATTTTTGCCGCCCATCTCCAGCTGCACGCGGGTGAGGTTGGGGGTGGCTTTTTCATAGATCTTCATGCCAACGTTGTAAGAGCCGGTGAAGCTGATACCATTTATATCTTTGTCGCCAACTAGCTCATCACCAACCAGACGTCCAGAGCCGGTGATGAGGTTGACAACGCCCTTGGGCAGCCCCGCCTCGACCAACACCTCCACCAGCCGATAGCCGATCTCTGGGGTGAAGGAGGCTGGCTTGAAGACAACGGTGTTGCCGTATATGAGGGCCGGGGCCATTTTCCAAGCTGGGATGGCAATCGGGAAGTTCCAAGGAGTCACCAGCGCGATCACGCCCAACGGTTCGCGGCGGGTATAGAGCAACTCGCCGCCCGTATTGCTGGGGATCACATCGCCACCGGCGCGCCAACCCTCACCGGCGTAATATTTGAAGATGTCGCGGGTACGCAACACCTCGCCCGTTGCCTCGGCGCGGGTTTTCCCTTCTTCACGCGTCAGAACCTCAGCCAGCTCTTTCTGGCGGGCATCGACAATCTGGGCTGCTTTGTCCAGGATGGCACCACGGGCCGGGGCCGGCGTGTCGGCCCATTCTGCCGCCGCAGCTTTGGCCGCGGCAATTGCCCGCTTCACATCTTGCGCGGTGGCCGAAGGAAACGTACCGAGCACTTCATCGGTTTTGGCTGGGTTGCGGTTTTCAAAAGTCTCGCCACCCGAGGCGTCGACCCATTCTCCATCAATAAGATTCTTAAAAGCTTCCATCTTCTACTCCTTAAATATCTGCCTTATATATCTGTATGTGTCTGTCCTGAAATTTTCTGCGTCGACGTAGCCAACTCGAGGTGGTTTATCCACCACAACCGAATTTCAGGATAGGCGCTACATGCTAGCGTTTCATTTCTGCCATGACTTGCGCACCGAGAAGAGCATACCAGTGGCGAGCGGGCAACGCGCTTGGTGGCGCTCCTCGACAAGTTGCGTGAGTCCAGTTTGCATTGTACCTATCGTTGGCGACCTTGCGCAAGGGCAGCAGCCAACAACAGGTGTTCTCCCGCGGTGAGCCTGTACTGGTGCAACCGCTCGACAGCAACAAAAGCAGCACTCAGTTCATATCCCTCTGCTTCCTTGGCATCTTCACAATATTGCTCAGCGCTGGCACCATAGATCAACTGTACAAATTCCGCTGGTAAAGTTGCTGCCTCTGCCGCTGCTGGCGTGAGCCGCTTGAAGTGCATGAAGCCCAGCAAACCATGTACGGCCACTTGCCAGCCACTCTCTTCCAGCAGTTCGCGTCTGGCTGTCTCTACCAGTGTCTCTCCTGCTTCGCGTCTTCCTCCCGGCGTGATGTGATACCCATCGGGGTCTTCGATCACCAACACCTCGACCGTGCCTCCAGAATTGTTGCGGAGCACAACTGCACGTACCGACGTGATGCACTCTGTCGGCGGGAGCTGTTCACAGAGATAGCCCGTGATGAGAAAGCGCGCCAGCGGCCAATCAACCGTAGCTGTCCACTGGCTGGTGAGCGGCGCGAGAAACAGCGGGAGCCGGGCGAGATCAGCGCACAACCTAGGCCACCTGATTCTCCAGCGTCAGCTCGCCAACCGTGATGCGGATGAGATCGCCGGCTTGCAGCGTGAATTCATCCTCTGGCACAATCCCCGTCCCGGTCATGAGGAAGACACCGTTGGGAAAGTCGAGCTCGCGACCGAGATAGCTGGCCAGGTCGGGAAAGGTGCGTTTCATGTTGCTGGTGGCCGTATCGCCATTGAAGACGACGTTGCCCTGGCGGGCAATCTCCAGCTTGACCGTCAGATCGGTGAGTTCGTCTGCGCCAGCCAGTTCAATGGCGGGCCCAACCGCGGCCGATCCAGTATAGGTCTTGGCTTGGGGTAAGTAAAGTGGATTTGCCCCCTCAATATCGCGCGATGACATATCATTGCCCACCGTATACCCCACAATTTCACCGTGGGCATTGATCACCAATGTCAGCTCTGGTTCCGGCACATTCCATTGAGAATCTTCACGGATGCGGACGGTGTCACCGTTCCCCACCACACGCCAACCCAACTGCTTGAAAAATATTTCGGGACGGTCGGCATCGTACACCTTCTGATAGACATCCGCGGTAGTCGATTCTGCCTTGCGCGCGTCGCGGCTGCGCAGATAGGTAACACCACTTCCCCACACTTCCTGTTGCTCCTCGACCGGTGCAAGCAGCGGACCCTCGATCGCTTCTCCATCTGCCAGAGCGCCAAGCAGTGAGTGCAGCGCTGTGCTGGGGAGCGCCAGTAGCGCTGACAGGGTGAGACCGCTGGGCAAGCTCTTGCCATCCAACGCCCATCGTGGTCCATTTGCCGTTTGATGCCGTGTAAGTTTCATGCTGTTTTCCTCGATTTCTGTTTTATCCTGCGCCCTAGCTTGCGCCATGGTCGACTGGTCACCGCGAACGACCACGGTGTGCTGGTCCCGTGTCAGTCAGCGCCTATGACAAATGCGTGAGTTTATGAGATGAAAATGTGCATTTGTCTTGTTTTTGCCTGAAGAGCGAGGGAATTTCTCATTTCTTACGACTAATTAGATGAAGAGGTTGAAGCAATAGTTAAACGTTTGCAAGGAGCGTCCCATATGAACACAACCCATATTTCTCGCGAAGAGCTAACCGCCTGCATGATCTCCATCGTGGTGTTGAGTGTCGTGCTGTTTGTTCAGCTATTGTGATTGTAGCAATCGTAAGCGCCACGGAAGTCGTGATTGAGTGACGTTCCTCCTGCTGGGCTCGTAGCGCCGCTCAACCGTTCAAGCTATCCCTCCATCTTGAACGGTGTGAGCGTCAGTTACCCAAACGACTTTTTCCCTGATACGCCCACTCATTTTGCTATGCTCATGGGAAAATCATGTGATAGTCGCACAGTCGCGGAATCAGCGTTCTCTAACGCGCACTCCGCAAGGTGCGAGGTCTATTTGCTTTCTCTATCAGATAGCATTATTTCCAAACAACAGATCCCAAATAGCAAATTCCAAAAACGATCTTCTGGTGCCAATGTGTTCGCGGTGCCTGTTCGTCAATTGTTGACTCAGCCCTGCGCTTTCTTCCAGGCTTCGTATTCGGCTTTGGTTTCGTCGTTGGGTGGATAGACGCCAAGAATGCTTGCGCCGCCAGCAATCTTTTGCTGGATGAACTCTTCCAACCGCTCCTGTTCGTACGCGGCGTGCGCCACCTCTTCGGCCACCGCGGCCGGAATGGCAACAACACCTTCCCCATCACCGACAATCACATCGCCGGGCATAATCAGGACGCCGGCACAACCAACGGGTACGTTAATATCAATTGGGTGGTGCACCTTGAATGAGGTTGCCGCGTGTGCCCCTTTGACATAAGCCGGAAAGTCTAGCTCGCGATAGCCAGGCGTGTCACGCAGCGCGCCATCGGTAACCAAGCCGCTTGCACCACGCGCGCGCAGACGAGTCGCCAGAATGTTGCCCAAAGTTGCCGCGCCCACCTCGCCACGTGCATCCATTACCAAAACATCATCTGCTTCCACCTGTTCCACCGCAATCCGCTGGACATTTTGGGTATTATCGTAGAGCTCGTCGACCAAATCTTCGCGGGTGGGCACATAGCGCAGCGTAAATGCATACCCCACCATGCGCATGTCTGGGCGCAGCGGATAGAGCCCTTGCAAGAACGTGCTGCGGAAGCCATGTTTATCCAACTGTGATGTGAGGGTGGCGGTGGAAACCTCTTTTAATTTTTCCATCGCTTCGGTGGTCAGGGTAACCGGGCGCTGTTGTTGCGTCATCATCAACTCTTTTCTGCTTGTGAACGGTTATTGGAATTGCGGTTGTCGGTTGTGCCTCGCACAATCATGGGCTGTCAAAGAAAGGTGGCTCTCCACCACGCCAAAAGGCAAAGGCTTTGGGGATGCGCGAGCGGTGACCGGGATCGAGCGCAGTGGGCAACTCATCTTCCGCAAACCAGGCAACGTCCATTGCTTCGTGCGCGTGTGAGGGTTGTCCATGTGTCGCTTCCCCTGTGGGGCGACAGAGAAAGGTGATCTGATAGAGATGGTGGCGGCTCTCGGTGCCACAGAAGCGGGAATCGAAGATGCCAACCAGCCCAATGGGTTCACAATGGACGCCCGTCTCTTCCAGTGCTTCGCGTGCAACGCCCCGGGCCGCCGTTTCGCCCACTTCCAACGCGCCCCCCGGCATGGCCCACAGCCCGTTGTCACTGCGTTGCAGCAGCAAAATGCGCCCATCATCGTCGATCACTGCCGCGTCACCCACGGCAAAGGGGGTGCTGTGGGTGAGCACCGTATCGCGAATCGGTGCCCAGTCAGTCACGGCTTCACCCGTCGCCAGCGCCATCATTGCCAGCGCAATGGCTGTGATCTGCTCGTAACGTTCTTGATCGTAGGGATTATCAACATAGTGTAGCCCGTGGGCCGCCAACGCACGTAGCTGATCGGCCCACAGGGCAACTTGTTTGGCGGCACTCATGGGTGGTTACCAGCGCGTGGCCTGGAATCTCCAATCGGGGTGAACTTTTTGCATCTCGATCTCATCGTTGCGCTCCGTCAGGCCACAGGCTTTGTAGGTTGCATGCAATCGGGCCAGCGCATCTCGATCCAGCTCAACGCCCAGCCCCGGTTCATTGGTTACGTTGACGCAGCCATCTTCAATTTTGATGGTGCCTCCCTTTACCACTTCTTCTGATTGCCAGGGGTAGTGGGTATCGCACGCATAGGTGAGGTTGGGCGTGGCCACGGCCAAATGAGCCATTGCCATCAGCGAAATCCCAACGTGACTGTTGGAGTGCATGGAGAGGCCACGGTTGAAGGTCTTGCAGATGCGAGCCAATTCAATGGAGGCACGCAGCCCGCCCCAGAAATGATGGTCGCTCAGAATAATATCTTCAGAGCCAAGACGCACGCTGCCGGGAATGTCGTCGAACGAGGTCGTGCACATGTTGGTGGCAAAGGGAATATCGAGCGCCTGCCGTGCCTTGGCCATATTCTCCTGGCCGCGCACCGGATCTTCGTAATATTCGAGCACCCCCTCCAGCCGCTTTCCAATCCGGATCGCCGTCTCCACGGTCCAAATGGCGTTGGGATCTAGGCGCAGCGGTGTGCCGGGGCCAAAGGCTTCGTGCATGGCAAGAATGGCGTCTGCCTCTTCATCGGGCGGAAACGCGCCCCCCTTCAATTTGATTGATCTGAACCCAAAATAGTTGCACATGGCCTGTGCCTGGGCAACCACTCCTGCGGGGTCTACCGCGGCCTTTTGGCGCGCGGCTGCCCAACCGGTGGCGTTTGGGTCGGTCTCGAATTCCAACTCGCCGCCGGCACCTTCATATTTGTAAAAGAGGTAGGCCGAGAATTCTGCCCGCTCGCGCACTCGGCCACCGATCAGGTCGCAGACGGGGCGATTGGTTGCCTTGCCCATGATGTCGAGCAGCGCAACTTCGACGGCGCTGTTTACGTGGACAATGCGCCGTTTGTCCCATGGCGAAACACCCCGCTCCTGTGCGCCTTCTTCGCCAAAGCGGTCAAAGAGCGCCAACTGAATTGCATTGAGTTGAAAGGGATCCTGGCCAATGATGACCTCCCGTGCCTCTTCCAATGCCTTGATCGTATCGATGTTGCCGGGTACCTCGCCCAGGCCATAGATATTGTCATCGGTCACGATTTCAACGATGGCCCGCAGCGCATAGGGTGCGTGCAGACCCGCCGCGTTGAGCAAGGGCGGATCGGTAATCGCAATGGGAGTAACATGCATTTCTGTGATCTTCACAAGTGCCTCATTTCAGCTGTTGTTTATTTCTGTTCAGTTGCGCAGTTCAGTTGTCTGTCTGTTCAATGGGTGCGTCCCATTTCCGGGGACGTACAAAAGAGGAGCAGATCGAGCGTCCGGTCTAGGCCCCAAATCTGGTACGCACCCCTGTTCAATAGAGCCGTTTTGCCACTCAGTAGGCCACCCTGTCGTTCAATCCTGAACGATAGCTGTGCTCAACAATCGTGCTCGACAATCTTGCTCGACAATCGTGAACGATAGCTGTGATCGAACAATCGTGCTCGACAATCGTGAAAGACAGGTAGCGCATGGCTTTTTGGGACGGTATCATGGGGGAGACTTGGTTGCCAGTCAGCTAGATCCAGCCAACGCTTTCCAGCTCGGCAACGGCTAACTTTTTAGCTCGACTTTCTACGTTTTTGCCCAAAGTCGAGTGTAGCGCCTATCTTGGAATCTAGTCATGGTGGGTAAACCACTTTGGATCGGCTAGATTGGCGCTGAAATTTTCAGGATAGATACTAATAGAGAAATCATTTGGTAAGAGTATAAATGAGGAGGCAGCGTTCTCTAATGCTGCACCTGTCGCATTCTCGAATGCGACCTCCACGCATATGCGCAATCTATTTGATTTCTCCATAAGTTTAATCGAATCAGAGACGAGCGTCAACAATGGCGAAATTCCCGGCACTATACTCGATCACGGCACTATACTCGATCACGGCACTATACTTGATCACAACGTGCGCACCGCGAACAGCTTGCCGGTGGCGGTCACTCAGCAACAGCGCTCTCTCTACTCGACACGTTGCGTACGCCCACAAGTTGCGCAAGCGTAACTGATGCTGTGGCGGGAAGCCGAAATCATATCCTGTTGGCGACGATTTACAGGGTCAACGAGATATGCTACGATCGTCAAGGGATCGTGCGCTGTCGCACAACTCCCAACCCACACAAAAGTATCGAGCAAACAAAAACCAAAGTGAGACGATCGATGAACGAACAAGAGCGCTACCTCTTTGACCTGCAAGGGTTCCTGGCTGTGCCCAATGCCCTGAGCGCAGAACAGATCACAGAACTCAACCGCGTTTGGGATGAACGGATTGCACGCGAAACCACTGTTGATGCAACGACACAGCGGTGGGGCGATATTCTGGAATGGGGGGATGCGTATCTGGATTTAATCGACAACCCGCGCATTTCGCCCTATCTATCGGAAATCCTGGGTGAGCGCTTCCGGCTGGATCACGACTACGCCGACCTGATCCGCAGTGGCAAAGGGCCAATCGGTACCCGTCTGCACGGTGGGGGCACGCCATTTGATTCCTCGCAGTACTACCATTTCCAACAGGGAAAGATGCACAATGGCTTGACCGTGGTCGCCTACAATCTGCGTGATGTGCATGAGGGCGACGGCGGCTTTGGTTGTGTGCCCGGCAGCCACAAAAGCAACTACCCTTTCCCAGAAGAATGGAAAGAGCTGGATCACTTTCAGCCCTTCATGCGCGCCGTGACGGGGCCCGCTGGCACGGCGATTATCTTCACCGAAGCCTTGACCCACGGTACCTTGCCTTGGCAGGGCGCGGGCGAACGGCGCACGCTCTTTTACAAGTACAGCCCCAATGCCGTCTCATGGTCGGCGCGCTACTACGATGCCAGCCGCTACACGGGCCTTTCCGAGCGGCAGCAGGCAATTCTGGAAGCGCCCAATGCCCGCTACCGCCAACGCAACGCGTAGCGCTCACCACCCACCAAGCTCCGATCCTGCACCATCCGTAGCCACGGCAGTCCGCGCGTAGCTACGGATGGTGGCGGGACAGATTCTCGCTGTCGGCATCTGGCGCATGACACCCTCGCTGCTCATTGCCAGCTCGGCAATGAGATTTGCGGGCATGCACGCTGCCAGCACGGCTGCATTCTGGGTGACTTGCTTGGGTGGGGGCTATCTATTGGCTGCGGAAGGTAGTTGGTTGGTTGGACTCATCAGGGCCACGTGAGCTGGGCAAAATCTAGCTCCACAAAAGGGAGATCCTGTTCGATGCGCGCTTTGCGGCCATTCATGTACCGGATGTCCCATGGATCCGTTAGATTCTCCACATCGTGGCTGCGGTGGATCAGCGCGTAGAGCTCCAATTCACGCAGCTTGAGGATCTGTGGAATCTGGGCGAACCAACCGGGATCAAAATAATATTCATCCCGGTAGCCGCGTAGAAAATGGGGCAAAAAGCGCGCTGCATACGCCGCGGGATCTTCTCGATTCAAGAGCATGTAGAAGAGTACAATGGCAATGTCGGCCACGAACCAGCTGTGGCAACAGTCGTCAAAATCAAAGAAGGTGAGATTGCCTGCCGCATCCACAAAGCAATTGCCGGTGTGTGCATCCTGATGTACCAGGCCATAGGTTGTGGGCTCACGCGGCCACGTGCGCAACTGTTCGATCTGGGCAAGCAGCTGATCACGGGCCAAGCTCTCCGTCTCCGGCAAAAAGTCAAGGGCATCCTGCATGGTCGAATCGTCCCAGTGTGGGCGCTGCCAGTCTGCCTTCGTGGGGGTATAGGTTTGGGTCAACCGGTGCATCTGCCCGATCGCTTGCCCATAGCGAACCGCGAAGGCTGGATCAAACCGTTCTGTGTTGGGGGGCTGGCCGGGCGCTTTGCGAAAGCGCGTGGCCAGAAAATGTCCCCCTCGGCCATCGTCAATTGCTTCGACCAACCGACCATTGGCCGAAGCGATCGCCGGTGCAACCGCGGCACCCCCACGCGCCAGGTAGTTGATCCAGTCGATTTCGCCGTGGATCAGATTGGTGGTGCGCCGCAACGTGTGCCCAATGCGTAGAATGTAGTCGCCATCTGGCTGCGTAAATTCATAGATGTAGCTTTCGGCGCTGGCTAGCTTGCGAAGGGCCGCTGGGTTGATCTGGTAGCGCGTGGCGGTTGCCGCAAGAATCTGTGCATTGAAGCGTTCACGAATTCTTGACTCCATTTGCAATCCCTGCTTTCAGAAACATGAGCTGCTTCGCTCGTACTGCTGGGCGTAAATACCACGGCGGTAAACAAGCCCAAGCTACTGGCGTGAAATGGGTCAGGTTGCCATGCGCTCATCTACGCCGGGATCTACTAGCGGAACATTAACACCGGAACCAGGCAGGAGCGGATCATGTTGCTGGTGGTGCTGCCGATGATGAGCGTGCGGATGTGCGAGTGGCCGTAGGCCCCCATGATCAACATATCCATCTGTTGCGATTTCACGTAATCCGCAATGACATCGTCGGCGTGCCCCTGCTTCAGCAGTGGTTGCACGGTGTAGCCGCCATCCTGCAATTGTGTTGTTGCCTCTTGCAACGACCGCTGGTTCTCCTGGTTGTCGGCACCGACGCGCAACAAGTGGCACTCGAAGCCCTTGAGCAGCGGCTGCCGCACCAGATAGTCGATGGCCTTGCGCGTGCTCGGTCCACCATCATAGGCGATGACAAAGCGTTCAACCGGCTTGAAACCGCGTGCGGCCACCAACACTGGTTGGTGAGAGGCGCGCGCCACCCGTTCCAGGTTGGATCCAAGATGGAGCTTGGCAAAGTCCGCGTCTTCGCCCCGCTTGCCGAGCACTACCAACTGTGTAGAGGATTTCAGCTCGATAATGGTCTCGACCAATGAGCCACGGCGATGCAAGGTAGTAATCGCTTCCGCCCCGGTTGCGGCAACCACTTCGCGCGCGTGCTCCAGGATCAGCTTGCCCTTCTGCTGGTCGAGCTTGCCCCGCTCTTCATCCACTTGGGTCAATTTTTCCAGTAACTTGCTCTTGGCACCCAAACCAATCGCCCCGCTGAGATCGGTTGGCGCGGCGTGGTCGGAAACGGGCGGCTGCACGTGCAACACCTGTACGGGTGCCTGCAAACGCTGGCTTGCCCAACCAGCATGCGCACATACGCTGTCGGTGTAGACCGAGCCATCGACACAGGCGAGCACCGCCGCTGTTCTGCTGGAATCTTTGCTGTTGTTGTCATTTGTAGTCATTGGAAACCTCAATGGTTCATCATGAGTTCGAGAGCACCGGGCTCGTCATAGGTCGCAAGTTTGTCCACAATGGTGGCGCTCGCCTTGTTCATCCCCACCAACTCGACGGTGGTTCCTTCGCGGCGGAATTTGAGCACGACTTTGTCGAGTGCGCCCACCGCGGTCAGATCCCAGAAATGGGCCTGGCTCACATCGATCACCACCCGTTCAATCACTTCTTTGAAGTCAAAGCCGTTGCTAAATTGTTCCGCCGACGCAAAAAAGACCTGACCGTAGACCTTGTAGGTCCGCTGTTCGCCATCCGCGGCCAGTTCAGATTCAACAGTGAGCAGACGGGAGACTTTGCGGGCAAAGAAGACCGCGCTCATCAACACACCAACAGCCACCCCCTGCGCCAGGTTGTGGGTGATCACCACGACGACAACCGTCGTGATCATCACCAGGCTGGAACTCTTGGGATGGACTGCCAGATTCTTGACCGACGACCAGCTAAAGGTCCCAATCGATACCATGATCATCACGGCAACGAGTGCTGCCATGGGAATCTGTTGCACCAGATTGCCCAACACCAAAATTAGAAAGAGCAGAAAGCAACCTGCAAAGAGCGTGGAGAGGCGACCACGACCGCCGGATTTTACATTGATCACCGATTGGCCAATCATGGCACAGCCAGCCATGCCGCCAAAGAATGCGGCAACAATGTTGGCAATGCCTTGCCCCGAACACTCCTGATTCTTCAAACTTGGGGTGTCGGTGAGGTCATCCACGATCACTGCTGTCATCAGCGATTCGAGCAGCCCAACCACCGCCAACGTAATCGAATAGGGCAGGATGATCATGAATGTCTCCCACGTCAACGGAATGTTGGGAATGAGAAACGCGGGAAACGCCGTGGGCAGCTCGCCCATATCGCCCACCGTGCGGATGTCGAGCCCCATGTACATGCTAAAAGCAGTCAGCACAACGATGCAGACCAGGGGAGAGGGCACCGCTGTGGTGATGTAGGGAAAGAGATAGATGATCCCCAAGCCGACCGCGACCATGGCATACACGACCCAGCTAGCACCATTAAATTCAGGCAACTGTGCCATGAAGATCAAAATCGCCAGCGCATTGACAAAGCCCGTCATGACCGAGCGCGAGACGAACCGCAGCAACGCCCCCAGCCGAAAAACGCCCGCCAAAATCTGTAGCACCCCCGTGAGAATGGTGGCTGCCAACAGATATTCCAGCCCATGATCGCGCACGAGCGAAACCATGACCAGTGCCATGGCACCAGTGGCAGCGGAGATCATTCCGGGTCTGCCGCCAACAAATGCAATCACAACCGCAATACAGAACGAGGCGTAAAGTCCCACTTTGGGATCGACGCCAGCAATAATCGAAAAGGCAATGGCCTCTGGGATCAGGGCCAATGCCACCACCGTGCCCGCAAGCAGATCCCCCCGGACATTACCAAACCACTCGGATTGAATACGCGAGAAAGACATTCAATAACCTAACCTGTTTTTTCTTTTTGTGTGATCATCACTGAAACGATCACGAATTAAGAATCCATCCTGAATTTCGGTGCTGGTGCTTGAACCACCCCGAGCCGGCAACGTCGACGCAGAGAATTTCAGGCCAGATTCAAGTTGCCATGGAACAACGATTTTTCGCTCTTCGGCATGTCCTGCATAGCTGATACAGGGCCAAAAATTTCACCTTACACAACAATCAATATGCTGTAGCCCGATACTTTGCGGACTACGCTACGGCGCAGAATTGCGCGTTGCACCGATGCAAGCAATCACATCGATCCACTTGATCCACATCGTGTAACCGGTGCATTGCGCGCCAGAATTTCTGCCTAGAGAGCCTGCCTGGAAAAATTAGCCTGCCGGTCACCCCAAGGGGACCGGCAAGGAATGGTCCCACGACCAATCGCCCCACGATCCACCGTGATAGTTACACGGAGCTGAATGCCGCCGTTCCGCTAGCGTGGTCGATAAGACTTCGTGAAAAATATCGCTATCGCGCCAACAAGTATACCAGAAGACCAGCCTCTCTTGCCATTCAGGATCGTGACCGGGTGCATTTCTGTTTGTGAGATGCTTGTTCTGTTCGGGCAAATGTAAGGCGCGCGGGTCTTTCAAAAGGAGATTGAGCCGTCGTTGCCACGGCTATCTCATTGTAATCCTGGCTCGCACCGTCCACTGTCAAAAAGGCAGCCGAAAAATTGACTTGTCCAATCCCGTGAGAACCAGTAGACTGAAGGTGAGTGTTGATATGTTGCCACTCTCTGTTGGCACCACGGTGCGATTTTTGGGTCCACCCACAACCTCAACAGGTCTCAACGCAATCGAAAAGGATGATCCATGAAAATTACCCAACTCGAAACGTTTCTCGTCAAGCCGCGCTGGCTTTTCCTCAAGATCCACACCGATGAAGGCTTGGTGGGCTTGGGCGAGCCAATCCTCGAAGGCCGCGCCAAAACTGTCGCCACCGCCATCGATGAAATGGCACCGTCGCTGATTGGCAAAGACCCCACCCGCGTGGTGCATCATTGGCAGGCGCTCTACAAACACGCATTTTACCGGGGCGGCCCCATCTTGACCAGCGCCCTCTCGGGCATCGACCACGCGCTGTGGGATCTGGCTGGCAAAGCCGCGGGGCTGCCGGTCTACAAATTGTTGGGTGGCCCCCTGCGCGATCGGATCAAAGTCTACAAAGGTATCGGCGGCCAAGGCACAATTGAAGAGAATGTGCAGCGGGCCAAAGACGCGGTGGCCCAAGGTTTTCTCGCTCTCAAGACCGGCCCCAACGGTGGTCGCCCGGCCCGCATCATCGAAACGCCTGGCTTTGTCGATAATGTTGTGGACCGCTTTGCCGCGATCCGCGAAGCTGTGGGCAAAGAGATCGACATTGCCATCGATTTTCATGGCGCGGTTAGCCCCCAAACCGCCGGTATTCTCATCAAAGCGCTGGAACCCTATCAACCGCTCTTCATCGAGGAGCCGGTTCAGTGTCAGAATGTCGATGTGCTGGCCGACCTGGCGCGCAAGACGCATATCCCCATTGCCACCGGCGAGCGCGTCTTTACCAAATGGGGTTTTCGCGAACTGCTCGAGAAGCGGGCCGCGTCCATCCTGCAGCCGGATATCTCCCATTGTGGCGGCATCTTTGAAGCGCGTCTCATCGCGGGCATGGCCGAGGCGTACTACGCTGGGATCGCCCCACACTGTCCGCTAGGTCCCATTTCGCTGGCAGCGGGCCTCCACGTGGATGCATCCATTCCCAACTTCTTGGCCCAGGAGCACACCACCTTTGGCGAAGGTTATCTGAAGGAGCCATTTACCTTCAAGGATGGCTATCTGGAACTGCCCGATAAACCGGGGCTGGGGATCGAATTGGACGAGGCGGCCATGGCCGACAAGATTGGCCACGACTGGCGCAATCGCGAGAGCTTCCACCCCGACGATGGCGCGGCCATCGATTGGTAGCACGTCACATTTGGCATGCGTACGCTGTTTGCCGCGCTAATAGAGCAAGCAAATAGACCTCGCACCTTGCGGAGTGCGCATTCTCTACTGCGCACCCCCAGCGTTAGAGAACGCTGATTCTTCCATTGTGCGACTTTTACATGATTTCTCTATAAGAAGAAGAGGGGATCCAGTCGACTGGATCCCCTCTTTGGTGCTGGTTGAATTTGTGACTGCTTGGCTCAATGGGGTGTAAATTCAGCAATATGGTATTGGTAGCGCCTACAGTGCGGTTGGCGTGAAAACGGTAAGGTTTCCCGCTTGCCGGACTGCTATTTTCAAACAGAGCCCACTTTAGCAGGCACTGTTGCGTGCATCGCACGGGTGAAACGAGCAGGGGCAACGCCCTTTGCTTGCCCGGTGTCCGCCTACCAGTTCACATACACGTCGGTCCCGGCAGCGGCCCAGTTGTAGAGCCACTGGGCCTCGCCCGGGCGCAGATGGATGCAGCCGTGGCTCATGGGGCTGCCAAAGTTGTTGTGCCAATAGGCACCGTGAAAAGCATAGCCCTGCCAGAAATACATTACCCATGGCACATCAGGAATATCATAGCCGGGGCCAAACATATGTTGCTGTGTATATTTGCGGTCGATCTTGTAATAGCCGGTAACGGTTGGCGTGGCCGCGGTGCCCGAGCTGATGCTGGTGTAGAGTGCCACGCTTTCCCCGTGCCACGCCGTCAGGGTTTGGTCACTCAAATCGACGACAATGCGCTTGCGACCACTGGGCGGTGCATAGGCACTGTTGGCACCGGGCTGCCGACCACCCGCGATCTGCAGCCGTTGGCCCGACTGCACGTGATTGGGATTATAGAGGCCATTCGTGCTCATGATCGATTGTTGGCTGACACCATGGTAGGCGGCAATCGACGAGAGTGATTCACCCGGCTGCACCACATGATAGACCGTGCTGCCACTGGCAGGCACCGCGCTCGCGCTTGCTCCACTGGCCACACTGCCGTGGACACGGAGCTGTTGACCGACCCAAACATGGTTGGGGTTGGTGAGGCCATTCAGCTCCATGAGCGCCTGCACCGACATGCCATGAAGCGCGGCGATCAGCGAGAGCGAATCTCCCCGGCCAACGGTCACTGTGCTGCCACTGCCACTGTGACCACCACTGTAGCTCGTGCTGCCCCCGGGAATTGTCAACCGTTGTCCCACCCAGACATGATCGTTGTTGTAAATGCCGTTGGCTGTGGCCAACTCGCCCATGCTGACGCCGTAGCGAACGGCAATCGTCGAGAGACTGTCGCCGGGTTGCACGACGTGCACGGTAGCTTGCGCAAAGAGGGGTGGGAACGTTGCAAAGAACAGAATCAGGGCTAGGATGCTGGCAAATAGCACCCGACTCATTCGTTGGTGAACGGGTGTGGCTTGCAAAGGCTGGGACATGGCACGTGACTCCTTGTCAAGATAGTTGGGGAAAGTGGGCGCTACTCCGCTGAGGAGCGCAATGTTCCCACGGCAAGTTGCAGCAATCATAATCAAAATGAGCTTGGTAGTCAAGCTTACAATTGCGTGAGAGCGTACCACATTTGGGGCTGGACCGGACGCGCAATCTGCTCCTCTTCTGTACGTCCCCGCAAATGGGACGCACCCATTGTGTGGGCCGCACTGCTGGGCTGGGCGGGATCATGTTCACCCGTGAACATGATCCCAACGAAATAGGCAGCGCACGGCTCGTCATGCTGCTGCTCTGCAACGCTGCATCTCTTCACCCTTGTGACGGCAAGATCCTGCCCCGTTCCCCGCTGCTCTCGCTATGCCGACTCAGCCGGAGGCAGATATTGATCCATCGCGCCGCGGCGGGCATCGTAGTGGGGGAAATGGGCCCAGGTTCGGTTTTGACCCACCATCGTGTCGCGGATCAGGGCACGGCGGCGAAGACTGGCGAGATTCTCATGCACCATGCGTTCGGGGTCGAATTGGCCGAGGATGGCCGCTTCCAGGGCCGTGGCCGTGGTGCTGTGCGCCGGGTCATCCGCCAAATTCTTCCATTCTCCTGGGTCGGCAGCCAAATCAAAGAGCTGTGGCGCGTAGCCATGAATGTAATTATATTTGTACTGGCCCTGGCGCGCCATGATGCAAGGCATGCCCACCGCCTCGTGTGCCTGCGCATAGACCACACGGTCGCTTGGCTGCTCAGTCAACTGGCTGATCAAACTCACGCCATCGTGCGGCAACAGTGATTCAACGCCAGCCACCTCGGCAAAGGTCGGCAGCAGATCGAGGAGGGAGACCGGTGCCGTGTAGGTGGTGCCGGCCTGCCACCGATCGGGGAAGCGGGCAATGAGCGGCACCCGGCACGACCACTCGTAGAAACAGCGTTTCTGCACCATCTCCTTTTCGCAGAGCATGTCGCCATGATCGCTGGTGAAGATGACCAGTGTGTTCTCCGCCAGCCCATTCGCCTCCAGCGCATCGAGCAGTTCGTCCACTTTGCGATCCATGTAGGTCACCAGCGCGTAGTAGGCGCGCCGCAATCGATAGAGCCCTTCGGGATCACGTAGATTGTAGCGCCGCGTGCCATGATAGGCATTGAGACAACGGTCGAGCATCGAATAGGTCTCATCCAAATTATCAGGCAGCGTTGGCAACTCAATCTCGGCATTTTCATAGAGATCCCAAAACTCTTGCGGCGGCCAGAAGGGTTCGTGGGGATGGTGATACGAGGCACAGAGCAGGAACGGGGCCGCGTCGGGATCGTCCTGTTGCACGCGTCCCTGTGCACGCAGATATTCAAGCGCCCGAAAATGGGTCTCTTCGTCGTGGCTGAGTGCATTGTGCCAGCGGTCGATCTGCACCCCTTCGCCAGTGTAGCCACGAGCATTGTACTGTGGCCGTTGGCTCATCACCGCTTCCGGGTTCTCGCCCCCTGCTTCTTTGATGGCGAGCCATTCGGGCCGCACCCAGGTGAAATCGGATGAATAGATATCTGTGTTCATGCGGTGGCGAAAGCCGTGGAGCTGCTCGGGCCCAACAAAGTGCATCTTGCCCGATAAGACCGTATCATAGCCAGCATTGCTCAGGTAGTGGGCAAAGGTGGGCTGATCGGCTGGCAAGAGCGAACCATTATCCCACGCGCCAATCGCCGACGCGTGGCGGCCGGTCATGATGCAGGCGCGCCCGGGCGAACAGAGCGGGAAAGGCGTGTACGCGGCATCAAAACGCACCCCATCAGCGGCGAGCCGTTCCAAGCCGGGCGTCTGCACCACGGGGTGGCCATAGACACCGGTGAGGGCCGCTGTCATCTGATCAGAAACAATAAAGAGGATATTGGGTTGTGTGGGCATGGCAAACAAAAACCTTTGGTTGGTTGGTGATGAAAGTGTTTGGGATCGGTAGCCAAAGTGTACCACAGCTAGCACTTCCATGCAGCCGCCAAAAATCAAACGCTGGGCAAAGCTACCAACACGCAGCCACACCGTCTCTACCTGCCCACGATCCAGGAGGAGCGTCGGAATACTGCGCCCCCAATGCTTGCCCACTGATAAACTGTCGGTTTTTAATCGAGAAATCGTTTTAACGTTGCACAATGGTGGAATCAGCGTTCTCTAACGCTGGACATGCGCATGAGAGAATGATCACCCCGCAAGGTGTAAGGTCTATCTGTTTTCTCTATAAGTTAGCAAGTTAGCTTGCTGATTCACCTGTCAAGCGTTCAAAAACCGCCATCTTGTTTGTGGACAAATACCGAGTGTTGGCACCCCATTGGTGCTACTGGTGCTAATCGGCTTTGCGCTCGCGGGCAAATTCTATAAAATAATCCAGTGAAGCGGGATTGCGCATGGCATCTCGTTTCACTGCTTTTTCCAGCGGCTCGCCCAACAGAATTTTGCGGACCGGCACTTCCACCTTTTTGCCGCTGAGGGTGTAGGGCACCTCGGCAATTGCAAAGATAGCGTCGGGCACGTGGCGTGGCGAGATCTCAGTGCGGATCCGCGCCCTGATCGCCGCCACGAGCGGCTCCGTCAAGGTGACCTGCGCGCGCAGCACCACAAAGAGGGGCATGTAAGAATCGCCAGCCAATGCTTCCAGATCAATGACCAGACTATCGACAACTTCGTCGAAGCTTTCAACAACCCGATAGATCTCGCTCGTGCCCATGCGCACCCCATGGCGGTTGATCGTTGAGTCGGAACGACCATAGATCACGCAGCCCAGCCGGTCGTTGATCTTGATCCAATCGCCGTGGCGCCAGATGCCGGGGAAGCGATCAAAGTAGCTTGCGCGGTAGCGCTCTCCAGCACGATCGTTCCAAAAGTAGAGGGGCATGGAGGGCATGGGCCTGGTGATGACCAGCTCGCCCACTTCGTTCACCACGGGGACGCCCTGTTCATTCCACGCCTGTACGTGCGCGCCCAGGGCCGGGCCTTGCAGCTCACCGGCATGGATCGGCAGAAGACGCGCTCCGCCCACGAAGGCGGTACAGAGATCGGTCCCACCGCTCATCGATTCGAGCGCCACGGTGGGACTCACTGCTCGGTAGACCCAATCAAAGCCGGCCGTGCTCAGTGGTGATCCAGTGGAACCGAGCGCCCGCAATTGGCTGAGATCATGGGTTTGGCCGGGGTTGATGCCCGCCTTCATGCAGCTGTGCAAAAACGCAGCCGACGTGCCAAAGTAGTTCATTCCGCTTGCCGCGGCCAGCTCCCAAAGCACATGCAGATCGGGGTAGCCGGGGCTGCCGTTGTAGAGCATGGGGATCGCGCCGCTGAGCAGGCTGCCGACCAGATAGTTCCACATCATCCAGCCGGTGCTGGTATACCAGAAAAAGCGGTCGCCGGGATGCAGATCGTTGTGGAGCATGGTCGCCTTGGCATGTTCCAGCAGAATGCCGCCATGCCCCTGCACAATCGGCTTGGGCAGCCCCGTTGTGCCCGAAGAGTAAAGAATCCAGAGCGGATGATCAAAGGGCACTTGGGCAAACACGAGCTGCTCCCCCGCGGTCGAATCTGCCATTATTTCCTGCCAGTGGCGTGTGTTGGGCAAAGAGGCTGTGGGTGTGCTCTGTTCAGGTCGCTGCTCTGCGTCGAGCAAAATGGTCTGCTGCAGCGTGGGCAGCGCCGCCTGCAACGCTGCCACCTGTGCGCGGCGATCAAAGTACTTTCCGCCATAGTGATACCCATCGACCGCCAGCAGCACCTTGGGCTCGATCTGTTGAAAGCGGTCGAGCACGCCGCGGCTGCCAAAATCTGGCGAACAGCTCGACCAGATCGCGCCCAAGCTGGCAGTGGCCAAGAGGCCCACAAATGCCTCGGGTACATTGGGCAGATACGCAACCACCCGATCTCCCCGCTGCACACCCAAGCGGCGTAGCGTGTGGGCCAACCGCGCGCTCTGCTCGCGCAGCGTCTGCCAACTGATGGCTGTCAGCGGTTCTGTCTCTGAACGATGGAGCAGCGCGGGCCGTTTGTTGTTCGCACGCGCAAAGATATTTTCGGCAAAGTTGAGCGCCGCGCCGTTGAACCACCGTGCACCCGGCATGGTCGCCTCGGTGAGCACGCTGCTGTAGGGTTGGGAGCTAACGACACCGATATAGTCCCACCAAGCCGCCCAAAAGTCGGCCAGTTCGTCAACTGACCACTGCCACAGCGCACGGTAACTCGTCAGCGTCACTCCCCTGTGCTGCTGCAGCCAGCGCATGAAGTGGGTGAGATTGGCCTGCTCTACCACTGCCGACGACGGCGACCAGAGCCGTTGACCTTCCGTAACCGGTTCCGTGACTGGAAGATCATTCTGTTGTGAACCTGATTGATTGTTCTGCCTCTGCATCTATCTCTGCCCCTGTGCTGTTGCTGCTTGTTGTGGACAATTTCTCGCCTCGATCACGCTAACAGATCGACCACGCTAACAGATCGACCACGCTAACAGATTGATCACGCCAACGTAACATGTGGAATGCCCAGCAACTCGCCCACCTTGGCAAAGAGCGCGGCATTGTGACCAATGGACATGGCACAGTGGTGGGTGGGGGCTTCGGCAAACCAGCGGTTCATGTACTGATCGGGCTGTTCCGGAAATTTCACCGCGGTCTGTGTGTTGCCAATCTGCATGGTCGGTCCCGCGGTCGATTCACCCTGGCTGCTGATCAGCTTGAGCTTGCCAGCGCCCGTCTGCGTGACATTGAGCGTGGTAATGGGCCCAGAGCGCACCTTGGCTTCCACCGAAACACCGCTGCCCTGTTTGCCATGATAGAGCCCCATGCCGCGCAGGATTGGCTTGCCTTCGGCAATGGCCACGTGGAACGGACCATCGTGGCCCAACAGGATCGTCTCGTCCACGTAATCGACCACGACGATCTCGGAAAAGCTGCCTCCCGTCCCCAGAATGTCGCAGATCTTCATGGCCAGCGCGGTCTTAAGATCTCCTTCCCCCGCACAGGGAATGCCGCGCGCCGTGAGCAGGGAATGGCCCACAATAAAGCCCGCCTGCAATTTTTCGTCCTCGCCACCAGGTGCCCCGTGATAGTAGTAGGCGAGCGCGTCGAGATCAAACTCGCGCACCAGCCGCTCTTGCGCCGCCGCCACCCGGCATGACCATGCCAATTGCTCCGCGCTGGGCCGCCGTGCAATTGGATCGGAAGGCGAATCGCCGCTGATCTCGAACATGGCGTGGATCTCTGCTTCTTTGGCCGTCACCTCGGCAGCGGTCACCGCTTGCATTTGCCGCTGCAGATCACTCAGCTCCAACACCTCCACGTGCAGCCCACTCTGGGCCTGCACCATGGCAAAATCGCTGTACAGATCCAACATGCCGCTGTAGGTGTTGCCCAGAAAGCCAAAGCGACTCTGGCGCAGCGTTCGTTTGACGCCCGCCGCCCGCACCCATTCCTCGATCTCGCGCCAAGCGCGGATCGCCTCGGGCCGCTTGTTGGTGGCTTCATCGGTCATGGAGATCTCTGGCGTTGCCGAGAGGCCCAACAGCCCATTGACCACCCGAAATGGCAGCCCGGCCCGATTAAAAGCATTGGAAAATTCAGGCACGGGGCAGGCGTTGCAGTGGGCCAACCACTCGCCCGTGGTCGAGCCAGCATAGTTGATCCGTGCCGTCGGCTGCAAATTGAGAAAAACCACCGGCGCGGTGCAGGCTTGGTGCACAGGCAGGACTGTGGAGCTGGTCGTGTAGGTGGCGACGTGGCAAAAGACCAGATCCACATTCTTGCTTTGCAGCCATTCACCCCCTTCTCGGCCGGCCATTTCGGTATCCACCAGGCCAACGTTATAAACGTCGGCCCACGCCGACAGTTGTTCCTCGATAAAGCGGCCATAGGCGGTCAACCGCGCTTGCAGCCCCGGGAATTGGTCCCAATAGGCGCGCAACCCAATGGAATAGAGGCCAATGCGCGGTCGTTGGGTCGGCTTGATTGGCGTGAGTGATGACACGGTTTGGATCTCCTTTTGCTGTGGCTTCATAACCGCCCGAAGGGCAGGCAAAGCTGTCGTGAACCAGATTTTGGGGAGTTCGGGGAAGATTCATTCTGTGGTATAAGTATACTATCGCTCCCCGTCACGGGCAATGATTTTGCCGGAATGCCGCGGGATGGCAAAGCAGCCGCAACAGTTCATGCGTCTGCCATTCCGTCCCATCATCCCATTCCATTATCTCGCCCGGTCATTCCATCCTCTCATCTCAAAGGAGACCGATCCATGACGCAGCTCACCGACAAAATTGCCATCGTCACCGGCGCGGGCAGTGGCTTTGGCGAAGGTATCGCCCGTGCCTATGTCGCCGCGGGTGCCAAGGTGATCTTAACCGATATCAACAGCGCGAGCGTTGCCAATATCGCCAACGAACTGGGCGAACGTGCCCATCCTTACACCTGTGACGTGGCTGACAGTGCCGCGGTGCAGGCACTCGTCGATGAGACGGTGGCGACCCTGGGCGTGCCCGATATCGTTGTCAACAACGCGGGCATCACCCACGACAATGGCCCAATGACCGCGGTGGATGAGGCGACCTACGAACGTCTTTTCGCCGTCAATGTAAAATCCATTTACAACATGACGTTGGCCGTGGTTCCGCTGATGCAGCAGCGCCGCAGCGGTGTTATCCTCAACATTGGCTCGACCGCGGGCATTCGTCCACGCCCGGGGTTGGTCTGGTACAACGCGACCAAGGCCGCGGTCAACAATATTTCCAAAACCATGGCCGTGGAATTGGGGCCAGACAACATCCGCGTCAACGCCATCTGTCCGGTCATTGGCGAAACGGGGCTGACCAGCCAATTCATGGGTGTGCCCGATACGCCCGCAAATCGGGCCAAATTTATCGCTACCATTCCGCTGGGTCGCTTCTCTACCCCGCGCGATATTGCCAACGCTGCCCTCTTTCTGGCCAGCGACGCCGCCGATTTTCTCACCGGCATGGAATTCCCCGTCGACGGCGGGCGAACAGTATAGGTGTTTTCACCATGAGAACCACTCGCGAACTCAACACAACTCAAATCACCGACGCGGTGGCAGAGCTCTGTCAGCGTGCGAACTATGAACTGGGTGCAGATGTGCTCGCTGCACTGGAGCAGAGCCGCGCCCAAGAAGATGGACCCCTGGCCGGGCGCGTGCTGGAGACAATCGTGCTCAATGCCAACGTGGCTGGCGCGGAACAGCGTCCGATCTGCCAGGATACGGGCACCGCAGTTGTTTTTGTCGAGCTGGGGCAGGATGTGCACCTGGTCGGTGGTACATTGTCCGACGCCATCCACGCCGGGGTGCGCCGTGGCTATCGAGAGGGTTACCTGCGCAACTCCATCGTGGCCGATCCACTGTTTGACCGCAAAAACACAGGCGATAACACACCCGCTGTCATCCACGTGGAGCTGGTGCCGGGCGAACAGGTGCGGCTCACGGTGATGACCAAAGGTGGTGGCGCGGAAAACATGAGCCGCATGCAGATGCTCACCCCGGCTGACGGGGTGGCGGGTGTGCGTACGTTTGTGGTGGAAACAGTCGAAATCGCGGGCCCCAACGCGTGTCCACCAGTCATTGTCGGCGTGGGCGTCGGCGGCACGTTTGACTTGGCTCCCACGCTGGCCAAGAGAGCACTGTTGCGATCCGTGGGCCAGCCCAACGCCGATCCGCGCTTGGCTGATTTTGAACGGGAACTGTTGACGGCGGTCAACCAACTGGGTATTGGCCCCCACGGCTTTGGGGGCAATACGACTGCGTTGGCTGTGCACGTGGAACAGCACCCCACCCACATTGCCAGCCTGCCCGTTGCGGTTAACTTGCAATGTGGTCCCGCCGCACGTCATCGTCAGTGCATCCTCTGACAGCACCAGCACAGCCAACCGACGATGGTAGGGACGTACCCTTGCGATCGCCCCCGGCTCCCGTGCACGTGCGTAATCAAGCTTCTTCGGCGCTGCGCTGCTCGAGATGACACGGCATCAACTCACGTGCCACAGGGAACTGCCATTCTGGGACTGTGACCTTCGAACCTCGCCCTGCCTTCCGCCCAATGGGGAGGCACAAAAATGTTTGAAAATGCACGTTCACAACGGAAGGAAAATCTCTTGAATAACAGCCTTGGCCGCGCAGTGCCCACAACAGCCGAGCCCTTTCGTGGGGTGCAACCGTCAACCACGCAGCAGCGAGCGCGGCGGCGCCACGCACCACCCCTTAAATTTGGCCGGACGAGTGACCACAAAATCATTTCCACTTTGGACGCGCTGATCCAGCAGATTCCGCTGCGCAATGGCATGACCATCTCCTTTCATCATCACCTGCGCAACGGTGACGGTGTGGTCAATCAGGTCTTGGCCGCGGCTGCCCGGCGCGGTATCCGCGACCTCACCGTGGCGTTGAGTGCGGTCTATCCCGTCCATGAGCCGCTGATCGAGCAGATGCGCAGCGGCGTCGTGACCCGGCTGGACACCGACTATATCTCTGGCCCCGTGGCCACGGCCATCTCCCACGGCCTCCTGCAAGAGCCGGTGATCATGCACACGCACGGCGGGCGTGCCCGCGCCATCGAAACGGGGGAACGGCCCGTTGATGTGGCCTTCATTGCCGCGCCCAGCGCCGACGAACAGGGCAATCTCACCGGTGTCATTGGTCCCAACGCCTGCGGCGCGCTCGGCTATGCCATGCCCGATGCCGAACACGCGGCGTGGGTGGTCGGCGTCACCGACAATCTGGTGCCCTATCCACTTGCCCCGATTTCGATTCCCCAAACGCGGGTCGACTATGTGGTACCGGTCGCCTCGATTGGGGACGCGGGAGGCATTGTCTCTGGAATCACACGCGTGGCCCAGAAACAAGGGCAAGCCGACATTGCGCAGATCGCGGCTCGTGTCATCGACGCGGCTGGGCTGTTGCAGCCAGGCTTTTCGTTTCAGACGGGGGCCGGGGGCACATCGCTTGCCGTCACCCAATTCGTGCGGGAAATGATGGTTGAGCGGGGGCTCATCGGCAGCTTTGCCCTGGGTGGCATAACCGGCGCGTTGGTCGAGATGTTGGAAGCCGGTCTCTTTCAGCGGCTGTTGGACGTGCAGGCATTTGATCTCGCCGCGGTCCGTTCGCTGGCCACCAATCCCAACCATTTGGAGATCAGCGCCGGCCACTATGCCAGCCCCTTCAACAGTGGCTGTGCCGTCGACCAACTGGACTGTGTGATCCTCGGCGCAACTGAAATCGATACCAACTTTCACGTCAATGTCACCACCGGCTCCGATGGTGTGATCCGAGGTGGTTCGGGCGGACACAGCGACGCGGCCGCAGGCGCGGATGTAGCCATTGTCGTCTCGCCCTTGCGCCGCGGCCCGTGGCCCATTGTGCGCGCGGCCGTCACCACCGTGACGACCCCCGGCGAAACGGTGGATCTGTTGGTCACCGATGCTGGCGTAGCCGTCAATCCGCGCCGGGCTGATTTACTTGAAAAGTTGGCTTCGGCCGCTATTCCGCTCAAATCGATTGAAGAATTGCAGCGGTTGGCTGGCGCACCACCGGCCACCGCCCACTGTACTGACAATATTGTTGCGTGGGTGGAGTATCGCGATGGAACGATCATTGATGGGGTGCGCGAGGTGGTGCAATGAGTGCCGCCGTTAGCCACGTTCTGCACACGCCGCTGACCACGGCCGATTTGCTCCCGCTGCGGGCGGGAGATGCGGTGCATCTCAACGGGCCGCTTTATGTGGCGCGTGATGCCGCGCACCAGCGTCTGATTGCTCTGCTGGAAGCGGGCAAGCCACTGCCCTTTGCGCCAGCGGGGCAGGTGCTCTATTACATGGGGCCGACGCCACCGCAACCGGGACAAGTCATTGGTTCTGCCGGGCCAACCACCGCGGGGCGAGTGGATCGCTACACGCCCGCGCTGCTCGCCGCGGGCATCAAGGCCACCATTGGCAAGGGCTATCGCTCGCACGCGGTGCGCGCGGCCATGGTTGCAGAGCAGGCCATCTATCTCGCTGCGATTGGCGGTGCGGGGGCGCTAATCAGCCAATCGATTGTCGAGCGCACGGTGATCGCCTGGCCCGAGTTGGGCACCGAGGCAGTGCAGCGGCTGGTGGTGCGCGACTTTCTCTGTTTTGTGGTGAATGATCTCGCTGGCAACGATCTCTATGAGCAGGGCAAGGCGGCGTTTGGCGGCAAGGGAAGCAGCTAAGATCCCGACGGCTCAAGTCCGTTTGCTGCCCGTTCGGCAACGGCCCGGTGGCGGGCGAGGAGTGCCTGGGCCATGCGCAGGTTGGCCGCGTCGATCATTTTACCATTGAGGCTGATCGCGCCCCGGCCGGCTGCCGTGGCTTCGGCATAGGCTTGCACCACCGCTTCGGCGTGGTCAACCTGATCGGGCTGTGGCGCAAAGATCTGGTTGACGGTGGCCAATTGGGCTGGGTGAATGCACTGTTTACCATCGAAGCCCAAGGCCAGCGCAAAGTGAGCCACCTCACCCAGGCCCGCTTGATCACGGAAATTTGCGTGGGGGCCGTCCATGCAGCGCAAGCCGTTGGCCCGTGCCGCGGCGACGATCTGGTGCATGGCCGCGTGCCAGCGGTGGCCGGGGTAACGTGCATCGTGCTCATCGAGCGCACCAATGTCGGCCAGGGGCATCTGCATGGAAGCCGCGTAATCGCCTGGCCCAAAGATGAGCGCTTCGAGCCGAGGAGAACTCTGGGCGATCTCGCGCGTCCACAAAAAGCCACGGGCCGATTCAATTTGTGCCTCAATACCAATGGGCCGGCTGATGCCCACGTGGGCTTCAATCTGGCCGAGCAGTGTGTCCAGAAAGTGTACATCCCGTGGCCCTTGTACCTTGGGCAACATAATGAGATCAAGCTGATGCCCCGCTCCCTCCACGACTTCGATCAGATCGCGGTACGCGAAGTGCGTGTCGAGCGCGTTGACGCGTACCAACCGCACCCGGGGACCAAAATCCAACGTTTGCAGCGCAGTAACGACATGCGCCCGGCTTGCTGCCTTTTGGTCGGGCGCAACGGCATCTTCTAAATCGATACAAACTGCATCTGCTTCACTGCCTGCTGCTTTGGCGATCATATCGGGCCGCGAAGCTGGCACGAAAAGCATGGAGCGTGTGAGGCGGTTGGGTTGGTTCACCGGTTGACTTTCCATGGTGGCTTTCTCGAAAAATTTTGCGAATATCATGTTCGATCTGTTCTGCAACTACCCGTTACCTGATCCGATTTAGTACAGCGTGACCTGAGTGTAACCTGAATTTGTGTGTCTCCAGTTGGCTCAAGATTTTTGAGTGCATCGCACAGGTGAACCGAACAGGGGTGAGGGAGATTGCTTGCACCTGTGCAACGCACTCGGTTGTGCCGTGGTATAGCTCACGAAAGTTACGTTTTGGCCCAAAGTCTGTTGAGTGCATCGCACAGGTGGACCGAGCAGGGGCGAGGGAGATTGTTTGCACCTGTGCAACGCACTCGGTTGTGCCGTGGTATAGCTCATGAAAGTTACGTTTTAGCCCAAGATTTTTGAGTGCATCGCACAGGTGAACCGAACAGGGGCGAGGGAGATTGTTTGCACCTGTGCAACGCACTCGGTTGTGCCGTGCTCACGTAATTGTTTGGGGCCTTCCTGGAATGTCTGGGGCCGTACCGAGCTTGTCATCGCACAGAGACAGTGACTTACAGAGACAGTGACGCACAGGATCACAGTGAGTAGTAGGGATTGTCCTTGATGCCATGCAGGCGCTTGAGCCGGTCGATGAGGGTGTCGATCTCTCGCTCATGTTGTTTGGCCGTGCCAAAGGGATCGCTGATGCCAGCTTTGCTGTGGCTGAGCAGACGCAGCGTGCTGAGAACACAGTGGGGCAACACATCGAGATGGTAGCCGCCTTCCAACACGGTCACGAGTCTGCCGCCACAGAGTTCGTCGGCCAGTGCCATTACTGTGTCAGTTAGCTGCATATATCCGTTTATGCTCAGGTTCATTCCCGCCAGTGGATCGAGCCAGTGAGCGTCAAAACCAGCCGAGAGAATGATCAGATCGGGTTGGAAGCCGCGTGCCACTGGTTCCAGCACGCGGCGGAAGGCATGCAAGTAGCCTTCGTCGCCCACGTACGCTGGCAACGGCACGTTGACGGTGGTGCCATAGGCGATCTCGCTGCCCAGTTCATCGGCGTCGCCCGTGCCGGGATAGTAGGGAAATTGGTGGGTGCTGAAAAAGAGCACCGACGGATCATGGTAAAAGATATCCTGTGTGCCGTTGCCGTGGTGGACATCGAAATCGATAATGAGCACTCGCTCCAGCCCATGTTGATCCTGGGCCCAGCGCGCGGCAATGGCGGCATTGGCCAACAGACAAAAGCCCATGCCGCGCGCTTCTAAAGCATGGTGGCCGGGGGGGCGAATGAGCGCAAAGCCATTGTCCACCTTGCCCTCCACCACCCAATCAACCAGATTGAGCAAGCCACCAGCAGCCAAGAGCGCGGCCTGATAGCTGTCTTCGTTCACGTAGGTGTCGGCGTCGAGACGTCCACCACCTCGATCCGAGAGGCCGTGGAGCCGTTCAATATATTGTGCCGTGTGCACGCGCAACAACGCGTCCAGTGCGCGACCCGGCTGGGAACGCGGATCACCTCTTGCAGAATGCCATCTTCTTGCAGCAGTTGCCAGGTACCCTCCAGCCGTTGGTAATTTTCTGGGTGGCCGGCCAACGTGTGGCGGAGATTAAATGGATCGTAAACAAGTGCAGTTTTTGTCATGAGCTATAGAAATCTTTTCGCGCGTAGACCCACGCCGTGGGCGCAATTTATCGGATAAATATTGGGGAGCTTGCCCTCACGGGGCGTTAACTGGTTTGGAAAAACTGAGCTGGACCATGCTCACATGTACCTCAGCACCGACCTCTGATTGTAGCTCAAAGTAGGGATCAAATTCAAGCTCGTCGGTGCGCCGGGTACGGATCCTGTCCCAAAGTTGGGTGGGGCAATCACTCCGAATCGGCTGGGTGCTGTGCAGGGTCGTGCCATCCCAGAGCAGTGTCAATGTGCGGTCGTCAATGTAGGGCAGATCCATGAGTGCCCACCACTGCCACGCCGCGGGCCAGTTGGGTGTAACCCACAGCTCACCTTCTTGCCACTGCAGCCCACAACCCCGCCAAACAGTTGCACCGGCCCAACGAATGGCTGCCCACGGATCGCCAAAGCTCCACGGTGCACCGGGCGGGCAACGCAACGTGGCCGCGTCGGGTGGGGTGAGCCAATCGGAGTCCGTCGTCTGTGTCCCAGCCCCGTCCACACCAGCGGTAGGCAGGTGGCTGGCAAAGGCTTGTTGCCAGCGTCCACGATTCTCCTCATCCGCCTGCCATTGGGTCAATTGCTCGATGTCTGCCCAAAGCGCGGCCAGATCGCAATCTGCCTGCGAGCCATTCTCTCCGGCCATAAGCTGGCGTAGAATCTGCTCCACACACAATCCCACTGCATCGTAATGGTCGGCCAACAGCTTGGCCTCAAAGTGATGGCTGAGGTGCCGGCGCAGCGCGGCAAGGTAGGCGGTGTTGTTGGCAATGAGTGTTGCCCCGGGCGCGGCGGCTGGTTCACGCGGGCGCGCGGGCAACGTTACCGGCAGTTGGCCCGTGGTTGCTTCGGCCACCCGACGCAGGTGGGCCAACAGGTTGCGGCTCAGCACGCGATCGTGCAGATCCGTCAGATCGACGAGCGCGGCGCTCTGTTCGACGCGGCGGTCGGTGGCCACAAAGCCGGTGCGGATCCGCTGGATCTGACGCACGGCAGCCATCTTTGCGCTCTGTACCTGTTGATTCAGCGCCACGTCGGGCGTCCACAGTCGCCCCGTTTTGAGCAGCGTCTCCCACGCTTTGCCACTCAGCTCAAAGGCACGGTCGGCATCGCGCAGCGCCAGAAAACCATTCCACGCCACCTGTTCGCCCACATCGCTAATGGCCAGCAGCAACGGCACCTCTACCATGCCGTTGACGAGTACGTGATAGACCAGGTGGGCATGTTGATCCGATTGCAGATTGGCCTCCACGGGCCGTGCCTGGGGGTTGCCAAAGACACAAGTCAGCTCGGCATTGCTCTGATTGTAGATGCCCTGTTCGGGGCCAGGATTGCGTTGTGCCACCAACAGCCCGTCAACCATGCGTTGGGTAAGCGGTTCGCCCCAATCGATCTCAACATCGAGCCGCAGCAGCCGGTCCCCCTCGGCCTGACAGTCGAGCAGCCAGATCACACTGCGGTCGTATTCACTCTGGCGCGGCACTGCCACTCGTTTGGTCAGAACCACACCTTCTGTGCCCATGATCAACTCCTGGTGGCCAGGGGTAGAGACGGGTGACCATCGGCATCAGCGCATCCTCGCGCGGTGCACTCACCGTGAGGGCAATACGTTTGGCGTAGGCTTCCCCTGCCCAGGGCCAGACCAGATCGCAGAGATCGGTGTTGGCGTCCACCTCGAATTGGAGATCCTGATTCGCGAGCCGATAGGTTGCCGTGGCTGGGTACTCTTCCCAGTCAATGGTCTGTGGTTGGTCGAGAATGGGGCTGTCTGGTTGCATGGTTAGTTAGCTCTTTACACCTGCCATCAATAGGCCAAGCGCTTCGCGCGTGGCGCTTGCGCGAGGTACAATCCCGATGATAGTGCCTTGATACATCACTGCAATCCGGTCGGCGAGGGCCATGATTTCATCGAGCTCCGAACTGACGAGCAAAACGGCCACTCCCGCGTCGCGCTTGGCAATAATTTGATTGTGGATGAACTCAATGGAACCGACGTCAATGCCACGGGTCGGTTGTGCGGCAATCAGCAGTTGGAGCGGGCGGCTGAATTCACGTGCAACCACCATCTTCTGTTGGTTGCCGCCCGACAGATTGCCCCCGGCCGCATCAATGCTGGGGGTGCGAACGTCATATTCCGCGATCAGCGCCGTGGCCTGCTCGCGAATCGCCTGACGATTGATGCGCAATCCTTTGGCAAACGGGGGACGATAATATTGATTGAGCACCAGATTGTTGGCTACGCTGTAGCTATCGACCATGCCATGGGCGTGGCGATCTTCGGGTACGTGACAACTGCGACCGGCATCGGTAATCCGGCGTGGCGATCCATTCGTCATCTCTTTGCCACCGATCATAAGCCGCCCGCTGTCTGCTTTCCGTAGGCCAGTGACCACTTCGACCAATTCCGTTTGACCGTTGCCCTGTACCCCGGCGACGCCAACGATCTCGCCCGCACGTACCTGGAGCGATACATTGCGCAGTGCCGGGTGATCCAGATCGTCATGGGCTGAAATATTTTGCAATTCCAAAATGGTGCCCTGTGGTTCGGCCGCTGATTTTTGTACCGTCAACAGGACATCGCGTCCCACCATCAGCGCGGCCAGGGCTCTCCTGGGTAGCGCTCTCTGGATCGGCTTCGCCCACCACCTTGCCCTGACGCAGCACCGCAACCCGATCGGCGATGTGCAGCACCTCTTTCAGCTTGTGCGAAATAAAGATGATCGATTTGCCCTGTGCGCGCAACAGCGCCATGATCTCAAAGAGCCCGTCGATCTCCTGGGGCGTGAGCACCGCGGTCGGTTCATCCAAAATCAGGATGTTGGCATCGCGGTAGAGCGTCTTGACGATCTCGACCCGCTGCCGCATGCCCACGGGTAAATCCTCCACGAGGGCATGGGGATCCACATCGAGCTTGTAGCGTTGGGAGAGCTCGGTAATGCGTTGGGCCACGGTACGCAGATCGAGCAGGCCCCGTTTGGTGGTTTCGCTGCCCAACATAATATTCTCGGCCACGGTCATCACCGGCACGAGCTGAAAGTGCTGGTGGACCATGCCAATGCCAAGGGCAATGGCGTCGTTGGGGCTCTCCAGGATCACAGGTGTACCGTTGACGAGAATTGTGCCCGCGGTCGGTTTGTAGAGACCATAGATGATATTCATCAACGTCGATTTGCCCGCCCCATTTTCGCCGAGCAGCGCCAAAATTTCCCCGCGGTGCAAGGTCAGATTGACTGCGTCATTGGCAATAACGCCGGGAAAATGTTTCGAAATGTTGCGGATTTCTAGAACTGCTGCTTTGCTCTCCAATGCAAACTCCTGCATCAACTCTCTGTGCATTTGGGCAATGCCACGTTAGTGGCCCTCGGTTTCGTAGACTTTCCCTTCGGCCGCGGGTGGGCGCACACGCCCCACCAGCCCAGAAACGGCTACAATTGTCACCACATAGGGAATCATGCTGATGAATTGCCGGGGAATTTCGACCTCGTCAAAATACGGCAACACCAGCTCGCGAATATCCGCCAGCAACAGTTCATTCTGCAGGGCTTGCGTGTAGCCAAAGAGCAGCGATGCCCCGAGCGCGCCAAATGGATTCCAGTTGCCAAAGATCATGGCCGCGAGCGCAATGAAGCCGCGGCCAGCGGTCATGCCTTCCTGAAATTGGCCAACTGCTTCCAAGACCAAAAACGCGCCGGCCAGCCCCGCCAACATGCCCCCCAATCCCGTGTTGAGATAGCGATAACGGTTGACATTGATGCCGACGGTATCCGCGGCGCGCGGATGTTCGCCCACCGCCCGGGTGCGCAACCCCCAACGGGTGTGAAAGAGCCCAATGTGCACCACAACCACCAGGATCAGCGCGAGGTAGGTGATGGGTGGATTTTGAAAGAGCACTCGCCCCAACACGGGAATGTCGGCCAGGAGCGGAATCGAGACGGCGGTGAATTTCCCAACAGCCACCGCGTCGCGGCTAAAGAGATAGGAGGAGAAGCCAGTGGCCAAGATGATCAGCACCGTGCCCGAGATGATCTGATCCATGCGAAAGCGGATCGAGAGCAGCGCGTGGAGCAGCCCCATCCCCAGCCCCATGACCAACGCGATGAGGACGGCAAAGATCAGACTGGCGGTCAATGGCCAATCGTTGGTCGCTACCTTGGCGACAAACGCAGCAAAGGCCCCGGCCAACATCATTCCTTCAATGCCAATGTTGATGATCCCCGAACGTTCACAGAGAATGCCACTGAGCGCACCGAGAACCAGGGGGACCGTTGCCCGCAGCGTAAAGTTCAGCGCGCTGATCCCAAAGAGCACCTGCAGCCAGACTCGATCACCGAGCGCGGTGGTATTGACCAATACTGCCAGCACGAGCAGCGCCACTGCCGCGATCATGGCCAGAATTGAAGTAAGGCGCCAGAGCTTTTGCATCAGGATGAGCCTCCCCAGCTAACCGTCGGGACGGTCTCGACTTCGTTCGCCGGTTTGCGCAGCCGAAAGAGGGTGCGTATCAGCAGTGGGGCCGCGACAAAGGCGAGCACCAGCGCCTGTATCACCTGAATGATATCCGCGGAGACCCCGGAATCAAATTGCATTTTGGCTCCACCCGCGTCCAACGCGCCAAAGAGCAGCGCGGCAATGGTCACCCCCAGCGGGTGGGTTTGGCCGAGTAGCGCAACGGTGATCCCATCGAAACCGACCGAGCCGGTGAACTCTGGTGCAAATTTATGGTTGACCCCCAGCGTTTCGATGCCGCCGGCCAATCCGGCCAGTCCCCCGGCAATTGCCATGGCGAGCACGATGGTCCAATTCACCCGAATCCCAGCGTAGCGGGCGGCTCTTAAATTTTGCCCCACCGTGCGTATTTCAAAGCCGATCGTGGTTTTGTCGATCAACCACCACATGAGGGCTGCAACGAGCAGCGCCAGAATAAAGCCCCAGTGAATGCGGTAGGGTGCCCCCAACAGGAGGGGCAGGCGGGCACTTTCCAAGACGTCGGGCGTCTCCGAGATCGCGCGTGCTGTTGGGTCCCAGAGTGGGCCGGGCGTCTGCCCTTGGCTGCCACCGGCATAGACCGTCCAGCCAGCAAAGAGGGCGGCCACATAGTTGAGCATAATCGTGACGATGACTTCGTGCGCGCCCGTGGTGACTTTGAGCAGCCCCGGGATGCCCCCCCAGACCATGCCACCGCCAATCCCGGCCAGGATTGCCAACGGTAGGTGAAGCCACACGGGTAGCCCCGCAAAGTTGATGCCAACCGCGACCGCGGCAATGGTACCCATGAGAAATTGACCAGAGGCACCAATATTGAGCAGCCCAGCCTTGATGGGCACGGCCACTGCCAGCCCCGTCAACAGTAGCGGCACCATTTTGCGGATCGTGGTTGACCAACCGCGCGCACTGCCAAAAGCCCCAGAAAAGAGCCCCTGATAGGCCTTGAGCGGATCGTCTCCAAAGCTAAACATGAGGAGTGCCCCAAGGAGCAGAGCCGCAACCAATGCCAAGGTGGGGAGTAGCAGTACTTGCCCCGTGCGTTGCAAAAAGCGAATGTTCATGTGAAGTGGTTATTGGCAGAATTGGAAAGTAGATGGACGAGGGATAGAAAAGAACGGGAGACAAAATAACCTGCCTCCCGTTTGCAATCAACTAGCGTCGCTTGACATTACAAATTCGCGGGGGTAAACTCCGCTGCTAACCGAGTCGAGCCACGTCAGCGGCTGCCAATTCAGCGGTTGAGACCGCTTCTCGCGGTTGGAAGTCCAATTCATTCGCGTGAACTGGCAATGCGCGGACTTTCAGAGGTGACTCACCCACCGGGATTGTAGCCGGTCTCCAAAGAGCCATCCTGCAGAGCCGTATTAATTTCTTCCAGGGTATCTTTCACTTCCTGGGGAACGGTCTCATCAAAGTCGTGGAATGGTGCCAGTGCTGCATCACCAAAGTAGTTGCCACCAGGGAAGTTGCCTTCGTTGGCCATCATGATCAGATCAACAACGCTCGGCGTGATCAACTTCATGGCGCTGGAGACCAGGCAACCGTGGGCCGCAGGCAGCGTCTCCCACTGATCGGTATCTACCCCAATGCAGAAGATGTTTTCACCCGCTCCCTCTGCCGTTGCCACCTCTTGCAGTGCACCGTTGCCCGTGCTGCCACCGGCACCAAAGATAATATCAGCGCCTTGATCAAGTGCCTGGCGTGCCGTGCTGGCTCCCCATTCGGGATCAATGAAGGCTTTGTCGAGGCCACCGGGATGATAGGTGGTGGAGACTTCAATATCTGGATTGATATGTTTGGCCCCTAGTGCAAACCCTTCCCCAAATGCAACCACCGGCGGCACCAGATCGGTGCCCAACACAGAAGCGATCCTGCCCGTCTGCGAGAGTTGGGCCGCCAATGCCCCGGCCAGGAAGCCAGATTGATCTTCATTGAAGACCAGTCCAGTCACGTTGGGAATGGTTTCCACCTGGAACTGATCAACGCCAATAAACATAATGTCCGGGTTGTCCTGTGCGGCAATCGCTGTTGCTTCGCCCAGGGCAAAGCCAACGCTGACGATCACGTTGAATCCGCCATCAATAAATTGTTGAATGTTGTCGGCATAGTCAGCCGGATCTTGCGTTTCAATGAAGCGACAATCTTCGCCTTCAACCAGACCAAGCTCGTCACAGGCTTGCAGAACGCCTTCCCAAGCGGACTGGTTAAAGCTGCGATCATTGACCCGTCCCACATCGGTCACCAGCCCCACCTTCACCTCGGCAGGCGTGGCCGCGCTCGTATCGTCAGCCGGACTGGCGTTGTCGCCGGCAGTCGGCGCAACACAGGCGGCTGCAACGAGGGTGATGGTGAGCAGCAGGGTGAATAGAATAGACAAACGATTCGGTTTTTGCATGGAACTCTCTTCTCCTGATACTGTTGGATAAATTGTATAAGGCAACTAGCGCGGAAGCAGATTCGTGAAACTGCGGATAGAGATGCAGCAACGTGCATGGCTCTGCCCTGACAATTGTTCACCTGTCATTGACCGTACGCGAATTACCGGTTGCCCGTGTCACTATGATCATCACTATGATCAATCGATCTGGCTAGTCCTGTTGGGCGTAAATACCACGGCGGTAAATAAGACCAAGCTACTTGCGTGAAATGGGTCAGGTTGCCATGGGCTTATTTATGCCGGGATCTACTTGTCGATATGATTCCAGAGCAGATGAATGGTTACAGGGCACGTGAGTGGTCTCAGATTCACCGGGCCAGGTGAGAAAGATTCGGTTGTGCAATGGACACAAACATTCAAACTGCTACAAACCGGGCAGAGATGGATGATGGCGAGACGTGAATCCAAAATGGGGTCTACGGTTGAGCTGCCACGCGTTTCACGGTCACGCCGCTGATTAGAAAAGTTGCACAGAAGTTGTTGCAAAGAAATCAGCGTATGGCACTCGTAAGGAATGATGGTTCGGAGTGCATTATACTGCCCACCGCTTGTTCCTGCAAAGTGATTTGGCGCTGCTGACCATTAATTGACATTCTCGCAACTACACTCTCGCAACTACACTCTCGCAACTACACTCTCGCAACTACACTCTCGCAACTACACTCTCGCAACTACACTCTCGTAACAATTGTGCGCGGCTACCATCACGCCGATGAATGTATCCAGATTCAAGCAGAAATTATTGAGCCACCTGGCGCTGTGCTACAATCAGAGCAGCTTGTACCTGTGGCATGTCCATGGTGCTGCGCCTGTTTTTGCAAAAGCAAGCTGAGACAGGATTAGTTTAGTATTGGAAGGGGAGGCAGCAGTCTATGCAGTATGCGGAGAGGGTGAGTCGCTTGGTGGGGCAGGGCCATGGCGGCTGGAGCGTTCACGGCAAGGCGATCAAACTCAGGGCGCAGGGGGCAGATGTGATTCTCCTGACGATTGGCGATCCAGATTTTGATACCCCACCGGCCATTATTGAATCGGCGGTGCAAAGTCTGCAAAATGGGCGTACCCACTACACCCCACCTGCCGGCGAAATGGCCCTGCGCGCTGCCATTGCCAAACAACACGCCGAACAGACGGGACAGAGCGTCACTCCCCATCACGTTGCTGTGGTACAGGGCGCGCAATGTGCGCTCTATGTCGCCACCATGTGCACGCTGCAGGCTGGCGACGAAGTAATCATGAGCGACCCCGTCTATAGCACCTATCCACCAACCATTGGGGCGACTGGTGCAACGCCCATCTACGTGCCCCTGCGCCCAGAGAATAACTTCCATCTCGATCTGGACGAGGTGGCCGCGGCCATCACTCCCCACACCCGAGCCATGCTCTTTAACACGCCTCACAATCCCACCGGGACGGTCTTTACAGCAGCCGAGGTGGAAGGGCTGGCCGCGTTGGCGATTCACCATGATCTCTGGTTGATGACCGATGAAGTTTACAGCAACTTTACCTACACCCATCCCCATACCAGCCCCGCTTCCATTCCGGCGCTGGCCGATCGGGCAATTACCATCTCCAGCCTCTCTAAATCACACGCCATGACGGGCTGGCGTTTGGGCTGGATCGTCGGCCCCACCACCATGATCGACCATGCCAGCCGTCTGCTCATGGCCATGGCCTACGGCGGACCACCCTTTGTCCAGGATGGGGCCATTACCGCGCTCACTGCCGAGATCGCCGAAGTGGCAGAGATGCGCGCTGCCTATCGCAAACGGGCTGAACTCGTTGCCGCGATCCTGAGCGATGCCCCCGGCATCCGCTGTTGCGAGACGGAAGGGGGCATGTATGCGCTGCTCGATGTGCGCGCCAGTGGCATTTCATCCATGCAATTTGCCGACCAAGCCTGTGAAGTGGCTCACGTGGCAATGCTACCCGGCGATGCCTTTGGCCCCGCGTTGCAGGGATACCTCCGCCTGAGCTTGGTTGTGCCGGAAGCACGTTTGGCGGAAGCATGTGAACGGGTGCGTACATTTGCAATGGAGCGGTTTGGTTGATGGCTACCGAGCAACTGTTAGATCAGACGACCCGTCGAAGATTGGTTGGCGTTGATGTGGGGGGCACCTTTACTGATTTTGTGGTGGTCGAGTCGGGGCAACTGCGCATTCACAAGGTGTTGACCACGCCCGCTGATCAGAGCGCGGCGATCATCACCGGCTTGCGCGAACTGGGCATTGATGACGCGACGATTGTGCATGGTATGACGGTGGCCACCAATGCATTGTTGGAGCGGCGCGGTGCCAAAACGGCCTTGCTGACGACCGCGGGCTTTGCCGATGTGTTGCACATTGGCCGCCAGAATCGCCCCCATCTCTATCAGCTGAGTCAGCAGCGCCCTCCCGCGCTCGTCCCGGCTGCTTTGCGGTTGGCGGTGCCCGAACGGCTCGACGCAATGGGTGAGCCCCTGCAACCCTTGGATGAAGCAGCGGTCGCCGCCATTGCGGAAGAGCTGGCGAGCACAGAGGTTGAAAGCTTGGCCATCGTCTATCTCTTCTCTTTTCTCAATCCGGCCCACGAAGTGCGCACCGCCGAGCTGATTCAGCAGCGATTGCCCGATCTGCCAATCTCGCTGAGCAGCGCGATCTTGCCCGAATATCGTGAATTTGAGCGTACCGCCACCACCGTCATGAACGCCTACGTACAGCCGTTGGTCAGCCGCTATTTGGCGCGGCTGGAAACAGCGCTGGCGGCAGTTGCATCAGACAGTGACCCATCAGCTCATCACCTGGAAGAGCCTGACTCGGTGCCGTTGCGGATCATGCAGTCCAATGGCGGGATCATTGGCCTGCAGCAGGCCGCCCATCAGGCGGCACGACTCGTGCTCAGTGGGCCGGCTGGGGGGGTGGTTGGCGCGTTTGCCCTGGCCCAGCAAGCCGCAACTGCCAATGGAGTGACCGAGCCACAGCCGCCCCAGTTGATCACCTTTGACATGGGGGGGACGAGCAGTGATGTGGCGCTCTGTCCCGGAACAATCCCCACCACCGCGGAGAGTACCATCACCGACCTGCCGTTGCGGTTGCCAGTCATTGACATTCACACGGTGGGCGCGGGTGGGGGCAGCATCGCCTCTGTGGATGTGGGCGGCGCGCTGCGGGTGGGGCCACGGAGTGCCGGTGCCGTGCCGGGGCCCGTCTGTTACGGGCGAGGGGGCACGGAGCCAACCGTCACCGATGCCAATCTAATTTTGGGGCGGCTCGATCCCGCTGGTTTTCTCGGCGGCAGCGGCGATGTGCATCTCGATGTCGAGGCGGCCCGTGGTGCATTGCACAAATTGGGCCAACCGCTGGGGCTGAGTGCAGAAGCCACGGCCCTCGGTGTGATTCGCGTAGTCAATGCGAGCATGGAGCGGGCTTTGCGCCGGGTTTCGGTGGAACGAGGCCACGACCCCCGGCAATTCACACTGGTCCCCTTTGGCGGGGCAGGGGGGCTGCACGCCTGCGAACTAGCCACGACACTGGGCATGGATCGAATCTTCGTGCCGCCCTTTCCCGGTGTCCTCAGTGCCTATGGCATGTTGGTCGCCGATGTGGCGCACGACAGCTCGCATTCGGTCTTGCGTACCGCCGCGGAACTGCTCGATCATCCCCATCCCCTGCGCACGCTCTTTGACGAATTGGTGGACAAGAGCCGTGCCGTGTTGGCGCGCGAGGGCGTCGACGAGCCGACAATCGATGCCACGCTCGACCTGCGCTATCAGGGGCAAAGCTATGAATTGACCGTGCCGCTGGATCTGGAAGTGGAGAGCGCGGCCGTCTGTCTCGCCGATCCACTGCCGCTGGATCGCGCTGCATTGCAGGCCGCGGTGGCTGCCTTTCACCGTGCACACGAGCAGCGCTATGGCTATGCCATGCGCGATGAGGTGGTGCAGGTGGTTACGCTGCGGGTGAAAGGCAGTAGTCCGGGCAATGCGCCCCCCTTGCCCGTGGAGGCAGACGCGGGGGCCGATGCTACCGCGGCCCGTCTGCCCGACCGCGCGATCTGGTTTGATGCGGTGGAAGCAACAACCACGGCCTGCTATGCGCGGGAGGCACTGCGCGCTGGCAACCAGATCACCGGCCCTGCGTTGGTTATGCAATATGATTCGACGGTGCTGCTGCCAGCCGATTGGCAGGGCGAGATCGATGGCCAACGCAACCTCTGGCTCACGCGTACCGCTGGTAGATGAGCCACTGTGGAAGAGAGTGAGAGACCCATGCACCCGACAACACCCGATCCAATCACGCTGGAGCTATATCGCCATCGCTTTGTTGGCGTTGCCGAAGAGATGGGAATCACCCTGCGGCGAACCGCGTATTCACCGAACATCAAAGAGCGGCTCGATTTTTCATGTGCCCTTTTTGACGGTGACGGTGCAATGATCGCACAGGCCGCTCACATCCCCGCCCATCTCGGGGCCATGCCCGCCAGCGTCTCGACAATTCTGCAGACATTCACAACCTGGGCACCAGGGGATGTCGTAATTGTCAACGACCCCTTTGCCGGTGGCAACCATCTGCCCGATATTACCATGGTCACCCCTGTTTTTGCGGCGGATGCGCCGGCTGATTCAGCGGACGGGCAGCCGGATTTCTACGTGGCCAGTCGTGCCCACCATGCGGATGTGGGCGGGATGACGCCGGGATCGTTGCCGCTTTCAACTGAGATCTATCAGGAGGGGATCATCATTCCGCCCATTAAGCTGTACAAGGCCGGGCGCTGCAACGAAGAAGTGTTGCGGTTGATCCTGCGCAACGTGCGTACACCAGCCGAACGCCGTGGCGACTTGGCGGCTCAACGCGCGGCCCATGCCGTGGGCGAACGGCGGCTGCGCGAGTTGGTGACCGCGCACGGGTTGGCCGAGATCCGCGCCTATCTCCAACACCTGCGGGCTTATAGCGAACGACTGACGCGCGCGGCCATTGCCACTTGGCCCGATGGCCGCTACGAATTTGAGGATCTGCTTGAATGGCCGCGGTCCGCGCAACCGCATCAACCTGCTGCCGACGCCGAATCTGCACCAGATTCCACCCAGTTGATTCCCATTCGTCTCGCCACAACCATTGCTGGTGACTCGATTACCTTCGATTTTACCGGTACCGCTGCCACCATGCACGGCTCGCTCAATGCCGTGATCGCCATTGCCCAATCTGCCTGTTATTACGTGGTGCGTTGTCTGGTGGGGGAGAGTATCCCCGATGGCAGCATTCCCATGAACGCCGGCTGTTTTGCCCCCGTGCAGATCATCGCGCCCGCGGATACGGTGGTCAATGCTCGGTCTCCCGCCGCGGTGGCCGGGGGCAACGTGGAGACATCGCAGCGCATCACGGATGTGGTGTTGGGTACATTGGCGCAAGCGTTGCCGGAACAGATCCCCGCGGCCAGCCAGGGCACCATGAACAACATTACCATTGGCGGGCTCCACACCGCGGGCCAGCCTTTTGCCTATTACGAAACCATTGGCGGTGGCATGGGGGCCAGTGCGCGGCTGGATGGTGAAAGCGGTGTTCAGGTACACATGACCAACACGCTCAACACACCACTGGAAGCGTTGGAAATGGCCTTCCCCTTTCGGCTCCAAACATACTGTTTGCGCCACGGCAGTGGGGGGGCGGGCCAGCAGGTTGGGGGCGATGGCATTGTTCGCGAATATCTGCTGTTGGCACCGGCAACGGTCACCGTGCTCAGCGAACGGCGTGCCATTGCCCCTTGGGGGCTCGCCGGTGGTGAAGCAGGAGCGCCAGGGCGCAATCTCATTATCCGCGGCGATAGCCCAGGAGAAGACAACCCAGGAGAAGAGAGTTCAGGAGAAGAGAGTTCAGGAGAAGAAAACCGAGTAGAGGTGCTCCCTGCCAAATTCACCCGTCACCTGCAGCCAGGGGACCGGATCCGCATCGAGACACCCGGCGGTGGTGGTTGGGGCGAGGCCCGTTCGCGTTGCGCAGACCAACGTAATTGATGGCGGATCTCGGGCAATTTCACCAATGTTGAAAATTGGCCGTAACTTTTGATTTGGCGTTGCGTCATGATTGATGAGGCAGGCTGATGTGGAGGCTGTGTAAGTTGCCCAGTGTTGGTTGGCAGCCGCCCGGTTGCATAACCACGCTGGGCAACTTACCACCCACAGATTTTTTCTCCTCCATTGCATAGCTGCTTACCACCGTTCTATACCCACCTTTTTTCACCCATCTCCTTGCACCCACTCTTTGTTCAGTACAGTTCGACAAATGGTTGGACATTCTCTGTAGGCACCTACAGTGCGGTTGGCTTGAAAACGGTAGGTTCCCCGCTTGCCGGAACGACTGTTTTCTAACAGAGCCCACCTTAGACAGCCACCGACCCTTGCGATTGTCCCAGTTGCTGGATGCTGCGGCGTGAGGAAAAGCGCCAATGATATTGGGCGTCTAACCGTGAGCAGTGGTCAACTGTAGAAGCGCCAATTAATTGGGCTTCCATCAGCAAGCAGCGCTCTCAACCGCTGAATTGGCAGCCGCTGATGCGGCTTTCGTGGGTTAGCAGCGGGGTTTACCCCCGCGAAGCCCCGCGGATTTGCAATGGCAACAGCGGCTAGAGAAGTGGCGGTGAGTTTCAGGCAATTTCACCAATGTTGAAAATTGGCCGTAACTTTTGATTTGGCGTTGCGTCATGATTGATGAGGCAGGCTGATGTGGAGGCTGTGTAAGTTGCCCAGTGTTGGTTGGCAGCCGCCCGGTTGCATAACCACGCCGGGCAACTTACCACCCACAACCAATTGCTCGCTCTCAATACCCATTACCAGCATCAAGTTATGCCATAGAATCTCTCTCCTGTGTAAATCTTTGATCCCTTGTGGGGAAACCATTCATGTGGTGCTCTCATAACTCTTGCCAAAGGCCCTCTTTTATAGGAGGGTCTTTGTGTTTTCATCTCCATATACCTGAAGAGCATTGGCAATACTCTTCTGTACTGACACATCGATGGAACGCACCCATTCACATGCCAATGGAGAGAGCTCAATTGCATGAGCGGAGCTACGCTGTTTTCGGTGGCTGAGCCTGTTGCAGCCACTGGCGTTCTCCCCTTTGAAGGGCTTCCAAATCGATGATATCCATCTCAATTTCAGGAAATTTCATCAATTTTGAAAATTGGCCGTAACTTTTGGTTTGGCGCTGCGTCATGATCAGTGAGGCAGGCTGATGTGGAGGCTGTGTAAGTTGCCCAGTGTTGGTTGGCAGCCGCCCGGTTGCAGAACCACGCCGGGCAACTTACCACCCACAATTATTGATGGTTTAGATTACCCCAGCAAATAGAGCGCACCCTTTCCGCAAGGAAGGGGCTTTTTTTTGGAACGCTTCAGCTGCAGCCACTGCGCTGAAACTCGGCTTTCCATTGCCACCTTGTTGCATCTCTCCGCTAGTGATACAATTTCGGGGATGAAAGTTGTCTCCATCTCACAAAGGCCCCACTTCACGAAGGAATATTTTGTGTGCAATCAACAACTTTTCGTCTGCTCTCAACTGTTGTAACCGTTGCTCTGCTGGTAAGCCTCGGTGCGGTTATCATCTGGGTGCTACAGACGAACCCCACGGTACCTTATCCCCCCGCAATGGTTGATCAAGCAGCAACGGCAACTGATGCACAATTGATCGAGTCAACAGTTGCAGCCTCAACACCATCTGCCGAGCGCACGCTTGGCCAAGAGATTGCCGCAACCGGTTCACCCCCCATTCCCCCCGCGCCGCTCGAGCTGGCGACGCCAACGCTGCAACAAACACCCCAATCTGTTGTGACATCTGTGCCGGTGATCTTACAACCGACACCAACACCAACCGCGGTGACGGCCATGCAAGAGCCACTTGCCTTCGTGCGCACGCCAACAGCCGGCTGGTCACTCTATTCCAATGGCAATCAAGTCTACGATCTGGTGGTGCTGGGCACAACGATTTGGGCGGCAACCGGCGGCGGTGTGATCGCCTGGGACCGCACCAACAACGTCGCCGACAAAGTGACGACGCTGGATGGCCTGCTGGCCAACCGCACCACCACGGTGGTCAATTGTCCGCTGCCTGGGTTGGGATTGGTCTTTGGTACGGCACATGGCTTGCAGATCTATGATGAGCAGCAGTCCACGTGGCAATTGCGCAACAGCCGCAACAGCGCCATGCGCTATGATGCTGTTGCCGCGCTCGACTGCACCATGGAACATGGCTTGCTGGTCATTGGTTATCAACAAGATGGCGTCGACCTTTACGATGCCGCGTCCGATGAGTGGCGCTCAATTGAGCGCAGTAGTGGCCTGCAGCAAGAGCAGGTGACACATCTCGCCGTCGTGGGTGCACTGGATGAACTGTGGATGGCATCAACGGCGGGCCTTTCCGTTTTAACGAGCGAAGGTCTCTTTGTCTTTGCTCAGGAGAACTCCCCGTTGGAGGCAGAACCGATCAGCGCGTTGCTCAGTGATGAACAGGGGGTGATTTGGCTGAGTGCAGGGAATAAAGTCTATGCGATTGATGGGGAGACATGGACGATCTACAGCGCCGCCTACGTGTTGGCCTCCCCCTTTCCCACTGCCACCATTACCGCGTTGCACTTCGATGCTGAAGGAGCGCTTTGGATTGGCTCTGCCGCGGGGGAGCTGTGCAAGTTTGATCCCGTTGCTGTCAACTGTGATCTGTTCTTTACGGCGCAGGAGCTATCGCTCGGCAACGCGCAGCTTGACGACAGGCAGCTCGGCAATGGGCAACGGGCTGCCAGTGCCATTACGGCGCTGGCCACAGATGATCAGAACTGGATCTACGTGGCGACCGCGGGGGCAGGGCTGCGGCTCTATGATGAAGCTGGCTGGCGTGTCTTTACCCTGCCCAACACACTGGTTGGCAACCACCCTGTTGCCATGACCCAGGATGCAGCGGGGTATCTGTGGGTGGCGACAGAGGTCGGGCTGGAGCAGCTCGATCCCACGCAGTTGGCACAGCGCAACAGTCAACAGACGCGACTCTTTACCCGCGCCAACAGTGACTACCCCGTTACCGATATCACTGTGTTGGCCGCCGAGCCCGCGGGTGGGCTGTGGGTGGGTGGCGACAACGCCGCGTATTTTGATGGCGAAGAGTGGACAGTGCTCGGCACGGAACAAGGGTTGGTTGATGCTCGCGTGCAAGCCTTGGCCGTGGATGGGGAAGGCCGCACGTGGTTTGGCACGGCAGGTGGCTTGAGCATTTGGAATGGCGATAGCTTCTTCAACTTGGGCACGGCTGCCGGAATGCCCGCCGATGATGTCACTGCCCTGTTGCGGGTGGATGATGTGATCTGGATCGGCACGACGGCGGGACTTTTGCGCTATGCCGAGGGGCGGTTGCAGATCTACAACCGTGCGAACTCGCGATTGCCCAACGAGCAGATACAAGCGTTGACACAACTGCACGATGGAACGCTCTTGATTGGCACGGCAGCTGGGCTGGCTCGTTTCATTGATACAACAATCAGCGTTATTCCTGAATTTGCTGCCGAATCGATCACTGCGTTGGCCGCCATGCCCAATGGCAACATCTGGCTGGCTACCGCCGAAAATGGGCTCGTCTACTTCAACGGCGTGCGGTGGCTGGGGCCACCGAATGGAATCCGACCTCCTTCTCCGCTCATCACCTTGCTCTTTGTGGATCAGCAAGACCAGCTCTGGATCGGGGGGGCGGGGGGGCTGTTGCGGTACGTCCCATCACCGTGAGCGAAAAACGCGACGACGTTGCGCTTTGCTTCCCCACAACAGGTTCGATCATGCGTTTGAATTTTTGTACCGTAGATTCCAGTGATATACTAGCCGATACTCTATTGCCCGCCGGTATTCCCAGGAACGTCCGCGATATGGTTGGGGCATGGTTGGAATCGTGCTGTTCTGTTGCAATGCCGGTTCTGTTGCAATCCTGGTTCTGTTGCATTGCTGGTTCTGTAGCAATGCCGGTTCTGTAACGGTAGCTTTATGACATTGGAGCGATGTCTGTTGGCATGCGGCGGTTGCGCTCGATCATCGACGTTGCTCGCCATCTCAGGGTTACGCCTCGTGGTAGCGTCAATTTTTGCGCGATCATACCCGGGTGGAGAACGGTAAATAGCGGCTTGAATTTGATAGCTATGCCCACCATGAAATGAGTGTCGTCCAAAATGCTGTTACAGAGGATCTCCAGTTACCGTCTCTGTTGGTGCAGAGCGTCTCTGTTGGTCAGACTGTATAGCACAATGAAATGAGTCTTGTCTCTTATGCCAGAAATGATCCCACTGGTTATCCACGCCACGCATGAAGCGGGCGTGAAATTGGGCGGCATTGGCGCTGTCCTCGATGGTTTGTTGGGTGCCACTGCATACAACGAAGCTGTCCAGAGAACGATTTTGGTGGGGCCGATGAATCTGGCCGATGATACCGAAGCCGAGCGGCTCATGAGCCCGCGCAATGGCTTGAAGATTCGCTACAGCAGCATGCATGCCGTTGTACAGGATCTCACCCCAACACAGCAGCGGGCTTTGCAACAGGTTGAGCAGACTTTCGAGATTGCGCTGCTCTATGGCACACGTACATTCGGTGGCCATGATCATGAAGTGCTGCTGGTCGATGCCAGCCAGCCCAATCAGCAGCAGATCAATACATTCCGTTTTCACATTTGGCAGAACTATGGGTTCGATGCCAGCCGCTATCAGTGGAATCCGGAATTCAACCTCTATTTGAACATTGCCCCACCCCTTTTTGCCGCGCTGAAAGCAATTGCCGTGGATGCCGAGCTGGCGCAAAATGAAAAGTTCATCATCGCCCATGAATGGTTGGGGTTGCCCGTGGTCTTTGCTGCACAGATGACCGAACCCGATCAGTGGCGTACTGTCTTCTATGCACACGAGATGGCCACTGCACGTATTTTGGTAGAAGGAGCGGATGGCCACGATACCCGTTTCTACAATGCATTGGCCAAAGCCAACGCTGACAATCTCGACCTGGCCGCTGTTTTTGGCAACCAGGATCACTTCTTCAAACATCCACTGCTGCACCAGGCGATCCGTTGCGACAACATTTTTGCCGTTGGTGATCTGGTGGTCGACGAGCTGCGCTTTTTGGGTGGAGCCATGCGTACGGCCAACATTGATCTGGTCTACAATGGGATTCCCGCCGCAACGATCTCGCTTGCTGAAAAGCTTGCTTCCAAAGAGCGGCTGCAACAGTATTGCGAGAATCTACTCGGCTATCGCCCCGACTACGTCTTTACCCACGTCACGCGGATGGTGCTTTCCAAGGCGCTCTGGCGCGATCTACGGGTGATGGAGCATTTGGAACATCAATTGCAAGCCGCTGGAGAGCGCGCCGTGCTCTTTGTTCTCAGCACGAGCGTGCCCGCGGGACGTCGGCCCGAGTGGGTGGCAGCTTGGGAGCAACAGTATGGCTGGCCCGTGGGGCATCGCGGCGACAACGGCGACCTAATCGATGAAGAGGTTGCTTACTTTTTTCAGGGCGTGGAGCCATTTAACCATCGTGCTCAAAACAGTCAGGTGGTTCTCGTTAATCAATTTGGTTGGAGTCAGGATCGTTGTGGGCAACGCATGCCCGCGGATATGGAATTCATGGATATTCGCAAGGGGAGCGATCTGGAATTTGGACAGAGCATCTATGAACCCTTTGGCATTGCCCAAGTCGAGCCGTTGAGCTTTGGTGCCCTCTGTTGTGTTTCCAATATTTGTGGCTGTGTTGGCTTTGCCGAGCGGGCCGCGGATGGATTGGAGAACCTGCCCAATCTGGTGGTAGCCGATTATGTGACTGTGCCCCACGGCGAGTGGTTGGACACAGCCCACGACGCCCTGCGCATTGATCGGGGGCTGCGAGATTGGATCGAAGAGAACAACAGCGCTGCCGCTGCCGAGACTATCTTCGAACGCCTGCCCAAAACCGAGGCCGAACAGCGGTCCATGCTCAAAACTGGCCAGGCTGTAGCGCAGAAGATGAGCTGGGAAGTCGTTGTCGCTGATTATCTTTTGCCTGGCTTGTGCCGGGCAATTGATTGAGATCCAATCCTAAAGTTCTCTGTGTCAGCCATCATGGCTGACCAGTTGCCGGTACCAGAGTCGAAGTTGTGGATAGTTGAGGGCCCTGCGCTGCAAGCTATGGAAAAAACGTTGCTGAAATCACTTTCCGATTCCGCTGAAATCGATGCCATTGTCGGGGGCTATCACGGTGCTCCACAGACCTTCCTGGGGCCGCACGCGGTGACGGTCAAACGCAAACCGGCGACCATTGTGCGTGTGTTCCGTCCGCTGGACTCACAGATCGAGCTGATCGTGGGGCAGGATGAGGCGGTTTACCCCATGGAGCTACTGCATCCAACTGGTCTGTTTGCTGCCGTGGTTCCCGCGAACGAACGCTCGTTTGTTTACCGGCTGCGACTGCATGATCAACAGGGACAGATCCACGAAATCGAGGATCCCTATCGCTTTGCACCCTGGTTGAGTGACCTCGACCTGTACTTACACGGCGAAGGCAACTTTACCCAAAGCTACGAAAAATTGGGCGCACATCCCCGCACCATTGACGGTGTGCAGGGCGTCAATTTTGCCGTTTGGGCTCCCAACGCGCTGCGGGTGAGTGTAATGGGCGAATTTAATGGCTGGGACAACCGAACCAACCCCATGCAGTTGCGTGAACAGAGTGGCATCTGGGAGCTTTTTCTCCCCAACCTGCCCGAGGGCGTGAGCTATAAATACGCGATCAAATCGCGGCAGCTGGGCTACGAAGTGGACAAGAGTGATCCCTACGGCTTCTTTGCCGAGCTACGGCCCAGCACCGCCTCGCGGGTCTGGTATGTCGATAAATATGGGTGGCAGGATCACGAGTGGATGGCCAGCCGCAAGGAACGCCAGGCACTCGATCGGCCAATCAATATCTACGAAGTTCACCTTGGCAGCTGGCGTCGTGTCCCCGAGGATAACGGCTTTTTGAACTATCGCGATCTGGCACACCAACTGGTGGCCTATGCACAGGAGATGGGGTATACCCACCTGGAGCTGTTGCCGATTACCGAATATCCATACGATGGCTCGTGGGGCTATCAGGCGGTTGGCTATTTCGCCCCAACCAGCCGCTTTGGCACGCCGGACGACTTTATGTATTTCGTCGATCACTGCCATCAACATGGGATTGGTGTGATCCTCGATTGGGTGCCCGCCCATTTCCCACGAGATGCCCACGGCCTTGGCTTTTTTGATGGCACCCATCTCTATGAACATGACGACCCGCGTCTTGGTGAACATCTGGACTGGGATACCAAAATTTTCAACTACGGGCGCAACGAAGTCCGCAATTTCTTGTTGAGCAGCGCGCTCTTTTGGTTAAAGAAGTATCACCTGGATGGGTTGCGGGTCGATGCCGTTGCCTCCATGCTCTATCTGGATTACAGCCGCAAGGGTGCGGAGTGGTTACCCAATAAATATGGCGGCCGCGAGAATCTGGAAGCAATCGACTTTTTGCGCCGTTTTAATGAATTGGTCCACAGCGAAGCACCGGGGGCGCTGACCTTTGCCGAAGAGAGTACCTCCTGGCCCATGGTAACCAGGCCAACCTATGCGGGCGGGTTGGGCTTTGATCTGAAGTGGAACATGGGCTGGATGCACGACATGCTCGATTACATGGCCAAAGATCCCGTCCATCGGCGGTACTATCAGAACGGAATCACCTTTAGCTTGACGTACGCGTTTAGCGAAAATTTTGTATTGCCCTTTAGCCATGACGAAGTCGTGCACCTCAAACGTTCGATGTTGCACAAAATGCCAGGTGATCGGTGGCAGCAGTTTGCCAATTTGCGTGCGCTCTATGCCTATATGTTGGGACATCCGGGTAAAAAACTGCTCTTCATGGGCAGCGAATTTGGGCAGGGCAGCGAGTGGAATGAGGATCAAAGTCTGGACTGGCATCTCTTGCAATATGACGAGCACAAACAATTGCAACACTTTGTCGCCAGCCTCAATTGGCTCTATCAACAAGAGCGAGCATTGCACCAAGTGGAGTTTAGCTGGGAAGGATTTGACTGGATCGACATCAGCGATACCGAACAGTCGGTGATCAGCTTCTTGCGGCGGGGTATTGATCCCAATGATCTGCTGCTCTTCGTCTGCAATTTCACCCCGATTCCGCGCCTGGGCTATCGCATTGGTCTGCCGCTCAATGCCCATTTCACCGAGCTATTCAACAGTGACTGGCCCCAATTTGGTGGCAGCGGCGTCGAAAATAGCGCAACCATTGTTGCCGAACCGCAGCCCTGGCAAGGATTTGATTTTTCGGCAGCGGTTAACCTGCCCCCGCTTGCTGTGACCGTCTTCAAACCAACTGATCATCAATGATTTTCAGCAGTGATTTCTATCGGTAATTGCCAACAGTAGACTTTCAACCGTGTTTTGTACAGATGAGGGTCTCAGCCACTGTGGGCAATGTCCAACTGTTCTTACATACATTCAAAGGATTCATCCAATGATAGCAACAGAATCCCCACCACAAGCTACCATTCTTGTTGTAGAAGACAACGTCGATCTCAATATGGCGATCTGCGAAATTTTAGAATCGTTTGAGTTCAATGTCTTTTCCTCTAAAGATGGTTTTGAGGCGCGTGACTGGCTGCAGGAGAACCGGCCCGATATGATCCTGTGTGACATCATGATGCCCGGTATGGATGGGTACACCCTGCTGCGCCACGCACGTGCGGATCATAAGTTGCGCACGTTGCCTTTTATCTTTTTGACGGCCCGTACTTCCGTTGCGGATCGGCGCAAAGCAAAAGAGATTGGCATCGAAGATTACCTGACCAAGCCGGTGGACAGCAGCGATCTGCTGGCGGCCATCAACAACGCACTGCGGCGGCAGGAGATCATGCAGGATGAGATGCAGCAACAGATGAACGCGCTGCGCGATCGAATCGTTGGCATCTTGCAACATGAATTTCGCACGCCGCTTACATTCGTTCTGGGCTATGCAGAATATTTACTCGATGTTACCTCCGGCGAATTCAGCGTTGCCGAACTGCGTACATCGGCCAACGCAATCCTGGATGGGGGACGACGCCTGCAGCAACTGATCGAGACCTTTTTGTTGCTGGCCGAGTTGCAGAATCGGGAACTCAAGCAGGAGGAGATCACCCGCGCCCAAGCCATCAATCTATTGCGTGACACGGCGCAGGAATATCAGCAACAGGCTACCGACGCCGGGTTGACAATTGAATTGTCAGAAGCCAATGACGACATGTATGCGTTGGTCGATGCCGAGATGGTGCGCGAAGCACTCCGTCGGTTGACCGATAACGCGATTCGCTATCGACGTCCGGATTCACGCAAGATTTGGTTCTCCGTCGAGCCGGTGCACACGGCCACCCACGTGGGGCTGCGCATCAAAGACGAGAGCCGCGGCATCGCGGCCGAGCAGGTTGCCACCTATGCCACGCCATTTGTCCAGGCGGATCGCGATAACCGCACCGAGCCCGGCGCTGGGTTGAGCCTGGCATTGATCCGCCACGTGGCCCATCTACACGGTGGCAGCCTAGAGGTGGAGAGCGAAGAGGGTGTTGGCAGCACGTTTACGCTGTGGCTGCCGCTGGCCATGGAGGGTGATATACCCGTCGAACCATCTGCCGTTGATGCTGCCCCTCCGGCAGGGGATGCGGCATGACGCTGACAATGATGACGGCACTGTTGGGCTTCATCCTGGCTGGGCTCGGGCTGATTGGGGTAATTGTGCCTATTTTACCGGGCCTGCTCTTGATCTGGGCCGGTGCCTTTGTTTGGGCTTGGGGCGATGGCTTTCAGCAGATTGGCTGGCCCACATTGACCATTCTGGGGCTCTTGGTGCTGGTGGGAATTGGCGTGGATTGGGTGATTACGCCCGCGGTCAGTCGGCGCGCTGGTGTTAGTTGGCGTGCCATTGGCGGTGCGATCTTGGGTGGCTTCTTGGGTGGCGTGTTACTCAGTGGTATTCCCATTTTGGGCACACTGGCGGGGGCACTCTTGGGAGCAACGGCTGGCATGTGGTTTGTCGAATATCGGATTCGCGGAGACGAAGCCGCGGCCACCGCGGCCGTTCGTGCCTATCTTGGGGGCGTGGCGATCTCTACCTTTATCAATTTTCTGTTGGCACTCCTCATGTTGACGATCTTTCTCTGGCAAGCCATGGGGGGCTAGGCAATGCGTGCCATCATCTTTGTCAATGGCACGGTCGCTGACTACGCTACGCTAGACCGCTCCTTGCAGCCCGATGATTATCTGATTGCGGCGGATGGTGGAGTTCACCACTGTTTGGCCATTGGCCGCACACCCCACGCCCTGATTGGCGATCTGGACAGCGTTGATCCCGCGACCGTTGAAAAGCTAGCGGAGCAAGACGTCTTCGTGGAGCGTCATCCAGCCGCCAAAAATGCAACAGACCTCGAATTGGCGCTCGACCACGCTCTGGCACTTCACAACCACTCGATCCCATTCCCTCCCTCGTATGCACCATCCACACCAACGACAGTCGCGGCTATTATTCTGGTGGGTGCCATGGGGGGACGGGTGGACCAAATGTTGGGCAACGTATTAATTTTGGCCCAACGTGACTGGCCGCTCCCGGTCATGTTGCTGGATGGTCACGTGCAGGCGCAGGTTGTGCGTCCCGGGCTTCCCGTCACATTGACTGCCACAACCGGCGACACGGTCAGTGCCCTGCCACTGAGCGACACCGTCACCGGGATCACCTACAGTGGCATGGACTATCCGTTGGTGGACCACACGTTGCAGTTGGGCAGCACGCGGGGCATGAGCAACAAGGTTGCGTCGACGCCCGCCACGGTACAGATTGACAGTGGGCGGCTGTTGCTGGTCGAAGAATTGAAGCCAGATCCCGTGTAGTGTCCTTGTTCGCGTCATCTACAGTGCGGTTGGCTTGAAAATGGTAGCTTTCCCGCTTGCCGGAACTACTGTTTTCAAACAGAGCCCACTTTAGTGGCGGCGCTGTTGCCGGGGGCACGTTGCGCGGGCAGGGCCAATCTGTACCGTGCTAGCCCGCGAATGGATGGTCACAAGAGAAGTTTGATCCACTCCAGATTTGCTGTGCTGTCCACGGCGCAGCCACTGTTCGCTCGGATTCCGCGGTTGGTGGCAAGCCCAGCGGCAGTTACCCCGCTGTACAGAGATAGATACTCGCCGTCGAAATGTACCGCTCCCCCATATCCGGTTGAGCAAGGCCCCGATGATTGCGACAAAGTGCCACGCTCATCACTCCCTCCAGCAAGCAGGTAGCACAGCCTGCTCCGCGTCCAACAGTTCGTTTATAATGGCATCGGCATCGGCAATTGAATTGACCAATGGATCAGTCAACATGGCGCGACGCAACAGCGTCATGTCACATTTGGCCACAGCCTCGGCGGTCAGCTCATGGGTGTCGAGCACGATCTCTTGCATGGCCCGCAAGCCACGTGGCATCTCTCCCACCGGGTGCGGGCGCGGTCCAGCCATGTCGATGTCACAGAGCAGTTCCAGGAAAGCATCGTCGGCCATGTTGGTGACCGCGCCCCGGTTCATGGTGTTGACGTAGAAAGGTTTGCCCAAATTGCCCACCATATTTTCAATGATGTCGGTGGCGTGGTCGGGGCCAAAGGTGCTCATGTACGTGCTGATGGCACTTTCCCCCCGTACAAATCCCGCCACCTGTTGCCACATTGCCTCGTGGCGGTCATAGCGATCTTCCGTTTCCCAAATCTTGAGGGGTGGAACGATTTCGGGCAGCGTGCCCAACCCCTGATAGAAGGCCACGTATTCTTTGGTGTGCGACACACAGACGGGAACCGCGCCATAGAGTTCGTAGAGCTGGTGGGCAATCTTGTTGTTGAAGAGTGCCTTGGCGCCCGTATCGCCGCCGGTATCTTCGGTGGCGGCTTCCCGGCGCAACCACGCTGCAATCTGTGGCATCACATCTTTCCCCGCGTACTCAGCCTTGAGCATCCATGTAAAGTGATTGACCCCGGCAATGCGCATGTCAAAGTTGGCATCGATCTCGGCATCGTACGCGCTATCGTCCTTGATGAGCCCCGCGCGCAGGGCGTAGCGACGCTTGATGTGGGGCATGTGCAGGCTGTCACAGAGGGCAAAGCTTTTGAGATTGGGGGCAAAGCGGGCCAGCCCAATGCCGTGGACTGTTGAGGGATTGATATAGTTGATCACCCACGCATCTGGGCAGAGCCGCTCAATGTCCTTGGCACATTCCAAAATGAGCGGAAACTCGCGCATTGCGCGGAAGATGCCGCCCGGCCCAATGGTGTCTCCCGAACACATGCGGATGCCATATTTTTCAGAAATGGCGCAATCGATCCCACGGTATTTTACCGTTTCGCGTGCAAAGCTCAAGACCACAAAATCAGCCCCGACGAGCAGATCTTTCCAATCGTGGGCCCCTTCAACACGCAGGGGGACGCCGGCTTCGGCCACGACCATCTCTGCCATTGTGGTCATCTGCTCCAGCCGCTCGCTGTCAGTATCGACCAACGCCAATGTGCCCCCGTTGAGGTGAGGCGAATGAACCATTTGCCAGATTGCTTGTCGGCCAAAAAAGAGGCTGCCAGCGCCAATAACGACAACTTTCGGGTGCTGCGTATTGCTATTACTCATATTTCTCTGCTTTCTACGCTTGGTTTTCTCTGTAAATACCGGTTCAACTATGCTGGTCAGTCCTCAGTTCTCAGTTCGCATAGAGAAAGTAAATAGAGCTTGCACCTTGCGGAGTGCGCATTCTCTACTGCGCACCGCCAGCGTTAGAGAACGCTGACTCCACGATTGTGCGACTTTTAAATGATTTCTCTATCAGTTCTCAGTCGTCAGTTCTCAGACCTCAGCCCTCTCTGAACTACACTGTGACGCCGCTCGCTCAGATCGCCCAATCCTTCCACATGTCATCGTGGGGTGGGATCTCTTGTACATCTGCCAACTGCTTTTGGCGAAAATCGTAGAGCACTGCCTGGCGGATGTTGGCCGAACGATTGTGTCCGGCCGAATGTCCCAGACGATGGTGCCAAAAGATTACGTCACCCGCTTTGCCGTGGCAGTCAACGGAGCTGATCGCTTCCGCCTGTTGCATGGCTCTCTGCGCTTCCGGGCCAGGAGTGTAGCTATGTTGCGTGGTAAAGACCGGGTAGAAGAGCCGATGTGAACCGGGCCAGACCCTGAAACCACCGCCGTCGGGGACGACGTCGTCGATGTACGCAACCACGCCCAGGTGAAAGGGATGTTGATCCACGTGACAGCGGTAGGGGCGTTCGGGCAGATCTCCCTCTGGCAAGATGCAGTAGATCCCGCGCACCCGTTCCGGTTCTGCCACCTGGCCCACCCCCAGCAGCTCCTCGGCAATGGCCCAGACGTTTGGATTGCGCGGCAACAGATCCATCATCCATTGGTCGCTGCCCAGCGCTCGGTATTTCCAGGTGTAGTCGCGGCGAACAGAGTTCTTGTCGTCCGATTCCTCCTGGAAAGGCCCCACCCAACTCGCGGGGTCATCACTCCGTAGTTCTGCGGGCGCACCAGCCCACAATGCTTCGCGCGCCCGCTGCATCAGCGCCGGGTCGAGCAAGCCACGTTTGATTAGATAGCCGTTTTCCTTGAAGCAATCGATCTCTTGCGGATCAAGCCCCTTGCGTTGCACTGTTGTTGCCCTCCCTTTTGCTGGCTGTGCTACTACTCTGTCTACTGAATTTTCTACTCCATTGCCTACTGTTGTGCTGTCGGCCATCGTTGCGCCGATTATTCTTTCAATTCGGGGATGTCGGCCAACTCTTGCCAGCCTTTGTTGCGGATGACCTCGCGCAGCGGCTCGCCATAGAAATTGAGATTCATGTTGAGTGCTGCCAAGGCCATCTGCTGAATGTTGTTGCTGACTCGCTGGTTGGTGTGGGCAAGCTCGCGTTGCAATTCTGTGCGCGTAATGGCGAGGCGACGTGCCCGGCCGGTCTTACGTTTGATGATATTCAGGCCCGCGTCGGCCAACTGCACTGCCAGCTCTTGTTCCTGGGGTGGATCCTGTTTTGCCCCATCGTCGCGTGCGGCCTGGATCTCGGTGTAGATATCGTTGGCCAGCAGAAAGCGTAACCATGCTTCCCACGTCCGCTCCTCGCTCCCCTGGTAGAATCGATCGGTTGGAATGCTTTGGTAGGCGTAGAGCGAGTCTGGCAACTTTTCCGTCCAGGCTGTCTGCTTTTCCTCGGTGAAAAGCTCTTCTGGTAAGAAGATGCGGAGCACAAAGCGCAATCCATAGGCCGCGATGAAGCCAAAGAGGGTGCTCAACAGTGTCGCTTCAAAGAGCGAGAAAGCTGGCACCATCCAGCGCAAGAGTGTGCTCAGGCCGAGTGCAATGGCACCGACAATGGCAACTGCAAGCACGAAGATTAGTGCGACAACGGCAATAACGGCAAGAAGCAGCAAACTATTTGAGAAGAAATTTTTCATGATAGGCACGTAGCCAAGCGTTGTAACTGTGGAGTCAATCGATGTAACCAAAGTTGTAGCGGATATGCTTGCTCCCCATCCCACCTCCCTTTGTGGGGAAAGAAGCCAAGAGGCCGCCAGGTGAGTACCTCACGAGTGCGGTCTTTCGGCCAGAAAATTTGTGTTGCACTGCGTTATTTTCCTCGAATTTCAATCAGTGGTGGGATCGGGAAGCGTAACGCCGTGAAACCCCTGGAATTTTTTGTTACATGTCCACCAGCACGGTGCGTCAACATCGGAGGGCCGTTTTTTCAGCAATGCTCTGTCTACTCATGCAACGGGCCGACTGGCGCCACCCGCATAATCGGGTAGTGTGAGTTCAGCAGCGAATGGTCACCCGTGGCTGCCACCCGTTGCCACATCTGTTGGGTGAGCTGTTGGAGCCGTGCCTGATGGGTAGGATCAGCGGCCAGATTGTGTAACTCACCGGGATCCTCTTCCAACTGATAGAGTTCGTCAAAATCGAAGCCGTTGAAGACAAATTTCCATGGCCCATCCCATAGGACGCGCTGAGTCAGGATCATGCGCCCGCCAAAATATTCGGCATAGCCTTGTTGAAACGTGTCCGTGGCCGCTGGCGCTTGCAAGACCGGCGCAAAGGAACGGGCGTCGGTCGTGTGGATTGGTTCATTGTTGGTTAGATCGAGCAGCGTGGGGCAAAGATCGTGAAGCCCCACCCGCGCATCGGACGTGGCGTCGCTGGCAATGCCCGGTCCTGCCATCACCAATGGCACGTGATAGACTTCCTCGGCCGCGGAAAAGTTCTTGCAATAGAGCCCATGCGCACCCAATAGCTCACCATGGTCCGAGGTGAGCACAATGATGGTGTTGTCGAGCTGGCCCGCGGCTTCCACCCGGTCGATGAGGCGTCCAAATTGTGCATCGATTTCGGTGATCGATGCGTAATAGCAGGCCATTGCCTCGCGCCGTTCCCGGTCGCTCCAGTGTGACCAGATCCGGGCTGCCTTGCGATAGATGCCGGGGCGATTGGCTAGATCATCGTGTACATTGGGGGCCAATGGTAGATTGTCAACATTATAATGGGCAAACGCTTCTTCGCCACAAATAAAAGGGTCATGGGGTTCCAGCACACTGGCAAAGCAGCACCACGGGCCTCCACCCTGCAACGCTTCATCCAAAAAGTCGAGCGCCAATTGCGTGCGCACGCCGACGCCCCGCTCTTCCGGCGGCACACTCGTCACGCCATAGAAGCGATCTGCGCGGTAGCCCGGCGGCTGGTCCAGCACATGTTCCAGGCTATAGCTCGCCCGGTCGCGCGCCGGTTTGGCCGCGGCTTCCGCCTCGCCCAGCAGGCTGCTGCCTTCCGCACCATTTGTCTGCCAGCCAAACTGAGCCAGATCACCGGAACGCTCGATGTGCCACTTGCCAAAATAGCCGGTGCGATAGCCCGCCGCGGCCAACCGTTGCGCCCAGTGAGGGTGCTCGGTGCGCAGACAAGCCTGATCCGGATCGACCGTGTGGGTGACATAGAGCACGCCGTGGTTGTGGGGCAACAGTCCCGTCATCAGGCTGGCACGGGCTGGTGAGCAGACCGCGTTGGGGGTATAGGCGCGGGTGAAACGAACCCCGCGCGCTGCCAGCCGATCAAAGTTTGGCGTCAGGCAGGGGGAATCCGGATCGAGCACCCGCCCCTGCATCTGGTCCGTCATGAGAAAGAGAAGATTCGGTTGTTCCGTGGCAGACATAACTTTGCGTTTCCTCCGTTTGATAACTCAAGTTGCTACCCACTGGTCATGACCGCACGGTCATGAATGAGCCGTGCTAACAAGCGACGCCCCGTAAACAGGGCTTGTCGAGAAAACGAATAGCGCTTGCCTCTTGCGGGGTGCACATGAGAGAACGCTCATTCCACCATTGGGCAACGTTACCATGATTTCTCGATCAGTAACTGTCCGCAAACAACATGGCGGTTTTGAACGCTTGATGGCTGAATCAGCACGCTAAATTGCTATCTCAGAGAGGGACAGTTGGTTAGAATAGTCTATAAGGGCTGTAGCCGTGTTTCATCGTAGCTGATGCCCAGACCCGGACCCCGCGGCACGGTCACCTTGCCGTCGTCGACGCGGAAGATGGGCGCGTACCAATCGGCTTCGTCTTCCTTCACCGCGCGCCACTCCTGGTGGGGCGCCAGGTTGGGTACAATGGCGGCAAAGTGCAACAGGTATGCGGCCAAGGGATCATTTTTGGGGCTGTGGGGTGCCACCTGCATCCCCGCGGCTTCGGCCAACCGCGCCACCCGCAACGTGCGGATCATGCCGCCATTGTAGAGCAGATCGGGCTGGATCAGATCGACGCCACGGTGTTTGATCATCCACGCAAAGTGGTGGAAATTTGTATCTTGCTCCCCACCCACCACCGGCATCGACAGGGCGTCGGCCACTGCTTTTGTCGCTTCGAAATCTGCAAAGGGGCAGGGTTCTTCGAGCCAGCCGATACCATGTGCTTCGAGCATCTGCCCCACCCGAATTGCGGTCGCGGCATCATAGGAACTGTTGGCATCGACGTAGATGGTCACCCCATCGCCAAAGGTGCGACGGGCCAATGCAATGAGGGTTTCTGTGCGACCGGGCCAGGCATCGGCGTTGTTGCTCATGCGTCCGCCAATCTTGAGTTTGATGGCGGTTGCACCACTCTCTGCCACTCTTGCTCCAACCCAATCGACCTCGGCTTCCGGTGTGGTATCCCGGCGCATGCTAGAGAGATAGACCGGGATTGTCGGACGCAAGATGGGACCAAAGAGCTCGGCCACCGGTCGATCAACCAGCTTGCCGAGCAGGTCGAGTAGGGCAAATTCTACGTGGCTAACGCAGTTCCAAAATGCCAGGCCAGCCAGCTTGTAATTGCTCTGGTGGGCATAGACCCCATCGACCAATGCTTCGAGATTGCGAGCATCCTTGCCGACAAAATAGGGAATTACCAGCTCTTGCAGAATCGGGAGCAGGTAGTGCAATCGGCTATTCGCCAGGGCATAGCCAGTCGCACCATCGCTGCTGCGAGCTCGTACCACCAGTGCATCCTCCACACGCAAGAGGGTGATGGCATCGACAATGACTGGCGTAGATGGTAGCTGTGACCCGCGCAAAATCATCTGGTTGCCCCTATCGTTTGCGCGCCAACAGAATGCCATCTCCGATTGGGATCAAGCTAATGTCAAAGCGGTCATCCTGATGCAACGTGCGGTTCAGCTCGCGAATGGCCTTGGTATCCTCATCTTGCTCTTCAGTATCGATCACTGCGCCGCCCCACAGCACATTGTCCACCGCAATCACCCCCCCGCGCCGCAGCAGCTTGAAGGCTTCTTCCACATAGACCGCATAGTTGATCTTATCGGCATCAATGAAGGCAAAGTCGAAAGTGCCATGGTTGGCTTCGTCCGCGGTGAGTGCTTCCAGCGTGTCAACGGCGGGGCCAATTCGCAGGTCGATCTTGTGCTGCATGCCCGCGGCTTGCCAGTAGCGGCGGGCGACTGAAGTGTACTCGTCGCTCACATCACAGGCGATGATCTGGCCATCATCGGGCAGCACCAACGCCACGGAAAGTGAGCTGTAGCCGGTAAAGACGCCTATCTCCAACGTCCGCTTGGCATTCAGCATTTTGATCAAGAGCCGCAGAAATTGGCCCTGATCTGGTGAGATCTGCATGCCACTGTTGGGCATGGCCATGGTCTCTTCGCGTAGTTTTTCTAGCAGTTGCGGCTCGCGCAGTGTGACTGCCAGCACATAGTCGTAGAGTGCTTCGGTGACGGGGGTTGCTCCTTTGGACATAAAAATGCTCCTGGTGCTTGGGGCACAACGTGGATTCGGTGCTGCTCACGTTGCGTGGAATATCGGCTGAAAGTTTGCTAGTTTTATTTCGTTGTTGCCCGTTCGGTCGGGGACAGAGACTTTGGCCCAGAGCGTTAGACGCCGCTGTAGACGCCGAAGCCTCCATCGACCGCCACCACGGTGCCGGTGACGAACTTGGCGGCATCACTGGCCAGCCAGACCGCGGCTCCGATCAATTCATCTGGTTCGCCAAAGCGGTCCATTGGTGTCTGGTCGACGATCTGCTGGCCGCGTGTGGTGTAACTGCCATCGGGGTTGAGCAGAAAGTCGCGGTTTTGTTCGCCCACGAAGAAACCCGGCGCAATGGCGTTCACGCGAATCCCTTCACCATATTTGTGGGCCATTTCAACTGCCAGCCAGCGGGTGAAATTATCGATTGCTGCCTTGGCCGCGGAATAGCCAATTACCCGGGTGAGCACCCGTTCCGAGGCCATCGACGAGATATTGATAATGCTGCCCCGTTGCGCCGCGGCCATGGTTTCGCCAAAGACTTGCGCGGGGAGCAGCGAGCCAATCAGGTTCAGATCCAGCATCTTTTGAAACGCCTGCTGCTGCATGTTGAAAAAAGTCACATCGTTAAAGACAATGGCGTCGGGCGAATTGCCACCGGCTGCGTTGATGAGAATATCGATGCGGCCCCAGCGGTCGAGCACCGCTTGGCGCGCGGTCAGCAACTGGTCACGATCGAGCACATCGGCGGGGAGGGGTATGGCCGTACCACCGTCGGCTTCCAGTGCTTGGGCCACGGTGGCGGCTTGTTCGGCGCGGCGTCCCAATATGGCAACCTTGGCACCGGCCGCAGCTAGACCGTGCGCCATTGCACCACCGAGCACGCCGGTGCCACCGGTGACGATCGCGACGCGATCCTGCAGGGAAAAAAGTTGACTCAACTGTTCTTTTTGCATGCGACTACTTTCATTGTTGGCAAGTTGGTTACTGGCAAGTTCGTTGTTGACGAATTTACCGCCGGCAAATTTACTGGCGGCAAATTTGTCGTGCTATAGATGCGGAGCAGGCATGGCAATGCAGGTCCAAATGTTGCTGAAAACCTGGATTGGACACTTGCTATGGGGGAAGCTCTGTTGGTTCGGCAAGGGTGACATCCGCGGTGGAAGGCTCGCATATCATGGATGCGTATTGTACCACGGGGCAAAAAAGAGGTCTACTTCGCTGCAAAGGCCGGGACTGCCCGTTCGTTACACTTCTGTGGCCGCTGCATGTTTGGCGGCCAGTCTTTTCTTGACGGCTTGGAGCTGTTCCCCGTGTAGCGGGTAGGTGAGCAAGGCCACGAACGCAAGCGCACAGCCAATAAAGGGCAACCCCGCCATGAAGAGGCGGAATCCCGTCGCCACGCTCTCTGGCTGCACATCTAGTCGCGTGTCATAACCATAGGCCGGCGCGACGATGCCAAAGACAATTGAAACAATGGCCGCACTGAGCGTCACCACGAGTCCGTTGAGGCCAAAGTACATGCCTTCGCGGCGTTGGCCCGTCTTCACCTCATCCTCGTCGATGACATCGGAGATGAGCACGTTGTCCATGAGAAAGATGCCGGCAAAAGCAATGCCAATGAAAAATGCCGCGACGATTGCGCCGTTCAACGTGTCGACAAACCAGAGTGGAATAGCCGCCAACGCAGTGGATGCATAGCCACAGAGCGCGGTGGTGCGCGCTTCGAAGCGGTTGGCAATCAGCAAACGCCAAGGGTAGAGCGCCAGAGCCGCGGTGATGAAGGCCGTGGCCAGAATCAATGTCGTCTGTCCGGTGTCCGCGCCAAGACTATATTTGACGTAGAAGATCATGCCGGTGGAGAGTGCATTGGTGGTGACGAAGCGCATGGTCTGTGCCACGGTCATGGGCAGAAAGCTGCGGTTGAAAAATGTTGCCTTGAACGCGGTGAAGAAGGAGAAGTCATCGGCTACACTGGGGCCACCCCGCTCAAACATGCCTCGATAGCCTGTGTAGGTTGCCACCGCGGCCACGGCTGTAAAGATGAGGCCCATTGTCCCCCAACTCAGCCGATCCGCCACGAGCGGGGGCAGTGCTACCCCGGCCAACAGGGCAATGGTTAGAAAGACATTCATGCGCACCGCCACATCCGTCCGTTCCTGATAGCTGGGGAACATCTCTGGCATCAGCGAATAGTAGGAGGTGTTGACGGCCGTGCCGATCCCATCATAGAGGACAATGCCCACGACCATGTAGAGCAGAAGCGCAACCGGTTGTTCGTTGCCATTAAAGGGAGCGAGCCAGAGCAGGCCAAAGATAACCAGCCACGGAATGGTGCCAAACCAGAGATAGGGCAGCCGGCGTCCCCAACGGGTATTGGTGCGATCCGAGAGATAGCCGATCAGCGGGTTGTTAACGGCGTTATAGATGGCGTAGAGGGTGAGTGCCAGTGCACTCCACTGGGGCGGCAACCGTTTTACATCGGTGTAAAAGAAGAGCAACGACACATTAAAGACCTGCACCGGAATCTGCAGCCCCAACATAGTCAATGCATAGAGCCAACGTTGCTGGTTGGTGGCCACCCGGGTGGCATTGGGATTGGTCATCTCCGGACTCCAAGCTGTGGTGGTCTGTTGTGGATTGATGCCGTGGTTCCTGGAGCGGCTTGCCCCGCGACCCGGTGCAGTTGAGTTGTCAAGGTCATGGGATTGTAGCGAACTTCCACCACGGAAGAGCATCAACCCCGCGAGGCTGATGCTGTCGAAAGAATGAGTTGACATCGATGTAAGGCGGATGATACTGCAATGTGGCTGGGATGACAAATCAATGATTTGCGGGGCGCTGTTCCGGCATTATGGCATTGCGCCGAGATCGAGCAAATAGAGCTGTCGGCCATTGCCACCGTGTGCCGAATCGATGCAAACATATTGGCCCGTCACATTGCTGCGCGGATGCAGATCACAGCGCCACTCACCATCATAGGCGGGTGGCGAGTGGAAAGAGCCCAGTAGCTCTCGTCTGCCGCTCGCAATGTGGTAGCGGTAAAGGTGCTGCATGCGATCCGCGTCCGCGGCTGCATAGTTGTCATTTAAGATCCAAGGTGACGCGGTTGGAGAACCGTTCTGTGCTGCATGCTTGCCATCGGCCAGATAGGTGCAGTGGCCGTTCAAGGTCATCACTCCTTTGCCAATCACCGTGGGGGGCTCGGTGCGTGCCGCATCGGGCTGATCGCGATAGAGATAGAACGCGGCTTCGTGGGAAGGGTGCCAGGCCCACGCCAAGATGTGGGCCGAATCGCGCCAGATAAAATGGGACATTTGGCCGTAATCATCGATGACGTGGAGTGCGGAGCCATCCGCGGCCGCGGTTACCATGCGAGTTTGAAAGGGTTCATTGCCAATGCGCCAGCGGTGCAGAAAGATAAAGCGAGTACCGTCGGGGTTGATGAGCAGGTGGTTGAAGTAATGTTTGGCATCACGCAGATCCAAGGCGGGATGGGGCAGGGCTGCCACCTCGGCAATCGAGACAATCGGTGTTGTCGCGCCCGTTGCCAGATCGAGCCGATAGATCCCCGAATCTGCCGGGGCCAATTGATGGCCATGGGGATCGGCCACCCCAGCATACCCATAGCCGGGGCGCATATCGTTGATGCGGCGGAAATCTGTACCGAGCGCCCACGTGCCATCTGGGCTGACGGTGTAAATCGGCGCGGGCAACGTGCGTTGGCTGCCCCGGTCAAGATCCAACAGATGAGAGACATACTGATCACCAGCCCGATCATTCCATAGTACTTCGCGGGCGCTGCCCGGTCGCCACTGCAACATGCAACCCTGTTGCCAACTCCAGGCACTGCTCTGCCCCAACCGTATCCACCGGTCGCCATCGTGCAGATCGATCATGCCGATTTCAATGGTGTCGGCGGCGGTGGGGGAACGGCCCTCGAAATCGACGGCCATACCGAGGAGAAAACGGGATGATGAATCGAACTGTTGTTTGTCATAGTAGCCAAACCAATGCTGGCGTGGACCGTGGGTGAGGGCTCGAATGTTGGCGTTTTGCATCACTGTTCCTGCTGCGCTTCCTCTTGCTTGTGCTGATCGTCGACCCTGCAAAGGCTGCAACCTTTGCATTGGGTGCTGCGTTATAGAGATGTGGGTTGGCAGGTGGGGCGTCTTTAATATTGTTGGTCTATTGCCGGTCTGTTGCTGGTCTATTGTCGGTACTGGTGACGGCCCACACCGAATTTGCGGCTTTGCTAACCGTAACTGTACCATAAAAATTGCAGATTGCACACGCATCTCTGGCCGTTGGCAGAACGGCTGTGGAGAAGAGCATCTGAACCAAGATAATGGCCTGCAAAGAACCAAAAACAAGGGAGATGTTGATATGCAGCGAAGTTACAGCTTTGGGATTTCACTCATCGCGACGATGGTGGTGAGCATCGTTGTGCTGGGCGCGTGTAACCGGACGGAGCCGACGCCCACCGTGACGCCGCCACCCCCCACCGTCACCGCAAAACCAGCCGCAACAGCAACAATGGCTCCCACCGAAGCGCCCACTCCAACCGAACCATCTATCGCGATTGATCCAGATGCAGCGCGTGCCACGCTCCGTACATTGCTGCTCAACTCGCTTGCAGTCTCGGTGCCGGTGACCAGTGGCGTTGGCATCGAATCTGTACATGCTTTCCCGCTGGAAACCGCGGCTGGGGCACCACTTTGGTTGGCCCACACCACCGGTGTCCGCAGCTTCGATCCTGAACAGGCCCATGTCATGGCGCTCTATACACCTGCGGATCCACCTACAGGTGGCGATTGGGATGAAGTGGCCCGCCAAGAGTTCAGCTTTGACGGAGCCGCCGATGGGCCCACCTTCAGCCCTGATTACCTTGGGGAAGGTAGTGTGAGCCAAGTGCAGATCGAGCCGGAACAGCTCTGGGTGCAAGTCGAAGGAGGTGTTGGGGCGCACAGTGGTGTTTATGGTCTATTTGCTTTTGATGGCGAACAACTCACCGAGCAGCTCAATGGCTTTAGCAGCAGCCCCGGACTAGGTCGGATTGAGGATCTCAACAACGACGGATTGTACGAAGTCTTGCTCGATGCAAGCGATTACTACGTCTTTTGCTACGCCTGTGGTGTGCGTGCCGTGCAGTGGGAGATCCATCGCTGGGATGGTACGCAGATGGTGCCTGTTCGCCTCGAGCCACTGAGTGATGATGCGCCCGCAGCGGTCCGTTCGTTCAACGAGCGACTCATTGCACTGGCCGAGGCAGGATTGTGGCAAGATGCAGAATCGTTGCTCGACGAGGCTGCCACGTTTAGTTACACCGAGCCCACATTGTCTTGGAATCTTGCCCACGTTCGGCTCAATGCCGCGGAAAGAGCGGCCGAAGCTACCAACGAGAGCGCGTATCCGCTGTTGAGCAAGATCTTCTATGGGGACTATGGTGGCGCGGTCGAGTTGATGCGGACGATTGGTGCCGATGGTCTTTTTATCCCCGAGACAGAACTGTTGACGGAGACAGTTGCCGCCAATTGGCAGGTGGAATTGTCCGAACGGATCATAACCAATGCTACCGCAGCACTGCAGGTGAATCCCGATTTGGCCGCCGCTTATTTCGTGCGTGGCTGGGGTCATTATCTCCAAGCATTTGATGAAGCCGCCGCTGTGCCTGATCTCCAAGAAGCGGTAGCATTGGCACCCACTGATCAACTCTTTACCAAAAGTTTGAAATTTGTCACCGAATAAAACCGCAACAGATATTTGAGCGGCAGTGCTTCGCCCCGTCTCAAAGTCACCCCGTCTCAAAGCCACCCCGCCCAGATCACAATACAGATTGCCGATCTGGGCGGGGTGGCCTATTTTATCTTCCCCTGCTTCTTCTCCCCATTTCGCTGGCAAGTACTCGCCAGATCCCCCCGCTGAGAGCCTACTGGAAATTCGGTGGCAGAGCAGATTGCGTTGCACAGGTGCAAGCAATCTGCTCTGCCCCTGATCGTCTCACCTGTGCGCTGCACGCAAAGCGCCCCGTCTGGACAGAGACGGAAGAGACGCAACTTTGGTTGCACCGTACCGAATAGAGCGTTCCCGTAAATTTCAAGGATTTTGGACCCTCTCCCGGCTTCCCCCTAAATGGTGGAGAAGCCGTAGTTGGCGCTGGTGAGGTGATAGGTTACATATGACTTTCCATCACCTGCGGAGTATTGGGCTTTCTGGAAGGGGTCAAGTGGTGCTACGGCAGACAAACCGCTTGTGAACCCTTCCAGGAAGACGTTATTTGCTCTCTCTATTAGATCTTCTGATCTTCAGCCTCCGCACCAGCCATCCATGGCGGTGCCGAGGCTGAATGCCTGCTAAAGCTTGTTCGTGAAGCTATGTACGACTTCGACAGACACAGATGTACATGAGAGATACAGGTGTGCATAAATCAGGTCAACAGCGTTTGTCTAATTGCTAGAGGCTTTCTACCTGTGAGGGAGCGGTACTCATGGTAGTTGCGGAGCAGACTGGTACCCCTGGGCTATATACAGGTGTGTCTTTTTTTGTTAACCTGATATACGAATGTAACTGAACGATCGATGATGAGAGCAGCAGACATTTACTGTAACTGTTTACTGTAACTGTTTGCTGTGACTGTTTGCTACAGTCGTATTGATGCTTGTATCAAAGCGTTTGAGGATTATGGCGGGTGTTTAGTGACTTCTTCCACGGGTATGGGGCTGCTGAACAACAACTTGTGCTCGGTTCGGTAGTGCATAGCCCATCCATGTTTTCCTTCTAGCTTCACGCTCTATGGCGGTCAACCGATCAAACCTGCACAATACATGCAGCGGTATATGCAGCGGTTGTACGGAAAAACCCCAAACGTAGCCACAATATAGAATTCATCAGAAGGGACACGAATATTCGTGTCCAGCTTTTGCATGCCTTCCGACACTTGAAAATCGGCCTAACCTCACTGCCATTGGAGACACAATCTATGACTCTTTCTTCGACACAACACGATCGAGCAAAGGCATTTGCTCCCATTTCATGCTTGCTCCGCTGGCGACAGCTGCTCTGGGCACTCGCCTTCGCTTGTATTCTCTTGATAACACCAATGCTGTTGCTCGCATGGGCTGCTGCTGCCCCGGAATCGATGACCGGTGTCGCGTCACGACTCGAATGGGAAAGCGTGGCCCACGCCGCGCCCGCGCTGCAAGCGGGCAATGTTGTCACGGTGCCCGTGGCTGTAACCGGCACCGAGGACAGTGCAATTGGGCTGGGGATCACGGTCGATCCGCAGCTGTCCCAGGGGGGCTCTCAACTCGATCTGATTGGAACCGAGGCAGGTTTCCGCGATGCCGGGGCCGGTGCCACCCCAACAAACTTTACGATTCCGGCCGGGGCGACGATTGTGCGGCTCACCGGCTATGGGGGCAACGACAATGGCGCAAATGCCGGAAGCCAGGAGGAGTATCAGGGGACGACGCTGGTGGTCAACCTGGAGAACAACACCTACGCCGGCCACACCTTCTACATCTTTAACCAGGGGACAGCCTCCAACGATAATTACGCCTTCTCTGGTGTGCCATTGGGTGCGGCATCGGACAGCGGCACCGTCACTGGTGACCAGGATACGGCGCTCAACTCGATAACGGTTGCGCGCAGTGGCAACACGCTGTCGATTGTGGAGACACAGTCGGTCATGGATCAAGCCTATCTGGTCGAATATCTGACCAACAACAGCTCGGCCGACTTCCTTGGGTCGGTGGGGACCGTCCTCGATCCTGGGCTTCTGACCGGGACGCTGACGCTCCCCGCGACGGCAAGCTTTGCCGTGATCTCGATCCAGGATGGTCGTGGTGGGTTGGCTGATACCGAAGAGGATAAGGGGATCGGCCGCTTTGTGGTCGATCTCGATAGTGGACTGGTCAGCGGGACGATCTTTGCCCAGACGGGGCGGGGGGGGAATTTCAACGCCGGTTACGCCTTTAGTGGCTATGACCTGAGCGCAAATGTCTCGATCCTGTCGAGCGGGGCCACGATTGTGGGCGATACAACCGCCAATGGCAATACACAACCGGATTGGACGATTACCCGTTCCGGCAACGTCTTGACATTGGTGCGAGCCGCGACGCCGGGGGGCATCTTCTCCTCGCTGGTCAGTGCACAGAGTTATGCGCGGGTGGCGAGCAGCTCAAGCGCGGCCGCGCTGGGTGCCGCGTCCACGGTGGGGATCTATGATGATGATCTGCTGGGGGCAACGAGTGCCTTTACCCTCACCGTGCCCGGCACGGCCCAGGGGGGCAACCTGACGATTGCCATGTACAACGTCAATGATGCGAACAACGATCAGGAGAATTCGGGCACCGCCCAGATCTTTGTTGATCTGGTGAATGGGACCACCTCGGGGTCATTCCTGGTCATGCGCAGTTCGATTCCCGATCTGGTCTCGTGGACCGATGTGCCCTTTGGGGTGCGGCTGATCGATTCACCGAACACCACGACCAACCACGCGGCGGACACAGACTTCTCGGATGAATTGCCGGGTGTGTTGCAATTCGATCTCGTGACCATGCCCAACGGAGCCCGTCGGCTGCGTGCCTCGGCCACAACCGTGACTCCGGACGCCCACTTCTCGCGTGACTACCAGCTCACGTTGCAGGTGCAATGGTATGGCCGCAAGCCGATCAACTTTACCAACCTGCCGGCCGGGGCTAGTCTCTCGGACACGATCTATGATGAGACCGCGGCGGCGTGGCAAGCGGACCCGGTCGATGCTGCCGCGGTGGCCATGACCCCGCCGCTGCACTACTCGGGGAATGGCATCGTGCTGGATGTTGGGTATGATGGCACGACCGATCCACTTCAGGTCAATGTGACTCGTGTGGCCGATGCACCGCTCTTGGTGACGACGGACCAGAGCGGTGATGAAGATACCCCGTTCGACATCTCCACCGTGCTGACCGCGACCTTGGTCGACACCGACACGTCCGAAGTGCTCACCGTGATCGAGCTGAGTGGCATTGCCGTGGATCACACGGTGAGTGACGGGGTCAACAACTTCACCGCCACGGCACTCACGGATACCGTCAACATTGCGAGCTGGAGCTTGGGTGCCTTGACCTATCAGGGGGCACAGGATGCCAACGGTATCTTCCCGCTGGGGGTACGCGTCGCATCGACCGATAATGACGGCTTCTCGCCGACAACCGATAGCGCGGCGACGACGGATACTGTCACCGTGACCATTAACCCAATCAACGATGCACCGATAATCACGCAACCGGCAGCCGATCCGGCGGCCATCACCATTCCGGAAAATACGGTTGTGGTCACCGATGTCAACACCCTCGACGTCGAGGATAGCGAGGGCAGTGGCTTAACCTACACCGTCAGTGGTCCGGACGCGGGGAGCTTTGCGATTGATGCCAGTGGCAACCTGAGCTTTACGACTGCGCCGGACTTTGAGGCCCCCGGTGATGTGGGTGCCGACAATGTCTACAATGTTACGGTGATGGTCACCGACAGCGGTGGGTTGACCGACACCGTAGCCTTAGACATCACGGTCGAAGATGCCTCAGACACGCCTGATCTGGCGCTGGCTATCGACGAACCGATGCCAGACTTGGTCTCCGGTGTGGAGAGCAGCATGCCGGTGACGGTGAGCAACGTGGGGGGAGCCGCGGCGAGTGGTCCGCTGACGACAACGATAGATCTACCCGCTGGAGTCAGTGCGCCCGCGAGCTTCAGCGATGGTGGCTGGAGCTGTACAACGAGCGGTCAGAGTGTGAGTTGTATCTACCCGAGCGCGTTGGCCATTGGCACAAGCACACTCTTCAATGTGCCGGTGACGCCGGATGATACGACCGTTGGCACGACGCCCGGTCCCTTTACCGTGACGGTGGCTGCGGTCACCGATGAAGAGGATTTGAGCAACAATGGGCCATTGACGCTGACGCCAAGTGTGGCGGTGGGGCGCGATGCGCAGCTGACGGTGGTCAAGTCGGTGGATGAAGAGAATCCGCTGATCGGTGACACGGTCACCTTCACCGTGCAGATCACCAACAGTGGGCCAAGTGGCGCGGTTGATGTGGTCATCACCGATGTGGTGCAGAGCGGCTTCAGCTATGTGGCGGCGAGCATGGTCGGTGGCGATACGCAAGATGATAGCGACCCGAGTGGCGTCGGCCTCTTGTGGGGCATCAATAGCTTGCCGGTCAGTGGCACGACGAGTGTCAGCTTCCAGGCCGTAGTTGGGACGAGCGGTGCGTACACGAATGTGGCTGCGGTCGATGGACCGGGGGTAACGGTGGTCGATCCGCCGGGACCGACTGGCCCGGGCGTTACCATCCTACCCCAAACTGCCCCGGATCTAGCCATCACGGTGGGTGCACCGGCACCAACCTTGGTGGCCGGGGTGACCAGCTATATCCCGGTGACGGTGAGCAACGTCGGCACTGGCCCAACAACGGAACCGTTGACGGTAACGGTTGGTTTGCCAGCGGGTGTGGATGGACCGGTCAGCTACAGTGAAAATGGATGGAACTGTACAACGACCGCGCAGACGGTGCGCTGTCTCCATCCGGGCCCCCTGAACCATGGTGACAGCATGCTCTTCAGCGTACCAATTACGCCGGATGATTCGACCATTGGCACGATCCCCGGCCCAATCCCGGTGACGGTGGAGCCGCCACCCGGTGATCCGAACCCAACGAACAACGGCCCAACCCCGGTGCCCATTGGCGATCCAGTGGCGCGCGATGCGCAGCTGACGGTGGTGAAATCTGCCAGTGACCTTGAACCGCTGGTCGGTGACACGGTCACCTTCACCGTGCAGATCACCAACAGCGGCCCGAGTGGCGCGGTCGATGTGGTCATCACCGATGTGGTGCAGAGCGGCTTCAGCTATGTGGCGGCGAGCATGGTCGGTGGCGATACGCAAGATGATAGCGACCCGAGTGGCGTCGGCCTCTTGTGGGGCATCAACAGCTTGCCGGTCAGTGGCACGACGAGTGTCAGCTTCCAGGCCGTAGTTGGGACGAGCGGTGCGTACACGAATGTGGCCGCGGTGGATGGACCGGGGGTAACGGTGGTTGATCCACCGGGACCGACTGGCCCGGGCGTTACCATCCTGCCCCAAACGGCCCCGGATCTAGCCATCACGGTCGGTGCACCGGCGCCAACCTTGGTGGCCGGGGTGACCAGCTATATCCCGGTGACGGTGAGCAACGTGGGCACTGGCCCAACAACGGAACCGTTGACGGTAACGGTGGGTTTGCCAGCGGGTGTGGATGGACCGGTCAGCTACAGTGAAAATGGATGGAACTGTACAACGACCGCGCAGACGGTGCGCTGTCTCCACCCGGGCCCCCTGAACCATGGCGACAGCATGCTCTTCAGCGTGCCGATTACGCCGGACGATTCGACCATTGGCACGATTCCCGGCCCGATCCCGGTAACGGTGGAGCCGCCGCCCGGTGATCCGAACCCAACGAACAACGGCCCAACCCCGGTGCCCATTGGCGATCCAGTGGCGCGTGATGCGCAGCTGACGGTGGTGAAATCTGCCAGTGACCTTGAACCACTGGTCGGTGACACGGTCACCTTCACCGTGCAGATCACCAACAGCGGCCCGAGTGGTGCGGTCGATGTGGTCATCACCGATGTGGTGCAGAGCGGCTTCAGCTATGTCGCGGCGAGCATGGTCGGTGGCGACAGCCGGGATGATAGCGACCCGAGTGGCGTCGGCCTCTTGTGGGGCATCAACAGCCTGCCGGTCAGTGGCACGACGAGTGTCAGCTTCCAGGCAATGGTCAATGCCGGTGGCGCGTACACGAATGTGGCTGCGGTCGATGGACCGGGGGTAACGGTGGTCGATCCACCGGGACCGACTGGCCCGGGCGTTACCATCCTGCCCCAAACTGCCCCGGATCTAGCCATCACGGTGGGTGCACCGGCACCAACCTTGGTGGCCGGGGTAACCAGCTATATCCCGGTGACAGTGAGCAACGTGGGCACTGGCCCAACAACGGAACCGTTGACGGTAACGGTTGGTTTGCCAGCGGGCGTGGATGGACCGGTCAGCTACAGTGAAAATGGATGGAATTGTACAACGACCGCGCAGACGGTGCGCTGTCTCCACCCGGGCCCCCTGAACCATGGCGACAGCATGCTCTTCAGCGTGCCAATTACGCCGGACGATTCGACGATTGGCACGATTCCCGGCCCAATCCCGGTAACGGTGGAGCCGCCACCCGGTGACCCGAACCCAACGAACAACGGCCCAACCCCGGTGCCCATTGGCGATCCAGTGGCGCGCGATGCGCAGCTGACGGTGGTGAAATCTGCCAGTGACCTTGAACCGCTGGTCGGCCACGCGGTGACCTTTACGATTCAGATCACCAACAGCGGCCCAAGTGGTGCGGTCGATGTGGTCATCACCGATGTGGTGCAGAGCGGCTTCAGCTATGTCGCGGCGAGCATGGTCGGTGGCGATACACAAGATGATAGCGACCCGACGGGTGTCGGCCTGCTCTGGACAATTAATAGCCTGCCGGTCAGTGGCACGACGAGTGTCAGCTTCCAGGCAATGGTCAACGCCGGTGGCGCGTACACAAATGTGGCCGCGGTCGATGGACCGGGGGTAACGGTGGTCGATCCGCCGGGACCGACTGGCCCGGGCGTTACCATCCTGCCCCAAACTGCCCCGGATCTAGCCATCACGGTGGGTGCACCGGCACCAACCTTAGTGGCCGGGGTAACCAGCTATATCCCGGTGACGGTGAGCAACGTGGGCACTGCGCCGACGACAGAACCGTTGACGGTAACGGTGGGTCTACCGACGGGTGTGGATGGGCCGGTCAGCTACAGTGAAAATGGATGGAACTGTACAACGACCGCGCAGACGGTGCGCTGTCTCCACCCGGGCCCCCTGAACCATGGCGACAGCATGCTCTTCAGCGTGCCAATTACGCCGGACGATTCGACCATTGGCACGATCCCCGGCCCAATCCCGGTAACGGTGGAGCCGCCGCCCGGTGATCCGAACCCAACGAACAACGGCCCAACGCCGGTGCCCATTGGCGATCCAGTGGCGCGCGATGCGCAGCTGACGGTGGTGAAATCTGCCAGTGACCTTGAACCACTGGTCGGTGACACGGTGACCTTCACCGTGCAGATCACCAACAGCGGGCCGAGTGGCGCGGTCGATGTGGTCATCACCGATGTGGTGCAGAGTGGCTTTGGCTATGTGGCGGCGAGCATGGTCGGTGGCGATACTCGAGATGATAGCGACCCGAGCGGTGTTGGTCTGGTCTGGATGATTAACAGCTTGCCCGTGGGCGGCACGATGAGTGTCAGCTTCCAGGCGGTGGTTGGGACGAGCGGCGCGTACACGAATGTGGCCGCGGTCGATGGACCGGGGGTGACGGTGGTCGATCCGCCGGGACCGACTGGCCCGGGCGTTACGATTCTGCCTCGTAGGGTCCCGGATCTGCGGGTGAGTGTGGGTGCACCGGCACCAACCTTGGTGGCCGGGGTAACCAGCTATATTCCGGTGACAGTGAGCAACGTGGGCACTGCGCCGACGACAGAACCGTTGACGGTAACGGTTGGTTTGCCAGCGGGCATGGATGGGCCGGTCAGCTACAGCGAGAATGGATGGAACTGTACAACGACCGCGCAGACGGTGCGTTGTCTCCATCCGGGCCCCCTGAACCATGGTGACAGCATGCTCTTCAGCGTGCCGATTACGCCGGATGATTCGACCATTGGCACGATTCCCGGCCCGATCCCGGTGACGGTGGAGCCGCCACCCGGTGATCCAAACCCAACGGATAACGGCCCAACCCCGGTGCCCATTGGCGATCCGGTGGCGCGCGATGCGCAGCTGACGGTGGTCAAGTCGGTGGATGAAGAGAATCCGCTGATCGGTGACATGGTGACCTTCACCGTGCAGATCACCAACAATGGGCCGAGTGGCGCGGTCGATGTGGTCATCACCGATGTGGTGCAGAGTGGCTTCAGCTATGTCGCGGCGAGCATGGTCGGTGGCGACAGCCGCGATGATAGCGACCCAAGCGGTGTTGGTCTGGTCTGGACGATTAATAGCTTGCCCGTGGCCGGCACGACGAGTGTTAGCTTCCAGGCGGTGGTCAATGCCGGTGGCGCGTACACGAATGTGGCCGCGGTCGATGGACCGGGGGTAACGGTGGTCGATCCGCCGGGACCGACTGGCCCGGGTGTGGAGGTAAATGTGCTCAACCGCGCTCCGGTCATCGTAGAGCCCGCGACGGATTCCTTCACGAGTACAATTCCGGAGAACACAACCTTTGTGCTGGATCTGACGGTGACGGATGATCGCGACAATGAAGGGAACGGTTTGACCTATGGGCTAAGTGGTGTTGATGCCCCGTTGCTGACGGTTGATGAGAATGGCATCGTACAATTCGTGAGTGCGCCCGATTATGAAATGCCGTTGGATGGCGCAGGCGATGCGTCCGCGAATGGTGCTGCCGTTGCCGTCGCTGGTGCTGCGATTGGCCAAGATAATGTTTACGAAGTGACGGTGACGGTCACCGATACTGGGTTCTTAACGGACAGTCTCAAGCTGTATGTTGTTGTTAGTAATGTCCCAGATACGCCTGAACTGACATTGATGGTGGGCCAACCGGAGCCGGTGTTGGTTGCAGGTGCCAGTAGCCTGCTGCCGGTCACCGTAACCAATGTGGGGGGGGCTGATGCAACGGGCCCGCTCACGGTGACAATTACCTTGCCGCCGGGTGTTACCGCACCGGCAACGGTTGATGTGGGCAACGGCTGGTACTGTACCACCACCGGGCAAACTGTCAGTTGTGTCAATGCCGGGCCATTGCCGGCGGGCGCGAGCAGCGAGTTCCATCTGCCGGTGACAGCGGATGATACAACGGTGGGCACGAGGCCTGGGCCATTTACCGTTGAAGTTGAACCGGCTGTGGGTGAAGTGGATCGGACAGACAACGGTCCGCTCTCAATGATACCCGATGTAGCTGTACAACGAGTGGCAACGCTGACTGTTGCCAAGCTGGTGAACAGAGCGGAGGCTGAGGTGGGTGACACCATCACCTTTACCATTCGGGTGACGAACAGTGGTCCCAGTGCCGCTGCGAATCTCATGATTACCGATGTGTTGCCCAGTGGCTTTAGCTATGTAGGATCCAGCATTGCCGGTGGTGACAGCCGTGATGAGAGTGATCCCGCTGGCGTAGGATTGCGCTGGACCATCAACAGCCTGCCACTCAATGGCACGGTCGATGTACAACTGCAGGCGACCATCAACCCCACGGGCAACTATACCAATGTGGTCCAGGTTGACGGCAGCGGTGTACGGTTGGCTGAACCCATTGGCCCCGTTGGTCCACAGGTCAGTGTAACCGTGCGCCGTGAACCGACGGAGCTGCCAGCGATGCCAGAGCCGACGGCTGGGCATACCATCTGGTTGCCATTTGTCATTCGGTAGGCTGGGGCAGCTTGGTGCCGTTACAGAGTGCCGCTGCTACGAGTACACCGTAGCAGCGGCTTCTTGACCGTGAAAAGTTGACCTGATGACGAACTGTTCGCTAATGAGGCACTTGTCACGGCAAGTCAAGCGCTTGCCAGCCACAGAATGGCTTTGCCCGTCTCAGCGTCGTTAATCGGGTGATAATTAATCGGGTGATAAGTCGTGTCCGTTGTCCCTTTATGGGGCTAGCCACTCTATCGTGTAATGGTCATCTGCTACGCACTAGTACTGTTGGGCGTAAATACCACGGCGGTAAGCAAGCCACACTTGTATTGCCCTTTGCACTCAGCCTGTATGACCTGATTACCTGCCGTGGTACTGACGCCACACTGTATTAAAGTGGTCTCTGTTTGAAAACAGTCGTTCCGGCAAGCGGGAAACCTACCGTTTTCAAGCCAACCGCACTGTAAAGTGGGCTCTGTTTGAAAACAGTCGTTCCGGCAAGCGGGAAACCTACCGTTTTCAAGCCAACCGCACTGTAAAGTGGGCTCTGTTTGAAAACAGTAGTTCCGGCAAGCGGGAAACCTACTGTTTTCAAGCCAACCGCACTGTATTAAAGTGGGCTCTGTTTGAAAACGGTAGTTCCGGCAAGGGGGAAACCTACTGTTTTCAAGCCAACCGCACTGTATTAAAGTGGGCTCTGTTTGAAAACGGTAGTTCCGGCAAGAGGGAAACCTACTGTTTTCAAGCCAACCGCACTGTAGGTGAAGTAGATGCTCGACAGCATGGCAGACAGACCATGCTGTTCCCAATGGATCAAATTTTCCGCTTCTATTTCCGAAAACATAGGGAAATGAGCAAGAGTTACTGCTTTCGTGGACCACTGGCTTGCATCTGTTCGTGAGCCAATCACACTATGCTTCCATCCGTCTTGCCTCATCGTTTTCGAGTATATGCAATCGCGAGTGACGCCTCAATCAGGGTCTGTCACTGGATGTCAACAGTGCCCCAGCACTTATCAATTGGTACCTGTTTCCAGGGCCGCAGTGCGCGTGCGAGCGTTTGGCTCGGTTGCGGGGGAGGGGCACAACCAAATTTTGGATGGATTTTTTGTACTCATAGGGTGAAATAGTTCATGTACAATTTATTGCAAACCAATTATTCACAGCGTGGCAAAGCGCCGAAGCTACCCCGCGTCTATCGAATGCGACGGTGGCCGATGTTGAGTCTGCTCCTTTTGGCCCTTGGCATTTTGTTGCTCTGGCCGGCAGATGCCGCGGCCGCGCCAGCGATGCTGAATGGCGCGCGCTCAGCACCGCTGACCATTCAGCCGGCCCCGCCACTGCTGCCTTCAGCGCAGGTCACGGTGCCGACCACGATTACCGGTACCGAAGATAGTGCAATTGGGCTGGGGATCACGGTCGATCCGCAGCTGTCCCAGGGGGGCTCGCAGTTGAATCTAATTGGGAGCGAGGCAGGCTTCCGCGATGCCGGGGCCGGTGCCACCCCAACAAACTTTACGATTCCGGCCGGGACGACGATTGTGCGGCTCACCGGCTATGGGGGCAACGACAATGGCGGAGGTGCCGGTAGCCAGGAGGAGTATCAAGGGACGACGCTGGTGGTCAACCTGGAGAACAACACCTACGCCGGCCACACCTTCTACATCTTTAACCAGGGGACAGCCTCCAACGATAACTACGCCTTCTCTGGTGTGCCATTGGGTGCGGCATCGGACAGCGGCACCGTCACTGGTGACCAGGATACGGCGCTCAACTCGATAACGGTTGCGCGCAGTGGCAACACGCTGTCGATTGTGGAGACACAGTCGGTCATGGACCAAGCCTATCTGGTCGAATATCTGACCAACAACAGCTCGGCCGACTTCCTTGGGTCGGTGGGGACCGTCCTCGATCCTGGGGTTCTGACCGGGACGCTGACGCTCCCCGCGACGGCAAGCTTTGCCGTGATCTCGATCCAGGATGGTCGTGGTGGGTTGGCTGATACCCAAGAGGATAAGGGGATCGGCCGCTTTGTGGTTGACCTCGATAGTGGACTGGTCAGCGGGACGATCTTTGCCCAGACGGGGCGGGCGGGGAATCTCAACGCCGGCTATGCCTTTAGTGGCTATGACCTGAGCGCAAATGTCTCGATCCTGTCGAGCGGGGCCACGATTGTGGGCGATACAACCGCCAATGGCAATACACAACCGGATTGGACGATTACCCGTTCCGGTAACGTCTTGACATTGGTGCGTGCCGCTACGCCGGGGGGCATCTTCTCCTCGCTGGTCAGTGCACAGAGTTATGCGCGGGTGGCGAGCAGCTCAAGCGCGGCCGCGCTGGGTGCCGCGTCCACGGTGGGGATCTATGATGATGATCTGCTGGGGGCAACGAGTGCCTTCACCCTCACCGTGCCCGGCACGGCCCAGGGGGGCAATCTGACGATCGCGATGTACAACATCAATGATGGGAACAACGATCAGGAGAATTCGGGCACCGCCCAGATCTTCGTCGATCTGGTGAATGGGACCACCTCCGGGTCATTCCTGGTCATGCGCAGTTCGATTCCCGATCTGGTCTCGTGGACCGATGTGCCCTTTGGGGTGCGGCTGATCGATTCACCGAACACCACAACCAATCATGCACAGGACACAGACTTTACCGATGAGTTGCCAGGTGTATTGCAATTTGATCTGGTGACCATGCCCAATGGGGCCCGTCGGCTGCGTGCCTCGGCCACAACCGTGACTCCGGACGCCCACTTCTCGCGTGACTACCAGCTCACGTTGCAGGTGCAATGGTATGGCCGCAAGCCGATCAACTTTACCAACCTGCCGGCCGGGGCTAGTCTCTCGGACACGATCTATGATGAGACCGCGGCGGCGTGGCAAGCGGACCCGGTCGATGCTGCCGCGGTGGCCATGACCCCACCGCTGCACTACTCGGGGAATCGGATTGTGCTGGATGTTGGGTATGATGGCACGACCGATCCACTGCAGGTCAATGTGACCCGTGTGGCCGATGCGCCGCTCTTGGTGACGACGGACCAGAGCGGTGATGAAGATACCCGGTTCGACATCTCCACCGTGCTGATCGCGACGCTGGTCGACACCGACACGTCCGAAGTGCTCACCGTAATCGAGTTGAGTGGCATTGCTGTGGATCACACGGTGAGTGACGGCGTCAACAGCTTCACCGCCACGGCACTCACGGACACCGTCAACATTGCGAGCTGGAGCTTGGGTGCCTTGACCTATCAGGGGGCACAGAATGCCAACGGTCTCTTCCCGCTGGGGGTACGCGTCGTATCAACCGATGATGACGGCTTCTCGCCGACAACCGATAGCGCGGCGACGACGGATACCGTTACCGTGACCATTAACCCAATCAACGATGCACCGACAATCACGCAACCGGCAGCCGATCCGGCGGCCATCACCATTCCGGAAAATACGGCTGCAATCACCGATATCAACACCCTCGACGTCGAGGATAGCGAGGGCAGTGGACTGGCTTACAGTGTCGGTGGTCCGGATGGCGCGCTCTTTGCGATTGATGCCAATGGTCTGCTCACCTTCCTCGTGGCACCGGACTACGAGAATCCAAACGATGCCGGTGGCGACAATGTCTACAATGTGACGGTGACGGTCACCGACAGCGGTGGCTTGACCGATACGGTTGCGCTTATCATCACGGTGGAAGATACCCTGGATACGCCTGACCTGGCACTGGCCATCGACGAACCGAGTCCCGATCTAGTGTCGGGCGTCACCAGCAGCATGCCGGTGACGGTGAGCAACGTGGGGGGAGCCGCCGCGGGTGGTCCGCTGACGACTACAATAGACCTACCCATCGGAGTCAGTGCGCCCGCGAGCTTTAGCAACAATGGCTGGAGCTGTACGACCAGTGGCGCAACCACAACCTGTGTGCGCGCCACGGCCCTTGCCATCGGCGCGAGCACACCCTTCAACGTGCCGGTGACACCGGATGATACGACCGTTGGCACGACGCCCGGCCCCTTTACCGTGACGGTCGCGCCGGTGACCGATGAAGTGGTCCTTGCCAACAACGGGCCGTTGACGCTGACGCCGAGTGTGGCGGTGGCGCGCGCTGCCCAGCTCACGGTGGTCAAGTTGGCGGATAAGCCGACTCCCTTTGTCGGTGACACAATCACTTTTACTGTGCAGATCACCAACAGTGGGCCGAGTGGCGCGGTCGATGTGGTCATCACCGATGTGGTGCAGAGCGGCTTCAGCTATGTGGCTACTTCGATAGCCGGTGGCGATACTCAAAATGATAGCGACCCGAGCGGTGTTGGGTTGCTGTGGGGAATCAACAGCTTGCCCGCCAACAGTACAACCGCCGTTCGGTTCCAGGCAACGGTGGCCCCACGTGGGGTCTACAGCAATGCAGCCGCGGTGGATGGCCCGGATCTGACGGTGGTGGATCCGCCGGGCCCCATTGGTCCCGAGATTATCATCACCGTGACCAACCAGGCCCCGACGATTACGCAGCCCGCGGCGGATCCCGCCGCGCTGACACAGCTCGAAAACACGAGTTTCATCACCAATGTCAACAGCATCGACGACAGCGACGGGGAGAATGATGGGCTGAGCTATGGGCTGAGCGGTGCTGACGCCGCGCTGCTGAGCATTAGCAGCAGCGGTCTGCTCACCTTCCTCGTGGCACCGGATTATGAGAATCCAAGCGATGCCGGTGGCGACAATGTCTACAATGTGACGGTGACGGTCACCGACAGCGGTGGCTTGACCGACACGGTTGCGCTGGTTATTACAGTCGAGGATGTATTGGATACACCAGATTTAACCATTGCCATCGACGAACCAAGTCCCGATCTAGTGTCGGGCGTCACCAGCAGCATGCCGGTGACGGTAAGCAATGTGGGGGGAGCCGCGGCGGGCGGTCCGCTGACGACGACGATAGATCTACCCGTTGGGGTCAGTGCACCCGCGAGCTTTAGCGATGGTGGCTGGAGCTGTACGACCAGTGGCGCAACCACAACCTGTGTGCGCGCCACGGCCCTTGCCATCGGCGCGAGCACACGCTTCAACGTGCCGGTGACACCGGATGATACGACCGTTGGCACAACACCCGGTCCCTTTACAGTGACGGTCGCGGCGGTGACCGATGAAGTGATCCTGGCCAACAATGGGCCGTTGACGCTGACGCCAAGTGTGGCGGTGGCGCGCGATGCCCAGCTCACGGTGGTCAAGTTGGCGGATAAGCCGACTCCCTTTGTCGGCGACACGGTGACCTTCACGATTCAGATCACCAACAGCGGCCCCAGCGGCGCGGTCGATGTGGTCATCACCGATGTGGTGCAGAGCGGCTTCAGCTATATCGCGGCGAGTATCAGCGGTGGCGACAGCCGTGACGACAGCGACCCGAGCGGTGTTGGCCTCTTGTGGGGCATCAACAGCTTGCCTGCCAACAGTACAACCGCCGTTCACTTCCAGGCGACGGTGGCTCCACGTGGGGTCTACAGCAATGCGGCCGCGGTGGATGGTCCGGATCTGACGGTGGTGGATCCGCCGGGACCGATTGGTCCCGAGATTATCATCACCGTGACCAACCAGGCCCCGACGATTACGCAGCCCACGGCGGATCCCGCCGCGCTGACACAGCTCGAGAATACGAGCTTCATCACCAATGTCAACAGCATCGATGACAGCGACGGGGAGAACGATGGGCTGAGCTATGGGTTGAGCGGTGCTGACGCCGCGCTGCTCAGTATCAGCAGCAGTGGTCTGCTCACCTTCCTCGTGGCACCGGATTACGAGAATCCAAGCGATGCCGGTGGGGATAATGTCTACAATGTCACGGTGACGGTCACCGACAGTGGCGGCTTGACCGATACGGTTGCGCTTATCATCACGGTGGAAGATACCTTGGACACGCCGGACCTGGCACTTGCCATCGACGAGCCGATGTCAGACCTGGTCTCTGGTGTGGAGAGCAGCATGCCGGTGACGGTGAGCAACGTGGGGGGAGCCGCCGCGGGTGGTCCGCTGACGACTACAATAGACCTACCCATTGGGGTCAGTGCACCCGCGAGCTTCAGCGATGGTGGCTGGAGCTGTACAACGAGCGGTCAGAGTGTGAGTTGTAGCCGCGCAAGCGCATTGGCCATTGGCGCGAGCACACCCTTCAACGTGCCGGTGACACCGGACGATACGACCGTTGGCACAACGCCCGGTCCCTTTACCGTGACGGTCGCGGCGGTGACCGATGAAGTGGTCCTGGCCAACAACGGGCCGTTGACGCTGACGCCAAGTGTGGCGGTGGCGCGCGCTGCCCAGCTCACGGTGGTCAAGTTGGCGGATAAGCCGACTCCCTTTGTCGGCGACACGGTGACCTTTACGATTCAGATCACCAACAGCGGGCCGAGTGGCGCGGTCGATGTGGTCATCACCGATGTGGTGCAGAGCGGCTTTGGCTATGTGGCTACTTCGATAGCTGGTGGCGATACTCAGGATGATAGCGACCCGAGCGGTGTTGGCCTCTTGTGGGGCATCAACAGCTTGCCCGCCAACAGTACAACCGCCGTTCAGTTCCAAGCGACGGTGGCCCCGCGTGGGGTCTACAGCAATGCGGCCGCGGTGGATGGCCCGGATCTGACGGTGGTCGATCCGCCGGGCCCCATTGGTCCCGAGATTATCATCACCGTGACCAACCAGGCCCCGACGATTACGCAGCCCGCGGCGGATCCTGCCGCGCTGACGCAGCTCGAGAACACGAGCTTTATTACGAATGTCAACAGCATCGACGACAGCGATGGCGAGAACGATGGGCTGAGCTATGGGCTGAGCGGTGCCGACGCCGCGCTGCTCAGCATTAGCAGCAGTGGTCTGCTCACCTTCCTCGTGGCACCGGATTACGAGAATCCCAGCGATGCCGGTGGCGACAATGTCTACAATGTCACGGTAACGGTCACCGACAGCGGTGGCTTGACCGATACGGTTGCGCTGGTTATCACGGTGGAGGATACCTTAGACACGCCGGACCTGGCACTGGCCATTGACGAACCGATGCCAGAGCTGGTCTCTGGTGTGGAGAGCAGCATACCGGTGACGGTGAGCAACGTGGGTGGAGCCGCGGCGGGTGGTCCGCTGACGACGACGATAGATCTACCCGTTGGGGTCAGTGCACCCGCGAGCTTTAGCGATGGTGGCTGGAGCTGTACGACCAGTGGCGCAACCACAACCTGTGTGCGCGCCACGGCCCTTGCCATCGGCGCGAGCACACCCTTCAACGTGCCGGTGACGCCGGATGACACGACCGTTGGCACGACGCCCGGTCCCTTTACCGTGACGGTCGCGCCGGTGACCGATGAAGTGGTCCTGGCCAACAATGGGCCGTTGACGCTGACGCCAAGTGTGGCGGTGGCGCGCGCTGCCCAGCTCACGGTGGTCAAGTTGGCGGATAAGCCGACTCCCTTTGTGGGCGACACGGTGACCTTCACGATTCAGATCACCAACAGCGGCCCCAGCGGCGCGGTCGATGTGGTCATCACCGATGTGGTGCAGAGCGGTTTTAGCTATATCGCGGCGAGTATCAGCGGTGGCGACAGCCGTGACGACAGCGACCCGAGCGGTGTTGGCCTCTTGTGGGGAATCAACAGCCTACCTGCCAACAGTACAACCGCCGTTCACTTCCAGGCGACGGTGGCTCCACGTGGCGTCTACAGCAATGCGGCCGCGGTGGATGGTCCGGATCTGACGGTAGTCGATCCGCCGGGCCCCATTGGTCCCGAGATTATCATCACCGTGACCAACCAGGCCCCGACAATTACGCAGCCCGCGGCGGATCCCGCCGCGTTGACACAGCTCGAGAACACGAGTTTCATCACCAATGTCAACAGCATTGATGACAGCGATGGGGAGAACGATGGGCTGAGCTATGGGCTGAGCGGTGCTGATGCCGCGCTGCTCAGTATCAGCAGCAGTGGTCTGCTCAACTTCCTCGTGGCACCGGACTACGAGAATCCAAGCGATGCCGGTGGCGACAATATCTACAATGTGACGGTGACAGTGACCGATAGCGGTGGGCTGACCGACACGGTTGCGCTGGTTATTACGGTAGAGGATAGCTTGGATACGCCTGACCTTGCGCTGGCCATCGACGAACCGATGCCGGAGCTGATCTCTGGTGTGGAGAGCAGCATGCCGGTGACGGTGAGCAACGTGGGTGGAGCCGCCGCGGGTGGTCCGCTGACCACGACGGTTGAATTGCCGGGCGGTGTGACCGCACCCGCGAGCTTCAGCGATGGTGGCTGGAGCTGTACAACGAGCGGTCAGAGTGTGAGTTGTAGCCGCGCAAGCGCGTTGGCCATTGGCGCGAGCACACGCTTCAACGTGCCGGTGACACCGGATGACACGACCGTTGGCACGACGCCCGGTCCCTTTACCGTGACGGTCGCGGCGGTAACCGATGAAGTGGTCCTGGCCAACAACGGGCCGTTGACGCTGACGCCAAGTGTAGCGGTGGCGCGCGCTGCCCAGCTGACGGTGGTGAAATCTGCCAGTGACCTTGAACCACTGGTCGGTGACACGGTGACCTTCACCGTGCAGATCACCAACAGCGGCCCCAGCGGCGCGGTCGATGTGGTCATCACCGATGTGGTGCAGAGCGGCTTCAGCTATATCGCGGCGAGTATCAGCGGTGGCGATACGCAAGATGATAGCGACCCGAGCGGTGTTGGCCTCTTGTGGGGCATCAACAGCCTACCTGCCAACAGTACAACCGCCGTTCACTTCCAAGCGACGGTGGCTCCACGTGGCGTCTACAGCAATGCGGCCGCGGTGGATGGCCCGGATCTGACGGTAGTCGATCCGCCGGGCCCCATCGGTCCCGAGATTATCATCACCGTGACCAACCAGGCCCCGACGATTACGCAGCCCGCGGCGGATCCTGCCGCGCTGACGCAGCTCGAGAACACGAGTTTCATCACCAATGTCAACAGCATCGATGACAGCGATGGGGAGAACGATGGGCTGAGCTATGGGCTGAGCGGTGCCGACGCCGCGCTGCTCAGTATCAGCAGCAGCGGTCTGCTCAACTTCCTCGTGGCACCGGATTACGAGAATCCAAGCGATGCCGGTGGCGACAATGTCTACAATGTCACGGTGACAGTCACCGATACAGGCGGCTTGACCGATACGGTTGCGCTGGTTATTACGGTGGAAGATACCTTAGATACACCAGATTTAACCATTGCCATCGACGAACCGAGTCCCGATCTCGTTGCGGGCGTCACCAGCAGCATGCCGGTGACGGTGAGCAATGTGGGGGGAGCCGCGGCGGGTGGTCCGCTGACGACAACGATAGATCTACCGGTTGGAGTCAGTGCACCCGCGAGCTTTAGCGATGGTGGCTGGAGCTGTACAACGAGCGGTCAGAGTGTGAGTTGTAGCCGCGCAAGCGCGTTGGCCATCGGAGCGAGCACACCCTTCAACGTGCCGGTGACACCGGATGACACGACCGTTGGCACGACGCCTGGTCCCTTTACCGTTGTGGTCGCGCCGGTGACCGATGAAGTGGTTCTGGCCAACAATGGGCCGTTGACGCTGACGCCAAGTGTGGCGGTGGCGCGTGATGCCCAGCTCACGGTGGTGAAATCTGCCAGTGACCTTGAACCACTGGTCGGTGACACGGTGACCTTCACCGTGCAGATCACCAACAGTGGGCCGAGTGGTGCGGTCGATGTGGTCATCACCGATGTGGTGCAGAGCGGCTTTAGCTATATCGCGGCGAGTATCAGCGGTGGCGATACTCAAGATGATAGCGACCCGAGCGGTGTTGGCCTCTTGTGGGGAATCAACAGCCTACCCGCCAACAGTACAACCGCCGTTCGGTTCCAAGCGACGGTGGCCCCGCGTGGCGTCTACAGCAATGCGGCCGCGGTGAATGGCCCGGATCTGACGGTAGTCGATCCGCCGGGCCCCATTGGTCCCGAGATTATCATCACCGTGACCAACCAAGCCCCGACGATTACGCAGCCCGCGGCGGATCCCGCCGCGTTGACACAGCTCGAGAACACGAGTTTCATCACCAATGTCAACAGCATTGATGACAGCGACGGGGAGAACGATGGATTGAGCTATGGGCTGAGCGGTGCTGACGCCGCGCTGCTCAGTATCAGCGGCAGCGGTCTGCTCAACTTCCTCGTGGCACCGGATTACGAGAATCCAAGCGGTGCCGGTGGCGACAATGTCTACAATGTCACGGTGACAGTCACCGATACAGGCGGCTTGACCGACACGGTTGCGCTTATCATCACGGTAGAGGATAGCCTGGATACGCCTGACCTGGCACTGGCCATTGACGAACCGATGCCGGAGATGGTCTCTGGTGTGGAGAGCAGCATGCCGGTGACGGTGAGCAACGTGGGGGGAGCCGCGGCAGGTGGTCCGCTGACGACTACAATAGACCTACCTGTTGGTGTGACCGCACCCGCGAGCTTTAGCGATGGTGGCTGGAGCTGTACAACGAGCGGTCAGAGTGTGAGTTGTAGCCGCGCAAGCGCGTTGGCCATTGGCGCGAGCACACCCTTCAACGTGCCGGTGACGCCGGACGATACGACCGTTGGCACAACACCCGGTCCCTTTACCGTTGTGGTCGCGGCGGTGACCGATGAAGTGGTCCTGGCCAACAATGGGCCGTTGACGCTGACGCCAAGTGTGGCGGTGGCGCGTGATGCCCAGCTCACGGTGGTCAAGTTGGCGGATAAGCCGACTCCCTTTGTCGGCGACACAATCACCTTTACGATTCAGATCACTAACAGCGGCCCCAGCGGCGCGGTCGATGTGGTCATCACCGATGTGGTACAGAGCGGCTTTGGCTATGTGGCTACATCGATAACCGGTGGCGACAGCCGTGACGACAGTGATCCCAGTGGGACAGGACTGCTCTGGAACATCAATGCGCTCGCTGCTGGAACAACAACCGCCGTTCGGTTCCAGGCGACGGTCGCCCCACGTGGCGTCTACAGCAATGCGGCCGCGGTGGATGGTCCGGATCTGACGGTGGTCGATCCGCCGGGCCCCATTGGTCCCGAGATTATCATCACCGTGACCAACCAGGCCCCGACGATTACGCAGCCCACGGCGGATCCCGCCGCGTTGACACAGCTCGAGAACACGAGTTTCATCACCAATGTCAACAGCATCGACGACAGCGACGGGGAGAACGATGGGCTGAGCTATGGGCTGAGCGGTGTCGATGCCGCGCTGCTCAGTATCAGCAGCAGCGGTCTGCTCAACTTCCTCGTGGCACCGGACTACGAGAATCCAAGCGATGCCGGTGGCGACAATGTCTACAATGTGACGGTAACGGTCACCGACAGCGGTGGCTTGACCGACACGGTAGTCTTGGCCATCACGGTGGAAGATACCTTAGATACGCCGGACCTGGCACTGGCCATCGACGAACCGATGCCGGAGATGGTCTCTGGTGTGGAGAGCAGCATGCCGGTGACGGTAAGCAACGTGGGTGGAGCCGCCGCGGGTGGTCCGCTGACCACGACAGTTGAATTGCCGGGTGGTGTGACCGCGCCCGCGAGCTTCAGCAACAATGGCTGGAGCTGTACGACCAGTGGCACAACCACAACCTGTGTGCGCGCCACGGCCCTTGCCATCGGCGCGAGCACACCCTTCAACGTGCCGGTGACGCCGGATGATACGACCGTAGGCACGACGCCCGGTCCCTTTACCGTGACGGTCGCGCCGGTGACCGATGAAGTGGTCCTGGCCAACAACGGGCCGTTGACGGTGACGCCGAGTGTGGCGGTGGCGCGCGCTGCCCAGCTCACGGTGGTCAAGTTGGCGGATAAGCCGACTCCCTTTGTCGGTGACACAATCACCTTCACGATTCAGATCACCAACAGCGGTCCCAGCGGCGCGGTCGATGTGGTCATCACCGATGTGGTGCAGAGCGGCTTTGGCTATGTGGCTACTTCGATAGCTGGTGGCGACAGCCGTGACGACAGTGATCCCAGTGGGACAGGACTGCTCTGGAACATCAATGCGCTCGCTGCTGGAACAACAACCGCCGTTCGGTTCCAGGCGACGGTGGCTCCACGTGGCGTCTACAGCAATGCGGCCGCGGTGGATGGTCCGGATCTGACGGTGGTCGATCCGCCGGGCCCGATTGGTCCCGAGATTATCATCACCGTGACTAACCAGGCCCCGACGATTACGCAGCCCGCGGCGGATCCCGCCGCGTTGACACAGCTCGAGAACACGAGTTTCATCACCAATGTCAACAGCATCGATGACAGCGACGGGGAGAACGATGGATTGAGCTATGGGCTGAGCGGTGCTGACGCCGCGCTGCTGAGCATTAGCAGCAGCGGTCTGCTCAACTTCCTCGTGGCACCGGACTATGAGAATCCAAGCGATGCCGGTGGCGACAATATCTACAATGTGACGGTGACAGTGACCGATAGCGGTGGGCTGACCGACACGGTTGCCTTGGTTATTACGGTGGAAGATACCTTAGATACACCAGATTTAACCATTGCCATCGACGAACCGAGTCCCGATCTCGTTGCGGGCGTCACCAGCAGCATGCCGGTGACGGTGAGCAACGTGGGGGGAGCCGCGGCGGGTGGCCCGCTGACCACGACGGTTGAATTGCCGGGTGGTGTGACCGCGCCTGCGAGCTTTAGCAACAATGGCTGGAGCTGTACGACCAGTGGCACAACCACAACCTGTGTGCGCGCAAGCGCGTTGGCCATCGGCGCGAGCACACCCTTCAACGTGCCGGTGACGCCAGACGATACGACCGTTGGCACGACACCCGGTCCCTTTACCGTGACGGTCGCGGCGGTGACCGATGAAGTGGTCCTGGCCAACAACGGGCCGTTGACGCTGACGCCAAGTGTGGCGGTGGCGCGTGATGCCCAGCTCACGGTGGTGAAATCTGCCAGTGACCTTGAACCACTGGTCGGTGACACGGTGACCTTCACCGTGCAGATCACCAACAGTGGGCCAAGTGGCGCGGTCGATGTGGTCATCACCGATGTGGTGCAGAGCGGCTTTAGCTATATCGCGGCGAGTATCAGCGGTGGCGATACTCAAAATGATAGCGACCCGAGCGGTGTTGGCCTCTTGTGGGGCATCAACAGCCTACCTGCCAACAGTACAACCGCCGTTCAGTTCCAAGCGACGGTGGCCCCGCGTGGGGTCTACAGCAATGCTGCCGCGGTGGATGGTCCGGATCTGACGGTGGTGGATCCGCCGGGCCCGATTGGTCCCGAGATTATCATCACCGTGACCAACCAGGCCCCGACGATTACGCAGCCCGCGGCGGATCCCGCCGCGTTGACACAGCTCGAGAACACGAGCTTCATCACCAATGTCAACAGCATCGATGACAGCGACGGGGAGAATGATGGGCTGAGCTATGGGCTGAGCGGTGCTGATGCCGCGCTGCTCAGTATCAGCAGCAGTGGTCTGCTCACCTTCCTCGTGGCACCGGATTACGAGAATCCAAGCGATGCCGGTGGCGACAATGTCTACAATGTGACGGTGACAGTGACCGATACAGGCGGCTTGACCGATACGGTTGCGCTGGTCATTACAGTCGAGGATGTATTGGATACACCAGATTTAACCATTGCCATCGACGAACCGAGTCCCGATCTCGTTGCGGGCGTCACCAGCAGCATGCCGGTGACGGTGAGCAACGTGGGGGGAGCCGCGGCGGGTGGCCCACTGACCACGACGATAGATCTACCCGTCGGAGTCAGTGCACCCGCGAGCTTCAGCGATGGTGGCTGGAGCTGTACAACGAGCGGTCAGAGTGTGAGTTGTAGCCGCGCAAGCGCGTTGGCCATTGGCGCGAGCACACCGTTCAATGTGCCGGTGACACCGGATGATACGACCGTTGGCACGACGCCCGGTCCCTTTACCGTGACGGTCGCGCCGGTGACCGATGAAGTGGTCCTGGCCAACAACGGGCCGTTGACGGTGACGTCGAGTGTGGCGGTGGCGCGCGCTGCCCAGCTCACGGTGGTCAAGTTGGCGGATAAGCCGACTCCCTTTGTCGGCGACACGGTGACCTTTACGATTCAGATCACCAACAGTGGGCCGAGTGGCGCGGTCGATGTGGTCATCACCGATGTGGTGCAGAGCGGCTTTGGCTATATCGCGACGAGTATCAGCGGTGGCGATACTCAAAATGACAGCGACCCGAGCGGTGTTGGGTTGCTGTGGGGAATCAACAGCTTGCCCGCCAACAGTACAACCGCCGTTCGGTTCCAGGCGATGGTGGCTCCACGTGGCGTCTACAGCAATGCGGCCGCGGTGGATGGTCCGGATCTGACGGTGGTCGATCCGCCAGGCCCCATCGGTCCCGAGATTATCATCACCGTGACCAACCAGGCCCCGACGATTACGCAGCCCGCTGCGGATCCTGCCGCGCTGACGCAGCTCGAGAACACGAGCTTCATCACCAATGTCAACAGCATCGATGACAGCGACGGGGAGAACGATGGGCTGAGCTATGGGCTGAGCGGTGCCGACGCCGCGCTGCTGAGCATTAGCAGCAGCGGTCTGCTCAACTTCCTCGTGACACCGGATTACGAGAATCCAAGCGATGCCGGTGGCGACAATGTCTACAATGTGACGGTGACAGTCACCGATACAGGCGGCTTGACCGATACGGTTGCGCTGGTTATCACGGTGGAGGATAGCCTGGATACGCCTGACCTGGCACTGGCCATTGACGAACCGATGCCGGAGCTGGTCTCTGGTGTGGAGAGCAGCATGCCGGTGACGGTGAGCAACCTGGGGGGAGCCGCGGCAGGTGGTCCGCTGACGACTACAATAGACCTACCTGTTGGTGTGACCGCACCCGCGAGCTTTAGCGATGGTGGCTGGAGCTGTACAACGAGCGGTCAGAGTGTGAGTTGTAGCCGCGCAAGCGCGTTGGCCATTGGCGCGAGCACACCCTTCAACGTGCCGGTGACGCCGGACGATACGACCGTTGGCACAACACCCGGTCCCTTTACCGTTGTGGTCGCGGCGGTGACCGATGAAGTGGTCCTGGCCAACAATGGGCCGTTGACGGTGACGTCGAGTGTGGCGGTGGCGCGTGATGCCCAGCTCACGGTGGTCAAGTTGGCGGATAAGCCGACTCCCTTTGTCGGCGACACAATCACCTTTACGATTCAGATCACTAACAGCGGCCCCAGCGGCGCGGTCGATGTGGTCATCACCGATGTGGTGCAGAGCGGCTTTAGCTATATCGCGGCGAGTATCAGCGGTGGCGACAGCCGTGACGACAGTGATCCCAGTGGGACAGGACTGCTCTGGAACATCAACGCGCTCGCTGCTGGAACAACAACCGCCGTTCACTTCCAGGCGACGGTGGCCCCACGTGGGGTCTACAGCAATGCGGCCGCGGTGGATGGCCCGGATCTGACGGTGGTCGATCCGCCGGGGCCCATCGGTCCCGAGATTATCATCACCGTGACCAACCAGGCACCGACGATTACGCAGCCCGCTGCAGATCCCGCCCTGCTGACACAGCTCGAGAACACGAGTTTCATCACCAATGTCAACAGCATCGATGACAGCGATGGGGAGAACGATGGGCTGAGCTATGGGCTGAGCGGTGCCGACGCCGCGCTGCTCAGTATCAGCAGCAGCGGTCTGCTCACCTTCCTCGTGACACCGGATTACGAGAATCCAAGCGATGCCGGTGGCGATAATGTCTACAATGTCACGGTGACAGTGACCGATACAGGCGGCTTGACCGACACGGTTGCGCTGGTTATTACAGTGGAAGATACCTTAGATACACCCGACCTGGCGTTGGCCATTGACGAACCGAGTCCCGATCTCGTTGCGGGCGTCACCAGCAGCATGCCGGTGACGGTGAGCAATGTGGGGGGAGCCGCGGCGGGTGGTCCGCTGACGACTACAATAGACCTACCCGTTGGAGTCAGTGCACCCGCGAGCTTTAGCAACAATGGCTGGAGCTGTACGACCAGCGGCACAACCACAACCTGTGTGCGCGCCACGGGCCTTGCCATTGGCGCAAGCACACGCTTCAACGTGCCGGTGACGCCGGATGACACGACCGTTGGCACGACGCCCGGTCCCTTTACAGTGACGGTCGCGGCGGTGACCGACGAAGTGGTCCTGGCCAACAATGGGCCGTTGACGCTGACGCCGAGTGTGGCGGTGGGGCGCGATGCCCAGCTCACGGTGGTCAAGTTGGCGGATAAGCCGACTCCCTTTGTCGGCGACACGGTGACCTTTACGATTCAGATCACCAACAGCGGCCCGAGTGGTGCGGTCGATGTGGTCATCACCGATGTGGTGCAGAGCGGCTTCAGCTATATCGCGGCGAGTATCAGCGGTGGCGACAGCCGTGACGACAGTGATCCCAGTGGGACAGGATTGCTCTGGAACATCAACGCGCTCGCTGCTGGAACAACAACCGCCGTTCGCTTCCAAGCGACGGTGGCCCCGCGTGGGGTCTACAGCAATGCGGCCGCGGTGGATGGTCCGGATCTGACGGTGGTCGATCCGCCGGGCCCCATTGGTCCCGAGATTATCATCACCGTGACCAACCAGGCCCCGACGATTACGCAGCCCGCGGCGGATCCCGCCGCGCTGACGCAGCTCGAGAACACGAGTTTCATCACCAATGTCAACAGCATCGATGACAGCGATGGGGAGAACGATGGGCTGAGCTATGGGCTGAGCGGTGCTGACGCCGCGCTGCTCAGTATCAGCAGCAGTGGTCTGCTCACCTTCCTCGTGGCACCGGATTACGAGAATCCAAGCGATGCCGGTGGCGACAATGTCCACAATGTGACGGTGACGGTCACCGATACAGGTGGCTTGACCGACACGGTTGCGCTGGTCATTACGGTGGAAGATACCTTAGATACGCCAGACCTTGCGCTGGCCATTGACGAACCAATGCCAGACCTGGTCTCTGGTGTGGAGAGCAGCATGCCGGTGACGGTGAGCAATGTGGGGGGAGCCGCGGCGGGTGGTCCGCTGACGACTACAATAGACCTACCCATCGGAGTCAGTGCACCCGCGAGCTTCAGCGATGGTGGCTGGAGCTGTACGACCAGTGGTCAGAGTGTGAGTTGTATCCGCGCCACGGGCCTTGCCATTGGCGCAAGCACACGCTTCAACGTGCCGGTGACGCCGGATGATACGACCGTTGGCACGACGCCCGGTCCCTTTACCGTGACGGTCGCGCCGGTGACCGATGAAGTGGTCCTGGCCAACAACGGGCCGTTGACGCTGACGCCGAGCGTGGCGGTGGCGCGCGCTGCCCAGCTCTCTGTGGTGAAATCTGCCAGTGACCTTGAACCACTGGTCGGTGACACGGTGACCTTCACCGTGCAGATCACCAACAGTGGGCCCAGCGGCGCGGTCGATGTGGTCATCACCGATGTGGTGCAGAGCGGTTTTAGCTATATCGCGGTGAGTATCAGCGGTGGCGACAGCCGGGATGATAGCGACCCGATCGGTGTTGGTCTGGTCTGGACGATTAACAGCTTGCCCGTGGGCGGCACGACGAGTGTCAGCTTCCAGGTGGTGGTCAATGCCGGTGGCGCGTACACAAATGTGGCCGCGGTCGATGGACCGGGGGTAACGGTGGTCGATCCGCCGGGACCGACTGGCCCGGGCGTTACGATTCTGCCTCGTAGGGTCCCGGATCTGCGGGTGAGTGTGGGTGCACCGGCACCAACCTTGGTGGCCGGGGTAACCAGCTATATTCCGGTGACGGTGAGCAACGTGGGCACTGCGCCGACGACAGAACCGTTGACGGTAACGGTTGGTTTGCCAGCGGGCGTGGATGGGCCGGTCAGCTACAGCGAGAATGGATGGAGCTGCACGACAATAGGCCAGACGGTGCGCTGTCTCCATCCGGGCCCCCTGAACCATGGTGACAGCATGCTCTTCAGCGTGCCGATTACGCCGGATGATTCGACCATTGGCACGATCCCCGGCCCGATCCCGGTGACGGTGGAGCCGCCACCCGGTGATCCGAACCCGACGGATAACGGCCCAACCCCGGTGCCCATTGGCGATCCGGTGGCGCGCGATGCGCAGCTGACGGTGGTCAAGTCGGTGGATGAAGAGAATCCGCTGATCGGTGAGACGGTGACCTTCACCGTGCAGATCACCAACAGTGGGCCAAGTGGCGCGGTCGATGTGGTCATCACCGATGTGGTGCAGAGCGGCTTCAGCTATGTCGCGGCGAGCATGGTCGGTGGCGATACTCAAGATGATAGCGACCCGAGTGGTGTTGGCCTCTTGTGGGACATCAACAGCTTGCCCGTGGGCGGCACGATGAGTGTCAGCTTCCAGGCAATGGTCAATGCCGGTGGCGCGTACACGAATGTGGCCGCGGTGGATGGACCGGGGGTAACGGTGGTCGATCCGCCGGGACCGACTGGCCCGGGCATTACGATTCTACCCCGAACGGTCCCGGATCTGCGGGTGAGTGTGGGTGCACCGGCGCCAACCTTGGTTGCCGGGGTGACCAGCTATATTCCGGTGACGGTGAGTAACGTGGGCACTGCGCCGACGACAGAACCGTTGACGGTAACGGTTGGTTTGCCAGCGGGCATGGATGGGCCGGTCAGCTACAGCGAGAATGGATGGAGCTGCACGACAATAGGCCAGACGGTGCGCTGTCTCCATCCGGGCCCCCTGAACCATGGTGACAGCATGCTCTTCAGCGTGCCAATTACGCCGGACGATTCGACGATTGGCACGATTCCCGGCCCGATCCCGGTGACGGTGGAGCCGCCACCCGGTGATCCGAACCCGACGAATAACGGCCCAACCCCGGTGCCCATTGGCGATCCGGTGGCGCGCGATGCGCAGCTGACGGTGGTGAAATCTGCCAATGACCTTGAACCACTGGTCGGTGACACGGTGACCTTCACCGTGCAGATCACCAACAGTGGGCCGAGTGGCGCGGTCGATGTGGTCATCACCGATGTGGTGCAGAGTGGCTTCAGCTATGTGGCGGCGAGCATGGTCGGTGGCGATACGCAAGATGATAGCGACCCGAGTGGCGTCGGTCTGGTCTGGATGATTAACAGCTTGCCCGTGGGCGGCACGACGAGTGTCAGCTTCCAGGCAATGGTCAATGCCGGTGGCGCGTACACGAATGTGGCCGCGGTGGATGGACCGGGGGTAACGGTGGTCGATCCGCCGGGACCGACTGGCCCGGGCATTACGATTCTGCCTCGAAGGGTCCCGGATCTGCGGGTGAGTGTGGGTGCACCGGCACCAACCTTGGTGGCCGGGGTGACCAGCTATATTCCGGTGACGGTGAGCAACGTGGGCACTGCGCCGACGACAGAACCGTTGACGGTAACGGTTGGTTTGCCAGCGGGTGTGAATGGGCCGGTCAGCTACAGCGAGAATGGATGGAATTGTACAACGACCGCGCAGACGGTGCGCTGTCTCCACCCGGGCCCCCTGAACCATGGTGACAGCATGCTCTTTAGCGTGCCGATTACGCCGGATGATTCGACCATTGGCACGATCCCCGGCCCGATCCCGGTGACGGTGGAGCCGCCGCCCGGTGACCCGAACCCGACGGACAACGGCCCAACGCCGGTGCCTATTGGCGATCCGGTGGCGCGCGACGCGCAACTGACGGTGGTCAAGTCGGTGGATGAAGAGAATCCGCTGGTCGGCGAGACGATCGCCTTCACCGTGCAGATCACCAACAGCGGCCCCAGCGGCGCGGTCGATGTGGTCATCACCGATGTGGTGCAGAGCGGCTTCAGCTATGTCGCGGCGAGTATCAGCGGTGGCAACAGCCGCGATGATAGCGACCCGAGTGGCGTCGGCCTCTTGTGGGTTATCAATAGCCTGCCGGTCAGTGGCACGACGAGTGTCAGCTTCCAGGCGGTGGTCAATGCCGGTGGCGCGTACACGAATGTGGCTGCGGTCGATGGACCGGGGGTAACGGTGGTCGATCCGCCGGGACCGACTGGCCCGGACGTAGAGGTGGGTGTGCTCAATCGCGCTCCGATAATCATGCAGCCGGCGACGAATCCCTTTACAATTACAATTCCGGAGAATACAACCTTTGTCATAGATGTTGAGGCAATGGATGATCGTGATGCAGAAAATGGTGGTCTGATCTATGGCATCAGTGGTAGCGATGCAGGGTGGTTTACGATCGACACGGTGGGCATTCTCGAATTTATCACGCCTCCTGATTATGAAGCGCCAGTGGATGGTACGGGAGGGCTGCCTGTCGCGGCGCTCTCCATCGCTAACGACAATATCTATCGAGTCACGGTGACTGTTACCGACAGTGAGGCTTTGACAGACTCTGTGGAATTCTACGTGATCGTCAGCGATGTTCCGGATACACCAGAATTATCCGTGGCCATTGGGCAACCTGAACCTGAATTGGTTGCACCGCTGTCCAGTTCGATCCCGGTTACACTCACGAATTACGGTGAAGCACCGGCAACGGGACCGTTAACGGTTACCTTGACATTACCTGTGGGTGTTACGGCACCAGCAACCTTTGATGGTGGTAATGGGTGGCGCTGTACAACGGACGGTCAAAGAGTGAGCTGCATTAACAGCGGTCCGCTCGATGCGGGTGCGGCTAGTGACTTCCGTGTGCCGGTGACACCCGATCACTCGACAATCGATACAACCCCTGGTCCATTCACCGTAGAGGTTGACACAGTACCAGGTGAGGTTGATCTTGCGGACAATGGTCCAGTAGCGATGACACCGCTTCTGCCTGTACAGCGGATCGCACTAATGACTGTGGCGAAGTCAAGCGATAATCCCAGCGCGCGGGTTGGTGATGGGATCACCTTTACGATTCAGGTGACAAATATCGGCCCGAGCGACGCGGTGGGTGTTGTTATCACGGATGTCTTGCAGAGTGGCTTTACCTACGTGCCGGGCAGCATGACCGGCGGTGATAGCCGCGATGAAAGTGATCCGGCAGGCAAGGGTTTGCGTTGGACAATTGATAATCTCCCGCTAAATGGTACGGTAACAGTCAGTCTACAGGTAACGATTACCGATACCGGCTTCTATACCAATGTGGCAGATATAGGTGGTCCTGGTGTTAAGCTGTTTGATCTGTCTGGACCTGGTGATCGGCGCGTGGTTGTTGACGTCGATAGGATACCAACCAATAGCGAAGAAATGCCGGAGCCTCTGCCGGTCCATCGGCATCGACTATACATGCCGTTGATCCACCGGTAACGCTGCTCATGAACGACCCATGACAACGTTGTCCGAATCTGGTGCAGTTACGGACAGCAGTGGCGTCAGATGTTGAAGAGACCCCGCCGCGACAACCCATGTCGCGGCGGGGTCTCGGTAGGTCTAACCATCATCAACTGTGTAACCCCTGTGTATAATCTATATTCTACGCGATTTGTCAGCCTGGGATTGAGCCACGGCCTGGCAAACCATGCAGATGATCGCCTGTTTCTGAAGGCGAGCATCACTTCGTAAACAGGTGTGCATTGCGCGAATTGAGCGTGCTCGTCCTCACCGGTGCGCCACGTAACGTCATATGGCAGGTGCCTCTGCCTACACTCAAGACAGATGCGCGACCCGACCGCGCGCTACTATTGATTGAGCTGTATATCCGTTTTGTTCCATTGACATCTGTCTATGATGGTCGACAACTAAGGCATTTGGGCTATCTTTTGTTGATTTCAAACGTCAATTGTTTGGTTGTTCGCGGCTTTCTCCCTGTGAGCGAGCAGTGCTCATGGTAGTTGCGGATCTCACTGGTACCCTTGGGCTATATACATGTATATTATTTTTTGTTAACCTGATATACGAATGTAACTGAACAATCGATGATAAGAGCAGCAGATATTTACTGTGACTGTTTACTGTGGCTGTTTACTGTGACTGTTACCATGACTGTTTGCTGTAACTGTTTGCTACTACTGTTTGCAACTGTTCTATTGATGCATTTGTAGAGTATTTGAGGATGATGGCAGATATTTGGTGATTTCTACCACGGGTATGGAACTGCTGGATGATAGCTTCTGCTCGATTCGGTACTTCATCTCCCAATCCTGTTTTTCTTCTATTTTCGGGCTCTTTGGCTGCATGATAGTCCTACACAAACTCAAGTTGCTACCTGCCATTTCTACAGGAGATTGATCGCTCCAAAAAGTTCTCTCCCTCGGGATGAGAAGCAACGAGTGTAGGTCATACGAAGAACTTATCTGTAAATTTGCCTGCGACCTGCTCAACTGGCCGAGCCTGCACAATAAACGCAGCGGTTGTACAGAGAGGCCCCAAACGTTACCACAATGTAGAACTCACTAGAAGGGACACGAATAGTCGTGTCCAGCTTTTGCATGCCTTTCGAACCCTTGCAGCGTTTTAAGCGCCGGTCTGCAATCGCATTTTCGCTGCCAAACTGAACCATTCTTTCTGGTCTTGGAGACACGATCTGTGAATTTTGCTTGGGCACAATATGATCGAGCAAGGATTTTTGCTCCCGTTTTGTGCTTTCTCTGTTGGCAACAGCTGCTCTGGGTACCCGCCTTCTCTTCACTCTGTTACCTGTACCAGTGCTGTCTCTCCAGCACATTCCCAAACGATTCATTTCTAGTCCAGTATGGCATAAATACCGTGGCAGGTAATCAGGCCATACAACGTGAATGCAAGCGGCAAAACACGTATGGCCTGATTTACGCCGGGATCTACTCGCCTTTTGTCGATCAAGCTAACACGTTGCCGTCGCTGCGCGTGTCTGTTCGTATTTATGCAACGCGCTTCTCCCATTCGATGGCGCACGTCCTGTTTGTCTGGTGGTCGATGTAGGGGTGTGTACAACACGTCGAGGCCGCGTACGACATGTTTTGTTGCCAATCTGTCCAATCACCACGTGCCAGTACCTGCTAGGTAGGTCCATGACGATTGCACTGGGCACCAGAAGCAACAATCGTAACTCCATAGAGATGTTAGCGTTTCCCGTCACTCTGTTTAAAGGATAAGGGTCATGAAACTATATCAAATTATGTCTAACCAAATCGAGTTATCCACGCGTGGGTCAATGCCTTGGCATCTGCCGCCGCGTACCTACATCCAGTGGACATCTGCCTTGTTGCTGGGGATCCTTGCCTGCTGGTTCAGCACGGCATCGGTCTCTGCCCAGCAGCAAGGGTCCATTGCCACTGGAAAACTCCATTCGTGTGCTGTGACAAGTAGCGGCGGTGCCATGTGTTGGGGATCTAATGCAAAAGGCCAGCTTGGCGACAACTCAACCACCAATACCCATATTCCGGTCAATGTTTCTGGTCTATCTAGCGGTGTGGTGGCGATTGTGGCTGGGGGAGAGCATTCCTGTGCTTTGACCAGTAGCGGCGGCGTCAAGTGTTGGGGCGAGGGGACGGTAGGACAATTGGGCAACAGCGCTAGTAATGACAGCTTGGTACCGGTTGATGTGACGGGGCTGACCAGTGGTGTCGCCGCAATTGCCGCCGGTGATTTGTACTCCTGTGCGCTGACTGTCGGCGGTGCGGCCAAGTGTTGGGGTAGCAACGACACCGGCCGGTTGGGGGATGGGCAGTTCAGTAATTCAAATGTACCTGTCGATGTCTCTGGTCTCGCCAGTGGTGTTGTCGCCATCGCGACGAATGCTGTCGGTATGCACACCTGTGTGCTGACAGATAGTGGCACGGCTAAATGTTGGGGCCAAAATGCGAACGGTCGATTGGGCAACGGTACGACCACGTCATCAAATACGCCGGTTGATGTTACAGGCTTGAGCGGTTTAACAAAGATTGCGACTGGTACGTCCCATTCTTGTGCGGTTACAACAGGTGGTGGGGTCAAGTGCTGGGGTGCCAACTATGGTACAACCGCCGTCGATGTCGTTGAGTGGAGCAGCGGCGTGGTTGAGCTCACGGCGGGGCGTGCCTATACCTGCACAATCCTTGCCACCGGTAGAGCCCAGTGTGTTGGTTACAATGAATTCGGCCAGTCGGGCAAAGGGTATCCAACCGCAGGGTTTTCTACGCCGGCCAGGGATGTGGCCTATCTGCCGGATGCTGCCGCCATTAGAGCTAGTGAATACCATACCTGTGCCGTCAATAGCAGTGGTGAGGTGAAGTGCTGGGGACAGAATACTATGGGGCAGATCGGTGTTGCTGATAACGCTTGGTGGAGTGTACCACCGGAGACCTCAGTCCTGGGGGGCACCGGTGCACTGCTTCCTGCCAATTTGAACATTGCCAAGAGCGATCCGACTCCCTACCCACCCGTTGCCGGTCAGCCGGTCCAATATACAGTTTGGGTGACCAATACTGGGATTGTCAGTTTGACCAATCTCACGGTGACTGATCTGCCCTCCGCGGATCTCACCATGACCGCGTTTAGCAGCACGCCAAGCGGCACCTGCAACACTGGAACACAACAGTGTGTGTTGGATGCCCCCTTGGCTCCTGGTGCCAGCGCCTCGTTCCTGACAACCTTTAATACAGGCGCCACCGCGGGCGCGGTCATCAGCAACACGGTCTATGCCACGGCTGACGAACTCTCGCTTGGCCGCTATCCAACGACCCCCATCGTGACAGTCAAATCGGCTGCCGGTGAGAGTACTGTTGATCTCGCGATCAGCAAGAGTGCTAGTCTCACCGAAGCTACCAGCGGTACAACCTTTGATTATACCTTGACGGTCGTGAATAATGGTCCGGATGATGCGACCAACGTGGTGGCAACTGATCTCTTGCCCGCCGGCATTACCTTTAACAGCGCTACAGCTACCGGTGGTGGCAGTTGTAGCGAAAGTGGCGGGACCGTGACCTGTACCTGGCCCACGGTGACCAATGGCACGACAGTAACGGCGACAATTAGTGTGACCTCATAATTTTGAGAGTTCACGACTTTCGTCTGGTAACCTACAGTGCGGTTGGCTTGAAAACGGTAGGTTTTCCTTTGCGTAAGTAAACCCGCTAAGTTTTTAGAGATAGCACCACTTGCTATCTCTAAAAACTTTCGGGCAATGACTTAGGTGAAGTCACGATTCACTATGGACCTATTCCATGGCCTCTGCCCCGCTGCTGCCTGTTGTGGCAACTGACGGTGGCGCAACGGCAACGGATCTGACGACCACCAAACGCACCCTTGTGACAGCGGTCACAACGGGGTCGCCCATTCTCCACACTTTGATGGTTGTCAACAGTGAACCAAATGATGCAAATGATCTGGTGGCGATTCATCTCCCACCTGTCGGTTTTATCGTCAATGGCGCGTTGGCATTGTGACCTGCACATGGCCCACAGTGCTCAATGGCAGCACGGTAACTGCAACGATTGGCATGACCTCAAAATAGTCTTTTGAAATAGGAGTTTATTATGAATGGAAGACGATACTGCGGATCTGATGAAAACCGCGGTTCACCGCCGGGGGGGAGACAAGCGGCTGACACCGGCATTCATCTGGAACGAAGTGTGCCCATGGGGCAGGGGCGTCTATGGATCGTCGCAGTGCTTTTGCCACTGTTGGCCTTCATGGCACTGCACCCAATGACAGCACATGCACAGAGCCCGGTGACCAATACAGCCTCTGTGACCAGCGATGAAAATGAGAGCACAATCGCTGACAATGGCGATGCCGCCTGTGTGCTCATGGATGGCAGCGGCACGATTGCATTGGGGAAGGTGACCATCACGTCGGATGAGAGTGATGCCACTGTGGCCGACAATAGCAGCGCCAATTGTGTTGCTCTTGTTGCAGCCAATACAGCGCCGACCATTACGGTTGCGTCAGCTATCAGTGTGGCTGAAAATCAGACGGCTGTAATCACTGTGACCGCGATAGATGACGACAGTGATCCGCTAACCTATACGATCAGTGGCGGGGACGATGCCGCCGCGTTCTCGATCGATGCAAATACCGGTCTGCTCACCTTTAACAGCGCACCGGACTTTGAAAATGCCGGCGATGCCAACACAGATAACGACTATCTTGTCCAGGTAATGGTCAGTGACGGCAATGGGGGCACTGATCTGTTGCTGTTGACCGTTACGGTTACCGACGCAGCCGAGGACATAACCCCACCAACACCTGTGATCAGCGCGCCCGCAAATCATGATGGAGGCAGCGCGTTCATCATTACGGTAGACTTTGGTGAGAGTGTAACCGGTTTTGACGTGAGCGATGTAACGGTCGCCAATGGCACCGCGAACAGCGTAAGCGGTGGGCCACAGAACTACGCCGTACAGATCACACCCGATGGCAGCAACAATGATATCACGATTGATATTGCCGCCGCAGCCGCGCAGGATGGTGCGAGCAATGACAGCACCGCGGCAACGCAGCAGACCGTAACCTACTCTACTGCCACATCGTTGGTGACCGTCCCCACGGCCGTGACGGGCACCGAGGATAGTGCGATTGGGCTGGGATTAACCGTCGACCCATCGCTGATCAATGGCGGCGCTCAGTTAAACATTTTGGGGACGGAGGCCGGTTTCCGTGCTGCGGCAGATGGCAGCGCCCCAACGAACTTTACAATCCCCGCGGGGACAACTTCTGTGCGTATCAGTGGCTTTGGCACAGGAGGCATTGGTGCCTCCGATAACCGCGACGAAAATCACCAGACCTCCAACATGATTGTTAATCTGGCCGAAAATACCTACGCGGGCCACATCTTCCATGTGATCGGCAACTCCACGGTCAACAATGACAACTATACCTTTAGCAACGTTACGCTCGGACAACCCTCAACCAGTGGCACGTTGACTGGTGACAACGATAATGGGCACAACACCATTACGGTCTCGGTCAGCAGCAATGTCTTGTCGATTGTGGAATCGCAGGCGACATTGGACCAAGCGTATCTGGTCGAATTCTTGACGAACAGTGGTTCATCGGCCAACCTGTTGGGCTCGACGGGAAGTTTCATGAACGCTAGTACCGTCTCCACAACGTTGACCTTGCCGGCCAGCAGCAACTTTGTTGCGCTCTCGATCCTGACCGGCCGCGGTGGTTCTAGTGCTGCGCATGAAGAAAGAGGATCGGGCCGCATCATTGTGGATCTGGAGAGTGGCATGGCCAGTGGCGCGTTCTATGCGACAATTGGCAATACCGAGAACACGATGGCCAGCTATGCATTCACCGGTTACGATCTCACTGCGGGCGTGCCGGTGTTGAGCAGCGGAGCCGTGATTACCGGTGACGCAACTGCCGCTGCGGGTATCCTGCCCAACTGGACGATCAGCAATGTGGGCAATGAACTGACGCTAAGTCGGGCAGACAATTTTCCAACCATGGTCACTGCACAGGCTTACGAACGCGTTGCGCTCAGTTCCGGTGCCAGTGCCCTGGGCACATCCTCGACCACGGGAATCGCCGTGATCAGTGCCAACAATGTCTTCAGCTTGACGGTGCCGGGGAATGCACAGACCGGCGGCATGACGCTAGGCGTCACGGATGTTAGTGGCTCCAGTGGGGTTGCCGAGAACACCGGGATTGGACAAATCTTTGTGGATTTGGTCAACCAGACGACCTCAGGTTCTACAATGATGATGCGCATCGACTCACCGGATCTGACCTCATGGACGAATGTCCCCTTTGGCCAACAGATCTTTGGGGCCGCGGGAACATCATCAAATCATGGTTCACTGGCAGGTTATAACGATGAAGTACTGGCAGCGCTCCGTTTTGACTTGGTGACTGTGGCGAATGGAAATCGCGTTCTGCGGATGACTTCGCAAAGTTCCCGGGAATGGAATCTTGTTTTCCAAGCACAGTGGGCTGGACGCTTCCCGATCCGTGTTGGGAATGTACCGCTGACTGCTACCCTCTCCCATGGCTCGATCGATGGGACAAGTGGCGACTGGCTGGTTGATCCAGTCGATGGTGCGGCACTGGCCTTCAATCCACCGCTCCACTTCTCGGGTAACACGACGGTACTCCTTGTTGGCTACAATGGCAGCAGTGATCCCTTACAGGTGGCCGTGACCCGTGTGGCCGATACACCGTTGTTGGTGACAATGGACCAGAGCGGTGATGAAGATACCCCGATCGACATCTCCACTGTGCTGACCGCCACGCTGGTCGACACCGACACGTCGGAAGTGCTCTCGGTGGTTGAGCTGAGTGGCATTGCCGTGGATCACACGGTGAGTGATGGGGTCAACAGCTTCACCGCCACGGCACTCACGGATACCGTCAACATTGCGGGTTGGAGCTTGGGTGCCTTGACCTATCAGGGGGCACAGAATGCCAACGGTCTCTTCCCGCTGGGGGTACGCGTCGCATCGACCGATAATGACGGCTTCTCGCCGACAACCGATAGCGCGGAGGTTACCGACACCGTTACCGTGACTATCAATGCGGTCAATGATGAACCGGTGATCGTTCAGCCGGCAACCGATCCGGCCGCCATTACGATTGTCGAGAATATGACGGCGATTATCGATGTGGATACCGCCGACGTTGAGGATACACTTGAAATCAGCCTGACCTATGGGCTGAGCGGTGTGGACGCGGGTCTGCTTTCAATCGATGCCAACGGGAATCTTGCCTTTGTGGTTGCGCCTGATTTTGAAGTACCGGCTGACAGTGGCGGTGATAACATCTATGATCTGACGGTAACTGTGACAGATACCGGTGGGCTGACTGATAGCGTGACCATTGCTGTGGCCGTTAGTGATGCAGCAGAAGGTCCATTGGTGACGGTCCCCGCGGCCGTGACCGGCACCGAGGATAGTGCAATTGGGCTGGGGATCACGGTCGATCCGCAGCTGTCCCAGGGGGGCTCTCAACTCAATCTGATTGGAACCGAGGCAGGTTTCCGCGATGCCGGGGCCGGTGCCATCCCAACAAACTTTACGATTCCGGCCGGGACGATGATTGTGCGGCTCACCGGCTATGGGGGCAATGAGAATGGCGCAAATGCCGGTAGCCAGGAGGAGTATCAGGGGACGACGCTGGTGGTCAACCTGGAGAACAACACCTACGCCGGCCACACCTTCTACATCTTTAACCAGGGGACAGCCTCCAACGATAACTACGCCTTCTCTGGTGTGCCATTGGGCGCGGCATCGGACAGTGGCACCGTCACTGGCGACCAGGATACGGCGCTCAACTCGATAACAGTAGCGCGCAGTGGCAACACGCTGTCGATTGTGGAGACACAGTCGGTCATGGACCAAGCGTATCTGGTCGAATATCTGACCAACAACAGCTCGGCCGACTTCCTTGGGTCGGTGGGGACCGTCCTCGATCCTGGGGTTCTGACCGGGACGCTGACGCTCCCCGCGACGGCAAGCTTTGCCGTGATCTCGATCCAGGATGGTCGTGGTGGGTTGGCTGATACCGAAGAAGATAAGGGGATCGGCCGCTTTGTGGTCGATCTCGATAGTGGACTGGTCAGCGGGACGATCTTTGCCCAGACGGGGCGGGGGGGGAATTTCAATGCTGGTTACGCCTTTAGTGGCTATGACCTGAGCGCAAATGTTCCGATCCTGTCGAGCGGGGCCACGATTGTGGGCGATACAACCGCCAATGGCAATACACAACCGGATTGGACGATTACCCGTTCCGGCAACGTCTTGACATTGGTGCGAGCCGCGACGCCGGGGGGCATCTTCTCCTCGCTGATCAGTGCACAGAGTTATGCGCGGGTGGCGATCAGCTCAAGCGCAGCCGCGCTGGGTGCCGCGTCCACGGTGGGGATCTACGATGATGATCTGCTGGGGGCAACGAGTGCCTTCACCCTCACTGTGCCCGGCACGGCCCAGGGGGGCAATCTGACGATTGCCATGTACAACATCAATGATGCGAACAATGATCAGGAGAATTCGGGCACCGCCCAGATCTTCGTCGATCTGGTGAATGGGACCACCTCGGGATCATTCCTGGTCATGCGCAGTTCGATTCCCGATCTGGTCTCGTGGACCGATGTGCCCTTTGGGGTGCGGCTGATCGATTCACCGAACACCACCACCAACCATGCGGCGGACACAGACTTTACCGATGAGTTGCCAGGTGTATTGCAATTCGACCTCGTGACCATGCCCAATGGGGCCCGTCGGCTGCATGCCTCGGCCACAACCGTGACTCCGGAATCCCACTTCTCGCGTGACTACCAGCTCACCTTACAGGTGCAATGGTATGGGCGCAAGCCAATCAATATCACGAACGTGCCAGCCGGGGCTAGTCTTTCCAATACATTCTACAATGCGGATGTGGCGGCGTGGCAAACGGACCCGGTCGATGCCCCCGCGGTGGCCATGACACCGCCGTTGCACTATGCCGGGAATGGCATCGTGCTAAACGTTGAATATGATGGCACCACCGATCCACTGCAGGTCAATGTGACCCGTGTGGCCGATGCACCACTCTTGGTGACGACGGATCAGAGCGGTGATGAGGATATCCCGTTCGACATCTCTACCGTGCTGACCGCGACGCTGGTCGACACCGACACGTCCGAAGTGCTCTCGGTGGTTGAGCTGAGTGGCATTGCCGTGGATCACACGGTGAGTGACGGCGTCAACAGCTTCACCGCCACGGCACTCACGGATACCGTCAACATTGCGAGCTGGAGCTTGGGCGCGCTGACCTATCAGGGGGCACAGGATGCCAACGGTCTCTTCCTGCTGGGGGTACGCGTCGCATCGACCGATGATGACGGCTTCTCGCCAACAACCGATAGCGCGGCGACGACGGATACCGTCACCGTAACCATCAACCCGATCAATGATCTGCCGGTGATCGTTCAGCCGGCCGCCGATCCGGCCGCCATCACCATTCCGGAAAATACGATTGCAATCACCGATGTCAACACCCTCGACGTTGAGGGGAGCGAAGGCAACGGGACGTTGACCTACACCGTCAGTGGACCGGACGCGGGGAGCTTTGCGATTGATGCCAATGGCAACCTGAGCTTTACGACTGCGCCGGACTTTGAAGCTCCCGGTGATGTGGATGCCGACAATGTCTATTCGGTCACTGTCATGGTCGCGGATAGCGGCGGATTGACCGATACCGTTGGCATAGCCGTCACGGTGAGTGATGTGGCGGATACGCCGGATCTGGCCGTGGATGTGGGTGCCCCGACCCCCGATCTGGTGGCGGGCATGACCAGCTCGATTCCAGTGACGGTGAGCAATCTGGGGTTGGCAGCCGAGACGGGGCCGATTACGGCAACGGTGACGCTGACCAACGGCCTCACTGCACCGGCAAGCTACAGTGAAAATGGCTGGAGCTGTACCACCAGTGGCGTGACGGTGAGTTGTGTCAACAGCGGACCGCTCAACGCCGGTGGGGCCAGCAGCTTTGCGCTGCCGGTGACGCCGGACGAGAGCACCATTGGCACACTGCCCGGCCCGCTTGCGGTGACCGTGGCACCCACCGATGTCAATCCAGGTAACAATGGCCCGACGCCGGTACCGATTACCGAGCCGGTGGCGCGTGATGCACAGATCGCGGTTGCCAAGTGGGTGGATAACCCGAACCCGGTCGTGGGTGAACAGATCACCTTTACGATTGTGGTGACGAACAGTGGCCCGAGTGGTGCGGTCAATGTGGCGATTACCGATGTGGTGCAGAGCGGCTTTAGCTATGTGGCAACCTCAATTGCCGGTGGCGACAGCCAGAATGAGAGCGACCCGACGGGTGTCGGCCTGCTCTGGACGATCAACAGCCTGCCCGTCAGTGGCACGGCAACGGTCAGCTTCCAGGCAACGATTAACCCGAGTGGCGTCTACAGCAACACGGCCGCAATCGGTGGGCCGGGTGTCACGGCAGTCGACCCGCCCGGTGCTGATGGGCCGACGGTTGTCCTGCTGCTGGGCAATGCCGCGCCGGTGATCACGCAACCGGCCACCGATCCGGCGCTGATTACCATCCCGGAAAACAGCACGGTGGTGACCGATGTGAACACGACCGATGATATGGGTGTGGAGGGCAACGGGACGTTGACCTACACCATCAGTGGACCGGACGCGGGGAGCTTTGCGATCGATGCCAATGGCAACCTGAGCTTTACGACTGCGCCGGACTTTGAAGCTCCCGGTGATGTGGATGCCGACAATGTCTATTCGGTCACTGTCATGGTCGCGGATAGCGGCGGACTGACCGACACCGTTGCGCTTGCACTCGCCATCCAGGATGATGATGAAGATGGCATTCCGGCGGAGATTGAAGATCAGGGACCGAATAATGGTGACGGCAATAACGATGGTATTCCTGACAGTACACAGGAAAATGTGGCTACGGTGCCACTCACCGGTACTGTCGGGTATGTCACGGCCGAGTCGGCACCGTCCTGTCCCAGGATTACCCAGATCGCTCACCTGAGCGAAAATGAGCTCACGGAGCAGGATAGCCGTTATGACTATCCGCTGGGGCTGTTGGATATCCATCTTTCCTGTCTCACCATTGGTGAAACTGGAACGATTACCTACTATTGGCACACGACAGCCGATCTCTCCGGCTGGTCCTTCCGCAAGTTTGGTCCGCCCACGCCTGGTGGTAGCCAACCAACTTACTATAATTACCCAGCGCTCTTTAGCCAGACAATGATCAGTGGCACCCCGGTTGCGTTGATGGTTGTCAATTTGACAGACGGCGTAAGCGGTGATGATACCATTGCCGATGGCACAATTGTCGATCCCGGTGGTCCGGTCAGCAATACGGCACCGAGCATCATCCAACCAATTAGCGATCCAGCCGCCGTTACCATTGTCGAGAATACGCTGGCGATTACGGATGTGAATGCCACCGATCTTGAGGATACGCTTGAAATCAGCCTGACCTATGGGCTGAGCGGTGTGGACGCGGGTCTGCTTTCAATCGATGCCAACGGGAATCTTGCCTTTGTGGTTGCGCCTGATTTTGAAGCACCGGCTGACAGTGGCGGTGACAACATCTATGATCTGACGGTAACTGTGACAGATACCGGTGGGCTGACTGATAGCGTGACCATTGCTGTGGCCGTTAGTGATGCAGCAGAAGGGCCATTGGTGACGGTCCCCGCGGCCGTGACCGGCACCGAGGATAGTGCAATTGGGCTGGGGATCACGGTCGATCCGCAGCTGTCCCAGGGGGGCTCGCAGTTGAATCTAATTGGAACCGAGGCAGGCTTCCGCGATGCCGGGGCCGGTGCCACCCCAACGAACTTTACGATTCCGGCCGGGACGACGATTGTGCGGCTCACCGGCTATGGGGGCAATGAGAATGGCGCAAATGCCGGAAGCCAGGAGGAGTATCAGGGGACGACGTTGGTGGTCAACCTGGAGAACAACACCTACGCCGGCCACACCTTCTACATCTTTAACCAGGGGACAGCCTCCAACGATAACTACGCCTTCTCTGGTGTGCCATTGGGCGCGGCATCGGACAGCGGCACCGTCACTGGTGACCAGGATACGGCGCTCAACTCGATAACAGTAGCGCGCAGTGGCAACACGCTGTCGATTGTGGAGACACAGTCGGTCATGGATCAAGCCTATCTGGTCGAATATCTGACCAACAACAGCTCGGCCGACTTCCTTGGGTCGGTGGGGACCGTCCTCGATCCTGGGGTTCTGACCGGGACGCTGACGCTCCCCGCGACGGCAAGCTTTGCCGTGATCTCGATCCAGGATGGTCGTGGTGGGTTGGCTGATACCGAAGAGGATAAGGGGATCGGCCGCTTTGTGGTCGATCTCGATAGTGGACTGGTCAGCGGGACGATCTTTGCCCAGACGGGGCGGGGGGGGAATTTCAACGCCGGCTATGCCTTTAGTGGCTATGACCTTAGCGCAAATGTTCCGATCCTGTCGAGCGGGGCCACGATTGTGGGCGATACAACCGCCAATGGCAATACACAACCGGATTGGACGATTACCCGTTCCGGCAACGTCTTGACATTGGTGCGAGCCGCGACGCCGGGGGGCATCTTCTCCTCGCTGATCAGTGCACAGAGTTATGCGCGGGTGGCGATCAGCTCAAGCGCGGCCGCGCTGGGTGCCGCGTCCACGGTGGGGATCTATGATGATGATCTGCTGGGGGCAACGAGTGCCTTCACCCTCACCGTACCCGGCACGGCCCAGGGGGGCAATCTGACGATTGCCATGTATAACATCAATGATGCGAACAATGATCAGGAGAATTCGGGCACCGCCCAGATCTTTGTCGATTTGGTAAATGGGACCACCTCCGGGTCATTCCTGGTCATGCGCAGTTCGATTCCCGATCTGGTCTCGTGGACCGATGTGCCCTTTGGGGTGCGGCTGATCGATTCACCGAACACCACGACCAACCACGCGGCGGACACAGACTTTACCGATGAACTGCCGGGTGTGTTGCAATTTGATCTCGTGACCATGCCCAACGGGGCCCGTCGGCTGCGTGCCTCGGCCACAACCGTGACTCCGGAATCCCACTTCTCGCGTGACTACCAGCTCACGTTGCAGGTGCAATGGTATGGCCGCAAGCCGATCAACTTTACCAACCTGCCGGCCGGGGCTAGTCTCTCGGACACGATCTATGATGAGACCGCGGCGGCGTGGCAAGCGGACCCGGTCGATGCCCCCGCGGTGGCCATGACCCCACCGCTGCACTACTCGGGGAATGGCATCGTGCTAAATGTTGAATATGATGGCACGACCGATCCACTTCAGGTCAATGTGACCCGTGTGGCCGATGCACCGCTCTTGGTGACGACGGACCAGAGCGGTGATGAGGATACCTCGTTCGACATCTCCACCGTGCTGACCGCCACGCTGGTCGACACCGACACGTCGGAAGTGCTCTCGGTGGTTGAGCTGAGTGGCATTGCCGTGGATCACACGGTGAGTGACGGCGTCAACAGCTTCACCGCCACGGCACTCACGGATACCGTCAACATTGCGAGCTGGAGCTTGGGTGCCTTGACCTATCAGGGGGCACAGGATGCCAACGGTCTCTTCCCGCTGGGGGTACGCGTCGTATCAACCGATGATGACGGCTTCTCGCCGACAACTGATAGCGCGGCGACGACGGATACCGTTACCGTGACCATCAACCCGATCAATGATCTGCCGGTGATCGTTCAGCCGGCAGCCGATCCGGCCGCCATTACGATACCGGAAAATACGGTTGCAATCACCGATGTCAACACCCTCGACGTTGAGGGGAGCGAAGGCAACGGGACGTTGACCTACACCGTCAGTGGACCGGACGCGGGGAGCTTTGCGATTGATGCCAATGGCAACCTGAGCTTTACGACTGCGCCGGATTTTGAAGCTCCCGGTGATGTGGATGCCGACAATGTCTATTCGGTCACTGTCATGGTCGCGGATAGCGGCGGACTGACCGATACCGTTGGCATAGCCGTCACGGTGAGTGATGTGGCGGATACGCCGGACCTGGCCGTGGATGTGGGTGCCCCGACCCCCGATCTGGTGGCGGGTGTGACCAGCTCGATTCCAGTGACGGTGAGCAATCTGGGGTTGGCAGCCGAGACGGGGCCGATTACGGCAACGGTGACGCTGACCAACGGACTCACTGCACCGGCAAGCTACAGTGAAAATGGCTGGAGCTGTACCACCAGTGGCGTGACGGTGAGTTGTGTCAACAGCGGACCGCTCAACGCCGGTGGTGCCAGCAGCTTTGCGCTGCCGGTGACGCCGGACGAGAGCACCATTGGCACGCTGCCCGGTCCGCTTGCGGTGACCGTGGCACCCACCGATGTCAATCCAGGTAACAATGGCCCGACGCCGGTACCGATTACCGAGCCGGTGGCGCGTGATGCACAGATCGCGGTTGCCAAGTGGGTGGATAACCCGAACCCGGTCGTGGGTGAACAGATCACCTTTACGATTGTGGTGACGAACAGTGGCCCGAGTGGTGCGGTCAATGTGGCGATTACCGATGTGGTGCAGAGCGGCTTTAGCTATGTGGCAACCTCAATTGCCGGTGGCGACAGCCAGAATGAGAGCGACCCGACGGGTGTCGGCCTGCTCTGGACGATCAACAGCCTGCCCGTCAGTGGCACGGCAACGGTCAGCTTCCAGGCAACGATTAACCCGAGTGGCGTCTACAGCAACACGGCCGCAATCGGTGGGCCGGGTGTCACGGCAGTCGACCCGCCCGGTGCTGATGGGCCGACGGTTGTCCTGCTGCTGGGCAATGCCGCGCCGGTGATCACGCAACCGGCCACCGATCCGGCGCTGATTACCATCCCGGAAAACAGCACGGTGGTGACCGATGTGAACACGACCGATGATATGGGTGTGGAGGGCAACGGGACGTTGACCTACACCATCAGTGGACCGGACGCGGGGAGCTTTGCGATCGATGCCAATGGCAACCTGAGCTTTACGACTGCGCCGGACTTTGAAGCTCCCGGTGATGTGGATGCCGACAATGTCTATTCGGTCACTGTCATGGTCGCGGATAGCGGCGGACTGACCGACACCGTTGGCATAGCCGTCACGGTGAGTGATGTGGCGGATACGCCGGACCTGGCCGTGGATGTGGGTGCCCCGACCCCCGATCTGGTGGCGGGTGTGACCAGCTCGATTCCAGTGACGGTAAGCAATCTGGGGTTGGCAGCCGAGACGGGGCCGATTACGGCAACGGTGACGCTGACCAACGGGCTCACTGCACCGGCAAGCTACAGTGAGAATGGCTGGAGCTGTACCACCAGTGGCGTGACGGTGAGTTGTGTCAACAGCGGACCGCTCAACGCCGGTGGGGCCAGCAGCTTTGCGCTGCCGGTGACGCCGGACGAGAGCACCATTGGCACGCTGCCCGGTCCGCTTGCGGTGACCGTGGCACCCACCGATGTCAATCCCGGCAACAATGGCCCGACGCCGGTGCCGATTACCGAGCCGGTGGCGCGTGATGCACAGATCGCGGTTGCCAAGTGGGTGGATAACCCGAACCCGGTCGTGGGTGAACAGATCACCTTTACGATTGTGGTGACGAACAGTGGCCCGAGTGGTGCGGTCAATGTGGCGATTACCGATGTGGTGCAGAGCGGCTTTAGCTATGTGGCAACCTCAATTGCCGGTGGCGACAGCCAGAATGAGAGCGACCCGACGGGTGTCGGCCTGCTCTGGACGATCAACAGCCTGCCCGTCAGTGGCACGGCAACGGTCAGCTTCCAGGCCACGGTCAACCCGAGTGGCGTCTACAGCAACACGGCCGCGGTCGGCGGACCGGGTGTCACGGCAGTCGACCCGCCCGGTGCTGATGGGCCAACGGTTGTCCTGCTGCTGGGCAATGCCGCGCCGGTGATCACGCAACCGGCCACCGATCCGGCGCTGATTACCATCCCGGAAAACAGCACGGTGGTGACCGATGTGAACACGACCGATGACATGGGTGTGGAGGGTAACGGGACGTTGACCTACACCGTCAGTGGACCGGATGCAGCGCTCTTCTCAATCGAGGAGACAACTGGCGTGCTCAGCTTCACCACGGCACCGGACTTTGAAGCACCAGCCGATGCTGGTGGTGACAACACCTATGACCTCGTGGTAACCGTTACGGATAACGGTGGCCTCACCGACAGTGTGACCATGGCAATTTCAGTGAGCGATGTGGCGGATACGCCGGATCTGGCAACAGCCATTGGTCAACCGCAACCGGATCTGGTGGAAGCAATGACCAGCACTGTGCCGGTGACGGTGACGAATGGCGGTGATGCGCCGGCAACCGGACCAATCACCACGACCGTGGATCTGCCCACGGGGGTCACTGCGCCAGCGAGCTTTAGCGACAATGGCTGGAACTGTACGACCAGTGGGCAAAGCGTGAGCTGTCTCCATCCGGGACCGCTGGTCAATGGCACGGAGAGTCTCTTCAATGTGCCTGTAACGCCGGATAGCAGCACCGTCGGCACGACACCTGGCCCCTTCAGCGTCACCACCACGCCCGTTGCGGGTGAAGTGATGACCGCGGATAATGGCCCGGTGACAATGACGCCACTGACACCGGTGGCTGCCGCGGACGTTGCGCCGACGATTACCAGCAGTGGTACTGTCACCATTTCCGAGAACACAACGGTGGTGACGACGGTGACGGCAAGTGGCACAACCCCAATTACCTATAGCATTGTGGGTGGGGCGGATGCAGCGTTGTTCACGATCAATCCAACGACCGGCGAGCTGAGCTTTGTGGCTGCCCCGGACTTTGAAGCACCGGCCGATGGCGGTGGCGACAATGTCTATGATCTGACGGTGCAGGCGAGCAACAGTGCCGGTACGGATACGCTGGCAATGGCTGTCACGGTGAGTGATGTGGCGGATACGCCGGATCTGGCCGTGGATGTGGGTGCCCCGACCCCCGATCTGGTGGCGGGTGTGAGTAGCTCGATCCCGGTGACGGTGAGCAATTTGGGGTTGGCAGCCGAGACGGGGCCAATTACGGCAACGGTGACGCTGACCAACGGCCTCACTGCACCGGCAAGCTACAGTGAGAATGGCTGGAGCTGTACCACCAGTGGCGTGACGGTGAGCTGTGTCAACAGCGGACCGCTCAACGCCGGTGGGGCCAGCAGCTTTGCGCTGCCGGTGACGCCGGACGAGAGCACCATTGGCACGCTGCCCGGTCCGCTTGCGGTGACCGTGGCACCCACCGATGTCAATCCCGGCAACAATGGCCCGACGCCGGTGCCGATTACCGAGCCGGTGGCGCGTGATGCACAGATCGCGGTTGCCAAGTGGGTGGATAACCCGAACCCGGTCGTGGGTGAACAGATCACCTTTACGATTGTGGTGACGAACAGTGGCCCGAGTGGCGCGGTCAATGTGGCGATTACGGATGTGGTGCAGAGCGGCTTTAGCTATGTGGCAACCTCAATTGCCGGTGGCGACAGCCAGAATGAGAGCGACCCGACGGGTGTCGGCCTGCTCTGGACGATCAACAGCCTGCCCGTCAGTGGCACGGCAACGGTCAGCTTCCAGGCAACGATTAACCCGAGTGGCGTCTACAGCAACGGGGTTGCGGTCGGCGGACCGGGTGTCACGGCAGTCGACCCGCCCGGTGCTGATGGGCCAACGGTTGTCCTTACACCGGGGGACCCACCCGATCTGATCGTTCCCGTCAAAGTTCTGTTGGCTGGTGCCTATCAGGGCGATAGTGGGTTGATGCGTGACGATCTGCGCACCCTGCCCGATTTCCCGCTGACCAGCCCCTATGGTGGCGGTGAGAGCATCGACGGTGCCCTGTTGAGTGTCAGTGGTGCCGATGCGGTGGTTGATTGGGTGTTGGTTGAGCTGCGTGATAGCAGTGTGCCGACCACGGTGGTGGCGAGCAGCGCCGGGCTCTTGCAGGCTGATGGTGATGTGGTGGGGGTCGATGGTTCATCTCTCCTTACCTTCACCTTGGTTGGTGGGAACTACTATGTGGCGCTGCACCATCGCAATCACCTGGCGGTGATGAGTGGCACAGCGTTGCCGCTTTCCAGCAGCACACCCCTGATTGACTTCAGCACAATGGTGGACGGTGCCAGCTATGGTAGCAACAGTCAACAGCAGATCGGTGGCCTCTATGCCCTTTGGATGGGGGATATAAATGGTGATAATCGGGTCATTGCTGCGGGACCGGAGAATGATCAGACTGATTTGCTAGTTGCTGTCCTTGAGCACCCGGCCAACACAGCGTACAACCAGAATTACATAGTGACGGGCTACAGTGACGTCGATATCAATTTGGATGGCACGATAATTGCTGCGGGGCCGGACAATGATATCAACCTGACGCTCTATTCTGTCATGCTTCATCCGGACAACACTCAATCCGCCGCTAACTTCGTCAGTGAAACGCAGGTGCCCATTGCGACACCGTGACCCGTGCGCTAGCTGAGAAAATGGCCGGCGTGACCCAACTTGCACACAGAGCATGTAAAGCGAGTTGGGTCACGCCGACACCTGGCCCAAGGGGACGAACGGTCACTTGCCAAGCTGGCTTCCGTGAACGGGCGGTACAGAGGTGAATGGGTAGCGCCGCGGCGGGTGTGCAGCGCACAGGTGACCTGATCGTGAGCTGACTTAATCGTGGGGTGGAGTCAGGGTGTTGAGACCTGTGCAATGCACTCCTGTAGCGCGGGATCTGCCATCCGCTTGCCGGTGCCCAAGAGGACGAACGGTCACCTGCCAAGCTGGCTTCCGTGAACGGGCGGTACAGAGGTGAATGAGTGGCGCCGCGGCGGGTGTGCAGCGCACAGGTGACCTGATCCTGGGGTAGAGTTGGACTGTTGAGACCTGTGCAATGCACTCGTGTACCGCAGGGATCTGCCATCCGCGGTGGCACGATGAAGCAGCTCAGCGCGTTGCTTGTGCGTCATTTGTCTGATTTCGAGCTGGCATGAGCTGGCGTTAGCCAATTGTTTACGCCAGATGGCGGAGTAAACCGTGGGTAGTGGTACCCAAACACTATATACAAGCGATCAGAACTTTGCTACCTTGGAGCCATGGTCATCTCACAGTGGGAATTCCATGGCAACGTGTGCCGGTGAGAGCTCTCACCGGCACACGTTGTCTGTGGATGCAAGCGATGACGAAGCCGTTGCTTAAGCGCATGCGAGCTTCGCAGAAGCCAAGACAAATGAAGCGTTAGATCAAAAAGGATAACAACGTATGAAGAGAGAAGCAAGTCGATATCGATTCCGTAGCTGGCAGCTCTTGCTGGCGCTGCTGTTTTCCATTCTGCTGCCCTTGCAGAGCGCCCAAGCTAGCGACAGCTTTGTGGGCGATGGCTTTGGTGGGCGCAGCTGGTATGTGCCGAGCGGTATGGAAGCGGGCACGCGAATGGGTGCCTATATCGATCCAACCGGTCAGCTTTATATGTGGGGCTATCATTCCGACCATGGGCCTTTTATTCACCCATACACCTCCCCACTGAGTGACGTAAATTGGACCTGTAGTTTTCCGGTTGGCGGCTTTGATGATGTCAAACTCATCTCGCTCGGTTATTCAGTGGGTTCCTTGGTGAACAACGATGGGACCGCCTTTTTCTGGACCAGAGGCAATGACCAACGATTTGATCCATCCTATCAAGAGACGCCGACGCAAATCTTGACCGATGTGAAGCATGTCAGCGCAGGCATCAATCACCTGGCTTTTGTCAAAAATGATGGCACCGTGTGGAGTATTGGCCGGAATGAGTCGGGGCAGTTCGGCAATGGGACAACCAATGCGAATTATGTGACAGTGCCGGTTCAAATGAGCGGCATGAGTGACGCCGTGCGAGTCGCAACTGTGCCTACGAACAAGGCTGCTACTGATGATGCGACCTTGGTGCTAAAGAGTGACCGCACGCTCTGGATTGCCGGGGGTGGCGATAGTGAGATGTTGCCCGGCAACAGCCCAAACCTGCTGGCAACGCAGCTCCCCATTACAGATGTGGTTGATGTGAAGGGGGGAGAGGGTTATGCGGTGGTACTCGATGATAATGGCGATGTCTACACCTGGGGCGAAAACGATCTCTCGGCATTGGGTCAAGGTGAGCTTTATTCTACTCTTGACGCTCTCAATGTCCCGACCAAAGTAACGTTCCCGGCGGGAACGCCACCAATGGTGGCGATTGATACCTACACGTATTACGGACCTACTTTTGCGCTGGATGAGACGGGCACTCTCTGGGGTTGGAACGGTAGCTACGCCGGTTATGGAATGGGTATCGCTGCTTCAAGTCGTCGTAACGTCGATCCAGTTCCCTTGGCCTATCATGTCGCAGATGCTGTGGCCGGAGAAGGGTTGGGCTATCTGGTGCGCGATGCTGACTATCCATCGGATCAGCGCCTTTGGGCATCAATAGGTTCAGATGTACAGCGAATCCTGACATTAAACATGGAGTTAGATCCAACTGATGGTTTTGGTAATCCGTCTTCCATTACTCAGGCTAGGGGTGACGATGTCTGGAATGTATCGAAGCCGGAGACCTGTGACATGACGGTCGATTTCAGTGGGATGCCGGGGGCCAGCGGTGGCGGTGGCGGCGCGGGGACAATCGCGGATGTGGCAATCGTGAAGAGTGCCGGGGTGACCGAGGCGACGACCGGGGTGCCCTTTGACTATACGCTGACGGTGACCAACAATGGGCCGGCCGCGGCGACGAATGTGGTGGCCACCGATCTCCTGCCCGCGGGCTTCACCTTTAACAGTGCCACTGCCACGGATGGGGGCAGCTGTACGGAAAGTGGCGGTACCGTCACCTGTAGCTGGGCAACGATGGCGAATGGGGCCACGGTCAGCGCAACGATCAATGTGACGCCATGAGCGCGCTCTTCAAGCAGAGAACGCTATCTGGCCCAGGCACTCTCCAACCGCTGCTGTTGGAGCAAGCAGGGGGTAGCGCCGGGGATATGGACAAGAGGAGCAACGCATGATGGTAGAACGAGCGAGTAACGGCTGGGCCAGATATGGCCTGGTGGCGGTGACCCTGCTGCTGCTGATGTGGTGGGGCACGGTGACGGCGCAGGCCCAAAGCGTGGTGAACAACACGGCCACGGTCAGCGCGGATGAGATTGATAGTGCGCCGGGCAACAACAGCGATGCGGTCTGTGTGCCGCTGGATGGCACTGGTAACATGGCGCTGGGCGGTGCCAGCGTCAGTGCCAATGAGAATGATGTGCTGGTGGACAACAGCAACAGCTTTCTCTGTCTGTTGGTCAATGGGGCCAACAGCGCCCCAACCATCACGCAGCCGCTGGGTGAAATCGCGACTGTGACCATTCCCGAGAACACGATGGTGGTAACCGATGTGAACACGACCGATGATACGGGCATCGAGGGCAATGGCACATTGACCTACACGGTGAGCGGGCCGGATGCGGGTAGCTTCACGATTGATGCCAACGGCATCCTGAGCTTCACGACTGCGCCGGACTTTGAGGTGCCGGGTGATGTGGATGCCGATAATGTCTATTCGGTGACCGTAACGGTGATCGATGCTGGTGGGCTGACCGACAGCGTGGCCATCAATGTGGTGGTAACCAATGACCCGGGCGATGATAGTGCGGGGATCGAGTATAAGATCGTCTACAACGCCACGAGTGGCTTATATGAGATCTGGATGCGTGCAACCACAACGCCAGGGCCACCCGCGACCACGGGCACGGCACAGGTCTCGATCAAGGCCCCACATCTGACTGGGCGTGCCATCTTCTCGCCGACGAACGTAACGGCACAGGTGGCAGAAACTAACTGGTCCATTGGCTCACGAATAGATGCACCGGCGGCAGAGCCAACCTCGGATTACATCTCGTTTGGCTTGAGTTTCCCGACGAGCAACAATGGTGCCATCAATTGGCAGGGTGGCCAAGAGATTCTCATGTTTACCTTTGCCAACGCAGGCCTTTGTGCAGGCCCGGTTACGCTGATGGAGAACAACGATCCGTTTAACATGCCGCCGAACAACTTTGGCCAGCAGATCGATGTCTTTGGGTTGGGCGGTGATCCCGCCAATGATTTCTTGGGGAATTATGGCCTCGGGTTGAGTGATTGTGATACCGATGGCGATGGAATTCCCAATGCGCTCGATGCAGATAGCGATGGTGATGGTATCCCCAACAGCGTCGAAGGCGATCTGACGGTCGATAGCGATGGCGACGGGATTCCTGATCAGCTAGACGCGGATAGTGATGGCGATGGAATTCCGGACAATATCGAAGCCCAGAGCACGAGTGGCTATCTCGCGCCGAGCGGTGCTGATGATGATGGCGATGGGCTGGATAATGCCTATGATGCCGATTGTGTCGGTGGTTGCGCTGCTGGTGCAGGTGGAACAGGCGCAACAGGGAACCCACTGGATGTACCGGTAAACACGGACGGTGATAGTGGACCGATGTTGCCTGATTATCTGGACACAGATGCGGATGGTGATGGCAGCGATGATACCACAGAAGCGGGTCTCTCGCTGACGGGTGTCGATGCCGATCTGGATGGCCTGGATGATGGGGTGGACAGCGATCCCACTGGCCATGGGCCGGTCAACGCGGGGATCACTGATCCGGCTGCGGCCTATCCAGATAGTGATCTGGACGCACAGAGTGGTGGCGATGTCGATTACCGTGATGTGGAAGCCAACCTGGATGTACGGGTACCGCTGAAGGTGATTCTCGGGGGTGCCTATCAGAGTGACAGCGGGTTGATGCGTGAAGCGTTGCGCGGCCTGCCCGACTTCCCGCTGGTGAGCCCCTATGGCGGTGGTGAGATGATTGCCGACAGTAGTGTGCTCACGACCCATGCCATCGTCGATTGGGTGTTGGTGGAGCTGCGCGATGCAATGACTGCGACCAATGTCGTGGCAACACGGGCTGCGCTCTTGCAGGCTGATGGCGACGTGGTCGACCTGGATGGAATGTCGACGTTGGTCATGAGTGGGACCATGGCCGGGGCGTACCACGTGGCGGTGCATCACCGCAACCACCTGGGCATCATGACCGCGGCCCCCATGAGCCTCACCCTCACATCGGCCCCGATTGACTTGACGACACAGAGCACGGCTGCCCATGGTAATTTTGCCCGTCAGCTGCACAATGTGACCGGTGTTGCCATGATGTGGCCGGGTGATGTAAACGGCGATGGACAGGTGATTGGGGCTGGTCCCGGCAACGATCGGAGTGCACTCTATCTCGCGGTCTTGGCGGCACCGGGCAATCAAGCGAACTTGGATAATTATCAGGTGGCCGGCTATCATGCCGCTGACCTGAATCTGGATGGCAGTGCCTATGGTGCTGGACCAGACAATGATAACAATGTGATCTTGTCCACCATCTTTAACTATCCACTGAATGGTGATACGTCACACAATTTCATTGTGGCAGAACAGTTGCCGTAAAGCGAGCGCTGCCGACGAGCGTTGGCAGCGCTCACTGAACGTTGGATGACACCCATCAGCTTGTGAGCGGGGGGCTTTGGCATAGACCAGCCCCCTTGCTTGCAAGCTGATCGAAGAGCCAAGACGCAGGCCACTGCGAACCGTACTACTCCCCGCATTCACACCAAGCGCGACAAAGCAGACGCAGCCCAGAAGAGCCTGCTCTCGCTCCATGGTGGAACTTCGAACGGTCATTGCCGCGCCGAACAATCGGCTCCCTCTCCAGGCTGGGGAGGGGTCACAAAAACCACGAAAATTTACAGTGTAACCAACGTTGCATGCGTCTCCTGTCGGCGCACGCAGGAGTGATTGTGTGCAGCGCACGGGTGAAATGATCAGGGGCAAAGCCGGTTGTTTGCACCCGTGCAACCCACTCGCTTGCGCCGTGGAATAGCTCGTGACCGTTCTGTTCGGTCTGTTCAAGACAGTGTTACATAACTTGGTTGCACATTTCGTGTGGGGGCGGTACAGAGGTGAATGGGTAGCACCGCGGTGGGTGTGCAGCGCACAGGTGACCTGATCGTGGGGTGGAGTTGGACTGTTGAGACCTGTGCAATGCACTCGTGTACCGCAGGGAACTGCCATCCGCTTGCCGGTGCCCAGGGGGACAAACGGTCACCTGCCAAGCTGGCTTCCGTGAACGGGCGGTACAGAGGTGAATGGGTAGAGCCGCGGCGGGTGTGCAGCGCACAGGTGACCTAATCGTGGGGAAGAGTTGGACTGTTGAGACCTGTGCAACGCACTCGTGTAGCGCGGGATCTGCCATCCGCTTGCCGTGCCCAGGGGGCGGTACAAAGGTGGATGGGTAGCACCGCGGCGGGTGTGCAGCGCACAGGTGACCTGATCGTGGGGTGGAGTCAGGGTGTTGAGACCTGTGCAATGCACTCGTGTAGCGCGGGCTCTGCCATCCGCTTGCCGGTGCCCAAGGGGACGAACGGTCACTTGCCAAGCTGGCTTCCGTGAACGGGCGGTACAGAGGTGAATGGGTAGCGCCGCGGTGGGTGTGCAGCGCACAGGTGACCTGATCGTGGGGTGGAGTTAGGGTGTTGAGACCTGTGCAATGCACTGGTGTAGCGCGGGCTCTGCCATCCGCTGTGGCACGATGAAGCTGCTCAGCGCGTTGCTTGTGCGTCATTTGTCTGATTTTGAGCTGGCATGAGCTGGCGTTAGCTGATTGTTTACGCCAGATGGCGGAGTAAACCGTGGGTAGTGGTACCTAAACACTATATACAAGCGATCAGATCTTTGCTACCTTGGAGCCATGGTTATCTCACGGTGGGAATTCCATGGCAACGTGTGCAAGCGATGACGAAGCCGCCATGCCTTTGCCGCAAGTGAGCTTCGCAGAAGCCAAGACAAATGAAGCGTTAGATCAAAAAGGATAACAATGTATGAAGAGAGAAGCAAGTCGATATCGATTCCGTAGTTGGCAGCTCTTGCTGGCCCTGCTGTTTGCCATCCTGCTGCCCTTGCAGAGCGCCCAAGCTGGCGACAACTTCGTGGGCGATGGCTTTGGCGGGCGCGACTGGTATGTGCCCACCCGTATGGAAGCAAACAATTCTGTAGCCGCGTACGTGGACCCGAGCGGACAGCTCTATATGTGGGGAGATAAAACACTACTACATCTCACAATTTTACCGGTGCCGTCTGGGTCAACCGACAATGTCTGTCCATATCCGGTCGCAGGATTTGACGATGTGAAGTTGGTATCGCTCTCAGATGGACTTGGTGCATTGGTGAACAACAACGGTACTGCTTATTTCTGGAGTGCAGCAGGCAGATTTGATGAATACGGTCACTTCGGACAACCCTATGCAAAAACACCACAGCAAGTACTCACAGATGTCAAGCATGTTAGCCCAAGCTCGAGTCACATAGCCTTTGTTAAAAATGATGGAACGGTATGGAGCATGGGCGCAAACGCTGCTGGTGCGTTTGGGGTGGGTACGGCCGATACAAACTTTGTCACAACTCCCGTGCAGATGACTGGGATGACCGATGCGGTGCGTGTCGCGGCTTTCGGTGCGAACAGAAATGATTCGAGCATCGCTAGTGCCGCTACATTGGTAGTGAAAAGTGATGGAACGCTGTGGATTGCGGGTGGCGGTGGCAGTGCGTTGCTACCTAATACAAGCCCCAACTACACAGCAACCCAGCTTAACATCAGTGATGTGGTAGCTATCGAAACAGGAATGAATTATGCAATGGCATTGACCAGCAATGGCGATGTCTATACTTGGGGTAATGATTTTTACGCAGTTTTGGGGCATGGAAATTTTCCGCAAAATCCCCGGCAAGTATCTGAGCCTACCAAAGTGAACTTTCCAATCGGTACACCACCCATGGTTGCAATCGAGACAAATGCGCAAGGGTATATTAGTTTTGCACTTGATGCTACGGGCCAACTTTGGGCTTGGGGCTATCGGTTTAACTATGAAACATTTGGTATCGCAGCCCAGACGCTCAGCGTACCGTATCCAGTGGCCGACAATGTATCAGATGTTACGACTTCTGAGCGAGTAGCTTTTTTGGTACGTGATAGCTCCTATCCTACCGGGTCAAGGCTTTGGTGGTCCGGTAGCGCAGGGAGCACGCGTGCACATATCTTAAACCTAAATCTATATCCAACTCAAAATGGTGGTGGCCCTGCAACTACTCTGGATCACCGCGTTTCAGATGGTAACACGTGGACTATCTCCAAGCCGGAGACGTGCGGCTTCACGGTCGATTTCAGTGGGATGCCGGGGGCCAGTGGTGGCGGTGGCGGCGCGGGGACAATCGCGGATGTGGCGATCGTGAAGAGTGCCGGGGTGACCGAGGCGACGACCGGGGTGCCCTTTGACTATACGCTGACGGTGACCAACAATGGGCCGGCCGCGGCGACGAATGTGGTGGCCACCGATCTCCTGCCCGCGGGCTTTACCTTTAACAGTGCCACTGCCACGGATGGGGGCAGCTGTACGGAAAGTGGCGGTACCGTCACCTGTAGCTGGGCAACGATGGCGAATGGGGCCACGGTCAGCGCGACGATCAATGTGACGCCATGAGCGCGCTCTTCAAGCAGAGAACGCTATCTGGCCCAGGCGCTCTCCAAGCGCTGCTGTTGGAGCAAGCAGCGGATAGCGCCGGGGATATGGACAAGAGGAGCAACGCATGATGGTAGAACGAGCGAGTAACGGCTGGGCCAGATATGGCCTGGTGGCGGTGACCCTGCTGCTGCTGATGTGGTGGGGCACGGTGACGGCGCAGGCCCAAAGCGTGGTGAACAACACGGCCACGGTCAGCGCGGATGAGATTGATAGTGCGCCGGGCAACAACAGCGATGCGGTCTGTGTGCCGCTGGATGGCACGGGCAACATGGCGTTGGGCGGTGCCAGCGTCAGTGCCAATGAGAATGATGTGCTGGTGGACAACAGCAACAGCTTTCTCTGTCTGTTGGTCAATGGGGCCAACAGCGCCCCAACCATCACGCAGCCGCTGGGTGAAATCGCGACTGTGACCATTCCCGAGAACACGATGGTGGTGACCGATGTCAACACGACCGATGATACGGGCATCGAGGGCAATGGCACGTTGACCTACACGGTGAGCGGGCCGGACGCGGGTAGCTTCACGATTGATGCCAACGGGGTCCTGCGCTTTGTGACGGCCCCGGATTACGAAAATCCAGGCTCGGTGGCAGGGAGCAATGTCTACAGCGTCACCGTGACGGTGATCGACACTGGTGGGCTGGCCGACAGCGTGGCCATCAATGTGGTGGTAACAGATCTACTCGAGTCAGACGCGGTTTCCGTCCCGCTGAAGGTGATTCTCGGGGGTGCCTATCAGAGTGACAGCGGGTTGATGCGTGAAGCGTTGCGCGGCCTGCCCGACTTCCCGCTGGTGAGCCCCTATGGCGGTGGTGAGATGATTGCCGACAGTAGTGTGCTCACGACCCATGCCATCGTCGATTGGGTGTTGGTGGAGCTGCGCGATGCAATGACTGCGACCAATGTTGTGGCAACACGGGCTGCGCTCTTGCAGGCCGATGGCGACGTGGTCGACCTGGATGGGATGTCGACGTTGGTCATGAGTGGGACCATGGCCGGGGCGTACCACGTGGCGGTGCATCACCGCAACCACCTGGGCATCATGACCGCGGCCCCCATGAGCCTCACCCTCACATCGGCTCCGATTGACTTGACGACACAGGGCACGGCTGCCCATGGCAATTTTGCCCGTCAACTGCACAACGTGACCGGTGTTGCCATGATGTGGCCGGGTGATGTAAACGGCGATGGACAGGTGATTGGGGCTGGTCCCGGCAACGATCGGAGTGCACTCTATCTCGCGGTCTTGGCGGCACCGGGCAATCAAGCGAACTTGGATAATTATCAGGTGACCGGCTATCATGCGGCTGACCTGAATCTGGATGGCATTGCCTATGGTGCTGGACCAGACAATGATAACAATGTGATCTTGTCCACCATCTTTAACTATTCGTTGAATGGTGATACGTCACACAATTTCATTGTGGCAGAACAGTTGCCGTAAAGCGAGCGCTGCCGACGAGCGTTGGCAGCGCTCACTGAACGTTGGGTGACACCCATCAGCTCGTGAGCGGGGGGCTTTGGCATAGACCAGCCCCCCGCTCACAAGCTGATCGAAGAGCCAAGACGCAGGCCACTGCGAACCGTACTACTCCCCGCATTCACACCAAGCGCGACAAAGCAGACGCGACACGGTTATTCAGTAGAGTGTCGCGTGTTTTTTCTCCCCTGACCCCCGCCCAGAAGAGCCTGCTCCCGCTCCATGGTGGAACTTCGAACGGTCATTTCCGCGCCGAACAATCGGCTCCCTCCCCAGGCTGGGGAGGGGTCACAAAAACCACAAAAATTTACAGTGTAACCAGCGTTGCATGCGTCTCCCGTCGGCGCACGCAGGAGCGATTGTGTGCATCGCACGGGTGAAATGCTCAGGGGCGCTGAGGACTGGAAGTCGCGAAACGTTTCCGCGCGCTGTCGGCACCGATGGACAGATGACCTTGCTGTTGGCACATTCGTGTTGGCCAAGTGATTGATCTACATTGTTTCCTCTCGCTGTCTGTGCCTAGCTTTTGCAGATGGCCCCTCTGAAAAATTTGAACACTGCAATACGCTGAATTTTCATCATCTTCGGTGTCTATAGTGCGGTTGGATTGAAAACGGTCGATTTTTTGGCGGTCTGCCAAAGGGGTAACAGCACCGTTTTCAAACAGAGCTTACTTTGATAGAGAAAGCAAATAGACCTTGCACCTTGCGCGGTGAGCATTCTCTACTGTGCACGTCCAGCGTTAGAGAACGCTGATTCCTCCATTGTGCAACATGTAAATGATTTCTCGATAAGTACGCCATTTCATCACTTTTTCTGCTGTGTAATGCCGCACTGCCATGGTCAAAGTTGCGTACCTACTTTGGTGAACCGACCAGCGAGGCTTCGACAAGCTCAGCCCACAGTCATATGGATGATTTTGTTGCCGTTCATGGTGGACAGTGCTATTGCAATGGCGTCTGTTACAGCAGAGTAATGAAGGTTATGCAAACAATTCGCTCTTCAGTAACAATTTATGAAGTTCCATCAGCCGTGCTCTCTGCTACGCCAGGGACTTCATTTATCGGTAATGAACGCCACGAAACACTGTCCCAATGCTGCTCACCTGCTTGGTGAAACCTGTGGCATCTGTATGTTGCTGACGTTGCTAAGCATTTGTTGCATCGAAATGCAGCCATCGTTACATTTTGCCGGAAAAAATCAAAAGCTCCGTGTGTGGGTCACCCTTCATCTGTTTCTCGTGAAAAGCATTTGATACACGTTTACTTACTAGGCGAAATATTTTTCGGCATGATCGCTGAAAAGATGACATTGCACTGGTACTTTAAGGCTATATACAGGTAATTTGCAATATGTTATGCTCGAATTTAGTCAATTTACTGTGAGCCAAGACATGGTGAATCGGCTGGTGGTAGAGACCTGTTTGGTAAGTGCAATTGTCGCCAATCTAGAGATATGTAAAGCAGCAATATGTAAAGCAGCAATATGTAAAGCAGCAATATGTAGACAAGAACTCACACCCCTTAACCATGATTGCGCAAACCACTCTATATTCAGCTTGTGAAGCAAAGGATATTTCCGCTCAGTAACAGAGGCAGGAGTGGTGTTGATGAAAAGACGAGCCCTGATACATGTACAGAAACTTCAGGTGATGTCTCTGCCCGGCCACTCCTGGATTCTTTACCAATCGGTAGACCGTTTTCTTGGACTGCAAGATTTTAGTCAAAGGAGCGTGAATGAAGGAGAAGATGAACAGAATGTTGCGAAAAGCTTTGTATCTCAGAATCTGTCCGTAATTTCTCTGCATCAATCATAATACAACGACTGCGTAACATCAATTGCAACTGAATTTGCAAGGAGACGCAAGAACAAAGTACGGATCATTAGGATGGAAGGGTTGACGGTTCTATTCTGTTTGGCAAATTTTGAGTGCAAGCTGTATTTCCCAGTAGTTGCCTACGTTGTTATCTGCCCTCTCGACACGAGCGTAATTGTGAAAATTGCCGCTACCATTAGAGGGGGAACAGCTGGAGTTGGTAACACTCAAATGTGAATTCAACAGGCGCTGTCAGTGGGCCGAAGCACGATGACAGATGAATTATGGCTCACTGTTCAATCTGTACGCTTCCGCAGCCGTCAACATTAGTTCAAGCAAAGCGTGCCAAGTTAAAGGAGTTATTTATGAAACGAATGTGGCAACGGGTAATGCTCGTTTTGGGTGCATTGATTGTCCTGTTAGCACCTAGCATTACCTATGCACAGAGTCCCATGATCGAGTTCAAGCTTGCATATGAGAATGGCATGTACAATGTCTACATGCGCTCGAGCAACGTGACAACCGATCTGAGTCTCACGGGACAATTTACGCTGAAAGTACCGCATGCAACAGGTGCAGATCGCTTTACTGTAAATAGTCCAACCAATACGATGAGCGGTGTCGAGTGGACCCCAAGTGGGCGAGCTGATGCCCCCGATGAAGAGCCGACATTTGATTATATTTCGTACCAGGTTAATTTCACATCTGACTATTTAGCCATTCCCTGGTCGAATAATCAAGAATTTTTGCTCTTCTCCTTTGGCAATTCCGGTACATGCCCGGGAGCAATTGAATTCATTGACAACGATACCGATGTCTTCATGCCCCCGAACTCGCGCAGTGTTAATGTCGGTAACAACTTTACTCTGGGCACTGGCGAGGCCTATGCGGGTCGTTATGATCTTGGCTCTGCAGACTGTATGGATAGCGACGGGGATGGCATCTCTGACACCCAAGAGGATCTCAATAATGACGGTGATCCGACCAATGATGATAGTGACGGGGATGGAATTCCAAATTATCTGGACCCCGATGATGACAACGATGGCATCCCTACCCGGGATGAAGACGACAATGCGGATGGGGACAATAATCCCTTTACCAATCCGCTTGATACCGATGGTGATGGGATCCCAGACTATTTGGAATCGAATGTAATTGACACCGACGGTGATGGCAACCCCGACTACAACGATGCCAACGCGGATGGGGATGCTGCTGGTAATGATGGTACCGGTGGTGAGCAGGATGGTGTGGAGCTTGGTCCGTGGAACGATGCCGACAATGATGGCATTCCCGACCACCTCGACGCCGCTATCGGTGACGGAACCGGTACCGATATCGCCGGTGCTGGTGACAGTGATGGCGATGGCATCTCTGATGCCGAGGAGTGCCCCGGTGGCTACATCTGCCCGGATACAGACGGGGACGGGATTCCCGATTACATGGATACCGACTCGGATGGTGATGGCATCGATGATGTGACCGAAGGGACCACTGACACCGATGCAGATGGGATTCCGGATCGGCTGGAATCGAATGTGATTGACACCGACGGCGATGGCAACCCCGACTACAACGATGCCAACGCTGATGGGGATGCTGCTGGTAATGATGGTACCGGCGGTGAGCAGGATGGTGTGGAGAGCGGCCCGTGGAACGATGCCGACAATGATGGCATTCCCGACCACCTCGACGCCGCTATCGGTGACGGAACCGGTACCGATATCGCCGGTGCTGGTGACAGCGATGGTGATGGCATCTCTGATGCCGAGGAGTGCCCCGGTGGCTACATCTGCCCGGATACAGACGGGGACGGGATTCCCGATTACATGGATACCGACTCGGATGGTGACGGCATCGATGATGTGACCGAAGGGACCACTGACACCGATGCAGATGGGATTCCGGATCGGCTGGAATCGAATGTAATTGACACCGACGGTGATGGCAACCCCGACTACAACGATGCCAACGCTGATGGGGATGCTGCTGGTAATGATGGTACCGGCGGTGAGCAGGATGGTGTGGAGAGCGGCCCGTGGAACGATGCCGACAATGATGGCATTCCCGACCACCTCGACGCCGCTATCGGTGACGGAACCGGCACCGATATCGCCGGTGCTGGTGACAGTGATGGTGATGGCATCTCTGATGCCGAGGAGTGCCCCGGTGGCTACATCTGCCCGGATACAGACGGGGACGGGATTCCCGATTACATGGATACCGACTCGGATGGTGACGGCATCGATGATGTAACCGAAGGTGACCTCGATACAGATGGTGATGGAATTCCGGATCGGCTGGAATCGAACACCACCGATACCGACGGTGATGGCAATCCGGACTTCAATGATCCAGATGATGACGGTGATGGCATTCCCACCATTGATGAAGGTGGCGCGGATGGCGATCCGTTGGACGATGATGCCGATGGTGATGGCATTCCCGACCACCTCGACGCCGACAACGGTGACGGGACCGGTACCGATATAGCCGGTTCGGGTGACAGCGACGGCGATGGCATCTCCGACGCCGTGGAATGCCCCAACGGTGTGCCTTGCCCGGATACGGACGGGGATGGGATTCCCGACTACATGGATACCGACTCGGATGGTGACGGCATCGATGATGTAACCGAAGGTGACCTGGATACAGATGGTGATGGGATTCCGGATCGGCTGGAATCGAACACGACCGATACCGACGGTGATGGCAATCCGGACTTCAATGATCCAGATGATGACGGTGATGGCATTCCCACCATTGATGAAGGTGGCGCGGATGGCGATCCGTTGGACGATGATGCCGATGGTGATGGCATTCCCGACCACCTCGACGCCGACAACGGTGACGGGACCGGTACCGATATAGCTGGTTCGGGTGACAGCGACGGCGATGGCATCTCCGACGCCGTGGAATGCCCCAACGGTGTGCCTTGCCCAGATACAGACGGGGACGGGATTCCCGACTACATGGATACCGACTCGGATGGTGACGGCATCGATGATGTAACCGAAGGTGACCTGGATACAGATGGTGATGGAATTCCGGATCGGCTGGAATCGAACACGACCGATACCGACGGTGATGGCAATCCGGACTTCAATGATCCAGATGATGACGGTGATGGCATTCCCACCATTGATGAAGGTGGCGCGGATGGCGATCCGTTGGACGATGATGCCGATGGTGATGGCATTCCCGACCACCTCGATGCTGACAATGGTGACGGGACCGGTACCGATATAGCTGGTTCGGGTGATAGCGACGGCGATGGCATCTCCGACGCCGTGGAATGCCCCAACGGTGTGCCTTGCCCGGATACGGACGGGGACGGGATTCCCGACTACATGGATACCGACTCGGATGGTGATGGCATCGATGATGTAACCGAAGGTGACCTGGATACAGATGGTGATGGGATTCCGGATCGGCTGGAATCGAACACCACCGATACCGACGGTGATGGCAATCCGGACTTCAATGATCCAGATGATGACGGTGATGGCATTCCCACCATTGATGAAGGTGGCGCGGATGGCGATCCGTTGGACGATGATGCCGATGGTGATGGCATTCCCGATCACCTCGACGCCGACAACGGTGACGGGACCGGTACCGATATAGCTGGTTCGGGTGACAGCGACGGCGATGGCATTTCTGACGCCATGGAGTGCCCCAACGGTGTGCCTTGCCCGGATACGGATGGTAATGGTATCCCCGATTACATGCAGAGGGACGATACGCTAGCCATCAAGCTCTTCTTGGGTGGTGCCTATGACAGGGCAGCTGATCTAATGCGGGATGACCTGCGCATGCAGAATTTGATTCCACTCTCATCCCCTTACGTGGCATCAAGTGCAACAGCGGATGCAAGTGTATTTACCGTAACTGGTAACGATGCAATCGTTGATTGGGTGCTTGTCGAACTCCGTGATGGTAGTGACCCTGCAACTGTGGTTGCTGCAAAGGCAGCTCTTCTGCAACGTGATGGTGATGTCGTGGATGTGGATGGCGTGTCCGACCTAAGCTTTGGTGTGGTTAATGGTGCTGTCTATCTGGCTGTACACCATCGAAACCACCTTGCGGTGATGACGGGGAGTACCTTCCTGTTGTCTGATAATTTCAGCATGGACTTTACCACAGGTAGTGGTACCTATGGCGTCAATGCTCAGAATCTACTCGAATCATCTGTCTATGGCTTGTGGCCCGGTGATGCAAATGAGAATGGTACTGTGATCGCTGCTGGTGGCGGTAACGACATCAACACGATTTTGGCTTCAGTCTTGTCTGATCCAAACAACAGCAACTTTACTCAGAACTTCATTCGGGTTGGCTATCACGCTGGTGATATCAATATGGATGGTCGGATAATTGCTGCAGGGCCATCCAATGATGTCAACTATGTGTTGACGACTGTCTTGCAACATATGGACAATACAACACTGGCACAGAATTACATCGTGAGTGAACAGTTACCATAGGTGTAATAGGTCTTCACAGCAACGAGCTCATCTTGTGAGCCGTTGTTGTGAAGCCAACATTACTTATGGGCTATTTCACTCAAAACCGAGCTACAGTGCGGTTGGCTTGAAAACGGTAGTTCCCTCTTGCCGGAACTACTGTTTTCAAGCAGAGCCCACTTTAGGTGAGAGCTCGAGGTCGCAGAAGATTTCGATTTGCTTGATGATCTATTAGGAATAGTTTACAAGGAGTAACAGATGAATCGGATTTTTGCAAGAGTTATGGTGCTGCTGGCCCTATCTGGCCTGCTCATTATGCCCAATGTAGCCATGGCCGCGCCGGAAGTTCCTGAGGGGATCGAATTCCGGATTGCTTATGCCAATGGCGAATACGAAGTTTACATGCGCTCCAATCTGGATCCCAGCGGACCGGCACTGACACTGACGTCACAGGTCACCCTCAAGGTGCCTCATGGTGTTGGTGCTGAACAATTTCAGATTGGCGATTTGGTCAGTGCTGTAAGCGGTACAGAATGGATGGCAACTTCTCGAATCAACGCCCCTGTCGAAGATGGGGATGCCGACTATATTTCGCTAACCGTTGACTTTCCAACCGGAGAGCGAAAAGCCTTTGATTGGGCCGCTGGGCGCGAGATTAAGGTCTTTAGCTTCAAAAATGAGGGGAGCTGCCTTGGCGTCGTTGAGCTGCTCTCAAATGATGATGCCTTTGTTCCCGATTTGGCACAACGTCGCTATAACTCTGTGATGACCAATCCTGGCAATCAGATCAATGTCCTGAACATGGGGTATGACAATCTGTTTGCTGGCATTTATGGCGACGCAGCTTCGTGTGGGGACAATCGTAACTTGGAAGAACGAACTTACGACCTTTACCTGCCCATTATTACCTCGAACTAGATTTCAACATCTGGTTGAACGGTAAGTTGCCGATGAATGGAAAACTTCACATGGCTAACTACAGTGAGGTTGGCTTGAAAACGGTAGGTTCCCCTCTTGCTGGAACTACTGTTTTCAAACAGAGCCCACTATAGCTGAGAACGTCATCTAATAGAATCAGGTACATTGCATCCCAAAGAGACACTGCACGATGGATGCAATGTACCTGAAACGAAGTGGTTTGATGACAGATTACCCGATGAAACGATCTGCCCACACCTGTAGTAGACAGTTGACCCGTTGGATCGGCTTGATCCGAATGTGTCGCTGAAGCCGTAATCTGGAGCTAAACTACAATCACCACATCCCTTTCCCAAAAGCGTTCTTAATTTTTTCAACAAACTCATGCTTCTGAACCCGCTCTTTGCTGTCCATGTTTCGACTGTATGAGCCTAAATTGCTCTCCAGTTGCCTTCTGGGCACGTGATAGAGAGAAAGTTTTCAGAAGTCACTCCCGTGTAAAGATGGTAGGTAGCAACTTGAGTTATGTAGCGTAGCGGTTGCAGAGAGCGCTCATGCTAGATTTCCGCTACTCCATGCAGGATAAGGCCAAATCAAATATAGATGGCCCATGATGAGCAGGGAGTGTCACAAAGGTATAGCAGTTTTACGTCTCTTTGTGGAATTTAGAGGTCACTATTTTGCTTTGTTGGCCCAAGATACTGATGTGAAAGGCCATGGGTTGCTCCATTGCTCATGTGCTAATAGAGAAAGCAAATAGGGCTTGCACCTTGCGGAGTGCGCATTCTCTACTGCGCACGGCCAGCGTTAGAGAACGCTGATTCCAAGATTGTGCGACTTTTAAATGATTTCTCTATAAGTTTGCTAGATTTTGTAACTTGCAGGAGAGACATTGACGGTCGATTTCGCCTTTGCAATCTTGAAGAACAAGCTGTTTTATCGATCGGCAAATCGTTGAAGAGTAGTTGAAGAATTTACAGGTAACTAGAACGCATATGGATTGAACACTCGGACCAATGTGACCTGACCACATGTCCTGTGTTTCGTATATTAAGATGACCACCAGTTTGTGAGGAAACTATGCAACGTATTGACAGCCACCGACAATTTTTCTGTGGATTGATTATCGCTACACTCCTGCTTATAATGATGCCTCGCATTGCCGCCGCGCAAGCCATTGGCTTCGAGTACAAAGTGCTCCTTGTTGATGATGCCTATGAGATATACATCCGTCCACTCGCCACACCAGAATCACCCAATTTGACGTTGACCGCCCAAGTGACAATCAAGGTGCCCCATGCTTCGGGGTTAGATAAATTCCTGGTTAACAATCTGCAGAGCCACGTGGCAGGGTCCGCCTGGTCACTTACATCGCGGATTGATGCACCCACCGAAGATCCCAATGCCGATTATTTGTCTTTCTCCGTGAGCTTTCCCGGTGGGAATTTGGGTGCCTTTGATTGGACTGGAGGGGTGGAACGCAAAGCCTTTTCATTTCAAAACAGTGGTACTTGTTTGGGGCCAGTCCTATTAATGGAGGATAGCGACCCATTCAATCAGTTACCCAATTCGGCGTCTACGAACCCTGGCAATCAGATCGATGTGTTGAACGACAATGTGGACAATGCATATGTCGGCAACTATGATGTTGGCATGGCTGTCTGTTCCCCACCAGATGGCGATGATGATGGCGACGGCATTCCCAATTCAGAAGAAGGTGTCGAGGATCGAGACGGTGATGGTATTCCCAATCATAGAGATCTCGATTCAGACAACGACGGCATTCCTGATAGCGTTGAGCACAGCAATGCACCCAGTGACAGCCGCGATACCGATGGGGATGGGATCAAAGATTTTCTTGACCTCGATAGTGATAATGATGGCATCAACGATGCACAGGAAGCTGGTCACGACGCCGATCTGTTACGGGATGGCCTCGCCGATCAATCCTATGGAGAGAATGGACTCTCTGACGGTGTAGAGACAGAACCAGAAAGTGGAACGCTGAACTACACACTGCTCGATACGGACAGTGATGGCGTGCCCGATTATCTCGATCTGGATAGCGACAACGATACAATCAGTGACCTGATAGAGGGCGCTAGCAATGCGGTTGATGCTGATAACAATGGTGTCGCTGATGGCCCCGATAGTGATGGTGACGGGATTGTCGATAGTGCCGATGGTAACGATGATGGCGACCGCAACGACTTTGGCAATTCGCCCACGCCCCCCTTGCCGGATACCGACAATGATTCTGTTCCAAATGTTCGTGAAGTTGATAGCAACGCAGATGGAACCCCAGATATTGTTGAAGCACGCAATGAAGCATTGGATGGCGATGGCGATGGGCGAGTAGATGACACTACTGACAATGATGGCGATGGCATTCCTGACGTCGTCGATACACAGGATGACGTCTTTGGTGGTCTTCCCGATCCAGTTACGGATACCGACCGCGATGGCATTCCCGATATTGGTGAGGGCCCTCAGGATCTCGATACTGACGGCGATGGTAACCCCAATTATAACGATCCAGATGACGATGGGGACGGCATTCCTACCGCCGATGAAGATCTGAACGACAATGGCAACTGGCTTGATGACGATGCCGATGGCGATGGCATCCCTGCCTACTTAGATCCCAATGACAATCAAGTCGGTGCCGGTGATGCCGACGGCGATGGTCTCGCTGATGATCTTGAATGTCCAACCGGTCATCCTTGTCAAGATAGTGATGGTGATGGCACACCAGATTACATGGACCCCGACGATGATGGTGATGGAATTCTGACCAAAGATGAGGATCCTGATGGGGACGGTGACCCAACCAACAATGATACCGATCAGGATGGCACGCCCGACTACCTAGATCCAGATGACGATGGAGACGGCATTCCTACCGCTGATGAAGATCTCAACGATAATGGTAACTGGCTCGATGACGACGCCGATGGCGATGGCATCCCTGCCTACTTAGATCCCAATGATCATGAAGCTGGTGCCGGTGATGCCGACGGCGATGGTGTGCCTGACAATGTTGAATGCCCAACCGGTCATCCCTGTCAGGATACAGATGGCGACGGGATTCCCGATTATCTCGATGACGATGATGATGGTGATGGTGTTCCCACCAAAGACGAAGATCCTGACGGTGATGGCGATCCCACAAATGATGATACCGATGGCGATGGCATCCCGAATTACATCGATATGGACGATGACGGGGACGGCATCTTAACCTCTAACGAGGATCTCGATGAGGACGGTAATCCCGCCAATGATGATACCGATGGTGATGGCATACCCAACTACCTCGATCCCGATGATGATGGTGACTCGGTCTTAACGCGACATGAAGATATTGACGGTGACGGCGATCCACGTAACGATAATACGGATGACGATGCGATCCCGAACTATCTCGATATCAACGATGACAATGACGTCGCTCCAACAATCCTGGAAGATGCTAATGGCAATGGCGATCCACGTGATGATGATGGCGACGGCGATGGTGTCCCCGATTATCTCGACCCAGATACGGACGGCAGCCGTCGTGCGCTGGCACTAGAATATTACCTGCCTATTATCTATCAAGAGGGGTTTATTGCCAGTAGCCGTTAGCTGAACGCAGATTCAATGTGCGGACCAAATCTATTTTTGGTCTTCAATGATCAATTAGCTGTGTGCCACTAAAAAGCGGGCCACAACTGCGCATCGATGTGCAGTTGTGGCCCGCTTTGTTTTCTCAAGTAGAAACCCCACCTATGCTCATCAGTGCCTCTTTGTGGGGGGAGCAACAAGGCGCTGACTCATTCTGAAAAGATTGCTTGCGTGGAATTACGGATGACGATTTCAACGGGCAACTTAATCTCCTGGGGTGGGCTCTCTGCTGTCTGCTCAATGCGGTGCAACAATAATTCTGTGGCGCGACAGCCAATTTCATAGGCAGGTTGAATGGCAACTGTCAGAAACGGCTCACTAGCCCATGATATGGGGACATCATCAAAACTAACGACGGAAACGTCGCGTGGAACTTCGATCGAGCATTCGTGTAGTAGTTTTCCAACACCGATGGCAATAAAGTTGTTCCCCGCTACAATCGCCGTTGGCCCTACCGCCAAAACCTCGCGTGCCATCTGGTAGCCACTCTCTACCGTGTACTCGCCATGCCGTACAATGGTGGGATCAATGGGGATGTCTGCGTCTTGCATGGCCTGATGCACTGCGTCCACGCGCTCTGCAGAGGTGGAAATGTGACGTGGTCCCGTCAGCACGGCAATTTTCCGATGGCCGAGAGTCAGCAAATGTTGCGCCAATTCGTAGGCACTGCCATAGGTGTCACCCCGGACGGTATCAATGGCTAAATCGGGAACCGAGCGATCGAGAATCACAATCGGTACCGCTTGCCGCTGAATCACCTGGATCGATTCTGTTGACGCTGCAGTAGGCACGAGCAAGAACCCATCGACACGCTTGCGTAGCAAGAGCTCAACATATTCTTCCTGCTTGTTTTCCTGCTCATCCGTGTTACACAAAATGACGCTGTAGCCACATTCACTTGCAATGTCTTCGACACCACGGGCAACCGTTGTCCAAAAAGGGTTGGTGATATCAGCTAACAAGAGCGCCAAAATATTTGTGCGATTCGAACGCAGACTGCTGGCAACGGCATTGGGAACGTAATTGAGTCTAGCAACTGCTGCTTCAACGCGTGCGCGTGTCGCTGCACTCACATAACCTGAATTGTTGAGAACGCGCGATACCGTTATCGGTGCAACACCAGCTTGAGCTGCAACATCTTGCAGTGTAACCATTTCAATTCATCTCAATTTGACAAGTTATTGCAATTTGACAAGGGTTTTGTCGAATAGTATACTACCGTACATTCCTATATGGTAACGCTACCATAGTAGCATCGCCAAAAAATTCTCCCTGCAACATCCGTCTACACTATATTATTGGACTTACGCAACTTGTCGAGATGAGCCACCAATTGCGTTGTCTGCTTTCCACTGGTAACCTCTTCTCAGTGCGTAGATCATGTATAGACTATATGCTAAACATATAGTCTAAGCTATCTTCATATCAAGCTCACATCGAGGCGGACAGCATCAAGCATTCGCTTTATTGTTCCTGTCACGATTGCACCGTTGCATCTCATCGCCTCTGCCAACATAATCGCTATCCTACAGTGCGGTTGGCTTGAAAACGGTAGGTTTTTGGGCGGTCTACCAGAGAAGTAGCACTACCGTTTTCAAACAGAGCCCACTTTACTGTTTAGTTGTACCCCCCTGTCACACCACTTGCTGATTCGATCGTCGTAACTAATTTCAAGCTAACCCACGTTTGGATCAGATGGTCTGAATAGTGATTCATTCCTTGCTTCACGAGAACACTTTGCTATTCATGTGGGGCGGTTGAGAACAACAATGCTCCCCGAATTCGTACCAAGCGAGACGCTGAACTGCTCGCGCTTCGTGAAATTTTAACTTTTTGTCGACCACCGAGATTTTGATTTGGCCCAATAGAGCAAGCAAATAGCGCTTGCACCTTGCGGAGTGCGGATTCTCTCCTGCGCACGTCCAGCGTTAGAGAACGCTGATGCCACTATTGGGCAACGTTTCCATGATTTCTCGATTAGTTGTAGCTCCCCGCACAGAAAAACTGATGAAGCAGACTCGTTTGTAAACGGGTCACGTACACCAAACGCGATACCCATTCGCTTCTGCAATGGCAAATTCACGATTCAGCTTGTGTACTCAGCCACACATTTTTCATATTTTTGAACAAGGAGAACCTATGACAAATCAATCGTTGTCTCGCCGTCGCTTCTTGCAATTCACCGGTCTAACTACGACGGGTGCGCTCCTGGCGGCTTGTGCTGTCCCCGGTGGTGCCCCTGCTGCTAGTGATGATGCTGCCGCTGGCGCACCGGCTATCGCAACATCCGCGGTTAGCCTCGGTTTGACTTGGGGCGCAGATTTTCAGCCACGTCAAGCAGAATTTAATGAACAGTTCATCGCTGATCATCCCGATATGGAGCTGGACGTTACCTACAATACGTGGGGGGATCACAACAACATTGTCCCCACCTGGGCCGCAGCCGATACCCTACCTGACATCATCTATGTCCACGGCAGTCGAGCCTTCCCCTGGGCCTTTGAAGGAATCACGGTCTCCCTCCAGAGCTACATCGACGCCGACGAAGAATTTAATATTGCTGGCATCTGGGAGGAAGCTCTCCGTCTTTATAACTTCCGTGGCGAACAACATGGTATTCCCTATGATCATGGACCGCTGATCCTTGGCTATAACAAAGACATCTTCGATGCCGCGGGCCATCCCTATCCGGATGATACTTGGACAATGGATGATCTGCGCGCTGCCGCCGAAGCACTCACCATCGATGGCGATATCAAGCAATTTGGGTGGGCTGGCGAATTGCCCAACCCCAACAATGGTAGCAATGTCAACACCTTTGGTGGCTGGGCTGCAAACCCACTCAATGAGGATGAAACAGCGGCCAACTGGGATACGGATGGCGCGCGCGCCGCATTGGAATTCTGGACCGCCATGATCACAGATGGTTTGGCACCAACGCAAGCGGAATTAGAAAACGCGGCTGATCAGGGACCGTGGATTGCGGGTCGTGTGGCCATGTCAGTTGTCCCCTCATGGGAAACGCCGGGACTGGCACAGTTTGCACCCTTTGTTTGGGATGTGGCTGCCTGGCCCTCTGGCCCAGCTCAACGGCAGTGCGGTTCCTTTGGGAGCGGTTTCAGCATTACCAAGAACAGCCAGAACCCGGATGGTGACTGGGCTTTCTTGCGCGAATATCTCTCAAAAACAGGCATGGAATTCATGTGGGGTACGTCTGGTCGCGGCAGCCCAGCCCGCAAGGATGCCTATCAATCGTGGATGGATTCGGAAGATGCGCCTGATAACGCAATTGCATATCTGGAAGCGCTGGACAGCTATGCCTTAACTGGCCGACCCTATCAGACTTTGGCCGCGGCCGAGTATCTTGATATCTGCCGTCGCGAAACTAACCTGTTGCGCAATGGCGAAACAGATGTTGACTCGGCAATCAACGCGATCATGGAAGAAGTGCCAGCAGTCTTGCAGGAAGCTGCTGAACGTGTAAACAGCTAAGCGTGCAGTGCAGAAAAGTTGCACCGCAGACAGTGTAGCAGGTGGAAGTCGGCAACTGACAGTGTATCCTTCTGTGGAAGTGCCCTTCCTGCCACCGTGGGGGAGCCACGAGCCCTCCACGGTGGCGGCAGATGTTGCCACCGCGCGCGGGAGCCCTGGTCTGTCGCGTTCTGCTGCCGTTGCTGACAATCCCGACTGCTGTCATTCGTTTGCTCTCTTTGTGCTATCCTGCGGTTGGCTTGAAAACGGTAGGTCTTTTCATGTCCACCAACGGGTAGCAGCACCGTTTTCAAAGAGAGCTTATTGTAGATGCTAGGATGTAGAAGCGCTAATGTTACTTACTATCTCTTCTCTCGTTCGGCGCAGACCGCTGACATTGCAGCAACAAGAGCGGATCGACTTTTACCTGTCAATTCTACCGTGGCTGGTTGGACTTTTGCTCTTCACAGGTGGACCGGTCATTGCATCGTTTTTCTTCAGCTTTACAAATTGGACTGGCCTCAGGACAATGGAATTTGTGGGGATAGAAAATTTCCGCCAGCTCCTCTTTGAAGACGATCTCTTCTGGATCTCCACCTGGAATACCTTTTACTACTCGTTCGGTGCCGTGATTGTTGGTACGCTCGGTGCACTCTTTGTTGCCATTCTGCTGAACCAAAAGCTACCGGGTACAACATTTTTGCGTGGTGTCTATTACATGCCATCAATCGCCAGTGGCGTTGCCATCTCCATTCTTTGGATGTGGCTTCTAAACCCGGATGTTGGCCTGATCAACTATGCTCTCTCTTTTGTTGGCATTGATGGCCCGGCCTGGTTGGCGAGCCAAACGTGGGTGAAACCTGCGCTCATTCTCAAGAGCACCTGGGGAATCGGTGCCAACATGATTATTATTCTGGCCGGATTGCAGGGTATCCCGGTATCACTCTATGAGGCGGCACGAATTGATGGTGCCAATTGGTGGCAGGAATTTCGCAACGTCACTGTACCGATGTTGTCACCGGTTCTCTTCTTTGTCATTGTCATCTCCATCATCAACTCATTTCAGATCCTGACCGATGTACTGGTTATGACACAGGGCGGGCCAGGCACGGCGAGTTTTGTCTATGTCTACTATATCTATCAGGCCGCGTTTCAATATCTGAAGATGGGCTACGCATCGGCGCTCGCATGGATATTGTTTGCGATCATTCTGGTCCTGACCCTGCTGCAACTTTGGGGCAGCAAGCGCTGGGTCTACTATGAAGGTGGTGAGCGAGCATGAGTCAGACTATGAATAAACCACTGGCGATGGGTGCACAGCAACGTACAACCGTTACCATTCCTTGGTATCGTCGTCGGCAGACGCGGACAATTTTGCGTGCGATTGTTGTCTATGCGTTGGTGCTACCGGGCGCGGCGGTCTTTATTCTGCCCCTGCTCTGGATGCTTTCAACGGCCTTAAAGCCGCCAAACCAGATCTTCATCTATCCGCCACAGTGGATTCCGGACCCAGTGCGCTGGGAAAATTTTACCGAGGGTTGGTCTGCCTACATCAACTTCACCCAGTTGATGATCAACACGCTGATCATTACCTCGAACAATGTCTTCGGCAATCTTGTCTCCTGTTGTTTGGCAGCCTATGGCTTTGCCCGTTTGCGTGCACCGGGCAAAAACGTGCTCTTTGCATTGGTGTTGGGCACCATGTTGCTACCACAGGAAGTGACCGTGATCCCCACGTATGTGCTCTTTACCAAACTTGGCTGGAACAACACGTGGTTGCCGCTCATGATCCCGCCGTGGTTCGGCTGGCCGTTCTTTATCTTTTTGCTGCGCCAATTTTTCATGAGTATCCCCTACGATCTCGATGAAGCCGCCCGCATCGATGGTGCTTCATCCTGGCGTATTCTGGCGACGATCATCCTGCCATTGGCAAAACCGGCCCTGGCCACTGTCGTCATCTTCGCCTTTATTGGCAACTGGAATAACTTTCTCTATCCACTGATCTACATCCGCGACATGGATAAGCAAGTTCTTTCGGTTGGGCTCAACATGTTTCGTGGACAATATGGCAAAATTGATTTCCACTATATGATGGCCGTGGCCCTGATCGTGCTGATTCCAGTGTTGGTCGTCTTCTTTGTCGGCCAGCGTCTCTTTGTCCAGGGAATTGCATTGACGGGACTGAAAGGCTAGGGTGTGTTAACATTTCAGATCTGTTGACATTGAAATCCGTGGGGGGCAAACTCGCTTCTCACGTAAAGCAGGCTCTGTTTGAAAACAGTAGGTTCGGCAAGCGGGAAACCTACTGTTTTCAAGCCAACCGCACCGTAAAGTGGGCTCTGTTTGAAAACAGTAGGTTCGGCAAGTGGGAAACCTACTGTTTTCAAGCCAACCGCACCGTAAAGTGGGCTCTGTTTGAAAACAGTAGTTTCGGCAAGCGGGAAACCTACCGTTTTCAAGCCAACCGCACTGTAGAAGCCCAATGGATTGGTGCTTTTCCCCAAATGTCAACGTGACCTAGCGAATCCGCCACGGGCTGATTGCAGAGCGGTAGCCAACCGAGGGTGCAGTGCTCGGCATGATCGACATCGTCGACTGTGCTTGACGCTGCACCCTTTTGTGATTGAACGTTCAGTGCTGCCCATCTCGCCGGCGGCAACCTGAGCGATTGCGAGAGAAGATGAAGAAAGCCATGCTACGCACCATCCATCTGTTATTATGTACCGTGGGTATCACCGTGGGTATCACACTGTGCCTCCTTGCCGCGCTGTGGTGGCAACCGCGGGCGGCCGTGCAAAGCGCACCCGTTTCCCAATCAACTCCAGTCCTGCCAGCACAATTTGCCGAGACGAGTAAGCAGGCTGGCATTCAGGCGCTGCACCGGGGCAGTTGGGACGAATACCACGAGTATCGGGAGTTTACCGACGGCTATCTGGCCATGGGCCAGGCGTGGGGTGACTTTGACAACGATGGCTGGAGCGATCTCTACCTGACGGGAGGGCAGGGGGCAAGCGTGCTCTATCGCAACCAGGGCGATGGTACATTTCAAGTGGCCCCCGCGTCAACCACGGTGAGCTTGCCCACAACCTGGACCGGCGGCGCACTCTGGGGCGACTACAACAATGATGGCTGGCGCGATCTCTATGTGCTCGCCCATGGGCGCAACATACTCTTTCGCAACGACGAAGGCCTTGGGTTTACCGATGTAACCACCGCCACAGGTGTGGGTGATCCTGGCAAAGGATCGAGTGCAACTTGGGGCGATTACAATGGGGATGGCTATCTCGACCTCTACGTGACCAACTGGTCCTGTTACCCCGCCTGTGATCCCGTCGATCACAGACAAGCGCAGGACCGGCTCTACCAGAACAATGGTCCCAACGCACAGGACGCAGTGACCTTTACAGACGTTTCCCATCTGCTGGAGCACGAGCAACTTCTCGGTGCCGGCTTTGCAGCTACCTTTGTCGATATCGACGACGATCGCGACCCCGATCTTTACGTGGTTAACGATAAGCTACAGAATCCCATTGGCAATGTGCTTTGGCGCAACGATGGGCCGGACCGTGATGGCACCTGTGGCGGTTGGTGTTGGACCGACATTTCGAGCAGCAGCGGGGCGGACAGCGTGCTGCATGGCATGGGGCTGGCCATTGGTGACTATGACGAGGACCGCGATCTCGACTTCTATTTCACCAACATGGTCGATGCGGGCCAACTGCTGCAGAACGATGGCGATGGCAACTTTCAAGAGCGTACCGCTGCCGCCGCGCTGCCCACCGCGGTCAGTGAAGCGGTGGGCTGGGGCACCGCCTTTTTTGATTACAACAACGATGGCTGGCTCGACCTCTACTACGCCACCACCCGTTTTGTAAAATTTAACGACATGCAGGGTCCACTGGGCATGCACTTCCCCCATCAAGATTTTCTCTTTCAGAACCAGGACGGGGCGTTCCAGACTGCCACACCCCCAGAGTGGCAGAGCGATCCGCAGCCGACGGTTGGCATGGCCTATGCCGATTACAACGGCGACGGACGGCTCGATTTTGTGCGCGGACGTTGGAACGATGGCTATCAACTCTATCGCAATGAAGAGAGCGACTCGGCTGCCAACAACTGGTTGCGCATTCAGCTCATTGGTGGCGGACCCGTTAACCGCGATGCCGTTGGCACGCGCGTCTACCTCGATCTCAGCGGCGGCCGCCGTCTGATGCAAGAAGTGGTCAATGGCTCTGCACTGGGTGCTGGCAACGAACTGACACTCCACTTTGGGCTGGGGCAAGAGCAGGTGATCGGTGTGCTGGTCATCTGGCCCAACGGTCTCAAGCGCACCTATCCCATTGCCCCCCGCAACCAGCTTTGGCGGATCACCTATCCCGGGCTGGAAGATGATCCGCTGGTAACCCGTCTGCGCGACGCGGCCGATGACCCCTTTGTTGATGTGAGTGTCGCCGCGGGCATTGTGGCGCGGCATCAAGGCAACTGGGCCATGTTCCAGCCCAATTTCACCAGTGGCTACCTGGGCATTGGTCAGGCCTGGGGTGATTACGATGGCGATGGCTGGGTCGATCTCTATGTCACCGGCAATGACCTGCCCAACGTGCTCTATCGCAACTCAGGCGACGGCACCTTTGAACAGTCACCGCTGACCAACGCCGTCAGCCTGCCGGACCTGCCCAGCGGCGGCGCAATCTGGGCGGATTACAACAACGATGGGCGCAAGGATCTCTACGTGCTCAATCAGGGAGCCAACACGCTCTTTCGCAACGATGGTGATAGCTTTACCGATGTCACCGCGCTGGCGAATGTGGGTGATACTGGCAAAGGCTCTTCGGCCACCTGGGGCGATTACAATGGCGATGGGCTGCTCGATCTCTACGTTGTGAATTGGTCGTGCCACCCAGAGTGTGATCCCGTCGATCTGACGCTGGCCGCGGATCGTCTCTATCGCAACGATGGGGGAGACCGCTTCACCGATGTTTCGCACCTGCTGCTGCCAGAGAAATTGCAGGGCGCTGGATTCACGGCCAGCTTTGGTGATTTTGACGCGGATGGTGACCCCGACCTTTATGTGGTCAACGATGCGTTGATGAACCCCATTGGCAACGTCTACTGGCGCAACGATGGCCCCGATCTGCGCGGCGAATGTGGTGGCTGGTGCTGGACCGATGCTTCGGCCGCCAATGGCGCGGGCACGGTGGTCGAGGGCATGGGGCTGGCCGTCGGCGACTACGACAACGATCTCGATCTCGATTTTTACTACTCCAACATGGTCAACCCCAGCGAACTGCTGCAAAATCAGGGCAAGGGCAACTTTGCCGACGTGGCCGCGGCCGCGGGGGTCGATACCATTCACGGCGCAACCGTGGGCTGGGGCACGTCGTTTTTCGATTATGACAACGATGGTTGGCTCGACCTCTTCATGGCCACCACCGAGTTTCGGCGCACCGATCCCGAAAAACCACCCGATGGCATGCACTTTGGGCACCCCAACTTGCTCTATCACAACCGTGGCGTACCAGCGAATGACCAAATGACAGCTGCCCCCACCTTTGCCAATGTGACACCCGCCGCTTGGTACGAAGTGCCGCGCAGCAGCATGGGCGTGGCCTATGCCGACTATGATCAGGATGGGCGCGTTGATTTTGTGACGGGCGATTGGAATGATGGCTATGTGCTCTATCGCAACCAGAGCCGCGCTGCGCTGGATCACAACTGGTTTGCCGCCGACCTGGTGGGAGGCGGTCCCGTCAACCGTGATGCCGCGGGCACGCGGCTCTATCTCACTGATAGCACGGGGCGAGTGCAACTGCGCGAGGTGCGCATTGGCTCTAGCCTGGGCGCGGGCGAAGAGACGACCCTCTACTTTGGGCTGGGCACGGCCACCATTGCCACGGTGGAGGTGCTCTGGCCCGACGGCACGCGTGAACGCTTTGCTGATCTGCCCGTGAACCAGCGCTGGCAGCTCGTCTACGCCAGGGGCACTGACGGCCACGCCGTGGCGGAGCAACCAGCCGTTGCCACGCCACCGCCGACAGCCGTGGAGCCTTTGCCAACCCCTGTCGCGCCCATTATCTCTTTGCCAACCACTGTGCCAACCGCCGCATCCACTGGGGCCACGACTCAGCCGCCGATCACGGCCACGCCACCAACTGATCTGCTGTTGGCCACGGCCTGGTTCGATCTCTACCTGGAACTGATTGAGACAACGGAAGGCTTCACGCCCCCAGTGGCTGCCCGTGCCATTGGCTACGGTGGCATTACACTCTACGAAGCGCTGGTGCCTGCGTTACCTGAATATCAATCGCTGGTTGGCCAACTCTATGGCCTTTCCACATTGCCACCACCACTGCCCAACGCCCGCTACCACTGGCCCACGGTTGCCAATAGTGCCATGGCCAGCATCACGCGCATGCTCTTTACCAACACCGATGCCGCCAACCGCGCTGCCATCGACCTGCTCGAGTACCAGTTGGCCGAGCGCCACCGTGTCCTGCTCGATGAAGCCACCTTTGCCCGCTCTGCCCAATATGGACGGGCGCTGGCCGTGGCGATCTATGGCTGGTCGGCCACCGATGGTGGACACGAGGGCCAACTGCGCAACAGCTCCAACCATTACACGGCGCCTGCAGGCAGCGGGCTGTGGCAGCCTACACCCCCCACCTATGCCGCGGCTTTGCAGCCCCATTGGGGCAGCAATCGGCCCTTTGTGCTCAATCGGGGCCAGGGCTGTGTCGCAGCACCGCCTGTTCCCTATGCCGAGGAGACCGGTTCACCCTTCCATGCCTTGGCCCAGGAGGTCTACGACACGATACGTATGCTCACGCCGGAGCAGCGGATCATTGCTCGCTATTGGGCCGACGACCCCGGCCAAACTGCCACGCCACCGGGCCACTCGCTGGCCGTGACAACCGCGGCGCTGCGGCAACGTGGCGCGCCGTTGGCCCTGGCCGCGGAAACCTACGCCCGCGTGGGCATTGCGCTCAACGATGCGTTCATTGGATGTTGGCAGACGAAGTATCAGTACAACCGTGTTCGACCCATCACCTACATTCAACAGCAGATCGACCCCACCTGGAATACGCCCGCGATCACCGATCCGGTGACGACGCCACCGTTTCCCGAATACACCTCAGGCCATTCCGTGCAATCGGGGGCCGTGGCCGAGGTGCTGACGGCGCTCCTGGGAGAGATGGCCTTTGTCGACACCACCCACACCGCCCGCGGGTTTTTGCCGCGATCCTATCGCTCGTTCTGGGAGATGGCCAACGAAGCTGCCATTTCCCGCCTCTACGGTGGGATCCACTATCGTGATGCCATTGAAGCGGGGCTGGTTCAGGGACACTGTATCGGGCAACAGGTGTTGACGTTGCAATTCCGACGGCCATGAGCACCGCTGCCAAATGCTTGTTGCGCTCACTATGTTGGTAGCCAGCTGTTGCCACTGCAATTTGCAAACAATTACGCACAGGGAAAGCAGAAACTATGGCCGAAACGACAGTTGGTGCGGCCGCACCAACGCCGGTCGAACGTAACGCACGTTGGAATTTCTTTGTCAATCTTTGGGATATCGTCTTTATCATGTTGGGGCTCAGCTTGATCTCACGCGAGACAGTAATGCCCGCGTTGGTCAATCAGCTGACTGACTCGAAGCTGGCGATCGGGCTGATCCCGGCAATTTACAGTTTGGGCGTCAACTTGCCCCAGTTGTTGATTGCCAACTTTGCCGAGCGGCTCCAGTACAAAAAGCCCTTCGTCATGCTCGTCGGTGGTGCCGGGGAACGGGGTGGTTATCTCTTGGCGGGGCTCGCGGTCTGGTTCTTTGCCGATTCCCTGCCCGGCCTGGCACTGGTGCTCTTCTTTCTCTGCCTCGCCTTTTCCGCCTTTGCCATGGGGGTGGGCACGCCGCCCTGGTTCGACATGATTGCCAAGGTGATTCCCACCCGCCGCCGTGGCGTTTGGTCAGGTGTTGGGCATGGGCTGGGCGCGCTGCTCGGTATCGTCGGTGCCTACTTTGTGGGTTATACGCTGGAAGAAGTTGCCTTCCCCAACAACTTCGCCCTGCTCTTTCTCGTTGGCTTCGCCATCATGATGATCTCGTGGGGCGGACTTGCCCTGACGCGTGAACCCGCCAGCACCACGGTCAAAGCACGCATTGGCATCCGCGCCTACTATCGGGCGTTGCCGCTGCTATTGCGTCGCGATCGCAACTACGCGCGCTTTTTGGTCAGCCGCACCGTGGCCGTGCTGGGGACCATGGCAACCGGTTTTTACATGGTCTATGGGATCGAGCGTTTGGGCGTGGATGGCGCAACCATTGGATGGTTGACCGCGGTGCTGGTTGGCAGCCAGGCGCTGTTGGGCGTACTTTGGGGCATTGTCGCCGATCGATTTGGCCACAAAATTGTGCTCGGTGGCGGCGCGGCGACCTTAATGGCGGCGGCGCTGCTGGCCTGGCTTGCTCCCAGCGTGGCTTGGCTGACACCTGTCTTCATGCTTTTAGGCATGGGCATCGCCGCGGAACTCACCTCTTCGCTCAATATTATCCTGGAATTTTGTGCTCCCGCGGATCGGCCAACCTATATTGGGTTGACCAACACCCTGCTTGCCCCGACCATGGCGTTGGCCCCGTTGCTCGGTGGATGGATCGCCATGCAGAGCAATGGCTATAGCACGCTCTTTCTAGCCACAACTCTCTGTGCCGGGCTGGGCGCGCTGCTGTTGCTGTTTTGGGTGCGCGAGCCCCGCCATGTACCCTAGCGCAATGCAGGATCACGATTGACCCGCCCCCAATGCCGACACGAGTTCTCCATGCTTGTAACAAAGGATATTCTCATGACTTATCAACCCACCCACGAATCGGTTCAGCGCCACCCCCTGCCCGCCTGGTTTGATGATGCCAAGCTGGGCATCTTTATCCATTGGGGGCTCTATTCCGTGCCCGCCTATGCGCCCAACTCGGGAGAAATGGGCAAGTACGTTGCCAGCGGCGAATGGGACAAATGGTTTGCCAACAACCCCTATGCCGAATGGTACATGAATTCGTATCAGATCGAAGGCAGCCCCACGCAACGGTATCATCGGGCAACGTATGGTGCATCGTTTGATTATTTCGATTTTGTGCCCCACTTCAATGCTGCTGTTCAGCGTTGGGATCCAGCGGCCTGGGCGGCCCTGTTCAAGCAGATTCATGCCCGCTACGTTGTGCTAACCACCAAGCATCACGATGGATTCCTCCTGTGGCCCAGCCGTACACCCAATCCATTGATTCCCGATTATCACGCTGCGCGCAATCTGGTGGGCGAGCTGGGAGATGCTGTCCGGCAGGCAGGGCTGCGCATGGCCCATTACTACTCGGGTGGCATCGACTGGACTTTCCACCCGCAGGTGGTGCAAGATCTTGCCGATCTGTCCAAAGCCGTGCCCCAAATGCCCACCTATGTGGCGTATGCCAACGCGCACTGGCGCGAACTGATCGATGACTATGGCACGGAAATTCTTTGGAACGACATTGCCTATCCCAAAGCCGCCGACCTCCCCGCGCTCTTTGCCGACTATTACAACAAGATACCGACCGGTGTGATCAACAACCGCTTTTCACAAACGTTGGACAATGGCCAAGTGGGTGGTACCAACGACGTGCATTTTGATTTTGAAACACCGGAATATAGATCCTTCAGCGAAATCCGCACCCAAAAGTGGGAATCATGTCGCGGGATCGGGGCTTCATTTGGTTACAATCAGAATGAAGGGCCCGAGCAGTACCAGTCAGTGAGGACGCTGGTGCATTCTCTGATCGATATTGTCAGCAAAAATGGCAACCTGCTGCTCAACATTGGGCCCATGGCAGATGGCACGATTCCGGCGCTACAACTGGAGCGGCTGCTGGGGTTGGGCGCTTGGCTCGCTGTCAATGGCGACGCCATCTTTGCCACCCGACCGTGGCAGCGAGCAGAGGGGCAAACCGACGGCGGTGTCGACGTGCGCTTTACGCGCAACGCGGAGACGCTCTATACAATTTTGCTCGACACCCCAAATGCGGGGCCAATGCTGCTGCCCGGTGTGCACGCCAGCGCAGAGACCACCATTCGTTTGCTGGGCCGGGATGAGACGATCCCCTGGCGGCAACGTGATGCTGGCGTGGAGGTGATCCTACAGTTCGCTTTGCCTGATGCACCAGCCCATGCATTGGCCATTACGCCACCGTTTGCCGTGAGCACGTAGGCTTGTGCATCATTGGCGCGCAGAGGAAGGTGAGATGGGTGTATATAACGTTGGGCATACGCAGGCGTCGCGCCAGAACCGACCTGCACGCGGTGTGAGTTGGCTGCTATGCAACCCCGGCAAAGAGTGCTACAATTTGGGCAAACCCAGAGCAAATTTTCCACAACCAACTGATTCACGACTGACAAATTAGCGAAAATAGAAAGCGATTGAATCCAATGCAAGCCCTTGTTTGGGAAGGCCCCCGCCAAATGAACATGCGTGATGTCGACCGCCCAGAAGCGGCGGCCGACGAAGTATTGATCCGTGTTGCCTACTCTGGCATCTGCGGCTCGGAACTGGGTGGCTACCTGGGCCACAACTCGTTGCGTGTGCCGCCCCTGATCATGGGCCACGAATTTTCCGGTGAAATTGTAGCCCTGGGCGAAAATGCTGCGTCGATCAATGACGCACTGGCCACGGGCCAACAGGTGACCGTCAACCCATTGATTAGCCCGCCCTGGTCCAAGGCAGCCCTGCGCGGGCGTCACAATCTGGCGCTACCGCGCAACATCCTCGGCATCCACCGGCCCGGCAGCTACGCTGAATATGTCACTGCCCCCGCCGCAAATGTCTATCCGCTGCCCGCGGGCATGAGCCTGGAGCATGCCGCGCTCACTGAACCGCTGGGCTGTGCATTGCGCGCGGCTCGTCTCTCTGGCTGCACTGCCACCGACAGCGTATTGATCACTGGGTTGGGGCCAATTGGGCTGCTCACGCTGCAAGTGGTCAAGGCGATGGGCGTACAGTCGATCATCGCAACCGATACCGACGCCGACCGCATTGCCATTGGTCAACATTTTGGCGTGCAGGTGCTCAACCCATTGCAGGATGATGTGGTAGCCGCCGTGCGCGCGGCCACCGACGGCGCGGGCGCGGATGTCGCGATTGACGCGGTGGGCGCAACGGCTACCCGTCGCGAATGTCTGGATGCCATTCGCCCCGGCGGCCAGGTGATCTTCACTGGCCTGCATGATGAAGAGAGTAACATTCAAGCAAATCTGCTCATCCGCAACGAGATTAGCGTGCAGGGCAGCTTTGCGTATACGCCGCTCGATTTCGAAGATGCGTTTCAGTGGTTGGCCGAAGGACGGATCGAGATCGATCCCTGGCTGCTCAAAGCGCCGCTCGCCGAAGGTGGTGCCTGCTTCGAGCGTCTCCTCGACAAACCGGGTCCCGTCGCCAAAATTCTATTGCACCTGTAAAGCACATTCTTCCTGTGCTGCCAAGGCAGGCCCGGCACGCAACCTGCTCATCAAGCCATCGGCCAGGAAACGTTCGCTTCCTGGCCGATTTGCATGGGGCTCTCTGCAAGCCAAAGGCCAGAGGCCGTGGTGCCGCCAGAACAGAATCGGGGAGAGCAATCGACCTGCCCCTGCAGAACAACCAGATGGGAGAAGCGTATGTGTCCGATTGCAATAACCGCGGACCAAATAGTCACCGCGGCGGTCATTGGCACGGGTCACTTTGCCACCGCCGTTGTCACTCAGGCTGCATCAATCCCGCCGTTGCAGGTGCCGGTGGTGGTCGATCTGGATGTGGCCGCCGCCAAACAGGCATACATCCGTGCCGGTATTGCGCCCACAGATATTGCCATCTGCGAAAGCAGCACAGCAGCCCTGACCGCACTGGCTCGGCAACAGGCGGTGATCCTGACCGATGCCAGCCTGCTCTGGGATCTGCCCGTGGATGTGGTGCTGGAGTCAACCGGGGTGCCAGAAGCAGGTGCCCGCCATGCCTTGGCCGCCATTGACCACGGCAAACATGTGGTGATGGTCACCAAAGAGACCGACGCCGCGGTGGGACCGATGCTGGCCGAACGGGCGCGGCGGGCCGGGGTGGTCTACACGCCCGCGGACGGGGATCAACACGGTCTATTGATTGCGCTGGTGGAATGGGCGCGGTTGCTGGGGCTGGAGGTGATCTGTGGCGGCAAGGCACGCGATGCTGAATATGTTTATGACCTGGCCGCGGGCACGGTCCGCTGTGGTCAACATTGCGTGACTCCAACTGCTGAGCAATGGCCCTACTTTGGTGCCATCGAGCCGGGGCACGCGGCCGAGTTCGTGGCCGCGCGCGGGGAAGCCACGGCGGCACTGCCCCAGGTCGGCGGCTTTGATCTGACGGAATTGGCCATCGCGGCCAACAGCACCGCGCTGCTGCCCGATGTGGCCACAACCCACACTCCTGCCTTGCACATTGCCGAGTTGCCCGAACTCTTCGTGCCAGTGGACGAGGGGGGCATTCTCGGCCAACGGGGCGCGATCGACTGTGTCACCTGTCTGCGGCAACCCCACGAAGCAGGCTTGGGCGGTGGTGTCTTTGTGGTCGTGGCTTGTGAAACCGACTACTCCCGCCACATCTTGCACACCAAAGGTTTGATTCCCAACAGCCGAGGCACCGCCGCGGTCATCTATCGCCCCTACCATCTCTGTGGCGTCGAGACGCCCCTATCGATTTTGCGGGCGGGGCTGCAGGGCACTGGAACCAGCCAGACATTGCCGCAACCGCGGGTTGATGTGGTGGCCCAGTTGCGTCGGTCGATGGCCGCCGGCGAGCAAATCGGCAATGACCACAGCCCCGATCTGCGGGCGTTGATGGCGCCAGCCCGCGCGCTCGCACCGGCCAATCCACTGCCGCTACACCTGGGCAATGGGAATTTGCTCTGGAAAAATCTGGCCGAAGCTGCTCTGCTTACTGGTGATGCGGTGGTGGAGCCAGAACAATCGACGCTCTGGCAACTGCGCCGTGAGCAAGAGAGGCACTTTGGCCGCCAAGATGCTTTCACCATGAGCTGATACACCGGATGACGTACTGGATGATGTACTGGGACTGATGGGTGGACTGTGGGCTGGAAGGAGCAGATCGTGGGAAGACGATTGGGTAGACGTCGATATGGATTTTTGTTGTTGCTCTGTTCTCTGATCTTGGTGCTTTTGGGGGCAGTGGTGATTGCCGAGGGCCGGCGCACGCCCGATTGGCAGGTAGCCTTCCGGCAGGCGCTGCCCGCAGCGATCATCAACAATGCGGCGCGCGGCACTGATCTACGTGCCTTTGCCCAATTGACCGATAGCCTGCAACTGATCGAGCGCGGCGACATGTTGAGCTTGCCAACCGTGCCACGTGCGCTCTACTGCGTGTTGGGGCAGCGGGGCAGGCAGGAGCAGCTCTATTTCGCCGCGTATTACGATGATTCGCTCTGGCACGCGGATTGGACGATCTGGAGTGCACCCGATCTGGAAAACAGCGCAGACCAACAGGCACTGCTCCACCAGGTCGGCTGCTCCTTTGGATAACGTAGCACTGAATAAATAGTGCTCCATGGATAACGTAGCGCTGAACAATAGCACTCCATGGATAACGTAGCACTGAATAAATAGTGCTCCATGAATAGCGTAGCGCTGAACAATAGCGCTCCATGGATAACGTAGCGCAGAGAGCGCTCCATGAATAACGTAGCGCTGCACAAATAGCGCTCCATGAATAGCGTAGAGCAGAGAGCGCGCTGGTCAGTGGCCAAGCCAATGGGCTCCCTAGATGTTGTCTGCATGAGTGGTGTTCTGGCAATTCTGGGCTACATGGCACTGAGCTTTACCACCAAGGCAGTGGGCACGGTACCGATGTAAAGTGGGCTCTGTTTGAAAACAGTAGTTCCGGCAAGCGGGAAACCTACCGTTTTCAAGCCAACCGCACTGTAGTTGCAACATTTTTCGTTGACTGGAACCGTGCAGAACAGTCGCGAGTTATGGCAGTTGTAACGGTGCTTCTCGCTCAGACTCTTGGTCCACATCCAAATCCGCGGGCGCTGTCCGTGGATCAAGTACCTGATCCATGTGCATCCAAAAAACACGTGAATAGCGGAAGATAAGGGGCCAGAGCACAATGGTTTCCAGAACAATGGCGATGGAAAAGAAGGCTACGCTCGAGTCGAGCCAAAAAAGGTAGAAGGCCGATGGCAAGAGGACGAGAAACCCGAGCCCATAGGCAATAAACATGGAATTGAGATAGTAGCCATGTTCGCGTTCATAGAGCACACCACAGTGGGGGCATTGCTTGTGTGATTCGAGGAATGAACGGAAGATTGGTCCCTGCATACAGACGGGACAACGTTGCAGCAATATGGCGAGCAATCGTCTCATAGCTCCATCTCCAATGCATCGATCACAAAGGCCCATTTGTCAGCAGCCTCTTCAATGAGCTTGGCCGTTGGTTTTCCCGCGCCGTGGCCAGCTTTGGTCTCAATGCGAATGAGTGTGGGGGCCGGACCTGCTTGGGCATGCTGTAAGGCCGCGGCAAATTTAAAGCTGTGGGCCGGAAAGACCCGATCATCGTGATCGCCCGTGGTGACGAATGTTGCCGGATAGTGTGTACCCGGCTTGATGTTGTGATAGGGTGAGTAGCCGAGTAGCGTCTGAAACTGTTTGGGATCATCGGGCGAACCATAATCCGACACCCACGCCCAGCCAATGGTAAATTTGTGAAAGCGCAACATATCGAGCACACCGACCGCGGGTAGGCAGGCCGCAAAGAGATCGGGACGCTGCGTCATGCACGCGCCAACGAGCAGCCCACCGTTGCTGCCACCGCCAATGGCCAGCTTGGGCGTTGATGTATAGCCGTTTTCGATCAGCCATTCGGCCGCGGCGATAAAATCGTCGAAAACATTCTGCTTCTGCTCCAGCTTCCCCGCTTCATACCACCTCTTGCCATACTCCCCGCCACCGCGCAGGTTGGGCTGGGCAAAGATGCCACCCATTTCCAGCCAAGTTAACACATTGACCGCAAAGTTGGGCGTCAGCGGGATGTCGAAACCGCCATAGCCGTAGAGATATGCGGGTGTTTTGGCATTGATCGCCAGCCCCTTTTTGTGGCAGAGGAACATTGGTACCCGCGTGCCATCTTTGCTCGCATAAAAGATCTGTTTTGTCTCATATAGATCGGGATCAAACTGCAAGGTCGGCTGGCGAAAGAGATTGCTCTCGCCCGTTTCCAGATCATAGCGATAGACGATACCTGGCGTTGTAAAGCTGGTGAAGCTGTAGAAGGTCTCCCGCTCGTCCTGATCCCCGCCAAAGCCAGCCACCGTGCCGATCCCCGGCAACTCAACGGTGCGTATCAGCGCGCCTTCTGCATCAAAAATCCTGACCAGGCTGTGGGCATCGTGCAGATAGTTGGTGACGAACTGGCGATAGACGCGGTTGACGCTACGTAGCGTGTCCTGGCTTTCTGGGATCAACTCCTGCCAGTTGGATTCAGCTGGTTGGCGAATATCAACGGCGATCAGACGCCCGAGCGGCGCGCTGTGGTCGGTGCGAAAATAGAAGAGGGGACCATCGTTGCCCACAAAGTGATAGGCCGCGTCAAATTGATTGAGCAGCTCAACAACGGGACCACCGGGGTCACGTAGATCGCAATAGAAGATCCCATTTTCGCGGAAGGTGCCGCGCGAGACATAGATGATCAGATAGTCGCCATCATCGGTGACGTAGCCACCAAAATTCCACTCCTTTTGATCGGGCCGCTCATAGATCAACTCGTCTTCAGCCTGTGTGGTGCCCAAACGGTGATAGTACAATTTGTGATGGTAATTTGAATCTTTGTAGGCTTCGCCCTCGGCCGGCTGATCGTAGCGGCTGTAGAAAAAACCGGCGTTGTCGGTTGTCCACGATGCGCCGGTGAACTTTGCCCACTGCACCAGATCGTGCCGATCCTTGCCCGATTCAACCTCGCGCACCCGCCACTCCATCCAATCTGATCCCGAGGCAGAAAGTGCATAGGCGAGCAGTGAACCATCGTCGCTCACGGCATGGCCGCTCAGTGCCACCGTGCCATCATCCGAAAGGGTATTGGGATCCAGCAGCAGCGTTGGTTCGTCGTCCAGGTTGTTCATCCAATAGAGCACGGATTGATTCTGAAGCCCATCGTTGCGGGTGAAGAAATAACGGTTGCCGCGCCGAAAAGGGACACCGTAGCGCTCGTAATTCCACAGCTCCGTCAACCGTGCGCGGATCTGTGCGCGCCAGGGCAACGCAGCCAAGTACGCCTCTGTGATCTCATTTTGTGCAGCAATCCATGCTTGTGTATCAGCACCGTTGAGATCTTCCAACCACCGATAGGGATCAGAGACTGTCGTTCCGTGCAGCGTCTCTGCACATTCTTGGCGTTGAGTGGGTGGGTAGGGGTGGCCGATGGCAGACATAATCACATTCTTTTCTAGATTCACAGGCAAAGCGATCGCGCTGCTCAGCAGTTTGCCTTCGTTTGCATTGCCAAAATCGCGGGGAGTACAGATGCCTTGTGCGTGCAATGGCAACTAAAGTGGGCTCTGTTTGAAAACAGAGGTTCCGGCAAGCGGGAAACTTACCGTTTTCAAGCCAACCGCACTGTAGGCAGAGCCTTGTCAACGCGATTGGACAGGAGAGCGAACCCCGCTTCCGCTTGGCGGTTTCGCCTGATTATATACCCTGTTGCTGGGATGCAGGGAATCGAGACTGTGCCGATCGCTCACTTCGGTTTCCGCTTGCGCGCTCAAGTTGCGCAGGGATCTATCCTGTTGAGCAGGAACGACGGGGAATCATTCGCTTGGGGGAATCCACTTGCCGGTGCCCATGGGGACCACGGGCTCCCTCCCTACTTGGTAGCGTGTACGTTACACTCTTTGGCATGCTCAGGTCGTTCATTCACGCTGGGCGCTAGCTCCACTGAACGTGTGCAACATGAGTTCCAAGCCGTACGCTGGTAAACGAGGGTTTGCTTGGTGCCAGGGTACTACCAACACCACCGGGAATGGCGACCGGGAGTCAACAATGTAGCGGGGAGTGGTTGCAATAGTTGACCCACTCTTTTTGATCGGAAGTCCTATATACTTGACTGTGCTTACAATCCATAAGCATAGTACGTAAGCACAGTTAGTGAACGATTGCTTCTTGTCTTCAGAGCGCACTTCTCTCCCCCCTCTGCAAGGCCGCTACCCGATGGCTTACTTTTCTTCGGCCCGTGCTCTGTTATCCACAAAGTAAGGATGTTGGTCATGCCTTCCCCACGTCTGCCTCACGTCTCTCAATGGCTCTTCTTTTCATTTGCTGTTCTCTTTGTCTTGTCTCCTGTGTCAGGAGTACTAACCGCGCCGGCACATGCCTCGAACGCCAATGTAGCCAATCCATCGCGCTCGCTGGAACAGTTCGATACGGTGGTAGCGATTGGCAATCAGCTCTGGCATGACCGCAATCAAAATGGCTGGTTCGATGATGATGAAGCCGGCATTGCCAATGTCATCGTCAAGCTCTATCGGGACAATCGCGAGGATCAAACGTTTGTTGCTGATGATGATGGATTCGTGGCTGCGACAACAACGAATCAGGAAGGTGTTTACACCTTTTCGCTATCAGATGTGCAAGATGTTAATGGCGTGTCCGCAGCCAATGCTACCTCGATGAGCTACATTGTCATGCTGCCCTCCGAAAATTTTCAAGAATCAGGGGCACTTTGGCAATATCGGAGCACGGCCAACCCCTCTGCCAATCCAAATGATGGTGTGGACCACGACAACAATGGGCTGGCCCACCATACGTCGCAGCAACGTTATTTTGTGATGAGCGGTCCGATCGAACTCTATGATGCGGTCGATGATGGTCAGCTAGAGCGATTCTCTAGCGAGAATAATCACGTTGACTTCGGCTTCTACCATCTAACAGAAGATCAGGTGGCTGGGCCGCTTGTGCTGGAAAAACGAACAAATGGCGTGCTGGCGGAGCTGCTGCCTGGGCCAACGCTCCGCGCGGGCACGGTGGTCACGTGGACCTATCACATTACCAATAGCGGGACCGTCTCGGTGACTGACATCTCGCTCCATGATGATCAGGAGGAGCATGTCGACTGTCCGGGCTCCACCCTAATGCCGGGGGAAACGCTCACCTGTCTGCAACTGGGCACGGTAGAGCTGGGACAATATGTCAATCATGCTACTGTCAGTGGGTTCGCGCACCAAGCCGTTGTTTCAGCCACGGCTGTAAGCCACTATTATGGCGTGTCAGATGATGAGCTGGAAGCCAGGGCTGTGGTTATGGGCTACATCTATCAGGAGCCTGTGCCAGCAACGACGCGCGCCAACCATCTTGGATGGCAACAGACGGGGCTCGACGACCTGGACATTCTGATTGTCGACAGCCATGGCTATACACAAACCCGTACAACTGTAAACGGTTACTTCTCTGCCACTGTGCGCGCGGGCGTCACCCTGGCCCATATCGATGAAAGTACATTTCCGCCGGACCATGAGCTCATTGCGGGAAGCAACCCAATCGAGACCAATGCCAAAGCGGGGACAGTCACCTTCTTCGTCGATGTTGGCTATCGTTTTGAAGTACAGGATCCTGCCACTGCAACCCCCACCCCCACACCCACCGCGCAGATTAGTGAGGGCGCAACACATCTTGTTCTGTTGAATGACAATCAATTCATCTCCGAGACGATTACCATTTCTGTTGGTGATACCGTCGTCTGGTGGCGGCAGAATGGCTTTCACAATGTGCGTGAAGATAACGATCTCTTCCGACTGGGCGAGCAGGATGGGAGTGCCGGCTCTTCATGGACAGAGGTACAATATACCTTTCATGAAGCTGGCGAGTATGGCTACTATTGTGAGCTGCACGGTGCGCCCGGTGGTGTTGGTATGGCAGGCGTCATCATCGTGCAGAATGTACCGGAGCCAACAACCACCCCATCGGCCACCGCGACCCCGATGCATACTGGGACAGCCACACCCACAGCAACGACGCTCCCAACGGCGCCGCCAATAGCAACGCCCACACAAACATCAACTCCAACCCCGACCGCGACGGCCACAGAGACTCCAATCGCGACCGCGACCGCAACCCATACAGCCACAGAAACGGCAACGGCTACAGGGACAGCCACAGCAACGGCTACAGCGACCGTGCTGCCAACGGCAACGCCGACATCTATCCCAACCGCGACAGTGACCACAACCGCGACGGCCACGCCCACAGCAACCGCGACCGCAACCCCGACCGCGACGTCAACAGAAACGGCGACAGCCACAGGGACAGCTACAGCAACGGCCACAGCGACCGTGCTGCCAACGGCAACGCCGACAGAAACGGCGACATCTATCCCAACCGCTACAGCAACCGCGACGCCCACGCCCACAGCGACCGCGACCCCAACCGCGACGCCAACAGCAACGGCGACAGCAACCGCGACGGCCACGTCCACAGCGACTGCAACCCCTACAGCGACGCCAACAGAAACGGCGACAGCAACGGCGACGCCAACAGAAACGGCGACCGCAACGGCGACGGCCACGCCCACAGTGACCGCAACCCCTACAGCGACGCCGACAGCGACAGCGACGGCAACGCCGACTGTATCGGGACCGGATCTGACGATTGCCAACGTAGAATTCACCCAAGCCATCCAGACAATCAACAATGATGCGCCTTTAGTCGCCAACAAGCCTCTCCTGGCCCGGCTGACCGTTGGGGTCAATGGCTATGGCGGCTCTGTTGCCGATGTCACGGGTCACCTGCGTGCATTCCGCGATGGCGTCGAACTTGTTGGATCGCCGCTCGATCCGCTCACGAGTGGGGCACCATTTGCCGCGGTAGAAGACCCCAACCGTAGACAATTCGCACAGACCCTGAATTTCCTCTTCCCGACCAGCTGGCTTGCCGCCGGTCCACTTACCATCGAGGCCACGATCAATCCAGCGGCCACGGTGGTCGAAAATAGTTATGCCAACAACGAGCAGCGTTATCAGCTCTTCTTCAACACAATCGATCCGCTGGAGCTCGTTCTCGTGCCAATTGCGTTCCAGCTAAATGGCACGGGCGACATCTATCGGCCTACACTTGATGGCACAACCAAATTTGGACTGGGCTATCTGGAAGAACTTTTCCCCATCCCCAATGTTCAATTTTCAATCCACAGCGAGTATCTCTTCACTGGCGATCTCTATACGCGTGACGGTTGGGCCGATTTGCTCCTGGAGATCCGACAATTGCGCAACAGCGAAGTTGCCGATCCCAGCGCGCCCTATCCCATATACTATGGTGTTGTAACGGTGGCCCCGGGGTGTTGCTATCCAGGAACCTTGACACCCAAACCTGCCGTGGGTGGTCTGGGCTATCTGCCGGGCAGTACAGCAGTTGGCCTGGAGACAACCGCTATGATCATCGATTATGATGGCGATGGACAATCCGACCCAGGCTACCCCAACCCGTACATCTCGCTGCAAGAGCACATGGCGTCACATGAAGTGGGGCACAACTTTGGTTTGGGGCACGCACCGTGTGGCACAACAGGGGCAGCGGGCTTCCCCAACAGCACGGCAGAGATAGCAGATGTTGGCTTCTACCTGCCAACGATGACGTTGGTGCCACCGACCCACAAGGATGTGATGAGCTACTGTTTTACGTCGCCCGCGCCGCGGCAATGGATCTCCGTCTACAACTACCAGCGGCTCTTCAACGCGATCGCGTCGATGCAAGCGACCATGGTCAGGGCGCAATCGGGTCACGGGGAAATGTCGGGTTGGCTCATTGCAGGGACAATTAGCGATGCCGGGAAGCGGGGCACTCTCTACAACACCTATCCAATTCGCTCCGACGCGGTAATCAACGACGGTGGTCAAGGTCCCTATGAGGTGCGCATTGTCGATAATGCCGGGGGAATCCTCGCTCGCCATGCATTTGTGCCAGAGATGATCACTGGCGAAGATGAGGAAGTGCCCAATCTGGATGTACCGCTAGTGGAGCCGTCGACCACTGCTGCCCAACATGCGCACTTGGACGCACACACAGATGGAGAGAATGCATCGACAGGCAGCTTTGGCTTTATTCTGCCCTATAATTCAGCAGCAGATGCGATTCAACTCTGGCACGCAAATCAGGTGCTCGATGAACTCGCAGTCGCCACGTCTCCACCAACACTCAGCGCTACCTATACTGATCATGGCGATTCGATCAGCGTCCACTGGACAGCAGAGGACGCTGATCCTGCCTATCCGCTCGTCATGGTGCGCTACAGCGCCGATCTCGGCAACAGCTGGCGCACAGTCGCCCATAGCCTCCGCGCACCGACGACTTCCCATACCATTCCAAAGCAACAGCTTACTGGCAGCACCGCGGGTCGAATACAGGTCATTGCTGGCAACAGCACACAGCGCACACAGGTGGAACTAGAGATTGGCGCCATTGCCAACAAAGCCCCGGTCGTGACCATCGACGGGCCTGCGGATCAGTACTATCGCCCGGGTGAATCAATCGTCTTTTTCGGCACTGCAATCGATTTTGAAGATGGCACGCTGGCGCCGGAAGATTTTTCCTGGACCATCGACGGCATGGACCGTGCCGTCGTGACTGGTCAACAGTTCACGCTACCCACTGGTCTGCCTGCCGGGAACCACATTATTCGCTTGAGCGTCGTCGATACCCACGGCCAAACGGTGCAGCAGACGGTGGTTGTGACCGTGGCCCACCAACTCTATTTGCCTTCCGTGCAACGTTGAGAACTCCCTTCTGCCCAGATCAATCGGTCAATGGGTTAATGGGTTGGGCAAAAGCAGCACAAAAAAGAGCGGGGAACGCTGATCCTTACGGCAGCATCTCCCCGCTCTCTCTTTCACGAACATCTATCCCGCAGATTTTCCCGTTAAGCCTTTGCCAACCCCACTGTCACATTGGCATCGCCCAGCTCGAAATGGGCTTGCTCAACATCTTCTGGCATGTTGTCTTGCACAAGCTTTGTTGCCAGCGTTTCTGCCTGAACATAGTCGCCAAAGGTAGCCAGCAACTCATTCGTGCTCGCGGCGTCCGAGACATAGAGCGTGATCCGATCGCTGATCTCCAGACCGGCATCTTTGCGCAGCTGCTGAACACGGCGAACCAGCTCGCGCGCGTTGCCTTCTGCTTCCAGCGCGGGCGTCAGCTCGGTGGTCACCGCGACTAGGTAGCCACCATCTTCGGCCACGCTATAGCCGGCCCGTGGCGTGCTGCGTACCTCCACATCTTCGGGTGCGATTGCATAGCTGCTGCCTTCGGCTTCCAGCGTGACGCTCTCACCAGCTTGAAAGTGGCTTGCCAGCGCTGCCTGATCCATCCCAGCCATGGCTTTGCGGATCACCGGATAGCCCCGGCCATATTTCTGCCCCAGCTGTTTGGGGAAGGGAAATACTTCCACGTCTACCAGATCGCCAGCGGCATCGGCAAAAGCAATCGCTTTCACGTTGAGCTCGTCGAGCACAAGCGCGGCCAGGCGATTGAGACTTGCTTGTTCCTCTGCGTTGCGGGTGCGCACAACGACCTGTGCCAGGGGCTGGCGGACCTTCAGATTGGCGTTTTGGCGGGCTGCGTGGCCCAGGCTGGTCACCTTTTGTACCAGCGCCATATCACCGCTCAGCTCTGGGTCAATCAACGCTTCATCCGCGGCCGGCCAATGGCTCAGGTGAACGCTGGCAGGCGCAGTGGGATCCACGCTCAACACCAGATTCTGGTAAAGCTCGTCGGCAACAAAGGGCGTTGCCGGTGCAATCAGCTGGCTCACTTTGGTCAGCACCTCGTGGAGCGTGCCCAGTGCCGCGGCGTCACCTTCCCAAAAGCGGCGGCGACTGAGACGGACGTACCAATTGCTCACGCTATCGACGAATTCTGCCACTGGCCGGGTTGCGCCCAAAACGTCATAGGTCTCGTAGGCCACGGTTACATCGCGCACCAATTTATTCAGCTCCGCAAGCACCCAGCGATCCAACAGCTGCTCAGTGCGCTCGTCATGCTGCCAACGCTCATTCAGGTTGGCGTAGGTGACAAAGAAGCTGTAGGTGTTCCAGAGTGTGTTCAGGAATTTGCGCACCGTCTCACCCACCAGATTCGAGCTAAAGCGGCGGCTGTTGCCGGGTGGACTAGCCGTGTACATGTTCCAGCGCGTGGCATCCGCCCCATGTTCGTCGAAGATCTCCCACGGGTTGACCACGTTGCCCTTAGATTTGCTCATTTTGCTGCCATCTTCGGCCAGGATGTGGCCGAGACAGAGCACATTTTTATAGGCGGGGCGGTCAAAGAGCAGCGTGCTGATTGCGTGTAGCGAATAGAACCAGCCCCGGGTCTGGTCGATTGCTTCGCAGATGTAATCGGCCTGTTGCTGTTCTTCCCACACTGCCTGGTTTTCAAATGGATAGTGATATTGCGCAACCGGCATCGAACCACTGTCAAACCAGACGTCGATCACCTCGGGCACGCGGCGCATGACGCCACCATCGGGCGCGTCCCACGTCAGCTCATCGACATAGGGGCGGTGCAGGTCCAGATCGCTCAGATCGCGCCCCATTTTGTCCGACAACTCTTCGCGGCTGCCAATGCATTCCATATAGGTACTGCCCGGTGCATCGCTCTTCCAGACCGGCAGGGGGGTGCCCCAATAGCGGTCGCGTCCCAAGGCCCAATCGATGTTATTTTCCAGCCAACCGCCAAAGCGCCCATTCTTGATGTGGTCGGGCACCCAATTGATCTGCTGGTTGAGCGCGATTAGCTCATCCTTGTGGGCCGTTGTGCGGATGTACCAGGAGCGCTTCGCGTAGTACAGAAGGGGCGTGTCGCAGCGCCAACAGAACGGGTAGGTATGCTCAATGGTGCCGCTCTTGTAGAGCAGGCCACGGCTCGCCAACTCCGCCTCAATCTGTGGGTCCGCGTCCTTGACAAAGGTACCCGCCCAGGTCACCTCGGGCAGAAATTCGCCTGCTTCATTGATCGTCATGATCAGCGGCAGACCATGCGTGCGGCCCACTTCCATATCATCGGCCCCAAACGCGGGCGCGATGTGGACAATACCGGTGCCATCCTCAGTGCTCACGTAATCTGCGGCGACGACGTAGGCATACTCCTCTGTCACGGGGAAGAAGCTGTAGAGCGGTTCATATTGCAGCCCCACCAACTCATCGGCGCTGAGCGTCGCCAACACTTCATAGCCCGGTTCCAGCGCGGCTTCGGCCCGTGCTGCAGCCAGATAGAGGATGTCGCCGCCAACATCGCGCACCTTCACGTAGTTGATCTTGGGGCCAACGGCCAGCGCCACATTGCCCGGCAGGGTCCACGGTGTTGTGGTCCAGGCGAGCAGATATTCATCCGCGCGATCCCGGATCTTGAATTTCACATAGACACTGGGATCAACTGTGCCTTCCTTGTAGCCGAGCGACAATTCGTGGCTACTCAGTGGGGTGCCACAGCGTGGACAATAGGGAACCACTTTGTGCCCCTGATAGAGCAGATCCTTCTGCCAGAATTGATTGAGGATCCACCAGATCGATTCTACATATTCTGGCTTAAAGGTCACGTAGGCTTCCTCTTTATCGACCCAAAAGCCCATGCGATCGGTCAGCTCTTCCCATTCCTTGATGTATTCCATGGCCGAGGCACGGCAGCGGCGGTTGAACTCTTCGACGCCAAAGGCTTCGATCTGTTCCTTGCCACTCAGCCCCAACTGCTTCTCCACTTCGATCTCCACGGGCAGGCCGTGGGTATCCCAGCCCCCCTTGCGCTTCACGTAATAGCCCTGCATGATCTTGTAGCGGGGGAACATGTCCTTGAACGCGCGCGCCAACACGTGGTGAATGCCTGGCCGACCATTCGCGGTCGGTGGTCCCTCGAAAAAGACATAGCGGGGTCCGTCGGCCCGTTCGCTCAGCGTCCGCTCAAAGATCGCTTGCTGCTGCCACCGCTGCAGTACCCGCTCTTCCATCGCTGGATAATCGACCGCGGTGGGAACGGGTGTAAAGGTTGATTTTCTTTGCTCTTTAACCATTGTTTTCCCTGTTTCTGCTCATGCTTCCCGGTTCATTCCTTCTCGCTCATCTTCTCGCTCATCTTCTCGATTATCTTCTCGATCATCGTCATTCATCTTTTTGTTCATTTGAAACGATCCGTAGACTCATCCACTCGAGATCATAGTAGCGATTCTCCACTTTGAGATAGCGCTCTTCGATGTATGCGGGCTTGAAACCACTCGCCAGATAGAGTGCTCGGGCCGTTGTGTTGCCAACCGTCACAGCCAACACGATCTCTTCCAGATCAACAAGGGTTGGCGCACGAGCAAGTAATGCGTGAAGCAGCGCCTTGCCAATCCCCTGGCCCCGTATATCGCCTGCCACGTACATTCCGCCGACACCAGCACGATGGCGTACTTTGCTGCCTGGCGAGCGGCGCAATGCAATCATGCCAATCAGACGCCCGTGCTGCCATGCCCCCAGCGAGAAATTATCAGCGGTGGCCTCTAACCGCTCGCCCACTGCTTCAATTGACCGTTGCTCTTCATCTTCATGAGAAGAGCCAAATGCCGTGGGATGTTCCTGTAGCGCACGCAACCGCAATTGCTGCACGGCCGCGGCATCATCAGCGGTCAAGAGACGAATTTGAGCGCTCATTGACAAGTTCCTTTCCAACATAAAGCACAGCGGGACATGCTCTCAATCACACGGGATGTCTATCCACCCCCACCGCGGTGGATAGACACCCCGTTTCTGCCACAGCGCAAAGCTGCTGTATGGCCATGCTTCGGGCCGTGCCACCAGCCCCAGCTGTACGGGTTGATAGTGCATGTGGTCCAAATAAGCAGCCAACTCGGCCGTCTCTTGCACGCGCCGGGCTGCGTACTGCTCTTCCCACAACAACGTTGTGCCCCGCATGTGCAACAACTCTCGATATTCCATTTGAAAAGATTGCCGCATCTGCTGCATGATCTGATCGAGCCGACTGTTGTCGCGGGGGCTCAGCAGAAGCTGAATCTGGTCGGGCAACAGGAGATAGCCAATGCGCTCGTAGCTGTAGCGTGCTTTGGCCTGTTGCAGCGCGGCCTGCAGCAGACGCATCATCATTTCGTTGCTCAACACCGGTTCGCGGCCCACGCTCTGTTGGGTCACAAAGAAGATCGGTTCGGTTGGCAAATCCCCAATAATAGACATGCGGCACCAATGGCTCCGGTAGCTGATTTTGGGCAACAAAAAAGCCCGCCCCCAAACGGGGACGGGCTCGAAAGTCCGCGGTACCACCCCGGTTCTCGCCACGCTACCAGTATGTTCTTCGTACAGATCAATCCCGGTAAAGATCAATCTCCCGGAAGATTTATCTGTGGTAGAAGGCGAACACCTTGCTGCAAAGCCGCCGTGACTGTTGGTTCAAACCGATCAGGCGAGTTCGCCACGACAGTAACGGCTCGTGACACCGTTGGCGCTTACTGCATGCGTCGCTGCCAGGTACGGCTGCCAGCTCACATGGGTTCAGGCCACTGCTCCGGAGGGATCTTCGACGGTAAAGGGTTCGCCCGGCTCTCACCACCCCAGGCTCGCTGCAGAACGTTTTACTGTCTACTCGGCTCCATCAACACATTTTGCTAGATTCTGCAAAGAGTGTAGCATTACTCCTGTTTGCTGTCAAGGTATTTTTGCAAAGTATCTGTTTTTGCAAAATTTGGAATGTTTTTGCAAAGTAGAGAATGGTCTACGCCGGCCACTGCTTTATCCCGTCTGCTTGCGATGGCACGTGGCTGTTGCAACACGTGAGCAACGTCATCCTGATAACCCGAGTTGCGACTGACCATACTTTATACCTGTCCAGAAATTCTCGGCAGCGACATAGTTGGCTGACGATGGTTGCCCACTGCAACCGTATTTCAGGATAGGCTCTTTCTACTTGACCATCTCTACACCAGTGGGATTGTGCAACTCATCGCCGCTACCACGGGATGGGAAGCAACATAACTTTCGCCAGAACGACCACGAGTAATTTCCCATGGATTTAACCTTAACCACGCCTGCGCTGCTCTTCCCCGCAATTTCGTTGCTGCTGTTGGCCTACACCAATCGCTTTTTGTCGCTGGCCGCGCTCATGCGCGAGCTCTATCAAAATTATCGGGATCGGCCCGACCCGCGGGTGAAACGCCAGATACACAACCTGCGCTATCGGATCAAGCTAATCCGCAACATGCAAGTGTGCGGCGTGGCCAGTTTTTTCTGCTGTGTGCTCTGTATGTTCGTGCTCTTTGCGGGCCAGATCCAGCTTGGCGTGTGGACCTTTACCGGCAGCCTGGTGCTGTTGCTGATTTCGCTGGCGCTTTCGCTGCGCGAGGTGCAGATCTCGATCGATGCCTTGCTGCTCCAGGTGGACGACGTCGACGAACTTTCGGACCAGCTTGCCGCCGAGTTGGCCGATAAAATCGCCGCGCGCCAACGTGGCCGTTAAGATTGCCGCGTGCTGGCCTGCCACTGTAGCTGATGAGCATGTGTCAGCACGCTTGCCACCCAAGCGCAAACAGAAAAAGGGCCGGTGAAGTCTATCTGTTGCACTTCGCCGGCCCTTTCATTGTACACACCCATGCCGCTGCACACGGCGCCGCTCAGCATGGATAAATAGTCAAGGTATCACGGTATCAAGGTATCGAGGTATCAGTCAAGGTAATCGTACGCGATCAGCGTGAGGAAGTCGATGAAATCGTCGGTCAGGATCAGCTTGTCGAGCAGCTCGGCGCTCTCTTCGTAATGTTCCGCGCCCGGGCCGCCCAGTTTGTGCAGCTCTTCATCCCGGATCTGCATGTAGAGTTCGCGGGTGACGGTCCGGCCATCGCTGAGTTGTGCACTGTGGCGGATCCATTGCCAGATCTGCGAGCGAGAGATCTCGGCGGTGGCGGCATCTTCCATCAGGTTATTGATGGCCGCTGCCCCATTGCCGCTGAGCCATGCGTTAATATATTGCAGTGCCACGCTCACATTCAACCGCACGCCATCTTCGGTGATCTCGCCACCGCTGGCCCCCACGTTGATCAGATCGCTGCCGCTGACCTGCACATCATCACGCAGTTTCTCCTTCTGGTTCGGCTTGTCTCCCAAGACCGCGTTGAAGACTTCCAACACCGGCGGTACCAGATCTGGGTGGGCAACCCAGGTGCCATCACAACCATCCTGCGATTCGCGGCCCTTATCCTCGCGCACTTTGGCCAGCGCATTTTCCGTCACTTCGGGGTCGCGGCGGCTGGGGATGAATGCAGCCATGCCACCGATGGCATGGGCACCCCGTTTGTGGCAAGTGTGGATCATCAGCTCGGTGTACGCCCGCATAAAGGGCACCGTCATCGTCACCTGGCCGCGGTCGGGCAGCAACATATCGTCCCGGTTGCGCAGCTTTTTGATCGCGCTAAAGATATAATCCCAACGCCCCGCATTGAGCCCCGCCATGTGGTCGCGCAATTCGTAGAGGATCTCTTCCATTTCAAACGCAGCGAGAATCGTCTCGATGAGCACGGTTGCCCGCACCGAGCCGTGGGGAACGCCGAGCTGCTCCTGTGCATGGGTGAAAACGTCATTCCAGAGCCGCGCTTCCAGGTGGCTCTCTAGCTTGGGCAGATAGAAGTAGGGCCCGCTGCCACGGTCAAGCAGCTCTTTGGCATTGCGGAAGAGATAGAGCCCTGCATCAAAGAGGCTGGCCGCGATCTCTTCACCATCGACGAGCAGATGTTTTTCCGTCAGATGCCAACCGCGGGGGCGAACCACCAGCGTCGCGATCTCATCGTTGAGCTTGTAGACCCGCCCATCGGGATTGTGAAAGTCGATGGTGCGCCGAATGGCATCGCTGCAATTGATCTGGCCGTCGATTACATTTTCCCACGTTGGCGAAAGGGCATCCTCAAAATCGGCCATGAAGAGTTTGGCGCCTGAATTGAGCGCGTTGATCATCATCTTGCGCTCGGTGGGGCCGGTGATCTCCACCCGGCGATCATTGAGATCGGCGGGCGCGGATGCAACCTGCCAATCGCCACTGCGGATATCGGCGGTTTCGGGGAGAAAATCGGGCAATTCGCCGGCATCGATGGCTGCTTGCCGTTCCGTGCGTTTGGCCAGCAACGCGACGCGCCGGTCATTAAACCGGCGGTGTAGATCGGCCACAAACGCTAGCGCCTCGGCACTCAACACTTCTTGTACAGCCGGTGAAGTTGGTCCTGTGATTTCGACACCTTGCACGGCACTATCGGACATCTGTTTTCCTCCCTGATAAGATTGAAAAGCCACGAGCATTTGGCAGCGGTCCGCCCGTGGGGATAGAGGCTTTCTTGCTGTCAGAATTTTCGCGTTGCCTGGAAATGATTCTCTCGAACAGTCAAGCAGTATACCATGAGTGGCCAAAGAGTGGTAACTGTTCAAAAAAGCAGGGGTGCACGTCTGCTGGGAGGGGAGCGTACGGTGCAGGAGAGCGCGTCTACTCAGGGCCGCCCACTGCCCACCACGCTCATGGCATGCTGGTGTGCGGTGGCAGTGGGTAGCAGTGAGTGTTTTGCGCGAACGGAGATGGATCGCGCGATCCGCAAACGTATGCTGTTTGTGCGTTTGCCCATTTATCAACGATGCTTGCCAGGTTGCCTGCTCATTGCACGCTTCGCACCAAAGCCGCAGAAGATAGGAGCGGTATTGAGTGGGACGCTCACTTTTGTGTCGAACATCGGATTGAGTACGCTGGTCAATTTGGCCATTCTCTACCGACCTTACTGTAGTACGGAGTTGCTTGCTAGCAGCTTTTCACGGATCTCCTCAATACTGTTTGAAAGCAATCCATGCATTCCAACTTCCGTTGCAACCTTCACATTTAGTTCGTTGTCATCAATAAAAAATATCTCTGATGGTCGCATGTGTAAAGCTCTTGTTACGTACAAAAATGCTTCAGGGTCAGGCTTGATATAGCCAATTTGGTATGAAAGAAATTGATGATCAAATAGTTCCAAAAATTTTGATCTATCACTCAATAGTCTCATGTGCTCTGAATTTGTGTTGGATAAACACGCAACCGTATATTGCTCTTTCAATTCGGTAATTAATTCTTCTGCCCCTTCATAAATATCCCCGAGAAATGTCCTGTACGCCACCTCAAATTCACTGGGAGAAATATCCATATTCATCTCTTCTACCAATCGTTTGCAAAAGGATTGGTAGGTAATTTTCCCTGTCTCAAACTCCTTAACTGCCCTGGTTGAGACCCAAGCCTCATGCAATGCTGACTTACTTTTTAGGTGAGGACACATTCTTAAAAGTGGTACTTCTCCCCATAGTTCAATAAGAACACCGCCCAAATCAAACAATATACACTTCATGGTCTTCTTCCTTTGCGAATGCTAGGGTGAGAGGTGGACGGGAATTACCTGACAAGGTTTTAGGCTTCAGGGGGTGTTGGGAAACCACCCAGTGCACGTATTCCACGGATCGCACCCACGTGAACAAAGCCATGCGTCAAACTATTAATCATAGCTTCAGTTCCCGTTGGAAAGTCACCCCACCGCAGAGTGACCGGCTTTGAGAGAACTCTATCGTCACTTTCAACAAGCCACTCATCGATTTGCTCGGCCATTTCGCCAAGTAGTACGCCTAGTGCTACACAATCTTTAGGCCGAGGCGGGCGCGCTGGCCATTCCCGCCCAGTTATAACTGATGCCACAGCGAGTAGCGGTCGATGGGCATGAATAGCAACGTCACAGATAGAGCGCTCGTCAATCGAAGGTGCGGAATAGCCAATCTCTGTATCTGTCAAATCATGTATGACTTTCTGCAGCTCCATTTTCAGTGCCTTGTTCATTGATCGTAAAATGCTTTTTTCAGCCAAAAATAGTCTCCATGGTTATTTCACGTTCGAAATTATACCTGTAGCTTGGGCAATGAACGAGTACCCCGCGCTGTCAATCGGCTGCCCCGGGTTTTCCGTCACCAGCAACTACCGGCGCGGAAGCCGAACAGCTGACTAAACTGGCGCAGAAAGGCATTGGGCGTCTGGCCGGCAGCAACGTGGCGTTGCTCGATTGCATGAGGAAAGCTTGCGCAGGGTGAGAATGTCATTTCTGCACATTTCCAACAGATACATGAAGTTGCTATGTGCGTGCTGCTTGAGCGTGTAACTGTAGCCCCAACGCTCGAACCACCTTTAAGACAGTGGCAAATTCTGGATTGCCCGTCGTTGATAATGCTTTGTAGAGACTTTCACGTCCTAGCCCAGTCTCACGTGCGATTTGTGCCATTCCCCTTGCGCGTGCAATGTCACCCAGTGCTGCCACGATAATGGCTGGATCACCATCTTCTAGCGCCGCATCTAAGTAAGCGGCCATATCTTCATCTGTTTCGAGATGTTCAACGACATCCCAAGTGCGAGTCTGAACCATTACTCTTTCCCTTCACATTCCACGCACTAACGCCAGCGCGTTTTGTATATCGCGGCTTTGAGTTCGCTTGTCGCCCCCTGCCAGCAAAATGATAACTGTTGAACCGCGCTGTACAAAATATACACGGTAACCAGGCCCATAGTTGATACGAAGCTCGGAAACACCTTTACAGGTTTTACATCTCCTGGATTGCCTAGAGATAATCGTCGAATGCGCACATTGATTCGAGCGCGGGCTTGACGATCCTTGAGTTTGGAAAACCACTTGGCATAGAACTCAGTTTGCTGAATTTCAAACATGCCACCATTGTATCCCATGGGATACAAGTTTGCAAGTCCAAAACTCCTTTGCAAGGGCCATTATTGACAACTCTGTCACTACGATGACTGCTACCTAACCACCAGGCTCAGTTGCCACAGGCTGCGGGAAAGAAACATGCCAAATCAAGAGCACTACTCAAATCAAGAGCACTACTCAAATCCAACAACATGCACTTCATGATCTGCTTCCTGCTACTTTCGAAACTACAGCTGTAGCTCGAGCAATGGGCAGTACCCCGCGCTGTCAATCGGCTGCCCCGGGTTCTCCGTCACCAGCAACAACCGGCGCGGAAGCCGAACAGCTGACTGAACTGGCGCAGAAAAGCATTGGCGTCTGGCCGGCAGCAACGTGGCGCTGCTCGATTGCAAACCAGAGCTTACATTAATAGCCCAGCCGCACGTCGATCCGGTTGGGTAGGGGGCGGCCCGCGGCAGCCTCATTGAGCATGTCGGCCAGCATGATCATGCGGCTGTCGTCCTCGCTGCCGAGCCAGCCGGCGCGATGGGGGCTGAGAATCACATTTTCCATCTCGTGCAGCGGATAGCGGGAGGGGAGGGTGGCCGTGCGCTCGGCTGCGGTGCGGGGATAGTTGTACCAGACATCAATACCTGCCGCGGCGAGCCGGCCAGCTACCAGCGCCTCATACAGTGCGGTCTCGTCGACCACTGCACCGCGGCCCACATTGACCAACACCGCGTCGGCGGGGAGCAATGCCAGCTCTTCTGCCCCCAACAAGCCTTCCGTTGCCGGTGTACCCGGCAGCGCCGTTAGCAAGAAGTTGGCTTTGGGCAGCAGCTGGTGCAACGCTTCCACCGAGTGGATTTGCGCGTCGGGATCATCCTGATCCGCTGCGGTTGGTTGGCGGCGCACGCCAATGACTGCCATTCCCAATGCTCGACAGGCGCGCGCCACGTGGCGCCCAATGCGACCGTAGCCCAGAATCAGAACCGTCTTGCCATGTAGCGTGAGTTGGGGGCGGGCACTGTAGCGCAATCTCCAATCCCCGCGCCGCAGTTGTCTGTCCCCTTTGACAATAAATTTGGCGCTGGCCAGCAAAAGCGTCAGCGCGGTCTCTGCCGTGGCAATGTAGTTATAGGGCGGGTTGTGGACTGTGATCGCGGGATACTGTTGTAGCAGCTCCTGGGTCGCCTGGGGTGGTCCCGAATAGGGAATGATTAATGATTGGAGATTGGGGCTCGCTTCCATGAGTGCGTGGGTGGGGCGCGCCGCAATCAGAATGGCATATTCCGCGGGCTCGGGTGGCTCCTTCCCATGGCGTAGCAAGACGTTGCGGGCCAACCGTGCCTGGAGTTGTGCGGGCGCGCCTTGTTTGGCCTCTTCATAGAGAAAAACATGGAGTGTCATACGCTTGATTTCATCTGCTCGTGACGATTACTTTTCTGCGAATACTACTTTTTTCTGACAATATACTTTACTTGTGGCTACACCCTTGTCACAACAACCGCGGATCCTGGGCTGCGCGGATCGGCCCCACCTTGCCAGCGACCGGCGCGCCGCCGAATCGTCTGCATGATGCCCAGGGGCGTCAGCGCTTCAACCTGATGTCCCAGCGCCGCCAGCGCTTCGGTTGCCGCGCTTGTCGGTTCCACATCGGTGATGGGACCGTGGCTGTGCACCCGCGGCAACGCGGTTGCCTGTTCTGGCGTCATCTCAAAATCGATCTGGTTGATCACCCCCTGCACGGTGGCGCTGACAATGCGTGGCCCACCGGCCGCGCCCGCGGCCAACAGATCGCCGCTGCCTTCGTGCCGGGCGATCAATGGACTTTGGCTGCTGGCCGGTTCAGCACCCGGTGCCACCAGATTATAGCTGCCATGATAGCGGATGCCCTGGGTCGTGATCTGCCCCGGTTGCAGGCTGAAATCGCCCACCGAATCGTTGAGCACGATACCGGTGGCCGGATCAATGATACCACAGCCAAAATGGCTACGGATCGTCTGCGTCTGCGCGACCACATTGCCATCTCCGTCGGCAACACAAAAATGGCTGGTGCATGAATCGTTGGGCAGCGGCGCAAAAGTGGTGGGGTGGACCCGATCGGGGTGGAGCTTTGCTGCCAGCTGCGCGGCATACGCGGCATCCGCGATGCGCGCGGCTTCGGCGTCGCTGCCCATCTCCGCGCGCAGGGCATAGGTGCCGCGAATGGTTTCGGCCACCAGATGCAAATGTGCTGGCGAACCGGCGTCTAGCTGGCTGAGATCCTGCGCTTGCAAGCTCTGCAGCGCCAACAGAGTCTGCAAGGAACCAATGGTTGGCAGGCCGGGGGCAAAGATCTGCCAATCCCGATAGGTGATCTGGTGTAAGGGCGTCTCCGCTGGCTGATAGGTGGCCAAATCCGCGTCGGTCAGCACGCCCCCATGCCGTTGGACAGTTGCCACCAGCGCGCGGGCAATCGAGCCCGTGTAGGGGGCACGTGGATCCGCGGCAATGGCGGCCAAGGTGGCTGCCATCTGCGGCTGAATCACGGTTGCGCCCTTGGCAATGGGCTGGCCCAGCCCAGTTGTCCCACTGTAGCGTGCGACCTTCGCCGCTGTCTTCTCGTTCGCATAGACACGCGCCAGCATGAAATCGGCGGCAAAACCTTGTTCGGCAGTTGCCTGGGGCGCCAGGCAGACATCCGCCCAGGCGAGACGGCCCCGGCCCCGGTGGAGCTGATGCAAACCAGCGACAAAGCTCGGAATGGTGACGGCCAGCGCGCCAACCGTTGCCAGATCGTGGTCGGGGCTGCCATCGGGCTTGAGAAAGTGGTTGCGGCTGAGGGCTGCTGGCGCGGGCCCACGGGCATTGATGTGGCCCAACTGTCCAGTGGCCGTGCAATAGGTAATGTTGCAGCCACCGCCAATGCCGGAGTGGTAGGGTTGCGTCACCCCAATTGCCAAGGCAACAGCCACCGCGGCGTCAAATGCATTGCCCCCGGCGCGCAAAACGGTGGCACCAACTTCTGTGGCTAGCTGATGGGGGGCGGCCACAACCCCCAACTCATTGCCCAACTCATTGCCCGACTCGTTAGTCACTGCATCATCCCTTTCTGTGGAGTGATCCGCGCCAGCGCGTTCGCGCACCGATGCTTACTGATACATGATCAGGTTTGGCGTCACCTCAATGTAGCCCTGTTCGCCAAAGCCATCGACGCCCAAGGCTTCGCGCGGAGTCATGAGCGGCTCATCCCAGCGATAGAAGAGCTTGAACGCGGTGAAGCGGGTCTGCGGATCCATGAAGAGGTTGTATTTCGAGATTTTGCCCCATGGGCCGCCCCAGCCGTCTGCGGAGATGGTCAGGGCCAAGCGGTCGTGTGTCCACACCAATTCGGCCTTGTTTTCGATCATCGTGTCGAGGAATTGGTGCACCAACAGCACCCGCTGGCCAGGCAGATCGTGCTCGGCCAGATATTGCTGCATGAGTGCCTGGGCCGCGTTGATCTCGGCCGCGGTGACGTAGCCAATCGGATCGCCGGGCCAAAGCTGACCCGCGTGGGCCATGGCAAACTCAGGATCGAGCGCCAAGTGAACATTCGCGTAGTCAAGCCAGGGCAGGCCTTGGGCCAATGCCTCGGCAGGGGAGAGTGCACCGATCTGGATATCGAGAATGACCGCAAAGCCTTCCGCGTTGGCGCGTTCAATGTAGCGCTCTACCGTGGCATCCTCCAGAAAGATCAGGTGGCTGCCATCGGGATTGGGTGCCTTGGTGGCCATGCCATAGACGAGGTGAAACGCGGGCAGAACCGCAAGCTCATCGCCGTTGGCTTCATCGTACGCCGCTGCTTCGGCACGCAACAGGGGAACCAGCTCATCAATCTCATATTCACCCAAAATCCCCATCACCGGCACCGCGGGACGACCATAGTAAGTCAGCCAGGTTTGCTGGTGGAAAGGGGCATCGGTGGGCTGTTGTTGCGCGGCCAAGGTGAGCCGTTCGGTTACGCTGCCACGGGGTATCGCAATTGGGGGCGGCGCGCCATCCAAGGCAAGTAGCTGCCCAGCAATGGGACGCACGGGCATGCTGCCATCGCCACCGGGAATGATCAGCGTCGTCCCCGCGTAGATCAAGTTGACATCGCTGATCTGATTGGCCGTGAGCAAGGCATCGACATCGGTGCCAAAGGCTTGCGCAATGAGAAAAAGTGTATCATCGGGCTGCACCGTGTAGAGCGAGGGCGCACGCTCCGTAGTGGGGAGGGGAGACTGCTGTGCCCGCGGCCACTGGAGAATGGTGCGGCCATCTGTCGGTTGCAGGGTCCCTTGTAGCAGGCCATCAAAGGTAACGGTGGTCGGTGTGGTCGGTCTGCGGTCGGCACCGCTTCTGTTGCTTGCAGAAGTGTTGCTTGCAGAAGTGTTGCTTGCGGTAGCATGGCTTTCTATGGTTAGCGTCAACGTCTGACCGCGCCATTCCCGCACTTCGTGGGGAACGAGAACCCCGCGAAAGACGGGAACGCCATCGACCTCCATTTGAATTGTGTGGAAGCCGCCGCTTTCAATGCGCAGCGTGTGGTTGGGCGCTTGGTCTGTTTGTCGGGGCGGGCTGCTGTACCAACCGCCAACAAACAGGCTACAAAGAAGAATCAGCAGAAATGCACCGAAGTTGGGTGAACGTTGCCGAAGCAATGGCAGTGGAGGCATGGTTGTACTCAGTTGATCCGCTATGGATGATCCGCAGTGGATGATCCGCTATGGAGAAACGACAGATGAGAGAGTGCATGAACGAAGCGTTGCCTGCTCAAAGGAACAGCGGCCTGCCCGAAAGGGGACAGACCGCTGAGCCGCAACGATTAATCTTCCAACGTGCTGGTATCGCCCAGCGGTTGGCCCAAGACCTGTGCCTTCAACAGCCGGCGCATGATCTTCCCACTGCGGGTTTTGGGCAGCGAAGCGACAAAGTTAATCTCCGCGGGCACGGCAATCGGCCCCACTTCCTGGCGCACGTGCAATTTCAGTGCTTGCAGCAACTCATCGTCCCCTTCTTTGCCAGCATTGAGGATACAGAAGGCGTGGATCACATTCCCCTTCAGATCATCGGGAATGCCAATGCAGGCCGCTTCGGCAACCCCATCATAGCTGACCAGCGCGCTTTCAACCTCGGCAGTGCCAAGGCGATAGCCAGAGACTTTGATCACATCATCCATGCGGCCGATCACCCAGAAGTACCCATCCTGATCGCGACGGGCGCTGTCGCCGGTAAAGTACCAGCCCTGGTCAGCAAATTCGGCCCAGTAGGTCTGTTTGAACCGTTCGGGATCGCCCCAAATGCCACGGGTGATGCCCGGCCATGGATGTTTGACCACCAGATAGCCATCTTCATTATCGTCGGCGCGCGAGCCATCCTCGCGCACGACATCGGCCTGAATCCCAGCGAAAGGCAGGGTGCCACTGCCCGGCTTGAGGGGCACAACCGGCGTCGGCGTGATCATGAAGCCGCCCGTTTCCGTCTGCCACCAAGTATCCATGATGGGGCAACGGCCCTTGCCAATCTTGTTGTAATACCAACGCCATGCCTCGGGATTAATCGGTTCGCCGACCGAGCCGAGCAGCCGCAGCGTGGGCATTGGGTGACTGTCCACATACTCGTCGCCCATGCGCATGAAGGCACGAATGGCCGTGGGCGCGGTGTAGAGAATTGTCAGCTCGTAACGCTCGATCTGCTCCCAGTAGCGGTCGGGATTTGGATAGCCCGGCGCACCTTCGTAGATGAAGCTGGTTGCCCCCAGAATCAGCGGCGCGTAGACAATGTAGCTGTGGCCGGTGATCCAGCCCGGATCCGCGGCACACCAGTAGCGGTCATCCTCCTTGAGGTCGAAGACATACTTCAGCGTGGTGGCAATGTGCACCTGATAGCCACCACAGGTGTGGATCTGCCCCTTGGGTTTGCCGGTGCTGCCGCTGGTGTAGAGAATGAACATGGGATCTTCCGCGTCCATCACCTCGGTTTCACAGTCGGGGCTGGCCGCGGCGATCAGATCCTGCCACCAGAAATCGCGACCCTCTTGCCAGCTAATCTCCTGTTCAGTTCGCTTGTAGACGATCAAGGTATCGACCTGCGGTGTCTGTTTCAGTGCCTCGTCAGAGATATCTTTCAGGTTCACTGTCTTCCCACGCAGCCACGCGCCATCACAGGTGATCAGCAATTTGCTGTCCGCGTCGTTGATGCGGTCGGCGAGTGCCTGTTCGCTGAAACCACCGTAGACAACGCTGTGCAGCGCGCCGAGCTTCACCGTTGCCAACATGGCAATGGGTAATTCAGGCACGCGGCCCATATAAATGGTGACCACATCACCCTTTTTCACCCCTTTGTCCTTCAACACATTGGCAAAGCGATTGACCTCTTGCTGAAGTTCACGGTAGGTGTAGGTGCGGCTGTCGCCCGGCTCCCCTTCCCAAATGAACGCAATTTTGTCGCGGCGTTCCCCAGTGGCGTGGCGATCCAGCGCATTGTGAATTACATTGGTCTTGCCGCCAGTAAACCATTTGTAAAAGGGTGCTTCACTGGTGTCCAGCACCTGATCGTACGGCTCATACCAGTCGAGCAATTCTTTGGCTCGTGCATCCCAGAAGCTCGTGGGATCGTCGTGGGCGGCTTGGCGCACTTCAAGATAATTGGGGACGTTGGCGTTGGCCACGACCTCTGCGGATGGTTCGTAGAGTTCGCTACTGCTGGCAGCAATATCAATGCCTTCAGTCATGTGAATTCCTCCTCCTCTTCACAAGAATAAGTTGGTTTCGGTTCTACTATCCTATAGTTTACCTAGTTTTGGGACAGAATCCAAACGAGCAATGCAGCCTCAGCTCTTCAGTCTCATCCCTTCAGCCTCACCCCTGCGTTCGTTCCGTTGCCAGTTTGCGAGAACCCAGTGCGATCGGTACAATCCGGCAGCAGGCAATTGGGGCGGGGCTGCTCCCCGTGCCATCTTCAACAGCAGACCAAAAGGAGGCACAGATGACGACGCAGAGTGGCAGTGCGTACACCATGATTGTGGTGCGCCGCACGGGGCGAGTGGGAATCATACAGATCGATCGGCCAGACGCGCTCAACGCGCTCAACGCCCAGGTGCTCAGCGAGATCACCGCGGCCCTGCACGCCTTCGATGCCGACGCGGCGATTGGCGCGGTGATCCTGACCGGCAACGCAAAAGCCTTTGCCGCGGGCGCCGACATCAAGGCAATGGCGCAAGCAACGGTGGTGGAGATGCTCGACAGCCCGATGATGGCCCATTGGGAAGCCATCCGCGATTCACAAAAGCCGCTCATTGCCGCGGTTGCCGGTTGGTGTTTGGGGGGCGGTTGCGAGCTGGCCATGATCTGCGACACGATCATTGCAGCCGAGGGCGCCCGTTTTGGGCAGCCCGAGATCAACCTGGCAATCATCCCCGGCGCCGGTGGTACACAGCGGCTAACCCGTGCCGTGGGCAAGGCAATTGCCATGGATATGATTCTCTCTGGCCGGCGGCTAGAGGCGACGGAAGCGCTCCACTTTGGGCTCGTCAGCCGCGTGGTGCCCGCGGCCGAGCTGGAGCAACACGCGCTTGAAGTCGCGACGGCAATGGCCAATCAGTCGCCGGTGGCGCTGCGGCTGGCCAAAGAAGCGGTCAACGCCGCCTTTGAGACCCCACTCGCCGCGGGAATCCAGCTGGAACGGCGGCTCTTTACAATGCTCTTTGCCACCGACGACCAAAAGGAAGGCATGGCCGCGTTTGTGGAAAAACGCAAACCAGATTGGCAGGGAAAATAAGCGCACCAGTGCGTTGGCCGGTTGTGTTCCCCACATTTCCGTCCCTTCCACCCCCGTCCCTTCTATCCCCGGCCCTTTCACCCCAGTTGGAAGAGAACTGGATTATTTGTCGACAGTTGCTGGGCGACCGGTGTGGCTGTCGACCAAAGTGGCCCCGCTATATGGAAGCATCCATCCTGTGTTGTCCTCCGGATCGGGGTAAGATGTGCAAGTGACAACTTGCAAGCGGCAGCCACGGACAGCGCCCGTTGCGGTGGAGAGCAGCAACCCCTGGCTCGTTTTTGCGTAATGATTCTTCAGTTATCATTATCGTACGCTACTGAATATTGTTACTGAATATCGTTACTAAATATTATGTTACCAACTATTACGCAAGTGATAGTATAAAGAGCACAGTACAAAGAACACAGTACAAAGAACACAGTACAAACAGCGGAGAGCACGATCCCTGGCGGTGATACAGGCAGTGGCTCAGCAAATTTGATCATCCGCATCAATAGAGGATAGCCATGAGACGAATTTTTGTAAGTATCGTAGTGATTGCAATTGTTGCCGTTGGTGCCTATTTTGGTGGGCAAGCACTCGGCCTGATCCCCCAGGCTGATACCGATGCAACGGTGGCTGGTATTGATGGACAGACCGCCGAACCGACGCCGCTGCCCCCCGTGATCGCCAGCCAAGGTGTGATTGCCGATGCACGGGTGGTGCCGCTGCAGCGAGCGGGCCTCAGCGTGGCCAGCGGTGGCATTGTGGCCGAAGTGTTGGTGAATGAAGGCGAGCAGGTCCGCGCGGGGGAACCATTGGTGCGCCTGGATGCTGCGCTGGCCCGCGCCGCGGTGGCGCGCGCCGAGGCCGATCTGCAACGCTCACAGGCCAACCTGTCTGATCTGCTGGCGGGCAACCGGATCGAAGATATTGCCGCGGCCCAAGCCGCGCTCGATGCCGCCAACGCACGCCTGGATAAGCTTGTTCAAAGCACCGAAGCGGGGGATCTCTCGGCATCACAGGCTGCGATTGCCAGTGCCAATGCCAACCTGCAAAAAGTGTTGGAGGGGCCAAGCGAGCAGCAGTTGATCGCAGCCAAGGCGGACATTGCAAATGCCGAGGCCGCGCTGACACAGGCGCAGCGCGCCTATGATCGCATCAAGTGGCGCAACGATGTGGGGGCCACTATGGAATCGGCCAACCTACAGACGGCCACCAATAATTTCGAAGCGGCCCAAGCACGCTATGACGATCTGCTGAGCGGTGCCAGCCAGGCAGATATCAACGCGGCCAACGCCCAGATCCAACAGGCCAGCGCCCAGTATCAATCGTTGCAGGCCGGGCGTCCGTTGGATATTGCCTCGTTGGAGGCAGATGTGCGCAGTGCACAAGCCAATTTGGACAAGTTGCTGGCCGGATCGACCGCCAGCCAGGTCGCCGCGGCCGAGGCCGATGTAAAAGCGATGACGGCCATGCTGCAACAACAGTTGATCAGCCTCTCGCAGATGGAATTGCGTGCTCCGTTTGATGGCTTGGTGGCCGCGGTGGATATCAATCCCGGCGAGCAGGCCAGCCCTGGCGTGGCGTTGATCCAGCTGGCTGACACCACGGCTTGGCGCATCGAAACTGAAGATCTGACGGAATTGCAGGTTGTTGATGTGCAGGAGGGGGACCGTGCCATCGTCGCCTTCGATGCCTTGCCCGATGTGGAATTGGAGGCGAACGTGACCAGCATCCGCCCCTTTGGTGAAAATAGCAGCGGTGACATCGTCTACACCGTGGTGTTGGAGCCAGGCAGCACAACCAGCAACACCGCGAGTGGCGCGGCAATGGACGTTGCAAATCGTTTGCGCTGGAACATGACCGCGGTGGTGACGTTCGAGCCCAATCAGACGGTCGATGCTGATGTTGACAGCGTTGACACAATCGCGCGCGGTCAGTAGCCACCCCGCCAAACTAACGGAGTTCGGTATGTTTTTTCGCAAGCGTTCTGGTCAATCAGCGTCCCGTAAAAAGGGCGCGGTTGATGCCAACAAATCCTTGATCGACATTAGCAGCGTGACCAAAGTTTTCAACACAGCCGCCGGCGAATTCACCGCGCTGAAGGGCATTGATCTCGCGGTGAACCGTGGCGAGTTTGTGGCTGTTGTTGGCAAATCGGGCAGTGGCAAATCGACGCTCAGCAACATGATCACCGGTATCGACCGTCCGACGGAAGGTGACGTCTTTGTCGCGGGTACGCCTGTCCACGAGCTCAATGAGAACCAGATCGCGAGCTGGCGCGGGCGCAATGTGGGCGTGGTCTTTCAATTCTTTCAACTGCTGCCCACGTTGACCGTGCTCGAAAATGTCATGTTACCAATGGACTTCTGCAACATGTACCGTCCCGGCGAACGCAGTGACCGCGCGGTCGCGCTGCTGGAGCAAGTTGACATGGCCGCGGAAAAGGATAAGCTACCCACGGCCATCTCGGGCGGACAGCAGCAGCGCGTCGCCATTGCCCGCGCCCTGGCCAACGATCCGCCCATTCTCGTCGCCGACGAACCGACGGGCAACCTGGACTCGCGCACCGCGGACGCGGTCTTCACGCTCTTCGAGGGGCTGGTCGCAGAGGGCAAGACCATCCTCATGGTCACCCACGATGACGACCTGGCCCAACGCGTCACCCGCACCGTCACCATTGCCGATGGGTTGATTGTGGCGGACACCCACAATGAAGCGCAGCCATCCGTGGCCCCCCCACCAGCGGGTGAACCAGACGCTCACCCCGCACCAGCTGTCAATGGCAACGGCACCTCCACCTCCACTTCACTTGCGCCAGCCACGCCCGAACCGCTCTATGGTTAGCCCACGTTGGCGCAAGGTGTGGCGGGATGTGGTGGGCAGCCGTGCCCGAACCGCGTTGGTCATTGCATCCATTGTTGTTGGCATCTTTGCCGTTGGTGTGGTGCAACACATCCGTACCGTGGTCATCACCGAAATGCAGCGCGCCTATGACGAGAGCAACACGGCCCACGCCACCCTCTTTGCCAGTGGAATCGATGACGATCTGCTGGCAGTGATTGCGCGCATGCCCGCGGTGGCCGCGGTGGCGGGCGGTCGTGGGACCACTGTCAATGTAGCCGTTGCGCCGGGGTTGTGGCAGCCCATGAGCATCACGGCTGTGCCCCCACGGGATGAAATGGTCATTGACAAGGTGATGCTCATTGACCGGCTGGATGGTGCCCCGGATCAGCGTGGGGCCGAGCAGGGGCAGTGGCCAACCAAAGGTGAAATTCTCATTGAGCGCAGTGCTCTCGATGCCGTGGATGCCCTGCCCACGGGTTTGCGGGTGGGCGACACGTTGCAGCTGGAAACCGCAACTGGCAAATTGCGTACCGTCACCGTGGCCGGCTTTGGCTATGATGCGAGTGCACCGCCTTCTGGTTTCACGGGCTCCGCCAATGCCTACGTCGATGCCGAGACCTTTGAGCGGCTGGGGGGCGCGACAACCTATTCTTCGGTGGCGTTGCGTGTGGCTGGCAGCTCCGAGCAACTGCTCGATGTAGAGTATGTGCGTGCCATTGCCGAAGAAGCTGCTGCCAAGATCGAAAAGAGCGGAATCGGGGTGCGGCGTCTGCAAGTATTTCGACCTGGACGCCTGCCACTGCAAGATCTCTTTGATGCCATCACCCTGATCCTCACTCCCCTTGGGATTCTGGCGCTGGTGCTTGGCTCTTTCCTGGTCGTCAACACCATGTCCGCGCTCATGGCACAGCAGACGCGCCAGATCGGCGTGATGAAAGCCGTGGGGGCCAAAAGGGGCCAGGTGTTGCGCATGTATGTGGGCGCGATCTTCCTCTACAGTTTGGCCGCGCTGGCCGTGGCCGTCCCGCTGACCATGCTGTTGGCGACGGCTCTGGAACGCTTTCTGGGCGGCTTTATCAATCTGACCACCCCCGGCTTGGTGATGCCGCTAAATGTGCTCTTGATCCAGGTAGCCATTGGGTTGCTCGTGCCACTGTTGGCCGCGCTCGTTCCCATCATCCGCGGGACCGGTATTTCGGTGCGTGAAGCGATCAGCGATTATGGGGTGGGCAAGGGGCAATATGGCACCAACCGACTCGACCGCATGGTCAGTGCACTACAGGGTCTGTCGCAGCCGGTCAAGATTTCGCTGCGCAACACCTTTCGCCGCCGCACCCGACTCATTCTCACGTTGATTACATTGGTCATGGGGGGCATGATCTTCATGACCGTCGGCAGCGTGCGCAGTTCGCTGCAAGGTCGGGTGGAAGAGGTGTTGGCGTACAATCAATTTGACATGCGCGTCGGCTTTGGGCGCGCCTATCGCAACAGTAAATTGGAGCGAGCCGTGCGGGGCGTGCCGGGGATCGATCAGTTGGAGACATGGAGCGGCGGACAGGCGATCCGAATGCGTCCAGATGGAACGGAGAGCGAGCCCATTTCCCTCACCGCGCTGCCCCCGGCCAGCACCATGGTGGCACCGACGCTCGTCAGTGGCCGCTGGTTGTTGCCAGGTGATCAGAACGCGATTGTGCTGAGCCAGAGTATCCTCACCGACGAACCAGACATTCGGCTGGGCGACCAGATCAAGCTTACGATTGAGGAGAAAGAGCGGCTGTGGACTGTGGTTGGCTTTGCCCAGACCACCGAATTTAGCGGCAACGTCAGCGCCTACATTGCCTATGACTATTTTGCGGCCATTACCAACCGTCTGGATGAAGCGAGCAGCGTGCTGCTCACACTTGCGCCCGATGCGCCTTACACAGTGGGTGAGACAGCCGAATTGCTGGAAGAGCATTTGGCTGCCAGCGGATTGGATGTGGGGCAGATCAACACGGTTGAACGAATTCGAACCTTCACGGGTAACTTCTTTACCATTATCATCTCGTTGTTGCTCGTCATGGGCGTTTTGATCGCCTCGGTGGGTGCCTTGGGGCTGGCTGGCACCATGAGCACCAATGTGTTGGAGCGCACGCGCGAGATTGGCGTCATGCGGGCAATTGGCGCAACGGATGGCGCGGTGCTGCGCATTGTGCTGGTTGAAGGCGCGCTCATCGGCCTGTTGAGCTGGCTTGCCGGCGCGGCTCTTGCGTTTCCCGCGGGCTATCTCATGAGCAACGCCGTTGGGATTGCGCTCTTCCAGTCACCGCTTACCTACATCTTCTCCAGCAACGGCGTGACCCAGTGGCTCGTAATTGTGATCATCCTCGCCACTGTTGCCAGCTATCTGCCCGCGCGCAACGCATCGAAATTAACGGTGCGCGAGGTACTCGCCTACGAGTAGGGGGTGCACCCCGTGCGATGCTGCGAAATCCAGCACAATCTCCAGCCGCCACCGACTCATCTAGCGCGCACATACGCACGTCGGCGACTACGTCCTGGCTTTGCGCCACGCCGAGCAACAATGGTAGAACATTCTAACGACACTGTTGCTACTGATGCTGTTGCTAATGACACTGTTGTTTACCTGCACAACCGTGGTGGTGCGCGGTCTGTTGACGCCACCTTTGGGCCAAGAGGATCGCCCAAATGTCAATGTTGTCGCTGCTGCAAATCCTGGTTGCTGAGAGCTCTTGAGAAATGCGCTCGCCTCTACCTTGCTACTCCTCAAAGGTGTGGAGCGGCAAGGCATTATCGGCGGCCAGCAACCGGCGTAAGGGTGCGCCCCATTTTCGAGGACGTACAGGAGAGGAGTAGATTGAGCGTCCGGTCTAGGTCCCCAAGTGTGGTACGCACCCCCGGCGTAAAGCCTCTTTGGCATTGGTAGCGAGCTGTGTTACAATTGACGTAAGCGTGTTCACATTTGTGAGCAACTGATGCAACTGTTCAACGACGTCAGCCTTTGTATCCCCGGCAGCACGTTGAAGCCCATGCACGGCCAAAATTGCCGCAAGTTGTTTGAAGGTCGTGGCAGTCAAATAGAATCTAAGTCCGTTGGATTGCATGCAGTTGATCCCCGCCGTTAGCGCACCATCTGGCTGAACAGATTGCGCATGCCATTACAGTGGTGGACAAATTTTTCGAGATTCGGTCGGTTGTCGCAAAGTATAGCACAGAACGGCCCAAAAATTTGTCCATTTGTGTCCACAAGTGGTCTGATCGCATGAAAACGCATATGTTTATGTTCCCAAACCAAGCTGATTACTTGCTTGATCTCTACACACAAACGCTGCTTTCCCAGAGGTATGGGGACAAATTATCGTGGACAAAATGCAGTCGGAGAAATAGCCTCGATTGACAGAGGATGGTTACGGAACTTCGGCTGTGCTCGTAGCGGTAGGCGTTGGTGGTCGGAGAAATAGCCTCGATTGACAGAGGATGGTTACTTGCAGCTTTCGCCCCCCTCTGACACTTCGGTGTCGGTCGGAGAAATAGCCTCGATTGACAGAGGATGGTTACGACCATTGCCACTACGCCACTGGGCTCTGTACGACGTCGGAGAAATAGCCTCGATTGACAGAGGATGGTTACTATCTAATGCTGTGAGCACTAATGATTGGCCTGCGATGTCGGAGAAATAGCCTCGATTGACAGAGGATGGTTACTGTGTAGATTGTGCGGAAACCGTTGGAATGCCGTTGGTCGGAGAAATAGCCTCGATTGACAGAGAGGGTTGGGCCGATATTCGAAGGGGTGAATAGTGGATACGTTACAGGAAAAACCAGAGAAAAAAGTAGGGGATAACTGAAACTTGGTGAGTAGTGTCAAGGCAAAAAAGTGCTACAAAACAGAGAAGAATTTGACTTGACTACGGGGTGTTGCTTACGGGGTTGTTAGCTGCTCATAGTCCAAGGCGTTGCATGAGCCGTAGGTTGATGAGCAGATAGGTCAGCGTGTTGATGTTGGTGATGGCGGCCTGGTTGCGTAGCTTGGGCCGCTCGATGCCAAGATTGACTGCTTGAGAGAAGATGCGTTCGACAGCGGTCCGTTGCCGATAGATAGTCTGATAAGCCTCGCCCTCGCGATCCACTTGATAACGAATGCGTGCCCCCGGTGAAGTTGGCATGGTAAGCAGACAACCACCAGTTGACCAGCTCTTGTGTGCAATGGGGCAGCTTTCACCAGTTTCTTCTGGGTGAAGCAACGGGCAGACATAGCGGCCGCGCTTGTGCTGGACCATCGATGTTCGATTGGTGTAGCTGTTTCTCAGTGGCATAGCCAAGCCTGCTTCACAGAGTGGCAGGCCCTCTTTATTGAATTGACGAATGCCATGCTTCATCTGGCGCAAGGGAATGGCAGCAAAGCCGTTGCCCTTGGGTTGATGAAAATAGTCATAGATGTAGAAGGCATCGAAAGCAGCATCGGCGGTGACAAAGGGTGGACGGAAACCAAGGCGTGCCTCCACCTGTTCCATCAGTGGAAAGAAGTAAGAGACGTCGTTGAAGTCGAAAGTCTGCGTACATTCTGCCAGCACAAATTCACCGACATCCTTGACCTTGGTGGCAACCACACCAGAAGCATAGCCCCAGTAGTATTCACCGATAGTGCCTTTTTCGGTAAGTGGTTTGCCTTCTTTGGTTGGGGTCACTTGATTGCGGCGACGCTTGCAGCCGAGTTTACAATCTTTGTCACCAGCGGGTTGCCGCTGGTTGCTCTCTAGCGGTTGGCCGTTTTCATCCTTGTCAGGATAGGCTTTGGGGTTATTCTCTTTGACCCAGGCCAGGATGTGCTTGGTGTCAATAGCGATAACCTGCCCAAATCCTTTGCCAAAGTGATTCTTCAGCTTTGCTACCTGTGCATCGAACAAAGCCTGTAGTACTTCGTTGGGTAGTTGTGCCAACTTTTTGGTGAGGTGGCGGTGTGAGGGTAAAGAGGCATGAGCGTCGAGTTCGTGAGCCTGTTTTCCAGTGGTCACTAGCGGAAAGTCTAGTGCCCAAATTAGCCCTGGATGTTCGCACAAAAAGCGACGTAACGCACCAAAGGTTGTCAACTTGCGCTCAAGCTTGACGAGATAGGCACCGATGTACGCTGCAATGGGCACGACTCGTTGCTTTCCACAGCCCCAAACAAACGCCGTGGGCAGCTGTTCCCAGTCGATTCGGCGCAAGAGCGGCAGCAATTCCTGCGTCACCGCACACTCTCGCACATACTTGGGCTGATAGCGATCGGCTAAAACTAAACGGGGAAGATGGGTAGGCAAATGCGGTTCCTCCTTCAACCAGCTTTGCCACCACTTAGGTATTTCTAGAGTTATGGTAAACTGTACTGCCATGGGAAGGTTCCTTTCTGGACTCTGTTTTGTAGCAAATCCAGTATACCGGATCGGGCCTCCCCTGTCTTTTTCAACGTAGCCGGTTATTTCAGTGACAGCAAAAAATGTAGCTTCGGCCCTGTCCAATGTTGCCACGGCTACGAATAACGAGGGCATTGCTTCAGTCGGCTGCAAAATTCGTCTCTGGTTGCACGTTAAACGTATCCACAGCTACCCTTTTCGTAGCCGCATATTTTATATGCCCAACCCTCACAGAGGATGGTTACAAAGGAGGTGAAACGATTCCCGTTATGTGAAACCCTTGTCGGAGAAATAGCCTCGATTGACAGCATCCTCTATACAAAGTGTCAAGGTGGGGATTTTCTGGCAAGAGACAAAGGGGTCCTACCCGCGCCGCAAGGCGCGGTTTTGGATTGGGGGACGGATAGCACTTTCTCTGGCGGAACGGTGAGCAATGTACGCAGTTGGCGAGGTGCAAAGGTCTCAGCCTAGTTAGGTGTATACGATCTACGTCGCTTGCGTGGACTCCAGGCAAGTGACGTGACCACGATCCGCTGCGAGATTGTTCCTTTGCCCAAGGAGCGAACGGGGGTACGGTTCGCTCAGATCCCAAACCAGACTATGTAACGGCATCGCAATGTGCCAAGAGGATGGACGGCTGACGGGATCAAGCGGCACTTGGGGCAGCTGTCTGCCCAACTCACCGAGAGTGATGGCCAGAGATGGCGTTTGTCTCTGTCGCAACATGGATGGACATGAGTGCAACGATGGCACAACGCGATCAGAGACGGATGGGTGGCGCTCTCGTGAGCGCTAGGGTTGGCTCATGGCATCTCCTCGGCTTTGCAAGGATATCTCCCTCTGCCTACTTGACGTTCTCTCTCGTCGATGGGTGTCAGCGCGCCCGCGCCAATTCCTCGCTGTAGACCGCTTGCTCACGCCAGAGCGCAAAGAGAATCCGGTTCGCTTTGTTGGCAACATGAATCACCGCACGCGTCGTGCTTGCGTTCTTGCGCAGCGCCCGTGCATAGGTCTCCTGGCAGACCGGACAATGTTGTGCGGCCATGAAGCCAATCTGATAGAGGGTGTGGCGCAGGAAGGGACAGCCCTTGTAGGAGATCTTGCCGTTGATGGCGACATTGCCCGAGACATGCAGCAGCGGGTCAAAGCCTGCAAAGGACCAGATCTGTTTGGCGTTGGTGAAGCGTGCGGGGTCGCCCAGCGCGGCCAGATAGCGGCTGACCAACCGGTCGCCGATACCGGGGAAGGTGAGCAGAGAGGCGGCCTCACTCGCGGCCAACAGGGTGGCGGCTTGCGCTTCGTAGCTAGCGATCTGTTGGCCATAGCGCTGATAGTGGCCAAACTCCTCCTGAATCTGCTCGGCCAACATCGCCACCACCACCGGGGGCGGGAGCAGACTCTGCTGTGCCACCGCATGGATCTTGGCTGCCGTCTTGGGGCCACACGGTGCGCCGTGGGTGTGAAAGAGTTGGCGAATGCCGCTCGGTCCCATTGCCCGCAAGGTGTAGGGATTGGGTGAGTGCGTCAGCAGAATCTGGATGCTCTGCCGTTCCAACGCCCGCGACTCGACCAGATGGTGCAGCGGTGGCAAGGTGGGGTGGGCACGCCGATAGGCTTTGCTGTCTCCCAGGGCACCTGGCCACATGCGGTCCAGCAGGGTGCGCACGCCGGTCGCCAGCCGCAATTGAGCGCGACCTTGGGTGCGTAGCCGCTGCAAGAGCAGCCTCAATTGCATGCCCGCTTCATCCAGCAACAGCACCGGATTGCCTGCCCCATCCGCAAGCAATGCGGCAATGGCCACCACATCGATGGCATCACTCTTGCGGCGGCGATGGGTCTTACGCTGGCGTTCCTGCTTGACCAGCGCCGGGTTCAACTGGCGGTAGCGCACCGCGGGCGTCGCCTCGCCGATGCGGTGCCGGTGGTAACGCTCGGCCAGCGCATGAGCCCACGCCTCGTGGTAGACCCCCGTCGGCTCGTGGCCGATGAGCACCAGCTCATACTCCCCGCTCGCAATGGCCGTGTCCAGTCGTTGCACCAACGCTGCAAAGCCCGGGGCCAACGCAGAAAGTGATTCCGGTGCCATCACCTCCCGCCCACTTGCCGTACGCATGTAGAGGTAGTGCACATCTTTCCCAATATCCAGTGCCACCACCAGCACCCGCGCCGGGTGATACTGGCGCAGTTCCCGCTCCGCCTCCTCCCCCGTCCGCACAAAGGCAAAGGCTCGCTTTGATCTTGCTTCCATCGTCTCTTTCGCTCCGCTTGCCATGGTTCTCCCCTTTCTACTCATTGCAGTTTCGCACTTTCTTTTGTATACTATCTCACGTAGGTTGTCTAGCCCGCATGCCCATGAGGCACACCCTTGGGCGGGCAACCTACACCCCAGCCTCGCAAACTTTGTCTATACTAGAGGATGGTTACTCATCGCTACTGTATTTCACGAAAGGCAATGCCTCTGGTCGGAGAAATAGCCTCGATTGACAGCATCCTCTATACAAAGTGTCAAGGTGGGGATTTTCTGGCAAGAGACAAAGGGGTCCTACCCGCGCCGCAAGGCGCGGTTTTGGATTGGGGGACGGATAGCACTTTCTCTGGCGGAACGGTGAGCAATGTACGCAGTTGGCGAGGTGCAAAGGTCTCAGCCTAGTTAGGTGTATACGATCTACGTCGCTTGCGTGGACTCCAGGCAAGTGACGTGACCACGATCCGCTGCGAGATTGTTCCTTTGCCCAAGGAGCGAACGGGGGTACGGTTCGCTCAGATCCCAAACCAGACTATGTAACGGCATCGCAATGTGCCAAGAGGATGGACGGCTGACGGGATCAAGCGGCACTTGGGGCAGCTGTCTGCCCAACTCACCGCTAGCGATGGCCAGAAATGGCGTTTGTCTCTGTCGCAACATGATGGACATGAGTGCAACGATGGCACAACGCGATCAGAGACGGATGGGTGGCGCTCTCGTGAGCGCTAGGGTTGGCTCATGGCATCTCCGCGGCTTTGCAAGGATATCTCCCTCTCTCTACTTGACCTTCTCTCTCGTCTATGGGTGTCAGCGCGCCCGCGCCAATTCCTCGCTGTAGACCGCTTGCTCGCGCCAGAGCGCAAAGAGAATCCGGTTCGCTTTGTTGGCAACATGAATCACCGCACGCGTCGTGCTTGCGTTCTTGCGCAGCGCCCGTGCATAGGTCTCCTGGCAGACCGGACAATGTTGTGCGGCCATGAAGCCAATCTGATAGAGGGTGTGGCGCAGGAAGGGACAGCCTTTGTAGGAGATCTTGCCGTTGATGGCGACATTGCCCGAGACATGCAGCAGCGGGTCAAAGCCTGCAAAGGACCAGATCTGTTTGGCGTTGGTGAAGCGCGCGGGGTCGCCCAGCGCGGCCAGATAGCGGCTGACCAACCGGTCGCCGATACCGGGGAAGGTGAGCAGAGAGGCAGCCTCACTCGCGGCCAGCAGGGTGGCGGCTTGCGCTTCGTAGCTGGCGATCTGTTGGCCATAGCGCTGATAGTGGCCAAACTCCTCCTGAATCTGCTCGGCCAACATCGCCACCACCACCGGGGGCGGGAGCAGACTCTGCTGTGCCACCGCATGGATCTTGGCTGCCGTCTTGGGGCCACACGGTGCACCGTGGGTGTGAAAGAGTTGGCGAATGCCGCTCGGTCCCATTGCCCGCAAGGTGTAGGGATTGGGTGAATGCGTCAGCAGAATCTGGATGCTCTGCCGTTCCAACGCCCGCGACCGGACCAGATGGTGCAGCGGTGGCAAGGTGGGGTGGGCACGCCGATAGGCTTTGCTGTCTCCCAGGGCACCTGGCCACATGCGGTCCAGCAGGGTGCGCACGCCGGTCGCCAGCCGCAATTGAGCGCGACCTTGGATGCGTAGCCGCTGCAAGAGCAGCCTCAATTGCATGCCCGCTTCATCCAGCAACAGCACCGGATTGCCTGCCCCATCCGCAAGCAATGCGGCAATGGCCACCACATCGATGGCATCACTCTTGCGGCGGCGATGGGTCTTACGCTGGCGTTCCTGCTTGACCAGCGCCGGGTTCAACTGGCGGTAGCGCACCGCGGGCGTCGCCTCACCGATGCGGTGCCGGTGGTAACGCTCGGCCAGCGCATGAGCCCACGCCTCGTGGTAGACCCCCGTCGGCTCGTGGCCGATGAGCACCAGCTCATACTCCCCGCTCGCCATGGCTGTGTCCAGCCGCTGCACCAACGCTGCAAAGCCCGGGGCCAACGCAGAAAGTGATTCCGGTGCCATCACCTCCCGCCCACTTGCCGTACGCATGTAGACGTAGTGCACATCTTTCCCAATATCCAGTGCCACCACCAGCACCCGCACCGGGTGATACTGGCGCAGTTCCCGTTCCGCCTCCTCCCCCGTCCGCACAAAGGCAAAGGCTCGCTTTGCTCTTGCTTCCATCGTCTCTTTCGCTCCGCTTGCCATGGTTCTCCCCTTTCTACTCATTGCAGTTTCGCCCTTTCTTTTGTATACTATCTCACGTAGGTTGTCTAGCCCGCATGCCCATGAGGCACACCCTTGGGCGGGCAACCTACACCCCAGCCTCGCAAACTTTGTCTATACTAGAGGATGGTTACGTGATCAACCCAGGATTTTTCACCTTGGATCGTTGCGTCGGAGAAATAGCCTCGATTGACAGAAAGAGCAAGACAAAACGATTGGTCAGACTGAGGCTGTGGGACCAAACGAAATGGTGAGCTGGCGGACGGGAACGTTGGTTAGATTGTCGAGTGGCGGTTGGCGGTGTGGCGCAGCGTGGAAGCGGCAGATCGTGGAGCAGTGCAGCAAAGAAGACGCGGTTATCCCGAGCGATAGCGGCGTTTTTTTGTGGTGAGCGTAGAAAACGGGCGCAGGGGGCACTATCCGAGCAAGATTGGCTTGCTTGGCGGGAAACTACAGTGCGGTTGGCTTGAAAACGGTAGGTTTCCCGCTTACCAGAACTACTAGTTAACATTCAGAATAAGGATAAGAGATGAAAGAGCCCTTACCCATCGGACTATGAAAGAGGCAAGTCGGGCTGCCGTAGAGCTAAGATGCGTGCCAAACGGCGATTGACGAGGCCACAGATAGCCACAACACGGGCGGTGTGATTGCGCCGATGATGCCTATCCATTTGGGTGATAGCCTCAAAGCAACGGGCGCGACCGATGGCGTGTTCGACGTAAATGCGGCGCTGAGCAAAAGCGGTGTTGAAGGCAACATCCTCTGGGGGGCGCGCCCGCTTGCGAGGTTTGCGCCTTGGTGAAGCAGCATTCCCTGTTGGATGGAGCTTGTCGATACCGATGTAGGCAAGGTCGCCGATGGCCCCAACACCATCCGGTAACCGTGTCAACAGTTGGCTCTGCTCAAGCAGAGCCATGTCCGCGGTTGGACCGGGCACGCTGTCAGAGACATCCACAAAGAGACCGGTTGTCTCGTCAACAGCCACTTGGCTCTTGAGGGTGTGCTGCTTCTTCTTGCCACTGTAGTACGTGTCAGCTTGCTGCGGCTCTTTGTGGCGCTGCACTCGCTGCTCGAAGGTGTCAATCAAGACCGCCAACTCGGGCGTTTGCGCCAACAAGACATCTAACTCACGGCGTTGCTTGCGCCCTGGATCTGGCATGCGCATCGTGTCCCGTCCGCTTGCCTCTAGCAGCGGCAACATGCGGGCCAGCACCCGTGAGACGCTTGACTCACTTGTCCCAAAGAGATAGGCCAGCACATGCTGTTTGGGATAGCAGCGCAACCAGACAACGCTCAGCAGCAGTTGATTGCAGATGCTCATCTCCTGATTCCGTCCGCCGCCTATCGCTCGCTGACGTGCTCGTTTGCTCAACCGTTCCTGCTCGGCTTCAACAAACTTTGGCTCGACCTCGACATATAATTCGTCGAACTCTGGCACCGACAATCCTGTCATGCTTGCAAAGACTTTCCGCTGTTCTCTGAGATACTCGTATTGGCAGATCATGACTCTCAGTATACTTCAATTACGCACTATTTTGAATGTTAACTACTGTTTTCAAACAGAGCCCACTTGAGATGAAGTTTGTCTCTCCCGTTCCCGTCTTGGTTGCCGTCCCCGGATGTGTCCTACCACAGTCGAGCCCCACTGTTGCTGAAAGCGGGATGTCAAGAGATGGCGGCAACCGCGGCGGGATCAGGTGGTGGCCTGGACGGCAAGCATCGCTTTGCGTTGGCGGACGCGGCGCAGTGCCCGTAAGTTGAGCAACACGTAGATCAGGGTGTTGTTGTTGGCAATGGAGCGCCGATTGCGCAATTTGGGACGTTCGATGCCAAGTTCAAGGGCCAGTGCATTGATGCGCTCGGTGGCGGTGCGCTGCTTGTAGAGCGCCTTGTACTCGGGGCTCTCCCGGTCGAGTTCATGCCGAATGCGGTTGCCGGGATTGGTGGGGAGTGTGGTGAGACAGCCCCCTTTCTGCCAATGTGGATCATCGATCGGGCAAGCAGTGCCGCTAGCTTGCGGGTAGAGCAACGGGCAGACATAACGGGCACACTCATGGGGTACGAGGGTGTGGGCACGATTCTGAAAGGTGCTGCGCAAAGGCATGGCCAACCCAGCAGCACAGAGTGGCAAGCCCTCGGGCGTGAACGTTTTCTGCTCCCCACGGTTGACCCAGGGCACGGCGGCAAAGCCACCTGCGGCATGGAAATACCCGTAGACGTAGAAGGCATCGTAGGCGGCATCCAAGGCACCTGACTGGGGTTTGCGCCCCAGGTTGGCTTCTGTCTGCGCCATGAGCGGCAAGAAGTAGCTCTGGTCAGATTTGTCAAAGGGTTGGGTGTATTCGGCAAGCACAAACTCCCCCCACCCATCGAGCTTGGTGGCAACGATGCCCGAGGCATAGCCCCAGTAGTATTCCCCAACCGCGGCCGTGCGGGCAGGCAGTGCCTCTTGTGTCGGTGTTGTGTCGGAGCCATCGTGAGTTGGCTGGTGAGCAACTTGTCGGTTCGTCTTCTTCTTGCAGCCCAGCCTACAGTCGGGATCGTTCTGCGGTTGACGGGTTTTGTCGTAGCGGTTGGCGACATATGCCTTTGGATTGTTCTCGCGCACCCAGGCCAGAATGTGCTTGGTATCGAGGGAGATCTCCTGACCAAAGGCGAGATAGTCAGGCAGTTCGAGGTCGAGCAGTTGCACTGTCCCGCGCAAGAGAAACGTCAGTTGCGCCGGTTCCAGGGTGCGGAGCACACGGCTGAAATGGCGGTGGGTGGGTACGCTCGCATTCGCATCAAAACCCCACGAGTAGGCGTCGGACGGCACCAACGGAAAGCCCAGCAGCCAGACCAACGCCGGTTGATGAACCAGATGACGGCGCAGCTTGGACATGCTGGGCAGGTCGTTGTCCAATTTGATGAGAAACGCTGCGACAAAGGCCGCACGTGGCAACGGCTGCGGCCCTGGCCAGTGGCGCTCCGTTGACCGTTCGGGAAACTCTTCCCACGCCAGCGCACCGAGCAAGGTCAAGCAGGCGCACGCTTCTGCAGATTCGCGCACGACTTGCGGCAGGGCGGCCAACGGCATGGCTGCCAACACAGAGAGCGGTGCCTGTTCAACCACCGCTGGCGCTTCGGGGCCCGTTGGCGAACGGCGCGGCAAGAGCCAACCGATGAGACGGTTCCAACAGATGACACGGTCAACGAAATGTGCTAAACTTTGCATGGTTGTGTCTCCCATTCAATTGTGGCTTTCGTGACTGTCGTAGGACACAAGAGACTCTTTGTCGGGGGACACAACTCATATAGCACAAGTTGCCGCACAGCGCCAGCCCGCTGCCCGCCACACCTCAACCCGGCGCAGCGCTTTGCACAATTGACAATCTGATCCATCTTCCGGCCCGAAACTTTGCCACAACCGCAGCCACAGCCGTGCTCCATTGAGCGCCATCGATTTCGTGCCACTTTTTCGGCACCAAATGCTTTACGATTCTGTTTTGTTCCGCTGCCTCAACCTTAGCGCACGTTTTGTCTTGCCCTTTATACTAGAGGATGGTTACTTATTGTGCTTGTGCAAAAGTTTACGTTTGCTGTAGGTCGGAGAAATAGCCTCGATTGACAGAGGATGGTTACTAGCTGTATTCGTTGGCGTCGGTGGCTACTACCGTTGGTCGGAGAAATAGCCTCGATTGACAGAGGATGGTTACCAGGTACATAAATCGGGCGTTCCCCCTTGTATAACAGTCGGAGAAATAGCCTCGATTGACAGAGGATGGTTACCGAACCTCATAGGAAACGCTCACCAGGTTATTATCGGTCGGAGAAATAGCCTCGATTGACAGAGGATGGTTACCAGACACGAAAGTAATACACTTGCAAACATTTTAACCGTCGGAGAAATAGCCTCGATTGACAGAGGATGGTTACCGATCACCATCGGTTGTCACTTTGGTTTGATTATTCGTCGGAGAAATAGCCTCGATTGACAGAGGATGGTTACACGGTGTGTTTACCGGGCCTAAGCCTCGGCAAACCATGTCGGAGAAATAGCCTCGATTGACAGAGGATGGTTACGAGACGCTCGTCTGCGACACATTCGTCACTCTTAGCGTCGGAGAAATAGCCTCGATTGACAGAGGATGGTTACTTCATACATTTGAACGTAGTCAGTGAAGACTTTACGCGTCGGAGAAATAGCCTCGATTGACAGAGGATGGTTACCTACTGCCATCGTTCTTCTTGGCTCGAATCCTCCTGTGTCGGAGAAATAGCCTCGATTGACAGCATCCTCTATACAAAGTGTCAAGGTGGGGATTTTCTGGCAAGAGACAAAGGGGTCCTACCCGCGCCGCAAGGCGCGGTTTTGGATTGGGGGACGGATAGCACTTTCTCTGGCGGAACGGTGAGCAATGTACGCAGTTGGCGAGGTGCAAAGGTCTCAGCCTAGTTAGGTGTATACGATCTACGTCGCTTGCGTGGACTCCAGGCAAGTGACGTGACCACGATCCGCTGCGAGATTGTTCCTTTGCCCAAGGAGCGAACGGGGGTACGGTTCGCTCAGATCCCAAACCAGACTATGTAACGGCATCGCAATGTGCCAAGAGGATGGACGGCTGACGGGATCAAGCGGCACTTGGGGCAGCTGTCTGCCCAACTCACCGAGAGTGATGGCCAGAGATGGCGTTTGTCTCTGTCGCAACATGGATGGACATGAGTGCAACGATGGCACAACGCGATCAGAGACGGATGGGTGGCGCTCTCGTGAGCGCTAGGGTTGGCTCATGGCATCTCCTCGGCTTTGCAAGGATATCTCCCTCTGCCTACTTGACGTTCTCTCTCGTCGATGGGTGTCAGCGCGCCCGCGCCAATTCCTCGCTGTAGACCGCTTGCTCACGCCAGAGCGCAAAGAGAATCCGGTTCGCTTTGTTGGCAACATGAATCACCGCACGCGTCGTGCTTGCGTTCTTGCGCAGCGCCCGTGCATAGGTCTCCTGGCAGACCGGACAATGTTGTGCGGCCATGAAGCCAATCTGATAGAGGGTGTGGCGCAGGAAGGGACAGCCCTTGTAGGAGATCTTGCCGTTGATGGCGACATTGCCCGAGACATGCAGCAGCGGGTCAAAGCCTGCAAAGGACCAGATCTGTTTGGCGTTGGTGAAGCGTGCGGGGTCGCCCAGCGCGGCCAGATAGCGGCTGACCAACCGGTCGCCGATACCGGGGAAGGTGAGCAGAGAGGCGGCCTCACTCGCGGCCAACAGGGTGGCGGCTTGCGCTTCGTAGCTAGCGATCTGTTGGCCATAGCGCTGATAGTGGCCAAACTCCTCCTGAATCTGCTCGGCCAACATCGCCACCACCACCGGGGGCGGGAGCAGACTCTGCTGTGCCACCGCATGGATCTTGGCTGCCGTCTTGGGGCCACACGGTGCGCCGTGGGTGTGAAAGAGTTGGCGAATGCCGCTCGGTCCCATTGCCCGCAAGGTGTAGGGATTGGGTGAGTGCGTCAGCAGAATCTGGATGCTCTGCCGTTCCAACGCCCGCGACTCGACCAGATGGTGCAGCGGTGGCAAGGTGGGGTGGGCACGCCGATAGGCTTTGCTGTCTCCCAGGGCACCTGGCCACATGCGGTCCAGCAGGGTGCGCACGCCGGTCGCCAGCCGCAATTGAGCGCGACCTTGGGTGCGTAGCCGCTGCAAGAGCAGCCTCAATTGCATGCCCGCTTCATCCAGCAACAGCACCGGATTGCCTGCCCCATCCGCAAGCAATGCGGCAATGGCCACCACATCGATGGCATCACTCTTGCGGCGGCGATGGGTCTTACGCTGGCGTTCCTGCTTGACCAGCGCCGGGTTCAACTGGCGGTAGCGCACCGCGGGCGTCGCCTCGCCGATGCGGTGCCGGTGGTAACGCTCGGCCAGCGCATGAGCCCACGCCTCGTGGTAGACCCCCGTCGGCTCGTGGCCGATGAGCACCAGCTCATACTCCCCGCTCGCAATGGCCGTGTCCAGTCGTTGCACCAACGCTGCAAAGCCCGGGGCCAACGCAGAAAGTGATTCCGGTGCCATCACCTCCCGCCCACTTGCCGTACGCATGTAGAGGTAGTGCACATCTTTCCCAATATCCAGTGCCACCACCAGCACCCGCGCCGGGTGATACTGGCGCAGTTCCCGCTCCGCCTCCTCCCCCGTCCGCACAAAGGCAAAGGCTCGCTTTGATCTTGCTTCCATCGTCTCTTTCGCTCCGCTTGCCATGGTTCTCCCCTTTCTACTCATTGCAGTTTCGCACTTTCTTTTGTATACTATCTCACGTAGGTTGTCTAGCCCGCATGCCCATGAGGCACACCCTTGGGCGGGCAACCTACACCCCAGCCTCGCAAACTTTGTCTATACTAGAGGATGGTTACACGGTGCCATTAAGTTCACGAGTGACGCGGATACGGGGTCGGAGAAATAGCCTCGATTGACAGAGGATGGTTACGGAGTGTCGCTTTTTTCAGGCGTGCTCGTGGGCGTGGTCGGAGAAATAGCCTCGATTGACAGAGGATGGTTACACCAATACGCTTTCAATACATTTTCAAGCGAACGGTCGTCGGAGAAATAGCCTCGATTGACAGAGGATGGTTACTTAGATTGCTCGAATTTGTAAATTGCACGAGCGGTTGTCGGAGAAATAGCCTCGATTGACAGAGGATGGTTACTAGAACGCTATCCACGGGTTTGTAACGTTACCAACCGTCGGAGAAATAGCCTCGATTGACAGAGGATGGTTACTTGTCGCTTGTCTTAACGACGCGCCAAGCAGTACCTGTCGGAGAAATAGCCTCGATTGACAGAGGATGGTTACCAGGTCTTCATCAACCGACACATTGCGGAGGTTCGCCGTCGGAGAAATAGCCTCGATTGACAGAGGATGGTTACGAGTGATGATCGATGTCTCTGCGCCTTGTTGCGCAAGTCGGAGAAATAGCCTCGATTGACAGAAAGAGCAAGACAAAACGATTGGTCAGACTGAGGCTGTGGGACCAAACGAAATGGTGAGCTGGCGGACGGGAACGTTGGTTGGATTGTCGAGTGGCGGTTGGCGGTGTGGCGCAGCGTGGAAGCGGCAGATCGTGGAGCAGTGCAGCAAATAAGACGCGGTTATCCCGAGCGATAGCGGCGTTTTTTTGTGGTGAGCGTAGAAAACGGGCGCAGGGGGCACTATCCGAGCAAGATTGGCTTGCTTGGCGGGAAACTACAGTGCGGTTGGCTTGAAAACGGTAGGTTTCCCGCTTACCAGAACTACTGTTTTCAAACAGAGCCCACTTGAGATGAAGTTTGTCTCCCCCGTTCCCGTCTTGGTTGCCGTCGCCGGATGTGTCCTACCACAGTCGAGCCCCACTGTTGCTGAAAGCGGGATGTCAAGAGATGGCGGCAACCGCGGCGGGATCAGGTGGTGGCCTGGGCGGCAAGCATCGCTTTGCGTTGGCGGACGCGGCGCAGTGCCCGTAAGTTGAGCAACACGTAGATCAGGGTGTTGTTGTTGGCAATGGAGCGCCGATTGCGCAATTTGGGACGTTCGATGCCAAGTTCAAGGGCCAGTGCATTGATGCGCTCGGTGGCGGTGCGCTGCTTGTAGAGCGCCTTATACTCGGGGCTCTCCCGGTCGAGTTCATGCCGAATGCGGTTGCCGGGGTTGGTGGGGAGTAACGAAATGTGCTAAACTTTGCATGGTTGTGTCTCCCATTCAATTGTGGCTTTCGTGACTGTCGTAGGACACAAAAGACTCTTTGTCGGGGGACACAACTCATAGCACAAGTTGCCGCACAGCGCCAGCCAGCTGCCTACCACACCTCAACCCGGCACAGCGTTTTGCACAATTGACAATCTGATCCATCTTGCGGCCCGCAACTTTGCCACAACCGCAGCCACAGTCACGCCCCATTGAGCGCCATCGATTCCGTTCCACTTTTTCGGCACCCAATGCTTTACGATTCTGTTTTGTTCCGCTGCCCGTTGCCCCCTGTCCACTCAGCCAAAAAGGATCGCCTGCCATGCTCTCGTTGCTTCGGGGAGTGCTCTCGTTGCTCGCCCTCTACCTCATGCTCTCGATTGCCACATCGCCCGCGACTGCCACGGAACGTGCCGAACCCGTGCAAAAGGGGCTCGGCATCATTGCCTACTACCAGGGCCAATACCCACAGATGGACCAACATCTGCAGACGTTGGCCGCCACCGGCGCGGAGTGGGTGAGCGTCTATGTCACGGTCTATCAAGAGAACATCAACTCGACAGCGATTACCCGCACCCGCGCCGACACGCCCAGCGATGATGATCTGCGCCACGTAATCGCGGCCGCGCACGCGCTGGGTCTCCAGGTGATGCTCAAGCCACAGATCGATCTGATCCAGGACGACGCGCACTGGCGTGGGCAGATCGGACAGAATTTTGCCACCGAGGCAGAGTGGCAGCAGTGGTTTGCTGCCTATACCGACATGATCGTCCACTATGCCGAGTTGGCCGCGGCCACCGGTGTGGAAGAGTTTACGCTGGGCACCGAACTGCAGAGCGTGACCCACCGGGCGGCCGAGTGGCGCGCCATTGTCGCTGAGGTGCGCGCGGTGTACGGGGGCAAAGTGCTCTACGCGGCCAACCATTCCGGCGAAGAGACACGCATCACCTGGTGGGATGCCGTCGATTACATTGGGTTGGCTGCCTACTATGAACTGGCCACCGATGACACGCCAACAGTAAGCGAGTTGCAGGCCGCGTGGGCACCCCATTTGCAGACGCTTGGCGAATTGGCCGCCCGCCATGGCAAACAGGTAATCTTTGTGGAGATTGGCTACCGCAGTCTGAATGGCGCGATCCAGCGCCCCTGGTGCTATCTCTGCACGGGGCCAGTCGATCTGGAGGAGCAGCGAGTCGGCTACGAAGCGCTCTATACCAGCCTCTGGCATCAGCCGTGGCTGGCGGGGCTCTACTGGTGGCGGTGGGATATTGAGGCGACACAGAGCGGACCCTGCGACGCTGGCTACTCGCCCCACGGCAAACCGGCCGAAAATGTGCTGCGGCGTTGGTATGGCGCCCCGGCCCGTGTCTTGCCCACCGATTGTGGTGGCACAGTGGCAACACCCACACCCGTGCCCACGCCGCTCCCCCCAACCGCGACCGCGACTCCATCTGCCACACCAACAGCTGTGCCCGAGCCCGGCCCCACGCCATTGCCAGGCACAACCCAAACGATCTATGCGGATCAGCTTGCAACTGGCTGGCAGGATTGGTCGTGGGAGAGCACCGTCGATCTGGGCGCAACCGCGGTGGTACAGAGCGGCGATCGGGCCATTGCCGTCACCTATCGGGATGCGTGGGCGGGCCTCTCTCTGCACAGCGAGACGCCGCTCGATCTGCGGGGTTATGGCGCGCTCCACTTCTGGATCCGAGGCACCGCGGCCGGCCAAATGCTCGATCTCTGGCTCGACTCGGCTGCCACCGATTCACCGACCGCGGTGCGCATCGTGCCCGCGGTCGGTGAATGGCGCGAGGTAATCGTGCCATTGGCGGAACTCGGCCCCCACCATGCCGTGGCGGGACTGGTCTGGCAGGATGCACGTGGCCAGGCGCCGTCCACGATCTATCTGGACGCGATCTCATTGCAAGGCGGAGCTGCACCCGCGCCCACGCAAGACCCAACCGCGACAGCCTCTGCAACGGCTACACCGACTGGCGGACTACCCAACCTGGCGACCCGCACACCAACGAGCACCGTTACCAGCACCGCCACACCGACCGGCAGCGGGGCGCGCCCACAGCCGATCTTTGCCGACGAACTGGCCGCGGGTTGGGTGGATTGGTCATGGCGTTCTGTGGTGGATTTTGCTGCAACCGGAAACGTGCAGCAGGGGCGTCGGTCATTGGAGGTGCGCTACGTTGGTGCGTGGGGTGGGCTCTTGTTGGGGCGCAACAGCCCATTCGCATTGAGCGGATATGAGCAGCTGCACTTCTGGATCTATGGCAATGGCGAGCCGATTGATGTGAAGCTGCTTGCGCTTGGCGCCGAGCAGAGCGCGCGACTGCGCATTGTCCCGCCCGCGGGGGAATGGACCGCGGTCACGTTGCCATTGGCCGACTTTGGAGACATTGGCTCAATTGGCGGCATCGCCTGGCAAAATGGCACTGCCGAGCCACAGCCCCCAATTTACCTGGACTCAATTGTTCTCCGTGCAGCCGCAGATGATTTGCCCGGTGGGCAGAGTACCTTGCCCGTGACGATCATGCCTCACCAGACGAGCATTGATCCCAACGCCGCGCAGATCATCTACTTGCCAATCACCGGCAGTTGAACGGGGCCCGAATGCAGCTGTCGGCCACAAAAGCGCACCCGCTCATGAAGGGTAACAAACAATTCGGTCCAACCGCGGGCTGAGCTTGTCGAAGCCCATTCGCCGCTTTGCCGAGCAGTAGGCAACTTTCATGAGCGGAGCGAGCCCGCCGATTTCCTTGGCACTATTCTCAAAAGCCAAATTCAAACCAGTTGGTGCCAAAAAAGATGCTACAGGCAAAGATCAGCGCAATCACCAGCAGCAGACAGCCACAGCCGGTGCCGAGAATGCCCCCCCGGCCAAAGCCAATATTGTCCTGCAGCCAGTCAAAGATGAAGCCCAACAGCGCCAGCCGTCCCAGCCCACCCAAACAGCCGGGCCGTTCTCCCACATTCTCTTTCTGCCATTCAGTCACAGCATATCTCCTGATCTCGAATCAACACGTCTTTCCATGCTGTCCAGGGGGCGGGACAGATGCTCCTGCTCATCATGCCGTACAAAAGCCACCGCGAGAAGTGTGTTACCCTACAGTTGCTCTCAACTCACCATGAGTGTCGAGCAAAGTGCCGCTGGCGTGCCACCCAATCGATAAACCCCTTAAAAGTTGCCCACCTATCCCCGTGTGAAAGCATGCATGTTTGTGCGCCGTCTACATGGGTCGTCCATTATGCCGGGGCGGTCATTGCCACACGCCACGAACACCATGGCGGTAGACGCACCAGGCTCAGTCGCGGCTGAGTGCCCATTCGTCGGCCCAGGCGCTGGGAATGGGCAACTGGTGACAGTAGAGGAAATTGATCAGCTGGCCGTGGTGGTGCATCTCGTGCTTGATCATCTGCAAGAGTACTTCGTGGCCCGGTTGTCCACTAGCCAACGGCGCGCTCAGTTCGTGGGTGGCCAGAAAGGTCGCTAATTCATCGTCGGCCGTGCGCATCTGCTGCTGAATAATGGCGGGGGTCACCGTTGCAAATTGATCGAGCGATGAAGCGAAACCCTGCCAGGATCCCGTTTGCAATTTGCGCAGATAGCTCTCGTGAGCGCCGGTCATGCAGCGAAATTGATAGCCCAACGTCTGCGATTCGGGAAAGGGCAGACGCAGGGCCAGGTGGTGGGGTGCCAGCTCGTCGAGATAGGCATAGGTGAGGGCACGGATCGCGCGCCATTCTGCCAACAGGATATCGGCCAACGTGTTGCTTTGCATGGTCGCTCGCTTTCTGCCAAAATAGGTGACAACTGGTGTGGCGGCTAGTAGATCCCGGCGTAAATATGCCCATGGCAAACTGACCCATTTCACTCAGGTAGCTTGGGCTTGTTTACCGCCGTGGTATTTACGCCCTATAGTACTACAGTGCGGTTGGCTTGAAAACAGTAGATTTTTTGTGATCCACCAAGGAAGTAGCACCACCGTATTCAAAGCGAGTTTGTTTTGGGGTAGCCGCGGCCTCTACAACATGCCGTTGGCGAAATCGATTGGCCGCGCAGTGCGACTGCCACATCAACAGCGCTGGCACGTCGACGTTCACAATAATATCTGGACTCACGCAACTTGTCGAGAAGAGCTACCAATCGCGTTGCCTGCTCTTCACTGGTAAGCTCTTCTCGGCGCGTACGTCATGAACATAATCAAGAGGAGCAGGAGGAGGAATAGGCATGGCAATCGTACAGCACCGGGAGATCGAGGCCCAACCCAGCACGCGCAGCGGCGTACCAATTCGTCGCCTGACCGCGGCCGAGCATGGTGCCACGCAGAGCGAGGTCTGGGAGCAGTGTTTGCAGCCGGGCGATACCATTCCGCTGCATTACCATGATGTGGAGGAGATTGTTGTCTTTCTGGCGGGGGAGATTGAAACAGTGATTGGCGATGAGACCACGGTAACCGCTGCACCGATGACCGTCCTGATTCCCGCCAATCAACTGCACAGCTTTCGCAACGTGGGCAACGAAGCCGCGCCCATGCTTGTCTTCTTTCCCACGCTGCGTCCCGCGGTGATCTATCAGGATGGTGACCAGCGCTTTGCCCCCGGTTCTGCTGAATAGCTGTGCTAACTAGCTGTGCTGAATCTAGTTGTGCTGAATCTAGCTGTGCTGAATCTACAGTGTGGTTGGCTTGAAAACAGTAGGTTTCCCGCTTGCCGGAACTACTGTTTTCAAACAGAGCCCACTTTCGCTGTGCTGAACAACCGGGGCAAAGCGCCGCTCGCTACTTTGGATCTGTGGCCGCGGGGTTGCTCTGGCCCCGGCCTCGCTATTCAGCGGCGAGCGTCACCAGGCTGGCAATGAGTTTGTCCACGTCACTCTCTTCGATGAACGCGGCCAGCGAGATGCGCACACTCGATCCACGCAGCGCGGCGCGCTGGATCATATTCCACCGCTCCCGCAACTGCTCAGAAAGCTTGACGCCATCCATGTTGGCCAGCGATATGGTCGCTATGCCCGTTGCCTGCTGCGGGTCGAGCGGACTATGGATCTGTACCCCCGGCACCTGTTGCAATTGATCGTGAAAGTAGGCGGTGAGCTGTTGGGAATGGGCCTGAACCGCCTCGACACCGAGCCGATCAACATACGCAAGACCCGCGACCATGGCTGTGTCATAGGAGTAGGTGCGGCCACCATATTCAAAGCGCCGCGCACCTGGGATCCACTCTAAATCTTCAACACCCATGGTTACGCTGCCACTGCGCGTCATGTTGCTGCCACACCAGGTCACCTCGATCTGATCGAGGATCTCGCGCCGCAGGTAGAGCGCGGCCGACGGATAGGGGCCAAGCAACCATTTGTAGCCAACCATCGCGTACATATCACAACCAATCGCGTGCATGTCCAGGGGGAATTGCCCCGCCGAATGCGCGCCATCGAAGAAGATATAGCTGCCGTGCTCGTGTGCCAGCTTGGTCATCTCGGCCGCCGGTAACACTGTGCCGCTATCTGTGGTGACGTGACTGACGGCCACGAGTTTTGTCCGATCGGTCAACAGCGCTCGAAAGCTGCTCAGCATTTTATCCGCATCGTGTGAAACCGGAATTCGGCTCACCTTCAAATTGAAGCGCCGTGCGACATTCATCAATGGGATCAACAGCGCGGGATGTTCTTCATTGGTGACGATGATCTCATCGCCCGCTTGCCACGGCAAGCCTTCAATCACAATGTTGGCTGCGGTGGAGAATTGGGTGGTGAACGCGATCTCGTCGGGCCCCGCGCCGATGAAGCTGGCTAGCTTGGCCCGGGCGCGCTCCGTGCCGAGAAAATCATCATCATGGGCCAAGAGGCGAGCGGGCCCGCGCTCAATGACCTCGGTGGGCACGCGCAACAGTTCCGCGCCGACACTGTTGGCCAACGGTGCCATGCCGCCACAGTTAAAGTGGGTGTAGTGGGCCAACATGGGGAAATCTTCGCGAATGGAACCGATGGATTGATCTGTAGGATCGTTCATTGGAAGTTGTCCTTTCCAGGTTACCAACCGATTGCGTACCCATCGCGACGGGGATCTGCGCCGCCGGAAAAGGTACCGCTTTCAGGGTCGATCATAATGCCTTGCGCGCCGCCAAAGGCCATGGAAAAGTCTGGCTGTCGATCGACCAGATGGCCGCGCGCGGCCAAACCCGACAAAGTCTCGTCGCTAATGCGTCCTTCGGCAATGATGCGGTTGGCCTCTTGGGGCCGCACGCGCGGTGCATCGATGGCAGCTTGTATGCTCATGCCAAAATCCATTAGGTTGGACATGAATTGTGGGGTTGTCTCCATGATGCCATGGCTGCCCGGTGTTCCCATGCAGGCAAAGACCTTCTCATCCTGCCAGATCATGCCCGGCGAGAGGCACATTTCCACCTTTTTGCGCGGTGCAATCACATTGGGACTGTCGGCATCGAGATCGAACCAGTAGAGAAAATCGTTGACCAAAATACCCGTTCCGGGCACCACCACACCGCTGCCAAAGCCGCCGAGGCTCTGTGTGCAAGAGACTGCATTGCCCTCGGCATCCACAACGTTGAAGTGGGTGGTGCTTTCGCGCATGGCTGGCCCACCGGGTTTCACAACGTTGGTGTTCATCGTGCGGGCGTAACGGGCACCGCCGAGCTGCCCCACGCTGTTGGGATCGATCAACTCGCGCCGCTGCTCGCAATAGGCTGCCGAGAGCAGTTGTGCAATCGGCGCGTCGGGGCGCACGTTGTAGTGGATGCGGTCGGCAATGGCCAACTTTTCCAGCTCAATCAACGTATGCAGGTGCTCCACAGAATTGTGCCCCATGGCCGCCAGGTCGTAGCCTTCCAGCAGCTTCAACGTTTGGAGCCACTGCACCGCGCTGGATGGTGGCGGTGGTCCATAGACCCGGAAGTCGCGATAGTCGATCCCAATCGGATCCACCCATTCAACCGTTAGCTCGGCCATATCTTCTTTGGTGAGGAGCCCGCCATTTTGCTGGGCAAAGTTGACAATCTTCTCGGCAATTTCGCCGCGGTAATAGACGTCGGGTCCCTCCTCGACGAGCGCGCGGAAGGTGCGCGCGAGATCAGGCTGTTTGTGCAACTGCCCGGGCCGCATTGGGCTGCCGTTGGGAAAGAAAAACGCTGTGGAAGAAGGATATTTGCGCAGCCACGGTTCATAGGTGTTGACAATATTCGCGGCATGCACCGTGAGCGGATGGCCCTCTTCGCAAATTTCAATCACATGTTTAAAGACGCTGGCCCGATCCATGGTGCCAAAGCGTTCCAGCGCGGCGCACCAGCCCGCGGGCGAACCAGGCACCATCCACGACTTGATGCCCCGCAACATCTCGTCGGGCTCGTCAAAAACAGTACGTTCTGCTGCCCTTGGGCTCCACCCCTGATAATCCAGACAGATGTGGGTGTCGGTCTTGGCGTGATAGATCTGCATCCAGCCAACGCCGCCGATCCCGGAGAGCCCCATTTCGGTGGCACCGAGACAGGCCGCGGTCGCCACCGCGGCATCAATCGCGTTGCCACCCTCCATCAACGTGCGCAGCCCCGCGACCGATGCCAGTGGGTGCGCCGATGAAACCATGCCTTGGCGTCCAGTGACTGCTGGACGATATTGAACTCCCGCGTAGGGAAAGCTCATTTGGTATCCTCTCATTTCTGTGGGTATGTCGTTGGGTAAACTCCCCAAGGGGAGTTGTTTTTGTCTGATTGCAAAAGAGAATCTGCTCAATCGACCGTAACGCAAATTTTATTTTCTAACGTGTGCTCTGTTTGAAAACAGTAGTACTGGCAAGCGGGAAACCTACCGTTTTCAAGCCAACCGCACTGTAATCACGGCACAACGGAGTGCGTTGCACAGGAGCAAGTAACCTGCTTCGTCCCTATCGAACCATCATGGTAACGTTGCCCACTGGTGGAATCAGCGTTCTCTACCGCTGCACGCAACAGATCCTATTGGGGCCGACTCGACTCGCACGAAACTTTGGTTACACTGTGCGTAATGCAGCGTTCAATTGGCATCTGGTATCCGCAAGGTCATTATCGTCGGTATCCCACGGGCGGCCGCAATGGTCGGTGGCCTTCTCGGCGCCTACAAAAAATCTCTGACAATCGAGTTGGCGCGGTTGGCTCAGCCTTTTACACCACCGACCGTGATGCCCTGCACAAAGTAACGTTGGAAGGCAAAGAAGACAAAGACCTGTGCCAGCGCCATGTAGGTGCCCGCGGCCATGAGCGCCCCATAGTTGACGCGCAATTCGCGGTTGGCCAGCAGTGCAAAGCCGACGGTGAGGGTCATCATTTCCGACGAGTTGATGACGATTAGCGGCCAGAGAAACGCGTTCCACTGGCCCATGAAGACGAAGATACCCAGCACTGCCAGCCCCGGTTTGGAGAGTGGCAGAATAATGTCTTTGAAGACGCCTATCTCTGAGCAACCATCAATCGTGGCTGCTTCAATCAACTCGGTTGGCAATGTCTGGATGAACTGCCGCATGAGAAAGACCCCAAAGGGTGCCGAGAGGCCGGGCGCAATGAGCCCGACGTAGCTGTTCACCAATCCCAGGCGCGTCATGAGCGTGAAGAGTGGGATGATCATGGCGAAGCTGGGAATCATCATCGAGCTCACATAGATCCAGAAGAGTACTTCTCGGCCCGGAAATTGCTTTTTGGAAAAGCCATACCCCGCCATCGTTGCAAAGAGCAGTTGAAACGCTGTAACCGCAAGCGCCATCAAGAGACTGTTGAAGGTCCAGCGTGCCACCGGTGAATTGGCAAAGGCTTCCCAAAAATTGTTGAGCGAAACCGAAGTCGGTATCCACTCTGGGGGCAGGCTCATCACAGTTGTGGGTGGTTTGAGCGCGGTCGTCACCATCCAATAGAGTGGAAAGAGGCTGATAACTGCCCAGCCACTGAGGATGAGATACGCGAATATGAGAAAGATGCGTTCCGCTGGTGTGGCCTCTTGCCAGCCGCGGTTCATTCTGGAGAGGAAAGTCGGCCCCCGCATTTGGGGTGGTGCTAGCGTCGTGCTGCTGTTGGACACGTGGCAGCCTTTCTAATAGTCAACAGTTCTACAGTGCGGTTGGCTTGAAAGCGGTAGGTTTCCCGCTTGCTGGAACTACCGTTTTCAAACAGAGCCCACTTTAATATTCAACATTGGTGCGGAAGATGCGGAACTGAGCAATGGCGAGGCTAATTGTGATCACCAACAGCACAATTGCCACGGCCGATGCACGCCCAAAATCGAACCGGATGAATCCATATTCATAGATCGAAAAGACCAAGTTGGTTGTGGCAAAATTTGGTCCCCCGCGGGTCATGACAAAGATTTCCGTAAAGATCTGCAGCGACGCAATGGTGCCGAGAATCGAAACATAGGTGAGCGCGGGCTTCAAGAGTGGCACGGTAATGGAGACAGCCTGGCGAAAGATCGAGGCCCCTTCAATGCTGGCCGCTTCGTATAGTTCTTTGGGGATGCCGCCCATGGACGCGGTGAGCAGGATGATCGAGCCGCCCCAGTGCGAGGCGTGATACATAACAACGATGCTGATCAGGCTAAAGGTGGGGTCCGCTAGCCAAAGCACCGGCTCCATGCCAACGAGTCCAATTAGGTAATTCAAGAGGCCAAAAGCTGGATCGTACAGATAGAGCCAGACGACACTGAGCACCACGCCCGAAGTCACGACTGGCAGATAAAAGGCCGATTTATAGAAGGTCTGTGCCGCGGTTGGCAACCGATAGATCAGCGTTGCCATGAAGAGTGCCAAGAGCACCCCCGGCGGTACAATCAACAACGCATAGAGCAGTGTGTTCAAGAGAATTTTGAAGAAAGCTGGTTCACCGAGCAGGCGCTCGTAATTCTGGATGCCGACCCATTCGCGGCCCGTCAACTTCAGCCGTTGAAAGCTGAGAATGATCGAATCGAGCATGGGGTAGAGGGAAAAGATGAGGAAAGCCAACAGGCTGGGCATGACAAAAAAATAGCCCCAAAATGCGCCTCTTGCCTGGCGGCTAAACAGTCGCTGTGCCATGATCTCTCTCGCAGATAATAAATCGATTTTCAAGCAACGCTGCTCTTCCAAGCGGCCGCACCATTGCCGCCGCTTGGAAGCGTCTAAACACGAACTTCGCTTGGCAGTTATCCAGCCATGGCTTCTTCGATGAGCTTGTTGCCTTCCGCGGCAAATTCATCGAGCGCCTGTTGCGGCGAGAGCTGTCCGCTAAACGCAGCCTCTAGCATGCGGGGCGCGAGTGAGAAGGTGATGGCCGCGGCGCTGGCCCGGCGACCAAAGGTGGACATGAGATCGGTAAAGCGCAGCCCAACCTGCATGTTCTCATCTTCAATTTCACCCCACAGAGATTGCAGCGCCGGCGGCATGCCAAATTGATCGAGTGACAACTTCAGCGATTCTGGCCGCACCAGATATTGTGTCCAGCGCTGCGCGGCGGCCGTCCGATCTTCATCCTGCTGTTGGAAGACATAGTGACCGTGGATGTTGGTCATGACGGCCGGCTCTTTGCCCGGCACATTGGGCGGCGGCGCCCAGTACCACTGAAAGTCGGGGCGGTCAATGAATTCGGGTGGCGTCTTGCCCGAGCCTTGTGCGGGGAAGGTGGCCGCTTTGCCCTCTGTAAAGAGCTGTCCGGCTTCCTGGGCTTTGCGAATGGCTGTGCCGGGCACGGCGACTTTGTGCACCTTTTCCAGATCGATCAGCCACTGCAAGCCTTCAACACCTTCCGGGCTGTTGAGAATGACCGCTGTCTCATCTTCATTAAAGAGACGCGCCCCAAAGCCAAACATGAACTGTGTCGTCTGATAGTGAATATCTGTGCAGAGCACCGTGCCAAAGGTCTCATCCGAGGTATTGGCCTTGGCAGCTTCCAGAAATTCATCCATGAGCCAGCGTCGTGCTTCGCCCGAGGGAAGCAGATCGCCGACGCCATTCTCTTCCCACATGCCAGCATTGATGGAGATGCCGCCACCAAAGGAGAGCCGCCACGGCCAGATGTAGCGCTGCCCATCAAATGTGGTTTCGGCCACGACAGCGGGGTGCAGATCATTTTGCAACTCTTCCGAGATGTAGTCGTTGATTGGCGAAAGAGCACCCAGTGGAATATATTTGGCTGCTTCGGAAACCGGCCCCTGTACCACATCTGGCGGCGTCCCCGCGACCAGGGAGGCATCGAGCTTGGCAAACCAGCTTTGGTCATGGGGCAAATATTCGACCTGCACCTCAGTCTCTGGTTCGACTGCCTGATATTGCTCTGCATTCCAATCAAAGTAATTGACGACATTCTCGGACCGGTCGGGCGGCACCCGCTCCAGGGTATCCCGATCCAGTGGCAAGGTGGAATAGACCCAGTGCGAGATGGTCTGAGGCGCGGTTGCGACACCCGCAGGTGCTTCTGTCACAGCAGTGGGGGCGGCGCAGGCAGCGAGTGTTGTCGCGCTGACCGCGGCCGACAAGGCGAGGAACTTTCGGCGGCTCAATGTATATTGGGTCATGAATCTCTCCTGTAACTTTGCGTAGACTACATCGTTCAAAAAGAGTAAATGGAGATTATTGCATGCTGCCGGTCTTGTACGATGGATGAATGAAACTATGGATGAATGAAACTGTGAATGAATGAAACTGTGGATGAATGAAACTATGGATGAACGAAACTGCAGGTAACGAAAATGGACCTCGGAAAATAATTGATGATGGGGAAATTAATCTACGGCCTGCTGGCGATCCAGTTGGGAGATTGAAAGCGGACGTTGCAGCGTAGTATACTCTGACCAAAAATAACTGTCAAAGCGGAAAAATCTGTCCCATAGCTTTGCTATCCCACAGATTAAACGTGCTCTTGGGGCGCTATTGCCCTCCATGTGATCGCACAAAAAAGCCAGGACCCGTCTCAAGGTCCTGGCTTTGCCCTGCGGTAATTTTCCCTTTGGCGCGTTGGCTCAGGCTGCTACCCATCCTCTCTACACGCGCGTGATTGCTCAATTCAATGGCAGATCCTGCATACCACGAGTGCGTTGCACAGGTGTCAACACGCCAACTCCGCCCCACGATCAGGTCACCTGTGCGATGCACACCCGTCGCGATACTAGTGATAAATGGGCGTTACGCACGTTCCCCAGCGGTGGTACGGGTCTTCCTGGCAGGGGTCACAAGTAGTTCGTAGATGGCAACACCGTTTGAACCCCTTCCAGGCAGACGTTGCCGCGCTTCCGCGTCAGCGCACCGACAAATCAGCGTGGGCGGATCGTTGTCACAACCGTCACAAGCCATTGAGCCACGGGAGAGCGCCGGCGGCAGCCTCCCAGCCGACGCTCTCCCCAACACTGGCCACTGATGACGGCGTGGCGACTGCACGGTGCCCACGTGTCGATCGATAGAGTGACTCTCTATTCGCTCACCACAAAGAGTGCACCGGCGCTGCGTCCCCAAACCTCGGGGAAGTAGATCATCTCGCCATGAACGGGCAAGACGCGGTAGTCTCCGGGTACCGTGGCCTGCACCTGGAAGGTATACTCATAGGTGCCCGCGGGCAGATAAGTCGCCATGAGCGCCACTCTGTCGTCATACACATCGATGTTGGTCGGTGTCCACCACCACCAGGGGCGGCCGCTGTCAATGGGGATCAGCTGTCCCTGCTCATCATACTGCACAGTGGTGGTGGCCAGCCGCGGGTCAATGGGCTCAGTTCCCGCGGGAATCGGCACTTCGACCAGGGCTTGATAGAGGTCGCGTGGCGCAACCAGCGTAACCGTTACGCTGATCACATCCCCCACGCGGGCACCGTCCACCGCCTGCCCATCGAGCATGAAGCGCCGATCGACCACGAGGCCACGGTCACGGGCGTCGATGGCCAACGGATCCAGGTAATAGCGCAGATGCGTCGTGTAGTAGAGCTCTCCACGCGCCCGGTCGCGCTCGAAGCGAAGGGCATTGGCTTCGTCGCGCAACAGGTCGCTGACCGCCGCGCCGAGTTCCACGGCCACATCCAGATTGTCAGGACCAACGTTGCCGCTGCCCAGCTCCTGCTCATTGAGCGTCACCGACCAGGTGTACTCCGCGCTCAACTCGCCGGTGGCTGCCATCCAATCGGCCAGCGCAATCAGCGCCCATGCATTCTCCTGCGTCGTTGCCCAACGTCCGGCTTCGCGGGCGCTCATCAACCAACGGACCACCATGGGCAGCAGCGGTTCGCTGGGATCCAGCCGCACAAACGCGGCCAACACCATGCTAGTGGTGCGGGTGTCGGTGCTGAGTGTCCACCAATCGGTGTCGCCTTCGTGCCACGATGCGCCGGTCGCGCTCAATTGCGCGGCACCGTACAGATTGTCAAGCAATGTCTGTACCCGCACGTTGAGCGTCTCTTCCGCGTCGAGATTGCTCAGCGTCATCGCCAGCAGCGCCTGGCCGTAATAGTCAAGCCGTTCGCGTTCGGCATAGAGCGTCACCGCACGGCCGGGATCGCCCAGCGCCAGCTCGGAGAGCACAAAGTTGATGAAGGCCATTTCGTTGAGCCGCCACGCCTGCTCTACTTCCTGGGGCGCTTCAAATTGGCGATCCAGATAATTGGCCGCCTCGATAATGGTTCGTTTGGGCACGCTGTAATCCAGGGTGGTGGCGTGATGCAAGCCCCACAGCACATAGCTGGTGATAAATGGGTTGCTCGCTTCACCGGGCCAATAGCCCCACCCGCCATCGTCGTTCTGCCGATTCCGCAGACGCTGCACACCGATCTCCACTTGATTGTTCAACGTGCGTTCCAAGGCACGATCGGTTACGCCCAGAGTATTGTAGGCGCGCATGGTAAAGAGATTGGGCAGGAAGCGGCTCACTGTCTGCTCGTTGGATTCGTAGCGATAATGTTGTAGATAGCGCAGCCCCTCTTGCATGCCCGCGGCCAGGCTCGGCTCCACCGTAACCACCAACTCACCCTCTTCGCTCGCCCCTGCTGGCAAGCGGATTGCCTCCAGCCTGCCCGTCGGCGGCACAGTGCCCGTCGTGCCCACGATCTCTGGTGTCCTGTACTGTTGCACTGGCACGGTGACACGCACTGCATCGGTGAGTTCATCGTCATCGGCCTCAGCGCCATTGCCGGGGGTAGCATCGCTAGCGGTAGCCCGGGCCGTAAAGGTAAAGGTGACCGCGGTCGTCTCCTGGTCGATTGTGATCGGCCAGAGGAAGCGCTCCTGTGCATCTTGCGCCAATGTGAACGTTGCTGCCTCTGCTGCCGCGTCCAGGGTTGCGCCTTCGAGGGTAAAGTCAAGTTCGCCGGCCTCGAGCGTGGCTGCAGCCGCGTTGACGACCGCTGCGCCCACCTGTGCCCGATCCCCCGCGGTGAAAAAGCGCGGTAACAGGGGCCGGATTTGCAGTGCTTTGGTTGCCACCAGATCGTGCGTGGTTTCACCCACCAACGTCGCTGTCGTCACCGCCTTTGCCGCCAGCGTCCACGTTGTCAGGTTGTCGGGCAGCGGCACCGAGAACGTCACCTGGCCAGCGCCATCGGTTACGAGATCCGCTTGCCAAAACGCAATATCCGGAAACTCCTCGCGCACATCGATCAAGCCGGGGCCACCGCCACCGCCGCCACCACCTTTTGCGCCTTCGCTCAGCTGTTGGCTCAGTCGATCCAAGTTGATGTTGAGCGTCGCCCCGGTGGTGACACCCAGGGGGCGTTCAAGGTAAAAGATATCGAGCAGGGGACGCTCGAACTGCTCGACCAACGAGAGTACTGCCTTGTCCACGAGTGCCACGCTGACTTCGGCCTGCGCGGCCGCTGCTCCACGCTCGTCTTGCACGGTTAGCGTATAGGTGACATTTTCGCCCGGTCGCACCTCGGCGGCAGCAGGTGTCACCTCAATCGCCAGCCGTTTCTCTGCCGTATCCACGTTGAGCTGAACATAACCGATGCGCATGGCCGGCGTCGGATTGCTGGCGTCGATCCCTTTGACGAGAACCAAGCTGACGAAGATGTTGGGAATCGAATCGCTGGTAATCGGAATCTCGAGCGTTGCGCTGTTCCCCGCCAGCGAGATCACGGTCGCACTCAACACGCCACCCCTTTCCACCGTCAACAGCGCCTCTACCGTGCCGGTAAAGGGGCTCGGCACGAGGATTGCCGCCCGTTCACCCGGCGTGTAGAGCTCCTTGTCCGCAACCAATTCGATGCGATCGTTGTTCTCGCGCGGCCACGCCACGAACGCATCTCCGCTCACCCAGACGAAAGTTGCACTGCTGATCTGGTTACCCTGATCGTCAGTGCTGGTGGCGACAGTCTGATATTGGCCACCCGCTGTGGGGCTCCAACTGATCGTGGCATCGCCGCTGCGTCCCGTCAGCACAGAAGTGGTGTAAACAGGAGTGCGCTCCACGCTTGTCTGCCACGCAAAGGAGCCATTTGCGCTCTGCGCGTAGACACTGTTCCAGACAAATTCATGGATCGTCACATCGACCTCGGCACCGGGATAGGGGATGCCCACGGGCGCGATGGTCAGCAGATCGATCTCGCTTTCTGTACCCACTTGGGCCACGTAGCGGCGTGGACTGAGACCAATATAGTACTCACCTTTGTGAACCGGCACCGTGGTGCGGCCACTGACGAACTGGTTGGTTGAGCTTTGAACGGTGACGTCAATCGTCCAACGTTGGCTCTGCAAGGCCATGCTCAGATCCGCGGGTAATTCCAGCGTAAAGGAGCCATCGGCGTTGGTCTTGCCACTGCCCTCGCGGTTGATGCCCCGGCCAAAGATCGAGCGATAGGGATCATACTGTTCACGCTCGGGATCAAAGGGTGTGAAGCTGTAGCTGCGATTGTCCGCCTCAGCTTGCCAATGAAAGAAGTAGGGTTCGGCAATAAGCCGCCAGGTCAACGGTGCATTGGCCAGCGGGCTGCCGCTGAAGTAGTTGGCCTGCACCGTCACTTCCATTGTGTCGCCGCTCTGATACTCGGCCTGATCGCTGGTGACGTCAATCTCGAATTCGGGCTTGCGATAGGCGGCCACCTGAAAACCGGTCCCACCGTACACACTTCTTGCCGCGTCGATCTGCAACTGCGCTTCAATGTAATAGAAGCCAGTGCCAGCTTCTGGGGCCAGGGTCACTTCCCCGTTGAGGGTGCCAATATCGTTTGGTGTGTGGTTCTCTTCCAACACCGTGTTGCCTTGGTCGTCACGCACAATGATCTGAATGGGTAGCTCCGTTGCTGGCAACTGATACTGCTCATCTACCAAACGGCGCACAATGCCTTTCCAATAGATCGTCTGCCCCGGCCGATAGATGGGGCGATCGGTGTAGAAGTGGCTCTGATAGGCTTCTGTATCATAGCCCCCGCTGATGTCGAAATCCCACGGGGCGATGCCCTGATTCCACTCGCTGGATGCGGCGGCAAAGTTGGCTTCACCCGGCGTGCCGCTCATGGCAATCACCGGCACCCAACTCTGGTCGGGATTGAGCTGGAGCGTGGCCACGGCAATGCCTTCACCGTCTGTCGTTGCGTCATCCAGCAATTGGCGGCCCTGATAGAAGCGCAGCGGCACATCGGCCACTGGCTCGCCACGCTGCAGATCCGTCAGCCAGGCCAGGCTCGCACCAGAGAGACTCTTCTTGAGGGTCAGGTTGTTGTTGCTCAAGATGACCACGGCTTGGGTGGGGTTGGCAAACGGATCGCTCTGTTCCTCGCTGGGTGCCTGATCGGGATGGGTGACCTCTAGCATGTAGAGCCCGGGCGGCAGCAACTCGCCGCTGCGGTCGGTGAGGGTGATGATCTGGCGCGCCGTGACATTGGGGCCAACAATCGGCTCATAGCTCCGTTCCCAGAGCAGGTTTGTGGCTGGATCGGGCACCTGATAATTCTGCCACGCCTCCCATTGATTTTCGCCGCCAAGGTGAAGCAACTCTGCAATCGGCAGCGTATAGAGGCGGGCCTCAACGCTGCTCACATTGCGATAGAGGGTGCTAACCCGTGTTTCGGTGTAGGCACTGAAGTGGGTGAAGCGTTCGATCCCCATGCGTACAAACGCGCTGTGGTCGCCCGTGGTGAAGCTGAAGCTGTATGGTTCGCCCAGTGGGTTGCCATAGAGATCGACCACATCACTGCCCACCGTGACGGTATAGGTTGTGTCTGCCTCGCGGAACCAGTTTACCTCCACCACGTTTTCCCAGCTGCGATAGTAGGAGGCGATCTGCGTGGTCGTGAGGGTCGGGGTGACGCTAATATTTGCCAACAGGCTGGTTTCGCTCAGCACGGTGTTGAACTGAATCTTGACGGACATGTCCGGCGGTACATTGGTCGCGCCCTGTGCTGGAATGCTGCCAGTGGCCGCGGGCAGCGGCACCACGGTAAAGGTGCTGCTGTGGGGTTGGCGCAGATTGCCTTGGCGGCTGATTGGCTGTGCAGTGGTATCAATGCTCAGTTCATAGGTGGCGCCGAAATCGAGTGCCATTGTGGGGGTGAAGAGTAGCGTGCGTTGGTCGGGGGACCAACCCATTGCACCCGCTACGGGATCGCCCGCTCCCGCCGCTGTCAAGGCAAAGGCGGCCTCTGTGCTCTCCGGATCCATCGGTTGGCTGAATGCCACGTGAAAGGTGCTGTCCGGCCCAATGATCGGCCCGTGGTGATAGGGATTGGCAAAGCGGGGCTGAACATCGACCACCGTGGGCGCGGCCGTGCTGAACCTAATGGTGTGGGCCGTGCCCAACGGCTGCCCCTCCAATCTAGTGAGATCGCCGTTAATCGTGGCCGTGTAATCGGTGCCCCCGGCTAGCCCCAGGGTTGGCTGAAAGAGATAGATACTCGTGTTCAGCCATTGGCCCGTGCCCGCCACCGCCGGCTCGAGGGTGAGTGGCTGGGGCAGATCCGCCTGCTCATCGATACCCTGCTCATCGATACCCTGCTCATCGATACCCTGCTCATCGATACCAACGAGTTCCACCACCGGCTGATTGAAGACGATGACGATCTGATTATCCACGCTCACGTCCACTGCCCCGTCGCTCGGTTGCGTGGAGGTGACCGCCAAGGGCGTTGCGCCAACCAGGACAATGGTGGCGGGTGTTCCCAGCGGCAGGCCATTGGTTCCCACTGCATCGGCATCGAGCGTAAATTGGTAGCGTTCGCCACCAACGGGGGGGCTTTCTGCCGTGAACGTGACGCGGTTTCCTTCTATGCGTAGCGCCCCGGCAATGGCTGGTTCAACCGTGAAAGTGGCTGCGCTGGCGGGATCGATGGGCTGGTCAAAGGTGAAGATCACCGCTTCCCCGGCCCACGTGGTGCCGTCTGCCGGGGTGGTGGCGACCAGCGTGGGGGGCAATTCAGCCTGAATGGCAGGTGCCAGCGCGGTCTCTGCCGCGGCTGGTTGCGGCGCTCCCAACCAGAGGAGTATGGAAAGGAGGATGAGTGCAACAGTGAGTGGAATCAACAGCGGGTGATGAACAAACCGTTTGGCTTGCATGAAGAAAACTCCTCTTTGGATCAAGATAAATGGTACTAATGGATTATCTTCAATCCTCAGAACGTACGGCGGCGAACAGAGTAATGGCAATCACGACCGGGTACAGTCGCCTTGGATCTGGGGATGAAATACAAATGCAATGTACGAAGCTACCCATGCGCTTCTATCGCAGGTTTGGTCACTGCGAGCTCTCTCTTGCTTGGGTGAGTATGCCTTGCGTTGCTTGTGAGCGGTAGATCAGTGGCAGTCGGATAGTGAACAAGTAGCAAATGAGTATAGTATAACATGGTTTTCAGGATCTACAGGACCATTTCCGGTCTGTTTTGTCGGCAATTTCTACGAGCTGCGCTCACGTTGAACGGGCAATCTTCAGACGCTGAACGAACCGATTATCTGGCGATCCATCATGCCCGATTCACCCGTTGCTCTGTCCGCTCGCGCTGCCAGAATAGCTTCTGGCTCAATTGGTTGCTTTGACACCGGTCTGGGTAAATGTAGAGACGACAACCAACGCCGTTTCCGAGCGCACCCACGCTGCATCGGCAGTGGCTTGTCCTTCCAGCCAAAAGGTGTGAATCCCTGGTTCCAGCACCCACCAACCTTGCAAGCGGGCGGCATCGGTTGCTGTTGCAACGACGCTTGCATCCTGCATCAGGCGCAGCGTCTGCCACGCTTCACCACTCTGTACATGGCCACCAATGGCGATTCGTTGGTGCGCCTGCGGCAGGCCGGGATGAATTTCATAGGCCGTGTTGGAGGTCGGTGCGGTCAATACAAGTGGTGCTCGCCCTGTTCCTGCGGTTGTCGGGCTGTCTGCCACGGATTGCGGTTGTTGGGGCGTCGTGGCTGGTGGTGCCAAGGCAATGCCCTGCCCGATCATCCAGTCGTGATAAGCCGCGGGAAGCTGCCAAAAGACTCGCTCCACCACGCGTTCTGCTGGCGTGGTTGCCGTGGCCCGCAATCCCGTTGCCTGGTCGATGGCTATGCGTTGAAATTGATCGTCGGGCCGGGTGGGGGAACTGCCCGCGATGAACCGTTCCAGCCGGCTGTGGGGGCACTCGGCCGTGGGCAAAAGCCCACTCGGCGCGCAGATCGATAGCTCCTCGATCTGTGTGGGCCGGGGAAAGGGTGGCGGTGGGTTGTCATGGGCAGCCAACATCAGGTCGCGCCAGATTGGTCCTGCACCGTCGATTCCGCTGACATCGAGCATGGGTGTGTTGTCGGCGTTGCCCACCCAGATGCCAACGATCCGTTCCGTCGAATAGCCAAGGGTCCAATTATCGCGCCAGTCGGTGGTGGTGCCTGTTTTGACCGCCGCGGGAAACGGCAGCTCTACCACTGGCTGTTCGCCAAACGCAGGCATGCGAGCCAGATTATCCGCCAGGATGTCTGTGATCAGGTAGGCGCTTTGGGGCGAGAGAACCGCGGCCCTGCTCTTGTTGGCGGGCTGCAGTTGATGGGCTGCAATCGGCCGGTCCTGTTGATCGTGCACGGCAACGATTGCATGGGGATCGAGGCGGTGGCCGCTGGCAAAGAGACCGTAGGCCGCGGTCAGCTCCAGCAGCTTGACCTCGCCGCCACCCAGGGTGAGGGCCAAGCCAAAATCGCCAGTAAAGGTGCTGATCCCGGCTTGGGTGGCAAGTTGTTTTAAGGTGTCAACGCCAACATAGTCCAACGCCTTCACCGCGGGAATGTTATAGCTGTTGGCCAATGCCGCGCGCACGCTCACCGGTCCATGAAAGGCACGGTCGTAATTGAGCGGCACATAGGGCACGTTGCCACCCGCGTCCGTCGGCGCCGTTGCGCTGGCAGCATCAGCGAGCACGCCAGTCGCCGCGCCAGGGAGTCGGTCACCCGCACTAGTGGTGACTTTATCGGTGACATTACCGGTGACATTACCGGTGACATTACCGGTGACGTAATCTGGGAGATAATCTGTCACATAAAAAGTCGTCGGCAGATCGGCAATAATGGTGGCGGGCGTCCAGGGTTGCACACCCGCGCGCGCGCTCCAATCCCGATCGAGCACCGCGGCGTAGGTAAAGGGTTTGATGGCGCTACCCGGTTGGCGTTCGGCCAAGGCCGCGTTTAGATTGCCCTGAATGGTGGCGTCAAAATAATCTGGGCTGCCGACCATGGCCAGGATTGCCCCGCTTTGATTGTCGAGAATAATGGCCGCGGCATTGTCGACTCGCCGATTGGGGTCGGTCTGTCGATTGCAGTGGCCGGGCACGCGACAGTTGAGCAGATCGAGGCGGTGGCGTATCGAACGCTCCGCCTGCTGTTGCAGCGCCAGATCCAGCGTGGTTGTGACGCGCAGTCCACCCGCCCGTACCCGTTCCACCCCCAGCTGTTGGACCAGCAGATCCTGCACATACATGACGAAGTGCGGCGCTTCAATGTCAAAAAGTCGTGAACGGTAGCGCAGCGGTTCGGTTGCGATTGCATCGCTTTGCGGCGGCGAAAGATAGCCAGCCTCACGCATCAAACGCAATACCGTCAGCTGACGATTCTTGGCGATTTGGGCATCCTGCAACGGATTGTAGCCGGTGGGATATTGAACGAGCCCGGCCAAAAGGGTACACTCGCCGGGGCTGAGCTGAGCGGTCGGTTTGGCAAAGAAGATCTGCGCGGCGGCTTCGAGGCCAAACGCAAAGTTGCCATAGTAGGTCTGGTTCAGATAGAGCGCGAGGATCTCATCTTTGGTGTAGCGCCGTTCGAGCCGCCAGGCTAGCCATGCCTCGCGTACTTTGCGGCGCAGGCTTTGGGTGTACCGTTCCCTTGGCTCCAGAAAGAGATTGCGTGCCAGCTGCATGGTGAGTGTGCTGCCGCCGCTGACGATGTCGCCGCCGGCCCGGTAATTTTGCACCACGGCCCGCAGCACCGCCACCGGATCAACACCGGGATGGCGATAGAAGCGACTATCTTCGGTGGCCAGGGTGGCTTCTATGCAAGCTTGGGGCACGCGCGCCAGGCTGAGATCGAGCTGTTTGCCCGTCTCTGGATCGAGCACTTCGTAGAGCAGCCGCCCATTGCGGTCCAGAATCTGGGTCGTTGGGCGGACCGTACGTTCGGCAAGCCGATCAATCGCCGGCAGATCCGCAAGCAGCCACCAATGGAGCCCGAGCGCGGCAATTGTAAGGAAGAGTAAGGTGGGCAGCAGAAAATATGTGAGGATTTTTGCTGAAAAAAAACGGTGCATGGCCATATGCTACTGCGACGTTCGGTTGGTGGGAATTGTTCCGATCTTCGTTGGATATTTGCGGGAAAATTTTGTCTCATCTCCTGCATGTTCTTGATCCGACAACGATCCTACAACAGAAGTGACTCCCTCGAAGGGAGCAAGCTAACATTTGCAACAGTTGCGCCTGAGCGCTAGTAGATCCCAGCGTAAAAAAGCCCATGGCAACCTGCCCCATTTCACGCCAGTAGCTTGGGCTTGTTTACCGCCGTGGTATGTACGCCCAACAGTACTAGGCATTTACCGTGGCTGCCGACTGGGAAATGGTTGATTTGTGCTCGGTGGCGGTTCTCACCGCGATTTTTGCCAATTATCGTTGTCCCGTAACGATTGCTTAAGTGAGAACGTCTCAGGTACAATAGAGGATGGTAAAGAGCACAGAACGTAAGGTTGGGGTGGCACGTCTGTTTTCGCCCAACGGCGCAAGACTTGCATGTTGATAGGCTAGATGGCGATGCCGGACTGCCCGCTTTCCTGCTGGTCTGTCTCTTTGAATTGGATGACTTGCAACCAGACGGTTGTTCGAAAGGATTGTTGATTCTGCATGTTTGATTTGCCAAAATGGTTTGCACGATTCAGAGCAGCAACTGCTCTCCCAACATGGCCGGCGTTGCTGTTGCTCCTGCTGTTGCCCCTGTTGTTGTTGGCTGGTTGCCGTGCTGTGGATGCGGAAGATGACCTAGATGGACGTCTGCTGATCTGGCATACGTGGACCAACAGCGAGGCCACGGCACTTGACAATGCGATCGCCCGCTTTCGCCAGATTCACCCCGATGTCAACATTAAGCAACAGGCCTTCACCGATATCGCCACAATGTTGGCTGAATTTCAGGTGGCCGCGGACGCCGGTTTGGGGCCCGACCTGATTATCGCTCCTGGGCAACAGATTCCCCCTTTGGCCAATGCGCGATTGATCGATCCCGTAGTCGGCATTCTCGATGAGGCGACGATCCAACGCACGGCACCAGCCGCACTGGACGCGCTGCGCTATCAAGAGAAGCTGTACGGGTTGCCGGTGACAATGGACACCCTGGTGCTCTACTATGATACTCGACTCGTTGAGACACCAGCAACGACGCTCGATGGCCTATTGGCCGAGGCCGCACAGGATCGCGTGGTTGCCATCAGCACCAACTTTGTCGACGCGTTTTGGGGTGTGCAGGCGTTTGGCGGCAGTCTCTTTGACGATGAATGGCGGGTGATCCTCGATCGCGGTGGCTTTGCCAACTGGCTGGCCTGGCTGAAAGATGCACGGGATACACCCGGTATGATCCTCGATTCCAACCGCGAGGCGCTGCGCAATCGTTTCGTTGAACATAGCATTGCCTACTACGTTGGCTATGCCAGTGAGATGGGTCTGCTGGTGGAAGGCAAGGGGGAAGCCAACGTTGGGGTGGCGACATTGCCCGCCGGGCCCAATGGCAGTGCAGCGCCCTTTTTAAAGACACAAGGGTTTCTCTTTAGCACCGTCTCTTCGGAGAATCAACGGCGACTAGCCATCGAACTGACTACCTTCGTTACCAATGCTGAACAACAGTCGAGCATGATGCGCGCTAGCCGTCTGATCCCGGTTAACACGCGCGTGCGGGTAAATCCACGGCTGACTCCCGTGGTAGCAAGCTTTGCCGCCCAATCGCGCACCGCGGTGCCGCTGTACAACCTGCCACAAATGGATACGGTTTTGCAGGTGGGGGGCGATGCCTACACGCGTGTATTGGAGGGGGTGTTGGAGCCAGCGGAAGCCTCGTACGCGGTGACGACCGCGATCAACGAAGTCAATGGCTTTGCGGAGTTGGCTACGCCACAATTTGAATGTGCAGGAGTGGGCACCGTCTATTTGGGCTATGCCATTGCGCCCAAGCGGGAGGAGACACTGACGCGAGTGCTGGCGCAGTTGCGGCGTGACTGCCCCACCGTGATCGTGGATGCGCAGCCGGTGACGGAGCAAGGGTTGGCCGAACGGCTCTCCGCCACCTTGTCCAGCAATGGGCGTCTCGATCTGTTGATGGTGCCCCATCGCTGGATCCCGCCCTTGGTTGATGAGCAACAGCTGCATGATCTCACCCAGGTCATTGATGCGGAAACGTTGCAGCGCTATCGGCCCGTGGGGGTGGATGCCATGCGCTTCCGGGGGGGCTTGTATGGGCTGCCCGCCACCATTGATCTCGATGCACTCTATTTCAACCGTGCGTTGGTCAATGAGCCGGCGCGCACGTTGGAAGAGCTGCGCCAACAGGCCGCTGATGGTGTCCCAATTGCGCTAGCGACGACATTCGAGCGTGGTTTTTGGGGTATCCCTGCCCACGGCGGTACGCTGCCCACTGGCGAAGAACAGCTTGCCTTTGGCAATGATAGCTTTGCCGCATGGTTGGCTTGGCTGCAGGCGGCGCGCGATGAAAGCGGTATCGTTCTCAGCAATGACCACACCGCGCTGGAAAACCGCTTCCTCGAACAAAAATCGGCCTACTATGTTGCCGGGCCAGAGGTACTCCAACCTTTGCAGAACGCGTTGGGTACCGATAACCTGGGCGTGGTTCCATTGCCCGCTGGCACCACTGGGGATGGTGGGCCGCTGTTGCGTGCCACTGGGTTGCTCTTCAGCGCGCGCCTCTCCGCGACACAACTGCAGTTGGCGCTGGAAGTGGCGAATTACATTACCAGCGTGGAAAGTCAAACGATCTTCATGGACATGGCCAACCAAATCCCAACCAATATTGGGTTAAATCTGCCGCCCGAATTGCCCCTGACTGCCTTTGTTGACCAGGTGCGTACGGCTGTGCTGCTGGCCAATACCCAGATTGCAAATGAGCTGTTGCAATTGGGTGACGCGGCCTATCTTGCCGTGTTGCAGGATGGTCTGCCCCCAACCGAGGCTGTCGATGAACTGTGGCAGGCGTTGGTGCCGGAGTCCGCGGCTAATGAAATACTGGCCGATGAAGAAGCGGGTAATGAAGTACTGGCCGATGAAGAAGCGGCCGCTGAAGAAGCGGCTGATGAAGACGAGTAGTGCTCATTAACTGTCCGTCTTTACGTTAGTCTTTACGTTAGCACTGTGGCGTGCTGATTCAGACGCCAAGCGTTCAAAACCGCCACGTTGTTCATGGAGAGTTCCTCAGCCCCGTTACCGGGGCGTCGCTTGTTCGCACGGCTCATTCATGACCGTGCGGCGATGACCGCCCCGGCATGAATGCACCGGGCTAGCAGACGACGCAGGCTGAAGTCCGCTTGGTTGAACAATCACCCGCTGTGGCCCTGAATCACTCTCCGTTCTTGCGTTAGCAATTTCGTCTGCTGATTCACCTTCAAGCGGTCAAAAGTACCCGGAACTACTGTTTTCAAACAGAGCCCACTTTAGGTGCCTGCAGCAAAGAACGAAAACCTTTGGTTACACTGTAATGAATGTCTGTGCTGAAATTTGGCTGCGTCATCGCTCCGACCACGCCAACCATCGCAGTGAATTTCAGGATTGATATGGAGGAGTAAAACAAGTTGGATGATCCACGATTAGAAGCAATCTGGCGCCAGATCGATACGGTTTGGTTGGTCCTGGAGCGGCCAACAGTGCAACGCCAACTGGTCGCCTTTGTGGTGATTGTCTTTTTTGCCTGGCTGCTGCCGTGGCTGCTCAAACGCGCACTGCGCAAAATTAGCGAACGGCGTCAGGCCCAGCGGCAAGGCATACCCCGCACCATGCAGGGGTGGCAATATCGTGTGGTGCGCTGGGCACGTGCGCTGAGCTATACCTTCTTTCCGCTATTGGGGCTGTTGTTGGGGCGCTTGACCATCACCTTCTTTGAGAGCAGTGGCTGGCGCTATGGATTGGTGCAGCGAGCGCTCCCCATCTTTTGGCTACTCTTGATCTATCGGCTGTTGGTGGGGTTGTTGCAGGCTGCCTTTACCCCTGCCCGAGCCAGCAAGTACCAATGGCGCTTCCTGCTGCCCGTCTTTGCAATCATGACGCTGGTCATCCTGAACGCGGGGTTGGAGAGTACCTTTCCCATTGGTGATCTGGAGCTAATCAACCTGCTGGATACACCCCTAACCTTGCGTTCGCTCTTTACTGCCGCCGTTACGCTCTATTTCTTTTTCACGTTGGCGTGGCTCGTCAGCGATCTGCTGGACCGCATCTTCCTGGCTGGCTCGGAACTGGATCGAACCTCATCGATGACGGTGCTGACGGTCAGTCACTACTTGATCGTGGCGGTGGGAATCCTCTCAGCCATCGGTGTGTTGGGCTTCAACCTTTCGGCCTTTGCGCTCATCGGTGGTGGTCTCTCCGTTGGCATTGGTTTTGGTTTGCAGGAATTGGTTGCAAACTTTATTAGTGGTATCCTACTACTGTTTGAGCGTACCGTTCGCCCCGGCGATGTCATTGAAGTGAACGGTCAGCGGGGCGTGGTGGACAAGCTCCGCATGCGTTCCACGGTGATCCGCACCCTGGATAACACAGAAGTCTTTGTGCCCAACAAAAATCTGCTCACTTCTGCTTTTGTCGCCTATACCCAGACCGATCGGGTGGTGCGCCGAACCGTGCGTGCCGGTGTGAGCTACGCAAGCGACCCCACTGCCGTGCGCGATATTTTGCTGGGCGCGGCCAATCGCCACGGCTTGGTCCTCAAAAAGCCAGAGCCGATGGTGCTCTTCCTGGGCTTTGGTCCGTCGAGTCTCGATTTCGATCTGGCGTTTTGGATTGATGATCCCGGCAATGGCCTCAAAGTCACCAGCGATCTCTACTTTATGATCTGGAGCGAATTCGAAAAGCATGAGATCGAGATCCCCTTCCCCCAACAAGATCTGCACCTGCGCACTGCACCGTGGGAGGAATTGCAGCGGCTGCAACAGCTGCCACAGAATGGCCATGTCAATGGCAGTGGCAGCGATTATGCGGAGGATGGCAGTGAACGTGCTGCAAACGGGCATGCTGAAAAGAAGCGTGGTAGAGATGAGAGCGCAGTGCACGAAGAAGCCACAACCGACGAAGCCCAAAAAGTGGATACCGAACAGCTCGGTACTGACTCTCCCACCCGTTGAACCGTTACTGGTTCATTCAAGCATTCCGGGAATGCACCGCGACATGTTGGTTGCCCGTGTAGAAGCGGCCCATTTCCGGAATGTACCAAGCGCTGTCACGAGCGCTTTGCGCAGCTGGTCCGGCAAGGTTGGGCGGGCGTAGGCGGCGGCGACAACAGAGATCTTTATTGCTTGGTACCCGGTGTACAACCCACTGTAACTCGGTGCACAGCTTTGCAACCGACCTGGAACAGCCCCATTCAAGAACGAGCCGTCTCTAGTCCCCCGCACACCACATAAAATCCTGTTGCCCGGGCACAGTTGTCCGAACACAGCAGAGCCTATCCACGTCCCGTGGCTGGGACGAACGACACCAAACATTGCAGGAGAATACCAATGTCAACCTATGAACCCAAAGCTGCAGATAAATTTACATTTGGCCTGTGGACCATTGCCAACCCAGGGCGCGATCCCTTTGGCGATGCCGTACGCACCCCGTTAACACCCGTCGAGATCGTGCACCTGTTGGCCGAAGTTGGCGCGTGGGGGGTCAACCTCCACGATAACGATCTCGTGCCGATTGACGCCACACCGGCAGAGCGCGATCAGATCGTGGCCGACTTCAAGCGAGCACTCGATGAAACTGGCGTTGTCGTGCCAATGGCCACCACCAATCTCTTCACGGCGCCGGTCTTTCGCGATGGTGCATTTACAAGTAATGATCCCAAGGTGCGCGCCTTTGCCCTGCAAAAGACCATGCACTCCATGGATTTGGGTGCCGAGTTGGGGGCCAAGGTCTATGTCTTTTGGGGCGGCCGCGAGGGGACGGAAACCGACGCCGGCAAAAGCGCGCTCGACGCGGGCAAGTGGTTCCGCGAGGCACTCAACTTTCTCTGTGAATATAATATTGATCAGGGCTACGGCTATAAATTCGCGCTCGAAGCCAAACCGAACGAGCCGCGCGGCGATCTCTATCTGCCCACCACCGGTGCCATGCTCGGTTTCATTGAAACGCTCGACCACCCCGAGATGGTGGGGGTCAACCCCGAATTTGCCCACGAAATGATGGCGGGCCTCAACTTCATGCACGCGGTGGCACAGGCGCACGACGCCGGCAAGCTCTTTCACATTGACCTGAATGATCAGAACATTGGGCGCTATGATCAGGACTTCCGCTTTGGCTCGCACAACATTAAGCAGGCGTTCATGCTCGTCAAATTCTTGGAAGATGTGGGTTATGACGGCTCTCGTCATTTTGATGCCCATGCCTACCGCAGCTCGAGCAACGAAGATATTAGAGCCTTTGCCCGTGGCTGCATGCGCACCTATCTCATTCTGAAAGAGAAGGCGCAACAGTTCCGTGACGACAAAGAAATTCAGGATCTGTTGGCCGAGATCAGTGCGGATGACGGGTCGATGGCGCGATTCAGTGGTAGCTACAGTGGCGACAAGGCGAATGACCTCAAAGCGCACACCTTCGATCATCACGCCATTGCGATCAAGGGGCAACCCTACGAGCGACTTGATCAGCTCGTGATCGACCTGTTGCTTGGCGTGCGCTAGGGTGCGTGCCCGCAACGCTGTCTTCCATGAACGCTGCCAGGGCTAATATGATCAACAGTGCAAATGATTAAAACCGTGACCAACCAACATGACCATTGATCGGACCACCTGGGAAACCCATTATGAGACCGGTAAGACGCCCTGGGATTCGCGTCTGACGCCACCCGAAGTAGAGGCATTTTGGGCTAGCGACCGGCTGCCCAAGGCGGGGATTGCCATCGATGTTGGCTGTGGCCCCGGCACCAACGTCGCCTATCTCGCCCGTTTGGGGCTCACGGTCGTGGGCACCGACCTGGCGGGCCGTGCATTGACGTTGGCCCAACAGCGACTGCAGCACGAACCGGCCCCATTGCGGGCGCGCATGAGCTTTGTGCAGAGTGATGTCAGTCGTCTGCCCCTGCAGGACGCTGGAGCCACCTACATGCTGGATATTGGCTGCTTTCACGGCTTGCCGCCAGCGCTGCGTCCTGCCTATGTCCAAGGCATAATCGCCAACTTACAGACTGGTGGATACTACCAGCTTTTTGCGTTCGACTGCCTTGCAACGGTGACCGAAGATCCCGAACGCAAAGAGCGGGGCATGCGCGAGACCGAAGTGGCCGAGCGCTTTGGCCCGGCCCTGGCTATCATCAATATCGAGCGCGGTAATCCAGATCGCCATCCGTGCCGCTGGTATCTACTGCGCAAGGAAGCGTAAACAGTGTGGTTGCAGCGAACAGTTCAGCTCCCTGCCCAGCGCCGCGGCTTCCACCTGATCACCGATGCAATTTTGGCGCAACTGCCTGAGCTTGCATCCATTCAGGTCGGGATCGCCCACCTCTTCATTCAGCACACCTCCGCGTCGCTGGCACTCAACGAGAATGTCGAGCCCGAGGTGCGCGCCGATCTAGAGGCACACTTCAACCAGCTCGTGGCCGAGAACGAGCCCCACTACACCCACACCTACGAAGGGCCCGATGACATGCCCGCGCACATCAAGGCGGTGCTCATTGGTAGCAACATAACCGTCCCCATTACCGGGGGCCGGCTGAACTTGGGCACGTGGCAGGGGCTCTATCTCTGTGAGCATCGAGACCGGGCGCGTGGGCGGCGCATCGTAGTGACCCTACATGGCGCGGTGACGCTGCCGTGACTTGACCTGCTGCAACGTGAGGTGGCAGCAATAGCGCTGAGTTCAACTCCCTCTCCTGCCAGCTTAGCTTTACCCATAAGTCGAGCGGGTGGAATAACTCGCTCTGGGACATGACCGGCATCTCCCAGATGCCGGTCATATTGACCACACCTCTACCTCTGGTAGAAAAAGAGCTGGGTAAGGGTAAGCTCCTGCCAGGGAGGAGTGGGGAGGGGTCGAATAACGTGCTAATTTTGCAGTACTGAATACTGCGTAAATTAAGTTTTGGCCTATTTGGATCTGGCGTTGTCATCAGCCTCTCTTCCTGGAAGGGGTCAGTATTCACGCCACTCTACAGCGATTGTTGTGACCCCTTCCAGGAAGACTCAACGCCGCGAAACCCCTGGAAACTTGATTTATGGTATTCGGACCCCCCTCCCGGCCTCACCCCAAGTGGACTGAGAAACGGTCATTTCCTCGACGATCAATCGGCTGGGGAGGGATCGAAAAAACACGAAAACTTGCTTTGCACAGGAGTAAGTCGCTGGGATGTAGCCTGTTATGATGTAAAGGAGAAGTGCAATGGCGTATTATCTCGTTCGTGCACAACCGAAGATGGAGAAGTTGCCCGAGTTGGCCGAAAAATTAGCCCAAAATGCGTTCGTTGATCTGCGTCCCTTTGGCCGCTCGATTACGAAAGGTTTGAATGGCGCACGCTGGCAGGACGAATCGACAGCCATCTGGGAAGAAGAGGATTACTGCTCACCGCCGTTGGCCATGGAACGGGCGGCCGTTCTCGATCGATATTTTGATGCGATTCAGGTGGAGCGAGTGGCAGAGGACGCGGGGTGGGCACGGATTGCGGATCTGCCGCCACTCTTCCCGGCAAAAGTATAACCGCCATCTCGCGAGATGGCGGTCAGTGGATATTTATTTGAGTGCTAGGGCACGGCGTCATGGCTGCTTTAGAGGGAATAATGTAGGTCGGTCAGTGGACGGCCAAGTTGGTGGCCGCGGCCTGTTTTTTTGCGGGCCGAGGGATCGGTTTGCTGCACTTCGTCCGCGGAAGAAGCGGCCACGCAAGCGGCAAATACGATGACCGTGGCCAACCCCGATGCACTCAACAGATAGAAAAAAACTTCGGTAAACATTAGAACACCTCCTGATCCAGGACGTCTAATTTCAAAACATGACTCACGCACCGACAAGTTGCGTAAGTCCAGGTCAAAAATCAGGGATCGCACTGTCCGTTTTGCAACTGCCGTAAATAACATCCCTGACTTCTACATAACCAGTCTAGCTGTTTTTCGCGTTTTCTGTTGGTCCCGGCTTACTTTGCCATCCTATTGCAAACCTACGTTCGCCCTCCGTCTGAATGTTGCTACCTCGAGTCAGCGCCCAGTGAATGAGGCTATCTAGGGCTCAACGATTTTTACCAATTCTGTGTAGACCACGTAGCGCTGAGAGTAATTCTGCTGATTGCGATCCCACTCACCACGACAGGTAATCAGGTTGAGTCGACTGACCAGCCCAAAGCCAAAAATTTCATCAATGGGTGCTCTGTTGTAGGGATAGCTGGCCCCCTCGGTAACGACATAGTGGTATTCAGTGCCCGTGCTATCTTGCACAACAACGGCGTCACCGATTGTCAGCGCTTCCAACTCCCAAAAGACCGCTGGACTCCCATCCACTCGATCCAGATGACCCGCCATGACCATGTTGCCATTTTCACCGGGAATCGCACCATAGCGATACCAACCAACGTTGGAGGGATGAGTTGGCGTGGCCATTTCGCCGCCGACCCGCTCCCCCAATTGCTCGACGTGGGCGTCCACGGCAAGGGCGGGAATGCGCAGGCGCACCGGGTATGCTTCTGCCCGCGTCACCGCGTCGCGATTGTTCCAGGCTGCAAATGCATCGTCTGCCGGTTCGTCTGCCACCTCACCCGTGGGTTCACCCGTGGATTCAGTTGCGCCGTTGTCTTCTGCAACGAGCGTGGCTGTAATCGGATGGGTGCTCGTTGTGGCTGTTGTCTGCCGGAGCGTGTTGTTCTTGGGCTCGCCACTTTGGGGTGCAAGAGCAACAAAGGGCGTGGACCAACTGTATGTGCCAGTAGCATCCACTCTGTTCAACGGCGGTTCGACGCCAGCATCATCCACCAATGCCAGTGAGTTTGCGTCTGCCGCTGACGCAACTACAAAAGTGGGAGCAAGCAACCACATTGGCAGCAACAAGAGGAGTGATGAGAAGAATAGCCAGAGGCCATGGAGCGCACGACCATTGGCACTGGAGCTATCAGCACTGAAAAAATTTGATTTGGACTTCATCGAACGTCACATGCTCACTTTCTACGGTTGATAGCTACTGTTGCTACTGCAAATGGGTTGCGCCAGGCTCGCCCCAACGGTGGGGCAAACCTGGCGCGCTCAAGCTTGGTTTCTCTTTAGCGAATGCGACGGTTACTGTGAAAACTGAGCGCCAAAGCTCGGCAGAACACCAGCTCGACCGGTGCTCGGCATCTTGGTGGGCATGCCACCCTGTTCCAGAATTGGACCAACCACAGCGAGTACTTCTTCCATGGTCTTGGGTTGTGCAAAGGCCGGTGAAGGCTCAATCCCAATGAGGTCGGCAAGGGCCGCGGCATGTTGTGCTTCGACGTTGTGAATACTCACGGCTGCCGTCAATAGATCACCACCACCGACGAGGGCCGGGGCTTGACCCAAATAGGCCGCGGCACCCAATTCTTCCACCGTCTGAAAATAGGTGATCACTTCTTGCTGGCTTTGAAAGTCGGGCCAGTTGTAGTTCTGTTGTTCCATCACCGGGGTGCCGCCGAGGCTACGGATTGTCTGGGTCAGTGCATCGACATGCGCGGCTTCATGTGCACCAAAGCTTTGGAAGTAGTCGCGGGCACGGCCACTGACCAGCCCCGCGGCCAATACTTCGCTGTAGGCACGTGATTCCAGATGTTCCAGGGTCAGTGCATAGTTGAGAATGTCAATGGTTGCATCACCGCTCTGGGCCATGGCCTGGCCGGTGCCTAATTTGGTGCTGGCCAAGGCACCAACAACCAGTGTGGCTGCGCTGGCACGGAGAAAATTACGTCGGTTCATGCGAAGTTGTTCGTTGCTCTTCATGAGAGTTGTCCCTTTCCGATTCTTATTCCCGGTCTTCTACCGGTGGTGAAGCAAGGTCAGCGTTCTGATCACTTGCGTTATATTTGTTGCGGTTGCCTAGCATAATGTCTGTGGCTAAATAAATGCTGATCTGCTCTATCCCAGGATCGGGCCAACGGTTTGCATAACTTCGTCGACGGTCAGGCTGGGCGTGACTGCTGCCGGGGCCGGTTCCGCGCCAATGAGAATGCGCACCACGGCTGCGTGACGGGCCTCGACCTGCACGATGCTGCCGGCTGCGGCCAGGTAATCTGCGTTGGAGATGGCGGGCGCGGCTCCTTGATAAGCGCCAACGCCTAATTCTTCCGCGGTGCGGGCGAAGTTGAGAATGTCGCCGCGGTTGTTAAAGGGTGGGAAGTTGTAGCTATCCTGAGCGGCAACTGGATCGGCACCAGCGGCACTCAGCGCCGAAGTCAGTGCATCGACGTGGGCTGCTTCATGGGCGCCAAAGCTCTGGAAGTATTGCATCTCTTTGCCCGTCAGGATGTTGGTGGCAAGCATATCGCTGTACATGCGTGCTTCCAGATGTTCGAGCGTGAGCGCAAAATTCAAAATATCAACATCGCTGAGATCCTGGGCAAATGCACGGCCCAAGCCCATGGGGGTGGCTAGAGCTGCAATGCCGCCAGCCAATGTGCCCGCCACGTAATTGCGGCGGGAGAGTGCAAAATCCAAAAGTTCATTTACCTTGTTGTTCATCTCGGTCGTGTGCAAGTTCATTGTATTCATTCCTTTCTTGCCAGTGATTATCAATAAAGTGTCTATTGATTATGATATACCTTGCAGCGGTTGATGCTGTTTAACCGTTCTGCTTGCATATGATTGAACATTCTTGGTCTGCTGTTGATTGAAGCGCCGGGAGCGAGTAAGCTGTTGCCGTGCGTCCTGCTAAAAATTGACAATTGCTCTCTGGTTGCCCGCTTGTGCTTACACTTTACCTGACGCACCTGCGCTGCCTTTGGATCACAGCAATTTTTCTCGAACGGCTTTTGGATAACCTCCCGCAAGCCCTGTTGGCCTCTGTTCCCGGTGAAATCGTGATCATCGCCAATGCCAAAGCGATGTCACCCGGGTAGGTTACCCAGTAAACCCGTTGAGTTTCCGACGAACGATTTTGATTGAGTGGATAGTGGAATAGGTACCGCAGCGAAGAGTTTCGTGGGAGGGCAGCATGTAGATACGTTGCGTCCACTCGCATGAGCGTTCACTATCGTGTGGTATTTCTAACAGAGAAAGCAAATAGGTCTCGCACCTTGCGGAGTGCGCATTCTCTACTGCGCACCTCCAGCGTTAGCGAACGCTGATTCCTCCATCATGCGACTTTTATAAGATTTCTCTATAATATCCGGCACTGAACATCGCGCAGAAAGGGATTGCAGTTTGCCATTGTTACACAGACTATTGTCACACAGATCAACAGTTATTCTTGTCAGTTATTCTCTATCTGTTATTCTCTATCTGTGCGGCTACCCCACTGCGGTAGATACCAACACTCTACCAGGGATGCTCCAATTCCAAATGGGTAAAGGTATGGCAAATAGATAGGCATCCTGTCCCAAAGTGGTGATCCCGGTGGAATTACCGAACGAAAGTCGTCTGATCACATGCTTGGGACACAAGCCGACCAATCACATCCAATCCATATACAAAGCGAGACACATGATGACCAATCCCTATCAATCCCAACATATGTACGTTGGCGACATCCACAACCACTGTGCCATTGGCTATGGCCACGGCACCATTGAAGAGGCTTTTCAAAATGCCCAGCTGCAACTCGATTTTGCCTGCGTGACCTGCCACGCTTGGTGGCCCGATCTGCCCGAGGAGGAGCGGCTGGCAGCCGTGGCCGACTATCATCGCAACGGTTTCGCGGTAACTGAGCGAGCGTGGCCTCATGTACAGGCGGTGGTCGATGCCAACAATCAGCCCGGCAAATTTGTCACCTTCCTGGGCCATGAGTGGCACAATTGCGAAGTGGGCGACCACAATGTCTATTACCGCGATGGCGTGGGCGATATCTTGCGTGCGCAGACGCTGCCAGAGATGCGCACGCTGCTGCGCTCATTGCAAGCACAGGGCATCGCGACCATGTTGCTGCCCCACCACATTGGCTATCGCCAAGGCTACCGAGGCATCAACTGGAATGCTTTCACACCCGAATTCAGCCCAATCGCCGAAATTATCTCCATGCACGGCTGTGCCGAAAGTGCCGACGCCCCGCGCCCCTATCTGCACACCATGGGGCCGCGCGACTGGGAAAGCACCTATCAATATGGTCTGGCACAGGGGCACATTGTGGGGGTGAAGGGATCGACCGATCACCACAGCGGCCATCCCGGCAGCTACGGCCACGGACGATTGGGCGTTTGGGCCGAGGAATTGACCCGCGCCTCGATCTGGGATGCGATCTACGCGCGGCGTACCTACGCGCTGACCGGTGACCGGATCGCGTTGCAGTTCAGCCTGAACGGGGCCCCCATGGGCGCCGTGTTGGAAGCGGCGACCGAGCGCCAGATCGAAGTGGATGTCGCGGGCGGCTACGCGTTGGATTATGTGGAGCTGCTGCACAACAACCGCGTGATCGAACGGCGGAGTGGCCATGAAAATCCCACACCGGCCGATCCCTTTGCCGAGCCAATGCAAATTCATTTTGAGGTGGGTTGGGCCGAACGTGGGGAAGATGTCGATTGGGATGTGGCAATCGAGCTGGCGCAGGGTGAACTGCTGGCGGTGGAGCCGCGTTTCCGCGGGCACGAGGTGGTTGCGCCATCGGCAACCGAAGCGGCAGCGTACGCGTTCAGCCAGTGGTCTCAACGGGACGCGACGGGGCTTCAATTCCAGACGCGCACGTGGGGCAATTCCACCACGGTCACGCCAAGCACCCAAGGACTTTCATTGACCGTGCGGGGTACGGCCGCGACGCGCCTGCGGGGCACGGTCAATGGCCAGCCATTTGAGGTTTCATTGGCGCGCTTGTTGGCGGGTCCACACGTCGGTTATTTGGGTGGCTTTTTGACGCCCAGCTACTACATTCACCGCGCGGTGCCCCGGGCCGAATCGACCAGCACCATGCAATTCACCCATCGCCCAGAACCCCAGCAGGCTGAGCGCCAGCAGCGCGATTGGTATTACCTGCGCGTGCGACAATCGAACGATCAGTGGGCGTGGAGCAGTCCGATTTGGGTCGGTTGAGTGAGGTTGATGGTTGAGGTGGCGAGCGTTGAGGCCGCGACGGGCAAAGCGAAAAGAGCGTGGCAAGCAGAGCGCAAAGAGAAATGGGGATGCTGCGTGCACGCAGCATCCCCATTTTTTGTGAAGTAATGAGCCCTGCTACCGGCCAATCAGGGGCAGATAGACAACATGCCCTTGTACGTCGGCCGCGGTGGCCGCGTTGAGCGGATGCAGGTCGATATTGTCAAAGGTGTAAACCTCGCCAGGATTGGCGTAGGGCGCCAACCAGAAGCGCAACCGGCCGTCGTTGACGGCACTGTTGAAGCCAGTGGTGACGAAGTCGATTACAAAGCGCTGCGTGGTTGCGGTGAGATCGAGTTGGCTAACCTCCAGCCCATAATTGGTGTAGCCCGCTTTGTGCTTGTGTAGATAGAGATCCAGATCGCTGCCATTTTCTGCCGCGGCATCAAAGGAGAGGCGATAGGGTGTATTCGGTTCCAGCGGAACATTGTGCTGGTACAGTTGGACGTTTTTGCCCGACGCGACAATCTGAATCGTTGCCTTGTCGCCGCACGCGCTCGCGTCGAACTCGACCTGGAACTCTCCGCTGCCATTGGTGTGGAATTTCCACTCCGCGGTGCCCGCTGCAAAGGTGCCGTTGCGCAGCACACTTTCGCTGTTGACGGTGCAGTCGCCGCTGCCCGTGGGCGTTGCTGTGGCTGTGGGCGTTGCTGTGGCAGGCACTTCTGTCTGCGTTGCAGTGGATGTTGCAGTGGATGTTGCAGTGGATACTGCTGTGGATGTCGCGGTTGCCGTGACATCTGGTGTCGCGGTTGCAGTGGGCGGAACCGTGGTTGCCGTTGCTGTTGCAATCGGTGCTGATGTGGCTGTTGCAGAGGGTGTTGCGGATGGCGTATTCGTCGCTGTTGGTGTGAAGCTGGCGGGCGTGGGGGACGAAGTGGGCGTGGCGGTCACTGTTGCCGTGGGGGCAGCATCTATGTCTGCAATCTTGACGAGCGTGATCTGATCGAACCAGTAGCGGTCGCCCCCCTCTGCGTGGGGAGATAGCCAGAAACGGAGCCGACCATCATTGACGGGCGAGTTGAAGCCGCTCGTTGTAAAGTCGAAGGTGAAGCGCTGCCAGGCGGTCGACAGATCAATATCTTCACGCTCGAGGCCATAGGAGCCGTAGTTGGCCGTGTGTTTGTGCAGGTAGAGATCCAGATCGTTGCCCGTGGAGGAGCGCGCCGCAAAGGAGAGGCGATAGGGCGTGTTGGGCTCGAGCGACACTTTGATCTGATAGAACTGTACATTTCTGCCACTTTGCTGTACATCCAGTTGCGCGGCCTGATCACAATCATAGGTCGATGGAACAGTGTCGAAGCTACCGCCCGAACTGGCGCGGAATTTCCAATTCGATTTGCCTTCTGCAAAGCTGGGGTTCGCCAACAGATTGGCCGGGTGCACGGCACAGGCAGGCAGATCGGTTGCCGTGGCCGTGGGTCCGATTGTGGAGATCGCTGTGGCGGTCGCGGGTGCAGTCGCAGTGGCCGTTGCAGTGGCCGTTGCTGTGGCTGTGCTGAGCGGCGTGTGCGTCGGCTCGGTCGTAGCGACCGCGGTTGCCGTCGGTTCTGCGGTTGCCGTGGTTGAAGGTGTGGGCGACGGCATGGATGACGGTGTGGGTGTCGCGGTGCCGGTTGGGGGGGGCAGCGGTGTTGACGTGGCGGTCTGCGTCGGTGCTGGCGTGGCTGTAGTGGTAGCTGTAGTGGTGGCCGTGGGTTGGTCGGCCGTCACTGCACGCAACACTACCTGATCAAACCAATAGGTGTCACCAGCCTGTGCAAAGGGCGCCAACCAAAAGCGCAGCCGCCCATCATTGACGGGTGAATTGAAGCCGCTTGTCCTAAAGTCGAAGGTGAAGTGCTGCCATGCCGTCGTCAACGGAACCTGACTAACATTCAAGCCATAATCGGTGTAGCCCGCCTTGTGCTTGTGCAGATAGATCGCGAGGTCGTTGCCACGGGACGAATAGGCCGCGAACGAGAGCCGGTAGCGCGTGTTGGGTTCGAGCGGCACGTTGATCTGATAGAACTGAATGTTGCTGCTCGATTGGTTGACAGAGACTGCCGCGGCCTGTTGACATTCATAGGCATCGGTGGTTGTGGTGAGCTGTCCACCACTTTTGCTGTGGAATTTCCACTCCGCGCTGCCTGCTTCAAAGTTGCCATTGCGGAGCACCGATGTGGGGGGCGGGGTACAGTCGCCCAGCACGGTAAATGTCACTCGATCGCTGCCCGTTGCCCCGCTTGCATCGGCCATTGTCAGCTCAAACTGGTAGGTGCCTGCAACCGACGGCGTAAAGTACGCGACTTCCTCGTTGGCATCAACAATTTCAACCGGGGGACCGCTGATTTGGGTCCACTGTTCGCTGTGCAACAGATCATCATCCCCATCGGGATCGGTGGATCTGCTGCCGTCGAGAGCAGTGGTTTCACCCACCTGGATCGTGCGATCGTTGCCCGCATCAACCAGCGGCGGCTGGTTGCTGTTGCCAGTCTGAATGACATAGGCTGCCGAACTGATGGCGCTGGGATTCATGCCATCGGCAAAGGCCCTGGCCCGGATCACCGTGTCGCTGGCAATGTTCAGGGGCGACGTGTAGCGGGCCGAGGCCATGGTCGGCTCGCTATCATCCAACGTATAGTAGATCGTCGCGCCCGCTGTCGCCGATGCTAGCTGCACCTGTTGTGCTGACGTATAGGTACCACCGGCCGGGCTAAAGGTCGGTTTGGACGCTGTGCTCCCACTGCCGTAGCGAACCCGCTGCACGGTCCCCTGGCTCGTGCTGTAGGTCGTGAGCAGGTAGTAGAGCGAGCCATCCGGTCCAATCTTCGTCATCACTGGCTTGATGGCGCGCAGATTTTCGCTGTCGGTGCCACCAATGTTTGTCTGGAAAGGCGAAACTTGTGTGTTGTTCTCTGACTGAATGGTATTGATCTGCCCCGTGCTGTCGCGGTTGCCACCCCACAGCGCCACGAAATAGCTGCCGTGAAAGGTCGTCGGAAATGGACCCCCCGCGGGATACCAGGCACCGCCGGTAATCAGCTGACCGCCGGCGTTGGTGGTGGCATTGGCCCAGGGCGTCCGGGCAGCGCCAGGGCCATTGCCTTCGTGTTTGTAATTGGCACCCGCTTCCACCAGATAGATGGAGGCTTTGTTGGTGCCGCGCGCTTCGTTGATGTAGAGCTTGCCCGATGTGGGATGGCGGGCCATGGAGTAGGGATTGCGCAACCCAAGTGCATAGATCGCACGGAAATCGCCTGTCGTTTGGTTGAAAAAGGGATTATTGGCGGGGATGCTGCCATCGGCGTTGATTCGCAGAACCTTGCCGGTAAATGTGGTGAGGCTCTGCACGGGGTCGCCCTCGAATTCACCCGTCCAGCCGTCGCCAGTGGTGATGTAGAGCTTGCCATCGGTGCCAAAGACCAAGGCACCGCCATTGTGGCTGCCACTGGCTAATGTATCGTTGAAGGGCAATTCCATCAGCAGCTCTTCGCCATTGGTGCCATAGGTGAGATCGGCCCGATCGGGATTGGCGGTGCTGGCCCGCAACCGCACCACCCGATTTTGCAGCACGGTATTCTTCATGTAAAAGGCATAGAGATAGCCATTGGCCGCGAAATTGGGATCAAAGGCGATGCCTCGCAGACCAGCCGAGCGACGCGGTTCGGGTTGTGGGGTGTCAAAGGTGTAAAATGGCTCTGCGTTGAGCTGCCACTGATCGTTTGCCGCGTCATATTTGGCCACGAGCAAGCGCCCCGTGATCCGTTCGCTGATAAAGATGCGGCCATCGGGCGAGAAGATGAGATGATCGGGTGAATCGAGCCCGGTGAGAATTGTGGTCTCTTCAAATTGGGCTGGCAGGTCGTTGGCTGCTACCGTACCAAACGGAGCCAACGCCACGGCACAGAGCAACAGGCAAAGCGTCCAGAGGGATTTTGTCGTTTTCATGATTTACTCGCAAACGGTTCGTACAACGAATCGATGATAGGGCTATTGCTGGTGGATGCATTTGTGGGTGCGATTGCGGTGGCGGCGAGGGGAGCGGATGGTTCTGCCAAGTGAAAATAGAGTACGGTTGCGCTCAGAATGTTGCTACGGCTAATTGATGTAAATGCCTACACCAGAAGTATCAGTCTACCATGAATAAAGCAGTTATGAGCTTGTGGTGGCAAATTGTAAAACAATTGTAAGAAGTTCGTTGCCAATTAAAAACGCTGGCCTCTGCAGAAGCCAGCGTTCACTCGAGATTTGGTTCGTTGCGTCTGCTGCGAGCAGACGCTCATGCCCAGCGGTTGATGCCCGTCTCGTTTGGATTGATCAGGCTGCCGTGGACCGGACGAGCACGGACGCCCAATTCAAAGACGCCGCTCTCCTTCGGCGTAATGGTGCCAGCGTAGACGGTTGCACCCTCTTCGTGGCCAACAACCTTCATCGGTGTCACAATGGGTGCGGCCAGCGGTGCGTTCTCGCTGGGTATACCTGCGATCAGCTCGACGCCAACTTCTTCTTCGGCAACGCCATTGAGCCAGACTCGGGCCTGAACCTGCAGCGGTTCACCTACCTTTACCTGGCCGTTGCTAATGCTTTCGGCCTGGATGTGTAGCGCACGCCAACGCTGTGCCAACTGTGCCTTCCAATGGGCCAGCTCACGGGCAGGCTGGAAGTTGTCGTTCTGAATCTCGTTGCCGTTGGCCGCCGCGGGCAGGTAATACAACTCGGTGTACTCTTTCACCATGCGGCGCATGCTGAACTGAGGCGCACAGCTGCGAATCGCTGCTTTCATGCGCTCCACCCATGCTTTGGGTAGACCAGCATCGTCCCGTTCGTAATAGAGCGGGACGATCTGCTCTTCCAACGTTGCGTAGAGATCCTGCACATCGGCTTCATCCTGGGTGGCCTCATCTTTATAGGCGCGTTCGCGGCCAATTGACCAACCATTTTCGCCATCATAGCCCTCGACCCACCAACCGTCGAGCACACTGAAATTGGGAACCCCGCACAGGGCTGCTTTCTGGCCGCTCGTCCCGCTGGCTTCGTGGGGACGGCGGGGATTGTTGAGCCACACATCGACGCCCGCCACGAGATGGCGCGCGATGTTCATGTCATAGTTTTCAACAAAGACAATCTTGCCCTGAAATTCGGGCCGTTGGCTGAGCTGATAGATCTGCTGGATCAAGCCTTTGCCCGGTTCATCCGCGGGATGAGCTTTGCCACTAAAGACGATCTGTACCGGCCGCTCGGGGTGGTTCAGCAGACGCAAGAGCCGTTCTTCATCCTGGAAAAGCAGCGTGGCCCGCTTATAGGTGGCAAAGCGCCGGGCAAAGCCCAGCGTGAGCGCGTGCGGATCGAGTACTCTATTGGCCTCGGCCAGACGGCGGGGCCCTTCGCCATAGCGCAGAAATTGTTGCTGCAGCCGTTCGCGCACGTGGTGCACCATCGACTCTTTGAGTTGCATGTGTGTCTGCCACAACTCGGCCACGGGGATTGCATCGACCTGTTGCCAAGTGACAGAGGCGTCGACCTCTTCCAGCCAATCCTCGCGCAGGTAGCGATCATAGAGCGTGCGCAGCCCCCGGGCCAACCAGGTTTTGGTGTGCACGCCATTGGTAATGTGGCCAATGGGAATCTGTGTCACCGGCGTATCGGGCCAGAGGAACTGCCACATGGCACGACTCACCTGGCCATGCAACTTGCTGACCCCATTGGCAAAGGCACTGAGGCGCAAGGCCAGAACAGTCATGCTGTATTGTGAGCCCCAGGGCAGATCCTGTGCAGCAAAGTCAATGAACTGGTCTCGATCGATACCCAACTGCCCCCAATATTGCCAAAAGAACTTTTCCACCAACTCAAAGGCAAAGGCATCATTGCCCGCGGGCACGGGCGTGTGGGTGGTGAAGAGCGTATTGGCCCGCACGGCCTCGACGGCTTCTGCAAAGGTGAGCCCACTGTTTTGAACCAATTCGCGAATGCGCTCCAAGCCCAAAAAGGCGCTGTGACCCTCGTTCATGTGCCAGGTGGCCGGTTCATAGCCGAGTGCGCGCACGGCCCGCACTCCCCCAATGCCGAGAACAACTTCCTGGCTGATCCGCATCTCCCGATCACCGCCATAGAGCCGGGCACTCAGTTCTCGATCTTGCGGTGCATTGCGCGGCACATCCGTATCCATTAGGAAGATGGGAATACGTCCCACTTGAATTTGCCACACCTTCGCATAGACAGTGCGCCCCGGCAGATCAACGTGAATGATCACGTGGTTGCCCTGGGGATCTTTGGCCGCGCGCACCGGCATCTCGGCAAAATCGATCTTCTCATACTCGGCCTGTTGACGACCTTCGGGATCGATGCGTTGGGTAAAATAGCCCTGTGGGTAGAGAAAACCAACCCCAATGAAGGGTAGGTTGAGGTCGCTGGCTTCCTTGCAGTGGTCACCGCTGAGCACCCCGAGACCACCGCTGTAAATTGGCAGGGCTTCGTGTAGACCAAACTCGGCGCTGAAATAGGCGATTACCTGATCTCGTTTGCCGGGGTGTGCTTTGGTAAACCAACTCGGGCTGTCGGCTGCCATATAGGCATCAAAGGCTCCCATCACCGCTGCATATTGCTGCTGATACTCGGCCTCCGCGGCCACGGCATCGAGCCGGCGTTGGTTGACCTGCCGCAAGAACTTGACGGGATTGTGGTTGGTCGCTTCCCAAAGGTCGCTATCGATTGTTGCAAATAGGGCCTGCGCATCCGGTTCCCAACTCCACCACAGATTATAGGCCAGCTCTTGCAGGCGCTCGATGGCAGGTGGTAGTTGCGGAAAGACAGAGATACGTCCAATACTTTTCATGAGCGAGGTCCACTTTTTTGTTCATGGCTGCAAGGGTCTCTGGCTCTCTCTTGAAAGCGTGATTGAGGCCAGGCAGCAAAGTTACGCAAACGGTTGCATTGTTACAGTGCGCCTATTGTACTGGAATCGTCCCAAAGCGCCAAATGAACGTGGACAGGGCACAACCGGCCATGGCTAGTAGATCCCGGCGGTAATCAGGCAACACCTGTTTTGCCCTTTGCACTCAGGTTGGATGGCCTGATTACCTGCCGTGGTATTTACGCCACATTGTACTGTAATGCGGTTGGCTTGAGAACGGTAGATTTTGGGGCGGTCTCCCAAAGAAGTAGCAGGTCCGTTTTCAAACAGAGCTCACTTCAGAGAGCCGGTCAACGTCGGGTTGCTCTATTCTTCGCCGTGCAAGAGCTTGAGGTAACTTGTGTATCTTGTGCGGGCTATTTTGCCTTCGTCAACCGCGGTCCGCACGGCACATCCCGGCTCGTGATCGTGGGTGCAGCCCGAGTAGCGGCAGTCGTGCAGATAATCCTGCATTTCGACGAAATAAAATTGCAGGTCAATGGGGTCTATGTCATACAGACCCAATTCGCGGATGCCGGGGGTGTCGGCGATATAGGTATTTTCTCCGAAGGGCATGCGCAGCAGATGTGCCGCGCGAGTTGTGTGTTTGCCCTTTTGCTGAAAATCGCGCAGATCCCCCACCTGTAGATCGAGCGCGGGGTCGATGCAGTTGATCAGGCTGCTTTTGCCAACACCGCTTGGCCCGGCCACGACGGTAATTCGATTGGTCAGCAGCGTGCGCAACTGTTCGATTCCTTGGCCGGTTTCAGCACTGGCATAGATCACTTCGTAGCCGATCTCCGTATAAAGCCCAAAGATCGCTTCGGCCGCGGCCATCTCCGTGAGGTCGATCTTGTTGACGCAGATGACCGTTGGCAGCTCATTGAATTCGGCAACGACCAAGAACCGATCGAGCATGCGTGGATGGGGTGTTGGATCGGCCGCGGCAAAGACGACCATCGCTTGATCGGGATTGGCCAGGATCACATCTTCTGCCAGCACATTGACGCCCGGACGTTGGCGGCTGAGTACGCTTTTGCGCTCGGCGATGCGCTCGATCAGCCCCTTGCCCTGACCATTTGGCCGCACCCAGACTTGATCGCCCACCGCCACCAGCGTATCTTTGCTGCGTTCGGCCAGTTGTTCTGCCAACAGTCGCCCACGTACTTCGCAAAGACGGACGCGATTGTCTCCGGTGGGATCGGTCTGCACGTCGTAGTGGTGGCCACGAGCACGAATGACAATCCCGCTGATGAGATCCGCGGAATCACGCTTGGGGCGCGGCTTGCTCTTGTGCCGATCCTCAAATTGCATCAGATCCTGTTGTTCTTCTGCCAGATGGTTAACCTTGCGACGACTTGCCAAAGGCACCGCTCCTTTCATGCATACTCACGCTCCTCAAATTTGTTGGATTTGCAAAACTATTTTCATATGTACAGTTTGATGCGTAATCTGCTATTCATGAAGTTATCTGCTCGGCGCCCACAGAAAATGTCCAACCACTTATTGAACGCTCTAATCGGCTACACACGGCACAACGGAATGCATTGCACAGGTGCCAATTAACCTGTCTCGTCCGTGATTGTGTCACCTGTGCGCTGCACTGACTAAATCCTGCTTGAGCTGGCTAGAGACGCACAAAAACTCACGTTCATCATTACCGTCAGAATGGAATCTGAATTGGGCAGGCATTCATGCTCTGGAGAGCGTCCATCGATCCTCACGCGGTTGGCTCTAACTGACGCTGCCAGCCGCTACCGCTGCGTTGGCAACAGCCAAAATTGTTGTGGCGCTCGCAGATTGGCTCCACAACAACGGGCACCGAGATACCACACTCGGCCAATAGATCGCGCAGATCGGCTAGCGGGAGTCCAATGACGCCAGCGATACAGCCTTGCAGCGCGGCGACCGGTGCAAAGGTGGGGTGCTGAATCGCGTAGCCCCCGGCTTTGTCCAGCGGATCTTTGCTCTGCACATACGCTGCGATCTCCTGGTCTGTGTAATTGCGCATTTGTACGGCCGTCGAATTCACCCGTATAATATGGCTACCGCTGTTGCGATCCAGCAGACAAACACTGCTGTGAACATAATGAACCCGGTTACGCAACATCTGCAACATTGTTGTGGCCGCCCGTTCATCGGCCGGTTTCCCCAACAAAAGATCATCCAGCGCGACGACGGTGTCGCCTGCAATCACAAACGTTCGTTCGCGGTTGGGCAGCCGTTCGGTCACCGCTTCTGCCTTTGCCAGGGCTAATCGATGGGCCAATGCTACCGGCGTTTCGCCGGCGCGTGGGGTTTCGTCAATATCGGCGACGACGACACGAAAGTCCAGACCCAGCTCGTGCAGAAACTGTTGACGACGTGGGCTGCCAGATGCCAGAATCAATCTGTCTGTCTGCATAAATTATAACTCATTTTCGTTGTAAGCAACAGGCGTTCACCTGCCCTGCCACGTATAGTATAGCGCGCATTGCGACGTACACAGTATCAGCTATTTCCATTCGCTCCCGCTTGGATGAACGTGTGGGCTCAGCAACGGAACATCACATTGCCGACAGAAGTGATCGGCCTGAATCGGTTGTGGTTCCCGCCACGCCTCTGGCCACCGGGGTGATGACGAGAGTTGCAGGTGCGCTCTGCTATTGTATGAGCAAGACTGTTGGCAGACCAAATTGTTCTCACTGCCACACACCGTGGGATCATTACCATTACCAACTCAAGTTGCTACCTACCGTCTCTACACGAGCGTCTTTGCTCAAAAATCGCTGCTACCCTGCGCCAACCGTACCATAGGTTTGTAACCAACTTTTATATCACTGTTATATCACTGTTATATCCAATGAAAACTCAAAACAAAGATCGAGGAACCACAATGAGTCGTGACAGAACGAACCGAGTGCGCCTGGCCATGATCGGCACCGGCGGCATGGCGCGCCACCACGCCACTCGAATTGCACAGCAGCAGGAGACCACCGAAATTGCCTGGGTGTGCGAGCCATCCGGCCAATCCTATGAACTCTTCTGTGAGCGTCTGGAAGAGTTTGACGTTGCGCCACCACCGAATGAACCCGACCTGCACACGCTGTTGACAGAGCAGAGCGATGAACTTGACGCTGCCTTCATCATTACGCCCCATGTCTATCATCACGAGCACGCCAAAAGCTGTCTGGAGGCGGGGCTCGATGTGCTGCTGGAAAAGCCCATGGTGATGAATGCCGTTGAGGCCGAAAGCCTGATCGAAACCCGTGACCGCACTGGGCGGCTGCTGGTGGTTTCGTTCAACGGCAGCCTCTCCCCCAATATCCGCACCGCGGTTGAGTTGTTGCGCAGCGGCGAATTGGGCGAAATTCTCAATGTCCATGCGGTTGCCTACCAACGGTGGAAGTCAAGCACCATGAACAGTTGGCGCCAGGATCCCATTATGGCGGGTGGTGGCTTTCTCTTTGACACCGGTGCCCACATGCTCAATACAGTTTCTGATCTCGCGGGCGAAGATTTTGTTGAAGTAGCTGCCTGGCTGGATAACCGTGGCACACCCGTGGACATTTTGGGCACCATCATGGCCCGCCTGCGTTCCGGTGCCATGGTAACGTTGGCTGGCTGTGGCGAGACCGTTGCCATTGGTTCCGATGTCCGCGTCTTTTGCACCAAGGGAGGATTGCGCACGGGCATCTGGGGTGAACGGCTCGAAGTCCAGCGGGCAGAGGAGACCGAACTTGCTGTGGTGGAAACAGCTGCTTCCCTTGGTCAATGGGAGACCTTCCTGAAAGTGCGCGCCGGTGAAATGGCCAATCCCTGTCCGCCCGAAGTTGGCCTGCGCATGGCCCGTCTTTGGGACATGGTGCAAACATCCGCGGCCCAGGGTGGCAAACCGGTGACCGCTTGAGCAGGCTGCTCATTGAGCCCTGCAACGGCCATGCGCCTGATCCCGAATCGTCAATAGCTGACGTGAGAATGTAGGCCAAATAGCGGTTACACCTCGATAGCGCCTGTGGTATGATTGAACGGGGCAGCAGTGGGCGTCTGTTTCCTGCTGCCTTGTCAACAAGATCAATGAACATTATACCAATTGCGGCTATCACATTTATCCTCGGTCTCCATCCCCTCATTGGTATAGCATGCACTGTATCACATGCCTGTATCACATGCACTAAACCTGAGACAAACATCTAGATAAACTCGAGACAAAAATCTAGACAAGAACGAGACAAGAACGAGATAAAGTGATGAGTAGCTATCGTGTTCAAAAAACGGTTCTAGCGGCCGAAGAACGTTCGTTGTATCATGCGTTGACATTGGTTGTCGCCCAACGCGCGCTGTTGCTCTCCAAAGTGAAATTGAGTGCAATTATTGAACCAGCGCAACAACACCGCAACGTGGGCACCGCCACTTTCCTCAATCGCTACACGGTCGACTTTGTCATTTGTGAGCGCACCACCACGCACCCGCTCTGTGTGATCCTCGTTGATGGGCCGGAACGCACTTCTCACCCATCGGGCACGGCAGCAGCGCAGATCGAGCAGATCTGCGCTGCTGCCGCGTTGCCAGTTGTGCGGATTGCACAGGCAAAAGCCTATCGCATGGACCAGCTATTGCGACTGATCGATCCGCTCTTGGCTGGCGGCTCATCCAGCAGCGCGCGCGAGCGTGATGACCGTGCCCCGTTGCCAGCAAGGGACGAAACCGGGAAAACCATTCCGGGCAAAGCAATCCCTCCGCTCCCACGCTCCACAACCATCTTTAGTCCAAACTGACATTCCGCGACTCAATAGATTCGAATAGTCGTTTTGCGCTCCGCCACCTGGCCAGCCACCGAAATGGCTCAGCATTCAACCGGCTGGCGAACGGCAACGCATCAGCCGCCATTCCCCCAAAGCGCCCATGCAGCCAGTGGCGCTTTTGCTCGTTTGGCCCAAGCGACATCACCCGTACATGCTGCCGTGGACAAGCTGTACCTTTCACCGTAACACCCACTGTAACATCCACTTTAATACTTACTGTAACATCCACTGCAACATCCACCGCAACACTCACTGTAACACTCACCGCAACATCGACCGTAACATCGACTGTAACATCGACTGTAACACCCCGGCTGCTGGCAAATGGTACACTTTTGGCGCTTGCAATGGTACAGAAGATCCCCTATAACGGAGCTACGTTTACAACAATAGAGCCACATTGCAGCGCACAGCGCAACCGCCACGCAGGATGATAATCTGCATAGAGAAAGAGGTGTTTCATGAGCCACCCCCGTTTCCAATGGATCCGTTTTATTCTGCCACTCGTCATTTTCATCTTGGGTTGTCCACCTTCGGGGCCGCTCCCACCCGACCCCGATATTGTGATGGAGCCCGATCCACTCCAAGAGCCGTGGGGAGTGCAGCTGCTCGGCTCCGCGGTCTATCTTGCCCCAGAGAGTCAAGGCTCGCTGTTGGTGCATGTGCGCAATCCCTACACGGGTGAACCACAGGCCGCGGCCGCGGTCGCGGTTCATCTCGATCCCGCCGCGGGCGATCGGCGTGAGCTCTTCCGCGGCCGCACCGACGAGCTGGGACTGCTCCCCGTGAACTTTGCCGTGCCCGCCAGCCTGCCCACGGGCGAGGGGAGACTCACTGTCATTGCCGAGACAGAAGAGGCCGGTCAAATCCAGACCGCACAGGAGGTCTACATTGGTCAGGTCTTCAATCTGTTGCTCAGCACCGATAAGCCGGTCTATCAGCCGGGGCAGACGATCCATCTGCGCACCCTGGCATTGGAACGCAACGCACTGGGCGCGGCAAGGGGCGAAACGCTCCAGATCACCGTTGCTGATCCCGAAGGCAACAAACTCATGCGGCGGGAGTTGATCACGTCGGACTTTGGCATTGCCGCGGTCGACTTTCAGCTCGATAGTCAGGCCGCCAGCGGTGATTACATCCTCACCGCCACCATGGGACCAATCAGCAGCAGCCGTACCGTGGAAGTGAAGCCCTATACCTTGCCCCGCTTTGCCATAACTTTTACCAGCGATGAACGCTTCTATCTGCCCGGTGCAACTGTTACCGGCACGGTGGATGCACACTATTTCTTTGGCAAACCCGTGGTCGGTGGACAGGTACAGATCGACGGCTACGTCACCGATGTCGAGCGTTTTCATGCGCTCTCGCTCAGCGGCACCACCGACGACAGCGGCCGCTTTACCTATACGCTCCAGGTGCCAGATTACTTTGTCGGCCAGCTGGAAAACAATACGGCCAAACTCGATCTGGAAATTACCGTTGTCGACGCGGCCAACCACAGCGAGCGCATCGACGAGCAGATCACCGTGGCCGAACAAACGCTGCTGATTGAGGCCATCCCCGAATCGGGTCAACTGCGTCCCGGGCTTGAAAATATCCTCTACCTCCAAAGCACAACCCCCGACGGTCGCGCCGTACAGACCACCATGCACATTTCCAGCGAAATCGCCGATCTCATTAGCGGCACCGCGGTGATCACCACCGACCTAAATGGCCTGGCCACGGTCACGGTAGTTCCACCCACCGAGCGGGAACTACCCCTGTCGCCCTTCACTGTTCGAGCAACGCCCATTGATGGCGAGCCAACTGCCACCGTCGAACAACAGGTGCTATTGCGCACCACCGCTGGCCCTGCAAGCGTGTTGCTGCGACCCGAGCGGGTGGAGTATCAGGTTGGTGACACGCTCAACATCGATATCCACGTGGCGGGCACGGCCACCACAGCCTATCTGGATGTGATCAAGGATGGCCAGACCTTTGGGCTGGCGGCACTGCCCGTGAATCAGGGCGTTGCCCAGGCGGCCATTGCCATTGACGGCAGCCTCCTCGGTACATTGGAACTCAACGCCTATGTGATCTCTTCCGACCCGGCTGCAACAGGCGAAATCGTGCGGGATCGGCGTCTCGTGCTGGTAAATCCCGCGCCCGCCACCGTCAGCGTGACCAGCGATGCCGCGGTCTATCGGCCCGGGGATCGTGCGTTGCTCGATATTGCCGTGGCGCGCGCGGGTGCGCCAATGCCAAGTGCCATCGGGCTCAGCATCGTCGACGAATCGGTCTTTGCCATCGGCACCCAGGATCCTGGCTTTGCCCGCACCTATTTCCTGCTCGAGCGCGAGCTGCAGGAGCCACGCTACGAAATTCATGACTTCGTACCGCTGCGTGCAGATGACCCATCTCCTTACGATGGGGGCAAACGTGCCCAGGCTGATGGGGGCAAACGCGCCCAGGCTGAGCAGAACAGCGCGGCCCGGCAACTAGCGTTGGCCGGTTTCTTTGCCGAAGAATTGGCGTGGATGGCTGAGGCTGAAGCTGTGGTTGAGAGCAATGCCTCTGCTGACCTCAATGCAGCAAACTTTAACGAAGCTGTGCCCGCTGAAGCGCACGTTCTGCTCGCTGGCTCGCCTGCTGCACAGGATTGGGCCGGTGCTCTTGGGACGCGGGTTGCATTGGCTGCTCCCTTGCTCGGCCTCGCGCTCTACAATGGAACCCGCCGCCGTCGCCGCCTCTTGCTTGGGTTGGTGGTTGTTAGCGCCATACTCTTTTGGACGAGCTGCGCCGCGCCCGCTGCTTCACCCGTCTCTATGGATAGCGAGGCCGCATCCGAGGCCCCGGCACCAGCGGAAGCCATGGCCGACGAAACCACGGCCACCCGGGGCGATGCCAGCGCCCCGCCCCGGCTCCGCCAGTTCTTTCCCGAAACACTCTTGTGGCTGCCCGAGCTGACCACCGACGCCGAAGGCAAGGTGCAGGTGGAAGTACCCATTGCCGACTCGATCACCACCTGGCGTGTGAGCGTGCTCGCCTCGGATCAGGCGGGCAATCTGGGCAGCGCCGAAATTGGATTGCGTGTCTTTCAGGACTTCTTTGTCGAGCCGGATCTACCCCGCTTCCTCACCGTTGGCGATGAGATCGCAGTGCCCGTTAGTATCTTTAACTATCTCGATGAGCCGCAGGAGATCACGCTTGCTATTGCCGCGGCCGACTGGTTTGAATTTGTCGACGCTGCTGGCAGCGGGAGCAGCGGTGCAGAGCAGATCTTTACCATCGGTGCCAATGAAGTGACCGCGGTCTACATTCCCATTCGGGTCACAACCTTTGGCGAACACGATTTCCAGATCACCGCGACAGGCAGTGCCATGAGCGATGCCGTGTTGAAAGCGGTGGCAGTCCTGCCCGCGGGGCAGCGGATCGCCAATGCCAGCAACGGTAAATTGGTGGCCACGCAACGCCTCTCTGTTACCGTGCCCGCGGCGGCCATTCCCGGCACGGCCCAAGTGACTGTCAAAGTCTATCCGGGCGTGATCAGCCAGATTGTGGATGGGTTGGAAGGTATGTTGCAGCAGCCCTATGGCTGTTTCGAGCAGACGAGCAGCACAACCTATCCGAATGTGCTGGTGCTCGATTATCTCAAGCGCACCGGCCAGATCAATCCACGGGTGCAGCTACAGGCCGAGCAGTTCATCAACCTTGGCTACCAGCGTCTGCTCAGTTTCGAAGTGAATGGCGTGCCCGGTGGTTTTAGTCTCTTTGGCGATCCGCCGCCACAGACAATGCTCACGGCCTACGGCCTAATGGAATTCACAGACATGAGCCAAGTGAGTTACGTGGACCCCGCCCTGATTGAGCGTACAGCTAACTTCCTGCTTGACCGTCAGCAGCCCGATGGATCGTGGCGGCCCCAAGGGATGACCATAGAGAGTGGGCTGGAGGATCTGGGCAATGATTCGCTGCTGCCAACAGCCTATCTGGTCTGGGCATTGGCCGACGCTGGCTATGCAGAGCAGCCCGCCGTGCAACGTGGCGTCGTCTATCTGCAGCAGCAGCTGGAAGAGAGCGCCGCGCTTCAGCCGCAGTCGCAGTCAGCACAGAGATCGGGGAGCCAGTCACCGCTGGCGCGCACGCGCACGCTGGATCCCTACGCGGCGGCGTTGGTGCTCAATGCGCTGGTGGCCGCGGCACCCGACACTGCAACCGGCGCAATCGATCAGCTCGTGGCGCAGCTCTTGGTCACTGCCGAGACCGATACCGATGGCTACTACAGCTGGAGCAGTGGCATGACCAACTATCTGGGCGGCCACGGCAACGTTAGCAACATTGAAACCGCGGCCATGAGTGCCATTGCGCTCTTGCGGCTGGGGCAACATCTCGACGTGGCGCAGGGCGCAATTGATTCGATTCTGCGCCAGCGCGATCCCAACGGTATGTTCTACACTACCCAGACCACCGTGCTGGCGCTCAAGGCGTTGTTGCTGGCTGCGGAACAGAGCAGCGGTGACAGCGATGCCACGGTAACGGTTACGCTCAATGGTGAGCGAGTGCAAACGCTCAATATCAGCGCCGAGAACAGCGACGTGGTGCAGCTGATTCGCTTTGACGATCTGCCACTGCGTAATTTGGCTGGTGGTCTATCTGCTGGCGCGACAGATGGTGGCAGCCACAGCGAGCTTGCCATCTTTGTCGAAGGCGATCGTTCGCTCCAATATCAGGTGATCACCGAGTATTATCTGCCGTGGGACGCAGTGCCCACCACGCCCATCGCGGAGCAGGATCTACAGATTGATCTCTACTATGACCGCACGGAATTGCAAGTCAACGACATTGTCGATGTGGAGGCAGCTGTGACCTTGCTGGCCCCCGGCACCGCGGGCACGCTGCTGGTCGACCTGGGCATCCCACCCGGTTTTCGCCCCTTGGTCGAAGATTGGGATCGTCTCGTCGAGCAGGGTGTCATTGAACGCTATGAGTTTACCGGACGTCAGATCATTGTCTATTTGACTGAGGTGCCAAGCGGACGGCTCTATACGTTACCCTATCGCCTGCAAGCGCGTTTTCCCATTCAGGCACAGACGCCGAGCAGCAGCGCCTATGACTACTACACACCGACGCAGCAGCAGACCACGAAACCCCAACGCATTGTGGTGACCCTGGGCACGCCAGCTGACTGATTGACCGCGGTGCTGCAAATGGCACTCTGTCTCGCTGGTTGAGGGGCATGGATCAACTCGATATTCGGGTCGATCCATGCCCCCTTTTGTGTTGTTGTGGAGAAGCCGAGGACCAAAAATCGCGCTTGCTGCTTGTCTGTCCAATCAAGTACAATGCAGGGCAATTGAAGAGCAGCAATCTATTCCACGAGCACCAATCTATTCCACGAGCACCAAAATAGTAGAACAAACGAGGAATCAAACCCCATGCATACCCTAACCGATGCCGATTATGCCTTTTGGCAAGAAAATGGTTATGTCGTTATCCCCAATGCTGTCCCACAGGAGAATCTCGACGCTGTGGTTGCGGCGATCTGGGATTTTCTAGAGATGGATCCCAGCAATCCCGAAACCTGGTATCCCGCGGAGCGTCAGCGCAACAGCATGGTCGAGATGTACCACAACCAGACGATGTGGGAGAACCGACAGCATCCCCGTGTCTACGGTGCGTTTGCCGATATTTGGCAGACGGAGAATCTCTGGGTCAGTCTCGACCGCGTCAGCATGAATCCACCTGATCGACCGGGCTGGGGCTACAAAGGTTTCACGCATTGGGATGTGGATACGACCCAGGATCCACCCCCCTTTCACGTGCAGGGCGTGCTCTACCTCACCGACACCGATGCCAATCAGGGTGGCTTTCACTGTGTGCCCGGCTTTCACAACATCTTTCCCGAATGGGTAAAGACGCAACCAGCGGATCGCGACCCCCGACGCCCCGACCTCACGGGGTACGCGAGCAAACCGATCCCTGGCAAGGCGGGCGATCTGTTGATCTGGCACAGCATGTTGCCCCATGGCAATGGTCAGAATCTGAGCAATCGCCCACGTCTGGCACAATACATTACCATGTCCCCTGCCCGCGATGACGAGGCGGAGCGTCAATCTCGGATTGAGGCGTGGCAGCAACGGCTGCCACCCCGCGGCCGCGCGTTTCCCGGCGATCCGCGCGAGCGTGAGCAGAAATTTGGTCAAACGGCCAAATTGACGGATTTGGGCAAAAAATTATTGGGCAGTGAACCGTGGTGAGTAAACCCAACGCTAGTAGATCCAGCGTGAGGAAAACAGGCACAATAGAAGCGAGCAGCAGAGAGATGGATGGAGCAGCCAAAATTAACTATCAACAACCCTTCCGACTCTTGCCCAACCGCGTCTGGCGGACTTATCAGGGTGGGGCGGTGCTCGATCAGCTTGCTGGGCAAGCTCACCCGGTCGACAGCCATTTCCCCGAGGATTGGGTGGGATCGGCGACGCGGGCGGTGAACCCGGGGCGCGAGGAACTTACTGACGAGGGCATTGGTCAGGCCGAGGATGCCGCTGGCAACCGCTACCGCATGAGTCAGCTCTACACGGCTCAGCCAGAGCTGGCCTTGGGCGAACGGCACGTCGCCGCGTATGGCGCGCAACCCTACCTGCTCGTGAAATTGCTCGATTCTGCCATGCGGCTGCACATACAGGCTCACCCCTCGGTGGCGTGGGCCAAGGCGCATCTTGACGCCAGCAGCGGCAAAACCGAAGCGTGGTGGATCCTGCACACCCGCACCGCGGATGCCTATGTCTACATGGGCTTTCAACGCCCCCCCACGCCCGCCGCGTGGCAACAGATGATCGATCGGCAGGATCTAGCAGCCATAGAAGCGTGCTTCGATCCGATTCCCGTGCAGGCTGGCGATATCTTGCTGGTGGAAGGTGGCGTGCCCCACGCCATCGGCCCCGGGATCACCATGATCGAAATCCAGGAGCCAACCGACTATGTAGTGCGCTGTGAGTATGCCCATGGCGGGCTGGCACTGCCCGAGTCTGCACGCACCATGGGGCTGGGGCTGGAGAAGGTGCTCGATCTCTTCGACTACACTGCCTATCCCGCGGCGGTGGTGCAAGAGCGCTTTGGTCCACGGCCACAGACGGTTGCCACCACCGCCACCGGTACGGAGACGGCCCTGCTCGCGGCGCCGCAGACTGACCGGCTGGAGGTACGCCGCATTGAAACCACCGGCTCCCATGCGCTGGCACTCGATGGACGCTTTTCAATTCTGATTATCACGGAGGGCGAGGGTACGCTGCGTGGCGATGGGGTGGAGCTACCCCTGGCCCCGTGGACCCGTCTCTTTCTGCCTGCCGCGCTGCAGTCGGTGCAGATCGAAGGCAGCATCACCGCGGCCCGTGCGCTGCCCCCTTTCCCCGCGTCCGCCGAGCGTTTGTAGCACGCCTGCGCGGCTCAGGCGCGCAGTTGGTTGAGCGTTTCGGTAAAGGATTGGGCAGCCGCTTCTACTGCTGCCCGGTCCACATCGAGATGGGTGACGACTCGAATGATTTCGTTGCTGAAAGCCCCCACGAGCACCCCATTCGATTCCAGTTGCTGCTGTAGCGCCGGTGCGGTCACGCCACTAGCTGCCACATCAATGAAGAGTATGTTGGTCTCGACGGGGCCATTGTGGAGCTTTACCCCTGGGCAGGCGGTGGCGATCTCGGCAAAGCGCTTGGCATTGGCGTGGTCGTCGGCCAGCCGATCCACGTGATGATCAAGCGCGTGGAGACCCGCCGCGGCCAGGATTCCTGCCTGGCGCATGGCCCCGCCAATCCGCTGCTTCCACCGCCACGCCTCGTGAACAAAAGTCGCGGAGCCGGCCAAGACCGCACCCACCGGACAACCGAGCCCCTTGGTGAGATCGAGCCAGACGCTGTCAAATGGGGCAGCGAATTGAGCGGCCGGTGTGCCCGATGCCACCACGGCATTCATCAGGCGCGCGCCATCCATGTGCAGCGCCAATCCATGCTCTTGCGCCACCGCGGCCACAGCTTCTACTTGGTCGAGCGGCCACACGGAACCACCCCCCAGATTTGCGGTCTGCTCCACCTCCACCAACGTTGGCCGTGGCGCGTAGCGGCTCTCTGCCCGGATCGCCGCGGCCAGGGTCGCGGCGGCGTACTGTCCCCGTTCACCCGGCAGGGCGTGTACATGTGCGCCCGCGAGCGCGGCCGGGCCACCACCCTCAAAGTGAATGATGTGGGCACTCTCGTGCGCATAGATCTCATCACCGGGGCGGCAGTGGACGAGGATGGCAATTTCGTTGCACATGGTGCCAGAGGGCAAAAAGAGCGCGGCCTCTTTGCCCAGCAATTCGGCGACCCGTGCACAAAGTTTGTTCACCGTGGGGTCGTTGCCCGCCTGGTCGTCGCCAACTTCGGCGCTGGCAATTGCTGTACGCATGGCTGGCGTGGGGCGCGTCTGGGTGTCGCTGTAAAGGTTAATCTGAGTGGACATGAAATTCCCAATCGTTTGGTTTTTGGTAGAACTTTCGTAGATGTGCTGAGTACTGACAGGGGATTAGAGGCAATTTGGTTCAGGAGCCGAGTTGGATTGCATTGGCAGCCGAAGCCGGCAGTCCCGCGTTGAAACGCTCATAGCCAAAGGTGGCAAAATCTTCCGCGGCATAGGCCCAAACGGCTGCTTCATCCTGCGCGCTTTGAAAATGATCAAAGAAGCTGCCTGGGGGACGTACGCCCCGCTCGGCCCGATGGGGAAAGGGCGGAACCGCTTCGTTCACAAAAGGTAGAGCGCTCAGACAATCTGGCAGTCGTTCGAAATGCAAGGCCAACGATGCACCTGATTTTTTAACATAGTGATGCTGATTCATGGCCACTTCGGAAACATTGTGTTCCGGCAACGTGGTTGTGCCATCACGCAAGGGCACCGACTTGTGCATTTCCGCAGCGAATTCCCGGACTGATCTGGCTGGCTCAGGCGTTTCGGCTGACCACGGCACAGCAAACCAGCCGCTCATTGCTTTGTCATAGGGGTTGCGGACAGTGGTAAAGATCAGGTACTCTTGCGCCGCCGCTGGAACTCGCCAATCGTGGTGATTGCCAAGCCACTCACCATCCCAGTGATCCATCAGCCAGCGATTCATTGATTTTGATCCCGTACGCGGAATGCCGATATAGACATAGCGGTGTGTGTGTGAGATGATCAGGATGTCTCTCCCTTCCACTCTGCTTGCAGAACGAGCCAGATGAAGCGGGGCAGCACCAACATGCGCCGCCAACGCCACGGTTGCGTGATCAGCCGATGGAGCCACTCCAGCCCCAGCCGTTGCATCCAGCCGGGGGCACGGATCGTCACCCCGGCCACAAAGTCAAAGGCACCCCCAACACCAATGGCGACCCGCGCGGGCAATTCATCGCGGTGGTCGGCGATCCAGCGATCCTGGTGGGGGTGGCCATACGCGACAAAGAGAATATGGGGCGCTGTCACCTGCAACTGTTCCCGTATCATGGGCCATGCCGCCGCGGTGGGGGCACCGCCATGGGTGCCCACCACCTTTAACGTGGGATAGCGAGCTTGCAGAGCCGCTGCCGCGGTCGCGGCGACGCCCGGTGCCGCGCCCAACAAAAAGACCGTCCAGCCCGCGTCTGCCGCGCGCGCGCAGATGCGAAAGATCCCATCCGAACCGGTTACCCGTTCGGTGAGGTGCACGCCCTGTTGGCGCGCTGCCCACAGCACCCCCACGCCATCGGGCACGCAGAGATCCGCCTGCCGCAAGACCCGCGCAAAGGCTGGATCGCTGCGCGCGTGCATGATAAATTCTGGATTGACGGTGCAGATCTGCCGCGTGGTGGATCTGCCGGCCGATGCATGGCGTGGCAGATCCGCTGTGGTGACCCAGTCGGCAATCAGCGCCAACGTTGCTGCAAAGTCGACACAGGCAATGGTGACACCGAGAATGGTAACGGTGGCAGGTCGGTCTACCTGACTGTCCATGGGGCTGGCGATCGGCTGTTCGGTTGTCACGGCGTTACGGTTGCTGCCGCTCTTTGGCCAACACTCTTTGAAAGAGAGCCAGCGTCTCCTCGGCAGCGCGCTGCCACGAAAAGCGCTTGGTATTGGCGTAGCCAGCATGAATGAGCCGTTGGCGCAGCGCCTCATCCTCACTCAGTTGCAACATTGCGTTGGCAATGGCATCGACATCGGTGGGATCGACCAGCAGCGCGCCATCACCCGCGATTTCGGGTAGTGATGAATTGTGAGCAGTCATAACGGGAACTCCGTGGGATTGGGCTTCGAGCACGGGCAGACCGAAGCCTTCGAAAAGAGACGGAAAGAGAAAGAGATGGGCGTTGCGATATAGTTGCGGTAGCGCGGATTCTGGTACATAGCCCAGGAAATGCACTCGATCGGCCACGGCCAACTCCTCGGCCAGCGCCGGTAATGTTGCGGCCCGGTGGCCCGGTGCGCCGGCCAGCACGAGCTGCCAACTGATCTGCTGCTGTTGCACGAGTTGGGCATAGGCGCGCAACAGACGGTGCAGATTCTTGCGCGGCTGGAGCGTTCCCACATAGAGTGCATAGTCACTGTTCGGGATCTCGAGATGAATCTCAGTCGCTGGTTCCGGCTGGCTCGGTGTTGCTGCTTCATGGATGACATTGATCTTGGCCGGTGCCGTGCCATAGCGTGCACTGAGCTCACTCGCTGTAAAGGTGCTGGGGGTGATCACCCGTTCGGCAACGGCTGCATTCCAGCGAGTGCTCAGCGGCAGATAGCAACGTTGGAACCAGCTGTGCGCGGCGGGAAACAAGTGGTAGCCGAGATCGTGGATTGTCACCACCGCGGGCACACTCTCTTCTCTGCTCCTCTCTTCTCCGCTCCCGTTTGGTCCAGTTCCATCTCTTGCGCTCCCGTTGCGCCAGCGCGACGGACGGAAGAGCCTCACCAATGCTGCCGCGGAAAAGGGTAACACGTGGGCTGGCACAAAGAGCAGATCTGGTGGGTGTCGTTTGATCTCAGCGGCCAGTGCCCGGTGAGTCCACAGCCGCTGTTGGGGCAGCCGCACGACGGTTACATCCAGCGCCGCTGTTTGGGTGGAGGCTCTTTGACCAGTAGCCGTGGGGTGTTGGTCTGGTTGAAAATAATGGGCCGATGGCGGCGGAGCGTCAACATAGAGTCGCCATTGATATGCCCCGGCCGCGGGCAGCGCCAACAGGTGACGGATGATCTCCAGCGCATAGCGTTCTGTGCCCGTGCGCTGCGCTCGCAACGCCCGCGAGGCATCAACCCCAATCACCAGCTTTGCCACCTCGTACCCCTGTCAATTCTGCTGCAATCATCTTTCAATGTTTCCAGGATTTCATGTTGCGTGTATACTATCAAGGAGACCGTCTGCCGTCAACATTATCCAATCAAGTGAGCTTTTCAAGATAGCACCACAGGATTCACACCGATAGTCACATTGATAGATGATTGGACTCGGGAATGTATTCACTTCAAGATGTGTTGGTCGATGCTCTGTGGATTTTGGGGATCGCCGGCGTATTGGCAACGTTGAGCTATATGAATTGGTATCGTCGAGCACAAGGGATGACTTGGCGCCATGTGCTCAGTTTGCCGCGTGCGCTGATTCCGCTTTGTGTGAGCATGGAGATCTTTTGCATTGGGATCGCCATCAACGGTGTGCTATCGCCACAACGTGCTCCCTGGTGGGAGACGACGGCCTGGAGTGTATTGGCACTGTTATTTGCAGTACAGACGATTGCCTATGGCATTGCCGGTACGCGCAACGGTTGGGACACACCGCTAGAAGAAAGGGATGAGGATGAGCGACCCGAACACATCAGATAACTGGCGCCTGGAAGAGAGTGGCGATGCCACTGGACGCTGGAAGCTGGAAGAGACAGAGCAAGACCGCATTTCGCAGTGGGAATTACAGAACGATCAATCCTATCCACCGACAGCCGAATGGCAACCGGTGGAATACAACCGTGATCCCTATCAAGAAGAACGAGGGGGCGGTGGCTGGGTTTTGCCCTCTTTGGTGGGGCTGGCGCTGATCGCCGTTGTTACCTACGGTGCCTGGATTGGCCTGACCCAACTCGAGATTGGGGATTTCGGTGGGATCATCAGCAACTTGTCCGGATCACCCGATCCAGCTGATGATGTTGCCGCCGCGCCGACGCCGACCGAGGCAGCCACATTGGCCATCATTGCAACTGAGCCGCAACAACCCACGGCAACGACAGCACCGACAAACACGCCGCCACCAGCGGAACCGACCCCCGCGCCGCTGCCGGCGCTCGTCGAAGAACGCTACGCCACAGTGGCAGAGCAATATGGGATCAATGCACGGGTCGAGCCGTCAACTGATGCCGAGGTGTTGCAGGTAGTGGGGGAGAATGAAGAGTTTTTGGTGGTGGATGAGCAGTCAGGCTGGCTGCAAATTGTGATTTCCCCCGAACAATTGGCCTGGATCACCTCTGATCCCGCTTTGGTTACGCTGCGCACGCAAGAATTGACTGTGGATGCTGCCAATCAAATCCGGCAAGAGATTGGTGCCGAATTGCTCGCGGGTGGCTCTCCGGTTGCGATGACTGATCCAACCGATAACAGTGCTGACCAACCAGCCGATTCCACCGGTGAGATCACAGAAACAACGACCATCACTTCGGTTTTCGAGCCTATCCCGACTGATGTCGACGTGCAACCGGTAACCATTGCCGGGACAGTTAACATCACTGGCGGCCTCAACGCGCGGGCTGAACCAGCCGTCGATGGTGGGCTTATTGCGCTGCTAACGAACAACACGGTGCTGACGCTGACCGCACGCACCACAGATAACAACTGGCTGCGCACATCCCTGGGCGATGAGCAGACAATTGCCTGGGTCTTTGCCCAGTACGTCACCCTCGATGGGGAGCTCTCGTCGTTGCCATTTGTTGACGAAACCGGCGCTCTGGTACCAGCACCCACGCCAGCAACTGCTGCACCTATTGCCGAGGCTGTTGATGATGGCAGTGCCGATGGGACAACGGCCCCTGCAGATGAAGATGCCACCCAGGAAACGGTGACCGAGACTTCGGCCACTGTGAATCAACCTTTGGGCGCTGCCGTCCGTGCTGCCCCCGAAAATGGAGCGGATGCGGTGGTGACGGTGACCAATGCACAGGTGCTGACCATCACCGGGCGTAGCGCCGACAGCAGTTGGTTGCAAGTAGATTTGGGCGAAAGTGGCACGGGCTGGGTTCAGGCCATTAACGTGGACCTGGATGTTGATGTGGAGGCGTTACGGGTCGTTACGCCGTAAGTGGTCATGTTGCAAGTCAGGCCCGCTGAATAGGTGGCCCGCTAAATTGCGTAATTTACAGGCAAAATGTATTTGCCTGTAAAGATGTGGGGCAAAATGTGTTTGCCTGTAAAGATGTGGGTCAAAATGTGTTTGCCTGTAAAGAGGCCGGGGGATCTCATCCCCGGCCTCAATAATTTCCGATTAAATAAGTCCCGATTGGCTACGTCGCAGTTGAACTCACTGCAGTCGTCAAACCTACATCCCGCTGATCATTGTGACGAATTACACTGACCTTGCCGTCGTCATGATCTGCTGCACTGCTCGGTATGCGTTGCGTTCTTCGCGCCAATCCACGCCATTGATTGTGCCGTTGGCAAACGCCCGGTCAAGTTGATGAATGCGGCACTGCAATCCCATCCACACCAACCCACGCATTGCCAGCCGGTGGCCCGGTGGATAGTGTGCCTGAAATTTGGTGAAGAACCGCAGTCGGCTGTGCCAGAGACGGACGAAAGCCGACCAACGCACCTGCTTGCTGCTCTGCCCCTCGTGATGCGTTACCCTTGCCCCGGGAATGGCATAGACCTGCCACCCCGCCAACTTCATGCGTAGCGCCCAATCCAACTCTTCACAGTACATGAAATAGCCGTCATCCAACCCGCCGATCTGTTCGATCACGGCCCCGCGGACCATCACCGCCGCGCCCAAGACAAAGTCGACGGCAAAGGGCGCATTGCCTTGCCACTGTCTGGCGGGGTAGCGTCCGTTGAGTCGGCTGTTGTGCAGACGGTGGAGCGCAGGGAGTCCCTGCAGCGGCCAGAGATCAATGGAAAGCTGGGCAAGGGTTGGCACGGCAAAAGCGCCATGTTGAAATTGACCGTTGCCATAGCGCAGATGTGCGCCGCATGCGCCAGCCTCTGGTGTTGTTGCCAGAAAATGGGCCATTGTCCAGAGCGCATCGGTAGCGACTTCGGTGTCCGCGTTGAGTAAGAGTGCGAAATCGGGCGGTGGCGTGGACAGCGGTTTGGCAAAGGCTGGGATCGTCCGCACCGGAAAACCTGCCAGCGCCAGCCCCAAATTATTTCCACCGGTATACCCCAGATTAACGGGCGAGGCGGTGAGTTGAACCGTGGGGAATTCAGCGGCAACCATTTGGGCGCTGCCATCGCTGCTGGCGTTGTCGATCACGAGCAGATCGATCGCGAGCCGCTCGGCATGGGCTGCTCTCGCGGTTACCAGACTGGCCAAGCACTGGCGCAGCAGATCCCGTGTGTTATAGCTGAGCACAATGACTGCCAACCGCAAAGGTGCACTGCTCATGGGCTGGTTGCCGTTGGCGGGGCAGCGGTGGTGACCGTCTCTGTGCTCGTGAGCACCCGTGTCGTCGTCATGGCGCTGCTGGCCGCCCCCGTTGGCGCATCCGTTGCCAGCGCTTCGACAACCCCCGTTGGCGCATCCGTTGCCAGCGCTTCGACAACCACAGTGATGCGGTCGATGTCATTGTTCACCGTGGCCACATCTTCGTGGATCAGACCACCCCACCAGATGTTGGTGTTGAGCAGTGGGGGCTGGTTGATGAGGATACAGCCGCTAACTTCGCTGCGGTCGCCGGGCAAAAGATACCACTGTTCGTTGCCATCGATGAGTCGCCGTTCCAGATCTTGCTGTTGGCCCACCGCCCAGCGAAAGGGAAAATCCACACCGGTCGATTCAAAGTTGATGCCAAAGCGCCAAACACCGGTCTGGCGCAACCAGGATTTGTCCCCAACGGGATCCGCTGCGCTGGCAGTGGCGTCCATGTGCTGTCGCGCCACGCTGTTGCGATTTTCTGTGAAGAGATACTGTTGCCCCGGCCATGGCCCGGCCGTGCGAATGGGGGTGGTGCCATAGTTGTGAACAACCGCGCGGAAGCAGAGTTGATCGCCAAGGTGCAGCGAAATGGTGCGCCCCAACACTCGCTTTTCTTCGTCGGGAGTCACCCCATTTTCTTCGGCCCCCGCTTCCACCACATACCAGTCGATCTCACCCTGATCGATTTCGGCAAACGGTTGGCCGCCCTCGGCAATGGTTAGTTCACCGGTGACCCGTACCGCGTTGCCCGCCCGATCGCGCGCCTCGCCAACGATCGTATAGGTGCCATCGGGTGGCGGTTCCGCGTTCTTGTCCACATCCCCTTCATAGCGATACTCTTTGTAGCCCGCTTCCGTCGGCTCTGCCAATCCCGGCTCCTGCGTGATGTAATATTTCAGCGTGGGGTTGGTGGGATCGAGCAAGTAGACAATGAGCGAATCAACGTCTTTGCTCAGATAGTAACTGATGCTGACCCAGTCATCGCGCAGCCCATCCTGGTTGGGGCGAAAGGTATCGGGGACCACGGCAAAGTTCTTGAGCAATGGCAATTCGCTGTCGCCATCGCGCAGCGTGACCGTGCCGGTGACACGTTCGCTGTTGCCCAGGTCGTCGGTGGCTGCCACGGTCCAGCGATAGTTGCCGTCGGGCAGCACGCGACTCAGGATCTCCTGAGTGCCCTCCCCGGTTGCCACCACCTCGCTCTCTTCGGCAGTGCCACCCCAGAGCACGGTATATTCACCGCGCCCACGGCGACGGTCCCGCCGGAAATAGTAGGTCTCGCCAGCGTCATCGGTAAAGTAGATGCTCACAGCGGCAGAGCGACGCAGTGCATAGGCAACGCGTGTCACATCCTGATCACCGTCCGCGTTGGGGGTAATCTGATCCGGTGTCACTGTCACAGCATAGAGTAGCGGCCCCCAGTCAAATTGCAGCTGTCCGCAACCGACCAGCAGCCCCAGCCCAAGTAACCAAACAAACAACCATTGAAAACGCCCGCGGCGTGAATAGATAGACATAAGTTTCAGTGTAACAAAAAGCAGATGGAAATGCCAAAGCCTCCGATCCGAGCGACTGCATTTATCGCTGGGCGCGCTGGGCGAACCCTGACGCCACAACTCGTTACATATCGCTGTTCGTAAGTTGCGGTGGTACGGGTCTTTCTGGAAGGGGTCACAATAGGTTCGTTTACCGCAACACCGTTTGACCCCTTCCAGGAAGACGTTGCCTCATTTCATGCAGCGGCAAAAGTGATATGTGACCTGACGCCACAACAGTTGTGTCGGCTCGCCGATGCCATCTCCGGCGGCCAACGGATTGGGCACTATCTGCAGAGAGGGTGGTTGGGTTGCATAGCTCTTATTGGATTTCACTAGTACTGATGGGCGTAAATACCACGGCAGTAAACAAGCCCAAGCTACTTGCATGAAATGGGTCAGTTTGCGATGGGCTTGTTTACGCCGGGATCTACTAGGCTCTTATTGAATTTCAATCATGGCTGCCAACTCGATGAAATCATCCGCCGTGGCCGTGACCAGACGGGGATTCGTGAGCTGATCTGGCTGGTAGGCAGCGACAATCAGGCGATAGGTCCCGGCCTCTGGTGGCGGGGGAATGGTCAACGTCTGCGTGACCACTTCGCCCGGCAGCCAACTGCTCGTACCGCCGGGGAGCAGGGCATCTGCCTGTGTCGCGGGACGGTTCTGTCTGTCCAGCAGCTGTGCTGATATCGCATAGTCATACGTGGCCGTCTCCTGTACCTGTGGCGCTTGCCAGGCCAGCGTGACCGTCAAGGGTGTCGTGGTCGTGAGCTGCTCTGGGAGTGGCTTGACCAAGCCCAACAGGCGTAGCTGGGGCGCGGCCTCTGTGGCCGCGCTTGGTGGCGCGCTGGCAAAGAGATCAGCCCCGATTGACTGGGCCAGGTTGGGCACCACAAAGCTGCGCGTGCTCGGCAATACCTTGATCTCCCACTGAAGCGCTCTGTTGCTGCGCGTTGCCGGCGCAAAGGTCAAGTGGTAGTCGCCCGGTGTTAGCGTGGGGGGGATCTGCAAGGTCGTCACCTGACGCAGCCAATCGTGGCGCGGCCACAGGGCCATCGGTTGCCCCGAAGGCAGCGGTAACGGCTCGCGTACGTAGATGACCCCGTTCTCTTGATCCACACCTTGCCACTCGGCAACAACGGTGGCCGCGGTGAAGCTCTCTTCCAGATACCAAAGCAGTTCGGCCGTAAATCGTTCACCCGGTTCACCGGTGGCTGGCAGCGCGGCCGCGTGTAGCTTGATCTCTGGGTCGATCTGCACCGCAGCGGCGGGAACAGTCAATGGCCGGTCACTGGTCTGCTCGTTCAGCTGCACGGGCAGCGTAATCGTCTTGCCCAGCGGTTTCCCCGTGGGATCCAACCGGTCGACCCCGGCCGAATCACCGGCTGGATCGTAAAGCGTCAGTTGCACCTGATAGCGGCCGGGCATGGCCGCGGGACCAGCCCACACGGCCGCTGGGATCACGCCCATCACCACCGTTCCAGGCTGCCAACGCGCCACTGGATAGGTGTAGCTAGTGGGCGGTTGGCTGACGGGTTGGTGGTAGAGCAGCCCCGTGTCGGTCAGCGTGCGCACCTTGATCTGCCAATCAATCGATGCAGGGTCAGCCGATGCCGGATCAGTCAGGTCGGCCCACGTCGACCCACGTTGCCAAAAGAGCAGTAGCTCATCCTCCGCGGTAATGCCATAGCCGTGCAACGTGAGTTGGTTGCCAAAGTTGCTATCGAGCTCTGCCACGAGCGGTGGCGCAATGGGAATGGCCGTGGGATCCAGCTCGACAAAGCGGCGCAGCCCCACATCCCAGAATTCGGAGCGGAAGGTTTTTTCGCGACCGGCCCACGCCAGCTGCACCGGCACCACGCCGGTGGGATCGACGACCTCTTCCTGCCAATTCACCAGCCAGGCACCCGTCTGCCCTGTCAACGCGGCGCGCAAAAGAGCGCCGCTGGTTGGAAAATCCAACACGGCATCAACATCCAGGATCTCTAGATCGGGCAAACGAATGGCGGGCAGGTCGGGCGCGTAGTACTCCCACACCGGCCACGTGTGTCCGCTGACCAACACCACCGCTTCCCCCGGTTCGTGGTGGAGCCGCACGTAGGCCGCGGCCTCGCGCCACTGTGCTTTGAGGAACGAATGGTCGGTGAACCAATTGAGGTTGGCCCGCAGAAAAATAGCCAACAGCGGCAATGTAAGCAGCGCCATCAGCAGCCGTCGACTCCAGCCGGGGCGGGGCGGTGGCTGATCCAACGAACGCTGGTGGGGATGGAAGGCACCGATGCCCGCGCTCCAGAGCAGGATCAGTCCCGGGAGCGCCAGCAGCACGTAGCGTTCGTTAAATTTGGGGACAAAGAGTGCCAGCGTCAACACACCACCAACGGGGAAAGCGAGCCAGAGCACGCCATACAACAGGGTCGGGCACGACTGGTTGCGCTGCGATTTGGCGCGGGTGGTAACGCCCATCTGGAGCAGCCGGGCCAGCGCCAACAGCGTGATCACCGCTGCAACGAAGAGGTACGGTGTGGTCTGGGTTTCCAATACTGTTTCGCCCACGACAAAGCGCACGAGAATGCCCTGGAATGCATCACCCACTTTGAACTCACCCTGCCAAAAACTATTGTCCGTGTTGAGTTGGGTGAACAACGGCAGCAGCCACGCGCCAAAGAGCAGCCCAATTGTCAGATGCACCACCACGATCTGGCGGATCAACAGCCATCGCGTGCGGCCACTGGACGGGGCAGTGAAGAACGCGGCCAAGGCCAAGGCTGGCAGCAGAAAGAGCGCGAAGTAGTGTGTGTAGAGGGCAGCCGTGGCCGCGGCAATATAGACGATCCATGCGACATGCTTGTTGCCCGGCGCACCCTCCACTTGAACCGGCCCGTGTCGCAGGGCCGCCAGCAGGGCAAGGCCAGCCAACAGCGTCAGCGCCACCACCATGGTGTACATGCGCGCTTCTTGGCTGTAATAGACGAGCAGTGGGTGCAGTGCCGTGAACAGCGCGGCAAGCGGTGGGGCATAGTGGTTGCGGGTGAGCCGTTGGGTGAGCAGTGCCAGCAGCGGCACCGCCAGCAGACCCCACCAGGCGGAGATAAAGCGCAAGCTCCATTCACTCCACCCGGCCACCCGGCCCCATCCAGCGACCACATAATAGTAGAGCGGCGGCTGAATATCACGGGCTGTCCAGCGGGTCAACTCGACTACATCGCGCTGGGCCAGCGTGGCCGTTACCCCTTCGTCATACCAGAGGCTTTGGCTCTCCAGCCGGTAGAGGCGCAGGGCAAAGGCCAACAAGATTGTTGCCAAGAGACAGAGCAGCGCGATACGCGGGCGGGTGGGTTGCGCCAGCATTGTTGTGGTGGTGGCCGGAACGGCCACGGCAGGAGTGGCCGCGACGTGCGTGCGGCTCACATTCGGCCGTTGCGTTGCGTCTTGATCAATCGCGTGGGTGTTAGCCTGCATTGCGCTTACTTGTGCCAGTTCGTTGGGGTCGCGCTCACAGTTTCCTGTTCCAAAGGAAGGGGCGCGGCACTCACGACGTTCTGTGGCTGGAGCGGCCACACGCGATTTGCCAGCAGGGTCAACAGGGCCATGATCACCTCGCCCACAATATTCCACAAGCGCATGGCCAGAGCCAGGGCAGTCACATAGCTGCCAGCCAGCAGTGGGGTCAACAGTAGATAGAAGGTGCCTTCGCGCACGCCAAAGCCGCTTGGCGCGATCAGGCTGAGGAAGCCAACGACATAGGCAATGGGATAGACCGCCACCAGGTGAAAGGCGAGTGCTTCTGGGCGCCACCCCGCGGGCGAGCCCAGCGCCAAGGCCAGTGTGGCAAAGCTGCCACCCCAAAAGATCCAGTTCACCACGCCAACACCAAGCAGCCAGAGCAGTTGGGCCGTATCGAGTTGACCAGTGATCGCGGCACGGCCAACGCGGCGCAACGCCCAGTTGAGCAGGTCGATGAGCCAGCCGGGGCGCACGAGGAAGATGAGCACGGGCAACGTGCCCAGCGCAAGAAGCCAGGGCGTTGCACCAGCCAACAGACCACTGAGCAACCCCCAGTTTCCCGTCAGCCCAAAGTAGTAGAGGGCGATTGGCACGCTGGCCAGCAGCACGACCGCCTGATAGAGGGCCACACTGGCCACTGTTGCTTCGGGACGCACACGCCAGCGCTGGCAGTAGAGGGTGAGGCTCAGCGGTTGCCAGACGTTGCCGGGAATGTAACGGACGAGCGCGGCCAGAAACCACATGCGCAATGCCGCGTGATAGGGGACAACGCCACCCACGACGCGCAGCAACCGCTGCCAGATCCCCACTTCCAGCAGCCAGCTCACCACCATGCAGAGCATGGAGAACAACAGCCAGCCACCGTGCAGTTGCCAGGGGTAGGCGATCAGTGCGGGCCATTGGCTGTGCAGCAGCAGCCCAACAAAAAGCAGCGCCACCACCAGAAAAATCGGTTGCAAGCGTTCAAACCACCGTTGCATTGGCTAGCGTGCCTCCGGCACAGATGGCTGTTGGCGTGGAGCAGCGGCCGCTGACCGACAGTAGCGTAAACTCTCGCGCATCAGCCCCACCACATGTTCATCGGGTTTGCCGGCCCCCAACGCATCGGGGTGCAACTCCAGCGAGATCGCGCCGTCATAGTGGTTGGTCGCCAGTGCACGCAGCAAGCGTGTCAAGTCGAGCTGCCCATGTTCGGGACGGCGATGTTCACGGCCATTGTAGTTGCTCAGGTGGATGTGTCCCACCTGCTCGCCCCAGCGGCGGTAGACTTCAGTCGGCTCCAACCCCCAAGTGGCCAGATGGGTGGTATCCATGGTCAACGAGGAAAAGCGGGTGATTGCATCGACGCTTGCCCAGTCGACACAATTCCAGTGATGGCGGTTCAGCCGACGTCCCCACCATTTACGCGCCGGCATATTCTCGATGCAGAGCTTGACGTGCGTCTCTGCCTGCAGTTGTGGATAGTCCGAGAGCAGCCACTGTCGATACCGTTGCTCCGCGGGGCGTACTCCAACCGGCACCTGTAACTGCAGCCGTCGCATGCGGACAAAGGCAAATTCGAGGCGTGCAGGTAAGTGGTGAATGACCACCGGCGCGGCCACTGCTTCGGCCAATTGGACGGCTGCCCGGATGAGCCCAGGCTGTTCTGGTGGCCAACCGGGCACGGCACGAAAGGGACTGTGCACGGCCAGCACGGGTAGATTGTGTTTTTCCAGCAGCGGCAACAGATGGGCAGGTTGGCGGGTGTCCCAGCGTTGATCGACCATCAGTTCGATGCCATCAAACCCTGCTTGCGCGGCAAGCGCTATGACGCGAGCAGTGCCATAGCTATAGAGTGAGCCAGTAGAAAAGATAAATTTCATGGCTCTGAGTATATCACTAATTGGCGCACACGCGATAGTTTGGAACAAAAACAGTTGCTGCTTTGCGCATGGATACCGAGGAAATATGCAGTTGCTGGTGACGGCGCGTCTATTGCAAGGGCGGGGAAGCTGCGTGCATTGTCCCGCCTAGCCCATGTACCGCAGCGGCCTGCCATTCCGAGTAGGAACGACGAGGAATTACAGCGTTGGTGCCAATGAATGGGCGTCACATGAGCTCCTCAATCTGAGCTTCGTCCCGACGCAGATATAGACCCATTGCTGGCAGGCAAATAGACAACCGCGTGCATTTGGCATATGATAAAATTGTGTGACCCAGCAGTACCTACCAGACCGGACCTACCAGACCGAACCTGCCAGACCGACATGAAACAGTTTAAACGCCAAAAATCCCGATTCTGTCCCCTTTGTAACAACGTGATATTCACTTTTATGGCCACAGCCGATCTTGCCCGTCCTCATAGTATCTTCGCCGCGATTCAACGCGCCGCGGTGGTGGCGGTGGATGGCGCGGCTTTGGCTAGGAGCAACAATGTACGAAATTCGTGAATGTACCAACCCGGCCTGTCAATTGCGCTTTCCCATGCAGCGGGGGCAACGGCCGGGCGAGCAGTGTCCAGGTTGTAATCATCCCACGATTCTCCAGTCTACAGTGGCGGTTGAACGTGAAGCCGAGCGCGCAGGTGAGCCCGCTGGCGCGCCATCGATTCGCGCGTCGACATTGGTAGCGCCAGCCCTAGCTGTGCTGCTAGACAACATTCGCAGCAGCTTCAACGTCGGTTCGATAGTGCGCAGTGCCGACGGGGCCGCGTTTCGGCAGATCTTTTTCTGTGGCATTACCCCCACCCCGACCAATCCCAAAGTGGCCAAAACTGCACTTGGTGCCGAACAAGCCGTTGCGTGGAGCCAGCACAACAATAGCCTGGCCTGTGCTACAGCGCTGCGGGCTCGGGGATATCAGTTGTGGGCGCTGGAGGAGCATGCCACTGCCGTTTCGCTCTTTGCCACGCCCATGCCTGCCGGGCCGCTGCTCTTGATTGTTGGGAATGAAGTCACCGGCGTGGATCCGGCCCTGCTGGCGCTCTGTGATCGGATCGTCGCCATTCCCATGTATGGGCGCAAACGCTCGCTCAATGTGGCGACTGCCTTTGGCAGTGCGGCGACCATTCTGGCAGAACGGCGCTTTGGCAACAGCATTTGAGCGGATGGCGTGGGTGCTCGCGCGGCAATTTATGCTTAGCGATCCAAAATTTAGGCGGTTTTCTTTGCGCGCGGTATAACTGTAGCGGACGTGTGGGGCGGCATCGTGAGCGCCGCCATTGCAGTTGCATTCAGTTGCGAGGTTGGAGACAAGTTGCAGTTGGGGACAGCAATCATCTGCGCGGAATGCAAACTGCAACCACGGGAAACAAAGGAGCTTTTATGAAATTTCCATCGCCATTTTATCGTTGGCGTCCTCACCCCTGGCACGGTCTGGAGGTTGGAAAGGAGCCACCGGCGGTTGTGCATGCCTACATTGAAATCACCCCCTTTGACTTGATCAAGTATGAGATTGACAAGACCACGGGCTATCTGCGCGTGGATCGACCGCAGCGCACTTCTTCGACACCACCGGCACTCTATGGCTTTATCCCGCGTACATACTGTGATCGCCACGTGGCCGAATTGGCTTCCACCGCAGAGCGCGGTGACGGCGATCCCTTGGATATCTGTGTGCTCAGCGAGCGCCCCATCAACCGTTCGGAAGTGATCCTGAACGCACACGTGGTGGGGGGGCTAGATGTAAATGATGGTGGTGAGGCGGATGACAAGATCATTGCTGTCTTGGAAAATGACAATGTGTGGGGCGAGGCCACGGATATTGATGATCTGCCAACGATCCTCATTGAGCGGCTGCGTCACTACTTCTCCACCTATAAAATGATACCGGGCGAACCATCTGCGTTGGTTGTCGAGCGCGTCTATGGTCGCGCGCATGCCCACGCTGTGATTCAGGCTGCCATGCGCGACTACCAGGAAGCGTATGGCGACTAAAGTGAGCTCTGTTTGAAAACGGTAGTGCTACTTCTCTGTTAGACCGCCCAAAATCTAGTGTTTTCAAGCCAACCGCACTATGGGCAAAGCGCACCATGGGGCTGGGCCAATGTTTGGCTGCTTTACACATGGCATGCCGGGATGGTGACTCGGTAGACTGAACTATCGATCAATCGATTGAACTTGCAGTGCAAGGGCAATCGTACAAAGAAGCTATTGTTGTTATTTGAGGCGGGAAAGCATATCGGTGAGTGCAACGCACCGCTAGAAACGCTCATCTGTATGGCGCAGGTCGCGGTCGGTGTGGGGCCACTCCTGGAGAAAACAGATAGACCTTGCACTTTGCGGCGTGAGCATTCACTCATGCGCACCGCCAGCGGTAGAGAACGCTGATTCCACCATTGTGCAACGTTACCATGATTTCTCGATTAGCTTTCCCCAGATGATGGTACTTGCAAGGAGAGCGCACGATGATTAAACGCAACAAAATGAAAAAGAGCAATGAAGTTAAATTGACTTTTGTGCAACCCCATGATGAATCACAGCCACGTACCTATGTCGTGGGCGACTTTAACGATTGGGCACCGAGAAAGAACCCACTGATCAAACGGAGCAACGGCACCGTCAGTGCATCTGTCACCGTGGTGCCGGGGCAACGGATCTGTTTTCGCTATTGTACGGAGGATGGAGAATGGTTCAACGATGAGTCTGCCGATGAATATGAACCGGGGGCCTTTGGCGCGGACAACTCCGTGGTGCTCAGCTAATCCACGATGACCGGCCAACGCATGGTTGCAGACGGTGAAACGTGTTGTCAGTAGCGTAATCGGCGACGCATTAAAAAAGTGCATGAATACGCGTACGTTCACCCGGGAGCAACTGTGCGACATTACTGTGCGACATTACTGTGCGATACAACTATGTGACTGAGGGAACTACCCATGAGTGGCCCTTCACCGCGCCGTGGGGGCGATCTGCTGAGCAATCACGCGCGTGTGGTGTCAATGCTGATTGATAGCAACTTGAGTCCAACAACGAAGGGCTGCTCACCCACCAAGCAGCCCTTCTTCGATCCAAGCAGGTGTTCGCTAGTGCGTCTCTACAGTGCGGTTGGCTTGAAAACAGTAGGTTTCCCTCTTGCCGGAACTACTGTTTTCAAACAGAGCCCACTTTAGCTTCCGTTGACATTTCAAATTTGTGGCGGTAAAACCCGCTGCTCACCGTTAGCAGCCCAATAGGATTGGCGCTTTCCCCCAAATGTCAACGTGACTCTAGCTGTTTTCCGCAGCAGCCTCTTCCGCAGCAGCCTCAGTCTCGATGAGTGCCTGGCCATCGGTAAGCTCGGTGACGGCGGCCACGAAGGGTTGCAACTGCTCCACAGGAAGCTCTACCGCGTAACTCACATCGGTTGCGTACTCTTCTTGCAGCAATTCTGCTTCAAAATCGGGCAGCAGTCGCTGCATTGGCGTGATGTTGGCGTAGTCAAAGAGCACCGTTGCCATGGTTTTTGGCACCCTTTCAACCTGTGGCAACGTCTCCAAGCCCAACTGCACGCCACCACTGTAGGCCTTGACGAGGCCCCCTTTCCCAAGCAGCGTACCACCAAAGTAGCGCGTCACCACTGCACAGATGTCACCAACTCCACTGTGTAGCAAGACCGTGAGCATGGGGCGGCCGGCCGTGCCATGTGGTTCGCCATCATCGCTCATGCCGATTTGGGCGGTGCTGCCGGGCGCGCCAACGACATAGGCCCAACAGTTGTGGTTGGCATCGCCAAATTCGCGCTGTACCGTGGCGATAAAGTCACGCGCTGCCTCCACCGTGGGCGTGTGCCCCAAGGTTGTAATGAAGCGGCTGCGCAAAATTTCTGCGTTGGTCCGGTTGGTCGCAGCCGGAATGGGATAGCGGTTGGAATTATTCACGATGCGTAGTTAGTTCCACTCATCATCTATCTCATCCATCTCATCGTCTTCATCCTCATCCCAGGCATCCTCATCATCGTCTTCAAGATCTTCGTCAAAATCATCGAGATCATCATTGTCCCAATCATCATCGAGTTCGTCATCATCCAACTCGAATTCATCGTTATCCCACTCTTCCTCGCCCTCATCCTCATCTTCGTCAAAGGGAAGTTCAAGTTCGAGGGGGGTAGTGTTGGTTACTTCCAACTTCACCCCGCAACTGGGACAGACGATGCGCAAGCCGCGCCGTGGGCGATCATTGATCTCAATCTCTTCGTCACATTCGACGCATGTTGCAATCAGCATCTTCATTCCTATCCTTTATCGTTGACGTTTGTGCTCAACATAACTCCATAATCGATCAACTTACGCCTGTAATGATCACGAGTCTCATACCGACAGTCCCATATCGACATTCTCAACACTGACAATCTCATACCGGCAAAACTGCTTGCACAGGTACTTCGTTGCCAGTCCATTGCGCAAGTCGTAAGCAACCCCATGCTGGCATGCTTGCGAACCATTGAGCGATCCAATTATATACAGAGGATTCTATAGCGAAAAATATGAATATTCATCCGTACATGTGTACACCGGGTAACATGTACACCGTGAGTAATATATGTAATCTATATAGTGGGCCAGGCAACTCGATTGCGCGGCGGTGTGTGATGTCCCAACGAGAGGAGCCGATCTTGGTCTAGGGCGTTGCATCTGTGCACTAGATGCTACGACAGCCCGTGGTGTTGCTTCAGGTTGATCAGCAGTTAATAACTCTGGCCGGCCTATCTCAGGAATCTATCATACAAAGTTTAAGTAACATTACGAAATTGGTAGGCAGCTTGATGATGGACCATTTTCGCTTGTGCCAGGTTGACTGGTTTTGACCTCGACGCTACACGGCTTCAGCTCAAAACCACCCGCTGCTGGTGAGTACGTTGACATTCTCGGGGCAAGGCGCTAAAATCGGTACAAACCATCCATACTTCCATAATTTTTGAGTTATTATGCACACGCACATTGCCTTTTTGTCAACAGAAGAAAAAGCACGGCCCGTGGGTGTCCGCGTGGTCGAACCGCCAGCCGATACACGTCATGCCGTGCGTGGGAATCTTTATGTTGTGGTGGAATACAGCGGTGAGGATCCAGAAAAAACCCAGTTGGTGGAACGGGCGCTCAGCGTGATCCAGCGCACCTATTACACCGTCAAGGGGACCCAAACCTTTGTATTGACCGAGGCCTTGCGTGAAGGGTTGGCCCTCTTCCCCGCAGCCACCAACCGAGAAAAGTCCGCTGCCTCCACTGTGCCGGGAATTTTGCTCGTGGCCTTGTTGGGCAATCAACTCGTTGCCACTGGCACGGGCCCAGCCGTTGCCCTCTTGACTGCAGGCAGCAGCGTTGATGTCTATCCACCCTATATTGCCAGTGCCAATGCAACCACCCGCACGGCAGAGGCGCAACAGACTCCTGACCTTTACCGCCACGAGATCCCACAAGGTGGGACCGTGATGATTGCTGGTCAGCGCTGTTTGCAACACTTTACCTTGCGTGAGCTTGCCAGCATCGTGGCCTATGTAACAGAAGAAAATGTGGTTGATGTGGCTGCAACCTTACGTGAGCAGGCTGGGGTCGATCAACTGACGGGACTGCTCGCGGTTATTGTCCCCCAAGATGATGCGCCCGCTGCCCCGCCACCGAGCACACCGCGGCCGCGCAAATCTCGCACGGCCCTACCCGGTGCGCTCTCTGCCCGGCTTCCCGCTCCATCTGCCGCCGAGCCCGTTACTCAATCTGCGAATCGGCCCACGGTCCAACGCAGTGCGCCAATGTCGAAAGAAGGTGCCGCGGTTGCCACCGCCACCAGCACAAGCGCAGAGCTACCTGTAGACCCAAATGCACAAGAGCGAACGGAGCCAGCCGCGCCAACTGCCGAATCGCTACCCTGGGCTGCCGCCACCACAGCCGCCGCTGCCCGTGGAGAAACCGCGGCACCCTTCTCCACTGCAAGATTAAAAGCAATGGCCGAACAGGCTGTTGTCCAGACTCGCACTTTTTTCGAACGCATTTTGCCCGATCGAACTGGCAATGCCACCGCGGCCGAAAGCTCCCCGCGTGCTGAAACACGTGCCAACCCGGTGGACGAATCGCCGGCGGAAGCGACCACGGAAGCGACGTACGCCGCAGCCGGACAACAGCAACCGCTGTCCGTCAACCATTCCGCACCGCAAGCATACGCGGATGAAACCTTTGCACCCACCGAGCAGACCAACGATCCGGGAATGGACGAAAACCTGGAGTCAGCGGCTGGTGTTGGTGCCCACACCCATCGGGCGGCACCTCTTGGTGAGATGCATCAGGATATTGATGCCACTGACCCTCGCTTTGCACCACAGGACGCAGCGGCGCCACTTGCTGCCCCACGTGTCGCAAAACCCAAACGGGCCATGGACCGGCGGGCCCGGTTATTTGCCCTCGTTGCCGTCCTGATTCTGCTGGTGACCGTGGTAACTGTTGCAACTGTCTTTTGGACTGCTGGGCGCACCAACATCGAAGCGGCCAATGAACTGTTGGTGCGAGCCGAAGCAAACATGGCCAGTGCACAGGATGCCTTGGCCAGCGAAGATAAGGTAACTGCCCGTCGCAACCTGCTCGATGCTCAGGCTTTGATCGTCGAAGCCAACAGTGTGGTGGGCACACGCATGGAACGTGCCGATCAGCTCAGCGCCACTGTGGAGCAACAGCTGGCTGAATTGTTGCAAGTACAGCCACTCCACGCGCTGGCCATGCCGTTGGTACGCTTTGACGGCACGGCCAACCCGCAACAGGTGATCGTTGCGGACCGCGATATCTATGTGCTGGACACGGGTCTACGCACCGTGACCTACTATGAGCTGGACGCCACGGGCAATTTGGTTACCAACGTGCAGGGCGAACCGATCCTCGCCGAGGGGGATGTGGTCGACAATGTGCCAGTGGGGCGGCTGGTCAATATCACGTGGATGCCCGCCATTGCCGGAGTGCAGGATAAGGCTTACCTGCTCATTCTCGATGGAAATAACAATCTCTTTGGCTATGATCGCCGTGTTGAAGGCGAGAGCTTTATTTCGCTGGGTGGGCAAGATCAGTTGCGGTCACCGGCACAGATGCAAGTCTATTTCGATCGGCTCTACGTCGCGGATGCTGGCGCAAATCAGATCTTTCGGTATGGACGCGGGGATTTCAGCTCCCCGCCAGAAGCGTGGTTTAGCGCCCAAACCGAGACGAGCTTGGGCACCATGCGTGCCATGGCAATCGATGGCAGTATTTGGCTGCTCTTTGAACAGGGGCTGTTGTCCCGCTTCAATGGCGGCACCCAGGTACAATTTTCACTGGAAGACAGCTTTGGCATGATCGATGATCCCGTCGATCTGTTTGTGGGGAACGAGAGTACCTCATCTATCTACATTGCGGATGGTCGCGGTGAACGCATTTTGGTCTTTGATAAGAGTGGTAAATATCTGCGTCAGCTGCGCGCGCCAGAAGGAGATGCCCTGCGCAATCTCCGTGGCATCTTTGTGGATGAGGTTGGTGGGGTCATGTATATTCTAACCCAGTCAGCGCTGTACAATCACCCGTTGATGAATTAGATGGGCCACCCTTGCCGTTGCCCGGGCAAGTGGCAGCAGATCTTCCGATTCACCCACAGCATGGTAAACAGACAGACATTGACCATTTGCCTACGGTCGATGTCTGTTTTTTTTGCGCTGAGAAGCGGGAACCTTTGGCCATGTCCAGCGTCTCTCTCTTCAATGCGAGTTGCTGCCTGCCATATCTACACGAGCGTGATTGCTCAAAATGGTGGGTTCTGCCAAAAATTGTTGCTACAGTTACAGCAGTAAGTTCAGTGACCACGGTACAATTTGGAACGAAAATTTGCTGTACTGTTGAGCCGACGAGCTTGGTGATCGACTGTCCGCCTGTGGTATACTACAGCATCTTTGTCGTGATCTTTCTTGTGATGAATGTCATGAATAACATGAGATTTTTCATCATGCATTTATCGTACATCATGTAGTTGTGACAGCGTAACCAACGTTTCATGCGTTTGCAGTCGGCCCGAGTAGGGGTGTGGCGTGCAGCGCACAGGTGACATGATCAGGCGCAAAGCAGGTCGGTTGCCCCTGTGCAACGCACTCAGTTGTGCCGTGGTATAGTTGCGTGACAGTGTATTTGTGACAGGGTATTTGTGACAGGGTATTACTCGACAAGCAATTTCAGCCCAGTGGGCGACCCAGTCTTGAACAAAGAACAATAACAGGTCGCCTGTTATTGAGTAAATTTGAGTTGTAGATTCAGATGCATAAAAATCATTATTCTCTCTCTTCGGCAAATGCCGCTTCATCGCCCTTCGCCAATGCCACCACGGCTTTGTTGACGTTGCTCTATATTGTTTTGGTGTTGGGTGCTGCGATGGTTGGCAGTTATCAGCTGTATCAGTGGGCGCGGTGGACGGTTGTGGACACCTACAGCGTCTCGTCCACTTTGGCCGTGCCCCAGGGTCAGGCTGTGAACGATGGTGAACGCAGTGTGGCAAGTGCTGGTGTCGCGCCGTCAGAATCGAACAGCGCCAATAACACAGGTGCCGCATCGGTGCTGCAACCATTCAACATTCTGCTGCTGGGCACCGACGACCGGGCTGATGAGGCCGGCCCCGCCCGCACTGATACCATGATTCTGTTGACGCTCGATCCCGAATCTTCTACCGCGGGAATGCTCTCCCTCACCCGTGACACCTGGGTGAAGATCCCAGGGTACAATACGGCCGCCAAAATTAACATGGCCTATAGCATTGGCGAGCAAGCGCAGGAAGGCACCGGTACCGAAGTTGTCATTGATACCGTGAGCAACTTTATTGGGCGCCCGGTCGACTATTACGTAAAGATCAACTTCCAGGGCTTCGTGGAATTGGTCGATCTGATCGGCGGCATCGATATCATTGTTCCCGAAACCATTCACGACACTACCTATCCGACGGCCGACTATGGGGAAGAGCTCTTTCATCTTGAAAAAGGGCTGCAACATCTGGATGGCGAGACCGCGTTGAAATATGTGCGTACCCGTCACACCGACAGCGACTATGGCCGCGCCCGCCGGCAACAGGATGTCATCCGTGCCGTGGTGGACAAGGTCACCCGTGCCGATATGGTGGCCTCGCTCTTGCCACAAGCGTGGAAGCTGGTGAGCACCATGCGTTCGAGCATCGACACCAATATCCCCATTCCCGTGCAGCTAGAACTGGCTTCCTATCTGCGCGAGGCCGCGCTGCAAGAGATCCGCCAGGATGTAATCGATGATCGCTATGGCACTGTCGATGACAGTTCCCCCGCGGGCTGGATCCTGATCCCCGATCGAGAGCTTGTGCGCACGGCGGTCGACCGTTTCTTTAGCCCATCAGTCGCTGCCGACCCAACGGCAAGCCTTGATCCACATTGGGTGCGCATCGAGATCCTCAACGGCACCGGGGAATGGGGCATCGCCGCCCGCACGCGCGATCTGTTGCAGCGCGAGGGCTGGCAAGTCGTTGCCATCGATGATGCCGACCGCAGCGATTACACCCAATCCATTATCATTAACTATGGCGTGCCCGAAGCGGCCGTTACCGAGGTAAGTGCCTCTTTGGGCATTGCTTCGTCGGTGGCGACGCTGCAGGGGTTGGACAGCAGTCACCCCGTCGATCTGCGCATTGTCGTGGGTCGGGATCTGCTGCCGTTGCTTGAGTAGCTGTACTCGAGTGGGTTAACTTCTGCCGCCATTGGCGACTTGGGAGGGTATGCTACGTTCACCGCCCGATGTGTCACGTGTGCACTGCACGCCACGCTAGCCAAGTGCAACGAATATAAACTATGTTTCGCATCTTTCCGCTTCGCGATATTAAACCATCCGTACCCGCCGCGGCCTATGCCGATGCGTGCGCGCGGTTGCAGGCACTACAGGCTGGCGAAGCTGCCGTTGCCGATGGAGATGTGCGGCCCGAGTGTGCCACCCGCTTGCTGGATCATGGCCGCGCAACCGAACATGTGCTCGTCTTGATCCATGGCTTTACCAGCTGTCCTCATCAGTTCCAAGGCGTGGCCCCGCTGCTACATGAACAGGGACACACGGTGCTGTTGCCCCGTCTGCCGCGCCACGGTTACCGTGATCCATTGACACGAGCCACTGCCGGTTTGACGGCTGCCGAAATGATCGATACCGTGACCGAAGCGGTTGATATTGCACAGGGGCTGGGGCAGAAGGTGACGGTGCTGGGGTTTTCGCTGGGTGGGGTATTGGCTGCTTGGCTGGCCCAGACGCGGCGCGACCTGCACCACGTCATTTTGCTTTCGCCCGCGCTCGGGGTGCAAGCGCTTTCGCCTCGGCGCCGAGCCATTGCGGCACATCTATTGGCCCTGTTGCCAAACTTTTTTCAATGGTGGCATCCCGCGCTCAAACACCAGCGGATCGGGCCACAGCACACCTATCCCCGCTTTCCGTCGCGCGGTCTGGCAGCGCTGTTGCGCCTGGGAATGCTCGTGCTGAAACGGGCCAAACAGACCCGTCCAGCCACCGGAGCCATCACCATCATCAACAATCCGAGCGATCCGGTAATTGATCACAATGTTGTGGAGCAGGTTGCGACAAAGTGGCGCAATTATGGTGCGACTGTGACCACCCACCACTTCCCGGCGGCGTGGCAACTCATTCACGATTTGGTTGATCCCACCCAGGAGGGGCAGCAGAGTGAGCGCGTCTATCCACGGCTCCTCGGTTGGATCGAGGAGAGCTTGAAGCTCTCCTCTGTTGCATCCACCGCGGCCGACCCGCCATTCGATTCCGCAGAGGCATAGCACCGCGGGTACGGATTCTTCGATCAGCCGATCCAGTGCTTGTAGTAAAATTCGCTATCTTCATCCTCGTTGAGCCGAGCAACCACTTCAAACATCCACTCATCCAAATGGGCATCGTGGCTGTCCGTCCGCGGGAAGGGGTTGTCATAATTTTCCGTCAATGCCTTGCCCACGAAATCCATGCCCTTGAGCGCCAATTCAGGCACATCCAACCGACGAATACCTTCGCGTGCCATCACCTTTTCGTTGACATCGGCAATGGTCAGACCGCCGGGGATCAGGGGCAGTGCCCGGGTGCGCATCATGGGGTAGAAGATATCCAACACCTTGCGTTCGGTGCCAAAGGCATTGCGCGCCGATGCCTGTAAATATTCCTTGGGCAGATAGAGGCTGGTGGAGTAGGCGCCGTGGCGACCATATTCGCGCTGCGACGGATCGCGGCTAACCTTGTCCAGGCTACCACGCCAATCGGCAAAGACACTTGCTTCCACGCCGATACCTTGCTCTTCCAACACAGCCGGAAAACGCACGGCCATTTCGCCCATAACAAAGCGGGTAATCTCCAACTCTTTTTCGCTCAGTGGACGCAACTGCCACTGAAAGAGCCCCTCTTCGTCAACATCTTTGACATAGACGGGCGGCATACCCGGCTGCAGCCCAGAGATAGCCGCGGCCACGGTGTTGAAGTAGACCACCTGCTCCGCGCCAGCCTCTTGCAACGCCGCCAATAGTTTTTCCAGTGGTTTGCCCTCCAGCGCCATGCCATCGTTCAGCCAATGAAAGCGGTTGCCCCACTCATTGGCTTCGGCCTGCGCTTGCATCGCCTTGCCCGTTTCGTAATTGATGGAACGACTCAGGTCGCGACCGAGAATCGTAACGCTGGCGGCTTTGCCCGTGCCCAACGCTGCCGCGGCAAACGCACCGCCCAGGCCCGGCCCCGTTGCCCCGGCCAACAGAAGATGGCGCCCTTCCAGCCAATCCAGATCATAGTCACCCGCGGCCAGACTCGCCTTTTGTGCGGACCAGGTGTCGGTCAAGAGGCTCTCTGCTTCCGCGGGGAAGGTTGCGATCTCGTCTTTCGTTGGCTTGGTGAGCGGCGGCGAGCCTTCTTTGATCCGCAAGCCAGGGGTGGGGGTGGCAAAAGGGCTAGTTGCTGTTGTTGTCATAACGATTCTCTCTCTCTGCTCTGTTGCGATATGTACCCACGAAAGTTATTCATGATGACAATATCGTGCATTCTTACAGTGACAATCAATTTACAATTGTTTACTAAAACACATGCGAGCTCTCATCGTCGCGTCCGGACTCGCCAACATAATTTCATGTGCACCCGGAGAGCATTGCTGCCATTCCTCCATGCGGGTGGCGTCCCAGAAATTCCATTGACAGCGCCTTGGGCCTGTGCTACGCTATGGCCACCCGCGCCTCACCACTGAACAAACCTACGCCAGTGAACGACAAGTGAACTCACATCAATGTTGCAGCTGCGGCCCCGTCCCATTCATATTCTGTCCAATCTGCTGGCACGGTATGTCCTGGCACGGTATGTCCTGGCACGGTATGTCCTGGCACGGTATGTCCTGGCACGGTATGTCCTGGCCGGTATCGAGCCACTCCAGGTGCACGAGTGCTGACGGACGAGAGCTGCGCCGCTACATCGGCTCTCCCGAAATCCTCTGCGTCGATGTAGCTGGCTGGGGGTGGTTTCAGCGCCACAACCGAATTTCAGGATAGGCTCTAATTATATTGGCAGTGGCATCTCTATGCCAATCAACGAGTGGTGAGCAACTAAATGTGTAGATCTGCATGTAAAGGAAACGAGCACCATGTCCCAATCTGCAACGCCTCCACCCACCGACCGGCAAAGTGCCAAGCGCCCCAATATCGTAGTGATCCTCGTCGACGACATGGGTTACTCCGATATTGGCTGCTACGGTTCCGAGATCCAGACACCCAACCTCAACCAACTGGCACGCCAAGGCATTCGTTGCACCCAGATGTACAACGGCGCTCGCTGCTGCCCCACGCGTGCCGCGCTGTTGACGGGCCTCTATGCACACCAGGCCGGCGTGGGGCACATGGTTCAAAATCGGGGCACGCGCGCCTATCAAGGCTATCTGCGCGATGATTGTGTAACCATGGCCGAAGTGTTACAGGCGGGCGGTTATCGCACGCTCATGTCGGGTAAATGGCACGTGGGTGGTCCCTATGCCCCCACCGAGCCAGCCGCATGGGAGCCGGGCAGCGCTGGCCACCCCACGCCGCTCACCCGCGGTTTTCAGCGTTTCTTTGGCACGCTCGAAGGCGCGGGGAGCTTCTTTCACCCCTACACCGTCATGCGTGGACAGGCGGGAGAGCCACCCCAGTTTATTCACGGGGAACAGGGGCAGCTGCAAGATGCCGATTTTTACTACACCGACGCCATCAGCGACAATGCCTGTACAATGATCGAGGAGGCGGTGGCCGATGAAGAACCTTTCTTTCTCTATCTCGCCTACACCGCGCCCCATTGGCCTTTGCACGCGCTGCCCGAAGACATTGCCAAGTATCGGGGTCGCTATCGCAAGGGGGGCTGGGACGCGCTGCGTACCGCGCGCCACGAGGAATTGAAAGGCATGGGGATCCTGGAGAGCCGTTGGCCCATTTCGCCACGGGATGAGACCGCGCCCGCTTGGGACGACGTGCCCGATCACGAGTGGGAAGATCTGCGCATGGCTGTCTATGCCGCGCAGATCGATCGCATGGACCAGGGGATCGGCAAAGTGGTGGCGCAGTTGCGGGCCCTGGGGCAACTCGACAACACGCTGATCATGTTCCTTTCGGATAATGGTGGTTGCGCTGAATTTCTGGCCGAAGATGGCGCGGGCGCGCAACGCTACGCCTATCACACCGCGGATGGCAGCCCCATTCGCGTGGGCAATATTCGCGAGCTGGAGCCCGGCGGCCCCGATACCTTCATGAGCTATGATCTGCCATGGGCCAATGCCTCCAACTCACCCTTTCGGCTCTACAAACATTGGGTACACGAGGGGGGCATCTCGACGCCTTTCATCCTGCACTGGCCAGCGGGCATTCGCAACGGCGGCCGCATCGAGCACGAGCCCTGCCATCTCATCGACATCATGGCCACCTGCCTCGATGTCAGCGGGGTTAGCTATCCCGCGGAATATAATGGGAACACCATTCAACCCTATGAAGGAGAGAGCTTCAAGCCATTGTTGGAGGACAAACCGTGGCGGCGCGAACGCCCGATCTTCTGGGAGCACGAGGGCAACCGGGCCGTACGTCTGGGCGAGTGGAAGTCAGTCAGCAAACACCCCGGCGCTTGGGAGTTGTACAACATGAACGACGACCGCACCGAGTTGAGTGATCTCGCGGCCGTCAACCCCGACCAACTGCAAGAATTCATCCGGCAGTACGATGCGTGGGCCACGCGCTGCGAAGTGCGCCCCTGGCCGCTGTAGCCATGGCTCTTTGCATGTAGGGGTGGGAGTGTAGGGGTGGGACCCTCACTGTGCTGGTTGATTCAAACGGACCGACTGATCCACGAGGAGTGAGCATGCATCAGACGCTGAAACAGCCCCCGGTTTGGGCCGGGCATTTCCCGCTGTGGGAATTACTCCATCCACGCCAACAGACGCGCGCGGTGTTGCTTGCGCTCTTTGTGGGCACGCTGTTGGGCTGGGCGATTGCAGTCGGGGTGGGCGCGCCATTGTGGATGTCAACCTTTGTGGTATTGCTGGTGCTGCTGCCGGTGGGAATCAAGAAGTGGCGGGCAGACCATGCCCGCTATGGTCCACTGGTCATGTTATTGAGCATCGTGTTGACGACGCAGGGTGTCCACACGGTCGAACACTTTGTGCAGTGGGCGCAGTATCACCTGCTCTACTTCTCCATGCGCCAATCCAATGGGCTGCTCTCGCCAGCCAACGCCGAGTGGGTACACTTCGTCTGGAATTGGTTGGTGCTGTTGGTGGTGGCTGCACTGGTCATCGGTGGCCTGCGCAACTACTGGGGCTGGTTGCTCTTGGGCGTGGCACTGCTCCACACCTTCGAGCACACCTATCTCTTCCTGCGCTACCTCGCGGTTTTGCGCGAGCTCGCTCTGTTGGGTATTGACGATGTAACCGCGCAAGGGCTGGCCGGCATCATCGGGCGCGATGGCTGGCTGGCCCGCTGTTCCATTGCCCAACTCGCGTTTCTGCGTCGGATCCCCGGTTTGGCCACGGCCAACCGCATCGACGTTCACTTCTGGTACAACGCGGTGGAGATGACGCTATTGCTGTTGGCGGGCCATCTTTTCCTGCTGCGCCGCTGGACGCGCACGGCACGTTAGTTCGGCTACCTCTTCAGCCGTGTCAGGCCAATTCCTTCAACAGAGTTGCATTGGCAAAGCCGCGCGTGCTGTCGCAAACCCATGCCCACCTTGCTGCTTGCGGGCAGTTGTGAGAAGCCGCAAAAGCGATTACAATGAAATCGGTTGCCACGGCAACCATTGCGCACAAATCCCCCAACCAACACCTATAAACCGCACGAGTGAGGAACCAACCAGAATGAATGTCCTAGTCACCGGCGCGAGCGGTAAGTTGGCCGCTTATGTTATCCGTGCTTTGCAAGAAGATCACGATCTCGTGCTCTTCTCACGCAGTCAACCCGCGGCCGAATTTGCCCACTTGCCCTGGGTCCAGGGAGATCTGACCGATTTTGCTGCCTGTCAGCGCGCGGTCGAGGGAATCAATGCCATTCAACATATTGGGGCACAGCCGTGGCCCGTCGATCATCCCGATATGCGCGAACGAGCGGCGCAACAAGGCTATGCATTCGACGCAACCTTCCAGAGCAACATGCTGGGTACCTATTACTTGATGCAGGCGGCAGTGGAAGCGCAGGTTGAAACCGTGGTCATGGCCGGCAGCAATTGCGCGCTCGGTCACGGCTTTCGCATTAGCGGCACACCCTTTCCCATTAGCCGTCTGCCCATTGACGAAAGCCACCCCACCTTCCCCGAAGATTCTTACAGCTTTACCAAACGGGCCGGCGAAGATCTGTTGGCCAGCTACAGCCGTGCCTATGGGATTCGCACCTATGTCACGCGCATTGCCGGGGTCTGTCCAGAAGAGCGCCGTCGCCAGATCGCGGCCAATGCCAAGCCACTCTCTGGCTGGAGCGAATGGCTCTGGGGTTGGGTTGGCAGCGAAGATGTGGCCGCGGCGCATCGCCTGTTGATGGAAAAGGCTGCTACCTTGCCCACCCACGATGTTTACTTCCTCAACGCGGACGACACCACTTGTCTGGAGCCTTCCCTGGCGATTGTCGAGCGTTTTCGCCCGGATCTGCTGCCAGTGGTGGAAGGGTTGACGGACCACCAATCTTTCCTGACCTGTGACAAACTCAAGCATGCGGTGGGGTGGGAACATCAGACCGATTGGCGACAGTACCTGACCTGAAATTTGCAACGGTACCATCTGCCTTTGGCGTGTGCCGCACCTGGCTGCCCCGCTTTACTTGCCCAAGTTTCACAGCAATCAATTGTTTATTCTCAATCGATGATCGGAGTGCAAGATGAGTAATCCAGTTCGCCTTGGTATCGTTGGCACGGGGAGCATTTCGCTGCGTGGCTTGCTGCCCCACCTGACGATGGATGATGTGCAGGATCGGGTCAATGTAACGGCCGTCTGTGATCCCGTTTTGGATCGCGCGCAGGCGGCCGCGACCAAATTCGACGTACCCAATGCCTATGCCACCATGGAAGAGTTGTTGGCCGCGGGCGAGGTGGACGCCGTGAGTATCGCCTCGCCCATTGGATTCCACTTTGAGCAGGGCATGTTGGCCGTTGATCATGGGGTACATGTCCACTTCAACAAGACCATGACCACCACCGTCGACGAAGCGGATAAGCTCATTGACGCGGCCAAGGCCAAAGGCGTCAAACTCGTCTCGTCACCGGGCGAGCTGATCAACCCGCGCCTGCAACGGATCAAAGAATTGGTCGATGAGGGGGCACTGGGCACATTGACGTGGGCTGTCACCGGGGCCACCTTTGGCCAGTATCACGAGAATGAGACCCGCGTGCGCGGCGGCACGGACCCGCTCACCAATGTCAATCCGGCCTGGTACTTCCGCAAACCGGGCGGTGGGCCACTCTTCGATATGACTGTCTATGGCCTGCACGCGCTGACGGCCGTGGTCGGCCCCGCCAAACGGGTCACCGCGCTTTCCGGAGTGCGCATCAAAGAGCGGGAATTCCAGGGCGAAATGTTGCCCACGGATATGGATGATCAGACGCTCATGGTGCTCGATTTTGGCGATGCCTTCTTTGGCTTTGTCTATGGCGTGGCGGCGGGACGCTTCAATGTGGGGCGTCCCCACCTCATGGGCACCAAAGGCACCATCAATGGTGGCGAATTAAATGGTGAGCCAATCGATTATCCGGGCAAAGAGATCGCGGATGAATTTGGCTATACCGCCACGCTGCCCCACGTCACCGGCGCGCACCGGCAAGTGGAAGAGGCCCACGTCTATGAAGATGTGATGCAGCTGGTCGATTGGGTGCGCGATGATAAGCCGACGCTGGCCACTGCCGAACATGCCCGCCACGTCATCGAGATTTTTGATGCGGCCTACCGTTCCGCGGCAAGTGGACAGGTGCAGGAGCTGCGCACAACGTTCTAAAGTGGGCTCTGTTTGAAAAGAGTAGTTTCGGCAAGCGGGAAACCTACGGTTTTCAAGCCAACCGCACCCGAAAGTGGGCTCTGTTTGCAAACAGTCGTTCCGGCAAGCGGGAAACCTACCGTTGCAAGCCAACCGCACCCGAAAGTGGGCTCTGTTTGAAAAGAGTAGTTTCGGCAAGCGGGAAACCTACCGTTTTCAAGCCAACCGCACTGTAGTGTATAAATCGGGCTACTGTAATGATTCGGGTGGGCGCTCTCGACCGGCCCGCCCGGTCTCTGGCACTGGAGAGAGCTACGAGCAACAGAGAGAGATAGAGAGATAAAGAGATAGAGTACAACAATATGGCTGATTTCTCATGACCCAACCCATTCAGATCCCCCTGCCGATCCCCTATGCAGTTGGCCCCGTCAACAGTTATCTATTCCTCGATCCAGAACCAACGCTCGTCGACTGTGGACTGAACACGGCGGCATGCTGGACGGCACTCAACGAAGCCTTGCAGAGCCATGGCCTCACCGTCGCCGACCTTCAGCGCATCATAATCACCCACGCCCATGTGGATCACATTGGACTGGCCGGGCGGATTGCTGCGCATAGTGATGCAAAGATCTGGGTCTCTGAGCTGGTGGAGCCGTGGGCACTGCACATTGCGGAGAAGTGGCCCGCGCGCATTAGCTTTCTGCTGCAAACGTTGGCACCCCTCGGCTTTGACCAAGCGCAGCTCGATCTGCTGGCGGCCAACATGGCACAAACAACCGACATGTGGGATCCCGTGCCCGCGGAGCGGCTGGCTACGTTTGCGTTGGATGAGACGTTGGAGATTGGGGGGCTGCCCTGGCAGACGATCTACACGCCGGGCCACTGCAACAATCAGACCTGCTTCTATCAGGCCGACACGCGCCAGTTGCTTTCGGCAGATATGTTGCTGGCGGTAACGCCCACGCCGGTTATTGAGGAGCCAAATGATGGCGGTAACGAGCGCATTCCCGGTTTGCCGCTTTTTCTCGATTCGCTGGCGCTAATCGAAGCGTTGGAGGTGGAGCGGGTCTATCCCGGCCACGGCTCGCCATTCACCAATCATCGGGCGGTGATCGAGCGGCAGAGCAGCCGCATCGCCGAACGCACGGAAGAGTGCTATGCTCTGATCGATGCAAACAATCCCACCTTTGGCGATCTGCTGGCGGCCATGTACCCCGGCCGCACCACAGCGGAACTTTTCCCCGCGTTGGGAATGTTGCTCGGCTACATCGATCTCTTGGAGGGTGGCGGCCTGATCAAAGGCTATCATCAGAACGAGCAGTTACACTATCGAACGACCACCATCTGAACAGAGCACCATGAATACCATTGCCGAAGTGGCTCGCAGTCAGGTGGTTCGCTATGTTGCCAACCGCGATCACACGCAGGCCATCCTGGTCTTTGGCGACGAAAGTCGGCTGCTCTTTGAGCACAGCAGTCGTGACAATCGCTGGGCCAAAGCTTCGCGCGAGCAGAGCCAGGCCGAGCGCTGCTGCCAACTGTTGCAGCAATTTCGGCTCAACGCCAAACATTTACAGCTCTATTTCGTGGATGGTAGTGATGTGGAATTTGTTTAGATCCCGGCCCATTGCCCAGCGTTTACGCAGCCGCTTTCAGTTCATGCAAGGCAACATTCTGGTGCTCTCGATCACCAACTTGTTGGGCAACTTCAGCCGCGCGATGGTCTTCCCCTACACCTCGCTCTACATCCTGGCCCTGGGGGGCGAGGCCGCACAGATCGGCTTTATCAACGCACTCTCACCGCTCATTGGACTTTTTCTCTTTCCCATTGCCGGCCACATCACCGACAACGCGGGCCGGGTGCGCATCATTGTCTTCTCCTACTACCTCTCTGGATCGTTCCTGCTCTTATATGTGTTGGCACCAAATTGGCAATGGATCGCGGTGGCCACGCTGTTGCGCGGGGTGATGGCGCTCCAGTTTCCCGCCCGCTCCGCGATCATTGCGGATTCGCTTGCACCGGAGCAACGGGGTACCGGCATTGCCACCATGAATACGTTGGCGGGCACGCTTTCCATTGTGGCTCCCTATGTCGCCGGCACCATCATCGAAGCCTACGGCCCCAATTGGGGTGTACGTGCGCTCTACGCAGCCATGTTTGTCCTCTACGTCAGCTCCGGCGTGATCACACAACGCTACCTCACTGAAACCTCGGCAAATGGCGATCGGTCTATTGCGTGGGCTACCCTGTGGGTTGCGTTGCGAGATGCGTATGTCGGGTTGTTTGGCCTGCTGCGCGAATTGCCCAACGTTGTCCTCGCGCTGACGAGCGTGATTATCCTCTGTTTCATGACCAACGGCATTGCCAGTCCATTCTGGGTGGTCTATGCCGTGGAAGAGGTGGGGCTCTCCCCCGCCACCTGGGGCGTGATCCTGCTGCTGGAGACAATGTTGCGTAGTTTGCTCTTCATCCCCGGGGGGATGTTGGTGGATCGACTGGGGCGGGCCGTGGCACTGGGTGTGGCACTGTTGGTGGCGCTCTTTGCCATGCCGTTCTTTGTCTGGGCCAGCGGATTCGTGGGGATCTTGGCGGCGCGCCTGTTGCTGATCCTGGCCCAGGTGCTCTTTATCCCCGCCTCCATCGCGCTCATGGCCGATACCGTGCCGCGCCAGATCCGGGGGCGGGTGATGGCGGCAACCGGTCAGGGAGGCGTGATGCTCGGCGCGGCCGGCGGGGGCACCGGCGGCCCGGGCACCGGCTATCTCATCACCATTCCGCTGATGCTCTCTTCGTTGGCTGGCGGCTATCTCTATGCCGCGGGGCCAGTCTACCCGTGGTATGTGGCCAGCGGCATCATGCTGTTGGCGCTACTGATCACCCTGCGCTTCGTGCGCGATCCGCAACAGGCAGAGCAGTAGGGCACGCGCCATGTTCTGGTGCTTCACCTGCTCTCCACCTACTCTCCACCTACTCCTCGGTCCGCCAGTAGGCCGCGCCGTTGGCCGTGCGTTGGAGCGCCCCCGCCTCGATCAGTGCCCGGCGTAGATAGGCCGGATCTTCGTAGCCGTGCCAGGCCATGAGCAGTTCGTTTACCTCAACTTCGCTATATGTTGCAGCGGGCGTAAACTTGCTGGCCAGATAGGTGAGCACCGCGCGTTGCCCTTTCTGCTTGACGGGCCAGTGCGTCACGCGACCTTCTCGATCCAGGAAGGGGCGCAGTGCAGCCGGTTCATCGAGTCGGGCATCACTCAACACAAAGCGGGCATGTTCCGGCGACAACAGCTGTGTCAGGCCATGGGTAACCTCACCGAGCCGCTCCGCTTGCAACTGGTAGAACTTGTTGGCGCCACCCGCCCGTCTCTCGTGCACGAATCCTGCCTTTACCAACTGTTTCAGATGGCGCGAAACCGTGGATTGGCTCACATCGAGCCGTGCAATAATCTCTTGCGCGGCCAACGGCTGATGGGCCGCCAACAGTTCGAGAATTTGCAACCGTGTCTCTTCGGCCAGTGCAGTGAGCGGCCCCAGCACTTCGGTGCGTTGTACCGGTTCCGTACGCATGGGCCATACCCCAAAATCCGCCCACAGGAAGATCCACAAGGTGCTGCTCTCTCGCTGCCGCGCCGCCTGAAAGTGCAGATAGGGCGAAGGCACAAAGACCACGTGGTCGACCCCACAATCGACCCCGCCAACCTGACTAGCGAGCCACTCGGGAACCGGTCTACGCAGAAACGCCCGCAACAGCGCACCCACGGAAGTGGTTGGCCAATCGCGAGCGTTGAGTTCAGCCACAATGTAGTCGAGCATCGATTGCTTCTGTGTCCATGGAGCCGCAAAGTGCTCTTCCCACAGTTTCCGCAAAAGCTGCACCAATGTCTGCTGCAGCCACGCCGGATCGGCCAATAGCGTATCGATGCTTGCCGGATTTGCTGGCGCTGACTTTGCAGGTGTGGGGCAGGAGTCGGCAGCATCTTGGAGCCGCCGGGCCAATGTCGCGGGCGGCTCTTGGGCGAGCGTCGCGAGAAAGGCTGGAAAGCTGACCGACGTTTGCTCTGTTGCGAAAGCCGCGGCACAGGTTGCGAGCAACGTGTGCCGCTGTTGCAGCGACGGCGGGAGCCCGGCTGCGGTTGTCGTTAGCCACGGCTCTTTGGGCGTCTCCCATCGTTGGGCCGTGAGCAAACTCATGCTCACCAACGTTTGTTGGATCGGTGCTACGGCTACCGTTATCTGAACGGTGGCCGTGGACTGCTGTGCCAATATCTCGAACATAAATGTCTCCGATTTCTCTGGCGAGCCTGCAACGAAAATGTTTTGCTGTTATGCGTATTTGCGCATAATTGCAAATGATAGCATTGGAATGCGAAAAGATCAAGTCCTACATTAGATTCGGGTGCGTAACCACAGTTGGGGCCTAGACCGGACGCTCAATCTGCATCTCTTCTATACGTCCCCGAAAATGGGCCGCACCCATTAGATTCTCATCGTTCTATTCTATTGGGGCTATGCGGCTTTGCGTGCCTACTTCTCAATCACACGCTTTGGGGCCGGCTGCGTAGCTCTGTTGCCACGCCTCTTTCAAACTTTGTTTGAATTGTTAGATTTATGCTTTTCTTTTATGCGCTGTTTGCTTGACTGTGTAGAAAGCGCTTGACTGGTTCGCAAGGGAGCTAGCGACAGCCAAGCGAAGAAGCTAGCAATTGACACATCTTTATGGGAAAAAAATATGGGAAAGAGATATGGGGAAAGCGAACCATGACCGATCAATCGGAATCCAAGCCAGAGAACGGGAGAGGCACAGACGCAGCAACTGACCGTGAGCAGCCAACGCGGGAAGACGCGACGCAGCAAGCAAAAGATTCACCCGCCGCGGTAGAGCAGACACTGCGCGAGGCCGTCGACACGGTCGATTCGCAACGGGAAGCGGATGCTGTGATCGAGCAGGTGGTGGAGCAGACGGCTGGACAGTCGGTGGAAGAGGCGGCCCAGGATGAATCCAGCCCATCCTTGCCCCCCGCTGCAACCGTGAGCGATGAAGAAGCGGTGGCCACGGCCTTGACTGAAAGCGCCCGCAAGCTGGCTGCAACAGCCGTGACGGATGAAGAGGCGCAACGGGAGTCGATCTCGGATGCAGTGGAACCGCTCTTTGAGCCATCAGAGTCAATGGCAGAAACTGAGGAGGTTGAGGCTGGGCGCACCTACTTGCATCGGGCCCTGATTAGCCGCCTGGGGGTACTCGATACCATCGACGCTCAGCTTTTTCTGTGGGTGAATGAATTGCCCCACCCAAGTGGGCTCAATCGTCTCTTCTATTTTTTGACGGTGATCTATCGGGCGGGCATGGCCTGGTACGCACTCATGTTGGCTCTGTTGCTCTGGCAACCGGCGCGGGGTTGGCGGTTGATACGTGGCGCTGCGTTGCCCCTGGGCCTGGCGATCTGGCTCGTGGAATATCCGATCAAAACCTACTTTCGCCGCAAACGGCCCTTTATTACCATTGTTCAAGCCATGGTGATCGGCCGCAAACCGGGTTCGTGGTCCTTCCCTTCTGGCCACGCGGCCACCGCTTCTGCCGGTGCCTGGCTGCTCGGTCGGTATTTGCCCCGCTGGCGGACACCACTGAATCTGATCGCTGCGTTAACGGCTTTTTCACGTATCTATTTGGGGGTGCACTATCCCGGCGATGTGGTGGCTGGCTCGACACTGGGTGTGATCTTTGCCCGACTGTTACACTGGCTTTTCAGACGCTTCCTGGGCGTTCGGGATGAGCAGCAGTAGACGTGGTGCCAAAGGACTCTGCTCAACAGTCGGCTGCACCACGGGGCTAGATTTGTGCAGCTGTGGACAGCTGCAAAGATGGCAGTACAATCTCACGATGATCACTCCCGACCAGAGATTAGCAGCAATCTGCTGGGTCGAAAAACTCGTCTGATTTCTAGTAAATACGCTATACTGTTACGTACTATATTGACTGGAAAGAAACCGGTCATCTGGTTCATGCCAACGCGGATCAACAGATTTGGGTCGTTTCACGAGCAGTCAACAAAAAGAAAGTAGCAAGCTCATTCATGACTAACCAAGATCACAGCCTTTTGCTGCGCCAACCCGCCGTCAGCTCGCAACACCTGGCTTTTCTCTATGCCGGTGATCTCTGGGTGGCCGAGCGCGATGGCTCAAACCCGCGACGATTGACCGTCCACGATGGCGTCAAGTTTACCCCTGCCTTTTCGCCCGATGGTCAGTGGATCGCCTATTCATCGGGTGCACTCAACCAAGGCACGGCCGTCTATGTAATTTCGGTGCATGGTGGCTCGCCGACACAGCTCACCTTTCATCCCGGCAACGATATGGTTCAGGGCTGGACGCCCGATGGCACTGCTGTGCTCTTTAGCAGTAGTCGCGACACCGTCACGGCGCGCCACACGCGTTTCTTTACGGTGCCCAGCACTGGTGGCTTTCCCACGCCACTGTCGCTGCCCATGGCCGGCCGGGGCAACTACTCGCCCGCGGGCACACACATCGCCTACACACCATTGCCAGAAGCGTTTGCCAGCTGGAAGCGCTATCGTGGAGGGCGGACCACCGCAATCTGGATCTTTGATCTGGCCAGCCACGAAATCGAAGAGGTGCCCCACGCGAATGCCAGCGACGCCTACCCCTGTTGGTTGGAAGAGACGGTCTATTTTTTGTCCGATCGCAACCACACAATGAATCTCTTTGCCTATGAGCGACAGAGCCAAACGGTACACCAGCTGACCGAGCACACCGATTTTGACGTGCGTTGGGTTTCGACTGGCGGGGGGACCGTGGTCTATGAGCAGGCCGGGCGCATTCATCGCTTTGATCCAGCTACCCAGACGAGTGAGCCGCTAACGATTCAGTTGCAGACCGATCTGCCCCAAACGCGTCCACACTATAAAAAAGTCAACAGAGCCATTCGCCACGCGGCCCTGTCCCCCAACGGTGCACGCGTCGTCTTCGAAGCTCGGGGCGAAATTCTCACCGTACCCGCCAAGAAAGGCAACGTGCGCAATCTGACCCGCACCCCTGGCGTGCATGAGCGCTCGCCCGCGTGGTCGCCCGATGGCAAACAGATCGCCTATTTTTCAGATGCCAGCGGTGAGTATCAACTGGTACTGCGCGATCAGGCCGGGCTGGAAGAGCCCGTGACGATTGATTTGGGCGCGGCCACCTTTTTTCACGATCTGCGCTGGTCGCCCGATGGCAAGAAGCTGCTCTACACCGACAAACGGCTCAATCTCTTTACCATTCAACTGACCCACGACTCGCCTCCTGCTGCTGAAGATGGTGCAACACCGGCGGCTGCTTCCGACGCGACCGCGGCTGATGACAACTCCACCGCTGCAGAGACGGCCACAAACAACGAGCCGCCGGTGCCCTTGCTCGTCGACACCGACAGCTACGATCATCCCGAACGTAGCCTCGATCCGGTCTGGTCGCCCGATAGCCGCTGGATCGCGTACACGAAACGGCTCGCCAACCATCTGCGCGCGGTCTTTCTGTACGAACTGGAGACAGCCACGACCCACCAGATCACCGATGGAATGAGCGATGCAACCTCCGTCACCTTCAGTCTGGATGGTAAGTATCTCTTCTTTGCTGCCAGCACCAACTACGGACTCAACACGGGTTGGCTCGATATGTCCTCCTATGAACGTTTCGTAGAACGCAGTCTCTATGTGGTGGTCTTGAGCAAAGACGAACGTTCGCCATTCTTCCCCGAAAGTGATGAAGAAGAAGACGAGAACGACGAGAAGAGCGAGAGCACGACAAGCAGCACCGCTGCCGACCATCCATTGCCTTCGTCGAATGGTCAGTCAAATGAGCATGCGGCTGGCAAGTCAAATGGCAAGCCTGACGACAAATCCAACAGTAAATCCAATGGCAAACCCGGTGACAAAAGCACATCGCCCGTTACCGTGCAGATCGATTTGTCCGATATCGACCAACGCGTGCTGGCGTTGCCCATGCCCGCTCGTCACTACCATTCGTTGCAGGCCGCCGACGGTGACAAGCTCTTCTATCTCGAAGCATTGTCGCACAACAACAATGGCTACTCCCTGAGTTACTATGATCTCAAAGAGCGCAAGAGTGAGCTGTTTCTCGCGAATATTGCCAACTATTGGATGACCTACAACGGCAAAAAATTGCTCTACCGAGATGGCAGCGGCAGCTACGCAATTGTCGAAACCAAAGAAAAGCCCAAGGCCGATCACGAACGGCTCAAGCTCAATACTATGGAAGTTTATGTCGATCCGCGTGCTGAGTGGCAGCAGATGTTTACCGAAGTCTACCGCATTCAGCGCGATTACTTCTATGATGCCGATATGCACGGGGTCGACTGGCCAGCCATCCGCGAACAGTATCTGCCCTGGCTGGATCATGTGGGCCACCGCAGCGATCTGAACTATCTCTTCAGCGAAATGATGGGCGAGTTGGTCGTTGGCCATGCCTACATTGGCGGCGGTGACATGGCACGTGGCGAGGATATTGCCGTGGGGTTGCTCGGCGCTGACTATGAGATTGTGGACGAGTACTACCAGATCGCGCGGATCTATCGGGGCGAAAATTGGCGGCCTGAATTGCGCTCACCGCTCACCGAGCCAGGGGTCAATGTGCGTGAAGGCGATTTCATTTTGGCTGTAAACGGGGTGCCGCTGCGTGCGCCCACCAACATCTATCAACACTTTGCCATGACCGCGGATCGGGTGACCACGCTCACCGTCAACTCGACCCCCTCGACCACGGGCGCGAGAAATGTCAACGTGATCCCGATTGGCAGCGAGACAGCGCTCCGACACTTGGCGTGGGTGGAGGGCAATCGCCGCAAGGTCGATGAACTGACCGATGGCCGGGTCGCCTACATCTACATGCCCGACACAGGCACCGGTGGCTACTCTTCCTTCAACCGTTACTACTTTTCGCAGCTGGACAAAGATGCCGTGATCATCGATGAGCGTTTCAATGGCGGCGGCTCGGTGGCCGACTACGTGCTCGATCTGTTGGGGCGGCCGCTGATGAGCTATTGGGCCACACGCGAGGGGAATGTCTTTACCACACCCAACGCCGCTATCTTCGGCCCAAAGATCATGATCATCAACGAATTCGCTGGCTCTGGTGGTGATGCACTGCCCCAATTCTTCCGCCGCCGTGGCATGGGCCAACTCGTGGGTAAACGGACCTGGGGTGGTTTGGTTGGTATCTATGACTATCCAGTATTGATGGATGGTGGCTTTGTCACCGCGCCGCGGCTCGCCATCTTCAGCCCCGACGGCGAGTGGGAGGTGGAGAACGAAGGGGTCGCGCCCGATGTGGAAGTCGAGATGAGACCGAAAGCTGTGATTGCCGGCCGCGATCCACAGCTGGAAAAAGCCGTTGAACTCATTCTGGCCGAATTGGCCGCGCAGCCTCCGGTGCGCAAAACCCGCCCTGCCCCGCCCAATCGAGCCGGGCGCTCGGATGGGTAAAGTCACCGCTTGCCTTGCTCGGCAAAGAGCCGGCCCAGCCGCCGTATGCCTTCGGTCAGCGTCTTTGCATCGTAATGGGCGAAGCAGAGGCGCAGGCAATTCTGAAGCCCATTGACGCTGGAAAAGCGTTGACCCGGACGAAACCCCACCTGCGCTTCCACTGCCGCTGGCAAGTAGATGTTCACATCGAGTGTTGGTGGCAGGGTCAGCCAGTAAAAGTAGCCGCCGGTTGGGACGGCATAGCGCACCCAATCAGGCATCTCGCGGCGCAGTCTCCTGTCCATGAGCTGGCAATGGTCGCCGAGCTGCTGGCGTAGCTGATGCACGTAGCGCTGTTGCAAGCCGAGATCGAGCGCGCTGCGCACCAAGCCCGTCGCTACCGGATTTAGGCCGCCTCCGCTGTGGACGATGCCACTCTCGACAAAGCGACGCACGGTGGCTGGCGTGCTTTGGATCCAGCCGAGCCGCAAGCCCGGAGCCAGAATTTTGGAAAAGGAGCCGAGCGAGATAATCGGCGCTTCTGTGACCGAGTCACCCAGTGGGCGAGGGGGACGGTCGCCATAGTAGAGCAGCTGATAGACTTCGTCGGCGACCGTCAGCAGCTCATGTTCTCGCGCCAAGGCCACCAGCCGATCCCGGTTGGCTTGGGGCATGGTCACGCTGGCTGGGTTTTGAAAGGTGGGAATGGTGTACAGAAACGCCGGGCGCTCGATCGCAAGCTCTGCCGCCAACTGGTCCAAATCCAACCCCTCTGGCGTCAGCGGGATCGACTTGATACGCAAACCATGATCCTGAAAGATGCGAAAGACCAGAAAGTAAGTCGGCTCCTCCACCAGAACTAGGTCGCCCGGCTTGGTATAGAGCGTGCAGATCAGATCGAGCGCTTGTGAGACACCATTGGTGAGAAAGAGCTGCTCCGGTTGGACCGGCGTGCCATATTCAGTGGTGAGAAACTGTGCCAACGCGCGGTTGAAATAGCCATCACCTTCTTCGGGGCCATATTGTAAAAACGTGGGATCGCGCTGGGCAAAGCGATGTGCTGCTGCCTCATTGAGCAGATCGAGCGGCAACATGGCCAACGCCGGCTGCCCGATGCCGAGGTCGATCATTCCCTCTGCAACCTGAATCTGAGTGGTTCGGATGAACGGGCCGTGGCTGCCATTCATTGAGCGGTCTCACCTTTCGGGCATGGTTGATTGCACGCGGCAACAGTACACTTATACCGCTTACCTACGGCGGTGGCCGTCCTCTTGTACAGTGGAACGGGCCAACTCACCGGACTGGTACACGAGCCAACCGTTATTGTACAGGCTTTGGGCGATTCGTTCAAACAAGTTTGCTGAATTGGGTGAAAGGTGCGCTCAAGAGCGTGCAATGCACCCACGGGACGAGTGAAGAGACCAGAGAGAGAGAGCAATGTATCAAGAAATTGAAGGCGTTCCCGTCTGGGGCGAACCGCTGGAAAATGCCGTGGCACAGGCCAAAACGGTTGCACGGCGTGCCGAAGCCATTGCGCTCATGGCTGATCATCATATTGGCTACGCCATGCCCATTGGTGGCGTGGCCGCGTATGGCGAACATGTTAGCCCATCGGGCGTTGGCTATGATATTGCCTGTGGCAACAAGGCCGTGCGGCTCGATGTACCCGCCGCGGCGGTGCGCCCTTTCATCAAAGACATTATGGATGACATTTGGCAGCACATATCCTTTGGCGTGGGACGCAAAAATCGGGAAGCGGTGGAGCACGAACTCTTTGCCAATGACCCAGCGTGGGATATTCCCGTGGTAAAGAAGCTCAAGGGGTTGGCGCGCGAGCAGTTGGGGACGGTCGGCTCGGGCAATCACTATGTCGACATCTTTGTGGATGAAGCAGAACGAGTCTGGTGTGGTGTACACTTTGGTTCGCGCGGCCTCGGCCACCGCATTGCCACCCACTATGTCAAGGCTGGTGGCGGCAAAGATGGTATGAATGTGGAGCCGGTGCTGCTTGCGGTTGATTCGACGTTGGGGCAAGAGTATATTGCGGCCATGCGGCTGGCTGGGCGCTACGCCTATGCTGGCCGCGATTGGGTCTGTGCCAAAGTCGCAGAGCTGATCGGGGCCAACATTGTCGATGAAGTGCACAACCACCACAACTTTGCCTGGCTGGAAAGCCATGGCGAACAGGAGCTGTGGGTCGTGCGCAAGGGCGCAACGCCGGCCTTCGCTGGTCAACGCTCATTTGTCGGTGCTACCATGGCCGAACCGGCCGTGATCCTCGAAGGGATTGAGAGCGCCGAGTCGCAGGTGGCGCTCCATTCCACCGTTCACGGTGCGGGGCGGGTGATGTCGCGCACGCAGGCCGCGGGCAAAAAACGCTGGCGCAAAGGCAAGCTCAAGACCATTTCTGCCGGCGAGATCAGCGAAAACATGATGAGGCAATGGGTGCAGCAGGCTGGTGTGGAACTGCGCGGGGCGGGCACCGATGAATCGCCCCACTGTTACAAGCGGCTCGACGCGGTGTTGCACTATCACAAAGAGACGGTGCGGGTATTGCATACCCTCACCCCAATCGGTGTGGCCATGGCTGGTGCGGATGAATATGACCCATACCGCGATTGACGCGGGCACGGTGCGCTCTTGCCTTGACGCACACCGCAAAACCCGGTAAGATTACCCCATTTAACACGATTGCCGCCGCATGATCTAAACTGCGGCAGCCGTGTTGCATAATCTAAACTGCGGCAGCCGTGCTGCATCATCTAAACTGCGGCAGCCGTGCTGCATCATCTAAACTGCGGCAGCCGTGCTGCATTCTAAACTGCGGCAGCCGTGCTGCATAATCTAAGTTGCGGCAACCGTGCTGCATAATCTAAATAGAGGAGCATGCCGTGAGTTTTGGCATCACCAAAACCATTCCCGCCAAAGAAGGACGCCAGGCCGTTGATAGCCTGTATGAGGTGGCTGGTGAATATGAATTTCACATGGCTGGCAAACCCTCCAAATTGGCGGTGGGGCATTATGTCTATACCATCTTCAACGATGAGTTGATTGGCCGTTGTCAGATCAAGGAGTTGATCAGTGGTGCCACCAACCCCACTTCTGGTAAGCCCCGCACGTTGATCATGGTGACAACACCGGGCGAAAAACTCAGCGCGCCCATTCCCAAAGCGGGCCACCGCGGCACGCGCTACTACGATGGTGTTGAGTGGCCCGAATAGCTGAACCCAGCGCGCAATCAGCGGACCCGGGCCAGTCAAGTGAATCAACTCAATTAACCCAACAAACATCAACGCGAAGTGAGGCCATGAGTCAATCCGATCCCTATCTCCTCAACCGTGACTGGGCGAATGCTGTTGTGCCCTACCCAGACCCAGCCATCGAAGTAGTCGATGATCGTTTCGCACCGTATCGTCTGGGTAGCGCTGCGCTGGAACGCCTCTGCACCGGCATGCGCTGGGCAGAAGGTCCCGTCTGGTTTGGTGATGGACGCTACCTGCTCTGGAGCGACATTCCCAACAATCGCATCATGCGTTGGGATGAACTTTCCGGCACAACGAGCGTCTATCGCACACCCGCCAACAACAGCAACGGCCATACACGCGATCGCCAAGGGCGGCTTATTTCGTGTGAACATGATGCCCGCCGCGTCACCCGCACCGAACATGATGGCACCATCACCGTGCTCATGGATAGCTACGATGACAAGCCGCTCAATGCACCCAACGATGTGGTGGTGCACGCGGATGGCTCGATCTGGTTCACCGATCCAGGATATGGGATTTTGATGAACTACGAAGGCCATCGCGCAGACTTTGAATTGCCCCGCAACGTCTATCGGCTCGATCCGCGCAGTGGACGGGCCACCGTGGTGCTGGGCGATTTTGATCGCCCCAATGGACTCTGCTTCTCGCCCGATTGGTCCAAGCTCTATGTGGTAGACACCGGCAGCGCGGCCAAACCCGAGGGTACCAGCCCCATTCATGTCTTTGATGTGACCGATGATGGCAAGCTAACCAATGGCCAGCTCTTTGTCGACATGAAGCCAGGTTCGTCAGACGGTATTCGCTGTGACACCGCGGGCAATCTCTGGTCCGCGGCGGGATGGGGCGGCGCGGATTTCAACGGCGTTCACTGTTTTGCCCCCGACGGTGATCTAATTGGCAAGATTCATCTGCCCGAGCCCTGCGCCAACCTCTGCTTTGGGGGTGTCAAGAAAAATCGCCTCTTCATGACCGCCAGTCAGTCCGTCTATTCGCTCTATGTGGAGGCGGTTGGCGCGCAGTGGCCGTAATGTCTACCAGCCACGGCTGAACGTGGCTGTATATCTCTGCCACGGCTGAACGTGGCTGTATATCTCTGCCACGGCTGAACGTGGCTGTATGCAATGCATGGAATGTTTTATGACTTCGATTCGAGCACAATTAACCGAAATTGTCAGCAGTGTGGTGGATGCGTTGGGGTACGACCCGCAATATGGGGAGGTTGTGCTCTCCAATCGCCCTGATCTGAGCCAGTTTCAGTGCAATGGCGCGTTGGCCGCGGCCAAGCGCTATGGCCGCAAACCGCGCGATCTGGCACAGGAGATCGCCGACCGTTTACGGGAGGATGACCGCTTTCAAGAAGTGAGCCTGGCCGGTCCCGGTTTTATCAACTTGACCCTGACTGATGCATTTCTCGTTGAACAGATCCGGCAGATTGCTGCGGATGACCATTGGGGCTATGGACCGACCACAGAGCCCGAACGGACCATCATTGATTATGGCGGGGCCAACGTGGCCAAGCCGATGCATGTTGGCCACCTGCGCGCGGCCATCATTGGCGAGAGCATCAAACGCCTGACACGTTTCGTGGGGCACCAAGTGGTTGGGGATGTGCATCTGGGCGATTGGGGGCTGCCCATGGGGCAGGTTATCGCCGAGTTGGCCGACCGCCACCCCGATTGGCCCTACTTTGATCCCGATTCCAGCGGCCCCTATCCCACTGAATCACCGGTGAGCATCGATGATCTAGATGAGATCTACCCAGCGGCCAGTGGCCGTGCCAAAGCCGATCCCGAGTTCATGGAGACGGCGCGGCAGGCCACGCGTGATCTGCAAGCCGGCCGCTCCGGCTACCGCGCGCTCTGGCAACACTTTGTGGATGTTTCTGTGGCCGAGCTGAAACGCGATTATCAAGATCTCAATGTTCACTTTGATCTTTGGCTGGGCGAAAGCGATGTACACGAACTGATCGATCCGCTGGTGGCGCGGCTGCGAGCGGAGGGCCATGCCTACGAGAGTGAGGGCGCGCTCGTGATCGATGTCGCCGAAGCCGATGACAAGCGAGAAATCCCACCGTTGCTGCTCGTCAAATCCGACGGCGCTGTGCTCTATGGCACAACCGATCTGGCGACGATCGACCAGCGGGTCGATGAATTGAATGCCGATAGAGTGCTCTACGTGGTGGATCAGCGCCAGAGCTTGCACTTCGAGCAAGTCTTCCGGGCCGCGCACAAAGGTGGTGTCGCGCCGGCTGCCGTGGCGCTGGAGCACCTGGGCTTTGGCACCATGAATGGCAAGGATGGCAAACCCTTCAAGACCCGCACCGGTGGGGTGATGAAATTGCGTGTGCTCATCGAAATGATCACCGATAAGGCGCGGGAGCGGCTGAGCGAAGTGGAGGCAGCACAGGGCTACCCCGCGGCGGAAAAGGAAGAGATCGCGCGCATGGTTGGGGTGGCAACGCTCAAATTTGCCGATCTCTCGAACCAGCGTACGCAGAACTACGTCTTTGACCTGGATCGCTTTTCGGCCTTTGAAGGACGTACCGGCCCCTATCTGCTCTACACCGCGGCGCGCACCCGCTCGATCCTGCGCAAGGCCGCGGATGAAGCGCTGGCCATTGGGCCCCTGCAAACGCCCGCCGATGAGATCGAACGGGCACTCTTGCTCAAGCTCACTGAATTTCCCGATGTGGTCCAAGCTGCCTTTCAGCAGCGCATGCCGCACCACCTCTGTGAGTATGCCTACACGCTGGCCACTGCCTACAATCGCTTCTATCACGAACACTACATTCTGATCGAAGAAGACGCGGCGCAGCAGGCCTCGTGGTTGGCGCTTTCGCAGGCCACGGTTGATCTGCTGAGCCTGACGCTGGATCTGCTTGGAATCGAAGTGCCGGAACGGATGTAACGCGTGCAGCTGATCGGCATGCTGGCCATGTCGATCAGCGGGCAATTGCATCCATTGGATCAAAGTGTGCCTGGATCTGAAGAGCCGTCTGCAAACGGTGCTGATATTCGGCACGCGGGATCTCGATGGTGCCAAAGCGGCGCAAGTGCTCGGTCATGAACTGTGTATCGAGCAGCACAAAGCCCCCACTCACCAATCGCTGTACCAGATGAACGAGCGCGATTTTGCTGCTGTCGGTGGCACGGCTGAACATGCTCTCGCCCGCGAAAAAACCGCCGATCGCCACGCCATATAATCCACCGACCAGCTCCCCGTCGATCCAGGTTTCCACGCTGTGGGCATAGCCCAACCCATGCAATTCACAATAAATGTCAATGATCGGAGGCGTGATCCAGATACCTTGATCCGGACGCGGTTCCGCACAGGCTCTGATCACCTGACGGAACGCGCTATCCACGCGGATCTCGAAGCCGCCTTTGCGAATACGCCGCGCCAACGATCGGGGAATGTGAAACGTTTCCAGCGGAATGATCGCCCGCGGGTCGGGATCATACCAGTAGATCTCGCCTTGCTCGTCACCCATTGGGAAAAAGCCGTGGGTATAGGCGTAGAGTAGCAGCTCGGAGGTTAATTCTTGCGGCACAGACATGATTTCTGCTTCAGCAATCCATCTACTCGTAGACTGGTGTGGTGGGATAGCCGGTGGGATCGAGCAGCACCTCAATCAGGGCCGGACGCTGGGCATGGAGCGCGGCGGCGATCGCAGCATCCAGCGCGGCTTCGCTGGTCACTCGGCTGCTCTCCAGGCCATAGGCGGTGGCAATCTCGCTAAAGTTGGGGCTGGTGAACTCGGTGCCAAAGATCGGTTTACCCGAACGAACCTGGTGCGACCGGATCAGATCGATCGCGCCATCGTTGAGCACAACCACAATGATCGGCAGCTTCAGCTCGGCCAGCACAGCCAACTCGCCCAATACCATGGCCATGCCCGCATCGCCCGTCAAGCAGACGGTCGGTGTGCCATCCAGGGCCAAGCTGGCACCAATGGCGCTGGGCAATGCAAAGCCCATGCTCGAGAGGCCGTTGGAGAGCAGGAAACGGTTGGGCGCGTGGGTGGGCCACTCCAGCGAGCTAAAGATCTTGTGCGAGCCAACATCGACCACCATCAAGGCATCATCAGGCAACAGGCGGCGCATGCTCTGCAGCACCGTTTGGGGGGGCAGGTGGTCTGCCGCTGGCTGTGGTTGCGGGCGGGCAGCCAGCTTTGCACGCAGCGCGGCCACCCGTTGCGGTCCCCACGCCGCGGCCGTGCCAAAGCTGCTATCGGCGAGCTGTTGCAAGACCGGCGCAACCGGGCCAACAAATTCAACGGCCGCCGGCACTACCGGATCCTCATTCGCCCACGGTGCAATCCAGATCAACGGTGCATCCTGTTGCCAAGGCTTCACCAATTCGACGACATCAAAACCGACGGCCACAATACAATCTGCCTCATCCAAAATTTCGTACACGGCATCGATGCGGGTGAGCCCCACAGTCCCCGCGGCCAGCTCATGCTGATCAGAGAGTGCGCCTTTGGCCTTGGGGGTGACGATGACTGGCGCGGCCGCGGCCGCGGCCAATTCCTGCAGCGCGGCATAGGGTCGCTCTGGTTCTAGCCCCACGCCAGCAACGATCACGGGACGTTGGGCCTTGCGCAAGAGCGCACGAGCTTCTTCCAGAGCTGCCCCCGATGGTTCGCCGGTGCTAGCTGTGGAACTGCTATCCATGCCTGATCCGGCGCTTGCGGGTGCACACTCGCGCGCTGCTTCCTCGTTGCTCACCTGTAAATAGACAGGACCCGGGCGTCCCGTTTGGGTGAGGGCAATGGCTTTCTGAATCGTGGTCGCGGCATTCTCGGCCACAAGCTTGTAGCACTCTTTGGTGATGGGGCGATAGAGCGCTTGGAGATCGAGCACCTGGTGGGTGTAATCGGGCAGCAGATCATCTGGCTTCTGTGCACTGATGTGAATCAACGGCGTGCGATCCAAATAGGCATGCGCTACGCCGGTAACTGCGTTGGTCGCGCCCGGCCCCAGCGTACTGATCGAAACGCCTGGTTTGCCCGTCATCCGTGCCAGTGCATCGGCCATAAAAACGGCTGATGCTTCATTGTGGGCCAGCACAAAGCGCAGCCCCCGGCGCCGAATGGCATCTAAAATTTCTACAACTTCACCACCTGGCAACCCAAAAACGGTTTCTACGCCAGCTGCGGCGAGCTGATCAACAAGTGTTTCTGCAACGGTTGGCACACATTCCCCCTCTGTTGTTTGGTGCTGTTGAGTGCATCAGATCCAGCTTCCCCCTGACAATTTGGGAAGCTACCATGCTATTCTAGCTAATGAGATTGCAGAATAACTAGATTGCACAATATTGCTCTCTATGGTTGAATGATACACAACCTCGAGTATTGTCACAAGCAGACAAATTGCTGCGTTTGCCTGGGCAATTTGCCCATTCTCCTGCTGAATGGGTTCCCCAAAATCATGCTTTCAAGATCAGATGCTTTGACCATGGCGAAAACAAATGACTTGAAATGAGATGAAATAACGAAGAGGAAGCGATGAGTGATCTGCTCAGTTTCGACCACATCTTGATTGCTGTTCGCGATCTGGACGCCGCGATTGCGGATTACACAAATCTTGGCTTCACGGTCTACTATGGCGGCAAACATACGCACAAGGCTACCCACAATGGTTTAATCTCGTTGGCAGATGGCAGTTACATTGAACTGTTAGCCCCACAAAATCCCAATGAGCTTGATGAGACAATCGCGGCATTGGCCGAGGGGGAAGGTTACGTTGGCTATGCGCTGCTCTCGCAGGATATCGTCGCAGACGCACAACGGTTGGCTGCGGATCTCGCCATTGTTGGACCGACCGCGGGGCACCGCACCCGCTATGATGGCGAGCGCATTGAGTGGCAGGCCGTTAATCTGAATGAGTCGCGCTCGCCGTTTTTGATCGCTGATGTAACGTCGCACTCGCTGCGCGTGCCCACCACGCCTGACAAGGCCAACCATGCCAATGGCGCAATTGGCACCGCCGAAGTGGTGCTTGCCGTGCCCGATCTGGTGACTGCAACCGCACGCTATACCAAAATTTTGGGTGTGACCCCTTCTGGGCAAACGCACAGTAGCAGCGAACAGCGTGTTTCGTTTGCCTTGGAAAGTCAGACGATTACGTTGGCACAGCCGCTGGTTGCGAATTCACCGTTAGCTGACCATCTGGCGCGCTCGGGCGAAGTTCCCTATCTCTTGCGGCTGCGAACAGACAGGCCCGAGATGGTGGGGATGCTTGCGCTGGCAGAGAGCCATGGGGCCCGGCTGGAATTGGTAGAAAATGGCAGCATTGGGCTCGCGGCCAAGTAAGGTAGACGCGCAGGCCCGGCAAGCACCGCAACAACATTCTATGCTTGCCGGGCCTGTTCTGTTTTCCGGAACACTGTGCTACTGGCGGTGAGGGGACTGAACAGCCTCGCGCACGCGGCCGCGGCTTTGTGATAGACGGGCAGTGGCCTCGGTCGCATCGACATCAGCCAAGCCCATCACCACGGCTACCTTTACTTGCCAATCGGCCGCAGTGAGCAGCGCTGCCGCGGCTCCATGATCAACACCCGTGATTTCGCTGACAATGCGCTGGGCGCGCAGTCGGAGCTTGGCATTGGTTGGCTGCACGTCGACCATGAGATTTTCGTAGACTTTGCCCTGCTTCACCATGGCACAGGTGCTCAACATGTTCAACACGAGCTTGGTCGCGGTGCCAGCGCGCAGGCGGGTGCTGCCAGTGAGGATCTCCGGTCCCGTGATCACCGTGATGGGCATCGCAGCGGCCGCGGCAATTGGTGAATCGGGGCTGCAGACAACACAGGCCGTGTTTGCCCCCTGTTGGTTCGCGTAGCCGAGACCGCCCAGCACATAGGGGGTTTGACCGCTGGCAGCTACACCAACGAGCATATCCGCGCCGCTGAAATCGTGGGCCATCAAGTCTGCTTGTCCCGCTTCCCCGCTATCTTCTGCCCCTTCCACGGCGTGGACCATTGCGCGTTCACCGCCAGCAATCAGCCCAATGACAACACCGGGTGGTGTGCCAAATGTGGGCAGCAGTTCCGCGGCATCGAGCACCGCCAATCGGCCGCTCGTGCCAGCCCCTTGATAAAAGAGCCGGCCGCCCTGCTCCAGTGTATCAGTGATGGCATCGACGACCGTGGCGATCTGTGGCAATGCTTCGGCAATGGCCAGGGGAATGGTGGCGTCCAACTGATTCATCAGTCGCAACATGGCGAGGGTGGGCATGGCATCTAATTGCGCGCTCAATGGGTGGCGTGCTTCGGTGGCCGGTAGCTCAGTGCGGTTGGTCATGCGTTGTGGTGGGGGCGTGGGGGATTTATTCATCACGGCGTCTCTTCATGGCCAGTTGTGCCGCGCCAACGGCTGGTTCGACGCTGGGGCGCAAGAGCTGAGCCGTGGGAACCAAGCTGTTGAGATGTTGATGGACCAGGCTGCTAAAGAGCCCGGGGCGCAATGTGCCACCCGAGAGCACAATGGGTGGGGACTGGTTGAGCATATCCAGCCCGCGAACCACACATTCCACCGCGGCTACCAGATCGATGGCGGCTTCGGCAATGATGCGGCTGGCGATCTCGTCCTCTTGTTGCGCACATTCGACAACCACGGGAGCCAGATCTGCAATCTCTGCCCAAGAATGATGTTCATAGGCCCAAGGGATCAAGGCCTGGGACGTGCTCAGGTCAAGATAGTCGCGCAGTGCCCCATCGATGGCTGTTTTCGGTCCCAGCCCGTCGGTGGCTTGGGCCACGGCGGCCAGGGCGGCTGCGCCAATTGCATAGCCGCTACCACGGTCGCCAAACAGGGGCCCCCAGCCACCGGCGCGTTGGCTCTGGCCCGCCTCATTGATCCCATAGACCAGCATTCCCGTGCCGCTGATGACCGCCACTCCGTAGAGCGAGCCGCCCGTGCCGCTGGCCAAGGCGATCAATGCATCGTTGTGGATCGTGGCATGGACGTTGGGCAGGATCTCCTCCACCCATTGGTGAATCAGTGCCCGATCGGCCGGCCGATCCGCCCCGGCCATGCCCAGACAGATCGCGCTGATCTCGCTGCGTTCGCGCCCGGCAACCCGCAGTGCGTTATCGATAGCTTCGGTCAAGTTGGCTTTGGCTCGTTCGTCGCCCACGCTGTTGCGATTGCTCGAACCCGCTCGGACTTGCGCCCAAATGTACTCTTTTTCGTCCATGACGACACAGGCCGTTTTGGTGCCGCCACCATCAATGCCAATCACGTAGGTGGGCACGTCGTGCTGCTGTGCAGGCGCTTTTGCCGACAGGGTACATGCCGCGTCGCGTTCTGCTTCCGTCTCTATTCGCCGGGGTTGATGGCCTGTTTGTTCAAATTCGTTTTGCATTGCTGCCTAGTACTTCCTAGCTCGGTTTCGTGTAAAGTAACTGCTGGGTAAAGGGGGAAATTATGGTAGGTTCGAGTATCCACTGCCCTCTCTACCAGACCGATGATGGCGGAACAGCATGGATCTTTTGTTCGCCTTGCTGGCATCACGGTTTCTTTGTCAAATCCCTTGTCGGCCTATTGTGAATACAAGTCGCCTATCACTTTTGCCGCTGCATGAAGCGCGGCAACGTCTGCCTGGAAGGGGTTCAAACGGTGTTACGTTATACGAACTTATTGTGACCCTTTCCAGGCAGACCCGTACCACCGCAACGTGCGCAAAGTGATATGTAGCCTATTGTGAATAGAGTTTTCGCATCAACTGCCCATAGTTATCACCGGGCGCGATCTGCCCCAAAATCTGTGGCTTGTTGGCACCGGTGCAGGCCGGAACGTTGCCGGCTTGTCCATGCAGGGCACGATGTGCCATCAGCGCGAATGCCAACGCCTCTTTCGCCTTGTCATCAATGCCCAACTCGGCATGTGTGCGCACGGGAACAACGCGATTGAGTCGTTTGGTTAGCTGCCACCGCAAACGTCGCAACAACACGGGGTTGCGGGCACCGCCCCCGGCCACAATCACTTCCGTCACTGGCCCGGGGGCAAACCGTGCGTAGGCATCGGCAATGCTGGCGGCAGTCAATTCGGTGACAGTGGCAACGAAATCATGAGCATCTACCCTCTGCTGCTGTGCAGAGGCATACCATTTTCGGATCAAGGTGCTGTCAAACAGTTCTCGTCCTGTTGACTTGGGTGGTCGTTGCGCAAAGTAGGGTAATTGTAGCCACGCATCCAAGAGAGCGCCCGCTGGTTCGCCCGCCGCGGCCAAACGTCCATCGACATCATATTGCTGTTGGCCATTCGTTGCAACCGCCGCCGCCCAATCAATCAAGACATTGCCCGGCCCCGTGTCAAATGCCAGGGGAGCTGCCGTGCTGCCCACTGGGGGCAGAAAGGTTACGTTCCCAATGCCACCAATGTTTTGCACCGCGCGCCAGCCCGATGTGTTGGCCGCGGGCCGCAGTTGCACCCAATCATAGAGCGAGACAAGCGGCGCGCCCTGACCACCCGCCGCAACGTCAGCTGTCCGAAAATTGCCCATCGTCGTGATACCGGTTCTGGCTGCAATCACCGACGGATCGCCAATCTGCAACGTGCTGGTCACCTTGCCATTCTCCACATCGTGCCAAATTGTTTGGCCGTGGCTGGCAATGAGATCAATGCTTTCAGTGGGCAATCGGGAGGTGGAAAGAGCCTGTTGTGCGGCTTTGGCAAATTCTTCTGCCACCATAAAATTGAGCCGACAGAGTGCAGCCACGGGTGTTGGTGCCTCTGGCGTTGCACGCTGAAACATGGCAAAAATCTGCTCACGCACTTCGCCGTTCCAGGGCAACGTTGTGAAAAAGATCTGCTCAATCTTGGTTGTCTCTTGATGGCCGGGCTCGTGTGTCAATGGAGTGCCGACTGCTGCGATTTGTGGGCTTGGTGTGTGGAGATCAGCAATGGCTACATCAATTCCATCAACAGATGTCCCACTCATCATACCGATAATTCTCATTTGTGCCAACTTTACTGGATTCTTGTTGAGCTTAATTTGGCTGAAGATGTCGTTTGTTTGCGCACCGGCAATTCTCTGCTATGAACATTCCCGTGGGCTGAGCTTGCCAAAGCCACAACGGCCTGGGTTGCTGAAGCAATAACACAAGGGTCATTCAATGCTGTGTAAGTGAATTTATGAGCTGTAGACCTTACTACAGTGCGGTTGGCTTGAAAACGGTAGGTTTCCCGTTTGCCGGAACTACGTATGGTGACATTTGTCACCTTAGCCCAAAACGCAGGGTCTTCAAACCCTAGACAAATGTATTCTCTGAACGCATTTAACGGGGTTAAATGCTTCGAAACGGTCACAATCTAGCAAATTTGAAGTCAAAATCTGTACAAAGGCTAGAAGTTTGCATCCAGGGTGACAAATGTCACTATTACTGTTTTCAAACAGAGCCCACTTTAGGCTACTTATTAAACAATCTATGCAAGAGAACGAGAATTTTTATTGTCGATAACAGTTGCTGGAATTTTTCTCTACACTCGACCCACTACGCCTGCACCTGGTCCGGCAGAGCAGGGAAAGATAGCCGGTATCAGCCCCGTGGCCTCAATGTACCGTTGGTGCAGCCTTCCCGTAAATTCCTGGGTAGCCTCTCTCTCGACAAGCGCCACAATCGAGCCACCCCAACCCGCGCCCGTCAGACGCGCACCATAGACACCATCAATCGCGCGTGCCTGTTCGACCAGAAACTCGATTTCTGGACAACTGATCTGATAGTCATCGCGTGCACTTGCATGCGCCGCGTCAAGCAGATTGCCCAGTGTCGAGGCATTCCTGGTCTCTAGCGCATCGCTTGCCAGGATTACCCGTTGGTTTTCCGTCCAGACATGGCGGCAGCAAGCCTGCACCCGCAGTGGCGTTTCGTGATCCAGATTGGGGAGCTCGCCCAAACTAATGCCTTGTTCGGACAACTCGCGGGCACTGATTACCGTTGGCAGCTGATCCGCCAATTCATTCCAGGGAACCGTCTGCACATCGCGCAGGTGAGAGATATTGGGATAGGTCTGGCGCAGAATGCCGACACCGGCCCGGCACGCGGCCACCCGTTGATTGAACTCACCCCGGGCGTTTTCATGGTGGACGCCGCTATCCACAACCAACAACTGCGTGCCCTGGGGGAGTTGCATGGGCTGGTAGCGATAGTCACCCTTCTCGGTCTGCCGACAGTCAAGAAACAGGACGTGGCCGCGCCGACCAAAGAGCGCTGCAAATTGATCCATAATACCACCGCGCGTGCCGATGTACCATTCACTGTCGGAACAGAGTTGAATCAGTTTCGCGGGGGCAACGTGCCAGTCGGCAAGTGTACAGAGCGCGGTGGCAATTGCCACGGTAAAGGCCGTGGACGAGCTGAGACCAGCCCCGCGTGGAACACCGTGGGGGGGAGCGCTCTGCACGAGCAGATCCATGCCACATGGGCTCTGGTTCATGAAGCGGCCAAAGACCTGAAAAACGCCGCGTGCATAGTTGCCCCAATCCCCTGGGGCCGCTGGCGGAATCGTTTGGGCAACGGGAAAGGTGACCGCGGGAAAGGCAGCTTCCATGTTCTGGAGCTGGACCATGCCATCGCTGCGCGGCCGGGCCAGAAGCACCACATCCTTGTCGAGCGCGGCTGGCATGACGTAACCGTGATTATAATCCGTATGTTCACCGATGAGGTTGACCCGGCCCGGTGCCCGAAATAGATGGATTTCTCCAGCCGCGCCATACAACTCACGGAAGGTAAGAAGCGCTCGCTGATAGCGCTCGTATTGTACCGTGTGCTGCTCACCATAAACTTCTTCTAAGGTTCTTTCAAGTTGAGTACTCATAGATCTGTCAAGGCCATCCAAGTCAATGGGTGCGTCCCATTTGCGGGGACGTACAGAAGAGGGGCAGATTAAGCGTCCGGTCTAGGCCCCAAATGTGGTACGCACCCCCAGCCAATGGGTGCGTCCCATTTGCGGGGACGTACAGAAGAGGAGCAGATTGACCGTCCGGTCTAGGCCCCAAATGTGGTACGCATCCCAAGTCAATGTAGTCACTGTGACACCGTAGAAAACAGGGCGCTGATCCATCTGTCCCGGGGACGTCTCTGTTTTGGGGCAAATTTGAATGTTGGGAGCCGACAATGCATCGCTAGGAGACCCGTGCGTTGTGCATTGCGCCGTTGATCAGTACAGCCACCTGTATACACCAGTCCCCCATCAACTACAACTGCTGCCGAACCGTGCCTTGTTTTTCCAGTGCAGCGAGAGTTCCAGTGCAGCCAGATGCGGGATTGACGGGCTGGCTAATTGGGTTGGGCCACAATTGTCTTTGCCCACTGAACCAGTTCGTCGGCTTTGGCATCGCTATCTGCTTCGGCGAAGATGCGCAGAAGCGGCTCTGTACCCGAAAAACGCAGCAGTAGCCAGTTGTCATTTTCCAAATAAAATTTAATGCCGTCCTGGAATGATACACGTTGAATGGGATAACCTGCAATCTCTTCGAGCGTTGTCGCCGTAAGTTTGCGTTGCACCAGCAGCTTCATTTCTGGCGTGGCTGGCAAATTGATCTCGCGACCGGCCAGCCAGCCAATTTTCCCGTGGATCTCTGCAAGCATATCGGTAATGGTGCGCCGCGTCCGTGCCATCATCTCGACCACCAGCGCGCATGCAAAGATTCCATCCTTGCCAAGAATGTGCCCGCGAATTGTCAGGCCGCCGCTGCTTTCACCGGCCAGCAACACATTGTGCGCTTTCATGCTGGCGGCAATATGTTTGAAGCCAACCGGCACTTCATGGTGGGGCTCGCCAAAGTGCGCGGCCAGCCGATCGAGCAGATGGGTGGTCGCGAGGTTGCGGGTAATGCCGCCCCGTTCGCCGCGCACCTGGTGCAAGTAGTAGTAGACGAGCAGCAGCAGCTCATTGGTCGTAATGTAGGTGCCGCTCTTGTCCAAAATGGCGATTCGGTCGGCGTCACCATCCATGGCCAACCCCAGGTGATAGTTGCCCTCGCGCACGATGGTGGTGAGTTGACTGAGCTGTTGGGGATCGGGCGCGGGGCTGCGCCCCCCAAAGAGCGGATCGTGGCGGGCATGAATCGTATCCACCCGACAGCGTGCCTCGGTGAGGATGATGTCAAGCGTTACCTGCCCCACGCCATGCATGGCGTCTAGCGCCAACCGCAGCCCGGCTCGGCGGATCGCCTGCAGATCGATCAGCTGCTCCACCGCGTCCACATAGGCGTTCGTGTAATCCACATCCTGCACCAGACCGCTGCGTCGGGCAATTGCGAGCTCGACCTTGACCACATCTGCCGGGGTGAGCGTGTTGGCCTCATTCTCAATCGCCTTTGTCTCTTCATCCAATGGCAACGAACCATCGGTGGCAAAGACCTTGAGTCCATTCCACTGCGGCGGATTGTGGCTCGCCGTGAAGATGAGCCCATACGCGGCCTGCTCTTTGGCCGTGGCATAGGTAATCAGCGGCGTCGGCGTGTCACCCGGCTGCAAATTGACCGGAATATTGTTGCCGGCAAAGACTTCGGCAGCCACCTCTGCGCTGACATCGCTGAGAAAGCGCCGGTCATAGCCAATGACCACCCCGGCCGCCTCGCGACTGTTGCGGATCAACTCATTGGCCAATGCCTGACAGAGCCGGCGCACGTTGTCGAGCGTAAAGCCTTCCCCAATCAACGCGCGCCAGCCACCCGTGCCAAAGCGGATCAGGTTGCGCTCTTCGATGCGCTTGGGCTGGAGCTGACGTTTCTGCAGAATATCCGCGGCCCGCGCCAGATCCGCGGGCGTATTGATGCCAAGCAGTTCGTCTTCATCGAGCGCGCGATAGGTGGCAATGGTGGCGTCCCGTTGCGCAAGTAGCTGAACAATGGCCGTGAAATCACCGCCCCGTTCTCCACCCTTTGCCATCGCTTCTGTCAATGTTGGCCACAACAAGTCGGATTCAACCACGTAGGCCCCAATGTTTAACTCGCGGCGTCTGCCACGTTCGGCGCTTTTCGAATCAGCCCCGGTGACTACTTCGACCACCTCGACCACCTTCCCATCTGGATCCCGCTGCACGCGTCCATAGGGCAGATCCTGTGTGGTGTCGGCCGTGAGCAGCGTCAGTGCTGCCCCTTTGAGACAATGCCGAGTGATGAGCCCACGAATCGATGAGGGTTGCAGCAGCGCGGTGTCACCATAGAGGATCAGGATTGGGCCACGGCTGTCCTGCAACGCCGAGCGCGCGGCCAAAACTGCTGTACCCGTGCCCGACGGTTCCGGCTGGACAACGTAGCGGTAGCCGCTGCCCAGGTGTTGGGCCACGGCATTGCTGGCCGCGTCGATCACCACAACGATATCGGTTGATGCTGCCACCGGCGCGGCCAATTCGAGAACATGGTCGATCACGGGGCGTTCGCCCAGCGGGCGCAGGAGCCAGGGGGTGGATTGGGCGTCTGGTGTGGCACCAGCTGCCAACAGAATCACATTCATGCTGCTCTCCATTAGAATCGATCCGTACCTGTGGTTGTGGCGTCTGCATCTGGTCGAGAAGATGGTGGGCGCAGAGAATTCACGGACAGACCGTTCGTGCTTATGCTTCTCACGCTGTTGCAGTTACGCGGCCACCGCTTCGTCCCACGCCGCGCGGATGCGTGCGGCGCTCTTGGGCATGGCGGTCTCCGCGGCTTCCTGGCCTTCCATCTCAATCGAGACATAGCCCTGGAAGCCATGGTGCAAGAGCGTCTGGAAGATGCGGGTGTAGTCGAGATCGAGCGTGTACCAGCTGCCGCCACCGGGATAGGTTTTGGCGTGAGCCAGCCAGACGTGGGGCGCAATTCGCTCCATCGCCGCGTACATATCCTCTTCAAAGAGGAAGTTGCCCATATCCAGAATCGCCTTGAGCCAGGGTGAATCGACAGTTTCGATGATGTGGGCCATGTCGTCGGCAAAGGTCGTCAGCCCCCAATGATTTTCCAACAGCAACATGACTCCCCGTTTTTCGGCGTGGGGCAGACAGGCTTCAATGGCATCAATGCACCACTGCATGCCGTCGTCCTTCGTGTAGCCTTCCCAGGGGTCGACCCAGCCCTTGGCTTTGATCAGATCGTTGAAGCTGCCCTCTTTGCGCCAGCCGCCCGAATTCACGCGGATGGAGCCAATGCCCAGCTCGTGCGCCAGATCGATGCAATGCAATGTGTGGTCGATATGTTGTTGGCGCTCCGCAGCATCTTCCCAAACAAAATCCTGGTGGATGCTCAGATTGTAGAGATCGAGACCCAGACGAAAGGCGTGGCGTTTGAGTGATTGCAGATAGCTCTTCTCTTCGTTGGGCAGTTGGCGGTGTAGAATTTCTACACCGTGCAAACCGATCTTGTGCGCCTCGTCAAAGACCGTCTCCAGCGCGGTCTTTTCGGGCAAGAAGTGCCAATAGGAATAACTGGAGGTGCCCAAGCGTAAGATTGGTTTGTTCATCTCTCATCTTCCTTTTTCAAGTGGTAGAGGCGTTGCAAAAGTACCTCTGTGTTTGGGGGTAGGCAATTGGTATCGACGGAAACGTGCTTGTGGTTCCACATGCACAGCGGCGACCTACTCATGCGCCAGCTGCACCACTTTGCCTGCCTTGGCCGATTCGTAGGCCGCCAGCGCCACTTCCAGCGCGCGCAGCCCATCGGTGCCAGAGATCGATGGCTCGCTACCAGTGCGGATCATCTCCACAAAGTCGCGAATGAGACCCGCGTCCATGTTGCTGCCCCAGCCCAGCCACTGCGTCTGTCCCGTCTGGTTCGAGCTGACGGCCACGTGCTGGCGGAATGCGTCGACAAAGACGACTCCCTGTTCCGCGGTCACTTCAATCTTGACATCGCCCCATGTGGGATAGCTGGGCGGGCGTGACCAGCTGGTATCGAGCGTGCCATAGATGCCGTTGGCCAATGCAAACGAGAGCATTCCCGCGTCATCAATGCCCAGGCCGTGGTGCAGCAGATCATAACCGATCTCGGCGTAGACCTCGGTTACCTCGGTGCCCCAGAACCAGCGCAGGAGATCAATTACATGGACGGTGTGATCGATGACCGCGCCGCCACCGGCCAGCCGTTGATTGGCAAACCAGCCACCGGGCATGGAGCCATGGTTGGTCGTCTGCACGGCAAGAATTTTGCCCAGTTCCCCACTGTCGATCTTTTGCTTGAGCCACTGGATAGTGGGGGAGAAGCGTACGGGGAACGCGATCTGTAGCTTGGTGTCGGTGGCGGCACAACGCTCGATCATCGCCTGGCCATCGGCCACCGTGGTGGCGATTGGCTTCTCGCAGAGAATATGGCCGACCCGACCCGCGGCCAGCTCGACCATGGGGCGGTGGTTACTATTTTCAGCGCAGATGATCACCCCATCCAGCTCCGCATCCAACAGTGCTTCGGCGCTGGCAAAAACGGGCGTGTCAAAGCGTTTTGCAGCCTGTTGGCCCCGTTCAACGTTGTCATCGTAGATGCCCACGAGCGTTACCCCGGCCAACTGCTGCACCGCATTCGCATAGCTGTTGGCGTGGCCGTGCGCAAAGCTCATCATTCCAATTTTGACGGTGGGGTTGCTCATGCTCTCTCCTCGCGAAATGTTGCGATGTCGACGGGTTGGCCGGTGCGCATTGATTCAATGGCCGCCAGCGCCACCTTGACATCCATCATGGCATCGCGTGCCGTAACCAGCGGCTCACTGCCACTCTCCAGACAATCCAAAAAGTGGGCCAACTCAGCCGTGTAGGGGTGAATGTCGGTGCCAAGGGGGCTGGCCGTGCTGCGGATTTTGCCGTCGTTACCCTCATTGCGCAGGATCTGTGTGATCGGCGCTCTGTCCTCGGCATCCCATTCCAGCAAGCCACCATCGCCCGCGATCTCCAGCGCGGTGCGCCACTGCCCCGTTGGGCTGGCCCAGCTTGCTTCAATGTGGCCAATGCCGCCGTTGACAAAGCGCAGCGTGATCAGCGCGTGATCCCGTTCGGGTTCGTCGGCAAAGGTGAGTCCCCGAGCAAAGACGCGCGCCACTTCGCCCATGCACCAGCGCTGAAAGTCAATGTCGTGGATGCCAACATCGAGCACCACGCCACCACTCTTGGCGAAATCGCCGTAGAAGCTACCCAGACCGCGGGGAAAGGCCCCGGCGCGAATGGTGCGGATGACGCCCGGCTTGCCAATGGCCCCCCGATCGACCGCGCCTTTGGCTGCCCGAAATTCGGGAAAGAAGCGCACGACGTGGGCGACAAAGAAGGGCACATCGCTCGCTTCCACCGCCTCGACAATGGCTGCGCAGTCGGCCAGGTGGCGGGCCAGCGGTTTTTCGCAGATGGTTGGTTTGCCCGCGGCAATGGCCGCGAGCGCGTTCGATTGATGGGCCGCGGCTGGGGTACAGATGTCGACCACATCGACCGCATCAAAGAAGGCATCCAGATCGGTGTAAGCCTGGCCGCCAAATTGTGCCGCGGCCTTTTCAGCCACATCGGGGCGCAAATCATAGTGGGCCGCGATCTCCACCGGCAGCTGTTGCCAACAGGCCAGATGGAGCTGCGCAATGGCGCCGGGCCCCAGAATTCCAATTCGTTGCATGAGATACTCCAAAATTGCTAGTACATCCCGGCGTAAATAAGCCCATGACAAACGGGCCCATTTCACGCAAGTAGCTTGGGCTTGTTTACCGCCGTGGTATTTACGCCCAACAGTACTAGGGTAAATTTATCAGGGCGGGGTGTTCCTTGCGGTTGCCCCGTGGACGACAACTGTTACAGACCGTAATGTGCGTCAATCTCCTGTTGATAGCCAGCTACCGCGCCGCTAATGATCTCTTCCAGCGTGACGGCACGGCCCAACTGGGAAGATTCGATCATGGCAAAGGCCGCGGCAAGATCTTCCACCCCAACTTGGCCATCAGTTTCGGGTTGCCCCCCCTGCTCAATCGCCTGTAGCCAATCATATTGCTGGATGGCGTAGGGATCGCGGAAGCCGCGTGGGTAAAACGCTGCTTTGGTCGCCGCGTCGGCCTGCGCTTGAAAGAGATCGGTGGTGGTGGTTTGGGTGCCATCATCCAACACGAGCTTGGCCCCGCGGATCGAGCCATTCGCGCCGTAGAACGCGGGCGTGCCTGGAATTTCCAGCGGTTCACCATGCGCACCCCAGGACCAGAGCAGCTGTCCAATGGCGCCATTGGTGAAGTTGATGGTTGCGAAGTAGGTGTCATCCACATTGACATCCACACTTTGCGTAATGTTGCCCTGCTCGTCGCGGTGGTGGCGAACCGGCTCGAAGGTGCGCACCGCAGCCTGGATCGATTCAATCGGCCCCATGACGTAGCGGATCCAGTGCATGGCGTGGACGCCAATGTCGAGCGCGCCGCCGCCCCCAGCCTCCAGCTTGCGGTGCCGCCACGGGGTTTCGGCCACAATCTTATCGGGCGACCAGAGCCCGCCAACGCTGCCTAACACCGCCATTTGGGGCGCGCCCAGGATCCCTTCGCGGATCACCCAATGCGCGGCGCGTACATTTTCTGCCTGACGCACATTCTCAAAGAGGCCCAGGGTCAGGCCATTCTGTTCTGCCAGATCAACCAGCAGCTTGCCCGCTTTGACGGTAACGGCCAATGGTTTTTGGACCAGCAGATGTTTGCCCGCTTCCAACGCGTATTGGCCAACTTGATGGTGCATGAAAAGGGAGGTGAAATCATTGACCGCATCAACGGTGCCCGAATCGATCATCTCCTGATAATTGGTGAAGACGGCGACCTCGGTGTCCGGCTGAAAATCGCTGAGATAGGTGTGGGGCGCGGCCAACGGATCGCCGGTGGCCGGGTCGAGCACCGGCGGACGAGGAGGCGGACCCTCACCCCGTTTGCGGAACATGAGCGCATCATCTTCTTTGCGCGCACAGAGCGCGGTGATGCGGAAGTTGTCGTAGCCAGCCTCCATGAGCTTTTTGTAGCCCTGCAAGTGGGCATTGAGAATGCGGCCGCAGCCGACAATGCCGATTCGAATCATGGTCTTTTCTCCCGTTGCATAACTGTTCCAATAGGTGAACCGTTCACAAGTCGCACAGTTACTCTCGTGCAAAAGTAGGCAAATCTGCGTGACCTTCAAATGGGTCGCCCATAACTGTTTTCCCTGAAATTCTCTGCGTCTATCTATATCTGCGCCATTCTATCTCTGCGCCATTCTATATCTGCGCCATTCTATCTCTGCGTCTATGTAATTGGCTCGGGGTGGTAGAGGCATCGCAACCGAATTTCAGGCTAGGCTCTCCATCGGTAATCTTGAGTCGGTATGGCTTTCGTTCGACCTGAGTCCGCTGCACAGGGGTGGTAGACAGCGGCATTGATCTGTCAAGCGCTCCGCATCAATCATCGATAATCGTGGGAGAATTGTCAACTATTCGCTCTCCACGTTTGCCCCTGGCGACCGGTGACCTTGGCGCCGCAGCAGGGCAAAACAGATGAGGCTGCCAAAGGCAAGAGCCGCACAGAGCCCATACAAACTTTGGAATCCAAAGAGCTGTACCACGGTGCCACCGAGTGAACTGCCAATGAGTGAGCCAGCGCTGCCCACCGTGTTGAAGAGACCGCTCTTGCTGCCCCGCCGGCTATGTGAACTCTGCTCGGTGGCAAAGGTCATGGCGGTGGTGGTGTAGCTGCCAAAACCAAAGCCCCGAAAAACCTGAATTATCAGCAGCAGGGGAAAGATCCCAATGAGCAGGAGGTAGCCAAGGTTGGTCAGGGCAATAAACCCGCCGCCCGCCATGAGTAACGGCGTGCGCCCAATTAGATCCGAGAGCATGCCCGCGCCCACCATCGCCGGAAACTCGATCAGCGCGGCCAAGCCCCACAAGCTGCTGCTGGCCGTCTTGGAATAGCCGAGCGTCTGCATGTAGTTGGGCCACATGGACGCAGACGCGGTGTGCGCGGCCGACCAAAAGAGCACACCAAGCAGAAAAAAGAGTGGCAGCGAACGTAGGTTGGTCAAAATGGTTTGCGGGTTGAGCGTGGGGAGCTGGCGCTGAACAATCGACGCGCTTGCTTCTGGGCGCACTTCGCGGATGGCCAGCGCACAACACGCGGCCACGAAATAGATTGCCGAACAGAGCAACAACGTGGTCCCAATCGAGGTCGCGTCGGCCAAGCGGCCCCCGATCATGGCACCGATGAAGAAGCCAAAGGAGCCGATTCCCCGAAAGACGCCCATGCGCCGCCCCTTGGCTTTTTCCTGTTCCAGCAGATCGCCCATGATCGCGAGGCTGATGGTGGCGTAGGCCGCGGTGCCGGTGCCCTCGAAGATGCGGGCCGCCCACGCCGCGTTACCACTGGGGGCAAAGCGCAAGAGCAAAAAGGCGCTGGAGAGAATCAGCAGGCCAGTAACCAACAGCGGTTTGCGCCGCCCAATGCGGTCGGAGAGCCAACCCCAGACGTAGTTGGCGAAGAACATGGTGACCACAACCGTGGCCAGGATGAGTGAGATCTGAGCGTAGCTGGCACCAAGCGATTCGAGGTAGAGCGTGATCAGGGGAGAGCTGATCCCGATGGCCACGTAAAAGATGGCCGAGATCAGTGTGAGCAGACGAATGCTATTCATGGAACGCGTTTCTGTTGAGGTTGAGTTTGTGCAAAGCGGAGCGCCCGCTTATAGAGAAAGCAAATAGACCCTGCACCTTGCGGAGTGCGCATTCTCTACTGCGCACCGCCAGCGTTAGAGAACGTTGACTCCACGATTGTGCGACTTTTACATGATTTCTCTATTGGTAACTGTCGGTCTTTACGTTAGCAATGTAGCGTGCTGATTCACCCGTCAAGCGTTCAAACCACCATGTTGTTTGCGGAGTAGTAGATCCCGGCGTAAATAAGCCCATGGCATCCTGACCCATTTCACGCAAGTAGCTTGGGCTTGTTTACCACCGTGGTATGTACGCCCAACAGGACTGCAGTGCGGTTGGCTTGAAAACGGTAGCTTTCCCTCTTGCCGGAACTACTCTTTTCAAACAGAGCCCACTTTAGGTCGCGTTGACACTTGGGAAAAGTGGCCAGGTAAAAACAAGAGGCATGGGGCCAGCCGATGGAGCGATGCAGTGGTGCACGCATCCTCTTTAACTGGCGCCATGCCTTTGATGATCATGTTGCGTGATCGGAAGGCAACCCTTGGTCTGGGGTGGGGGCGCTGAGCACCGCCCACCTCATGGATAAACCCCGTAAACGTTGTCCAAGTACTCCCGTGTGAAAGCACGCATATTTGTGCAACTATTACATGGGTCGTCGATCGGGTTCTCGGTTGCCGTCACGAAGCTGTGTCTACTCTCCCGCGGGACCTAACGTGCCATCCAGAATCTGCAGAACGACAAACGAATCGGTGTAGGGGCTGTTCAGATAGATTGGATCATCTTCGGGCAGCCAGCCAGCCGCGTATCGGCTCGGGACCGGGTTGTTGCCATAGCGTTCGTAGAGCGGAATCTGGGGCAGCAACTCGTTGTAGGCCAGGGCCAGCGTACCCAACACTTCTTTCTGTGCCTCGGCATCGCCGCCAGTGCCTGCCTGTTGCAGCAGCTCAGAGATGTTGAGATCGCCAACGCTCTCGGTGCTGACATTCATGTCAAAGTACATGCCTGGGTTGTCGACGCTACCCACTGCGCCAGAGCCGCTGCCGACACCACTGAAGGCAGCGTTGTGCTGCGTAAAGTTGAGCTCGTAGCTAAACTGGGGATGGGGATTCCCTGCGCCCCAGCCGCGCATGGCGAGTTGATAGTTGCCTTCGTTGACATCGATGGGCATCTGCTGGAAGTTGATGCCACGGACTTCGACGTTGATGCCAAAATTGGTCAGCTGTTCGGCCACATTCTCGGCTGAAGCGGAGTGATCTGCGAATTCGGCGGCAACCTTGATTTCATATTCCATGCGGTTGCCATCGCCATCCATCCAGACGCCATCGTCGTCACGGGTGAAACCAGCGCCGGTCATCAGCTCTTCTGCCATCTCTAAATCCTGATTGTAGGGATTGAGCGCTGACTGTACATCCTCACTGAGCCAGAGATCTACGAGATTGTCGGAGAAGCCACACATGCAAATCGGTGCCTTGGCTGATTCGGCAAGGGTAATGAAGGCGTTCTCTTCTTTGTTGATCGCGTAGGCCATGGCCTGGCGTACCTCTTTGTTGGCCAGTGCCTCGATCTTGTGATTGACATAGAGCGCGCCACCACTGTAAATCGGCGGGCGAATAATGCGGTAGCCCAGCGAGATAAACTCGCGTTCGGTGGCTGGCGGGAAGCCGTGCGTCGCGTAGTCAACGTCACCGGAGAGGACCAGCGGCGTTACAACCGGCGTCTCACCGTTGTAGTTAACAATACGGTCGAAGTTGACAATGTCGGCCCAGTGCGACGTCTCCACCTTGTTGAGGATCATCTGCGATTCGGTGATGCTGTTGGGGTCGATCTGATAGGGTCCCAGCACAACCATCTCTTCGGGGCGGAATTCGTTGAACTCCTGCAGCAGACTCTTCCACTCGTCGTCATCCTTGGTCAACCCTTGATCGACCAACTCGCGCACGCGCTCGGCAAAATCGCCATAGACGGACGAGGCACGGATGCGCACATCACGCAGCACGCGCCGCGGCACGGTGGTGGAGGGCTCATTGAGGATAAAGTTGACCGTGGTCTCATCGACTGCTTCCACATCAGAAATGAAATTCCAGACCGTTTGGCTGAGCAGGCGGGAGATCGTAAAGGTGTCGACCACATCCTGCGAGGTGAATGGTGTGCCATCGCTCCACTGTGCTCCCTGGATCAGGTTGACCGTGAGGGTGGTATCATCCGTCCACTCCCACGATTCGCCGGCCAGCGGCACCCAACTGGCATCGTGCCACATGTACATAAAGAGCGAGGGCTCCATGAGATCTTGATAGATCCCCAGTGTAAAGCCATTGGTCACAAAGGTGTTGAAGTGACCGGTCGGTGTGGGTTGATAGGGATACGCGGGGTGGAATTCACTGACTCCGGTGGCTGCTTCGCCACCAGCGGATGCTGCCGCATCACTGCCGGATGCATCCCCAGCCGGATCCGCGGGGGCGGCACAGGCACTCAACACCAGCGCCGTAATCAGCGCCAATGCTAACCAGAACTGTTTCTTCATCTTGACATTCCCTCCTGAACATTCAGTTCGAATACAGCTTTGATGGAACAAGGGGTGTTATCTATGTAAATTGTTTGAGCGCGATGCCCAGGGACAATAAACAACAAAGTGAGCTCTGTTTGAAAACGGTAGTTCCGGCAAGCGGGAAAGCTACCGTTTTCAAGCCAACCGCACTGTAAGGTTGAAATAGTAGTTTCGAGATGACAGCTTCGACACAATATATTTGGAACAAGATGCTATATTTGGAACAAGACGCTGGGCGTGCCAGGTGCCGCTTACATGCGGTTGCGCCACTGTTGCCACTTGACCACCGCCACCACCACGGCCAAAAACGAGAGGCCAATGGCAAAGGTCAGCAGGGTGATGGTAAATTCAGCCGTGCCACGGTCGACAAAGAAGAGCAACACGCCAGAGACAAAGGCGACGTAGAAGCCGATGTGAAAGGCTGCCCGCGTAATATTTACATCCATGCTCAGTGCACCAGTAGCTCAATCGGCTCATCTTTGCGAATGGGGCAGGCGACGCGGCCGCCCGCTTCGATTGCATCGAGCGCGGGAACGTTGACGTCACAATCGCCGGGCACAAAATGGGGGCAGCGGGGGTGAAAGGTACAGCCCGATGGCAGGTTGAGCAGGCTGGGAATCTCCGCGCTGCGCAATTCGAGCTGCCGTTTGCGCCGCGCCAATTCGGGATCCGCTTCTGGCACAGCCGAGAGGAGTGCTTGCGTGTAGGGATGGCGCGGGTCGGTGATCACCCGTTCAGTTGGCCCTTCTTCCACAATGCGTCCCAGGTACATGACCACGATGCGCCCGCCATTCCACGAAAAATATTTGGCCAGTGCCAGATCGTGGGTGATAAAGAGGAAGGTGACATCAAACTCATTCTTGAGCCGCGAGAGCATGTTGAGCAGACTCACCCGGATCGAGACATCGACCATGGAAACGGCCTCATCGGCCACGATAAATTTGGGCTCGACGGTGAGGGCACGGGCCACCGACACCCGCTGCCGTTGACCGCCGCTCAATTGATGGGGATATTTGTTCAGAAAATCCTCCACCGGCGTCAGGTCAACAATCTCCAACAGTTCGGCGGCTCGTCTGTCCGCAGCACTTTGGCCGGTAGCCTTCTTGTGGCGTAGCAACGGCGTGGTAATCATCTGCCGGATCGTCTGGGTTGGGTTGAGCGATGCGTAGGGATCCTGATGGATGATCTGGACGGAACGGCGATAGCTCTGATAGTCGCGGCGGTTCAGCTGCGTAATGTCGCTACCCATGTAGGCAATGGTGCCCGCGGATGGTTGCAACAGACCGACAACCATGCGTCCCGTGGTGCTTTTTCCACAACCACTTTCGCCCACCAAACAGACAATCTCGCCATCGTCAATGCTCAACGAAATGGAATCGACCGCGGTTACTTGCTCGTCGTGCGAGCCAAACTGTTTTGTAATCTGATTCAACTCAAGAATCGGTGCCAAGATTCACCTGTACCTCATTGTGTGCAGTGCGCTACTCGCGCTCTTTTTCACTTCAACGGCTCTGTTAAATGCTGCTGGCGGACTCACGCTCCCGACGCCATGGGCCAGTGCCACAGCGGCCAACGCGCTCAGGCACGCGCCCGGAGCGGTTTCTCTGCCAACTCTGCTTCGACATCGCGCCAATTCCAGCAGGCCGCAAATTGATTGCGCCGCACCTCTTCCAGCGGCGGTTCTTGCTCTTCGCACTTGGCCGTGGCAAAGGCACAGCGGGGATGAAAGGGACAGCCACTGGGCAGATTAATCAGATCTGGGGGTGAGCCCGGGATCGAGGCCAGTTCTTCGAACCCACCGGTAACCGTGGGCACCGCTCGGATCAACCCCATTGTGTAGGGATGGCGCGGACGATAGAAGATATCTTCCGTTTCGCCCAGCTCCACCACGCGGCCCGCGTACATGGTTGCCACCCGGTTCGCCAGCTCCGCGGCAATGGCCAGATCGTGTGAGATGAAGATCATGGTGATATTCTTCTCTTCTTTGATCTGGCGCAGCAGATCGATGATCGTGCGCTGCGTGAGGATATCGAGCGCCGTGGTTGGCTCATCCAAAATCAGGATCTGCGGATCGAGCAGCAGTGACATGGCCAGCAGCGTTCTTTGGCGCATCCCGCCACTCAATTCGTGGGGATATGCACTGATCACCCGCTCTGGATCGAGCTGGACAAAACGCAGCAGTTCGAGAAATTTCTCGCGCACGGCCCGGCGATCGTGCCAGCCGTGCGATTGCGCGGTGTCCCACACCTGTTCCCAGACTTTGAGCACGGGGTTAAACGCATTGAGCGCGGATTGGAAGACCATGGCACAATCGCGCCAGCGAAATTCGCGCAACTGATTGCCCCGCAGCTTCAGCACATCAACCGTGGAACCATTGTTGTGATAGGTGATGTTGCCGGGTTCCACGCTTGCCGTCTCTACCAATAGTCCCACAATCGACAGCCCCAGCGTCGTCTTGCCCGATCCACTCTCGCCGATGAGTGCCAGGCTTTCCCCCGCCCGCAGCTCCAGATCCACACCGCGCACGGCCTGAACATTGCCGCCACGGGTCTGGTAGTTGACGTGTACGTTGTCGAGCACCAGCGGCGTCGCCTCTGTATAGGTGCGGCTCGTGTACGAGTTGGGCGTTGTCTGATTCGCAATCTTTTGATTAACTGTCATGGCAATCTCTGCTATTCGCTGGCTCGGAGCCGTGGGTTGAAGATCAATTCGAGGGAGCGGGTCATGGTAATGAGCGCGAGCTGAAGCAGGGCAATGGCAATGATTGGTGCCATGATATACCAGACGCTATCTTTGTAGAAGATGGCCCCGCGCACCCAGGCCAGCTGCGTCATTACGCTCCAGTTGTCGGCGGCAATGGGTACCAACCCCAAAAAGACAAGACCCGCCTGTGCATAGACTGCACCGGTCATGGCCAGGGCGAAGCTGACGACAATGTAGGGCATCATGTTGGGCACGAGCTCGCGGAAGACAATATGCCAGATGCCAAGGTCGAGGGCCCGGGCCGCTTCAATGAAATCGCGCTGTTTGAGCGAGAGCACCTGTGACCGCACCGCCCGCAACAGCGCCGGCCAACTGAGCAGGCCAAGCAGCAGACCGAGGAAAGTGAGGCTGCTCAGTGAGATGAAAGCGGCCAACACGGCCAGCAGCGGAAACTGTGGAATCGTGAGGATGACGTCGGTAATTGCCATGATCAAGCCATCGACGCGGCCTCCCACAAAACCGCTCAACGTGCCAAAGCTAACGGCAATGGCTGTGGAGAGCAGCGCCGCGATAAAGGCGACATAGATCACATCCTTGCCACCATGGACAATCTGCGTCCAGACATCGCGCCCCTGATGGTCGGTGCCGAGCGGATGTTCCAGCGAAGGGGTGATGTAGATCTGGTCGATCTTGGTCTTGGTATCCAGCTCAATGAAGATTGACCCAACGTAGGTCAGCAGCACAATGCCGATGACGACCAGAAATCCGGCGAAGCCCGCTTTGTTATAGGTCAACAGCTTGAGCGATTTGCCTATGGATGAGAAGAAATTGCTGATGCGCTCCATACTTACTCCGTTTTCCCTAGCTTGATGCGCGGATCGAGCCAGCCGTAGAGGATGTCCGCAAAGAAGTTGGCGAAAATAACCGAGAAGGTAATGATGAGGAAGATGCCCTGCATCACCGTGTAATCGCGTTGGGCAATCGCCTGCCCCAATTGACGACCGACGCCGCCATACTCAAAGATCTGCTCCACCAAGATCGAGCCGCCGACCACGAAGCCAATGCGAATGGTCAACAGGGTAAAGAGGGGCAGCGCCGCGTTGCGCCCGACATAGGCCGTGGCAATTCGGCTCTCTTTCAGCCCCCGGGCTTTGGCCACCGTGACGTAATCTTCGCCCAATGTACTGACCGTACTGCTTTTCATGCTGAGCATCCAAAAGCCAATGCTCGTCAGCACATAGGTCGAGACGGGCAAGGCCGCGTGATAAAAGGCGTCGGCGATAAAGGTGAGGTTGAAGCCCGGCTGCACGCCCGAAGAGTAGGCCCCACGCATGGCACCAAAGGGTACCACTTTCCACTGCACACCCAGCCAGACCACGATCAGCAGACCAATGAGGAAATCGGGCACCGAGCTGATGATCGAGCTGAGAATGGTCAGCGTGTGATCGAGCCACGACTCGCGCCGATAGGCCATCAAGACGCCGAGCAGCATGCCCGCAACAAAGCTGATAATGAGACCAAGCCCCACGCTAAAGATTGTCCAGGGCAAAAAGCGGGCAATGACACTGGTGACGGTGGTGCCCGGCGAGAGGATCGAGTTGCCAAAGTCACCTTGCAGCAGGCTCCAGAGATAGTCGACATACTGTAGATAGAGCGGCTGTTCCAGATCAAAGGCAAAGAGCGATGCCGCTTGATCCCGGGCTTCGTTGAGCGGAATACCATAGGTGACGACCAATTGGTTCACATAGATTTCCACCGGGTTCCCAGGCAAGAGACGCACGAGAAAGAAGGTGATTGTCGTCACGACAAAGACGGTGAACAGGGTGCGCAAGAGTTTGCGAAAGAGATAGGAATCGAGGAATGTCTGCGCACGGTTGCGCGAGCGTTCCTCTGGAGCTGCCACACTTGGACTGAACGTCGTTGTCACTGTCTGCTGACTCCTTCTGAATTTTCCATAACAGAGCGTTTCGTCTTGCTCATTGCTACTATTCTCATTAAGATGCTACCAAAAGAGGCCGAGTTCATTGGCGAGTAAAGTTGCCGCGGCCCCCATTACGATCAGGTCCGACAGATCCGTTGTTAGCGTGACAAAGCCAACTTCAGGGGCACTCAAGCGGCCCGTCAAACTGTGGCGCCGCAACTCTATCTGAATCGCATCGACGAGCGGTTTGCCAAACCCCGTGAGACTGCCACACAGCAAGATCCGCGGTGCGCCAACAACACTGACCAAATGTGCCAACATGCTGCCCAGGTGAGCGCTCAGTCCTTGCACAAGGGGCTGGAGCCAGGGATCACCGTCCTGATGAGCCTGTATGACCAGTTCAATCGTGATCTCTTCTGGTCGCGGGGCCAGTTGGTTTAGCGCGCAGGTGGGATGCGCCAATGCAATCTCACGGGCTTGCCGTACAATGGCCCGGCTGCTGGCCACGGTTTCGAGACAGCCCCGGTTGCCACAGGTACACTGTTCGCCCGCATCAACCACGACGACATGCCCGATCTCGCCCACGCCACTCCCGTTGCCGTGGAGCAGTTGGCCGTTGCACATGATCGCGGCACCGATTCCGTTGCCAATGCGAACAATCACCAGATCACTCGAGTTTTTATAGGTGCCAAAGAGATTTTCAGCCAGCAACACAGCCTGATTGTCATTGATCACCTGCACGTGCAGCCCATACTGTGCGGTCAGCAGATCACCCAACGGCAGGTTGTACCAATCCAGATTGGCTGCCTGGCGCACCGTGTTGCTGTTGGCATCGATGATGCCTGGTGCGCCCAGCCCAATGCCCAACAACGGTTTGGTCGTGCTCGCCAGCAGATCATCCAAAATGGTGTAGACCAACGCCAATGCCGCGTCGCCCGTCTTGTGCTGGCGGGGAAGCCGTCGGCGTTGTTGAATCTCCCCGCGCAAATTGAGAATGCTGCCTTGAAAGAAGGTGCGTGAGAGATCCAGCGCGAGAATATGACGTGCATCTTTCGCGAGCGTAACCAGGGTTGGCGGCTTGCCTCGCTCCGTAGATACCGCGCCCAACTCCTCGATCAATCCCTCGTCCAATAGTTCACTGACAACCGTGGAAACCGTGGTTGCCGTGAGATTGGTCGCTCGTGCAATATCGGCTCTGCTCAGCGGGCTTTTGTCATACACAGTCTGCAATACCAGACGGTTGTTGTGCCGTCGGGTCTGTGCATGGGTTGCTTTTGTCGTAGTGACGAGCATAGTCGGTGGCCAGATGCGTATGGATCGGGTAGATTCCCCTGGAAATGAGATTGATGGTCTGTACCGTTAGCTTGGGACCGTTAGCTTGGGACCGTTCGCTTGGTACCGTTCGCTTGGGGGAAGCTAACTCGAACAGCGCTTTGCCAGCGCTACACTTTGCCCTATTGATCGTTGCAGAGAACGCTCGGTCGTTTAGAAAGGTGCCGTTGGTGTGAAAATTGTGCAGCTGGTGTACAGGTCGTGGCCGTCAACGGAACGCGTGTCGCTGGTAGGCGGTGCTCGCCACCGATAGCCTGCCGGAGCAATTTTCTTGTCTGTTCTTGCGGTGTACCGAGCTGCTAAATTTTGTATGACGGGTAGGAGCAACCTTCGGGAAAGAGGCTGCCGAAAAGCATCAGTTACAGGACAGGCACGGTGCCGTGCCATTCGCTTCCGGAGGTAGCCAGAAGCAATTCTTGAACTAGCATGACGTACACACCGAGAAGAGCGTACCAGTGGAGAGCAGGCAACGCAATTCGCGGATCTTCTCGACAAGTTGCGTAAGTCCAGACCATGAACGTCTAAAGTGGGCTCTGTTTGAAAACGGTAGTTCCGGCAAGCGGGAAACCTACCGTTTTCAAGCCAACCGCACTGTAAAGTGGGCTCTGTTTGAAAACAGTAGTTCCGGCAAGCGGGAAACCTCCGTTTTCAAGCCAACTGCACTGTAAAATGGGCTCTGTTTGAAAACAGTAGTTCCGGCAAGCGGGAAACCTACTGTTTTCAAGCCAACCGCACTGTAGTGCACAAATAGAGTACCGGCTCTATTTGAGTATCGATGGTCATCTTTTGAGGGTTAAAGTCTCGGAGGATCTATCTACCGCCGATTGTGGTTCTGCCGTGTTAAAGCATTTCCCGTAAGAGAGTTATAACAGAGTTAGAACACTGTTGCAACATATGTGCGCCTGCAGGAGCGCCCGTGAAGGTTGGAGCGAGCAGGACGAACTTGATTAAATCCATTGACTTTAGTAAAAGCTATTAAAACACAAGATGATGGGTGTGTCAAAATCTAAAATTGAAGAATAGACGATCGGCAACCGGAATCAGTTGTCGCACAAAAAACTGGCTCCGTCAGCGGAGCCAGTTTTTCGACCGGTCAATCAGGTTGTTGGTGGTCAGTTCCTATCTACCAGTAGTGCCTCAGCTTGGAACTTGCCGTTGCCCACGGCTGTTACTGCGAGTCGTTGCCTGTGCTCTCCGCTGAAGCCGTGCTGTTGACTTCGCCGCCGGGCGCGGTATCGATGGTGGGCACAATGCCCGGTCCGGGAATCACGAGCGTGGGCGCAACTCCTTCGGGCGTGAAGATGACCTTGTCCGTATCACGCAGCGCCGCGGCGTTGGCTTGAGCAACCTGCAGTTGCATGAACTGCGGGAAGTTGGCATAGAGTTCAGCCAGCGCAATCTCCTGGGCCAGATCAGCCTTGGCCTGTTCGGCGGCCGCGGCGGCACGGGCCTGTTGCACCTCTAGATCGCGTGTGGCGGCCAAAAGTTCATTGGCTCGTTCCGCTTCAATCACCGCTTTCTGCGCTTCAATCTTTTCGCGGTTCAACTCAGCCAGTGCCTTCTGTTGCCGGGCCTCTTCCTGGATCCGGCTCTGCTCGACGCGAATGGCACCTTCCTGGCGGGCCTGTTCGGCCGCGGCCTCGGCTCGGGCGCGCAACTCATCCTGCTTGGCCTTTTCCGTCTGCAGCCGGCTTTGGACGATCTCATCGAGCCGATCCTGCGCTTCGGGCAACAGGATCACGTCGGGGACTGCCACGTTGTCGACATTCAACCCGTAGCTGCTGGCCAATTCATCCAATTCGGTGTCGATACAACCACGCAACTCATCCCGTGCCGTGCCGATCACTGCGTCGTCGAAGATCCGATCACCCACACATACCTTCATGGCCTGGCGGGCTCGATCCTCGATGGCCGCGCGGGCCACATCATCATTCAGGTAGTGTTGGTTGTACTGTGCCCACTTGCTGCGGATCGTGTCGGCATGGGCAATGCCGGGGCGGAAGACATCGCCAGTGACCACCAGCCCAATGCGCTGCTTGTCCAGTGTAATCAGCTCTTCATCCGTCACCCGAAAGGGCACGGCTTCACTGGAAACACGTAACAATTTGACGAATAGGCCAGCATCGCTGTAGACGCCGGGCCCAACGATTTCGCTGATCCGCCCGCTGCGGAATTTGACGCCGACTTCCTGTTCTTCCACCCGTTCGAAAAAGTAGAAGAATTGGCTGGAGAAGCTGTAGAGCACGAAAATGGCAATGAGCACCACCGCCACAATAATAATGCTGCGATTTCCGACTCGGGGGGTACGTATGTTTTGCATTGGTATCCTTTCTGTTGGGGGAAATTTTTTAAAGCGCGATAAATCTATACTTGTGGTATGAATCTTTTGCGACTGATTTTGCCAAGAATATTGTTGGCCCCACGATCATAAACCAAATCAGGACATCGTTCCTGACATCGCTCTCCCATTTCGCTGTCAATCGTCATGCACACCAGAGCCGATTGGGGCCGAATTTGGCGCACCCACTACCCTGGCTTACAATGAATCACTGGGCTTACGCAACTTGTCGAGAAGAGCCACCAATCGCGTTGGCTGCTCTCCACTGGTAAGCTCCGCTCGGTGCGTGAGTCATGTAAATCAGTTGTCGATTGACTTTGACGCAAGATCGTCGCGCACACTCTATTGTACGTTCGCCATTGTACGTTTGGCATCGTATGTTCGCCATTGTACGTTTAACATTGTATGTTCGACAACAACTGCATTGCAATTGTGAGTACGGCTCTGGTTGCTGCTGCGAGAACCGATTTACCGCCACAATGCACTCCCGTAGCATGGCTCCGGGCATCAAGCACTTGCACGTGCTGTTGAGGGCTCGTGGCGCGCAAAGCGACAGCGTGCAAGATTATTACGTGTAAACATTTAACGCATAAACATAACGCATAAACATAACGTAGAAGCAAGTCAACATCTAAAATACGTCAACACCGTAAACAAGCCAAAACTCGTAGGGCAATGATATTATGACAACGATTCGTTTTCCTGGCCTGATCGACGCTCACGTGCACCTGCGTGAGCCGGGCTATACCCACAAAGAAGATTTCTACACGGGCACCGTGGCCGCGCTGGCCGGTGGGGTCACGACGCTGCTCGACATGCCGAACACGCAGCCACCAACCGCGACTCCCGAACGGCTGCGCGAAAAGATCGCGCTGGCACAGAGCAAGGTCGTCTGTGATGTGGGCCTTTTCGTGGGTGCCACCAGCACGGATCTGGATGCCTATTTGCCCGCTGTGCAGGCGGCTTGTGGGTTGAAGATCTACGTGAGCGAAACCTTTGGCAGCCTGCGCATTGATGAACTTGGCCAGATGCACCGCTTCTTTCGTAGCTGGGCCGAAAAAGCCGACACCGTTGGCTATCGCAGCGCGGACAATCCAACTGGCATTGGCCCGGTGGCCGTCCACGCCGAAGAGCTGATGCTCTCTGTCTGCCTCAACCTCAGCCACCTCTATCAGGTGCCGCTGCACATTGTGCACGTCACCCGCCGCAGCGAGATCGAGCTGATCCGTCGCGCCAAGGAGCGGGGCTATCCCGTCACCTGTGAAGTGACGCCACACCATCTCTTCCTCACCGAAGAAGATGCCAAGCGGCTGGGCGCGCTCGGTGATATGCGCCCCCGGCTCGGCACGCCCGATGATGTGGCGGCCATGTGGGAGCATTTGTCTGTGGTCGATATTTTCGCCACGGATCACGCGCCGCACACGCTGGCGGAAAAAGAACAGGATCCACCACTGCCCGGTGTGCCCGGTGTGGAGACCATGCTGCCGCTCCTGTTGACCGCGGTACACGAAGAGCGGCTGACGGTGGAGGATATTACGCAGCGTTGTGTCGATGCACCGCGGCGCGTCTATGGACTGCCGCCACAGCCAGAGAGCTATGTTGACGTAGATGTGGATGCGCGTTACACCGTGCAACCCACGGCCATGCAGAGCAAAACCAAGTGGACTCCCTTTGCCGAACAAACAGTCTATGGCCGGATTGAAACAGTGGTGATCCGTGGCAAACGGGTCTTTGCCAATGGCGAATTGCTGGCCGAGCCCGGCAGTGGGCGCGTGCTCTTTGCCGATTTGCTTTGAGCAGAATCACCACGTGAGCACGTCGGCAAAAACGTTTTGGCGAACGAACCCTTTGAGAATATTTCAATGCAAATGATCAGGCAGTTATTGATCGCAGAGTTGAGGTAGATATTATGATGGCTATAAATTCAGGCACCAATCTGCCAGCAACAGCACCGGGTGATCGCGAGAGCACCGGATTATTTGGGCAAGATATTTTGAGCGTCAGTCAGTTTCATCGGGAACGGCTCGAGTATATCTTTGGTGTTGCGCGCGAAATGCAAGTGTTGGTGGAACGGTTTGGCAGCGCGGACATGTTGCAGGGCAAAATTCTCACCAATCTCTTCTACGAGCCGAGCACACGCACCAGTTCCAGCTTCATGGCGGCCATGTTGCGGCTGGGTGGACAGGTGATTCCAATCAATAACGTGCAGTATAGCTCGGTAACCAAAGGCGAAAGCTTGCCCGACACGGTGCGCACCGTCGAATGTTATTCCGATGTAATCGTGTTGCGCCACCCCGAAGTGGGCGCGGCTGCAACCGCGGCGCACTATTGCGAAAAGCCGATCATCAACGCGGGCGATGGCGTTGGTGAACACCCCACCCAGGCCCTGCTCGATCTCTTTACCATCCTCAATGAACTGGAACGAGTGGACGGCTTGCGGGTGGCAATGGTTGGCGATCTGAAGTATGGACGTACTGTGCATAGCCTGACCAAGCTGCTCGTCAACTATGATGTGGAGCTGGCCCTCGTCAGCCCGGAAACGCTCAAAATGCCCGAGGATGTGCTGGATGTCGTGCGCAACACCGGCCATCGATTCTACCTCACCAACGACCTGCGCGATGTCATCAGCAACGTCGATGTGCTTTACGTCACGCGCGTGCAGAAAGAGCGCTTTTCGGATCTCGCCGACTACGACCGGGTCAAGGATCAGTACATTGTTGACGATGAACTCCTGCGCCATGCCAAAGAGCGCATGGTGGTCATGCACCCGCTGCCCCGTGTCAACGAGATCAGCTATACGGTCGACGACGATCCGCGAGCCGCCTATTTCCGCCAGATGCGCAATGGTATGTTTATCCGCATGGCACTGCTTGCTTCGGTCCTGGGGCGCGCGTGATGCAGGTGGCTCGCGGCTCTGTTGTGTGTGAACCTGGCTGCGTAATCTTGGCTGCGTGATCTTAGCTGCGTGATCTTGGAGAAGACTCTTTGCTCTGTGGCCGAAAACAGTTCGCGAGCGTGTTGATGTAGAGGCGAAAGATGATCAACGTGACAAACCCCCGCCCCCGTTTTGCTTTCGTACGTTTACTGCTTCTGTTCCTGTTGCTGGGAGCAGTCGCAACAGTGGCGGCGGCCAGGTACACGGCCGCTGCCACTATGATCGATGGCACTGTGACCAGCACCCCACTGACCAGTACCCCACTGACCAACACCCCACTGACCAACAACAACGATGAAATCGTCTATCTAGATGCCGCGGGTTATCTACGCATCTGGGATCCACAGCCAGAAGCTGGCATCGATCCGGTGCAGTGGGTCAGCCCGATTGGTGGCTGGATCGATTTCACGTTGCTGGATGTCAATCTGGATGGTGATATGGAGATCGTCGCCGTCGGTGGGGAAGCAAACAGCGGGCGCATGACCATCTATGACCCCGTGAGCTTGGACGAAAACGTTGATCCCGATCGCATTACCGCGGACATTCCCTGGGCTATTCTCTACGAAGCGCCGCTGCTCGGGCGCCCCGTTGTCGTGGTCAGTGGTGAGTTAGACTTGACGGTCCCCGGTGAAGAGATCGCCTTCGTCTTTGAACTGAACGCTGAAGATAAACTTGATCCCGACGACGAAACCCGTCTTTCATTTCTGCGTGCGGTGGTCAGTGGCAGCGAGATGCCAGATGGACGGGCGTGGGAACGTGCCGCCGGGGATGTCGATTTTGGCAACACATGGGAACGGCTCTCATTGGGCGATCTGGATGGCGATGGCCGGGCCGAATCGGTCTTGACCGATGATAGCGTGGGTTTGCTGCGGATCTATCGGCTGGAAGAGGGCGAGCCCGTCAAGATCTATGAAAACGAGAGCGGTGCCCGTCCTTGGCTCGACAGCACGGTGGCGCAATTTATTCCTTCACGGATCCAACAGCTGGCGTTGGCGCGCTCTTCAAACACAGGTGGCTCCACGCTTTGGGTGCTCTACTACAATCCCGCCGACGAAACAGGTTTCAGCGACTCCTACACCGAGTTTTTCCTGCCGCCACCGCGGGTCATCTTTCACGGCGATATCAATGGCAATGGCGACGACGAACTCTTTCTCCTGCGCGATGTTCCTAGTTCGCTGCCCAATCGCGTGCGGCTCATTATGCGCAATGGCGGCGAGGATCAGTTGCCGGTCTTTGAACATCTCCTCGACCCGGATAATGGCTATTTGGCTGGCAATACCGGCGACACCGATGGCGATGGGCTGGCGGAAGTAGCGATCATGCGCGATAACCGCATTCGTCTCTACACCGATCCGGCTGGCGATCCCAATGCCGCCACCGAATTCGGACCACCGGTACTTACCAATCAGCGCACAATTCATCTGGGCAATCTGGATCGCAACGGCTACATCGAGTTGCCCCGCCTCGGGTCTGTTGAATCCCGTGTCGAAGATGTGTTGACCGCTGGCGAACAGAGCAGCGCTGTCCAGCCGGTCAATCTGAGCAACGCCAATCCCGAAAATTTCAGCGCCATCCCCTTTACCGTTGCCGTTGAGGGGGAACCGGCGTGGCTGATTGTTGAGCCACGCAGCGGCCAGACCAACGCCCGGCTCAATGTTCGTTTTGATGCCCGACAATTGCAGCCTGGCACCTATCGCACCCAAATAGTGATTCGCGCAACAGATCCCACGGTGCGCAACAGCCCACTGGCCGTTGACGCAACGCTCACGGTTCGCCCCGGCCTCATCCCCTCTGCCTACAAGATCACCAGCTACTACAACTGTGCAGAGCGCAGCGGTGGTCACACCCATTGGCTGACCCTCGATGGCCCCACCAATCGCCCTTTTGCGGCAAAGATCCTGGCTGGGGGCGCGCCAGCCGCTGCCGCCGCGCAAGCTCAACCACGGGTTGCCGCTGCCCCGGCGGTGATCTGGCCCTCCGACGTGCCCTGGGTAACTGCCGCCTCTCCCAATACGTTGCCCACCACCATGACCATCCGCTTTGCAGCGGATGAACTGCCCACGGGCAGTGACGTTGGCCGGGCGCATTTGCAAATCAGCTATTTTGACACCGATGGCGAACGGGAGCGCAACATTGACTTGACGCTGACCTGTGCCGTCCAACAGATTCTGCTGCCAACCATTGCCCGCTAAATAACTCATGGTGCGTTACCCACTGGTGGCATCAACGTTCTCTACCGCTGGAGGTGCACATGAGCAAATGCTCAGGCCGCAAAGTGCAATGTCTAGCTGTTTTCTCCATGAATCGGCAAGCTCGGCTGCACCGCTACGCTGGTTGTCGAGCTGCTGTATTCGCGCGGTCATTCCTGAATTTCAATCACCCCCAGCGTGAGCGTTGGTTCTGCCCGCCACCACCCCAAGGTGGCCGGGATCAACCTGCCGTCGGCGTGACGTACGACCGCCATCTGCAAGGTGTAGCTGCCCGCTGCTAGTGGAGCCGTCAGCGGCAGCCGAACTTTTTGCAGGACGGGAATTGCAGCGGGCCATTGGCCACTGGGATACTGCCACCCGCCGAGCGCCTCCTCCCACTGTCCATGCACCACGCCCCCGGCATCGAGCAACTGCCAACGCGCCACATAGGTATCCCGATAGGCGTTCGGCCGCGGCTGCCAGATCAGTTCCAGCGCCAGCGCCTGGTTCTCTGCCGCGCCGGGTGCGAAGAGCGTGGCTTGCAGCAGCGCAATGTAGTCGAAGTGAGCCAATGCCGCACCAGTGACTGGCACCTGTCGGGCTGGTTGCAGCTGGAGCTGTCCCACCGTTACCATGGCCGCGTCATCTGGCGTTGGATATAGCTCCGTGAATGGGTCACCGGTTGCTCCCGCATAGGCCAACAACCGTACGCTGTACGCTCCCGGTGGCACGGCAGCCGGAACGGGCAGCGCGAGCGTTACCGTCACGGGAATCCGCGTCGACCACGTGGCTGGCGCGGGCAACAGGGCTGCGTCTTGTTGTGCCATCAACTCGCCCCGCTCATCAAATAGACGCAGGCTAAAGCGCAGATCTTCCGGCACTGGCGCGCCGGTGGCATTGATCCAACTGCTCTGCCAGTAGAGCGTTTCCCCGGCGTGGGGGGACGGGGTATACCATCTGGCGTCGAGTAGGTGCAGGGTGGAGGAGGCTGCTACCGGTGGGGAAGCTGTTGCTGGTACCGAGTGCTCGAGCTGATAGCGTTGCAGGCGAAGAAAATCGCGACCGGGGATGGCGCGATCGTGGGTCTGTGCGCCATTGTCTGCCAACCAGGATCGGATCACACCGGTGGGATCGCTGACGGTATCGTAGAGCCGGTAGTGCCAGATGCCGCTGGCCGATTGGCGCAGATGTTCCAGCGCAACAATTGTTTCCGCTTGAGTTGTGGCAAAGAAATCACTCGTCGGCTGATTCCAACCCAGTGTCGGCGCACCATCCACCGAGCCGGTCCGCACGATGGTGGGGGCTGTAAACAGTTGGGCTGCTGCTGAAACCCCGGTGCTCTGCGCATAGTCAAGCAGGCGAGTGGCCGTGGCTAGGGGTGGAGGTGTTGCCGCTTTGGGGCCAGCCAATTCGGTGGGCCAGTAGACTTGCAGTGCCGTGTAGGCCCATCCCGCGTTGACCAAGATTGGCTCGCCCGGCCGCCATTCGTGGGCCAGCGTTGCCACCGCGGCACGGTGGTCATCGCTGGCAAATTGGGGCGCATGCCAAAAGCGCTGCAAGCTCCAACCGTTGCCGACCGTGAAGAGGAGCAGAAGAAACAGGGCGAGAAGTGAGGCTCCGCGTCGTTGCTGCCAAAGTAGTACGCCAATCGCAGCCAGCAGCAGGAGCAGTGGCGGTGCATAGAGGCTCAGATAGCGCACGTGATAGAGCGGCAGGCCCGCACCCGTGACGGCGTAGATCAGCAGGGTGGGCAGCAGGGGATAGCCGAGCGCGATGAGTAGACCGCTGCGATGGAGCGTATTTTTCGCATAGACAATGGCGGTGACACAGAGCAGGCAGAGGAGAGCGAGCAGCCAGAGTGGATGGGTGGCACCCGGTGCACTTTGACCGCTGAGCAACGCGCTGCTGCTCTCGCTCATGGCGCGGAGCAGGGTGGGCACTGAATCCCAGGGCACGCGCCATGGGGGCACTGGCGGATTGGTGGCTTGGCGCCAAAAGATGGGCAGCCACGGCAGCCAGAGCAGCAGCAGCAACCCGTGACTGCCGAGCCACCAACCGGTCAACTGCCAACGGGTGGCACGAGTGCGTTCGGCGGTCCAGAGATAGTGCAGCGCGATGATTGCAAGCGCGGCCAGCAGAAAGAGAAAGTAGTAGAGTGTGTAGAGTCCTGCCGCGCCAAAGAGGGCATAGAGCAGCAGCCAACCGCGCTTGTTGCTTCTGGACGACTCTGGTGACGTGGCGGTGGGGGGCTGCACGGCTTGCAGGAGTGACCAGAGGCAGAGCAACCCCAACGTCGCACCCATGGTGTACATGCGCACTTCCTGGCTATACCAGATCTGAAACGCGTGAATGGCCGCGAGCCACAGGGCAAGCAGAGCAATGGGTGGGGAGAAGAGCCGATGGCCCACCGCGTAGAGCAGTGCAACCGCCAACATGCCGAAGCCGAGACTGGGCCAGGCAAAGAGATATTCGAGACCGTGTTCGAGCGTGGGAGCTGTGATCCGTTGCCAGAGGTGGAGCAACAGATAGTAGCCGGGTGGATGGATATCCCCGGCCGTGTGGGCAATGAGTGCAGGGATGGATTTGCGCGCCAACACCGCGCTGACGGTTTCGTCATACCAGAGCGAATCGGCACCGAAGTGCCAAAGCCGCAATGCAAATGCTACCAACAAGCCAGCTAGCAGCAGCAGCCGATGCTGGTTTTGGCCGCGCTCTTTCTGCTTTGTCAAAGATTTCATGGCAAGCGTGTCATGGCTAGCGTTGATCAAAGTCTGTTTTGAGCGCGGTCAGGATGGCCTGTAACTCCTGCTGCCGTTGTCCTCGTTGCAGCCACAGCCACAGTACCGCCACACCGTGGTAGGTGCACCGCAGAACAACTTTACAACCACCCAACTGATCGGTACAATGCAACGTGTAAACAGCGCTGCCTGCCGGGCTCTCGACTTCCCACACCGTAACCGCTCCCGGTGAAACCATGCGGATGAGAGCATGAGAGACGTGACCGCTGTGGGTGTAGCGAAAGCGGTGACCTTCTTGCCAGCCCTCCCCACTTTCCCAGCCTGTGGCATCGACTTGGGGCTGCCACCTTGGCCACTCGGCCAGCCGGGTGAACTTTTTCCAAACAGCTGGCCGTGCCGCCTGTATGAATCTGTTTGCACTGATCTGCATACGTGGGTTAAACATGTGTCGTTGATCCTGGTTGATTGAAATTCGCAGTATACCATACCTTGGGAAGTTAGCCGTATGTTTAGAAGCAATAGCCTGTCGTCCCGTTTTGAGCGTTTCGTCCATCATCTCACTGAATGGTTTACCATTGGTCGGGTGGGCGTCTTTCTCCTTTTCATTTCGATCCCCGGTGGCATTTTAAATTATCTGTTGGCACACCCGCAGGATGGGCATTGGCTGGGCATGGTGGAAGAGTTCTACGCCAACTTTAGCTGGGAACTGGCCGGCATTGCGGTGACCATCCTGATTATCGATCGGCTCTATCAGCGGGCAGAGACGAAGCGTGATCAGGCTCAACTGTTGCGACAATTGCATAGCCACGACCACATGATCGTGCTGCAGGCACTGGATCTGTTGCGGATCAACGGTTGGCTGGAAGAAGGGCTGCTGGTCAACCACAATCTGGCCGATGTGGATTTGCACAATGCCAATTTGCGTCACGCGGATCTGCGCTACGCGGTGCTGCGTGGCACCAACCTGCGCAACGCGGATCTGCGTGACGCCAATCTGGCCCACGCGGATCTACAGGATGCGGATCTGCAGGGGGCGCTGCTCAGTGGGGTGACCATCACGGAGAGTAACCTGCAGGGCGCGAAACTGGCAGGAGCGGATCTCTCGAATATTATTGAATTGACCACTGTGCAGCTGGCGTCTCTCAGCACGTTGGCGGGAGCGCGCTGGCGCGACAGCGCGCGCTACGATGGCCGCTTTGCCCTGGCTGGCGATGAGCAGAATGCCCGCATGGCCGGTTATCACCTTGGCGATCCAACTTCGATGGCACGTTTCTATCAAGTGCCACTGGCGACCTACCTAGCCGGATCTGGTGCAACCGAAGGGGTATTTCGGGAAGCAAAAAGTTTGTGGTAGACTGAGACATGTGTTCTGTTGCGTTGCCCACCTGAAATTCTGCCTGTGCGTTTTCTGCTCCAATTCGTCTCGCAGGCCGATAGTCACGCAGACTGGAGAAGCATCATGTGTGGACGATTTACCCTTTATGCCTCCCCCACCGAAATCAGCACACTGTTTGAACTGTCCGAAGACCCAACACTCGTTCCCCGCTATAATGTTGCCCCCACCCAGCCCGTTGGCTTGGTGCGCATGGACGCGCAAAGCAATGAACGAACGTGGGCACTAGCGCTGTGGGGATTGATTCCCTCGTGGGCCAAGGATCCGTCAATTGGCTCCCGCATGATCAATGCTCGTGCGGAAACGGTTGCTGAAAAGCCTTCGTTCCGCGCAGCCTTCAAGCGACGCCGTTGTCTGGTGCCTGTTTCTGGGTTCTATGAATGGGAAAAAGTCGGCAAGCGCAAACAGCCCCATTACATTACCGCCCAGAGTGGTGATCCCCTCGCCATCGCGGGTCTTTGGGAATATTGGGAGGGGGCCGACGGTTCGGCGCTAGAGAGTTGCACGCTGTTGACCACAGATGCCAATCAATTCATGGCACCGTTGCACCACCGCATGCCTGTCTTTGTGGTACCAGAAGATTTCGAGCAGTGGCTGGGCAGTGGCAAAGAGGATGATCGGCAGACGCTGAGCGAGCTACATCACCTGTTGCGCCCTGCTCCCGAGGATCTGTTGACCGCGCGTCCGGTCAGTACCTACGTCAACAGGCCACAAAATGAGGGCGAAACATGTATCGCCCCACTTATTGAAGCAGACGCGGGCGCCTGACAACAGGTCTGGTCTCCTCAACAGTTGTACTGATAGTGCGGATGGCTTGAAAACGGCAGATTTTTTCGTGGTCTTGACAAGAAGTTGAACTACCGTAGCAGTCGAACCACCGTTTTCAAACAGAGTCTACTTTCCGGAGAAAACAGATAGACCTTGCACCTTGCGGCGTCTGCATTCTTGCATCTGCATGTCCAGCGGTAGAGAACGCTGATTCCACCATTGTGCAACGTTACCATGATTTCTCGATTCGGCTCTCTGCAACCAAGAGAAACAAGCGGAGCAAACCATGGCCACAAAGCGCAAGGCCGCCCAGAACGAACTGTTGACGCAACTGCGCGAGCGTTCCATCGATCCCGAGGCGCAGGCTGCCTTTGCCGCAACATTACTCGACGCGCGTCACGGTGCGGAGGTGATCGTTACGGTCTTGCAGATTTTGACGAACACCCCCGTCGTGGCCGCCCGCCCCGCGCTCTGGAAGCTCTATGAATATTACAGTGGTCGCGGCCAACAGCGTGATCCCGCGGCCTATTTGCGCGCTGCAATTGTGCGGGCCTTGCGGGCGGTCGTCACCCCCACGGATCTGCCCCAGATTGCCGCGGTGGCCGATACCTATGTCTTTCCGCCCCCTGAATTCCGCGAGGAAGGCGCAATGTTGCGCTCGGCAGCGTTGGCAACATTGAACGAACTGGACGATGAACTTGCGCGCTTCCATGCCGTGCGTCTGCTGGCCAATGAGCACACCAATCCCATGTCGGGCGAACCAGCGTTGACCGCGGCCAACGTTTTGGCTGCCCAGGGCGAAATTCTGCCCCTCTACTTTTATGTGATGCAAGATTTGGCCCTGGCCGTGCCAGAGGTTGTATCCGTCTGTCTGGGGAATCTCACCGCGTTGCGGGTTGATCTGCTGCCGGCGCTGTTGGAGCGTTTTGTGGGGAAGCAAGAGCAGGCAGCCAGCGAGATCATTCTCGTTGGGCTTTTCGACCTGCTGCTCAATCATGAAGCTGGCCCCCAGGGGTTGGAATACTTAACCGGATTTTTGCGCACCAGCCATCAGCTCGATGCCTATCGCTACCTCGTGGTAACGATGGCTACCAGTGGCAATCCCGAGCTGACCGAGTTGCTGCTGACACAGGCCGACGCGACTACGGATCCTGCCAAGGCGCTGCTGCTCGTCGATGCACTGTGTTTGCTGCGCAGCAGCGACGAACGGGTGGTCGACCAAATTGCTGCGTTAGAGGGAATCGCTCGCTAGCGCAATAGCCACAGTAGAGCAATAGTCACAGTAGAGCAATAGTTACAATAGGGAGAAGCGGCACGCAGCGTCGGCACGTAAGCGGCTTCTCCAACAAGAATCGCAAGGTAGAATATGCATACCCATTCTTCCGCCACTCGCACCTCGCTGTCACAAGCGTGGTTGCTGGCCGCACGCCCCAAAACATTGCCCGCCTCGGTTGCGCCGATTCTGGTGGGGATCACGCTTGCCATCAACGCGGGGCGCTTTCAATGGGGGCCGGCGGTGGCGGCCTTTTTTTGCGCGCTGCTGCTGCAGATTGGCAGCAACTTTGCCAACGATTATTTTGACTTTTTCAAGGGGGCGGATACAGAAGATCGCTTGGGTCCGACACGTGCCACGGCCGCGGGCTTGTTGACACCGGGCGCGATGCGAGTCGGCATGATCGTTGTTTTTGGCGCGGCTATTCTGGTGGGGCTCTATCTGGTCTGGGTGGGTGGCTGGCCGATTTTCTGGCTGGGTGTGGCGGCATTGGTCGCTGCCATTGCCTATACCGGTGGCCCATTTCCCTTTGGTTACTATGGATTGGGTGATCTCTTTGTCTTTCTCTTCTTTGGCTTGGTGGGGGTGGGGGGGACCTACTATCTGCAAGCGCAGGGGCTGACGCCGTCCGTGCTGATTGCTGCGAGCGCGGTGGGGTTGCTCGTCACCAACATTCTCGTGGTGAACAATCTGCGTGATATCCACACCGACCGGCGGGCGAACAAGCGCACGCTCGCCGTTATTTTGGGACGGCGTGGTGCACAGATCGAATATCTGCTGCTGTTGCTGGTGGCCTATCTGTTGCTGATCTGGCTTTGGTGGGAGATGGGGCGCTCTTCTTGGGTGCTCTTGCCCTGGGCAACAGTGCCCTTGGCTGTGCCGCTGGTGCGGAACGTGCTAACGGCCGAGGGTCGAGTGCTCAACCAAACGTTGGCCGGCAGCGCGCGCTTGAGCCTCTTCTTTAGTTTGCTCCTGGCGATTGGACTGTTATTATAGTGGCCTTGGCAGATGCGTAGCCTTGCCATTGGGTGGTGTTGTGTGCTTGCTGACACGATGCTGCCCCGGCAGTCATCGACTTTCTATTCGATAATGGGGACGAGGACGCACAATGAACGTTCAGATAGGTCTGTGGTTTGCACTGTTTCCCTGCTTGCTGCTGCTGTTCGCCTGTGGTCCGGTAGCACCTGCTGTTGACGAACCAACAATGCCATTAATCAAAGGAGATACCATGACCAGGGAAAGCGGTTTGCAGTACACAGAAATTGAAGCCGGCAGTGGCCCTGCGCCAAGCAGCGGCGACATTGTTGCCGTACACTACACCGGCACACTGACGAATGGAACCGTCTTTGACAGCTCGTATCAGCGTAACGAGCCGATTCAGTTTCCATTGGGGGCCGGGCGTGTAATCGCTGGCTGGGATGAAGGAATCAGCCTCATGAAGAAGGGTGGCAAGGCACAACTGGTGATCCCGCCCGAGCTTGGCTATGGGGAGAGTGGGGCCGGTGATGTGATCCCGCCCAACGCCACGCTCATTTTTGATGTGGAATTGGTTGACATTTTGCCCGGTGCGCCCGCTAGCCCCACTGATGTTGATGCCAGCGATTTCACAACAACCGCAAGCGGCCTGCAATATCATGACTTTACAGTCGGCGCGGGTGCTTCGCCGCAAAAGGGCCAGACCGTGGTCGTTCACTACACCGGTTGGCTGCAGGATGGCGGCACAAAGTTTGACAGTTCCCTGGACCGTGGGCAGCCCTTCGCCTTTGCCATCGGTGTGGGCCAGGTGATCCCCGGCTGGGATGAAGGGGTGCTGAGCATGAATGTCGGTGGGAAACGTCAACTGGTAATCCCGCCGGACTTGGCCTATGGATCGGGTGGCGCGGGCGGCGGCGTCATTCCCCCCAATGCCACGCTCATCTTTGAAGTGGAGTTGCTGGATATTCAGTAACGATTCCCCGTGCGATCAGCACAGTTGTAACAATGATGACCGTGCTGATCGCTGCCACAGCTCTATCTGCTCGTGCTGGGCAAGAAGAGAAACCTGGTTGGGTCCAAACGGTTGGGCTGTCCATCGAAATTGGTATCACTGTGACCCTCGAAGCGATCGGGTAGCCCATCGTTGTCCGAGTCCAAGTCCAGATAGTTTGGTAGTTCATCGCCATCAAAGTCATCGGCGCGTTCGTCTTTGTCCGCGATCGTATCCTGATCTGTGTCTGTGCCCTCCGGTGCACTGAAGCCAATGAGATGGGAAACGACCTGCCCTCGTTTCACGGGGACAGAGCGCATACTGGTGGTTTGGCGATAGCCGATGGGGATAGTTGTGGTGTTGACAGTCGTTGTGTAATCCCCGGTTTCTGGCATTCCCTCCAGGTGGGCAATACCTCTCTGGTCTGTGGTGACTGTATATTGCCTGCCGCTGGGCGATTCCAGTAGGATCTCTACTCCTGCGAGACCAGGCTCCATCGGTTCGAGATCTCCCTGACCATCGACATCGTAAAAGGCGTAGACTTCAATGACGGCATCACTTCGAATGGCGACAGTGAAAACATCCTGCGCGATGGCGAGTAGACCTTTGGGGCCGCTGGCGCGCCATTCACCCACACCGCGAATCGTATCTGTCGCGGGCAGCGTAACTGTGATCCCCAGACTTGCCCCCGGCTCCAGCGTGATAGAGATGGGTGGATAGATCTGTAGGGTGTTCGAAAGTGCATGTTTGTTGAGGGGAAAGCCGCCTGTGTTCTGCACAATATAGCAGAGCGTGACCATGCTATCGAAGGTGACCGTGATGGTGTCGGTGACGGGACAATCCGTCGTCCCCGCCCCCACAGTGGTCTGTAGCTCAATGGAGGGCACCTGGACTGTGGTCCGACTGCTAGCTTCGGCTGAGACAAGATTGGTTGTGGTGGCCGTCCAAGTGATAATGCTGGAACTGCTTTGGGTGACGAGCATGGTTTGTTTTACGGTCCGTGTGGCGCCTGGGGCCAGTGGTTCCGGGTCATCCTCCAGCAGCAGACCATGATTGCTGTCGTACAATGTGTGGCCCGTCAGCGTTACCAAGCTGGTATTTTCCACGATGTAGCAAATTGAAATTGTGGTGGCTGGCAATGTTGAAAGCACTGCTTCCTGTCCACATGTTTCAGGATCACTGCCCAGCGTGGCTGTTAACGCAATCGTGGGTACGACAACCTGTGCCGCTGCCGTTGCCTCCACTACAACGTCGTTTTCGTCCAGCGCTTGCCAGCTCACCAGGTTCCGGATGCTACTTGTGGTGGTCGTGGGTAGCGTGAAGAAAGCGCCCGATTTGTCACTGTTGGGTGGCAGCTTGTGGAAGTAAGCAGATGCCAACACGCCAATGGGATCATCCACAATCGTGTGCGTGTAGAGGGTTGTGGTGCCGACGTTGAAGGCCACGTAACAGTAGTAGATCTGCGTTGATTTGGCAACCACTAGAAAGTTCGACTGGGCGCAGCCTGGACCGACGCCCACGGTTTTTGTCACCAGTAGCGCTGGCCCCAGTGGCCTCTGTCTACCCTGGCCGGGCGCACCAAAGTAAGCTTGCAGCATCTCTGGCGAGGCTGGGTGCATGGTGATGCTGATGGGGGGAGACGCAGCTTGCGGTGCGACGATGTCAATATTTTCTGTTGCACTGGCCATCTCGATCTCAAGGTCTGGGAGGAGAATCGTTTGATGACCGGTTATCGACTTTGCCTGTGAAGCTGGCGGATCAACGGCCCACCAAAGTGACAGCAGCATTGTCACCGCAATGACGGGAATGCGAAGGACGCACGGCAGCGAATACGGCATTGAAAGATCCTCCTGTTGGGCAAACGGATGCGGAGCACTGCTATCAACTGGAAATGAGTAAAGGCATTGGGTGCGCAACACCGAACTCGATTGTACGGAACAATGATAGCACTGGTATAGATAAGACTGAGACATGAGGCTTGCATGACCATGACACAACCAATTACCGTTTCCACCCTGAGCACCCACATTGTCCAACTCTTTGAACAGGATAAGCTGCTCAGTGACGTGTGGATTACTGGTGAAGTAAGTAACTGGAAACGAGCCGCCAGTGGGCACATCTACTTCAGCCTGAAAGATAGCGGTGCAACAATCACGGCTGTCATGTGGCGCAACAGTGCACGGGCCCACACATGGCTGCCCAGCAACGGCGATCAGATTATAGCGCATGGGTACGTTGGCGTCTACCCTGACAGGGGTGTATATCAACTTTACGCCAATCGCATCCAACCCGCGGGTCGCGGTCAACTCTATGCTCAGTTCGAAGCGCTGAAAGAAAAGCTGGCTGCCGCGGGTCTATTTGACGGGGAGCGCAAGCGGCCGATTCCGCTTCAGCCCCAGCGCCTTGCCATTGTCACCAGCGCCAATGCTGCTGCCCTGCGCGATGTGCTCAACGTTCTTTCGGCCCGTTGGCCATTGGTCGATGTGCTGCTCTTTCCCACGCTGGTGCAGGGAATCGATGCGCCTGCCCAGATCGCCAACATGCTAATCGCGGCCAATCGTTATAGCCGCGACGTTGCACCCATTGATACGCTAATTTTGGCCAGGGGAGGCGGCAGCATTGAGGATCTCTGGGCCTTCAATGATGAACGTGTAGCTCATGCCATTGCTGAAAGCGCCATTCCGGTGGTAACGGGCGTGGGCCACGAAACCGATCTCACCATTGCCGATTTTGTTGCCGACCGCCGGGCACCGACGCCATCTGCCGCTGCCGCCGCGGTTGTGCCTGATCAGCAAGAGGTGCGTGAGCAGTTGCGTGGACTCCGGGCACAGCTCATTGTTCGGGCAGAGGAGCAACTGCAATTCACGCAACAACGGTTGCGTGACGGAGCGGCCCGTTTGCAACGAATTGCGCCCCAACGCCAACTCGATCAGCGGCGTCAACATCTGGATGATCGCACTCACCGCCTCTTTGCCCACCTGCGCCAACGCTTACAACGCCACCGCCTGGAAGTTGCCGCGGCGAGTGCCCGGCTGCAAGGTCTGAACCCACAGAGCATTTTGCAGCGCGGGTACAGCATCGTCCAGCGTGAAGATGGCACAGTAATCACCGATCCAGCACTCGTTGCTCCGGGCGAGACGTTATCTGTACAAGCTGCTGCCGGTTCGTATCAAGTGCTTCGCCAGTAAGTAACGATTCCGCACCAACCGTGGCGGTTTTGCACAGTGGGCGGATAAACGGTGGGCAGATAAACGGTGGGCGGATAATTTGGCGCGCTAGATCGCTATCCCAATAAATCGCTCGAGACCACCTGATTTGACGCGGTCCAAGAGAGTCGTGATTGAAGCTAACGGTGGCTATCACCGTCTCCCGTTGTCCAAGATCCGGCCTGGCTCACAATCAGTGTGGTCTCGGCAAAATAGGATTCATTTACACCTTTACCCGCTGGGCATGGCTTGATGGCTCTCCCCATTTCTCCGTTGGTTTTCCCTCGATCTTCTGACAATCCACCGCGGTGCCTAAGTGAAAATGCGTAGGCAATTCTTCCGGTCTTTACTGATTCTCCACTCACTGACTGTCGTTGCTGTCACATCAGGACATTTGACGTATGGACAATGATATCACCGTTGCTGTAGGCTGTCTGTACCATGATGGGTGTTAACAGTGGTATATGCTTAAGACATTCATCGTAAAATCGGAACGTCATTCCGTTCCTACAGCGTTCTATTCCTACAGCGTTCTAGCCTGCAGCGTTCTATTCCTACACTGTTCTGGCCTGCAGCGTTCTAAGGTGGGCTCTGTTTGAAAAGAGTAGTTCCGGCAAGCGGGAAACCTACCGTTTTCAAGCCAACCGCCCTGTAGCCTGCAGCCTAGTTGATGTAAAGGCCGCTACTGTTCCGTTCGTGCAAAGTAGCGGCTTGCAAGCGAGCACATTTTCGTCAACGAAAGATCGCAAACCCCGTTTTTCCATAGCTGCCGCAAGCGATTTTCATGATAGCGATCTGGTGATAACAATCAGACGATAAAGAACAGACGATTAAGAAGAGACGATAAAGAAGAGACGAGACAGTACTTGTCCCGATAGTCAACATCAGCAATGTACCATCTGCCTACACATGAACAATTTGTCTGCATATTTGGATTTTGAACTGAATATTAGCGATCTTGACGGTGACTCATTCACCATTGTTGTACGGTCCGATGCTGGTGAAGTACGTGAGGTTGCTCGTTTTCCCTATGATGAGCCCACGCTAGAGAAGCAGTTGCTCCGCCTGGAAAATGCGATTCTGCGTTCAACGGAAACCCACCGTTCATCACCGGTCCAACAAAATGAGGATGTTGAGCATTTCGGCCGCATGCTCTTCAATTTTGTGCTACCTGGCGAAGCACGCTCACTCTACAACGAATGCCTGCGTGAGGCTACCTATCGACATCGCGGCATGCGGCTCAAGCTGAGCATTCATTCTCCGCGTCTGGCTGCCCTGCCGTGGGAATTTCTCTACGATCCGCGCAAGCGCGACTACATCTGCCTCAACCCGTACACGCCGTTGGTGCGCTACACCGAATTGCCGCAGACCACCCCACCACTGACCATTGGCAGCCCCTTGCGGATCCTCGGCTTGATCTCGGATCCGGACGACATGCTCATGGCGCTGGATGTGGAAATGGAGCGGCAGCGGGTCAGCACAGCTATTCAGGCATTGGAAGATGCCGGGCTAGTTGAGCTAACGTGGATGGCCGCCAACAACTGGCGCGAGCTACAGCGCGCCATGCGATCCACGGCCGACGGATGGCATGTGTTTCACTTCATCGGCCACGGTGGCTTTGATGCACAGCGTAACGAAGGGTATATTGTTCTCGGCAACGATGATGGAACGAGCCACAACCTCTATGCTTCACAATTGGCTCGTCTGCTCGCCAGGCAACATGCATCCATGCGCCTGGTGTTGCTGAATGCATGTGACAGCGCACGCTCCGGTATGCACGATTCGTTGTCGAGCACCGCGGCAACCTTGATCAACAGCGGAATCCCTGCGGTGTTGGCCATGCAATATGAGATTACGAACGATGCCGCGGTGGAGTTTGCCCAGGCCTTTTACGAAGCCCTTGCCGATAATTTACCGGTTGATGCTGCAGTGGCGGAGGCTCGCAACTCGATCAGCCTCAGCGATGCTCGCTCACTGGAATGGGGCGTACCGGTGCTGCACATGCGATCAGAAGATGGTCGCCTATTTTCGATTGCCGATACCGCAGAACGGTTCGAATCGGGCGGAAATGAGGGCCCGTCAGCAGCGACCGCTGCCTTGCCCGTCTTGCCGCGGCAGGAGCTGCTACCGCCCGCGGTTCAACTGCCGGAAGAGTCCCAATCGGCTGCCGCTGTTGATGAGCAGACCAACAAACCGAAGGGAGCAACCGACGATTCAGCCGTTTCGGTTGATGAACTTACCCTGACCCTGTCACAGGCAATTGCCGAGCATGATGTGGATCCCGATCCACCCGCCCCTTCGTCCCATCGCTGGTCTGTCGTCGAAACGATCGATACGCTCGATGAGGCAGTCGTAACCGAAGCTTCGTCGCGCTTGCAACCAGTGGCGGACGAACCGGCGGTAGAACCCAAACCATCACCGCGTCCGGCGATCACTGCCACCGCGCGCCCGCCCCAATCACCCGCACAATCCCGGCCACCGACCATGGATGAGTGGGCTCGTGTGTGGGATGATGAGGAGGATGCCGAATTGGCTGTGGACGCCGCGGCACCTCCGGATGATTTTAGTGTGGTACAGGCGCTGTTGGAAGAGCGCAGCCGCATCTTCACCGCGGATGATATCGAAGGTGAGCACGATGCCGGAGACGGGGAAGGCACCGAGTCACTCGCAGTCCGAAACTTGGTAGAGAGCCACGTCCAGCGCCAACATTCTCTGCTCGGTTTTGAATGGGTAACCATTTCCGCTGGTGAATTTATCATGGGGAGCAATCCCAATGATGATGTGCACATGTTCGAAGACGAGCTGCCCCAATTCCGGCTTCATGTAGACGACTATGCCATTGCCCGGTTTCCCGTGACCAATGCACAGTATAAATTATTTGTTGAAGCGACCGAATATGATACGCCAGCCCATTGGCAAGATGGCAAAATTCCCCGGGGCACAGAATTGCACCCCGTGGTGAACGTGAGTTGGTATGATGCCGTGAGCTTCTGTGAATGGGCCGAAGTGCGTTTGCCCACTGAAGCGGAGTGGGAAAAGGCTGCACGGGGCGTCGATGGCCGAATCTACCCGTGGGGCAATGAGCCGCCGGATACCACCCGCTGTAACTTTGATCTCACCATTGGCGTGACAGTCCCGGTTGGTCAGTATCCCGCGGGGGCTAGCCCCTTTGGTCTTGCCGACATGGCTGGCAATGTCTGGGAGTGGACTGCCTCGGTCTGGCTGGATACTTATGAAGATTATGAGAAGCAGTTGCAGAAGAACAGTGGTCTCGCGTTGCGTCGTGTCTTGCGTGGCGGCGGATTTCGGGATATCGAGTTTGTCCGCTGTGCCTCTCGCTCTTGGGATCTTGCCAACCAACACTACCGCGATCTCGGTTTTCGGGTGGCAAAGATCACCTGACGGCAGCAGAATGGGGCGTCGATTTTCTGCTGCCCACCATCATTGCCGTTCCCCATCAACGCTATATGCCAATGGCCTCTGCACCGTTTACCCGTCGATTCCTGTTCGCTGCAAGGTTGATTGTCAGACGATGAATGTGGGGGTGGACGGGCATCATTGGCATCACCGCAGCCGATGATGCCGTTCCATTTCCGCTCTCGCATCCCCAGGCAGCTATTGCAGCTTTGCACCGAACCGTTTTTTGCCTACGGTTTCCCTCCATATTCCACCGGTCATTTTCTCGCGACCGGCTGCTTGCAGACTTTTCCACAACATGAAATAATCCTTGGAGAGTCAGCGGCCCTGCAATTGAAGCACCTGCAATTGAAACACCTGTGTGCCGCGCTTCTGTTTACTGAGCAATGAACATCGCCTGCCTTGCCCCCACGCCACCGCTGCCCCCTCGTTGCGACTGTCACCCAACACCATTGTGAATCCATCTGCGCAAATTCACGCGCTTACATTCATTGGACGAGCCAAAGGAGCTTTCATATTGCAAAAGAATATTGTGGGAAAAATCGGGTATACCTTCGTTGCACTCTCTCTGCTTGGATTGGTGCTGTTGCTCGGACGGACGGTTGCACGGGCACAGGATACAAACACGACGATCTTTTTGCCCTTGGTCACCGGTGGCAGCGCAACCGCCGATAGCACCATTGTCCCGGATCAATATATTGTGGTATTTCACGATGACCTCTCGCGTCCCGCCACGCGCGAAGGGGGAGCAGCCAGAGCCGCGGCACGCCAGGCCGTGGCACAACGCACGATGGCGTTGGTAGACCGGGCCGGTGGCGAAATTCTATATACCTACGAGCATGCGATCCACGGCTTTGCCGCCCAAATTCCATCCAATGGCGTGATGGCGATTACCACTGATCCCGATGTGGCTTTTGTTGAGCCCAATCGCACGATCACGCTCGAGGGACTACAGACGCCGGTTACCTGGGGGCTCGATCGACTCGATCAAGCTCGTTTGCCGTTGGATGATCGCTATGAGTATGCCGCCGAGGGGGCAGGGGTTCACGCCTATGTGATCGACACCGGAATTCGCGCCACGCATCAGGAATTTACGGGCAGGATCGGCGCGGGTGTCACCACCATTTACGACGGTAACGGTACCGACGATTGTCAGGGGCACGGCACCCACGTGGCGGGTACCATTGGGGGTACGATCTATGGTGTTGCCAAAGCCGTGACGTTACATCCAGTTCGTGTCCTGGATTGTGATGGCAGTGGCACCAACGCGCAGGTGATTGCGGGTATCGATTGGGTGACGGCAAATCACACCAAGCCTGCGGTTGCCAACATGAGCTTGGGAGGCACTGTCTCCGCTGCATTGGACCATGCAATGCGTACGTCGATCGCGGCCGGTGTGAGCTATGTGGTGGCCGCGGGCAATGAGAATGAGAACGCCTGCAATAGCTCTCCCGCCCGAGTGGCAGAAGCCATTACCACTGGCGCATCCACTCGCAACGACCAACGGGCCTCTTTTTCGAACTATGGCAGCTGTGTGGACTTATTTGCGCCGGGGCAGCAGATCACATCGGCCGTCAATCAGCGCGATAATGCCACGGCTGCCTACAGTGGCACATCAATGGCTGCACCACACGTTGCGGGTGTCATTGCCCTCTATTTAGCGCTGAATCCAACGGCCGATCCGGCAACGGTGCTGGCTGATGTGGTGGGCAACGCAAGCCAAAACCAACTGACGCGAATTGGCGGTGGCTCGCCCAACCGGCTGCTGTATGCTGGCTTCCTGGCCAGCGATCCAACGCCGGTGCCAACAGCGACTGCAACTGCGTTGCCAACAAAGACGCCACCGGCTGCCCAATCGCCCGTGCCGCCCACGGCAACGGATCTGCCCACTGTGACACCGACGGCCACGGCGACGCCAACGGCGACTGAGACACCTGCACCCACGCCAACGACCGCACCACCAACTGTCGTGCCAACAGCCCTACCTGGTGCCTGCGTCGATCAACTGGAAAATGGCAACTTTGACGCGGGTGCGGTTGTTTGGTCCGAATACTCACGCTTAGACTTTCCTCTGATCTGCAATGCGGAAGCGTGTGGTGCTGCGTTGGAGCCCGCCAACGGCGGCTATTTTGCCTGGTTGGGTGGGGCCAACCGCGAGGAAGCAGAGATCGCGCAGAGTGTCACCATTCCTGCCGGGCAACAGGCGACGCTGAGCTACCAATATCAGTTGGAATCAGCCGATATTTGTGGCTATGATTATGCGTATTTGGAAGTTACAGCGGCCGGCTTCACTGACACCATCGCGCTGTGGGATCTCTGCCAGCGCAACGAAGTGTTCGATTGGACGGCGGATCTGATCGATCTCAGCGACTATGCCGGTGAAGAGGTCACGCTCAGTTTTCTGGTGATAACGGATTCGTGGTACCGCAGCAGTCTCTTTATAGACGATGTGGCGCTGTTGAGCGGAGATAGCTGTCCCATTGGCCAGGCGCATGCCAGCGGTGAGCGCGCTGCAGTGAATGAGCCACGGAGCAATGAACGTGCATCGCAGCCTGCTCAACCGGATGATATTCCTCGGGTGGAACATGCCCGCTGAGCGTGGCGCGGTACGGATGATCGTTGGGTAAGCGAAAACGGGGGAGCGGCCGATCGGATCGGTCACTCCCCCGTTATTCTTGGTCCCTGGATGGGCACTGCGCTTGCGGCTTGGGCCAGTTGATATAGGAATGATCCCAGATTACATCAAGAGGGGCGCAGAATTTCTTGATCTGTGTGAAATTCCGTGCGCTTCGTGGGTCATTTCTATGTTGATTTGGCCTCATGGAGAAAGCAAATAGAGCTTGCACCGTGCGGAGTGCGCATTTTCTCAGGCGCACGTCCAGCGTTAGAGAACGCTGATTCCTCCGTTGTGCAACAGTACCATGATTTCTCGATTAGCCCTGCTGCTGCTTCCATTCCTCATACTCAGCCCGGCCCTCTTCCGAGAGCGGGTAGTATTTGCGCAGGTGACCGCCTTGTTCCAGCCGCATGCGCGAGAACTCTTCCCACTCCACATGTTCGCTGGCTTTCTTGAGCAGTTCGGGCGCCAGCCCAATCGGCACAACCACCACACCATCATCATCTGCCACAATGATGTCACCCGGCATCACGTAAACATCGCCACAGGCAATGGGAACGTTCACCGCGTGGGGCACAATGTTGGTTTGGGTGTGGAAGTTGGGGGTGGTACCCTTGAGCCAGAGACCCAGTCCCAGATCTTTGGCATGGGGAAAGTCGCGGATGCAGCCATCAATGACCACGCCGGCACCACCCTGCCCCTTGAAGAAGGTCAGCATCATCTCGCCAAAGACACCACTGGTGAGATCACCGCGTGCATCGACGACCACAACATCCCCCGGTTGGGTGTGATAGAGAACGTGGCGGTGTAGCTGCTTTTCCGGATCTGCATATTCGTCAACATCATATTGGTCTTCACGTTTGGGCATGAATTGCAATGTGAGCGCGGGGCCAACCACAACACTGCCCGGTGTCCGCGGCACGGGGCCCACCACGTGTGAATTGCGAATGCCCAACCGGGCCAATTCACCACTGGCCGTGGCGCTGCCAATGTTCTTCAGTCCTTCAATGAGTTCTTTGGGGGGGCGCTGAATATCCGGAGTTTCCATTTGGTTCTTCTTTCTAATTGTTCACGCAGGGTAAAATTTTGATAATGCCAATTATTTCGACCACGCCTGGGCCGGATTGATAAATTGACAAATTTGCTTTTGGGCCTACTTGTGGAATAATCGGGACAGATGCTGTTGGCATGCAAACGATCGACCAGAGGGAATCAGTCGGCGACCACTGGCAACTGCTATAGATTCATCAGGTATCCAACAGAAAGTATGCCACGGAAAAGTATACCAAAGAACGTGCGTCCACACCACCTTGTTTGGTGGTGCCGATCCAAACTCGAGTGGGCGGCATGTCGGCGAGCAGCGCAAAGAGATCCATTCTTGAGGAGGAAAAATGAAAGAATTCACCGCCACAACGACGATTGCTGCCGAACCCTCGCTGATCTGGTCCATCCTGACCGATGCGCCCAACTATCCGGCCTGGGATCCAACCGTTGATCGCATCGAAGGTACGATTGACGCCGGCAACAAGATCACTGCCTACACCAAGCTGAGCCCCAACCGAGCATTTCCTGTAGTCGTCTCTACCTTTAATCCGCCACACACCATGGTCTGGAGCGGTGGCATGCCGCTGGGTCTCTTTCGGGGCGAACGCACCTTTACCCTCACACCGCTGGAGAATGGGCGGACGAAGGTGACTGTCACCGAACGCTTCCGTGGCCCGTTGCTGCCCTTGATCGGACGCACATTGCCCGATTTGAACCAGGCCTTTGCCGAATTCCTGGCTGGCCTGCGCCAACATGCAGAGGCGAATGCCAATCCGTGAGCGCCGAGCGCTCAACTTGCTGGAGTGGTCAGCACTGCGTTCTGTTGATCAGACTGCCATCCGTTGTTCGATGACGACGATCAGCAAGACGCCGACAAAAGCAATCGCCAGTGACAGCAGGGGCGCGATGCCAGTGATCCCAATGAGAAGACCGGCCGTGATCAGGATCAGGATCAACCGCACCGCGAGGACGAGCTTGGTGGCGCGCCAGACGGCAATGGCCGCGCCGCCCACGAAACAGAGCAGCCCAACGGCCAAAGCCAACCTGAGATCCCAGTGCAGCGGCGTGCTTGCATGGGTGATCACCGCTTCGATGACCACTGCATAGGCGATGACACCGCAAAACATGGGAAAGTGAACGAGACTGTAGACATCACGTGCCACCATTGCCTGTGCGGGTCCGTCGCGTGCTTCCAACGCGCGATCTAACATTGGCTTGACTCTGGTGAAATAGCTCCACCAGAGGGTGCAGGTAATGGCCACTGCCAGCAGCGCAGCCAACAGCAGATCGCTGCTCCATGCTACCCTGCCCATGCCGCCGGCGGCCACAATCAGCGTCTCGCCCAGCGCGATGATCACAAAGAGCCCGTGACGCTCGCTGAAGTGCTCGGGGTGCAGATTCCACCCTTCGGCCTGTGCACCTCGCAACGCGGCAATGACATCTAGTAGAATTGTCAACCCCCATAGGATATATTGCAGCACCCCGCCAAAGAGACCGCCCAGCAGCACGGCCACCAAACCACCCATTGAAACCAGCCCAAAGGTGCGTACGGCAACACGCTGTACTGGATCGGTCCATGCCACCCAGATGTAGAGCGTTAGCCCCAAAATGCGCACGAGCACATAGGCAATGGCAAACCACAGCGCAGCGTCATGAAACGCCTGGGGCAGGGTAACCGCCATGAAAAAAGCAACGCCGGTGGCAAGGAGCGTACCCAGCTCTACCAGGGGGTGGGTAGTGTCCGCGGCATTGAGCGCCCAGGTGAATTGCGTCCAAGCCCACCAGACCAGCCAAAAGACCAACACCGCCTGACCAATCGCCAACCAATCCAATCCATGGTGTAGCAAGCTAACAACCTGCGTGACCGAAAAGACAAAGACCAGATCAAAGAAGAGTTCAATGAAGGTGGCGCTTTGGTCTTCGGGCGAGACAATGGACCGCTGCTGACTAGGTTGATGGCTCACGACACAGCTCCTTATCTGTTCTGGACGTACGCGACTTCACGCAACTTGTCGAGAAGAGCCACCCATCGCGTTGTCTGCTCTCCACTGGTAAGCTCTTCTCGGTGCGCAAATCATGCTCTTCTGAAAATAGCGAAACGGCGATTTGCACATGGTTCAATGACGCTGGCGAACTGCAATAGTGCTCTGAACTACAGTGCGGTTGGCTCGAAAACCGTAGATCTTTGGTGGTCTACCAAAGGGGGTAACAGGACCGTTTTCAAACAGAGCTTACGCAAGGTGCCGTTGACATTGGGGGGAAAAGCCAATCAATTGGGCGTCTATCCGTGAGCAGCCGTCTCAACCACTGAATCGGCAGCCGCTGACGCGGCTTTGCTCGGTTCGAAATGGGTTTTTGACCCCGCGAATTTGCAATGCCAACAGACGCTGGTAATCTGCAACCGAGATCTGGCAATGCTGAATTGTCAACGAGCCGTCGCCAACCGGGCAGTGATTCTGCAATCTGGCGATTCCCATTCTCGTTAGCGCCTTCACTCTGTCGGCGGCAGCAAAGGTTGCTCATCGGCGCTGCGTGGGCGACTACCCGCTGCGTACCTGCTGTAACTCACCGGCCAGATAGGCGGCCAACAGATCGGTATGGAGTGGAAAGGCAAGCTCTTCAGGCTCGGTGAGGATAAGCCGTTCGCTCGCTTCTTCATTGGAAATAAACGGTGGCAGATCCGCAGCCGTGAGCGGTGGTGCCAAGGCCACGATCATCAAAGTTGAATTACCTGCACTAAAGACCTGCACCTCACGCAGCCCCGCCGGCTCGATGCGCAGCCCCGCTTCTTCCCACAGCTCACGTGCGCCCGCGGCTTGCCAGCTTTCGCCCCAGTCAATGTAACCGCCAGGCAAGGCCAGCCAGCCACTGCGCGGCTCAATCGTGCGCCGTACGGTGAGGATGCCCCGATCCACCGGCTGGACCACCACCGCAACGGGCAGTGGATTGCGAAAGGTGATGTTCTGACAATGGGTGCAGTGTCGAGGCCACCTGGCATCCGTGCCATAGGGCTGACCGCAATAGGAACAGTAGGTATGGGGTTGATACGCGTTTACTGCCATTGCTTACTCTCATTCCTTATTGCCAAGAGAGGGCTGGCGTCTCTTGACTCTGTCATAGAAGCCCATCGACTCTAGGCTTGGGAGCAGTCACTCGGTGCGGATGATCTTGACTGGCTTTTTTGCACGCACATCATAGAGATCGAGCCGTCGATCAAAGAGATGACGGGCGCGTGAGTACTCGCGCTGTTGTGCAAGGCTGGTGAGATCCAGATCGGTAATGACAACTGTTTCGACGTTGGGTTCGGCCTCGCCCGCAGTGCCGCTGGGCGGAAAGGCAAAATCGCTGGGCGTAAAGACCGCGGCTTGGCCGTAATTGATCAAATAATTTTTCACCGTGGGCAGATTGCCCACATTGCCCGCCAATACGGTGTAGACTGAGTTTTCCACCGAGCGCGCCTGTGCTGTGTAGCGCACGCGGTCGTAAGCATTCTTCTCGTCGGTGCTATAGGGCACAAAGAGCACTTCGGCCCCCGCCACAGTGACCAGTCGCGCCAATTCAGGAAATTCAATATCATACGAGACGAGGATGGCGATGCGTGCCAAGGGCGTGTCGAATACCTTGATCTCTTCCCCCGGTTCGATGGCAAAATCTTCGCGTGCAATCGGCGTGATGTGCAGGGCATCTTGTGTGTGAACGGTGCCGCTGGGCGTAAAGAGATGCGCAACATTGTAGACCTTCTCGTTGCGCACTTCTGGATGGGAACCGGCGATGATGTAGAGCCCGTGATCCGCGGCGGCCTGTTTAAAGAGATTAATGTAGCGCTCCTGCAATCCGGCGAGCTGCCGAATGGCGCTCTGGCTATCGATGTCCGAAGGCATGAGGCTAAAGAGTTGAACCGTAAATAGCTCTGGAAGGATCAAGAAGTGACAGTGATAGGTGTTTGCCGTATCCACAAAGAACATAACGGTCTGTTCAAACTCATCCCAATAGCGAATGGGACGCATGTAATATTGCGCAGCACAGACACGGATCTTGCGCACGGGCCGTTGCAGTGGGGCCGCGGCAATCTGCCGTTTCTCGGGCTGATAAACTGGGTTGGGCATCTCCAGCCATGTCGAATAGTTTAGGCTCGAATCGTCCCAGAGAAAGTCAAGCATCACCCGCTTAACTGTGTAGCCTGCCTTTAGATGGGCTTGCAACGCCGAATCGCGCAGGTCGCCGGCAATTACCCGCTGCACATACTCTTCCGCGGTCATCTTGCCGACCACTGCGTTGTAGCCCGGGATGCGACCGTAGGCAACCATGCGCCGCAGGTTGTAGCGCTTGAGCAGCCGTTTCCGTTGTTCGTACAATTTCCCTGCAACGCCCAAGCCCCGATAATCGGGATGGACCCCAATGTCTGCGCCGTAGAGGGTATCGCCGCTGGGATCATGGCTGCTAAATGTGCCCGCACCTGTGATCTCCTCATAGGTGTAGGTGTGGGTCTGGTCGTCTAACTGAACAATGAGCGACGTTGTGTAACCAACCACGACGCCATCGATCTCGGCCAGAAATTGCCCTTCTGGAAAGGCCGAGAATTGTAGCTCGTAGAAGCGTTCAGTGTAATAGGCATCTTCGGGATATTCGGGATAGGCTGCCCGATGGCAGGCGACGACGGCGGGAATGTCCTCGATGCGCCAATTGCGTGCCCGGATGCGAGGCCGACGGGGGCGTTTCGCTCTGGTCGATTTTGTGGTGCTCATAACGGTCCAAACAGTGGATCAATCAAGTGGATCAAAGGAGGAACTTTCGGGGTGGAGTTCGTTCCACGCCCGTTCGACGACGGGACGAACTATTTCGTAGCCAAAGCCGCGCCGCGCCAGAAAGCTACCGACCTTTTGCTGGAATGGGAGCTTTTCAAGTGCGCGCCAACGATCGAGCTTGGCTTCAATGGCCGCCCATGCCGCCGCTTCTTCATCAATCTCCACCGTCTCCAACACTTCGTCGATGATCTCGGTTTCAAGACCTTTGCGGCGAAGCTCGTGACGCAGGGCACGGCTGCCGCGCGGGCTGGAGCGCAGTCGACTTTCCACCCAGGCGTGACCAAATGAGCTGTCGTTGAGATAGCCTTCCCGCTGAAGCCGTTCGACCGTTTGGGCAATGGCCCGTTCGCCAAACTCGCGCCGTTGCAGCCGTTGCTCCACTTCCGTTACACTGCGGGCACGATAGCCCAAAAAGTGCAGCGCCGCGGCATAGGCTCGCTTGATCTCATCCTCAGCTTGCAGCGCTTTCACCTCGGTGGCGCTCAGCTCCTGCCCCTTTTGCAATCCCAGTGCCAGCGAAAGGGCCAGCGAAAATGCGTACTCGCCATCTAAATAAACGTTGGTCCGTTCCTTGTTTTTCTTCTGAATTTGCAGCCGGGTCACTCTGCCAGCCAAGGCTCGTTGGCCACTGTTTTGTGTCTCTCTATTCATGGTCACAGTATACCCGGATAGAGAGGAATTGACAATCAACAGAGAGACAGCCGGGGGCAATTTCGCATTGTCTGCAAGCGCGTGCGTTGCACCGACCTGCATTCACACAACCGCTGAACGAGACCCCGTCTACAGGCAGAGTGACCACAGTCGGGAGATGTGAGCGGCTATTTCCACGTCGCTAAAAATTCAAGTAAGGTCCGCACCGAGTTTTCAAAGACCGACGCGCGCGCCACTTCGTAGCCGTGGCTGTTTTCGCGTACGTGGCCCACGCAGGCGATGCGCTCGGCCAGGCCCGCGGCAAAAACAAGGCTGGCATCACTCGCCGCGCTCTCATAGGCAACGGGCTGCAATTCCGTGCCCACACGCTGAGCCGCGGCCGCGAGATCGCGCAGCAGTTGAACGTCATAGGGAGCCAGCCGATCTTTGCTCCAGATCCCGGGGCGGCCATCAATGGCCAATGGCGTGCCGGGCGGAATGGGCGAACCATCGACCGCGATAAAGGTTTCCGGCGCTTCTCGCTTGGCAACGACTTTGGCGCCCAACCCGCCCACTTCTTCACAGACGGTGAAGGCGATGAGCGTTGGCCGCTGGGGTTGTAGATTCTGCGCTTTCAATTCGGCCAGGATCCGCAGCAGCATGGCAACACCCATGCGATCGTCAAAGGTCCACGCCCCAACCAGGGGATCAGCTTCGGGGCCAAAGATGAAGGGACCCACGCTCTCGCGCGTGGGCACACCCGGTGTGCCGGGGCGCACGCCAGCCGCTGCCAATTCGGCGCGCGAGAGACCCGTGAGCACGCGCACATCATCCCATGTGATTGGTTGGTCGCCGGTGGCGGTGTGGGTGGATCCCATCGACAACATGCCGATAATCGAGTGCTCGTCGCCCAGTAGCTCTACCGGCCCTTCCCCTTGCTTCCAGGGATAGAGCCCACCCGAGCGCACGACGCGCAGCGTCCCATCATCCTCAATGCTGGTCACCACAAAGCCAATCTCATCCATGTGCGAGGCCAAGCAGAGCAGTGGCGCGTCGGCCTGTTGCCCCGCCAGCCGGACCAGCACATTGCCCGCGCCGTCAGTTTCGTGAGGATAACCGAGTTCGTCCAGCCGCCTGCGCACAATCGCGGCGACCTGCTGTTCATGGCTCGATGGGGAAGGAACGCTGAGTAGTTCGGCAAAGATGGCGAGGCAGAAATTTTCTTTGAGCAGGGGATGGGTCAGGTGAGATGTCATGCCAAAGCTCCAATGGGTTGTGTGGGTTGATTATGTGGATTGATTATGTGAGGCCAACAGGTGAGTGTTCTCTCGGTACCAGGTTCCATGCCAATCTGCGGCCCGCGCTCGACATCGACCAACGGCCTTTGCGTTTGGCGGGAAGTCTCTCAAAGCCACCATTCCATCAGGGCGGCCAACACCAGGACATGCAACGTTTGGTCGACCATGATGCGCACGAAGAGCAGACGGCTCTGTTTCCACCAGCGCACCCAATGGTGGGCCAGGTTGCCCGCGTCGATGATCCAGTGGGAAAAAAAGATAGTGGCGAGAAAGGTGAAATAGGGAGGCTGCACGGTACGGTCAAGCGTGGCGATCCAGAGCGCGACGAGCAAGGTGAGGGTGTAGACTGCACAGTGTACAAAAATTGCCTGGGTAAAGAGGCTACGTTGTTTGCCCCGGGCCATCCAGTCATTTTGCAACATCCAGTCGCCGACAAGATGACCGATGATCAACCAGGTGAAGATATTCATAGTATAATGGTTTGGATGTGATAAACTTTGGACATCATCGCCAGAAAAACTCCATCTTACCCTGACCTTGATCATGGCCATAGAATGGCGCGCACACCACCGCTGTGATCTACTGCACAGCCGCGACGTTTCTTGGGTCACAAGCGTCATCAAAAATAAGATGTATTCTATAACCACTGGGGGAAGAAATGCAAGACAGTACGCTCGCGCGCCGGATTGCACGTTTGCAGCAGATTCCGCTTTTTGCCGATTTGAACGAGAACGCGCTGGCATTGTTAATTGAAGATTTGCGTGCCCGCGATTACAAAAAGGACGAGCTGCTCTTTCATCAGGGGGACGAGAGTCGCGAGATCTACATCTTGCTCAAGGGCAAGGTGCGCATCTTCAAAATCAGCCCCTCTGGCAACGAGACTTCAATTGACATCTTTGCTGCCAACGATCTGCTCGGCGAATTTGCCGCGCTGGATAATGAACCACGATCGACCGCGGCCAAAGCGATCAGCAGCGTGAGCCTGCTGGTAATGTCGCAGGAGCACTTTCTACACCACCTGCAAACCATGAACGGGTTGGGAATCAACCTGGCTCGCCTCATGGCTGGCAAATTACGGTGGACCGCGGCCTACGCCGAATCGATTGCACAGTTCGATGCCGCGGGACGGCTACTGCACATTCTGCTCGATAACAATGCACGCTATGGCGAAGCAGTGGAACCGGGCAAACGCTATGTGCTCGATCTGGGCTTGAGCCAGAGTGATTTGGCCTCTATGGTGGGCGCTCGCCGCGAGTGGGTCAATCGCATTTTGGGCGAGTGGCGGCGGCGCGATCTGCTCACCTTTGAGCATGGCACCATCACCATTCTCGATCTTCCCCGTGTTGTTGCCGAACGCGACAGTCGCATCGAAGCCAATCAGGGCGACGGTGCATGGTGAGCCGGCGTACTGTTGGTTTTGGAGCCTCTCCTGAAAGCGACTGTGGTGCTTGAACCACCTCTAGCCGGCTACGTCGTTGCAGAGAATTTCAGGACAGGTACGCAGTCACTGTAACCGCCGATTGTACCGTACAGAGGCAATTGTACAGAGGCAATTGTACAACTGTATGCGTCAACAGAGCACTGGCAGCAGAATTTTGTGTGGAAGAATCTTTTGCTAGAGGAAAATTTTTGAGTAAGGAGAACCCCGAATGCCGCGGCTACGCAACCTGTACTTCATCATCACACTGACGCTTCTCAGCTTGGTCGGTGGCACGGCGGTCTGGTCGGCCACTGCCCCAGCGGTCATCGCCGCGCCCGAGCGCGAACCAACCGCACCACTGGCATCGATTACCCTCAAACCAGTGGCCGATGCCTCAATTGTGTCCGCAAAGCCAGCAGAAAATTTCGGTGCTGCCGACGAACTTGCGGTCGCTTCACAGAGCCTGACTGCTGTAACGCAGACCGATCTGCTCATTCAGTTTGATCTGGCTGCCATCCCGGCGGGCTCGATCATCGAACGCGCCACGCTAACCTTCGAGCAGCAGACGGCCAACGGGGAGGAGAAGTGGCAGCTGCCCATTCGCCGGGTGAGCCAAAGCTGGAGCGAAAAGACAGTCACCTATCGCACCCAGCCGCCCACCGAAACGACGCGCCTGAGCATGATCTCCCCTGAAGAAGACGGTATCACGGTGCGTGCCGATGTTACCGATCTCGTGCGCCAATGGCACTATGCACCGCTGCGCTATCGCAATCATGGGCTGCAAATCAGCGGCAACTCCCCCTCTGCCAGCCGTGTTTTCGATAGCCGAGAAGGGCGCAACCCACCACTGTTGGCGGTCGAATATACGCCACCGCCGGCCACCATCACGATTCCGCACGCGACTGAACAGGGCAAGCTCGACGGCTTTTGCGACACCGACAATGAATATCGCAACGCGCTGCGTTATCAGTACATTGATCACAATGAAACGGCCAGCAACCTCTATCTCAAACAGGACGATGACTTCTTTTACGCCTGTATTGAAGGGGTGCAAGGCTCTTTTAACCAGCGCTTTTTTAGCCTGAACCTGGATCGTGATCATGGCCGCGACAAATATGCTGGCCCCGAGGATTACTCGCTGCGGGTGCGCCCGGTTGACAGTTTTCAACGCAGCTACATGGGCACCGGCAGTTCGGTCGACACCTGGGAAGAGACCACGCTGACCAACTGGCAAGCCGTGGCACAAAGTGCCGACACCGCGGCCCTGCCCGATGTTGCGGAATATCAGATTCCGCTGAGCGAGCTGAGCACCACCTGTGGACAGCCCTTTGGCCTGGGCATCTATCATCAGTGGGTGACCGACAATGGGGTGGACTATGGCTGGCCCACCCAAAATTCCCACTTCTCGCCCACCACCTGGATCGAGGCCACGCTGGCGCGCCCAACTTGTCCCATTCGCGTCTGCCTCGAATCGGCCACGGATTGCCGCGTTGCACTCAGTGCCCGTGTTTACACCGACAGCAGCGATAAGATCTATCGAGTCAATCGCGCTGGCTACCTGCTCGATCGGGCGGAGATCGCGGATGGCACCGCGCTCTGGGCCACGGTGCCCATCTCTGTCACCGAGCGCTATTCGCTCTATTACACCAGCGGCACCCCCGCGGTCGTCTCGCCCGCGGCCTACAGAGAAGATCCACTTGGCCAAATGACGATTGTGATCAGCGACGGCCACCCGCTCATGCTACACAATCTGGATCTCACTGCACAGTGGAATCTGGAAGGAGATCCCGCGTACAAGGCGCAACTGCGTGATAACATTCTCGCGGCCTCCGCGCAATTTTACGACTTTACCAATGCACAGATGGCCCTCGGTACGGTCACGGTGCGCCAGAATTACGAAAGCTGGGACAAGGCCGACGTCTGGCTCTTTGCCAACAATAACCTGCGCCCCGAAGCCGACATCGGTGGCACGGTCGAAACACTGACCGTCGATCCCTTCTGGGATGGGACGGGCGACAAACATAAGCTCGTCTATGAACCGGGTCGCGCCTACATGGGCGCAACGTGGAATCGCTTCGGCCTGCCCGGCACGCCAATCAGCGGTACCGGTGGCATCAGCGGCACGGTTGACACCAGTGGCGATTGGGCCGCGGTGTTGGCCCACGAGTTGGGGCACTATCTGCTCTACCTCGACGATACCTATTTCCGCTTCCGCAACGACTTTGTGATTGAAAATGTCTATAGCTGCACCGGCAGCGCCATGGGCTGGGTCTACTTTGAAGAAAATAGCGAGTTTGTCTTTGACGATGGTCACTGGGCGGCCAACTGTCTGCACACGTCGCACAATGACCAACTCCAGCGGGACGAGTGGGCAACCATGCAGCTCTGGTATCCGTGGCTGGCCGCGCCCAGCGCCGACGCCGGCCCCACAGCCCTGCCCGCGGATCTAACCAAGGTCAACTTTGTTGCCCCCAGTGGCGCACCCCTGCCCGTGGTTAATCAGCTCTTTGATCTCGATTACCGCGATGGCGAGGCCGCGTCCGCGGAGGCCCGAGCGGTGATCTTCCGCAACAACCGCGTGATCGACCAGGGCAAACCGAGCAAGGGCAGCACCCAAATTCAGCTGCACGGTGCACAGGCTGGCGATCGGCTCTGTCTAATTGACATCAATGACAACGCATTGAACCCAGAGACGCCCCGCAACCAATATGGCTGCGAGACGATCAGCGTGGGCGATAACACGCTCTTCCTCGAAAAAGATAGTGGCTGGGCACCGGTGATGCTCATCGATCCCGTGACGCCCACGATTCCCGGTGGAACCACGCTGGCCATCTCGGTGACTCAGCCACTGACTAGCTCGGCGTCGCTGAAAGCACGTATCTATCCTGAACATCAGGAGCAGATGACCGAAGTTGCCCTGACCAGCAACAATGGCAGCCACAGCACCACGGTCGATTTGCCCTTTACCCCCGCGGCCTATGTTCAGCTCTGGGTCGATGAGCCCGAAGCGCCCGATGGCAGCGACCCGCGTCGCGAGGCGATTGTTGACTTTGGCGTGGGGGGCGGTGGTCTGCCTGGTCCAGCTAGCCAATTCGGCTGGGCACCAATTATCTCGTCTTCCGATGGTCGTGCCTTCTTTGTGGCCCGTTCTGGGCTGACATTGCAGGCGGGTGAGTTTATTGCGCTGCAGAGCATGGCGGGCACGCCGCCGTTGCCGGTGAACACCACCATTGTCGATCAGCCCTACCGGCTCATTGCCTATCCCGCGAGCCTGGTCGACGGTGGTTCGATCAACCTGCGCTTCAACCTAGCACTGCCATTGCAGGCGGCATCAACTGGCACAGAGCCGAGCCACGCCCTGCACTTCTGGAATGGTACCTCGTGGCAGCCCCTGGCGACCACCTTTACCACCGAACCCAATGGCAACCAATTGGCCTCGGCTGCCAGCCAGGGTGTGGGCATCTACGCTCTCTTGGCGACCACCGAGCAGAGCCACACCACCTATATTCCCATTGTGCAGCGTTGATTGACTTGCGTTTGCAGCTAGCAGGTCCCCGGCACGAGCCACTGGAAGATTGGTCAAGTAACAAAGTTGTAGCTCGTGCCGGGGACCTTTCAGTACTATCCACTTCAGCCGCCAACCAACCCCTGTTACGTCGTGGCAGCGCCTGGCGACCACCTTTACCACCGAACCCAATGGCAATCAACTGGCCTCGGCTGCCAGCCAGGGTGTGGGCATCTACGCACTCTTGGCGACCACCGATCAGAGCCACACCACCTATATTCCCATTGTGCAGCGTTGATTGACTTGCGTTTGCAGCTAGTAGGTCCCCGGCACGAGCCACTGGAAGATTGGTCAGGCAACAAAGTTGTGGCTCGTGCCGGGGACCTTTCAGTACTATCCACTTCAGCCGCCAACCAATCCCTGTTACCTCGTGGCAGCCCCTGGCAACCAATTGGCCTCGGCTGCCAGCCAAGGGGTCGGCATCTACGCACTCTTGGCAACCACCGAGCAGAGCCACACCACTTATATTCCCATTGTGCAGCGTTGATTGACCTGCGTTTGCAGCTAGTAGGTCCCCGGCACGAGCCACTGGAAGATTGGTCAGGCAACAAAGTTGTGGCTCGTGCCGGGGACCTTTCAGTACTATCCACTTCAGCCGCCAACCAATCCCTGTTACCTCGTGGCAGCCCCTGGCAATCAACTGGCCTCGGCTGCCAGCCAAGGGGTCGGGATCTACGCACTCTTGGCGACCACCGAGCAGAGCCACACCACCTATATTCCCATTGTGCAGCGTTGATTGACTTGCGTTTGCAGCTAGCAGGTCCCCGGCACGAGCCACTGGAAGATTGGTCAGGCAACAAAGTTGTGGCTCGTGCCGGGGACCTTTCAGTACTATCCACTTCAGCCGCCAATCCCTGTTACGGCGTGGCAGCCCCTGGCGACCACCTTTACCACCGAACCCAATGGCAATCAATTGGCCTCGGCTGCCAGCCAGGGTGTGGGCATCTACGCTCTCTTGGCAACCACCGAGCAGAGCCACACCACCTATATTCCCATTGTGCAGCGTTGACTGACCTGCGTTTGCAGCTAGTAGGTCCCCGGCACGAGCCACTGGAAGATTGGTCAAGCAACAAAGTTGTGGCTCGTGCCGGGGACCTTTCAGTACTATTCACTTCAGACGCCAACCAATCCCTGTTGCGTCGTGGCAGCCCCTGGCGACCACCTTTACCACCGAACCCAATGGTAACCAATTGGCCTCGGCTGCCAGCCAAGGGGTCGGGATCTACGCACTCTTGGCGACCACCGAGCAGAGCCACACCACCTATATTCCCATTGTGCAGCGTTGATTGACTTGCATTTGCAGCTAGCAGGTCCCCGGCACGAGCCACTGGAAGATTGGTCAAGCAACAAAGTTGTGGCTCGTGCCGGGGACCTTTCAGTACTATCCACTTCAGCCGCCCACTAACCCCTGTTGTGCAGCGGCCACCACAATCTCACGGTTAAACGCGACATTTTCTAGAAACGATGCCCGCATCGCCGGGTCACTGATCCGTGCAGCTTTGGTCTGAAGGATGGCGTGCGCCTCGGCCAGCGCCTGTTGGGCTGCCTCATCCTGACCATAGGTGGCCAAAATTTGATAGCAGGTGAAATAATCCCGCTGCGGGTAGTCGGGCTCCTCCAGATCGATCTCCGCCAATCGCTGTAAAGCCTGCTGAATCTGTGCGAGCGCCTCCTTCTCTTCGCACAACTGGGCATGTGCCTCTGCCAGCGTACAGAACTCGGCGGGCAGCGCCGATGTAATATCTAATTCGCGGTAGAGCGCCAGCGCGGATTGCGCGTCATCGATGGCTCGCCGTGGTTGATGGAGCCGTAGTGCACAAAGGGCCAGATCACTCCAACAGAGAGCCTGCAAATAGCGGTCTCCCTGTGCTTCCAGCATCTGCTTGCTCCGCTCAATCAGTTCCCGTGCCTGAACGTTATTGGCTTGTTCCCGTTTGGCTTGACCAAGATTCAGCAGTGCAATGGCCTCACCCGATGTATCGCCAACGTTTTGGCTAAGTCGTAAACTGTCATTAAAATACTCTGCTGCACCTGATAGGCTGCCGGTAAACAATGCTATAATTCCCAACTCGTTGTAACCAATCTTTTCCCACCAGCGGTTACCCAACGCCGCAAAGATCGCGGTCGCTTCCTCCAAGATTACTGCGGCCTTGCCAAAGTCTCCCCGGGAGCGGATGGCCTGGCCCAAGCTCATCAGACTCCCGGCCTCACCGCTGCGATCACCGATCAGCTGTTGAATCTGTAGCGCCTGTTGATAGTAATCCTCCGCGGTTGCGTAATCGCGCTGCATGTGGGCAAGGACACCCAGCCCGGTTAGCATTCGCGCTTCGCCCTGGCGGTTCTCTGCTTTATGATAGAGCGTCAGGGCCGCTTCTACTTGAGATTGCGCGCTCTGGTAGTTGCCCTGGGAGCGATTAACAATATTTAGACCGTAGAGCAGATGTGCCTGCTCTTCATCCCACTGATTGCGCTCGGCCAGTTGTAGTGCTTGTTCATAATAGGATTGTGCCGGTTGGTAGTGCGCCTGTCGGGCCAGCACAACCCCCAATTGGCTCAGGCAGCGCACTTCGCCGCGGCGATCGGCTTCTGCGCGAAAATGGGTGAGGGCTTGCTCCACCTGTGCCTGTGCACTGCCATAGTCGCTCAATGCTTCGTGGTAGCTGCTCTGGAGCAGCGCCACCTCACCCGGCTCGGCGTCAGCGGCCGTGGCGAGAGTGGCCAGGGCCGCTGCTTCCTCTTCGCGGCGGCCCAACGTATGTAGGATCTCCACCTGCGCCTGCAACCAGGCGGCCCGCATCTCCAACCCCAACGCCCGCTGAAAATAGGTCAACGCGGTCTCATTCGCGTAGTCATGTTTGGCGCGCTGACCAGCGGCATCGAGATAGTGCAGCGCCTTGCTGCGAATGGCGGGGGTCTCCAGGTGGCTGTGATAGTAGTGCAGGGCCAGTGCATCAACACTCTCTGGTTGCAGGGCCTCCACCGCCGTGGCAACCCCCAGGTGCAGCTCTTGACGTTGATCCGTGAGCAGGGTTTGGTAGACCACTTCCTGCGTAATATTATGTTTAAAGATGTAACTGGGGTGGGGGTCGGGTGTCTCCAACCGGGCAAAATCCCGTGCCAGCAATGTCGCGACTTCTTCTCCCAGCTCGCTGGCAGCCGGTTGGCGCGGGTGCGCGTGGTGCAACAGTTCCTGGGCAAAGATGCGTCCGATAACACTGGCAACCTTGACCGTCAATTTTACCGACTCTGGCAGCCGATCCAAGCGGGCGAGGATGATCCCCTGAATGGTGGTGGGAATGCCCAGATCGATCTCGGCCAGGGGCGCGTCGTGACGCAGCCGTTCCGCGCCAGCCCGTCCTTGCAGGCAACCGGCACTGCGCAATTTTGTAACGAGTGCAGGCGTCAACTGCCACACGTCGTCAATCTGCTGGAGCTGTTCACTTTCCAGTAGGGCATCGACCAGCTCTTCGGTGAAAAAGGGATTGCCTTGTGCCTGCACTTGCACGAGCGCTGCCGCCAAGGACGAAACCGAGCCCCCCAACCGTTCCTGAACCAGTTCAACGATACCGGTGGGCAACAGTTCTTCCAGGTTCAACAGCAGTGTTGTTGGCAACTCGGCCACGTGATCCAGGAAGCGTGCTTGGCCCCGCAGCCCATCGTGGACCGGCGGACGGTGCACCAGCACGAGCAGAATCGGCACGGTGGGGGCGAGCCGTGCCAGGGCCAGCAGCATGCTCTGGGACGCCTCATCGAGCCAGTGAATATCTTCAATGAGCAGCAGTAGGGGCTGGTTTTCCGCGTGGTGCTGGAAGAGTTCGAGCGTCAGCGTGGTCAATGCTTCCTGACGCAGACGAGCATCGAAGGCCGCGGTGGTGGCGTTGTCGGGAATGGCAATACCCAACAGATCGCCCAGGAGTGGGAGACGCAAGTGCCAGCTTGGGTTGCCATGTTCGAGGGTGGCTGCAATCTGCTCGAGCTTGCGTTGCCGTGAGATGCTTGCATCCTGATCCAGATCGAGCAGCTCGTGCATGGCCTGGCGCAGGGCAAAATAGGGTGTATCCTGTGTGGTGCTCTGTCCGGCCCCGCGGATCACGCGGATTCCGCTGTTGGTGGCCGCTCTGTTGGTGGCTGCTCTGCCGGTTACGCTCTTGCGCTGCACCGCGTCGGCAAAGGTTGCCACCAGATGACTTTTGCCAATACCCGCTTCGCCCACGATCCGTGCAATGCCACCCGTGCCTGCCTGCAGGTGCGTGGCGCACTGTTGCAACGCCGCCAATTCGCTTTGCCGGCCCACCAACGAGGTGGTGTAGAGTTTGCGGTGGATCTGTTGTTGTTGTTGATCAGCGAGTGCAAAGAGACGTTGGGGCTCGGCCCGTCCCTTCAGCATCACCTCGCCCAGTGGCTGCAGCGCGTACTGTCCAGCAAGTGCAGTGGCTACAACCTGGTTCACCACGATCTGTCCCGGCGCGGCATGGGTCATGAAGCGGGCGGCCATGTTGGTTTCGTTGCCCAAGACGCCATAGGTGCGCCGACTTTCGCTGCCATAGGCACCCACTCGCATGGTGCCATAGCTGACACCAATTTGGACCTGCTCAATAAATGGATGTTCTTCCGGTGCGCGCCGCAGCACGTTCGCCACCGCCACTGCACGTTGAATATCGTCATCGTGGGCAATCGGCGCGCCAAAGGCTGCATAGAGATAGCTGCCCTTGTCGCCTGTTGTAAATTGGATCAACGCCCCCTCCTGCCGCTCGACCACACGCTGTACCCAACGCACAAAGCCATCGAGCTTCTGCACGACCGTGGAATCATGGTCATAGTCCAGACCAGTAAACTTGAGGAAGAGCGCCGCGGCGGGACGCAATTCTGCCAGGAAGCGCCCCTGATCACTCTGCAATCGAGCCACAATGGCTGGCAATACCCAGCTGTGGAGCAGCTCGTCGTCCAGCGCTCTTTCCGGGGGCCAGGGGGATGCCGCGGCCAACGATTGTAGCGCCGAGACCACGGCATAGTGTCGGGCGTTCTCATCGGTGCGCCATTCGTCAATGGTCAACTGATCGGCGAGCACCGCAACTGTGGGTGCATCGATCACCAGTTCCCCTTCGTGGGCCACCTGTTCCGTGGCCGCCATGCGGTCGATGGTGGAGCCGGCCAGCACGTCAATACACTGTATGGCCGGATCGCCCACCACAAAGCGACGCGCTGGTCCGGCCGCGATTGCCGTCTTGACGGCAAGTGGAACGGCACCACCATCCTCTAACTGAATCGCTTGCAGGGCCTGCATCTGCTGTTGGATCTGCAGCGCGGCGGTAATGGCACGCCGCAGTGCCACTTCATTTAATTCCCCGGAATCTGTTTTCCGGGTATTCATTGCCCCGGAATCTGTCTTTCGGGTGTTTATTGCCCCGGTATCTATTGCCCCGGTATCTATTGCCTGCGAAGTGATTGTGTCGGTGGTTGCGGGCGCGGCAAACCAGCAGGTAATTGCGTCGCCGCTAAAGCCGATGACGCTGCCCGCGTATTGTTCTACCTGGCCAATGAGCTTGGTGTAGACGGCGTTGAGGTGGCGCGTCAACTCCTCTGCGCCGCGGCGGGGGCCATAGCAACGGCGCAGCGCATTGGTGAGCGGCGTAAAGCCAGAAATATCGACAAAGAGGGCGACGCCATCCCCCGCTGTCGGCAATGTTTGCGCATTGCCGAGTGCGTTGCGTCGATCAATGGGAATATAGGCTGCTGCCGGGTTGGTTTTCATGCAACTTTGCTTTGCTGTTTCCAACAGCTACAGTGTGGTTGGCTTGAAAACGGTAGGTTTCCCGCTTGCCGGAACTACTCTTTTCAAACAGAGCCCACTTTAGTAGATCCCGGCGTAAATCCGGCCACACTGGTTTTGCCGCTTACACTCAGGTTATAGGGCCTGATTGACTGCCGTGATACCAAGCCATACTCTACTACTCAAGTTCTCCGAACGTGGTTGTGACCGAACTTGTGCTGGATCGATCAGCTGTCCAACAAAGAAGGCGGTGTGAAGCGATAGTGCGGTTGGCTTGAGAACGGTAAATATTTTCGTGGTCTACCAAAGCAGTTGAACTACCCTCTTCAATCAGAGCTTACTTTAGCTGTCGAGAACTATACGCACGCGGAAATTGTCAGACTCAAATCTTGTTCCTAGGACAATTGTAACAGCCTTTTTTGTGCAACAGGAAGTGAAGACGAAAAAAGCGCAGCTGTCACATGAACACGGTTAGTGTACCGCCAACGCGCTTACTTTGCAATGGCGTTGGGAAGCTGCTGTTCATTCTCTGCTGTTGGACGAGCAGTTCCGGTCTCTCTTGGCGCAATTACAGGAGGGAAATTGCAACCGGCGCGGACAAAGGCAGCGCGCTTGGGATAACTTTTTTGTAGCCAGTAATTTGGGCGGTTCGTAAGTCAAACTAGGGAAACATTGATCGGGTTTATGCCATTACCGGTAAATCGTACGCTATATCATTGACGCAAAAGTTCCGGCTTTTCGTAAGGTGTGCGCTTTATTTGAAGCAAAATAGGCCAACGGTACTATTGATACTCAACCAAAAATATTAGATAGTAATAGGTAGGAAGATGAAAGCCCATAATTCACAAGGAGTTATTTATGTCTGCAATTCAAGTAATGCTGGTTGATGACCACGAGATGATGCGTCAGGGGTTACGTGCAATTCTGGAACAGGAATCTGACATTGATATTGTTGCCGAGGCGGGCAGTGGTGAAGCACTGCTACACCAACTGCAGAACGGGGTGGATCCCGATGTTGTGCTCATGGATCTTCAGATGAAGGGAATGTCGGGTGTCGAAGCAACCAAACGGCTGAAACATTTCATGCCCTCTGTCCAGGTTGTCGGCCTTTCGGCATTGGAAGAAGATCACGCTGCACTGGCCATGCACCGTGCAGGTGCCTACAGTTATGTGGTGAAATCAGCAGCGGCCGCGGAACTGGTTCAAAACGTACGTGCTGCCCACTCCCAACGCACCACCAAAGGCAGTGACGACAAAGAGATCAGCAACGGCAGATCCCGGGGCCGCCCGGTGGAAACGTTGAAGCAGATGCGCAAGCACCGGGCACCACACAATCTGACCCGGCGCGAGCTTGATGTGATCCGTACCCTGATGTTGGGCTGTAGCAACAAAGAGATCGCGCGTCGCCTCGTCATTTCGGAGCGAACGGTGCAGACGCACCTCAGCAACATCTTTGCCAAGATTCAGGTTACCAGCCGCACCGAAGTTGTGTTGGCGGCGATCAATAACGGATTGTTGCCCCCAACCGGAGATTACATGGGCATGGCCAACGATTAAAGATGATTACAAAAACGCCGGATTCAACAGGGTCAACACTCGCAACTGACGAGTGCAATCCCTGTTGAATCCGGCGCTTGCTAACCACTATTCATGGTTGCGGTTGCTACCAACGTGCGTGCGACCGTACGCCACGAGCCCTACTGCTAGCTCAAGTTCTCGGCCACCATTTCGGCAATCTCGTCGGGATGGCGGGCAACTTTGGCCCCGGCATCTTTGAGCGCCTCCATCTTTTCTGCGGCGGTTCCCTCACCGCCGGAAATAATGGCACCGGCGTGGCCCATGCGTCGCCCAGGAGGGGCTGTTTGGCCGGCGATGAAGGAAGTAACGGGTTTGCTCATATTTTCGCGGATGAAGTCCGCGGCTTTCTGCTCATCCGTGCCACCGATCTCACCGATCATGATCACCTGTTCGGTCGCCGGGTCTTCCTCAAACATCTGTAACACATCGATGAAATTGGTGCCATTGATTGGATCACCGCCAATCCCCACGGCCGTGCTTTGGCCAATCCCCCGTGCCGTCAGGGCATAGACAACTTCATAGGTTAATGTGCCGGAGCGGCTGACAATGCCAACATTGCCCGGCGTGTGAATGTGACCGGCCATGATCCCGACTTTGGCCTCACCCGGTGTAATCAACCCGGGACAATTGGGGCCGAGCAGCCGCGAGTTGGTCGTATCCAAATATGCGCGCACCTTGACCATATCTAGCGCCGGGATATTTTCGGTGATGCAGACGATCAGTTCGATGCCTGCGTCCGCCGCTTCGATAATGGCATCGGGCGCGGTCGATTCGGGCACAATGATAAAGCTGCTGTTGGCACCTGTTGCCTCAACGGCATCCTTGACGGTGTCAAAGATGGGCACATTGCGCACCCCCCATTCGCCGCCTTTGCCGGGGCGCACGCCAGCCACAACCTGGGTGCCATAGTCGAGCATCTGCTCGGTGTGAAACGCGCCCTGGCGCCCGGTGATGCCTTGCACGACGACGCGTGTGTTCTTGTCAACTAAAATACTCATGCGTTCCCTCCTTGGGCAGCAGCGACTGCCTTTTGCGCGGCGTCAGCCAGGCTGGTTGCCGTAATCATATCGGCTTCGGCAAGCAGTTTGCGCCCCTCTTCTTCGTTCGTGCCCACCAAGCGTACGACAAATGGCACTTGCACGTTCAAGCTGTTGATCGCTTCCAGCACACCGCGCGCAACTTCATCACAGCGGGTGATCCCACCAAAGATATTGATCAGAACCGCTTTGACCTTGTCATCGCTCAGGATGACACGCAAGGCCGCGGCCACTTTCTCTGCCGAGGCACCACCACCCACGTCTAGGAAGTTGGCTGGATTGCCGCCGTAAAACTTGACGATATCCATTGTTGCCATGGCCAGGCCCGCGCCATTAACCATGCAGCCAATCTCGCCATCGAGGTTGATATAGTTGAGCCCCTGTTCGCGCGCTTCCATTTCCGAATCGTCTTCTTCATCGGGATCGCGCATTGCGGCCAGATCGGGGTGGCGGAAGAGGGCACTGTCGTCGACTGACATCTTGCCATCGAGTGCCACCAATTTATTGTCGCCGGTAATGACGAGAGGATTGATCTCGGCCAGGCTGGCGTCGCAATCCACGTAGGCTTGGTAGAGCCCCCTTGCAATCTTGGCAAAGGCCCGCATATGTTCTTTGGGCAAGCCAATGCCCTCTGCCAATTGCAGTGCCTGGTAGTCGCGCAGACCCAGGAATGGGTGTACGCTAACCTTGATGATCTTCTCTGGCGTATCAGCCGCGACTTGCTCGATCTCGACGCCACCTTCGCTGCTGGCCATGAGAATGACGCGGCGTTGGGCACGATCGAGCACCGCGCCCAGATAAATTTCGGTCTGGATATCGGCGGCTTCATCAACGAGCACTTTCTTTACCGTCAGCCCTTTGATATCCATGCCCAGGATCTCGTCGGCCAAGGTTTCGGCCTCGTCGACACTCTTGGCAACCTTGATACCACCAGCTTTGCCACGGCCACCGACGAGTACTTGGCTCTTGATGACAACTGGTGTCCCTAGCTTTTCGGCAATTGCCCGCGCCTCGGCTGGCGTTGTTGCAACTTCGCCATTGGGAATGGTGATTCCATACTTTGCAAAAATACGTTTGGATTGGTATTCGTGGAGATTCAAGCGTCTGCCTCCTTGAACATAAGCGGATATCCTTGACTGTGAGTAAACTTGACTGTGAGTAAACTTGACTGTGAGTAAAAGAGTGTGCGTGATTTATGTGGTAATTGGTACCACAACGAGAGATCGGGTCGCTTCCTAAAGTGGGCTCTGTTTGAAAACAGCAGTTCGGGCAAGAGGGAAACCTACCATTTTCAAGCCAACCGCACTGTAGTGCAAAATCTCGTTGTAGTATTGTTCTCCAAATCAATAAAGTTTGTGCAATTTTCCACAGACGATTATAGACTTGCCTGACTGAAGTGGCAAATCACCGCGTTGCCTTTTCTCCGTTCGAACCCTGCCTGAAGGGGCTCCACGTGGGGGCAGCAAGCGAGAATTTTGTGGCTGTTGTAAAGCAACCGCAACCTCTTTTGTCTATCTTTCCCTCTTTGCATAAAGGCAGGTATAATGGGAGCGTTGACGTCTTTACAGCCGTATTTTGGCCACGAAGTGTTGTTCTCTGTAACCGTTTCTGAACTGGTTTGGCAGGCAATCATTGCAATGAGTGATGGCGACTATCGCTTTTGTCCCTATTGTGCCACTGCATTGCAGGTGCGCGAAATCTATCAGCAACGCCGACCGGTCTGCCCGCAGTGTGAATTTGTTCATTTTCTCGATCCCAAAGTTGCCGTGGTGGGGCTGGTGATCCACCATGGCCGGGTGCTCTTGATCCAGCGTGCGATCAATCCTGAAAAGGGGCGTTGGGCATTGCCCGGTGGCTACATGGATGCCGGCGAGATGCCACAAGCGGCGCTGCAGCGTGAACTGATGGAAGAGGTAAATTTGGCTGTCAGTGTAACTGAGTTGATCGAACTCTTCCCTATGATTACCAACCGGGCAAAGAGCCCGGGCATTGTGTTGGCCTATCGTGCCATGGTCGCCAATCCGGACGAGACCGAGCTCTGCTGCGCAGACGATGCCGCGGATGCCGGCTGGTTTTTGCCCGCGGAAATTCCAACAGATCTGGCATTCGAATCTACCCAGGCCCTACTGGACAAGTGGTTGATGAAATAGGTGGCAGGCGCATCTGTTGCATCTCATCGGTTGCGTCTGTAGTTGCTACTTGTCCAAACCGTTGGACCTGAGGCCGTGGCGCGCAAGCCTTTTGCGAAAGTCTCACCCCGAAGTACTATGAATGAGCGCTCAGGCATGATACGTTATGGCTGGGTGATAGCTAGGAAATTGGAGCAAGAATCGTGCAGGATGGAACGACAGCAGCGGCAACTCAGTCGACCCCGATGGCTGAGCAGATGACGCAGACCGTTTTGGTGACCGGTGGTGCAGGCTTTTTGGGCATCAACCTGGTGCGCCATCTCTTGGAACGGGGACACCGGGTCGTGACGTTAGATCTCGCCGAGTTTACCTATCCCGAACGGGACAAGATTACCGAAGTCATTGGTGATATTCGCCAGCCCGCCGATCTGGCCCGGGCAATGCAGGAGGTAGATGTGGTGGTGCACACCGCGGCCGCGTTGCCACTCTATACACCAGAAGATATCTACTCGACCGATATCGACGGGATCCGCAATGTGTTGCAGGCTGCCCACGAGCAAGGGATTGAACGTGTGGTGCATATCTCGTCCACCGCGGTCTATGGAATCCCGGATCACCACCCGTTGGCAGAAGATGACAAGCTCGATGGCGTGGGCCCCTATGGCGAAGCGAAGGTCAAGGCCGAGGAGATCTGCCAGGAATTTCGTGACGAGGGCATGTGCATTCCAATCATCCGTCCGAAATCATTTGTGGGGCCGGAACGGTTGGGTGTCTTTGCCCTCTTTTATGATTGGGCCAAAGACGGCAAGAATTTCCCCGTGTTGGGCAGCGGTAACAATCGCTATCAACTGCTCGATGTGGCGGATCTTTGTGACGCGATCTACACGTGCGTTGTCGGCGATTGTGCGCTGGTCAATGATGTGTTCAACATTGGTGCCAAAGAGTTTACCACGCTCAAAGAAGATTATCAGGCCGTGCTCGATTACGCTGGCTTTGGCAAGCGGATCGTTCCGCTGCCCGCCGCACCGATGATCTGGACGCTGCGCGTGTTGGAAAAGATGAACATGTCACCACTCTATCGCTGGGTCTACGAAACGGTGACCGAGGATTCATTCGTCTCCATTGATAAGGCGGAGCGAGTTCTCGGTTACAAACCCAACTATTCAAACAAAGATGCGTTGATCCGCAACTACCAGTGGTATCTCGACAATTTACACACCTTTGCTGGCCAAAGCGGCGTCTCGCACCGGGTCCCCTGGAAGCAAGGCGCGCTCGGCATCGCCAAGTGGTTCTTCTAAAGTGGGCTCTGTATGAAAACAGGAGTTCCGGCAAGAGGGAGACCTATCGTTTTCACGCCAACCGCACTGTAGACGCAGCCATTGTCGTTGCTAACGGTGGCTTGTCCCCACTATTGACCGTACCTTTATTGATGATAGCACTGGAATGACAGTAGTGGAATGACAGTAGTGGAATGGCAGTAGTGAAATGACAGTAGTGAAATGACAGTAGTGGCGATGCAACTTGAATGTTCAAAAACAAACAATTATTTATCTAGAATTTACGATTGATTATGGCTCTAGGAATTGGCATTGTGGGGCTGCCCAACGTGGGTAAGAGCACCACCTTTAATGCCCTGACAAAAACACAAAATGCAGAAGCGGCGAATTATCCCTTTTGCACCATTGAACCCAACAAGGCGATTGTGCCACTGCCTGACGGCCGGGTGGATAAGCTGGCCGAGTTGGTCAAGCCGGAGCGGGTGCTCAATGCAACTGTTGAGTTTTTCGACATTGCTGGGTTGGTCAAGGGGGCCAGCCAGGGCGAGGGATTGGGAAACCAGTTTCTGGCCAACATCCGCGAAACTTCGGCAATTGTCCACGTGGTTCGCTGTTTTGATGATGAAAATGTGATTCACGTCTCTGGCACGCTCGATCCTCGCGATGATATTGAAGTGATCAACACCGAACTGATCCTGGCCGATCTGCAACAGCTGGAAAGCAAGATCGAGCGACTGGCGCGCCAGGTGAAAGGCGACAAGAAGCTACAGCCCATCCTGGCTGTGGCCACTGAGCTTCAGGCGCTGCTGGAGACTGGGAAACCGGTGAGTGCGTATGCACAGCGGGAGAGCGATGCCTACCGCCAACTCAACAACGAATTGCGCTTTCTCACTGGCAAGCAGGTGATCTTCGCCGCGAATGTGGATGAAGAGTATCTGGATGAGGACAACGACTATGTGCGGATCGTGCGTGAAGTGGCCGCCGAACACAACGCCGAAGTTGTGAAGCTCTGTGCCAAGCTGGAAGAAGAGATGGCTGGCCTGAGCGATGAGGAGCGGCAAGAATTTCTGGAATCGCTCGGCGTGGCCGAAAGCGGGCTGGATCAGGTCGTGCGCAAGGGCTTCGACGCGCTGGGGCTGATCAACTACTTTACCGCTGGCGAAAAAGAGGTGCGGGCCTGGACAATCCGCAATGGCAGCAAAGCACCACAAGCCGCGGGCGTCATCCACACCGACTTCGAACGGGGCTTCATTCGGGCCGAGGTGATCCCCTTTGCTGTCTATGCCGAATTGGGCAGCGAGAGCGCGGTCAAAGCCGCTGGCCTCATGCGGGTCGAGGGCAAGGAATATGTGGTTCAGGATGGGGACGTAATGCACTTCCGCTTCAACGTCTAGCCGCCGATGGCCAGGAACAAGCACATCCCCACGGTTACCACAGAACCGATCAGTGCGGCCAACTGGCTGGCCGCACTGGAGCTGTCGGTCCATCCCGACCAGCATGAATTTGTGCCGACGGTCGCCCTTTCCCTGGCCAAGGCTTATATTCGTCCCAATGGCTTCTGCTACGATCCCTTTGGAATCTACCGAACGCGCTTGATTGGTCGCGATCTAGTTGGCTTCTACAGCTTGATCCACCTGCCCAACGAATTTAGTTTCTGCTATCTCGGTGGCTTTTTCATCGACAGCGCGTTTCAGGGGCAGGGATACGGAACAGCTGCGCTCCGCCATCTCCTGACCGCCATTCAATGCACCCATCCCCAATGCACCGAGATTCTGCTCTCGGTCCACCCCCAAAATCAACGTGCCATTGCCCTCTATACCAAACACGGTTTTACAAAGACTGGCCATTGGCTCGATGGCGAGGAAGAGATGCGCCTGTGCCTCGGCAAATGAGGCGACTGCCTTGCCTGTGCCGCTGGGAACAGCCGGAAGCCCTGGACTCCCGGCTGCATTGCTTCCTTTGACGAAAACTAGGGGGTGACTGCTTCGGTGGGCGTGAGAGCTACAGTGGCCGTGACGCTAGTTGCTGACGTAAGGGGCACCGTAGCTGTGATTCCAGCAAAGCCGGTGATGAACTCGGTGGCCGTGATGTTGCCCGTGCTGTCCATATCGGTGGCTGCTTCATCGACCTGCAGATAATCTGCGCGCCCGCGGTTCAGTATGTTTTCCACGCTAAAGGCGGCTATTTCAACATAATACGCTGACGCCGATGACTTGACGACATAGTTGCCACTTTCCAATGGCTCGGCACCAATCGTGACTGTTGTGCTCTCTGTTGTGCCGTCGCTACTTTGGTGCTCAATCGTCACGGTGGCCGCGGGCGTCTCCATACCATATTCCGGTTGGACGGCTTTTCCCAACGGGCGCACCATATTCAGGCCGCTGAAGCGGGTCAACAGCGGCCTGAAATTATTCTGATTGAAGGTTTCATCCGCGGCCAGATCGGTCAGCGTCCAGGTGTCGGTGCTGACTTCGGTAAAGGTGAGCGTGCCCTGCGCATTTTCAATGGTCACCCCCTGTATCTCCTCCTGCGGGATGGCCAGATAAGTCGTGTCGATCCAGCTGGCATAGTCGGTACTCAAATCCGTGGCCTGCACACTGCTGGTCAGGTAAACCGCGTCGCTATCACCGCGGCGGACGTTGGTGGAGCGGAAGCTGGGCGAAGTGCCAACGAGCAACGTGAGCGCTTCCCCGTCACTTGTTTCCAGCACAATTCGTCGCTGCGCATCTGCTTCGGTGACTTGCAAGCGCGGGTGGCTGCTCGTGTTGTCGGCAACGAGGCGGCGGGTGTCGATCTCTAGCACCTGTGAGATGGTGTCGCGGGCCTTCAACTCGGTCACCGGAAAATCATCTGCCGCGGGCAAAACCCAACCCCCATCGCTGCGGGCAACTTGGATCTGCGCTTCGCCCTCATGGATCGTCAACGTCTGAATCTCATCCACGCCAATCGCGGGGAAGAGCGCTGCCGTAGTGGCGTTGGCTCCACTGCCCGGCCAAAAGACCACGGCAACGAGCAGTAGCTGTACAAGTAGCAATCCGCCTAAAATCTGATTGCGTCGGTTCATCGTTCTCTCCAAACAAATTGGCAAATAGTATCGCTTTGCATAAATGACTCAAGTTGCTACCGTCTCTACGCGAGAGTGATTGCTCAAAGATACGCACTACCACACGCCTAGCGTGCGGTTGGCTTGCTTTAGAAGGCAACCGGGGTGCAATTTGGGTTCCATGGACAATCGTCTACAGTGCGGTTGGCTTGAAAACGGTAGGTTTCCCGCTTGCCGGAACTACCGTTTTCAAACCGAGCCCACTTTAGCAGCATGCTGCTACCTGCACTGTCGCGCCTGTCAATCCGCCGCGACCGGTGCAAAGCTTGGCTCGCTCAGCTCCATTGGCTCTTCGTTGCGCCGACGAAGATACCAGAGACCAGCGGTGAGCAGCAGAGCCAGCAAGGCAACGACATAATTGCCCAATTCCCACGCGCCCTGCTCGCTTTCACTCAGTGGGGCCAACAGACGGGTGTAGGTGCCCCGTGCCCGAATGGTGAGCAGATCGGTATCTTCCACAGACCAATCCACCGCGTTTTGTGCGAGTTGCAGGTTGTTGAGCACCTGATCCTGGATCAACCGCGAAGAGAGCTGCAAGACGAAATCATCGAGAAATTCGGCACTGCCAAAGACCACCAGCCGGGCGCTGGCCGGCGACTGCGTGAGTACGGCGGCATCTGGCTGGGGGCCACTGGCCGCGGTATCTGCTGCACCATCACCTTCGATATCTGTTGCCGCGTCTTCGGCAAAAGGCGAGGGCTTGCCTGCAAAGAAGCTGGTGAAGCTTCCCTGCACCAGTACGGCAAGCGGATGGGCCTGCTGTTCGCCCTCAACGGGGAAACCCCGTTCCGGATAGAGCTGGAAGTCGGGTTGGATCGTTGGGTTGGTGGTTAGCCACGAAGCTGGGCTGGATTCGAGGAAGGGAGTCGCCTCCAGCCCGCTCTCCGCGGGCAGATCGCTCGTCACCGGCGAGACAAAGTTCATGGTCACCGCGGGCAGCCCGGCAACAATGGCCGCTGCGCTGTTCATCCCTTCCTGTCGCACATCCACAAAGAAGGGAAAGTTAACGGCTTGCACCTCTTGTACCTGCATCCCGCCTATATCACGCTGCACGGTCACGGGGAATGGCTGATTCTGATCATCCATCACCAGTGCTTCTTCAACCGTCACGCCATAATGTTGCAGCATCTCGTTCAGGGTGCCGGTGAGCGGTGTCAGCGCCAATCCCTGGCTCATTGGATCAACATCCACCTTGTAGTTGCTGGCGGCGATAATGACCGAGCCCCCGCGCATGAGGAACTGATCAATGGCAAAGCGTTCCTGGTCCGTCATGTTCTGTGGCATGATCACAAAGAGCGTGTCAACGTTGGCTGGTGCCTGGCCACTGGAGAGATCCACCGCTTCCACTGTGTATTCCTGGCTCAGCTGTTGTCGGATGTTTTCCCACGCAGAGAGCGGCTGTTGCTGTTGGCCAAACATGTTTTGGGTGGGTACATTGGGCGGCGTCCAGAGGCCGACGCTCTTCAAGAAACCGCTGGCCGAGCGCTTGAGCGCATTCTCGATCAAGGTGCGAATGCCCCCTTCGCTCAGATCATCGGCGGGGTAGATCACCTGCTGTTGTTCACCGCTCGTCAACAACATGTGCAGATAGTAGCTCTCGTTGGAAAAGAGCGAGGTGAGAAAGGGCTGCATGTTGTAGGTATTGAAGAGCTCTTCGCGACTGATGCCGCTGCTCGGATCATCGGGATTGACGGTTGCAAATTGAAACTTCCCGTCGGATTGTGCGGCGATCTCGGCCGCAATTGACTGAATCGTCTGCGGCACTTCCTGTAGGTCGGCCGGGGTTGTATCGGGTGTGGTATAGAGTGTAAATTGCACCGGTTCCTCGAGCGCGGCCAAGACCGATTCGACGCTCTGGAAGCCATAGACCACCTTTTTGATGGCGCTGGTCAGATCATATTCCAGGTTGCGCAGCCGCACGTCAATGGTACCGCTAGAGTTGGGGGTGATTTCGATCAGATCCTGAAAATTGATCACCACATCCTGATCCCCATAGCGAACGAGGATATCGAAATAGGAGTTGATGACCGAGGCTTCGTAGCGGTCGGCTACCTGAAATGGAAACGGACGAATGCCATAGGTCTGGTTCGCTTCGGCCTCGAGATCGGGATCGTTCACTGGGTCGATCACCTCCGCTGTCACGTTGCCCTGGCCCGCGATCTCATATTCGCGCAGCAGATCGGCAATCTGGGGGCGCAGCGGATTGAGCAACGGGTGGCTGCGTTCGCTGATATAGCCGCGGATGAGCAGTGGCTCTTGCAGATTACTCAGTAGATCCTCGGTGACACCGGAAAGGCTGTACTGGCCTTGGGCCGTGAGGTCGACGCGCAACCCATGCAGCGGTGCCAGCCAGACATTGAGCAGCAGTAGATTGACGAGCGCCAGCGATGCAAAGAGCGATGCGTTGCGGCGATAGTGGCGTGTGCGCGGACCAAAGCTCCAGCGTTTGCGGTCCAGGGCAAAGGTGTTGAGCACGAGGAAGATCCCTGCCAACGCAAGATAGTAGAGCAGATCGCGCAGATCGATCACACCCCGTTGGATGCTTTCGAAACGGCTGCCGGTGCCCAGGCCGCGCAGAATGTTGTTCCACGGGTTGCCAATGTATTCGAGCAGTGTCGGCGTGCCAATTAGGTAGAAGAGCGCGCCCAGTACGGTCGTGCTGATGAGCGCCACGATCTGGTTATCCGTGAGCGAGGAGATGAAGAGCCCAATGGCCGTGTAGGCCGCGGCCAGCAGCAGCGCTGCCAGGTAGCCCCCGATCACGGGCCCCCAATCCAGCGGCCCCAGATAGGCGACGGTGAAGGTGAGCGGCAAGGTGAGGATCAGCGCCAATGCCACCAGCGCCATCACCGCCAGGAATTTGCCCACCACCAACTGCCACGGCTTGACCGGTAGCGTGAGCAACATTTCCAGCGTGCCCGCGCGCTGTTCTTCGCTCCACTGGCGCATGGTCAGCGCGGCCACGAGAAAGATCAACAGCAGCGGCATCCACTCAAAGAGCGGGCGAATGTCGGCAATACCGCGTACGAAAAAGGTCTCCACCCAAAAGAAGGTAAAGAGGGTGACTGCCAAAAAGGCACCGAGGAAAATAAGTGCCATGAGCGAGCCAAAATAACTATCGAGTTCTTTTCGAGTTACAGATAAAATCTGTCGCATCGGAACTGCTCCTAAATGATTCACGCGTTGCACATTCTGTATACATTATTTCCGTGTGTAGTGTTGATTGCAACGCTTTTTGCATACTTTGTTGCTGCAACTGTTGGCACAGTCGGCAACGGTTGGTAACCGGCCACAGCGGTGTATGACCTTCTGCTGCGAAATTGCGTTTTAGTTGCCCGCGGCCAGGCGGCTAAAGACACTCTCCAACGTCTGTCGATCGCTGCGCAGCTCGCGGACGGGCCACGCTTTGCTGCTGGCCAACTGATAGAGCGCGGGGCAGAGATCGGTTTCCTGCGCACCAACGACGCGATAGGTTGTGTGACCCGTGGTGTGACCGTTGGCTGTTGGCAGCTGATCAACCTGCGTAACACCGGGTAGGGCCGCAATTGCCGTGGGCGCATCCTGCACGGCACGGTCGAGCACGAGCACGGCATCGTTGCTCCCCGCCAGTTCGTCCAACCGTGCGTCGGCCCGAATTTCGCCACTGATGAGAATTATCGCCCGATCACAGATTGCCTCCACTTCGGTCAAAATGTGGGTAGAAAAGAGGATGGTACTCTGCTCTGAAAGGCGGCGGATCAATCCACGGATCTCGACGATCTGCGTGGGATCCAGCCCCACTGTCGGCTCATCGAGAATGAGCAGACGCGGACGGTGCAGGATCGCCTGGGCCAACCCGACGCGCTGACGATACCCCTTGCTGAGCTGCCCAATTGGTTGGGTCAGCCGATCGGTGAGGCCGGTGGCGTAGACCGCGTCGGAGATGCACCCCCGTTGTTCTGGCGCGGGAATTTGGCGCAGATCGGCCATCAACTTCAGATAGGCCTGCACGGATAGTTCGGGGTAGAGAGGGGCGTTTTCAGGCAAATAACCAATGCGGGCCTGCGCTGCTTGGGTAGCGGTCAGCACGTCGATGCCATCGATCTCTACCTTGCCTTCATCGGGCTGCAGATAGCCCGTCAACGTTTTAATAATGGTCGTTTTGCCCGCACCATTTGGGCCCAGCAGGCCGACGATTTCCCCGTCTGCCACCTGGAAAGATACATCTTTCAAGGCCTGAAGTGAGCCATACGATTTTTTCAGATCTTGCACATCAATCATACAATTCTCCCAAGATTCTGTGGTTCAAAAACAGCTAGCCTTCCCAGCAACGTCGGATGGTGGAGTACGATCAACAGGGTTCGACCACACGTCTGCTTCTGAGCGCCCATCAATGGTAAGCGCAATCAAGGCGGCGGATGCAGCCGCAGCCGCGCTCATTCTATGTTGCTATCTAAAGTGGGCTCTGTTTGAAAAGAGTAGTTCCGGCAAGCGGGAAAGCTACAGTTTTCAAGCCAACCGCACTATAAAGTCGGCTCTGTTTGAAAACAGTAGTTCCGGCAAGCGGGAAAGCTACAGTTTTCAAGCCAACCGCACTGTAGAGCTGGTAGCAGATGTAACGTTCAATTTTACAACCTGTTAAACGCTCCAGATTATGCTATCATGCAGAAACACAAGTGAATATGTTACACCCAAGCTTACTGAATAGGAAAGTTTGCTTGGTCTTTCAACATGACCGAACCCAACTCATGGGGTACGAGCTGATCACATCACAGGTGATGTTGGTTAGCAAATTGGCTCGGTCTGGACGGTGCCCACTGCTATCGATCCAATATTTTGCACATGGCCAGGTTAGACGAGAATTAGTGAAGTGTTAGCAATACGTTATCATCTCCAGCAGTATCATCTCCAGCTGGATTGTGTCCAGCTGGATTGTGTCCAGCGGTATCATCTCCAACTGGATTGTGTCCAGCTGTAGCATGTCTAGCTTCCCCGTACGGCGCAATCAACAGCCCATCGAACAATCAATTGACAGTGAAGGAATCCAGTTATGCAATTGCAACGGCAACTTGGTACATTTGGCGCGGTAATGATGGGCCTTGGCTCTATCGTCGGGACGGGGGTCTTCGTGAGCATTGGGCTCGGCGCGGGCATTGCCGGCCCCGCGGTCGTTCTGGCGATTCTCATCGCTGCGGTCGTGGCGACCTGCAACGGCCTTTCCAGTGCTCAACTCGCGGCCAGCCATCCCGTGAGCGGCGGCACCTATGAGTATGGCTACAAATATCTCAACCATTGGCTTGGCTTTGGCGCGGGGTGGCTGTTTCTGGCTGCCAAGAGTGCCTCCGCCGCGACCGCGGCGCTGGGCTTTGCTGGCTATCTACTCAATTTGGCTGGCGTGGAGAGCGCCCTGTGGCACACGCTGCTCGCGCTGCTCGCCGTGGCATCTCTGACCGCCATCACGGTGGGTGGGATGCAACGGTCAAATTTGACCAATATTGTGATTGTCTCTATTACCGTGGTAACGCTGCTCTTTTTCGTGGTGGCAGGGCTACCGACCTTGGTGGCCAATGCCGCCCAGAACTTTACGCCTTTTCTGCAGGCGGGCATGGGTGCAACGGGCACCAACTCGTGGCAGATCCTGCTGCATGCGTCGGCACTCATGTTCGTTGCCTATACCGGCTACGGTCGGATCGCCACCCTGGGCGAAGAGGTGCGGGAGCCTGCCATCATCATTCCCCGGGCCATAATCACCACGCTGATCGTCACTGCACTGCTCTATGCCCTGGTCGGTGTGGTGGCGGTGGGCAGTGTGGGCGCACCCCGCTATGCCGAGCTGACTACGGAGGGTGCCGCGCCGCTGGAAGCAATTGCACGTGGCTTTGCGCTGCCCGGTGCCGGGCTGGTCTTGGCCATTGGCGCAATTACGGCCATGCTCGGCGTGTTGCTCAACCTGATCCTGGGCTTGTCGCGCGTGCTCCTGGCCATGGGGCGGCGTGGGGACATGCCCGCGGTGGTGGCACGCATTGATGACGCCGGCACCACGCCTTACGTAGCGGTCATTGTCATGGGCGTGGTGATTGGGCTGTTGGCGCTCATTGGCAATGTCCGGACAACGTGGTCCTTCAGCGCGTTCACGGTGCTGCTCTACTATGCGCTGACGAATCTGGCCGCGCTGCGGCTGCCCGCTGCCGATCGACGTTTCCCGCGCTGGGTGGCAGTGGCCGGATTGGTCTCCTGTCTTTTTCTCGCGTTTTGGGTGGAGCCGTGGGTGTGGGGCAGTGGCGTCGGTTTGCTCGTCGTGGGGATGATCTGGCATTGGTGGCAGCAGCGCAAGCAAGGGCAACAGCCATGAGTAGCCCGGCGCTGCAACTGCGCACCTTGTATGAGCTGGATGGGGCGGGGCAGATTCTGGCAACCCGTGAACCCGGTGCCACCCGCGGGCCACTCTTTACACTCATTCGCAGCGCCACGAGCGTGGTGTGGGCGGTGCACGCGACACTCGATGCGCCGCTGAAGCGTGCACTCGCCACGCTCGCACGGGACGAGCCACCCACCGTGGCGTTGCAGCAACCGCCCCGCCACGCCGCGCGCTACCGCCGGTTGATCGAGGCGGCAGAGGCGGCAGAGGCGGCTGATCGCTGCCATTGCTTTGCCGGGATAGCCTATCAGTTTCCCGCGCAAAGCATGCTGGCCGCGGATCTCCCGCTCGATCCGCAGACGGGGTGGCCACGGCAGATTGCACCGGTTGAAAACGAAGCCCAACTTGCCCCCCATTTTTCAGGCTGGATTCCCGGCGAGATTGCTGCCGGTCGGGCACCGTTGATGGCCCGTTGGCTAAATGGCGAGCCCGTCAGCATCTGTTTTTCGGCCCGTTCTTCGCCCGAAGCAGCCGAAGCGGGGGTGGAAACGGCCGCTGCCTTTCGTGGCCGTGGCTTTGCCGCCGAGGTGACGCGTGCCTGGGCGCTGGCGATTCGGGCATCGGGGCGCGTGCCGCTCTACAGCACAGCCTGGGAAAATCATGCCTCGCGCGCTGTGGCGCGCAAGCTGGGGTTGATTGCCTATGCCAGCGATTGGAGCTTGCTTGTCTAGCACAATTCTTCTTGCTGTCGAAGACACGCCACTTCATGTTCTGGAAGAGTGGGGGGCGAATGATGGATTGTCCCAACGATTGGTTGCTCAGTAAGCACAGTGAAGCCCCAATTGTTATCTGTTTTTGACCCCTCTCTGCCGGGCAAGCGCCCCGAGCTGTTGGTTTGACAGGTCGCGAGGGCGTTTGCCTAGGCAGGTGTTTAAGTACAATTTATGAAGTTTCTAGAGAATAATACCCATGCAACAGGAGTACCAAACCCTAGAAATTAACTTTTTTGTACTTAGGCAGCTAGCCTTTGATGCCGGTGAGCGCGATCCCTTGGGTGAAGTAGCGTTGGCCGAGCATGAAGACCACTAAAATCGGAATGGTTGCGATCATCGTGCCCGCCATGAGCAGCGTCCAATCGGTGGTGCCCTCGCGGCGAAAGGCCGCGAGACCCACCTGGATCGTCTTCATGACATCGGAGCGGGTGGTAACCAGGGGCCAGACAAAATCGTTGAACATATTCTGGAATGAAAAAATTCCGAGCGTAGCCAGCGCCGGGCCAGAGAGCGGGAGGGCGATGCGCCAATAGATCCCAAATTCAGACGTACCGTCGATTCGACAGGCATCTTCCAGATCCGCGGGCAGCGTGAGGAAGAATTGGCGCAACAGAAAGGTGCCATAGGCGGTGGCAAAGAGGGGCACGGTCAGTGCCCAATAAGAATCGAGCATACCAAAGCCGCCGAGCCCCCAGATGTTGTTACCCCCAAGCAGTGGCCAGTGTTTCACCAGCACAAAGAGGGGAACGAGTGTTGCCTGTGACGGCACCATGAGGGTGGCCACGACCACGACAAAGAGCAGATCGCGGCCAGGGAACTGTAGTCGCGAGAACGCATAGCCCGCGGTTGAGGCGAGGGCCAGATGTGCAATGGCCACGACAATCGAGACAAAGGTGCTGTTGAAGAGGTAGCGCAGCAGGTTGTACGATTGCACCGCTTCTGTGTAGTTGTCAAAACGCCAAACTTCGGGCAGGGAAACTCCATCAAATACTTCGGTGGTGGATTTGACCGAGGTGAGGAAGGACCAGACAAAGGGAAAGACGAAGACGAACGCGAGAATGAGCAAGAGCAGATAGAGCGCAATCTGTTGCAGCCCGCTCCACAAGCTCTGCGTCAGGCTTGCTCCCGTCTGCGTCCGGACCGCTGCGCGCCCCTCCGCTCTTTGCCCCCGTTCCAAAGTTTGGGTGGTATTAGTTGAAGTGGGTATCATAGCGCACGATCCGGGTGTTGATATAGGTGACGACGGCAATGAGGATAAAGAGAATCACAGACATGGCCGCGGCCGACCCCATCTTGAGGAATTCAAAGCCATTCTGATAGATGAGGTAGACGACCGTCAGGGTTGAATCGAGTGGCCCACCTTGCGTGAGAATCCACGATTGGGTGAACATTTGTAACGCACCGATGAAGTAGACCACGAAGACAAAGAATGTTGTCGGACTGAGCATTGGCACGGTAATGTACCAGAAGCGTTGCACGGCACTGGCCCCATCAATTTCGGCCGCCTCATAGAGATATTTGGGAATCCCCTGCAGCCCGGCCAGGAAAATTATCATGTTGTAGCCAGCATTTTTCCAGATTGACAGGATGGCAATGGAGAGCATGGCCGTGTTTGGGTCGCGCAGCCAGGCAAAGGTCGGCAGTCCCAAGCGCTCGAGCAGTTGGTTGAGCACGCCAAATTGTGGCTCGTAGATCCAAAGCCAGATAAACGAGACGGCCACGAACGAGGTGACAACGGGCAGGTAGTAGGCGGTGCGAAAGAAGTAGATCGCGCGCAACGGCTGGTTGATCAGCACGGCCAGCAAGAGCGAGATTGCCGTGCCCGCGGGCACGGTCATCACGGCAAAGAGCATGGTGTTGCCAATCGCTTTGAAGAAGCGTGTATCTTCCAGCAGCAACGCGTAGCGGCCAATGCCATCCCAAACCGGTGGCTCCAGCAGATTGTACCGGTGCAGGCTCAGATAGAACGCGCTGACGATTGGGTAGACGACAAAGATGGCCAGAAAGAGCAGTGATGGCAGCACGAAGAGATAGGCAGCTAGTTGCCGCTCGAACATGTAGCCACGCCCCCAGCGTCTTCGCGCTGCCGGGGGCCGAGAGAGGGTTGCACTCATCGGTGACCTACCCTCCTTGCAAAATCTTGGTCACAACATCATCCATGTCTGCCAGTGCCTGTTGCACAGTTTTGGCACCCCGCACCGCGGCTTCCACCTCGCGACCCATGGCCGGTTGTACATCAAAATGTTCGGGCACGATCTGGCGCGCCTTGCCATATTGAATATTTTCGAGGAAGATCTGCATCCGTGGATCCTCGTAACTTGGGGCGTTTTCGTGGGCCTGGCGCGAAGGGAGCCCCCAAGTGCCTTCGATACCGAGCTGAATGCCCGCATCGCCCGAAACCAGCGCCCGCACCAGGGCCACTGATTCATCGGGCACTTTGCTGCCCGAATAGACAAAATATTTGTCGACATAGAGTTGGTACTTCTGCTCTTTGTTGGTCAGCGGCGCGGCTGTGAGCGTGTCTTCCCAGATCTCGGGTGCATTGAGCTTGGTGTTGAGCATATCCTGTGGCCAGCCGGGGAAGAGGGCAATTTTGCCAGCGCTGTAGGCGTGGAGATTGGGAATGCCCGAATCCATCCCTTCTTTGGGCAGGATCTCATCGTCGACGAAGCTAACCAGAAACTGAAGTGCTTCCTCGCCTTCGGGTGTGTTGTTGAGTGGTTGGGTGCGATCATCGTTGAAATAGTTGCCCCCAGCCTGGAAGAGTGCATCTTCATATTGTTGGGTGAGACTGTTGGTGGCCATGTCAATGTACCAGCCGGCAACATCGTATTTACCATCCTGCATTTTGGTTAACTGTGTGGCCATCTCCTTGGCTTCGACCCAGGTTGTGGGCGGCTGATCCGGATCAAGACCTGCCTCCTCAAACATGCTCTTGCGATAGATAATGTTGCCCCGGGCGTTCATGCGATAGGGTACGGCGTGAATGCTGCCTTCGTAGGTAACATCGTCGCGTGCGCCTTCATACCAATCCTCCCAATCATCCCAGTTGGCTATGTAATCATCGAGGACGAGCGAGCCATTTTTGGAAGCGATCACCGGTGTCCACAGCCCACCACCCATGAAAATGTCGGGTGCGGTGCCGCCAGCCAAACCGGTCGTTGCTTTTTGGAAAGAGCTGGCCCAGTCGGTGTAGTCGATCTCGATGTTGACGTTGTGCTCGGCGTTGTAGTCGGCAATAAAGTCATCGGCAAATTCTTGGCCAGGTGCATCGATGCCATTCAGGCGCAACAGAATATCGGCGCCGGCGGCAGTCGTGCCGCTCTCTGTCGATCCGGCCGGCTGGGGCGTGCCACACGCAGCGAGCGCGGCCGCTCCACCGCACAGGGCGATCCCTTGCAAGAAGCGACGGCGACTAAGTTGAACGCGAGATTGAATACCCATGAAGTTCTCCTCTTCTGATTGGTTCGGCTGCTATGCTGTGCACGATTCTGGTTGAGCGAACAGGCAGAACAGCAACTTGAACAGATAGATGACAGATGGATAAAACCTAAAAGATCCCGGCGTAAATCGGGCCACACTCGTTTTGTTGCTTGCACTCAGGTTGTAGGGCCTGATTACCTGCCGTGGTATTTACACAGACTGTACTAAAGTGGGCTCTGTTTGAAAACAGCAGTTCCGGCAAGCGGGCAACCTACCGTTTTCAAGCCAACCGCACCGTAAAGTGGGCTCTGTTTGAAAACAGTAGTTCCGGCAAGCGGGCAACCTACCGTTTTCAAGCCAACCGCACTGTAGGGAGCTAGGGAGATGACAACAATACGTAGAACGTTTACCTGACGCTGGCGCAAGCAAGCAGATGCTTGGGGAGACGACACAGGGGTCACATTCGCTGCTGTGCCACGGTACAAAAGATTGTGGATAAAGTGAGGCCATTGCAACAGTGAAAATCTTGCGCTTGTTCGCATGGAATCCGTGGCCAACAGTGATACCGCCGGTATCGTTGGGGGGCAACCACTGGATGCTTGATTTTCTTGCAATAGCCGTAGCTAAAAGACTAGGAGGAATGCAGTCGTACTCTGCGGTTCAACACGTAACCATTTGGCGTCTACTCAGGTTGGCGACTACTCAAGTTGGCCGCGGCTCAAGCGCATCTTCGGATGAATCGCTCGCCACAATCACACAACCAACTGGCGTGAAAGTCGACTGTGCCGACGGTTCTGTGCATGTATATCAATAGATAAATCGCTTGATCGCACCTGGCAAACGGCAGCATCGTTGAGATTGATTGCCATACCGGTCCTATTGCGCCGAGCGAGGGGAGCCAGCCCAGCGCGTGGGCACGTTACAGCTGACTATTCAAAAAGTTAGGTGAGATCCACAGATGAGGAACTGACAGGCAAGCTTCTTTGCTGCAGTGCCTGCATTGCACGTAGATTACAACAGGATCTCATTCTTCGCAAATCAACCTCGCCGCAGGAGGTACGGGATTGCTTCTGCCGAAAATAAGCGCACGGCACCGAGGGCCGCTTCAGCCATGATGGTCCTTCACCGACAAAGGAGATCTCCTTTGTCGGTGAAGGGCACCGACGTAGACGGCCGGAGGTGGTTTACACACCACAACCGAATTTCAGGCTGGGCTCTACCTGTTTTCTCTTCTATCATCACGTGATGATTGTTGCCAGGCCCTGAGGATGCCGCTGCTTGGGTCAGCCTCAATCAACACGCCGATCTATCCGGGTTTCGTAAGCCTCTTGTAATCTTGGCGGAGTTGATTTTTCTACCCACCGCCACTACAATGAGAGTGGCTACCGACATCTCTGTGCAAGTTCACCGCTTTGCACAACTTTACCGTTTTGCGCAACTTTACCGTTTTGCGCAATTTTACTCTGTTGGCGTTCATAGATGTTGGGAAAGGCGTACTGAATCTCCGCGGGAATGGGCGTTGACTACAGACTGACCATCTTCAGATCCGGTGCCAGAAATACCGCCACTGGTTTCTTTTTTCGGATAATAGAGCCAATCCCTTCCTGCGTCTGAGGCTGACCACTGTGATGCTGTTGCGTTGCTCTTTTGTGGTGCTCTACTCGAGTTTAGGCAACATCTAGTTTCACAGATCATGTGATAGTTTGAAAGCCTGTCAAGATACCATGGCATCAACCGAGCCAATCTACTCTCTCATCGACAGCAAGCGCGTTGAATTGGTCAACGCTGTTGCCACACAATTGCAGCAGAAATACCCTCACGCTACTCTATTCACCGATGAACGACAACAGACCACTGATATCCATGACCAGATCAACCATTTGACCCAGGCTGTGGCGGTTGAAACACCTGCACTCTTTACCAACTATGTAAATTGGTCTGACATTGTTCTGAGCAGCCGCAACGTTCCCCGCGAATTTCTGCTCTTGAACCTGGAAAGCGTGGCGCAAAACTTGCAGAAACTGCTTGCCCCAGCGCTCCCTTCTGTGGTGGAGGAGTACATGCAGATGGGACGAAGAGAGCTGGAACAGAGAGCTGCAGCCGAGACGCTGCTTCCCTTCATTCTGCCCGTGGACCCGCTGGCCACGCTAGCAAGTGACTACCTGGCACTGCTCTTGCAGGGCGACCGCCATCAGGCGTCCCAACTTATCCTAAATGCCGTGCAGGGTGGGGTCACTGTCCAGGACATCTATCTACGCGTCTTTCAACCGACGCAGTACGAGATCGGTCGTCTGTGGCAGGTCAATCAGTTGAGTGTGGCTCAAGAACATTTTTGCACCGCTGTGACGCAAATGATAATGTCACAGCTCTATCCCTACATCTTTCACGCCGAAGCAAGCGAGCCGCAGAATGGGTACACATTGGTTGCCACTTCGGTCAGCACAGAATTACATGAGATCGGTCTGCGCATGGTGACTGATTCTTTGGAGATGGCGGGTTGGAATACCTATTACATTGGTGCCAATGTGCCCACTGCCGAGATCGTTCAGTCACTCATCGAACGCAAGGCCGATCTGCTGGCAATTTCAACGACCATGGTGCCTCATCTACGGCAGCTATCAGCCATCATTGCCGCTGTGCGCAATGAGCCTACCTTGCGCCACGTAAAAATTTTGGTGGGCGGCTATCCCTTCCAGATTGCACCGGAACTCTGGCAGAAAATCGGTGCAGATGGCTACGCTGCAGATGCCCAAGGCGCCTTACGCACTGCCGCAGAGTTGGTGCAGGCATAGGAAGCGCGGATGCCCCAGGAACAGCCCCAAAGGGGGGACGAACATCGCTTATATAGAGAGTTCAGCCAACTCAACAATGAGTTGCTCACGGCGCAGCGCGACCTGGCCAAAGCCAATGCCGCGCTGAGCAAGGCCAATGCCGAAAAGAATCACCTGCTGGGTATGGCAGCCCATGACATCCGTGGTCCGCTGGGGGTGATTCAGCTCTACAGCGACTTTCTGCTGACTGAAGCCACCAACCAACTGACGCAGGAACAGACTGAATTCCTAGCGATTATTCAATCCTCCAGCAAGTTCATTTTGCAGTTGGTCAATGATCTGCTTGACCTGACGAAGATCGAGGCTGGCCGGCTGGAACTGGAGTGCCAACCGACCGATCTCATTGCACTCGTTCATCACAACATTGCGCTCAACCAAATTCTGGCTACGCAGAAGCAGATCGTCCTCTCGCACACACTGCCTGCTCAGCTCCCCCTGGTGCTGCTCGATCCGGCAAAGATCGAGCAGGTGCTGAACAATCTACTCTCCAATGCAATCAAATTTTCCAACCCGCAGAGCACGGTGCACATTGCGTTGTACCAAGCCGAAGAGACCGTGACCCTGCAGATCACCGATCAAGGGCAGGGAATTCCCGCGTCCGAACTGGATCGTCTCTTTATTCCCTTTCAGAAGACCAGTGTGCGCAGCACCGCGGGCGAGCCCAGCACTGGCCTCGGATTGGCAATTGTGCGCCGAATTGTGCAGGGGCACAAAGGAACCATTCAGGTGGAAAGCGAAGTTGGCAAGGGCACCACCTTCTGGATTGCGCTGCCTGCTCCTCCCGCTGCTCAGGAAGCAAGCTCATGAGCGAGGCGCGCGTGGACAAGCGCAAAATATTGATCGTCAACGATGACGCCGCGGTTCTGCGCGCCATTGTTCACCTATTGCGTGCCGATGAGTATCAGCTCTACACCGCAACGACCGGGACCGAGGGCTGGGCAATGGCTCAGCAGCACCAGCCTGATCTGATCATACTCGATATGGTACTGCCTGACATTCAAGGTGATGAACTCTGTCATCGGATCAAAGCCGAGCCCGCTTTGGTGGGTACGCTCGTGATCTTCTTTTCGTCTGTTTATACAAACGCGGATCAACGCACCGAGGGCTTGAACCTCGGCGCAGATGGGTACCTGACGTGGCCCATGTCCAGCCGAGAATTCCAAGCCTACATGAAGACCATGGTACGGCTGCAGAATTCTGAATCTACCTTGCGCAAGCTCAATAGCAACCTGGAAGAGCGGGTGCAGCAGCGCACCGCCGAGCTAACTGCCCTCAACACAGAATTGGAACAGTTTGTCTACATTGCTTCACACGATCTACGGGCACCGCTGCGTGCCATCAGCGTCTTGGCCCAGTGGGTAGCGCAAGATCTCGGCGAGCGCATGCCCGTGTCGGTGCATAAGTACCTGGAGACCATGCAGAGGCGCGTGGAGCGCCTAAACAGGCTGCTCGACGATCTGCTGCTCTACATGAACGCAAGGCGCCAGGAGTATGAACGCAAATCGGTCGATGTGAACGTGCTGCTCCAGACGATCTGTGGCGAATTGTCGCTGCCGCCGGGGGCTGCCATTACCGGCACACAGGCGCTACCTACGCTCTACATCGAAGAGCGTCCCTTGCAAATTGTGTTAAAATGTTTGGTTGACAACGCATTCAAACATCACCGGCAGCCGCAACAGGCTCGGGTCCACGTGGGCGTGCAACAAACGTCCGATCTCATTGTGTTGACCGTCACAGACGATGGACCCGGTATCGATCCGGCCTATCACGAGCGCATTTTTCAGCCCTGTCAGACGTTGCAACCACGAGATGTCATCGAAGGCAGCGGCATGGGATTGGCCATTGCCAGGCGCTTTGTCGAACGCTATGGCGGCACGATCGCAATCGATGGCAGCACAGACCAGGGAACAACAATTCAGGTCACCTGGCCCCGCAGCAAGGTATAAAAATGGAGCGCACCGAAGCACCAACCCTGCAAGCGGCGGATGTGGCCGCAATTCTCGCCCGTTACGACCTCGGCAAGCTCCGGGACGTGACGGAATTGACCGCGGGACGGGTGCAGACCAATCTGCTGCTGCAGACGACTGCTGGCAAATTTGTCCTGCGCCACTATCGACAGAACCGCTCCTTCGACGCCGTCTGCTTTGAAGTGGAGCTCATTCACTACCTCACCCAACATGGATTTCCTTGCCCCGCGGTTGTGGCTGCCAAAACGGGCGCGCTGGCCGGCTGCCATCATGGCCAGCCCCACGCGATCTTCACCTTTCTGGCTGGTGAACACGTGGCCATGCCCACGCCCCGGCAACAGGAACAGCTCGTTCACCGGGTCGCCGACCTGCACAACCTGACGCAGGATTTTCGCTCTCCCCATAGCGGTGCCCGCTGGAACTACAATCCCGCCTTTTGCGAACAGATGGCCACGGAAAAAGCCAACCAACTGGGGACAGCCAATGCGCGTGCCAAATTGGCCTGGTATCGCACTGTGTTGGAACGCCTGCATTTGCCCCCCACATTGCCGAGCGGCGTCTGTCACGCCGATTTTCATTTCACCAACGTTCTCTTTCAGGGCGAAGAGTTTCACGCGTTGCTCGATTTTGATGACGCCAACGTCACCTACCTGCTCTTTGATCTCGCCAGCCTCATTGAGCCAATGCTCTTTCCCTTTCAGTGGGACACGTGGCACACGATTGACCCAGACGCAGCGGAGCTGACCTTTGCCACGGCGCGCGAGACGGTTGCCACCTATCAACAGCGGCGGCGGCTGCGTGATGTGGAGCAACGGCACCTCTTTGATCTGCTCAAGCTCACCATCTTGATTGACTGTCTCTGGTTTTTCGAGCGGGGTGACGCAGCCGATTTTTACGAGCGGCGGAAAATTGATTGCTTGGATCGCATGGGGCGCACCACATTTACGGCCCGACTCTTTGCGTGATCCGCTCTGATGGGGCCGCGTCAGCCGCGCATCGTCGGCCCTTTGGCCCGCCATCAGCGACGGTGTCGGCGTCAGAACCGAATTTCAGTGTGCGCGCACACGCACACACAATCCATGAACAGCAACAGATTCAGGAGCAGCAATGAGTGAGCAACCCGCGGCCCTGCAAGGCATCCGCATTCTCGATTTTAGCCACGTCTTTCAAGGGCCGGTGGCAACGCAGCTATTGGCCGATTATGGCGCCGATGTGATCAAGGTGGAGCGGCCCGGCAGTGGAGACTGGAGCCGCAGCTGGGGTCCATTTGTCAACGATGTGAGCATGCCCTTCGCCAACCTCAACCGCAACAAACGCAGCCTAACCGTCAATGCCAAAGATCCCGCTGGCAAGGAGATTTTGCTGGCGCTCGTCAAAGCGGCGGATGTGTTGGTGCACAACTTCCGAGGGGGTGCCATGGAAAAGTTGGGTCTCGGCTATGCCGACCTGGCAGCGATCAATCCACGCCTGATCTATGCGGCCTCCAGCGGCTGGGGGGATGAGGGACCGTACGTCGAGCGGGGACGGGGTGGCCACGACCTGATGGCATTGGCCGAGACCGGCTGGTTCTACCAGGCAGATGCCGAACATGCCCCCGTGCCCGCGGGCATTTCGGCCGACTATGCCGCGGGGCTCATGTTGACACAGGCCATCCTGCTGGCGTTGCTGGCACGCACCCACACGGGCCGTGGCCAGTTGGTCACCACGGATCTGCTGAGTGTGGCGTTTCATGCCAAGGTGTGGCATGCAGCTGGCGACCTGAATCAGCCCCGGCTGCAGGCAGGGGCTGGCGTTGGCGCGACCGAGGCAGCCATCGACAAATCGTTCAAGACCAAAGATGGGTGGATCGAGCTGTCACCCGTCTTTTCCGAGAATGCGCTGCGCGATATTTCGCTGGCGCTGGGCCTGGATGATCTATCGATGGATCCACGCTTTCGTGATCCAGCGGACCGACTGGCCAATCGAGCGGCAATGAACGCGACGTTGGCTGCGCAATTTGTCACCCGTACCACCGCAGCGTGGATCAAGTTGCTGGAAGCCAAAGGTGTGCTCTGTGCCCAAATTCGGAGTTTCGCCGAAGCCGCGGAAGATCCGCAGATCGCCGCCAACAAAATGGTGGTGGAGATGGAACACCCCACGGCTGGCCCATTGCGCTTGTTGGGGACACCCGCGCGCCTGCACGGCACGCCCCCACACTACCAACAGGCACCCGCGCGCCTGGGCGAACACACGGCTGAAATCCTGACCGAACTGGGGTACACCGATGCGCAGATCGAGACATTGGCCGCTGCCGGCTCGATCGCGCTCTAGGTGGCGACAGTTCGTTGCTGCATTACCTGAGCGAGTTGAGCCAATTCGACGCGATAGATGTGGCGGGCAATGAGGCGTGTGATCCACGCTTCCACTTGTCCCGCCAGGCCAGGCTTGGTTTGTGCCACCGTGGTAATGGTGACTTGGGACGACGCGTCCCCGTCGAATGGATCAACTGTAAAGGTGGTGACCACACCAGCTTCTTGATCTTCCTCTTGTAGGATATGTCCCGGTTCTGGCTCGCTCACCACCATGTGATAGACTGAAGTTGTGCCAAGCACACGCATGGTAACGACGAGCTCAGTCCCCGCGCCCTGCCCACCACTCTTGATATACAGATCCTTGAAATAGCGTTCTGGCAGAATGGCTGGATGCCCCTCTTGGTAGTCGGCGAGTAGTGCGTAGATTGCAGCGGCTGGTGCCTCGATAATTGTTTTGGCCTCGGCTCGATAGGTACCCATTTCCCTCCTCCGTTCTTTGCCCTTTTGCGATGCAAATCGTCTACTTGTTTTTGCGGCTGTTCCCATCATCACATCATTGCTATTATACAACTGTTTCGTGCAAACTGTTGCGCCCAAAAATTTGCATCTGCTCTTCTACAAATTGACAATTTGCTCCGGATCGCATAGTCTAAACCTATCAATTTGTTGCAAGCAAATAGTCTTTCTGTATAGTTCGTTGGATTCAACCTGGGTGGCAGAATGGAATTGCACCAACTCACTTATTTTGTTGCTGTTGCCGAAACTGGTGGTTTTAGTCGCGCCGCGCAGCGTTGTCAGGTGGCACAACCCTCGCTCAGCCAACAGATTATTAAGCTGGAACGGGAGCTGGGGCAACGGCTCTTCGACCGTCTCGGGCGTTCGGTAACCTTGACGGAGTGGGGGCAGATGCTGCTACCCCGCGCCCGCTCGATCCTGGCCGAGGTGCAACAGATCGAGCGCACGTTGCAGCACGATATCAACGAGGGCCATGGCCATTTGACCGTTGGCTTCATCCCCACCATCGCCCCATTTTTGCTGCCCACCGTCATCAAACGTTTTGCTGAAAAATATCCCCATGCCGAATTGTCCGTCCACGAAAACTTTACCGATGCGTTGGTTGAGAGCCTGGTGGGCGGGGAAATTGATGTCGGTATATTGAGTTTGCCCATTCAACACAAGCAGATTAGAACGGAGCCCATCTGTACAGAGCGCTTGTTGGTTGCCTCGTCTGCGCAACACGTTGCACCGCAGCAGCTACCGATTGCGACGCGAGAGTTGGAAAAATTCCCCTTCATTGCGCTCAACGAGATCCATTGTCTGGGCGAGCAGGTGCAAAGCTTCTGCTACCAACAGGATGTGAATTTAGAGGTGGTCTGCTACACATCACAGCTAGCCACCGTCTACAACTGTGTGGCGCTGGGCTTGGGGATCTCGTTGGTGCCCCAAATCTTGGCCGCAACTGATGCCTCGAACCGGCTGCACTACCACGATGTGCGCGATGCCACCCCAAAGCGCAAGATCGTGGCTGCTTCGCACAGGGGCCGGCTGCCCTCCTTTTTGGCCCGTCAGTTTGTTGAACTCGTGCGGGACGAGTACAATCAATTGATTCAGTGAACTCTTTCTCGCATTGGATTTTGTGGCAAAGGAGCGCCTCCAATGGTATCTGCACTTGTTCTACTTCACATCGAGCGCAATCAGATCAATCAGGTTGCCGAACAGCTGTTGGACTTCAACGGAATTTCGGAAGTGTTTTCGGTGGCTGGCAACTACGATCTCGTTGCGGTCCTGCGCGTGCCCGATAACCAAGCCTTGGCCGATCTCGTTACCGACAAGATGTTAATGATCGATGGCATCATTGATTCCGAGACCATGATCGCGTTCAAGGTCTATTCTCGCCACGATCTGGAAGCCATGTTCTCGATTGGATTTGATGCGTAAGTGACTCATTCTGTGCCCCCAGAGCAACCAAAACGTGACGCGATCGACCACCAGCGCTATCTCGTGCGTCAACGGGCGCGGCTGCAACGACAGATCGAGCGCCGTCAACAGTGGAGCAGCCGCTATTCCTGGGCGCGCGTCTTGATCTTCCTTGGCGGATTGCTGCTCAGTGCAATTGTTTTCTTTGCCGCCAATCCCTGGCTCAGTGCCCTCCTGCTCCTGTTGAGTCTCGTGTTGTTTGCTGGCGTGCTCTATCAACATGAGCGGGTGAATCGCAGCCTCGCTCGTTTTCAGCAGATGCATCACCTGAAGCAGGCCCACGTGGCTCGAATTGAGCGAGCGTGGGATGCACTGCCCGTCACCCCCCCACTGGAGCTCGATTACACCCATCCCTTTGCCGCGGATCTCGATCTGATTGGCCCACGTTCACTGTTGCGTCTGCTCGACACCGCGGCAACCGTGCCGGGACAAGAACGGCTCACCGCCTGGCTCACCGCGCCGGTGCCTCCCCCGGCTACCACCATTTTGGCACGCCAACAGCTGGTGCGAGAGCTGATGGCGCGCCCGCTGCTGCGGGATCGGCTGACGGTGCAGGGTCAGTTGTTATCGGGAAAGCCCACGAATGGCGAACCAGCAGACACTGCCACGTCATCTGAAACCCACGCCCGCTGGCACCCGGATCGGCTGCTGAGTTGGCTGCAGCGCCACCCAACCACTGCCAACCTGCGGCTTTGGGTGTGGGGGCTAGCGTTCCTCGCGCTGTTGAATTGGGGACTGTTGGGGGCAAATTTGTTGTTGGGGTTCGCCCCATTCTGGCGCCTGTCGCTGGGGCTCTATGTGCTGTTGCTCTTCTGGCATGGGCAAACCATTGGCGCTACCTTTCAAGCGGCCAGCGCGGTGCAGGCGGATCTGGCGCAACTGTTGCGCGTCTTTCTGCGCCTGGAGCGCTATGACGATCCAACTGCACCACACCTGCGTAAGCTCATTGAGCCATTTCACGCCGCCGGTGATCGGCCTTCTCACCACTTGCGGCGCGTCGCACGCATTGCCGCGGCAACCGGCGTACAGGGGAACCCAGTTGTTGCGTTGGTGCTCAATGCAGTGGGGCCTTGGGGGCTCTACTTTGCCTGGCAGCTGGGGCGCGAAAAAGTTGCGCTCGCCGCGCAGCTTCCCACTTGGCTGGATCGATGGGCCGAATTAGAGGCCCTCAGCTCGTTGGCGACGTACGGCTCGCTCAATCCGGCGGCCACCTTCCCAACGCTCCATGCCACCGATCCGGCTGTCGCGCAACCACTCTTCGCGGCCACTGGCTTGGGGCACCCCCTGCTGGCCGCCGTGGAGAAAGTGCGCAACGACTTCCACTTTGATGCACTGGGAGACGTCGTCATTCTCACCGGATCCAACATGGCGGGAAAGAGTACTTTCCTCAAGACATTGGCACTCAATCTGGTGCTCACCTATGCTGGTGCTCTGGTCGACGCTCGCGCGCTGACGGTGCCCCGGCTGCGCCTCTTTACCTGCATTCGGGTGAGTGATTCGGTGACAGATGGCATCTCTTATTTCTATGCCGAGGTGCGTCGCTTGAAGGCGCTCTTGGACGCGCTGCAACGCAACGACGCGCTGCCGCTTTTTTACGCGATCGATGAGATTTTTCGGGGTACCAACAATCGGGAACGGTTGGAAGGCAGCCGTGCCTACATCCAGGCATTGGCCGCACAGCCGGGGGTGGGACTGGTGGCTACCCACGATCTGGAGCTCGTGCAGCTGGCCACCGAAGTGTCGACCATTGCAAACTACCATTTTCGCGACGAAATTGTCGCGGGGCAAATGCACTTCGACTATCGCTTGCGCCCCGGCCCGTCACCCACAACCAATGCATTGCGGCTCATGCAGCACGCGGGGTTGCCCGTGCCGTTGCAGGACCGCGATGAGCGTGGGGCCAGCGACGGGACGATTGCCGAAGCGGTTGGTAGAGAGGCACTCACCGAAGATTAGGGCGCTGTCCTATAGTCACCCCTGTCATGTTGTCACCGTTGGCAGTTCCCGCGCGCCGCGGGCCAATTGCCCGCGTTCTCCCCACCGCACACCCCCGCACCGACCGCAACGAACTAAGGCAGCAGCTCACAGCTCGTCCACCGGCTGGCTCTGCTGGCGTTGGCCGCGAGCCACTCTTCCGCTGATTCTCCTGTCACCTCTGCATCAGTAAATTGAACGTTGCGCAAGAAGCGGTAGAGACAGCTCTGATCACGTTCGAGCTCGACGCTAAAGCCAGCGTGGGCAAGAATCTGTAGCTTGGTCGCGGCTCCACGCCACACTGTATCCCCAATGTGCTTGACAAAGCCAAAGTGGTTGCGCAACGCGGGCCGATCCGCGGGATCGCGAAAACAGGCGGTTAGATCCGCCAAGCGTTGCGTCTGGCGATTGGCAATGGCAGCGTACATGGCATCGGCGTCCGCAAAGGTGGCTGTTTCCACCGTCAGCGCCAAGTCGCGTTCAATCAATTGCACCATTACCGCCGAAACAAACGCACACGCCGGCTGATTGGCGGGCAGACCGAGAATCAGATCGGCCGTGGGTTGAACAAGCGCCGCGGTCGTCGCGGGCACTGGCGTGGATGACGAGCCACTGGCCGCAGCGTCAGATCCGGCAACTCTGTTGGCATCGAGTGGGGCGATACCATCGATCAACCAATCGGTGGTATTCAACAGCGCGATATCAGCGATCTGGCCAGCTGGAATCTGTTCCAGCCCTCTGTTGTCCACAATGGGCCCCTGGAAGATCGCTACCTGCCCGCTGATGATTCCGGCCTGCGTCGAGCGAACGCGATTTTGCACAGCGGTCGCCACGGTAGCGCCGAATGGAGCGAGCTGGACCATGTTGCTGCCGATGCCGCCACGAATGTGACTGCTCTGCCACTCGCCCGAACGGATCTGCTGGATGACGCTTGTGTAGTAGTTGCCCCAGCTGTGGGCCGCTCCGGTGAGCCAACCCCTGGGCGCATATTCGCGCAGATCTGCATGGTGAAAACCGATGCTGTAGAGGCCCAGTGATTCTGCCCGTTGCAGCACCGTAACGGGCGAATTCACGAGCGCAACCACCGTATCCACCCCCATTGAGGCCAGGGCACTGACTGCTTGCTCTTCCCGGGCGGGATCGACCCAACGATCGATAATCACAAGCTGGGTGCTAATCGCGGGGTTGACTGAGCGGGCGCCCAGGTGAAAGGCATTGACAGAGGCAAGCACGTGGGGCACGGGGAAGGCGGCCACCACCCCGAGTTGACCCGCAGCACTCGTTGCCCCCGCGGCAATGCCCGCCAGATACATTGCTTCATAGCTGTTGGCCCAATAGGTACCCAGATTCGGACGCAGCTCAAATCCACCCGAGTGTAAAAAGATGATATCTGGATTGGCCTCTGCCGCTTGCATGATGTGCGGCAAATAGCCATAACTTTGCGCAAAAATCACCCGGGCACCCTGCCCGATCATCTGGTTGACAACCCCAAGAACTGCCTCGGTCTCCGGCACATTCTCGGCGCGGATCACCCGCACATCAGGCAGTTGTGCCGCCATCTGTTGCAGACCCTCGTTATGGGCCTGATTGTAGCCACGGTCGTTGACCGACCCCACGTGAATGGCTCCGACTGTTAGCGGCCCGCTAATCGGCACGATGTTGCCAATGGCTGCCGGTTGCGCGGGCAGTGGTGTGGCCGGGAGCGCGGGAAGTGGTGTGGCCAGTGTCGGTGCAGCGGGGGGCGTCGTTGGTTGTTGATTGTTCGGCGGGAGCGCCACCGCCGCATCCACTGTTTCAACCGCGGCTGGCTGCTCGGTTTCCGTGATCAACGTTTGCAGCCGCAGCAAAAAATAGACGAGAAGCACAGAGCATGCAGCCAACAATATAAAGGCAAGATTATTGCGAATGGCATTCATGAGCAATATAAAATCCTTCTGATTAGCCAAGCGCAATGAGCAACTTAGCTGGGGATGAACAGGGTGATCCGGTGGGTACTCGTGACAGACGGGGGGGGGAACGACGGTGGTGGAAAGACGGTGGGGGCGCAACTATCCTTCCAAACCGTGAATACGATTGCCAGCACAGCGCGTGCGACAGCCGTTGTTTGTGCCTATAGGATCTCGAGGAAACGCAACAGCGCGTAAATGATTACGAGTCCAGTAATGATCAGCCAGCTGTTGCCCAGCAGCCAGGCTAGCGGCGTCACCTGATAGCCCAATGCTTCCAGCTTCTTTTTCAGCTCGGTGACAGAGGGTTCAGTCAGCGTGCTGCCATCGGGAAAGCAGAGGGTGGGGACACTCTCATTGCCATCATTGATGGCACGCACGTGCGCAGCTGCTTCAGGGTCCTGGCGGATATTCACATAGATATACTCAACTTTGCTCTGCGCCAACATGGCTCGCACGGGACCAATGGCTGGGCAGGCGGGGTGACCGTAGACGATCAGCTGTTTTGGTTTCATGAGGCTACTATCTGATGAATGGTTCTTGTCACAATGTCGATGCCGGTGGGTCGATGCCGATGGGTCGATGCCGGTGCGTCGATGGCTGTTGCCAGGATCGCGTTTTGGCTCGCAATGTTGCCACCATCAGAACTTCCGCATCGTGCGTGTCGACGTACCGGATCTAATAGCACCGGATCCAATAGATGATCCATTTACACGTTGCATAAATATGCCTACTTTCACACGGGGACAACGGTGCAACTTTTCCGGGATCTATCTATTCAGGGGTTTATCTATCAAGCCAACCGCGGACCGCGAATGGCTCACCAACGCAACGATAGGCAGGTCAAGCCACCATCCATCTTTTGCAGTTCGCTGGTTTCCAGCACAAAAAGCGGAAATCCCAGCGTTGCCAGCTGCTGCTCTGTCTTTGCAAAGCCCGCGGGCATGAGCAGTGAATCGTTAAAGAAGAGCGTGTTGGCCGCGTATGCTTCGTCTGGCGCAATGAGCAACTTGTTGTATGGCGCAAACGCGGGGTGGGCGGCAATCTCTTTCTGAAGCAACAGCGTATTGATACCCACATAGTTGACGCTGCTTTTCAAATGTAGACCAGCACCAAGTGGAATCGTCTCACAGCGGTAACCGTGGGGTGTCAGGTGCGCAACCAATTGCGCTGCACCCGCGGCATTGGTTCGCTCAGAAAGGCCGATCATGCAGTGCGATTCAACCACCAGCACATCGCCACCATCGACCGTGCCAGGGGGCTCGATATATACAAGTGGTCGATGGTGAGCAAGTGCAGTGGCAACCGTTTCCTCTTCGCCCCGGCGCGCGGCTGCCCCCATGTGGGTGATGATGGCCAACTCTGGCGTGATCACCGCGGTGTCTTCGACAAAGTGCGCATCGGGATACGTGGGGAGCGGGTCCAACTCCAACGGCTCTACACCCAACGCGCGCAGCGTGGCGACATACGCGGCATGTTGGTCGAGCACCAGGGCATCGTCCGGCTCACCTAGAGCCGCGGTGGTGAGCCCGGCACGGACATTGGGGCCAGGTTTGCGCACCAGGGCATGGGCAAAACCCGCGGCGGAAAACATTAGATCAACTCCCGTTCCACAATACCACTCAGGCAGCCAATGGCACCGGCCGCTTTGTAAAGTTCGTCGACCTCCACGGTGACGCACTCGATCCCCAGACTTTCATAGAATTGCTGCGTATTGGGATTCCCACCTGCCATCAAAATTTTGCGCGGTCCCAACGTGACAAAGTTAAAGGCCGCGTTGTGGATCGATTCACTGACGTCGGGCAGGAACGCCACCCGATAGCCAGCACTGCGCAACGCCTCGACCGCGTGATAGGCGAGCCGCAAAGGCCAGACGAGGGCCAGATCGTGGTCGGCAAAACGAACCATACCCTGCAGGTGCATGGTCCCAACTGGCATATCAACGGGCAACAGGGCCACATTCTGTTCACCCAGCAGCGCGATCATCTGTTCGATGGCCGCGCGATTGGTGCGCATGCCGTGTCCGACCATCACCTGCGCTGGCGTTATCCAGGCTGCGTCGGCTCCTTCAAAGTGTCCGTGCCCACTGATGCTGCGCACTATTGGCACGCCCTCCCGTGCCAGCGCTGCTGCCACGTAACGTTCTTCACCGGCGCGTACATCAGATGCGGGGCGAGCAAGAATGCATCCTTCCGAGGTCATGAACATGAGATCGGCACAGAACATTTGGTTGGGTTTGGGCACGGTTGGGGGCTCCAGGTAGTGCACCGTCACCCCATGTTCCTGATAGGCTCGGGCGATGGCATCGTGTTGGGCCTGCGCTTTGGCAACGTCCACCCTTGCCACCATCTGTACCGCGTTGGGGTCGGCGGAGGCGTTGAGTTCTGGGCCGGGGCGGTGGAGCAACACCTGTTTGAGCGGCGACCATTCGCTGTTGACACCACAAGTGCCCCAAATGGAACCCAGTTCCGCGGCCAGCGAACGGCTGCGGGGCTGCCAGCCTTCCCCGCCATAGGCAGCCATGCGGTGGGGCTGGTTGCGATCGGGGGCGACGGTGGAACGGTTATGATTCGATGCCATCATTTCCCTCTTCTCCCTCTCCATTTTGCCGATTTTGCCTTGGGCAGGAACAACCAACTAACGTGAGCTCTGTTTGAAAACGGTAGTGCTACTGCTCTGGTAGATCGCCCAAAAATCTACCGTTTTCAAGCCAACCGCACGATAATGTAGCGTCTATCCTGAAATTCGGTTGTGCTGCTCGAACCACCAGCCAGCTACGTTGGCGCAGAGAAATTTGGGCCAGATAGGTCGTATGTAGCGTTCATCGACCATACCCGTTGGTTGCAAGTGATCCTACTCTCCTGGGTGCGTACCAGATTGGGGGCCTAGACCGGACGCTCAATCTGCTCCCCTTCTGTACCTCCCCGGAAATGGGACGCACCCTACTCTCCTTGCCAGACCGGTTGCCGCTTTTGGATGAAGGCGTCGATGCCCTCGGCCGCGTCCTTGGCCATCATATCACAGGCCATGACCTCGGCCGCGTAGTCGTAGGCATCTGCCATCTCCATCTCGAGTTGTCTGTAGAACATCTGCTTGCCCGAAGCAACGGCATGTGGAGATTTGGCGACAATGGCGGCGGCGAGCTTGGCGATCGTGGCATCGAGCTCGGTCGCGGGGACCGCATAGTTGATCAGCCCTTCGCTCGCCGCGGTGTGGGCATCAATAAAGTCGCCGGTGAGCAATAGTTCCATCGCCTTTTTGCGCCCCAGGTTGCGGCTGACAGCCACCGCCGGCGTGGAGCAAAAGAGACCGACGCGAATGCCCGACGTGGCAAAAGTCGCTTCCGCCGCGGCGACAGCTAAATCACAGGCCGCGACGAGTTGGCATCCCGCGGCGGTGGCCAGTCCATGCACCCGCGCGATGACCGGCTGTGGCATCTTGTTGATGGTCATCATCATGCGGCTGCATTGGTTGAAGAGGGCCTGGTGAAATTCCTCTTCGGTGTGGCTGCGCATCTCCTTCAGATCGTGGCCCGCGCAAAACGCTTTGCCCGTGGAGCCAATGATGACCACGCGCACCGCGCGATCCGCGGCAATGGCATCGAGTTCCTCTTGCAGCGCGGCCAACATCGCCTGCGAGAGTGCATTGAATTGCTTGGGCCGATTCAATGTCAAGGTGGCGATCCCGTTCTCATCCTCGCGCAACAGGATCGGTTCTTCCGCTGTCGCGGTGGTGGCCCCGTTTGGGTTGGCTGTCGTTGCGTTGCTGCTCTTCATCTTATCTCCTCACCTTGTCTCTTCACCTTGTCTCTTCACCTTATCTCTTCACCTTATCTCTTCACCTTATCTCTTCACCCATCGCTGGACACTAGTACTGTTGGGCGTCAATACCACGGCGGTAAACGGCCCAAGCTATTGGCGTGAAATGGGTCAGGTTGCGATGGGCTTATTTACGCCGGGATTTACTAGCGGATCTACTTGGTCGAACCTTTCTGTTCGTTTGGCGTCATTGGTTTGCCCGCATTTGCAGTGTAGCATGTGCCGCTCGGTTTGGATGGGAAAGAGCACCAAGTAGCGCGGTGCGGTTGAGTGCTATCAATTCGGATTCCGTACTCTGTATACTACGTGACATACTATGTGACGGGGTACGCTATGTGACGAGTCGATGGGCTGCATCGAACAGCAGCTGATTCTCGCGCACCCAACGCTGTTTGCGGGCTGCTTCCAGCGTGAAAAAGTGCCGGGCAGTCGCCTCGGCCGTTGGCGCGAATGGCAATATTTGGGCTATGTGGCCAATGTAGAAAAGCTGATAACTGTCGGGATGAGGATAGCGGTAGCCGTCAGGTACGTCGCCCAACAGGCGGATCTGCTGATAGCCCAGTGGGCAAACGGTCTCCAATGTAACCGCGGCCTCTTCCAGCACCTCGCGGCGCACCGTCTCTGCCGGCGTCTCTCCGGGATCGATGTGACCGCCGGGAATGTCCCAGCCACGCTGCCGCAGATTGGTCATTAGAAATTTGCCTTCGTGAAAGATCAGGGCCAACGCGCTGGTAATGAGCGGGCGCGGTGGCAATCTGTCGTCGAGCAGCAGGCTGATTTCATTGGGCAGCGGCAGCCAAGCGATATCGCGTGCGGTGGCGAGCAGTTGCATGGCTTCTCCTCACAGGGCCCTGGCCTGTTCGCGCAGCACAAACTTTTGCACTTTGCCCGTCGATGTCTTGGGCAGTTCGCCGAAGACGACCATCTTGGGTGCTTTGAAATGAGCCATGTGTTCGCGACAGTAGGCGATGATCTCCGCTGCGGTCACGGCCGCGCCCGCTCGCAACACGACAAATGCACAGGGCGTCTCGCCCCATTTTTCGTCGGGGCGTGCGACCACCGCGGCTTCAAGGACCGCGGGGTGTCGGTAGAGCACATTTTCCACTTCGATGGTCGAAATATTTTCACCGCCAGAGATGATAATGTCTTTGGCCCGATCCTTGAGTTCGATATAACCGTCGGGATGCATGACGCCGAGGTCGCCGCTGTGAAACCAGCCATCGGCAAAGGCTTTTTCCGTGGCGTCTCGATTTTTCAGGTAGCCCATCATCACGTTGTTGCCGCGAAACATGACCTCGCCAATGGTCATGCCATCCGCGGGCACCGGCTCCATCGTCGTTGGATCGAGCACGGCCAACGCTTCGAGCATGAGGTAGCGCACGCCTTGCCGTGCCTTGAGCCGCGCCTGCTCGGCAATGGGCAGTTCGTTCCATTCATCGTGCCAGGCACAGAGCGTTGCCGGGCCATAGGTCTCGGTGAGGCCATAGACATGGGTGATCTCAAAGTCATTCTCGGCCATCTTTTGCAAAACGGCTGCCGGTGGTGGGGCCGCGGCGATCAGTCCGTGAACGCGGTGTTGCTTCTTGGCACGCTGCTCATCGGGTGCATTGACGAGCATGTAATGAACGGTTGGCGCACCACAGTAATGCGTGACTTGCTCCCGTTCCATCAGATCGTAGATCAGCTCGGGCCGCACTTGGCGCAGGCAAACACTCGTGCCCGCGACCGCGGCCAACGTCCATGGAAAACACCAGCCGTTGCAGTGAAACATGGGCAGCGTCCAGAGATAGACGGGATGTTGGCCCAGATTGCCATCGACGATGTTGCTGACGGCGTTGAGATAGGCACCGCGGTGATGGTAGACCACGCCCTTGGGGTTGCCGGTGGTGCCAGAGGTATAGTTCAGCGTGATGGCCTGCCACTCGTCCGCGGGCAACTGCCAGCTGTAATTGGGGTCTCCTTCGGCCAACAGCGCTTCGTAATCGAGCGTGCCCAGCGCTTCGCCTTCGTTGCTGAGCGGATCGATAATGTCCACGACAAAGGGGGGATTTTCCAGTTGCGCCAACGCCGCCCGAATTGTGGGCGCGGCTTCTGTATCCGTTAGCAGCATTTTGGCTTCGCTGTGTTGCAGCTGGAACGCAATGGTCTCCGCGTCGAGCCGGGTGTTGATCGAATGGAGCACTGCACCGGTCATTGGCACGCCAAAGTGGGCTTCGTACATCTGCGGTGTGTTGAAGCCAAGGATCGAAACCGTGTCACCACGCTCGATCCCACGCTGTGCCAAGGCCGATGCCAACCGCCGTGCCCGCGCATAAGTTTCTGCCCAGCTGTAGCGATCTGTGCCATGCACAATGGCCGTCTGTTGCGGATAGACCGCGGCGGCGCGTTCCAAAAAGGTCAGCGGCGAGAGGGGCACGTAGTTGGCTGGATTCTTATCGAGGCCGGTCTCGTAAATTGTTGGCTGTGGCATTGACAACTCCATCGTGGACAACTCCATCGTGGTGGCACAGGGAAAGTAATTGTGTTGTGTTTGCCAATTATACCACAAAGCGTTCTGTGAATCGATGTGAACACGACGCGAATCAGCCGCGGTCACGCCGCGCCGCTGCATGTCCCGCAGCCATGGCAAAAGGCAAAGCGCGGCTCGTGAGAAAGTGGTGGCTCGTCTGCAGAACCTGACGCAACCACCGACTTTGCACCCGACGATTGGGCAAGGCGCGGAGCTGTTGTCGCAATCTGTAGGCAAATTGCGAGAGGTTGACTGCTGACGGAAAGAATGATTAACTCATGTGACGCCTGTTCGCTGATGCCGGCGCTGAAATTCTTGATCGCCCCCCCGGAACGGAAGGTCCCTGCGTCACCAGAAAATACCCAAATTCTCTCCACAGAACGAATGAGGAATCAACATGCAAATCACATCGATTGAAACCTATCAGCTGCAATGTCCACTGGAGCGCCCCTTTGGCTGGTCCCAGGGCTGGACTGAGAGCCGTTCCACCGCGCTCGTGAAGATCGTGACAGATGCAGGGATCGTGGGCTGGGGGGAAGGAGCGAGTAGACCAGCCGCCGCCATCATTCATGACATCTTTGCTCCCTTACTCATCGGTCAGGATCCACGCAACCGGCTCGGCATCTGGCAACAGATGTACCATGCGCTCTACAACGCCAACCTGGCCGGTGGCTTTGGCGGGAATGCCATTAGCGCGATTGACATCGCACTCTGGGACATCGCGGGCAAGGCGGCAGGTTCTCCCATTGCAGAGCTGTTGGGGGGGCAGGTGCGCGACAAAGTCGCTGTCTATGCCACGGGCCTCTACTACACCAAAGATGAATTTCCCACCCGTCTGCTCGACGAGGCACGGGCCTATGTGGATGCAGGCTTCAAAGGGATGAAGACCAAAGTCGGTGGGCTAACGCTGACCGAAGATGTGCGCCGGGTGGCTGCGCTGCGCGAGGCGATTGGCCCGGATATCTACCTGGCCGTGGATGCCAATCAGGCGTACAACGCGGCAACGGCAATCCGAATCGGACAACAGCTGGCCGACTGTGACGTGCTCTGGTTTGAAGAGCCGGTGGGTGCCAAAGATGTGGCTGGTTATGGCCGAGTGCAGGCAGCGTTGCCCATGGCCATTGCCGGTGGTGAAGGGTTGCGTACCCGCTACGAATTCAAAGAGTTCTTTGCCCAGGGGGTGATGGACATTGCCCAGCCCGACGTGATCAACGTGGGAGGCATTACCGAGTTGCGCAACGTGGGCGTAATGGCCAACACCTTTGGCGCACAGGTCAACCCACACGTCTGGGGTTCGCCGGTGATGATCGCCGCGACCTTGCACGTGGCCGCGACCCTACCCGCTGGACCCGTGGCGGGCAAACCTGAACCGTTTCAGCAAGAGCCGGTGATGGAATTTGACCGCACACCCAGCGCCATCCGTGAAACGCTTTCGCCCCAACCATTCGCCCAGGTAGATGGCTACTTGGCCGTGCCCACGGGCCCGGGCCTGGGCGTGGAGATTGACGAAGCCGTGTTGGCGCGTTTCTGCGTCAGCCGCGACAGCACAGATTGATCCGCGCGTCTGTTGATCCGCACATGTGGGCGTGGCTCCGTCCGAATCTCTGTGGCGGGTGTCGGTGCAATCGGCTCAGATTTTGCACCAGCGCCGCGTACCCAAGCCGTAAAGGAAACGTATGCAAATAAACTTTGTTACTGAATTTGAGCATGTTATAATTTACTGTACTTTGCAGCTAGCTTACAAGCGGGTGCTAGCCTGCTCGTCAATCAGCCCATTCACCTATTTGTTTAACCGGCCAACTGGACAACCTTTCAACTCATAACCAGCAAAGTGACACGTACATGTCCGAGGACGCAAAACCGTCAAGCGACACAAAATTAACCAATAAGGCGGTTGCCGATCTGCTCTCGCAGATTGCAGACATCTTGCAGATTCTGGAAGCCAACCGCTTCCGGGTCATTGCCTTTCAGAACGCTGCCGAGACGATCAAAGGCTTGCCGCGCGATATTCACGCCCTCCATGCCGAGGGGGAATTGCAGAGCATTTCGGGCATTGGCAAGGGCATTGCCGGATTGCTCACAGAGCTGTTGGAGACGGGCACGGTTGAAGAATTTGAAGAACTCAACACACAAGTGCCACTGGGCGTTGTGGAGATGATGCAGGTGCCCGACATGGGGCCGAAGAAGGCGCGCCGCCTCTGGCAAGAGCTTGACATTACCAGCATTGCCGAGCTGCAACGGGCCGCCGAAGCCCAGGAATTGCGCAAGCTCAAGGGGTTTGGTGCCAAGAGCGAAGAGAAAATCCTCAAAGGAATAGAGCTGCTGGCCAAACGGGGCGATGACCGCACCCCGCTTGGCGACGCGCGGCCCCTGGCCTTGAGCCTGGTCGAGGGCTTACATTCAGCGTTACCAAAGGGCACCATTGAACGTATTGAGATTGGGGGCAGTTTGCGGCGCTGGAAAGAGACCGTTGGGGATCTCGATCTGCTCTGTGTCAGCACCGATCCCGCCGCCACAATGGCCGCTTTTCAACAGTTGCCCCAAGTTCACGATGTAACCCACGCTGGCGCAACCAAATCCAGCGTGATCTTGACAACGGGTATGCAGGTGGATCTGCGGGTGGTGGAGCGCAAGCACTGGGGCGCGGCGCTCCAATATTTCACCGGCAGCAAAGAGCACAACGTGCCCGTGCGCGAGCTGGCGTTGCGCCAGGGTTGGAGCCTGAATGAGTATGGCCTGACAGCCACGGGCAAAGGCGAAGCTGCCGCCGGTGACGAGCGTTTTTTCGATGAGGAAGCTGAGCTCTACGAATTTTTGGGACTGGCATGGGTGCCGCCGGAACTGCGTGAAAACCGCGGCGAGATTGCCGCTGCACGCGCCGGCGAACTGCCGAAACTGCTCGAAGCGAGCGATCTGCGCGGCGAATTACATGGCCACAGCACGTGGAGTGATGGGACGGCTTCGATTGCAGAGATGGCCGAAGCTGCCCGTGCCCGTGGCTATCAATATTGGGCGCTCTGTGATCACAGTGTTGGGCTGGGCATGGTGGGTGGATTGGATGGCGAGCGGTTGCAGAAACAGGCCGCCGAAATCGCTCGGCTCAACCAGCAATATGCCGATGATGGCATTGATTTTCGGCTGTTGCGCGGTACCGAAGTGGAAATCCTGGCCGATGGTACACTTGGCTTGCCCGATGAGATCTTGGCGGATCTAGACGTTGTCGTCGCCAGCATCCACAGTGGGCTGCGCCAGGAGCGTGAAACGATTACTGCCCGCTGCATCAAAGCCATTCGCAATCCACACGTGGATATTCTGGGCCACGCCACGGGGCGCCTGATTGGCTCTCGCGCACCCTCTGAGATTGATATGGAGCAGGTGTTGCAAGCTTGTGCCGAAACAGGAACTGTTCCCGAGATCAACGCCCATCCCAGTCGTCTAGACATTAATGATCTCTACGCACGCCGCGCGGTCGAACTCGGCTGCAAAATCGTCATTAACAGCGACGCCCACGCCGCCGATGGCATGGAGATCGTTGCGTATGGCGTGGGAACCGCACGCCGGGCCTGGTTGACCGCGGATGATGTGATCAACACGCGTCCGCTCTCGGAAATGGTGGCCCTGCTAAAGAGGTAGCAGCGTTGCTGCTCAAATGGGAAAGGCTCTTTGGCGTGGGCCGGCTGCGCGTTGAATGGCAGCAACGACCAATGCAATAAACCTGAGATTGGTCTGAAATTAGAAAGTGTGGCGTTAAACAACCGGGTTTGTTGTTGATGGCCTGGCTGTTTGACGCCATCGTGATCTGGGGGTGGCCGATAGCGCGACCACATCATATTTTAACTCAATATTCTTTACTCAACTTGCTACGTGCCATCTTTTCATGAGATGGGGAGCAACGTTGGTTTGCAGCAGATTAGGGGATTGGGATCGTGAGCGTAACCTTAAGGCAAAACATTCGTCTTATACTACGTGGGATTTTGCTTACGTCAATTGTCGCGGCTCTCGGTGCGGTGGTGGTTGGCTGTGACGATGTGTCCGTAACACCCACGCCGACTGTGGAAGCAACCGTGGCCGCGGGAGGAATGGTTGTGCCAACAGTTACCAATGAACTCATGACCACGCCGCCAATCGAGGTGGTGATCTATCTGCCTGGCCAAGTGGTGCAGACCAATGCACCGCTGTCACTTTATGCCGATGCGACCGCCACAGCCATGTTGATGAAATCGTATGCGGCGGCAACAGAATTTACGGTGATCGAACCTAGCGGTGAGTACGACAGCTATCCCGTGGTGTCAAGTGAGCAGCAGTGGTATCGGGTGCGTGCTGCCGATGGGCTCGTTGGTTGGGCCATTGCGGAACAACTAGCGCCGCTCCCCTAACACCCACTCTCTTCTGCAGTGGAAGGGCAAGCGGGTGACTGTGTCACGAATGTTTAACCGATCTTCAAGCTGGAACGGTGGGATGGATGGTCATGGGTGAGGAGTCGATTGAGACACGGATAGCGCTGCTCCGTGATCGAATTCGCCAATATCAATATCACTACTACATGTTGGATGATCCACTGGTGAGTGATCAAGAATTTGATGCACTCTTCCGTGAGTTGCAAGCCCTGGAAGCGGACCATCCAGAGCTGCAGCGGGATGATAGCCCCACCGTGCGGGTGGGCGGAGTGGTCTCCGCCCGTTTTGAAAAGACGCCCCACCCCGCGCCCATGTTGAGCTTGGCCAATGCCTTTGGCTCCGACGAGTTGCGTGCCTGGCGCGAACGGGTGAAGCGTCTGTTGCCGGCGGAGAACCACGCCGAATTGAGCTATGTGGTCGAGCCCAAATTCGATGGCTTGACTGTGGTGCTGCACTATCAGGATGGCGAGTTTGCGTTGGGCGCCACGCGTGGGGATGGCGAATTTGGCGAGGTGATCACACCGAACTTGCGCACCGTCCGGCGGTTGCCATTGCGGCTGCCCACCCATGGCTGGCAAACCAATGGAGAAGCGGAGACAGCGCGGGGAGAAGCGCAACCCTCTCCACCTGCACTGCCAGCTGTACCAGAGCGTCTCGTGGTCCGTGGGGAAGCGTATGTGGAAAAGGCCGACTTTGGGGCATTCAATGCAGGCCGAACCGAGCAGGGGGAACGGACCTATGCTAATCCCCGCAATTTCGCCGCCGGTAGCTTGCGTCAACTCGATAGCAAGATCACGGCACAGCGTCCATTGAAGTTATGGATCTATCAAGCATTAATTCTGGACGGGCTGCCTGAAGACCAAGCGCCATTGACCACACACAGTGCCAACTTGAATTATCTGCGCCGATTGGGACTGCCGGTCTGTCCAGAGCTTCAAACTTTTGCCGATGAGGATTTTGATGCCTTGGTCGCCCATGCCGAAGCCTTTGGCGAACGGCGGGACGCACTGCCCTATGAGGTAGATGGGCTGGTGATCAAGGTCGATTCATTGGCATTGCAGCGTGAGTTGGGGTACACCGGCAAAGATCCGCGGTGGGCGGTGGCCGTTAAGTACGTTGGCGAAGAGGCCGTGACAACGCTGGAAGATATTGTGGTGCAGATCGGGCGCACCGGCGCGGCCACGCCAAACGCAGTCCTGGCTCCGGTATCGATTGGGGGGGTAACGGTTCAGGCCGCGACGCTGCACAACGAAGATTACATTCGCGATTTGGACATTCGCGTGGGAGATCAGGTCGTGGTGAAGCGGGCCGGCGAAGTTATTCCCAAAGTGCTGCGGCCCGTTACCGAACTGCGCAGTGGGGAGGAAGTGGTTTGGGAGATGCCGGCCAACTGTCCGGTCTGTGCGCAGCCGTTGATGCGCCCACCCGGTGAAGCGGCTACCTATTGTGTCAACAACGCCTGTCCCGCGCAACTGGTGCGTTCCGTCGAATATTTTGTCTCGCGCGGGGCAATGGATATCGACGGCTTTGGGATCAAGCAGGCTGAACTCTTCGTCACGAGTGGATTTATTCAGGAACTGGCGGATATCTATTATTTGCCCTGGGACAAAATTGCCGAGCTCGAGGGGTATAAAGAGAAGCGGTTGCAGAATTTGCAGGCAGGCATTGAAGCGAGCAAAGCGCAGCCCCCGCATCGACTCTTGACTGCCCTGGGCATTCGCTTCGTGGGCGAGGTGGTCGCCGAATTGCTCATGGACCATTTCCCCACCTTCGAAGCGTTGATGAACGCCACGGTGGAAGAGTTAAGTGCCATCAATGGCGTTGGACCCAGAATCGCCGAAAGCATTGTTGAGTTTTTTGCCCTGGCGCCCAACCGGCAGCTGATGCAGAAGTTTGCCGCCGCCGGCGTTGGGTTGGCAGAGAACTCGGCCCCGGCAACAGCCACTGGGGCCGACTCGCTCGCCGGGTTGACCTTTGTCGTTACGGGAACGCTGCCCACCTGGAGCCGCGACGAGGCGCAGGAATTCATCAAAATGCACGGTGGCAAGGTGACGGGTAGTGTCAGCAGCAAGACCGACTATCTGGTGGTGGGGGAAAATGCGGGCAGCAAGTTGACCAAGGCACAGGCGCTCGAAATCCCCCTGCTTTCGGAAGATGAGCTGCGTGCATTGGCAGATTGAACCGATTCGAGTGCCCAACATATTTTGAAGTTCACAAGATATTCGATGCGATGAGCTATAGTTGCAACAAATAGCCGTTGTTTTGCTGGTAAACATTGATAAACTATAAACACTCATGTCCCTACCGCGTCTTCCCACAGCATGATTCTGAGAAAACCCACGAACGGTGAAATGGGTCAAAGCGCTCTCTGGTAGATGAGTCACTAAAGTGGGCTCTGTTTGAAAACAGTAGTTCCGGCAAGCGGGAAACCTACCGTTTTCAAGCCAACCTCACTGTAGAACCGATGTTTCACCTCGTTCCCATTGTTACCTCTGCACCCAACCATTGCACTTCCCAATGTGAACCTTGCGGCAATTCAGCATCCTTTGCAGCCGTTGGCCTAGCGCCCGTGGTTTTGTTGCTCTCCGTGCCTGCGCATGGAGCAGCCGCTGCGCATGATCGCGACGGCTAGTAAATTCCGGCGTAAATAAGCCCACGGCAACCTGACCCATTTCACGCAAAGCTTGGGCTTGTTTAACCGCCGTGGTATGTACGCCCAAAAGTACTAGAGATGGAGATTCCATTGCAGATTAACGAAGCACCGTTGGCAGCCACGTTGAGTGCCTTGCAACAGGGGCAACATAGCCTTTCACTCTATATAGAAACAATGTGTCAACGGATCGAAGCGGTCGATCCTCAGGTGCAGGCATTTTTGCCAGAGGCAGGACGAATGGGGCGACTGCGCAATGATGTGCAACAGTTGCGCCAGCGCTTTCCGGAGCAAGATGATCGGCCCGCGCTGTGGGGGGCGCTCGTTGGGGTAAAAGATATCCTACATGTGGATGGCTATGTGACGCAGGCTGGCTCCGCGGTGCCAGCGGAGCAGTTTGCTGGCCCAGAAGCGCTGGTCGTGACCCAACTGCGGGCCGCCGGTGCCCTGATTGCAGGCAAGACTGTCACCACCGAATTTGCCTATTTCGAACCGGGCCCCACCCGCAACCCCCATAACCTTGACCACACACCGGGCGGCTCGAGCAGCGGATCGGCCGCGGCGGTTGCCGCCGGGCTTTGTACGTTGGCATTGGGAACACAGACAATCGGTTCCGTGATTCGACCGGCTGCGTACTGTGGTGTCGTTGGCTACAAACCGACTTTCGGCCGGATCACAACGGAAGGTTTGCTCTATTTTTCACGCACGGTTGATCACATTGGTCTTTTCACACAGGATGTTGCCGGCATGCAAGTGGCTGCCAGCGTCCTCTGCACAGGATGGCGTGTCGCCCCGATTTCAGATCGTCCCCCGGTCATTGGGGTGCCAGAGGGCAGTTATCTGGAGCAGACGGAGCCGAGTGCCTTGGTTGCTTTTCGGCAGCAGCTCTATCAGCTGGCCGAAGCGGGCTTTGTGATCAAATCAGTCCCTGCCTTGGCGGAGATTGAGCAACTTAACCAGTTGCATCGGCAGCTTGTTTTTGCCGAATTTGCACAGGAGCATGCCGTGCTCTATGCCGAATTCGCCGAGCACTATCGTCCGAAGACTGCAGAGATCATTGAAATTGGGCAACGCGTGAGCGCGGCAGCGTTGGAAGATGCACGGGCAAATTGTGCGAGCTTGCGTGAAGAGTTGGAAGCAACCATGGCAGACGCCGGAATTGATCTCTGGGCGGCCCCATCTGCACCGGGCACAGCCCCGGCTGGCATCCACGCCACGGGTAGCCCGGATCTAAATTTGCCCTGGACCCACGCTGGTCTGCCTGCGCTCACGGTGCCAGCCGGGGCGGGTGCGAACGGATTGCCATTGGGGTTGCAATTGATTGCCCGTTCGGGGTTGGATGAAGAGCTGCTTACTTGGGCATCCATGATTACACCGGTCTTTGCTCCGACCGCGGCGGATGAGGAGCAATGAGAACGGTTGCATATTTTTGTGTCAAATTGCGAGATTTGTCAAAATTATATTGACAGCATGTTGTACTTATTGTAAGGTGTTCAATGATCAACATGTGTTAGACTAGGTAATATGCTGTATTTTCAGCCGTGCACAATGTTTCGCTCTCTGCTCCATATGTCGTATCTTCGCTGCTTTTGCCGAGCCGATTCGTTGCGCGTAAGGTTGTATTGCTGGAGAATTCGTGGCGGATGGCGTAAAATTAATGCAGCTCTTATTGGAAAACTGCTGAAAACTACTGGAAAACAATGGATAAGCTGTAAAGCTGACATGTACTGCCATTGAGCTTTGAAAAGTTTTGGGGACAGAGCGAGACTCATGGAAAACCCCTTAGAGGTTGCACAGTTCTCCCCGCGTGAGAGTACACGAAAGTACACACAATTGTGCAACGTTTAGATGGGTCGTCGATTAGCTCCACTGGGTGTTCTTTTGCATGAAAAAAAGTTTGTTTGGTTTTAGAACACAATCAAATAACCGGGCAAAGGCGAATGAACAGGCAACGGCGACTGCTATCACCCCCCCCAACTCTGCACTTTCTGAACCGGAGTCAGTATCGGTTCAGCCAGGATCGCAAGGAAAAAGTGCCGATCCTGTTGGTTCCGAAACGCATCCCATGGAGCGCGATGGGGCGTTCTTGCAGCGTTTAAAGCAAGGTGATGCTGCTGCCTGGGAAGAGCTGTTAGACGAATGGAACCCAAAGCTCTACACCTACATGTGTTACAACACGCGCACGGCAGAAGATGCCAAGGATGTCATGAGCGAGACAATGTTGGGGCTGGTGCAGTCAATTCAGGGCTTCGATGGCAAGGTGAATTTGAGTACATTTATCTATTCAATTGCCTATCGCAAAGTGGCTGATTACTGGCGCAAGGCCAAGCGGGCGCGCGAGTTTTCCCTTTCACCGGATGCCGCAAATTTCCACGAGGATCTGCGGGTGGCGCCGCCCACCAGTTTGCGCATCGAATTTCACGAAGCCTTTGCCAAGCTTCCGAGGCATGCACAACAGGCGTTGTGGTTGCGTTATCACGAAGGATTTAGTGTTGCCGAAGTCGCAGAGATCCTGGGCCGTTCGTACAAGGCCACCGAATCTCTGCTCAGTCGAGTCCGACGGCAATTTCAATACGCGTTTCTAGGTGCCGAGGCTTAAAATGGCCGAAAATTTAAACGAACAAGAATTACAAGCATTATTCAATCAACATTTGCCTCACCGGCCACTGCCACCAGAATTTGCTGAGCAGCTGAAGCAGCAGGTATTGGCCGAGGTCGCCAACACCTTGCGTGCTTCTCAGTATAGCGAAACAGTAGAGGGGCAAGAGGCCACCAACTTCCAGGAAGCTACTGCCGCTGCACAGCCGTCCTTGCATACGTATGCGCGCCCCACCGCGGAGCGCAAGGAGCAGGGTGGTTCCATCTGGACATGGTTGGCAGATCGGCTGCGTATTGCACCTTCGTTTGCAATGGCTGGTGCAACCCTGGCTGCTTTGTGGGCGTTGATCTGGTGGGGGCCGATGCTCTTCGAGCAATTTGGCACCAACCAGCCCCAAACAGCTGCGCCCGGCAGCATTCAGACTGTGCCCGGCAGCACGGTCGATAATACAGATGAAGCCAACAGCGCTGGAATTGCCAGCACCGAAACAGTGACACCCACTCCTGCTGACCAAGCATCTGAAGCGACGGACACGGCGCTGCCCGTTGCTGCCGTGCCTGTAACAGCGACTGTTACCGCTACGACAATGCCTGCACCTGTAGTGCCCGCCACAGAATCCGACGCGGCTAGCGGCGATGATCAGGGCTCTTCAGCAGGTGAGACGAATACTGATGCTGTAGATCCAGAGCAGGTGGAGCCAGATTCGCTTGATGTGGGGGCCGTGCCAAGCAGAACGTTGGCAGCCATTGCTACTCCGGTTGCCAACGTGACCCGGGAACCGACCGACGCAGGCGCCATTGACGACGATATCGATGGCGCGCCCGAGCAGATGGCAACTGCCACCAATCGAGCGTTCACTCCACCCATGGCGACTGAAACCGCCACGACCAGTGAACGTAGGGCAACGCCGACCGCAACCATGGATATGACGGAGCAAGATATCGCATCCACGGCCACGCGGACGGCAACCCGTTCGTCTGTAATTGTGATCCCGACTGACACACCGCGCCCCACCTCGACGCCAGGTGATGGCACTGGACGCACCTTGTCTGTAACTCGTACATCTAGTCGTACACCGAGCCGAACACCAAGCCGTACACCGAGCCGTACACCGGCGCAGCTGGCAACGGATACAGCAACGGTACGCGATGGAACGCAGGGGCGGCCTGTCGCTACGTCAACCCCTTCTCCCACTCGCACCACGGCATCGGTTCCGAGCAAGGGCATGACCCACGAGGCGACGGGGCTGACGCCATTCGTGCCCACACCGACAAAGACACCCACCGCCACAAAGACTCGCACGCCGACGGCGACGAGCGTGAAGCTGTCGGTGACGATTACGCTATTGCCGTTCCCGACCAACACGCCGCGCCCGTCGCCAACGGCCACCAACACGCCGCGGCCGACATCAACAAATACACCGCGGCCGACTGCAACGAGCACCAACACGCCGCGACCGTTGGCAACTGCCACGAGTACCATACTAACGGTGCCGACCAATACGAGTATCCCAAGCCCACTCGCAACGAATACCAACACGCGGGTGCCAACGCCAACAGAGACGCCGTTGCCGACCGCGACGAGCACCAACACGCGGATGCCAACACCAACGCCAACAGAGACGCCGTTGCCGACGGCGACGAACACCAATACGCCATTGCCAACGTCAACACCGACACCAACATCGACGTCAACATGGACGTCAACGCCAACAGAGACACCGCTGCCGACGGCGACGAACACCAATACGCCATTACCGACGCCAACACCGACGCCAACATCGACGTCAACGCCGACGCACACACCGTCACCGACCGCGACGAGCACCAACACGCCATTACCGACGCCAACATCGACGTCAACGCCGACGCACACGAGCACACCGTCACCGACCGCGACGAGCACCAGTACGCCAACGCCGACCAACAGTCCACCTGAATTTGTTGAGGAAATTCTATCGGTCCAGGAAGATTTGAGTCAGGACATCAATCTACTGACGCGGGTGCAGGATGTGGACGATGCTCAGCTGACGATTACCAACATTGGCGAGCCAGCCGTTGGCACCCTGACCCAATTGACGGCTGACACGGTGCGCTATCACCCGAAGCCAAACTATAATGGCGAGGATTCTTTTGCATTTGGGGTGGCCGACAAAGTTGGTACGGTTCAAGGACTCGTGAGGATCTCGGTAGAAGCCACGGCAGATCTGCCAGAGATCAAGGTGAGCGAAGATCCAGAGTCGGTGAATGTGGGTGGTGAGTTCATCTACTCTGTCGAAGCGACTGACGCCGATCCCGGTGATACGGTAACGATCACACTGGATCCGCTCAAGAAACCAGGGTGGCTCACGATCGATCAGTTTGGAAATGGGCTGGCTACAGTTCACGGTGTGCCGAGCGAGGAGGATGTTGGGCGTTACGAGGTCACGATTATTGCCCGGGATAGCAGCGGTGGTGAAAGCCGCTACCAATTCATGCTGGAAGTCTTGGAGGGTGTACCTCTGGGCACGAAGCAAGGCGCATTCGCTGCGGGTAACCCCACCTCTCCACAGGATGAGAATCCGCCCGTTGTTTCAACCGCTCCGGTCACCACCACCGGCGCAATTTCATCGACGACTACTCTTACCGATACCGAGTGAGCTGTTTGCCCTGCTTACGGTCTGCCTCTTGGTGAATGTTAACAAAATAATTTGGAATGATCGCAGGTTGAGTTTGTCGAAGCCACAATGCTCGGTTGCCACAGTACTCACGTAACTTTCAGTAACGGGTGGGAATCGTGTGGCGGAGTTGCGCCACATGAGCTATAACATAATATCCGCGCAGCCAATCCCTTTGACAGCCGCAGCCGATAGAAGAATTCAGGTAGGACTTGAGAGCTCAAGTCCTACCTTTTTTATTTTCCGTGCCGCGGTGCAATTACCACCCTGGCGGCAGATGGTCTGATCGTGAGACATGGGGGTGCTTCTGTGCGGCAATTTGATGGATGCTCTGTGGTAAAGTATAATAATTCATGCTCAATTTTCTAGCATACCCCGAATGGCCATTGCACTGTTGCGCCCGCTGTACTGCTAGCGGGACGGGTGCACCTGTTCTCTCGATTAGCATTCGCAACAGAATCGGTCTCAAGAGACAGCATAATTTCAGGTCGGTCAATATACATACCCTGTATACTACTCTCTAAAGATTCATTTCTCTGGAGATTCACAGTCTTCCGCCAAGGAGTGGTTGACAGTTGGTGTGAGTGGAATTGTGGTGGTAATACGCACCCAAAAATCACCCCGATGAGATCATCAAGAATAAAACCGTTAGCCGCTAACGTTGGCACTGTGCCCACTGCTTGACAATGGCGCTGGCAATGTCTCGTCTTCCCGAGACAGAGGCTACGTGTAGAGAACGCCCGATTTCCGTGTTTCGCCTCAGTTGTGGTGCATTGTTGCTGGCGAAAGTTAGTTGAGGATTGATTATGACGAACGCCCTTGAAGTATTGGAAAGACCCGTTGCCGAATCCATCTATATGATCGCCGGTTGGCATCAGTGGGCAGACGCGGGTGCTCTGTCGTCTGGATTACCCTATTATCTGATCAAGCACCTCAACGCCACCAAGATTGGTGCAATAAATGCCGATGGCTTTTATCTCTTTCAAATGCCGGGCACCCACCATCTGCTGCGCCCGGAGGTGAAATTTGAAGAGGGCTACAGCGTCTCGATGCACCCGCGTGAGAATGAATTCTTCTATGCTGGCAATGAAGAGAACGGATTGATTATCTTCTTGGGTGAAGAACCACACATGGATATCGATCGCTACGCAGAAACCCTCTTTGCAGCGGTCGAGGAATTTGGGGTGAAACGGGTGGCCATGGTGGGTGGGGTCTACGGCGCAATGCCCTATGAGAAGGATCGTGAGATTTCTTGTACCTATAGCATGCGCCACATGAAGGAAGAGCTGGACAACTACGCGCTTCGCTTTTCCAATTACGAGGGCGGTGCCACCATTGGCTCCTATCTCGTGGATCGGGCCAAACACGCTGAGCTCGAAATGTTTGTCTTCAACGCGTTTGTGCCGGCGTATGACTTTTCGCAGGCCGATGTGCCGCTGCAAGGGCTACGCATTGAGGATGATTACAAGGCGTGGTACGAGGTGATGCAGCGGATCAGCCACATGTTCAATCTCGGCCTCGATCTCTCTGATCTGGACCGCCAGAGCGAGGCGTTGGTGGCCTCGATGGACAAAAAGTTGCTCGATCTGGAAGCACAGATGCCCCAACTGCAACTGCGCGAATACCTCTCCGAACTCACCAGCGACTTTACCGAGAACCCATTCGAGCCACTGGACGAACTCTGGACCCGCGAACTCAGCGACCTCTTCGACGACACCGAAGAGCAGGAGTAGCTCCCTGATTCTCCACGAGAACCGCAGCAAAAAAGCAAGTCCCGCCGGTGTTACCGGCGGGACTTTTTGGTGAGCGGCTGACGAGACTCGAACTCGTGATAAGTGCTTGGGAAGCTGACGAAATAATTTAGATTCAACGCATCAGCATTCAGTGCCGCCACTTCGCCAACCCGTAGACTGTGGTCTAACAACTGGTAGATCAGCAGCGCAGCGCGTCGCTCCATCCGTTTGTTAGGCGGGCTTGGTTATGCTCTGAATGACTTGCCTGACCTCATCAATCTGCATCTGCTCTCGACGCATTGGTAAATACAGTTGAAGTTCCACCCAGGCGTGTTCTTTCTCTGCTACATCAGCATCTTCCAAAAGAATCCATGAACCATAGTCCGCGATGCTCCACAAGACCAAAAAATATGAGTAGAATTCGAATAGGTCTGGCTGTAACTGCAAACCCTCACCATAGCTATTGACATAGGTTATCAGAAACTGGTCAAAGCGATCCCCAATAAAGTTTACTAAATCCCGTTCAGGGGGTGCAATCGCTAGCTTGCTCCAGTCGATGAGGTATAAATTTCCATCCTTGCACTCGATAAAGTTCGCCGCTTTCAAATCGCCGTGTGTGAGCACTGGGTGGAAGGATGTTTTGCCTATTTTTTCGCCAAGTTGCTTTAGCTTGTTGAGCGTTAGCAGAATGTCGTCTTTTTCGAGCGCAAGTAATTTCCTTGCTTCACATTCACATTCATTGTCTAGTGGCTTGGTCTCTTCGGCAACGTGCAGTACCTTCAATAACCAATCTTCAAACCAGATCTCAAACCGTTCAATCGGTAGTGATGGCAACATTGGACAGGTTATACTCTTATGAAGGGCAGCGGTCAACCTGGCTGCTTGCTCCCACATTTTAACGTTGAATTCAGGTTGGTCGGAGACGGTCCCATCAATAAAGTCGAAGACTGCTACGGCGTACCCCCCAAAAGCTGCGTGAAACTCGCCGCGTCTCGTCGGATGAGGGTGAACAATGAACCCACAGCCACATTCTGTATGCAGCTTATTCGCCGCCTTGTATCTAACACCCAACTCGGGCTGAGGCTCGGACAGTTTAACAAAATAGCGTGATTGGGCTGCTGTTTCGACGATATAGCCGTAGCTTTCCTCGCCCTGAGGAACAAAATTTAGCGCAGTAACCCATAATTGATACTGCTCCTTGAGTAGCTGACAGAGTTCCTGTTTGTCGATATTGGCAGGCTCAATTTTCATCTGCTACGTGGATCCTTTTCTATCGATTTCTTGTAAAGATCAAAGCTTCACCTCAATAGCATCCCGCCTAACGCCCCACATAAACGGCGCGAGGTACGAGCATCCGGCGACCGAAGGGAGCGAATTTGATGTGATTGTTATGTTGCAGTTTTGTTCTCTACTAATGGTAATAATCTAGAATCAACGATTGCTGCGGTTCTATGACCAAGGCCCGCCATACATTCCTCGTCACTCGCAAACGAAACAAAACTCTGAACAGAGCTTTGTTTAATCACCATAGCTAAATCCCATCGCTCATCGCTTGGCCCAATAAAATATTCACCTCCGTCGGCCAATAAAAGCAATTCGCCACCCGACCGTTTAAGGAATGGAAGTGTGTGATCAATGTATTTTTGAAATGCTTCTTTACCAGATATGGGTGAGGCCGGAGCCAGCTCCGGATTGTTAGAATAGTCTGCCGTTTCTCTCAAGCGTAGTAAATTCAACATTATTACTTCGCCCTCTATATTCCTTTTAAACAAGGCTGCACCAGTTTCTTCGGTTGGCTCTAAATATTTCTCTTTCATTTTACTCTCTTAATTATTCCTTTGAATGCGAAGGCAACATAACGCACCTTATGGAATTGTTGTCTGACTTACGCTCAATACCCAATGATAAAGCACCCCTTAACATTTACCTGATTTTTTGGCTCAAAGAACGAGGAAAGGCGATTAACAACGTGGCTAAATATATTTATTTTTCCGCCATTACTGTTTTGCCTGATGATAGGGACTACGAGCAGTAAATAGTCTGCGTGTTCACAAATATGGCACTTCCAAAGATCTAGCAGATCCATGTTGTTGGTAGTGGTTTTTCCTCTCTCGACTTCCATGATTAATCCAGTATCGCCGATTGGTAGGTAGTAATCAGGGCGCAACCGTGTTGTTACACTGGTGGAAAATAAGCCTTTCTTTTCGCTCGAGAAACCCATTTCAATGCACTTATCCAAGAAAATCTTTTGAATCTCGTGGCTTTTAGCGTTCACCTTATGCGTATCTGAAATTTTTTCCAAAATACTTGGTGTTGCCATAAATTCAAGTATTTCTTTCGCAGCTGCGCGTGCGGTGTAACATGCTTGCTCATCCGAAATTGTAAACTCGTGATATTCCATGATTGGCGGCCTAACGATTGAAATCACGCGATTGCGGGTAAGCGAAGACACCTTCAATCAAAAGTATGAGTGTGGCCCAAGCTACTTCGATAAAAGCGAAGATTAGCATTCGCGTGCATTGATTTGTTAGCTTGCTCCGGCGGTCTGCAAACCATTGGTGAATGTATTGCGATACATCTCTTGTACAATGACTATGTTTTTCAACGCCAGTGATCTATTGACCATCATCGATCAGTTCATTCGACAATCTAAGCGGTAGGACAAAATATGCCGTATCGTCAGGGCCATCCAGACTATTGCGGCCCGGACTGATCCCAAATCCAAGCGATGCTTTTAGCAAATGGTTGGCTCTGCGATTGTACGAACTTCGACTTCGGACCTGGTAACAATTGAGTTCTCGAGCCCACCGAACCGCAGCCAACTGTAAAGCCCGGCCAATCCCTTGTTGGCGATATTCGTCAAGCACATGAAAGGCAACTATTTTCGCTTCAACAGCAGGTTGTCCATCGACAAAAAATGGCAGTTTGTCTTCATCTGTTCCGATTTCTTGTGTCCAGAAGCGTAGTACACCGACAATCACTTCTTTGTTTATAGCGACAAGGGTATACGTACCCAGATGCCAATATCCGGTTCTGGTTTCAAGGTCTAGGTCTTCAACGTCTTTTAAGCTCATAAGCTCGAACCATCGTTCGTGGCTGGTGTCCCATCGCTCTATCTTTGATCGTGATTTATCCATCTCTCCTCCTGGTCTGGCACAACTAAGAGGCTGTTTCAACAGTACAAGGTTTGTTTCCAAACGGCCTCCTACTCTCCCGAGGGGTTTTGTCGCGTGATCGGCTTTGGGCTCCCCCCTTTGGGGGCTGGGGGCTTTAAAAACAGCCTCTAGGTATTTAAATCAGGTATGGCCAACAGTCGACACATTTCGTTGGTTCGGTAGCTAATAATTGAGGGTGCTCTTTGAAGAAGCGTTGGGTTATCCAAGCGGCTGGTAAGCCAGCCACAGGAAACAAGGTGACGGGTAGCGATTAAAGTATCCAGGTATCGTTCTTGAGAAACAGGTAAAGGACGAACTTGCCGATAGCCCGACAGAAATCCCTGTCGAAGCGCCACATAGTTTGCCTCATCTCGATAACCCAGAAGCGTCGGTGCCAGGTCATATAAAAAATACCCCCAGCCACAACCATCGAAATCGACTGCGCCGACGCCAGTTTCATGGAAGAAATAGTTCTTCCAGATCAGATCTGCATGAATGAGCCCAAAACTATCCGACCCCTGATCGAGTGCATCGAATATCGTCCTGACACGCTCCTCAACCAAGCGAAATAGCCGAAAATGGGCCGGTGAAAATAACTGCCTCTGTTGCGCAGAGGCCATAAGATTACACTGTTCAACCAGATAATCGCCATCCAGACGCCGCCGATGAAGGCCCGAAGTCAAGCTGAATTGAGATGATTGTTGATGCAGGGCACCGACAAATTGCCCAACCTGATAAGATAACTCCGGTGTCTGCTGGGATGTCCGTAAATAGCGTCCTTCAAGCCATTCGAATAGAACACAGTCAACAGGCTGAGGCAAGCATGGTAAAGAGATAGAAACCAAGTGTTTTCCATCTTTCGCTGATACAGGATCGGGGGTTCGGAGTGTCGTGTCTTGTTTTATCGCTCGCAACCATTCCAGTTCGCAAAGAATGGCTTCTAGCTGTATCTGACCTGGACGATGGATCCGTAGAGCAAACTGTTGAACCCTATCTGTCGCATGCAGCATTTGCACTTTGAAGGTTGCATTATTGATAAACGACAATGGCTCTACAGCTATCGCGTCACTCCCCAGATCATAACGCCTGAGTGCGGCTATCGCAGCTTGTTTATAGACTTCGATTTGTTGTTCGTAATTCACCGGCGCAACCAAACTCATTCAATCCCGACTTATTCAGATTCTCCTAGCGATCTAACTGCGTGTATCCGGCGTTGTCTACCCTTTCAAACGCCCAGTGTACTTGGTGTGGATTGCTCCGTCCGCCTATTGTTGCAAGGTCTGCCGGTATAACATTCTAGTGGGAACGTCCGAAACAAACAGTCTTCTGCCCCAATACAAAAATCCCTGATAAGCCACTGAGAGAAAACTGCGGGTGCGTCCCATTTGCGGGGACGTACAGAAGAGGAGCAGATTGAGCGTCCGGTCTAGGCCCCAAATGTGGTACGCACCCGAAAACAGCTGTCAGGGATGCAACGGTTACAAAGTGTGATATAATCGGCTAGACACCTGCTGCTGTGCGGCTTGAGAGTCAGCAGTGGGGCGAGGGAACGGTTGCAGCCGTTCCCTTTTTATTTATTGGGTGAATAAGTGCAGTGTAATATAATTTACGGAGATGTGTCAAGCCAGTTTTTTAGGTGCAGCCCGTGATAATGGTTATAGTATTCAGGCTTCCCAGTAGAATTTTCGTAAGGAGATTTCCCGATGCGTCCGATTTGCCCAATCCTACTTTTGTTCAGCGCCTGCACCGTTCCCATTCTCACGCCACCGGCTCCGACTGCCACGCACCAACCGCTGCCTGACCTGCAACCCGACTGATGCTCCGTTAGCGTTACTACGGGCCAGTACAATGCCGACTCTGGCCTGCTGCAAGAATAACTAGAAATCGGACAACACCACTACTATTTAACCAACGATAACTATCTCGCGAACAACGTGTTGCATCTGTACGGCATCACCGACCTCGCTCACAAACTCAATGCGTCGTTGATGAAATATCAGATCACCGGCAATGGTTTTGCCGAAGTGGCATCTGGTGAGGTCGTGCAAGGGCCGCCGTACCATCACATTGATGAGGTGGTCGAAGAACAAAGGGATGATCAAATTCTGTTGGAGTCCCACGACGGCCCCGGCTATTTTTCCGACTGGAGCGGCTTTCCCAACCTCGCTTGCATGGGCGTTGTGAACGAGAATTAACGCGAGTAATTTGCAGAGTGCCCTTAGCCTGTTCGAGATGCAGATGAGCACCTTTGATGGCCACGGTTGGCCCGACCTCGCCTATCAGCGGCGGGATGGGGTCGATGAGACGCAGGGGTTTGCATGGTGCCTCTATGCGGGGGCTTTGCTGAATCAACCGAACATACAAGTTGACCAGCTTTTGGCGCAACAGAGCGATGTCGGTGGCTTTCACACGCATCTTCGAGCGGATGAGAATAAACTGGCAGAGCCAAATGTCAAACAACAAGCGTGGCGTTGTTTGCGCTGTGGGTATTGGAGCATGACCCACCGTGTCAAGAGAAAATTGGCTTTTCTACCAACAGTCGACCCAATCCTTATCGAGAAATCATTTAAAAGTCGCACAATCGTGGAATCAGCGTTCTCTAACGCTGGACGTGCGCATTAGAGAGTGCTCACTCCGCACGGTGCAAAGTCTATTTGCTTTCTCTATTAGTGTTTCTAACCAGGAGGAAGTGGAATGAAGGGGTTTCAATTTCAAGGTGATAAATTTGTACCTGGAACAGTGTATCATTATGAAAAATCCAATATCGATGGTAGTCACAAACACAACATTTCTCTCTATCTGGCTGACATGGATTCGATTGAAGCCTTCAAATGGCACTCAAATATCCCGGAAAGGACTTTGGTCAAGGCCAAAATCGACTGGAATATTGTTTCAGCAAGTCAACTCGAAACCTGGCAACTTCATCAGGACGGGTCTCGAACCTTAATTGCCATAGAAAAACATCTGACAGAAAGTCAGCAGATCGCGATTTCTGTTTCAGCTGGCTCCGTGCAATTCGAGCAGATTTTGCCCATTGAATCTTATCCTTGGCACAGTTATGACTTTGACTTTGCCAGCTTGAATGTTTCGTTAAGACATCTTATTGATCCCCTCGAGCCCTTCACCTTTGGCATTGCTGATCCTGACTATGAAGCAAAAGAGCCTTGTTTTGCCTGGAAAGGTGAGGTTTTGGTTTCGTATTTATCTGAAGAAGATCGCCAAGGGGCAAGATGCCGAAAATATTCTATCAATGGCTCAGGGCTGAAGAATCGAGGTGGTTTTCTGTGGGTGAGTAAGCAGGAAGAACACATTGTTGATTATGAAATTGATCTGCCAGATGAGCCTGGCTTCACCAGTGGCAAGCTGGCACTTCAGCAGATTGAACGGATGGATGAATCTCAATGGCAGAATTTTCAGAATATGTGTATTGATCAGATGACCCAGAATGTATCTGAAAAGTGAAAGCTAGGCAGCAATACGGCACAATAAGGTGTGAACGCAAAATGGATCGAAATTGGTGAGAAGACCGGCTCTACAAAGACGAACCCGTGACAAGAAACTGCACGCTTTCTTCCAGCGCTTATACGCGTTGATTCTGCCAAACCCGAGAAATGAACTAGCGTGCAGCGAGCAATTCTGAACCATCAGAGTTACTCTGTTGCACGATTATCTAGTCAGGCATGCACCCGTTGTGAACAACTTTAACCGGTTTATTGGCCACTCATCTTACAAGGATAACAGAAAAATGGTGAACTACACAGACTTGGTGAATCAATTGGCTTATAAGGAGGGTCGCAATGAAGCGATCATCGCGTTAGTGGGTGCGATCAACGCGCGTGACCTTGCGAAAGTAAGTTTGGAGCCAGAGGCAAAGAAGGCACTGATTCAAGGACTCGATCATGCGAATGCAAAGGTGCGGTGGTGGTGCCTGCAATTGATGGATCACCTAGCAGACAACTCCTTTATCCCGTTCATTCTTCCGCTGCTTGATGATCCGGTTGGCAGAGTACGGAAACACGCAGTGCACGCTTTGACATGCGATGTATGCAAACCAGACAGATGCGGACTGGAGTTAAGTATGCGCATCAAAACTAGAATTGAAGAGGTAGCACATTCTGATGCAGATGAGCGTGTGCGGAAAGAAGCAGCAGCAGCACTAGCGCAATGGGACACCGACTAGAAGCAAGCTCCGCCCCATCCCGTCCCTGGCCGTTGGCTACAATCACGACCGTAACCCTTGGAACATTGGGAAGAACTGCCGCCGTTACTGTTCAACAGCTTCTCAAGCTTCTGGTGTTGTCGGAAAACCACCGATTCCACGAATACCTTGAATGGCGCCCACGTGAATAAAGCCGTGAACTAAGCTATTGAGCATCGCGCCATTGCCCGTATCGAAGTGACCCCAGCGAAGTTTAACCGGCTTTGTGAACACCGTATCGTCAGCTTCGCTGATCCAATCGTTAACTTGTTGCGACATCTCGGTCAACAATTGTGTTAACGCAACAGATGTCTTTGGCCAAGGGGGGCGTTCTGGCCATTCTCGACCTGTGATGACAGCTGTTGCTGCAAGAACCGGCCGATGAACATGGATCGCAACATCGAGAATCGATCTAGCATCAATTGTCGGTGCAGAAAATTGGAGCTGGGTATCTGTCAAATCACACACAACACCCGCTAATTCTCGCGTAAGCGAAGTATTCATGGCAATGAGAATATTTTTTCCTGTCATGGCGGCCTTTGATCAGATAGGTTGTCAAATACCAAATCGGTTGGATGATGTTGTAGTTTATCATTACCTGCTTGGTAGTACGAATGCCTTTTCCGTTTGCTCTGGCGTTACCCTGTCAGCGTAACGTAATTTCAATAGGCACTGTACGATGAAAATGCACCGATCAATGAAGCCATTACTGCTTACCTCGCCTTGCGTGCCAGCCTTCCGAAACATAATTTTCTCGGTACTAGATACCCACAGGGTCTGTATGCTTCATGTCGATCAATGCCAAATATTGCAAGGATCCAACAGTTGCACTGACGATCCAGCAAGAAATCTGCAAACTGAACGAAACAAAAAAGCGCCTCGATCATACTGATCTGGCGCTTTTTTGTCGTCAACACAAGTGAGTATAACGTTGGTAGATCAAATCTGTGGGTCATCTACTCCGGTGAGCGGCTGACGAGACTCGAACTCGTGATAAGTGCTTGGGAAGCACTTGTGTTACCACTACACTACAGCCGCAGAACTATAGCACTGAGTATAAACAAAAGACTCACCGTTGTCAAGTTCCCAAAAATTGGGTAGCTACAGAATCATCTGGCGCGCCTGCTGCCCAAGCACGTGCGCTGATTGTCAGGATGAACAGGCCCAATTTTCTCCCTTTGTGCACCATCCCCAATTGCGCTATGATTGTTCAATTGACGCTGTTCGGTTGGCCGGGCCTGCATGGCGTAAATTTCTCACCTCCGGCTCATCCAAGATAAAGAAATAGTTACCTTTTATGAATGAACCAAACGAATCCCCGCGCGTGCCGCAGCCACATGATCCCTATGCTGCCTTTCGCATTTCTGCCTACCGCTGGTACGTGATCGGCTGGTTTATTGCCTCGGTGGGGACACGCATTCAGAGCGTGGCGATTGGCTGGGAGATGTACCAACGGACGGGACAACCGCTTTCGCTGGGGTTGGTCGGCTTGGCCCAGGCGTTGCCCACCATGCTCCTCGCGCTGCCCGCGGGCTATCTGGCCGACAAGTTCAGTCGCCCCCGCCTGACCATGATCAGCCTCTCGGCCATGACGGTGACCTCGTTGGGGCTGGCCTTTCTCTCCTTCACTGAAGGCTCGACTTGGTGGATGTATGTGCTGCTGCTGCTCGATGCGTCCGCTGTGATGATCGGCCGGCCGGCGCGGGTGGCGCTGGTCCCCCAACTTGTGCCCACCCATGTCTTTCCCAACGCCGTGACATGGAACACGAGCTTGATGCAGATTTCCGGTGTGTTGGGGCCAGCCGTGGGCGGCTTCATTGTGGCACAATATGTGCCTGCCGCCTACGTGGTGACGGCCTGTACTTCGCTCCTCTTCATCTTCATGTTGGCCCGGCTGAACTTTCGCGTGGAAGGGCCACGCGCGGGCACGGCAAACTTTCGCACGTTGGTTGCTGGTGTGCAATTTGTCTTTAACGCCCGCATCCTGCTAACCATGATCTCGCTCGATCTCTTTGCCGTCTTGCTGGGGGGTGCAGTCTACCTGCTGCCCATCTATGCCGAAGATATTCTCAACGTGGGCGCGTCCGGTTTCGGTTGGCTGCGCGCCGCGCCGGCCATGGGTGCCTTTGTCATGGCGATCCTGATGGTCTACATGCCGCCGATGAAACGAGCCGGCTGGAGCCTGCTGTTGAACGTTGCCGGGTTTGGGGTGGCAACCATTATCTTTGGTATCTCCGAATCGTTCTGGCTTTCGTTTGTCATGCTCTTTCTCACCGGCGCGTTCGACAACGTGAGTATGGTGGTGCGCCAGACATTGCAACAGCTGCTCACGCCCGACCACATGCGCGGCCGCGTCTCCGCGGTGACGAGCGTCTTTGTGGGCGCATCAAACGAGTTGGGTGGGCTGGAGTCGGGGCTGGTTGCACAGTGGTTTGGCCCCGTGTTTTCAGTGGTGAGTGGTGGCATCGGCACCCTTGTGGTGGTGCTGACAACGGCCTGGGTGTCGCCCGAATTACGTCGCTTTGGGGCCCTCCACGAAGCAAAGCCAATTGATGTACCCGCGGATACCGTGCCCGCGCCCCCGCCGCGGCCGGCAGAAGCCGATTGAGCGCAATGGGCGCTGGAATGGACCCAAGCAACGTTACCCTTTGAGCGCGCCAAAGGTTAACCCACTGGTGATGTAGCGTTCGAGAGCCATCCCCGCCACCACCATGGGAATCACACTGATCAGCGCGATCGCGCTCATATTCCACCATTCTGTGTACCCGGTCTGGCTCACCTGCATCTGCATAAAGAGCGGAATGGTGATTGCCTCGCGGAAGGTCAGGGTAACCGCCACCAGATATTCATTCCAGGCCCCAATGAGCGAGAGCACGAAGACCGCGACGAGACCCGGTGCCGCCAATGGCATGGCAATGCGAAACATTACGATCAGGCGCGAGGCCCCGTCGATCATGGCACTTTCCTCAATTTCAATCGGTAGCCCCTCGAAGAAATCGCGCATCACCCAAACGATAAAGGGAATGGCACCGCTGGCATAGACAATGATCAGCGCTAGGCGTGTGTCCAACAGGCGCAGCTCGCGGAACATGACGAGAAAGGCGAGAATAAAGAGCGCACCGGGAAAAATCCGCTGCGACATGAAGCCAAGGACAATGGCATCGTTGCGGCCGCCGTAATTGAACCGTGCCAAGGCATAGCCAGCCATCGAGCCAATCACCAATGCAACCGCGGACGACACAAAGGCCACGATCACGCTGTTCATGAAGGGCTGCATGAACCACGACAGTCGCTCGACAAATAGATAGCGCCAGGCACCCAAGCTCGGCTGGAAATCCACCCACGGCAGATAGGTGGCACCGCCCGCCATATCTACGGCCCGTTTGAAGGAGGTAATAACCACCCAATACATGGGCACGAAGAGTATGATGGACCAGAGAATCAGTATGGTGTAGGAAACGATTTTGGTGAGTCGTTGTTGTGCTTTGATACCCATCTCTAACTCCTATTGCTTCATGGTGCGGCGGGACATAAACAGAAACGCACCGCCAAAGACGAGCATGATCAGTAGTAAGAAGTAGGCTTGGCTGCTGCCAAAGGCCAGATCGCCCCCTTTAACACCGACGCGATAGATGGCCAAGGTGACTGATTCGGTGGACTGTCCCGGCCCACCGCCCGTTAACACCATGATGATATCGACAACTTTAAAGGCGTCGATGATGCGGATCAACAAGGCCGTAACAGCGATTGGCATCAGTAATGGCACTGTGATGCGCCAAAAGGCCTGCCATGCTGTCGCGCCATCAACCCGGGCCGCTTCGTGCAGATCCGGTGGCACGCCTTGCAACCCTGCCATCAACATCAAGATCATGAAGGAACTCCACTGCCAAACATCGATGATGATGAGCGCGGTCATCGCCCAAAATGGATCGGTGAACCAAGGTATGCCCTCGAACCCCAACCACCGTAGAATTTCGTTGATTGGGCCAATATCTTCCTGAAAGAGCATCTTGCCGACGACAAAGGCGACGACGACCGGGCTGACCATCAATGGCATGAGAAACCAGGTGCGGAAAAATTTCTTGCCGACCGTAATGTTGTTGAGACAGAGTGCGACGACCATGCCAATGATCAGTTGAGTTGGCACGACACCGAGCATGAAGACGACTGTGTTGCGCACGGTGCGCCAGAATGACGGATTGTTGAAGAGTTTCTCAAAATTCTTGAGTCCGACAAAAGAGGTCTCGCCCCCCACGCGAAAGAGATGAAGATCCGTAAACGCTGCGTAGAGCGTCCAGAGCACTGGAATCGCCAACAGCACCACGATGATGATGACCGCGGGCAACAAAAGGATCCAGCGCCAGCTTTGATCGCGAATCTCAAAGCGCCATGGTCGCTTGCGCGCCGCGGGAATAGAAGTTGATGTACTTGCCATTGATCTCTTCTCTGCTTCCAAATTCCATTCGGGTGAAATCGCACTTCACCCGAATGGCCAGGAATAGGTGTGTGATTTACCTTGTCAAGAAAGCAAACTGACCTTGCACCTGGCGGTGTGAGCATTCTCGCATACGCACCTCCAGCGTTAGAGAACGCTGATTCCGCGATTGGGCATCCAGCGGTAGCGAACGCTGATTCCGCCATCGGGCAATGTGTAAACGATTTCTCGATTAGCGTCTGTCCTGAAATCTCTGCGCCGACGGAGCCAGCTTGGGGCGATCCATGCACCGCAGCCGAATTTCAGGCTGGACGCCTACATTCCCAGGGTCCGTAGATAGATGTCAGCCTGTGAGCGCAGGCCACCCATCCGTTCGCTAATTTCGTTGAAGGCCGCTGCTGCTTCGTCGAGCGCTGCCTGGGGAGACATCTCTTCTGCCATGGCTTTGGCGACCGCAAGTTCGAGCGCATCGCGATACTGGACCCAACCGGGGAAGGCCAGATCTGTGACCGCGTTGGGATGATCCAACGTGGTACGCGCGGCTTCCAGGTAATCACGCGCAACGTCTTCGCCGAGTTTGAGCGGTCCAGTGGCAAATTCTTCGACTGCCTCTAGCTGGCTAAAGCGATAGGGGCTAGCACCGGTGTGGTTGGTGACGAACCACAATCCGCTTTCCGGCTTGGTCAGGTAGGTTGCCAGGTCCCAAACGGGGCCAACCTTGCTTTGATCATCGGCAACCATTGCCGAGACAGCAATCACCCACCCGCCAAACGCATGGAATGGGGCGTGGCTGGGTTCGTCAAATGTATCCCATTCACCCGCTTTGGCATTGTAGACTTCCGTTGACCCCGGCAAGATGTTGTAGCCCTGTAGCCCCTGAATAACAGACATTTCTGGATCGGACGATTGTGTCACCGCGTCCCAGCTATAAGTTTGCACGGCCCGATTCCCAATGACGGCATTGGCTGAATCACCATAGGTGAAGTTGGTGCCGCCAGGTGGCGCCCATTGCTGGTTCTCTTCAACCCACTCTGTCAGCGCGCGCACAAAGCCAGGGTTGTTGATCCGCGCTTCACCCGTTTCTGTGTCAATGAAGTAGCCATGGTCGTCGGGATGTTTCGCATAGGCAGTTGCGCGCGAATGGAATCCCCACCACGCAGTGTCGCCGCGCTTGGTCATGCACGCCAGGCCAAAATCATCCTCTTCGCCATTGCCATTCCAATCCCAGCCCGTGAAGAATTCGCCAATGTGCTGCCATTCCTGCCAAGTGGCTGCGCCTGTTTCCGTGTTTAGATCATAGCCATAGGTATCTTTGAACCGCGTGTTGATCTCCTCATCGGCAAAGAGATCTTTGCGGAAGGCATAGTAGTGAATGTCACCATCATAGGGCAGTGCATAGGGCGTGCCTTCCCACGAGAGCGTACGCACGATACTTGGCAGAATGTCATCCCACTCAATTTCGTCCTGCACTTCTTGCGGCACGGGCATCAGGGCGTTGGCCGCGATCACATCGGCCCGTGCATTGCTGGGAAATTGAAAAACATCTGCCAAATAGGTGCCCGTTGCAACAGACTGCATGATTTTGTCGGTCAACTCCTGTTGCCCAAACGAGCCGCGCTCCCAGCTGTGCCCCTGCTCCTCGAGCCAGGGACCCACAAACTCTTCAACGCGCGCGCCCATCCCTTCCAATCCTGCATAACGAATGGTAACGGGCTCTTGGCTGGTCGAACCATCCCCGGCGGGTGCCGTTGCCGGGGCACAGGCGGCAAGGACTGCAATGCTGGCCGCTCCACCAGAAAGCTTTAGGAAATTTCGTCGACTTATCTTCTGTTTTCGGCTTGCCTGATACATGTGATTCTCCTTGGAAAAGTGAGCCAATGCTGCGTTTACGCTTTTCGTTCATCTGCGCAGCGCTGATTTTGCCGTGCCTGATCAGCGCTGGATCGTGCCAAATCAACCTACTGATACACGCGCCACTCTCTGCAACGTAAAAACTTGGTCATGTAGAGAGTGGCGATGCAATAGCTTGATCATGCAGATACCGGGTCATGCAGATACCGGGTCATGCCAGAACCGATATTGATTGCGGGGGGATGAACTGTGGGGATGAATCATGAGGATGCACTGATCCGCAATTGTAGGCGGCTCGCTATCGTCTGAACCGCTTACCGTCTGAACCGCTTACCGTTCAACGGCAGCGCTCTCTTTGTAGGCGTTAATAATATCAATGATCAGCCCCACATCTTGGCGTGCTTCGGCAAGGGGCGCGCGACAGGTGGCGCCATTGACCACACAGTCGTGGAAGTGCTTCAGCTCGCGTACAAAGGCACTGTCCCAGTCGATGTGCGGCTCCTGGCGATAGGTGACGCCCTGTGCATCGACACCCTGCACGGTGACGGTGGCCAAAATGCCCTTGGAAAAGCCGGTGGGGTAAGAGACGATCACCCGTTTGGCATCGCCATATACTTCCAAGGTCTCTTTGAAATCCCACAACTCGGGCAGATCAATCCACGAGGCAATGGCCCGGAAGCCATCTGCATATTCGAGCGTGGTCGACCAGGCGCGGCCGTTGCTCCAGATTTCGGTGCTGACGACGCGAGTCGGCTCGCCAAGCGCATGGCGCATGGTGTAGAGGTCGTGGATCATGCTGCCGGACAGGCCAAAGAATGCGTTGGCCACGTGCTCGTCCACATCCCCAATCGCCTGCTGCAGGCTCGCGGCACGCGCTCGGTTGCGCTCCTCCACGGCCGCGGCGGGGATGTCGTCGAAGCCGCGCACGTCAAATTGGCGCACGTGCAGCGAATTGTGGGGATGCAGATGGTTGACCTGAACGAACTGAATATTCTCCATATTTTCGATCTCGCGGCGGGCATATTCATAGCCGGGATCAAAGATCTTCATGTAACCGGTCTGGCCGACGGTACCCGCGCGCTGTTGGGCTGCGATCATCGCGTCCATATCCTCCAGCGAGTAGCAGACCGGCTTTTCGATAAAGAGATGTTTTCCCGCGTCAAACGCGTCCACCGCCACCGTGGTCTTGGGGTCAGATTGGCAGAGGAGCACGGCGTCGACATCGGCGGCCAACAGCTCGCGGTAGTCGGTGACGTGGTGGGGGACGCGAAAACGCTCCGCCACATACGCGGCCGCGCCCGCCGAAACATCACAGACACACGTCACATCAAAGAGTTCTTGCAACTCAAAGAGGTTGGGCATGTGGTGAACCTGTGCAATGGCACCACAGCCAACCACACCGAGTTTAATCCGGCTCATTGTTCCTTCTCCTGCTCTAGTTGATACGCTGGATCCACCGTGCGCGAGCCAAACTCATTCCACACTTCGCTGTAGTCGGCGAGCGTGCTGTAAACCTTGGAGAGGCCCGCCCACATGGCGTTGCGCGCCTGATGTAACGCTGCTTCGTCGCCCGCGGCCACTGCTGCCTTGGCCGCGGTCGCCTGTTCACACATGCTGTTGATATGTTCCTGTGCCGCGCCGGCAAACAGGTCGACCGCGGCCAGACACTGATCGATCAGCTCCGTGGTGGGTGTGGTGCGATCGGGTTCCAGATCATAGTTGGTGTTGGGTGCAAAATTGGGTGGCAGCTTTTCCCCATCTTCCGACCAGCGCGTGTGCGTCGGCTGAATATGTGGCGTCACCGAAAGGTACATGATCACCTCATCGTCCCCCACATTTTCCACCGAGTGCCATTCATCGGTGCGGGCAATACAGAGTTGCCCCGGTCCCAGCGTGGCCTTTTTGCCCTCAATGACAAATTCGGCCTGGCCCTGCAAAATGAGAAAAATTTCGTGGCCCAGATCGTGCGTGTGCCCTTCGTTGTACTGCCCAACCGCCATCTTTAAAAAGCGCGATCGAATCTGTGGCGTGACAAGCAGATTTTTGATGTCCGTGCGAAAATCATAAACGGGTAAATCCATTGGTGCCTCCATTGGCAAGGTTGATCACTCTGTGTCGTGGTGAGTATCACTGTTACCGCTGCATGGCGCTGAAATTGATGATTGAGTCTGTTGGGCAACTAGCCAACGACGAACAACAAACAGTGGTTGGGAGATGGTGAATCGTGAATGGCTGGCCCATCCGCAATGTGTAAATAGTGTTGACGGGCGAATTCTGAAATTTATTGGGGGCCGCAATCGGATGCCCGGCTGATCAGGTGGGAGCGCCCTAGTCGAGCCGTTGACGCAGCTTCGGATCGAGAAAGTCGCGCAGGGCATCGCCAATCAAATTGGCGGCCATGATCGCAATGGTAATCGCCAGCCCCGGGAAGATGACGAGCCACCACGGGGGGCGAAAGGCCGCCGCGAGCACGCCGCCGAGCATGTTGCCCCAACTGGGCGCGGGCGGTGGCACACCCATGCCGAGAAAGCTCAGCGCGGATTCGGCAAAGATCGCGGCACCCAAATGGAGCGTGGCCACCACCAGAATGGGGGCAATACATTGGGGCGCAACATGCCGCCACATGATCGCCCACGTGGGCACGCCAATCATGCGGGCCGCCTCCACATAGGAGGTCTCTTTTACCGTCAGCACGACGGAGCGGGTGATGCGAGTGGCCGAAGGCACCCTGGTGACGGCAATGGCGATGATCACGGTGGTGAGCCCCGCGCCGAGGATCACCATGAGCAGGAGCGCCAGAATGAGGCCGGGAAAGGACATGAGCACATCGACCAGCCGTTGGCTCACGAGATCAAAACGGCGCCCCAGATAGCCGCTGGCAATGCCCCACAAAAAGCCAATTGTATCCCCAATCAACACCGCGGTAAACGCGACAAGCAAGGTAATGCGCGCCCCGAAGATGATGCGGCTCAGCACATCGCGCCCCAACCGGTCAGTGCCGAGCCAGTGGGTGGCGGATGGCCCTTCTTCCGAATACGTCGGCTCCAGCGGATCGTAGGGTGCCAACTGCGTGGCAAAGATCGCCATGAGAATGATCACGATCCAGATGACGACTGAGATCGCGCCCACCGGCGACGAGCGGATGAAGTTGCGCGTGGCCATGGCCGTGCGGGCAAAGAGACCGCGCGTGAGCGGCTGTTTGGCCACAACCTGAAGCTGCTGTTCCCGTGGCAACGTGGCAGAAGATCGATTCATAACAAGTTACTCATAGCGAATTCTCGGATCAAAAAATGCGTAGCTCAGATCCACCAACAGATTGATCACGGCAAAGATGATCCCATAGAGCAGGACCAGATTCTGGATCATCATCCAATCACGCTCGGTTAATGCCTGTACCAACAGGTTGCCCAGCCCCGGGATACCAAAGGCTTTTTCCACCGAGACGGCACCCCCCAACAGTCCGCCCAATGCTAGGCCGGATGTGGTGATCACCGGCAAGAGGGCGTTTTTAAAGACGTGGCGCCAAACGAGCAGATTGTATCCCAATCCTTTGGCACGGGCCGTGCGCACGTAATCTTCGTACATCACTTCCAGCGCCGCGGAGCGAGCCATGCGCGCGGTGGCCGCGGCCAGGCCCGCGCCCAATGCCAGCGACGGCAATAATGTGATCGACAGATTGCCCATTGGATCTTCCCAAAATTGGATGATCGAAAGCGGTGGTCGCCAGGAGAAGGTCAGCACGGTAAAGAGGACAATTAGCAGCCCGAGCCAGTAGCTGGGCATGGCAATAAAGAGCGTAACAGCCAACCGTGAACTGTAGTCGAGCAGCGAATTGCGCCACATCGCGCTCAACATGCCAATTGGCACGCCAATCAACCACGAGAAGATCACCGCCATGATCGCGATCTGCGCGGTGATGGGGCCGCGCCGGGCAATCAGCGCGCTAATCGGCTCATTGGTCCAGAACGAGGTGCCGAGATCACCCGTCACCACCTGACGCATCCATTCCAGGTATTGCAGATAGTAGGGTTTGTCCAGCCCAAGGCTGGCACGCAGCTCCTGCAACTCCTCTTCGTTGAGCACATACGAACCGGTGGACTCAGATTGGACGAGTGCCAGCGGATCGCCGGGCAAGACGCGCATGGCCATGAAGATCAGAATGGTGATCCCGATAATGGTGGGGACGGCGATGAGCAGACGGTTGAAAATATAACGAGACATAAATTCCCCAAACGGCGAACTTTGACAGGAATTACTGCGTCACCCTGGTGGCTCACCCAGGTTGTCGGGTGAGCCACCAGCGAATATGTGCATTGGCTGTGCCAAGGGCTTTACAGTGGCACAGCTACGTTCATCCGGTGGCTACTGCTCCAGCCAAACGGTTTCGACGCGACCCCATTCGGCAAAGGCCCGGTCCGCCAAATCCAGCCCATTTACGTTGCCGTTCCACATGGGCAAGTGGAAGGTATAGCCAACGAGAACCGAGGGGGGATCCTGATCGAGCAGATCTTCGGCCTGGCGAATGAGGTCGGCACGTGCCGCCTCATCTGTTTCGATATCGATCTGATCAAGCAAGGCATCGAATTCGGGGTTGGAGTAGTTGCCAAAGTTTTGCGAACCACCGGTGCGCCACCAGAGGTTGGCCCGGGGCGAGATGTCTGAAAGTGCATGGCCGCGGGTGTCGAGCACCAGGTCAAAATTACCGTTCTGTTGCTCTTCACCGAGTAGGGCTCGCTCGATGATGCGAATTTCGGCATCAATGTTCAGGTTGCGCTGCAGCATATCCTGAAACGCCGGGGCCAACAGCTCGGATTGGGGGCCGGCCGCGGCGAGCAGCTCAATGCTGAAGCCGTCGGCATAGCCTGCATCGGCCAGCAGCGCCTTGGCCTCTTCAATATCAGCATCCTTCTCTTCGCGATAGCCGGGCAAGGTTGCAATTTCGTCGGGTGGGGTGGCGTAGGCATCACCCTGCGGCACCCAGCGGGTCAGATTGATCTGCTCTTGGCTGGAAAAGGCGCGAATCATATTTTGGCGGCTGATGCCGAGGAAGATGGCACGGCGCACGCGCGGATCGTTGAGCGGTTCCTTATCTGTGTTAAAGAAGACCCAGTAGGCGCCAAAGTTGGCTAGCTTCTGTTCGTCAATGTCATCCCTGTTTTGGCCTTCTGTCCAGGTTTCAAAGGCAACGTTCCATGACATATCCGCCTGGCCAGTCAGCACTGCGGTGCCACGATCCGACCACGCGGGCACGTGGAGCAGCTCCAGCCCATCGACGTAGGGCAACTCTTCATCCCAATACGCTTCGTTGCGCTCCAGCAGCCAGCGTTCTGCCGTCTGATATTCCACATACTTAAAGGCACCCGTGCCCGGCGCGATCACTTCGCGGAGATCGTAATCATTCTCTTCCAGCGACTTCTTTGAATAGATGATGTAGGGGGGCGCGGCCAGCAGATCGAGGAAATAGGCGCGGGGCGCGCTCAACGTGAATTCGACCGTTAGATCATCGGCCGCGGTCACGCTCTCTACCATGGAAAACTCGTCGCGAAAGATGCTGACGACGCCAGCGGGTGGATCGATGATGCGCTCAAAGGTGGCCACCACATCGGCTGCCGAGAAAGGCTCACCATCATGATAGGTGACGCCTTCGCGTAGCTGAAATGTGTAGGTTAGACCGTCATCGGAAATTTCCCAGCTTTCGGCCAGATCGGGCACCACCGTGCGCAAGCCGTCAACCAGATTGCGGCGGACGAGACCATTGTACATGTGGACCAACACCGATGCACTGCCACCCTGGTGCACATCAAAGTGTGCGGTGGTGACACCAAAGGCCGTGCGCAGCGTCCCGCCCCGTTCGGGGGTGCCAGCCGGACGCAACCGACCGCCGGCCGAGGAGGCTGGTGCCATTTCCGCGGCCGGGCCATCATCGGCATCGGCAATGGCGGGTGTGTTCTCGGCTACTGGATCGGTGGGAGCCGCCGCGGGGGCACAGGCGGTAAAGAAGAGGGCAAAGATGACAAGCAACGCACATGAATTCCATCGACTACGGTACAATCGACTACGATACAGATGTTTCACTGATTCCTCCTTGAAATCTCGACAATAACGGATGGGTGGGGAGAGCTTCATAGAACAATATGTATCACGCCGCTCGAGTCAAACGCCAAAGTGGTGCGCGTTCGTCGGCTGCGAGTTCATAACACGAATGTTGTGATTGCCACGCAATCTTGAGCGGAGACCAACACGGGGTTGAAACGATTGGGTTGAGCTGTTTTTATTCAGTTGTTTGACTAGTGCTTGACTGGTGCTTAGTTCTGTTGCCTGTGAGATACAACTGGGAAGCATGGAGGATTTACAGGGATTATAGTAGGTATGGAGAGGGCTGTCAAACAGACGAAAAATGCCCCGGCTTGCTGGAAAAATCGTGTTTGACAGCTTCATGTTGATTTGTTACCATTGCAACTACTCCAACCCGATTTGCACACCAAGTACGCAACAATTGAACTGTGCTCATGCCCAAAAAGAGTGATCCGGGGATGCGTTTTCACCAGTGGAACGAGCCCAATCGCCTTTGGGTGCATCGGTCTTGGATGGTGCTCTGTTTGGGCTGTGATTGCCAACGCTGTGATTGCCAACGTTGGCAACGGCTGTTGGCAGTTGAACCGTCCGGGCACCGTATTGGTCAGCACCCCGTGTTGGGCAACGTTTCATCCGGATCATCCGGAACAATAGCAACTTTAATCTTACAACCCGCGCATTTCGACAAAGCAAAATGGTCTGCAGCCACAGAATGACAATCCCGGTTGCCGACCCCCACTGTTTCTTAAGGAGGAACGTTATGCTTAGAAGGTACCGTGCAGGTAGCTTGATCTCGCTCTTGCTCGTCGTGTTGCTGCTCATTCTCGCGGCGTGTGATTCATCCTCTGCCCCCGCGGATGAACCCGCCGAGGAGGCTGCTCCCGCGGCATCCGATGATGCTGCCGCTAGCGATGATACAGAGACCGAGGCAACAACCGACGCTGGCAGCACCGATGATGGGGCCGCGGCTGACGGTGATGATTATCAAGCGCAGCGTGAAGCGTGCACAACCGAAAGCCCCTGTTGGGCAGAAATTGCTGACACCATCCCCGAATCCTTTGGCGAAGCGCCAATGCTCGCAGATATGGTAGCGGCCGGTGATTTGCCACCGGTGGAAGAGCGGCTCCCCAGCGAACCGTTGGTGATCGAGCCGGCGGAGATGATCGGCCAATATGGTGGGGTTTTGCGCCGTGCCTATACGGGCCCCGGCGACAACCAGAACATTGAACGTTGGAACAACGATCATCACATCTTCTGGAATACGGGCGCCACCGAACTACGTCCCCGCATCATCAAGGATTGGGAATCGAATGAGGATGCCTCCTTCTGGACCTTCCATCTGCGCGAGGGGATGAAGTGGTCGGATGGTGCACCATACACCGCCGATGACTACCTCTTCTGGTACGAAAACATTGTGAGCAATGAATTGCTGGTGCCGACACCACCGTGGTGGATCGTCTGGGGCGGCGAACTGGCTGTGATGGAGAAGGTCGATGATACAACCTTTACCATTCAGTTTGCTGCACCCTTCCCGGCCTGGCTAGAGGCGCTTTCAACCACAACTGTGGCTGGCCATTTCAATGCTGGTGAAACCGGTGGCGGGTTCGTGGCGCCCAAGCATTATCTAGAGCAATTCCACGCCGATGTGGTGGGCGAGGATGAGGCAAACGCGCTGGCAGAAGATGCTGGCTTCGAGAATTGGTATCTCCACCTGCTGGCCAAGAACAACTCGCACGTCAATCCGGAGCTACCGGGATTGACACCTTGGCGACCGGTGACCACCAACTCTGCGACAGAGTATGTGTTGGAACGCAACCCCTATTACTGGGCGGTTGACACCGAAGGCAACCAGTTGCCCTATCTGGATGGCATTACGCTGGAATTGGTGGAAGAGCTGGAAGTGCTCAACCTGCGTGCAATCGCCGGTAACTACACGGTCCAGGGACGTCACATGGATTTCGCGAAGCTGCCTGTTATCCGCGAGAACGAGGCCGCCGGTGACTACTTCGTCGATTTCTGGGGTAGCAGCACCCGCAACCCCGTGGGCGTCTACTTCAACATGGATTATGACGAAGATCCAGAGATCGCTGAATACACAGTAGGCAGCCGCGACTTCCGCAAGGCGCTTTCGTTGGCGATTGAACGCTCGGAGATCAACGAGACCTTCTTCCTGGGCGTGGGCACCGAAGCTTCGCTCTGCCCCGGCAATGCAACACCCTATTTCCCCAGCGACCGCTGGGATGAAGAGTTTGCCCAGTTCGATCCCGATGAGGCCAATGCGATTCTCGATTCGATTGGTCTGGATCAACGGGATGATGAGGGCTTCCGCCTGCTGCCCAGTGGTGATCGACTGGTGCTATCCATCGACGCGGTGAGTGGCTCCTTCCTGCCCTACCCAGAAATCGGTGAACGGATTGCCCAGATGTGGGAAGAAGTCGGCATTCAATTGCGGGTCAACCCAGTGGAACGCAGTCTCTGGAACGAACGCATGGACGCCAACCAGCCAATGATGAATCTCTTTGAGACTGGTGAATGGAACCCAGAAACGGCCACGCGCTTGATCCCAGGCAATCGCTGGGGTTACCAGGCAACGCTCTGGGGCAGCACACCCAACCCCGATCCTGCCGATTACGATGGGCCGCAGTGGTTGAAGGATCAGATCCTGAAACATTGGGAAGCGATTCAGACACCCGATGCCGATGAGCGGCGTGCCCGCTACATCGAGGGTATGGAGATCATGTGCGACAACATTCCGATTATTGGTATGGTGGTGAATGTGCCCGTCTATACCACGCTGATCAAGAATAACATGCGCAACATTCCCAAGCCCATGGAATGGGTCGTCTATGCCCAGACCCCTGGCAACGGCTACCCAGAACAGTTCTTCATGATCCAAGACTAGTAGCTGTCCTGAATTCCCTGCGCCAACCTAGCTGGCTAGAGGTGCTTCGAGCACCACAACCGAATTTCAGGATCGGCGCTACGTCCTGTGTAAATTAAGTAACGTGGTATTTGTAGGGGCACGCCCCTGCGGCTGCCCTAGGGTGACCGCAAGGGCCGGTGGCCTTCTAGGTGCCTACAGCAAATAACTAAAAACTTAACTTACGCGGTACTAAGTCCTGTCCTGAAATTCCCTGCGTCGACGTAGAGAATTTCAGAATCGGCGCAACGTTGCTGCGCTTTGGTTGATTGATCGACGGCCGTTTCAGCTTCACGCTTGGGGTTGTTGCCCATTGTGTGTTGATCCGGTCGTCGGTCATATCTCTTGCCCCCGTCTGTAAATTTGGTGGTAGTACCCGTCCGCACCGCCATGAGTAGACAGTGCTGTGCTACAGCGCCCGCTCAAGCGACTTTCGCCTGCATTGTTCGCTCGGCGGTGAATGCCTACTTGCCGCGAGCTTTCACTGTCACACCCGTCACTGTTACACATGCCGCACAAACTTTCGCACAAACTATAAGGAACACCATGCTGGCTTATTTCATCCGCCGCATTGGCTATGGTCTGCTAACCATCTTTGCCGTGTCGGTGCTCTCTTTCTTGATCATTCAACTGCCCCCGGGCGATTATGTCACCTCGTATATCGCCTCGCTCGAAGCCCAGGGGGACGAGGTTTCGGCGGAAGAAGCGCAGGCGCTGCGCGAATATTTTGGCTTGGGCCAACCCGCTTATATTCAATATGCCAAATGGATGTGGCAGATCTTCCAAGGCAATTTTGGGATCTCTTTTCAATACCGCATCCCCGTATCCGAGATCATTGGCGAACGGCTCTTGCTGACTGTGTTGTTGGCATTGGGCAGCCTCATCTTTATTTGGATCGTGGCCATTCCAATTGGGATCTACTCTGCCGTGCGGCAATATTCATTCTTTGATCATTTTGCCACCACGCTCGGTTTTACTGGGTTGGCAATCCCCGATTTTCTCTTTGCGCTCGTGTTGATGTACCTCGCGTGGGATTGGTTCAACTTTAGCATTGGTGGTCTCTTTTCTCCCGAATATGCTTCTGCCCCATGGAGCACGGGACGCGTGCTCGATCTCTTGCAACACATGGTTATTCCCATTGTTGTGTTGGGCACATCGGGAACAGCTTCGCTGATTCGCATCACCCGCGCCAATCTGCTCGATGAATTGCGCAAGCCCTATGTGATCACGGCCCGGGCCAAAGGCATGAGCGAGTGGCAACTGATCCTGAAATACCCGGTACGCTTGGCATTCAACCCGATTATCAGCCTGACCGCCTACATCCTGCCCTTTCTGGTCTCGGGCAGTATCATTGTATCGGTGGTGCTGAGCTTGCCCACGTTGGGGCCGGTGCTGCTGCGTTCATTGCTATCGCAAGATATGTTTTTAGCGGGCGCAATCATTCTGTTGATTGGCGTCATGACAGTCGTGGGCACGCTGCTCTCTGACATCCTGCTGGGCATTGTTGATCCGCGCGTGCGCTTGCGCTAGTTCCCTTCGCTGCTCAACAGCTTTCAATCAATCTTCATATCTCGATAGTCCACCGGGGTGGCGTTCTTTAGAATGCAGTGCTAGCTGTGGTCCAACTGTGACCCAGCGGGCGCAACTCACCGCGGCGAGACTGTCCAAATCTCGAACCTTGGCGAAACGAATCAAATGACTGAAACGCAAAACGCAACAAATTCAGCGGGCGAAGATCGACTCAGCGTTGCCACCCAGCGGCAGCTGATGTGGTGGCGCTTCAAAAAGCACAAAGTAGCGCTCTTTTCGCTCTTTGTTGTGCTTCTCTTTTACACCCTTGCCGCCGGGGCCGAATTCTTCTCCACCAGTGACCCGCGGCTGGGACGCTCGGCCCGTGCAATCGTGCCCCCGCAACCGATCTTTACCTTTGACAGCGGCGAATTTCGGCTTCACGTTTGTGGAATCGCGCGTGAGCGGGATGATTACACAATGAAGCTCACCTATGAGACTGACTGCTCGGAAAAGATCGACTTGGCTTTCTTTGCCCGTGGCTTTGAGTATAAACTGCTCGGGCTGTTTCCCATGGATCGCCATCTGTTGGGCGTGGCCGACCACGAGAATTATACAGCTGAAGAGACCATCTTTTTGCTCGGCACCGATGATCAAGGGCGCGATCTCTATTCGCGCATTCTGCACGGCACCCGTACTTCCTTGACCATTGGCTTGATTGGGGTGGCGATGAGCCTGGCCCTGGGGGTTACGCTGGGGGGGATCTCCGGTTTCTTTGGTGGCTACGTCGACAACGTGATTCAGCGCACCATCGAAATCATCCGCTCGATCCCCACCATCCCGCTCTGGATGGGCTTGGCCGCGGCCCTGCCACAGGACTGGACCATTATTCAGCTCTACTTTGCCATTACCGTAATCATTTCGCTCTTTGCCTGGACGGATCTGGCGCGCGTGGTGCGCGGGCGTTTTCTTGCCATGCGCGAAGAAGACTTTGTCACCGCCGCGTTGGTGGCCGGAGCCAAATGGCAGGATATTATCTTCCGCCACATGGTGCCCTCCTTCTACAGCCATCTGATTGCCTCGGCTACCCTGGCGATTCCCTTTATGATTTTGAGCGAAACCGCGCTGAGTTTTCTCGGGCTGGGATTGCGTCCACCCGCAATTAGCTGGGGTGTGCTGTTGCAGGCTGCCCAGAATGTGCAAGCCATTGCGTTGACGCCGTGGTTGATGATTCCGGCAATTCCGGTCATTATCATTATTCTGGCGTTGAACTTCATGGGCGATGGCCTGCGTGATGCCGCTGATCCCTACAGCGCGGTTGAATCATAATCTGGTATAAGTTCTTTAATGTAGCTTCTACACAGTGCGGTTGGCTTGAAAACGGTAGTTTCCCCTCTTGCCGGAATTACCGTTTTCAAACAGAGCCCACTTTAGATTGCACAAGGAGAGGGACAATGCACGACCGAAATCATTTCGTACGACGCTGGACACTGTCGCTGAGCATCCTGATCTTGGGCGCGTTGTTGGTTGCTTGTAGCTCCCCACCTGCGCCAAGTGAAGCCGCGCCCGCGGCTGATGATGCCCCTGCAACTGAGCAAGCAGAGACGACAACCGATGCCGCTGCCCCGGCTGCTGACTATCGAGCCCAGCGCGAAAATTGCACCTGGGAAGATCCTTGCTGGCCGCAAGTCGTTGACACCATACCGGCAACGTTCAGCGAAGCGCCCATGTTGGCCGAACAGGTGGCGGCGGGCGATTTGCCACCCGTCGAAGAACGGCTGCCCGCCGAGCCATTGGTGATCGAGCCAGCCGAAATGATTGGCCAATATAGCGACACGTGGCTGCGTGCCTTTACCGGCCCCGGCGACCGCCAGAACATTGAGCGCATGAACAACGACTATGCCATCTTCTGGGACGCCAGCGCCACCGAGCGCGTGCCCCGTCTCCTCAAAGAGTGGGAGTCCAATGACGATGCCACCGAATGGACCTTCTACCTGCGCGAAGGAACCAAATGGTCTGACGGAGAACCGCTGACAGCGGATGATTATCTCTTCTGGTACACCGAGATCTTGGGCAACGAACTGCTGGTCCCGTCATTGCCGTGGTACATGAACTGGGGGGGCGAACCGGCTGTATTTGAGAAAATCGATGAGTACACCTTCAAGATTATCTTTGCTCAACCCTTCCCCACCTGGCCCGTAACCATGTCGACATCGACCGTCGCAGGCCACTTCAACAACGGTCGCGTTGGCTTGGGACTGGTGGCACCCGAACATTACATTGGCCAATTTCATGCCAACGTGGCGGGGGAAGAAGCTGCCGAACAATTGGCTGCTGACGCTGGCTTTGATGGCTGGCATCTCCACTTGCTGGCCAAGAACGATGCGCACATGAATCCCGAACTGCCGGTCCTGACACAGTGGAAGCCGGTAACGACCATTGCATCGGATCAGTACATATTGGAGCGCAACCCCTACTTCTGGGCAGTCGACAGCGCGGGGAACCAACTGCCCTACTTCGACCGCGTCTCGCTGGAATTGGTCGAAGAGTTGGAGGTGCTGAATCTGCGGGCAATTGCCGGCAACTATACGATGCAGGGGCGTCACATCGCCTTCTCCAAACTACCCGTCTTGCGCAGCAATGAAGTTGAGGGTGACTATTCGGTTGAATTCTGGACGAGCCGCACCCGCCATCAAGCCAAGATTGCCTTTAATCAGGATTGGGACGAAGATCCCGCGCTTGCCGACCTGTTGCAGAGCCGCGACTTCCGCAAGGCGCTCTCGCTCTCCATCGAACGTTCTGAGATCAACGAGACCTTCTTTTTGGGCATTGGCCGCGAAGCTTCCTTCTGTCCACAAGATACCCCACCCTTCTTTACCTCCGACCGTTGGGATGAGGAATTTGGTCGCTTTGCGCCGGATGAAGCCAATGCCTTGCTCGACGGGCTGGGCCTGACCGAGCGCGATAGCGACGGCTTCCGGCTGTTGCCCAATGGTGAGCGCGTGGTGTTGCGCATCGATGCCGTGGGCGGTGCATTTCTCGACTATCCCAGCATTGCGGAACGGGTGGGGCAGATGTGGGCGGCGAATCTCGGCATACAGCTGCAGGTCAATCCCGTTGAACGCAGCTTGTGGGTGGAGCGCATGGAGGCCAACCAGCCAATGATGAACATGTTCGCCACTGGTGATTGGAACCCAGAAGTCGCGCCTCGCTTGTTGCCAACGGAACGGTGGGCACCGTTGGCCGCGGCCTGGGCACAGACGCCCAATCCCGATCCCGCGGAGTATGATGGCCCCGAGTGGATCGAAGAGATGGTGCTCAAACATTGGGAGGCCAGCCAAGAGCAGGATTCTGAGCGCCGTCGCCAGCTCTACATCGAAGGCACCGAGATCATGTGTGACAATCACGCCCGCCTCGGCATGGTTGTCGATGTACCTGATCTGACGGTCGTCGTGAAGAATGATTTCCGCAACATGCCCAAGCCGTTTGAACGCAACGTCTATGCCCAAACGCCCAGCCATGGCTATCCCGAAACATGGTTTGTGGCGCAGGAGTAGATGTGGGTGGGGCTGGTGTGGTGAAACAGTGACAACGCTTTTCTTTGTTCAAATGTCCGGCGCGCCGGGTAGTGGTAAGACAACAGTGGCTCGTGCAATCCAGGATGTAACAGACGGATAACCCATGACAACAACAGCAACAGTAGAAGAAGCAACAGTAACGCAAAATGACGCGGCCGCGGAACCGGTCCTGCGCGTGCGCAATCTGCAAACTCATTTTTTCACCGGCGAAGGCGTCGTCTTGGCGGTGGATGGCGCGAGCTTTGATGTCTATCCCGGCAAGACGCTGGGCATTGTCGGCGAAAGTGGCTGTGGCAAGAGCGTTGCCTCCAAGTCCATTTTGCAGATCGTCGACAAGCCGGGCAAGATCGTGGATGGCGAGATTCGCTACACCTACACCAACCAAGCGGGGCAGAGCGAAGAGGTGAACCTGCTTTCGTTGCCGGCGGATAGCAGCGAGATGAAATCGATCCGGGGCGGCGAAATCTCAATGATCTTTCAGGAGCCAATGAGCTCCTTTAGCCCGATCCACACCGTGGGCAACCAATTGACCGAGGCGATCCGCCTGCACACCGATGTCGATCAGCGCACCGCGCGCGAATCGGCCATTGAATGGTTGACCCACGTGGGGATCCCCAACCCGACCCAGCGCATCGACGAATATCCCTATCAGATGAGCGGTGGCCAATGTCAACGTGCAATGATTGCCATGGCGCTGGCCACCAATCCACGGATTCTGATTGCCGACGAGCCAACCACCGCGCTCGACGTGACGACACAGGCCCAGATCCTCAACCTGTTGCAACAGTTGCAGTCCGATCATGGGATGGCCATGATCTTCATTACCCACGATCTGGGCGTGATTGCCGAAGTGGCCGACGAGGTGGCCGTGATGTACCTGGGGCGCGTGGTGGAGCAAGCACCGGTGCGCGAGATCTTCAACAACCCCCAACATCCTTACACCCAGTCACTGCTGACGTCGATTCCCAGCATTGATGCCAACCCGCGCGAGCGGCTGCCCACGATCTCCGGCTCGATCCCCCACCCGCAGAATCGGCCCGAGGGTTGTCCTTTTCATCCACGCTGTCCAGCCTTCATGGCCGGCAAATGTGATGTGGATGAGCCGCAGTTGGCTCCCACTGCACCAAACCATGAAGTTAGCTGCTTTTTGTATCCGGGATCGTAACTGATGTTACCTTCCGCGTCTCACTCAACGAACACGATGCGCCTCATAAATACGACGAGTAAATGGAATGACAAACGCTTCTCTGTCAGAAAATAGTGTGTTGCAGGTTAACAATCTGAAGAAATATTTCCCCATCGAAAGCGGCTTTTGGCGCCGCAGCGTGGGCGAAGTGCGAGCCGTCGATGATGTCTCGTTTACCATTGCCCAAGGCGAAACCGTTAGCCTGGTCGGCGAGAGCGGTTGTGGCAAAACGACCACATCGCGCTGTATCATCCGCGCAGTGGAGCCCACCAGCGGCGAAATTCTCTATCGCACCCACGAAGACAAGGTCGTTGATCTCGCCAAGCTCGATATGAACGAGATCCGGCCACTGCGGCGCGGCTTTCAAATGGTCTTTCAAGATCCATTTTCGTCACTCAATCCCCGCATGACGATCTTTGAAATTGTCAGCGAACCGTTGCGGGTCAATAACATTGGCAACCGCCGCGAACGTGAAGATCGGGTGGCGGAATTGCTCAAGGTGGTGGGATTGCGCGCCGAATATATGCAGCGTTTTCCCCATGCCTTTAGTGGCGGTCAGCGGCAACGCATTGGCATTGCGCGTGCCCTGGCAGCCAATCCACGGTTGATCGTGGCCGATGAGCCCGTCTCCGCGCTCGATGTTTCGGTGCAGGCACAGGTGCTTAATCTGATGATGGATCTGCAGGATGAGCTGGGATTGACCTACCTGTTTGTTTCGCATGATCTGAGCGTGGTCAATCAGATCAGCAACCGCGTGATCGTCATGTATGTGGGGCGAGTGGCCGAAATCGGGCCACCACAGGCGCTCTTTAAAGATCCCAAACATCCCTACACCGCGGCGCTCATTGCTTCCCTGCCCAAGGCCGATCCCGATAATCGTCGCGAACGCATTGTCCCGGAAGGAGAAGTGGCCAACCCGGCCAACCCACCTTCGGGCTGTTACTTCCACCCCCGTTGTCCCTTTGTGGTGGATCACTGTCGCGCGGTTGCACCACCGTTGGAAGAGATCGAGCCGGGCCGCTACGTGAGTTGCCATCGCGCCCGCGAGATTGAATTGGTGGTCTGATGGCCGGGCGGAGAACAAATGCCGTGAAAGGAAGTTGAACAATGCGAATAGAGCCCGATCTCTATCTGATCGGTAGTGGCCAGAGCGGATTCGACCTAACCAACCTGTATGACTGCAATATCTATCTCTTTGATGCTGGCGAGAGCTGTGTGGTCTTTGACGCCGGGGCGGGGCTGGAGGCTGACCAGATCCGCACGATCTGTGAGCAGAACGGTATTGCGCGCGAGCGAGTTCAGCACCTCTTTTTGACGCACGCGCACAGCGATCATGCCGGGGGCGCTGCCGCGTTGACCGAGCTTTTTGATCTGCAACTCTATGCCGGCCCAGAAACGGCTCGCATTGTCGCCACGGGCGATGAAGCTGCCGTTTCGGTGCCCGTGGCGCGTCAGAGTGGGATGTACCCTGCTGACTACGAATATCGCGCCTGTCCTGTCGATCAGACTGTGCAGGCTGGCCGCCCAATTCAGATCGGGCAGTTGACGATTGAGCCGCTCGCCACCCCCGGCCACAGCGACGATCATCACTCCTACCTGGTGTCGGGAATCAATGATAAACGCTACCTCGTGGCCGGGGATGCAATCTTCTTTGGGGGCAAGATTGTGCTGCAGAACACGCATGACTGTTCCGTGCCGCTGAGCATTGCCACCATCCGTTATCTGCGGACACTGGACTTTGACGCGCTCTTGCCGGGCCACTTGAATTTCAGCCTGCAACAAGGCAAGCGCCACGTGGACGCGGCCTGCGCCATTATCGACACAATGGGCTGCCCGCCCTCGATCCTGTGAGCCGGTACGCGCCCAATGCCGCGCTCAGATCTGCTCGATTGCCGGATCAGTCAGTTGAACGCGCCGACCTTCGCGACTGGAGAGATAGGTGGCCAACACCATGCGCAGCGACGTGCGCCCCTCCGCGGCCGTTGCAATGGGCGGGCGACGACCGTGAAAAAAGTCGGCCAACGGTCGGGCGAGGTGGGCAATCCGTTCGCCGTGGCTGGCTGGGCTCTCGATCTCACTCGCCTGCCAATCTTCCTTCTCCTCCACATACCACTTGAGCCCCGGGGCGGTAGCGGGCCGCGGCACGTTGCAACTTGGCGAGTCCCCATAATTCTGAATAATTGACCCCTTCATGCCAATAACTTCCGTTGTGTTCTCCGCTGCCAGGCAGGCGAAGGCACAGGAGACTTCAGCCAGCATTCCATTCGCGTAGCGATACAGTGCAATGCCGGTGTCATTGGGCACACGTGGATCCGAACACGTGGATAGTTCCGCGGTGACGCTTGCGGGCTCGCCCAACAGCCAATGAATGAAGTCAATGGGATGGGCCGCATCATCGGCCCAGATGTCGCGGTTGAGCGCGGCATCAAAATGCCACATGTTGTCGATCTCCCAACGTTGGGAGGGCAACCCGTGGCGACGGCGCACCATGAAAATCTTGCCCACCGTATCCGCTTCTATCAATCTTTTGATCTGCACGTTCTGTGGATCGACGCGCATCTGCCAGGCCATGGTGAACGGTACGCCGTGGCGCTCGACCGCATCAACAATGCGGTCGGCCTCGGGCAGGGTAAGCGCCATTGGCTTCTGCAGGGCAATCGCTTTGCCCGCGGCCGCGGCCTTTTCCACCAAGTCGGCATGCATGGAAGTCTCTGCGCCAATGACCACCGCCTGTAGCGCTGGATGGGCCAAAAATTCATCTATCCCCTCGTGCGCCCGCAGACCGAATGCCTCTGCTCCGTTGGCCAGCCGCGCTCGATCGTGATCCCACCCGGCGACCAGCGTAACGTCAAAATCAGGGTTTGCGCGCCACTGGCGGCAATAGGCACTGACATGGCCGTGGGCAAACCCCATGATCCCCACGTGAATTGACATCCCGTTACTCCCCCATTCGATTGCTATTTGCCAAATGACTTCCGCCACCGTACCTGGCGGAAGCTCCAGCTATTCTGTTGACCGGTTCATCGTAAAGCGCCCGGAGCCTTTTGTCAACGCGCATTTGTGGGGTGGGGCGACCGTCAATATCCAACCGTAGCCATCTCTACTGACGACCTCCCAAGCGTTCCTGGATCTCACGTGGCGCAACCAAAAGAGAGCAAATGGATACAGTCTCACTTTACTGCTGGTCAATATACAGATATTATATGGACAAATAGTTTTCAAATGTGTGACAAGTCTTTGCTGCGGATCTTCAAAGATAACTTGAAATGTACAGTGCATTGAACCCACAGGAGTTTAACATGTTATCGCAAATTCACTGGCTGTTCGACATATCGACCATCGTCTATCTTTCTAGCCTGACAACCATCGGGCTGAGTATCATACTTTGGCTGCTGCCTCGGCAGGACGACGGACAGCTTCGCAAGCGGATCCCCGTTCGTGTTCCCATCACCACCAGGCTCCCATCACAACGGAGCATAAACACGAACGTTACTCACAGATAGATGTGAGCTGTCTGCAAAAGGTGCGAAGACGCTCGTCTGCAAACCGAGCAACCCCGATGAGTCTTCGTGATGATGCAGAGAGGTGGTACATTTTGAAACGCGGCCCGATGAACGTTCGTGCGAAGGTAGATGAGGAATAGATCAAATGAATCTCCAACACCGTTCAAACGTCGCCAATGTACTGGTCATTGGCTCTGGAGGCGCTGGCCTGCGTGCAGCCATCGCCGCTCACGAAGCGGGGGCAGAGGTTGTGGTGCTGGGTAAGCACATGCGCAACAATGCTCACACTGTACTGGCTGCCGGTGGCATCAATGCTGCCCTAGGCAATGTTGATCCCGAAGATAGCTGGGAGCAGCATTTTGTAGATACGTATGTAGAGGGCTACCATCTCGCCGACCCACGTACCGTCGAGCTGCTTGTTCAGGAAGCGCCCGCGCGTGTGCTGGAGTTGGCCGAGTGGGGTACCCCATTTGCCCGCACTACAGAAGGGAAGTTGGACCAACGTTACTTTGGTGCGCACAAGTATCGGCGCACCTGCTTCGCCGGTGACTACACTGGACGGGCCATTCTCAACACGCTCACTGATCGGGTTGAAAAGATGGACATCGAGTTTCACGATCTGCAATATGTCTCCAAATTGTTGGTGGAGAATGGCGTCTGCTTTGGTGCCATGGCCTTTGACCTAATGAGTGGTGAACGCACAGTTTATCTGGCCGATGCCGTTGTTCTGGCTGGTGGCGGCCACACACGGATCTGGCGACGCAGCTCTTCGCGGCGTGATGAGAACACCGGTGATGCCATGAAGTTGGCACTTGAAGCGGGCTGTGAACTGGCAGACATGGAGCTGGTACAGTTCCATCCCACTGGCATGGTCTATCCTGAAACCATGGCAGGCACGTTGGTCACAGAGGCCGTGCGCGGCGAAGGTGGTTATCTCCTCAACGGCCAGGGCGAGCGATTTATGCAGCGCTATGATCCAGAGCGCATGGAGTTATCCACCCGCGACCGGGTCGCGCTTGCCAATTACACCGAAATTATTGAAGGTCGTGGCACCGATCATGGCGGTGTCTACCTCGACATCAGCCATCGCGACAAAGAATTCATTTTGGAAAAGTTGCCACGCATGTACCGGCAATTCATGGAATCGCAGATGCTCGACATCTCCGAGCAACCGATGGAAGTTGCGCCCACGGCCCACTATACAATGGGTGGCGTAGTCGTTGAGCCGGAAACCCATGCAACCTCGGTGAGTGGCTTGTACGCGGCGGGCGAATGCACGACCGGTGTACATGGTGCCAACCGATTGGGGGGCAATTCATTGGCCGAAATTCTCGTCTTTGGCAAACGTGCCGGCGAAAGTGCAGCTCGCTTTTCGCAACAGTTGGACGCGCAGAGACGTGACCGCCACACCATTCGGGCCGCTCACGATGAACTCGATCAAATTACCCAAAAAGGCGAAGAACTGGCGCGCCCCTTGCAACGGGCCGTGCGCGATACAATGTGGGAAAGCTGCGGTGTGCAACGCAGCGGCGAAAAGCTGGAAAAAGGGTTGGCACATTTGCTGGAACTAAAACAAGCTGCCGCACACGTTGATGTGCGACCAAGTGCAGAAGGTTACGGTGATTTGGCGCTGGCACTGGATCTGCGGGGGGCACTGATGAGCGCAGAAGCAACGGTGCGCTCTGCAATTGAGCGGCGTGAAAGCAGGGGAGCGCACCAACGCTCTGATTTTCCAGAAACAGATGCCGCGGCGCGTGTGAATCACATCATCACCCTGCGCGAAGATGGTGAAATGCGGCAGATGACCAGAGCTGTTCCCGCCGTGCCAGATCACCTGCAAGTTCAGCTCGCCAATGTGCAAGAGTTGGACGTCGACGGTCGGTTGCTAGAATGATCAATTACCTTTGTTTTGGTTGAGAAACATCTGTTGAAGAATAAGTTTTGAAGAATATTTGTTGAAAAATATTACCGTGTACTCAAGCGTAAGTAGGGAATAGAAAAAAGGAAACTAAGATGACAGACAACATTGAAACCGTTCATGGCTATGTGACTGATATGATTGCAGTTGAAAAACATATTGTAGAGGCATTGGACCGTCAGCTTGAATCGGAACCATTGCAGAAACATAGCAGTGCTTTGCGTATCGTACGCAGCAGCAAACAGCTCCTCGACAACCACATTGATAGCTTGGAACGTCACCTGGCTCAGAATGGTGATAGCAATTCCACGCTGAAAGATGCAGTCGCCACAGCGCTGGGTGCAGTGGCGGGGCTGATTGACAAAGGCCGTTCTGATACTGTATCAAAAATGCTGCGCGATGATTATACCGCCCTCAGCTTGGCGGCGATCAGCTACACCATGTTGCACACCACTGCACTGGCTTTGGGCGATCAAGTCGTGGCCACCATGGCACTCAAACATCTTAAGGATATTACGCCGATTGTGACCGAGATCAGCAAAGTAATCTCAGAGGTTGTCGCGCGCGAAATCACAGATGAAGGCACGATTGTCAACGCCAATGCTGGGATTGAGGGGACGCAGAATACGCAGACCGCGTGGGAACCGCAGCATGTGAATCGGGCCATTGGCATGTAATCGAGCAGTCATGGTAGCGTTGCCCCAATGGTGGAATCAGCGTTCTCTACCGCTGGCCGTGCGCATTCTTGCATGCGCACGGCGCAAGGGGCAAGGTCTCGTTGCTTGCTCTGTGAAGTCTGGTGTGCTTCTAGAGCAGTTTGCTCGAAATGGATATTTCTAACTTGAAAATGAGACGCGACTGAGCAATAGTAGGTGCCACGTTCCTAATCGTGGAGCGGCAGAGTTACAGAGAATCGAGGGTGGGGACACAGCTCCCCACCCTTTGGTGGGTCTGGCCGAGGCATTGAACAGGCTGACAATTTTTCTTCAATTGGCCTCAGTTCGTATCCTTCGCTCTACGCGACCATATCCATTGGTCTGCACAACTGGTCTGCGCAACTGGTCTGCACGATCAATGGTTCAAGTAAATGAAATGAGCCATGTCTGATAAAAACGAATTTCGACCCAGAGAATCCGTTGAGCAATATCTCCATGCGGCGTTTGACTACCTGGAGCTCGATGCGTCCACCGCACAACTTCTGCTCGGTCCCTATCGTGAACTCCAATTTGAGTTGCCACTCCACCGTAACGACGGTTCGCTTTCTGTCTTCTACGGCTACCGCGTTCAGCATGAAAATGCACGCGGCCCTTTCAAGGGGGGACTGCGTTACCACCCCGATCTCGATCTAGACCACTCGATTGCACTCGCATCGCTGATGACCTGGAAGACGGCCGTTGTCGATGTGCCCTTTGGTGGGGCCAAGGGTGGAATTAGCTGCGATCCCAAAGAGCTGACAAAGACCGAGCTCGAATATTTGACCAAGGAGATGGTCGAGCGATTGGACCAGTTTGTCGGTCCAGATACAGACATTCCCGCGCCAGACATGGGTACGGGCCCCCGCGAAATGGCCTGGATCTTCAAAGCCTACTCGGATCACCACGGCTACACACCCCAGGTGGTGACTGGCAAACCCGTTGAAGTGGGTGGCTCGTATGGTCGCGTGGCAGCCACCGGCCGCGGTCTCTTTCTCATCACCAAGTGGGCTGCCGAAGCCAATGGGATGGGGCTGGATGATACCACCGTTGCCATTCAGGGATTTGGCAACGTGGGTAGCTACGCAGCCAAATTTTTAGCGGAAGCCGGTGCAAAGGTAGTCGCTGTCAGCGGCGCAAGTGGCGGTTGGTACAACGCTGATGGCCTGGATGTTGTAGCCATGTGGGAGACGCTTCAGGCGGACGCGGATCGACCACCATTGGCAGAGATGGATGTGGACGGCGAGCCGATTGAGAATAGAGAACTACTGGAACTCGATGTCGACATCTTGATCCCCGCGGCAATTGGCGGAGCCATTACAGAGGCAAACGCGCAGCAGGTACAGGCACGCCTGATCGTAGAGGGCGCGAATATGCCCACCACCTATGAAGGCGACCAGATCTTGCAGGAAAAAGGGACACTCGTTGTCCCCGATGTGCTGGCCAACGCCGGTGGCGTCACGGTCTCCTATTTTGAGTGGACGCAAAATACGCAACGTTTTCGCTGGTCGGAAGAGCGGGTTCACAATGAGTTGGAGGCCTACTTGCGTCGCGCGTGGGAAACAGTTCACCAACGGGCGGAAGAAGAAGCGATCAGCTACCGCCTGGCCGCTCACGTGATTGCCGTGGAACGGGTATTGCGTGCAATTGAGCTGCGGGGTTTTCAGTAGACGTTCGCCTGCCTTCCATTATTATTGCCCACACCTGGAAAGAAAGAGTTGTTGTATGGCAACTGTCTCAGAGCTATTTGTACAATGCCTGGAGAACGAAGGGGTAACGACGATCTTTGGGGTTCCCGGCGAGGAGAATGAAGATCTGCTCTTTGCGCTTGAGAATTCGTCGATCCGTTTCATCCCCTGTCGCCACGAGCAAGGCGCTGCCTTTATGGCCGACGTGTGGGGGCGGCTCACTGGCAATGCTGGTGTCTGCCTCTCGACGTTGGGACCGGGCGCAACCAACCTCATTACCGGCGTGACCGATGCAAATCTGGATAAGGCTCCCCTCGTGGCAATCACGGCCCAAGGTAGTCAGACCCGTCTACATCACGAGAGTCACCAATATGTAAATATCATCAAGCTCTTTGAAGCGATCACCAAATGGAACTCATCGGTTGTCGCGCCCACAACCATTGCCGAGATTGTGCGCAAGGCTTTCAAAGTTGCTCAATATGAAAAGCCAGGAGCAACTCACATTGAATTGCCCGAGGATGTCGCTGGTCAGCAAGTCGCTGAAGGGGTAGCGCCCATTCTGCCACAGCCCGTTGCCTGGCCAGTTCCCAATGCCGAAGTAATTGGCGCGGCCGTGGATAAGCTCCGCCGGTCAGAGCGTCCGCTCATTCTTGCCGGGCGTGGCGTCATCCGCGCCGCGGCCAGCGCGCAACTCACCACGTTCGCGGAAACATTTGGCATTCCCGTGGCAACGACCTTTATGAGCAAGGGTGCAATTTCCGACCACAGTCCACAGTCGCTCCTGAGCATTGGCCTTGGTTTCAAGGATTATGTAATGGAAGCGGTCGAGAATGCTGACCTGATTGTTGCAATTGGTTATGATATTGCTGAGTATCCGCCCGAATCTTGGAACCCCAACGGCGAAAAACCCATTATTCACCTGGACTTTCTTCCCGCCGAAGTCTACGAAAAGTATAGCCCTGCACTTGAGGTAATCGGCGATGTCCGCGTTGCATTGCAACTGCTCAACGATGGTTTGCATTCAGCCGCGCGAGCGGGTGAAATCCAGTACAACCCAGATTTTTACGCACCAGTCCGCCAGCGGATCCTCAATGATATTGAGCGCTACGAATTGGCGGAGGGAGAGCCTTTCACCATTCCGGGTGTGCTCAATATGATCCGTTCAACATTGGCCGACGATGGGTTGCTGATCAGCGACGTGGGCAGCCACAAGATGTGGATTGCACGCAACTTCCCCACCTATTGCCCAAATGGTTGTCTCATTAGCAACGGGCTGGCAACAATGGGTATTGCATTGCCTGGTGCCATTGCCGCGGCCCTGCTTGATCCAGATCGACAGATTGTGGCGGCGGCCGGGGACGGTGGTTTCATGATGAATGTGCAAGAGCTGGAGACAGCCAAGCGTTTGGGTGTCGGTTTCACAGCAGTGGTCTTTCGTGATGATGATTATGGCTTGATCAGCTGGAAACAACGTCGCTCTGCCGACAAGTCTGTAAGTACGAAGATTGACAATGCTGATTTCAAAGCGCTGGCCGCAAGTTTTGGCATTGAAGCCTACCAGCCAGCGAGTAAGGCAGCATTGGCCGAACAGCTCCGCCACACGCTGCAGGAACGAAAACTCGCCGTCATCGAAGTGCCGGTCGATCCACGGGTGAACGATGCGCTGATCGAAAAGCTGGATGAGTATTGGCAAGCCTAGGTTCCGTTGAGATTGCAAATTCGCGGGGGTAAACCCCGCTGCTAACCGAGCGAAGCCGCGGCAGCCCACTGGATTGGCGCTTTTCCCAAATGTGATCGCGACCTAATCACCAGCCGACACATGGGCAGTAAGAGAGCAACTGGGGCAGCAGATGAGTAACACGCCAAATAAAATCGAGACAACAGTTATCGAGCCAACAGCTACCGAGACAAGCGTTGATGAACAAGCCGCTAAGCAGCGTGTTGTGGTAATTGGCGGTGGTTTCGGCGGCCTCTATGCCGTGCAAGCGCTGCAGCGTGCCCCGGTCCAGATCACGCTGATCGATAAACGCAATTTTCATCTCTTTCAGCCGCTGCTCTATCAAGTAGCAACAGGTGGACTCTCGCCTGGTGATATTGCTTCGCCACTGCGTGCCGTATTGAAACGCCAATCCAACGTGACGGTTGTGGCGGCTGAAGTCACCGACATTGATCCGGTGCAAAAGCAGGTGATCCTGGCGCAAGAGACGGTGGCTTACGATACCCTCCTCGTGGCCAGTGGCATGACCACCTCCTACTTTGGCAACGCGGAATGGCAGGCCAGGTCGCCGGGCCTAAAGAGCATGGAAGATGCGTTGGAGATTCGCCGGCGGATTCTGCTCGCGTTTGAAACAGCCGAACGGGAGAGCAACAGCGCGCGGCAAAGTGCGCTGATGACCTTTGTACTCGTTGGTGGTGGCCCCACGGGGGTGGAGCTTTCCGGCGCCATTGCCGAATTGGCATATGGCACCCTCGAAAATAATTTTCGCCATATTGATCCGGCGAACGCCCGTATTGTGCTCCTCGAAGGCGATGACCGGCTGCTGCCCCCCTATCCACCCAAACTTTCCGCCCGTGCCCAACGTTCATTGGAGCGCATGGGCGTAGAAGTGATCACCGGTGCCCGCGTAACCGCAATCGAGGATGACAAGGTGCGCTATCAGCAGGGTGACGAATCCCTTTCGATTGAGAGTCAGAACATATTCTGGGCAGCCGGGCTGAAAGCCACTGCGTTAATCGATGCACTTGCCGAACGCACCGGTGCCACGCAGCAACGAGATGGACGCATTGTCGTCGAACCGGACCTGACAATTCCTGGTCATCCCGATATTTTTGTCGTGGGTGATGCTGCCTACTATGCCCACACCGAAGACGAGACGCCGCTGCCCGGCATTGCGCCCGTGGCAATGCAAGAGGGCAAATATGTGGCCAAGGTGATCGCAGCACGCCAGCGTGGGGAATCGACCGCTGCTTTCACCTATAGCGACAAGGGCAAAATGGCGGTAATTGGGCGCAATGCCGCGGTTGCCGATCTGGGCTTCATGCAATTTGGTGGCTTCTTCGCCTGGTTGAGTTGGCTCTTTATTCACATTTGGTATCTGGTGGAATTCGACAACAAACTCATTGTTATGTTACAGTGGGCGTGGAACTACTTCACACGCAAGCGTGGTGCACGCTTGATCGTCGGCGATAATACCCTCCCCGAACCTGCCTATCGCAAGTCTTCGTAATATAACAACTCTTCGTTATTTACGTTTTAGTACCACCTACAGCTCATGCATCCTGAAAACAGAGAAGCCAATCTTCAGCGCAGCCAGGGGCAAGTCTTTCATCCCAGCATGAATACCATCGCCCGGGTCACTATCTTTGGGACGGTATTTATAGTTGCGGCCATTTTCCTCGTAATCTTTGCCATCATTCGATCGCCCTATGCAACCGGGGTTGGCATGGCACAAGAACAACCAGTTCCCTTTAGCCACTGGCATCACGTGGATCAGCTCGGGATCGAATGTCGCTACTGCCACACCTCGGTCGAAAAAGCTGCCTACGCAGGCATCCCCCCAACCGAAACCTGTATGTCCTGCCATTCCCAGATCTGGACAGAAGCGCCCATGCTAGAGCCGGTGCGCGCCAGCTACCGCACCGAACTTCCATTGGAGTGGAACAAAGTTCACGATCTAGCCGATTATGCCTATTTCAATCACAGCATTCATGTCAACAAAGGCTTTGGCTGCGAAACCTGTCACGGACGGGTGGACCAGATGCCGCTGATGTGGAAAGCCGAAACTTTGCACATGGAATGGTGTCTGGATTGTCATCGCAATCCGGAAGAATACATCCGCCCCGTGGATGAGATCTATACCTTTGGCTGGCAACCCCCGGCTGGCGTCGACCGCACGGCCTATGGGCTGGAGTTGGTGGAAGCGTACCACATCAACCCTGAAAATCTGGATAACTGTTCAAAGTGTCACCGCTGAGAACACCCACCCTTTCACGTGATCTTACTGTTGAGCGCCCGAGCTGAAATCAGCTACCCATGCGCTGTCGAAACTCCGCAGGTTGCAAAAATGAGAAACAGAAGCGCTTCTGCGCCAAGCGCGCCGTGGGGATTCTGCACCTCATAGACAAACCCCAAAAAGTTGTCCAAGTAGCCCCGTGTGAAAACACGCATATTTGTGCAACCTTTACATGGGTCGTCTGTTCGAATCCGTCGTAGGATCAACCGCAGTAGCGTTGATCGGCTCAGTCACCAGCAACCGCAAGCGTTTTCATCCCAACAGTCGTCACAGCAAGTCGCAACGTGCACCTGTCGCTTTGCGAGAACCCAAAGGCAACTCTCCTCAATCGAGCTGCCCAAACCATAAGTTCACCATGCGAAAAAACTTTGATCTCTCTGCAATGCGTCAACAGTTGGCTGAACAGCAGGGGAAATCCTACTGGCGAAGTCTGGACGAGCTGGCTGCCACGCCAGAGTTTCAGGATCTGCTGCGCCACGAATTTCCGCAACATGCCGACCAGTGGCACGACACATTGAACCGCCGAACTTTCCTCAAATTGATGGGTGCTTCGCTGGCACTGGGTGGCTTGACCGCTTGCCGTTCCGCCCCGCCAGAAAAGGTGGTTCCCTATGTGCGTGCCCCAGAAGAGGTGGTGCCGGGCGAGCCGCTCTTTTTCGCCACTGCCACGCAACTTGGCGGCGTTGCCACCGGCGTGTTGGCAGAGAGCCACCTGGGACGACCCACCAAGATTGAAGGCAATCCAGACCACCCGGGCAGCCTCGGTGCCACCGATCTCTTTACCCAAGCCGAGGTGCTGTCGCTCTATGATCCCGACCGTGCCCAATCTGTCACCCAAGCTGGGCTCGTCAACACGTGGACCAACCTGCTGACAACCATTGCCGTGGCCATGGAACAGCAACAGGCCAGCGATGGTGCCGGCTTGCGCATTCTCACGGAAACCGTTACCTCACCGGCAATGGCTGCCCAACTGCGCACGCTGCTGGCTGAATATCCAGCAGCACACTGGCACCAATACGAGCCGATCAACCGCGATCACGAACGGCTGGCCGCGCTGCGCGTCTTTGGCGAAGATGTTCACCTTGTCTATCAAGTGGAGAAGGCCGACACCATCCTGGCGCTCGACGCTGATTTCATGGCTGCTGGCCCGATTGGCGTGCGCTACGCCCGCGACTTCAGCACGCGCCGCACCGTGCGCGTGGCAGATGGTGACGCCGCAGACGCTACCATGAACCGTCTCTACGTCGCCGAGACCACACCGACCGTCACCGGCTCCATTGCGGACCACCGGTTGCCGTTGCGTCCCAGCGAGATGGAGCAGCTGGTGCAGGCACTGGCCGCGGCATTGGGGGTGGCGGGTAGCGAGGCCCCGCCACCCGCCACCGTGCCCGCGGACTGGATCGAAGCCGTGGCCGCGGATCTGCGGGAGAATGCTGGCCGCTCGCTTGTCATGGCCGGGCGCACTCTGTCACCCACGGCCCACGCCTTGGTCTTTGCCATCAACGAAGTGCTGGGCAACGTGGATGAGACGCTCTATTACACTGCGCCCTTGGCCGCCGAACCGGTGACCCAAGTTGAATCGTTGCGGGAATTGACCGATGCCATGGCCGCGGGTGAAGTGGAACTACTCTTCATCATCGACGCCAACCCCGTCTATGATGCACCCGCCGATTTTGAGTTTGGCCAGCACCTGCGCAATGTGGATCTGCGCATTCGCATGGGGCTCTATGAGGATGAGACCTCGGCGCTCTGCCAGTGGCACGTGCCTTCCCTCCACTCGCTAGAGGCGTGGCGAGATGCCCGCGCCTATGATGGTTCCGTTACCCTGACGCAGCCGCTGATCGAACCACTCTACGACGACCGCTCCCCCTATCAACTGTTCGCCGCGCTGCTTGGCCAGCCGGGCTTGCTCGATCATGATGTTGTGCGCTCCTATTGGCAAGCAGCGCTGGCGGATGACGAAGAAGATGGCGAAGACGATGACGAAGACGGTGGCGCGTTTGAACAATTCTGGCGCGAAACGCTCTTTGTCGGGGTCATGGCAGAGAGTGCACTGCCCGCCAAAGCGGTGAATGTGGATCGGGCCGCGGTGCAGACACTTGTAGATGACGCGGTCGCGACCGATAGACCCACTGCCGCGACGCTGGAACTTGCGCTGCGCCCCGACCCCACCATTTGGGATGGACGCTTTGCCAACAATGGCTGGCTGCAAGAGCTACCCAAACCCATTACGAAATTGACCTGGGACAATGCCGCGTTGATCAGCCCGGCCACCGCGGAGCAGCTTGGATTGGCACCTGAATCCGTGGTGGTGATCGAGTTGGCCGATCGAGCCGTGCGTGCACCGGTTTGGGTGCTGCCGGGCCAGGCAGATGGCGCGGTAACCTTGCACTTGGGCTATGGACGGCAGCGAGCCGGGCGCGTGGGCACAGACATTGGTGTCGACGCCTATCGACTCCGCACCGCCACTGCCTTTTGGGCCGGGGCCGGCGTTGCCCTGCGCACCACGGACGCAACCTACCCACTGGCGACCACACAATCGCACTATCGCATGGAAGATCGCCACTTGGTGCGCGGGGGCACGCTCGATCTCTTTCACGCGGAGCCAGATTTTCCCCACCACGTTGTACACGAGCCCCCAGATATTTCGCTCTTTGATGCCTGGGATTACCCAGAGAATGCTTGGGGCATGGCCGTCGACCTGAACACGTGCAACGGCTGTAACGCCTGCGTGATCGCCTGCCAAGCCGAGAACAATATTCCGGTGGTCGGCAAGGAACAGGTGCTCGTCGGGCGCGAGATGCATTGGATGCGCATCGATACCTATTTCGAAGGCGAGCTTGACGATCCCGACGTGGTGCATCAGCCGGTCATGTGTCAACATTGTGAGCAGGCCCCCTGTGAGCTGGTCTGCCCGGTCCACGCGACGGTGCACGACAGCGAGGGGCTCAACGTAATGGTGTACAACCGCTGCATTGGCACCCGCTACTGTTCCAACAACTGCCCCTATAAGGTGCGCCGCTTCAATTTCCTCGAATATCATGAACCAGATGGCGTGGAGACGTTGGAGATGCAACACAACCCAGATGTTACCGTGCGCGTGCGTGGGGTAATGGAGAAGTGTACCTACTGCATCCAACGCATTAGCGCAGCGCGTATCCATGCCAAAAAAGAGAACCGACCCATTCGAGATGGAGAGGTGCAGACTGCTTGCCAGAGCGCCTGTCCAATGCAGGCAATCACCTTTGGCAATATCAATGATCCCGATGCGCGGGTTGCGGCAGCCAAGGCAGAGCCCCACAATTATGGAATTCTGACTCATTTGGGGACGCGTCCACGCACTTCCTATCTGGCCAAGTTGCGCAACCCGAATCCGTTGCTCGTTACCGAGACAGACGAGGTGCACCATGAGTGACCACCGTGCCCGCCAGCAGAATGTCCGCCGTCCCACTGCCCAGCGAGGAGAAGCTCATGGCCGTCGGTAAGCTGGAAGAGACACCAACACCCCAAATCGAGACGCCGCTGTTGGAGCCGGGCCACACCTACGGATCAATCGCCGACAAGATCAGCCGTGTGGTCCTGACGCGCTCTGTCCCGCTCGGTTGGCTGGTTGCCCTGGGTGTGGGCGCGCTATTGCTGACCCTCTACCTGATCTCCGTGACTTGGCTTTTTGTGCGTGGCGTAGGTATTTGGGGGATCAACGTTCCCGTGGGCTGGGGCTTTGCCATTGTCACCTTTATCTGGTGGATTGGCATTGGACACGCGGGAACACTCATTTCGGCTATTCTATTGCTCTTGCGCCAGAATTGGCGTACATCGATCAACCGCTTTGCCGAAACCATGACGCTCTTTGCCGTCGTCTGTGCCGGGCTCTACCCGATCCTGCACTTGGGGCGGCCCTGGCTCTTCTTCTGGATCATCCCCTATCCCAACACCTATGCGCTCTGGCCACAGTTCCGCAGCGCGCTCTCCTGGGATCTCTTTGCAATTACAGCCTATGGCACGACGTCGGCGCTCTTTTGGTTCGTCGGCCTGATCCCCGATCTGGCAGCCATGCGTGACACCACCCAGAATCGTTTGCTCAAGTTCATCTATGGCTTCTTTGCCATGGGGTGGCGTGGTTCGGCTCGTCATTGGCATCACTATGAAACAATCTACCTGTTGTTGGCTGCGCTGGCGACACCGCTCGTGGTTTCGGTGCATACCATTGTGAGCTTCGACTTCGCCATCTCGGTTATTCCCGGCTGGCACACCACCGTCTTTCCGCCCTATTTCGTGGCGGGCGCTGTCTTCTCTGGCTTTGCCATGGTCGTCACGCTCTTGATCCCGCTGCGGCGCATCTATGAGCTGGAAGATTTCATTACGCTGCGCCACTTCGATATTATTGGCAAAGTGCTGCTGACGACGGGACTGATTGTCGGCTACGGTTATCTCACCGAAGCCTTTACCGGCTGGTACAGTGGCAGCCAGGCAGAAATTTACATGCTGGTCAATCGCTTTACTGGCCCCTATGCACCCTACATTTTTGCGCTCGTCTTTTGCAATATCGTCTCGATTCAGGCGCTCTGGTTCAAATCGGTGCGCACCAATCTATTTGTCATGTTCGTTCTCTCACTCATTATTAACACGGGTATGTGGCTGGAACGTTTCATGATCGTCGTCACCAGTCTGCACCGAGATTACCTGCCCTCGTCGTGGGCGCTCTTCATTCCCACGGTTTGGGATTGGGGCTTGCTTTTTGGATCGCTGGGGCTTTTCCTCGTGCTGCTCGTGATCTTCATCCGCACGCTGCCCCTCATTTCAATCTTTGAAATGCGCGAGTTCTTTGCAAGGACGGTGGGCACCGAAGGGGAAGTTGCTTCTCTGCAGGAGGAATCATGAGCACGCGTGAATCAACCAACGTCAGCACCGAGCGAACACCGCGCCGGGCCGCGCTCGATCGCACGGAGACCAACCCACAGCGCTTGATGAAGCGCGAGCTCTTCGGGGTCATCGGCGAATTCCGCGAGCCAGAGGCATTGGTGGCGGCCACCGAGCGGGCGGCCGCGGCGGGCTACAGCAAGATGGATGCCTACACACCCTTTCCGGTGCATGGCATGGCGGAAGCACTGGGACTGAAGCGCAATTTTCTGCCCTACATCGTGCTGCTGGGGGCGATTCTCGGCGGCGTGGGTGGCTATTATTTGCAATATTGGACCGCAGCCGTCGACTATGTGATCAACGTTGCGGGGCGTCCACCCCACACATGGCCCGCCTTTCTCATCATCACGTTCGAGACAACCATTCTGGGTGCGGCCGCGTTTGGCGTCTTTGGCATGCTGGCGCTCAACCGTCTGCCCATGCCCTACCATCCCGTCTTCAACACCCCCCACTTTGAACTGGCCTCACGCGATCGTTTCTTCCTCTGCATCCTGGGTACCGACGCCCAATTTGACGAAGCAGCGGTCGAACAGTTTCTCAAAACGGCGGGGGCGCAACGGGTCTTTGCCGTTGAGCAGAGTGCAACGCATATCTATCACTAACATCTCTTACGCACCGAGCAGCGCCTAGCCCCAAAGCGCAGGCACGATTGTTGGCTCTGCTCGACAAGTCACGTAACTCTAGTCACTAATTTGGCCGACCAATGAACAACTTCGCACCAGACTTTTTCAACGGGAATGCAAAGCAGCAACACCGATCGTCTGTCCGCTTTGGCACGCGTCCGGCTGTGGTCGGATGCATTGTCATTGTGCTGCTGCTGCTGACATCGTGCAACGGTGACTATTTGCACATGCGCGAACAGCTACGCGTCAATCCACTCGACAAGAGCGAATTCTATGCCGACAATCTGGCCGCCCGGCCCATTCCCGAGCATACGGTTCCGCGTGGCAAGTGGGGAACGTACATGCTCAACGAACCGCTCTACACTGGCCAGCGCAATGGCGAATTTTTGGCGACCTTCCCCGTAGAGGTGACGCCGGCAATGGTCACCATGGGGCAACGGCAATACAATAGCTTCTGCTCGCCCTGTCACGGCTACAGTGGCTATGGCGATGGGATGATCGTGCAGCGGGGCATGAAAGAGCCGCCTTCCTTTCACAGCGAGCGGTTGCGCGATGAACCGGTTGGCTACTACTATGATGTGATCACCAATGGCTTTGGCGCGATGTACAGCTACGGTTCGCGGGTCGAGCCCATGGAGCGCTGGGCAATCGTTGCCTATGTGCGGGCGCTGCAACTGAGCCAACGGGCCGATGTCGAACTGTTGACACCGGCGGAGCGTGACGCGTTGCCGGCTGCCGATGGTAGATAAATCAAATGGAAGAGAATCGAAATGCTGAATGACCGTTCGCTGCAAGATCAACTTAATCAGATCCAACGTCGGGCGCTGTTTGTCGGGGTGGGGGGCTTGCTCATCTGCGTTGTCGGTGCATTCTTTGGGCTGGCACAATTTTTTCAGGCCTATCTCTTTGGTTTTCTCTTCTGGGTTCATCTGGCCCTGGGCTGCTTTGCTCTGTTGCTCTTGCATCACATTGTCGGCGGGCGTTGGAGCTTCGTGATTCGCCGCTTCATGGAGACAGGCGCCATGACACTCCCGCTGATGGCGCTGCTCTTTCTGCCGCTGGTCTTTGGGCTGCAAGAGATCTATCACTGGGCCGAGCCTGGTGTAATGGCCGAATCAGAGCTGTTGGCCCACAAAGCGCCCTATCTCAACATTCCCTTCTTTCTCATCCGCACCCTGCTCTATTTTGTGATCTGGGGCGCACTGGCCTGGTTGCTCAACCATTGGTCGCTTCGTCAGGATCGCACCCAGGAATCACAGTTGTCCCGTTGGCTGCAGCGGCTCAGCGCGCCGGGCATGATTCTGTATGTGTTGACGGTAACTTTCGCGGCCTACGATTGGATGATGTCGTTGGAGCCGGAGTGGTTCTCTTCGATCTATGGGCTGCTCTTCATCACCGGGCAGGCGCTGGGCACAATGGCGCTGGCAATTTTGCTGCTGGTGTTGTTGGCCGACCGGACGCCGCTGCGGGCGTGGGTGTCGGCGGGGCTCTACAATGACCTCGGCAATTTTTTGCTTGCCTTTGTCGCCATCTGGGCCTACATTGGCTTTTCCCAATACCTGATTATCTACTCGGCCAATCTGCCCGAAGAGATCCCGTGGTACATCCATCGTTCACAGGGGGGCTGGCAGTGGATTGGGCTGGCGCTGATTATCTTTCATTTCTCGCTGCCGCTGGCGATCCTGCTCTCGCGCCGAGCCAAGCGCCGCACGGAAATTCTGAGTGTGGTGGCCGGGTTACTGCTCTTCATGCGTCTGCTCGACATCTTTTGGCTGGTCAAACCTGCGTTTCAGCCGGAAGGCATTGCCGTTCATCCACTCGATGTGATCGCACCGATTGGAATCGGCGGACTGTGGGTGGCCTGTTTTGCCTGGCTGCTCAAGCGCCGTTCGTTGCTGCCGCAGCATGACCCCAACTTCCAGGAGGTGCCAGCTCATGAGTGAGGTTAACCCATCACCGGTCTCCCCGAATGAAAATGAAGCTGATGAGCCCGTGCAGGGCGAATTGGGACACAGTGAATTGGGACACGGTGAGATCGACTATGAAGAGAAAGATGTGCGCTTTGGGGTGATCATTGGCTCGATCCTTGGGCTGATTGGCTTGACGGTCGTGGCAATGTTGGCGTCGGTCTGGCTGCTTGATTCGTTGGAGGTGCGTAGCGTTCGGCTGGAATCAACCCCCGTGCCCCTGCTGGAACTGCGGCCAACGCCGCCGCCGCCCCGTTTGCAGCCCAACCCCATTGATGCGGTAACGGCTGAAGAGGAGCTGGCAATCTGGCTGGCCCATGAATCAGCGATCCTGGGGAGCTATGCGTGGATCGATGAAGACGCTGGTACGGTGCGTATCCCAATTACCCGCGCCATGGAGCTGTATGTGGAGCAGGTGTCGACGGAGTGAAGACCATGCCAGTTCGCGCTTGCCGCGCGCTCTTACTGATGTTGCTCGGTTGGTTGGTTGTTCCAGGGATGGCTAGCGCACAGGCTCAACTGCCACAGCAACTGATCCACGACGTTGCCTTTGAGCAACGGCTGGGCGCGCAGCTGCCGCTGGATGGCCGCTTTATCGACAGCGCGGGCAATGCCGTTCGCCTCGGTGATCTCTTTGCCGATAAACCCGTTCTGTTGGCTATGGGTTACTATGAGTGTCCCATGCTCTGCTCGCTGGTGCGCAACGAACTCTTTGCCCAGTTGCAGGAACTGGATTTCACCGTCGGCCGCGACTTTGAACTGTTGGTCGTGAGCATCGATCCGGCGGAAACACCGGCCACGGCTGCCAGCAAACGGCTGGCGTCGATTGTTCAATACGGACGGACAGGGAGCGAAACCGGGTGGCATTTTTGGGTGGGTGACGAAGCCAACATTGGGGCACTGGCCGAGGCCGTCGGTTTTCAGTACACCTATGACCCGCGCCGCGACGAATATTTGCATCCCAGTGGCATCATCCTTTTGACGCCACGGGGTACGGTCTCCAGCTATCTGTTGGGGCTAGAGTACCCGACCTGGGATCTGCGGATTGGATTGGTGGCAGCCGCGGCTGGTCAGGTTGGGTCGCTGGTCGATCAATTGCTCTTGCTCTGCTACCACTATGATCCGGTGGCGGGCGAGTACACGTTGGCGATCATGAACATTGTGCGGGCCGCTGGCTTGTTGACAGTGTTGATTATTGCCGTACTGCTCTTTGTCCTGTTTCGACAGGAGCGGCAGTTGCCCTCGCCGACAGCATAGATCTGTTACCGCGGCGAAGTTGGTGACGCAATTTTGTGCCTCGATTTTTGTGTGTAAACGTTGAAATGGCGAGCAGCCGGAAACCGTCCAACCGACGCTCCGCTGCTGCCGTAGCACGTTGAACTGTGGGTGAGAAGTAGAGCCTATCCTGGAATTCGGTTGTGGTGCGTACACCACCTCGAGCTGGCAACGTTGACGCAGAAAATTTCAGGGCAGATACTTATTGGTGGGCTGAAATCATTATGTGGAACTTTCCATTCTTTCCAGAACAGGCTTCAACCTTTGCCTGGCGCATCGACTCAATTTACTTTGTGCTGTCGCTCTTGAGCCTGATCTTCATTGTGCCAATTGCCATCCTGATCGTCTATTTTACGATCCACTACCGGCGCGGGAAACAGGTCAACCGTTCTAAATTCATGACGGAAAATCTCAAGCTAGAGGCCTCCTGGTCGCTCGGTCCGTTTGTATTGGCAATGGGCATCTTTGGCTGGGCCGCGGTTGAATTTTTCGATATGCAACGCATGCCCGCTGATACGCTCGATATCTACATCGTGGGCAAGCAGTGGATGTGGCATGCACAGCACCCCTCGGGCAAAGGTGAGATCAACGAGTTGCACGTGCCCATCGACCGTCCCGTGAAGTTGATCATGACATCGCAGGATGTGATCCACAGCTTCTACATCCCTGCCTTTCGCGTCAAGCAGGATGTGCTGCCGGGACGCTACACGACCATGTGGTTCGAGCCGAGCCAGGAGGGTGAGTACCATCTTTTTTGTGCCGAATATTGTGGCACCGAACACTCACGCATGGGTGGTCGAGTGGTGGTGTTGAGCCAACTCGACTATCAGCGCTGGCTCAGCGGCGACACCGGCGAATCGCTGGCCGAGGCAGGTGCCCGACTCTTTGAAGATCGGGGCTGCGCTTCCTGTCACAACGCGCAGCCAAACGCGCGCGGGCCATCCTTGGTTGGTTTGTTCGAGCAAGAGGTCGCACTGCAGGATGGGCGTACCGTCATTGCGGACGAGGCGTACCTGCGCGAATCGATCCTGGAGCCACAGGCCAAGATTGTCGACGGCTACGGTGCGATCATGCCCACCTATGCGGGGCAACTGAGCGAGGAAGCGCTCGTTCAATTGATCGCCTACATCAAATCCCTCACCGCCGAAGCACCCGCCACCGACGCGGCTGCAAGTGAAACAGAATAGTTCCCCGTTGCGAATTTATCTATCGATTGCAGGAGAATTTCATGGCGCTCACCGCCCCAACAACGACACCACCCTTTGAAAACCAGCAAGAGCATTATCTCAACTGGACCTACGGCTTTCGCTCCTGGTTGCTGACGACTGATCACAAGCGCATCGGGGTGCTCTACATGGTCTCCGTGACCATCTTCTTCTTTCTCGGCGGGGCCGCGGCTTTTCTCTTTCGGCTCGATCTGCTGACGCCCGAAGCTGATCTGTTGACCTCTGATGGCTACAACCGGGCATTCACCCTGCACGGCGTGATCATGGTCTGGTTTTTTCTGATCCCGGCCATTCCCGGCTCGCTGGGCAACTTTCTGATCCCATTGATGATCGGCGCAAAAGATCTTGCTTTTCCCCGCCTAAATTTGGCGAGCTGGTACGTCTACATCTTTGGCGGCCTCTTTACCATTGCCGCCATGGTCTTGGGCGGCATTGACACTGGCTGGACCTTCTACACCCCCTACAGCACCACCTATGCCAACTCCGCGGTGACATTGATGGTGCTGGGGATCTTGGTGGTCGGCTTCTCGTCGATCTTCACGGCGATCAACTTCATGGCCACGATCCACAAGATGCGGGCACCCGGCCTAACCTGGTTTCGGCTGCCGCTCTTCATTTGGGCCAACTACGCCACCAGCATTATCATCATTCTGTCGACGCCCGTGCTGACTGCGCTGCTCATCCTCATCACGCTCGATCGCGTCTTTGGCGTTGGCATCTTCGACCCCAATCTCGGCGGCGATCCGCTGCTCTTTCAGCACATCTTCTGGTTCTATTCTCATCCTGCCGTCTATATCATGTTGCTGCCTTCCATGGGTGTGATCAGCGAGCTGATCACCTGCTTTTCGCGGCGTCAGATCTTTGGCTACCGTTTCATTGCGCTCTCCAGCATTGCCATTGCCGTGCTCGGTTTCCTCGTTTGGGGACACCACATGTTCGTCAGCGGGCAGTCGGTCTATGCCAGCCTCGTCTTTTCACTCATCAGCTATGGGGTGGCCGTGCCATCGGCGATCAAGGTCTTCAACTGGACCGCCACGCTCTACAAGGGACAGATTCAGTTTCGCACGCCCATGTTCTATGCGCTGGGTTTTGTCGGTCTCTTTACCATTGGCGGGCTGACTGGCCTCTTTTTGGCTGCGTTGGCCGTTGATGTGCACCTGCACGATACCTACTTTGTCGTCGCTCACTTTCACTACATCATGGTGGGCGCAACGGTAATGGCGTATCTGGGCGCAATCCATTTCTGGTGGCCCAAGATCACGGGACGGCTCTACTGGGAAGGGTGGGGCATTGCATCGGCCATTGTGATCTTTATTGGCTTCAACCTCACCTTTTTTCCCCAGTTCATCCTTGGCTATCTGGGGATGCCCCGGCGCTACCACGTCTATCCCGAAGAATTCCAGGTCTATCACGTGGCCTCGACCGCCGGTTCCACGATTTTGGGGATTGGCTACCTGCTGCCGTTGGTCTACCTGATCTTGTCGCTCTATTACGGCAAAGCGGCCGGACCCAACCCTTGGCGTGCCACCGGTCTGGAGTGGAGCGTCGATTCGCCACCACCGCACGAAAATTTTGACGAAACGCCAGTGGTCGACACCGAACCGTACGCCTATCCGGTGGAAGAAGTCGAGGTGACCGAAGCGCCCGAAATTCCGATCCCAGAAGGGGAAGGAGCGGAAGATGGCTCATAAATCATCGGTTGTCGCACCCTACTTCCGCGATCTGGCGCAACAGCGCGAGGTAAATACGGTCGGAATGTGGATCTTTCTCATTACGGAGGTGATGCTCTTTGGCGGCATCTTCCTCGCCTATGCCGTCTATGCGTATGTCTACCCCGAAGCCTTTGCCGCCGCGAGCCAAGAACTCGATGTGGTGTTGAGCAGCATCAACACCTTCATCTTGTTGGGCAGTAGCCTGACCATGGCGCTGGCCGTGCGTTCGGCACAGCTGAGCGATCGCGGGCGGCTGGTGCTATTTTTGGCGCTCACCATTGTGCTGGGCACCATCTTTTTGGGGGTCAAAGGGTTTGAATATTACGAGAAATTTGAGAAGCACCTGATTCCCGTCGCCGGCTTTCAGTTTGAACCGTTGGCCTATGCCAATTCCGCCCGCATTTTCTTTGGCCTCTATTTTGCCACCACCGGTCTGCACGCGATCCACATGATCGCCGGTATCGGCGTGCTTTTCTTCTTCTTGGCCCGGGCTCGCCGCGGCTATTACAGCGCGCTCAACTATGAACAGGTGGAAAATCTGGGGTTGTACTGGCATTTTGTTGATGTGGCGTGGGTCTTCATCTTTCCGCTCTACTACCTCTTCTGAACCGCGCGCACAGGTCGGATTCAACAACTACAGTGCGGTTGGCTTGAAAACGGTAGGTTTCCCACTTGCCGGAACGACTGTTTTCAAACAGAGCCCATTTTACAGTGCGGTTGGCTTGAAAACGGTAGGTTTCCCGCTTGCCGAAACGACTGTTTTCAAACAGAGCCCATTTTACAGTGCGGTTGGCTTGAAAACGGTAGGTTTCCCGCTTGCCGAAACGACTGTTTTCAAACAGAGCCCATTTTACAGTGCGGTTGGCTTGAAAACGGTAGGTTTCCCGCTTGCCGGAACGACTGTTTTCAAACAGAGACCACTTTAGAAGGCAACACGAAGAGTTCAACACGAAGAGTTCAACACGTAACCAGTTTGTGGAGTCACTCAATGGTTGAAGAAAGATTGCAATACAACGCGGCCGATGACGAGTCAATTCACGTCATGCCGGTGCGCACCTATCTTTGGGTCTGGTTGGCGTTAATGGTGCTGCTCGTCGCTACGGTGGGGGTGGCCTACATCGACTTTGGCCGCTTTGACCGCGTCGTGATGCTATCGATCGCCATCGCCAAGGCGGGCCTCATCATGGTCTATTTCATGCACCTGCGGCACAGCAGCCGGCTCGTCCTAATCTTTGCCACCATGGGCTTCTTTTGGCTCGTGATCATGTTCCTCATTACCATGGGCGATTATGTCGCGCGCGATGGCATTCAGTTTCCCGTGGGGTAGCTGGGCACGGCCTGCTTGCCTCGCTTGTCGAAACATTTTGGGGCCCGATACGTATTGTTACATGTCCCAATCACGCTACAAATATTCCAACGAATATTTCAATGAATATTTCATGGCACAACGATCGGCAGAAGAAATAATCGGCAGAAGAACAGCTGGCAGAAGTGCAGGTAGCAGAAGTGCAACTGTCCGATTTTGTTAGCCAATGATTTTGTTAGCCAACAAGGAGGCATGATCATGGCAGTCCAAAACATTGTATCTGATCTGCAAAACCGGCGCAGGACATCCAATATTATTCGCCGTGAAAACGCGTTGACCCTCTTCAAGGTGCTGCGTCCCTATGAAAAGGGGATCGTCGAACGCTTGGGTCGCTATCGCAACACCGCCGACAATGGCTTGGTCTTTGTCTTGCCATTCGTGGATCGGCTGATTCGCATAGACATGCGGGAGCAGGTGGTTGATGTTCCGCCCCAAGCCGTGATTACCGCGGACAACGTTGCCGTAGAGGTTGATGCAGTCATCTATTTCGAAGTGGTGGATCCGATTAAGGTGACCTATCGGGTGGCTGAATTCTACGCCGCGGTGACCAAGCTGGCACAGACCAGCCTGCGCAACCTGATCGGCGATCTGGAACTGGATAAATCGCTGACCTCGCGCGAGGTAATCAACACACAATTGCGCGACATTTTAGATGAAGCGACCGATAAGTGGGGGGTGAATGTGACGCGGGTTGAACTCCAGCGCATTGAGCCACCCGTTGATGTCACCGAAGCCATGCACCGGCAGATGAAGGCAGAACGCGATCGCCGCGCCTCCATCCTCACGGCCGAAGGGCACCGCGAAAGTTCGATTTTGGAAGCGGAGGGGCAAAAGCGTGCTGCCATTCTCAAGGCCGAGGGTGACGCCGAAGCATTGAAAAAGGTCGCCGAAGGTGAGAAACATCGGGCACGCACCATTGCCGAGGGTGAAGCCGAAGCCATTGAATCGGTTTTTGCGGCAATTCAGGCGCAAACGCCCAGCCCGGAACTGATTGCGATTAAGTATCTGGAGACCTTGCAAAAGGTCGCCGATGGCAAGGCCACCAAAGTTTTCCTGCCCTATGAAGCTTCTGGTGTGTTGAGTAGCCTGGCCGGTATTGGTGAGATCTGGCAACAGGTCGATCACCAGAATGGCGCACACCCAAAGCAAAAAGCAACCCAGTAAGCCACAATAAGCTAGCGTGGACGCTGCCGACAAGGCAGCGTCCATCCGTCTTCCTCGCAGCTCTACCCGCCTACACCGTCACCTGTTCCAACCAATTCTCATCAACTTCAAAACCAAAGCCTGGTGCATCACTCGGCACCAGATAGCCATCCTTGGGAATTGGCACGCCCGGAATATCTTTGGTCGTCTCCAGCGGTACACCGGGAGCGGTGCCGACAAAGTACTCGCCCCACGACGAACCGGGCATGGCAAAGCTGATGTGCTGGCCATAAGCCGAGTTCATCCCGCCGTGCGGGATCACGGGAATGTCTGCCGGTTCGGCAATGTGACAGATCTTCTGCGTTGCCGTCACACCACCCACCCACAGCACATCGGGCTGCAGCACATCGACCAGCCGTTGGTTCACCGCCTGGCTAAAGGGCAGCGCCGCGTACCAGTGTTCCCCCGTTGCCAGGCCTTGCCACGGGAGCCGCTTGCGCAGCTCGCGGAAGCCATCGAAATCCTCTGGGATCAGACAATCCTCGATCCAGCGCAGGTTGTAGGGACGCAGCCGCTCGGCCAACCGCACCGCGTACTCGACATCAAAAGCCATCCAACAATCGAGCATCAACTCTTTGTCGGGGCCAATCAGGTCACGGGTCTTGGCGACCAACGCTTCGTTTTTTGCCATGCCGTCGAGGCTATCGTTTGGACCGTGGGGGCAGGCGAGTTTAAATGCCTGGAAGCCCAGCTCCATCTGCCAATCCGTGTCGTTGCCGGTGGCGTAACAGAACTGCTTCGCGCGGGCCGGGCCGCCCAGCAACTTGTAGACCGGTTGGCCCAGCAGCTTGCCCTTTAGATCCCAAAGTGCCAGATCGACAGCGCTGATTGCATAGCTCGATAAACCAGCCGCGCTGTAGGGCGAGGTAATGCGGTACATCATGTCCCACAGCTTTTCGGTGGCCATGCACTCTTCGTCGAGCAATAGCGGCGCGATGTGGTCGTTGATGATCGAGACCACGGGACCGCCATAGCGGCTCATGCCCAGCCCCCACGTGCCATCTTCGGCCCGGACCAGACAGCCCACATCGGGCCAGTTGGCGCGCCAGAGGTTACGGTGCGGTTTATAGCGTGGATAGCGGGACATGGGGTTGGCTACTTCCGCCGTTTCCGACCAGCCCGGCCGCCGCGGCTCCGTCTTCACTTCCGGTGCAAAGACAGACGTTTTCATCAGAAAGGCGCGAATTTCAACAATTTTCATTGGGATCTTTCCTATTTCGTGCACGAGAAGAAAAGTTGCTCGTTACAGTTTGAGGCCTTCCAGCATGCCGCGAATGAACATGCGTTGGAAGGCAATAAAGAGAATCAGGACCGGCGCGGAAGTCAGTAGATAGACAGCCGCTTCGGCCCCATAGCTGGTAAACTCGCCATCTTCCAACGCCAGGCCCACAAAGCTCATGGCGATGCCGATGCCCAACGTATAGAGGTCGGGTTGATCGATCATCGTCAGTGTGAAGAGATATTCACCCCAAACACGGATGAACTCGAAGAGACCCACCACCAACATTCCGCCGGTCGCCATTGGTAGCATTACGCGTAGAAATGCTTGAAATCGATTGCACCCATCAATCAGCGCAGCATCTTCAAAATCAGATGGTAGGTTGATGAAGGTCTGACGCATGATAAAGATCGGAATTGGTACCCCCGCGGCAAAGGCCAGGATGAGACCGACAAGACTGTTGCGCAAGTGGAGAAAATTCATCAATTCATATTGGGCCATCAACCCGCCCGCGCGCGGCACAAATGTCAACAAGATCAATGTGTAAAAGATCAGATCGCGACCTTTGAAACGAAGCCGTGCAAACGAATAACCTGCCAACGCGGCCACGGCCACTTGCAGCAAGACGGCACCGCCGGTCACTAGAAAGCTATTGCGAAATTGCAGGAAGAAAGCGGGCATTCGACGCCAAACATAAGCATAGTTCGCCAACGTCGGATTTAGGGTGAACAGTGAAGGTAGCTCCACGTAAAGCTCTTGTCGCGTCTTTAACGAAGCAGAAATTGTCCAAACAAATGGTAGCAGAAAAATAAGTAGGAAGATCCAAAGCACAAAACGTAATAGGAATCCGTTGCGCTTTGCCCACAGCCGCTCCAAAGCTGTTGCACGGGGAGTAGATGGCGATGGCACGATTGATCGAACCGCTTTCATGGAGAGTCCTTACCTGGTTTCATGCAATGGTACCCACTGCTAATCCAACTGTTCTGTGCGCAGTAATTTAAAGACGACACCCGCCATTAGCATTGAGAGGATGCCCATTGCCAGGTTCATGGCGGCTGCATAGCCCCATCGTAGATCGCCAAGGAAAAAGGCAATATCATAGGCGTAACGGCCGACCAACATCCCTGCATTTTCTGGGCCTGCGCTGGTGCGTCCAAAGATAATGAGTGATTCTTCCGCTGTGCCGATAATGCCTGCTGCCAGAACCAAAACGACAGTAAAGGTCGGTTTGAGCAGGGGCAACGTAATATGTCGAAATTGCCCCCAACTGCTTGCTCCATCAAGTGACGCTGCTTCATAGAGCTGCCCATTTATGTTGTACAGACCAATGAGAAACAGCAGTATATTTTGCCCCACATTCTTCCAAACAGCAGCCACTGCCAGTGTTGGGATCACCCACTGCGGATCGGCCAGCCACGCCGGGGGATTGGCGATTCCAATCCACTCGCGCAAAAAGTAGTTGAGATAGCCAAACTGTGGATGAAGCAATTGCTTCCACAACAGCAGCGCGACGGCAATGGGCAAGACCACCGGCAAATAGGCAATTACTCGATAGATCGAAGCTTCGAGTGGGCGCAACACTTTGGAAATTAGCAGGGCAATTAGCAATCCAAGACCAATATTGAGTGGCGTGTAGATGGCGGTGTAGACGAGTGAACGGACAAAAGATGCCCAAAATGCCGGGTCGTTGACCATCTCGATGAAGTTCGCTAGACCATTGAACGGCTGGTGATTGGGAATAAGATAGCGATAGTCTGAAAATGCAATCATCAGACCACGGATCAATGGATAGCCACTAAAAGTGACGTAGAGCAAGAGTGCCGGTAGAATGAACAGGTAGCCCATGAGCGCATGGCTGGAACGATCTCGCTGCCGCAGCACCTGTCGCCAGCTACCCATTACAGTTGTTTGACCGCTGGCTTTGCGTCTGTTCTCCCAAACATTGCTCATGGTTCAACCTTCTCTGCATTCCCCGGGTTCATGGTTTCGGTCTACAGCTTCAAGCACAAACAGGCTCCACACAAGGTCAGCTTGTGCCCAAAGCTGTACACATATTGCTGGCTGATATAACGCTGTAGACCAACTTGTCAGACAAAATATTCGACAACGTGGTCTACAGATGAGCATCTACGCTTGCTGTTTTGCTAACTCGTCATCAACCTCTTGGATCACATTTTCCATGGCTGTTTCAGCTTCGACCTCGCCACCCCAATATCGTTCTAGCCACGGCCAGATCTTTGCCTGAATGATGGGATAATATTTACCTGCTTCCATTGGCTGGAGGACGCTGTTGGGTACGGCTTCATAGCCATCGACCAACTCTGGATAATCGGCATTGCTGCCAATTAATCGCTCATATTGGTTGGTGTGAACCGGCATGCCAGAGAAGGTCAAGGTCCCGCTCCAATAGCGGTCGGCCGCTTCGCCTTCTGGCCCCAACACAGCAAGTAGCCAATCTGCGCCCGCTTGTGGTTGCGGTGCTTCGGCAAAGACAAAACCAGAATCAAGATGTACCCAGGTGCGTTTGGGATTGCTGGCATCGGTTTTTGGCGGTACAGTCCCACTGATGGCTTCTGCGCCCCAAACCGAGCGCCCCAGGCGAATCCACGAGTGAGAGTCGATCCCAATGGCAACTTTGCCTTTCTGCCAATCTGGCATGGGATCTTGCAACAGCTCAAGATTCGTGAATCCTTCGTCAAACCAGCGTTTGAACATCTTGATGCACTGGAGCCATTCGTCACTGTCAATGCGCAGCCGATTGTTCTCATCATATGGATTCTCGACAAACGTCGTAAAGGCTGTACCCAACGTCCGGAAGACCTCCTTGCGGGCGGCAAAGGGTACGATCTGCTCTGATTCGTGGGTCATCTTGAGCTTTTCCAACAGGATCTCGAATTCATCCCACGTCTCTGGAATCGCCTCATAACCGGCCGCTTCCAAATAATCCTGACGATAACCCATGAGATGAATGTTGAGTTTCATGGGGATGTAATACTGTTTGCCCTCGTGGATCGTGGCCGCGTGAATGTTGGGATACATATAATATTCGGCCAAATTTTGTGACCAGGGCATATCTGATGTTGCCAGCAACTCATCCAGCGGTTGGACCAATCCCATTTGAATGTAGTTCCATTGATTACCCGCATTGGCAATGCCATTGGCACTCCAACGTACATCCTGATCGCGGATCATTGCCAGTGCTTTTGTTTCCCACCCTTCAGGGCTCTCTTCCAGAACATAATTGATTCCATTTTGGTTCGCTGCTTCATTGAGCAGATCGGTGGAATCGCGTTGCCCCATATCGGCAAAAGCAGCCAAGGTCGTGACATATACATCAGTCAGGCTTGCGCCAGCATCGCCACTTTGGCCAACGCCGGTGTTAGCCTGCGGCGCTACACAGCCACCGAGCACGCTAGACGCGGTAACGAGCCCGGTAGCGCCAGCGATTCCTTGCAAAAAGCGACGACGGTTGAATGGTTGATGCAACTTGTCAGCACTCATCAGTGTTCCCCCTTTAGAAACCAGATGATTGAACAATGGTGGTAATTAGATGTGATGTTGGCAAAGGTAGTTGAGAATAAGGTAGTCGAGAATAAGGTGTTTGAGAGCGGGTGGATTGGGAAGCAAGGCCAGGGGGCTGCATGGCCGATCCTGAAATCCAGTTGTGGTGCGTAAGCCACTTCCAGCGAGCTACGCCGACGCAGAAAATGTCAGGCTACAGTGCGGTTGGCTTGAAAACGGTAAGTTTCCCTCTTGCCGGAACTACTGTTTTCAAACAGAGCCCACTGTAGGTATTTAGTATACAAAAGGGGCAAGAGGGTTGCAAACAGCTTTTTTCAGACAGGACAAGTCTGATCCGTACCATGCTATAGGCTTCCCACATCGAGCCGCCACACCTCTGGATCGGCGTCTTGGAACGCAACGGGAAAGCGCTGTCGGACCAATGGATCATGGCCGGGGATGATGAGCTGCCGGTCACCGGCCAGTTGGGTCAGCCGTTTGTAGCCCTCGAGCATATCCTCCATGTCCACCACCAGTGGGAAGGGGTTGTGCGTCTCGTAATTTTCATAGAAATGCGCGGCATCCGAGGCCAGCACCAGCGGTCCGTGCGCTGTGTCGACTCGCACTGCCTGTAAGCCGCGGCTGTGACCACCCACTTTGTGTACCGTAACACCCGGCACCACCTGGGCATCACCATCGTGAAAGAGCACCTTGCCTTCGTAGACACGGCGCACCATGTTGCAGATGTGGTCGGCGGTGAATGGCTTTTGCAAAACCTGGTGGCACATGCACGGGCCGGTGGCATAGATCATTTCGGCCTCTTGCAGATGAAAACGGGCATTGGGAAACTGTTCCAGCCCGCCCGCGTGGTCGTAATGGAGATGGGTAATGATGGCGGTATCGATGCTCTCCGGCGCAATGCCAATTGCGGCTAGTGCCTGCGCTGGCTCTAAAAAAATGGGACGTTCGCGGCGTGCGCCCTCGCTGCCGTCAAAGCCGGTATCGACCAGTAGGGTGCGCTGTTCATTGCGGATCACCCAGATAAAATAGTCCAGATCGTGGGGTACGTCGTGGGCCGTGTCAAAAATAAAAGAATCGCGGCGCGTGCGTACGGTACACTCTGCATAGCGAATGGCATACACTTCATAGTGGTCAGCGTGAGTCATGGCATCCTCCTTGTCGTTGGCCGGTTTTATCGTTGACTGGTTTTATCGTTGACTGGTTTTATCGTTGACTGGTTTTGTCGTTGGCCGGTTTTATCGTGGGCCAGTTTTATCGTTGGCCGGTGTAATCCGTAGCCCAGGGGCGGGCTGCTCAATAATCGAGCGTTGTTGTCATCTGATACTTCCGCCCCGTCTGCGACGACTCCATTGTCCCCACCATCATTTCGGTGATGTGCAGACCCCAGTCGACGTTGACCAGCGGCTCGCGGTCCTCCACGATGCAATCGATGAGATGTTGGGTCGATTCGTGATAATAATTGAAGGCACCCGGTGTCGGCTGGGGCCATTTCGCTTTGTCGCGATCGCCGCGCACCGGAATGTGAAACCAGCCATCCTCATCAATGTGGGGCAGCAACTCCCGGCGCGTCGAAATGATCGATGCTTTGTAGCCCGCGCCAAAGATCAGATTGCCTGCGGTGCCAAAGATCTGCAAAGTGCCGCCACCGCTACCCGGCAGCGTGGGATGAAAGGTGCGCCCCACGTGACATGCACCGACCGCACCATGCGCCATCTCATAGAGCGAATAGGCATTGTCCACCGCCTCCATCGTCACCTGCTGCGTGCGCGGCAGATCGACCACGACGTCCCAATAGTTCGCACTCTCTGGGCTCTTCGCCTGGCCAAGAAATTCATCGTACTTGCTCTCGGGCACAATCCTGTGCTCGGTGACCTTTAGTTGCGCCTGCGCCATGACACTTTGGCAAGGGCCCAAGACCGCAACAATGTTGGCCGGTGCATAGGGTAGATCAAAGAGGAAGCCACCGCTATCCTTGGCATAGAACGCAGCCTGCCCATAGGGATTGCTGCCCAGCGCGGGCCCATAGCTCGTTGGGCCGGTTGCGCCGAGCGAGAACCAAAGCACATCGCCCAATACACCCTGCCGTACCAGGGTACGTAGTTGTGCCATGTCCGGATCGAGCGGCGAATTGGAACTGGGTTCAATCAGCGCCTTGACCCCGGACCGACGCACAGCCGCGGCAATGGTGCGCGCATCCGCCATGTTGGTTGCCATTGGTTTCTGCAACAGGAAATGTTTGCCGGCTTGGGTGGCTTTGAGCGCAAAGGGGACGTGGGTACCGGGGGCGGTGAGGATAAAGACCACATCGAGATCGGCCTGCTCGATCATGGTGTCGTACTCTTGATAGGCCTGCCGCGCGCCAAAGAGGCGCACGCAGGCATCGACACGTGCCTTGACCAAATCACAGACCGCGGTCAGCTCCACATTGGGCATCTGCATGAGATAGGGCAGGTAGTAGGCCGTGGCCACTACACCGCAGCCCACCACGCCGACTTTGATCTTTGCTGGCTGTTGAGACGTCATGTGTGCACTTGCTCCCTGCGGAATCGTAGTTGAGAAGATGGGGTCATGCTGTAGCCCCTGAGCTGCCTGTGGCTATGGTACAGAAGAACGCTCCGCTTGGCAAGGCAGAAGAATGTAACCTGACGCCGCGCAACCTTTGTCCATTGGGCACAGGTTGGAATGCTCGCACATTCGAGCGGTGGTGAGTTTTCGGACAGATCGTGCGAGCATTCCGGGGCATTTTTGTGAGTTATCTGTTAATTCACGATTTGTGAACGCTTTTTCTGTAAACTAAAGGTGTAAGCCGACGGCACCGAGAGAATGTTGAGCCTTTTAATACCCAAAGATATTTCCCAAGGAGAAAAGGATGAAACAAATCAGGTTGGTCTACAGATTATGTCAGTCTTTGGTAGTTCTGGCCCTCGTTGTTGGCTGTGCACCCATTCCGCCAGCACCAGTTCAACCCGCGGCCAGTGAGCCAGCAGCCGACGCCATGGCTGCTCCCGCTGCGGATGTTGTCGCCGATGATCTTGCCCATACTCTGCCGGACCAACTGGGCACAGTCGACTTTCCCGTCTCTTGTACAGAAGAAGCGCAGGCCGAATTCAACCGCGGTGTGGCCCTGCTGCACTCCTTCTGGTTCTCCATGGCTGTGCGCAGCTTCAAGGTGGTAAACCGCCTGGATCCGACTTGCGCCATGGCTCACTGGGGTGTGGCGATGAGCATGCTCGGCATCCCCTGGTCACCCACGCCAGAAGCCGCGTTGCTCGACGGGCAAATGGCCGTCGATGCGGCGGTGGCGCTCGGCGGAGAAACTGCGCGCGAACAGGCGTACATCGATGCAATCGCTGCCTTCTATCAAGATTTCGCGACACTCGATCATGGCACGCGGGCGCAGTCATATGAGAAAGCAATGGCACAGTTGGTCGGCGATCACCCAGAGGACACCGAAGCACAAGCCTTCTATGCGTTGTCGCTGCTGATCACCGCATCGCCAGGCGACAAAAGCTATGCCAATCAGGTGCAGGCACAGGAACTGTTAGAACCACTCTTCCAGGCGCAGCCCAACCACCCCGGCGCGGCCCACTATCTGATCCACAGCAACGACTATCCACCCCTTGCCGCTGGTGGCCTGGATGCAGCCTATGCTTATGCTCCAATTGCGCCGGCAGCCCCCCATGTGCAACATATGCCCTCGCACATCTTCACCCGGCTGGGTAGCTGGCAAGAGTCGATCGATTCCAATCGCGCCTCATTGGAAGCAGTCAAGGCTGAGCTTCCTGCCGATTATCCATCCAACCACATGGTAAACGCGGCCATGCATGCTTCGGATTACATGATGTACGGCTATCTGCAACTGGCACAGGATGACGCAGCCAAAGCGTTGCTCGACGAGATTGCCGCCATTGAACAGGCGGAAGGTTCGTTCGGCTCTGCCTACGCATTGGCTGCCATTCCCGCCCGCTATGCACTGGAACGGGGCGCCTGGGAAGATACCGCGGATCTCACCCTGCATCCCGCGAGTTTCCCGTGGGAGCGCTTCCCCCAGGCAGAAGCAATCGTGAACTTTGCTCGTGGCCTGGGCGCTGCCCGTGCTGGTAACGTGGAGATGGCGCGCGCGGAATTGACCCAACTGCAGACCCTGCACGAAACTTTGGTCGAGGCCAATAACGGTTACTGGGCCGACCAGGTGGAGATCCAGAGCAGGATGATCGAAGCGTGGGTTGCATTGGCTGAAGAACAGCCGGATGAGGCATTGGCGCTCATGCAAGAAGCGGTGGCATTGGAAGAGCTGACGGAGAAGCATCCGGTGACGCCGGGCCTCGTCAAGCCCACCTACGAGCTACTCGGCGAAATGTTGCTCGAACTCGATAGACCGGCAGAGGCGCTCGACGCCTTTGAAACACTGCTGGTTGATGATCCACGGCGCTATCGGGGGATCTTTGGTGCTGCGCACGCTGCCGAGCTGGCGGGCGATATGACGAAAGCGAAGAGCTATTACAGCGAACTCATGGATCTCGTCGCGACCGGCGACGGGCAGCGGGCGGAAATTGAGCACGCCCAAGCCTTCCTGGCTGGGAGGTAAGGGGTCAAAATTTGTGCCGCCCCGCGGCACAATCTTGTCCACTCACCACCGCTCTGGAAAGGGGCAGACGGCTGTTGCGCAAATGAGCACCGACTGATCCCCTTGTAAAAACCTGGTTACCCTGTCCGTGGTAACACCGCCAATGTTGTGACGTGCGTTGCATTGGTGAAAGCAGCGCTGGCTGATCCGCCCGCAAACTCTGGGCCGTCGTCTGCAGTCAGCGAAAGTCACGGGGACCAGAACCAGATTTACGGATGGGCTAGTAATCTATTTGTTTGCTCCGCAACTGCTGCTTATAGAGAAATCATGTAAAAGTCGCACAATCGTGGAGTGCGCGTTCTCTAACGCTGGCGGTGCGCAGTAGAGAACGCGCACTCCGCAAGGTGCAAGCTCTATTTGCTTTCTATATGGGTACACTGCAATGTAAGTTTTCATGTTTTTTCGACCCCTCCCCAACCCTCCCCTGGCAGGAGAGGGAGCCGAACGCTCATCGAGGCAATGATTGCTCCTCCCCCACTTGGGGGGAGGCCGGGGGGGGCAAACGCCACAATAGTTAGGGTACACTGCTGCTTAGTGCTGCGAACATTCAGTTTTTACAGATCACCACTTGTGTACAGCTCACCTGGAATTTGTAAAAATTGAGCAGCCAAACGACTACAGTGCGGTTGGCTTGAAAACAGTAGTTCCGGCAAGAGGGAAACCTACCGTTTGCAAGCCAAACGACTAGGAGGAATGAACATGAGTTGGTATCTCAATGCACAGCTCATCGAGAGCTGTAGTTGCACCATGTTGTGTCCTTGCTGGTTTGGTCCAGCCGAGTTGATGGTCATGGACCAGGGTTGGTGTGCTTCCCCGCTTCTCTTCCGCATCGAAGAGGGTGACGCCGCTGGTGTCGATCTGGCGGGCCAAACCGTTGTTGTGGCTGCCGATTTCCCGGGGCCGACCCTCTATGATGGCAACGGAACCGCCCGCGTCTACATTGATGAGAAGAGTACGGAGGCGCAACGCAAGGCACTGGAATCGATCTTTCAGGGGAAGTGGGGCGGTCCCATGTCGATTCTGGGCGGTCTCATGTCCACGTGGCTTTCGAGCCAATATCTACCAATTGAGATTCATGAAGAGGGCGACACCACTACGGCAACCGTGGGCACAGTTGGACGAATCGAATCCTCGTTGCTCAAAAGCGAAGCCGGGGAGCAGATGCACCTGCAGAATGCCGGGTTCACCGTCGCATTTCAATTTGAGAACCAGACGGGTGAACTGGCCCCCAGCCGTTCACACTGGCGCGACCCCGACATGCCACGCACCTATGAGACCCATTCCGGTGTGCAAGGCCGCTTCCATTGGCAGGGAGAATAGCGGCGGGCGTGAACGTCCAGCCGCGTGCTCCCAGCTTCACGACATGGAGAAGATGAGCTATGAGTTCGGTAATCAATGTCTGGGTGAAACGTGATCGCATGGTCCTCGGTGCCAGCGTGCTGCTTATCATCACGCTGGCGTGGCTCTATTTGCTCAACATGGCCTATGGTGGAGCAGGCATGGAGCAGGGGATGTCTGCTTCCCTCTCTGCCATGCAAGCGTGGACCGTGAGGGACTTCGTCCTCATGTTCATCATGTGGACCGTCATGATGATCGCCATGATGACGCCCTCGGCAAGTCCAATCCTTTTTCTCTTTGCCAAGCTGGAGCGCCAGCAACGCAATCGACATGATTCACTTTGGGCTAGTTGGATGTTCCTCACAGGGTACTTGGTCATTTGGACGCTCTTTAGCGCGCTGGCAACCCTGGCCCAGTGGGGGCTCCACACAGCCGCGTTGCTTTCACCGATGATGATGACGACAAGCGTATTGCTGCAAGGGACACTACTGCTGGCCGCCGGGCTTTTCCAGCTCACCCCCTTGAAGAAGAGCTGCCTGGCGCAGTGCCGCTCGCCGCTCGGTTTTCTCATTGCCGAATGGCGCAATGGATTGTGGGGCGCCTTTGTGATGGGGCTGAAACATGGCACCTTTTGCACTGGCTGCTGTTGGGCGCTGATGGCACTGCTCTTTGTGGCTGGCGTGATGAATTTGCTGTGGGTTGCGATCATTGCTGGCTATGTTCTAATTGAGAAGATCGTGCCGCGCGGTCACCAGCTGGGCCGCATAACTGGGCTGTTGTTGATCGCCTGGGGAAGCTGGACCTTCGTGACCGTCTTGTTCTGAGTTGCCGGACAGATCTTGCACAAATTGCTCGGCAATGTGGCAAGTTCGTGCGTTCTGTAAAATGTCAATTTTTCATCAACAGCAACGGTATCTGTGAACTGGAGGAATCGCAATGAGTGACACAAAATGGTTTCTGCAAGGCAAGTATGTTGAATATTGCAGCTGCGACCACGGCTGCCCCTGTGAAAGCATGGCACCACCGACCTACGGCCATTGTGACGGGGTGATTGCCATGAAGGTTGATGAGGGCTACTACGGCGACGTGCGCCTCGACGATCTGATCATTGCCGCAACCTTCTTTTTCCCACGGGCAATCCATCACGGTGGTGGCCACATGCAACCGATCTTGCCAGAACGGACGACCGACGAACAGAAGGAAGCTGTCTTTAAGATTCTTTCTGGCGAGGGGCAACCAGTCGGCACAATGTTCCAAATCTTCAGCGTGATTATTGAGCAGATCCACGAACCACTTTTCCTACCAATCGAATTTGACTGGGATGTGAAGAATCGCAAGGCCCGGATTTCCGTCCCCAGTGTTGTAAAGGCCTCAACGACACCGATTCGCAATCCAGTAACGGACAAAGAACAGAGGATCCGCACGGTCTTGCCGGAAGGGTGGGTTTTCTACGAGGCCGAAGTAGCATCGGGCACGGCCAAAGGAGTGGGCGACATCAAATTCGATTTCAGCCAACGCCACAGTTCGTTGTCCTACTTTGCCTTTGACAACAATGGGATGGCTTATTCCTATGATGAGGCCAAGCAGCGTTTTGGTCTCGACAGCCAGTAACATCAGCACTACCCGGCGACGCCGCTGTTGCGTAGAGCGATTCGCCTTCGATCAGTGGCGGCTGTGGTGCATGTAGAGAGAAGAGCAAACGGAGAAGAGCAAACGGAGAAGAGCAAACGGAGAAGAGCGAGCGCTGTTCTCCGCGTGCGCGGTAATGACCTGTGGCAGCAATGGGCGAAAGGTATTGCCGAGAATGCCACGCGAAGATTCCTCTTCGCGAGCGGGTGAGCCCTGCCCCTTGCGGTGACGGCAGCGCCCGACCTACTCACCAAAATCAGGTGCTGCTTCCCCACGGATGTGGACGTTGATGCAAGCTGGTTGGCCCGCCGCTGCGGCCGCATTGAGGGCAGCCAGCAACTCCTCGCGGCTGGTCACGGCTTCTCCCCAACCGCCGAGCGCCCTCACCACCGCGTCATACGCGGCTGGCAGCAGATCCACCTGATGGATGCGCTCCGGGCCATAATCGCGCAGTTGGATCTGGTATTCTGCGTTCCAGCGTGCATCATTGCCGACCACCGCAATAAATGGCAGCCCATACCGCACCGCGGTTTCGAACTCAAAGGGGTGAAAGCCGAACGCACCATCACCGGTACAGGCCACAATACGCGCATCGGGATACGCCAATCGCGCGGCCAGGGCAAAGGGAATGGCACTGCCAATCGCACCAGATTCCCCATTGATGATGCGATGGCGCGGGTGGACCAACGCTTGCATCCATTGGCAAAACTCGCCACCGTCGGCTATCAAAATACCCTGATCCGAGCCGGCGAGAAATTTCTGGATCGCGTTACCCACTTCGGCCGCGTACAGTGCTTCTCCGCGCGGTGCAACGTGTGCTTGCCACGCGCTCGGCAGATGCGTTAGACATGCGCTGACAGTTGCCGCCCAAGTGGCTCGGCCACTGTCCGCCCGGGGTAGTGCTTGCGCGAGCCTGGAGAGCGCGTCTTTGGGATCAGCTTGCAGCAGTGCCTCGATCTCTGCGTGCGCACCGTTGCGCGTCGTGCGTGCCAACTGCCCGGCATCGGCATCAATCTGAAAGATGCGCACACCCGCTTGCAGAGCCGGAGGCTCTCCCAATTTCAACGAAAAGTCCAACCGTTTACCGAGCAGCACCAACAGATCGGCCGTGGCCAACAGCTTTGCCAACTGACCGCGCGCGGGATCAGCGGGCCCGCGCGGGCTTTCCATGCCAATGAGCGGTGTTCCTGCCGCGGCATAGCGCTCAGCGACAGCAGCATAGTCGGCGGAACGCATGAGCGCGGGCCCCACCAATACCAATGGTCGGCGCGCGTGCTGCACGCTCTGCACCAGTTGATCGATTGCCGCTGCCGTTGCGGTGACCACGGCCGGTGCGGGGGCGACAGACGCTGCCCCGGCCGCGATTGGCTCGACAGCCGCGGTGAGCAGATCAAAGGGGAGTGCCAGGTGCACGGGGCCTGGCCGTCCTGCCGTGGCTAGCTGAAACGCCTGCCGTAGCGCACTGGCCATGTGTTGGGGCGCGTCAACCACCGACGCGGCTTTGCAGACCGCGGTCGCCATTTCGACCTGTGCCAGCTCTTGAAAGTCGCCCCGACCCTGGGTGGCAAGCGGCGCGCAACCACTCAAGATCACCACCGGCGATTCAGCCATCTGTGCCACATAGGTGGCCGAGAGGGAATTGGCAAAGCCAGGGCCAGCCGCCAGCAGGGCAACGCCGGGCGTGCCGGTCAGGCGGCCCCACGCATCAGCCATGTGTACGGCGGCCGCTTCGTGGCGCACGTGGATCAGCTCAATTGACGAGTCGATGAGTGCATCGTAGATGGGCATGATCTGATTGCCCGACAGGGAAAAGAGATAACGAACGCCGAGTGACTCTAGCGTCTGTACGAGTAAAGTGGCTGTACGCATTGCAATGCTCCGCTTCTGTTATCGTTCGCCTTTGCGCAACTGTTTCACGACTTATGCACCGAGCAGAGCGTACCAGTGGGGAGCAGGCAACGCGATTGGTGGCTCTGCTCGACAAGGTGCGTAAGTCCACTGTTTATGCATCTCAACAGTGCTTCTTTCAACAGTCTTTGCCGAATTCAGTTGCGCGGACGTTGACAGCTGCCTCTGCTCCGGTAAAGCATCTTTTGTCCGTATTGTCCCACGTGGAAACCCGCTTCGCGCTGCTACCGCTATCTGTTTCCCGCGACCATCTGCCACTCCGCCACCAGCGCCCGGTTGATCGCAACCCGATTCAGGAAGGAGCGGCGCTGCCCATCGTCGGTCAATCCATCGGCTGTCCTTTGCAACAGAGCGTGTCCCTGTTGCAGCACCGTACCCGCGCGTGGATCCTGCGCGGCCCGCAATGTGAGGTAGGCGGACCAGTAGACGCGCGGCTGTGGCCGTTCACCCCGCACGGGTAGGCGGGCTACCAACGTCAGAATCTCGTCGACTGTTGTCAATGCTCCATCGAGTTGGCCTCTCTGCAGGAATAGGTAGGCAAGGCCGGCAAGCGGTGCTATTCGGCTGGGCTCCTTGCCCGTCTCCAGAAAGAGCTGGCAGGCTCGCCGATAATGAAGCGCTGCTGCCTCAAACTCTTCCCGCTCCATCTGTGCCATTGCCAGGTAGTCGCTGGCATAGGCAACCGCCTGCGACGACTGAAGATCCGTTGCCAAACGCAGTGCACGTTCTCCACAAGCCTCTGCTTTATCGAGTTTGCCGAGGCTGCGATAGATGTCGCAAAGTATCTGGAGAAAATAGCTCTCCGATTCGTCGTCGCCCATCTCCTGCGCAATCTGTTCTCCGTGCTTTGCCCGCTGGATGGCTTCTTCATACATCCCCAATGCACCGTAGGTCATGCTCAAACCGGAGGCAACCAAGGTCTCGCCTTTGCGGTCGCCCATCGCTTCGACAACCCGCTCTAGCTGCTGTAGATAGGCCAGCGCACGCCCCAGTTCATGTTCGGCGAAGAGGAGTTCGAAGAGGATCCAGATTGCATCCCGTGTGTAGTGGGGCATCTCCAACTGCTGGCCGATTGCAATCGCTCTTTGCAGCTTCTCTTCTGCCGCTCTGTAATGGTTGCATTGAAAGTCGACAAAGCCAATTTCAATGAGCGCCAGCGCTTCAAGCTCCAATTGACCGATTTTGCTGGCAATGGCAAGTCCTTTTTCAACCCATGCACGTACTGCGGCATAATCGCCAGGCAAGAGCAGCGCTTGCCCCATCTGAATACAAGCCAACGCTCGATCCTGAGGATCCTCCAGCAACACCAAGGCCGCTTCGATTGTCTGTAGGCTCATGGCAAAGTATTTCATCTGATTCTGGAAAATGCCGCCATGGAGCAGCAGCCGCCCAACCAGTTGATGAGATCGTTGCTCTTGCCCGTGGGTTTGTCGCTCCTCTAGCGTTTGCGCTGCCTCCAAAAAGAGCGCTTCGCCTTCTTTCAAAAATCCAACAAGCTGATAGAACGCCGAGAGACCCGCGATAGATGAATTCAGCAAGCCTGCATCGGCTTGGGTAAGCGCCCATTGCCAACCATGCCGAATGTTGTCTAGCTCGCACCGAATCAGCGTGGCCGCGTCTTTGGCAGACCATTGGCGGAGCCGGTGCGTCTGTTGAGCAACCAGCTCCAGATAGTAGCGGCTGTGAGCGGCACGCGTGCTCGCTGCAAGGCTCTCCGTGCCCGCAATGGCAGTGTTCCATGCCCGTTCTGCCTGCAACTTTTCTTCTGCAAATTGACGGAGCAATTCATGCATGATGTAGCGGCCAGAGCCAGCATTTTGCAGCAGCGACTTGTGGTGCAACTGGATGAGAAGCGCTGTTTTGGCGCCCGTAACCGCCTCTGCAGCTTGCCGGGTAAATCCGCCCCGAAACGCGGCGAGCTGTGCCAACACCTGCCGCTCTCTCGACGAGAGCAGCCGCCACGAATAATCAAACGCAGAACGCATGCTGCGATGGTGTGGTGGCATATCGCGCAGCGACGTTGCCAAGATATCCAACCCCGCGGCCAGTTCCGCCACAATTTCGGCACAGCTATAGTCGCGCACCCACGTGGCGGCTAATTCAATACCCAACGGCATCCCCTCCACCAGCCGACAGATACGCACCACATCGGGCCAATTGTCTTCGGTGAGCTGAAACTCCTTCTGCAACCGTTGGGCGCGATCGAGGAAAAGACGCACAGACGCGGCTTGATCAATGGCAGAGAGTCCCAGACACTCTCCAGTTGAACCGGCAGAATCATCGCTGCCATGCTGCAAGTCAGATCGATCGGTAGATGGGACGGGGAGCCCACGCACCATGAAGAGATCTTCGGCCTGAACGTTCAACCGTTCGCGCGAGGTGACCAACAGCGTGACATCGGGCGCATTCTGCAAGATCTCAAGTAGCAGCTCCGTGCCCTCGATCAGATGTTCAAAATTATCCAGCAGCAGCAACAGGTGGCGATTGCGCAGCAGGTTCTGCAACTGCTGTTGCGGCGTCTGTGTGTCGCCGGCAAGCGGAAGCGCCAGCGCTTCGGCAATTGCGGCCGGCAGGTTCGCGACGGATTGGACTTGGGCCAGTGGAACAAAAAAGAGACCGTCGCGAAACGCGTCGATTTGCGTGAACGCGACTTGCAGCGCCAATCGAGATTTGCCAATGCCACCCGGGCCCACAACAGTGAAGAGCCGATACTTGCGCGCTGTCAGCCGTTTCTGCAAGTGAGCCAGTTCCGCTTCGCGACCGAGAAAGGGGGTGAGTGGCTGGCGTAAATTGTGGCGAGTTGGCAGTAGGGCTTCTTGGCTCCCATTTTGTGCTGTGGGAGGAACGGCCGGCTCCTTGAGGGCATCGATTGCGTTCACCGACAATTGGGGCTGGGGTTCCGGTGCTGCTGTCGGGAGTCGCTGCTTCGCTGCTTTGATCTCTTCGGCTAACGCTGTTGTCGCTGGGTCGGGCTCGACCCCCAGCTCATCAAGCAGGATACGACAACAGCGGGCATAAATGTTGAGCGCACTGTTGTGGTCACGCTGAGCGGCCAGCGCCCGCATCAGCTGCCCATGGGCTTGCTCGCGCAATGGATCGAGTTCGACCTGGCGTTGTGCATGCCGGTACGCGATCGCGGGCTGACCAGTTGCCAGAGAATGCTCGGAGAGACGGCTCAAAAGCGTGAGCACGGCCACGCGATAGCGCTCGCGCTGCACAGAGATCCATTCCTCAAATTGCTCACAATCATCCAGATAAAATCCTTCCAGAAATTCGCCCTCGTAGAGCGCGGCGGCACGGGCCAACCCGTTGGTGCACTCGGTACAAAGCTCATGCCCCACGTGCCCATGACGAGCCGCGGCTGCAACCAGCTCATCAAACTCAGCAACATCAAGCCACGTCTGTTCGTGCGGCGTAAATTGAACGGTCGTGCGATTGGCCTTTAAGAGCGCATTGGCCAGACCGCGCTCTGCGTTGAGTGACTTGCGCAAGCGCGTGAGCGTCACCCGTAGGTTCGCGCGTGCTTCAGCCATTGGAGAGTCTGGCCAGAGCAGACCCGCAACTGTTTCGCGGCTATGGGCATAACGAGCTTCGACGGCGATGTAAGCGAGGAGGGCAAGTTCTTTGCGCGAGCGGAACGATTCGACAACTTGCTGGTCCAGCCGCACACGGGGTGGACCCAACAAAGAGAGTTTCAGCTGAAACATTGGTGCGTTACCAAGTTGGACACGATACGGCAACGCTCCTTGGCTATAGTTATGGGGCGTTACCGAGGGACGGATGCCGTGGGTGAGAAGCCAAGTCTCACCCACGGCAGCGCAAATAATTCGCGCATCAGTGGCTATCTACCCATCATACTAGATTCACTCTAGAGAGCCAAATTTAATGGAAGTTTCCGGTAAATGCTGCAACATGTGATGGGCAACTTTTCTCGAACTCATAAGGAGACAACCGATGAGATATTCTTGTCGCACCAACCCCCACAAGATTTACCTCTACCACCGCAGGCGTCGCCGCGCGTGGTCGCAACCGATTGTCGCTGCTTTGTTGATCAGCGCCATGATTGTTGCCAATCTGCTCGTTGTTTCGAGCAGACCACTTTGGGCACAGAGCCGACCCGCGGATCGGGGCAATCTGAACGCCTCGGCCACCCCCAACGTGTTGCAACTCAACGAATCCTTTGACGCTGCCGTCGCCATTCCCAATGGGTGGCGGGTCGTCAACAATACGGGCACCGCGGGTTGGGTGGTGGAAGCCATCGGCACCGGTGGCCGGGAGAATCAGAACGCAAATGACACTGGGGGCACCCAGAACTTTGCCGTGGCGGATAGTGATGAGAGCGGTGGTGCCATGGATACAGAACTGCGCTCCCCCACGGTCAATCTGGCCAACGCCCAGAGCGTTCGGCTCAAGTTCAAGACCCGCTTCGAGAACTACAGCCCCGACGGAGATACGCGCATTGAAAAGGCCGATGTCGATGTCAGCGTCGATGGTGGCACAACCTGGCAGAATGTCTGGCGCAAAACTACCGACTACATTGGGCAAGAGACGGTCGATATCTCTGCGCGGGCCAAAGGTCAAGCCAACGTCATGGTGCGCTTTCGCTATTACGATGCCAACTTTGACTACTTCTGGAAAATCGATGACGTGCAGATCGATGCAACGACGGGCGGTCCGGCCGCGCCGGGTGGACTGACCGCGACCGCGGATGGTCAGACGAGTGTCAAATTGGCCTGGACCGACAACAGCACCAACGAGACCGGCTTCAAGATTGAACGCTCGCTGGATGGCACCACCGGCTGGGCCGAGATCCGCAAGGTGGGCGCGGACGTGAGCCAACATACCGATACGGGCCTGACCTGTGGCACCACCTATCATTATCGGGTGAGCGCGGAAAATCCCGCTGGTGCGGCAGCATCCAATGTAGCCAACGCCAAAACAGTCAACTGCCCCACGGCCACCGTCACCGCCATCAACGAAAGCTTTACAGGCACAACGCTCCCCAACGGGTGGACGCTGGTGCAGAATAAAGGCAACGAACCGTGGCGCTTTAACAACCCCTACAACCGGCCCAATGAAACCGGTGGCGCGGGTGGTTTTGCCCTTGCCGACAGCGACCGCAACAGCAATGGATTGGATATGGATGCGGAACTGCGTACGCCCGTCATCAACTTTACCGGCAAGAATGCGGTCACTCTTGAATTTCGCAGCCGCATGCGCGGCGCGGTCGGTCGCACCCGCACCGCTTCGGTGAGCATCAGCAAAGATGGCGGCACAACGTGGACGCAGCTGTGGCAGTCCACCGAGGTCCATACGGCTACACCCGTCAAGCTTGATGTTTCTCAACACGCGGCCAATCAGGCCAATGTAATGGTGCGCTTCCGCTACGTGGCCAATGACGATTACTACTGGCAGATCGACGATGTGAAGGTTGAGCCGCTGCCCCTGCCCGCCGCGCCCACCGCGCTCAATGTCACGCTGGGCGGCAACAACGAACCGATCCTCGCCTGGACTGGCAACGGCGCTCGGACCTTTGAAGTCTGGCGCTCAACCAGTGCCAACAACAACGGTGCCAAGATTGCGGATGTGCCCAACGGCGCAACCACCTACACCGATAACAGCGCGGCCAGCAACAGCACCTATCACTACCGCGTGCGCGCCACCAACGCGGCCGGAAGCTCTGCCTATACCAACGTGCAACAGGCACAGGTGGGTGACCGTTCCATTCGCTATTTTGATCTGAAAGTCTCTCATGATGGCAACCCCAATGCCGCGACTCGCCAGAAGATTGAAGAGAACTTCCGCCACTTCGCCGATGCCATCTATGAGATGAGCAACGGTGTGCACCGCCTGCGCCGCGTCGAGATCTTCCTCAACAAGGGTGCCAGGGATGTTGCGGATATCCACTGGTTGCCCGATTGTCACCCGAAAGCCGCTGCAAGTGGCTATGGAAAAAAGAACCAGTTCATCACCATGTGTGATCGCTCCTCGGCCACGCCAACGAATCCGGTTGTGCAAGATTATTTGGCCAACCCCAAATTGGGTGGGTGGGGATCGCTCGGTCATGAGTGGGGCCACTACACCTATGGGCTGCTCGACGAATACCAACTCAACAGCCGGACTTGTGATTTCACCAATGCCCCCTTCAAACCCTGCAAAGATGATGTGGCGCCCGTGCCTTCGATCATGAATAGTGGCGACCGGGCGGCCTTTAACAATGACATTAGTTGGCTCAATTTCTCCTACCGCGGCAACAACTCGGGCAAAACCGCGCACCACCGGCTCTTTGCGGCCAGTGGCTGGGAGACCCTGGCCCGCCCCCCTCAACAGGATCCACGGGATGGGCAGCGCAACAATCGCTCGCCGCGTATTCACTTTCCCGAGCTGGCACGGGTAGCGCCCACGGGGACCGCAGCGCCCAGTCGCGAGCTGGACAAGGCGAACCAAGCACGCGCCACGCTCAACATAGTCTGGATGGGTGCGGCCACGGTTACAGCTGCAAGCGCTCCCGCCATTCAGCAGAACACGAGTGGCGCGGTGCGGATGTTGGTGATCGACCGCTCCACGGCCACCACATCACAGGCGCAACTGGCCACGGTCAAAGAAGCGCTTCACCAATTCATCGACCGCCTGCGCTTTGGCGACACCGTGGGGCTGCTTGCGTATGACAGCAGCGTCACCACCGTCGTTCCAATCACGACGATCGATGGACCGGCCACGCGCGCTGATCTCCACACCGCGATCGATGGCATCGCACTGGGCGATGACCAGAGCGCCACCGGCGATGCCTTGCAGACCGCGCTGGAAACCATGCAGACATTGGGGGATCTGGATCAGCTTGCACGGGCCATCTATCTCATTGGCCGCGGCCAGGCGACCACCGGAGAATATCCAACCCTCTGTATTCCCATCTATCAAGAAGAGTTCATGCCGCTCTATGCCTTTGACACGGGGCTGCGCAACGACACGGCGGAGGGCAGCGCCACGCTCCGCGAATTTAGCCAACTGACCAAGGGCCACTATCGCCACGTGGGCAGCAGCCGCAGCGATCTCCTCGGTGCCTTGGTCGAAGCAGATAGTCGCGTGTCGCCCACCATCGATCTCCAGATCAAACAGGGCTATGCCAACCCCAATCCCGGCCAGCAGGTCGATCTGCCAATAATCCTCGATAACTCGGTGGCCTACTGGGAAGTTGAAGTGGATTGGTTTGGGGCGCCCAATTGGGCAATGGCCCAACTCGTTGCACCCGATGGCGCGGTCACTGAACTCGGTAGCTGTGAATTGATTGGCGACGCCACGGTGGAGAAAGAGCAGGAGACCGTCTGTTTTGCCACGGTTGAGGAGCCCCAGGCCGGAACATGGCATTTGCGGGTGCAGGCTACCGAGCAGACCGAGGAGTATCTCGACCTCTACTATTGGGCCGGAGCCAGTGCAAAGTCAGATGTTGACGGCTTCCAGGCAAGCGTACAGGCCGTTGGCGGCGAGCAGATTAGCTATCCCGAGCCGGTCGTCATCAACGGCTATGTCACGCACCAGGGTGGTTTCATGACGGGGCTGGTCGTCACCGGTACCGTGGAAAAACCCGATGGCAGTTACGTAAACATCCCCCTGCGTGATGATGGGGCGGGCCCCGATGCCACGGCTGGTGATGGCATGTACGCCGGGATCTTTGCACCAGCATTTGATGGGGTTTACTACATCGCAATTGCCGCCCACAACCTTGGCGGTACGGGAATGGTCAGCTTTAGTGGCCTGGAAGATACCGCTGAATTGTCACCCATCGCAATTGGCACTGCCTTCGAGCGCTTTGCCGACATGGAAGTCACAGTCTCGGGTGCACCGGCACAGGTTGCGGATAATCTCGGTGGCGCTGGTCCCGCGGTGCAGCTAGCCGTTGACAACACGCCCGTTGCCGGGCACATCAACGGTGCCGAAGATTTCACCGTCTACGCCGTCCAGATCCCGGCTGACTACACCGATGATCTCATCTTGCGTGTAGATAATCTGGCCCTGGGCATGGACCCCTACGTGCTCGTCTACAACGACTCTGAGAGCTGGGAACGGGAAGCTTATCTGGAGACAGCTGCCACCAGTGGCGATTTCCTGGCCTTGGAGATCTTTGCCAGCCCAGGCGAGGTGATCTACATCGAAGTGGCCCACTATGACCGGCAGGCAACACAAGGCACCTACGACATTAGCATCGGGCCGCGATTGGCCAGCGACAGTGACGTGCTGGCAACGGGTGGGGTCGAAACCAAGTTTCCAGTGACATTGTACTTCCCCCTCGTCCACCGCTAGTCCAAAGCACCCCCGTCAGCCCGCTAGCTGATGGGGGAACCCACGCCCGCTCTCTGCACGCAGCTGTTGTGGAGAGCGGGCATTATGGCTGTCGCATCAAGTCGGCAATCCGCTCTCCAATGATCATGCTCGTTACGTTGGTGTTGGCACGCACGCAATCGGGCATGATGGAGGCATCGGCCACCCGCAGATTTTCCAACCCATGCACCTTGCCAAATTGATCGACCACTGCCATTGGATCACTCGCTGGGCCCATTTTGCAGGTGCTGGAGCTGTGGTGGCTGGTGGTGGCATTGCGCAGAATCCACTGATCGAGCGCGACATCCGTCGCCAGATCCTCTCTCGTGAGATTAATTGGGCCGGTGCTGATGCGCCGATAGGCAGGATGTTGCAAGAGCTCGGCAATCAGGCGCACACTTTCTCGGTGTCGTCTGCGATCAAATTCTTCGGCAAAGTAGCGATAATCTAGCGCCGGCTGCACGTGGGGATCGGTACTGGTGAGCGCCAGCGATCCCGCGCCAATTGCCAGATAGAGCGCGGGGGTCACCTCGAACCCGATCGGCGGGTTGTCGCTGGTATCACCGATTGGCAGCGCGTTGGACGCGGGAATGATGATCATGTCATTGCGCAGATCCGAGCCCGCCGCGGTGTAGCGTAGCGCTGTATTGAGCCGTGGTGTGCGCCAATCGTTGATGACCTCTGGCTTCGTCTGCACGAGGATCGGCGTCTGTGGGTGATCGCGCAGATTCTGCCCAACGCCTGGCAAGTCGAGTGTTACCTCGATCCCCAGTGTACGCAGATCATCTGCCGGGCCGACGCCAGAATGGAGCAGGATGTGGGGCGATGCGATCGTTCCCCCGCTAATGACGATCTCATCGGCGTGGATGGTGGTGAGCGTGCCATCACGTTCGGCCACGATTCCAATCGCGCGTCTGCCCTGAAAGAGAATTTTGTGTACCAGCGTCTGCCCCTGGATCGTCAGGTTGGGCCGTTGGCGTGCCGGGGCTAGATAGCCAAGGTTGGTGCTCCAGCGGATGCCGTTCACATTGTTGTGGGCCAGCGGACCCACCCCCCAGCTCCCCGGTGCATTGTGATCGGGACAATCGGCATAGCCCGCGGCAAGGCACGCTTCATAAAAGGCAGCGTGATCCGGTGCCCATTCCTCCCGTTTGAAGCGGGCCGCGGGGATGGGGCCACAGTCACCGTGATAGTCGCGGTCTCCATAGTCGAGATCGCGCTCGTTTTTGCAGAAATAGGGTAGCAGTTCATCAAATGCCCAGCGCTCATTGCCCGCCGCGGCCCAGCTGTCGTAATCTTCCCGCACGCCGCGCAAGAAGATCATTGCGTTGACCGCGGTCGAACCGCCCGTGATTTTGCCCCGTGGCAGAAAGGTACGAATGGCTTGCGGGCTAAAGGTCGCTTCATAGCCCCAACCATAGTTGGTGATGGGGCCAAAGGAGCGCATCCACAGATTGCGCGGTCGCCCGTGCGCGTAGCGAATCTCCTCGGGCAATGTCTCTTCCGTGGCGAAATCTGGGCCCGCATCGATTAGCAGCACTGAATGGTTGGGGTCTTCGCTGAGGCGCGCGGCAAGGATGGCGCCCGTCGCGCCCGCGCCGATGATGATTGTCTGGTAACTCAACGTTGCGCCTCCTCAATCAAATGGGGCAGAGATCATAATCCGCAACCATGGTAAGTAAATCAGATTAAGTAGCTCGAAAATAGTGGTAGTCAATGAGGTCCCCGGCACGGCTCACAACCGGCTCGCTTTAGAGACTAGCGCTGAGCCGTGCCGGGGACCTTTCAGCAATTTTCCTGCTTTCACTCAACAGCACTACTGCTATTGTAGATATTGACGACCCAGCCCACAAGCGCATGCCGTCGCTGCAGAACATTCGCTGTAAGCGCGACTCACTGCAACCGCCATAAAGTCGCGGCTGTGTCACCCAGAATCTGCTCCTGTTCCCGAGCCGTCACAAAGGGCAACCCTGTACGGATCAGCCGCAATTCTTCGGCGAGCGTTGGCCAATTATGTTTTGCCCGATGGTGGCCTGGATAGCCAGTGCCCCAGACGGTGCGCGCCGCGCCAAAGGCAGCCAGCAGCCGCTGAATGAAGGGATGTACATCGGCAAAGGGATATGGCTGTTCCGAGTGTCCCGCCACATCGGATAATTTAAAATAGACATTCTCAAAGCGCGCCAACGCAACAATGGGATCAAAATCGGCGGGATCTTGCTGCACTTGGGGATAGCCCATGTGGTCGACAATGAGCCGCAGGTGGGGATAGCGTTTGGCAATCGTTGCCACCTGATCCGCCTGTGCCGCGCGCATGTGAAACTGGATCACCACATCGAGCGCCGCGATCTCTTCCCACAGCGGTTCGTTTTGTGCGGTCAACAGAATCTGCTCATCGGGGTAGTACATCGGGTGGAAGCGAAAGCCGGCCAATCCCCGTTCGCGGACCCAGTAGCGCGCCTGCGCGGCATTGTCAGGATCCTGCGGATCGAGCAGGCCGTGGCCAATAAAACGCGTGGGAAACCGCTCCACCGAATCCGCGATATAGCCATTATCCCACGTCGACCAGCTCGTCTGCACGAGAACCGCCCGGTCAACGTCATGTGCATCCATTTCGGCCAACAGTTCATCCGCGGTGCCTGGCTCGTCGGGCAACGAAGTCCAGTTTGGCGCGGTCGGGCCGATGGGGTAGCGGGGCGGGTCGATCTCCCAGACGTGGACGTGCGTATCGATGATCATAGCTCCTCCTTGCTGAAGCGATCCGACGACCCCGTGGACTCCCAGCCCAGCACGTCCTGCGCGTGGCTGGTGTCGCGCCAGCGGGTGCTGTTGTCAGAGATGGCATCAAAGATGTCGTACTTGAGCGTCATGGGTGCGGAGAGACATTTGTCGATCATCTGTACCGCGTCGGCCTGTGAGAGATAGCCAGGGAAGTGGCGCACGAGTTTGGGTTTGTCCGTATCGAGCACCGCGCCCAGGCGGATGCAGAGCACGGAGATGTCGTAGTGATCGGCGAACCAGCGGCCCGCCTGTTCGCCAAAGAGCTTGCCCACCGCATAGGGGCTGTCGGGCCGCGGCAGATCGGTATAGTCGATCAGTGGCCACGGTTTCTCCACCTGGTCCCACTCGCCAGCAGCCAGCTTGCCATAGGGGCGATCGTCATCCCACTCATAGCCACACATGGTGCTGCCCGAGCTCATGAAGACGACCCGTTTCACCCCTGCTTCCTGCGCGGCTTGATAGACGTTGAGCGTCCCCATGACCGTGGTCGCCATGGTGCCTGCCCATTCTGTTACGTCGGCCGTATAGGCGGAGAGATGCAACACCATATCCACGCCCCGAAACGCTGGTTTGATGGCGTCGGCATCGTTGATATCCGCTTGGAGAGAGGGGACGGTGGTGACGGGGCGCCGGTTGAGCGCACTGAACTCGTACTTTTCGCCCAACTCGGCGATTGTAATGCGTCCGATCAGGCCGCTGGCACCGGTAATGAGCACTTTGGGTTTCGCCATGACAAGCTCCTTGTACAGATGGATGCGGGTTGAATGCTGCCGTGGTTCCTTGGATTATGAGTGGGGGATCTGCTGCTCTATCCATCCATTGTACATGCTCCCACCAGACCGTGCAACAGCAAATTTTGCTCCACCGCTCTAGCATTCACATGATTGCTGGCAAAGAGTTCCTGTGCGGCGCGGCCGCTTGTCGAGAGGAGAATGGGGGCTGCTGACCTGGCGCTCTCGCTTTCATGGCCCCGCCGCTCACCTGGCCACTGGCAAGCAAATGCTGCCACACCTGCTTACTTCCCCGCCCCGGCAGCAACATCTGTTGTCAATAGCATCCGTTTACACTCTTCCCACGCCTGCTTACCGTAAGGTGATTGACGTTACCGGTAAGGCGTGCTACGTTGTTGCCCCTAGCCAGCGCAGCAATCCGGTGAGCAGGTGTGTTCAGACGACCTGCCCGTTTCCGCTTCACGGGGTTCCCCCCCGCAGCAACGTGAGGAGAATGTGCCATGGAACCGCGCAACCCTTTCCCCAAGCAACAACGTCATCGTCATGCCCGCTGGGCGTGGGTGGGCATCCTGTCCCGTCTGCTGTTGAGTCTGGTGCTGCTCTTGCAGAGCGCAGGCATTGGGCAGGCAGCACCCGTGGCTGTGCCCGGTGAAGCGCCACTCGCAACCGCGGCGATGCAGGAGCCACCCGCGGCGGAGGGCCTCTTTGCCGATGTGGAGAGCAGTCCGCCCGACATAGCAGCCGAGCCGGTGGCGGAAGCGCTGCCGGTGCCGCTCATGCTGCGGCTGGAGACGGACCGCTATCTGCTCACGCCCGGTGAGCGCGCGGAGCTTACCTTGCACGCGTGGCGGGCGACCGGCGCGTCGCTGGCGGGGCTGCCACTGACGTTGGCGTTGCCAGCCCCGCTGGTGGCTGCGCCCGAAGAGCAGACCAGATGGGCGCTGCCGGAGCTGGGAGAGCAGGAGATCTTCACCCGCACGGTGACGGTCGCGTTGCGGCGTGCCTTCACCCAAAGCACCGCGGTGGTGGATGTCACGCTGCAGAGCCCACCCTGGCAGGCACCCTGGCTCGCTGCGAACGAGGCCACGACCGAGACGGTGCACTTTGCCGCACAGCAAGTGACGCTGCGGTTGGGGCTGGACGCGACCGCAGCAGTTCCCGCGGCCGCGGTGCAGGCCGCGGGCGTGACCACGGCAGAATTGCGGGAACAGGGACTGGTGTTGCAGGGCAGCCAGGGCGATGTCACGCTGCTGGTGCCCGTGGGCAGTGCCCGCCAACGGAGCCGCTTCACCTACAGTGACGGCTATCGGTGGGGCGGCCAGCCGTCGACAACCCAACCATCCACCAGCATGACCCCAACCATCACCACAACGCAGCCGAATCGCATTTTTCTGCCGCTGGTCAGCGGTGGTGGGGAGATGGCCATTGCCGCGAGTGATGGGATCACAGAGGAAGCATTCCTGGTGGAGGATGGGGTGGCCTTTGTGCGACGCTGGTCGCTGGCGGCAACCGAAGCGGGCAGAGAGCGCACCAGCTTTGACGGACGGCTGCAGCTGGTGGTGGATGTGAGTTGGCTGGTGGCGCTCGGCTTCGACCCGGAGCGGCTGACGCTCTATACCCGTGAGCACCGGGAGCAGCCGTGGGAAGAGGTGCCGAGCAGCCGCTATGAAGCGGCACACGAGCGCTTTGTGGCCCAGACCAGCCACTTCAGCGAATATGGGTTGGGGTTGCACAATGGGGTGGTGGGTGAGCTGCTGCCCGATGTTGGGGCCTTTGGTACCGAGCTCTTTACTGGTGCAGCCACCGTCAACTACCCGATTGAGGTACCTGCGGGTGCTGGGGGCATGGCACCCGCGCTGAGCCTGAACTACTCGACGGCCACGGTCGACAGCCAACGGTGGGAGAACAAGCAGAATCAGGCGAACGGCTACCGGATTCAGGCGGGGATTGCCGGGCTGGGCTGGAGCCTGAGCGCCATGAATCACATCGCCTTTATCGACGAGGGCAGCGACCGCTTTAGCCCGCATGACAATCGCTACAGCCTGGTGCTCAACGGCACGAGTACCACCTTTCTGGATGGGCAAACGCTGAGTGAGTCATTTGCCCGGATTGAGCGCAACCTGCAAACCGTGACGGCAAGGGGACGCAAGGTGGTGCACACCGGCGAGTGGACGGTGACGACGCGGGATGGGACCCGGCACCTCTTTGGCGGTGCAGCCATCTCGCCAGTCACGGCCGCGCAGGATGCGAATCAGAGCGTGATGTTGCACAATATCGGGAGCTACCACACCTATCGGGTGGTCAACAAGTGGTATCTGCGCAAGTCGGTGGACAGCCATGGCAACTGGGTGGAGTACAACTACCGCTCTTTCTATCGCAACACCCATTGTTCGACCAACAATCGCTATCGGCCGGGCTGGTACTACCATTCGATCCGGCCCGCATCCATCTACTGGGGTGGCAATGAGCAGACGGGGGCGGGCCACAAGCTGCGGGTCTTGTTTGGCTACGAGGGGCGCAGCGACACGGGGATCTACCGCCGGACGAATCCGTGTACACAGAGCATCTATAGCAACGAGCGGCTGCGCACCATTCGTGTTGAAGTACATGCCAATGGGGCGTGGCGGCCGCTGCGTGAATACGAGCTGGGCTACATCTACACCGCGGGGTACTATCGGCACTCGTGGCTGAATCAGATCCGACAGTACGGCTATACCCACCGAGGGAATGCGCCGCCGATCCGGACATCGACGCCGTTGCACACCTACAGCTTCGACTACACCATCGGTGCGATCCACTCGGAAGTCTACCTGTTGAACGCGAACAACGGCTGGGGCGGGCGCGTGAGCTATCGCTACAGTGCTCCGGCGACGTGGCGCTGTGAGATTGACCGGCGGGTGAACTGTGACCCGGTGGCCTATCGGCGCCAGGTGGTGAACCGCTATGTCTACGATGGCGCGTACCCCACCGCAAACTGGGTGCGGACGCAGTATGGCTATGGCGAGGGGCTCTATCGGCGCTACAAGAATGATCCGGTCGAGTTTCTCGGCTATCCATCGGCATGGGCCGTGACCTACAAGCGCAACGACTACCGCAACGAAGCCAAGGTGACCGAGCATCGGTTCTACCGCAACAACGGCTATCGCGATCGGGACGACATTGCCAACAACCCGGACCCGCGGCTCGGGCATACGGATCTCGAAAAGATCTGGCAACCGGGCACCAGCGGTTGTCCGCGGGCGAATCAATCCCGTGGGCGCTGTCTCATGGCCTACACCAACTACAGCTACCGTGCGCTCACCGGCAGTGGCAACAATTGGAACAGCACCAACAGCTACAGCGTGCGTCCCCGGTGGGTGCGCCAAGAGCAGGTGGTGCAGTGGGTCGATGGGGCAGAGAAGACGCAGCGATTCTTCTATGAGCCGAGCAAACAGAACAACCAGCAATTTGGCAATGTGACTCGTGTGGAGGAGTGGGCAGGGGGCGTGCAGCAGCGCGCCACGGAAACGTACTACTACCCCAACCGCGGTGCGCACCTGGTGAATCTACCGGCGCGGGTGCGGGTTCTGGATGGGGCAGGGCGCTGTGTGGCCGAGCAGCGGACCACCTATGATGGCAACGGGGGCAACTACAACCGAGCGCCCACCAAAGGCAATCCCTCTCGGCAGCAGCGAGCATTGACGGGCTGTGCGGGCAGCAGCTGGATTGGGGACAACGACAGTGGCTGGCAGATCACGCTGTTGAGCCATGACCGCTATGGCAATGTGACGCGGGAGATGCACTTTGGCACTCCCGTGCAAAGCATCGAGACCGAGTATGATGCGAGCTACCACCGCTTTCCGGTGCGACGCTGGAGTGGTGGGCACCAGGAGACGGCGCGCTACTATGGGGTCAATGGGCTGGCGGTGACTGATGGTCGCGCCCATTGGGGGCAGCTGGCCGAGTGGTGTGGGGTGAACGCGGTCTGCACACGCACCAGCTACGACAGCTTTGGCCGCCCGTTGCGCCAGTGGAACGGGGTGGCGGCAGGTGCGGCGTGGAACCAGTCGCCAGCCAGCGCCGCGGTGCACTATGGCTACTATGCTCGTGGTTATGGGGGCTCGCACACCAACTTTGTGGTGGCGTGGCACGCGCCGCGTTGCTACGGCAACTTTGTGCGCAGCCACTACAATGGGCTGGGGCAACTGGTGCAGGAGCAGCGTCCCCGGCAGGAGTGGCGCACGAACATTGACGGCTGTAACCCCGGCAGCTATGCGCCCGAGGTGGATGTCAACTACAGCTACGATGCGCTGGGCAACCGCATCTGGAGATCGGTGCCGGTGGCCACGGGCGGGCGCGCGATTAACCGTGTGGCCAACTGGGGTGCAGGCTATAGCCGCACCGAGTATGACGTGTTGGGGCGGGTGAGCCGCACCCATGCGCCCAATGGCGAACGGCACGACTACGACTATGTGGGGCGAGCGATCTCCGTCGTCAATGTGGGGTTGGGCAATGATGGCAAACGGCTGGTGAAGTGGACGCAGACGGATGCGTTGGGCAACCTGCGGTCTGTGCGCAGCTACAACCCCAACGGCAGCGGGTGGCAGTTGGCGGGTCAGGTGACGCTGACCCATGATCTGCTCGGCAATTTGACGCAAGTTCGCCATCCCAACGGGATTGGCAGCACGACGCTGCACTATGACCTGGGGGGGCGCAAGACGAGCATGGATGACCCGGATCTGGGGCGCTGGCACTATGCCCACGACCGGCAGGGGCGGCTGACGCGGCAGACCGATGCACGGGGCAAGACGACCTGTCTCTACTACGATGGCTATGGCCGGCTGCGGGGCAAGCACTTCCGCACGAACACGAGTTGCCCTGGCAGCGTGAGCAGCTATGATGTTCGCTACACCTATGACCAACACCACGGTAGCGCCAACCGCAGCCGCGGGCAGTTGACCCAGGTCTACTATCAGCGGAGTGGCGGCTACTACAAGAATCTCTACTACAACAGCCAAGGGTTGTTGGTGCGTGAACAGGTGCGGATTCCCGGCCAGGGATTGCTCAACAGCTGGTATGGCTACGACCGCTACCAGCGCCCCACGACGTTGACCTATCCGGATGGTGAGGTGGTCACGACGTGGTACAATAGCATGGGCTTGCCTGCCAAGCTGGTGAGTGGTGCTTCCACCACCTTGGTGAATGGTACCATCAACGTGCATGCCGCGAGTGATGCGGTGAACTACGATGAAGCGGGTCGGTTACGCCAGATGCGATTCCCCGCTGGCGGTAACCTCTGGCAGACACGCAAGTATCATTCCTGGACCAGTGGCAATGGGCGACTTTGGGAGATTCGAATTGGGACAGGCAGTAACGAAGCTCAGCGTACCAACTATAATCAGCTACAGTTGGGCTATGCTTATGATAGCTTCGGCAATGTGATGGTGAACAGCGAACGGTTCGGGCTTGGTGCTTGGCCTCAGTATCGCCACTGTTATGATGGTCAGAATCGCCTGGTTCGCGCTTATGCCCAATATGCGACCAAACCGACAAAGATCCCTGCCTGTGATGGCAATTTACCCACAAGTGAACGCTATGCGTATGATGAGGTTGGACGCTTCAAGTACTTCAATACAACGGGAACGGACTATCGATACAAGACACCGCAAGATTCTGGCCATCAACACGGTGTCAAATGGATTGATATTGGTGACGGTAGCACGACGAATCAGACCGTGAAAATCCGAGCGCGGGGGAGCAATCCCAATCAGTGGCCGCGCATGGAATTGTGGATCAATGGTGTCAAAAAACAGACGTGGACGGTCACGACAGGCCGTTGGAGTGACTATACCGCAAGCGTGCCGCTGACTGGTCAGGATCAGATCGATGTAGTTTTTCCCAATGACAACCGTACGGGTGGCGTGGACGCCAATCTCTATATCGATTGGATCCAGGTGAATGGCGTCACCTATCAAGAGGGCCAGGCGATCATTGACCGTGGGGCGGGGAGCAATGCGTTTGATGGCAATGACATCCTCGTTGGCGGCAATCTCTATTGGAATGGTGCCTTGCGCTTTGTAGCTGGTGGCGGTGGCACTGCGTTGGGCTATGACGCCAACGGCAACATGAGTTACAAGTTGCAGCCCGGAGCGGCCATGCTCTATGAATGGAATCACGAGAATCGCTTGGCAACCGTCAAGCGCAACGGCGTCACCACTGACCAATACCTGTATGATGAGAATGGGCAGCGCATCAAGCAGACGAGCATGGCCGGCGGCACAACAGTCTATGTCAATGGCCGGTATGAACTTTCAAATGAAGAGGTGTGGGTAGATGATGCGATTCCAGGCGGAGCCACGCTGACGAATGGCAAAGATGGCTGGAACTGGGACACAACCGAGAAGGTCTCTGGCCGCGCAGCCCACCGCTCGGCCTTGCAAAGCGGCATCCATCAACACTACTTTACCAATGCCAAGGAGACAATGGCCATCAAGAGCGGTGATACGCTCTATGCCTATATCTATCTCGACCCGGACCACCCACCGCAGGCGGTGATGCTGCAATGGAATGATGGCGACTGGAATCAGCGGGCCTACTGGGGACAGAACCTGATCAACTGGGGAACGAATGGCACGAGCAGCCGGCGCTACATGGGGCGCCTGCCAGCGAGTGGCGGCTGGGTGCGGCTGGAGGTGCCTGCGGCGCAGGTTGGCCTGGCAGGGAAGACGGTCAACGGCCTGGCCTTTACCCTCTACGGTGGCCGTGCTTGGTGGGATCGGGCCGGTGTGCGCCGTGCGGTGCATGAGGTCACAAAGTATTATGCCTTTAACGGCCAACGGATTGCAAGGCGCCAGGACGGTGTGCTGACCTATCTGCACACGGACCACCTGGGGAGCACCTTGCTCGCAACCAACAGCAGCGGGACAATGGTGGGGGAGCATCGCTATCGAGCGTATGGTAGCCGCCGCGGTGGCGATGAATTGGCAACTGACCACCGCTTCACCAGCCAGAAGCTGGATGGCACGGGGCTCTACTACTACAACGCCCGCTACTATGATCCAGAGATCGGTGCGTTTATCTCGCCGGATACCCTGGTGCCGGACCCGACGCTGGTGAGCGACTACAATCGCTTCGCCTATGTCCGTGGCAATCCGTTGAAGTATAACGATCCCAGTGGGCATGTAGGAGCTGTCCCCCCATGCCCACTGTGTAACGTTGAGATCCTTGATTACGCTAATTCACCAGGTTGGTTAGATAGCACAGTCGATGGCTTGGCGATTGTAGGCTGTTTTTTTGCTGGCTGTAACGTTGATACCCAAACCAACACAGTCACGGGTCCAACGGAAGAAGAATATTTTGAGCAGTTAGGCGATAATCTGCTCACTGGAGGCGTGCTGCCCATTGGTACGGTCACACTGGCAACCAGCCGTGCCTCACGCCGGTTGATCCAACATGGGGATGAATTGCTTGGGTTATCAACGGTACCACGCCATGTGCTAGATAATGCGCTAAAGAGGGTTGACAGTCGGACACTTACCAGCTCTGGGGGAAATATTGTGACGTTGACTAAAGAGCGATTGGGACACATCTTGACCCGACATCATCCAGCTTATTGGGGTGCCTGGGATCATTTAACTGATTTATTTCGTGTACGTAGCAGCAATTCAGCGTTTGAGGCGGGATTGGGAATTGACGATGTCATCGGCCTTCTTCAAGAGACACTGAAAGCGACAGGTAATCGAACTGGTAGGAACAGGTTTGAGTATATAAAAGAGATCGATGGTAAATGGTATAGTGCTAGTGTTCAGGATGATATCGTAAAAAGCTTTTTTCCATGTGCAACAGTAGGATGTCAATAATGAATGATCATGCAGAACTTCATATTTGTTTTCTTGTCTTTATAGGGAACCGCCTCTACAGTGAACAAGAGTTAGCTTTCCGGCTACCGGAGGTTTCTAAGGTAGCCACCGACAGAAAAGTGATAAATCCTCGCGCTCTAGATGGCTCGTTGTCAATTCAATATTTGGGTGAAGAACTGTGGCCAGTTGACCTATGGACAGAGATTGATCTGCTTCCTATATCCACTACCGCTATTCTAGAAGGTCAGGAAGTACATAGAGGAATAGATGGACTCTATGCTTCGATTAGATTAAAGCCTGTAGGAGAACACTTACTCTATCATCTCAGATCAACGTCTCCATGTGTTGAATACGAAATCACACGTATGTTGCCGCTTGAGGTCTTTATTCGAGAATGGGAATTGATGGAAATTCGGATGGATAAATTCATTGCCTATTTACGTAGAAAACCATTAAAGAGTATTGACTGGTATCTTAAACATACTACTCCAGAATTGCAACGAATCGCTGGTAAAGAACGAATAAGGAGCGTCGCTGCACAAGATTTGGTTGAGATGTTATCAAGCAGTCCATGTACCCAAGGTTACCTTTGCCAAGAAGATCAGACGTTTGTGAAAGTTCCTTTTGGTGCGCCTAATCCGCTTTACTCTGCGTAACGAAACAGTCTATTTACACAGTGACCGGGTACCCCTTGGGTGAAGCAGCACCGTGCTCGAAACCAATACCGCCGGTCATGTCAGCGCTGACCAGCGGTACCGCGCCTATGGCCGTCAGCGCGACAGTGGCCCCGTTGTCACGGACCACCGCTTCACCGGCCAGAAGTATGACAGCACCGGCCTCTACTACGACAACGCCAGGTACTATGACCCGGCGTTGGGGGCGTTTATCTCGCCCGATACCATCGTGCCGCGCCCAGGGGGCTCCCGGACGAATCTGTTGGATTACAATCGGTACATGTACGGATTAGGGAATCCTGTCAAGTTTCGAGATCCCTCGGGGCATTGTAGTACCCTAGCGGATGGTTCTCGTGATCTGGACAATGACGCAGGTTGTTGGCATGCGGCTGATGAGGTATATAAGTCTTGGGCTGCTGATCCCAACTACTGGTCTGGAGGGTTTGATATCACAGCAGATGATTGGCTTGCGAATGTGGCAACACAAGGCTATGCGACAGAAACATTCATTCAGGGTGAATTACACAGATTCTGGGCACCACAATTCCAAGCTTGGGGAGTCCAACATCCAACATATAATCCAGCACCTCGAATGCACCCAGCACCAGAGTATGCGCCGGTCAACCTTCCCAATCCCTGCAACTTCTGGGATTGCCCAGCCATTGTTTTAGATCTGGCTTCGTTAGGAACATCAATTGCGCAAACTGGAGCCGCTGGCTGTACAGCAACCGGTGTTGGGGCACCGGTGTGTGGGCCCGCTACTGCCTATCTAACAACTGTTGACATAGGGTTAAACGCAATTAGTATTGGATATGAGAGCTACAAATATATGCAAGGGGACGGAACTCTGTTTGATCTATCGGTGACACTTACTGATAGGGCAGTAAAACCCACTGCTGAGATATTGGGTGCTGGTGCAAGCGCAACACCTGGTATTGGTGTTGCCTATGATGTCGTGATGCTCGGTTATGATATTTTTGTTGATCCGTTTGTGAGAACACCGGGTCAGGTTCAAATAGCAAGGTAATGTCATATGCTTATAATCATTGCGATATTTGCGATTGGCACCAATATGTTATGTACATATTTCTATCGTAAGGGATCATTCTCTGATCAAACGTTTATCTGGATCCTAAGTTTGGTCAACGGTGCAAATGTCTATTTTGCAATAAGATCTCTTGGCGGAACGAACGATCAGATCGGTATGATTTTGTTCTCTATAATTGGCGGCATCTTACTCGGATTCCAAGGAGCAAGAGTCATTGTTAAGTATCGCCATATTGAGCGTGCAAAACACGAGGATAGTTGAAACAAAGAAGATATCCCTTCCTGGATTCCTGAGTCTGAGCTAGGGATAGCCGTAACCAACGAGGCCAGCGAATGGCACCCAAGGGGTGCCCGCTTGTCAACCCTAAGCGGGTTTGTCGGAGAGAATTGGAGATAATGGATTCTGGAAAAAGGACGCGTGAAACTACCCACAAGCTGGATAGAAATTTGCGGTTTTCTGAACGAACCAAGTCTATACGCTCTGTCTAGCCCGCGACCTTATTCGGCAACAGCCGTGCTCTCTGCCTCACCCAGTGTTGACGGCGGCAGCTTATAGGCTTTCTTGGCACTGTATTGAATCTTGTCAATCTCTGCGCCAACACCGATGCGGTCAAGTTGTTCACGGGTAAACTTGGGTGCCGTTGTCCCTTTGGCAAAGTGGCGGATGCCGGTCTTGTAGGCAAAGCGGAAGAAGGAGCGGGCGGCAAAGCCCGGGTCAACATAGCGGTCCGCTTCTTCCTTGATCAGCACATGCCAGACGGCAACCAGCAGCTTACGTGCAATGGCGACGACCGCTTTTTGGCTGCCAATGCGCGGTTCCAACCGTGCAAACTCGGCTTTCCAGTGGGGATGAGAGAGCCGAGCGCTATGGGCAGCTTGGACCATGACCCACCGCAATTCTTTGCGGCCTGTTTTGGTGATGCGTCCACTCCATTGGATGGTCCCGCTGTCATGCACTTTGGTGCCCAAGCCAGCATAGCCAACGAGGTGTTTGGCCGATGGAAAGCGCTCAATTTCACCGATGGCGGCCAGCACGGTCATGATGACCACTTTGCCGAAGCCCGGCAGGTGAGCCAAGAGATGGGCACGCTCATCCTGGGCAGCAAGTGCGCCAAGGCAGTCGGTCAGGCTCTTCAACTGTGCATTGGCAAAGTCGAGGGTGTCCAAGTCTGAACCAATCCGAAACCGTTCAAAGGTCGACAGCGGGAGTTCGTGCCACCAGGACCGGGCGGCTTGGCTATAGAGGTCAATCCCTTCCGGTGCCACGATCTGCTCGCGATGTAAGACATTTTGCAAGCGACACTTGGCGGTGACTGCCAGTTTGCTCATCTTCTGGCGCTGGGCCACGAGTGCACGCCGGTCACGCACCTCTTTGGACGGCACCCACACGGCTGGCAACAAACGCGCTGCGTGCAGCATCGCCAACGCGTGGGATGCCTTCTTGTCATTCATCACCTTGGCCTTGGTGATAAGCTTGACATGGGGTGGATGGACCACCGTCACCGAATGGGCATGTGGCTCCAACGCATCGACCATGTGCCAGGTGTTGGTCGTCATTTCCAGCACCACGGCATCTTCCGGCGTGAGCTCCTTAACAATCCATTCCTCTAGCTTCTCATTGGCTACCCGTTTGGGACCATAGACCTTGTTCTGCTTGGCATCGACTGCGGTGGCCACGAAATACGCTTTATGGATGTCGAGTCCCATGAAACGCTTTGCTGCCCGTACTTCCACTCGTTCAATCTCTACACTTTCTGCTCTCCTACCGTTTGGTTGCGCCATCTTTTTTCCTCCTTGATTATGACGCGGCTGACACGCCCTGTCAGTTGGGTTGTGTCTGTGCCACAATGTGACGCGAATCGCAGCGCTTTGGGTTGCTGATTGTCGACACTTGGGGACAGACTGACTGGGTCAGGTGCATCTGTTTGAGGAAACGTGACTTCACACACGGATACGAGTTCGCAGCAGCAGTCGCTCACGACGCCTGCTCTGCCTCTCACAGAATCGGATGCGAGCGGGGCAACCAAACACGTGCGCGGGCTCACAAGTCCCATACATAAACCCGGCTGCTCCTCACGTCACGCACCGCGCCCAGGGGGCTCCCGACGCTCCCGCTCTCTTCTGCCAAGAGCTTACCCCCAGATGCACCTGCCCCGCAACTCCGCCACAGCGTCCCGTGACTCAGTTGCCTTATTATTCAACATGTCCGTGGCCGACCGCTGAATATGAATGATCCCAGTGGGCATCAAGGGGTTGATGTCGGTCCATATCTTGATCCTGGTAGCAACTGCTGGCACTGGTGCGGCGTTGCGACCCTGAATCCACAGCCTCATCCAATGGCAGGATCACCGGATCTGCCGACGCGCGAACAGGTTCATACGGCGTTGGATGCTCTTGGCATGGTTGATCCAACAGGAATTGCGGATGCTACTAATGCCTTAATCTATGCTGCTGAAGACGACTATATTAATACAATTCTCTCCGCTACCGCACTATTCCCGTTTGGAGACGCATCCAAAGTAGCAAAATATGCTGGTGAAGTGGTAGAGATTGTTACTAAGCATGGTGATGAAGCCGTCGATTTGGTGGGTTTTCGTCGTACCCAATATTTTGAATAGGCATCGCGCTGGTGCTGGAATTTCTGGAAAAACAGAATTTCCAGCATCATGGTCCGATGACCAAATAATCCACCATATTTCAGACATTGCGAGTGATCCAAATTCAATAAGAGGAATAGGAAAATGGGATTCGCCTTATACTCTAGGAACACGGGATGGGATCGATATTCGAGTAGATTTTTATCCCAACTTCAAGCTAGATGGTACTTCGCACCCAAGAGCAGGTATGATTTCTACTGCATATCCTATAAATGTACCAGTGAATCCATAAAAACAACGTCTATCTCATCGGATTCATGCAACAATGTCTATGAAGTTATATAAACCTGATGAGATACTGGAACAAAGGTGAAAGTTATGATAGTGAATCCTAAAGAATATGCTGATTGCGAGTCTATCCTTCAGAGTAAAATTAGGCAGCTCCGTACGTTACTTCCTCACGGTGCGATTGAAACTGTTGAATATTACCTGTGCAATGCTGAAATTGAAATGGCCTTCGAATCGTTAGGTTTATCCATAATACAACATAAAGTTTTGCTAGAGCGCGAAACTTCGCAGGCTCTATATGAACTTGGGGTAAGGCTTTCTATGGACAAGGAAAGTGTATTTGATGATCAATTTTGGATAATTTTCACCAACTATTTAAACATAGGTGATCCCGAACTTTTGCAATGAGTTGCAAAAAATCCGCCTGAGCGAAACTCAAGGTGATAAGCCAAAGAGTCGAAGCCAGGAGGGTTTTTTGCAGATAACAAAACGCAAATGTTTTTGCGAACAAGAAAAGCGGCTACAACTACAACGCCAATGCCAACCTAACCACCTGTGCTGAAGACCTTGAACCGCGATGTAAAAATCAGCTTCTGAAGGTCAAGAATGGTTCCATGGTAGAGGAAAGTTATCTGTACGATGAAAACAAGTTGCGAATCAAGAAGAGAACCGGCAGCACGACCACCTATTATCCCTTCGCCCACTATGCACCCAGGGGGTCCCCGAATGGCAACTTGATTAGCCGCGCGGGAAGAACAGTGGCCTAGAACCACGCGAACCGCGCCCAGTGGGCACCCGAGAGTGTCAGCGGTGGCGCGCAGCCCACCGCTCGGCTTTGCAAAGCGGCATCTATCAACACTACTTTACCAATGCCAAGGAGACAATGGCTGTCAAGAGCGGTGACACGCTCTATGCCTATAGCTATCTCGACCCGGACCACCCACCGCAGGCGGTGATGCTGCAATGGAATGATGGCGACTGGAATCAGCGGGCCTATTGGGGACAGAACCTGATCAACTGGGGAACGAATGGCACGACCAGCCGGCGCTACATGGGGCGCCTGCCAGCGAGTGGCGGCTGGGTGCGGCTGGAGGTGCCTGCGGCGCAGGTTGGCCTGGCAGGGAAGACAGTCAACGGCCTGGCCTTTACCCTCTACGGTGGCCGTGCTTGGTGGGATCGGGCCGGTGTGCGCCGTGCGGTGCATGAGGTCACAAAGTATTATGAATTTAACGGCCAACGGATTGCAAGGCACCAGGACGGTGTGCTGACCTATCTGCACACGGACCACCTGGGGAGCACCTTGCTCGCAACCAACAGCAGCGGGACAATGGTGGGGGAGCACCGCTATCGAGCGTATGGTAGCCGCCGCGGTGGCGATGAATTGGCCACTGACCACCGCTTCACCGGCCAGAAGCTGGACGGCACGGGGCTCTACTACTACAACGCCAGGTACTATGACCCGGCGCTGGGGACGTTTATCTCGCCGGATACGATTGTGCCGCGCCCAGGGGGCTCCCGGACGACTCTGTTGGATTACAATCGGTATCTGTATGTCCGTGGCCGACCGCTGACTATGAATGATCCCAGTGGGCATCAAGGGGTTGATGTCGGTCCATATCTTGATCCTGGTAGCAACTGCTGGCACTGGTGCGGCGTTGCGACCCTGAATCCACAGCCTCATCCAATGGCAGGACCACCGGATCTGCCGACGCTAGAACAGGTTCATACGGCGTTGGATGCTGTTGGCATGGTTGACCCAACAGGAATTGCCGATGGTGTCAATGCACTAATTTATGTAACGGAAGGTGAGCACACAAATGCAGTACTTTCTGCGGCTGCACTCCTGCCGCTGGGGGACGTTCTCAAGGCAGGAAAGTATGCTGATGAAGCAGCTGAAATCGTTGGCAAATATGGTCCATTTCATCGTAAAGCATCAAAAACCCAAACTGCTGAGATCGCTCAAATGCAAGAACAAACAGGCGAAATTTGGGGAACTTCTGCAAATTGGGGTGGTCCACCAAGAGTCCAGGCGCACAGCGGGCCACTGCCTGAAGGAGCTTCAGGGATTGAGTTTTATACTGATGTAGCTCCAGACCCTAATACACCGAGACAGTGGTCATACTGGACTGCTCCGCGAATAGGCGTCCGGGAAGAAGAGGGATTTGCCAAGATCTGCTGTACGGTTACGAAAAACACGCAGAAGTGAGAGACATTATATGACGATTGATCAGGTTGTACCTCATAGGCAATGGCCAAGTGGCGATGCCCGTCCGATTGCAGTGTTACAATTCTCGCCGGAAGAATTGTCTGTCCGATACGGGGTAGATTTTGAAAGGGGCTGCGATGATTTTGAAGAGTATCAATATGCCGCTCTTGCAAACGAACAAATCGGCCAAATCTGGTTGTGGCGATATCAAAACAGTCCCGATCCCGGGACGAATATAATTGTCGATGTTGGCGTAAATATCGAATTAGCACTACGTGTTGTGTTAGAGACTCTTGAGATTACTTTTGATGATCTTACCTGGATCATTGACTACAACAGATGATGGGGTGAAGGACTATTCCCTTTGACCCGTTCTGGGCATACTTTGGCTATACCGGATAACCCAAGGCACAACCACTGTCAGCCAGAAGTATCGCGCCTACGCCGGCCACGCCATCCTGAAATCTGGCTACAGCTATGCACCCAGGGGGTCCCCGAATGGGAATCTGATTAGCCGCGCGGGAAGAACATTGGCCTGGAACCACGAAAACCGCGCCCAGTGGGCACCCGAGAGCGTCAGCGGTGGTGGCCTGCCCACCGAGAGCTATCTCTACGATGACAGCGCGGGTGCCCCCTGGGCGCGCATCAAGAAAACAACGGGCAGCACGACCACCTACTACCCGTTTGCCCATTATGAACAGACTGGCTCAACCGTTACCAAGTACTACTTCTTCAACGGCCAACGTCACCCCGAGGGTACCCGCATGAAGCGCGGCAGCACCGTCAGCTACTTGCACAGTGACCACCTGGGTAGTACCGTACTCGAAACTAATACCGCCGGTGACGTCAGTGCCGACCAGCGTTACCGCGCCTATGGCCGTCAGCGCGACAGTGGTCCCGTTGTCACGGACCACCGCTTCACCGGCCAGAAGCTGGACGGCACCGGCCTCTACTACGACAACGCCAGGTACTATGACCCGGCGCTAGGTGCCTTCATCGGGAGCCCCCTGGGCGCGGATACCCTGGTGCCGCGCCCAGGGGGCTCCCGAACGAATCTGTTGGATTACAATCGGTATCTGTACGGATTAGGGAATCCGTTGAAGTATAACGATCCCAGCGGGCATTGTGCCACATCACAGCCAAGCGCATCGGATACAGATGCATACGAAGAATGGAGCAGTTGCTGGACAAGTGTCAATACAATCTTGCAACAATGGGACACAACACCGGATTACTTTAATGGCCGGTACGGCAGTAAAGAATGGTTTGGTGAACGCATCGCTAAACGTTCGGATTTGGGAGCGGACTATTTCTCGAATGAGATTATGCGCTGGGTGCAAAGTGATGACTACGCCGCTTGGCAGCAGCAGTCAACAGAAGCCGTTAAGAACCATACTCTTCCTACCTCTGTTGTAGATCCAGTCAATGCAGTTGGTGTAGGATTTAGCTACTCTGGTAGCATTCCGATATTTGGTGCATTAGGCGGTAGTGGTGGAGGGGGCGTCGAACTTTTGGCCCATCAAGATGGCTCGGTGTCACTCTATGGGTTTGGTGAAGGTGGCGCATCAATTGGTGTAGGAGCAACTACAAATCTGTATGTAGGTAAGGTGCGCAATTTAGCAAATCCGGCCGATTATGCGGCACAGGGCGTTAGTACAGATTACACGGCTAGTCTAGTCATTGGAGGAACAGCAGGTACTTTTTCTTCATCAGTCGGTGCCTATGGTGAAAAGTATGGCTTTGCACCTGGCGCAAAGTTTAGCGGGAGTATAAGTTGGTCTACCTATTCTCCTCCATTACAGCTCATAGGCCCTAGATCACGATAGATCTTTGACGGGTCGTGAATCCACTCAGGAAGAGTCGCATTACTATCATCTGCGGGAAGCGGCATGTGGCTAGAGTTAAAACGACCAGGAATTGCACAGATTCCTGGTCAAGCAGCTTGTTCTTCACCATATCGAAACCAAAAGACTTAGCAAGTTCTATTAGCCTAAAAATGTGCGCAAAAAAAGTTGGTGCTAGCTGAGGGGGCATGAATGTTACAAGATAAAGCATTTATTGATGAGTTAAAACAAAATATCGATGGAAGTATAACTCGCTACCAAACCCGACTTCTGTGTTATCAGTTGTTATGGAATATGATCACCTTTGGGCTTGCAGGAATTGCCTTAACTTTAGGCATGAACAATGTACTTCTTCGCACTGTTTTTTTCACTATTACATCAGTATATGCGATTTTTCAGTTAGCTGTGTATGGAGCAGATATTCTACAAAAGCGTCCAAGTCGTGTACAGGGAAGAGTTATCAAACAGATTCGTAAACATAAAGGGCCTACACGTTACGAGGTGATAGTGGTGGAGCATGATCTATTACTTCGAGCTTTTTGTAAGAAACAATGGATGGCCATAAACGATGAACTATGCTATGAAGTTTATTTTGCACCAAAGACAAAATGGCTCCTTTCTTGCTACCAAATAGACACAAACGAACAGTGAACCGCAAAGCATGGGAGTTGCTTTACAGTACGGGATCGACAGGTGAAGTTCTCCTGTAAAGTAGACAGGCAGCGAAACACACAAGATGGTGGCTACCGATCGTCACCCGCCATCGCGACAACCATGGCTACCACAGCTTTGGCTATGACGGGCAGAACAGACTCACGGGTGCGTATGGCTATGATAGCGCGGGTCGCCTGACAACTTATGAAGGAGCGGCGTACGCGGTCTACGCCGGCCACGCCATCCTCAAATCGGGCTACAGCTATGCACCCAGCGGGTCCCCGAATGGCAACTTGATTAGCCGCGGGGGAAGAACATTGGCCTGGAACCACGCGAACCGCGCCCAGTGGGCACCCGGGAGCGTCAGCGGTGGCGGACTGCCCATCGCTCGGCCTTGCAAAGCGGCATCCATCAACACTACTTACCCAATGCCAAGGAGACAATGGCTGTCAAGAGCGGTGATACGCTCTATGCCTATAGCTATCTCGACCCGGACCACCCACCGCAGGCGGTGATGCTCCAATGGCATGATGGCGACTGGAATCAGCGGGCCTACTGGGGACAGAACCTGATCAACTGGGGAACGAATGGCACGAGCAGCCGGCGCTACATGGGGCGCCTGCGGCGCAGGTTGGCCTGGCAGGGAAGACGGTCAACGGCCTGGCCTTTACCCTCTACGGTGGCCGTGCTTGGTGGGATCGGGCCGGTGTGCGCCGTGCGGTGCATGAGGTCACAAAGTATTACGCCTTTAACGGCCAACGGATTGCAAGGCGCCAGGACGGTGTGCTGACCTATCTGCACACGGACCACCTGGGGAGCACCTTGCTCGCAACCAACAGCAGCGGGACAATGGTGGGGGAGTACCGCTATCGAGCGTATGGGAGCAGACGCGGTGGCGATGAATTGGCAACTGACCACCGCTTCACCGGCCAGAAGGTTGATGGCACGGGGCTCTACTACGACAACGCCAGGTACTATGACCCAGCGCTGGGCGCCTTCATCGGGTGCCCCTTGGGCGCGGATACCATCGTGCCGCGCCCAGGGGGCTCCCGGACGAATCTGTTGGATTACAATCGGTATTCTTATGTCCGTGGCAATCCGTTGAAGTATAACGATCCCAGTGGGCATGTAGGAGCTGTCCCCCCATGCCCACTGTGTAACGTTGAGATCCTTGATTACGCTAATTCACCAGGTTGGTTAGATAGCACAGTCGATGGCCTGGCGATTGTAGGCTGTTTCTTTGCTGGCTGTAACGTTGATACCCAAACCAACACAGTCACTGGTCCAACGGAAGAAGAATATTTTGAGCAGTTAGGCGATAATCTGCTCACTGGAGGCGTGCTGCCCATTGGTACGGTCACGCTGGCAACCAGCCGTGCCTCACGCCGGTTGATCCAACATGGGGATGAATTGCTTGGGTTATCAACGGTACCACGCCATGTGCTAGATAATGCGCTAAAGAGGATTGACAGTCGGACACTTACCAGCTCTGGGGGAAATATTGTGACGTTGACTAAAGAGCGATTGGGACACATCTTGACCCGACATCATCCAGCTTATTGGGGTGCCTGGGAACACCTGGGGCATCGTATACGTGGTAGTAATTCGGCATTTGATGCCAGATTAGAGATTGAGAATGTTATTGAACTCCTTCAAGAGACACTAAACGCACCGGGTCAACAACATGATGACGCGATCCGGTATATACAAGAAATCAATGGCAAGTGGTACAAAGCCGTTGTTGAAAACGACATTGTCCAACAATTTGTGCCATGTAGCAACGCAGGGTGTAATTAATGAACAATCATGAACAACTTCATATTGGATTTCTTATCTTTGTAGGTGATCGACTCTACAGTGAGCGAGAACTGAGTATTCGTTTCACGGAAATCGATAAGGCTGTAGATGAGCATTTAATCGATGTTCACACTCCAGACGGTGTATTCTCAATTCAATATTTGGATGAAGAATTGTGGCCACCTGAACTCTGGACAGAAATCAATTTGTTCTCAATATCAACGGATCTCATTTTAAGAGGCAATGATAAAATTGAGAGGCTTGATAGTCAACATGCATCAATACAATTGCGTCGCGTAGAAGATTATCTTTTTTATCATCTTAAATCTACACCGCCGTCTTCAAAACATGAAATCACGCGAATATTGCCGCTTGGGGTCTTTATTCGCGAGTGGACACTAATGAGAGCACGAATGTACAAATTCATTGCCTATTTGCGTAGAGAAAAATTCGATGGAAATATGTGGTATTTCGAGCATGCATCTTCAGAATTGCGGCGGATTGTTGGCGACGAACGGATGAGGAGCGTCGCTGCACAAGATTTGGTCGAGATGTTATCAAGCAGTCCATGTACCCAAGGTTACCTTTGCCAAGAAGATCAGACGTTTGTGAAAGTTCCTTTTGGTGCGCCTAATCCGCTTTACTCTGCGTAACGAAACAATCTATTTACACAGTGACCGGGTACCCCTTGGGTGAAGCAGCACTGTGCTCGAAACCAATACCGCCGGTAACGTCAGCGCTGACCAGCGGTACCGCGCCTATGGCCGTCAGCGCCACAATGGCCCCGTTGTCACGGACCACCGCTTCACCGGCCAGAAGGATGATGGTACGGGACTCTACTACTACAACGCCAGGTACTATGACCCAGAGATCGGTGTGTTTATTTCGCCGGATACGATTGTGCCCGATGCAACGAATCTGTTGGATTACAATCGGTATTCTTATGTGCGGGGCAATCCGCTCAAGTACAATGATCCCAGTGGGCATTGTGGTACACTAGCCGTGACAGGGGGCACAAGTGCCCCGCTTGATGTAGCCTGTTGGATAGCCATGGCGGAAGCAGCCGCAGCTGTCGCGGCTGTTGGTACCGGTGCTGTCGGTGCCGGGGCCTTTTTGGCCGCCGGTCTCTACGGCTATGAACAGACAACGTTCGAACTGCCCGACTATGACCACGCCTACGACATCCCCGGCACCGATCTGCAGGCATCGTCAATCGTCAACGGCTCGTCCACGGTACGCAGTGGCGTGCCTGTCCTCGATGTGGGTACCGAAGGCTTCACCTTACTCGATCCGCCACAACTGGAAGAACTGGTGGTTCCTGCCAAATGGCTGGGCGAGAACGAACGAATAACAGGTATCGGTGACAGTGGTAGATTGAGAGGATATATTGAAGCGACAAGTGGTTTACATGGTGGACTAATAGGGGCGCAAGAAGCATTCGAGGGGCTAACTGGAAGAACGCCACGTATGGACAACTCGCAGTCAAAGCAACCAACAGATTCATATATCGAACTTGGAAAGATCGAAGTATATTTCCGACCGACTAGTCGTTCGGGAACACCTGTTTTGGAGATAATCGATCATGGGAGTAAGACCAATGAGAAAATTCACTTCAATTGAAGAGGTTACAATTGATAAGATGGTACAACTGCTCAATGAATGGGAAGTGGATAAGTTGAGCCGAGGTGATGTACTCTGCTGGGCAGAAGAAGTACAAGAACTTTGCTCAAAAGGACGACCATCTTATCCTAAGGCTGATTCTCGCTCTGTATTTTTCGGTAGTTTGAGTGCACTCGTGACACTGCACATCCAGCCGCTCTTAAAAGAGGATATCCCTGCATTGAGGAAGTTTCTGCTAGAGGGCCAAACGAACCCTCTTCAAGCATGGCAAACAATCGACGATTACTGGGATCGAATTGACTGGGAACAGCGACTCAGAGATATGTACGGTCATAATGAGATACTCTAGCCATAGCGGCGGGTCCCATTTGTAGAGCACTTTGGCATGCAGCGGAGCTTAACCCTGAGCGGGCCGAGGGAACAACCCCATCCGCCGCGGGGGAAGAACAGTAGCCTGGAACCACGCGAACCGCGCCCAGTGGGCACCCGAGAGCGTCAGCGGTGGCGGCCTGCCCACCGCTCGGCTTTGCAGAGCGGCACCCATCAACACTACTTTCCCAATGCCCGGGAGACAATGGCAGTCAAGAGCGGTGATACGCTCTATGCCTATATCTATCTCGACCCGGACCACCCACCGCAGGAGGTGATGCTGCAATGGCATGATGGCGATTGGCATCAGCGGGCCTACTGGGGACAGAACCTGATCAACTGGGGAACGAATGGCACGAGCAGCCGGCGCTACATGGGGCGCCTGCCAGCCAGTGGCGGCTGGGTGCGGCTGGAGGTGCCTGCGGCGCAGGTTGGCCTGGCAGGGAAGACGGTCAACGGCCTGGCCTTAACCCTCTACGGTGGCCGTGCCTGGTGGGATCGGGCCGGTGTGCGCCGTGCGGTGCATGAGGTCACAAAGTATTACGAATTTAACGGCCAACGGATTGCAAGGCACCAGGACGGTGTGCTGACCTATCTGCACACGGACCACCTGGGAAGCACCTTGCTCGCAACCAACAGCAGCGGGACAATGGTGGGGGAGCACCGCTATCGAGCGTATGGTAGCAGCCGCGGTGGCGATGAATTGGCAACTGACCACCGCTTCACCGGCCAGAAGCTGGACGGCACGGGGCTCTACTACTACAACGCCAGGTACTATGACCCGGCGCTGGGGGCCTTTATCGGGTGCCCCTTGGGCGCGAATACCATCGTGCCGCGCCCAGGGGGCTCCCGGACGACTCTGTTGGATTACAATCGATACATGTATGTCCGTGGCCGACCGCTGACTATGAATGATCCCAGTGGGCACTGTGTTAACTCAACAACAACCAGCCAGCCTGAAGAAATCAGCTATGACAACAATGAGTGTTGGCGTCTCGCCAATACGATCGGTGCCATGTGGGATAGCACCGATTACTGGAGCAACCGCTTTACCAGCAGAGAGGTCTTCGTTAACAACGTTGCCAACAACGGTCACAACGGGACTGACTTCTTTCAGGGGCAACTAGATAACTTTTTCAGCAGTGACGAGGGAAAGATGTGGCTAGAACCATATCTACGAGACAATCCTCCGTCGGTAGATTGGTCAGATTATATTGCGATTACATATGGATATGGGTTTGCAACAGCTGCTGGTATAGCAGAAGTTTCCTTGATTGTTGATCAGAATTGGAACATCTACCTGCGTGGGGGCACAGGACCAAATATCAGGGGCTTTAGCATATCAAATGGCCACGTACTAATCAATACTGATCCAGAGGGCAGTTTGTTCCGGAAAAGAATGCCTATTGATCAACTTAATATCTCCGAAACTGAGCGTGTACAACTGTTACAAAATGCATTGACAGGACGCTCGGCAAGTGCGAGTGGATTAGGGGCTGGCGCATCAATCGGATTAGAACCACCGTATCATGTGACAGTCGAGGAAGTAGCTGGAGCACCAGGTGCATCAGTCAACCCGTGGTCATATACATTCCGTTTGAGGTAGCGACTATGGATGATTCTAGCATTGACATATTTGCAAAACTTGTCGTTGTAATCCTGGCGACAATGGGTTTCGGTTACAGGGCATATACTGCGTGGTTTAACCCAGATGAACATGAAGAGTATTTAAGTCTTCAGAGATATGTGTCTCGAAGTTGGATAACGAAGGAAGAACCTCGTTCACCTAACGTAATTACCATTTGGTTTTTTAAACTCTCCTACACGCTAATATTTTTCTTAATGATCGGCATACTGATATGGATCCTTATCTCGATTTTGTACGATTTGAAACATTAAGTACAATTTATAAAGTTTCTAGAGAATAATAACCCATGCAACAGGAGTACCAAACCCTATAAATTAACTTTTTTGTACTTAAGTACAGTTCGATAAATATTTGAGGAATGGGGTGAAGGGTGTAAACTGAACTGTATGAGAACACCAATTCGGGTAAGACCCATTCCATCAGCTGAAAAAGCAGAGCTGGAAAAGCTCTATCGACAAACAAAAGATGTACGGATACGAGAGCGACTGCAAATGATCTTGCTAGCGTCCGAACAGGGAATGCTGGTTCCGGCCATCAGCCAGATCGTACGGCGAAGTGAAGAGGTCATCCGCATTTGGATCAAACGGTTCAATGCGGAAGGCATCGCCGGACTAGCGGATGCACCACGATCGGGTGCGCCGCGGCGTGCTACGGATGCATACCGGGAGCAACTGGTCCAGAGCGTCAGACAGCGACCTCGCTCGCTAGGCGAACCCTACTCAATGTGGACCCTGCAGCGGCTTGCCGATTACATGGCCGCACAAACGGGGATCCGTATGAGCCGTGTCACCGTGCGGGGTATCCTGGCCGACAACGAGATCGTGTTAAGCCGCCCACAGCACAAAGTGACGAGCCCCGATCCCGAGTATCAGCTAAAAAAAGACGATCGAAACGCAACGCGACCAGCTGAGACCCGGTGAAGTCTTCTACTACGTCGATGAGTTCAACATCAGTTGGCTGCCGACGTTGCGAGCCATGTGGTCGCCCAGGGGCAACAGGTCATGATTCCCACGCCGGGGCGAGCCTACCGCGCCCGTGGCAACCAGCGCGACAGTGGCCCCGTTGTCACGGCGTCCACAGCCACCCAAAGTTCACCGCCTGTCCTGAGCCTATCAAAAGGTAGAAATATGACAGATGGCATATGACCGCGAATCGGCAGGTGCCTCGGCCAATTGCCAACTGCTCTTTCGTTTAATCGGCGATAGCAGACCAATAATCATCGTGGTTCAAGTTGGCCACACACCACCGGTAATGGCCGTCGCTGCAATCGGGCGCGTAGATGTTGGCGGAAAGCAAGCTGTAGAGCAGGACATAGCGATAAAGTTTGTCACGCACGCTCTCGCCCAAGGTGGCGATAATGGCATCCAACAAGCGGCCGCGCACATTGGCTTGCCATTCGTCGTACATATCAAAAAAGAGCCACGCAGTTGCCACGTCAAAGAGGGGATCGCCATACATGGTAAAGAGGCCAAAATCGAGCAGTGCCTGTACCTTGCCTTGCCCGTTTACCAATATGTTGCCGGGAAAGAAATCCCCGTGGATGAGGGCGTGCGGGCCAGTGTAGGGGGTGGCCAACCACCGTTCGATGGCGTGACGTTTGCGGGAAAAGTCGTTGACATCCACGGCAAAGTGCGTTGCCAGCGTACACAATCGATGCTGGAGCCAGCTGTGGAGAAAGTGATGCCAGTCCCCCGCTGCGCGCAGGCTCAGCCCCGCTCGATCAAAGAGCTTGTACCGGCGTCGAGTCGGTGGCATTGTCAGGTGGCCCAGTTCGGAGACGGCCTGAATGTAGGTGTGAAAATGCCCGGCCAGACGGTCCGCCGACAAGGTGGCGAGATGTGCAACCATTGGCTGCCCATCCAGACGCGGCTCTACGCTGACGGTATAGTCGCCGTGCGCGGTCAGCGTTATAATCTGCGGAAGGGCATAGGAGAGCCGCGACGCATCGAGCGTTGCATAGAAACATTGCAACGCGCGCAGGTTGGCACGGCTCGCCCGCCCACGGTAGAGCTTGAGAACATTGTTGTCTCCATAGCGATAGACCTCTGCTTCCATCCCTTGCGCAAGAGCGTCGGCGGCAGAGAGCTGATAGCGATTGAGGATCTCTTCTTTGGTCAGTTGCATGGGATGCGCTACTTCCGTGTGACGTGAATTTGCGAGCTACGTGGCGGCGTGCGTTGCACGCCAACATCCTACCTGACCGAGACCGAACATTGAAAAATTTTTGGTTACATCGTGGGCAATCTCAAGCGAGCTTTTGGAAAAGAAGTTGGTCGCCCGCGTGGTTTCCGGCACGGTTCAGGAGTAGCCTGTAAATCGAGTAGTTTCGTAAGCCGCGCCGGACCTTTCGGTACGATCTCACTTACGATGCAACAAAAGTAGGGAACAGATGCCCGGCAACTCAAAAGTTGCTGGGCATGTTGAAATGCATAAATACCACGGGCGTGAATCAGTCGATACAACCTGAGTGCAAGCGGCAAAATAGGTGTGGCAGGTTTATGCCGGAATCTACTAGATTCTTCCAAACATCTCCCCGCATGCATCGCACCGGGGAGATCCGTTCAGTCGAAGAGGATCACGCCCCGTGCATTCTGTCCGGATTCGAGATCTGCCAGCGCCTGATTCACCTGCGCCAGCCGATAGGTCTGTGTGATCAGTTCGTCGAGCTTCAACTTACCTTCGTCATACAGCGCCAGCAGCTTGGGCATATCCTGGCGCGGGTTGCATGAGCCATAATATGAGCCAACCAGCCGTTTTTCCCGACGCACAATATCCTGTGCCGGCGTCTGAATCCGTTTGTCATCGCTATCCATGCCCACGACGATAACCGAGCCCCCGCGCCGGATCATCGCATAGCCCTGCTCAATGGTTTTGACATTGCCAATGACTTCGATTGCATAGTCAACGCCAACCCCGGCGGTGAGATCGAGCACGGCCCGTACGGGATCACGTTCGCTGGCGTTCACCGCATCCGTCGCGCCAAAGCTGCTTGCCAGCTCCAATTTTCGATCATCGATATCCACGGCAATGATCTGGCTGGCACCGGCCAAGGCCGCGCCCTGCACCGCGTTCAGCCCCACACCACCGGTGCCAATTACCGCCACTCGCTCGCCTGGCTGCACCCGGGCCGTGTTTACTGCCGCGCCAACGCCGGTCGTTACGCCACAGCCAACGAGGACAGCTTTTTCAAGTGGATAGCGTTTATCGATCTTGACGAGGCTCTGTTCGGGTACCACTGAATATTGGGACATGGTACCAATGCGCGACATCTGCAGGATCGGCTCGCCCGCGGCGTTGTGAAAGCGACAGGTATCATCGAGCAGACGGCCAGTGGCCGCGGTGATGCCGGTGCAGAGCACCACGTGCCCCATTTTACAGAGCGCGCATTCGCCACACGAGGGCATGAACGAGAGCACCACGTGATCCCCCGGCTGCACATAGGTGACATCCGGCCCGATCTCCTGGACAATGCCCGCGCCTTCGTGGCCCAACACCAGCGGTGGATCGTAGTAGATCACGCCATTGATCGCAGAGATGTCGGAATGGCAGACACCGGCCGCGGCCATTTTCACCAACACTTCACCCGCTTTGGGTGGCTCCAGCGTCAGCTCTTCGACAACAACCGGTTTCTGATGTTCATAGACCACTGCAGATTGAGTTTGCATGGGTGTGCTCTCTTTCTCTCTTTTGCGGGGCGGAACTTTGGCAGGGGTAGAATTGCCCTCGTCGCGCTCTTTGACCACTGAAGGGAGGCCATTCCTTTACAGCGAACGCAGGCGTGGATCAACCCATTCACGCAGCCGATCCCCAATCAAGTTGATGGAGAGTACGGCGACAAAGATAAAGCTGCCGGGGGCCAGAACAAACCAGGGGGCACGATAGATGTAACTCTGTGCGTGTTGCAACATGTTGCCCCAGGATGCAGTGGGTGGTTGAATGCCCAAACCCAGATAGCTGAGACCAGATTCAATCAGAATCGCCACGGCCATGCCTAGCGTGGCCTGAACGATGATCGGGGCCACCGCGTTGGGCAGGATGACCCGCAACAGAATGCGCCGTACGGGGGTGCCACAAGCGTGGCTGGCCGTGACAAATTCCAGCGATTTGAGCTGGAGCACGCTGCCCCGCACCAGACGCGCAAAGCGGGGCACATAGACCAATGCAATGGTGAGGACAACCACAGTGGCAGAGGCACCAAAGCTGGCAATAATCAACAGGGCGAGGATTACCGGCGGAAAGGAGAGCAGGGCATCTTGCACCCGCATAATAATCGCATCGACCACGCCGCCATGGTAGCCGGCGATTAGCCCCAGCGGCACACCGATCAGCATGGCGGCCAGCACAGAACCCAGCCCCACCACCATTGCCACCCGACCCCCATAGATCACCCGACTCAGGATATCGCGGCCGAATTGATCGGTGCCGAGCCAATATTGAGCGGATGGCGCTTGCAAGGCAACGGCTGGATTCTGTTCATAGGGGGAATAGGGTGCCAACTGTCCCGGCACAATTGCCGACCCAATGAAAAAGAGCACGAGCATGAGCGGTATCATGAGAAAGAGCTGTCCCAGCCAGCGTCTGCCATCAACGTGTTTCATATTCCGCTCGAATCTGTGGGTTCAGAAAAGCATAAGCAATGTCAACCAGGAAGTTGAGCAACGTGTAGAAGAGCGCGATCAACAGCACCGCTCCTTGCACCAGGGGGTAGTCTCGATTGTAGACACCCTGCAGCGTCAGCCAACCAATGCCCGACCAGCCAAAGACCTGTTCGAGAATGACCACGCCCCCCAATAGGCCACCGATCTCGATGCCCATGACCGTGAGCAGCGGAATGAATGCGTTGCGCAGCGCATGGCGGTAGATCACCAACCAGTCGCTCAATCCTTTCGCCACCGCGGTGCGAATATAGTCGGCCCGCATCACCTCCAACATATCGGCACGCAAAAAGCGCGTGAAGGTGGCAATGAGATAGACCGCAAGCGTCAACGCAGGCATCAGCACGCGCCGCAAACTTTCAATGGGGTCTTCTGAAAAGGGGACGTAGCCCGCGGGCGGGAGCCAACCCAGTTGCACAGAGAAGATCAGGATCAACGTCAGCCCCAGCCAAAAACCCGGAATGGCAACGCCCGCGACCGAAAAGGTCATGACCAACAGATCGAGCAGTGAACCCTGCTTGACCGCGGCCAGAATGCCCAGCGGGATCGAAACCAGAATGGCAATGAGAAAGCTGACCGTGATCAGCTGGATCGACGCGGGCAGGCGCCCGCCGATCATCTCTAACACCGGACGCTCACTGCGGTTGGAGAGACCAAAGTCACCCTGCATCGCGTCCTTGAGCCAGATAAAGTATTGGATGATCAACGGCTGATCGAGCCCCATCTCCTGGCGCAACCGTTCCAGCGCCGCTTGGTTCTCGGGGCGCGCCGCGGCGCGCCCCATGCGCATGACTGCTGGATCCCCCGGTGCCAACTGCATGGCCACGAAGACCAGCAGCGAAATGACAAAGAGCACCGGAAGGATCTGCAAAAAACGCTGTAGACAATAGCGGCCCATTAGTCCGCTACGGTAATCTGATCAAAGAGGATATCGCCCTTGCCATTCATGGCCCAGCCCTGTACGTCGGCGGTTGTCAGCGCCAGCAGTGGCTGCGACTGAACCACGATCACAGGAGCCCATTCGGCCAGTGCCAGTTCCTGGATCTGCTGATAGATCTCGGTTCGCGCGGTCTGATCCACCGTGATCGCGCCCTCTTCGATCAGGGCCAGCATTTCGGCATTGGGATAGTCGTCGTTGAGATGCGGCTTGAAGATAATATCATACATGGAGTGGGGATCGCCGCCAACGTTCATCCAGTTGGCAATTGTCTGGTAGTCACGGCCAACATAATGATCGAGCCAAGTGCTCAACTCTTCGATCTCGATGTTGAGCGTAATGCCGGCTTCGGCCAGCCCATTTTGCCAGATGGTCGCAATATTTTCCATCACGGCCACACCGGCGATCACTTTGATGCTGAGGTCAAAGCCATCGGGATAGCCAGCTTCGGCCAACAGCTCCTTGGCCGCGGTGGGATCGTAGGGTACTTCTGGCGCAGGCACATAGGCCCATGAGCTTTGGGGCAGCGAGCTAAACTGCGGATCGCCGTGACCGAAGTAGACATTTTGCTGAATCGCATCCTTGTCCAGCGTCATGGCCAGGGCTTCGCGCACGAGTGGGCTTTGCAGTGGCTCGTAGTTTTCAATGGATAGCTCGATGAGGAAGAGGCTGTTGCTGGCCGCTGGGCTCTGGATCAAAATATCATCCCGGCCCTGGAAGCGGTCGGCGTCGGCCGCGGGCACCTCATAGACGGCATCAACACTGCCCGCTTCGAGGTTCGTCAAGGCAACGGCATAATCGGGCAGGATTTTGATTTCAATGCCGTCGAGCTTGGGCAGATCGGGCAGATCATAATCGTCATTCTTCTCCAGCACAATGCGATCATTGGGGAGCCATTCGACAAAGCGGAAGGGACCGGAGCCAATGGGCGCTTTATTGAGATCATCCACCGTTTCCTCGGCAACAATCGCGATCGCGGCTACATCTTCCAGGAAGGGGGCCCACGGCGCGGTTAACGTAAATTGCACGGTCTGATCATCGAGCGCCACCACCTCGGCCACTGGATCCATCTTGGTGGCGTAGATTGTCTCCTGCTCGGTTAGCCGGTTGAAGGAGAAGACCACGTCGTCTGCCACCAACGCGCGCCCGTTGTGAAAGGTGGCACCTTCGCGCAGGTGAAAAGTGTAGGTCAGCCCATCCTCCCCAATCTCCCAGCGTTCTGCCAGACCGGGCACAATCTGCATGTCGGCATCGAGCTTGGTCAGGTAATCAAAGACATTGTGCCCAACAAGCACACTGTACGCGATCAGCTGATTCCAGTGCGGATCGTAGTTGTCAATATCCTGGGTAGAAGCGATGATCAGCGTGCCGCCGCTTGCTGCTGGCGCGTTGGCCGCAGGCTCAACAGCCCCACTTGGACCCGAATCAACCGGACTACAGGCTGCAAAGAGGAGTACCAGAATTGATGCAAGTATGATAGATTTGTATCTCATGTCTTTCCCTTTTTGTTTATGCGCTGGCGTTCAGTAAATTTGACTGCATTGGTTCAACTTGGCAGGTATCGCTGCATGCGGACTGACTGAATGGCAGAATGGAGGCGTGGGAGGCTCAACCGAACCTTGGCAGATTCTGATGCCGATTACCGCTGTGCTGTAGTTGCAAACGTATCCTACAGAATTACTGAATTTCTGGCAAACCAATCTTGATCTTGTGTGAAATTCGTAAGCACTGTTGCCTTGCCAACAGTTGAACTGCGGAATCTCCGCGGCACAAGATTTCTCGTTTTGGCATGACTGTTACGGCAAAATTCATTGAACAGTGTACCTCAACCTACTGAAAAATCTCGGTGTCCCACGTGGTCACCACAACTGATTTCGGAGCAAAATCTCATGGATTGGAGTGAGCAGGTTGTCATTGTAACCGGTGCGGGCAGTGGCATTGGCAAAGGGGTTGCCCACCGCTTTGCCGAAGCTGGTGCACAGGTGGTCGTTGCAGAGGTGAATCGGGGGCAGGGGGAAGCCGTCGCCCACGAATTAGAAGAACAGTATGGCCGTGGTCTCTTTATTCAGACCGATGTCGCGGACGCGGCTGCCTGCCGGGCACTGATGGAGCAGACCATTGCGCACTATGGCCAGATCGACACGTTGGTCAACAATGCTGGCGTCAACTTTGTGAAGCCAACATTGGAAATGGCAGAAGCAGATTGGGATCGCGTCGTGGATGTGGATCTCAAGGGCACCTTCCTCTGTAGCCGCTACGCGCTCGAACAGATGGTGACGCGCAAACAAGGGGCAATCATCAACATTGCCAGCGTCCACACCGTTGCCACCCTGCCCGCGGCCGCGCCCTACGCCGCGGCCAAAGGTGGGGTGGAGATGCTGACCAAGGCGCTGGCCATTGAGTTTGCGCCCCATGGCATTCGCGTCAATGCCGTCAGTCCGGGACTGACCGATACGCAGATTTGGCAAGATCTGCAAAACGCTGCCGAAGATGCCGCGGCCGCACGCCAACATTGGTTTGACAATATTCCCTTGGGGCGCGTGCAAAGCCCCCGTGAAGTTGCCAACGTGGTTCTCTTTCTCGCCTCGACCGAGTCGAGCTATATCACCGGGGCCAATCTAATGACCGATGGTGGCATGACCAGTCAGCTGATCAATCAAGCCCGCTATGCCAGCAAGCCACTTGAGGGCAAATCAGCAGAAGATAGATAATCCAAGTTGCGCCCCGGTTGCCTGCTAAAGTACGCTCTGTTTGAAAACGCTAGTTCACCTTTTTTGGTAGCCCGCGAAGAAATCTACCGTTTTCAAGCCAACCGCACCATACGCGCGTTGCAGAGCCTCTTTTTTGCGCAATCACGATCGCGTAGAGATGATAGGCAGCAACATCAGTCAGATAAAAAGGAGTTTTTCTCATGATCGACTTTCCGATCGTTGACACCCATCTGCATCTTTGGGATCCCAGCCACTTGCGCTATCCCTGGCTGGACGAGATTCCGATGTTGAACCAGCCCCACCTGTTGGCCGATTATGCACGCGCAACTGGTTCTGTGCAGGTAGAAAAGATGGTCTTCCTGCAATGCGAGGCCGACTTTTCGCAATTCATGGACGAGGCTGCCTGGGTCACCGCGCTGGCCAAAGAGGAGCCCCGGATCGCGGGCCTGGTGCCGTGGGCCCCGCTGGAAAAGGGGGACGCAGCTCGCGATGCATTGGAAGAACTTGCGGCCAATTCGCTCGTCAAAGGCATCCGGCGGATCATTCAGTTCGAAGCGGATCCCGCGTTCTGTCTGCGGCCCGATTTTGTGCGTGGTGTGCAAGCATTGGCTGATTATGGTTTGAGCTTTGACATCTGCATCGACCACACCCAACTGGCCAACACCATCCAACTGGTCGCGCAATCGCCGAATGTACAGTTCATCCTCGATCACATCGGCAAGCCAGATATTAAAGCGCAGCTGTTGGATCCGTGGCGGCAAGAGATCGAGGAGCTGGCCGCCTTGCCCAATGTGTGGTGCAAAATTTCGGGGCTAGTCACCGAGGCCGACCATGCCAACTGGAGCCGCGCGGATCTAAAGCCATATATTGACCACGTGATCGCGGCCTTCGGCTTTGATCGGGTGCTCTATGGTGGGGATTGGCCCGTCTCTACCCAGGCGACGACCTATCCCCGTTGGGTAGAGACATTGGCCTGGGCCGTGGGTGACGCGTCGGCAACAGAGCGGCGCAAGTTGTTTCATGACAACGCAATTGCATTCTATCGCCTGTAACGCCCGTTGATGGCCTGCGGCGTCTGTGTTCGCAGCTCCATGCACCATGAAACCGAGCTGGGAACACGTGGAGTTTGCCCGCCGTGAATTTTGCTGTCGTTCGCGGTGAGGCCAATCATTGGTGCGCGTCGCCATGTCGGGAGGACGCTAGCTGCATGAGCCATCAGCGTGCCCCAGCCGATTTTCCCCACATGACACCAAGCGCGCCCTGTGCTAGACTTGCATCATAATCATGTACGCCAGCGGCAAAAGGATATCCATGTGACAACCCGTGCAGCCAAGCGCGCTTCAGCAGAGAGTCGTGAACCTTCCACCCCCCCAACGGGCAGACCGGCAGGCGAGCCGGAAGGCAGACCCGTTAGCAAGTGGTGGACGCTCATCGCCATTAGCCTGGCGCTCTTTATGAGTGCCACCAATGGCACCACCATCAATCTGGCACTGCCAACGCTGCTGCGTGAGTTTGAAAGTACCTTTGCCGCGGTACAGTGGGTGGTGCTCTCCTATCTGGTCTGCATGGCTGTGATTTTGCCCAGCATTGGTCGTTGGGCCGATTTGGTCGGTCGTCGCCGCGTCTTTATGCAAGGCCAACTGCTCTTTGTGATCGGCACAATTCTCTGTGCCATTGCAGTTGATATTCCCTGGTTGGTTGGGTTTCGAATTCTGCAGGCCATTGGGTCGGCAATGATGATGGGCATTGGCATTGCCATCATCACCGAGACATGGCCCACCAACCAGCGCGGCATGGCCCTGGGCATTGCTTCCGGCTGCATTGCGTCGGGCGCGATTGCCGGGCCGCTCATTGGCGGATTCCTGCTTGAAGCGCTTAGCTGGCGTTGGCTCTTTCTCTTTAACGTGCCGCTTGGGCTCTTCTCGCTGCTGGTGGTCTGGCGGGTTGTGCCACCGCTGCAACCGAACAGCCGCGGCGAGCGCTTTGACATCGCCGGTGCCCTTGCAATTGGGGGAGCACTGCTCTCATTTTCGCTGGCCTTGACGCTCGGCCAAGATATTGGCTATCTAACCTTCTGGATTCAGCTCTTGCTCTTGCTCGCGCTCCTGTTTGGCGTGGCCTTCATCTGGATCGAGCGCCGTGTTGCCCACCCCATGATCGATCTCAGCCTCTTTCGCGATCGTGCCTTTGCCGCCAATCTGATCTCTGCGCTGGTCATCTTTTCGGCAATCTCTGGTGTGATGGTCATCATGCCTTTCTATCTTGAGTTCGTGTTGGGGGTCTCTCAACGCACAATGGGCATTTTGCTTGCCATCTTGCCCCTGGCCTACGTCTCATCGACACCTGCATCGGGGATCCTGTCGGATCGCATTGGCACGCGGCCGATGATTGGCGCGGGCATGGGCTTGGCCGCGCTCGGCATGGGCCTGACTTCGCAGCTGACCGTGGATAGCACTTGGTGGCAATTCGTGCTCTATCTCTTTCCCCTGGGTATTGGGATTGGCGCTTTTAACACACCCAACACGAGCGCGGTTATGGGCAGCGTGCCCCGTGCGCAACTCGGCGTCGCGTCGAGTCTGTTGAGCGAGACTCGCACCCTGGGCCAAGCCGCGGGTGTGGCGATTCTGGGGTCGTTTTTTGCGTTTCGTCTGCAGCACTATGCGGGTGTCGGCGTGACGGTTGATCGTGCCACCGAGTTGCAGATTGTACAGGCGCTGCGCGACGATTTTCTCGTTGCGGCTCTTCTGGTTATTCTGTGCCTCGTTGGCGTACTGTGGAGCTGGCGCGGCAACAGCGAGACCGTTGCACAGGAGAGCGCTGCATAGTCTATCCCCATCAATCCAACCAACAAATTGCAGGAGGAACACCATGCAAAGCGTACAATCTTGGCTCCCCGCCAGCCCCGATCTGGCGACGGTCGTGGCGCACTATCCCGATCCGCTTTCTGCGCTTGCCCGAGCAGAGATCCCCGCGATTGTGCTGCGTCGCGCCTACAATCCCGAGCATTGCCCACTGCTGTTGCAGCGCTTTCAGGATTGGGGGCTGATGCGTGATCCCAAAAAGATGACGGCCGATCAGCGCAACCGCATTGACATTGGCACCAGCTTGGGCAATCGCGGCCACGATAAGGAGCGCTTTCTGGCCCACGCCGCGGCTACGCACGATCTCTATCGTTCTCTCTTCGCGGGATTGTCAGATCCGGTCGCAACCATCTATGCCGCGTTGCGTGGGCTGGCAGTTGGCAAAACGGTGATGGTGGCCCAGGAGCCCGATGGCCGCCAATATGGACCAGCGATCTTTCGCATTCACTACGAGAGCCACGCGTACAAACCCCACATCGATCACGTGAGCCTGCGTGAAAAACGCTTTGATTACGCGGTCTCGCGCTTCGAGCACCAATTCGCGGGCATTCTCTGTCTGCAGAATGCATCGCAGCAGGGGCGCAGCGCCCAGACAATCATCCATCAATGTCTCTGGACCGAGGAGATCCAGCCCCACATTGCCGCGGAGACCTTTGCCGACTATGCCGCGGCGCACGAATTGGGCAGTTACAAGATCGCGCTTGCGCCCGGTGATCTTTACTTCTTCAACACCCGCTGCATTCACGAGATTCCCGCCCTGGAAGGCGATGATCCGCGTGCTGTCTTGGCCGTCTTTATTGGCTATTCAGCCGAGGACGATGAGATCTACGTCTGGTCGTAGAAATGGGCGCAAGATGTGGCCTGCAAAGCAATTTTAGGAGCAGCAGAATGGCACAACCAAACTTTATCATCTTTCTCACCGACGACCAGGGCTACGGCGATCTCTCCTGCATGGGCGCGCCCGATTTTCGCACACCCCATCTCGATCGGTTGGCCGCGGATGGCGCGCGCTTTACCAGCTGGTATTCCAACTCGCCGGTCTGTAGCCCCTCGCGTGCAGCGTTGCTGAGCGGGCGCTATCCCGGCAACGCGGGCGTGCGCTCGATCCTGGCTGGCCACCGCACCGCATCGGGATTGCCCCAAAGCACACCGACCCTTGCCTCCGCGCTCAAACCACTCGGTTATCAGAGCTACATGGCGGGCAAGTGGCACTTGGGGCTGGCCGACGGATCGCGCCCGCACCACCATGGCTTCGACCACTGGTATGGCTTCATGGCGGGCTGCATCGATTTTTACTCGCACATCTTTTATTGGGGTGCCAACAAGCCGGGCCCCGGCCTCAACCCCACCCACGATTTATGGGAAGATGACGAGGAGATCTGGGACAACGGCCACTATTTTACCGAGGCGATTACGAAGAAGGCGATTGCCTACTTGCGCCAGGCCGCCAAGGCTAAGCAGACCAACGATCAGCCCTTCTTTCTCTACGTGCCCTTCAACGCACCCCACTACCCGATGCACGCGCCCCAAGCGTACATGGAGCGTTTTGCCCATCTGCCCTGGGATCGCCAGGTGATGGCCGCGATGATCAGCGCGGTCGACGATGGCGTGGGCGCGATCATGGCCGAGCTGGAACGGCTGGGGCTGGCGGAGAACACCTGCACCTTCTTCACATCAGATAATGGCCCTTCGCGCGAGAGCCGCAACTGGCTCGATGGCAATCAGGATCCCTACTATGGTGGCAGTGCGGGCAAGCTCAAGGGGCACAAATTTAGCCTCTATGAGGGCGGAATCCGGCTGCCGGGAATCATGCACTGGCCCGGTGCCATTCCCGGTGGACAGGTGCTCGACGAGCCATGTGCGTCAATGGATCTTCTGCCCACGCTGGTGAGCGCGGCTGGCGGCAATCTGGGCAGCTATGAAGTGGATGGCGTCGATCTGCTGCCCTATGTGCGCGATGGACAGCCGCCCGCCGAACGCTCGATCTTTTGGGAGCAGGGCGCGCAGACCGCGGTCCGCCGTGGCCCCTGGAAGCTGGTGTTACGGGGGCAGCTCGTGGAAGGTGCACCGCCCGAGGATGCAGTGCACCTGGCGAATGTCGTGGCGGACATGGGCGAGCGAGTTAATCTTGCCACGGATCAGCCCGCGGTGACGGCAGAGCTAACCGCGCTGGCCGAGGCGTGGCGGCAACAGCTCGAGGCGCGCTGGGCAACTGAGTTTGAACCGGATCGACAGGGTGTGACAACCTATGTTGCTGAGTGACAGCTCTCTGTGCTGAATGGTTGGGTTCACATGCCCGCCATCTGCCAGATGGCGGGCATGTCTACATCGCAAGAGCGATTCGCGTGGATTGAGCAGCACCGTCTCTACCCGGGAATCGACTATTGGGGAATCGGATAGTGCTCGGCCAGATACGCGTGCCACTGCTCCTCAAAGTTGGCGGCCGAGAGTTGGAAGAGTGCCGGGGTGAGCGTCTCCCATGAATCATGCTCGGTAAAGGCCACGAGTAGTTCGGCTACTTTGCCGTGGCCATAGGTCACCAGCATAAATTCAACCAATGGATCGGCGGTGGCATACGCCGTTGGACTAACTTGCAACAGTGGTCCAGACTGTCGCTCGCTTGGAACCAGCACGATTACGTCATCTGTCCAATCGAGCGAGCGGCCCTGAGCGTTGTGGCGGTGAAGCAGTGAGTGATCCTGCCGTTGCCACTGCTGATTGTAGCCATGCTCAAGCTGAATGTACGTTTGCATGGCCAATACCATGCCTTGCCACTGTTGCTTGATGGCGCTGCGGTTGATGGCGCTGTTGAGCAGATGGCGCGCGAGCATGATTGAAAGCTGAGTGGTCAGTGCCTCGGCTTCGCTGATCTTGTATTTCTCAGCCATAGTTTTGGGATGATTTACAACTAACTGCTGATCATCCGTGAATGGCCGCTCCTCGTTGGTAGCAATATCCACGATGATGTTGAGCTTTGTGGCTGGCAGCAGGTCAGAGAATCCCAGGTCGGCGTGCATCTGTTGAAATTTGGCGTCAATCTCCGCTGCCACGGCCTGAACCACCGCGCTTGTCGCTGGGCTTGCCGTAAAGTGCAGATAGTCGGTTTGGATCTGGAAACGAGATGGGATCTGCGCATCGCTGCCGCTGCCCACATTGCCGGTCGGATCGCCCTGTTGTTCGGCCACGAGCTCGGTATGCAGTGCCTCCAACTCCTGCTCGAGCTGGTCCAGCTGCGCGCCCATGTGGTGCCAAAAGAGAAAGAGCGCAGCCGTGTAGATCAGGATGATGCCCAACAGCAATTCGGGTGCATAACGAGGAGTGGCAGACCTTGGGGTGCTCTGCTCTCCACCACTGTTGCCAAGCTGCTGTGAACGCTGTAACGGCGTCTTTGCCGCCCAGACTGCCTCATTTTCATCATCAAAGAAATGCCATTCGATCGATTCATCTGCCATCTCTTTTCCTTTTCTCCATGATTCGGTGGACTATCATGCATGTTGTGAAGGCACAAACAGCGTTCGCAACCTCCACATCGATCTGGCACAGCGAGATAACCTCCGCCCCACGTCTGCTCAGCCGGTTGCCACTGGGCTGTCGACGTGCTGATTGTCTAGCGAACTGCCGGTGGCAGACCCAACATCATTGTGCCAGCGTGAGTGTGAGTAGCGCGTGCAAAAAGTGGAAATCGTGAATAACAGTCGCATCGGTCGTGCTGCTCCCGTCGGTGGTCTGTAATATAGCTCTTCTTGCGATCCCAATGCGTTCCCTGGCGCTTGATCCGGCGTTGCTCCAACGTTCCTCCAGGAAATTCATGGGAATGACTTGTGTGATCATGTGGCATGAAGATGTGATGGGAAGATTTGACAGATAGACATCGTAGAAAAGGGAGTATTTTTGACAATGAGATTTCAAGAGCGCGTGGCTATTATTACGGGGGCCGGCAGCGGCATTGGTCGCGCCACCTGTGCAATCATGGCCAACGAAGGCGGCACGGTCATTGGCGTCGACGTCAATCAGCAGGGGCTCGCTAGCCTGGCAACTGAGCTTCAACTCGCAACTGGCACTTTTGTGCCAAAATGTTCGGATGCACTGGCTGAAGCTGAGGTCACGGCATTGGTCAAAGAGATAGTTGCCACCCACGGTCACATTGATCTTCTCGTCAATGCAGTGGGCGGCAGCACGGTCATTGCCAACCCCGGCACATTGGTCGATGAACTGACGCTGGCCGAGTGGCGCGCGCTCGTTGATTTCAATCTAACCGGCACCTTTCTCTATTGCAACGCGGTGGTGCCAATCATGAAAGAGCAGCAGCGGGGCAAGATCGTCAACCTCGCGTCAATTGCCGGTCGCGGGCTGAGCGCGATCAGCAGCAGCGCGTATGCCGCGGCCAAAGGGGGCATCATCGCGTTGACGCGCAAGCTCTCCATCGAGCTTGGCCCCCACGGCATCACCTGCAACGCGGTCGCGCCGGGCATCACGCTGACCGAGCGCATTGCCGCGGTCTGGGAAAAGGCCAGCCCAGAGAAGCAGCAGGCGATTCTCGCCAATATTCCACTGGGCAAGCTCCCCCATGCCGAGGATCAGGCACGGGTGGTCTGCTTTCTCGCCTCGCGCGATGCCGATTTTGTAACCGGCACCACCATCGATGTGGCCGGTGGTTTGCACTGATGGGGCGCCCCTACTGCCGGGGCGACCGCAAGGGTGCGCCCCTACTGCCAGGGCGACCGCAAGGGTGTGCCCCTACTGGCAGGGCGACCGCAAGGGTGCGCCCCTACTGGCAGGGCGACCGCAAGGGTGTGGCCTTACTGCCAGGGCGACCGCAAGGGTGTGGCCTTACTGGCAGGGCGACCGCAAGGGTGCGCCCCTACTGGCAGGGCGACCGCAAGGGTGCGCCCCTACTACCAGGGCGACCGCAAGGGTGCGCCCCTACTACCAGGGCGACCGCAAGGGTGCGCCCCTACTACCAGGGCGACCGCAAGGGTGCGCCCCTACTACCAGGGCGACCGCAAGGGTGCGCCCCTACTGCCAGGGTGTCGCTTCTCCCGGGGGTAGCGGCACGGCAAAGACGTTGAGCGTCATCGCGATCAATGTATAGTAGCCAAGCAAGAGCACCAGCTCCACCACAAGTGACTCACCGAACATTGCCACCGCCGCGGCGTAACGGTCATCAGAGACATGATGTTGCTCAATAATTTCACGGGCAAATGCGTGAATCATCTGCTCCTTCGGATCGGCAGACACAGGTAGTGCCCCTGCTTTAATGCCAGCGATGATCGCTTCTTCCACACCAATGTCCCGCGCGATTCGTTCGTGGGCCCACCATTCAAAGTGGGCCTGCCACGCCGCGGCCACCGTCAAAATGGCAAGCTCGCGCAGGTGGGGTGGTAGCGTACCGTCGAAACGCACTGCCTCGCCCACCTGTTGCACGGCATTGCCAATGGCGGGGCTGTAGAGCAGCGCGTTGAATGGCCCGCGCAATCCCCCTTCAGCGTTCAGTGGGGAACCAGTGACACTGACCGTCGACCGTCTGCCACGGGTGACGCTGTCGAATATCTGTTGCTGTGCAGGGGTAAGATCGGTGGGGTGGATAATGGGTAGCCGACTCATGGGATCGATTCCTCTCGTTTTGTGGCGCTGCAATTTTATTCAATTTTATGGCTGTGGGCTGGTGCTGCCTCACCCAATTATAGCGCATTTTCATCTCGATACGAGTACGCTATAATTGCTTGTGTGCGTACCACATTGGGGGATTACGCCGGATACCCCACTGAGTCCCGCTCTGCAGGCCCCCACAATGGGACGCACCCGAAAGTGGGCTCTGTTTGAAAACAGTCGTTCCGGCAAGCGGGGAACCTACCGTTTTCAAGCCAACCGCACCCGAAAGTGGGCTCTGTTTGAAAACAGTAGTTCCGGCAAGAGGGGAACCTACCGTTTTCAAGCCAACCGCACTGTAATTGCTTCGATGCTCCCCAAATTATTGCCGCGCGCTCTTGTCAATCAGCTCTTGAATAGAACCAGGAGGATACCGCCATGCTCGACACTACCCAACGCGACACTACCCAACGCGACACTACCCAATGCGAAACAGTTGCTGAGGATCTGGAATTGCTGCAATATTTGCTCGATCTACAGGGCTATCTGGTTATCAAAGATGCACTGAGCCCAGATGAAGTCGCCGCGCTCAACGAGCGCATCGACGCGCAACAGCTGCCCGCGCCCGGCCAGACACAACGCTTTGGCAGCGCGCCCGACGGGCCGGGCTTCCTGGATTGGGGACAGCCCTTTGTCGATCTGCTCGACCATGCCACGCTCATGCCGATCCTGCGCATGCAGTTGGGCGACTGCTTCCGGCTCGACCGTCTCTATGGCATGTATATGGACGCCGGCATGCCCCAGGGCAAGCTGCACGCCGATTACGGCGCGACCGCGCGCAACGAGCGGGTACAGCCGGGGGAGTATTACGCGTTTCGCCGCAACCAGATCTACAATGGATTTGTCGTCGTCACTTGGGTTCTGGCCGACGCGGGGCCGGAACATGGCGGCTTCTGTTGCATCCCCGGCAGCCACAAGAGCCACTACAAATTGCCCCGGCAGATCGACGCGAGCGGTGAAGAATCGCCCCACGTCATCATACCGGAAGCACCTGCTGGCTCCATTGTGCTCTTTACCGAAGCGTTGACGCACGGCACCGCCGCGTGGCGTGCCAACCATCAACGCCGCGCCCTGCTCTACAAATATTGTGTTTCGCACATGGCCTGGACCGCCAAACGGGTGGCCCACCCAACCAGCACCGAGTTGACGCCCCGTCAACAGATTCTGTTGCAGCCGCCCGGCGATCCCCATCTCCACTTTTCCTCGTTGTTCGCAGATGTTGAAGGATAAACGCGTCTATGTCCAAACAACCCCATGTCATCTACATTCTCTCCGACGAGCACTTTGGCGGTGCCATGAGCCACAGGGGTGATGCCAATGTGCAGACGCCCAACCTGGACCGTCTGGCTGCCGAAGGCATCAGCTTTGATCGCGCCTACGCCAACTGCCCGATCTGCACCCCCTCGCGCGGGACGATCTTTTCGGGGCGCCATGCCCACGCGGGGCCGGTGCAATACTTCTTTGATGTTTACAAACCGAGCGCGCCCAGCACCGCAACCGCCCTGCGCTCGGCGGGCTATCAGACCGCCTATTTTGGCAAGTGGCACTGTGGTGTTGTGCAGGATCAACTGCCCCCCGCGGTGCGCGATCACCGTGACGACTACACCCGTTGGCCCCACCGCACACCTGAGTATCACCGCGCTGGCTTTCAGGATTGGTACGGATTCGAGATCAACAACGCCCCCTTCCATGGCTTCTACTACCACGAACACGAAGCCAACCCGCGCCGGATGGACAAGTATCAGACTGACTATCTCACCGATCTGGCGATTCGGTATCTGGCCAACTATGACCGGGATGAACCACTCTTTCTGGTGCTCAGTGTCGAACCGCCCCACTTTCCGCTGGCAGCGCCAGATGCCTATGAACGCTTCGATCCCGCAACGTTGACCGTGCCGCCCAGCTTTGCCGATACGCCGGAGATGCGCAAACAGCTGGCCACCTACTACGCCATGGTCGAAAATCTCGATTGGAACATTGGCCGGCTGCAGGATGCGCTGCAACAGTCGGCCACCTTCAGCGCGAATACACTTACCGTCTACTGCTCGGACCACGGGGACTACATGGGTACACACGGCGCGATCAATCGCAAAGAGAACCCCCACGAAAATTCGGTGCGGATTCCCGCCATCTTCCATTGGCCTGAACAGATCCCCGCGCAGGGCCGCAACGCCGACCAGCTCTTTAGCCTCGTCGATCTCTTGCCGACGACGCTGGGGCTGCTGGGGCTCGATGTGCCGCCCCACAGTCAGGGCATCGACTTTGCCGCCGCAATTACCGGCGACCAGAGCTTTCAGGGGCCGGATGCCGTCTTGCTAGAGATGTCGGGCAACCCACGCTGGAGTCTCGACTTCCTTGACTGGCGCGGCTTGGTGACCGAGCGCTGGAAGTACGCCTTCTATGAGACGGGTCACGAATTGCTCTTTGATCTGGTCGCTGATCCCCATGAACAGCATAATCTGGCCGGCGAGGATAAAACGACTCGTGAGGCGATGCGTCAACGCCTGCTCCAACTGCTGGCTGACTCGCGCGAGCCCTACTTCGATGTGCTGATCGAGCATGGCGTGCCACCAGAGCATCCCGTGTTGGATGTGAGTCAAGGTGGCACGAGTCAACTCTCCCCGACCTGGGACGACATGGTGCAGCCTCACCCCGCGCTGACAGCGTAGGGGATGACAGCGTAGGGGATGGCTCGGTCATCGGTTCGTGCCACCGTCAGATTGGGGGACTGATTTGCAGCAACCGATCAATCATTAGCAAGTTAACCATTAGCAAGTGCATGCCAGCGGAATGACGGAAAGAGCATCTTGCTCCACAGGAACGAGGAATTTCATGTCAACCATACCGGTTACCCAACCAGAGAACCGCACCATTCAACAACTCTTCGACCTAACCGGCCGTGTTGCCATTGTTACCGGCGGGGCGGGGCTCTTGGGAAAACAATTTAGCCGCGCCCTGGCCGAAGCAGGGGCACAGGTGGTGATTGCTTCGCGCAATCAGGAGAATTGTGGTGCCTGGGCGGAACAATTGCGCGGTGAAGGCTATGCCGCGCTCGCCCTGCCACTGGATCTTACGCTGCCCGAATCGAGCGAGGCGTTGGTCGCGGTAACGTTGGAAGCATGCGGTCGCGTCGACATCCTGGTCAACAATGCCTATGCGCGCGGCGTGCCCGCACCGCCGGAAGCGTTGACCGTAGAAGCGTGGCGCACCTGGATCGATGCGGGGCTGAGTGGTTCATTCTACTGTGCACAGGCCGTGGCCCGCCCCATGTTGGCGCAAGGCAGCGGCTCAATCATCAACATTGGGTCCATCTATGGTGTGGGGGGCACCGATGTGCGCATGTACCCACCCGGAATGCCCGTCAACGCCTCGGTCGCTTATGGTGCGGTTAAGGGCGGTGTGGTGAACCTGACCCGATCGCTGGCCGTGATCTGGGCTGCGCAGGGCGTGCGGGTCAACTGCATTTCGCCCGGCGGCTTCCCCGGTGATACGACCAATGCCGCCTTTGCCAAAGCTTTCGAGGCCAACGTTCCGCTGGGCCGCATGGGCAACCGCAACGACCTCAAGGGCGCGGTGGTCTTTCTGGCCTCGGATGCCGCGGCCTATGTGGTGGGGCAGAATTTGCTTGTCGACGGCGGCTGGACCGCGTGGTAACCCGTGCACGTTGCCGCCTCACGGCCGCATGCATCGCGCTGGGGAACGATCTCCACGTTACAAGGGTGCGTACCACGGTTGGGGCCTACAGTACGGTTGGCTTGAAAACGGTAGCTTTCCCTCTCGCCGGAACTACCGTTTTCAAACAGAGCCCACTTTAGACCGGATGCTCAATCTGCTTCTCCTCTGTACGTCCCCGCAAATGGGACGCACCCACTTTAAAATTCGTGATTGACAGGAGTTCCATTAATCCCTACAATAGAGAAAGCACCTGATGTTCCTGTTGGGAGGCTTACCCCATGCAAGAGAGATTGCAGTTCCACCTCTTTGGACCGCCTCAATTCACCTACCAAGGCAAGCCGATCACCGGCTTTATCTCCAGCAAAGCGCGCGCCCTGCTCATCTATCTCGCTGTCACCGGGCGTACCCACAGCCGCGCGGCATTGGCAGAATTGCTCTGGGCGGACACACCCACCACCGCGCGCGCCAGTTTGCGCAAGGTGTTGAGCAATCTGCGTCGGTTGAATGGGGTTACGTTGGTCGAAGTAACCAACGATACCATTGCCCTGGATCTGCAGAACTGCTGGACCGATGTATCGGTGTTTGAGCAAGACACAACAGCGCAAGTACACGATACCGATGTGCTCCAGCACACTGTGCAACACTATCAAGCCCCCTTTCTGGATGGCTTCCCCCTTTCTCTCAGCTATGAGTTTGAGGCCTGGGCCCTTGGCGAACGGACCCGATTGCACACACAGATGATTGAGTTGTTGGCGCGGTTAATCACTGCGCACACAGAAACAGAAGATCTGGCCCAGGCGATTGTGGCGGCACAACAGCTGCTTGCGGTGGAACCGTGGCACGAAGAGACCCATTGCCATTTGATGCGTCTGCTGGCACGCACGGGCAAGCGCAGCGCGGCGCTGGCACAGTACCAACGATGTGTGGAGATCCTGCGCGCTGAACTGGATGCCGAACCTGCGGCGCAGACGCGTGAACTGCATGAGGAGATTCGTGCGGGTATTTATCCGCCCCAGCCCAGAGCCGTGGCTGCTGCGCACGAGGATTTGACAGACAGATCCCACAACTCTGCCTCGCGTGATAATCTCCCCATGCCCGCCACGCGGCTCGTTGGTCGTCAATCGATGTTGGCGGCGATCGCGGCGTGGCTACAGCGCGATGAGGTGCGGCTCATTACGTTGACCGGACCGGGTGGCGTGGGCAAGACACGTCTGGCTATTCAAACCGGGCATAACCTCGTCACGGCATTTCGCGACGGCGTGGTCTTTGTGGATCTGGCTCCGATTCGGGCGGCAGGGCTTGCCTCGATCGCCATTGCCGACGCGCTGGGGCTGCGGGAAGGCGCAGACAATCGTCCGCTGCTCGAATACATGGCCGGCGAACTGCGCGAGAAGCAACTACTGCTGGTCATCGACAACTTTGAACACCTGATCGAGGCGGCGCCGGTGCTCAGTGCCCTGCTGGCCAAAGCACCGCAACTCAAAATTTTGTCTACCAGCCGGGAAGTGTTGCATCTGCAAGGTGAATTCGAATTTGCCGTGTCACCGTTGCATCTGCCTTCGCGACCCACTGAGCATCAACAGCCGATCGCTGAGGTCGAGTCGGTTCAGCTTTTCATTCAGCAGGCACGTGCCGTACAACCGTACTTTTCTCTCACTGAAGCCGTCAAAGAGCACATTGCTGAGATCTGCATCCACCTGGATGGCCTGCCACTGGCGATTGAGCTGGCCGCGGCGCGCACCAAAATTCTGGATGTCGCCACCATTGCCGCGCGGCTGCAGGAACGGTTTGCCCTGCTACAACATGGCCCGCGCGACGCGCCAGTACGTCACCAGACGCTGCAGAATGCAATTGACTGGAGTTACAATCTGTTGAACCCCGAAGAGCAGACACTCTGTTGTCGGCTGGCGCTCTTTGTCGGCGGCTGCACGCTGGATGCCATTGAAGCTGTCTGTCCGCCGAACAATGGCACAATCGCCACACTGGATCTGGTGACTTCGCTGGTCGACAAAAGTCTGCTCATGCGGCAGGGCGGTAATGGGCAGGGGCCTCGTTTCATCCAACTGGAAACCATTCTCGCCTATGGGCGACAAAAGCTGCGGGAGTTGGGCGAACTTGAGGGAACACAAGCAGCCCACGCCCACTACTTTTTGGCCCTGGCAGAACGAGCTGAGCCCATGCTCTTTGGCCGCGAACAGCAGAGCTGGCTTGAAATTCTGGGCCAGGAACATGACAATCTGCGGGCCGCACTCACCTGGTCGATTGAGCAAGGCCAAGCTTCCGTGGCTGCCCGTCTGGGGTTTGCGCTCTGGCATTTCTGGTACATACGCGCTCACCATCTGGAGGGAATGCGGTGGTTGGAGCAGATTTTGTCATTGCCACTTTCAACCGCGGAACGGGCACGGGGCCTCTATGGGGCGGGCATGTTGGCGCGCCGTCTTCGGGACGATCAGACCGTTGCTCTCAATCTGAACGATGCGTTGTGCCTTTTCCGTCAGCTTGAGGATGAATATTACATCGCTTCTGCGCTGCGAGTAGTTGGTTTCACTGACTACCGGATGGGCAAGATGTCATCTGCCCAGCAGAAGTTGGAAGAAGCATTAACACTATTCAAACAGCTGAACAATGTCGAAGGGGTTGCCGTGACGTTGCTCAATTTGGCGTATATTTGCCATAATCAGGGCAACTATGCTGCTGGCGTTCCCCTGTTGGAGGAGAGCCTTGCCATCCGTCGGCGCACTGGCAATCAACATGGCATTGCCAACTGTCTGGATGCTCTGGGCATGATACAGATGTATCGAGGAAATCTCGCAACAGCAAAGCTGCTGCTGACAGAAAGTTGCACGATCTATGCGGCGCTGGGCAACAAACAGGCAAGCGGCATTCCCGTTGATATCCTGGGTTCAATTGCCTATCTCGAAGGTGCGTATGCCAATGCGGATATGCTCTATGAGCAAGCGCACGAATTGAGCAAACAGAGCGCAAACAGAGAGCTACTTGCGCAGCGTCAGCTCCACCTGGCGTTGAGCAAGTTGCGTCTGGGCCACCGGGCACAAGCATGGGAGCTGGTTGTTCCTTCTCTGCACACATTCATCCAAATCCGCGCCACAGATGAGATGGATGATCCGACTGTTGTGACAGATGATCTCCTGTTGGAGCTGGCTATCTTTGCCCTGGTGGCGCTGGCCACCGATTCTCGCGCAATCGGTCTCCAGGTTGCGGCCAAGGTTTGTCAGGAACGCGGCCAAAGACATCCACAGGCATTTCGGGCTGCCATCCTCGGCGAGCTGGAGACAGCAGTGGCTGATATCCGTGGCCAGATGAATGCTGCCACCTTTGCCGCGCACTGGACTGCCGGCGAAACTATGTCGCTGCCAGAACTCATTGCTGCCGCGCTATCTGGTTAGGAGGCGGAAGCCAACATCGCGCTCCATCTTTCTGGTCAGGGTGATCCACAACACCGCCATTGGTTCCAGGTAGCGCGCCGAGGTCATCGGGCCACAGTCAACTGGCTCAAAATCCAGCTCTGTAACCAGACCAGCCACAACCGTCTTGGCCGCTTGATCATCGCCACAGATGAACATGCTCAACTTCTGGTCGCCATAGATGGGATCGGCCATGTTGGACCGTGCCCCGGTCATGTTGAAGGCTTTCACCACGGGCGCATCCGGGATCAACCGGGCGATCTCTTCGCCGGCCGATGTGGTGGTGCCCATGGTTAGGCCGCTGGCATCGTGGTTGAGTGGGTTGTTGGGGTCGATAATGATTTTCCCATGCAGATCACCAAGCTGTGCAATCACCCCTTCAACGGCTTTGTGCCAGGTGGCCAGCACGACAATTTCCGCGTCTGTCGCTGCTTGATCCAGTGTGGTGGCCGTGGCATTGGGACCCGCCTGCGTTACCAGTTCCTGTACCCGATTACTTGCGGGGCTGCGCGAGCCAAAAACGATTTGGTGCCCCAGTTTTGCCCAGCGCGTGCCGAGCACGCTGCCGACTGCCCCTGTACCAATAACGCTGATTCTCATGGGTTTTCTTTCCTTCCATTCACTGGTTGCTCTGTTGATCGTGCCGTTTGTTTGCGGGGGACACTGTTTTCCCATGGATAATGTTGCGCCAGATAGGCGTGCCAATTCGCTTCGAGCTCCTGCGCCGAAATACCAAAGACCGCAGGCGCCACTGCTTCCCAGCTGTCATACGTTTCAAATGCATCAAGCAGCACGGGTACCCGGGGGTAGCCATAGGTTTCCAGGATGAACTCAACCAGCGGATCAGCAACCTCGTCGGCGATAGCATCGCGTGACAACCACTCTGCATAGCTATCGATCAACTGCTCGGCATCTACCCTCAGCAACACATGGTCGATGGAGTGCTGTTGTGCATGCACACGCCGCAAGTGATAGGTCGCCTCCTGTTGCCAATGGCGACGGTGTCCATGTTCACGCTGGAGATAGAATTGCAGTCCGCTGCTCATTGCGCGCCACTGCCGCCTGAACGTGCGGCCGCTCATGGCCTGGTTCACCGCCTGTTTGGTCAGTTCTTTAAATATATCATTTTGCAGTACCTCAAGTTCTGCAATGTTGTAGTACACAGCAGCAGTCGCTGGTGCTGGCACAACCAAAAGCTGCTCTCCCGACCCGAGCGTTTTGTCTGCGGGATCAACGACAATGGTCACTTTCCCCGCTGGGCGTGACAGGGACAGTCCAAAATCGCGCCGTAACTGCTGATACTTTACGTCGCTGCGGAGGGCAAGTGACCGCACGAGATCCGCTGTCGCTTCACTGGTCACAAATGTCAAATGCTCTGTCTCAATGCGGTGAGGCAACATGGCTATTGCACTTGTGACGGTGGACGCCTCTGCGTGATTTGGTCCCGTACGCATGGCCGTAGCATTGGCCCCCTGTGTTTGTGCAGTATCCTGAATGATATCTAGCTCCGTTTCCAGCAGACCGATTCGTCGCTCAGTCTGCTGCCAGAGCAGAAAGACACCAATGCCATAGATGAGGACGACGCTCACGAACAGCTCGTACAACCAGTATGGCCGCCGGGCGGGATGTACGGGCGCTTGTAGATTGTCGGTGCTTTGAACCATGGGTGTTATCCCAGAGGTTTCGCCGCTAACCCCATCTTCATCAAATGTCCAGTCCAGCTCTTGATTCGATAGCTGCATTAGTTGCGCCTCCACTCGCCCGCATGTGTGTTCCCTGACGTTTGCCGGTCTTGCTGTTGGCGGACAACAGAATTTCGCGACAGCTGCCATTGTAGCGATGGGGTGATCCGAAAGCGTGAAGAGCGTGCGGCGTAGAACGCAGATCCGATGAAATGCATCCATTTCTGAAAATTGGGTTGACAGCATCAGGCGGAATCTCTACAATAGTGAGAGCACCTGATTTTCCTGTTGGGAGGCTAGCCCCATGCAAGAGAAATTGCAAATCCACCTCTTTGGACCGCCTCAATTCACCTACCAAGGCAAGCCGATCACCGGCTTTGTCTCCAACAAAGCGCGCGCGCTGCTCATCTATCTCGCTGTCACCGGGCGTACCCACAGCCGCGAGGCATTGGCAGAGTTGCTCTGGGCGGACACGCCAATCACCGCGCGCGCCAGTTTGCGCAAGGTATTGAGCAACCTGCGTCGGTTGGCGGGTGTTGTTTTAATCGAGGAGGGGCAGCAGAATGTTGCGTTAGATCCAGCGAGTTACGCGACCGATGTGGGCAAGCTGAGAGGGGTGGTTCACGAGGATTTGAGCGCTGATGCCGTCGATACCTTGGCGCGCACACTGGCCTCCTGTCAGTATGATTTGCTGTCTGGTTTTCCCATCTCCCTGAGCTATGAATTTGAAGCGTGGGCGCTGAGTCAACAGATCGAATGCAAGGCACAGGTGATTGAAGGCTTGGAGCGCTTGGCCGCGATCTATTTGCAACAGGACGCGCTATCGCAGGCAATTGCCACCGTCCGTCGCCTGCTGCTGTTGGAGCCATGGCGCGAAGAGATGCACCGGCGACTGATCGGGTTGCTGGCCATGAACAATGATTTCAGCGCCGCGCTGGAACATTTCGAATTGTGCCGCACCCAATTGCGGGCGGAGCTGGATGTTGATCCCAGCCCGGCCACGCTGGCATTGGTGGCACAGATCCGATCCGGTGAATTCTCCTCCACACAACCGAGCAACAGAGGGCAGAGCCACCATCAAGCAAGGGTGCCAAAAGAGCGCGCCACACGTGCCGCCATTCCAACGCAAGTCGCCACTTCGGTTGAGTTTGTGCTGGTGGGCCGAAGTGACGAGTGGCTGACTGCACAGACGCTCTGGCAGAGGCTGGAACAGCCCCACTTTCTCTGCATCGGTGGGGAGGCAGGTATCGGCAAGACACGCCTGGCCGAAGAGTTACTGCTACTGGCGGAACGGCAAAACGCACCCGTGGCCCGGGCCCGTTCTCACGAGTTGCAGGGGCAACTAGCCTATGGCCCCATTACAGATTGGCTACGCACTGCGCCGCTCCGTTCGGCGTTGGCAAAACTTGATGACGTCTGGTTGACGGAGCTTGCTCGCCTGCTACCAGAATTGCTCAGCGATTTTCCAGCCTTGCCACCCCCACAGCCGATGCAAGAGAGTTGGCAGCGAAAGCGCTTCTTTGATGCCCTGCTACAAGCGTTTGCACAGGTCGCCGGTCCACTGCTGCTCCTGTTGGATGATCTGCAATGGTCGGATGGGGAGACGCTTGACTGGCTGCAATACCTTGTTGAAAGTACCACGCAGCAGGTGCTGGTCGTGGGGACGGTACGTTCCAATGAGATCAGTACCGACCATCCGCTACAGCGTCTGCGCCAGCAACTACAACACCAGAACCGATTTACCGAGCTTCCCCTCGTGCCGCTTGAAGAGGAAGCAACAAGGCAACTGGCAAATCAAGTTGCGGAACGGACGGTTGCCGGGGCACAATTGGCACATCTCTTTCGCGAAACGGCAGGCAACCCCCTCTTTGTTGTTGAAAGCATGCGAACGGCGGCAACAGCCGTTGCAGTTGAATCACCGCCGTTGCAGCAATCGCTGCGTCTGCTCAAACCGCGGCGGGAACAACAAGCCATGTCAACGAAAATGTACCTTGTCATTCAGGCGCGCCTTGCACAGCTATCGCCAGAAGCGCAACGGTTGGCGCACTTTGGGGCCACCATCGGCCGCGCCTTTGACGCTCCACTGTTGGCAACGACAGCGGGCTGCAGTGAAGAAGCCGTTCTCCTGCACCTGGACGAGTTGTGGCAACGGCGCCTGATTCGTGAGGTTGACGCAACCCATTTTGACTTCAGCCACGACCGCATTCGTGACGTGGCTTATGCTGAGATCAGCCCGATCAAGCGACGCCTGTTGCACCGCAAGGTTGCGCATGCGCTGGAAGCAATCCATGGCGCTAATCTGGCACCCATTTTTGGCCACCTGGCTGTGCATTATGAAGCAGCTGGATACTTGGAGAAAGCGGTGACGTTTCACCAGGCTGCCGCGGATGAGGCCAGAGCGCTCTATGCACACCAACGAGCGATCACCCACCGGCAATGGACCCTCCATCTGCTTCGCCAACTTGCACCGACCAGAGAAAATCGTCAGCATGAGATCGATCTGCTGCTGATGCTGGCCAAGGACCGAACGAATGAGCATGGCTTGGGATATCCCCTGATCCACGATGATTTGCGCGCCGCGAACGAGCTGGTGCAGCTCTATGGTACGCCGGTCCAGTGCTTTCAAGTGATCAATGCCTTGGAGAACTATCACCGTGTCCGTGGCGAGTGGCATGTGGCATATGAATTGGCACTCCAATCTGTGGCAATAGCGACCGAAGTCGATCAGCCACCGCTGTTGGAGCTTGCCCATTTTGGGCTGGCCTCCTCTTTGGTACGTCGGGGTGAGCTCGAAAGCGGGCGTACCTATTTTGAACAGATCCCTGACACGCTGTCGACAGAGCCATCCGGGCAAAATTTGAAGCACCTGTCCCGTTACGCATACTCTCTTTGGCTACTTGGCTTTCCAGACCAGGCGTTGCGGCAGATGGACCGTTCGCTACAGCTGCGCCGGCAACACGAGCCAGAAGCTGTGACCATTCCCCTGCATCACTACAGCTCAATCGCCCTTTTCTGTGGTGATCTGGCAACGGTGGACAGACTATCTGCCGAGCTCGTGGCTGTGGCCACCGAACGGCATGATGATTTCTCGCTGCGGTGGGGGCTGATCTACCGCGGCTGGCTGCTTGCCCAGCAAGGTGATTTGGAGGCGGGTATTGCGCTCATGCGCAACAATGCCGATGAACATCGGGCGCGCGAGAATTATTTTTACGAGTGTGTCTGGCGCTCGCTGTTGGCAGAAGTGTACATACTGGCCGCGGATCTGGACGCGGCATTACGTGAAATTGAGAGCACCCTGGCCTATGCCGATCAAAGTGGTGACGCTCACTGGAACGCGCAACTGCTCCGGCTGCGCGGGGAGTGTCTGCAAGCTGGCAATGCCCCGGCTGCCGAAGTTGAACGCCACTACCAACTAGCGCTCGCGACTGCACGGCAGCAAAAAGCTCGTTCGTTGGAACTGCGCGCCACCATCAGCCTCTGTCGTCTCTGGCAACAGCACGGCAAAACCATGGCAGCAGAACAACTGCTTGCGGAGATCTACGGCTGGTTCACCGAAGGCTTTGACACCGCTGATCTGGTAGAAGCAAAGGCGCTGTTGACACTGTTGTCGTGCAGCTTTCCATCCCCCACCAACCAACCATGACCGCTCAGGGCATGAAATTTCTGCTGCACTACTGAAGACCACATTATTTATTGTACCCAGTACTGAATGACCTGGGAATGCGTCAGACCCAAGTAGGTAAGTCCCACTGCACGAATCAGGGTCGAGCAGGCTTGGGGAAAGCGATCGTTCATCCTGTGGGGAGGACTCTTGCGATTTCCCTGGGCACCGGCAAGCGGATGCAGGTGATTCAGGATAGCAAGCGGGACGTACTGAAAGCGGGAAGAAAATGGCAAGAGAATGAGAAATGAACGGATGTTGCGAGAAGGTCGCAGATCCAGGGCCCGATGACCCTAATCCGGCTTGAACGCGTGAGTTGGCTTCTGCCGCGCCGATGGTATCATTTGCCCTGCTGCAGCGCGGCCACGACCGCGGCATGGGTCGCCAGCGCCTCTGCCCCCGTCGTGGTGAGGGTGTAGATGCCGCGGGCCGGACGGGCAAACCAGCCGTAGACATTGTCATAGAGGATGGCTCGGGCGCGATCAATGCCCGTGGCCGCTTTGATGGCCGCGGGCGCGCTGGGACCGTGGCGCTGAAGATAATCCGCGCAGAGCAGGGCATCCTGGCGGTACGCTGTCATGCGTTCGCGCCCCGTGGTGCCGCCCTGGTTGAAATCGCCGGCGCGCGCAGCAAATTCACGTTGGAGACGCGCTTGGCGTTTTCTGTTTTTGCGGGGTTGGTAGGGGCCAGGTTCCAAGAGAACCTCAATGCGGGGCTGGGGTTGGGCCGCGCCCGCGGGGTTGCGAAAACCAACGGTGATCAGTCCCAGGCCCAACATGCGGAAGAGGCGATGAATGCGTTTGCGAGCTTTGCGCAGCAGCGCATTGCGCCCCGTTGGCTCGGGAATGGCAATGTAGACGTGATCGCTGATCGTGGTGCGATCGACCGCTTGCAAGAGCACGCTCAAATTCAGTGCCAGCTTTAGCTCCACCACCACGGGCGGCCCGTCACCGCGCAGGGCAACGAGGTCACAGCGACCCACTTCACCTTTGACCGTGTAGCCCTGCGCCTCTAAAAACGCTTTGACCGGCGCGTAGAGATCCGCCTCCTTCATAACGCGGGCGGGGTATAGTCGGTCAGGAAGGGTACCAGCCGTTCGACGGCCTCTTCGGCCAATGTGGGATCAATGGCAAAGCAGAGGCGCAGGAAGCGCTCACCCCCGGGCCCAAACGCGGAGCCGGGGGCAATGCCAATGCTCGTCTCCTTGAGCGCCCGAACGGCCAGGTCATAGCCATCTGTGGCCCCATCCACGGCAAACCACATGTAGAAGCTACCTTTGGGCTGATAGACCGTCACGTTGGATAATTCGCGCAATGCCTGATAGAAGATTTCGCACGAGTGACGGCAGCGCTCAACTTGCAGCTTGATAAATTCATCCCCCGCATCGAGCGCGGCGATGCAGCCCCGTTGGATAAAGGTTGGCGTGCTGGTGGTGTTGTATTGCGAGAGGCGGTCAAAAAGCTTGCTCATGCCACTGGGAAAGATGACCCAACCGCTGCGCCAGCCGGTCATGCACCAATTTTTGGAGAAGGTATTGGTGACCATGAGGCGGTCGTCTGGTTCGCATAGTTGTAGGAAGGAGCTGGCGGGCGCAGGCGTTTCATAGACAAAGTGGGCGTAAACTTCGTCGGCAATGAGCCAGATGTCCCGTTCGCGTACAAAGTCGCGCACGCGCACCATATCTTCATCGGGCATCACCCAGCCGGTGGGGTTGGCGGGTGAATTGATGGCAATGGCTTTGGTCTTGGGCGTTACCGCGGCGAAGAGACGGTCGAGATCAAGGGTGACATTGCCACTGTTGTCAATATCATACGCGACCGGTACCACGCGGCCACCGACAATGTTGGTCACCTCCATGATATTGGGCCAGGTGGGGCAGGGGATGACCAGTTCGTCATCCGGTGCAAAGAGGGCCTGAAAGACCTGTACCATTGCGTTCATGCCGCCAACCGTTGGCGAAAAACGACTGGGATCGATCTCAACCTGCCAGTGGCGTTGATGGTAGCGGGCCAACGCTTCGCGTAGTAAGGGTAGCCCCAGCGAATAGGTGTAGCGGGTGTAGCCATCACGCAGCGCGGTGATGGTAGCTTCGGTAATGAAGTCGGGCGTGGCCAGATCGGATTCGCCGATCCAGAGCTTGATCACGTTGGGATCGTCACGCGCCAGATCGGCGATCTTGACGATCTGATTGTTTGCCAGCCGTTGAATGTGGGGGGGCAGGGATTGGTCCATCAATCGTTGGGTCATGTACGGGTAACATTTCTATAGATAGCGGAATCGTGAGCAGTAAACTTACATGGCAAACAGGTCACAGTAAATGGTGAAAATGGTGAATTGGGAATGGAAAGTAGTGTAGCGCAGGTGTGGTCATCTGCCAAGTGTTGCGTGGCAAAATGAGCCGCTACCATTCTCGCGAATCAGGGACCGGCAGCCATTCGCCACCACGGCGGATCGATTCCTGGCTGACGAGGCCGGGCAATGTCATCTCCATGGCCGCGTGGATGTCAATGGCCGGCGGTTTGCGTCCGTGGATTGCGTCGACAAAATCCATCACCTCGAAATAGTCGCCGCCGCCGTGGCCAGCCTGCAACGCCTCTGGCGGCGGGTTGCGCCAGATCTCGGGCAGAAATTCGTCTTCAAACTGCTCCAGCGGCAGCCACTGATTTGGATCATTGCTAAACTCTTCCAGCCAGACCCAATTGCCTTCACCGGGACGCCGTTTGCTTTCGTACGCGCCCTTGGTACCTTGCAACGTGTAGTTCGTCATTGAGTGGGGGCGCTTGGAGAGCATGTCGAGACGCACGCGGATCAGCTTTTCGTGCGCGGTTTTGCAGAGCAGTAGCACGGTATCTTCCATTGCATGTTCTGGATCGGTCCAATTCCCAGTGCCGATGCAGCTGATCCGCGTTGGTCGCTCTCGGATCCACTGTAGACAAGGGCCAAGACTGTGGGTGGGATAGGTGGAACCATTCACGCCAACCTGCCAGTAATAGCGCCAGGTCGGTTTGCCCGCAGCAGTATGATGGAGCGCTGACAACTCGTGGATATATTCGCCCTCGGCATAATAGGTCTCGCCAAAGAGACCCGCCTCTACCATTGCCCGCACCAGCACATTCGGCTTCATGTAGGTGTAGTTCTCGGCCATCATGTAAATGGCAGCGCTCTGGTTACACGCTTGCGTCAGCCAACGTGCCTCATCGAGCGATACCGCGGCCGTCACCTCGCTCAGCACGTGGATATCGCGTTGGAGCGCGGCAATGGCCTGGGGCGCGTGGTAGTGCATCGGCGACGAGATGACCACTGCATCGGGTCGCGCTGTGTCGAGCATGGTTTCAAAAACGGAATAGAGTTGGGTAACACCCGTCGCGCGTCCCGCCTCCGCCAGCGTTGGCTCGTGGGGATCACAGAGCGCAACAATCTCGGTTTCGGGGTGCATCTGAAATGCTTTGAAAAAGGAGCCCGCCCGCCGCGCACCGGCAAAGGCGATCTTACATTTATTGGACATTGCTCTTCTTTCTTTGCGTGCTACAGATGCAGCGGCTCGTCAACGCTGCCGTTGGGTGTGGATTGCTGGCTGCGTTCCTCGGACCAGGCACGGAGCGGCACATCAGCCGGGTTTTTGGTGAGCCAGTATTGCGAGGATGGGTGAAAGTCAGGATCTTCGCCCAGCGGATTGCCGCCACTGGCCAGTGCGCCCAGCAACTGGCGGCGAATCGGTGAGCTACGTGCAATCAGCGCTGGATCCTGTTCGGTATAGTCGGTGGGGCGCAGCCAACGGTGGTGATAGCCGACATGCATGATCTTGCGCGTCTGCTGTGACTGGTTGGGGCCGACACAATGCCAGGTCGCGGTGCGCCACAAGACGGCTGTCCCCGGTGTCAACAACAGCTCTTGCGCCTCGCTGGGGTCGACTTTGAATTCCATGGCGCGCAACTCTTGGGGGGTACGTTTGTGGCTGCCCGGTACCATCCACAAGTTGCCCGAATTTGGTTGCGAGAGATCGGAGAGAACATAGAAGACCTTGAGTTCCATAAAGGGTAATCTTCCATCGAGCGAGACCGCTTCAAAGAGGTTGGCCAGATCCGGGTGCCAGAGCACATTGCGATAGCCCGCTTGGTGATCAGCGCCTTTGCCCGTGCCAACTGCACCGGCTTGCAGATCTTTGGGATAGGGCGGGCGATAGTCTAGGTGGGTGGTGCGAATCTGGATGTTCCATCCTATTGCATCGACCACGAGTGGCAACATGCGCGGATGGTCGATTAGATCCAGAAACGCTTCGTGATGGGCCAAGGCATTGCGGATTGCAAATGGCTCCGTTGCTCCCAGCCCTTTGGCGCTGCGGACGTTGGCGGCCACCTCATCGACCGCGTCGAGCAGACGTCTCAGTTCATCTGCACTCAAGAAGTTATCGAGGACAACGTAGCCTTTTTCGGCAAAGTCATGCTGTTGTTCTGCGGTCATTGCAATGGACATTGATCGTTCCTTTCAGAGGGTTTACAGTGTACTATTTGCCAACGAAAAGGGACGCCCCAGATGTAATCGCCGCTCTGCCGGTGCATACCACCCTTGTGGCGCATAGTCAGAGGTGTGGAGATAACATTGGACGCGCACCTGATCACTACCTTCGGTAAAGGTAAAGAGGCGGCTCATTGGGGTGCAGAGATGTGGCTTGCCGTGATGGCGGGTGAGCGCCGCAACATTGACAAAGTGTGTGCCCCACTTTTGCTCGATGTGGGAGCGCCCGCCCATGCGATCATCGGGGTGGGTATGGGTGTGGCCGCCCAGCCAACAGGCAATCGCACCGGGATGGTCGGCCAAATATCCTTCAAAGGCCTGGGCATCCGGTTGGCCATCGACAAAGTAGAGATAGGATGCACCCGCCGGTGCGCCCGCGGGGAAATAGCCATGATAATTGCTCTGCCACTGGCCTTCGTCATCTTTCACAAAGCCCTCCCAGGGTCCAGAGGCCACTGTGGTCTCCTTGAGCATGTGGTGGTGTGCGGTGATGATGATGCAATCTGGATTGGCCTCCACCATCTCACGCCACCAGGCAAAGGTTTCGCCGGTGACCGCGCCCGCGGGATAGCCGCCCCGTTCCGCGCGCCCGATCGGTGGACCACCGTCGTTGCGGTCGGACATGAGCAGAAAGAGCAAGTTGCCCGCGCGCATGGCATAACGTTCCCAGTTCCCTTCGATTGGGTAGGGCCGCCGGGCCGGGTCAACGCCAGAGGTTGCGCGCGCTGCGCCGGTGGGGTCGATCCACTTGCGAAACCACCATTGGCAGGCTTCATTGGGGCCACTGGCATCGTGATTGCCAATGATGTTGTAGAAATGTTCGCGCGGGTGTTTGGTTGACGCGGCAAATTGGCGCAACACCTCGCGCCCCTCTTCATCTTCCGGTGGTGTTTGGCTGCCAGAGAGATCGCCCAAATGGAGTGCAATATCCCATTCAAAGGGGGGACCACCCTCATCGCCTCCCGTTTCGGCCTGGCGAATGGCATCGGCCAGACTTTCCCGATTACCCCGTTGCAAATCAGTGCCGACGTGTGAACAGCTCATGGCCCACACGCGCAGGCTCTGCTGTGGCATAATGGTTCCTTTCTACGGTTCCTCTTTGGTCATGCTGACGTGAAGGTAAATTGAGAGCAGATGACCGTTTGTTCGCGGCGAGTTTTGCTTCCTCCACTGGGCCGAGCTGGGGCCTATAGCCGCGCCCGCAGCAGTGGTCGGCTGAACGAAACGCCGAGATATTCGCCCGTGCGTAGGGAGCGTGTGCCGGGCACCATGTAGTGGATGGCCAAAGCCCGACGTTGCCGATCCGTTCTGTTTGGCGCGGTGTGATGCAACACTTGGCAGTGATGGATCGCAATGCCACCGGCTGGCAGATCGGCGACAAAGGGCTCTGCATTGCCGACCTGATCGCCCAGATCCAGCAGTGTATCGGAGGCGTGGGCGTGGCTATGTTCCTGTGCCTGGAAGTGGGTGCCGGGCAGAAATTGCATGGCACCGTTCTCCGCGTCTACGTCATCAAGCGTGAGCCAGCAACTGACCAGATTGGGCGGCGAACAGCGCCAGTACGCGTTATCCTGATGCCAGTAGACTTCACCGCCTTGGTAGGCTGGTTTGAACAGCCCTTGGTCATGGAAGAGCTGAATATTTGCGCCAATCAGATCTTCTATGACATCAAGGATCCGTTCGTGGTAGAGCAGCCGACGAAAGTGGATATTGCGTTCGCACAGTTGCATGATCTGTAAGAGCTGTTTTTCCGCTCCGTTTTGCACGTTGCGATCCGCGTCTTTATCTGTCGAGAGATTGCGGAAGGAGGTTTCACCAGCACGTGCGCGGGCAAATTCACGATCGTATTCGTCGCGCAAGAGGGTAATTTCATCATCGGTCAAAATCTTTCCAATCGGTAGAAAGCCGTTGGTCCAGAAGCTATCAACTTGGGTTTGCGTGAGGCTTTTATATTCCTTGGCCGCTATTTCAGTGCCGTTCATAGACAACTCCTTTTGCTGGAATGCTGTTGCTTCACCTACGGTGAGCTCTGTTTGAAAACGGTAGTGCTACTTCTCTGGTAGATCGCCCAAAAATCTACCGTTTTCAAGCCAACCGCACTACAGTACAGTGTGGCGTAAATACCACGGCAGCTAATCAGGCCATTCAACCTGAATGCAAACGGCAAAATTAAATGTGGCCTGAGTTTCGCCGGGATCTACTAGCCTTTCAATCCCGTTAGCGCAATTCCGCGCACAAAGTTCCGCTGGAAGAAGAGAAAGACCAGTAGCGGTGGGATCGAAACCAAGACTGAGCCTGCCATGACAGCTTGATAGTCCGTGCCACCAAAGCGATTGGCCATGCGTGCAATAATTAAGGGCAAGGTCAATTTGTCTTCATCATTGAGCACAACCAATGGCCACAGATAGGCGTTGAAACTGCCTAAAAAGGTGAAGATGGCCAGTGCGGAGAGGACCGGCTTGGTCAACGGCAGAATGATATTGCGATAGATCGCGAAGTCACCGCTCCCATCAATTTTCGCCGCGTCGTAGAGCTCGCGTGGGATGCCATAGACAAACTGGCGACAGAGAAAGATGCCAAAGGAGGAGAAGATACCAGGTATCCAAACACCCCACAGCGTATTCAGCAGACTCAGCTCGCGCATGACGATGTAGAGGGGGATCAACAGCGTGAGAAAAGGAACCATCGTTGTGGCGAGCACAAAGTAAAAGAGGTAGTTGCGGCCGGGAAAGTCGAGCCGCGCAAAGACAAACCCACCCATTGATGAGGTGATGAGCACGCTGACCACAGTTGCCGTCGTCACGAGAATGCTGTTGAGATAGGCGATTGGTAGATTGGCCCGCGTGGGATCGAGCACCATCCGATAAGCACTCAATGTCCACTCTTCTGGCAATAACGTGACGGGCAGACGGACAATGTCGGCACCGGTTTTGAACGAAGAAAGGATTAGCCAGAGGAATGGGTAGAACATGGCAAAGCTAAAGAGAGCCAGCAACAGAAAGAGCAGCCGCGGTGTCCATCCATGTGATCGCAACCACGGTCGTGGTTCATAGCCTTCGGAGCGAACCTGTACAGAGTTATTTGCACTCATTTTAGTGTTCCCATTCAATGTTCCACTGCCGTAGTTGAAAGATTGTCGCTGCCAACAGGAGCACAAAAATAATCAGGGAGACTGCCGCTCCATAGCCCAGATTCAAGGCCTGAAAGCCCAGTTGGTAGGTGTAGAGCGCCAAGGTGCGTGTGCTAAAGCTGGGGCCGGGCATCAGGAAAAATGGTTCAAACATCTGTACCGTGCCGATCACACTCACCACGACTTGGTAGACGAGCACCGGGCGAATGAGCGGCAACGTAATCTTGTAGAACATCTGCCAGAAACCGGCCCCATCGAGCCGAGCTGCTTCGTACAAGCTTTCGGGCACATCATTCATGCCAGCCAGAAAGAGGACCGCGCCCGTGCCCAAATTGGCCCAGATGATTACGACGGTGATCGCCCACAGCGCCTGATCCGGGCTGGCGAGAAAAGGTTGTTCCGGCAGCCCAATGGCACTCAGTACTGTGTTGAATGCGCCGCCAGTTGGTCGATAAAGCCAACGCCATAGATAGATGGAAACGACCAACGGGGTGATGACAGGCAGGTAGTAGAGCGCCAGATAGATATGTTGCCAGCGACCATGCATGTAACTCAGCGCCAGTGCCAACAACAATGCAATGCTGACACCCGCCGCAATCTCGACCACGGAAAAGAGAATGGTCGTCTTGAGCGCCAGCCAAAAGTAGTCATCGGAGATAGCTTTCGTAAAGTTACGTAGGCCAACAAATTTGGGGGTTGTGATAAAATCCCAGTTTTGGAAGGCGAGCCAGATACCGGTCCCAAATGGAATAATAAAGATCACGGTGTAAAAGAGTAGGATTGCCCCGGCATAGATCAAGGCAAAGGGGCTTGCACGACGCCAGCGCCACAGGGGCCCGCGTTTTCTCGCCACGGTAGACTGGCTCGATGTCATTGTACCTGCAGAATTGATTGCATCTTGTGTCATGAGAGTTGAGGCGATTCTCTAAAAATAGCTGTTGTGACGCACATGGTAGACAGGGCAACCGGCCAGCGTGAACAGAGAGAACTATCTACAACTTCTCTGTGCTCACGCTGGCAAGAGACGAAACTCGCCAGTTGAGCAGGAGGTGCCGTTGAAGCTTACACCGCTAGCTACTCAGCCGCTCGCGGGCTTGGTCTTCCTGGTCTTGGAGATATGTGTCCATATTTGCCAGCGCCTCGGCAATGCTGATCTCATTGCGCATGGCTCGATCTAACTCATCGGCGGCCGGAGTCTGTTGTGCCACATGGTCTTGTGGGAAGCGAGCAATCGGCCACATGCCTTCCGCCACCCGTTTTGACATGACGCCATATTTCACATCGTTGATGCGCGGGTCCGCATAGACATCTTTTGAGGGCACCACACCAGAATAGAATTCAAGTGCCTGCAACAGTGCATCGGGACTAACAATGAGCATGGCAAAGTCGACGCCAGCATCCAACTTGGCCGGATCATCAACGAGCCGTTTGGAGAGACCCCAACCCGCCAGATGTTGGGGATAGAGCACCGGCTCAACCGCGTTGGCGAGCGTGGGCGTGACAATATTGTCAACTGAAATCTCCGCCACATCGGTCTGTACGCTAGCCGTCCACGCACCATCGCCCCAGATGGAAACCAACTGTTGGCTCACTGCTTCATACTCGCTGGTAAACAGCTCAAAGTCGCACGTGTTGTGGCTCCAGTAGATGTCATGAATAATCTGCGCAGCAGCTTCTCCTTCTGGAGAACTGTGTGACCAGACGCCACTCTCGCGGTCGAAGAAATCGCCACCCAACTGCCAAATGAAACTCCAAAGCAATTGGTATTGAGAGCTGCGTGGTGAATAGCCCGAATGCGTAATCTTGCCAGCGTCATTGGCTTCGGTGAGCGCGATACCAGCATCGATGACATCTTCATAGGTGGTAAAATTGAGATAGTTGATCGACGCTTCTGCTAGTTGATCGGCATTGACGGAGATAGCTGCCCCACGAATACCGGCCAACCAGGGCAGGTAGTAGATCTTGCCACCCGGCGCTTCAACCGCTTGAAAGGCTGCCGGCCACATCTTTTCTTCCAGTGCTGCGCTTCCCCCCGCGGGGTCGGTGATATCGAGAAAGACCTGCGATATATCCGTGGCAACCACCCAGTCTGTGTACATCATCATCACATCGCCTTCGGTGCCCGCGGCAACTGAAGGCAGCATTTTGGCCAACAGGTCGCCAAAGCCAATTGGCTGTAGATCGACCGCTACATCGGGTTGCTCCTGCTCAAATTCAGGTGTCACCCAATTCATAATTCGGTTGGCCCCATCCCAATCCTGATACCAGACAACTAGCTCGGTGGCCGCGACATCGGCTCCACCGCCAGGCGTCTCAGCGTTCTCAGTGGCAACCGGTGTACAGGCTGCCAACAGTGCGACCGTTCCCGTACCGGCACTCAATTTCAGGAATCCACGACGACTCAATGTTCGGTTAGGCATGATATGCTCCTTAAGCAAGATAGGACTGACAAAAGTTTGCCATGTGCAGTAGCGTGTGAAGAATTTGCCTGTTTCGTTGCAGGGGATAGGGTTTGGATCAGCGTACTGCCGGTCTACAAGCTGCTGTTGTGTGGTTGCCAACAAAAGCTACGTACAGCTTGCAAAGAGACCAGAATTTAACGCTCGTGCTGTTTCCGCGTGTGGTTGTGAGAGTAGGGGGCATGTGATGAACGCGCGCTCTCCATCGACAGTGCGGTTGGCTTGAAAACGGTAGCTTTCCCGCTTGCCGGAACTACTGTTTTCAAACAGAACTCACTTTAGTAGATCCCGGCGCAAATCAGCCCATGGCAACCTGATCCATTTTACGCAAGTAGCTTGGGCTTGTTTACCGCCGTGGTATTTACGTCCAACAGTACGAGGTTCCGTTGAGATTGAGTTGGAATCGGGCCCCGGCAAGGGCGATTGCGTAGGCGTGTATACGGGATTATGGCAGCCCGTGCCGGGGACGTGATCGCCTAGCCGATTCCGGTAGAGATGAGCTATTTTCACGGAATACAAGCGTAGCAAAATTCTAGACGACGTCGATCTCTTTGTCAACAGCACTTTGCACAACCTTTTGCAACGGCAAAACCATACGTTTTGTTCTTGCGTTGCACTTACTTTGTATGTTGCTGTACTTGCATGTTGCTGTACTTGCATGTTGCTATACTTGCATGTTGCATTTGCAGCGCATCATTACCCAGGAAGATGCGCTGCCACTATTTTATCGGGAGTGCTCAACTGCGCTGTTCATGCACCGGGGCTTGCTCTACCCGCGCCCGCAGATCCGCCCATTCTGGCGAGCCATCATCATTCCAGACTTCAAGGCGCACGCCCGGCTCCTGAACGGGACCGTTGCCGGCCAAAAACCAGGGACGACATTGGTTGCGGATATCCGCAAAGTGAACCACGCGCCCACCGGGCCAGACGACAGAAACAATGTGGTGCTGCTGCGGTGCCTCGTAGGGTGGCTCCATCTTGTAGCGGGTGAGCGCTTCTTCGTTCACCTCCACGCCAAGTCCCGGACCCTCGGGTACCTGGATGCGTCCGCCGCGGACTGGCATTGGCGTATTGAGCAGCGTGTCGCTATAGTTGTTCAAACAGGTGATCGTTGGCCATTGCGCGTGGGTGAGAACAGCCCCCAAATGGGTAGAGAGCGCGGTGATCAATCCCGTGCCAACCATCTGTAGCCAGAACGGTTTGGCAAACTCTGCTGCCTGTGCACCCTGCTGTAGGATCCTGGAAATACCACCGTTGATCACAAACCCATCGCAGACCGATTCGCGGATTGCCGTGGGGAAGGGGGGCACGCCGAAATGCAACGCAATTGGGCGGGAAATCTTGCGCCGCAACTCGCGTAGTCCCTCGACATCGGTCTGGGGAATTGGGGTTTCAAAGATCGACACGCGCTCGTTGGCTTCCAGCTTCTGTAGCACGGGCGTTGCATTGCCAACATCGCGCAAGAGACCGTTCCAGTCTATGTCGAGCCGGTAGTGTGCTGGTGTAACTGCACTGACCGCGGCCACCTGCTCAAAGACGCAGATGAAGGGGCGAGCTTTGAATTTGTGATAGATATAGCCCTGCGCCACCGCATCCTGTGCCTCGGCGGCCAGATCTTCCGGACTGGTCTTTGTGTTCCACCAGGCAATTGGGCACCAATCGCGGATTTTGGGTAAGTTGAAGAGCCGGTGCACCGGAACCTCCAGCGCCCTGCCCACCACGTCGTAGAGTGCCATCTGCAAGCCCGCGCCCAGGGTATCATCGCCAAGCAGTTCAATCGGGTTGCGCCCCTTGACCCGCTCAATTGCCTGCTCCTCAACAACGCCGCCAGCCCAGGTGTAATGGGGCAGCGTTTCGCCATAGCCCACGGTGCCATCCTCAGTGGTCACACGAATGATCTCAACGATCTGCCACTGCCAGGCCAACAGGGCATTCCACTTTTGGACACGCTCCTTAAAGGGCACACGCAGGGTAATGCGCTCAACATCCTTGACACGTAACGACGGTTTCATGACTCCAACTCCTTTGCGGTTGCTGCTCTTTGCTTGCTGTTGATGACTCTTCTACATGGACCAGTTTCTACATGGGCCTGTTGCTACATGGACTTGCCTGTTGACGGCGCGCCAGCGCGCTATGGGGCTGCTGCCCTGATGCTGACATGACCTCAATGCGCAGCGGATTCTCTTTTCTGGCTCTCTCCTTCCGCGCTCTGGTCAGTTTTGGGATCTAGGAATGCGACGTCGGTCTCATCATCCTCAAAGCGTTTCATGCCCACTTCTTTGATCGCGCTGTCCGCGACTTTGTGCAGCGGGGTATAGCTGGGATGGTGTGCTTCCCGATAGGGATCGTTACGGGCCGCGTTGTAACAGCAGATCAGCGACCAGCGCGCGTTCTCCGAGCGGTTCTGATCCGAACGGTGCAGCAGGTTGCAGTGGAAGAAGAGCGCGTCCCCCGGCTCCATTTCGCAGTAGACCAGTTCGAGCCGCTTTTCTGCCTCGGCCACCCGTTCCAGATCCGCGCCTGCCTGCTCGCCCGTCAGACCATGGGTAATGCGTCCCATGTGATGCGAGCCTTTGAGCACCTGCATGCAGCCATTTTCCCGCGTCGCCGGATCAACCGCAATCGACATGCTGGACATGAGTGGATAGAGCACATTGTTTTCGTACCAATAGCCATAATCCTGATGCCAGGCCCAGGCACCGCCAACCTTGGCATCTTTCAGGATCATCTTGGAGTGATAGTGATAGACTTCGCCGCCAAGGAGCTGCTCCATTGCATCGACGGTACGGTTGCAGCGGGCAAACATGCCATAGATGCCATTGCCAGGGTGATTCCAAAGCGAAAGGCGCACGGTGCCCCCTTCGCCGTCCGCGCGGCCAAATGATTGTTGATCCAGCTGACGGTCTGCCACCGCGGTGCGATGGAGCAGCTCGATCTCTGCGGCATCAAAGAGGCCGCGGGCGATCACATAGCCATCGCGGTGATAGGCGTTAATCTGTTCCTGAGTGAGCATGGTGATTTCCTCTCGTAAACGGATAGCATGCACGCGAAAAATCGGGTGGTTGGAAAATTTTGCCTGTGGTATAGTGAGTATGGTAGCAGGATGTGCAAAAATGTACAAAGCACTTTTTTCAGTGGGCCGACCAGCCTTTGCTGCTCACCAGCCACACAAGAAGACCAGCCACACAAAAATGGGAAGAGGAATGTTATGGGTCGTACCATCGTCGTGATTGGAGAAGCTATCGGGGCTGAAAATCTGGCTCGCCTGTCAGCAGCACATCCCGATCTCGAGTTTCGTTACTGCCTTGATTCGGAAACGTATCTGGCCAACGTAACAGAGGCCGAAATTATCTTTAGCAAGAAATTTCCACCCGGCACATTTGCCGCTGCTCAACAGTTGCGTTGGGTACAAGCCGGGACCGCGGGCGTCAATCATCTGCTCGCGGCTGGGCTTGGCGAACGGGAGATCCTCCTAACCAACGCGCGCGGTGCCCACGGCACACCCATTGCCGAGCAGACACTGGCGCTCATGTTTGCGTTTGCCAACCGCCTGCCCACGCTCTGGCGTGCACAGGCCGACCGCGCCCGCGTGGCCCCACAGGTGATTGCCGAAAAGTTTGAGCTGGCCGGGCAGACACTCTGTGTCATCGGGCTGGGGGATATTGGCGGCACTTTGGCTGCCAAGGCCAAGCTGCTAGGCATGCGGGTGATCGGTGTGCGCCGCACCGCCGACCCCTTTCCCGAGCTCGATCTGCAATGTCGGCCCGAACAACTGTTGGATGTCCTGCCACAGGCCGATCACGTGGCACTCGCGCTGCCACTAACCGAGGCAACAACCGCGATCGTGGGCGAGCCAGAATTGCGCGCCATGAAATCTAGCGCGTACATTTATAATGTGGGACGCGGGGCCTCAATTGAAGCCACGGCGCTGATCCAAGCATTGCGCTCCGGCTGGATCGCGGGCGCGGGTCTGGATGTGACTGATCCCGAACCGCTGCCCCAGGATTCACCGCTGTGGGAGCTGGACAATGTCATTCTGGGCCAACATACCAGCGGTAGCAGCCCCCACAACGCCGACCGGATCACCGATATCTTCCTCGACAATCTCGACCGCTATCGCCGTGGCGAGCCACTGCGCAATCTGGTAGATCGAGAGCAGGGCTATTGAACTTGAGCAATTCACCCAAAGCATGTATACTCATAGCTTGATATGCCATCATGGTGGGGAGCTCGGAAGCGCCGGGCTGAGAGGGTAGTCGTTCTGCTGCCGACCCAGGAACCTGATCTGGGTAATGCCAGCGTAGGAACGCGTCGCACCAACAATAACGATGCATCGTACGCCTTACCCGGATGGGTGAGGCGTTTTATGATCCTGCACAAGTTGCTGCTCTTGACTTGTGCTGATGCACAGGAGAAAACGATGTATTTTCAACGCAAGATTCGCTTGACAACCCTCGGGTTTGTGCTGTTGCTGGGGCTGCTGCTCATGTTGGCCGCGGCTGCCTGCCAACCCGTCGCCACCCCTGCTGCTGGCACTCTTCCGGCATCTGCCGAGGATGCGAGTGACACAGAGCCAAATGAGACAGAGGTGAGTAACACAGAGCCAAATGAGACAGAGACAGAGGGCGAACGTCAAACGCTTGTACTGGCCAGTCATGATTCTTTCAACGTGAGCGAAGAGGTGTTACAGAGATTTGAAGAAGAACAGAATGTTACGCTGCAGTTTCTGGCCTTGGGCGATGCTGGCGAAGCGTTGAACAAGCTGATCCTCAGCAAGGACGCTCCCTTGGCCGATCTCTTCTTTGGGGTGGACAACACCTTTCTGAGCCGTGCGCTGGATGCCGATATCTTTCAGCCCTATGCCGCACCGGCGCTGGAACAGATTCCCGACGAATTGGAGATCGACCCCGAGCATCGACTGCTGCCCGTTGATGTCGGCTACATCAACATCAATGCCGACCGCAACTGGTTTGCCGAAGCGGGCATTCCCTTGCCCACCACATTGGACGATCTCGCGGATCCCGCGTACAGTGGACTGCTCGTGGTGCAAAATCCCGCCACCTCGTCGCCGGGGTTGGCCTTTCTGCTCGCCACGGTGAGCTACTTTGGCGAAGAGGGCTATCTCGACTATTGGACGGCTCTGCGCGCCAATGATGTGCTGGTAACCAACGGCTGGAGCGACGCCTACTATGAGCACTTTACCGTTGGCTCTGGCGGTAGTGGCGATCGGCCGCTGGTCGTCAGCTATACGACCAGCCCGCCGGCTGATGTACTCTTTGCCAGCGATGATCGCACCGAACCGGCCAGCGTCAACGTAAATCCCACTGCTGGCGTCTTCCGGCAAATCGAATTTGTTGGGATTTTGCAGGGTACAGAAAAAGTGGAGCTAGCCCAGGCGTTGGTCGACTTCATGCTCAGTGAAACCTTCCAGGCTGATCTGCCGCTGCAGATGTTCGTCTACCCCGCGCTGCCCACAACGCCATTGCCCGAGCTGTTCGAACAATTTGCCGAGCAGCCTGCCGATCCCGTCATGCTTGACCCTGCATACATCGATGCCAACCGCGAAGCGTGGATCGCGGCGTGGACCGACGTAATGTTGCGCTAAACGGGTCCCTCTTGAGTCTGTCGCAGGGTGGGTGAGATCGCTCGCCCTGCGACGCGACTGCTCTGTAAACTTGGCTCAAATGAAACATTCATCGCATCCTCTGCTCTACCTGCTCTATAGTCTGCCGTTGCTCTTTCTCGCCATCTTCTTCTTCTATCCCCTGTGGCGCATCCTACAATTGAGCTTCTTGGCCGATGATGGTACGCTCTTTGGCACCATTAGTGAGCTAATGCGTTCCAGATTTTTTTGGCAGCTACTCTGGTTTACCACTTGGCAAGCCGCTGCTTCCACCTTGCTGACGCTAGCCCTGGGATTGCCGTTGGCCTACCTCTTTGCCCACTACACATTCCCCGGCAAAACATTGTTGCGTGCGCTGACGACCATTCCCTTCGTGATGCCCACGGTGGTGGTGGCCGCGGCCTTCACCGCGCTCGTTGGGCGCCAGGGCGTGGTAAACCAGTGGCTGCAGGCAATGTTGGCGCTGGAGCAGCCGCCCATCCAACTCTTGCAGACCATCTGGATCATCCTGCTCGCTCATGCCTTCTACAATGTCAGCGTCATCATCCGCACCGTGGGGGGCTTCTGGTCCAACCTCAATCCGCGGCTGCGCGAGGCCGCGGCGGTTTTGGGCGCGGGGCCGTGGCAACTTTTCTTGCGCGTGACCTTGCCCTTGCTGGCCCCAAGCATTGCCGCGGCTGGCCTGCTCGTCTTCCTCTTCTGCTTCACCAGCTTTGGGGTAATCCTGATTTTGGGTGGTCTGCAATTTGCCACGTTGGAAGTCGAGATCTATCGTCAAGCGGTCAATCTCTTTAACCTGCCCGTGGCGGCTTTTCTCAGCCTGGTGCAGATGGTGCTGACTTTTGCCGTGATGGCGGTCTACACGCGCTTACAGGCACGACTGAGCGTCACCCTGGAACTGCAGCCAGCGATCCGGCAGGCACGGCCGCCCCGCGGGCGCGCTTGGCTCTGGCTCTGGGGCGGGCTAGCGGCCATGTTGCTGGTGTTGTTGGGGCCGTTGCTGGCGTTGGCCTGGCGGAGCTTTACCCTTGGCGGTGAAGGCTGGACGTTGGTCTACTATCAAGAGTTGTTGATCAATCGGCGGCAGAGTGCGTTTTTTGTGCCGCCGATTGTGGCTGTGCGCAATTCGTTGATCTTTGCCAGTGCAACCATGGCGCTGAGCCTCACGCTGGGGGTGATCAGCGCCTATCTCTTGGCTCGGCCCCGTTCCTGGTTCACGGCACTGCTCGATCCGATCTTTCTGTTGCCGCTGGGCACCTCGGCCGTCACATTGGGCTTTGGCTACATCATCTCCATGGGTGCACTGCGCACGTCGTTGCTGTTGACCCCCATCGCCCACACGCTGATCGCAGCGCCCTTTGTGTTGCGCACCTTTCTGCCCGCGCTGCGCAGCCTGGATCCGCGGCTGCGAGAGGCGGCTGCTCTGTTGGGGGCCGCGCCCCTGCGTGGTTGGTGGGAGGTCGACGCGCCAATCTTGCTGCGCGCGTTGTTGGTCAGCGCCACCTTTGCCTTCACCGTGAGCCTGGGCGAGTTTGGTGCAACGTTGCTGATCAGCCGCCCCGACACCCCAACCATGCCGGTGATCATCTTCCGCGCGCTGGGACAGCCTGGCCTGCTCAACTATGGCCAGGCGCTGGCCATGAGCACGTTGTTGATGGTTGTCTGTGCCGTTGCCCTGTTGTTGATCGAGCGCTTTCGGCTGCCCAACAGCAGCGAATTTTAGGCATGATGGCTAGCTTATCGGTCTACCGGTTGTGCACATGTTCTGCCCGGTGCCAGCCTCTTCAATGAATGCTGGCACCCGCTGTCAGCAGATTTCTGGAGTTTTTGCATGGAAGCTGTACCTCTGTTTGTCTATGGCACGTTGATGCGCCATGAACCGGCGTTTCGCTATCTGGCCGCGGTGAGCCAGCGCAGTGCACGCGCCAGCTTGCCGGGCGCACTGCTCTATTCCACCGGGCGCTATCCAATTGCCGTGGATGGTGCCGGTGTGGTCCACGGGGAAGTTCATTGGATCGCGCCTTTGGCTGTTGCGCGGCTACTGGCTCAGCTAGATCGCTACGAAGGCGACGAATATGTGCGGGTGCAACGACAGGTGATCCTGGCCACCGGCGCGGCAGTGACAGCGTGGGTCTATCTGGGCGAACCAGCCGACGCGGTTGCGCACGTGCCAATTCCCAGTGGCGACTGGCGGGAACGGAGCCAGCCATGTTAGCAATCGAGGCGGTGCAAAAGCGTTACACTGATGGCGCGCCCGTCTTGCGTGGCGTTTCGTTGACCGTGGAGCGGGGCGAGATCGTTTGTCTGTTGGGACCAAGTGGCTGTGGCAAAACTACGTTGTTGCGCATCGTGGCTGGCTTGGAAGCATTGGACCAGGGGCACTTGCGCCTCGACGGCAAGGATCTGACGCAAATTCCCGTGCACCGACGCAATTTCGGGCTCATGTTTCAGGAATTTGCGCTCTTTCCCCACCGCACCGTTGCCGAGAATATTGCCTTTGGCTTGCGCATGGCGGGGCATGCCAAAGCAGCGATCGCACGGCGGACAGAGGAGGTGCTAACATTGGTTGATCTGGTCGGTTATGCCGACCGTTCGATCTTTGACCTGAGTGGCGGAGAACGGCAGCGCGTGGCGTTGGCGCGCAGTCTCGCGCCCAATCCACGCCTGTTGATGCTGGACGAACCGCTGGGTAGCCTCGACCGCACCCTGCGCGACGAACTGGTAACCGAATTGCGGGCAATTTTGCAAGAGGTGGCGGCAACCGCGCTCTACGTCACCCACGATCAGCAGGAAGCCTTTGCCATTGCCGATCGGCTGGTGGTGATGCGGGCGGGCACAATTGAACAGATTGGCACGCCCACTGCGGTCTATCAGCAACCGGCCACGCCATTCGTTGCCCGATTCCTGGGGCTGACCAACCTCGTGCCGGTGCAGCCCAGCGCTGGCACAGAGACCACGCTCACCACACCCTTTGGCCAGTGGCCCGTGCCAACGGCGCTCTTGGCCCAAGCCGTTGCCCAGCCCGACCAACTGCTGTTGATCCGACCGGATGGGGTACAGGCGTTGACGCCACTTTCCCATGGCAGGGCAACCCCACCAAGCCCGGCTCCGACCGCGAGCTTGGTCGGCACGCTGACCTTGCTCTCCTTCCGCGGTGCAACCTACCGGGCCGAGGTGGCGGTGTCGGGCATTGAGCAACACGCGGGGGAGCGTTACCGGCTGGGTTTTGATTTACCCACTGCGTTGGTCGCGCCACACCTGCACGCGCTCACCGTTGGCGCTGACTTGCAGCTTCAACTGGACGCAACCACACTCACGCTGGTGGGGTAGTTGCAAACGCGCATGGGCTGCTGATAACGTAGAGATTGATGAAAGCGTAGAGATTGATGAAAGCGTAGAGGTGGATGGTAGAGTAGAAGTGGGGGGCAGGTGGCACAGAGACAGATCGCGGGGCAAGGGATCTCACGCGAATCGTGAGATCCCTTGCCCCGCTGCGGTATAACTATTCCACAACCCGGATCAGGGTCAATTCACTGGTATTGGCCGGTGCCCAGGCTTCCATCCCATCATCCAATCGCACGCGCCACCAGATAATGGTATCAGCATTGCCCTGCTTGCGGACCGGCCCATCAATGAGCACTGCCTCTTCGCCCTCGCGCCAATACCCGACCACCTTTTCCTGATCAGAGACTGGTTCGCTGACGAGGGCAACGGTCAGGCCTGGCTCCACCCGCGCGCGCTTGCCCACAGCCAGATTGGGGTCGGCGTTTGTGCTCGGCCCCAAGCCATTTGTCTGCTCGCCCACGAGCGGAGCGGTGGATGGTGCGGCATCCTCTGCGGGGGCCGCGCCATCCACGGCCACGGTTGGCGCCATCGTCTCTGTTGCCAGCGTGGTCGATGTATCTTCGGGCGAACCGAAGAAGGACGCGAGCAACCAGATAAAGAGGAAGAGAATCAGGAGCGCTGCCGCCCCCACAATATATTGCCAATACTCTTGAAAGATGGCCATGACATCTGTCTGGGGCGATGCCGGTTCTGCGTTGGCGTGGATCTCCAGCGTTTCGCGCCAGGGGTAGCTCTGCATCACCTGCAGTTGCACTGGATCCATGCTGTAATATTGGTTGCTCAGAATGCTCTCTGCCCGCCGCAACGCATATTCGTTCTGCCGTTCGCCATCTTCGTAAAGGTGTAGCTCGGCGCGTACAGCTTGACGCCGCCGATCGATGAGCACCACCAGCCCTGCCAGCGGCCACTCGTCGGCATCTACAATCGAATAGTAATCTGACTTCACCGACTGCGCGTTGGGGGCTGTCAGCTCGGTTGTCAGTCACGTCTCGCTCTCTCTCCCTCTCTCTCGCTTTCTTGTTTCCCTCTGTCTCTCTCTCTCTCTCTCTCTCTCTCTCTCTTGAGCCTTAGAGCCGTGCCCTGTATCTTGGCTAGAACCCTGCCGGGAGGCTTCCTCGAGTCATGGTAGAGCTGGCCGCAGATTTTGGATTGAGAGTGTAGGCTATGTGCACCGATTTCATGCATCGTGCCTGTCATCAAGACCTACACAAAGGCCCGCCCATCGGAGGACCCACCAAACAGAACCTGAACAGGGCACTTCAATAAATACAGTCTTCCTGCAGCAAAAAACGCTGCGATTTAGGTCGTAGAGTTGAGGGTTGGTCATGGGAGGGTTAAGACCCATAGCAATTCCATAAAGACCATATCTGTACTCTGCTATAACTCTCTGTATGTGTACACATAAGTATACCATACCCTGTGCTATAGTAGTCAATGCTATACTGAGCTAGACAAGGCAACACTGTATGCACTCAACTGCAATTGTATCCCCGATCCAATCAAGGGTGAACCTTAAGGGTTCCCGCTCCCGGAACTTGGAACCCTTAGACTTTAAATCTGACGGTCCAGCGGCAAGGACAACAAGTCTGCCCACATCATTCGGTGGCGTGGGCCTTAGATTCAGGGCTCTGTAGGGTTTGCGGTTACAGCATTGTCACACTCTAACCCCTAAATCCCAAAACTCCTAAACTTTAACACTAAATCCCTAACCCTAGAACCCCCCAGACCCAACGACCCTAAAGATCTGCGCCCTAGACCCAACCAACCTCTGGCCTAGCACTACAGGCCCCGAAAGAAAGCCTTCGACCATCTTAGACCCTCAGCAGTGAAGCCCCCCACTGTTGGCCCCGGGTTCATGTCATTTTCTGGGGCTTTGGGGTTTAGGTTTCGTGGGTTTCGGCTTGGGTTCATTTTTTTTTGCTTTTGACCCCAAGGGTTGTCGCGGTTCCCCTCTCTTGTCCCAGCTGCGGCTTGGTCTCTTGGCTCTCCGACCAGCTGGTCCTTCGCCTTGTCATCTCGCAGCCATGCTCCTCCCATTTCCCCACGGCTCGCCGCAAAGCGTCTACCATATGATGACCTGGCATATGGTGCTATGGAAAGGGCCCGAAACCCAAAACCCAACAACGCTCCTTTCGCGGTAGAGCCAGCAACCTTTGTCCACAGCAAGACTTCGCCCGATGCCCTACGACCCGTCGTCTAAGGACGGGCCTCGACGCTGACAGCATGGAACAGAGGCGTCGAAAGTTGGGACATGGCGTGAGTTCAGAAGAAGTTCCAGTTTTTAGTTCAGAAAGTGCGGCCGCGTATGGCTTCTTTGAGGGCTGATGAGACGAATGACAGAACAACGAGCAAGATGGCAGCAGAACCACCGACGATTGCACCACATCGCAAGAGGTAATAAAATAGGATAATTTTGTATAGTATAATATAATAAATAATAATAGAATTCTGAAGGACAGCTAGTCACCAGAATCGCATCGCCTGTTGCAGCGCTTCTATGCCGCCTTCCGACCTGGAAGAGTCAACCCGGAACCCGTGTATGCTCATGTGCATGTGCCCACACATGCGTAAACCCTAACAGGCATGGCAACACAGACAGAGATGCAGACATGCAGACAGACATGCATAACCCGTAGACCGTCCTGACCCAAATACTGGTAGAGATGGGTTTAGGGTTTCGGATGTAGGGTTTCGCCGGGAGCACCCAGCGCTGACCAGTCCAGCCCCCTTATACAGAGATCTGAACCATTAGTTATCGTACTCCCTTGTGGTCCCTATACAATCACGCTACACTGCACCCCCAAACACTGTAATCACTAAAATCCTCATATCTTAGAACCCTTACAATAGCTCCGGTAGAAGCCTTTAGCGAACCTTAGAGGAATACTTTTCTAAATCAATAAACAAAGAGAGACAAATATATAAAAGATATAAAGATGAATAAACATGAAGGAATGCGCGTATGTATATGTATACATATCATAACATGTATGCATGCATGTATGTATGTATGTATGTATGTATGTATGTATGTATGTATGTATGTATAGATACGTGAGAATATATATAGATAGATAGATAGATAGATAGATAGATAGATAGATAGGTAGATAGATAGATAGATAGATAGATATATTTACATATTTATGTATATGTGTCAGGCTCAAGGATACGCAGAAGCTTTGCGAGACGGCTGCAAAAGACTTCCAGCTTTGCCTCGGGCAGGCCAGCATCTCACACAAGGGGGGTTTGGGTTTGGGTTTAGGGTAGGGTTTGAGCGAGAAGGGTTTGGGGATCAGGGTTTAGGAATTCGGGCTGCTTGCTCCAACTCCGGGCGAAGTGGAAAGCCTGTTGCAAAAGGAATTCGGATGTTCCTGCAAGAGTTTCCTTAACAGCCCTTTCTGTTCCCGCTGCCAGCAGGGCTTAGTTGGACTAACTGTAGCAGAATCAGTTTCGCCAGGCGAGAACTGCAGAAGTACTGTCACAACCACTAGGTGCCACCATTCGTAGTATTCTTCCTGAGCACATGATCCATAGTCATAGTCCCGCACCATTGTTACTCTATTTGTTGGTATTATTGCAGTACGAGTGGCAGTATGACAACTCCCTTGCCATCACCAGCAGGATCATCATCACCATCAGCATCATCATCTCTGAACCCCCAAACGTGCACAGGTCCCTGTCTTCCGCCCTTGGGTTTAGGGTTCAACGGGTTGGCGGTCACCCTCTTTCGTCCTTGGTCGTTTTGGGGCAGGACTTCCTGTTGATCGAGGATCGCCTAGAGTCGGGACCCTGGCTCCTGGCTCCTTTGTTTTGGGGAGTTGAATACAAGCTACCATCCGAGGAATATCCAGTAAATGATGTATATTCCTTCTTGTGGCGACTGATTTCAGGCAACTTCATTCTGCTTCAGTGTCTGGGGTGCAGATTTGGCCTTGTCCAAGGCACCATAACCTCACACCCCAAACCCTCTGAGGAAAAGGACGCCTAGCGCCTAAACCTTAAAGGCTGGACCTTAAACCTGAATCCTAAGCAAAGATCCATGTTCTCCAGTCGTGCCTTTTGTGCTTTTTGTGCTTTTTCTTGCTTTTGGCTCCCTTTTAAATCAAACGGAAGAGCAGGAAGAAGGAACTCTGTTTTCATGGGGCGTCTACTGGAGACCTAGGCAAAAGCCCTGTGGTCAGAGACGCGACCCTAAACCCTAAACCCCTGTTGAGCCCTGTATTTTTCTGGCGTGACGCACATGTGAGGAGCCTCGCCTGCCGTGTGCCAGAGTGAGAGTCGAAAAAACCCCTACGCTAAATCCTTAAACCCTCGAGACACCGGCCACCTGAGGAAGGTTTACTCATTGGTGAAGGACCAGCACGAGTTGCTGGCCAAGTACCGACGCCAGAAGGCCAGAAGGTTAGAGGTTTGCAGGGTTTTAGGGTTCAGGGGTCTAGGGTTAAGGGGGTTTCGGGGCTTTGGGGTTGTTCGGGTTGGTGCTACGAGCGCTTCAAGTGATTGACAGGAGTTCCAGGGGTTTCGACAGTTCGTTTCTGCTTGGGCACGCGGCAGAGGTAGATCAGGGGCAACGAGGCAAGCCCGCTGCAAAAGGGTTTAAGGCATTAGGGTTTCAGGGTTTGGGGCTGAGGGTTCAGGGTTTAAGGGGTCAGGGTTTGAAGGTTCAGGCTTTAAGGGTTCAGGGTTTAGGGTTCAGCCTGCTTCAGAACGGGTTCAGGGTCAAGGGTTTAGAGTTGAGGGTCTAATTCCAATGTTCAACGGTTTCTTTAGTTGTAGTCCAGGTCTCGGATACCCGGATGTCAGGAGATTGGCATTAAGCCCCATCCTCAGCCTTCCCTGTGTTAGCACGCCGCTGCGCCTAGGGCGTCTTGGGAGCCAGTCGCACTTCCCATCCGCCCTGTTCGAGCCCCACGCCCACACCCAAACCCTACACCCCAAACCAACCCTAAACCCTAAACCCTCGAGCCCCACGCCTTGAACTCGAAGCCTGAAGCCCTTCACTTATAAACCCCCAGCCTTGCTCCCCGAAGGAGACGGCCGAGACAGCACCTGTGGAAAGCCCAGCAGGATACACACTTCCGGAGCAGCAGAAGGCCTCTTGGGGTGAGATGTTCGGGTAAAGCTTAAGGTTTATAGGGTTTAGCTAGGGGTTTGGGTTTAGGGTTTAGGGTTTAGGCTTCAGGGTGTAGGGTTATTTTTTCAGGACTTGGGGTTTTGGTGGTGATGAACGCTGACCATGAGGAAAAGAAAGAGGTGCCATTACTTTGGATATCTGGATACTGACTTCCTCATCTCGGTCTGTAGGAGTTTCCAGAAAGGAGATCCGCCAATATGGATGATGTGCCGAGGTCTCCCTGTTGTACAGAGGTCCGAAAAAGGGCCCCCGCAATTTTGCCCTTTATAGAAACCCCACGGACGAACGGTGCAGTCCCCGAAGCCCGAGCCATCCAGAAGAACCAACGACCTCGCTGATCTTTTTGGGCGTCAACCAGAGATGGTCTGCGACGCCGACATGGCCGGAGCCATCGAAACCCAAAGAATCTTTAGCCCCAGCTCCTCCTCAGTGAAACCCTGGAGCCCTAAGATGTCGCATACACCCTAAGCCCTAGCGCGAAACCCTGGAGCCCGTTAAGATGCAGTAAACTTGAAAGACATGAGAAGTCTCAGACCCTAATTGCAAGCCTAAGTTGACCAAAACCTGTAATGCATGAAGTGTTCGCACAGTATTGTTCTAGGACTATTACAGGGTTCTTACTATAACATCGTGTTCTAGATTACGAAAGTCCGCTATTACAGCAATGTTGTGCCGTTGTATTTCTACTGAAGTATATGCACTGACCCTAAACCCCAGACCCTGAACCCTGAACCCTAAATCCTGAACCCTGAACCCTGAACCCTGAACCCTAAACCCTAAACTTCCTAAACCCTGAACCCTGTTAGTATGGCATACAGTACACCGAGAGGCCTGTGCTTACGAGTCGCAGCTGAAACAGTCGGGGCCCGAGCTTCGGGACGAGGGGATTCGCTTCGGCGGGTTTTGGGGTTCCGGGTTTAGAGGTTTAGGGGTTTAGGGGTTTAGGGTTGAGGGGTTTTAGGGTTTAGGGTTTTGGCATTTTGGTGTTTAGGGTTTTGGCATTTTGGTGTTCAGGGTTTTAGGGGTTAGTGTTTAGGGGTTAGGGTCTCCTTGGTGTTTGGGTAAGTGTTGCAGCCAGTAGTGCTGCAGAGTCGCCTGGGCCTCAGTTTCCTTCTTCAGGGGTGCCCGGCAGCCGCAAGAGGCCTGGATGGACCAGGGTCTCTATCAGTAGCTTCGGTCTTGTTTCCTGAGTGTTGGCCGCAGTCACGATGAGAAGGGGGGTCGTGATCTGGCCAGACTTGAGCCCCTCAGCCGGCGACTGGTGCGGCACTCGTAGAAACTAGGAAAATGCTTTGGGGTATTCGGACGTTTCCGGACAGGGGGCTCAGCAATTTCAATAGGTTTTTTGAGATTTGGAGTTGTAGCATCGGTTCATGCTTCAGGCTCGAGGTCGCTACGCAGCTTGTTCTTCCATCCCTCCCTCACATGGGCAGGGTGAAGAAACCAAGCCGTGTTGTACCTACGCGAGCCCCCAGAACCCGACGTAGCAGCAGTAGGGTTTGAAAAGCATCTTGCAAATTCTCTAGGATGAAGGCTTTGGGGTTGGCTTCGGTCAGGTGATAATATTCTACTGCAATACTTGCGAATCCCCCCGCCCATTTCAGGTATGACACTCTCAGGGTTTCGAGTGTAAAGCCGGATCTCAACTTCTCGACTCACTGTACCGCCCAACCCACGGACCCTAAGTTCCCCCACCCAGGCCCCGCGCTATACAAACGCTCTAAGTTGGGTGCCCTGAACCCCGCAAAAGGACACAGAATAGAACCTGTACAGTCGCCGCCCTTATAGTATGAACCCGCAGAGGACCCCTTGTAGGCCAAGAGGGCCTTAAACAACCTTAAGCTCTAAGCCCTCAACCCAAAACTCTAAACACTACTCCCTAAACCCTATTCCCTAAACCCTATAAGCCCTAACCCGCTTTTTCTCGTTCCAAGGCCAGGCATGCCTCCCACCTGGGAGGAGCTCTTCAGCAAGCGGCCGTAGGGCCAAAGAGCTCTTTGGGGCGGAGACTTGAGGGAGTTTTTGCTACAAGAGGGGTTCGGAAGAGGGCAGGATTTCGCTGGGGATTATTATGGCGCTTCGGGGTTTGGGCTTTGGTTTAGGATTTAGGGGTTTACGCTTTTGGGCTCTGTAGGCCTCAGGGTTTGGGATGTAGGACCGTAGGGTTTAGGGGGAGATGTTCAATCAAAAGAGTCTCTAAGGCACCCCATATTGGAGCGGCAACCCCTACCCCTTAGCCTTGTACACAGACACCATCGTGTGGACCTTCGGAGGTATTGTTGTTTCGCTGCATTCCAGCAGCCCGTGCAAGCGTTCTAAAATGCCGTTTGGTGGGAAAGCCTCCGCTGCTCTCTGCCAGAGCTTCTTGTATGCTGCTTGTGCAGACCTCGTCAATCAGAGAGCCAGCGGTCGAAAAGCGGGAATTTGCCTAATGCCGACAATCTCAACAGAAACTTCGTGACTTGAGTTCTAGGTACTTTGGCGGCATGAACAGGTGTCGTTCAGCCAATGTCCTCGTAGCCATTCAAGAATCGTGAGCCCAGGGAATAACCACAACAGAGCCATTTCGAAACTCAAGGGCCAGGGTTGGCAAGACAGGGTCTTGTGAAGGTCAAGCAGCCAAGCAAAGTACTCTCCAGTGGAAGAGGTAGTCATGACAGGAGTTGCAGCGTTGTACTTGTAGCACCAAATCTTCCCTACCCTACCCCAGGCGTCGGGAGAAAAGGAGCAGGAGCAGGAGTAGGAGGAGGAAGAGGAGGAGCAGCCACCGTACCGGCGCCAGCAGCAGCAGCGGCAGCGGCAGCCACGGCGGTGGCAGCAGCAGCAAAGCAAAGCAACGTCGACCAGAGCTTTCTCTGATTGGTTTTCAGTGCATGGGTTGCGCGTGTTTGTCTTAGTAGCACTCTCTCAGCAAACATGTGTCCAAGTGCCGTCATCTGCACCTTTGAGTGAGATGAGAGTGGCGGCCTACCATGTTGATGCAGAGAGGCCTTTTGGTTCGGAGACTCGGGTCCCCCGAACGGGCCCGCGCTTTCGCGGGCCATGGGAAACCACATTGCTCGGCTCTCGGGGCGCCTTCCCAGGGCAACGGTTGGGTCTCCGTTTGGCACCCTAGATCTTCGGGCCGTTAGCTTTTCGTGCAGGCCATTAGTTTCCGATGCAAAGGCCTTCCAACCCTGATGCCTCAAACAAAAAATGCTCTCGTGCCCTTGATAGATCCTTTCCCTGAAAGGAACCGTTGTAGCAACCCCTGAAAGATTGACAACAGCAGCACACCAAGGCTTGTTGCGGCAATGCCCAAAATGCCGAGGAGCCTACCGACATGGTGCTGCCCCGAGAGAAGGGGCTAAGGGTTTAGGCTCCAGGGTTTTAGGTTGAGAGCTGTAGATAAGTCCAAGACAGGAACGAACAAGAGAAACCCGATAACATCCATGCCAATGTATCGACATCTGTTAGCTTGTGACATCTGTTTGACTGTCTGTCTGTCTGTCTGTCGGTCTGCCTGCCTATCGGTCTGTCTGTCTGTACGTATGTACGTACGTACGTACGTACGTACGTATGTATGTATGTATGTATGTATGTATGTATGTATGTATGTATGTGTGCAAACATATATCGGTCCATTCTCAGATGAATGAGTCGGGGAACCGCCCTCTCTCCCTACCCAGGCCTGTGCCTTTTGTGATACTGGCTGTAAGCTTCCCTGGGGCACCCACTCAGTCTTGGAAGCTGCGGCAAGTGCGGAAGTTCGGGTTGCGTGGAAGGTCGCAGGTAGTGATGTGGACCAGGCCTCAGTTCCGGATACAGGCAGGGTCAGGCGGGTAGGGTGGGTTAGAGTAGATTGCAGAGAGAAGGGGGGCACACTACTTGAGCAGTTTTTGGCTGTTGGTTACTGCAAGCTTGCTTTGCTTTCACATGCACACCTTCGCAAGCTGTGAGCGGAATGGAGCTCCCTCTCGGGTGAAGCCAGTTGCTGTTGTAACCCCAGAGCGAGAGGAGGCCCCAAGCCAACACAGGGGTCACCGTCGTTCCTTGTCTCTTGGAGCCAGCTGTGCTGAAGAGGGGGGGGAACCAAACTAGGAAGAGTAAGGTTCAGGGTCGAGTGGAAGGTCACAGGTAGTGAGACGCAGGGAGTACAGGTCGGGGTTCAGGCAGGTGAGGTGGGTTGAGTAGACACGCAGTGTGTTCTAGGGTCACTTTGCAGTTGAGCGTATGTGTTGTTGCAAGTCTGGAACTGATCGGGCGCGCCAGGTTGCGCTGTAGAATTGCCTCCACGGGGACACTCCACTCCTTTCACAACCTTCGGTCCTCAGGGCCTCTCGTACAGTCGTACAGTCGATGGGGAAGCGCCTTGAGCGCGGGTCAGGGGGACTGCCCCTGGCTCTAGCCCCGAGCAAAGCAAAGCAAAGATCGAGAGATAGAGAGAGAGGGAGAGAGAGGGGACAGTTTACTACAATAAAGTATGATCTCTAAACTAGCGAGGGGGACCTAAACCATCGTTGCTTTTCAAAGACACTCCCAAAAAGTGGGGGGCCTTTAAAGGCCAGGGGGTCTGACAAACCCCCGATGCCCTGTGGAAGAAGAGAGAGAGAAAGAGAGAGAGTGAGACGGAGAGAGAGAGGGAGAGAGACAGACAGCCGTCCTAGCCGTTTTGTAATGCCTAGATCGCTCATCGCGGTTCTCTTGCCTAGCTCTC
>CBDDHX010000010.1:0-5614 GCA_965228585.1 Caldilineaceae bacterium
CGTTGGACATGGTATAATCGGAAACGTGTACTTGACTGTTCCACGGTTGACTAGGCCTCGAATGAAGTGATAGCGGACGCGAATGTGCTTGCTGCGGCCGTGCACGGTAGATGGCTTCTCCACGATTGCCAATGCTGCTTGGTTATCTGCTCACACCTCTTTACTCGGCCTCCGCAGTGCTGAGGGCGACAATATCCTGCTTCTTCGAGTACCTAACCAGTCAACTGCCGTTCCCCCAATGGTGATGATGTATCCCGTCCTGGACTTGCTGTCAACTGCATCAGTTCCGAAATCGGCATCGCACCAGGCACCAATGACGGGCTCGCAACCACCGCGAAAGAGAAGTCCTCGATCGGGAGTCTGCCAGATACCCATAGACCTTTTTGAGGGCTACCCAAGTACCCAGTGTCGCTTGGTCAAGAAGTTTCGTTAGAGATAGCATAAAAAGGCGCTAGTTTTTCAGTAAAAGTTTTATTCTCAAAACAAACTGTCCATTTCTAACAGCATGTGCTCACCTTTTGCTACCCTTATAAGTTGCTCTTTTCATATTTACTCTAACACATGCCCTATTACCAGAATCAAAACTCATACTTATTCTCTGTCAACCCAGAAGAATACTCTGGGATGAACGAGGCGGGCTTTCGCAAGGAAAACGTTGGGCCCCCTCATTCACTCCTGTTGCACTTTTGCCATGTCTTCACTCTCAAGAAAAATACTTCCTCAAATTACTGATAAGGGTACAAAGATGAGCACATGCCCAGCTGCCAGAATCACTTCTCTAATCACTTTAGATTCTCGCCAATTCAATACTAAATATCTGGGGGAGAAATGGGGGTAAAAGAAAACTCTTCCGAATTGCGATGTCTACATTTTACAATTGGTGATACCACCAGCCTTCATACAAATACATCTTGGACGTCGTAACTAAATAAATAAAGAAATGGGAAGTGAAACCCAATAGAAGGAAGAAACTACGAATATCCGAAGCCCTCTTTTTCGTACACATTGAGATAGCGATGGAACGCGTTGACTGCTGTGGCAACCGGAGTCTCCGTGGCCATGCGTTTTGCCACCTCCGCCGCTTTTGCCTGTGTGACTGCAATGAGAAGAGTAGCTCAAGCTCGAACGAGCGCTCACCCGCATGGCCTGATCTGTGGAAACAGACTTCAACGCCGTTGCCATGTTGTCAGATGTGAGCTGGTTGAACCGTACGTGGCAGCCTGCAGTTGTGCAGTTGGTATGAGAGGTGCGGCTAGTCGCCAAGACCATCCACCGTACCTGCTCCCAGCGCCGCTACACGGTCTCCCCAGAAGAACTGGTCACCAAAGAAGGACACCACCATTGTCGGACGGCCAGCACGCAGCCCTGCATGGTGGCGTCAGCATCCAGGCAAGCGCACACGCCCAACCGATACGTACCGGCATGCAGTGTGCCGGCACCGCCGTGGTGACACACGGCGCTAACGTGCTCGAACAGCCAGTCATGTGGCGTGGGACCGATTAACAGGAGACGGTCGCTCATGGATGCGTCGATGTTTATGGTGGTCCACCCAGAGCTCACCACAGCCCGCAGACCCGCCTTGCGCACTCCCTCCACCTGTGTTGTGCGGATTAACGACAATGGCAACGGCGCCACACAGCAGGGAGCCCACCACACAGGCGGTTAGGTGTTGTGCGTCCCGGCAAACGATGGAGCCGAAACCAATGTATACGGGCGGCCGAGTGGGCTCGGCCTCCAGGAAGGCTTTGAGCTGCGGGGGCGGCACGAACGGCGGCTTGTCGGCGGCCGTTGCCTCACGCAGCTGCCAATTGCCCGTGACGCACAGCCAATCAGGCCAGTCGACGGGCTTTGGGACAAGGTGCGGCGACCAGCAGTACAGAAACGGCACTTTCCGCGACCGCAGCTGGCTGTGTCCACCAGCACCGATGCCGATGGGTGGCAGACGCAGTGTTCGCTGCCGCCACACGTTGACCCGTTCACGCAGCGGCTGCCACATCGCCTGCTCAACCATCACGTAGCTGAGGTAGTTGTAAGTGCCACCGAGCGACGCCGGTGTGGTAGCGAAGGGGTTAGGGAAGGCGCGGGTGCGGCTCCACGGCATGGTAAAGGCGCAGAACAGGGGCACACGCAGTGCCTCGGCTACATGCGGTGTCACCATCACCTGTTCCAGCGCAAACAGACCGCTACCGTCATTAATACACATCATGGCAAGCAACAATGGCACGCACCGGCGGGCACTGAATGATAACGTCCATGCCTTGGCAGGCCTGCCACACGTCCTCCATCAGCTGGTCCACCATTCCCATGAACTGCGCCACTCGTTACTGCCATGCAGCGCCCTCATACATTCTCAATGCAACACCCACCTTGGACCGAGCTTCACGGACGAAATCAACAGTGAACATACCGTTCGACACGCATAGCTCCAACAACTCATGTGGGTTGCCTGAGAGCACGTTGAAGGTGACTCCGTAGCCCTCAACAAAGCCGCGGAACTCCTCGTGCGTCGCGATGGTAACATTGTGGCCGGCACGTATCAAACCTTGTGACAGCGCGATGTATGGCTGCACGTCCCCACGGGAGCCGATAGTGACGATGACGATGCGCAACTTGCGCGAGGGTGCCTCGTACTCAGTAGCGGCAGCCAACGACGTCTCCATTGCAGCCACTAGGTCGCTTTCCATCTCCGCGTCCTCTTGCGACGACTGCAGACTGCGCGCAACCTTCTCTTTCTCACGCTTCCACCGCATCTCGCAGCAGTGGCGCAGTGCACGGAACGCCTGGCCGCGGTCGCTAAATGACGCAAACAGAATCTAACGTGCACGCACTGCGTGAGACAAGATCAAGATTTTCGAGGCCATGTCGTAGAGAGGGTGAGTGAGTGAGTGATTGTCAGAGAGAGTGAGTCAGTGGGTGAATGAGTGAGCCAGAGCACGACAGAGATAGGGAGAACATAAGAGAGAGTAGCGAGACTGGCAGAAAGGGTGTTTCGGGAAGCAGAGACGTCACTGGGGACGAAGGCGTTTCGAGAGAGAGAGGTCGTATCGAGAGGTCATTTCGTGAGAGAGTTGATTCGAAACGCGTCGCTTAAAGCATATTGTCAGAAGACGCGACACAATGGATGCGATATTCACCTCGCGGTCGTCCTTCAGAACTACGCGAATGGCGTTGGGAAATACCATCTCAGCATTCTCCTTCAGCAGGGACTTTATGTCCAGTAGCGAAACACCATACTGCGCAGAGTGACAGTAGAGTGCACATAAGCCAAGAAGCTAGCGGGAACGCGTACAGTGTCAAGGGCGTACACGAACAACAGAGAATAGCGACTTGGAGTGGAAGTACAACGCGTTGCGAGTCAGAAAGATGCGGCCGGATACCAGGCCGAACCGCAGCATTGAGCACTCCAGGCCTGCATTCATGCAGCACCCGCGTCAGCTTCATACCATACACGCTTGCCCTGCTCGTCCTACGTACATGCCAATACCACAGCCGACGACTTGAAGCGCGCACAGAACTCATTCTGAGCGTCCTGCGGCACGCACGGCAGCGGACCGGCGGCCGCGCTGGGATGCGGCAGTAGCTCTGTACCGAGCTCATCGGTGCGCGGCGGGGACGCCGTGTCCGATGCCGTCAGCGACCCGGAGGAGGAGTAGGAGGACATGGCGGATGTTGACGTAGAAAGGGGCGACGGCAGGTTGAGTGCCTTCAGCAGCGGCGCCGCGCCCTCTGCGCCGAAAGATGTGAACAGGTACTGTTGCCTGCTGTGCGTGACCACGGCACAGGCGCGCCCGGGCACGGCGTCGGCGCCTCGAAGGTCGTTGCGGGGTAGAACCTGAGCAGCGTACGTTAGGCGAACTGTCTCTTCACCACAACTCTCTTTTGTAACACCATCGCAAACTCTCTCCCTCTCTCTCTACTAGATTGGAATCTTGTTCTCCAACACGTCTCGTGTGTGCATAACTATTGTTTTCGAAACAAAGTTCCATTCTATGCACTCTCCTTACAAATCCCCTCCGTCTCTGCGCTCCAAACTCAAGACCGTCCTCAACACAAACAACGTCTATGGTGTTGTCCGAGGACATCATCTCTCGAACAACCTCTCACTGGACAGCGTAAGAACACAAGCAGACCACCATAGGGCTCTACACGCACCAGCCGCGCGTAGCGGAGCTTGGCTGTCTCGCCCAGTAGGCTCTGGCGCAGTCGCTCCATCCACTGTCCCTGCTGCACGGCCGAATCGCAGCTGAACACTTCGCGGCGGCCGTCACGTCGCACGCACTGGAAGCAGTGCTGCTTTCCGCGCACGCTGTGGTACGACTGTCCACGAACACTATCAGTGTGGCAACAAGAAGGCGGCTGCGCGGAGAATGGGGGAAGGGGCAGTACCTGTACGGCTGCCACGTCCCGCATGGCCAGGATGCGCGCGGCATGTGTTAGGCGGTCGCCACTGTCCTGCAGCTGGTACAGAGAGCCCTCGCGCAGCACGAAGTAGCGGCGGAACCACAAAGACGCCCGCTGGCGGCGCCGGTACAACCGGCCCTCCAGCGCAGGCAGCGACGTGCTAGACAGAGACGCGAAGAAGCACAGAGCGGTGCGCGACACCACAAGCACGCCGCGCACCAACACCGCGCGCACCAGCGACGCATGTCCCTCTATGCTCCAGCATCAGCCAGTAAGCAGGTGCACGGGGCGCGTACTCACCCCACAGCACCTCGTCGTCGGGCGGCAGGCGGAAGAAGCGCTTCAGCCGCTCCTGCGGCGCCACTACGCCACGCGCATACAGACGGTGAGAGAGTGCAAAGCGAGCACAGCAGAGCAAAGTCGGGCGTACAGTCAGCGAAGGAGCATGCCACTTTCTCGTCGTTTTCCGGCGCCTCTCCCTTTACCTCAACGTCGGCCTCTGCCACTTCCTCACCCTCTTCATTTGCTCCTCTCTCTCCTTCTACCTCTCCGTCTTCCTCTCCTTCTCCTTCTTCTTCATCATCATCTTCCTCTCCATCGCGGGCGCATGCCAGACTGCGCTCATCCTCCTGCCACACTGGCGCCTCCAGCACCTCTGCCTGATCGGCCTCAATGGTCAGCTCCACCAACGCATCAGTGATGTCGGCGAGATGGCGCGACAGCCGCTGGTCCGTGTCCCGAAGCTCCTCCTCACACGAGCTCCATGACGACGCAGATGACGCAGAAGACGAGCGCGTGTGGCGGCCCTGCGGCACGTCCAGGAGGGCGGACGATGGCGACGGGGACGACGGTGAAGGGGAGCGGGACTCCCCCTCGCTCAGCAGCTGGATGGTGGAAAACATGCTGCGCAGGGACAGCAGCTTGCGTGTTGGCGGCGGCAGCGGCGGCTGCGCCTATATATGCACCAGTGCCACCTCCCCCCTCTGCCTGTGTAACGGCCGCCAATGCCTCTGCCGAACCTTCGCCGCCCCTTTCCCCATTCCGCGGTCGCCTTCCCCCGCCGGGCAGGCGCCCCCCCCCCCGCCTCCTGCAGCACATGACAAGAGGAACGACGCGGGGAGGTGGGTGTAGGGGCCACCAGGTGAAGCGGAGAAGTAGAGGAAACACAACTCAAACAAGAACGAAAGCGTATCGCCAGTTCGCCACTCATCGC
>CBDDHX010000011.1:0-437478 GCA_965228585.1 Caldilineaceae bacterium
AGTTTCACCGGGTCCTTCGTTGAGACAGTGCTCCATTCGTTACGCCTTTCGTGCGGGTCGGAACTTACCCGACAAGGAATTTCGCTACCTTAGGACCGTTATAGTTACGGCCGCCGTTCACCGGGGCTTCGGTTCAGAGCTCTCACCCTTCCCCTTAACCTTCCGGCACTGGGCAGGCGTCAGCCTGTATACTTCGTCTTACGACTTCGCACAGACCTGTGTTTTTGGTAAACAGTCGATAGAGCCATTTCTCTGCGGCCTCTTCAGACTCCCGTGGGCTTGCCACGTTCATCCTACAAAGGCGATCCTTCTCCCGAAGTTACGGATCCAATTTGCCTAATTCCTTAACGAAGGTTCTCCCGATCCCCTTGGTATTTTCTACCCATCTACCTGTGTCGGTTTGCGGTACGGTCACATAGATCTACCTAGAGGCTTTTCTCGGCAGCTTGGGCTCAGTTGCTTCCGCCCTAATAGGGCTCGCCATCACTCCTCAGCTCAGCAGGTCTTTTAACCCCTGCCTCATCACCTACAAGCTTAGCACCGGCTCTTCCAACCGCCGGCCAACCTACCCTCCTGCGTCACCCCCTCGGTCGTCAATCTAACGTGGTACAGGAATATTAACCTGTTGTCCATCGGCTACGCCCTTCGGCCTCGCCTTAGGCCCGACTAACCCGACGCGGATCAACCTTCCGTCGGAAACCTTAGATTTACGGGGATTATGATTCTCACATAATTTACGCTACTCGTGCCAACATTCTCGCTTCTGGTCGCTCCACGACTCCTTTCGGTATCGCTTCTATGCTCCCAGAACGCTCGCCTACTGCTCCCTGATAACCTCAGTCATCAGCAAACCCGTAGCTTCGGTGGGTGACTTGAGCCCCGTTATATTTTAGGCGCAGAATCACTAGACCAGTGAGCTATTACGCACTCTTTCAAGGATGGCTGCTTCTAAGCCAACCTCCTGGCTGTCTCAGTAACTCCACATCCTTTACCACTTAGTCACCACTTCAGGACCTTAGCTGACGGTCTGGGTTCTTTCCCTCTCGACTACGAAACTCATCTCACGTAGTCCGACTGCCATCCTTCAAATACCGGCATTCGGAGTTTGAATGAGTTCGGTAAGCTGTTAGCCCCCTACCTCAATCAGTGCTCTACCTCCGGTATTAAACGGTATGACGCTAGCCCTAAAGCTATTTCGGCGAGAACCAGCTATCTCCAGGTTCGTTTGGCATTTCACCTCTATCCACAGCTCATCCGAGCATTTTGTAACATACAACGGTTCGGTCCTCCACGAGGCATTACCCTCGCTTCAACCTGGCCATGGATAGCTCACCTGGTTTCGGGTCTACTCCTAGCTACTTTACGCCCTATTCAGACTCGCTTTCGCTTCGGCTCCGGCTGTCTCTGCCTTAACCTTGCAACTAAAAGTAACTCGTTGGCTCATTCTCCAAGAGGCACGCCATCACCCGGCCTCGCGGCATCGGGCTCTGACTGCTTGTAAGCGCACGGTTTCAGGTTCTATTTCACTCCCCTAACAGGGGTGCTTTTCACCTTTCCCTCACGGTACTTGTTCACTATCGGTCGTCAAGAGTATTTAGCCTTGGAAGGTGGGCCTCCCAGCTTCCCACAGAGTTAACGTGCTCCGTAGTACTCAGGATCCTGATTGAACCGCTCAACGTTTAATGTACGGGACTCTCACCCTCTTTGGTGAGCCTTTCCAGTGCTCTTCCAATACATCTCACGGCCCTTCTATCAGTCCTACAACCCCATCGCAGCCGAGACCGCAATGGTTTGGGCTTCTCCGCTTTCGCTCGCCACTACTTACGGAATAATCTCTTTTCCTCCGGGTACTTAGATGTTTCAGTTCCCCGAGTTCCCCGCTCACTGACTATGTGTTCACCAGTGGCTGACCTAGCATTCCCTAGGCCGGGTTTCCCCATTCGGACATCTGTGGATCAATGCTTTAGCACAACTCCCCACAGCTTATCGCAGTGCTACACGTCCTTCTTCGGCTCTTGACGCCAAGGCATCCCCCGTGCGCCCTTAGTAGCTTAACCATGCATCATCATTCTTGCATTTAGTGAAGATATTCTAATCCTATTCAGTTTTTAATGTACCAACTGCTTTGCTGCTTAGCGATTCGCACAACCAACTGCCACACCCAAACGCGCAACAATTAGCCAGCAATGCCCTCTGGCCCGTTCCTACCCGGCCACCTCACCACCATCATCGCAGCTGCTCTCGCAACCACATCAATAATGGGAAGGTGGGCCTGAGTGGACTCGAACCACTGACCCCTGCGTTATCAGCACAGTGCTCTAACCGTCTGAGCTACAGGCCCGCATTGCTTTACATTAACCGCTAAAGAGTGATAAGACAACAGGCCCTTCCTTCTTCACGAGTATGTTTGCACATCCTCATGTTTATTTTTTTGGGTCTCTTTGTCACAGCAGACCTACGTCTCTGCAACAGGTTCCCTAGAAAGGAGGTGATCCAGCCACACCTTCCGGTACGGCTACCTTGTTACGACTTCGTCCCAGTCATCAGCCCCACCCTAGGCAGCTCCTCCCTTGCGGTTAGGTCACCGACTTCAGGTGTTACCGACTTCCATGACGTGACGGGCGGTGTGTACAAGGCCCGGGAACGTATTCAACGCAGTATGGCTGACCTGCGTTTACTAGCAACTCCGGCTTCATGCAGGCGAGTTGCAGCCTACAATCTGAACTACGATCGGCTTTGATGAGATTCGCTCCACCTCGCGGCTTGGCTGCCCATTGTACCGACCATTGTAGCGTGTGTGTAGCCCTGGATATAAAGGCCATGCTGACTTGACATCATCCTCACCTTCCTCTGGTTTAATACCAGCGGTCTCGCTAGACACTTGTAACTAGCGACAAGGGTTGCGCTCGTTGCGGGACTTAACCCAACATCTCACGACACGAGCTGACGACAGCCATGCAGCACCTGTGTACGCTGCCCGAAGGCTCGTTCCAGTTTCCCTTCACTACTACGTACATGTCAAACCCAGGTAAGGTTCTTCGCGTTGCATCGAATTAAACCACACGCTCCGCTGCTTGTGCGGGCCCCCGTCAATTCCTTTGAGTTTTAGCCTTGCGGCCGTAGTCCCCAGGCGGAATACTTATCGCGTTGGCTTCGGCACAGATAGCTTGAAAACTACCTACACCTAGTATTCATCGTTTACAGCGTGGACTACCGGGGTATCTAATCCCGTTCGCTACCCACGCTTTCGCACATGAGCGTCAGGCTAATGCCAGGGTGCCGCTTTCGCCACTGGTGTTCCTCCCGATATCTACGCATTCCACCACTACACCGGGAATTCCACACCCCTCTCATCGCCTCAAGCTACCCAGTTTCCAACGACCTCTCCCAGTTAAGCCAGGAGCTTTCACGTCAGACTTAAATAACCACCTGCGTGCGCTTTACGCCCAGTAATTCCGGATAACGCTTGCCACCTACGTATTACCGCGGCTGCTGGCACGTAGTTAGCCGTGACTTATTCCTGTGGTACCGTCCTTGCTCTTCCCACAGAAAAGGAGTTTACAATCCAAAGACCTTCATCCTCCACGCGGCGTTGCTCGTTCAGGGTTGCCCCCATTGACGAATATTCCTCACTGCTGCCCCCCGTAGGAGTCGGGACCGTGTCTCAGTTCCCGTGTGGCTGATCGTCCTCTCAGACCAGCTACTGATCATCGCCTTGGTGAGCCGTTACCTCACCAACTAACTAATCAGACGCAGGCTCCTCTCAAGGCGCCGGAGCTTTATTTGCTTTGACTCCCGCCAAAGCAAAACCATGCGGTATTAGCCATCGTTTCCAATGGTTATCCCCCACCTTGAGGCAGATTACCAACGTGTTACTCACCCGTCCGCCACTTTCCACCCCCAAATCATACCGAAGTACTCATTCAAGGCTTCACGTTCGACTTGCATGTGTTAGGCACGCCGCTAGCGTTCATCCTGAGCCAGGATCAAACTCTCCGTAAAAACGAGTTTGGTTTACTTCTCAAGACTCTGCTGTCTTATCACTCTTTAGTTGTTAATGTACGCTTCGCTTCTCAGCGCTCACTTGCTCTGCTGTCAAGCGGGCTATCAGTATACCTGACCCCGCCGACACTGTCAAATCGCAAAACCGCTCGATTCAACATTTTCTCCCCCCGCCAACCAGACTGTTTTTACACTGCCTTGGCGCTGGGCACAAGCGAGAAGTTTATCACTCCACTCGCTGTCTGTCAAATCCGGAAACCGTTGTTTGCACTTCCGTTTCTCACGCCCATCGTCGCCGATACGCTCATTGACCGACTGCGCTGCCCCTCGCCAACCTGACTGCCTTGGCGCTGGGCACAAGCGAGGAGTCTATCACCCCACTCGCTGCCTGTCAAATCCGGAAACCGTTGTTTGCACTTCCGTTTCTCACGCCTATCGTCACCGACACGCTCATTGACCGACTGCGCTGCCCCTCGCCAACCTGACTGCCTTGGCGCTGGGCACAAGCGAGGAGTCTATCACCCCGCTCGCTGCCTGTCAAATCCGGAAACCGTTGTTTGCACTTCTGTTTCTCACGCCCATCGTCACCGATACGCTCATTGACCGACTGCGCTGCCCCCGCCAACCTGACTGCCTTGGCACCGGGCACAAGCGAGGAGTCTATCACCCCGCTCGCCGCCTGTCAAATCCGCAACGGACAAAATTTCAATCATTCTCCGCTGCGTTCTTCAACAGCCAGCTAGCACCTGATTTCTGGACTCACACAACTTGTCGAGCAGGCCATGTGCTTGATAGCTCTGCTCGGTGCGCACGTCATGGATTTGTTAAACAACGCTCGCTCAACAGTAGCTCCGTTGGGCAAGGTGCACCACTCTACCAGAAGCGCACACCCACGTCAAATCCCGCACCCCCTACCGCTCAACCATTCACCAATCACCCGCCACTACTCCAGCACGGTTGCCAGTAAACATGAGGTGTGGCTGTGTGCCAGACAACGCTTTGGTTCGTTGGACCGCTGAAGAGCTGCCAGCCTCATCGTTCCGGCCGCAACAATGAGCCAATGCATTGCGCCGCATGCAGAAAAACAGCCGGACTGAGTGAGTCCGGCTGCTGCGATAATTGAGCAATACATTGGTACTTGGCGACAACGGTGCAGTTGGCTCAAAACCGGCACCGTTCTCCCGTGCAAGCTACCGATTGCAATCAGCACTCACGTTAGAAGACAAAGGTTTCGCAGTTTGACTGGACACTGTCGTTGCCGGCACCACCATTATAGCGATCGTCATCCTGGCCACAATCCAGAATATCCCGACCGTCGCCACCCCGAAGAACATCATCGCCGGGACCGCCGCGCAAGCTGTCATCGCCCCGCTTGCCATGGATTTCGTCATTGCCCTTGCCGCCACAGATGATATCGTTGCCCTGTTTGCCTTCGATGATATCGTGACCACCTAACCCGTGAATCACATCATCATTCGGTGTGCCAATGAGCACGTCGTTGCCATTTCCACCAACAATGGTGGCAACTCTGCCCTGACACATGATTGCCTGTGCATTGGCAGTGAGCGCGTTCGTGCTGCTAAAGACGAGGGACATGAGAACGAACACGATGAGCAGGCGAGAAATTTGCATCAATTTCATGAGTTGATCCTTTCTGAATCGATATGAGTGAATACAGTAGATTTACTGGGTATTGGCCTCTTCTCCTGGATTGGAGAGTTGCCACCACTATACAAGAGCACCCGGGGAGTGTGTGGCCCCTGCTGGATTTTTTCGCCTCAAATTGCCTCACATCACATTGCCTCACATCACATTGCCTCACGTTGACTTGCATCAGGAAAGCGTCCAAATGGTAACTCTTGACAGCATCATGTAGAATAAAGGCCTATCCGTAAATTCGGTTGTGATCCAGCTCATTCATCAAGCCGATCCAATGGACAAGAGAATTTATGGACAGATATTTTGTGGAAGTTTTGACACAACTTATACAGAAAACTGCTCTTCTACAGAAATCCATTGCCGGGCCGACTGCAAGAGATCGTTCTTGGTAATTTTCCTGTCGGCAGAAGCAACATATCTCTACAGATCACCCTGTCAGATTGCACTATAATATTGCGCTATAATGTTGCGCTATAATGTTGCGCTATAATATTGTGTAGCGGCGTGTGTTGTGCGGGTGCATAGAGTCTTGTTCAATCATCAAACGGGTTCCGCCAGGGTGCGTCCCATTTTCGGGGACGTACAGAAGAGGAGCAGATTGAGCGTGCGGTCTGGGGCCCCAAATGTGGTATGCACCCGTTCCGCCACGACAGCTTGCAATGTACCGCTATATATATAGTACATCCCGGCGTAAATAAGCCCATGGCAAACTGCCCCATTTCACGCAAGTAGCTTGGGCGTGTTTACCGCCGTGGTATGTACGCCCAACAGTAATAGTGATGTGGGCCGAACTGTAGAAGCGATTGTGTCTGTTGATTTACGTTATACTGTCGTTGATAATTGCGGCTGTGAATATCGTAGTTCCGATAAACCATCATGAATCTCAAGAAGCACGAAAAAGCACCTGCTGAAACCACAGTCGTGGTTGCCATGAGCGGTGGTGTCGATAGCTCTGTGGCCGCGGCCTTGTTGGTGGAACAGGGCTATAATTGTATTGGCGTCATGATGCGCCTGTGGGCGGAAATGGGCGAAGGTGCAGGCTCCACCAACAAATGCTGTAGCCTGGAGAGTGTCCATGACGCGCGCCGCGTTGCCGATCAGCTGGGCATGCCCTTCTATTTGATCAATGTGGAAGAGCCCTTCAAGCAGAATGTGGTTGACTTCTTTATTGAGGGCTATAGCAGTGGACAGACGCCCAACCCCTGCCTGGAATGCAACCGCCACATTCGCTTTGACTATCTGCTCAACTACGCGCGACGGCTGGGGGCGGACTATTTGGCAACCGGCCACTATGCCCGGTTGCGCCACCTGCCCGACGGCACGGTACAGCTACTCAAGGCTGTTGATGAAGGGAAGGATCAGAGCTATGTACTCAGCGTCATGGGACAGACGGAGCTGACCGATGTGCTCTTTCCGATCGGTGACTACCCCAAAGCGCTGATCCGACAAATGGCCGCGGAACGGGGACTGCCCATTGCCAGTAAACATGATTCCATGGACCTCTGTTTTATCTTTGATGACGACTATCGCCGTTTTTTGCGGGATTGGGCGGCAGAGGCAATGCAGCCGGGACCCATTGTTGATCGACAGGGACACAGCTATGGAGAACACCAAGGGCTCCCCAGCTACACCATTGGTCAGCGCAAAGGATTGGGGATCCGTGGTGCCAGCGAGCCCCTCTTTGTACTGGAGCTGGATCACACGCACAATACGCTTGTCGTGGGGACCAAGGCCGAACTGGGACGGGATCAGCTGGTGGCGACCCGTGTGAACTGGACACTTGATGCGCCCGTTGCCACGGGCACCGTGGCAAGCTGCAAGATCCGCTATCGTGCCCGGGCCGAAGCCTGCACGTTGCACCCTTTGCCCAATGGTGATGTGGCAGTTCACTTCCTGGAATCGCAGCGAGACATTACCCCGGGCCAAGGAGCAATCTTTTATGACGGCGACCTCTGCCTGGGTGGTGGAGTGATCCAGTGAGCGTGCTGCCGCTGTCGCCAACGTTGTTGCTGGGTCTCCTCTTTTGCGTCTGTTATGCTGCACTCTCACATCTGTTGGGGGGGCGCACTTTTCGCGAACTGTTGGCCTTTCTCATGTTGGGTACGCTCGGCTTTGGCTTCGGCCAATTGATCGGCAGCGTCAGCCCCTCACCCTTTTTGCAGATTGGAGAACTACATCTGTTCGAAGCATCTGTGGTTGCTTGGGTCTTGTTGGGCGTGGTCTATTTGGTTGGCCGTGGGTAGTAGCACCGTGGAAATATTTAATCTAATCGAGAAACCATAAACGTTGCCCACTGGTGGAATCAGCGTTCTCTACAAGTTGCTCGCCGATTGCCTTCTAAAGTGGGCTCTGTTTGAAAACAGTCGTTCCGGCAAGCGAGAAACCTACCGTTTTCAAGCCAACCGCACTGTAGGGGCATGGTAGAGGATCTTTTTTGAGCAATCACTCTCGTGTGGAGAGAATAGATAACAACTCAAGTTATATACTCGTGTACCGCAGGACCTGCCAGCCGCGGTGGTACGACGAAGCGGCTCAGCGCTTGCTCCAGTGTAGATCCGTGGCGGGTGTGCAGCGCACAGGTGAGCTAATCGTAGGGCGGAGTTGGGGTGTTGAGACCTGTGCAATGCACTCGTGTACCGCAGGCTCTGCCAGCCCCGGTGGTACGATGAAGCAGCTCAGCGCTTGATCCAGTGTAGATCCGTGGCGGGTGTGCAGCGCACAGGTAACCTGATCGGGGGGCGGAGTTGGGGTGTTGAGACCTGTGCAATGCACTCGTGTACCGCAGGATCTGCCAGCCGCGGTGGTACGACGAAGCAGTTCAGCGCTTGCTGGCTCTCCTCGACAAGTTGCGTAGGTCCAATTAATCCATGACCTACGCACCGAGGAGAGCGTACCAGTGGAGAGCAGCTCAGCGCTTGCTGGCTCTCCTCGACAAGTTGCGTAGGTCCAATTATATAGTCTAGCTGTATTGGAAATAGAGGGTTGAGATTATGGTTGCGGCAGCAATTCGTGACATTGCAATAATTATCATCGCCGTTCAAAGTATTGTCATTGGCGTGCTGCTGGGCTTGCTCGTCTGGCAAGTTTGGCGGTTGGTCAAAATGTTGCAACAAGAGGTACAGCCGATTATAAAAGATGCCCAAGAGACGGTTAGCACTGTCCGGGGAACAACCACTTTTGTGAGCGACAACGTCGTGACGCCGGTGGTTAAGACGAGCAGTGCCTTGGTTGGCATGCGACAGGCAGTAAGCACCCTCACCGCGGATTTGCGCCCCAAGCGCAGACCCAAGAATCGCTCTGCTTCCACCGCTCAGCCCCCGCAACCTCCCGGCAGCGCCTAGCGGCCGAGCGAGCTGAGCCGCCACCCTCAGCTCGCCCCACGGCTAGTCATCCCCACTGGAAGCAGCCGACAGCAGCTGTGTATCTGCTGCTGGAAGCGCGGCAGGGACCAGTGCCGCCGCCGTGAGAATCACCAGCGCAATCCAGATCAAATCTGCCAATAACAGGTGAATCACTTGCATGGTGACGGGTGCCTTCAGCGCAACGTTTACCGCTCCAATCAACAGCTCAACCACAAACAGCGCCATCACGCCCCGGCTCAGCCACCAGGTTTGCACGGTCGGTCGCTGCGTGGCAGCCAACCAGACGGCAATGGCCAACACCCCACCCACCCCAAAAGCGAGCAAGGGATGATAGATCCGCAGATCAACGAGACGCGCCACCCAGAGCGATTCGGTGGGGTCGATGGTCCCGCGCAGGAGTAGTGTGTCGCCGAGCGCGGTCACCGCGCCACTGGAACCGAGCAGCAACATTGCCCCCAGCGCCACAACGAGCGCCACGGCAACACCCCCCTGACCACGCCACTGCCACGCCGGTTGCCCCGAAGCCCACCACGCCGTCAACGTCAGCGCGGCCAGCAAAAGAAATGTATTGAGCAGATGGGCAACCATCCAATAGGCGCGGGCCACGGATTGATCAAAGGCCACGTACTCCAACAGGACCAGCCCGGCCCCGATCAGGGCCTCGGTCACCATAAAGATCATCGACCAGGTCGCGCCGACGCGGACAATGTGGCCAGCTGCATAGCGGCGATAGGCCCAGACCAGCAAGACAACGGTAGCGAGCAAGGCGAGACCACTGGTCAGGCGGTGTGAAAACTCGATCATTGTTTCCACCGTGGGCGAGCGGGGAACCGCAACGCCATTGCAGAGTGGCCAATGACTGCCACAGCCCGCACCCGATCCGGTTGCACGCACGACAGCGCCCCACAAGATTACCCCAATGTTATAAACCAGCGTGCTCCACGCATAGATCGCAAATCGATCACGCCCCATCTTCTTCTCCCTCATCACTCCACTGAGCACTGTGCAAGCCACCCACTCTTGCACTCTTGCTGAACATGCTACATATCTGTCCTGAAATTCTCTGCGTCAACGCAGCTGGCTAGCGGTGGTTGCAGCACCACAACCGAATTCCAGGCTAGGCTCCAAATGCGAAAGCCATTTGTTCATTTTACCACAAAGCGTCGGTTGCCCGGATTCCCATCAAGCCAGTGGCAGCAAGTGATGGCACCGGTTCCCTAGCTGTTGGCGCACGTGCTCCCTTACATTTTCCAGTAGGATCAAACCTTGCAATTTCTATACAGCGCATAACAAATGACGTAGAAGGGCCCATATAATTCCATTGATTTCTGTATTGCTCTTACTCATCTGCTGCGATTCAATAGACACTGCGGTACTAATCATTCGATTAATTATCGCGCGCTGGATGGGTGATTGGGACGTTCGTGTTGTGCCATCGTTGGATCGGAAACGGTCAAGGTGAGACGGCCAAAGGCACAGCCAAGTTCTGAATCAAAATCAGTGCAGCGTAACGCATCAACACAATCAGCGCTCCGTTGCAGGGAATTTGCAGACAGCCATGAAGGAATTGTCCACTATGATCTGTTCTACTCCACTTTTTCACGAACGTTTATTGCGCAAACGTTTTTTGCACGCCTGCTTTTTTACACTGCTCTTTTTGTTGAGCATGGGTGCCCCGGCAACAGTGAGGGCAGCCGAAGAAGAACTTGCCGGCACCTCCTTTGACATCGTCAGCAGCGTGCCCGCTCCATCAGCCTTCAATGGCGTAACTGTTGACACGACTGTTCAAGCGACTTTCAACAGCGCTGTCAATGCCGCAACGCTAGCCGACAACTTTATTCTCCACGGCAGTCAACAAGGTGAGATTGCTGGCAGTTTTGGCTATGACAATGGTACAAATACAACAACCTTTACCCCCACCCAATCTTTTTTTGTTGGTGAACAAGTCACGGTCATTGGCACAGCCGGCGTACGCAGCCAAAGTGGCACTGCGCTGACACCCCACCAGTGGGATTTCATGACGGGCCACATTGATACCACCCGCTGTGTCAAGGGCTTCCTGGCCTATGAGGATGATTTCACCGGCGTTTGGGCAAGTGCCACAGACTGGGGAGATTTTGATCGCGACGGCGATTTGGATGCCGTTGTGGTGGGCAAAACCGTTGGGGATCCGATCAGCTACCTCTATCGCAACGATGGCATCGACCAAGAGACGGGCATGAGTGGGTTCACGGCGATGAATGTGGGGCTGCGTGGTGTGCGCGAAGCCTCGGTGGCGTGGGGCGACTACAACAACGATGGCTATCTCGATATTCTGCTGACTGGCACCGATGTCACCGGTCAAAAGGTGTCGAATATCTATCAAAATAATGCCGGAGTCTCTTTTACCAACATCAACGCCAATCTGACGCCCGTTTCGCTCGGTGGCGGCAGTTGGGTGGACTACAACAGCGATGGGCTGCTGGATCTCTTCTTGCATGGCGACAGCAACGGCGGTCGTCTCAGCCGGCTCTATCGCAACGATGGCAGTGGCACCTTTACGGTCGTCGCCACCACGTTACCAGGGGTCAACAACAGCTCGGTAGATTGGAATGATTATGACCACGATGGTGACCCCGACCTGCTGCTGACCGGCGATTCGGTTGGTGGTTTTATCGCCCATCTCTATCGCAACGACAATGGTACGTTTGTCAACAGCAACGCGGGCCTGCCTGGGGTGCGCGATAGTGCCGTGGCCTGGGGCGATTACAACGATGACGGCTTCAGCGATATTCTGCTCAGCGGCGAGACCAGCTCTGGGGCATCTGCGCCGGTCACACGGATCTACCGCAACCAGGGCAATGGCAGCTTTGTCGATATCAACGCGGGTCTCGGTGGGATCTTGGATGGCTCCGTGGCTTGGGGCGATTTTGACAACGATGGAGACCTCGATATTTTGGCGGGTGGAAAAGACGCGGCGGAAGAAGTTTCGACCACGCTCTATGAAAACCAAGGGGGCGCGTTTGTTATTTTCCCCACCGATCTGCCAGCGATCAGTCTGGGCTCACTTGCGTTTGGTGATGCCGATGGCGATCGTGATGTTGATATTCTCTTGACGGGCCTCACCGATACCAACATTGTGGCCGGGGTCTATCGCAATTATGACTGCCCCGCGGATCTGCAGCTAACTCAGAGCCTGGTGCCAACCCAGGTGACGGCCAGCGCGCCAGTCACCATCACGCTGGATTTCACCAATCTTGGTCCGGTGACGGCAACGGAGGTGGTGATTGAAGATGTTGTGCCCGCGGCGCTGGTCGGTTTGCAAGTGATCAGCAGCACCACCGCTGGTCACATTCAGATCACAGAGAGTGGCAACCAGCCACCGTATCAATGGAACGTGAGCAATTTGGAAGTCGGTGACGGCGGAACGATTACCATTACCGGGCTGCTCTTCCCGCAGCCGGGGCAAGTCTACACCAACACGGCGCGCATTCGCTCGGTCAAAGATGTGACAATGACCAACAACGTCGCGAGCCAACAGGTAAGCGTGCCGTTCCGCGTGCTGCAGACCACGCCAGAAGATGCAGACGCGGCAAGCGTGCCGCTGGATCAACAGTTGAGCATTGGGTTTGAAGCCAGCATCGAACCCAATACGGTAGACGCGCAGTCGCTGCGGCTCTATGGCAGCCAGAGCGGTGCTCTCGGTTTGGCCAACCCCGCCTATAACGGCGGCGCGCAAACCTACGAATTTCACGCGGATCGCTCGTTTGTCACCGGTGAAACGGTCACCGTGATTGGGACCGACGCGATCAGAAGTCCGGCCGGAGCCGCGCTCGTGCCCCACCAGTGGCAGTTCACGGCCAATCACGAAGCCAGTCGCTGTGTGGGTGATTTTGTGCAGCGCGGTTTTGCATTGCCTGGCCTTGAAAATGGTGCCGTGGCCTGGGGCGATTTCGACAACGATGGGGATGACGATCTGCTGCTGGCCGGTGCGAGTGGTACGGGCCCCATCAGCCGGATCTATCGCAATGATGGCAATCAGCACTTTGTCGATATCAACGCAGCATTGACTGGCATTCGCAATGGCTCGGCCCACTGGATCGACCACGATGGCGATGGCGATCTGGATCTCTTCTTGCACGGCAGCAACGGTGCCACGCGCGTCGCCAACTTCTATCGCAACACCAACGGCATTTTCAACCTCTTTAGCAGCGGCATTACCCCGGTCCAAAATAGCATGGCCGCGTGGGGTGATTACAATAACGATGGCTACCTCGATCTGCTCTTGGCGGGTAACGCTGCCAGCGGTCGAATCGCTGCCATCTATCGCAACAACGGCGACGATACCTTTACCGACATCAACGCTGGATTGGTGGGGGTAGAGAATGGTGCGGTTGCGTGGGCCGATGTGGACGGGGATCACGACCTCGACCTTTTGCTAACCGGCAACAATGGTGCCGGCCCCTTCACCATTCTCTATCACAATGAGGACGGCAGCTTTACCGACAGCCAAATCAACCTGGCCGATGTCGAGAACAGCACCGTGGCCTGGTCGGACTATGATCTGGATGGGGATCTCGATCTGCTCTTGGCTGGCAACAGCAACAGCGGCGCGGTCACCAAGCTCTATGCCAACAGTACCGGCAATTTGGCCGAGGTTGTCACCACCCTACCCGCCATTCACCACGGCAGCGCGGCCTGGGGTGATTACGACAACGATGGCAATCCCGACCTGCTCTTGACCGGCACCGGCAACAGTGGACCGGTCACCGCGGTCTATCGTCAACAGGGCGGCACCTTTACGGCTTTTGCCACCACCGCGCTCGCTGCAGTCGGCAACAGTGCGGCAAGTTGGGGTGATTACGATCGCGACAATGATCTGGATCTCGTGCTGTTGGGCAACGGTGGCAGTGGCACGCTCACCCGCGTCCATCGCAACATGGAGTGTGTTTCCGACGTGGCTATTGCGGCTCATGTCATGCCAGCCGCGGCAGAAGCAGGGGAGACCATTACCTATACGTTCACCTTTAGCAATGCAGGACCACAGGTGGCGCGCTCGGTTTCGATCAATGCACCGATCCCCGAAGATCTCACCAACGTACAGACAACCAACCGGGCAATCGGCGCTGGCACAGTGATTACCCCCGGAGGCACGGCCACCACCAAAGTTTGGCAGGTGAGTGACCTCGCGGTGGACGCGGGGGGAGTCATCACCTTGACCGCAACGGTGGCCGCGGGTGTGCCGGGCGGCACCTTTGGCAGCAGTGTTGCCGTCGCCGCCACCCATGACATCACGCTGACCAACAACAGCGCCTCGGCTATCGTTGGCCGCCCCTTCCACGTCACCACGACCGACCCCCAACCGGGCGCGAACGATTTTGCCCCGACGGGATCCATCCGGGCCAGTGTTGATGCTGCAGTTGATCCCGCGAGCCTGACCGCGCAGAGCGTGCGCGTCTATGGCGAACAGAGCGGCTGGCGCAACGCCGTGCTCACTTATAATGCTGGCGAGCGCCAGGTGCAGGCCGCGCCGACCACGCCCTTCCATCTGGGCGAAACCGTTCACGTGGTGGCTACGGCCGCGCTCCGCACCACCCTGGGCGCGCCCTTGCAGCCCCATCAGTGGCACTTCAACACCGGTCTCTCCAATCCCGATTATTGTGTGGCCGATTTTGAAGCGCAGAGCACATCGATTGTGCCACTCAGCCGAGGCAGCGCCGACTGGGGCGACTATGACGGCGATGGTGATCTCGACCTGCTGCTGACTGGCACCACCGACGGCACAACGCCCACGACCAAGCTCTATCGCAATGACGGCAACGGCACCTTTGTTGATCTCTCTACCACGCTGGCTGCCGTTCACAGTGGCGCCGCGGCCTGGGGCGATTACGATGGTGATGGCGATCTGGATGTCGCGCTCACGGGCAACAGTGCCGGTGGCGCGATCACACGGCTCTATCAAAACAATGGTGGCGCGTTCACCGATGTCAACGCCACGCTCACCGGCGTCCGCAACAGTGCGCTGGCTTGGGGCGATTACGACAACGATGGCGATCTCGATCTGCTCTTGACCGGCACCATCGATGGCAACAATGGGCTAACCCAGCTCTATCGCAATGAGGGCGGCACCTTTGTGGCCCAGAGCAGCGGCTTTGCCAACGTCCACAGCGGCTCGGCAATGTGGGGCGATGCAGACAACGACGGCAAGCTCGATCTGCTGTTGAGTGGCACCACCAACGGCACGGCCGTCACCACCCAGATTTACTGGAACGACGGCGACCGCGGCTTTGTCAACAGTGGTCTCACGCTAGCCGGGATCAAGAATGGGCAGGCGATTTGGGGCGACCAGAGCAACGACGGTTACCTTGATCTCTTCCTTGCTGGTCAAAGTGCTGGTGGGGCGCGGGTTGCCCGGCTCTATCAAAACAATGGCAACCGCGGTTTGACAGATGTAACCGGTAGCAATGCGTTTGCCGCGGTTGATCAGGCAAGCATGGCTTGGGGCGATTACGATCTGGATGGCGATCTGGATCTGCTGCTGACCGGCACCACCGACGGCACAACCCCCATCAGCCAGGTGTTGACGAACCAGGGCAGCAACCGCTTTGTGCCCGAGCATCTGCCCACCGCGGTCTACGCTGGTATGGCAGCCTGGGCGGACTACGACGGCGATCTGGAGCTGGAGTTGCTGGTGACGGGGCGCACGGCCAGTGGCACGGCTGGCGCGCTGCACCGAAGTCGCCCCTGCACGTCCGATCTGAGCCTGGCAAAAAGCGCCTCGGCAAGCACGATCGTGCCGGGTGAGACGGTAAGTTACACGCTGCGCATCGAGAACAACGGACCAGACATGGCCAGACAAGTCGTCATCACGGACCTGATACCAGTGGCGCAGCTCACCAATCTCAGCGTGCAGAGTTCAGTGCCCTATACGCAACAGGGTAGCACTCCCTATGTGTTGCAACTGCCGAACATTCCAGCGGGACAAGGGGCCACCATTGTGATTCAGGGCGAGGCCACCCAGGCGGCCATGGGCAGCACCATTGTCAACAGCGCGTCGGTGGCGGCACAGGCGGATGTTCTGCCGGCCAACAACGCGGACACGGCAACAGTCAGCGTGCGTACCCCCACGGTAAACTTTGCCATCATCGAACAGAGCATTGCCGAGGATGGCGGCAACGCCACCATTCAAGTCACGCTGGATCTGCCCAACCTGGCCGGTGCCGTGACAGTGAACTATCAGTCCAGTGGCGGCACGGCCCAATCGGGCGCCGATTACACCGCGGTCAACGCCCAGTTGTCGATCCCCGCGGGCCAGACCACGGCCACCTTTGTTGTACCAGTGCTTGAGGACCAGCTTGACGAAGAGGATGAGACTGTGCTGCTGACCCTGAGCAATGCACAGGGCGCACAACTTGGGCAGCAAACCCAACTGACCCTCACCATCACCGACAACGATCCGCTGCCGATCCTCATTGCCAGTGGGGTGACGGTCGATGAAACCGCGGGCGAGATGAACTTCACCTTTGAGCTGAGCACAGCCAGTGGACGACCGGTGACGCTCCTGCTCAACACCATTGACGGCACGGCCACCGCGCCCGAAGATTACGTGGCGCTCGTCAACCAGAACGTGGTGATTGAGCCGGGGACAACCCGCGTCACCGTGCCCGTCACCATCGTGGACAACGCGACGCAAGAGGGGGAAGAGCATTTTTCGCTGGGAGTCACCCCCACCAACGCCACCATGGCCAACACTCAGGCAACCGGCACCATTCGCGACAACGACAACCACAGCATCTTTCTGCCCATTGTGAACAAGTAGCTGTGAACAAGTAGCTGTGAACAAGTAGCTGTGAACAAGTAGCTGTGAACAAGTAGCGCTTAACCACCAGGATCCATGACGGCTCTCGTGTGGGATCACACAGGCCCGGCATCAGTCGATGCCGGGCCTGTTGCAAAATCTGCCGTTACCTTCCGCCGCTTTGCCGAAGTTGTACATTGGTATCGCCAGCCGCGCGATCGGCAAGCCGACCGGTGGGTCCCATTTGCGGGGACGTATAGAAGAGGGGCAGATTGAGCGTCCGGTCTAGGCCCCAGATGTGGTACGCACCCCAAGCCGACAGTCAGCTTGCCCCAACCCCTCAACTCCGCTACAATAACATTCCACTGTGGGGAGGGATGTCGCCCGGTGGCGGCCCCAGTCTTCAAAATTGGTGGGCGGCGGCGCAGAGCCGGCGTCGGTGGGTTCGACTCCCACGCCTTCCCGCTGTAAAAGACAATGTTATAGGTGCATAGGGTGAGGCAAATGTAGGGCCGAAACCACGCGATGCGCCACCAGTCTATCCGCAATGCTTACAAACTATTCCGACTCGACCAACGGGCGCGGCAACTTGCGGCAAGAACAATCGAGTTCTACGACTGGAAGTTGCCGCAGTTCTTTCACTGGTGCGAGTCTGAAGGCATTGTCACCCTCACAGATTTAACCCCAACGCATATCAAACTTTATCTAATTCAGCAGGCACAGCCCGTCATCATGGTCAGTGCACCGAGATTGGGGAAGACCCATCTCGCAATTTCATTGGGCTTGGCCGCGGCTCGGGACGGTCACCGGGTGCGCTTCTATACGGTTACGGGGTTGATCAACGACTTGCAACAGGCACAGAACGAACAGCGATTGCAGAAATTTATCGACCAAGCACTGCGTCACAAGCTCATCATTCTGGACGAGTTAGGCTATATCCCTTTCTCGACCACTGGCGCACAACTACTCTTTCAATTCTGCTCGGCACTCCATGAGCGCGTCTCTGTGGTCGTTACCACCAATTTACCTTTTGGCGATTGGATTCAAGTCTTTGGCGATGAACGGCTCACTACCGGATTCTTGGATCGTATTACTTACAAGGCCCATATCTTGGAGTTTGTCGGCGAGTCTTATCGCTTTCGGCACGCCCAACGGGAGGCGTCGGATCCATAATCGCTGCCTCAGTTGTTCGGCTGCTACGCATCCTCACAACTGCCGCAGCGGGTAATTCTTTTGGTGAATCGCGCGTCAAATGATCATCAAGTGACGCGCTTTTCAATGATCACTCTACTTTACGACTCCCTGACTTTGACGCACTTTTCAATGATCAACTGACGCGCTTTCTGTTTGCCAAAAACAGTCGTCAGTCGCAGTCGTAGGTGATTGCGGTACAACCGGATCTGTCAAGCGAATGTTGATATCACTCAACGCAGTGTCATGGATAGTGGCTAGCCTCACCGCTGTATCAACTAATTCTTTGAGAGTTGCAGTAGCAGTGCTTAAGGTGAAACAGTCTGAGCCGTTGTACTCAAAGATAATATTTATGAGCATGATCTTCTCTCAATCAGTACTCTTCCGGCAGGAGCAAAGTCGAGATTGACCGATCGTGCTCGCTGATAATCCAGATAACAACGTTGAGCTTAGTCACATAGCGACTAATGATGCGCAGACCGTGTTGCAATGCTTCTTGATTTGCCTGTATATCCTCAGGCGGCAGCCCCTCTCCCCAATCGCCAGCTTGATGGCGTACTAAAAGTTTGGCCAGCAGCCTCCAGAGCTGCTGCGACGCCAGGGGTCATGACGACTTGGCCCAAGGAACATAAAGGCTGTTGCTGCTGTGTCGTGGCCATGCTAAACGTCCCTCTCTCCTCAGTCTGGTAGTATCAAGGTGCAAATCTGAGTGTAGAGAGCGAAGAAGAGAGATACAAGATAGAGTTTGCTGAATCACACCAGTCCTAAGTGTACCTCCCCTCTGTGAGGGAACCCCGAGCCCAACAATAGATCAGCCACCCGCAGGGCTTGCCCTTGACAGTCTCAGGCCCAAACTGTGCTATTCTAATTTTTGCGACGGGATGTCTTTCTGTCCGCCCTCCGTTCGGTCACCCGTCGCCGTTTAAATGGCAGCACGGTTTGGGCCGCTGTCAAGGTTGGCGGGTCTAGCAGAAACAGGTGCAGTTTCAGAAACTGATGTCGATGCTATGTATTTGTGGCGGTACCCGCCACTGTTGTTGCGTTTCTCAATCTAAACAAAATTTTAGCTATAAACGGGGTTTGAAGTCCAACGGAACGAAAAGTAACGCTAAGAAAATAGTCAAGCTCAAAAGGATTGTTTCTTTTGAACGCTGAACCAACTGTTGAGAAGCGTTTGCAATAATTCGGTTCACACTGTCTAATTTGTGGAACTCATTATATACTGCGTACCTAGACATTTGATTTCTTGTTCAACGTAAAGAAAGGAGTCACTCTTATGAGTGAACAGCGGCAATTGAACATTCAATTACCAGATGAACTGGGGGAAGTGGTTGAGACAATTCGAATTGTCGGGTCGGGTACTGACGAAGGAGCTACTACTTTTATTGCAAGTATCTATGGCTCTAACGAAGCAGGATATTTGAGCATTATTGAATCGAGTCATGTACAACCGTCAGTTGCAGATGCAATCAAGCAGGGCTTGATTCACACCCCAATAGATTGGGAAGATATACGGAATAATTGGGCAGGCGAACACACTGGAATTGGGGTGTTCGCCACGCTCGAAGAGGCTAGGTCGAAAATCGGAGCGTTGAGAAGTAACCCGCCAACTTGGCTACCCTTTAGATAGTCGCCTAAAGATTTTCGCTCAAACCACAATACAAGGGACTGGCATCAGGATAGAGCCTACTTCAACCTGACGTCAGACCAGAGTGAGCAAAAGTATCAGAATAGAGTGCAATCTGCATTTATTGACACTTTTAGAGGAAAAATCCTTGGCGATACTTTTCGTTCCGTTGGACTTCAAACCCTAAACCTTTTTTGAGCCATCTAATGTGTATCCGTGGAGACAAATTGATGTACCGCGTCAACGGTTAGTGGACTACAAAATCACGTTTTCGTTTCATTCGCCTTGCCACCTCACCATATAAACATATGCTTACCCAAGATTACACAAGAATCAGGTTATATTTGATACATATCGGCTCCTAAATCATGCTTACACTCTCCCTCGATTCCTAAGCCGGACCATTCTTGTGAGCTTATTAACGTAGGGGGTTGTTTAACAAACGTGCAACGAGGGGCAACGTTAAGGCTAACTGCTAACCTCATTGCCACAGGCGGGCATTTGAATGAACCCCTACGGAAAGCCCTTCGATCACCCCGATCAAGACCTTATAAGCCGCCTAGATCTGTGCGGGCGGGGCCTCAGCTCGAACGCTGGCCGCCACCCCAATCAGGGCTGTCGTCAAGAATCTGGCCATCTCGTCGAGGTCGACCGTGAGGCCGATTTCCCCAGCTTGTTGTGCGTTGCTGAGCGCGTGCCGAAAGGCTTGAGTGAGTCGTTCCAGGTATGCAGCAACGTAGCGCCCGCTTCCAGGGTCCAATGCACCGCGCTCCACTGCCGTGTTACACATTAAACATCCGCTGCCGCGAAACGGTCCCTCGATTGCCGACGCATATAGGGTACCAGCGAGATTCGACTCTGTTGGCGAAGTCGAAGCTGCGCCTTAGAGTGGGCTTACAACCTTAAGGAAGTTTCTCGCAACTTCTTGCGTTCTCTGCTCATCCCTGATTTCAGTGCATTATCTACATGAGCGTCGAATTTTCCTTCTTGACAAAATGTCCTTTATCCCATAAAATAGAATCAGAATTCTGATTCTATTTTATGGGGCGACACGATGCCAAATACCGTTCCGATTAATCAACCACAACAGGCACGCAGTCAGCGCACAATGACGCGCATGTTGGATGCCGCTGAAGCATTGCTCGAAGAGAAGAGTTGGTCTGAACTGACGATTCAAGAAGTTGTGAGCCGTGCGGGTAGCTCGGTGGGGGCCTTCTATGGGCGCTTCAACGATAAGGATGGCTTGCTGCATGCACTGGATGAGCGCTATTTCGTTGACATGATCGCACAGATCGAAGCGGCAGTGGCACAACCCCGATGGGCCTCAATGACCTTGGCTGAAACGATTACCGCACTGGCACAGTTGATTGTTGCATTGCATAGCCGCAAACAGGGACTCATGCGTACGCTGATTTTGCAGGCGCGCCTGATTAACGATCCGCGTTTCCGGGAGCGTGAAGCGCGGCTAAATCGGTACACACCGCAGTTATTAGCACTAGTGTTGGCACACCGCGCCGAAATTCAATACCCAGAGCCCGAGACAGCGGTACAGTTTGGCTTTTTACAGATGTTTTACACGGCCCGCGAGATGTTGTTGTGGCCACATCTCGCGGAGAGTATGCCTTATCAGGGCGATGACCTGGCGCAGGCGTTGGCCCGTGCCTATCTTGGCTATTTGCGAATGGAGCTTTGAGAGTTTGTCGAGAAATAAAGGGGAATAACATGTGTCGAAACTTCTGGCTCATTTTGAATCTGCTCTTGCTCTCCATCTTATCAGGCGGTACGGTAAATGCCATGACACTTACAACCGATGCCATCCCTCAGCCGCTCAACGCACAGACGATTGCGGCATTTGTGAATGACTTCATGTCGGCACAGATGGATGCGCTACATGTACCTGGGGCGGCGCTCGTTGTCGTCCAAGGCGATACTGTGTTGTTTGCGCAGGGCTATGGTCAGGCTGATCTGGCGGGGCAGGTGCCGGTGGATGTCGACCAGACACTCTTTCGCGCCGGTTCAATTTCCAAGCTCTTTACGGCCACGGCGGTGATGCAATTGGTGGAACAGGGAAAAGTGGACCTGCACACCGATGTCAATGAGTACCTACACAGCATTCAACTGCCCGCCCGTTTTGATCAGCCGGTGACGGTGGCCGATCTGCTGCTGCACACAGCCGGCTTTGATGACATCTTTTTTGGAATGCATGTACGTGAGGCGGCCAATGTACAGTCGCTGGCTGATTTTCTGGACACGCATCTGCCGGAACGCTATCTGCCGCCGGGGGAGATCATCAGCTATAACGACCACGGCTACACGTTGGCGGGGCTATTGGTGGAGGATGTGACGGGGATGCGTTTTGATGCATATGTGGCGCAGCATATCCTGGAACCACTGCAAATGGACAACAGCACCTTTGCACAGCCGTTGCCGCCAGCGTTACAAGAGCAGCTTGCCGTGGGCTATCGCTACGATGGTGAATCATATCAGCCCTATGCACTCGATTATGTCAACGTGGTGCCTGCCGCCGGTCTGATTGCACCGGCCGCAGAGATGGCCCATTTTATCATTGCCCAACTCAATGGCGGCAGCTATGCAGGCAATGCAATCCTACAGCCAGAAACAGTGGTGGCCATGCAAGAGATACAATTTGTGCATCATCCTGCATTGCGCGGACGTAGCTATGGCTTTGCCGAATGGCGTGAAAATGGCCGGCGTGGGTTCTATCATGACGGCGGTAATCCCGGCTTTCTCAATCGTCTCCTCATATTACCCGCTGAGGGTATGGGGTTCTACCTAACCTTTAATGGCGACCAATACACCAGTGCCACACGCTTTCACCGCGAGTTCACAACGCACTTTTTCGACACATTCTTCCCGGATACGGAAGACGATACGTCCACACCCGTGGCCGTGGTGCCTGGCCAGCCAGCGCAGGCGTTCGCCGGCTACTATCGGGAAGTCCAAGCCTATTCACACGATACATTTCAGAAACTGGCATCGCTCATGAACCAGTTTCCCGTACGTGCAGAGGATGAGCAATTGGCCGTTTTCGGGCGCACCTATGTTCCCGTAGAATCGCAACTCTTTCAGAGCGAAAATGGCGAGAGCACCATTGCGTTTGGCCAGGATGCTCATGGACACACCTATCTCTTTGTTGGCGCGGGGGCCAACGTGAGGGTGCCGTGGTACGAAGCGCAGCCGGTGCAACTGGGATTGGTCGGTTGGTTTTTACTGGCCTTTCTGACAGCACTCATTGGTGCGTGGTGCTGGCGCACAGCACCGACAGGCTTGCGCATGGTGCTGGCGCTCATAGCACTGCTCAACATCCTCTTTTTGGTGGGGATATCGGTTGCACTGTTGCAGATGGACCCGTGGCAATTTGCCTATGGCCCGCCCCCAACGGTGATTGCCCTGCTGGTAGTGCCACTTGTGACATTGGCCTTGACTCCGGTGATGATTGGGTTCATTATTGCCGGATGGCGTGACCGTGGTTGGAAATGGACAACGCGTCTGTACACGATTCTAGTGAGTGCCACCGCCCTGGCCTTTCCCCTCTTTTTGAATGTCTGGAATTTGCTGGGCTTTCGCTATTAGAACGGTTGTGTTACCGCTATATGATGAGGTGATCGCGATTATCGCAAACCGCGTTCAAAACCGCCCGACGGATTGGACGGTCTTCGACATCTGGAACATGGGTGAGACCGTACGCAGTGTACCCAACTGATACAACAGCGATAGACGATCGCCGTGCGCCACCCACACCTTCCGCATCTGGGACCAGCGGGGGCATTTGAACGAAAACATACGCTTACCAGAGTAAATAACAGACCATAAATAGGGGCTTCTCCAATTTCTTTTGAATCCTGTTCTCAGGAGTAAAAATCCCGAACCATAACTTTCTGCGCAAATGCCCCCGCTGGTCCAACTGCTCTATCCGCTGCTGGGCGCGTTGCTGGGATATTACCTCATTTCACTCGTTGCAACAGGCGGTCGGCCAGCGGCGTAATGGTCAGTACCAGAATGAGGGATGGCACGGCATAGCTCATCAGCCACGGTATTGGCTCTAACATGTTGAAGTTAAAGTCGGCCGTGGCTGAACCTAAAAGCGGAAAGGTGTGCCATAACCTAAAGATGGCCGCATGCCAACCCTCGAATGCATATAGTTGGGGCAGCAAAGCCATCAGAAAGAGCAGTAGGGGCAAACCGGTTCTGCACCACAGATTCCCCTCGTTTCGCCTTGTTGTAAGCACAATCGTCCATGCGACGAGCAGTACACCAGGCAAAAGCCGGATTGCAAAGAAGGGTACCGAGACCATGGCCAACCACAGCAGACCAGTCGCTGGTGAGATCGATCCCATGACGGCGAACATCGTCTCGATCCCATTGCCGCCACTCACCAGATCAAAAAACTTGAGTGTGCTCCAAAAGGTCAGGGTCGTCCACATCAGGGTCAACCAGAGGACGAGTCGCCGCTGCAAGAGCAGGAGCACTACTCCGAACACGACCAAACTGAGTAGCGCATAAGGCAAGGCGACCATCAGACTGGGGGGAATCAGTGGAACAGGCGTCCTTTGTGCAATCGCGCCGCGCACAAAGAATAAGCTGCGCACAAAGAATAACAGGATTGGCCACTGCCGGGCGATGAGCACCAACAGGATGATGCGGAAAACCCAGGTGGGGATCCTTGGTATGATCTGTGTAACGCGCTGAACAAGTTGCACCTCCCCGATGCGGCTTCGCTGTATCAGGAGCGCTGTGAACCAACCGATGCTGCCACAAAAGACCAATACCGCAGTCCCTAGCAACAATGAATGACGAATGGCAAAGAGCATGCGACTCAGAATGTCGCGACCTTGCCAGTCCGTCCCCAGCAGATGTACCCGCTGTTCAGGTTCAAGTGCCCCCCAGAGGTGCAGGTCGCTTTCAAAACCGAAGGGTAGACGATAGGAATCACCCCGTATCAAAAACCCGATATAGATCTTTTGTTGCAGGTCACGTTCGAACACACGTTGCAACGTGGCTGGATCAATGCCCACTTGATAACCGTAGGTATGGAGCCGCAGTTGCTTACCATTTGGTGTGGGATCGAGAAAGTGCAGCCGCTGTGGGGGCGTATACGCTATTCTGCTCCTACCACTGTGCAAAGAATAAGGCGCCAAAAATTCGGCACAGAGCACAATACTTAGGATGGCAATGAGCATCGCAACACCGACCACCGGGAACAGTTGCGGACGCAATGAGCGGGAGTGTGATTGTGCGGTGGTTGTCGTGTCGGTGGTACTGGCGTTTGTTGTCGCGTCCATCGGTATTTTCCTTTTCACTCTCCTCCTTTCGATTCACCTTTCGACATCCCACACAAATTGCTCTGTAAGGTCGCACGTTTGTTAAACACAGGCCCATTTAACTAGATTTCTCGGTTACTATCCGATACCTCCCGGACGTTTGCAGAAATGCCTGGTAACTTTTTCTGAACTAGCTTGTTCGTCATCTATATATATCACACTTACTAATTCCCAATTTTCAGCACCCGAACGTCTGAATGCTTCTTCGGGTCTCTCGAACGCTGTAGGTTCAGCGGAATCAAAATCTATAAACTGAATGGGGAACATCTCGGAACCAGGAATTTTGGTATTACGAATTTCTAAGACACCATACCTCCAACTCATTGTCTCTTATCCTTTCATTGAAGAATAAATAGAAAATGTTTCGAGGATATAATAGTATGAGAGGACTAACTTGAAGCTATACAATATCTGTCACAGACCTGTGCTTCCCCCGTAGTCGAGGTGCACTAGGATTGGAGTAATTTATGCTTTTGGAGCTATGAGCTAGATTTTCAAACCTAGTTACATCACAAACTTCTAAAGGAACGACATGGAGAATACAAGCTTAGTGGGTCGGAACCAAGATAGCGACAGTCAGGGGATACGTTCGCTGGGACAGCCGTTAGGATTGGTGACTGTAGACATGTTGACACGGAGGCAGCGCATGTAATTAGCCCAAAATATCAGTTGTTGAAGGCGTTGGGGCTTTATGCTGTGCTATACAATGTAGTAACTTTGGGATTACAGTAAGTATACTGAAGTGAGCATTGCATTGCAAGCAGGATGTCCGAATGAGAGGGTTGCAACCAACGCGTTGACAACTAGCGCAACAGTACTGGTAGTATGCCGTCGAAGCCAGTAGGAGTACATAGACTCTGTATATACAAAGTACTCTTAATACCTATCGTGCGGTTGGCTTGAAAACGGTAGGTTTCCCTCTTGTCGGAACTACCGTTTGCAAACAGAGCCCACTTTAGGTCGCGTTGACATTTGGGAAAAGCGCCAATCCATTGTGCTGTCTACGCAGCTTTGCTCGGTTAGCAGCGGGGTTTACCCCCGCGAATTTGCAATGTCAACGGCACCTACTACTTGCAGAGCGGCAACTGAACGCAAGGCAAAAAAAGCCGGTCGCTGAACAGAGGGGTCAGCGACCGGCACGAGTCTTTGCTTCACTTATCGCGTTCGATCAAACCAGCGCACAGTCTATCTCGCGCGCTACCGCCGAACGCTTACCGTCAAAAATCAACTTCCCACAACCATAATCTGCACCGACGTCGCACGAGAGACCGTCGTATAGATCGGGCAGCGTGACTGGAATGCTTCGGTCAGTGCAAGCGCCTGTGCGTCATCGATGCCGCCCGCTTCGATGTTGACTCGCACAGCCTGAATCCTCGGGTCTGCGCCCGCACCGGGATCAAAATCTGCCTCTACAGTGGTCGTTACCGAAGAGAGCGGGATATCCAGCTCCTGTGCAGCACGCTCGAAGATGAACGTACCACAGGTGCCCAGCGAACCGAGCATCAGATCCAGCGGATTGCGCTCCTCGTTGGGGCCGGCCAGCGTCGGTACCGAGTCGATAACGAAGTGGTTGCCGCGGGCGCTGACAATGGCACGACCCGGCTGATTTGAGAGCTGTGCACTGACCTTGCCCGTGTTCAGCCCTTCGATGGGCGCAGACATTTCCTCCTCACCCGTGGTGACCTCGATATCAGCCGCTGCTGAGAGTGTCGTGTAGATGGGACAGCGAGTCATGAAGTTCTCGACGAGGGCTGCGGTCTGCTCAGCTTCCGCACCTTCTAAGTCCATGTGAACCCGGAACATCTGGATGCGAGGATCGGAGCCAGAGCGTACATCGCCGCTGGGATCTAGATCCCCCTCAACGTTGACAATCACGTCGGTCAGCGGAATCTCCAACTCTTCGGCAGCACGTTCTGCTATGAAGAGTCCGCAGGTTGCTAGAGCACCAAGCATCATATCCAGCGGATTCAGCTCCTCGTTCGGCCCTTCCAGAGGCGGCACTGAGTCGACGATGAAGTGATTGCCGCGGGCGCTGACAATGGCACGACCCGGCTGATTGGTGAGTTGCGTCGTAGCGCTGGCAGTGGCTAGGTTTGGACCCTCAGCTTCAGCGGCTGGCGGCTGCAGCGGCTGGCAAGCGCTCAAAACGATGGCCAGAACCGACAATAGCGCCAGGGTAATATAGTACGATCGGTTGATTTTCATCTGTTGCTTCTCCTTGGTCAACTGTTGAACATTCGTCACTAATCCGGCAACCGTTGGGCCACAGGTCAGGCGGCATCGTTATCCGTCTCGTCGCTCTCCCATTGAGCCATCTCCGTTTCCAAAAAGTCGACCATGGTTGGCCAGTCTTTGAAATGACGCGTCTCTCCACTGAGCACATGTTGAATCCGGCCGCGATATTCGAGCAGTGCATCTGCGGGCCGTTTGATCCAGACACGCACTACAAAGAGATGGGAACGATCCGATTCGTGCGACATCGCTGGTATCCTGTCTTCGACATGATGATGGCGGCCGCCATCATCGTAACCTCCGTTGCCAAATTTCAGGTAACTATCCCTGTACGGGTGTAACTGTAGCGCCGAGGGCGTTTCAAAAGCGTTCCCTTCTAGCGTGACAGCGTTTCGATCAAGGCTGTGGATGATATCGTATTGATCATACCGGGCCTTTTGGCGTCGAGTTCGTCGAGCACCTTTACAACCGACGCAAGTCTAGCCTCGTCAATGGTCTTGAGGATCAGGCGGCAGCTTTCCAGAAGAAGTGCTGTCTCGTTCACCACATCAAGTTGGCTGTTCTGTAGACGCGCCAAAACCTGGTCGATCTGAGGCAAAAGCTGCCGAAGTTCGTTCTTTGAGTAAGCGATACGAATGAGGCCCCCAATCGGTTCCAACATTCGATTCTGCTGTCCCGTGTCCGTGAAATGGGCGATTGCCTGCACATAAACGTCGCGTGCATCCTGCCCTCTGCCTTGGCCTTCCCGTGCATAACCCAGGCGCGTCAAGGCGTATGCCTGATCGCGTCGAAGCCCGATATCGCCAGCTATGGCAAGCGCTCGCTCAGCCAGACGTTGTGCGTTTACAAACTCGCCCTGCAGGGTCGCTAACAAGGATAACTCGCTCAAAGTCATGCCTTCCCCCTGGCGATAGCCAATGGCCTCGAACAGGGAAAGCGCTTCTGCGCAGTCGGTGCTCGCGCCTATCAAGTCGCCCTCATTGGCACGAGTGTTGGCGCGCCAGCTGAGGGCAAATGCTCTATGTCGACTGGAGCCGGTCTCCTCAGCAATGGTCAGTGATTCGTCGAGACAACCCAGTGCTCTTGCACCATCGCCACGACGATCGTAGAGCCGGCTCAAATTGCTTGACAGCTTGGCCGTGTGCGGCCGATGGCCGATTTTGCGGGCCATTTCTCGGCCCCGGCACAAGAGCAACTCCGCCTCGTCGTAGTCGTTGTCGCCCTGTTCCACAATTAGATAACCAAGCTGATTCTGTGCCCAGATCTCGCCCTCGATGTCGTCACAACGCTTTGCACTGGCCAGAGCCTCCCGGCATATCTGCTGGGCATCGTCATAGGGAGCATAGTAGACGTAGAGCGCCCCCAGGTGAAGCAATATCGTAGTTTCCAACCCATGCTCACCCAAGCGCTGTGCAATCTCCAGACCCTGGCGATAGACCCGCTTCGAGCGTTCGTAATCGCCCCAGTTCCAGTAGAGGGAACCAAGACGGATCTGCGCTTCTGCCTCCAGCAGTCGGTTGCCGACTGATTTGGCGCCGTGGATCGCGTCTTGGGCAAAACCCACCGCGTCATCGTATCGACCTTGGCCTTCGGCTCGCTCAGCACGACGCAGCAGAACCATGGCCCGCCGGGATTCATCTTCCAGACGTTCAGCCAACGCCATCATCGAAGTCAGGTCTGCTTGCTGACGATGACGGTTGGCCTGCAGATGAAACGTACGTTCACGCAGGCCAAGTAGCGTGAATTGCGCGGCCGGATCTTCCTCACCGAGCAGTGTCAAGGCGCGTGAATAATGAGCGACTGCTTCGCCATGGGCAAATTGACCCGCAGCGCGCTCACCGGCAATGCGATAGAAGGTAGCGGCAGCGAGCGGATTGCCGGCCCGCTCATGATGATGGGCGATCTCCGCACTTCGTTCATCGAACTGCTCCCCGTACAGCGCGGTCATGGCAGCGGCAATGGCCCGATGAAAAAAGCGGCGGCGGATTGGCGATATTTCAGCATAGGCGACGTCCCGGAGCCGATCATGGCTGAAATCGTAGGCAAATTCCTTGGATCCAGCGCCTTTTTCCTGAATGATGCGGCGACGCCAAAGTTCGTCCAAATTCTGGACGAGTTGATCGGCATCCAGTTCGCTCGACCGGCCAAGCAGGTCGAAGGAAAAAGATTTGCCAATCGTTGCTGCCAATGCGGCCAAGGCGGAAGCGGAGGGCGACAGCTGCGTCAGTCGGGACTGGATCACGTTGTAGACCTTGGGCGGTAAATTCGGCGGTTCATCGCTCGACGACAGTCTCGGTATATGCGGGGACTGTTCGACGCCGTCATCTGCAGACATGAGTCCCGCGCGCACCATCTCGACCGCAAAAAGCGGGTTGCCGCCCGCATCTGCAACAAGGCGTTTGCTTTCGTCTGGCGTAAGATCCTCGCCCGCAATCTGACTGCCCAACTGTCTGATCTCTTCCACGTTGAGACGATCGAGACCGATCTCAATGAGTCGATCCAATTGTCCTAGATGGTAGACGAGCTCGGACAACGGATGCCCTTGAACGAGTTGCTCATCTCGTTGGGTGCCGACCAGCAACAGAGGAGCCTGTGGATCGAATTGGATCAAAAATTGGATCCAGGCCAGGGTTTCGCCATCACACCACTGGAGATCGTCGATCAGAAGTAGCGTCGGTGTTCGGTCTGTGCAAACGACGCGCGCCAATGCTTCGAAGAAACGCAGACGTTGCCATTCTGCGGCCAGTGGCTGGGGCGATGGCGTATGTGGATAGTCATGCTGGATAGCAGGTAGCAGGCGCGAAAGTTCACTACGCCAAATGGGATCGAGCGTTGCCAGCCGGTTGGCCATTGTTCCGGCACGCAGCCAGTCCAACACTGGGGCATAGCTGAGTGTGGCCGATGCCGCGTAGGCACGAGCGCGTGCTGCATCAATGCCGAGTTGGACCGCCCAGTGGTAGAGTTCCTCGGAGAGACGTGTTTTACCAATACCGGCTTCGCCGCGGATCAAGACAAAAAGAGGCTGCCCTTCGGCTGCCTTGCGCCATGCAGAGAAGAGTTGCCGCCGTTCGTCCTGTCTGCCGACCAATCGGCTATGTTCAGCCACGTGCTTTTTTCGGTCGTCTACACGCAAGGCCGCTTCTGTGTCTGTATGTAATAACCGTTCATAGAGCGCCGTTGTCTCATTGTCCGGTTCCACGCCCAGTTCTCGCTCAAGCTCCGCTGCACAGGCGTGGTAGACGCGCAGTGCAGCGGCCCGGTCACCGTTGAGTGTATGCAGCTTCATCAGTGCGCGATAGGGATGTTCGCGCAGCGAATCCTCGCGCAGCAGTTGCTCCCCATAGGCGATTGCCTGCCCATAGTCGCCCTTGGCCTCAAACAATTTCATCAACTCTTCGATCGCGTTCAGGTATGCCTGGCGGATCCGCTCACGGTGAACAAGTATCCAGTCATCGTAGCAGTCTGGCAGCAGATCGCCATGGTAGCATTCAACGGCTGCTACGAGCGACTCACGTGCAGACTCGAACTGATCTAACTGTAGAGCCAACGCCGCTTTGTCAAGCCATTGCTCGAATTGGTCGATATCGAGTACGTAGTCGCTATCAGCACGCCAGCGAACCGAGTGATCGGCTCGCTCGAAAAACGAGTCGCTCTGCGGGAAAGCCTTGCGCAGGTTATAAAATTGGCGGCGCAGATTTGTACGTGCCTGTTTCTCCGGCGAATCGGGCCAAAAGAGAAACGCAAGTTGCGTCGCGGATATCTGTTGATCAGGGTGCAGGAGTAGATAGCCGAGTAGTAAACGCAATCGCTTGGTCTGGAGGCCGGATACGACTTCACCGTTATAGATGAATTTGCATTCGCCGAGGAAGTGGACGGACAGTTTTGTCATGAAGTTTGATGCCATTCGATGCACGAAAAATAATAAACACTTACCATCTGTCCTGAAATTCTCTGCGGCAACGTAGCCGGCTGGATGTGGTGCTCGAACCACAACCGAATTTCAGAATAGGCTCTTGATATAAACATTATCACTCAAACGATCATCAACGACCTTGAGCACGGGCGGCAGCGTTCATGTCTGTTCACCTGCGGATGAGAAGGAATGCAGGCACGAGACCATCGGACCCAAGCGGCATTACGAGAATTATTGGCAATCGATTAACCTGTGGCTCCCGTGTTGGAGGTGCACTACAGTGCGGTTGGCTTGAAAACGGTAGGTTTCCCTCTTGCCGGAACATCTGTTTTCAAACAGAGTCCACTTTAGGATTGAAGTAATTTATGCTTTTGAAGCTATAAGCTAGATTTTCAAATCCAGTTACATCACAAACTTCTAAAGGAACAACACGGAGAATACAAGCCCAATGGATCGGAACTGCAAAAATGACAGTCAGGGGATACGTTCGCTGGGACAGCCGTTAGGATTGGTGACTGTAGACATGTTGACACGGAGGCAGCGCATGTAATTAGCCCAAAATATCAGTTGTTGAAGGCGTTGGGGCTTTATGCTGTGCTATACCATGTAGTAACTTTGGGATTACAGTAAGTATACTGAGGTGAGCATTGCATTGCAAGCAGGATTCACAGCTTCCTCTTTCAGCAAGACCTATCTAGCTGTCGATTGTGGGAAGAAATGTCAAATGTCTACCCACCCTCCGATTACTACAATGCAGAACGGGCCGGCACCAACGATTTTGACACCGGTTGAGGCCGTGTAGCGGGATCAGCATCCGGCGCGGGTCTATTTGGCAAGCTTGGGTGCCGGCCGCCGTCGCACCATGTGGAAGCGGTCACCGGGATCGTGGCCAAACTGTCATCGACAATCGCTTGAATGAGCGGGCGGGCGTAAAGTATTGACCGGCCCCGGACTTGGTATCCCGGGCGTTCTTCTCCAGCAAGCCCAGCTATTCTTGGCCCATAATCAATGGCAGCTGCACCGGCTCACCGTTCTTGGCGGCTTGAATTCTCGCCAACAACACCGACGCCGGTTCATCGCTGCTATCGTTGCGACAAGACCGGCATCTCGCGGATGCCGGTCTTCTTTAAATAGTCACGCCATCGCCTCGAATCCAGCGATGTAGGCTTGGAATCCTTTCGGTAGCTTTGTCCGGTGAGTGCAGTAATCAAGTGCGTACTGTTGATAACTGCCGGGGATCGGGAAATATTGGGCGACCAAGGCACGATCAACTAGCTTGCCGTTGCGCATCCCAATCCATTCCTGATCATTGGAATAGGGCCACAGTTCGGGTACAAGTGCGAAACCGTCCTTTGCTAACGTAACATGGCTTTCACCTGAGCTAGCGGCAGGTGAAGCACCCGTTGGGGCGGACATTTGCGGAGGATGAAGAGCATAGCTTGCCGAACCGGTTGGTTCTCCTGATACGGCGCAGAATATAAAACGGTTTAATAGAAGGTGGCGGCAGCAATGTGCTGCCGCCGCTTTTCTTTTGTAGTCAACCTCGGTATGGAGTGCCAGTCTATTAGAGAAAGAATTCGTCCGCATCTCGATCACCGACATCTGGTTTATCAATGAGGCGACAGGGCTGGCGAACTAAAGTGGGCGCTGTTTGAAAACAGCAGTTCCGGCAAGCGAGAAACCTACCGTTTTCAAGCCAACCGCACTGTAGAACAAAACACCTACGCATAATTACGTATAGACCCCTTCCAATAAACCCTCTATCATAAATCTGTGCCTGCTACACGGCACAATTCCCCCGAATGCTTCACCAGCCATCAACAGCCGCAAGCCTCACCAAGTAAAGGTCGCTCGTATGTATATTGTTGTCAATACTGCAGGGAAATATTTCACCAATGACTGGCGCACATTTGAAGGGGAACATCGCTTCCTCTGGACCACCCACAAAGAATCGGCCAAACGGTACAGCAGAGCAGGTTGGGCACAAAATGCCGCGCACAAGGTTGGCGGGCGCGTGGAAGCGCTGAACAAGCAACCACGCCCCCTTGGCCGTCGCGCCTATCAACACCCAACCACAGTGGCCTCTCCCACCGGTTAATGTTTGTCCTGTTCTTCGTCGGAGCTACTCCGGGAAAGGCCAACTAGCGATGACCCTCAACGGGCGTAATGCACGGGGGAATCGTGGGGCTGGCGCAGAGCCAAACCAGCCGCGCGATAGGCAGCATCGATCACACGCATATTTGCCACGCCGTCCCAGCCATGTCTGTCCCTGTTTTCCTCACCCCCGCTCCGTATGGACTGCACAAAGGCGTGCAGTTGGCCGGCATAGGTACTTTGGCCGGGAGAGCGCTCTACTCGGGTGCCGGTAGCGGTGCGCACCCGTACCCAATGCAAGAGGTGGGGCAGCACGGGATTCACGACGTGCATTTCCCCCGCCTCGCCCACCACCTTCAACGTAATCCGCAACAGTCGCCGGGACCAGAAGGCACAGGTGATCCGCCCAGAAATATCGGTGCCGTTGGGCTGTGGAATCTGCAGATCGAGCACCATCTTGCGGTCGACTTGTGGTGTGTGGCAGGTGGCAGTTGCACCGACCACCCGTGGCTCGGCTTGCAACACGTGGCGCACCAGCCGCACGGGATAGCAGCCCAAATCCATTAGCGCCCCACCGCCCAAGTCGTAACTGAGCCGAATGTCGTTGCGTCGCCACATCAGTGTGCAAAAATGAGCCTCCACGTGGCGAATTGGGCCCAGTTCACCGCTCGCCACAATGGCGCGCATGCGCTCTGCCAGCGGATGATAGATCGGGTGAAAGGCTTCCATCAGCACTCGATCTGCCGCGGCCGCCACCGTGGCCATGGCAACGGCCTCATCTGCATTGGCCGCCAGCGGCTTTTCGCAGAGCACATGTTTGCCAGCGCGCAAGGCACGCACCGTCCATTCCCCGTGCAAGCTGTTGGGCAGCGGGTTGTAAATGGCATCAATTGCCGGGTCGGCCAGCAGATCCGCGTAGGATGCATGCACCGTGGGAATCCCCTCTTTGGCCGCAAAGGCGAACGCCCGCCGCCGATCGCGCGCGGCAATCGCCACCACGGCCACATCGGGCGTCTGCCGAGCAGGCCGCAGCAGTGCCAACGGCGTAATACGCGCCGTACCCAGGGTACCGATCCGCAATGGTTGCATCTTTCTCGCCACTTTATCTTCTACAGACATTTCTTCTACAGACATTTCTTCTACAGACATTTCTGCTACAAACAGTTCTTCTGCAAAGCTAGCGTCTCTTGACATTGCAAATCCGCGGGGTTAGAACCTGCTGCTAACTGAGAAAAATCGCGTCAGCGGCTGCCTACGCAGCCTGGTGACCGCTTCTCATTGGTAGTCGCTGCGGCGACTTGGCACTGTCAGCAGCGGGTTTCCACCCCTGCTGCAAACAAAATATCAAGATCCAGCTTTCCAGAGCACTACTACTTATCCACAGCAGCAGCGAGCCGACAGGAAGCTGTAATACATAACTCCATCGATTTACAATACAATTGTCGCATTCACATCGGCCATCACAATGAGACAAATGCCACACTAACACCCTGAAATGATATCGCTTGGGTTCAAACGCGCGCTGAATAAATGCCCCAGGAGAAGGGCAGTTGACAGATCGCACACGCCATTGCAGGCTGACTCCGATGCTAAATTGAAGAGCGATCTCATGATCACGATATGTAGACAGGATATTATGAATAACGGTCGGAAACCCACTTGTTCCCATTCCCCCGCAACAGAAGAATCTCCCCGCTGGCGCAACAGAAAAGAAGAGACACACCCTTGTCCCAAGCGACTGGCCGCGATCAAGAGCATGCAGATCGTGCGCCAGAAGTGGTTGTTCAGCGGCAAAGTGCGCTGGTGCGATTATGCCTAGCCCCTGCAGGTAATCTGATTGCAAGCCACTGAGAGCCAAAACAACCATCGTTGATCGAGCACCAGATCAACGATGGTTGTTCGCGTTGAGAAGAGTGTTCCGACCACTTGAATGCGCGCAGCGCTCGGCCAGCCTACATCAGCGCCAACACGCGGCTGGGGCCACCAGTCGCGCCCGCAATCTTGGGGCTACCCACGATCACCGTGGCGCCGCTCGCCGGTAGCTCGGCCAGATTGGCCACACACTCCATGCCCCAGCGTCCCGCGCCGAGCCACTGGTAGTGAACAGCGAAGTCAGCCGAAGGCCCGTGGTCGAGGCTCAGCGTATCCACAAAAATCCCCTTGACCGCTCGCTCGGTGAGCAAGAGTTCCGCGGCTTCAATGTGAAAGCCGGGGAAATGAAGGCCACCCGCGTCATCTGCGTTGCGAAAGGTCTCTGTAGCCACATAATCTGCCCAGCCGCTGAGCATTGCCACCACGGCCCCCGCGGGCAGCGGCCCATGTTCCGCCTCCCAAGCCTGAATGTCATCGGGCGTGACCTGCGCATCGGGGTCGGTCTCGGCCTTGGCGCGGATGTCAATGACAGCGAGCGGCCCCACCAGATCTTCAACTGGGATCTGAGCGGCCGTGGCCCCCTCGGAAAAATGAAACGGTGCATCCAGGTGCGTGCCGGTATGTTCATTGATGTGCCAAATATTCAAGTTGTACCCGTCCTCTTCCAGCGCAAAGACAGATTCGATCTCCAACTGCTGCTGGCCACCAAAGGTGGGGAAATCGGTATCGAGCGTGTGGGTCAGATCCACCACGCGGCGAAAGGAGATTGTACCAGCGTTGGCATTGGGAATGGTACCGGATTGGCGCAGCTCTGTGTCGGGCGAAATTGTCGTTGTACAGGCCGCGGTGGCAACAGCGAGACCGGCCCCAACCGCGGCCTGTTTCAAAAAGGCGCGGCGACTGAGATCCGTGGCAATTTTGTGAGCACATGCGGGAACACACATGGGAAGAACCTCCTCTTTGACTTGTACCAGATACTTTCGACATTTGGCGAAAAGCGCCGATCCGTTGGGCTTCTATAGTGCGGTTGGCTTGAAAACAGTAGATTTTTGGGCGGTCTACCAGAGAAGTAGCACTATCGTTTTCAAACAGAGCCCACTTTAATAGAGAAAGCAAATAGAGCTTGCACCTTGCGGAGGTGCGCACTCTCTACTGCGCACCGCCAGCGTTAGAGAACGCTGATTCCACGATTGTGCGACTTTTACATGATTTCTCTATAAGCATGAGAAGCACTCTCAGCCGCTGAACAGGCAGCCGCTAACGCAGCCTTTTTCGGTTAGAAGAGTTGCAATTGAATGATGCTATTTACGATTGAACCATACTATTTACGATTGAACTATACTATTTACGATTGAACCATACCGTTTACAGTTGATAGCGGGAGAGCAGTTGATAGCGGGAGAGCAGTTGATAGCGGGAGAGCAGTTGATAGCGAGAGAGCAGTTGATAGTGAGAGAGCAGTTGATAGCGAGAGAGCGGTCTTTACAAGTGGGGGAACGTCAGAAGATTGTGTGCCAAGAGATGCTCGGGCGCAAAGAGCAGAATCGAGCGGTTCACGGGCTGGCCAAGAGCAGTTGTGCCTGTAGGGTCATTTCGTTGAGCGTCTGCCCCATCGACCGCAACATTGTTTCTTCCAGCGGCATCTTGCGGGCCAACCGGATCGGCTGCCCCACCACATGCGCCACCCGTGCACCCGGCAGCGGCAGCACCATGCGATCCCACCGGGGCAGGGCAATTGAAGGGGTGGCCGCGATGCCCACGGGGATGACGGGACAACCGGTCATGCGCGACAGCCAAAGCGCGCCGGGGCGCACCTGCCCCGCCGGACCACTGGGTCCATCCACCGCCACCACCACATCATGCCCATCCAACAGTGCATTGGCCATGGCTCGCAGCGCGCTGTGCGGATTGCCTGTTTTCAGCGGCAATGGGGTTGGCAGCAGCCCTCCACTTTCAACGTAGCCGCGCACAACATTGCCCACCAATCCTGGCGCAATAAAGGTGCGACAGGAGCGCTGCCATCCCAGCTGTGGATAGGAGATTACACCGAGCAGTTGTGTGGCATGCCAACCAACCCAAATGGCGGGGCCATTTGGTCGAGTGCCGTTCATAACAATGCGGCTGGATGGTACTGCAAGTTGATAGTAGCCACCCAGGATGCGCCCCCAGGCATACGCCAACAGATTGAGCATAACATTTATCTGGAATTGATGACCGTTCGTTACCTCTATCCTACTACTTTTTTCCCAGAAAGCGAAAAGAAGGGGAGTCGATGGACCTCTGTTCGCTGTCAACACAAAACATGGCAGCTAGAGACAAAAGCGCGGGCGAGGGAGCCGCGTCTGCCCCCTCGCCCGCTGCAGCAAGCCTTTAGTGGCTAACTGCCACACTATTTATACCGGTGTCGCTACCAGTGCCATTACCAGTGTCGCTACCGGTGCCGTTGCCGGTGTCACTACCAGTGTCGTTGCCGGTGCCATTACCAGTGTCGCTACCGGTGTCGTTGCCAATGTCGCTACCGGTGTCGCTACCAGTGCCATTACCAGTGTCGCTACCGGTACCATTACCGTGTGACCACCGGCAGAAAGAGCACACTTGCCACTACCATCCCGCCGACTTCCATGGCGCCAATGTCACAGCCCTGCCCCACGGGTCGCTCCACACCACGCTGATCCGTTGCCAGCTCACACGAACCAGTGTCAATCGCGCGGCTGGTGTCGAGCGGCAAGTGCGAGAAGGTCTCGGCTTCGTTGGCACTGAGAATCGCCATCTCCGCCGCTTCCACCAGAATGTTGCTGGCTGTCTCCCCCAGAATCGAACAATCGGTCAGATCCCCAATCAGGTTGTGGCCGCTGGAACGCACGGCGTAGCCACAGTTGGGACCAGTCTCGGCCCGGTTGCCAGCGAGGATCGTATTGCTCAGCGTGAGCGCACTGCCATTGCTGTTAATGCCACCGCCCGCGCCGCTGGCACTGTTGCTGTAGAGGGTGACATTCGTCAGCTTGGCGCTGCCACCCTGGGCCAAAATACCGCCGCCACTCCCCGCGCTGTTGCCGCTGATGGTGACATTTTCCAGCACCAACGTAGCCTCGTTGCTAATGCCACCACCGCTGCCGCCAACAATGGTGCTGTTGCCGGTGATCGAGCTGCCGACAATGTGCAGAGAACCGCCGTGATTGGCAATGCCGCCACCAGTTCCCGCGAAGTTGTTGCTCACGGCCACCCGCTCCAACAGCACTGTACCGCCGTTGTTGTATAGGCCGCCGCCGGGGCCTTGTTCAATCGCAGAGCCGCCCGTCAAGCCGAGTTTGCGCAGGGTCAGATTGACGCCGCTGTGTACCTCGATCACCCGATCGCCCGCGTTGGCGTGGATCACACTTTCATCCGCGCTCAAGCCCACAATCTCCAGATCATCGGTGATGTCGAGGTCGCCGCTGGCACTGTTATTTTCGGCAGCGGCCGTTGAACCGCCACCCACCCACGCAGCCAGGATCGACGCAGCCTCGAAGTTGAGCATATACATGCTGCGGGTCAGCGCTATCACCTGCTTGCCCGGCAGGGCGTTGGCTTCTTGCACCGCCGCGCGCAGCGTACAGGTACCCACGCTGGTGACACAGAAACCATCGCCGGGATTGGCATCAGTGCCCTCCTCAAAGCTGTCGACCAGGAAATCGGCCACGGGCAACATGGTGATCCGGGCACCAACGTTGTTGTTGTCTGGAATGGGATCGGATTCGGCCAGCGTCACCTCGGCAGTGGTAAAGATCTCTTTGCCAACCGCCAACGTGACATCGGCATCGACGACCACACGGATCCTGACCGTTGCGCCGGGGGCCAGAGTGCCCAGCACACAGGTTAGCTCTGTCCCCAGCGGTGTACAGCTCCCGCTGTCCGGCGCGGCCAGCCGATAGCGCAGGCCGGTGGCCAACTGTTCTTGGAGCGTCACGTTGCTGGCGCCAATACCGCCGCCAGCGCCCGGTGCGCGGTTGGTAACAATCAGGTCATAGGCCAGGTTGGCACGGTTGGCCGCGACTACGGTTGCACCCTTGCGTTCCAGGGCCAGATCGGCCATCGCGTCGACGCGGATCTGAATGGCCGCTTCGTCGCTGGCGCCGCTGTTGTCGGTCACGGTGACTTTGGCGCTGTAATTGCCAGCGCTGCTATAGGTGTGGTAGCCCAACAGAGTACGGGTGATCCCACCGCTGCCGGTAAGCATCGGCCCACTGAGCGAGCCATCGTCGAGGATCTGGCCGTTGCTCTGCACCGTATCATCGCCCCAATCCACGGTGACACTGTGCGTGTCCTCCACCTCGGGATCGAGCATGGGCAGTTCGAGCGTGACGGGGAAGCCGATACCGGCCGACAGGTTGGTCGGTGCCTGGAGGACGGGCGCGTCGTTGACTGGCGCAATCCCAATGCGAAATTCTTCGGCATCCGCGGTGAAGCGACCATCGCTGACGGTGAAAAAGAAGCTATCTTCACCGTGGAAATCTGGACGTGGGGTATAGGTGAGATTAGCACCCGAACCACTGAGCGTGCCCTCGGGTTGGCCGGTAATCTGATAGGTTAGCGTATCGCGGGCGGTGCCGAAATTATCGAGATCCTGCCCGTCCAGCACCAACGCAACCGGTGTGTCTTCGGTGGTGCTAATCGTCAAGCCGGCCGTTGTAAGGGGCGGGCGGTGGTTGCGGCTGACGTTGATCTCGACGGTGGCCGGCGCGCTCTTGAGCACCTCCATTGCGCCGGTCACGTCATTGACCGCGCGGAAGCCGTCGGTGGCGGCAAAAGTGAAGCTGTCTGCCCCCACATAGTTTGGTGCGGATTGATATTCGACCCAGGCCGATTTTTCGTCGATGCCGTGAATCACCGCGGCGTCAAAGACATGTACGATATCCCGTTGTTTGTCGAGAATGTAGAAGCTCCCCCGGTTCACGGCAATGTTGCTGGGGCTGCCAAAGTCGCCGAGGACAAAGCCGCTGCCATCGCCGGTTGAGCGCGCTTCGCCGGCAAAGAACCCATCGCTGCTGAAGCGTTGCACACGCTCGTTGCCACTGTCCGCCACGTAGAGCACATCGTTGGGATCAAAGGCCAGGGCGGCAATGCGGTGGAACTGCCCCGGTCTGTCGCCCCAGGGTTTTTGCCCCTCGGCAATGGCACAGGTCTCGTCGGTGCAGAGAAAGCCAATGCTGCGTTGGTTGATGTAGTCACAGTTGGGGCCACTGTCACAGCGCCCCATCCAGCCCATGTATTCGCCCAGGGTTGTCGTGCCATCGGCGTGTACGGTGGCCGGAGCAAATTTATGGATGCGATCAAAGGTTCCACCGGGTGACTTGGCCACGATGTAGACTGCACCCGCGCTGTCCAGCGCAATGTCGCTGATCTGTTCCAGCCGCATGGCATCGACCCCCACGCCGGGATAATCACCCCATTTGGTGGTCTGCACAATGGAGATCGAGTAGACCTGTACACCGAGCAGATCGAGACAATCTTCTGGCCCGCGGTCCCTGCTGTTGTTGCAGGGCGCGGGTTTGAACGCGGCCATGCCTTTCAGATTTTGCGCCCGGTCACCGATGACATAGAGCACACCGTTGGTGTTATCCCATGCTGCGGAGCCAGCATTCTTGTATTGGGGGCCGCGACGGGTCTGGTCGGCACCCACATAGATATCGTTGATCTCGTTCCAGAGCGTGTAAGTCTGCACATCGACAATCGGCTCATCCCGGTTTTCTGGCTGAATCGTCGAGAGGTTGACAAGACTGTTGCCGGTGGTACTGCCGTCACTCTGCACCGAAATGATGGTGCCACGACCAACGTTGAATTTGATATCACGCAGCGGCGGGCCAGAGGAACTGCGTACTTGTTCACCCACGTAGCGTCCCTCTGGATCCCAGACCGAAATCCGTGGCGTGGTGTAGGGCGAGATGGTGCTGCCGCCGTGGGTACAGCGGCGATACGCGTTGTCATAGATGTAGGTGTAGCCCGCATCATCCACCGCGATATATTCGATTCCATTTACAAAATCCTTGGGCAGATCGCGGCGGTGGTAATCTTCTTCGCAGATCTCGATCATGTACTGACGCATGGCCTGTGGGCTCTGTGCGATCTGCCACGCATATTCTTCGCCCCGGGCCGCGGCAATCTGGGGACTGTAGCGCGCGGTCATGCGGTAGTCGTCGATGAAGTAGGGGTAGAGGGGTGCAATGAAGAAGCCATTGTCGGGCTGATTTTCAATCGAGAACCAGAGCGGATCGGGCGTGGGATCGCCATCTTGCCCGCGCACGGTGATCTTGACCGGTTCGTCGGCAATGGCCTGCACCGCGTTGGTACCAGTCTGTGGGAAAGCGGTGGGGAGCTTGTTGGTGCCCGGCTCTTTAATATTCACGATCTGCACCGTATCTTTGGTCTGCGCCGAAACATTGCCAGAGAAATCGGTTGCGGTCCAGTCGATCCGATAGATGCCTTGCGTGAATTGAGCGGGCGCGTTGTTGGTGATGGTGGGACGCAGATCGGCCACGTCAAAGACCTGCGGCCCGCCCAGGGGCACATCGATGGCGCTGCCCGTTGCTTCCATGATCACCGGCGGTGGTGCAACCAGAATCGGGGGCTTGGTATCCACGACATTGACAAGTTGGGTGGCTTGCGTTTGGTTGCGGCCACCGTTGACATCGACTGCGCCGTTGTCCTGCGCGGTCCAAGTGATTTCAGCGGGGATCGAGCTGCCATCTTGCTGCAAACTCAGCGGCCAGAAGGCCGGGGTCGAGGCAAAGAGATCGGGATCGAGATCACAATCATCGCTGACGGTAATCTGTTCGCGCAGGGTGTTGATGTGATTGCGTGAACTCACGCCCCCCGGCTCCAGCGCCTCGACCGTAACGGGCGTATTGCCGCTGATGGTCGGTGCGTTGTGGTCGATGATAATAATGCGCTGGTGGTCGATGGTGGTATAGCCATGGGTGTAGCTGCTGAGGAAATATTCATCGAGCACATAGCCGACTGAGCCTCTGATCGCTTTGTCGCGCGCCATACTCGCGGCCTTCTTTTTGCCCGCCTTGGCCAACTTGGCCTTGGTCTTTTTGGCCTGATTCTTGGCAATATCGGTGTAGACATCGGCCGCGGCTTCGCGCGCCTGGCGCACCCAACGCTTGAACATTTGCGTCCACGTCTCTTTGACGGTCTCTTTCTTCGCCTTCTCCTGTGTTGGCCCCAGATTTGACAGATCGGGGATCCAGATGAGATCCGCGCCGGAGATGAGCGTATCGCCAGTCCAGGTGAGGGTGTGAACGCCGGGGCGGAAATTGACTGTGTTGGCATCAACGCGTTCGCCGGGGTGGCGCATGGTCACCTGCACGTCCGATTGATAGTGATAGATCTCTGGCACGCCCACGTCGCCCCAGTGCGAAGGATAGATGGCGGTGGAGAAGCCGGGCAGCACAATCGCATAGATGTTCGAATATTCACCGGTTGTCTCGTTGGTGAATTGGCCATACGGACTTTCGAGCGCCGCGCGCAGATCCGCCTCAAAGCCGGGGGGAAGCTCGATTCCTGGATCAGCCAGAATCAGTTCGAGAATCTGGCTATCGAGCACAATCTGGGCCAGCGAATCGCGGTCAATGGGAATGCGAATGCCAACGGTACAGGTGCCGCTTGGTGGCATGACGATCTTATCGGGCGGGGCCTTGAGATCGGGCACGCAATGTTTCAGCCCCACTTCGGCCACATGGGCCGCGAGATCCGCGACCGTACCCCAGGCTTTGAGCGGCGAAAAGCCCAGGCCAAAGGAGAGCGCGGTCATGGCAAGATGAGTTGCTTTGAGCGAATCGATACAGCCACGGGGACCGGCATCTTCAGCCGCGGGGCTCGTCTCCTCGGCCACCGGATAGCGCTGGGGCGCGGCCTGGGCGGCGGTGGCTTCTGTTAACAACAGAACAAGCGTAAGCATGCACACCAGCAAAGGTGACAGCCCGGCATGTTGTTGGCTCATGAAGTTTCCTCCTTCAAGGGATCGACAGATTCTGTGATTCTGTTCTTCAGAAAGATGATGAGATCGATGAGGTCGGCAAAGGAATGGACGTCGTCGCGGTCTGGCTCGTGAAGCGTGATCACCCAACGCGGCGCGCCAGCGTTGTCAACGTGGCGCAAGCGGAGTAAATAGGCGAAATAGCGTTGGGATTGCATGGCTCCAGGCTCATTTCGTGACGGGCATAACCGGAAAGTGAGATCCTGATGACCGCAGAAGGCATGCCATTTTTCTGAAACAGAGATTCACGTAATCTTGCTTCGACATGGCAAAGAAAAAACCGTACCATTCCACGGTTCACATCAGCAATAGAGCCAGTATAGACGCCCACCGTGACTGGAACGTGACCGAAAGCTTGCAATTCGCTAAGGCACGTGATCGGGAGCGCCGGTTCAGACCGGTTGCCGCTTTCATTCCACCTGCAGATCTTCTATAATGGAGCCATGAAAGATGGAGTCAGAAAAGCACGCGCTACACTTCAACTATTGGGCAGGTTCGAGCTCGCCGTCGACGGCGAGCCGCTGGCAGGTCTCACATCAGAGAAGCTACAGGCGTTGGTGGCCTATTTGGCGGTGGAACAGGAGCATTCCCACTCGCGTGGATTTCTGGCGGAACTGCTCTGGCCCGATCGCCCAGCCGGTGTGGCCCGCCAAAATCTTCGCCAGACCCTTTCCCGTTTTCAGCGTGCACTGCCACCGGAAACGCCAGCCATATTGGCCATCGAGCGTCACCAGTTGGGCTTTGTTCAGACCAATTTAGTTGAGACCAGTTTTGTTCAGCCCGACAAAGTGGCTGTCGATGGCGCGCTTATTGATGGCGCGATTGTTGATGAAGTGGCTGTCGATCTCAACATTTTTTTGGCCGCGCTCGCGGCAGTGCGCAATCACCGGCACAGCAGCGCGGCCGCCTGTACAAGCTGTTGTCAAAGATTGGCTACGGCAGTCACCCACTATCAGGGCGAGTTGCTAGCTGACTTGTTCTGCGATAGCCCGGCCTTTGATGAATGGCTGTTGCTCAAACGAGAGTGGCTGCGCCAGGAGGTGCTCTGGGCGCTTGATCTGCTGGTCCAGCAGCATGCGGCCGCGGCTAATTGGCCACAGTCCCATGCCTATGCCTGGCGGCGCGTGGAGATCGACCCGCTGCTCGAAGAGGCCCATCAACAGGTAATGCACGCGCTGGCCCACAGTGGCCGCAAAGCCGAAGCGTTGGCCCAGTACGAACAACTGCGCCAACTGTTGGAGAACGAGCTTGGTGTCGAACCAGCCGCCGCTTCGACGGCACTCTACAACGAGATCCGGGCTGAACAGCTGGTGCCACCGGCCACGGAGAAAAAGCCAGCCGCGCCTCCCGCCGTACCCCATAATCTTCCCAGCCAACAGACCCCCTTTGTTGGCCGCGCACAGGAGCTGCAACAGATTGACGAGCGGCTGGCGCAGACCGAGTGCCATCTGCTTACCCTCATCGGCCCGGGTGGGGTGGGCAAGACACGCCTGGCGCTCGCGGCGGCAGAAGCGTCGCATCGACGATCGGCCCAACGGTATGTCGATGGCATCTACTTTGTTGCCTTGGCCACCGCCGAGGATGATGACCAGGTGCTCACGACGCTGGCCGCGGCCATTGGCTATCAATTTCCCGATGAGGCCAAGGGACGAGCGGCACGGTTGACGGCCCTTTGCCATCATCTACAGACCAAGCGCCTGCTGCTCCTGCTGGACAATCTGGAGCAAGTGGCAGAGAGCACCGAGATCCCAACTGCAATTCTAGCAGCAGCCCCCCAGGTACAACTGTTGGTGACCTCGCGGGTACCACTGCATCTGCACGCCGAATGGCTGCTTGACATCGCGGGCCTGGATTATCCACCGGAACAGACCAAAGAGGTTGAAGAGCCCCAGCGCTCCTTGGCCACTTTTGAAGCCGTACAATTTTTTACCACGGCCACCCAACGTCTGCTCGCGGCATTTGCCCTTTCGGATCAGACGTTGCCGGTGGTTGGTCACTTGTGTAGATTGACACAGGGAATGCCGCTGGCACTCGAGTTGGCCGCCGCGCAGATGCGCGCGGTGCCATTGCCGGTTTTGGTACACGCGGTACAACAGAATATGGACACACTGGCGACCACCATGCGCGATGTGCCGGAGCGACACCGCAGCATGCGTGCCGTCTTTGAACATTCGTGGCACTTATTGAGACCGCTGTTGCAACAGCTCTTTCGCCAGTTGTCTGTCTTTCGTGGCCCCTTTACGGCCGACGCGGCCATTGCCATCACGGGCTGTTCCGCGTCGGCACTCGACGATCTCTGTGCCGCTTCTCTGTTGCGGCAAGCAGGCAGTGATGGTTACGCCATGCACGCGGTGTTGCACCAATATGCCGCAGAGGCGTTGCAAGCGCGTGGGACAGAAGCGTTGCCGATCCATCGGCAACACAGCCACTACTATCTGCAATTTGTCGGCGGTGCGGCAGAAGCGTTGAGCAGCAACGGGGCAGCTCAAAGTGCAGCCCAGGTCCATGCAGCTTTCGATAATATTCGCGAGGGCTGGCAGTGGGCGGTCACAGCGGGGGAGTGGTCGCTGATCCGACAGGCGCTGCAGGGCCTCTTGCGCTTTTTTGTGCTGACCAGCCAAATCGAAGAGGGTGGCCAGCTCTGTGATCGGGCACTGAATGGCGTGACCCACTGGTTGGCAGCAGCAGCGGGTGCTCCACCCGCCGTGCAAAGGGCACAGCAGTTGCTTGCGGAGCTGTACGCCATGCGTGCGCGCCTCTTCTTCAAGCAGGCACGCTATCGTGACGGGAAAGAAGCGGCCCAACAGGCATTGATCATGGCCGAGGCACACCACGTGCCGCGCGCCGCCACATTGGCGAATCTCTATTGGGGGATCTGCCTTTTGAGCCAGGGTGAATATGCGGCGGCAGACGAAAAGTTGCGGGCCGCGCTGCAACTGGCACAGACCCATGGCTGGCGCCAGCAAGAGAGCGATAGCCTGCGGGCACTGGGCATCCTCGCCGATCAGCAGGGCAACCTGCCAGAGGCACGCCACTTCTATGAAGCAGCGTTGGTCATCTCAAAAGAGTTGGACGATCCACGCGGGGCCAGCGCGGCATTGGGCAATGTGGGCAGTATCTGTCGGCAGCAAGGAGACTTTGGCGCGGCTCGCCAATTTTTGGAAGAGTCGATGGCCATTCATCGTCAGATAGGTGACCGCTCCAGCGAAGGGCGCACCCTCACCCACTTGGGCGAACTGTACATTGATCTGGAAGAGTATGCCGAGGCAGAGGCGTGTCTCGGTGCAGCAGTCGAGACCCTGCGTGAGTTGGGGGAAGAGCATTACATGGCGGATGCCCTGGTCGTCCTGGGCGACCTCTATCGGCAACAGGGACAGATCCCATTGGCCGTTGCCTGTTGGGAGCAAGCCGAACCAATCTATGTAGCTGCCAACGAAACGCCCCAATTGACTACCGTGCGCAACTATTTGCAGGCAGTAGAGCGGTCCGATTGAGCCACTATTTTACAGAGCACACCCTCTCTCAAAGGAGATAATTACGCCAGCTCCACCCGGTGGTGCTCCGAAAAGCGGGTGATCGTGCGGGTAACCTCTTGCTGGCGTTGCTCACTGCTCCAGCCCAACGCATCACCGATAATCTCACTGAGTTCGACCAGCAGTGGACGCGTGACAAAGCCCAACATCCCCAGCGAAGAACGACGCAGCACAAAATCTTCCAGGTGCATCACCTTTTCATGGTGAGCCAGATAGCTGACCTCCCCACGCAGATAAGTGGGTGCGTGTTGCAGTGGATCGGCGGCGCCTTGCTTGGAATGGCTGGCGAGGTCGGCAGCCATGGCCGCGGCCAGCGTGCCATAGCGCTGAAAGAGCTGATCGACCGTGGCGGTGGGCAGATCGGTTGCCATCCGCTCCCGCTCAATCCAAGCAGCTCGATCTTCGGCCGTGGTGGGATAGCCCTTGCCGCCACCAATGGGCGTCTGTTCAGTGGTCATGCGCCGCTGTTGGCCCAACCGAGCCAACACCTGATCCGTGGTCTGTTCGGCAAAGGCACGAAAGGTAGTCCACTTGCCGCCAACCAGATTTAGCACGGGAAAGGGCAGCGCTGCTCCAGCTTCCATGACTTCGATGCTGTGATCGCGGCTGATTTGGCCGGTGCTTTTGGCACTTGCCGCGGGCAACGGGCGCACGCCAGAAAAGGTAAAGACAATATGTGAGCGGTCCACGTGAATTTTGGGAAAGACCCGTGCCGTCATTTCCAAGAAGTAATCGATCTCTTCCTCGGTACAGACCGCATCGTCGGGGTCGTCAATGCGGATATCTGACGTGCCCACGAGCACGCGCTGCTCCAGCGGGCAAAGGAGCACGATGCGGCCATCGGCATTTTCAAAGAAGAACTCGTGATCGCCAATGGCCGCGCGCAATTCAGGATGATCCAGCACCAGATGCGATCCTTTGGTGCCGCCAATGAGGTTGGTATCGGTGGCCAACGCAGCGTTGGCAAAATCGATCCATGGACCGGCCGCGTTGATGACGATTTGCGGCTCTACCGCGAACGATTCGCTGGTCATCTCATCACGCAACGTGACCTGAGCACCGTCGGCACCAACCACGCTCATGTAATTGAGTGCGTGGGCATCTGTCGAGCCAGCTTCTGCATCGCTAATCAACTCTACGCAGAGCCGTTCCGGAGCACGAATGAGGCCGTCGTAATATTCGGCAACGCTAACAATGGCTGGGTTCAGTTGCGGATAGCGAGCGAGCGCGGCCTCACGCAACAAAAATTCGTGGCGTGGCACGGTGCGGTTGGTGCCCGTGTAGGCATCGTACATCATCAGGCCCATTTTGATGATCGTGGCCCCACGTTCGGCGGGTTTATCGAGCAGCCCCAAAAATTTGAGTGGTGCGTTCAAGAGCCCCGAAAGCCATCTAAAGATCGGGATCACCGTCGGCAGGGGGCTCACGTAGTGGGGCGCATTCTTGATCAGCCGATTGCGCTCTTGCACAGCCTCGCGCACCAGCCGAAACTCGCCATTTTCCAGATAGCGGATTCCGCCATGCGCCATGTGCGAAGAGGCAGCGCTTGCTCCCGAGCAAAAGTCACCCCGATCAACGAGCAGCACATTCACGCCTTGCAGGGCCAGATCCCGAAAAGTGGCGATTCCATTGACACCACCGCCGATGATCAGTACGGTGACGGCAGGGTCTCTACGCAGGTGGGTCAAAGTTTGCTGACGATTCATGATCCTTTTCCAGACTTTCGATTCTCTATCGACAGGAAGTTCTCTTGCCTGCGTCCATGGAATTGCAGCAGGTGTGCGCGCCGCAATAACAAGGAAATGGCACGGTGCCGACAAACAACACGATGTACCTCTCCTGAAATTCTCTGCGTCGACATAGCCGGATCGGGGTGGTTTGCGCACCACAACCGAATTTCAGGATAAGCTCTATGTAAATAAATAATTATCTCTCTAAACAAAAATTGGTAGTCGAGCGATAACTCCTGTTTACAAAATAGTAGCTTTTGTGTATTGAACATCATTAACTGGATTGATAGACTAAATAGCAACGAAACCTTAATAAGAGTGGACGGTCCATCTTCAATGAGTAATGAGTGCACCTCATAAGTAAATATCTATGCCCCAATCGCCGATTGAGATTGCACAGGTTCAGGACCACGATACTTCGCTAGACGGAACTTCGCTAGACGGACATGTATAGCAAACTAACGAATTGACTATTGTTTATACGCACTTGTAGTCACATCTATTCTGGGGCCAGAAATGGAAAATCGGTTAACCATGACAGAAAACACATTATCACAAATATTGATTGTGGATGATAATCCAGATGATCTCAATTTGCTTGCCATGCATCTGCGGCGAGCAAATTATATTGTGATTGAATCAGAGACGGGGGAGAATTGCTTGACGCTGTTGTCCCAATTAAAACCCGACCTGGTTCTGCTCGATGTAAGGATGGCCGGCATTGATGGCTTCGAAACGTGCCGTCGCATTAAAGCGATTCCCAGCATGAAGGAGATTCCAGTCATCTTTTTAACATCGCTGGAAGATCCAGCCGACAAGGTAGAAGGCTTTCAAGTCGGTGGTGTCGATTATATCGTCAAACCCCCACAACCCCAAGAATTATTTGCACGCATCGAAAATCATTTGGCGTTGCAACGCAGTAAAATAGAGGTGGTGGAATTGAATGCACAGTTAGAGGAGTTGATGCAAAAGCGACTGGTCGAACTGCACAACGAATCGCTCTGGCGTCGCCAATATGAGCAAGAGGTTGCAAAACTGTTGGAAACAGTACGCTACCAGGGGCAGCAGCTTGGCCTGTTGATGCAGTTCTGCCTGGGGTCCGACAGCAAGGAAGCGGACGTAGGCAAAGTGTTGCTGGAATTGCCCAAGACCTACCTCAATCTACTCAGGGAACATCTGACACTGGCTCACAACCATGCAGCTGTAACCCAGGATAAAACCGCGGGGATGTTGGTAACCGAACATCTCTCCGCGGCAATGGATCTGTTGAGCACATTGAAAGACCAACTACAACAGGTTGCCACTCAGAAAGGGCGGTCGATTGAAACCACCGCTCAATCGCTGGGTTCCATCGCCAAGCTCTCGGCACGCGAACAAGAAATCCTACGGATGGTTGCCAATGGGCGTTCCAATGCAGAGATTGCGCAGATGCTCTCACTGGCAGAGCCAACGGTACGGGTCTATCGCAGCCGCATCATGGGGAAGTTGCAATTGGATGATGCCACGGCATTGATCAAATTTGCCATTCGCCACAATCTGACAACGGTCAACTAAAGTGGGCTCTGTTTGAAAAGAGTAGTTCCGGCAAGCGGGAAAGCTACCGTTTTCAAGCCAACCGCACTGTAGCAGGGTATTACCGAGACGAAAGCGCTCACAACAGCATCTGCCCAAGGAGAGTGATGCTCGTGAGCCTTTTCAGCGGTGGAAGATGCCGAATCTCCTCTGCAGAATCATCCTGATCTGCGGTTGTGATCTTAGATCGCCTCCAGCCAGTTGCGTCGACGCAGAGAGTTTCAGGACAGACCCTTGGTAATCTAAGTTGCCCCCCGGTTGTCTTCTAGTCGAGAATGCAAATAGAGCTTGCCCCTTGCGGAGTGCGCATTAGAGAATGCGCACGTCCAGCGGTAGAGAACACTGATTCCACCATGGGGCATCGTTACCATGCTTTCTCCGCAAGCGCGTGACAGGTAGAGATAGTAGGTAGAGATAGTAGATAGCAACTTGAATCAGTGGTTGAGCCACAACGCAAAAGGTTGGCTTGAAGCCAATACACCAAGCGTATACTCAGTGGCTCCAAACCAACCAGTATGTCAACAATCTCGGCACAAGCTGCCGTTGAATCCGTTGCGGCTAATTCGCCACGCCAAACTCCAACTGCGAGTTACAACTGTGAATTACAACTACGAATTACAACTGTGAATTACAACTGTGGGTCACAATCGTAGAATCAGCCATGCAATAGCCGCAATGTATGCGCCCCCCACCATTTCCCACCATCTGCACCCATGGTGCGGTTGGCTCGAAAACGGTAGATTTTTTCGTGGTCTACCAAAGAAGCAGCTCTACCGTTCTCACACAGAGCGTACTTCAGACGTCAATGTTGGTTGTATCATCTGTGCCTTCATCAAGATTTGGTTGGGTTTCCCCCCCATTTTCACCGGGCATTTGGCGGCCCGGGAAATCCCACCCACCAAAGCCTCTGCCTTTCGATCCACGGCCTCGCCCCGGCCCCATGCGTCCTTCATCAGCGGTCAACAGATCCGCCTGCTCCTGCGTAATTGCGCCCGCAGCGAGCGCCTGTTGAATCAACTCGGCCTTGGTCAATTCGGGACGTTCAGCCGCGTATTCACTCTGTATGTAATCACGTAGGGCCTGATGGGCTTCCATTCGATCGATCTGCTCCTGGGTGATCTCGCCGTTGGCGAGTGCATCGGCCAAGGCCGCATCGCGGGCCACGCTTTTGGCGGCTTCAAGTTCATCGACGGAAATGCCAAGTGTGCTGGCCAGGAGTGCCACATGCTCCGCGGCATCTCCCGCTCTTCCCTTCATGCGCAAACCGGGCACCCGCACCCGCTCACCCGCCCTGATCTGGTCGGCTTGCTCCTGGGTCAATGTGCCATCAGCCACGGCCTGATCAAGCAAGCTGTTGCGCACTGTTTCGTACGCGCTCTGCAACTCTTCCACTGTAATCCCCAGTGCAGCGGCCAAATATTGCTGGCGTTCGCCCAGTGCCTGATGCATGCGCCCCCCCTTGTGGCCACGTCCACCCCGGCCAAATTCACCTTCACCGTGCTTTTGAATGCCGATCTGCTCGAAGACGGCTGTTGGCACAGCAGCAGATACCCCATCAACCGCCCAAATCGCACCTGCTGTCAATGTTAGTGCAGCCGCACCGCCAACGAGCAGTCGTTTCCATTGATTGTTGAAATTCATTGAAATGTTCTCCTTGAATCTTTCACGTTACAGAGTTTCATGTTACTGCGTTTCACGTTACTGCGTTCTATGCCTGACTGGCGTGGGACTAGCGGGCAGTTGGCTGCACACGGTACTTTTCTCTCGTGCAGAGTAACGCTTGCAAACAAAATTCACGTCAGCCGTCACCTGCTCAGTCAGTTTGTCTGCCCCGTGTTCATTGGGGTTGATTCAAGGATAGCAGGGCGATGTGGAAAAGTTGTTGGGCAAATATGGAGAGATTGTGGAAGCGGGTAAACAGATGAGCTAGTAGATCCCGGCGTAAATAAGCCCATGGGAAACTGATGCATTTCACGCAAGTAGCTTGGGCTTGTTTACCGCCGTGGTATTTACGCCCAACAGTACTAGGGTGTGCAGCTCTGTCAAGCATCAATCATTTGGGCTGCCATACTTTTCCAGCGCTCTCAAAGCTTGCGCTTGGTGACGGGGCGTTGTACGCTGTCTGGATAGTTGGCACTCTCTCCCAAAAGCGTGGTTACCATGAGGCGACAACGGACCATTGGCTAGCGCGTACACCTGACCAACACCATTCCAGCAGACGCCCCAATAGCCGAGGTGCCAACAAAAGAATAGAATGGCGAAAGCGTGGCGACAAAGCGGCGAAAGAGAGGTTTTACCAATGAACGCAACTGTGGTTGACCCGGAGCGAGTGATTGCAGAGTTGCTGGAACTGCGGGCACTAACGGCCAATGCAGAGGGGGCACAGCGGGTGGCGTGGACCCCCACGTGGGCCAAGGCGCGCGATTGGCTGCGCACAAAGTTGGCCGCGCTCCCCGTGGAAGTGCACCAGGATGCAGCGGGGAATTTGTGGGCCACATTGGTGGGAGAGTCGGAGCAGGCACTCATCATTGGCGGCCATCTCGATTCGGTGCCCAATGGGGGCTGGCTCGATGGCTCGCTCAATACGCTGGCTGGGCTGGAAATTTTGCGACGCCTGAGCGCGGAAATGGCCGCGGGCAAGCCGCTGCCGGTCACGGTGCGGCTGGTCGATTGGGCCGATGAAGAAGGTGCGCGCTTTGGCCACAGTCTGCTCGGCTCCAGCGCGGTCTCGGGTGCATTGGATGTGGCGAGCGCGGCCGAACTCCGTGACCACCAAGGCATTCGATTGGCGGACGCACTGCTGGACCATGGGGTGGATATCCATCGAGCAAAGCGCGCCGGGGAAGAACTGACCAACGTGGCCGCGTCGATCGAATTGCACATCGAGCAGGGGCCGGTGCTGGAAGCGCTCGACCTACCCTTGGGCGCGGTCACGAGCACCTTTGGCGTCGAACGCCACAGCATTCGCTTTGTGGGCCAGGCCGCGCATGCCGGTTCTACACCAATGGATCAGCGGCGGGATGCATTGGGCGCGGCCGCCAAACTGGCGCTCGAGATCCGCGAAATTGGCAAACGCAATGGCGGCGTCTGTACCTGTGGCAGCATCCGTGTTGCGCCCGATATTCCCACCGCGGTGGTGGGCGAGTGTGAGATCACGCTCGATCAGCGCCACGTGGATGCAACGGGATTGGCGACGATGTTGACCGCGGCCAAGCGAGCCAGTGAACAATTTGCAGCCGAAGAGGATGTGGCGCTCGAATGGCATCACCTCTGGCGCATTGCACCGATCCCTTTTCACCCCACGCTCATTGATCTCTGTGAGGCCGCCATTGTGGAAACCTGTGGCACCAGCCATCGCCTGGCCAGTGGCCCACTGCACGACGCGGCCGAAGTCGCGGCCACGGGGATTCCCACGGTGATGATGTTCGTCCAGAGCCTGCGCGGGCTATCCCACGCCAAGGAGGAAGACACCCGGCAAGAGCACATTGCACAAAGTGTAATTGCGTTTGACAAGCTTGCCAGCAAAACCATCGACTGGATCCTTGAGCAGGAACGTTCACACACACGTGGCAGCTAAATTGGCGCGTGCCAGCGAAATGAAACGCCCATGATCAATCCACCCTCCTTTGCATTTCCGCTCGATACCGTGGCCGTCACCATCGGTGACCGCGTTTGGCAGATCCTGTGCTTGCAAAGCCGAGATCTCATTGCCGCCACGCGCCAGCGCGAGCAACGGGATCTCTACGGTTTCATATTGTGGGAATCGGCCATTGCACTGAGCATGTGGCTCGACAAGAGCCCCACACTCGTCCGCAACAAACAGATATTGGAGTTGGGCGCTGGCGTGGGGTTGACGGGGCTGGTGGCGCAAGGCGCCGGTGGCGCGGTGACCCAAACCGATTATCAACTCGATTCACTGACACTCTGTCAGTGGAATGCGCAACAAAATCAAGTCACCACTGAAATCTTGCAGGCCGATTGGCGACGCTGGCAGCACACCACCCGCTACGACCTGATTCTGGCGGCAGATATTCTGTATGAAGAGGCACTGCATTACTACATCGAGCGAATCTTACATCGCAACCTCACCCCCGCGGGCAAGGTGCTGTTGGCCGATCCGGGTCGTGCCCAGGCATGGGCATTCGTGGTGCATCTGGAAGAACATGGCTGGCAGGTCGAGATCCACACGCAGGCGGTGGTTGCGCAACAGGGGGGCGATGCCAACCCGCTGACGCCAAGCAACGATGGCACGGTTGTTGTCACCCTCTATGAAGCCTGGCGCCGCTAGCCCATCAGATCACCCTTCCGCTTCTAATCGCAACCAACGCTCTACTCATCCAGCGCCGCACGGGTATACGGCTCTTTGCTGGCGAGTTGTGCAGTCATGCCACCATCCACCAACATGTTGGCGCCAGTGATGGCTTGAGCCCGATCGCTGAGCAGAAAAACGGCCATTTCGCCAATCTCTTCGGGCTCGATTACCCGCTCCATGGGAATGTTACTGTGCCAGTACGCAACGGTGGCGTCGGGATCGGGAGTGGCGGCCAGATAGTCCTGCCAGATCTGTGTGTTGATCAAGCCAGGCGAGACGGCATTGACGCGGATACCTTGCGTGGCGAGCTCGATGGCCACGGCTTTGCTCAAGCCGACCACCCCCCATTTGGCCGCGTCGTAGGGACCAGCACCGGGGAAGGCGGCAATGGAATGGACGCTGGCAATGTTGACGACGCTACCCCGCTGCCCGTTGGCGTGGGGCGCTTGTGCCAGGAACTGTCTGCACGCAAGCTGGGTGAGGAAAAAGGTTGCGCGCAGATCAATGCTAATGACTCGTTCCCAATCTGCCGGGGTCGTCTCTAGAAATGGTTTGGCAAAGTTGACGCCCGCGTTGTTGACGAGCCCATCGACGCGTCCAAAGTGTTCCGTCGCGGTGGCAACCAGATCTGCCAACTGTCGGTCGTCGGCCACATCACAGGTAACCGCGTGGGCTTGGGGACCGAGCGCAGCGGCAACCGATTGCGCGGCGTCGGCCCGAATATCGGCAATGACGACGTTGGCACCTTCGCGCGTAGCCACCCGGGCAATTCCCGCGCCAATGCCACCCCCCGCGCCAGTGATGATAATCGTTCTATTTTCGAGAAGCATGGTTGGTTGCTCGCTTTCCAAAGAATGCCCAACGTAGGATTAGCAATTGGTTGTTTGGGGCCACGACATTGGCCTGCCGTGGCGATCACTTTGCGCTACTCGCCCAAATAGACCACCCGATAGATCTGGCCATTCTGGTCATCGCTCACGTAGAGCGCGCCCTCTGCGCCGGTAACCACACCTGCGGGACGGCCCCAGGCATTGTTACACTGTTGCGCTTCATCCGCGCGAAAACCGGTGACAAAGGGTTGGCCTGCCACCGGCTGCCCCTCCTCAACAACGATCATCTGCACACGACAGTCGCGGGGGTCGCTGCTGTTCCACGAGCCGTGATAGGCAACAAAGAGATTGTTCTGATAGGCGGCGGGGAAAGCCGTGCCAGTGTACCGAGCCATGCCCAGCGGCGCGTAGTGGGCCAGGTCGGTGAAACGGGCGGGGATGGCGTCCTCACAGCTCACCAGAACATCGGGATCGAGTGGCACCCGTTCATCGGGCACTTCGTTTACATCGGCGGCAATGGGGCCAACGGTGGGCGTGTAACAGTAGGGCCAGCCATAGTGTCCGCCCTTCTCCACTTCGATTACGATCTCTTCGGGGGGCAATTCATCACCCAACATATCGCTGCCGTTGTGGTTGGCCCAGAGCCGACCATCGGGCAGAAAGAGAAAATCGACGCTGTTGCGCAGGCCCTCGGCCCAGACCGCTTGGCGGCGCTCGTCCTCACTGGCGGCAAAAGGATTATCCGCCGGGATGGTGCCATCGGGGTTGAAGCGGAGAATGGTTGCCCGGCGCGGATCGCGCTCAGGCTCGTTGTTGCTGGAAGAGCCCGCGGCAACATAGAGCATTCCATCGGGACCAAAGTGGAGCGTGCGGCTGCTGTGCCCCCCCGTGCCTGGGATATTATCGGTCACCAGTTCGCGAGTTTCAAAGGTACCATCGCCATCCTCATCCCGCAGCCGGTTGACTTCACCATAAGAAGCCACATAGAGCCAGCCATCATACCACTCGACGCCGTGGGCACCGGCCAAATCGTCGACAACGATCTGATTCGCGTCGGCCAGGCCGTCTCCATCCGCATCGGGCAGGCGCACCACCTGCCCCGCGGCTTGATCAGCCACATAGAGCACGCCATCGGGGCCAATGGTCATCAAGCGTGGCTTCTCCAGCCCAGCGGCAAAGAGACGCACGGCAAAGCCCGCGGGTACGCTCAACCGCTCGCTTGCCGCGTCCGCGGGCGGCAGGGTAACTTGCGTGGTGGGGGCATCCTGGGTGGCCGTGCTGGCAACGCTGTTGCTGATTGTGGGGGTACCATCAACAGGCGTGGGCACCAGAATACGAGCCGCCGCCGTTGGAACGAGCACAGCCGCGGGCGCGGTTGTTGTCTCCGTCACTGTGCCAGCGGATTCCGTAATGATCGCACTACTCGTCGTCTCAGTACTGGTTATCTGGGTAGTGATGGATTCAGTGGGGGTCGGTTCGGCCACTGTGGCTTCAACGTTGACGACAACAGTGGGTGTTGCTGTTGCCTCTTCAGCAGCATCGCCAGCCGCGTCTGACGAAGGGAGCGCGGGCATGGCACAGCCGGTAAGGATCAGTGCAATCAACAAAAGCAGGCCAATGGGATAATTGAATCGCAGGCGCATCAATGAGGTTCCTTTCTCAAAACAATCATGTGCCCCAACCTTATCACTGATGCGCTGACGTTGATGGTAGATGGCTTCCGATGGGACTGGGGCGTAAACGGGGAAGCCACGAGCCGCTCCGCTACCTGGCGTGTGGTTTGACAATGACTTTCAGCGTCTCGGCCGGACGGTGGGCGAGCCGCTCCAGTCCATCCTCCACCAATTGTTCCAATGGCACGCGCACAGAGATGAGCGGCTCGGCCTGAATGCGACCATCTGCCAGCCACTGCACCGCGGTGGCGTAATCTTCATCATAGATGTGGCTGAGCGAACCGATGATCTCTTTTTCGGTGAAGACAACATCGAAAAAGTTGAAGGTGGTGGGGGCCACGGGGATACCAACCAGCACGATCCGTCCACCCTTGCGCGCGGCGTGAATGGCAACCGGTGTCACCGGCGCAACACCCGCTGTCTCCAACACTACATCGGGGCCAATGCCATTGATCAAGGTACGCAGTTCGGCCACGGGATCCACCGCGTTGGGATCAATGGCAGCACTCGCCCCCAATTGCAATGCCAGCTCGCGGCGGCCCGCCAGCGGCTCCACCACGAAGACTTCGCCCGCGCCCGCGGCCAGGGCCACTTGCAAGCAGAAGAGGCCGATCGTGCCGCCGCCAAAGATCGCCACCCGTTCGCCGGGTGCCAATCGACCCCGGCGCACCGCACGCACGGCCACAGAGAGTGGTTCGGCCATGGCCGCGTGATCGTCGGCAAGACCATTGGGCACACGGATCGCCATCTTCACCGGCACCTTGCAGTAACCTGCCAGGCCCCCATCGCCCATTTGGCCCAACGCGGCGAGCTTGTCGCAAAGGATCACCTGGTGGCGCTGACACCAATAACAGTCGCCACAATAGAGCAGCACATCAGGCGCGAGATGGTCGCCGGATCGGAATTCGGTGACACCTTTGCCCACTTCAACCACTTCGCCCGCGAATTCGTGGCCCATGGTCAGCGGTGCCTTGCGCCCGGTTAGCGGATTCGGCTCGTCCACGGGAATAAAGAGGGGACCGTCAGTATACTCTTCCAGATCGGTGCCGCAGATGCCACAGGCCCCCACCTTGATGATCACCTCGCCGGGACCGGGCGCGGTTGGCTCTGGGATCTCGTCGATGCGAATGTCGTGGCGGGCATGCCAGCGTGCTGCCTTCATGGTGACTCCTCCTGTTCGTGCGCGCAATGGTTCGTGGTCCGCATGATACTTTGTGAATCTTACGTTATCTCCCCTATAATTTCAAGATAGCTATTTCTCAAGGATTGAGGCCAAGGGAGAAAGCGAATGATCCACAAATTCGCAGCAAGACGAAGAAGCAAATACCCCGCGTGAAATTCCATGCGCCTTGTGGATCATCTACAGTGGACTTACGTACCGGCAAGCTCTGCTCGGTGCGTAAGTCATGCCGCATCTAATTTGGTTGCGGTAACAAGAGCAAGCAGCAGCGCAACAGGCGTAGATCCCAGATTGAGTGTCATGTCCATGAAGATTGTCCCATTGAAACCAGAACACGCAGCGGCCGCGGCACAGCTGCACATTGCCGGGCAGCCCGGCACCTTCCTCACCAATCTGGGGCCACGGGTGCTGACTGGGCTCTATCGGTCGCTTCCCCATCTCTCCACCGGCTTTGGCTTTGCAGCATTGGCTGGGGACGAGACACAAGCACCGATTGGCTTTGTTGCCGCCACAACTAGCACGGGACGACTCTTTGTGGAGCTGGGTACACGCCAAGCCCACCATTTTTTCCCGCCCCTGCTGTTGCGGCTCGTGCAAAGACCGACGCTGATTGGCCAGGCTTTGCGGACCGTGACCTATCCATTGCTGCATGGGGAGAGTGGGGATAAGTTGAAAAATTCCAGCCCATCCGCTGGGGATAACTCTGGGGATAACGGGAATAACTCGGGAGAAACAGCCGAGTTATTGGCGATCATGATCGACCCACGCTGGCGCGGTCGCGGCGTAGGCACCCTGCTTATGCGACAACTGCATCGGGCGGCGCGGGCGCGTCAACTTGGCGCCATGCGTGTGACAGTCGCGGTGAACAACCGTGGTGCCCGTCGTTTCTATGCCCGGCACGGCTACGTGGAGCAGCAGCGTTTTCAGCTCTATGGTCGAACGATGTGTAGTTATCGACTGTCGGCTTTCGCAATCGAATGAGGAGCTGCTGAATGTATGCAAAGGTGAGCGTCATTGCACGCTGGCAAGAGTGGATCTAGCAAGTGCCGATGATAAAAGAGGGTATGGAGAACCAACCAAATGCATCGTTTGCCAAACTTGCTCGGCTCAAGCTGACCCCCGGCCGGGCCATGCTTTTGGTGGCGTTGGCCAGCCTGACCATTCTGTTGCTGCTCACGCTGGGCGGTGGCCGATCGGCCCTCGACGCGTTGACCGCTGTGAAACCAGGCTGGATTCTGCTGGCACTGCTCGTTCACTACAGTGGTTTTGCCATTCGGGGTCTGCGCTGGCAACAGCTTTTGCAAACAATGGGCCATCAACTTTCATGGCGTGCATGCACGACGTTACTGCTCAGTGGCTGGTTTGTGAGTGCCCTGTTGCCGGCCCGTGCAGGCGATCTGTTGCGGATTGGGGCGCTGCGCATGGAAGGCCGGGGACACAAGGCCGTGACCGTGGCCGACGGTCTGGGCTCAATTCTACTGGAGCGGGTGCTGGATCTGCTGGCGCTGATCTGCCTGGGAGCAACGGTGGGTCTGGTTGTGCTGCGGGCCCAGTTGCCAACGTGGGTGTTGATGGCATATGGAATCGGCCTCGTGGGGTTGGCGGTGGTGGGGACCACACTTCTGGCTGCTCCCACGTTGCTGACCTGGCTGCAACAGTGGACAACAGCTCCCCTTTGGCAAAAGCTGCTGGCGTTTGTTGCCGAAGTGGTGGCGGCCTTGCGTAGTCTGGGCAGCCAACCGCGCATGGCCTTCCTCATTCTGTTGGAGAGTCTCTACATTTGGTTTTGCGACGCGCTGCTAATGTGGTTTGTTCTGCACGCAATGGGCGTTGTTGCACCGCTGGCAAGCATAACTTTTGTTGCCCTCACGGTGGATATCTTTGCAGCCATTCCCATCACTCCGGGCGGCATTGGCCAGATCGAAGCAGTGAATGTTGCGCTGTTGGCGCTCTTGCCGCTGCCACCCTTCAATGTTGCCGCGGCCGTTCTGCTCAACCGCGCCATCAGCTACTGGACGTTTCTGATTTTCAGTGGTGTCATCACTTTTGCGGCTGGCCTGGGACAGCTCGTTTTTCAACAGCGCGGCCAGCCGCAACAACCAACATCCGGTTTGAATAAAGGAAGAGAAGATGAGTATCATGTATGATGTTGCTGTGATTGGCAACGGATTGATCGGCGCTGCAGCCACCCGTCACCTGAGCGCAATGGGGCTCAACGTGGTGGCCATTGGGCCAGAAGAGCCCCAGGATTGGAAGCGCCACAGTGGGCCTTTTGCCAGCCATTACGATCAAGGGCGGATCACCCGCATCATTGATCCCTATGCTGCTTGGGGTCTGCTGGCCAAACGCTCCATCGAAGCCTATCCAGCGTTGGAAGAGGCGAGTGGCGTGCGCTTTCACGGCGCCGTGGGCTGTCTGCGGGTCAGCCCAGACACGACCGTGCCCCACGACAGCCTCACAAAGGCCGAGGCCGTGGGGCGCGAGCATGAGGCCGTGTACACCGTTGAGCATAGTGATGAGGGACTCAACGAAATTTTTCCATTCCTCCAATTCCCCGCCGGTTCCACTGCGCTCTGGGAACGGGGCGGCGCGGGCTATGTAAATCCACGCCAACTGGTGCAGGCACAGTTGACAGCAGCGGCACAGCAAGGTGCCACGGTGATCGCTGCAACAGTAACGGACCAACAGAAGCAAGGCGATCATGTGCAGATCAGCACGAGCAGCGGCGCAACCATCGCCGCCCGGAAAGTCTTAATCTCGGCGGGAGCCTACAGCAGTTGGCTGCTGGATCGACCGCTTGCCTACCGGCGCAAGGCCGTAACAATTGTGTTGGCCGAATTGGCGGCAGCCGAAGCGGAGCGGTTGCGGGCCACACCGAGCATTATTTACCGGCTGGAGAATCACCCCGTCTTGGCCTCCATCTACTCCTTGCCACCGATCCAGTATCCCGATGGCAACTACCATCTGAAGATTGGTGGCACCTTGCACACGCCAAAGCTGCTCCACACACCAGAGGAGATCCGAACGTGGTTTCATGGCGATGGCGATGCAACCGAGGCCAAAGCGATTCGCGAGGTGCTCTTTGGAATTTTCCCCAATCTTGCCGCGTCAGCTGTTCAAAGCCGGCCCTGCGTTGTTACCTATACCGATCACGAATATCCCTACATCGGCCAGATCGACGAGCAGACCTATCTCGTCACCGGTGGCTGTGGGGCCGCGGCCAAGTCATCCGATGAAATTGGGCGGGTGGGTGCCATGCTGGTGAAAAACGAAGGTGAATGGCGCTATGACATACCAGCCGATCTTTTCCAGATCCGGTACGCCGACGAGGCCTGAGTGGCGCTCCATTTAAAAGTTGTACAAAGATGCGTACTTTCACACGGGGCAATTGGGCAACTTTTGAGGGGTTTATCTATGAGTAGTGCGCGAATCGCGCTATTCTTTGTCGTGCCGTTCTTGCAACAGTGCCACGGCCTGCTTGACCACGAGGCGTTCGCCGCCAAAGGTCATGGTTGCAAGGGCGGCCTCGAGGGTAAACCAGCGCACGTCATCGACTTCGTAGCTGCTGTCGTTGAGTTGGCCGCCGATTACCTGCAAGAGATAGAAGTCGACCAGTTTGTGGACCAGTTCGGGCACCTCTTTCTGATAGGTATCCCAATACCAGTAGTCAATGGTCTGGAGGAACTGGACGTTGGCAGTTGCCAGCCCCGTCTCCTCTTCCACTTCGCGAATGGCTGTCTCTAACGAGGTTTCGCCCGCCTCGCGCGATCCCTTGGGCAACTGCCAACGTCGTCCGCCGTGGGTGGCGATCAACGCGATTTGCAGCCCCTCGTTATTCTCGTTGTTCTCGTTACTCTCGTTGTTCTGGTTGTTTGCAGAGGAGTCGGCGGCCCCATCCCCGGCAGCGTTCTGAAAAGCCACGCCTCCCGCGGATCGATCCTGGCGCGTTCGATGCCAGGTGCGCTGAATTTCCGGTGTAATTTCGGGTAATGAAGCACGATCAAAGGAATACCGATCAGAATTACGATCAAATGTCATAGTCATCTCTGCCAGTGGCGGTCGGTGGGCGTGCCAGCCAGGGGATCATCGGCGATAATGATTGCCAGTGCCTGCGCCACTCGTTCCCAATTGTCAGGGGGGTGGTTAATCAATTTGGCGGGTAAAAATGCCGGGGTCAGAAAAGTCAACGCGCCACACAATTCAGCGACCGACCAGACGGTGCGGGCACGTGCCAACACCACGTAGGTCTCCATCCACTTATCTAGCAAAACGAACCAGGCGGCAAGCGTGGGTGCCAGCCCAACTTGCAACAGCGGAGAAGGCGGGGCATCGAGGTAGATGGCCAGGTCACCGCCTTGGTTGAAATAGATCTGTTTAGCGAGCAGCGGACCCGGTGTCACCCCCACAGTGCCCCAGGCCCGCAACGCCTGATGCAGCTCTGTGATCAGCGGCGGGAGCAAGAGCTTTAGATTATGCTTCAAGGGTTTGGCCCCGGGGGGTGGCAGATTTTTCCGGTGCACCACCCCATTAACAACTGAATAATAGCTCATACAACAAATCTCATACTACTATACAACAAATATCGTGCTTTCAATTTTGACATGGTCTCTCAACCGCGGCTTGCGACCCCATGTGGCGCTAGGGAACACTCACCAGCACAGCGATCACGAGCAGCGCCAACGCCACGGCGATCAGCAGACGGTTGGCATAGAAGATCCCCTGCCAGCTTGGATCCATGGGTTCAGAGAGCAGCGTTTCAGAGATCACGGGGCGCAATTTCACGGGTAGTGGCGACGAGCCAAAGAGAATCTCGCGAAATTCGTGAACCGAGGCAGGCCGTTCGTTGGGATGCATGCCCAATGCATAGAAAACAGCCCGTTCCAATCGGGGTGAAACATCTGGATTCAACTCACGCAAAGAGGCCAAAATGCCTGGTTCCAAAAATCGTTCTCTTGCCGCCACCGGTGGTTGGCCAGAAAGCAGATGATAGAGCGTTGCACCCAGGCTGTAAATATCGCTCCGCACATCTGTAAAGCTTGTATCGCCGCCATATTGTTCCAACGGTGTATAGGCGGCTGTTCCCCGGCCATGAACCACGGTCACGGTTCGGCTGTCATCCTGATAGAGCACCTTTACCAGTCCAAAGTCGACCAGCTTAATATCGCCGCGCGAGGTCACTTTGATGTTGCTCGGCTTGATGTCTCGATGCAGGACCGGGGGATCCTGACTGTGGAGATATTCGAGCGCATCCAACATTTGCGCAGTCCAATCGAGGATCTCTGCTTCTGGGAGCGTTTCATTGCGGCGCTGTACTTCCTGGGCCAACTCGCTCAGATCACGACCATCAACAAAGTCCATGACCAAATATTCACGGCTGCCGTTGGCAAAATAATCAGAGACTTTGGGTAAGTGGGGATGATCCAGCCGAGCCAGAATACTGGCTTCGGTGCGAAACTGCTCGGTAAGCTGTTCCAGCTCCGCCTCGGAGGTCGAGTTGTCTGAAAGTTGCGGCAAGATCTCTTTGACGGCACAGATGCGCCCTTCCAACCGTCGATCCGAGGCGCGATAGACAGCCCCCATCCCCCCTTGGCCAACAAGCTCAAGGATCTCGTAGCGATTGCGTAAGACAGTACCCGTGTCTAAGATATATTGCAAACAGTTGCTCCTGCTCTAGCAAGTCAATTTGTGCAAGGACACTTGTGTGCAAGGACACTTGTGTACAAGCCTCAATCATTCCAAGCGCTTCATTGTTCATCCAGACGAGACATTTATCCAGACAGATCATTTTTGATATAATAGATTCTGAGGCTATACTCAATTATTATGCGTTAGGATCGTGAAGCTGTCAATTTGCTAAACAAAGGGACAATTGGCGCAAAAGAGTTGATTATTCCTTGATTCAGAGTCGGGCAGATCGATAGCGAGTACTGCTCAATCTCATCTCTGCATGGATCACGTTACCGGTATGACCGCAGCGCAGTTTGTGATATGATGTACGCGTGATGCCACTGCCGAGCGGAAAGAGAGCATCTGCATTCACCGCAACTCCACTCCCGTTTGATCTGTATCAGCGCGGCATGAGCTCTAGTGCAAGAGCGGTTGCGCACGCTCCGAGACTTTGGCGATATGGCTGGCACGAGAACATGGGTGTATATCTGATCGATCGCTCGTACAGTACCGCTTGTTCTGTATCGCATGTACTGTATCGCATGCACAGTACCGCATGTACTGTATCACTCGTACTGTATCACTCGTACTGTATAGTACGCACTCTATCGTGTGCTCGACTGTAGTGAATTCGACTGTGGCATGGTCTGTTTGCAACACGTGAACAGATCTTACAAAGAAGGATTTAGCATGACTACAACATTAGAAGATCATTCAGCAACAGATGAGTTGGATGGCAGGCCCAAGGCGCGCGAAAGTGCAATGTTGGTTTTGCAGCGGGGTTCGGAAGCAGGACGCCGTTGGCCACTCGACCGCAATCGAACGCTCACCATTGGTCGTTCTGAGGAATGTGACATCTCGTTGCCGGATCGCCAGGTCAGTCGCTACCACGTTCGGATCAACTGGCAGGGGGATGGCTATCAGCTTGAAGACCTGGGCAGCAAGAATGGGACCCATGTCAACGGCGAAGAGGTCCAAGGCTCTGTGCCACTCCAGGATGGTGACGAAATTCAGGTTGCGCTGCGTTTCAAGTTGGCTTTTGTCGACGCTGGTGCCACCGCGCCCCTCACCTTTGACAACGAAAAGATTGGATTGCGGCTGGACAAAGAGACCCGTCAGGTCTGGATCAATGGTATCATTGCCGATCCGCCCCTGAGTTTGCACCAATATCGCTTGCTGGAAATTCTCTGGGACTCTGGCGGTGGTGTTGTCACGCGCGAGCAGATCGTCGATGCGGTTTGGCCAGAAGCGTCCGGCGAGGGTGTGAGCGAACAGGCAATCGATGCATTGGTACGACGATTGCGCGAACGAATTGCAGAGACCGACGAAGATTTCCGTTACATTGTTACAGTACGCGGACACGGTTTCCGGCTGGAAAACCGCTGAGGTCACAAGGCGCATTGAAAACCATCAACATCCCTGTTCCAAGCGGCGTCCATGCCAGTCAGCCCGCGCCCCCACCATCTGGGGAGCGTTGTGGCCTGTATGTACATGTTCCCTTCTGTGCCCGTAAATGCCCCTACTGTGATTTCAACACTTATGCTGGTCTCGAACAGTACATCCAACAGACGGTATCGGCACTCTGCCTGGAGATGGAACGTTGGCAGCCGCGTTTGCAAAATAGAACGATTGATACAATTTTTCTGGGCGGTGGCACGCCCACACTGCTCAGTGCCGAACAGCTTGCCCAGCTTTTTGCCACCATTCGAGAACAATTTCAACTCTCACCAGCGTGTGAGATTACCAGTGAAGCCAATCCCGGCACGGTTGACCGGCAAAAGTTTGACGCCCTTCGCGAGCTTGGTGTCAACCGATTGAGCATTGGTGTGCAGAGTTTTCAGCCCGACGAGCTGGAATTCCTCGGGCGCATTCACAACACAGAAGATGTTGTCCAAGCCTTCTCGGCAGCACGTGACGCCGGTTTTGCCAATGTCAACCTCGATTTCATCTTTGGACTACCCAACCAAAGTGTGGCAGCGTGGCAGTCGACGCTGCAAGCTGCGCTGGAACTTGCACCGGAACATCTGAGCTTGTACAGCTTGATCGTTGAACCCAACACGCCGCTCCACCATTGGGTGGCGAATGGCACAGTTCCCAGCCCAGATGAAGACAGAGCTGCAGAGCTCTATGAAATTGCCATGGACGAGCTGGCGTATGCTGGCTACTGTCACTATGAGATTTCAAACTGGGCACGACCCGCTGCAACCGCAGCCCCAGAAGCACTGCCCCCGCTCGCGTGCGAGCACAATCTGATCTATTGGCGCAATCACGAGTATTTGGGCATTGGTCCAGGTGCACACAGCCATCTGCGTCTGCCAAAGCCAGGTGGTGGCAGAGAGGGTCGCCGCTGGAGCAACCACAAAGCTGTGCCAGGCTATGTCAAGCGGATTGAGCGCGGTGATTCGGTCGAAGCATTTGCCGAAGCGATCTCCCCGCGGCTGGCCATGGGCGAAACCATGATGTTGGGCCTGCGACTTTTGACCGAGGGAGTTACATTTGCGCGTTTCTTTGCCCAGCATGGCGTACAGCTACGGGATGTTTTTGCCACTGAGTTAGCCAACTTGGAAGAATGGGAGCTGATTACGATCGACAACCGCGGTGTGCGTCTGTCACCACGGGGGATTCTCATGGGCAATCAGGTCTTTGCCCATTTTCTACCAGAAGCAGAAAGTTAAATCATTCATGACGCGGGCTCTTTACCCTGGCTCTTTTGATCCAATCCACAATGGGCACATTGACATTGCAACCAGAGCCAGTGCAATTTTTGATGAACTGGTTCTCGCCATCTACGATGCACCACCCAAAAAAAAGCTGCTTTTCACCACCGAAGAACGCTTGATCCTCGCCAGCAAAGCCTTTGCCCACTTGCCCAATGTCACCATTACAACCTTTACGGGGCTGCTGGTAGATTGTGCCCGGCAGGAAGAGGCCCAGGTAATTGTCCGCGGGCTGCGCAACATTGCCGATTTTGAGTATGAGTATCAAATGGGATCGGCCAATCAACAGCTGGCGCCCGATGTTGAGCTTTGCTGCCTCTTTTGCAATGGCGAATTTTCTTACTTGAGCGCCACAATCCTCAAGGAGGTTGCGGGATTGGGCGGCAATGTACAGGCGTGGGCACCGCGGCACGTTCAGCAAGCGTTAGCCGACCGTTTTGCTGAACTACAGGGGTTGCCCCCCCCAAAGCCCAGCAAGGGACGCAGCAGCAAGTTGGCACATCATGATTAAATCTTTTTACACCTTGATGGGAGGTGTCCTATCGCTATTTTACAGGTAATCGATCACTTGGCGAACGTCTTGAAACGGGGACGCCCCGTGCCCTTTACCACCTATCGCATGGTTGACGCCAATGAATTTGCCCAGCTGATTGAACGAATGCGGATCAGTGTGCCCAGCTCGATTGTGGAGAGCGAACGGACGCTGGCCGAACGTGACCACATCCTGGCCGAAGCACACACCGAAGCCGAACGCATTATCCAGCAGGCAAAACAGCGCGCCATGGAGATCGTGCACCAGGATCAGATTGTCGTCACCGCACGCGATGAGGCGGAACGGATCCTGCAAGAGAGCCGTCATGCCGCCCAGCGCCGGGCCGCCGAAGCAGATCGCTATGCAGTGGATGTGTTGGAAGACTTGGCTCAAAAGCTGCAGGTTATCACCAAGCAGGTCGACAACGGTGTGCAGGTGATGAAATCAAACAGTTTGGCAGAGCTGGATGAAGACGACGTGCATGGCACGTCTCAGTAGCGCCGCCATTTGAGCGGAGAGTTGGCTGGGCGTCAAGCACTACGTGCTGCCATTATTTGGCTACGAGCCTATACCGACATTCACAAGACTTGCGCACCGAAAGCAGCTTCCCAGTGGAAAGCCAGCCGCACGCTGGCACGCTCTTCTCGACAAGGTGCGTAAGTCCAAATTTAGTTGTGGCACTCACAAACCACCTCGAACTGGCTGCGTCGACGCAGAGAATCTTAGGACCGATACTACGCAACCACACCGTGCTGGCGCGACTCAACCATTTGCAGGGCCACATCGATGGCAGCCAGCATACTTTCGGCACTTGCCTGTCCGGTGCCGGCAATGTCAAAAGCCGTGCCATGATCGACCGAAGTCCGAATGATTGGCAACCCCATGCTCACATTGACACCACTGTCGAACGCGAGCAACTTCATCGGAATATGCCCCTGGTCGTGGTACATTGCAACAACAATATCATAATGCCCCTTGACCGCGCGTAAAAAGACCGTGTCCGGGGGCTGTGGATCGCTCACGTTCAGCCCTTGTTCACGGGCAGCCACAATGGCCGGTTGGATCTCACGAGCTTCTTGATCGCCAAAGAGCCCCCCCTCACCCGCGTGGGGATTGAGCCCGGCAACCGCAATGCGCGGCTCTGCCACCCCCAATGCCACACAGGAACGATGGGCCAGTTCGATCACCTCGCCGACGCGTTGCCGGGTGACACGTTGAATGGCCGCTGTCAGTGCCACGTGGGTGCTAACGTGAACGACCCGCAAATTCGGCCCCGTCAACAACATGCTCACTCGTTCTGCACCGGTGCGCTCCGCAAGCAGTTCTGTGTGTCCGGCATACTGATACCCCGCCAACTGCATGGCCTCTTTGTTGAGCGGTGCCGTCACCACCGCCTGTACAGCGTCGGCCATGGCCAGATCAGACGCGCGCACCACATAATCAACGGCCGCGCTGCCAGCCGCGGCCGCGACCTTCCCCGGCTCGATCGTTGCTGGATCAGCATTCTGCAGATCCAGCAAGCTGATCAGGCCGGGCGTGTATTGCCCATCTGCCGGATCATCCACCACATCGAAAGTAGGGACGTTGCCAACCCATTCGGCAGCACGCGTCAGGATCTGCTTATCCCCCACCACCAACGGGCGACAGCGTTGATAGAGCTCGGCATGTGCCAACGCTTTGAGCACCACTTCGGGGCCAATGCCAGCGGGATCGCCCATGGTCAGGGCGAGGATCGGTCTCGTCGTCATGGCTCAGCGCTCCACAATTACACGCATTACGTTGTAATCTTCACTGCCAAAGCGGTACTTATATTCTTCATCACCTTGCATGAAGTCAAAAACTCGGCAGCCGGATGCAATGGCGTATTGAATGCTGTAGGCCAACAGTACCCAACCGGGGCTGAGGTGGGCGTACTCATCATCTGGATCATAGCCCGAGTTGTAGAGCAGAAAGCGCCCATCGTACTCAAAGGCAAAGAGCACCGCGGCCTTGTAGCCATTGAGCGTGAGAAAGCAGAGACGCAAATAACCCGCTGCCATCATATTGCGAGCCACAGCGCCAAAGAAGCGCCGCATCTCTGGCGTCATGAATTCAGCCTTGTCCGTGCGGCTAGCCCGCTGCAACGCCACGAAGTCATCCACTTCGGCCTCGATGTTTGCCTTCTCATCGACAATGTAGAAGCCAACTTCGGCGTCACGCTCCACCCGACGCTGCTTGCGCCGGATCTCATGCCGCTGTTTTTTCTCCACCTGCTCTTGCAGATAAGTTTCGTAGTGAAAGGGCAATGCGAATTGAGGCGCCACATCCTCCTGCTGCACAACCGTTTGCAATCCAGCCGCCTCGCTTTGGGTGGCAAAGGCACGATACGTCAGGCTCTCTTCCGGCAGATTGCAAAGATCCACCACATCCCAGGCTGGCGCGCCATCACTTTGCAGCCATTTCAAGAACGCAGCATAGACTGCTTCTTCCCAATCGCGCGCGATGATGGCATCGAGATAGTCGCTCACTTCGATGCAGCCAACGAGTGACAAAACCTGCTTGCCAGCATGCCGACCACCCGCGTGCAGTGTGCTGTAAAGCGGGATAATCCCGACAAGTTGCTCACCGTGGCCATTCGCGCTGGCGTTGGGCGCATTGGTGGCATTGGCATAGAAGGCGAGCACCCACAGGTCTCCTTCGCCCAGGTGCTGCCACCAGGTTGTTTGCCATTCGTGGGTCAAGAATATAGTGTTGTAGCGGCTACGTTGCAGCAGCTGGTTCCACTCGGCGGCGAGTGCAGCGAACCCATTTGGCGTTGCATCAGGACCATGTACAACTGTTCGCAAAGCAGGGGTCGGCTGCTCATTATTTAATTGATGGTTGATCTGCTTGGCTCGATCGGATTGCAAAGAGCTTACCTCTTCCTCAAGCAGATCGCTTTCTGCGCAGGGAGCTTGACAACCCATGGCATCTCTAACCTTTCATCAGTACATCATCAGTAATCTCGCTGTTGAGAGCGAGCTTGTTTTGGCGTTCGGTGTGTCGTCGGTAGCAAGCACCGCAACAGTTCTGGTGCACCTGAATGCAAAAAATAGCACGGCGGCGGGTGTTGCGGTCTGCCAGCGATCAAGCGCAGACAGCTCGTGTTCAGATCTCTGTTCAGGTCTGTTATGATGAGCAGAGACCGGGAGCAGAGACCGGGAGCAGATACTAGCCACGTTGTCGTAGATGTTCTCAGGATCTGTTGTTGAAAACGAACAAACGAGCAAACACTCTTTGTGAACAGTGCGCTACAATAATTATAGCGCAATCGACAGAGAGATGCCAAGTGACAACGCAACAAGGGGATTTGCTTTGCAGGGCAGGGGGTGGCGAAGCGGAACGCGGCATGTCGACAGCCACTTGGCAAGCGCGGTCGTATGCAACCGACGGGGCTCCCTCTCACTGCCAACCGGCTGGCATCTAGCCGCGGCTCGTCCGGAATGTGCGCAGGATTGCCCACACAATAAAGCCAATTAACACGAGGACACCCAACAGAACAGAGATCGGCCCCAGGCGTTCGATCCAAATGGAGCGCGTCACCACCGCCGTTGGCTCGGCAGGCGTGGCCGCGGGGGATACCACCGTAATACCCGAGTCTGGGGGCGCGGCAAGGGAAGCAGGCGTTTCAACCAGGAATGAGGCAGTTGCCGTGGGCAACGCATAGACATTCGATGTTGGCGAGAGATTGAGTGTTATATCCACCGTCGCTGTTGGTGTGAGTGGACGCGGAGAGGGCGTGAGCGTCGCCGTGCTATCAGCGACAATGCCCGCCGCGGCCGCTGGTACAACAGTAGAGGTGGCCGTGGGCAGCGGCAACTGCACGGCAGGCGACGCGGTGAGAGCCGTCGGCAATGGGGAAGGCGTGGGCAAAGGTGCCCGAGTATGGGTAGCTAGCGGCGTGAGGGGGATAGCTATGGGAGTAGAGGCAAAGGCTCGCCCCGCTCGACTGTGAGCGAGCACACTACCACAAATATTTAACTGGACATTATCCAGGTACAGCCAGGTCCGTTGGCCGTTCCCATCATTGAATGCGTTGAAGTAGACATAAAATGTCTGGCCACGGTAGTAGCTGAGGTCGATGTAGTCTTCTTGCCAGACACCTTCATTGCTTAACTCGCGCCGGGCCACGGCCAATGTATTCAGCGCTGAATCTAAAAAAACAACATCTTGTCGATCGCTGCGCGCGGTTGCTCGCCCCGGTTGTTCGGTACGTAAATATTTCCACCAGCGCAACTCGGCGCGGGTGACATCTGCCGGGATGGTGACCAGTTGGCGCACCGAGGAGAAGGAGACCACATCGCTCTGCTGTCCCGGTGGGTTGCCCAACAAGAGAGCCGTGGCACCGGCCAAACGCACATCCGACACGTAGCGCCCGGGCACCGGATCTTCGCCAAAGATCCAGCCCCCCCAGCCCTCAAAGCCTGGATCGGCCAATATATTTGGACAGGTTGGATCCACAGTGGGCAGCAGGGCGTAGGCAGGTGGGAGCAATGTGAGCACAGCAGGTGTGGTCGGCGTCGGTGTAGCGCTGGCGGGTGTACTTCCCGTGGGAGCAGGTATGCTGGTGAGAGAGGTGGCGATCGCTGTTGCCGTCAATGCGGGGCTCTGTCCGCCCGTTGCTGCTAGGGTTGGTGACGGCGTGTAGGTGGGAATCGGTGTGGCGGCACAATACTCAAGTTCAACACTATCTACATACATCAATGTGCGACCAGGGGTGCCGTCGTTGCGCACGCGAAAGCGCAGGCTCACTTCGCGCCCGGCGTACGCTGTTAAATCGTAATCAACTGCTTTCCAGTCGCGCTTGTCATCTTGCACATTCAGCAGTGGCAAGATCAGCTGGCCGGTTGCTGCATCAAATAGATCTACCTGTTGCAGATCTGAAACTCCCGGGGTCGATTCAACCAGTGGCCAGTAGAGAAAACGCAGGATAATGCTGGTGGCATCTGAGGGAAGCAGGACGGGCTTGTGGCGAACTTCGCTAATGCTTTCAATATCGGGCAGTGCCAATCCATTGCCCATGCGCATTGATTGCGTGCCACCAAAAGCCTGTTCGTTGCTGTAGGATGCGGGACGGTTGCTGCTTTGAATCTGCCAGTCAGGTGTGAACTGTTCAAAATCACCGTTGGGGATCAAGTTAATGCAGCCTGGATTGATGGCGGCTGGCATGCCAAAGAGCCTGGGTGTGGGCCCCAATGTGGGAAAGATCAACAAGCTCGTCAACGCAATGAGGAACAACACTGAGAACCTAGCCGTAAATTCGGTTGTGGTGCCGACACCACCGCGAGCCGATCTCTTGGGCGCAGAGAATTTACGGACAGACCCCAAGCGGGGACTTCTTCCCCATTTCACCCAAACCATGGGTGGTTGTTTGACAGTCAACAGCGCCCTCTCCGGTGATTGTGATAGATTGGTGGTTCGTTAGCGAAAATTCTATCACAATGGCTGCGCTGTGGCAACGCACGCAGAGATGCATAGCATGGTGCCCCGGCAACATGGGACTGTCGCAACACAATCGTCACGTTGACCATTACACTGGTGATTACATTAATGGCAGTTGATTGCGCCGGCCCAGTGGAACATCTAAAGTGGGCTCTGTTTGAAAACAGTAGTTCCGGCAAGCGGGAAACCTATCGTTTTCAAGCCAACCGCACCTTAGTTGTGACGGTTGTTCAGAAGATTGATCGGACCACGGGTACTCAACATGACTTTCGCACCGAGTAGAGCTTATCAGTGGAGAGCAGGCAACGCGGTTGGTGACTCTTCTCGGCAAGTTGCGTAAGCCCAGTCAAAAAATGCGCTTGCAACATCGGTGGTCGTGGTCTCTGGTTCGTCACTGACAGCGTACAGTGGTGACTGACAGTGGGGGCAACTGGGCTGGGCAGCTTGCATGAGCCAGGTACAGTCGGTTGCAACTTCAATGAGCAGCCAAATATGACGAAACGAGGAGGTACGCCGCACGAGCAGTTCGTCGCTCAGGCAGGAAAGATTGGGGCAAAAGTAGGTAGTATCGACCGCCTTGTGGGGCCACACGATGACAGGATTCGATACAGCATTGGCTTCAGCACGTTCGGGGAACAACATAGCTTACTCCTTTTGAGAACAATGCAGCAATTGAAAGTTGAGTGAAAGTAAAGCCTGTATCGCTACGGTTAAAAGCATCATTGTTTCTCGCAGTTTGGGAAGATTCACTTGAATTTCCACCGGTCAGAAACAATGGTAAGTTGTTGTTGCGTCACTTTAACACGTTTCGTTCTCAGATTTCTATACAAAAACCTTACAGAGAAATTATTGGCGTTCAAACAAAAGATGGAGAAGCAATGTTCAGCGGAGAATCAAGGGCAGGTAAAGTCGTTCGCGCAGCCCGCCGATTTCAGAGGTTGTTGCCAACGGCACGCTGTTGGGCGCAACGGCAGTCAACGATTGCACGTGAAACGGTGTCCCATTTTTCCGTGCATCTTGCCATGTAAAGTTCAGCGAGCCGACATCCACAACTTTTGCGCGCCCCGCGGCGGCCACAGCCGACAAACGCACCAGACCCACGTCTGGATCCACCTTGCAGGCAATACCATCCCATTGCCCAGACGCGGGCGTTTCGCAAGCGACATCCCCAATTATCTGTGGATCGTAGGCCAGCACGAGGCCAAGCGCGCCAACAGCCGTTGGCGCACTGAGCGTTAGGATCACCTGTTCGTCCCCGGCTTGTTCGTCTGCGGTGACAGCCCCCACTGTCAACTGCACCGGTTGTTGCGAAGGCACCGAATGGTCTGCCGCTTGCACATTGTCGCTGGCAGGACAAAAGAGATTGCTCAGCCCCACCGTGCATTGCAATGCCAACAGTGCATCGACTTCATTGCAGGCTCCCTCGCCGCTAATATCACAAGCATAGCCATAGAGGGTACCCTTGGGAAGTGGCAATTGAGCGCTGTTGCTGCGGAGCTGGACCGAATGTTGCAACATGAAGAGCGCGTCGGTAACATCCTGCGTTTCGTCACAGTTGACATCGCCGACAGCACAGGTGGCCACCGCGGCAGCGGCAGGATTGGCTGGCAGCCAGTTACGGGGCACCAGTCGAAATCCGTCCCAGTGCGTGTGCATGTAAATTTCATCCTCATCGCGAGCAATGTGGTGAAAGGTCACGCCATACCAGAGCACTACATCGGCATCGCTCAACGATTCACCGTTTACAAAGGCACCGAGATGGTTGCCACAGCCACCGATGGTTGGATTGTGCGAGACATATTTCTCGCAGGCTTTGTACTTGGTTACGTAGAAATCATGGGCAGTCCAAGGCTCCCAGGTGGGCCCCAGATAGCGGTGTCCCATGCGCATTGGCTCGAGGTGATAGGAGATCCCGTGGCCAGTTTCGTCACGGTTGTTGCCGTCCCGAATGCGCCACGAGCGCAGATTCGCCGGGGCAATGGAGCGCCCCATTTCCGTTGTGAAGTGGCTGACGCCCAACGTGCGCCGCTGTTGAGCAGCTGCGCTCGCACTGGTGCCCAGGCTGTTGTCGGCGGTGTAGTTGAATTCTTCGACAATGTCGTCATCCCCTTGCTCACCCAGGTCGAAATCGAGCCGCCAATAGTAGTTGTGAATGTGAGAGGTACCACGCAATCCCGAAGCGCGGACTGGCCAGCCAAATTGTGCGTTTTCGGTATACCGTTGCAGCTTGCCAGTCGCGCCCATGAGCAATTCAATCGCGCCATCGTCAAAGAAGCGCCAGACTGGGATGTAGTTATACTCGCCGCTGGTCGATACGCTAAAGAGACTGAGAATCTCCCCCTGTGCCGCCATGCCCAGTCCCTTGAACGCGTGGCCCCTGGGCAGGCGCTGCTGACAGAGCGCGTCTTTGGTGCCATCCCGGAGCAGTGTCCCCTCTGGGCATTCAGCCGGGGTCAGGTCATTGAGATTTTCGTTGCCAAAGCCGTCGTCGGTAACATCGTGAAAGCGAGGATAACCATCGTCATAGGGCACGTGAACCTGGGAGATTGCGCCCTGGGCGAGGACCCGCTGAGGGGTGCCATTGGGCGGCGTGTAATAGAGATCACGCAGAACGATGCCATCCCAGTCGCGCTGCTCCCAACAGAGTTGCCAGCGCGCGCCGTTGTCAAACTGTTCATCGACCAAATAGGGGGGCGAGCAGTTCGCCACGGGTTGGGCATCTGTGATGAGATAGAGCCGCAAAAAGATGAAAGCTGCAATGCCAGCGCCAAGAATCAGCAGCAGCAGACGGGTTGAACTGGTACGGGAGCAAGAGTTGTAGATTGTCATCGCTTTGTTTGGTATCTGTCCTGAAATTCACTGCGCCAACGTAGCTGGCTGGCGGTGGTTCGAGCACCACAACCGAATTTCGGAATTGCTTTCAAAAGGGGTTTTGCGCGGTCCAGTCGCGGGGTAAGAGCTGATAGCCGTGCCACTGCACACTGAGCAGTGGTCGGTCTTCGGTGCGCGGCAGGCGGTGGGCTGTTAGTCGATACCACAAAACCACATCTGCGCCGGCCAATGATTCGTCATCAATAAACGCAGCGACATGCGCGCCACAGGATTGGGCAGCTGATGTTGGCGCTGGATTGGCAACAGGCAAACGTTCGCAAGCCTTGGCAACGGTGGCATAGAAGTCATGTTGTGCCCACGGCTCTGCCGCTGCACCCTCATAACGGTAGCCAGCCTGCGGCTCCAGGTGGTAGGAGAGCGCGTGGCCATCCCCGTTGCGGAGGAGCCCATCGCGCACGCGCCACGATCGTTTGGCCGTGGGATCTGTATCGCGCCCCGCTTCCGTATTCAGCTGGGTTGCGCGCGAAGAGAGCTGTGTCCGATCAGCACTGGATTCTGATTGAAATTCGTCAACGTAATCGTTGGGGCCATTACCGCCCAGGTCAAAATCGAGTCGCCACCAGTAGTTGGTAATGTAACTAATGCCAATCGGGGCTGGATCTGTCGCGGGAGCCACCGGCCAGCCAACGGCTGGATCTTGGCCACGGCGCGCCAGACGACCTGCTTCCCCCACCCGCGGCTCGATGGTGCCATCGTCAAGGAAGCGCCACTGCACAATATAGAGACGTTGCCCAATCTCTGTCACGCTAAAGAGCGACAGTGCATCGCCCTGGCGTTGGACCGTGTAATATTTGTAGAGGTATCCCCGCGGCTCAATGGTTTGGCAGAGCAGCTTGCGTTCCATGTTGCCAAGCAGCGTGCCCGCGGGACAATCCGCGGACGCGAGCGTCAACAATTGTGCCCCGCCCAGCCCTGGTTCGCTGGCATAGGCAAAAGTAGCTTGTCCATCGTCATAGTGAATTTCGATCTGGCTCAACGCGGCTTCGCGCAACACTTTGCGCGTTGGCCCACCGGGGGCGGTGTAGTAGATTTCAGAAAGCAGGATGCCTTCGTGGGTGGCCTCTGCCCAACAGAGATCCCACTGCGCATCGTTCGGCAGGGTTACATGGAGCGGCGTGCCCACTGCACAGCTGTTTGGTGGCCCGGCGACCAATGGCAGCTGCCACCAGCCCACCCCAGCCGCCAACAGGCAGAGCAAAACAATCGCTACGACCCCGCGGTTCAGTCGAGCAACCGTGGGCGCACTGAACCGGACAAGAGCGCTCATGAACGTTTGTTTCCCGGGGCACTCGGCCAAGCTTCATCCATCAGTTGCACCACCTGTCCCTGCGACAGATCAACAATGGGCAGCAGTTCCAACACGGTGCGATCCACCGTGAAGAGCAAGACTTGGGCACACCGATGTTGGCCGCAGGCTTGGGCGGCACTGTTCACCTGGTCGGGCATTGCGTCGGCCACAAAGAGCGACACTTTGGTCTCCAGCTGCGCAATGTCGAGCAGTGGCTCGCCGGTGATGGTCGCGTAACGGGCAGCAATCAGTTGCCACAACGCATCGTCGTGTGCCACCAATTCGAGGGCACGTGTCTCTTCACGCGCGGTCAGGGGCAGTTGCACACCTTGCCACCGTTCGGTGGTAATGGCGCCCGTCGCTATGTCCACGACCTTATGGATCAACGTGTCGGTGGTGTAATCATAGAAATAGACTTCGCCACTGCGCATGGTCGCGGCGGCGCTCTCTTTGGGGGCATCGAATCGTTCAACCCGCAGAATTTCGAGTCTCTGGCGCTCCCCTTTGATCTCGACGGTCGTCTTTGCACGCAGCGCGGTAGCCTGTTCTGGCTCAATGCCCAATGCAATCGCGAGTGAGCGGTCAGCTTCATCTGAAGTCAAGGGATCATAGCCAACACCACCGTGCTGCAGAAAGAGGTGTGGGGTGGAAAAGGCTGGGGCGATGGTCCAGACGAGTCCCGTCAGCGACAGAATCAATGCCCCCAAAAGTAGATGGATCCGATAGGGTTTCATGGTAGTTTACTCCGCACACAGGCGATTCCGTTCGCCAATCTCACATTGCAAGATCAGGCGTGCGTCTTCGGCTGTACACTCGTTGGTCCCGTCGAGATCACATGCCGGCAAATAGAGGAACCCATTGGGCAACGGCAGTGACTCGGTTGCTGGACGTACTGCTGCTTCATATTGCACAATAAAGAGTGCATCTATGGGATCAATTATACCACTACAGTCAACATCGCCCGCCAAACAGGGGAAGGTGATCTGCCCTGGTTGGGTGCTGACTGCCACCGGTGTACCATCGGGATCCGCAAAGGTTTCCACAACCACGGGAATGGAGAGCTGCTCTCCAATCCTTGCCTCGCTCTGAAAGGTCAAGTTGGCAATTGTTGCTTCGCCACTGATCCCGGCGCTGGAGAGGGCCGAGATGCGCACACGTCCGCTCTCTGCAGGATTGCAGACCATTGAATCAAAACGGTTGGGCTTTGGTGCTGCACAACTCGTCAATGTCAGATCCGACGCTGGATAATTCAGATCGACCGTGACTGCACCGACCTTGGTGGTGGAGGGCACATTGATCACCGCCAAAGGCACCGTTACCGTGACGGGCTCGTTCGGTTCGACCTGCACAGAGCCCCCCCGCACAATCGCGCCGGTGGATGTTGCCGTGGGCGTGGGGGTTGGTGTGGCTGGTTGCGTGGCCGTGGCCGAGGGGGTGATGGTCGGTGTGCTGCTGGCCGTCGGCGTGTGGGCAGGGGTGGGGGTCTGCGTTATTGTCGGGGTTGGTGTGTTGGCGACCGTGGTGCCAACCAACTGGTAGATTGCCCCAGTGCCATAACCGATGTACAACTCGCCATCTTGGTCCTGCCCAAAGGTGACGGGATTGCTGCCCCCACCGTTCGCCTGCCAGCTGGTCACCACTACATCATCGGGCGCGCCACTGAGCGAACGAATGGTTTTGTTGCAAAAGTCGCTGAAAAAGTAGTGGCCGTTGAAGTTGGGATAGGCATTGCCACGGTAGACATAGCCGCCGGTGATGGAGCAGTCCCCCTGGTTGCGGTTGTAGGCGTGAATGGGTGCCACATAGCTGGCGGCTGGCGCGCAGCCAGTGGTATTGTGTTCGCTGTTGCCCTCGTAGCAGCGCCAGCCATAGTTTTCGCCACCATTGCTGCTGGCCGGTGCAAAGTCAATCTCTTCGATCCGGTTTTGCCCCACGTCGGCGATCCAGAGATCACCGGTCAGGCGATCGAAGCTGAAACGCCATGGATTGCGCAGCCCCGTCGCCCAGATTTCGTCACAATTCTCCCCGGCACCATCGGCAAATGGATTATCGGCGGGAATCTGATAGGCATTGTTGCCGGTGAGATCACACTCGGCACTGCCCGCTGTGCCAGCTGCGACTGTTGTGCCACCGTCCACATCGATGCGCAGAATCTTGCCCAACAGCGACCCATTGTTTTGGCCATAGTCATCGGGATCGCCACCACTACCACCATCGCCGCTGGCAATGTAGAGATAACCATCGGGGCCAAAGTGAAGCTGACCGCCATTGTGATTGATGTAGGGTTGGCTAAATTCCAACAGAATCTGCTCGGAAGCAGCATCAGCCACATTCGTATTGGCTGCCGAGCGGGTAAAGCGCGAGACGCGCGTGCGCAAGTCGGGATTGCGGACTGTGTAGTTGACAAAGAAATACCCATTGGATTGATAGTTGGGGTGAAACGCCAGCCCCAACAGCCCCGTTTCAGCATTGCCCCCGCCGGCCGTTACCGTCGCCGTCAAATCCAAAAAAGGTGTTGGCAGCAGCGCCTCATCTTTCCAGATGCGTATGGTGCCAGCCTTTTGCGCGATAAAGAGACGTTCGTCGCCAGCATGGGTGATCTCTGTGGGCTGGCCGAGACCGTCGACGACCAAATCCAGCGCCAACGTTGCCGGTGGCGGCGTTGGACTTGCGGCCGGTGGACCACCGTTGCCGCCCGTCACCGCAACAGCTAGCGAGGTGGTTGCAATGCCATCGCCGGTTAGGCTCTGTTGACCATCTGCAGAATTGCCCGCGGCATAGAGCGTTACGGTGTCATTAAATTCGGGTGCGGTCCAGACAAAATGAAATTGGAGCTGATCACCAGCAAATGGTTTGGGCGCGCTGTGAGTCAGTTCGCCCAACAACGCTTGCAGATCCGCGCCCGTGGGCAACAGCGTTCCACGCTCGTTGCCCGCCGAGATGTTCACCCCGCCCGTTTGGGCCGGGCCACCGGACAAGGTGATGGTATAGCGGGCCGATGCTCCCGCCTGTACCGCGGTTGGCCCCTGGAGTGCAATCGACGGGACGGCCGCGCCCACGGCGTGACAGGCCGTACAATCCTGGCCATCGTTGGTCGCGGGATTGCCCGAAAAACCCACGCGCCCATTGAGGCTGGCATGGGGACGGGCAGTTGCGGCATCATATTGCCGCCACAGAAAGAATGTCGCGCCAATCAGAGCAATCACCGTGAGCAGGAGCGCTCGCCACTGAAGATGTTGGGAACGGTTAAATCGTTGCATTGTTTCACGCTGCTTCATTATCTTCTCACCACGGGCAAATAGATGGTTTCACCGCTGAGGCAGGGCTCGTCACCATTGGGTTCGCAATCGAACTCGAGCACGCCATGTACAGCGGTTGCGCCTACTGTGGTCCCCGCGGCATCACCCAACAAACTCACACCAACTGTCAGCGGACTCCGGTAGCTGGCCTTCTGCAACAGCTCAAAGGTAACTTCGGCAACGGTTGCTTCACCACGGACGCCCAATGCCGACAGCGCAGCCATCTTTACCACACCGGGCTCTGCCACCCGACAGAGCAGCAGATCGAGTGGCGGTTTTTGCACGCAGCCAGTCGCCTGGAGCAGGGAGGCATCATAGGCAACCGATGCACTGAATACCCCCACGCCAATGCGGTCGGTCAACACAACCAGATCGATGGGCACCGAAACAGTGGTGGCACCGGTTGGCACTACAATCGATCCCGCGCGCACGCGTACTGGGTCGGGCGTGCTGGAGACGGGTGGAGCTACTGTCGCGACAGCCGGCAGATCCGCCAAGGCAGGTGCCGACTGAACAACGGACGGGTCACCGAATCTGCTGCCGCCGAGCAACAGCAGCGCCAGCAGGCAGACAGATGTTAGAAGTACACCGTACCAAAGCACCCGCAAGCCATGCCAGTGATAAAGTCGCCCAGCGTTGGCGTCGGCGGCACTTGGGCCCGTTGTTGAGACGTAAGATGTGTGAGTTGTCACAGAAGTCTGTTTCATGAGAATTTCGTTTTGTCCCTGCCCACTCATGGATCAAAAAGTTTACCACGGATTAACTCGCGCGCTCAGGCGATCCGCTGCAGCCTACATCTTACAACAGAGGCAGGCCAACCGGGACCACATCCGTCAGACCAACAGGTGACGCTTGTTCTGTGCACCACCGGCAGATAATTTCTACCGTTAATTCAAGTTGCTATCTATCAGCTCTAAACGAGCGTGATTGCTGAAAATCTTCTCTCTACCACGCGCCGAGAAGATAAGCGGCAAGCAACTCATCGAGAAATCATGGCAACGCTGCCCAATGGTAGAAGCAGCGTTCTCTACCGCTGCACGTGCGCAGGAGAGAATGCTCACCCCGCAAACTCTATTTGCTTTCTCGATTAAAGTGGGCTCTGTTTGAAAATAGCAGTTCCGGCAAGCGGGAAACCTACCGTTTTCAAGCCAACCGCACTGTAGGTTGGGACACGTTCATCTACGGTCTAACTTGCATCTCCTGCGCAACTTGTAATTTCTGACATTTGCTGTCCGCACTGCCATGCATGGATGGTGCCATGCCACAGCGCCCTCGAAAGCGGGCTTTGGCCTGCGTTGTTCGCTCGCCAAGGGGGTCATCTCCGGGCGATGATCTGGCGGACAATGTACGCAAAATTGCGGAGTTGCTGTAAGCGCATCTCGAACAGCTGTTCAACCAATTAACGGATAAGCACGGCGACTGTTTTCAAAGCGAGCACAAATTGGGTACAATACAGCGATGGAAACAAAAACATTCTGGCAAACATTACCGCGCCCCCTCATGGCCCTGTCGCCAATGGACGGGGTGACGGACCAACCATATCGCTATATTCAGAAGAAGTATGGCCAGCCCATGTTGGTCTACACCGAGTTTACCAGTGCAGAAGGGCTTTGTCTAAGCCGTGGGCGGCTGTTGCGCGATTTGCTCTATGACGAGAGCCAGCGGCCGATTATCGCCCAGATCTTTGGAAAACGGCCAGATTTTTACCGCCAAGCCGCCATTATCGTCTGCGAACTGGGCTTCGACGGACTCGACATCAACATGGGCTGCCCGGCCAAAACTGTTGCCCAGGGTGGTTCGGGCGCGGGTCTGATCCGCACCCCCCAACTGGCCCAGGAGATTGTGCGGGCAACACAGCAGGGTGTGCGAGAATGGCAGAATGGTGCCACCGTCTATGAGTGCCCCGATCTACCCACATTGGTCGCCGACGAAATCGTCGCTCGCCAACAACTGTTGCCGCCGCTCTATCAACAACGGCGTCCCGTCCCCGTCAGCGTCAAAACACGCCTTGGCTACGACCTACCCATTGTCGATGAATGGCTACCTTATCTGCTAGAGGTGGAGCCAGCCGCCATCGGTCTGCATGGTCGCACGCTGGAACAGGGTTACAGCGGCGAAGCAAGCTGGGAAGAGATCGGTAAGGCTGTTGCGGTTGCACGGGGCAGTGGTATTCCCATTTTGGGCAACGGTGATATTCTCACGCTGGAGCAGGCTGAGCAGCGAGTATGGGATTACGGCGTGGATGGCGTGCTGGTGGGGCGTGCCACGTATGGCAACCCCTTCTTCTTCCATCCCGAACATTCACCGGGTGCCAGCGAAAATGAGCTTTCACCGGCAGAGGTGCAACAGCTCGCTGCCATCATGGTGGAGCACGCTCAATGTTATGAGCAGACCTATCAGCACTACCCGAAATATCACTTTAGCCCCATGCGTAAGCACATGGGCTGGTATGCGCGCCGGATGCACGGGGGCAAAAAGCTACGGGTGCCGATGATGCAGAGCAACAGTGCCGCCGAAATCGCGCAAATTCTGCGCGAACAGGGGTACCTGGACCAGGCACAGCCGATTGCTGCACCCCATGCACCTGCCATGCCAGAACCACAACGCATTGCCGCGTGATTCTGACAGAGCGCAAACACTCTGCCAGTCTTTCGCAAACAAATAGGCTGTATGCTCCATAATAGATATTTCCACGATGGCTATTGTTGTCGAGAATGTTTGCCCAGAAAAGTGCAGCACTTTCATAGGTGTTGTGGCAAAGCGAGGCCAGCCCCGGGCAGCTGGTGCAAAGTTTGATTCGAGATTAGAATGTTGTCCTGAATCGTCCGGGTCGTCCGTGGCAATTTGTCCGCATGAACGACAGTGGCCGAACGAACGGGATCATCAGGTGTAAGAGGACCTCTGTCCAGGAGTAGAAGATGCCAATTTATGAATTTGCCTGTAGTGATTGTGGTACAAAATTTGAAAAACGAGTTTCATTTTCGGCAACAGAGGCGCCGCCGTGCGACAGCTGTGCAAGCGAAAACGTCGAACGTCTTTTGAGCGCACCGGCGATCCACTTCAAGGGTAGCGGCTGGTACATTACCGATAGTAAAAAGGCGAGCAACGGCGCGGCCAGCGGCGAAACCAAAGCCAGCACCAACGGTGACGGTGCCAGTGCGGGTGACAGCAACGGTGACAGTAACGGTGGCAGTGAGAGTAACGGTGGCAACGGCAATGGTGCATCTGCCAGCGACAGCAGCAACGATTCTAGCGGCACTGCCAACAAAGAGAGCAGCAGCGAGAAAAAGTCAACCACCAAAGAGAGCGTGTAGCGCACTGCCCGCCTCCAGCACAAAACGACAGTGCCTTCGACCATTGTTAACAATTGACATGGTCGAAGGCACTTTTTTATTGGCTCATCTGTACAAAATGTGAAGATCAGCGCCTTCACCACTTGTAAAGTCGGCTCTGTTCCTATTTTTGTCTGGGAGACCTCTTTATTTACTTTTCATCGGGCAAGGTGATTTCGTGATCACGGTAGAACTGGGCCAGGCGAATCGACAGGTCCTCCTGTAGCTGCACCGTCATGCCACCATCCACAACGAGAGCGTGGCCCGTGATGAATGTGGCCTCGTCAGAGCAGAGAAAGGCCACGGCATTGGCAATATCTTCGGTTTTGCCCACCTTGCGCAACGGATACTGCTGCTCGAAGAAGCGCAGTAGCGACGGATTGCGCTCCCAATGTTCGGCCAGGCGCTCGGTGACGATGTGGCCGGGACAGATGGCGTTGACGCGAATGCCTTGCGGCCCCAGATCACAGGCCATTTGGCGAGTAATGCCAATGACCGCAGATTTGGCCCCCTCGTAGGCGAGGTGTCGCTCCGACATCAATTGCCCGTGCACGGATGAGATGTTTACGATGCTGCCACCGCCCTGTTTTTCCATGTGGGGCACAGCATGGCGAGCAGCCCAGTAGTGCGATTTCACCATCACATTCATGGCATACTCCCAAGCACTTTCCGTTAAGGTCTGCACGGTACCATCGGGCTCTTTGCCACGCCACGCATTGTTGACGAGGATATCGAGCCGGCCCCATCTCTCCACGGCATGGGCAATCATGGCTTCGATTGCCGCGGTCTGCGAGACGTCGGTGCGCAGTGCAATCGCCTCTCCGCCGGCAGCCTGAATCTGCGCAGCATTTTCGGCCCCCGCGGCTTCATCGTAATCAGCAATTAACACGTTAGCACCGGCTTGGGCCAGGCGGCGCGCCGTGGCCCCGCCAATGCCATTGGCACCACCGGTTACGATGGCGACTCGGTCACTTAAATTGGTCATGCGTTCTCCTATTAATCGAGTCATGACGTACGCATCGAGAACAGCTTGCCGGTGCAGGTCAGTCAACAACGACGATCTCTGTTCTCGATAAGTTGCGTAAGCCCAATGAGTTTTATCGCAGCTAAATTGTGGCGGGTTTAATGGGCAACGGCACCATCGGCCTGGAAGTGACCGGTAATGCGCTGCGGTTGGTAGGGATAGTTAGCCAACTTCTTCTCATTGATCTCCAGCCCAATGCCAGGGCGATTGGGCACGGTAATGTAGCCCCCCTGCCGTTCGGGTGGGTTGTCAACGATGTCGTTGAAGCGATCGCTGCTGACGAGATTTTCGTGAAGCACAAAGTTGGGTGTAGCTGCGTCCCACTGCACAAAGGCGGCGATATTGACGGGGCTGCCCATGAGGTGAGGAAAGATTCCGACGAAGGCCGCCTCGGCCATGCCGGCGATCTTGCGACATTGGGTGTAGCCCCCGGCCAACGACAGATCGGGGCGGATCAAGCTGACCACCTGTCGGTCGATTAGTTCTTTGAATTGATAGATGTTGTAGAAACGCTCGCCGGTTGCCATGGGCAGATTGATGTGCGGCGCAATGTAGCTCACGGCTTCGTTGCATTCCGGGGCCAGTGGATCTTCGTAGTAGAGGATCCGAAAGGGCAGCAGTTCGTTGGCCAATGCGATTGCCTCTTCGGGGCGCAGGTTGCGGTGAATCTCCAGGCCGAGGTCAATCTCGTCGCCGATGCTATCACGAATTGCCCGCACGATTTTGACGGCGTTGCCAATGATCTGGCTCGGGGTCTGCTTTTCAAAGTTGGGCAAAAAGGGCTGGGTGCGCAGCGAAAGATAACCGGCCTCTACCTGTTCAGCAGCGCTTTCGCCAAATTCTTCTGGTGTTGTGCCCACCACATTGGCAAAGACTTTGACCTTGTCGCGACATCTGCCACCCAGAAGTTGATAGACGGGCACATTGAGCGCTTTGCCCATGATGTCCCACAGTGCAATGTCGATGGCGCTCATGGCTGCGCTCAACACGGCGCCCATGAAGTGAGTATTGCGTGCGACAACCTGGTAGTGGTGCTCCATGCGTAATGGATCTTTACCCACGTAATAGTCGCTCAGTTCTTCAATGGCCGTGTGCACTGTTTTGTGGTGGGCCCACAGGCCAGCCTCGCCATTGCCAATAATGCCTTCATCAGTGTAGACGCGTACCAGCAGAAAGCGATCCACCAGAAATGGTGTGATTTGTTCAATTTTCATCTCTTCTCCTTGATTGGCATGGGATAGTTGGAATGGGATAGTTGGAACAAAATAGTTGGAACAAAATAGTTGGAACAATACGGTGGAGGAATAATTGAGTTGTTCAAATCAAGATTATGCGCTATATTGCGAGAGCAATCAACAAATAGTTAATCAAATATGATAAATACCACAGAATATGACAAACGCAACAGCGGCAAAAAAGTTACACGCGGCACTGTGGCAGATCTACCGCCGCCCAGATCGGCCCGAGCCGTGGCAACAAGGGGGGAATCTGCCCTGGAACGAGCCCGCATTTTCGGAACGGATGTTGCGCGAACACCTGGACCAAGCCCACGGCGCGGCCTCACGTGTTGCAGCGGAACGGGAGATGCAACTGACATGGCTTTGGTCGACACTGCAGGTGGAAGCGGGCAAGTCAGTCTGCGATCTCACCTGTGGGCCGGGGCTCTATGCCGTAGAATTAGCCAAGCGGGGGTGTATGGTCACGGGGGTCGACTTTGGCCCCGCGGCCATTCGTTATGCACGGGAACTGGCCGCGGAAAATAATGTTCACCACCGATGTACATTCTTACAGGAAGACATTCGCAGCGTCACTTTGCCAGCGGCTAGCTTTGATGTGGTATTGCTCATTTATGGTCAGCTCGCCGTTTTTACCCAAGCCGAAGCAGCACAACTGTTGCAAAAAGCAGCCTCAATTCTCCGACCCGGCGGCACCCTCGTTGTTGAATTGCTCAACCAGGATCGGGTGGACAAGGTGAGCAGCAATTGGTGGTTTACCGACGAGACGGGCCTCTGGGGCGACGGCCCCTTTTTGCATTTGGGTGAGCGTTTCTGGGATGATGAACAGGAGTTGGCCTACGAACGCTTTCATGTTCTGCATCTCGAAAGTGGCGAGTACACGGAAGTTCATCTCTGTGATCAAAGCTATTCGACCACGACGATGCACGCCATGATGGAGCAGGCTGGTTTCGCCCAGGTGAATATCTTCCCCCGCTGGGCAGGACTACCGCTCTATGATGCTGATGAATGGATCGTCTACATTGGCAAGAAGTAGCAACGGCTGAACAAAGCAACGCCGGAGATTTCGTTGTGGGACCAGCAGTTCGACTTTTGATGCACTGAACTGCTGGCCCAACCCTACTGCTTCTGCTCTTTTCGCACGGGACGGCCAACCGGGTAGGCCGTCTTGGGCAACACCTGATGATGGTGCAACGCGGCATAGTACCCATTCAGCGCCAACAACTCGGCGTGGCTACCATCCTCCACCACCTTGCCCCGCTCCATAACGATGATTCGATCTGCCGTACGCACGGTGCTCAGCCGATGTGCAATCACGAGGCTCGTGCGCGAACGCAAGATCCGTTCCAGTGCTTCCTGAATCAAGGCTTCGGTGGCCGTATCAATGCTACTGGTTGCCTCATCCAAAACCAGAACAGCGTTGGGGCTGAGCGCCAGTGCACGCGCCAGTGCCAACAGTTGACGCTGCCCCTGTGACAGATTGGCACCACCGGGTGCCAGCTCAAACTCATAGCCACCGGGTAGTTGCTCGATGAAGTGGGCTGCATTGCTAAATTCCGCGGCCTTGCGCACTGCTTCATCGCTAATGTCTTCACGGTAGAGCCGAATGTTGCGCCGGATCGTCCCCACAATGCAAATTGGATCCTGGGGTACCACCACCACCGCCTGGCGCAGATCGGGCAAGCTGAGCTGACGGAGGTCAATACCATCTAGCAGCACGGCCCCTTCCTGGGGATCATAGTAGCGCGCCAATAGGCTGGCCAAGCTCGACTTGCCGGCACCAGTCGCCCCCACAATGGCCACCGATTGCCCAGCGTTGATCTCCAGATCAACCCCGCGCAAAACCGGTTCGTCGGGCAGATAGGAGAAATGGACATCCCGGAAGACAATATCACCTTTGACAGAGGGGAGTGGCGTGGGATTGTCCACATTTTTGATCTTGGGCTCGGTCTTTAACATCCGGTAGATCCGCTCTGCGGCACCAAGCGCAATCTGAATGGCATTGTACTGCTGCGACAGATTGAGGATTGGCTGAAAAGCACGCTGCGAATATTGAAAAAAGGCAACCAACATACCTAGCGAGGCCCAACCAGCCAGCACCCCACGACCACCCCCATAGAGCAAAATGCCAATCCCCACTGCAGCCAACACCTCTTGTACGGCCAAGAAGACGGCGCTGTGGTAGCGCAGGTTGACCAGCGCTTGGCGATAGCTGCTGTTGTAGCCGTCAAACTCTTCTTCACTTTCATTTTCACGGCCAAAGAGTTGTACAACGGTCATGCCATGCAGATGTTCGTTGAGGAAGGAGCTGATCAAGGCCATTGCGCGACGCTCACCCGAGGAAGAACGTCGGATCCGTTGGCGGAAGTAGCGCGTGACAACCGCCAACACGGGCATGACAATGATGGCGATCAAGGCCAGCCGCCAGTTGGTGGCAAACATTACCCACATCAACACAACAAAGGTGAGTCCTTCGACCAGAATAACCACAATACTGCTCGACAGCACTTGATTAATGTTGTCGATATCGCTGCTCAACCGCGTGACCAGATCTCCAGTCGACGTTCCGGTGAGAAAGGCGTGATCCTGGCGAAAAATATGATCAAAGAGTCGCGTGCGCAGATCGGCCAATGCACGCTGTGCGGCCGATTGCAAGCAGTAGGTATAGGCAAAGGTAAAGACAAAGAGTCCCAACGCGGTAATGCCATAGAGGATGGTAATGCGCCAGAGCGCCTGCATGTCACCACTGGCAATGGGGCCATCAATGGCCTGTTGCAAAAGATACGGCGGAACCACATTCATGCCGGCGACACACAACATTAGCAGCGCCGCCAATACCATCAAGCGCCAATACGGGCGCAACGAAGAGCCGAGCAACTCCAGCAACGCCGTATCCTGACTCAGTTCCTCGTCAGTCGTCTTTTCGGTCACCGAATCCTGACGGTTGTGATCTTCGGGCGGTGGCAAGTCATCAACTTTGGGCCGAAAATGTCTGACCTCTGTTGTTAGCTCGACTTCGGCGGCATTTGTATCGGGCGCAGAGGCATTCTCTGGTGATCCCTCATCGGATGAGTGCCCATTCAAGGGTTTTTTCGTCTCTTCACGCGTGTGATCATGTTGCTTAGCCATCGATCAGTGCCTCCTCTGCTTGTGTCATCTCACGCTCGTACATTTCTGCATAGAGGCCATTGCGTGCCATCAATTCATCGTGATCGCCTTGCTCGACCACGTGTCCTTCATTCAACACAACAATCAGATCGGCGTGGCGCACCGCGGCCATTCGTTGGCTCACAATTATGGCAGAGCGCCGCTGGTCGGTGTCACCGGTAGTCTGGCGCAGTTCGTGAATAATTTCGGCCGACGTCTGCATATCGACACTGGCCAATGCATCATCCAGGATCAACACTTTGGGATCGCGCACCAAAGCGCGGGCGATGGCTGTGCGCTGACGTTGCCCACCGGAAAGCGTAGCCCCCCGCTCACCAACGACGCTGTCCAAGCCTTTGGGCAGTTGCGGCAGGTCGTTGCTCAGCCGGGCCTGATCCATTGCCGTGCGGATCTGTGGGTCAGGCGTTTCCGGTGCACCGAGGGTGATGTTGCCACGGAGCGGCATGCTAAAGAGCAGCGTCTCTTGTGGAACATAGATCACATCCTGGCGCAGTGCATTGAGCTGTATCTGGCGCAGATCATGGCCATCGAGCAATATAGCCCCCTCATCGGGATCATGGATGCGGCCGAGCAGACTGATCAACATGCTCTTGCCAGCACCGGTTGGGCCCACAATGCCAACAGTGGTCCCCGCGGGAATGTCCAGATTGACATTGCGCAAGATCCAACGATCTTGGTCTTCGGCATAGACACTCACATCATCGAAACGGACGTGCCCTTGCAGCGTTGGTGCAATCGCATCTGGAGCGTCATTGATTTTGGGCAACAGGTGCAGAACTTCACCAATGCGTCCGGCAGCGGCAGTCCCCTGTTGCAGCCGTTCAAAAGCGCCCGTAATCTGGCGTGCGCCATTATTCAGCAATTCTAGGTAGATAATAAATTGCACGTACTGACCAACCGTCAGCTGATTACCGAGAATAAACATGCCCCCAACAAACACGACAATGGTCGTGGCGATCCGCACAAATAGACTGGGCACCGGTGAGATCAAGCCCGAGCGAACGACGAAGTGCATGTTCTGTTTGACGAAGTGGCGATTGGCTTCGCGGAACTCCTCACCGACAGCCTTCTCCTGTGCGTATGCCGTCAACATTCGGGCAGCATTGAAGTGCTCTTGAACAAAGGCCGAAATTTTGCCAGCCTCCTCCTGCACCTTGACAAAGGAAGCGCGCATGATCCCACCCAGGCGTACCTGCAGCGCAATGCTAATACTCAACATGACAACGACCAGTGCTGAGAGTGCCGGGCTGGTCATGGCCATGAAAACAGCACCAATGATGAGCAGGAAAAGGGCATGCATTGACATCTGAAAGCCTGCGCTGTAAAAACGCCAGATGTAGATAAAGTCATTGGTGGAGCGCGAGAGCAGGTCCCCCGTACCATATTGCTGCCGCGTTTCATAGTCAAAGAGCAAGAGCCGGTGGAAAAGATCCTGGCTCATGCGATAAGAGACTCCCGCAGCAATATCACCAGTCAACATGCGCAGCAAATAGCGGAAAAGAGCCATCGTGGCTGAAAGAGCAACTAGCCCCAATGAATACCAAATGAGCTTTTGCGCCGTAATGCCGCTCGTTAGTTCATCAATACCCCAACCCAGCAGTGTGGGGCTGAAGGCGCTGGCACCAGCACTAATCAGTGCATAGAATGCACCGAGCAGCAACAAATTTCGATAGGGCCGCATATAGGGTAATAAAAATTGTAAACCTTGTTGTTGCATGAGAATACCTTCAATCGATCTATGATTTGCCCTGGTTGTAGTGCGATTAGTTGGATTTGTCGAGCGGTTACTTAGGCAGAACGGGCCAAAAAACAAAGTCCCTGTGAGATGTACCCACTCACAGGGACTTATGTTTTGTAAAAGAATCAGTTTTTACGAAGTAAAATTCTTGATGAGATTGTTTCAGGTACGAATCAAAGCGTTGCAATGCATGGCGGTACAAGCAACGTTCATCTGGATCAGAATCGTTCAAGTCACTGTCAGTCAACATGCATGAACCCCCTCGCTCAATCCCGCACACTTCATGACGCAAATTCATCACAGCTTGCGAGTCGTCAAAAATCTAACTATAAATTGAACCATGAATGGGTAGATTTGTCCAACCTGAAAAATAGAGGGCCGCAAGGGACAGAGAGGCAAAAGCATACAATTGCGTCACGTTTGTGCTTGTGAGACAGTAGCGCGGTCTAAGGGTCACAGCGGGCGAGTGTTGAACCAAGCGGGCTTCACCCTGCGTCGTTTGCTAGCCCCGTAAACGGGGCTGAGGAACTGTTACGAACACAAGGGCGGTTTTGAACGCTTGACGGGTGATCAGCACGCTAAAGTGCCAACTTAAAAACGGGCAGTTAATTAGGTTAGAGAGGAGTATTGCGTTTGCGCTCTAGAAAAGCTGCAAATTCGTCAGCTTTCAGCCCGGACGCTGACGGAGCTTTTGTTGTCGGAGAAGTTGGCTCTTCTGCAGCATCTTCACCTGCTGCTGTGGAAAAGGGAGCAGTTGGTGTGCCCTCGAGCTCATCGGCCAACGTGGGCGCGGTGGCCGCTTCCTGCAAGTGTAATAGCAGAGGCTCAACGAGATCGATAACACCGTCCAAAAAGAGTTGTGCAGGGGCAGCACCGGCAGGTAGGTTGAGGATCAACGTTCGGCCACGAATGCCAGCGACGCATCCATCCAGCCAGGCCAGAGGCGTCTGCTCAGCAGCGTAAGCGCGCATCGCTTGCGCAAGCCCGTCGAGAGGACGATCCAACACAGATAGCGTTGCACGAGGAACGACCTCAGCGCCACTGGGACCAGGGGCAGGACGCGTACCGCCGATCGTTAGAATGAGGTCGATCTCTTCTTCATCACACCACTGCCGCAGTATCTCTTCTAGCCAATTTTGTTGACTGGGCGCGGCGACTGTATGCATCAACAAAAGCGTTGGCAATTGGCTACGCAATAACTGCAGCACAGCAGCAACAGCCTCTTCATCCTCTTCGGGAATACAAAGCAATGCAGTTCGCACCAACATACTCACACCTCGCTCCAGCTACTCATACCCGGCAGCACCATGGTTGGTTCTCGTCGCTTGATTACAAGTGTGGGATAGTCTCATCCACACCGGTCACGGCAGAGTATGCCGCATGCAGAGAGAGCGCCAATTCAGCGGGCAGCACGCCACGCTTAAAACGACAAAAACCACCATCATCGGCAAAAGACCGATGACCGTGGCTTGTCTGTTACAACCTCAAGTGGGCTCTGTTTGAAAACAGTAGTTCCGGCAAGCGGGAAACCTACCGTTTCCAAGCCAACCGCACTGTAGCAAACGCTCTACCCGACGTTCTCCATCACCTGTTACTTTCGGCGTGATTCTCACGCGCGAAAGCAGTGACAATTCAACCACGGAGGTTGCGACAACGTCGAGGGCTGCTCTCGCAGCACGCTTAGCGCTTGGTGTACTGTGGCGCCTTGCGGGCTCGTTTGAGACCTGGTTTTTTACGCTCTTTAGCACGTGAATCGCGGGTGAGAAACCCAGCTGCCTTCAAGGCAGGCCGGAAGTTTTCATCCGATTCACAAAGCGCACGGGCAATGCCCAAACGGACAGCGGCAGCTTGACCACCATCACCGCCACCCTTGACCTGAATACTGATGTTGTAGCTGGATTCAGTACCAGTCAGAGACAGTGGCTGCCGCAGGAGCATGCGATCCAGTGCACGGCCGAAATAGGCGTCTCCGGGCATTTCGTTGACAATGATTTCACCAGTTCCAGGGTACAGACGAACACGGGCAGTTGAAGTCTTGCGACGCCCGATCGCCTCAATGTATTCACTCATCTTATGCTCTCTCCTCCACGGCCAAAGGCTTTGGCTGTTGCGCGTCGTGTGGATGCTCACCACCACTGTAAACACGCAGCTTTTTCATCTGTGCACGTCCCAAGCGGGTCTTTGGCATCATACCCTTGACAGCTTCATAAATAACGCGGTCCGGGAAGCGGTCTAACTGTTCACGCATGGTACGGCTCTTGAGGCCACCAGGATAGCGCGAGTGGCGATAGTAGCGGACATTGTCCAATTTACCACCAGTAACGTGGATCTTCTCGCAGTTGGTCACGATGACAAAGTCGCCACCATCAATGTGAGGGGTAAAAGTAGGTTTGTGTTTGCCACGCAGAACAGTTGCGATTTGCGTGGCTAGACGCCCCAACGTTTGTCCCGTGGCATCGATGACCCACCACTCACGTTGTGTTTTTGCTTCCTCGGCGTTTGGACTAAATGTCTTCACGCTAATTGCTCCTTGTTTCTTCACTCAATAGTCGAAAGCGTAGCACCATTCGACTACACAGATCGCTCACTTCGCTTTGCACTACCGATGTGAACACGATAATTTTATTACGCTTACCTGTTGTTACAGTAGCAACATCAAAAAACATTGCCCAGGACTTTTTGTGACAAAAAGTCAACAGAGTTTCGTTTCAATGAACCATGTTACCGTTGTTCACCCAAGGATCGACAGCGGGTGGATAGACCACTCGCTCCAATACGAGCCCCTGTGGTGGAGCGGGGGGTGCACAACAACCACGGTCGCGCGCGGCCAGCAACCGATCGATCTTACTTGGTAGCCAACGCCTTTTGCCCACCGCAAGCAACGCCCCGACAAAACTCCGCACCATTTGGCGCAGAAAGGCATTTGCCGTCACCGTAAACGTGAGTCTACGTGCGGGGTAGTTGGTCAAGCTCGGCAGTGTGGTCTCCACGATCTGCCAAGTCGCTTCATAGACGGCTCGCACGGTATTTTCACCTTGCGGTGGTTGTCCAAAAGTAGCGAAATCATGCTCCCCAACCAGCCGAGCTGCGGCATCTTGCATCGCCGCAACATCTAGCGATTGTGGGACATACAACGCAAAGCGATCGGTCAGAGGTGATACTTTTGGATAAACAAGCCGGTTCACTGCTCTATCAGCAGGCGAACCACAATCATAGATCGTATAGCGATACGTTCGCTTCTCGGCACTAAAGCGAGGGTGGAAATCAACAGATGCGGGAACAAGGTCTCGAATGGTCACCGCCTTGGGCAGATGTACATTCCAAGCATTCTGCAAATTTTCAACCGCATGCTTCCAAGGAATTGTCGTGGCAACAGCCTGTCCGCTCGCATGCACACCACTATCTGTTCGTCCGGAACCGATGACTCGGGACTGATAATTTGTGAAAGCCATCAAAGCAGCTTCCAGTGCGCCTTGAACTGTCGGCGCATTGGGTTGGATTTGAAACCCATGATAATCGGTTCCATCATAGGTGACCAGTCCAGCAACATACATGAGGATCTTTACCTGACCACCCAGTTGCAATCACGATTGGCGCCGCCGACGACACCGTTACTCCAGCCTCGGAATGGCCAAAGAGCAACAGATGCGTTTCTAGACCTCGCTGTCAACCAGTTCCAAGATCACCATTTCCGCGGCATCGCCCTGGCGTTTGCCCAGCTTGATGATGCGAGTGTAGCCGCCGTTGCGTTCTGCGTAACGCGGTGCAAACTCATCGAAAACCTTTTTGGCAATCGTCTTGTCATTTAAGTAGGCGACCACCTGACGCTGTGCATGCACGCGGTTGCCACCATCAACCAAGCCCCGTTTGGCCTTGGTGATCAGCTTCTCGGCATCCGCACGAACAGAACGTGCTTTCGCATCGGTCGTCATGATTCGCTCGTGTGTGTAAAGTTCTTTGATCAGGTTGCGGAAAAGTGCTTTCCGATGACCACTATCTCGGCCAAGGGTGCGTCCGCTAATTTTGTGTCGCATCAATCCACTCCTGCGCTCTTATCCTCAAACTCAAGTTCGCTCTATTATCTCCAGGCAAATATATTTGCGAAAACAGACAATAATTGGTGAAGTGGAGCGAAACTTAGCTTTCCTTGTTATTCAGTGCAAGCTATTCAACCACGGAGAGGGTAGAGAAACCCACCGCACACCGAAATCAGAAACTTCGCACTACTTCGAAATTACTCTTCGACACTCGCCTCGGCGACGGGATCCCCGATGATCACATCGTCATCATCAGCGGAGTCATCACCATCATCAGAAGAAGTGCTGTTCCAGAAAGCGCTCAAATCCACACCTTGAACGTTCAGGTAGCTCTTCTCACGCAGTTTGTCGACCAGCTCGTCCAGGGACTTTTTACCAAAGTTCCGGATGGCCAACATCTCCTCTTCGCCCTTCTCCATGCGTTTCAGGATCTCACCAATTTTGGTGATACCAGCACGCTTGAGACAATTGTAGGCGCGGACTGTTAACTCGAGCTCTTCAATGGGTGCTTCGTAGATGCGATTGGGGATGCCCTCTTCCTCGCTCGCCTTTGGCTCGACCGTAACAGTTTCGGCACCGGCCAACAGCGTGAGATGTTGCACCAGGATACTTGCTGACTTGCGCAGCGTGTCTTCTGGGGCAATTGAGCCATCCGTCCAAATCTCCAGATTGAGCTTATCATAGTCAGTTTGCTGACCAATACGTGTTCGCTCAACCCGGTAGGCAACCTTGCGCACGGGGCTGTAGATTGCGTCTACAGGAATTTCTCCCAAAGGCAAGCGAGTGCGATCTTCGGCGGGACTATAACCACGCCCCACTTCCACAATCAGTTCAATGTCAAGATCAACATCATTTGCATCTGCCGTCAGCAAATATTGTTCTGGATTGACAATTTCAACTTCAGGCGGACAAATCAAGTCACCGGCTGTTACCGGCCCTTCGCGTGTCACCTCAACGTGAATGCGAATGGGCTCTTCGCTACTGCTACGCAGACGAATCTGCTTAATGTTCAAAATCAATTGCGTCGTATCTTCTCGAACGTGAGGAATTGGTGAGAATTCGTGGTGCACACCACTCACTCGGATCGACGTGATTGCAGCCCCAGTCAGGCTTGAAAGCAACACGCGACGCAACGCATTACCCAAAGTAATGCCATAACCACTCTCAAGCGGGCTGATCACGAAGTGACCATAATTTTGAGAGTTCGCTTCTGTTTCAATTTTGGGCAGAACCATGTTTAACAATGGTGTTCCTCCCTGCTGTTCAGCGTACGCCCTAAGAACAAACCCGATGCCAAGATGGGCTTGTGAAAACTATCAATAGAGTACATATCACATTGGAACTTTCACTGACCCCATACCGCTGGTCACATTTATCTTTCCAACGGGAATGCTTCCTGTCTACCAAACGAACTAACGGCTGTTGTAGTACTCAACAATTAGTTGTTCATTCAATGGAATCTCAACATCTTCACGGCTTGGTGCAGTAGCCATTGAGCCACTCATTTCAGCCAAGTTGAGATTTAGCCACTCCGGAACATTCCCGCTCTGCATCACCTGCGAGCGATCACGGAAATAGACAAGGTTACGACTATTGGGGCGTACTGCAATAATATCCCCCACATTCACATGGAATGAAGGAATATCAGTCTTGGTGCCATTGACGGCAATGTGTCCGTGTCGTACCAATTGCCGAGCCTGCGAACGGCTGTCTGCAAACCCAAGACGGTAAACAACATTATCCAGACGTGACTCCAGCAATGAAAGCAGTGTCGCACCAGTCAAGCCGGTGCGTCGGCTGGCTTCTTTGAAGTAACGCCGGAACTGTTTTTCCATTACACCATAAATACGTCGTGCTTTTTGCTTTTCGCGCAACTGTGTACCAAAGTCAGACATCTTGCGACGGAACGTCGCTTTTCGGCCATGATCACCTGGCGGGAAGTTGCGCGTTTCAATTGCGCACTTTGGGGAAAGGCAACGCTCACCCTTTAGAAATAACTTTTGCCCTTCACGCCGGCACAATTTGCAAACCGCATCAATATGTCGTGCCATTTTTCCTCCAAAAAAATGCATTACCTCAGCCCAGAACCACCGCAAACTGTGCGAATCGTCACCTTTATTAAACAAATACTGCTCTGTCTATAGCAAGGTTTTACAACACGCTCACAAGGATACTAGCAGAGTGCAAAAACAAATTTGTTTGTTTCTACTGTGCTCCACACCATCTTCACCGGTTGTAAAATCTATCCACCAACAGTGATATTGCGGCAACAGATTGGGTGAATCTAGCTTGCTAGAGCACAAATATTTAATTTCACAAATGTAAACCAACACAACAATGCGATCTGTAAAGATCACATTGTGAAGGTTCTACATAATGGCGCCTTTTACGGCTTTGTCCAAAGTAGTTTTCGGATGCAAAACGACTCTTCAGAACAACTACTTTCTGAACAGCTACTCTCTGATCAGCTTAGACGCGGCGCTTTTTCGGTGGTCGACAACCATTGTGTGGCAGTGGCGTGATATCCGTAATCGAGCGAACCGTTAGCCCCGCCGCCTGAATCGAACGGATCGAACTCTCGCGGCCAGGTCCGGGACCCTTCACGAACACATCTGCCTCTCGCATGTTAAAATCACCACGGGCAGTTCCCGCCGCGCTCTGCGCGGCCAGCTGACCGGCAAAAGGCGTTGACTTACGACTGCCTCGGAAACCACTGCTGCCACTACTCGCCCAACAGAGGGTATTGCCACCGAGATCCGTGATTGTGATAATGGTATTGTTGAAGGAAGCGTGAATGTGGACCTGCCCTACGGGAACATTCTTCTTCTCGCGTCGAGAAGAGCGTCGATCACGCCGTCTCTGTGGTCGTGCCATATCTACTCCTTGTTAATCCAGAATTGGTTCAGACTCATAGCCACCACGCACAACTTGGTGGGCAAAAATATCACTTTATCCACGCTACCCCAGCGCTCACATTTTGCCTCGCGAGCTATTGAGCGCCGGGCACCAAAACGCCTGCGTACCAACAATCAGCAACAGAAAAACCAGCAACAGCGGATGAACCCAGGGGTCCAATCCAATTTACTGGTAGCAATCTATATATCTGGCCTCAGACGAATGCAGCAAAAGCTACGCCAGCTCTATGCCGTGGAAAGACATGAACATCCCAGAATGCGCATCCCTGTTCTCTCCACAGCCTTCACGCTCACGATGAACAGACGCACTGAGTAGTTCGTGCCAGAACCAGCTAGCGTGCAGCGCGCTTTCTACCTGCCACCGTCTTGCGCGTGCCACGCCGTGTGCGGGCATTAGTCCGCGTGCGTTGGCCACGTGAAGGCAAATTGCGGCGATGACGGAGACCGCGATAGCAACCGATTTCCATCAGTCGCTTGATGTTCATGTTTACCTCGCGACGCAGATCACCTTCAACAATGTAGTTGCGGTCAATAAACTCGCGCAACTGGGCAACTTGGTTCTCATCCAGGTCACGCACACGAATTGAAGGATCAATCTGAGTTGCCTTCAGAATTTTCTCACTTGTATTACGACCAATGCCGTAAATATAGGTCAGTGAAATGACAACTCGCTTATCGCGTGGGATATCAACTCCGGCAATACGTGCCATAATACCTACTCCTTATCCCTGACGCTGTTTATGTCTTGGGTTGCTGCAAATCACGTAGACAACACCCCGACGACGTACAATTTTGCAATTTTCACAACGCTTTTTCACAGAAGGTTGAACTTTCATAATCTTCTAGTTCTCCTCTAGCAGCCAGATCTCACAGCGAATCATCGACATCTCGACAAAGAAGCGCATGGAAAAAACACTTCGTTGCCATTCAAGGCCTTGATCGCGTAGAAAGAAACCCCTGCTTCACAATTCATTTTTGCGTAACTTGTCAAGTTTATCACAATCGTTACGGCAATGTCAAGATTTCGGGCCCGCTGTTAGTGATTGCAACGGTATGCTCGAAATGTGCGGCCAAGCTCTCGTCTTTGCTGACGACAGTCCAACCGTCGCGCAAAGTCTTTGTTTCCCAAGTGTTGTACTGCACCATTGGCTCAATGGCAATCACCATGCCAGCAACCAGCGGAGTACCGGCGTCGGCATCGCCCGAAGCATAGTTCAAAACCTGCGGTGGCTCGTGCATCTGGCGTCCCACCCCATGTCCGGTATATTCACGCACAATGTGCAGGTCATGGGCTTCCACGTGGCGCTGAATAGCCCGACCAATATCAACAACTCGGTTGCCAATCACGGCTTGCTCGATACCAGCAAACAAACTCGCCTCCGTCACCTGCATCAGCTTTGTGGCCGCTTCGCCAATGGCACCTACAGCATAGGTCCACGCCGAATCGCCGATGAAGCCGCGGTAGCGAGAGCCCACGTCAATGCTGATAATATCGCCAGCCGACAAAATACGATCCTTGTGCGGGATCCCATGCACCAGTTCATCATTGATGCTGGTGCAAATGTGCGCGGGATATCCGCGATAGCCAAGAAACGCAGACGTAGCGCCATACCGCTGCAAAACATTCAGCGCGATCTGGTCAAGCTCCCACGTACTGATCCCTGGTTCAATCGCCTCGCGCAGGGCGGTATGTACACGCGCAACAATCCGCCCCGCCTCGCGCATGAGCTGTATTTCACGCGGGCTTTTGATGATCGGCGCCCTACGCATCTGATTATCCGCACGTGGTTGTCGCCGCAAAAGCTTGCGAGCTCCACCTTTCAACATGTCGGTTACCTTTGCACACAATCCGCCTGTACAGCCAATCGCTCAAGCAGACAAACTTCTATCATTATGCCGATGCTTTTTTGATCTCATTCACGAGGTCGCACTGCACATCTTCAATGGGGCGAGCACCGTCTAGTTCCACCAAAAGCGCTTGCGCAAAGTAGTAGCCGATCAACGGAGACGTCTGTTTATAGTAGACATAGAGTCGATTTTGTACTGTTTCAGGCTTATCATCATCCCGTTGATACAATTCACCCTGATCGATATCACAGCGCCCCTCCTGTTGAGGCGGGTTATAGTCAATGTGATAGACTGCACCACAGCTGCGACAGACCCGCCGACCGGTAATTCTGCGCATGGCTTCATCATCCTCAAGCGTGATCAGAGGTGCCAGTGAAACGCCCCCGTGTGGGGAAGTCATTTCGCTAAATGCTTTTGCCTGCACAAGGTTTCGCGGAAAGCCATCGAGAATTGCACCTGATTCACAATCTGGCTGCTGCAGCCGATCTGCTACCATCTTGATGGTGACTTCATCGGGCACTAGATCGCCGCGATCCATGTAACTCTTTGCCAGAATCCCCAGTTCAGTCTGGTTCTTCAGATTATAACGAAAGATATCTCCCGTCGAAATCTGTGGCAGATGAAACTTCTCCTCCAACAATCGTGCTTGTGTTCCTTTACCTGCACCAGGTACACCTAAAAGAACCAAATACTTGCGATTCTGCACGACTTGTAGCCCCTTTCACATCTTGTATGCAGTTTCTGATCATACCGGCGCAACAACTTGTCCTGAACCTCCCCCCGCCACGTAGGCTCCCGCCACACAACTGTGCAACTATTGCAGTACGTCGCGACAGGAATCATCACGAAACAAAGCTAGATAACAGATTCAGGTACGCTGCGCGCCAGCGATCACTGACGTCTGGTGCGGTGATGCTACGGCAGTGTACACACGTGGACAGCGCCACCCCAACAGAACGCCCCATTTTCTGTTATCGAATAAAACCTTCATAGTTACGCATGAGCAACTGTGCCTCGATCTGCTTCATGGTATCGAGCACAACACCCACCACAATCAGCAGTCCAGTGCTACTGATGATCAGCGAGCTGTTTGAGGTCAAGACATCGGCAGAACCAACGAAACCACTGACGATCATTCCAACAATAAAGGGCAAAATCGCAACAAACCCAAGGAAGAGTGCGCCGACCAGCGTAATGCGAGAGAGAACCCCATTGAGATAGGCTTCGGTTCGCGCGCCCGGGCGGATCCCGGGGATAAAACCACCCTGCTTCTGCAAAGATTCAGGCAGATTTTGCTGACGGAACATCACGTCCGTGTAAAAATAGGTAAAGGCCACGGTAAAGAGAAAATAGAGTAGCCAATATAGCCAGCTGGTGGGGCCAAGGTAGTTGGTTGCCCCCAAAGCTAGAGAACCGACCCAGCCCCCACTGGTGGTAAAGTAGCTGGCAACGGTACTGGGCAGAATCAACAGGCTCTGTGCAAAGATCAGCGGGATCATGCCAGCGGTATTTACACGCATTGGTACATGGGTACTTTGCCCACCAACCATCATCATTCGATTACCCCGCATGGTCCGCACTCGTTTGCCATATTGTACGGGAATCCGACGTTGCCCTTCATGCACCCAAACAATTAACGCAATTGTCAGCACGGTGATAATGACAAAGATGAGTAATAGAACGGGTTGTTGTGAAAGGACCCGGATTTGGAATGGAACCGATGCCAGGATACCGGCAAAGATAATTAGCGATACACCATTACCAATCCCCTGCTCAGTCAGCAATTGCCCCAGCCAAACTGCAAACATTGTGCCTGCTGTCATCCCAATGATGATCGTCAGCGAGGGAAGCAGGTTATCGCCAGTGAAGCCCCAATCGGGCAAAACAACCATACCCGCGCCAACCTGCTGGCGGCTCAACAGCGTCGACTGAGTAATCGCCTGCAGGACAGCCAGTGGAATTGTTAACCAGTAGGTATATTGATTCAAGCGCTGTCGCCCCTGATCACCTTCCTTGCTCAATTCTTCCAGCGCAGGAATGATCGGTTGCAGAAGCTGCATGATAATTGACGAAGTAATGTAGGGGTAGACACCAAGTGCCATGACACCCATTTGAGCAAGCCCGCCGCCACTAAAAAAGTTTAGCAGGTTCAACAGCATGTTTTGGTCGTCGCCACGAAACATGAGGTTCAGTGCTTCGCGATTAACACCCGGCAACGGAATATTGGCTGCAAAACGATACAGGACCAAAATACCAAAGGTAATGAGCAACTTTTGGCGCAGGTCGGGCAGACGAAAGGCATTACGTACGGCTTCAAGCATGACGTTTTCCTTTGTTCGATTCAGAGCATATGCAAGGTAAGTGGAACCATCTGGCGCCAAGTCTGGCTCCCCATGAAAACAACCTCTTCTGCTCGGCGGTACAGCAGATAAACAACGCTGTCTTCAGTTAACCACACCGGCACATTGCCAGCCAGAAACACCTACCCGCGAACCACTACGTTACGCTTCTTAAGAACGAGGCAGGTTACGATCGATCTCGTAGGGCAGAATCTCAACAGAGCCCCCCGCTGCTTCAATTTGCTTACGCGCCGATTCACTGATCCGCTGCACTTTTACATGTACAGCTTTGGTAAGTTCGCCACGACCCAAGATGACAATGGGATCTGACAACTTGCCCAGCACACCGATCGAAGCGAGAGCTTCCGCGTCAACAGTTGTGCCGCTCTCAAACGAACGTTCAAGGATGTCTAAATTAATCGGGGTATAGTGAACTTTGAAGCGATTGTTAAAGCCACGCAGCTTGGGCAAACGTTTGACAAGCTTGAGCTGGCCACCTTCAAAGACCGGCATAACGCCGCCGCCAGTTCGTGAGTTTTGCCCTTTCGTGCCGCGTGTGCTGGTCTTGCCTTTGCCAGAGCCAGTACCGCGACCCACTCGCTTGCGCTTTTTGGTAGCACCCTCAGAGGGACGCAGGTCGTGCAGTTTCATAATGAAATATCCTTACATGCAAAAAAACAGAACTTAAGATTTCACTTCCAGCAGATGTGAAACAGCATTGATCATGCCGCGCACGGCTGGGGTATCACTCTTTTCAACCGTTTGATGTAGTTTCTTCAATCCCAGTGCTTTCACGGTTGCCTTTTGGCGCTTGGTATAACCGATCGGGCTCTTGACAAGTGTCACTTCGATTGTCTTAGGCATAGTTCTCCTCCCGATACCAGAAAGGTGCCAGGTGCTTTGGATCCACACCACGATTTTCCGCTTCCTGCCGGAAATCTTGCAGCTGTTGCAGCGCCGTAAACGTAGCCTGAACAACATTGAGGATGTTGTCACTACCCAGCGACTTGCTCAAAATATCATGGATCCCACAAGCTTCCACCACGGCACGTACACCACCACCGGCAATCACTCCCGTACCGGGGCTTGCCGGCTTCAACAGCACTTTGCCCGCACCAAAGTTTGCTTCAATTGCATGGGGAATGGTTGAACCGAGCAGAGAGATCTGCACCATTCCTTTGCGGGCCTGATCAGAGGCCTTGCGGATGGCATCAGGCACTTCACGCGCCTTGCCAACGCCAACACCAACGCGTCCCTTTTGGTCACCCACGACCACGACTGCGCGAAAGGCAAAACGGCGACCACCCTGAACAACCTTTGCCGTACGAGCTAGATGCACAACGCGCTCTAGCAGCTCCTCGCGCTCTTCCTTATCTCGATCTTTGTTGCGTCGTTCTCGTCTCGCCATGACTATCCTTTACCATTCTTTTCTAGCAACATTCTCTTCCAGAAGACGAAGCTCTCTAGAATACCAGGCCACCTTCGCGGCTACCTTCCGCCAATGCTTTGACCCGGCCATGATAAGGATATCCACCACGATCAAAGACAACCTGCTCAATTCCTTGTTCACGTGCACGTTCGGCAATCGTCTTGCCAATGGTCTTCGCCTGTTCAATCTTTGAAAGCGAATCCAAATCATTGCGCAGATCACGTGAGACCGTTGACAACGATACCAGGGTGTGGCCGGCAACGTCATCGATTAACTGTGCATAAATATGTTCTAAGCTCCGGTACACATTCAAACGGGGTCGCTCGGCCGTTCCCTGTATCTTGTAACGTACACGGGTGTGGCGACGTTTCCGCGCGACGGAGCGAGATGTATGAGCCATGTTACACTCTCTTCCTTAAAAAGGGCAGCTCTGGTGCAAGCGGCTTGCACTCCAGAGCACCGCCCATAAAGCCATGCCATAGGCAGCTCGAAATTATTTCTTACCAGATTTGCCCGCTTTCAGGCGAACGTATTCACCTGCATAACGGATCCCTTTGCCCTGATAGGGTTCCGGGGGGCGCGACTTGCGGATCACCGCAGCGAGTTCGCCCACTTCACATTTATCGATCCCGGCAATCACAAAACCACGTCCATCCTTATCGACATCAAAGGAGATGGTCTGGTTTGGTGGTGGGAATTCAACGGGATGGCTCTTGCCAACCTGTAAAACTAGGTCGTTGCCACGCTTCTCCGCGCGGTAGCCAACGCCATGAACTTCCAACCGACGAGTGAACCCATCAGAGACGCCAACCACCATGTTGTTCAACAGTGCTCGGGTCAGCCCATGCTGTGCCCGATGATGGCGAAGATCGGTGGGACGCGAAACAACAACCTGCCCATCTTCTTGCTCAATTGTCATGTCGGGGCTCAGTTGCTGTGACAGCGTTCCCTTGGGACCAGTCACTGTAACGAAATTATTCTTTTCAACTTTTACGGTGGTCTTTGCCGGCAACGGAATCGGCTGACGTCCAACTCGTGACATGATTATACCTCCCAATATATACGCATCCGTTTATAGAGATGTAAATCGCCTACAACGAGATGTACTTTATCAGTGCTACCAAACGTTGCAGAGGATCTCACCACCGGCTTTTGTGCGGCGAGCCTTGCGTCCTGTCAGCAACCCCTGAGGTGTTGAAATAATGTTGATACCCAAGCCACTCCGCACCCACGGAATGTCTTTATAGCCCGTGTACACGCGGCGTCCCGGTTTACTGACTCGCTCCAACCCTGTGATGACAGGTTTGCCACGGCCAGTATATTTCAAACCAAGCACCAGGCGGGGCTGCGGACTTTCGTCGGTGACGTTGTAGCCGCGGATAAATCCCTCTTCAGCCAAGATTTGGGCCATTGCCACCTTGAGCTTCGAGCTCGGCATGACCACCTGCGTGTGGCGAATCAGTGACGCATTTCGAATCCGTGTTAACATATCTGCAATCGGATCAGTTACCATTTTTAGTACCTTTCAATAGCTCTTGCAATCTCCTACTTTATAAAAGCAAAAAATTGTAGTTAGCCGTAAAAACCGATATAGACACCACGCACAAACTTTACCGAGTATCTGTCTCGAAATCTACAAACAATCAATTTCAAGCCAGATACCAACTCTCTCCACGAATCGCCGGGCCCGTATCGCCCAATTGACAAAAAAGTCGATGCGAAGCTAATCATGGAAATTGATGTTGAATCCATGAGCACTGCTCATACACCCCGTGTGGTTTTGCCGTGTTCCGTATCGCCGGTAGTTACGTTACCAGCTTGATTTTACGACACCCGGCAAGTTTCCGCGGTTTGCTTCGGTGCGGAAACAGATGCGACAGAGACCAAACCGACGCATATATCCACGCGGGCGGCCACAGCGGGAACAGCGATTGCGCACCCGCACTCCGTACTTACGATTCTTTTCACGAGCGATCATTGACTTCTTCGCCACGTTGACTCCCTTTCTCTTTTAAACCCAGGTAGCTCCCCATCGAGGAGGACATATCCATTGACAAAATGGCCACGACACCTGCTCGCTGAAGCTTCACTCATCTACCGCTTACCGTCGGAAGGGCATGCCCATCAAACTCAGGAGGCGTCGCGCTTCTTCGTCGGTGGTTGCCGTGGTAACGATGGTCACTTCAAGACCACGTACCTTGTCAATTTCATCGTAGTCAATCTCTGGGAAAACAAGCTGTTCGCGCAGACCAATGCTGTAGTTACCCCGGCCGTCAAATGAGTCGGGAGAGATCCCCTGGAAGTCACGCTGACGTGGCAGTACAACGTTGATCAAGCGGTCCATGAAATCCCACATGCGATTGGAACGTAGGGTGACCTTGGCACCAATGGGCATCCCTTCACGCAATTTGAACGTAGCAATCGAGTTGCGTGCCTTTGTAACGACTGGATTCTGCCCCGTAATGGTGCGCAGATCACCAGTTGCAGCTTCGACCGCTTTGTTGTTCTGCAAAGCCTCGCCCAACCCAATGTTCACGGCTACTTTTACCAACCGCGGAACTTGCATGATGTTGGCATAATCAAGCTCTTTCATCATTGCAGGCACAATATCATCTTGATACTGTGTCTTCAGGCGCGGAATTGGCGCGGCCTGGCTTCCATTTTCACTCATAATTTCTCTCCTTGCCCGCAAGTCTCGATGGGTCCGAGACCAGTTCAGACAGAACTATTTCTTTTCTTTTCAGATATCGTGGCGCTTGAATGAACGCCCGTAAAGAACAACAGCTGTAAATAACGTAGTGCCGTTGATTAGTTCACAGATGGTTTGGGCATGGGAGTCTCATTACGGCGATCCATGCGTGTCTTTTCGCCATCCGCAGAAACTTCATAGCCAGCGCGCGTTGCGCGGTTATCGGAACCAACCAAGAGAACATTACTAATGTGAATTGGCGCTTCACGTTCAATACGACCCGTCTGGGTGTTAACGCGCCCCGTTGCCCGTTGGTGTTTGATCACCAAGTTGGCACCAGCAACAATGACATAGACCCGGTTGGGATCGTAGGTACCATTTTTATTCTTCTTGCGGATTACACGCTGGACTTCACCCCGGTGCCCCTTGTCGTCACCAGCAATGACCTCAACGGTATCGCCCTTACAAATCTTGAGTTTCATACGTTAGTCTCCTCTGCCAATCAAACTCTCTGCAGCCAAAGCTTTTGCATAACTGGTAAACCCGGTAACTTCAGCTAGAAAGTGAACTTGACTGAGTTCCATCTGACGCAATTGCGATTCGCACCACCAACACAACCAACTCAACAGCTTATCGGCGGGAGCGTTGTTTGCAGGTTAGAGCACCTCTGGCGCCAGCGAAACAATCTTCATGTAGCCACCCTCGCGCAGTTCCCGGGCAACCGGGCCAAAGATGCGTGTGCCACGTGGGTTTTTATTATCATCAATGATCACAGCTGCATTTTCATCGAACCGAATGTAGCTGCCATCTGTTCGTCGAATTGGACGTTTTGTCCGCACCACAACGGCACGTACCACGTCACCCTTCTTCACGTTTCCTGTTGGGGTTGCACTCTTGACACTGGCAACAATTACATCACCAACAGCCGCATAACGACGAGTACTGCCACCGCGCACGCGGATCGTCAATAGCTCTCTTGCACCGGTGTTATCTGCAACTTTAAGCCGGCTCTCTTGCTGAATCATGGCCTATACCTCTACACTTATTAAACGAGTACTGACTAAACAAGTACTGAGCGTTCCAAGATTTCCTCAACAAAGAACTTTTTATCTTTGCTAATTGGCCGGCATTCTCGAATGCGGATCCGATCACCCAGCTTGGCATCGTTTGTCTCGTCGTGTGCCTTGTACTTCTTGCTCACCTTGATCACTTTGCCATAAAGCGGATGGCGTGTCACTCGTACCACCGAAACCACTACTGTCTTATCCATCTTATCACTGGTAACTGTACCAATGAATGATTTTCTCTGTTCCCGCATCTTCTGCTCCTCAATCTATATAACCGCTGTTGCGCCCATCACGTGGCACTGCCGCAGCGAGGGCAACTTGCAACCTCGATTATATGCAGCTAATCTCTGATCCACTTGGGCAACTGTACCAAGCACCGATCTTGAAATTTACTGGTGACTTCCGCCACCTTTCTGGTCAACAGGGTCGACACAGAAAATTTCAGGACCGCCATCTAAGCAGTTGCTAGCTCACGTTCACGCAGAATCGTCTTGATGCGGGCAATCTCCGTCCGCACTTGACGTGTACGTGCAGTGTTGGTCAATTTTCCAGTTGCATTCTGGAAACGCAGATTGAAGAGCTCCTGATAGGACTCGTCCAGCTTTGTTGCCAGTTCTGCACTCGCCATATCTCGTAGTTCGCTTGCCTTCATAATTACTTTTCCTCCTACGCGCCATACTCTTCGCGCTTGATGAACTGTGTGCGCAAGGGCAGTTTGTGCGACGCAAGGCGCAGTGCCTCGCGTGCGATCTCTTCACGCACGCCAGCCATCTCAAACAGGACTCGGCCCGGGCGAACTGGAGCAACCCAGTGATCAACAGCGCCCTTACCAGAACCCATGCGAGTTTCAGCGGCGCGCTTTGTAATGGGCTTGTCTGGGAAGATACGAATCCAAACCTTACCACCACGGCGGATATAACGGACAATTGCACGACGAGCAGCTTCAATCTGACGGCTCGTAATCATTTGCCGTTCAACCGCTTGCAGGCCATAGGTCCCAAACGAAATTTGATTCCCCCGTTGGGCCATGCCTTTTAGCCGTCCACGCATCGTCTTGCGATACTTCACACGCTTTGGCATCAACATAATTGCGCCTCCAATTTACTCTCTATTTAGCCGCCACAGCGCTCACACGCGCAACTGAAGCCACCAAATAGTTTTTAATTCGTCTCTGCAGTCAATTGGGCGTGGTACTCTTCACCGGGCAAAATTTCGCCCGAGTAGATCCACACCTTCACACCAATCACGCCAAATGTTGTGTTCGCTTCTGCCGTGCCATAATCAATGTCAGCACGCAACGTGTGGCGCGGAATCTGTCCTTCACGCACAGAATCGACGCGGCCCATGTCACTGCCGCCCAAACGGCCAGAAACCGTGATCATGATCCCTTTGCCACCGGCTCTCATCGTCTTCTGGATCGACTGCTTCATCGCACGTTTCCAACTAATACGACGTTCCAACTGCTCAGCGACACTCTCGGCAACCAAGGTTGCATCGAGCTCTGGCTTGGTAATCTCGCGAACGTCGATCTTGACCTTTTTGTCAGTCATGTCTTGCAGCTTCAACCGCAATGAATTGACACTGACACCTTTGCGGCCAATGATTACGCCTGGGCGAGCCGTATCAATAATGACGTGAACCTGGTTTGGCTGGCGCTCAATTTCAACATTGCTAATGCCCGCTTTGGGCAAATCCGTATGGATCGTCTCACGAATCTCACGATCCTCAGCTAATTGTTCGGTATATCTTCGACCGGTTGCAAACCAACGACTCTTGTGATCCTTGATAATGCCCAGACGAAATCCTGTTGGATGTACTTTGCGACCCAAGGCAGCCTCCTCTATTTATTCGGTGACAAAACGCTCTTCTAAAATTACCGTCACGTGGGAGGAACGCCGCAACCAGGGCTTGAACCGTCCACGCGCACCAAAACGACGCCACTTGCGGATCGGCGCCCCATCGGCAAATATCTTTGCGATATACATATCGCCTGCATCTAAACCAAAATTTTCAGTCGCATTCGCCAAAGCACTTTTGATTGTTTTTGCCACTACTTTAGCGGACTGCTGTGGCATAAAAGCCAACACTGCCAGCGCCTCTTCAGCCTGACGTCCACGAACTTCATCCACAACGAGACGAGCCTTTTGCGGACTGATTCCTGTAAATTTTGTAACTGCACGCACTTCCATTTCAGCTCTCCCATCTCTCTTAACACTGAAATCAGGTCTCTATTGACCCATTCGCTAGCACATCTAACTCAACAGCAGTGACGGAATGTAGGTGGATGTATGCTCATAATCAAGCTAGCTCTCCCTGCACTATCACAGGCCAAGAGCCGATCATCACCCAATCATTCCCGCCAGATCTACTAGCGTCGAGCGCGAGTTGTCTTTTCAGATCGAATGTGGCCACGGAAAAAGCGCGTCGGCGCAAATTCACCCAATTTATGCCCCACCATGTTTTCACTGATAAACACAGGAACATGTCGGCGCCCATCATGGACGGCAATTGTATGGCCAACAAACTGTGGGAAGACCGTAGACGCACGCGACCAAGTCTTGATCACCTTGCGTTCGCCCTTCCGATTCATCTCTTCAACTTTTTTTAGCAATTTCGGGGCAACAAATGGGCCCTTCTTCAATGATCGTGACATTTTGTTCTCCTGCGTCTAACTCACATTCTCTCCCACGGCGGATACTCACCCGGCCATGGGGGAATGCAGAGTACCTGCGCGCTCATAACTCTTCTAAACTTTACCGCCCCGACGCCGTCGCACAATAAACTGACTGGTCTTTTTATTCCGGCGGGTCTTCTTCCCCAACGCTGGCTTGCCCCAAGGAGTTTTGGGCGCCTTCATACCAATGGGCGAGCGACCTTCACCGCCACCGTGAGGATGCGAACTTGGATCCATTGCGATCCCACGCACACTCGGCCGCACACCAAACCAGCGTTTGCGTCCAGCCTTACCCCAGGTTAGGTTGGCATGATCAGAGTTAGAGACGGTACCAATGGTGGCCATGCAGTCCATGTCAATGTATCGCACTTCACCACTGGGCAGGCGCACCTGAGCCATTGACCCTTCTTTGGCCAACAACTGTGCACCATTGCCAGCACTGCGCACCAACTGACCACCACGACCAGGGTAGATCTCAAGGTTGTGAATGATCGTACCGAGCGGAATATTCCGAATTGGCAACGCATTGCCCGGTCGAATGTCCGCTTCTGGTCCTGCCGTGACAGTGTCACCAATGCGAATACCGGCTGGGGCCAAAATATAGCGACGCTCACCATCTTCATAAATCAACAGTGCAATGCGAGCGCTCCGGTTCGGATCATATTCAACAGAATCGACACGGGCTGGAACATTTAACTTGTTGCGCTTGAAATCGATAATGCGATAGCGCCGCTTGTGACCACCACCTTGATGGCGCACAGTCACCACACCACGGTTATTACGCCCACCTTTTTTGTGCAAGGGCGCAACCAATGAACGCTCGGGTTTTGAACGGGTAACTTCGTCAAACCCGGAAACGCTCATGTTGCGTCGCCCCGGTGAAGTTGGGCGGTATACTTTAATAGCCATTACAAAAGCTCCTCGTACATAAAGCGTACATACTACTTCTTCAAACGTACAGATCTAGCTCAACCGATCAGCCATCAGTCCTCGCCAAGCAAGCGATTACCCACGCAACGGTTTCCACCAAACTGTGTGATAGCAGTAGATACGACCGGTTTGCAGGAGAGAATCATCACCGGCGAGTATCGGAACTCACCAGCACAGAAATCAAAGTTACACGCCCTCAAAAAGTGGGATGCTACTCCCCGGTGCCAACGTGACAACTGCTTTCTTCCACTTCGGCTTGCGGATGGCAACGCGACGACCACGTCGGGCCGTCTTCACGGGCATCACCGCAATGTTCACATTTTCAACTGTCACATCAAAAGCCGTCTCAACGGCATCCTTGACCAAAAATTTATTGGCACGCATGTCAACTTCAAAGACATACTTGTTTTGAAAGTCAACGCCTTCCACGCTTTTTTCCGTGACAACTGGTCGCTTCAACACATCATAAATATGCATATTAGCCCTCCACCTCTTCAGTCACATCCTGTTGCGCCGAGTCATCTTGCGCTACCGCGTGCTTGCGGGTGGGCACGAGCCATTCTTCAATAGTTGTCACGGCATCTTGTGACAACAAAACCTTGTCGTGGCCCAACAGATCGCGGATATTGATGTAGCTGCTCAAAACCGTCTTGACATTAGAGAGATTGTTCGCGCTACGCTGCAACGCAGAGCTCTTCTCCGCCAACACCAGCAACACCGTGCCATCGTTCACGCCAAGTGCGCTCAATGTGTTCAACATCTCTTTCGTCTTTGGTGCTTCCATTTGGAAAGCATCAACAACGATAATCTGTTCCGCAGCGGCCTTGACACTCAAGGCGCTACGCAGTGCCGCCGCGCTCATTTTCTTGGGCAGCTGCTTGGTATATTTGCGTGGCCGCGGTCCAAATACTGTGCCACCGCCAACCCATTGAGAGGCGCGGATAGACCCTTGACGGGCACGCCCAGTCCCCTTCTGACGCCAAGGCTTGCGACCACCACCGGCAACTTCGCTGCGGGTCTTGGTCTTGTGCGTTCCCAAGCGTGCATTGGAAAGTTGCCGCATGAGCGCCTGATGCATCAACGGCTTGCTCACGGGCGCCGCAAAGACAGCGTCATTTAGTTCAATTTCGCCGACCTGATCTCCGGTCATTGATTTTAACGGTAATAACATTTTATACTCCTGGCTGCTCGCTCAACCACTGATAGTCAGGGCCATGACTCTTTACATGCAGTAGAATATCACACTAATTTCTATGTGCAGCGTGTAAATAGAAACATTGCCACAGATCCGCAGATGAGCCTATAGTTCCAACCGGCGCGACAAAATCAAGCGCTCTTCGGCATCTTCTTCACGGCATCACACACCATTACGAGACCGCTACGCGGGCCGGGAATGGCACCTCGGATCGCAAGCAAATTGCGCTCTGGATCGACCAAAGCAATTTTGAGATTTTGAACAGTAACCCGTTTGTTGCCCATTTGACCAGGGGCCTTGGAACCGGGGAAAGTATGTCCAGGGGTCGTACCTGCACCACGTGAACCTGTAGCGCGATGACGGTCGGACTGGCCGTGCGTTTTGGGGCCACCAGCAAAGCCGTGCCGTTTGACAGCACCGGCAAAACCACGCCCCTTCGAGATACCGACGACATCGACCACATCACCTTCAGCAAAGATGTCGGCCTTCACAATATCACCCAGGGCATGAGCGGCGGGTTCAGTTGAGCGGATTTCGCGTAAACGACGGAGTAAAGGGGCACCAGATTTCTCTAGGTGACCACGCTGGCCATTTGTGAGTTTACGCTCTGGTACTTCATCAAAACCAAGCTGAACAGCATGATAGCCATCTGTTTCAACTGTTTTCACCTGTGTTACATAACAGGGACCTGCTTCAACAATCGTCACAGGCACAACGTTGCCATTTTCATCAAACAGCTGAGTCATGCCTACTTTTTTACCAAGTATGCCTCGCATTTTTTCCTCCTGGGACTGCCGGCAGCAATACAAATCGCGTACACCACATCATCCCGAAAATCGGAACAATATTTTATTATCTTACGTCTTGCCAACTTGCATTTTGCTATCCTAAAGTGAGCTCTGTTTGAAAACAGTAGTCCCGGCAAGAGGGGAACCTACCGTTTTCAAGCCAACCGCACTGTAGGTATAGCAACTCACGTGTACTAATTGACGTACAGTAATTGACGTACAGTAATTGACGTATAGTAATTGCGAATGAGTAACTAAAGCTTGATCTCGATATCAACGCCTGCCGGCAGATTAAGACGAGTCAAGTTTTCAATCGTTTTGTTACCAGGATCGACAACATCGATCAATCGCTTGTGTGTACGGATCTCGAACTGCTCACGGCTATCCTTATCAATAAAAGCAGACCGCATAACAGTAAACTTCTCGGTACGCGTCGGCAATGGAACTGGCCCAACCACCTGCGCACCAGTCTGCTCTGCAGCACTCACGATCTGCTGCACCGAGAGATCCAATACACGGTGATCATATGCCTTCAACTTGATACGAATTCGCTGCTTTGCCATTCAATCGCCCTTTCAAACCGATAAAACTTGCTGATGACCACAAGTTCCGTCACCAGCAAGCTCTGCTCAATGGAGAGGGCATACTACCCTCCCCACGTTGTACTTACTTCAAGATTTCGGTGATGACACCGGCACCGACTGTGCGACCACCCTCACGGATGGCAAAGCGGCTCCCGGTCTCCAACGCCACCGGCGAGATCAACTCAACTCGCATGTTGACGTTGTCGCCAGGCATAACCATCTCTACCCCTTCGGGCAATTCAATCGCACCGGTGATGTCCATGGTGCGGATGTAAAACTGGGGTCGGTAGCCCTTGAAGAAAGGCGTGTGACGACCACCCTCTTCTTTCTTCAGGACATAGACCTCGGCCATGAACTCGGTGTGGGGGGTGATGCTGCCGGGCTTGGCCAACACCATGCCACGCTCGATATCCTCGCGGTCGATACCACGGAGCAGACAACCAACGTTGTCGCCAGCCAGTCCCTCGGGCAGCAACTTGCGGAACATCTCCACGCCAGTCACCGTGGTCTTGCGGGTCGCCTCGATGCCAACGATCTCAATCTCTTCCATGGGCTTGACAATGCCACGCTCGATGCGGCCGGTCACCACCGTACCACGTCCCTTGATGCTGAAGACATCTTCAACTGGCATCAGGAAGGGCTTGTCGGTCTCACGCTCGGGGGTGGGAATGTACTCATCCACCGCTCGCATCAGCTCCCAGATGCACGCATAGGCCGGATCTTCGGGATCGTCGTTCTGGCATTCCAGCGCACCAAGCGCACTGCCACGAATGATCGGAATGTCGTCACCGGGGAACTGGTAGCTGTCCAACAGCTCACGCAGCTCCATCTCCACCAGCTCCAACAGCTCTTCGTCATCCATCATGTCCACTTTGTTCATGAAGACGACCATCGCCGGCACTTCCACCTGGCGAGCCAGCAGAATGTGTTCCCGTGTCTGTGGCATCGGACCATCCGGCGCTGCCACCACCAGAATCGCACCATCCATCTGTGCGGCACCGGTAATCATGTTCTTGATGTAATCGGCATGACCGGGACAGTCCACATGCGCATAGTGACGGTTCTCCGTCTGATATTCCACGTGGGAAATCGCAATCGTGATCCCGCGCGCCTTCTCTTCCGGCGCATTGTCAATCTGGTCAAACTTTGAAAAGTCCGCCCAGCCCTTTAGGCCCAGCGTCTTTGTAATCGCCGCGGTCAGCGTCGTCTTCCCGTGGTCAATGTGCCCGATCGTCCCCACATTCACATGGGGCTTCGTCCGCTCAAATACTTCCTTGGACATGACGATTTCCCTTCTTTATCAACGAAAAATTCCACAATAGCAATAGCGGCCAATCCCACACCACTATTATTTTTGCAACTATTATTTTTGTTCCCAAATTATCTTTGGCCGCAAATATATTTAGCCACGAATTCACTGGCCAAGCCTACCAGAGTAGGCAGCACTGCACCGCCAAAGTAACCTTTGGCGGTGCAGATAACAGCTTTTTCATCCATCGCTTTCGCAACTATCGCCCTGCACCAGGTCGCATCGCACGCCACACTGCACATGAACGCAAAAGCAACAGCAGTTATTATTTGGTTCTATTCATCAACGCAACTTATCTATTATACATATTACAGAGATAAAGTCGCAAATTTCCAATGCGTTGAAATGAATTTAACCCACAAATCACCTTACGACTTTAGAATTTTCTCAGCAATCGACGGTGAAACTTGGGCATAGCTGTTAAATTCCATTGAGAAGGAACCACGGCCACTAGTCAACGAACGCAAGTTAGTGGCATAGCCAAACATCTCGCTCAACGGCACAAGCGAGCGAACCGCCTGCACATTGCCAGAGCGTGGCTCCATTCCTTCAATGCTACCACGACGGCTGGAGAAGTCGCCGACGACATCGCCAACGTAATCATCGGGAACAACGGCTTCCACACTCATCATCGGCTCGAGCAATACGGGGCCAGCTCGCTGGCAACCATCCTTTAACGCCATGCTGCCGGCAATCTTGAACGCCATCTCATTCGAGTCAACATCATGGTAACTGCCATCAATGAGCGCAACTTTCAGATCGACGACAGGATAGCCTGCGAGCACACCACTCTCCATCGCTTCCACAACACCCTTTTCCACGGCAGGGATGTATTCACGCGGGACGACGCCACCAACGATGCGATCTTCAAAGACAAAACCCTCACCGGGATCATTCGGCTCAATTTCCAGCCACACATGGCCATATTGGCCACGACCACCAGATTGACGCACGAAACGTCCTTCGATCTTTACGGGTTTGGTCACTGTCTCGCGGTAGGCAACCTGAGGCGCACCCACATTGCACTGCACCCGGAACTCGCGTTTCAGGCGATCAACGATAATGTCGAGGTGCAACTCACCCATCCCAGCAATAACTGTCTGACCAGTCTGGTCATCGTATTGCACGCGGAAGGTGGGATCTTCCTCAGCCAATTTGATCAGCGCCTCGGTCATTTTGTCCTGGTCAGCCTTGGACTTTGGCTCAATGGCGACCTTCACCACGGGTTCAGGGAACTCAATCGTTTCCAGCAAAACCTCAGAGTTTGGATCACAAAGTGTTTCACCAGTAAAGGATTGCTTTAGCCCCACAACAGCGGCAATGTCACCTGCATCGCAGGCCTTGATCTCTTCGCGCTTGTCAGCATACATCTGCAACAGGCGGCCAATGCGCTCGCGGCGACGGTTATTCGCGTTGTATACCGTTGACCCTGCTTCCAGGCGCCCGGAGTAAACTCGTACATAGGCCAGCCGACCAACAAACGGATCAGTCGTGATCTTGAAGACCAGCGCAGAAAATGGTTCATCCGAATCAGATTTGCGCACAACCTCTTCGCCCGAGACGGGGTCTGTCCCCTTGACGGGAGGAACATCTACGGGACTAGGCAGGTAACGGATGATGGCGTCCAGCAACAATTGAACACCCTTGTTGCGCAGAGCCGTCCCACAAAGTACCGGGACAATCTTGTTGGTAATGACGGCGGCGCGCAGTGCCGCGTAGAGCTCTTCGACGGAGATCTCTTCACCCTCGAGAAATTTCAAGGTCAATTCTTCGTCGGTTTCAGCAATTCGCTCTACCATGTGCTCGCGGGCCTGTTCGGCACCCGCCAACAGATCATCAGGAATCTCCTCGACCGACGGCTTTGCGCCCAAGTCATCAGAGAAAACATAGGCTTTCATCTGGAAGAGGTCGATTACGCCCTTGAAATTGTCTTCACTACCAATCGGCAGCTGAATCGGCACTGGATGAACACCAAGTCGTTCAACGATCATCTCACAGGTACGCTCAAAGCTAGCACCAATGCGGTCCATCTTGTTGACAAAACAGATGCGGGGGACGCGGTAGCGATCTGCCTGACGCCAAACCGTTTCCGACTGCGGCTCCACGCCAGCAACCGCATCAAAGACAACCACACCACTGTCTAGCACACGCAGACTACGCTGCACTTCAGCAGTGAAGTCAATGTGGCCAGGCGTATCAATAATATTAATTTGGCACTCTTCGCCAGTTACACGGTCGGCCCAGGTTGTCGTAATCGCGGCAGAGGTAATTGTAATCCCACGCTCCCGCTCTTGTGCCATCCAGTCCGTAACGGCAGTCCCATCGTGCACTTCGCCCATTCGATGAATACGCCCGGAATAAAAAAGAATACGTTCCGTGGTCGTCGTCTTGCCAGCATCGATATGCGCAATAATCCCAATGTTACGTGTTCTTTCGATTGGATATTCAATGCCCATAATTTAAACCTTAATTTTAAGCAAAATAAAACGACGCCTGTTACCGTAGATCAACCCTGACTCACTAAAGCAGAACAATAGCAAGCCGTCAGCCTACGGATTTGGCGTCGCACCAACAATCCCACTTACCATCACCTGAATCGCCGGGAGTACTGCAAACCTGCAATAGCAATTTACGCCCCTCGCCAACTCAGGCAACAACAAGTCTTCAATTTATCTGAACAAATCTGCAAACAGAATGTGCAACCAGCCCAGATATTTAATAGCGGAAATGTGCGAATGCCTGATTGGCTTCTGCCATTCTATGTGTGTCTTCACGCTTCTTGACAGTTGACCCTTCGTTGCGGGCTGTATCCATCAACTCGCCAGCGAGACGAGCTGCCATATCACGCCCACTACGATTGCGCGCATTGGAGATCAACCAGCGCATTGCCAAAGCCTGACGACGTGTTGAGCTAATCTCAACGGGGATCTGATAGGTCGCACCACCAACGCGGCGCGGCTTTACCTCAACAAGCGGTGTCGCATTTTTCAATGCTTCCTCAAACACTTCCATGGCCGGTCGGTTCGTCCGCTCTTCCATGATGTCAAAAGCATTGTACACCACACGCGCAGCCAGACTCTTCTTGCCGCGCTCCATCATGTTGTTAACAAATTTTGCCACTACCTCGCTATTATAACGAGGATCCGGGATAACACTTCGCTTTTCAGCACGATTTCTTCGCATTAGACTCTCCGCCCAGATAATTCTGATGCTTCTGCATCCGTCCGCTCACTCACTGTTTTGCCGAATTTGCAAACCACAATACCACAGGCACGAACAGATGTCACTTTACGACAGCATCTACTTGAAAACCAGCAACTGCACTCATCTATGCCACCGAGATTGATCGACATGCAGACAGCCGATCCTCAACTCGGGCCACCGCTCGCTACAACACGAATGTCCATGACAGGCTCGTGCCACGGCACATCGAACTTAACTACCGCGTGGCCGTTTCGTGCCATACTTGCTACGGCTGCGCTTGCGTTCGTCCACACCGGTGCTATCCAACGCACCACGAACAATGTGATAACGCACACCTGGCAGATCCTTTACACGGCCACCACGGACCAAAACAACACTGTGCTCCTGCAGATTGTGACCTTCGCCTGGAATATAGGCGGTCACTTCAATCCCGTTGGTCAGGCGCACACGGGCAATTTTGCGCAGAGCAGAATTGGGCTTCTTCGGCGTCGTTGTACGCACATTGGTACAGACGCCCCGCTTCATCGGATTGCCGCGCTTCATCCGTCGGGTCTTGCCCGTCAGCGTGTTCTGCGTGAACCGCAGAGCAGGAGCCTTTTCCTTCTTCGATACACTTTTTCGTCCTTTGCGGACGAGTTGATTAATTGTTGGCAAAAGAATCCTCCACTTTACAACTCGGTGCGAATCTCATCGGGGCGAATCTCAACAGTTACGGACGCTCACAGCCCAACCACTGGCACACCGATGATGATACTCTCTTATCTACACTCAGCTATCTACCTTCAATTTACACCCTCAGGCTGACTCACCAACGTTCACACAGCACACTCACAATCAATGATGGGCACAATCATGATGGGCCAGAGATGATGGCGGGTGGACATGCAGTCAGCCGTTCTTCAAAGTACTGAATAACATCAAGTACCCTAAACATTTGGTCAGAACAAAGAATAGCCAAATTTTATTATAATTACAGTTCAACCCGCTTTCACAGACGCGAAAGCAGTAGTTTCAAAAGAAAGCGCAGGCCATTTTGGCCCACGAACGAGAAGTGTATCACATTGGACACACAAGGGTCAAATCAAGCGAGGCCGATAAAACCAAAAGGCCCGGGGAGCCCCGGGCCTTTTCTAAATTCAGTAAAGCTATCGATAAGCCAGATAAATTCTTCTTACATGCCCATGTTGATCATGAGTGTGCCTTCTTCGGTCTCCACGTTCAGGGGCAGACCACCAGGCAGTGCACCAGCCAAGGAGGCATTGATCTGTTGGCTAATTGGCGCCAACATGGCACCGCTGACGGAGAAACCGTTGGCAGCAGCTTCGGTAATGTCGATCATGAGCTGCCCGTTCTCGGCGTTGATCGTACCGGCCAGATCCAGGCTGTCACCACCCAACAAGACATCATCCATCAGAGCCACGCGGATGAAGATTTTGTTGTCGGGCTCGAACCAGGCATGAATTGCTTCTACCGGGAAGTTGTCACCAGTGTTCTGTTGCAAGAGCACAGTCAAAAAGCTGCTGAACTGCTCTTCAGTCCACTCAACATTCCCACTCATCAAACCAGCCATCCCAGCGTTCTGGGCGTCCATTGCAGCTTCGGAGCTGATGCTGATTTCACGCTCGGGCGCCATTGCTCCGCCGGCCATGCAGGCAGTCAGGCTTGACAGAACCAAGACAAGCACCAATGACAGCGCCCACATCTTTTGATTACGCATAGAATCCTCCCTTGAGTGTCTACTGCTACAATTGTTCTTTTGGTGGTATATGTACAGATTTCGCTGTGTGAAGAAGCCGCGCAAGAGTTTGTAGTGCAAACAGATCAAACTTCCACGGGTGAAAGCTACCATCTCTATCCACTGAACACCAGCACCAATAAGAGTATTTTGCTTGTTCTAGATTGCGGGTAAAATTCTCATTTATGCGTGAGCACAATGTAAATAGCTATGCGTAAATAGCTGTACGTAATTGTCACCTATGGTTTACTTACTCATCGAGTTTTCTCATGCGGCCAATCTCGCGAGGCGAAATTGTAACACGATAGGAATTATATACTGAGCGTTGGCAAACACAAAACGGCTGAAAATAGTACATCTACTATTGGGGACCTGCATTATACCAAGCTTTACAAAATGGTGCAACCTAATTTTTGCCCGGCGTGCATTTTGCCCTACCAGTGGCCAGTGCAATAGATTTAGGTTTTCCCCGCTCGAAATGCACCCGTCCGTGCGAAAAGCGCATTGAAGGCATCCACGGAAAGTTTCACCAACTGTCGTCCCTCTTCACGGTCACTCCCCCACGGTCACTTCCCACAGTCACTTTACCAGGTAGAAGCTTGGGCAATCGATCCATCAAAATGGCGCCGCGGAAGAGATCTGTTCTTGGCATCGAGCAAAAATAGCGTGCAAAGCTTAAAGCGGCTCGTGCTGCTCGTAACCTTCCAGAACCGCATAGAGCACCTCATCAAGGAAATGATCGATCTGCTGCTGAATGCGCAGATCATCGACACTCAACAATTCGGGCGCTTCATCAGAGCGAACGGCTTGTACGAGTTGGTTGCGGAAGAATCGCACGGCACGGCCAGATTCAACCAGATTGACCTTGTTACTGTGTGCTTCGGTACCATACTCCAGCCCCAGTTTACGACCTTCGGCCAGAATGCGCTCGCGCTGCTTGGGCTTCATCACATATGAAAGCGCCAAGGCAAACAGTCGTTGGCCACGGTTGCGACGGGTCACGGTCGCTTCATCGTCCAGGCGGTAATTCCAGGGTAATTTTTCTTCGGACAAGCGGGCCATCTCTTGGTGAACATGTTGAATCGCCGTGTCAATGACAGAATCTTGGCGGGTGTCGTTGCTGTGCTCCACACGTTCCTGCAGAAAACGACGTAGATCCGCGCTACTAAAACGTCGATGTCCGCCAGGTGTACGGAAGACCTGAATCTCCCCCTGGTCGGCCCATGAGCGCAACGTGGTAAAATGCACCCCAAGAAAATCACTGGCTTCCTTTAAGGTGAGCCACTGTTGTTTGGCAGGGACTTGCTTTTTTGCTGTCTCGGGCTCTTCTGCCCCGGTGGAAAGGTTTTTGCTCATTGTAAAAGTTGAGATCCCTCAGCTCCCGCCCACAACAACACGTGGCGCCAACACTGGCACAAGCAAGCTAGCCACACAGAGCCGGTGCGCCATCAACATCATTATTTCGATCATAACGATTTCGGTCAGAACGATTTCGATCATAACATGGAGACCGGATCAATATCAACCCGCCAGCCAAACGGAATGGAGATGCTACGCAGAATCAATGCTGGCTGGGGAGCACGCAAAATAACTTGCCAGCGATAGTAGCCGCGGTAGCGGGCAAAGAATGCTGGTGCCGGCCCCAGCACGGCAGCCGCCTCCCCTTCAACCCCTAGCTCTCGCAGGCGGTCGCGCAGCAAATCAGCCATTGCCGTGCTAGCCTCCTGTGCCTTTTCCAGCTTTTTATCCCAATAGATCAGGCGCGCCATGGTTCGCAATGGCGGATATCCGTGCTCGCGACGGAAAGACATCTCGCGTGCATAAAATGCATGATAGTCATGTTGAGCAGCGGCTTGAATAGCGTAGTGCTCGGGTCTATAACTCTGAATTACCACCCGTCCACCCCGCTCGCTGCGTCCCGCTCGTCCGGCAACCTGCGTCAACAGCTGAAACGTTCGTTCACTGCTCCGAAAATCGGGCAGGTATAGCCCCACATCCGCAGCCACCACACCCACGAGCGTAACCAAGGGGAAATCGAGCCCCTTGGCAATCATTTGCGTACCGATCAGCACATTGGCTTCTTGGCCAGCGAATCGGCGCAAAATCTCTTCGTGGCTGCCCTTACCCGTGGCCGTGTCCGTGTCCCACCGCATGAGACGCGCATGGGGCGCAACCTGTTGGATCACTTCTTCCAACCGTTGGGTACCACTGCCAAAATACTTGATCCGCTTGCTGTTACATTCCGGGCAGAGATCGGGAATGGGCACCCGTTGATTGCAATGGTGGCAAATGAGAATGTTCGTGTTTTCGTGAAAAGTCAACGGCACGTCACAGCGGCTACACTCTTGCACGCTGCCACAATCGCGACACATTATGAAAGTTCGGGTGCCACGTCGGTTCAGGAAAAGAATTGCCTGTTCGCCAGCATCCAGCGTTGCGTGAAGCTCGCTCAACAGAGCTCTGCTCAAAATAGAGCGGTGCCCGACCCGCAGCTCCTGACGCATATCAACGACTTCAACGGGCGGCAGTTCGGCGTAACGGCTCGTTGGCACAGGGTCAACAGCAGTAGCTGCAATGGTGCCGTGCCCCACCACCCGGCGCAACATCTCGAGCAGAACCAGCTCTCCTCGCTGCGCCGCGGCATAGCGCTCCAGACTTGGTGTGGCGCTCCCCATGATCAGCACGCTCTGCGTCAGCTCGGCTAACTGTTCGGCCACCGTGCGCGCATCGTAGAAGACGGTAAAACTGCCCCAGGCTTCTGCATTCTGCTTGTACGAGCTCTCGTGCTCTTCATCGAGAATGACCAACCCCACATTTGCCAACGGCGCAAAGAGTGCGCTGCGGGGGCCAATCACCACATCATATTCGCCCGCCCGCAAATGACGCCACACGTCGTATCGCTCGCCAGCACTCAGGGCAGAATGGATGACGGTCACCCGGCCGGGGAAGCGTCCGGCAAAACGTGCCACGGTCTGTGGGGTCAGCGCAATCTCTGGCACCAGCACAATCGCCTGTTTTCCTCGCTGCAGCGTCTCTTCAATCGCACGCAAATAGATTTCCGTCTTGCCGCTGCCGGTTACTCCATGCAAAAGAAACTTGGGAGTCGTCGTCGGCTGCTCCGCACCAAAAGCAAGGCTGTGCAGCTGTTGCCAGACGTCAGCTTGCTCACTTGTGAAGGGGGGCGCTTGGGTCTGTGCATAGGTGCGGCCAGCTAGCGGATCGCGGAAGCGAATCTCTTCACGCATGGTAATCAAGCCCGCCTGTTGCAGATCGCGCAACAGTTGCAGGTTGGCATCGACGCGTGCATAGAGATCGCTCTTCCAAATGGGACCATCAACCGTGGCCAGTGTCTGCAAGAGAGGGCGATACTTGGTTGCACCTCGCAACTCCAACAGGGCTTCTGTCGCCGCCGGTCGATTCAACGCCAATGAGACCATTAATGTCTTAGCGCCGGCGAGCTGCTCATCTGTTGCCGGACCAATGGTGACGATTCCACGCTTGGCCAATGTCTCGATTGAAGCGGTTGTCTTCAGACCACAGCGCTGTTGGACAAGCTCGATGGGAATAGCGGTGGCGGACGGTCTGTCTGGTTCGGCCCCCGTAGCGCTCTCTGCCAACAGCCAAGCAACAACGCGTGCTTGCTGCGTTGCGCGACCAAGCGTAAGCAGCTGCTGCGGAATCTGATCCGCGGGTGTCGTCATGGTGATCTGCAACTCGCGCTTGGCACGAACAGATGAACCGCCATCCGCTTTGCTCAGCAAGCCTGGCGGCAAGAAGAGTTTTACCGCTTCCGAAAGAGGTGCCACGTAATAGTCGGCGATCCAGGCCGCCAACGCCATCTGGGCGGGAGTCAACACTGGTTCGGGACGGGCCAACCGCAGCACAGCGCGCGTGGGCACCGGCGCATGCGCCGTCAGATTGACGATGAATCCCTGCACTTCCTGCGCACCAAATGGCACCCACACCAGATGGCCTGGCTGGGCAACAGTCTCAAGCTCTATGGGGAGATGATAGTGAAAGAGTTGCAGCGCGGCACTATCGATCTGCAGAGGATCCGCGCCGCTGTTATCAGAAAGCGGATCTGACCGCGCGGCCGGGTCGGTGAGAGGATCGAGAAGTACGGGGGCAGCTTTTTTGTGGTGGAACGAGCGTCTGATGGGGCGATTGACAATTAGTTCAGCAAAAATCATAGCGGTTCTGGTCATTCGGGCAGGAAAGCAACCGCGGCACTGCTTGAGCGGCATTTACAATATCTGCCCATCTCTTCCTGTAAACCACTCCTGTAAACCACAAGATTGGACGAACATTTCTATGCATCAGGTGCTCGTGTCCTAGCTATCGCGAACTCCATAGAAGTACTCCTGACTGGCGGCCAGGGCCAGTGCAATGAGCGCTGGCAGCAATCCAAACCAGACGCTCACCGTTGGATCGAGGCCCAGAAGTGCGTAGAGCAGGCCAAAGATCACACAGAGAATGAGCCCCCCAAGTGCACCAATAACCGGTAGGATCAGCCCGCGCAGGCCATACTTCCTATCGAAAAAACCATAATTCATGCGGGCATGCTGCATCATATTCAACAGCGCGCCAATCCCACCGCCCAGCGCGCCAAAGAACAACGCAGCCGTGATCGTCAACAAATTGTAGACCAGCAGACTCTCCGCCGTGGTATTGGTCAGCCAGGCAATCCAGTTGCTCATTGGGGTGGCATAGAGATAGCGGCTGCCAACCACAATGATGCTCAGTGCCAGCCAGGCAAACAGATAGGTATGCAACCGTCGGTAGTAAAGATTCGACCAGTGGACTGTCTCCTCCACCCGCTGAACGATCGTTCGCACCTGCTGCAAATAGTAGTCAACCTCGGCAGAACGAGTTGGGTCTTCCTGCAAAATTCGATAGGCTTTCTGCAGAAGATGCTGAGCACGCTCACGTGATTCATGCCCAACCGGCAACACGGCCTCGATCCCGTTCTGCAACAGTCCCATCTCCTGTTGAACGCTTTGACTGTCCTGAACATTCAGCCGGGGCAACAGGTTAGAACGCAAACGCTTGCGACCGGTCCGCGCCCCCGTGGGCTGGCCGTTGCGCGATGGTCCACTCTCGCCACCACTCTCTGGGGTGACAACGGATCTGGTTACCGGCGCCGTTGCAGTATCTGTAGCTGCCTGGGAATAGGCAGCAGCGACACCATAATGATGCTGCGAATCGGCATCAGCCGCCATCGACCAACCATCATAATCGGTGCTACTGCGTTTGGCCTGTTGACGGGCAGCGATCTGTTGATAGCGCTGTTCCGCGGCAAATAGCCATTGCTCTGTACCATGGCCAGGCTCCGGCTGCTCCACCCGCTCTCCATTTGTAGCCGAGGGCGCATGCGCAGCCCCATTGTTATTGTGTGCAGGAACTCTGTTTGCAGGGGCACCGCGGGAAGAGGTACGTTCTGTAGGCAGCGGCTCGTCGTCGCCTGGCTCCCGCATTCGCCGTTGCGCTACAGCAGAAGCATCAACATGCTCAGCAGCGGCCCGTGAACCGTGTGTCTGCGAACCATGAAATGCCGAGGATGCAGCGTCCGTTGTGTCCTTTGCGTCCTTTGTCGTTCGCTCAAAGTTTGTCGTTCGCTCAACAGTCGTGCTAGATCGCCGCTCTTGCTGCGCGGAGTTTTGCGCAGACGAAAGTGCGCGGGCAGGCACCGAATCTCCGGCGGCAACATCGATGGCACCCAGCATCATTTCGTCGAGCAGCACATTAGCGCGCCACTGCAACAGCTCGGGATTCTGATCCTGAACTGCCTTGGGCTGGTGAGCCGCGTGTTCGCCATTACCAGGCTGATTTTTCTGTTGTAGCAAAGCTTTGTCCGGTGGCATGCGTCGTGGTCTGTTTTGCAAATAATTTCCTATGATCCAAGAGGACAATTTATTGTGGTTATACTAACATCTTTTTTAGTGGTTGCCAAGCATTGCAACAGTTCATCCCCCTATTACCAGAAGTTGCTACCTACCCCCTCTACACGAGGGCCATCGCGCAAAAAAGTCGCCGCTACCACACGACGAGCGGTCAAGAGAGCGAGCAGTGACCGCGTAGCGTATAATCATCAGCGGGTAATCATCAGCGGGTAATCATCAGTAGAGCATGAGAGATACGCCCCAAAACAGAAATGCACCTGAAAGCATGATGAAATTTGACAGCGCAAAAGCAGTACCCTTATAATAGCCGTTTGAATACAGTTCGAGAGCTTGGCGTCTTTTTGGCCGCTATTTTTTCAATTTATTTCGCTCACCATTTAATTACCCCATGTTGATTATATCAATAATGGTTTCAATGAAATTCGTGATATAGCTACAGCAGGAGCAGAATTCATGTCAACTAAACGTACGTGGCAACCCAAAGTCCGCAAACGACTGCGCACCCATGGCTTCCGTAAACGCATGGCCAGTCCCGGTGGGCGCAATGCGATTAAACGTCGTCGCCTTCGTGGCCGCTCGCAACTAGCAGTCAAGCTCAGCACACGGAAATCTATCAAGAAGTAAGCAAGTCACCCTCAGACACGGTGGAGAGCACACGGTGACAGAGGATGCCAAAGGGTCGAGCCTGCTCGATTCCGATTCATAGCAATACTGGCATAAATATTTCTGTGAAAAAACATTATCGCATACGGGAAAACCAGCACTTCCAAAAGATTCGAAGACAAGGCGTTTCCCACAGCGACAAATTGCTCGTTGTTTGCCTGCTCCCCAATCATCTGCCTTACAGCAGGTTTGGGTTTTCGATTAGCAGCCGTATTGGCAATGCTGTTGTTCGCAATCAGATCAAACGCAGGTTGAGAGAAGCAATTCGCCTGCGGCTCGATACCATTGAGCCGGGTTGGGACGTGGTTTTTATCGCCAGAAGGCCGATTCGCTATGCTGATTATCACCAAATGGACGCTGCTTGCGCCCGCCTGTTGCGGCGGGCGCATTTATTGCGCGCCACGGCATAGTCAGCTAAGATAGTACTGATGGTTGTTGAAGAGGAGTCTTTGGGACTGAGCGGGGAATTGTTGGCTCGAAACGTTGTTGGGCTGATGTTGACATACCACTTACCATGATCTTACCATGACAACTCGCCGCGCAGCACTCAGTTTCATTCGTCTTTACCAAAGCTACATCTCCCCCCTGCTCGGGAACAATTGTCGATTCCATCCAACTTGTTCAGCATATATGTATCAGGCCATCGAACGCTATGGTATTCGGCGCGGCGGCTGGATGGGAATTCGCCGCATTGCCCGTTGTCACCCGTGGAATCAAGGTGGCATTGATCCGGTGCCGTAACTTCATCACCGGGAAGTCTCAGTGGAACAATCCCACTGAATTTTTTTGCAATTGTCTGCCAGCCTGTTTGTTTCAGTCTGTTTGTTTCAGTCTATCTGTTATAAACATTAAAATAGCCACAGTTGGTTTTGTACAGAGCCTGGCCTGTAACAGCGGGACCTGTATAGGAGATATTATTTGTGAAACGTAATCGTTGGATCTACCTGTTGTTGCTCACGACACTTGCCTTGCTCTTGACGGGCTGTGGAGTCAACCACGAAGGTGTCGATGTAATGACTACTGCGCCGGATGGACTGTGGCAGTCCATTGTGGTGTGGCCGCTAGCCAAGGCGCTAATCTACATTGATGATTTCCTGCGTGATGCCAATGTACCCTACCACTGGGGATTTGCGATCATTGCATTCACCGTCATCATCCGGGTCTTGCTTTTTCCGCTTACCCTGAGCCAGATTCGCGGGATGCAAGCACAGAAAGAGCTGCAACCCAAGATTCAAGAGCTACAGAAGAAATATGGCAAAGACCGCGAGAAGCTTTCTCAGGCTCAGATGAAACTCTACCAGGAAGCTGGCGTTAATCCCCTCAGTGGCTGTCTGCCCTTGATCGTACAAATGCCCCTGCTCTTTGGTCTCTATTCGGCGCTCGTTGTCATTGGGCAGTCGTTGGAAGGCGCAGATTTCTTCTGGATTCCAGATCTGAGCTTTCCCACCTATACTGGCGGGCTCAGCTGGATTTCGACGGCCTTTCAAGAAGGCGATTTTCTCCTGCTGACCAGCTATCTCGTCCTGCCCATCCTGTTAATTGTTTCACAGTTTGTGATGCAACGATGGATGACACCGGCCACGCCCACGACTGGGAGCGACAACAGCCAGGCAGGGATGATGCGCCAGATGACCTATGTGATGACCTTTATGTTTGGGTTCTTTACACTACAAGTTCCCGCTGGCCTTACCCTCTATTGGGTCACGAGCAACACATTGCAGATGTTACAACAGTGGCTCATGACAAGCGAAAAGTTCAACCTGGGTGGCCCCAAGCCAGCATTGGCAACAGCTGGCGCCAATGGTAGTACCACCATTGCAGAGAGTGCACCGTCGGAGCCCGTGGCCAAAGCCGAAAAGAGCGCTTCGACCAAAGCTTCTTCATCACCCAAACGCCGCCGAAAAAGGAAGAAATAAATGGCACCACAATCACACGAGTTCAAGGCCAAAAGTGTTGATGAAGCGATTCATGAAGGCCTGAAAGCGCTCAATGTAAGCCGGGATGAAGTTGAGATTGAAGTAATCAACAAAGGCAGTCGCGGTCTCTTTGGCATTGGCAGCGAGCCAGCCGTTGTACACATTCGGCTTCAAGAAGCCGCCAGCGAAGATAGAACGCCCGAGCCAGCGTCCAGCACAGCGGATGCGGCTGAATCTGATGATCCGCTGCCATCTACAGTTGCGGAAGAGCCGACACCATCGGAAAAGTCAGCAGCATCGTCGCCATCAGACAACACAGCTGTTCACGTGGAGCCAGCGACAGCAATCCGCGAAGAAGACGCGGAACAGAGTGACACAGGCAAATCCGACACAGACAAATCCGACACAGGCGAATCCGACACAGACGAAGATGCGCTTGCGGATGCAGCGGATGAGCAAGACGTAGCAGATGGAGAGACCGACGAGGTAGCCACCGAGTTGCTCTTGGATGGTAGCGAGAGCGAAGAAGAAGAAGAGTTGGCGGCCTTGGCAGCGGATATGCTGGATGAGATGATTCATCTCATGGACTTTGATGCCCAAATCACGGCTCAGTGGAAGGATGATGAAGATGAGTTCGACGACGAAGAACGCGATCGCTCGCGCTCCCGCTATCTTCTGCTCGATGTGGAAGGAACAGAACTCGGCGCACTGATCGGCCGCCGTGGTGAAACGCTTGACAACATCCAATATCTGCTTCGCCTCATGGTCAACCAAAAGATTCATCAGTGGAAGAACATCGTCGTGGATGTGGAGCATTACAAAGAGCGCCGCATCCAACAGGTGACCCAACTGGCGGAACGCATGGCAGAACAGGTGGCACGCACAGGCAAGGCAATATCGCTTGAACCCATGCCACCGAATGAACGACGCATTGTCCACATGGTGTTGCGCAGCTATCCCGGGGTATATACAGAAAGCTACGGCGAAGGGGCCAGGCGCAAAGTACACATCTTTGTCGCTGACTAAAGTCACCGAAATCAAATTCACTGGCCCAAACGCTGTTTGGGTCCAGGGGAAAGCGCCACTCCATTGGGCTTCTCACCGCTGAATAGCAGCCGCTGACGCGGCTTTCCTCGGTTAGAAGCGGGGTTTGCCCCCGCAAATTTGCCATATCAACAGAGACCTGGCTTCTAGCGCTGACATTCAATTCTGTAAGTATGCTTTCACGTCCCGTTGCTGACAACGGGACGTTTTTGTTCACCCCCTACTGCCCCATGCCAGATCGGGAACTTGCCCTGCGCTCTCTATCTTTCCCGATGCACGGCAGTTGACAGCCAAGAAGTTGCCAACAAGCCTCTCACCACATTCATGCGAAATGGCATCTCATCGTATAATAGAAACAGCCCTAGAACAGGGTGTGACAGCGTCTGTTGTACAGGCGTACAAAACTGACTCTCCCCCGACTCTTTCTACCTGTGCGCTGCACGCCACGAAATCTTGTCTATTGTGACAGGAAAGCAGGTTCAACAACAAATTCTGTGGCCTTGCCCAGGATGACGAACCCGGGAAACTATCTATGTCTCAACCGACTTCAACTAGGCCGGAGCAAAGTCCGCTTGATATCTTGCTGATCGGTCACGTCACCCGCGATCTGGTTACCGCGGATCAACACGGCCCCTACCGCTTGGGGGGAACGGTTAGTTTTGCCGCGCTCACAGCGTTGCGTTTGGGCCGCAGACCGACCATTCTGACCCGTGCGGCCACAGACCTCGATCTCTCAGAGTTGCCGAGCGAGGTGAACATTCAGCTCCTGCCCAGCCCCACCACCACAACCTTTGCCAATATCTACACGAGCGATGGCCGCGTGCAATATTGCTATACCCCCGCCCTGCCCATCTCTGCCGCAGATGTGCCACCCCACCTGCGCGAGCCCAAAGCGGTGCTGTTGGGTCCATTGGTCGACGAAATCACCAGCGATGTGGCCGCGCTCTTTCATGATCCAGTGCTCACCGCGGCGGTGCCCCAAGGCTGGATGCGCCAATGGGATGCCGAAGGCCGGATCTCTAGCAAGCCGTGGGCAAGCGCAGACCAGATCATGCCCCAGCTCGATGTGCTGGTGCTGTCGCTGGAAGATATCGACAACGACCTGCGCAGGCTCGATCCGATTGTAGCTACGGTACCACTAGTTGTACTCACAGAGTATCGCGACGGCAGCACCATCTATCGGCGTGAGTTGGATGGCATGACCAGCGTCGTCAAAATTCCACCGCGCCCAGCCAACGAAGTTGACCCCACCGGCGCCGGAGATACTTTTGCCACCGCCTTTCTGATTCGCTTGCAGGAAACCGGCGATCCGCTGCAATCAGCCCGTTTCGCCAACGTCACGGCATCTTTTGGTGTGGAGAAAGCAGGCATTGCTGGCATTCCCACTCGCGCACAGGTACTGGCCTACATGGAAAAACATCCTTTCGATCGGGTATAATGCAGCGTGGCATCACGCGGGATTCACGCCGCTTGCCAATACTCTTCTCGGCCCTGCTTGGTACAGTGTAACTAGCATCGTTTTGGGTGTGACGCATTCCGGAAATGCCGGGGTCGTTCATGGAGATCGAGCGCTGGTTCCAATGAGCTTGCATAATTTGAGCAAATAAGTTATTAGACATTTCTGCAGAGGCACACCTGAAATATCGGCGAGCAAATGACCTTATCGAGCAATCATTTAATGTTGCACAATGGAGGCATCAGCATTCTCTAATGCGCACTCCGCAAGGTGCAAGCTCTATTTGCTTTCTCTTTTATCAATATCAGGTTGCCCACCAAACGCTGTATAAGTATCTGTCCCGAGATTCTCTGTGTCGACGTAGCCGGCCCGAGCTGGTCTACCCACCACAATCAAATTTCAGGATAAGGCTCTGGGCCCAAATTGCCCAATGGGCTTTTCGCATTTGACTTTCCGTTAGAGACGCGGTTACCGTATACCAATGAGTGCAAAAATCTACTGCTTCGTTAACCAAAAAGGTGGCGTTGCCAAAACAACCACGGCCGTCAATCTGGGTGCCTATCTGGCCGCAGCAGACAGACGTGTGCTGGTGGTTGACACGGACGCACAAGGCAATGCCACCACAAGCCTGGGCATTGATCCCAGGGGCGTTGACGTGAGTATCTACAATGTTCTAATCGACAGCGTGCCCGCTCAACAAGCAATCAGCTTGACAGAACGGGTGGGCCTCGATCTCATTCCGGCCTCTCCCGACCTAGCCGGGGCCGAGGTGGAACTGGCGCGGGTGATGGCGCGTGAACGGCTACTGGAACGTGCCTTGCGTCCCGTTTTGGACCAGTACGACTACATTTTTATCGACGATCCGCCCAGCTTGGGCCTGCTCACGCTCAATGGGTTGACCGCGGCCGACGGTGTTGTGATTCCGGTGCAATGTGAATATCTGGCGCTGGAAGGGTTGAGCCTGCTGCTGGGCACGATCCAGCAAGTTCGCGAGGTGCTCAACGAAACATTGGCCATTACCGGTGTGCTACTCACCATGTACGATGGGCGAACGAACCTGGGCCAGCAGGTCGTGCAGGAAGTGCAACAACATTTTCCCGATCAGGTCTTTCGCACCGTAATCCCCCGCAGCATTCGATTGAGCGAAGCACCCAGTTACGGCCAAACGATCCTACGCTATGCACCAGCTAGCACCGGGGCGCTGGCCTATCAGGCACTTGCCAAAGAGTTCTTGGCACGCGAGGAGGGTGATGGCGCAACAACGGTTGCCCAACCGCGCCCAAGCACGGGATCAGCACCAGCACAAACAAAGAGTACACACGAGTAACAACTTCAATTCATCAACGCGCATATCCGCTGCCAATGATCGGCAACGGGTACAGTGTGGTTACGAGGGAAACATGGCGAGTAGTGCAAACAAACGGCGTGGATTGGGACGGGGTCTTGGTGCGTTGATCACGGACACCGCCGCCACCGAACCAACAAGTGCCGAGGAGAAGAGTGGGCCCGCGGGCATGCACGACTGTGCAGTGGCAAAGATTGCTCCCAATCCCCACCAGCCTCGCGCACGATTTGATGATGCAGCCCTGGATGAACTGGCCGAATCCATTAAAGCCCACGGGATCATTCAGCCGCTGGTGGTCACTGCCGATCCAACACAACCAGAGCGCTACTGGCTGGTTGCCGGGGAACGACGCTGGCGAGCCGCGCAGCGGGCCAAGCTGATGACCGTGCCCGTCATCGTGCGCGAGACCACCTCACAGCAACTCGTTGAACTGGCCCTGGTAGAAAATATTCAACGAGCCGATCTAAACGCATTGGAAGAGGCCGCGGCATATCAAACGTTGGTTGATGAATTTGGGCTGACCCACACGCAGGTGGCGGAACGGGTGGGCAAGAGTCGTTCCGCCGTCACCAACACACTCCGCCTGCTACAGGCACCACCCGCGGTGCAGCAAGCGGTGACCGATCAGAGCATCTCCGCGGGCCATGCCCGCGCGCTGCTCGCGCTGGAAGAGAGCGCAGCCATTGAAGCACTGTTGCAAGAGGTGCTCTCGCTCGGGCTCAATGTACGCCAGACCGAGGCACTGGTAAAGCAGTGGCAACAGGCACAGGCAGAAAATGATGCAGCGACGCATGATCCCACCGAACCGGGTGCGCCCGCAAACGAAGAGATGAGCCCGCAACAGGCCCAAGTACGCTACATGGAAGATCGGTTTCGCTCGGCACTGGGCACCCGCGTCAATCTAAACCGCCAACAGAATGGCAGTGGCCGTCTTGTGATCCACTTTTTCAATGATGATGATCTGGTCAACATCTACCGGCAGATCACGGGGCAAGACGAAGATGAGGAAATTTAGCCAGGATGACTCGCTGGAAAGCAGCAGCACGCGTGCGTGATCTTGCAGGGCCAGAACCGATCGAGGAGTCGCAGCTGGATCCCCAGCGGATCTTGCATGCCAATCCAACATGATGATTGCACGCGCGTCACAAACAGTTGGTCCAGATTCGGTTGGCTGGGGCATCCTGGGCACGGGAGCGCGCGCCAGAGAGGTGGTCGCCCAGGCCATCCGGCAACAGCCGCCAACAGCGAGCAATCAGACCGGTGCCTGGGTGGTGGGTGTCTATAGCCACAGCGAACGGCGGGCCAACGCATTTGCCGAAGAGCAACTGATTCCTCACAGCTACCCCAATCTAGCCGATCTGTTGCAGCGGCACGAAGTACAATCTGTTTACATTGCCAGCCATCCGCGCCACCATTTCCCACTGGCAATGGCAGCATTGACGGCCGGCAAACATGTGCTGGTTGAAGCCCCGATGGCTCTGACCCTCGATGAGGCACAGAGCATGGCACAGGCCGCTGAACACCGCGGTCTGCTGCTCGCCGTCAGCCACCCACGACGCGCCGATCCAGCCGTGCAACAGCTAAAGTTGCTGCTGGCAGATGAATTCATCGGCGATCTGCTTGGCTGTCACATCTGCCACACAGTGCCGTTGGCCCAGCAGCAACAGAGTTGGCGGCTGCAACCCAACGGGGGCGGCGTACTGCTGCAGCGCACCTATCACGCAATCGATCTGCTGCGCTATCTGTTGGCAGATGAGATCGCCACCATCTACACTGCCGCCACGCAACAGATCCTGGGTGATCGGTCAGCGCAAAGGTCGGAGCAGGATGCGGAACAACCAAAGAGTCGATCCCGCGCGGTGGAAGAAGAAGCGCACAGCCTGGTCCGGTTGCGCCACCACGGATTTATCACGCAGATACATGATTCTTTCTTCATCCCACATAATCCCACGCTCTTTGAATTTTATGGCAGCCAAGGCACGTTGCAAATCGAGCACTGGGCTGATCCAACGGTGGAAAGTCGTCTCTGGCTGCTGCGCAATCAATCGATTCAGCAACTGCCAACCACGCCCGCTTCTCCAGATCGGCAGATGATCTTTGCTTTTACTCAACAGATCCGATCCCAGACCAATCAGCAGCCGCCGTCACTGCTCGCCACGGCAGAGGCTGGCATCCGAGCATTGGCAGTGGTGGTGGCTGCCCGTCAATCATTGTGGGAGCAGCGCCCTGTCACGTTGGCACAATCCAACGTTTGAGCAATGAACGGGGCAATCCAAATTTACTCAGGTTGCCACCTGCCATCTCTAACGAGCGTATTACTCGAAAAGTCGCCTTTACCACGTGTCCAGAAGGCAACCGGGGAGCAACTTGGATGACGGTCGGGTCTAGCTCGCTACGCCACTATAAACCATCCCAGCAGGGGAAATTTGTCGCATTTGGTGATGCTGTGCACCCACCGAGCAACATCTGCTTGCTGCGTTGTTGCTAGCCATCTATTTGCGCCGGGCGGGCTATCAAGTACAATACCTAAAGTGGGCTCTGTTTGAAAACAGCGGTTCCGGCAAGCGGGAAACCTACCGTATTCAAGCCAACCGCACCGCAAAGTGGGCTCTGTTTGAAAACAGTAGTTCCGGCAAGAGGGAAATCTACTGTTTTCAAGCCAACCGCACCGCAAAGTGGGCTCTGTTTGAAAACAGTAGTTCCGGCAAGAGGGAAACCTACCGTTTTCAAGCCAACCGCACTGTAGGCAGCAATTTACCCGCAGCCGATTTGCTGATGGCTACAAAATCATGCCAGCCAGCGATGGTCCGCTCGACTGTAACACTTGGGCGCAGGCAACCAGCATGCGGCGAGTCATGAAGAACCGACCACTATTCCATCACTGGGCAAGTGGGCTCCAGAAGTGTAATGAGCGGGAGAATGAGGATAGAAAATTTGATGCAAGCGAATGAGGGGAGTGTTCCGCTGTCAACCACCGAACAGGCAGCACTACAGCAAGAGTTGCAAGCGGTTCAACAGCAGCTACAGGACGCACTGACCGGTCTATATCCACCATTTCACGAGTTGGCGCAATCCCAACTCAGCCGGGCACTGCCGTTGCGTCGCGCGGCGGTTGTGCTGGCCACGGCCATTCGTGCAGAGCCAGAGACAATGCTGCGTCAACAGCGGATCGATCTCGCAACCGCGTTGGAAATGCTGAATATTGCGCTCGTCATTCACCAATTTCTGCTTGCCAGCGCCGAAGATCAGCAAGACAACCCCAATCAGCGGTCCATTACGGGAAGTATCATTCTCACCGGCGATTATTGCTTTACGCAAGCGGCCCTCTTTGCCGCCAAAACTGAAAATGTGCAGGTCGTGGCAATCTTTTCAGAGGCACTAAAGAACGTGAGCGAAGGGCTGCTGCGTCGCCTCTTTACAGAGCGAGGGCTCGAGCCAACAGTGCCGTCCAGTGAGGAATTTGACACAGAAGTTGCGCTCTGTGCGGCGGGGATCCATGGGGCAGTGGCGTTGCTCACACCCGATTCCACCGCGGGATCTGCCATTGAAGCGATAGAGCAACCTCTGCTTGCGCTCGTTGACCAGTGGGCGCCCGATTGGCAACCTTCACAGATCAAAGGGCAGCTGTCATTGGCACCGCTGTCGAACGCCCAACAACGTCGTTGGCAGGCGCTGCAGCAGTGGTTAATTCACTAACGTGGGCTCTGTTTGAAAACAGTAGTGCCGGCAAGCGGGAAACCTACCGTTTTCAAGCCAACCGCCATATAGCACATCCCGACGTACATCAGGCCAGACTTATTTTGCCGCTTGCACTCAGCTTGTCTGGTCTGATTGCCTGCCGTGGTACTTGCACCATCCTGTACTACCGTCGCGGTGGGCAAACCTTCGACCCGAAATAGAAAGCTGAACCACAGATTTTCGGATCGGTATCGGCATAAGGTTATTGCTTGAGTTTACATCTAGTGCCTCTCCAAGAGTCTCTGTAACCGCTGCGCTGACAGATATCCCGATTGTCAGCTGAATCAGCGAGTTTCGCACGTAATTCGTTGGATGGGCACATAGCGAAGAAGGATTTTACATGCAATCAGAAAAGACAGACAACATTGTCATGTACACCACCAACTGGTGTCCCGACTGTTGGCGAGCCAAACAGGTGATGCAGTCGATGAATGTCTCTTACCAAGAGATCAATATTAACGAAGATGAAGATGCCGTGGATACTGTGATCCAGCTCAACAATGGCAATCGCAGTGTTCCCACCATCGTTTTCCCAGATGGTTCTGTATTGACGGAACCGAGCGCCAGTGCACTGGCCCAAAAATTACAGACGCTGTAATTAGCGTGGCAAAGTTCGTCGAGGCGCCGCCGGGCGGTGACGCCCCGACCGCTGCCAAGCTGGCTCGCGGGGCAATCGTGAACGTTGCAGCAATAGGGGCAAGAGCCCGTCACTAGTACATCTCGGCGAAAATCAGGTCAGACTCGTTTTGCCGCTTGCACTCAGCTTGTCTGGCCTGATTACCTGCCGTGGTAGTTCACCACACCGTACTAAAGTGGGCTCTGTTTGAAAACAGTAGTGCCGGCAAGCGGGAAATCTACCGTTTTCAAGCCAACCACACTGTAGACACCGAAGAGCCTGGGAATCAGTCGGGGGAGAGCGGCTAGATTTCTGGCCATTGAGATTACCTCTCAATGGCGGCAGTTCAACCTAATGGTGCAAGCACAAAGTTTGCGCCCCTCCTTTGTCCATTCGTCAAGAGGATTGACAATTTCTTTGGAAACAAATACAATTTCAAAGGCCGAACCAAGGGTCGGTGGCGGAATGGCAGACGCAGCGGACTTAAAATCCGCCGGGTAATCCCCGTGTGGGTTCGAATCCCACCCGACCTACCTCTGGATTTTTTTGCGCCAACATGCTGGATCTATTATTCTTACATCTATATTCTTGGCTCTATGATTCTTGAATCTATTATATAGCTGCCATTGCGCAACAGATCCGTTTGTGCGCTTACCTGCTCCATGATAATTTCTGCTCCATACTATTTACCTGCGCCAGCATGGCATATAGCGCGCTCCACCGCTGGCAAGGTTCACCAAGATCATCGTTTCAGAAGCAAGTGCAGTTCAGCCAAATTACGCAAGTTGCTACCTACCATCCCTGCACGAGAGTGATTGCTCCAAATCGTTGCCTCCACCACGCGCCCGGAGGGCAACCAGGGAGCAACTTCGGTTAGGTAAGCAGCTACCGTTGGCGCAACATAGCAAGTACATACCGGTATAAATCAGGCCACATTTATGTTGCCATCTGCACTCAGGTTGTATGGCCTGAGTTACCGCCGTGGTATTTGCGCCACACTATGCTAATACCACTCTGCCTACGGTTTGCGGCAATTCGATACCGGCATCACCCAGCAACTGACTTTCCCACTACCATCCTGAATTACCAAACTTGTATAAGTTTCAATTTGATTCTTGCTTGTCGAGTGAAAGGTATGCATATGCAAGTGATAACAGATCAGCCACGCTTCAACCTCATTCGGGTCCTGCTGTTTGTTGCGCTCGTGGGCAGCTCCTTTGCATGGGCACCGGTGGCACGGGCAGAAGATGATGTTCACATCGTTGCCCAAGGGGAAAGCTTGGGCTACATTGCCCGCCACTACAACATTTCGGTGCGCGAATTGGTGGCAGGCAACGGGCTTGCCAACCCCAATGTAATCGTTCCCGGCCAACGGCTGGTCATTCCCGGTTTGGCCACAGCAGTCGACACTCAGGCCAACATGCAGTTGGTGGCTGCGGCCAAAGCATTGCCTTCGGGGGACGGCTATCATGTCGTGCGTCGGGGCGACACGCTCTCTCAAATCGCACGCAACAACGGGCTAGAGCTGTCCGATGTGATGCGCCTGAACGGATTGACAAACGCCAATTTTTTGTGGGTGGGCCAAAAGCTACGTGTAACGGCCCGGGTGGCGCCTGTGCCTGCGGATGACGATGAAGAACGCACTTTGGCCAAGCGCATTTATGTGGTTCAGCCCGGGGAAAGCTTGGCAGAGATCGCTGAAGCCAACCGCACCACCATACAGGCACTCCTGTTGGCCAATGGTCTGCCCCACGAGAATTTTGTTTGGGCCGGACAACGGCTGCGGATTCAAACGGGGCCACAGCCAGCGGCTGCCACGGCATTGGCCGCAGCACCCAGCAACGGCTATCGCTGGATCGAAGTAAACCTCAGCAACCAGACGCTCACCGCATGGCAAGGGGATACCGCTGTGCTGCATACGTACATCAGTTCTGGTACAGCTGCGACGCCAACGGTAACGGGGCGTTTCCGCGTTGGCAACAAGCTGTCTAGCCAACGAATGATCGGTCCCGGCTATGATCTACCGGGTGTGCCATGGGTAATGTACTTCTATGGTGCCTATGCCATTCACGGTGCCTATTGGCACAACAATTTCGGCACCCCAATGAGCCACGGCTGTGTCAACATGAGCATTGGCGATGCGCAGATGCTCTATAACTGGGCACCGGCCGGAACCGAGGTGTACGTGCACTACTAAATCGAGCTGTTGCAAATCGAGCTGTTGTACATCGAGCTGTTGTACATCGAGCTGTTGTACATCGAGCTGTTGTAAATCAAGCTCAGCTCGTGGCAGGCCGGATAGGTAATCCGGCCTGCTTTTTTAGATTTGCACCCAATACAGTTCCACAAGCAATCTGGTCTTCATGGGGCATCTGCTCGCTGATGCCCAGGAGGATGATGAGCATTAACAAAGTGATTCGGCGTCCAGCTACAGATCATTTTCCATCAGCTGCGGCGCTCCGGTCTCCCCAACAGCGCTTGACCCTTTCCAGGCAGACGTTGCCTCGATTCATCCAGGGACAACAGTGATTGGTAGCTAGATTCGGTGTTACCGTGGGCTAGGCTTGTCGAAGCCACAAGCGTCTAATTTACCGAAGTAATTACGCAACATTCAGCACGGGCACTGAATGTTGGCACCGTCCATACATGGCGGTGCTGCGGACGCTGTACGCAGGGACGTTGCCGCTACAGTGTTGCCAGGTCAGCAAAGGTCTGTTGCAAGGTGGGGTAGAGCGCGTGATATTGTGCATACGCCTTTTCATAGTGCGCAACGGCTGCCCGATTGGGGTTGGTGCTCCCGGTCACCTGGATCGTCTCCTCGCAAGCGGCATCGACCGTGGGCCAACGATCGGCACCAACGCCAGCCAGCAGCGCGGCACCGTACGCGGCACCTTCGGTGGTGTTAACCGTCACCAATTCGCTGCCCAGGACATCGGCCAGAATCTGGCGCCAGAGTGGACTGCGGGCACCGCCCCCCGAAACCCGCACCTGCTCGATTCCGCTCAGACCCACCCCCTTCATCAACTCAAAGCTATCGCGCAGACCAAAGGCCACTCCTTCGAGGACGGCGCGGGTCATGTGTGCCTGGCTGTGACGCACCGTCAGGCCGACGAACGCGCCCCGAGCCAATGGATCGGGGTGTGGCGTCCGTTCGCCGGTGAGATAGGGCAAAAAGAGCAGCCCCTCGCTTGCAGGCGGAATGGCTGCGGCCGGTGCCAACAGATCATCAAAGTTCATTCCCGGTGCAATGGTGTCGCGATACCAGCGCAGGCTGCCCGCCGCGGACAACATTACGCCCATCAGATGCCAACGATTGGGCACTGCATGGCAAAAGGCATGCAGCCGACCTTCGGGTTCATAGAATGGCTGATCGACGCTCCCAAAGACCACACCCGATGTGCCGAGCGTCAATGCGATAATGCCACTGCGGACCGCCCCCACGCCAACACCCTGCGCAGCTTGATCACCGCCACCGGCCACAACGGGCGTACCCACGTTGAGCCCGGTTGCCGTGGCCGCAGCTGCCGTCAGGTGGCCCGTGATTTCGGGACCTTCAAAGAGCGGTGGCAGCCATGTTTGGGGAATCTCTAATGCATCCAACACCGCAGTGGACCAGGAACGCTCTTTCAGCTCTATCAAGAGCGTTCCGGCAGCGTCAGCGACATCCATGCCCAGTTCGCCGGTCAATCGATATCGGACATAATCCTTGGGCAGCAGGATGTGGCGGATCTGCTCGTAGATCTCGGGTTCGTGCTCACGAACCCAGAGAATCTTGGGCGCGGTGAAGCCAGTCAAGGCATCGTTGCCCGTCTCTGCAACGAGAGCGGCTTTGCCCACGCGCTCGCGGATCTCATCACATTGGGCAGCCGTGCGTTGGTCATTCCACAGCAGCGCGGGGCGCAGAACAGTGCCCGCGCCGTCCAGCAAGACCAGACCGTGCATCTGTCCACTCAGGCCAATGGCCTGGATTGCGGCGGGGTCTACCTTTGTCTGCGCCAGAAGTGTACGAATGCTGGCAACAGTTCCCGCCCACCAGAGCGATGGAGACTGCTCACTCCAGAGTGGTTGCGGTGTTTCATAGCCGTATTCATCACTGGCAACGGCAACGACCGCGCCGGTTTCGTCCATCAGCAATGCTTTGGTCGCAGTTGTTGATGAGTCAATACCAATCAGGTAAGACATGAGAGATTCCTTGTAATTTTCGTTGGTGTAGAGGGGGTGGGAGTGAGCGCGTCGACGGGTATCAATGTGCTGTTGGGAGAGCCAAACGTGTTGGCGGTGCAGACGTCTGTGCGACATCACCGCCCCGCTATGCGAGTTGCGGTGTGGAAGAGCGCAGTGCTGGCTCAGGCCGATCTATAGTTGGAACCCCCAATGCTCCTGCACAGAGCGGCAACTCTTCTATTCCGTATCATAGCCACAATTATGCGATTGTTCAACTTTGAGCCCCATCCACTCGAACCGCGCCCATGCTGCCCCCAACAATCGAGAGCTGTCTGCCAATTCGGCCACGCTTACCCCACCATCACATGCTCACCACGCCATGAGGAATGCTTCCAGCAACAGCACGATCATCGTCAACAGCAACAGTGCTCGACTCCAGCGCTGGCTGCTGCGGTGCAACTGCCGCCCCACTTTTGCGGGCAACAAGTGCAGCTGCTGCCAGTCTATGCCCAAACGTGGCCAAGCCACCGCGCGGCGCGGCCCCTGCAAAAACCAGAGTAGCGTACCGCTGGTGAATAGGGCTGCCACGGACAAGCCACCGAGCAAACCGAGGCCTAGTCCCAACCAGAGACCAGTCGTCGGGGGTGCGGCGGCCAGCAACTGCCAGCTACCAATCTGCCAGTCGGCCACCTGCCACAGTGCGCCCCATTGCAGACCCAACCGTGCCCCTTCGGCCACGGCCAACCACGCCACGCCATTAATCAAGGTCCAGATTCGACCATCTTCTGCCCGTTGCAGCTGTTGCCGCAACGGGAAAGATTGGAGCCAGCCCACAGCCAGGCCAAAGAGCAGCGTCAATCCACTCAGTTGAAAATGGGGCAGTGAACCGCTGACCAGCTCGGTACCGACTGTACGTAGTCCAAGCTCCACTGTGGCTCCGTTTGCGGCTGCCCAAGTCGATAGCCCGAGCAGATCGAGCGGCCCCACAATCCAGCCACCCAATAACAGCCCCGCCGCGGCAGCCGTCCCCACCCACAACTCGCGCAGATAACGCCAGCGCAGCAGAACCGTACGCAGCGACCACGCCTGGCCTATCCCCAGGAGCATGGCAAAGATCATGCCAGTCAGCGCGCCCAGCCAGAGCGGGGAAAGGAGCAACGGTAATGGATCTACGCCCGTTGCATCATTGCCCAGCCAGTAGAAGCCCAGCGCCATGGTGCTGCTGATCGGAAAACCAAGTAGATAGCTCAACAGCCACTGCTGCCAAAGCGTGCGATACTGTTGTGTGGCAAGCCAGAAATGGCGCGCCTGCTCTGGCATGTGCCGCAAAGCAAGTCGGCCCTGTTGGTAATAGCTAGGGATGGCGTGCCCAAATTGGATGGCCCGCCCTTTGGCACGCTGCATGAGCAAGCGCAGGTGGATGCCTCCATTTAGTCTTCGCTGCGGCAATCCCTGAAGCCATTCGGATACCGTCCGAATCACCGGCGCGACGTCGGCATCCATCGCAGCTGGCGGGGTGGGCGCAACCAATGGCGGGATTGCCGCGTGGCGGCAGTGTGGGCAGCGTCGCAAATGGCTGGCATAAATGTGCTTTGCAGCCGATGGGCAGACAATCAACGCGCCTTCGGCCTCGGCCAACAGCGTGCGCCATTCTTTGGCAGTGGGGCGTTCCCCCGGCACCGCGTGGCCTTCCACGAAGCTGCGCAAAAAAGCGGCCTGCAATGCTGGTGCCAGCCACATAAGCTTGGGCGCACGCGGTGGTGGCTCAATGTCGCTGTTACGGGCATGGGGGAACAGGCCGTGGCGGATGCCATAGAGATCGACCCGGCCAACTGATTGCTGATTGGTCACCGCTTCGGGCATGACCCCGGCAAAGGGATGGTAGCCTTCCATGAGCAGATAAAAGATCATGATCGCCAACGCAAAGTTATCCTGTTCGGGGGTGCGATCAACCTTTTTAAAATCCACCCCCTGCAACTCGGGCGCGGTAAATTCTGCTTTGCCAACCAAGCTGCGATAGGTCTGCATTGCAACCGGGCGCCCCAATAGCTGGTTGAGCGCTGACGGAGTGGCAGCCGCACCGTGGATCTGAAATGAATCGCTATCCACCAGCGTCACCAGCGCCTCTCGGTTCACCAACACATTGCTCTCGTTCAGGTCGCCAATGATGTGACCCTGATCATGAACAAGTTCAACCGCTGCGGCCAGATTTTGTGCCGTGCGGTGCAGGAAATAGCGCCAGGGATAATTGGCAGCCAAACGGGTGCGCCGCGCGGGGTTGTAAAATTGAAAGATGGGGCGGCTGTCGTTGACTCGTGGCATCAGATAGCCAATGAAACGCCGCTTGCGATAGAGCAGGTGCAATGGCCAGGCCACCGCGGGATGCCGATGTAACTGTTGCGGCGCAGAGGCAATCATCGAGGCCAACTTGGCTTCATGCTCTGCCGTTGGCTGATGGTATAGTTTTGCCACCAAATGGGGTTCGCGGCGTACCGACCAGATCTCGGCCTCGCCACCACGGTTGAAGCTTGTCTCCAGGACAAAGCGTTCACCGCTCTTGGTTTCCACGTCCATAATCGAATTCGCTGTCTACAAAGGGTGCGTATCAGATCTTCAGGCGGGCTCTACAGTGCGGTTGGCTTGAAAACGGTAGGTTCCCTCTTGCCGGAACGACTGTTTTCAAACAGAGCCCACTTTCGGGTGCGGTTGGCTTGAAAACGGTAGGTTCCCTCTTGCCGGAACTACCGTTTTCAAACAGAGCCCACTTTCGAGTGCGGTTGGCTTGAAAACGGTAGGTTCCCTCTTGCCGGAACGACTGTTTTCAAACAGAGCCCACTTTAGCTGGAAAAATATGGCCCGCGTACGTGGGCTTCCACAGCGCCACAAGCACCTTACTCTACACGCTATAGCCGCTGCACCAGCACGAGCGTTTTATCATCACTTGTGCGTGTGCAGACTCGTTCGGATTCGAGAAACGAATGGAGCTGTTCAGCGGCAACGGCTGGCTCCTGAGCACTTTCCACAAAGGCAAAGCAAGGTGTAAAGAAGGGTGCAAAAGGGCGATTCTCAGCCAGATTCATCGCCAACGCTGCCAGCCCGTCCGAAAAGAAAGCGGCCTGCCCCGTCGGCTCCGGCCAGAGTTGAATGTCCAATACATCAAGTGCATTGGCTTGGGTTAGAAAATTGGTCGTATTGACGTAATCCCCTCTTTGCAATGGGCAGAGGCTGTGAAAGTGACCGTCCGCGCGGCGGATGACAGCCGCACAATCGCCGACCAAGCCACAGGCAAGACCGAACTCGCCCAACACCGCGACGAGCAGCGTTGTCGCATAGCTACGAATGGGAACATCGTCTTCTGTGGCCTCTGCTTCTAGCGCGGCCCGGGCGGCAACAAATGCATGGCGAATCAACGCTTGCCACGCGCCGCGGCTGGCAGGCCGATAGCGGGCAAGGTCTTGGGTGACAGTTTGCAGAGCTGTTGCCGTGGCCAGCGCTGCACCACGCTGGGCTTCGGCCGCGGTGCCCGCGCCATCAGCCACGGCCACCACCAGGTCCCCACCCGGCAAGATAGACGTCTCGTGGGCATCTTGACATGGCGTTCCCCGTTGCCGGTGGCTCGTACCTGCGACCGAGGCAGCCACTACACGCCACGGTGCGCGCCACGATGCGCGCCACGGTGATGCAGCCGAGGCGCTTGCCTCATCCCCGTCGGGGCCACATCCATTTCCACTGTAATCGGATCTTGATTGCATGGCGACCAGCTACTCGATGACTGACCAACCGGCTGGTGAGCTGAGCGGAACTTGTTCACCCACCAGGGAATGCGAGACAGTGGTCAGGCTTTGTGAGAGCCAGACGAACATATCACGGAAATTGAGCCCCTGCAGGCGCAAGGGTTGACGGTTGGCAATTTGGGCCAGCACTTTCATGTCCGCCTTTTGCACGCCCACGGCAAAGAAAGCGACTCCCTTTTCACGCTCTTCTTTTTGCACGCGTTGGGCAGCGGTGCGCCATTCGTCCGTGGGGGCACCGTCGGTAATGAGAAAGACCCAGGGACGATAGTAGGGAATGCCGTGTTGCTTGTAAATGTCTTTGCGTTGGCGCAACTGTTCGAGCGCCAAGTTGAGTGCTTCGCCCATGGGTGTGTTGCCACCAGCACGCAAGCGCGGTGCCTGAAACTGATGGGCACTGACAAAGCTCTGCGCGGCGTGGACGCCATTGCCAAAGGTGAGCACCGCCACCTCCACACGCATGGCGGCCAAGTCATCCCGCTGCAACTCCTGTTGAAAGGTTTCGAGCCCACTATTCAGCTCGCTGATCGGCGCACCACTCATCGACCCCGATGTGTCGAGCAGCAAAATACAGGGACAGCGCGCTTCTGGATTGCTATCGTCAAATTGAACGAGATCCAACTGTTCAGCAGACAACTTATTCACTCCTTTTATGTAGCAGTAATTTGCTTGCGCTGAGATATTGTCCAGTGCCACTTTGGGGGGGGTGATGGCACGGGGGGAGCATTGCTCATCCCGCAGCCGTTGGCCGGGCAAGCGTTCGTGACGAAAAATCAATACGCATGAAAAGACGAGAAGTTGCGGTGGGCACAGAGAGGCGGAGCGGGCACGAGGTACATTCGATGGGGGAAGCTGCGTGCGTTGCAGTGAACACGAGCAAGGCGAAGATTGCGCTTACGCGCGTACCTTTCGCCCCAAAACAGCGATCATCTGTGGGCAGAACGTACGTGGTGCTATCTGCTGGAAGTGGTCACCTGCGTGTGACGAGGTCCAAAGCCGAGCAAGGTCGGTTCGGCCCAGACAGCCCAATTCCAACTGGAATAGCCCAGACCATCCGTCATAAATTGAATGATAACATCTTGACCCGACAGACTTGGCAACTCGATCGCGTACCGTTCCCACTCGTTGCTCTGTTTGGTCGTGCTCCAGATTCGCATTCCATTAACGAGAACACGGAACGCACACAGATTATCACCTTCCATCAACGCGCCATCCCGTATGCCCACGGCAAAACGCAAGCGCAGTGCATCCACCTCCGCGGGCACGGCAACGGTATATTCACAGACAGCGCTGCCAACCACCGGGGGGTGTTCCCAGAGTGCCAGTTGCTGTACCATACCACAGCTGGCCATGCCGACCTTGATCTCCATGAGTTGGGAGGAACGGGTGGCAACTTTGCGGGCAACAGGGAACGCTTCCAGAAAATCGAATTGCCAGAGCAGGGTCTGCTTGCCGTCGGGCGCGGCTTCTTCATCAAGCAGGCTGTGCCAGAGCTCCTCTTGCCATTTCAGATAGCTGATGTACTGAGAGAGCTGTGTCAGTGACTGTTCATTGAGATCGGAAATGCGCCGGACAATGGCGTTAATGGTTTCGCGGCGTGTATCGAGATTGGTCATTTTTCTCGTGAACTTTGCTTGCAAATAGCGTGATCAATTAGCTCAGTGCGGCACCATATTGGGCCACCTGCGAAGCGCGCAAAAGGATACCCCACAGGAATAGGCAGGTGGCGGCCATGGCAACGGTCTTGACATTTTCATCTTCCAGTTGGCTAAAATAGCTGTAGGCCGCGGGCAATGTGATAATGGCCACCACACCATAGAGCATGTGCAGGAATGGCCGGGGGAGCGCAGCGCCCAGCCCCATAACCAGATAGAGATAGACCCCAATCGCCACCTGAGCAATCAACAGCAGTTCGCCAATGACGGCAGCACCAAACCAACTTCCACTTAGCGGCTGGTTGCGAAAGCGAAGAAAAAAGGCCCACACGCCAATGATCGCAATAAAGAAAATAGCGGTATTCGTCAACTGGGCGTGGATTTCGGAAAGCGTCATTTGTCAATTGTCTCTCTGTGCTACTCTGTATTCGTTTCTATTTGCGCTTGGCTTTTCAGATGGCAGCTAGTTGGCCTGCTGCCGTCTGATAGAGAAAGCAAATAGACCTTGCAGCTTGCGGCGTGAGCATTCTCTCATGCACACCTCCAGCGTTAGAGAACGCTGATTCCACTGTTGTGCAAGGTTGCCATGATTTCTTGGTCAGTTGGGTCGATCGCAGCTTTCAGGCGGGCGCATGCACTTGTAAATATTGTTGCAGCACACCAGCCGCTGGCCCGGCAATATCATAGGATTCCCAGCCAGCGCTGGCAGCCAATGCATAGATGCAGCCGCTCAGCACATAGTCATCCTGGCGCATGGCCTTGTCAAACCAGGCCAACTGCTCGATATAGGCACCCGGTCCCCACAGCCCATAGCCGTTCTCGGCCCAATATGCCTGAAAATGTTGCCAGCCACGCGCCTCGGGCGGACCGGGGCGATTCTGGACCAGACCGTCGACCCCCAGTTCGGTAAAGATCAACGGAATCGCCAGATTGGCTGGCTTTAGAATCTGATTGTATACCTGGCGATAGCGCAACGTCAACCAGCCCGTATCATTCGGCGATACTCCTGGATACCGTCCCTGGTCTGCACGGGTGCTGGCTTCGTAGATGGTGGGTGCACCATATTCATGAAGCCCCAGCCACCCATTGGCGGATTGGGCGGCTTGGACCGCGGGCAGAAAGTGCTCCCATAGCTCCAGGGGCGGGCCGCCGGTGCCAAAATTACCAATGACACTGCGAATGCCACGCTCGGCCAGCAGACGGGTTCGTTCGGCTTCAAACTCGCCCAACCGCTTCATCTCATCGGCATTACCCGCCACCGGTTCGTTGTACCCTTGCCAGGCATCAATATGGGGGCGACGGCGAGGATCTTCGGCATAGGGCAGGAGCCGCTCCACATAGGCTCGCGCGGCCCCCAGTGGTTCCAGCGTTGCCAGCTGAATCTGTTCAACATCGGGCAGCCGGGCCACAATCTGTGTGTTGGGCGCGGTCTGCTTCATCTGGGCCAGAAAGTTGGCATCGAGCTCCAACGTACAAACAGCCGTGATGGCCTGCGTTTTCAGCAGATCAAAAATTTCGGGCAGGTTGCGCATGACCACCAGCCCCAGCTTGCTGGGCGGGCCGGGCGGAAAGGGTGTTGCCACGGGGGTGGGGGTGGGCGGCGGCGGCGCTGTGGCGGTGGGGGTGGCTGGCGTTGGCGTAGCGGTGGGATCGGGAATCTCGGTTGGCGCGGCGGCCACGGCTGCTGCACCATCGTTGTGCACAAGCGGCAAATATGTCTGATGTTCCAATGCCGTTGGCGAGGGCAACAGGCTGGAACGCGAAAAGGGCGTGGCCGTTGATGTGGCCCGCGACGTTGGCGTGGGTGTTGCGCGCCCGCGACCACAGGCGCTCATCACCACTGTGGCCACTCCACCAACGAGACCACTCAAAAATCGCCGCCGATTCCAAGCAGATTCAGCCGTTGGTTCATCGCTCTGTGGCGCTGCCACACTCTCTTCGGAAGCGGCTGTATCCTGCGCTACTTCCTCGTCCACCAGATTGTCCACCGGGGGGTCGCCTGCCCCCGTGAACATTGGCTCATTTTCTTGCGAATGACTCATGTCGGGTACTATAGCACTCTCTGAAAGGTTGCAACAAATTACGAAAACAGTTAAAATAGGACGAGTAGGTTGCTGGAATCGTTCCAGCAATTCCCCGCTAGTCAGATTTGGCAGATGTGCCAACACGCACTCTGTCACTCAATCTATCGTTCAATTTTACAGGAGGTCACCATGAGCAAGCTCAAAATGAGCATTGAATATTGTGTATCTTGAAACTACACACCTCGAGCCGTCAGTTTGGCGGAAAAAATTACCCACAACTACACGCCCTCAATTGAGTCATTAACCTTGATCCCTTCCAGTGGAGGTCGCTTTGAGGTGATGGCAGGAGACACCCTCATCTACAGCAAAAAAGAGACCGGTCGCCACGCCGAGCCTGGCGAAGTGGTCAAGTTGCTGGAAGAAAAGACCGGGATCAAAGCGCAGCCGTTTGATTAACTGAGTCGAGCAACAGAGCTCACTTAATGCCTCTCCTGAAATTCTCTGTGCCGACGTAGCTGGCTGGAGTTGGTTCAAGCACCACAACCAAATTTCAGGATCGGCTCTCAACATCTGTCCTGGTCCCCACCTCTTTGTATTGTGTACTTTGTGATCTCTACTCATTGCTAATACTCACAGGTGGTGTAAACAGAGACCCCAGACGGGTTTATCTCTATTTTGGGGCGAGTATAGAATTTTAGAGAGTGCATTGCACTCCGATTTTCCCAAAGACCGTGTTTGTTGGCACAAACACGGTCTTTTTGATCCAATGTCTACCTGCCATCTCTCCGAAAATGATAACCCCTGCACTTCGCAAATCTACCGTATTTGGTGAATTTATCGTGTGTGGGGCGCCTGTTGAAAAGCCAGCCATCACAGACCGGTTGGCAGATCAACAAAAGTGAATTCTACATCAAACTGCTGCTGTAAATGTTTGCCCAGCGCCTGTACCCCCACGGTCTCCGTGGTGTAATGCCCCCCATAGATGAGGTTGATGCCAGCATTTTGTGCATCGTAATATTGGGCATGGCTGGTTTCGCCAGTGATGTACAGATCACAGCCCAGATCGGCGGCTTCCTCAATGTCACGTGCGCCAAAACCACTTAGGATCCCAACTTTGTAAATGATGCGCGGGCCGTGCGCCTGCACAAGCTTGGGCGCGCCGACGTTTTGCTCGAAGCGGTCGACCAGATAGTCCAGCTTAACCCCGTGATTGTTGATGGCCAGTGCCGCCAACTTCACCCCATTCACATCATTCCACCAGTCGATCACCTCTAGGCCCAATCGGCGTGCCAGCTCTGCATTGTTACCGATCTCGCGGTGGGCATCAAGGGCCAAGTGTGCCGCATACAGGTTGAGGTTTGCCTCCATGTACGTACGCACGAGCGTGCCATAACTGCCAGAGAGCCGCTTGGCACCGCCCCAAAAGATCCCATGATGGACGAGCATGAGATCAGCCCCCTGGGCAAGTGCCGCCTCAACACAAGGCTGATGGGCATCGACCAGCCCAACGATTCGCCGCACATCTTCACGCCCCTCAATCTGCAAGCCTTGTGGACCATAATCTTTAATGGTCTCGATTTGCAGATAGGTGTCTAAATAGGTAACTAAGTCTGCTCGGTCCATCTTACAACTCCTCAACACTCTCGTTGCAACGTTCAATCAGATCAGTGCATCCGGAGGCTCACCCCAGAGAAACGATGGAAACGTTGCTCATCGAATCATTTGTTCGCTTGTACGTCCCGCGTGCTCATCCATCTGCTGCAAAGGCACGAACAACGGTTATTCCATTTTAGGCAGCTCCAAAGAGCTGGTTCCCACAAAGTCGCCGGTACTGGCCCAATCTTGTGCGGTCTGCACTACAGTGCGGTTGGCTTGAAAACGGTAGGTTTCCCGCTTGCCGGAACCTCTGCTTTCAAACAGAGCCCACTTTAGGTTCCGTAGTCAGTGGCGAGCAATTTTATGGTGGAAACGACCATTTGGTTGGTTTGTGCTGTTACACGGTTTCTGCCACTTATGCTGCGGGATCATCTGTAGCTGGCTGCCCCCGCTGGAGAAACCGCTTTGCCTGGCGCGCAAACTTGCGACGGGGCAGAAGCACCCGTCGCTGGCACGTCTGGCAGATCAATCCAATATCGGCACCGACCCGGACGACTTCCCACGCAAAGCCGCCACACGGATGCCGTTTGCGCATCTCGACCACATCGCCAATGTACAGCGTTTCATGAATCTCCATTGACATTCTCGACTCAGTATCCCGCAAAATTTTATAATTGCGTGCGCTGCCGGCGCTACGACATGATTGCGTGCGCTGCCAGCGCTACGACATGATTGCGTGCGCTGCCGGCGCTACGACGAACATCACAGTTAAATTGCAGGCCCGGCTCGCAGCTTTTCCATTGGCTGATCCGTTTAGTCCAACAGCTCAAGTCTACTTCGCCAGGCCAGCAAACAAGTCGTGCTCAACCTTGCCATTCGGTGCGGGATAGGCGCGGGTGTAGCTCTCGTAGCGCAAGAAATTGCGGCGCAGGAATGATGGCAGAAACCGCACGAACGCGGGTCCACCACCATATTGGCTGGCATGTGCTTCGCTGGCCCGCAGCTTGTCGGGCAGATAGGCCTCCACATCAACCTTGGTGTGAACCGGCGTTTCCCAGCGGCTGATCTCGACCAGATCGATATCCTGGTTGCGTCCAATCTTGGTTGGATCTTGGCCAAAGAGTGGCATCACCCGCACGATGAATTTGAGCAAGCGCTTGTCAAAGGCGGAATAGTAGAGCTTTTGTGGCCGGTAGTGATCAGGGCGAGCGCGGTTGCGAACCAAGTGGAACGCTGCGGTGACGGCTTCGCAGCAACGAACGTGATCGGGATGACCATAGCCACCAAAGGGATCGTGGGTCACAACCACATCTGGCTGCAACCGTTCAATGTAATCGACCATATCTTGCGTCACCTTTGCAACCGGCTGTTGCAGCAGCGTCTCTGGATGCTGATTGGCCGCGGTGTTGCGCATCCCGCTATCGCGATAGGGCAAGGACCAAATACTGGTGAGCCCAAGTGCAATCGTTGCGTTGGCCAATTCGGTGGAACGAATCTGCGCCAACGTTTCGTGATCGGTCAGCTGCGTTGAATCTTCGACCGAGCCAGCAATGCCATCGGTGGCGATCAACACGTGAACAGCCTTTCCTTCGCTGGCATAGCGTGCCAATGTGCCACCAGAGCCAAAACTTTCATCATCCGGGTGGGCAAATACGCCAAGCAGCGTCAGTGGTTTCTTCATCTTTACAATCCCTATAACGGCAGCTTGGCCAACAGCCAAGGCCAATTGTGGCTAGCTTATTGTTCAACCTCGAAACATTTGTTGCACGGGGCAACTTTATGGGCGCGATTCCGGCCCAAACTTATTACCGGTGTTGACCGGTCTCACTAGTATATACACGCTGGCTGAATCGACAAGTATTTGCATTACGATTCTTTACAACGAATACTCAGAACGAATGTTTATTCTGAACTATTCTGTGACATGGCGGCCGGTCAGCAGCATGATGAAATTTCAATCCACATCTCAAATTTTCAGGCGATGCAAAGATAAACAAAGTCAGGTATAATATGCTCACGGTAGCGTATCTGGAGATGTGAGGCCAGCTTCGCAGCCTACAGACACTCTGTCGACCACCGATAAACACGTCCGATCCGATTGCATTTGACCGATTGCGTTTGACATAATCGTAAAAGGGCCATCGGACCATCAGTTGCAACAAACGCTAGCACATTTGTGTATGACTTTGGTGATACCGCGCTTAATTCTGATCATCAAACGCAAGTATGTAAATTGAAGGATTTGCTTCTCACAGGCTGCTAATTCACACGCTTATAGATAGATACACGCTAATAGACGCATGTTTACAGATGCACATTTTTCACGGCCGCTCGCTTCTGAACAAGCAATGTGACGCGATTTTCAGCAGTAGAACACCCCACTGCACTTCCCTGGTACATGAGTTTACAGATAGCGTAACCCTATTTGCACAAAGAGCATGGTTTTTGTTGACGATTTCCGGTGCAGTGATTTCCAGCACGGTGATTTCCGGTACAGTGATTTCCGGTGCAGTGATTTCCAACACGGTGATTCTCAGCCCAACGATTCCCAGCGCATTGCTTTCCAGCGCGGTGAGTCCCAGCCCAAACAGTGCAGCCAGCAGCGTCCACGCTGTTGATGATCACAACGAATTCAAGTTGCTGCCGATCTTCTCTCCGATCAGCAACGTGTTGCTTGCCGTTGGTGCCACCACGAGAGAGCGAATACCTGTGCATGGGGTCACCCACAGTGTTGGCTACGCACTGTTAGCTATGCAGTGTGGGCTACGCAATGTTGGCTACGCTGGCAACTGGCACTGGCAACCAACAGTGCAGTGGACAAAACCTGCTTCAGAGAAATGGATAAATTTGGATGATGATTGGAGATATGCGTATGCGTTTTGAGTCACTCCTGCGAGTGCTAGGAACGCTGGTTTGTGGCTTCATCGGCTGGGAGATAGGGCTTGTGCTAGCCGACACGGAGCAGCTGACAGCAGAATCAGCATTTTATGTTCTGCCTGCAACATTGATCGGCGGCATTTTGGGGTATGGTTTGACACCGTGGTCGGTGATTGCACCCGCGCGGTCGCTTCGAAGCTCGCTGTGTACGGTTCCCGCAACTGATCTGGTGGCAGGCACCGCTGGTTTGGCGGCTGGACTGCTGATTGCAGCGTTGATCAGCTTTCCAATTTCGCAATTACCCGCTCCTTTTGGTAGCATATTACCACTTATATTTGTTATTATTATTGGATACTTGGGCGCAACAACAGCCATCGCGCGCCAGAACGATCTGCTGGCACTCTTTCCAACCAACCGGACCCAAGCCCTTGCCAATCTTACCTTGGGCCAAAGGGATGCTCAGCAACGACAAGAGCAACCGGGGCGGCACAAAAATATGCCGCGGCAGCTTCTACTCGACACCAGCGTGATCATCGACGGACGCATTGCCGACATCGCCGAGACAGGCTTTATACCCGGCGAGCTGGTTGCTACCCGTTTCGTCTTGAATGAGCTACAATACATTGCGGACTCTTCCGATACCCTGCGCCGCAATCGCGGACGCCGTGGCCTGGAGATTTTAGATCGATTGCAACAGAATGATGATATTGTCATCCATTTCATCGATCAAGATCCACAGGACACACAACAGGTAGATGATAAATTGATCAGCCTGGCCCTCCTGCAAAATGCAGCGATTCTGACCAATGATTACAACCTGAATCGAGTGGCCAGCCTGCAGGGCGTTCAGGTGCTAAACATCAACGAACTGGCCAATGCCGTGAAAGCTGTTCTGTTGCCCGGCGAAGAATTGCCGCTGCAGATCATCCAGGAAGGCAAAGAGGCGGGTCAAGGTGTAGGCTTTTTGGATGATGGCACGATGGTGGTGGTTGAAAATGGCCGCCGCTATCTCAATCAGGAAGTGCTCGTGCAGGTTACCAAGGTACTGCAAACCAACGCCGGTCGGCTCATCTTTGCAACCCCAGAATTATAATTTCATGACTTCCGCACCGAGAAGATCTTACCAGCGGGGAGCAGGCAAAGTGATTGGTGACTCTTCTCGACAAGTTGCGTAAGTCCAGATTTTTTCGCAAACAGACAGGATTGCCCGTATGGCTCTTCAGATTTACAACACACTCACGCGCAAGAAAGAACCCTTCCAGACAATTGAGCCAGGCAAAGTGCGAATGTATGTCTGTGGTCCCACCGTCTATGCCGATGCCCACATTGGCCACGCAATGGCAGCCATTGTCTTTGATATGATCCGCCGCTATCTCATTCATCGTGACTATGAAGTGCGCTACGTCACCAATTTTACCGATGTGGATGACAAAATCATTCGCCGAGCCAATGAAACCGGCCAGGATCCCATTGCCCTTGCCACCCACTATGCCGATGAATATCTCCGCCACCTAAATGACCTCAATGTCATGCCTGCTGACGTTTACCCCAAGGTGAGCGAAACCATGGACGAAATTATTCGCATGGTCACCGAGTTGGGCGAAAAAGGCTATGCCTATGAAATGGATGGGGATGTCTACTTCCGCGTGCGCAAAGATGACGATTATGGCAAACTCAGCCGCCGCCAACTGGACGAAGCCCTGAGCGGAACGCGGGTCGAAGAAGACGTGCGCAAGGAGCATGTCGGTGATTTTGCGCTTTGGAAATCGGCCAAGGCTGGTGAGCCGGCTTGGGAAAGCCCCTGGGGCGCGGGACGACCGGGCTGGCACATTGAGTGCTCGGCCATGAGTCTCTGCCACCTGGGCGAGGAGATTGACATTCACGGCGGCGGCAATGACCTGATTTTCCCCCACCACGAAAACGAAATTGCGCAGACAGAAAGCTACACCGAAAAGCCCTTTGCCCGCTATTGGATGCACAACGGCATGCTACAGCTGGCTGGCGAAAAGATGAGCAAATCACTGGGCAATTTGGTGACCATTGATGCCTTCTTGGAAAAGCAGAGCAGCGATGTGCTGCGCCTCTTGATTTATGCTGGCCATTATCGCAAACCGGTTGTCTACAACGAAGAAACGCTCAACAGCACCAAGCGCGCCCACACGCGGCTGTTGACTGGGCTACGGCCCAGCCGCGGCACAAAGAGCACTGGCGAAGAGGTCGATGCCCTGCGCGAAGCAACTGAAAACACACGCGCCAACTTCACCAAAGCCATGGATGATGATTTCAACACGAGCAGTGCCCTGGCCGCGATCTTTGACCTGGTTCGATCCATTAACAGCGCCCGCGATCGGGGGGTCGGTGGTCCCTTCTTTCATGCCGCGCAACAGACCCTGCGCGAGCTGACTGGCGTCCTTGGACTTTCGCTCTCCGAAGATGTGGTGGAGCCGACCGGCGGCGGTGATGTGAAGCCATTCGTCGATCTGCTCGTTAGCGTGCGGAGCGAATTGCGCACGGCCAAACAGTGGGCCATTGCCGATCAGGTACGCGATGGGCTGAAGGAGTTGGGTGTTGCTCTGGAAGATACCCCGGAAGGTACAGAGTGGCGCTTTGATGAGTGAGCTGATGAGTGAGCAAATTCGATGAGCGAATTAATTTACGGTCGGCGTGCCGTGTTGGAAACATTGCGTGCACAGCGGCGACGCCTCTTTCGGCTCTGGCTAGAGGGGGATCGCCCGCCCAAGCAGACTGACATCATCGGCGCAATCTGCGATCAGGCCAACCAATGTTCAGTACCCACCCGCACCATACAGGGAGGGCTCTTTGACAAGCTGGCCAGCCAGAATAGCAACGCACAAGGGGTTGCCCTGGAAGTGGGCGATTACCCCTATGTCGCGCTGGATGATTGTCTGACCCACGCCGCGGACAAGGAAGAAGCACCCTTGCTGCTGCTGCTCGATCACCTGCAGGATCCACAAAATTTGGGCACGCTCTTTCGCACGGCCGAGGCAATGGGTGTACATGGCGTGGTAATTCCCGACCGCCGCTCCGCACACGTGACGCCAGCCGTCAGCAATGCCAGCGCGGGCGCGGTGGAGCATCTGCGTGTGGTGCAGGTGACCAATTTGAACCGTACCATTGAAGCGCTCAAGGCGGCCAATGTTTGGGTGGCTGGATTGGACAATGTCGAGGGGGCGGTTGCACTGGAAAAGGCCAATTTGCAAGGCGCGCTGGCAGTGGTTGTGGGCAACGAAGGCAGCGGCCTCAGCCGCCTGACGCGCGAACGCTGCGATTTTTTGGTGCAGCTGGCCATGTACGGCCGCGTCGAGAGTCTCAACGCGGCCGTGGCCGGAAGCATCGTGCTCTATGCCGCGCGCCAGGCCCAGCAGCGAACGAGCTACTAGGCGACCCATGTAAAATCACAGTGGAGGAATCAGCGTTCTCTAACGCTGGACGTGCGCATTAGAGAATGCGCACTCCGCAAGGTGCAAGCTCTATTTGCTTTCTCTCTTACAGTGCGGTTGGCTTGAAAACGGTAGGTTTCCCGCTTGCCGGAACTACTCTTTTCAAACAGAGCCCACTTCAGGTTACCCATGTACCGCAGGAGCTGCCATCCGCGGTGGCACAACGAAGCAGCTCAGCGCTTGATCCAGTTAACAGAGCGGTTGGGGCGATTCTTGCCCCAACCGCTCTTTGACTATTTCCCATCGAGCGCTTTGCGCATCTCTTCGCCATTTTCTTTCAACCATTGAAAAAGAATCGAAATGTCGGTGCCGATGCTAAAGTGGCGCACACCCATATCCAGGTAGGCACGAGCCTGATCAGGTGAGCCAATCTCGGCACGGGGGGGCACGCCCATCTTGATGGCCGTTTCAAAGACATGCTTCTCCACCGCCAGCATCTCTGGCGAGGAGCGCTGCCCCGCTTTGCCCACATTCATGCTGTAATCTGAACCGCCCCACTGGATCATATCCACGCCATCCAGGCTCAGAATCTCTTCCAGATTGTCCACCGCCCCTTTCTTTTCGATCATGAAAACATTTACCGTATCGCGCAGCGACTCGACGTAGGCTTGATTGCCGCCGTAGCCCATGTATGAATTGCGACGGGTGGCCACGCCATAGTAGCCGCCATCCTCGGGCGTATCTGGGCGCGCAATGCGAATGCACTCTTGCACGTCGGCCACGGTTTTGCAATCTGAAAAGAGCACGCTCTGAAAGCCAGAGCCAATTGCGCGTTGGGCAATGTATTGATTGTTGGCGAAATCGACCTTGATCATGGTGCCCAGGTTGTGGAGCTCTGCGGCCCGACAGAGATTGTCGAGATCGTGCAGATCATAGGGGCCATATTCGGCCACAAATTCAACATAATCGTACATGCCAGTGTGGGCAACTGCTTCAACGACGGAAGGCCAGGTCGAATGAATGTGGGTGCTCAGGGTTGGCTTCTCTTCGTTGAGCAACGTTCGAAATGTATTTTCGCGCATCAGTCACCTTCCTTGTAATCGGTTGTTTGATGATCTCTACAGTGCGGTTGGCTTGAAAACGGTAGGTTTCCCGCTTGCCGGAACTACTGTTTTCAAACAGAGCCCACTTTATCAGTGCGGTTGGCTTGAAAACGGCAGGTTTCCCGCTTGCCGGAACTACTGTTTTCAAACAGAGCCCACTTTATCAGTGCGGTTGGCTTGAAAACGGTAGCTTTCCCGCTTGCCGGAACTACTCTTTTCAAACAGAGCCCACTTTAGTTGAAACCACGCGCTTGGATTTTTAGAAATTCGCGGGATGGGAGCTTCTATTGTGCCCCATTCCAGCCCGATTGACAAGGGCACAAAAATCTCCGACAGGCCCTTGCTGCGTCAAGTTGCCGGCCGGTCACAGAAGTGCTTACCCTGCATAAAATTGCATGCTCCTCGTGGCTTATTGACAGTTTGATTTGGTCTCTCTGCCAGTGTATTTTCTGCCAGTGTTTTCTGTCGGTGCATTCTCTGTCGGTACATTCGCTGTCGGTACACTGTACGCTCCTGTACGCTATCTTGCCCCAAACAACCCAATCGTCCAGCAGCATTGCTTGCTTGACACTCGACTGCGCTTATTTTACACTGGCAACATGCGTGTTCTACTTACCATCCCACATTTCTTTGATCCCGCGGGGCAAGGGCAATACGCGTCGCAGCAACCCAATCCCGCGCCCCGCGTCGCAGCGCTGACGCAAAGTTTGCGCAATCTGTGCACGCTCTATGCCAGCCCACAGGAGTATTGGTATCGCGATGGGGAGCGGCTCCACCCACAGCCGGCCAATCAGGAGCAACTGATCGAGTTGGATATCGTGATCTGCACCTGTCGCGATTTTCACCTGCTGGAAGAGATCACCCTCGCCGCGGATACATACAGTCACGAGCCAACCGACTGCGAGCCGCTCTATCTTGGCTTTGAGTGCCAGCGTGTGCTGCAGGAGCGGCTGGGGACATACGATCTCTACGGTTACATGGAAGACGATCTGATCCTGCACGATCCCGATTTTTTTACGAAATTGCGCTGGTTCCAGGGGCAAACTGATGGCGATGCCGTGTTACAGCCCAATCGCTTCGAGCGCTATGCCACCACGACACAATTCAAGAAAGTCTACATCGATTTTGAATTTCGGCCACCGGACGCGTTGGCAGCGTTGCAGACGGAAACTGTTGACCTGCAACCCTACGGACAACACGTAACGTTGGCGCGCACGAGCAATCCACACTCGGGCACCTTTTTCTTGACAGAGAGCCAAATGCGCCACCTGACGCAACAGGATTATTTTGTCAATCGGGAGACCAGCTATGTGGGGCCGCTGGAAAGTGCGGCTTCGCTGGGGCTATATCGCAGCTTCAAGGTCTACAAACCGGCACCGAGCAGCGCCACCTTTCTAGAGATTGAACACTACGGCCAGGCTTGGAGCCATCGCCTGGCCGCGGTCCGGTTCCCACCAGGCCAGCGCCAGTAGCTCACTCCGCCAGCGTCAGCTCCGCTTGCAATGCGTAAAAGATCAAGAGCACGGAGCCATATTTACGGCGGTCATATTCGCGCAGCGTGGTCAATGCCACGGGCTGTTCCTCTTTGGGATGGATCTGCACGATCACGTCGCTATCCTCGGCAAGCAATTCGGGGCGGCCATCGATCAACAACAGCGCTTTCTGCCACAGCTCTTGGTATTGTGGGGGGGCCACGTAGATGAGATCAAAGGGTGTACCGTGGTAGTGCTGCAGAAAGTCGAAACTATCGTTGCGCTCCACCGTGGCCCGATCGGCCAACTGGCAATGCTGCAAATTGGCACGGATCGTCTCCACGGCTTTGCGATTGCGATCCAGAAAGTGCGCGTGGTCAGCCCCGCGGCTCAGACATTCAATGCCCACGGCCCCGGTGCCCCCAAAGAGATCCAGCACGCGGATCCCCTCTACCCAAGTGCCCAAAATACTAAAGAGCGCCTCCTTGGCCCGATCGGTAATTGGGCGGGTGCTATCGCCGGGCACCATCTGTAATTTGCGGCCTTTGGCACTGCCAGTAATCACTCGCATCGTCGCTTCAGATTTCCTCACTCTTCCAATGCTGCACGGTACTCACTCAACGCAAAGGTCCCGCCGCTGCGCCCCTCGACAAACTTTACCAACGTGTGTGGGGCATCGACGGCAATCCACGCCTGCGACGTGCTGTCACTGGTGCGCAGGTCGATCTGCCACGTCTGATATTCACCCGCGGGCACGGTGATCCTCTCCTGCCCCACCACTTCAAGGATGACACGTTCTTGGGCGTTGGTAATGGGCAAATAAGTGTTGACCTGCGTTGCGTACCCATCGCGCAGCGGCAACGCGCGGGCCAACTGCATCAACGTGCGAAAGTCGCGCACATCACTGAGCACATTCTCCCGATGCGTCGTCATGACATCCTGCGCAGTGGTCAGCTCCAGATCAACCTGGCCGCTGTTGTAGACCGCTGTCACCTGCTCCCGCGCATTCCCGCGCAGTCGCACCAACGTAGAGAGCCGGGGCCGCAAGCCACGCCCCGTTAGCTCCAATACCACCACCTCCTGATCGCCTTGGGCCAGGATTTCGCGACGCATCGTCCAGGCATCTTCATCGATGGTCGCGGCTCCCGCATCCAGATTCACAGTCGCCGTACCAGCATAATTCCCATTGAGGTCAGTAATCTCATAGCGGCTCTGCTCACCGTCGGCCCAAGGGATCGGCTCAAGCTGCAGAGGTTGCATTTCGGGTCCGCCACAGGCAGCCAGCAACAGAAACAACAGCAGGCTCACGACGACTGCGCCGCGCCTGTTGCACAATTGACATGTACTCATGGTTCTATAAATTCACCTGTCTCTCAACCATTCCAAACGCGCCACCGCGCTATTTCTCTGCCATCCAGCGCAATGCCGCTGCGGCGAGCGCGGCCGCGCCCACGGGCAGCGCATCCTCATCCATGCGGAAATCGGCTCGATGAACAAAGTAGTGCCGATCCCAGCTGGGATCGTGGGTGCCAATGCGCAGGAAACTGCCCGGCGCGGCTTGGGCCATGTAGCTGAAATCTTCGGCCCCCATGCTCATCGGCGCCTCTTCCACCTGCTCTGTCCCCAGCATGTCGCGGGTTGCCGCCAGCATCACAGCGGTGGCCGTATCGGCGTTAACGGTGGGCGGGTAACCAGGATAGAGCGTATATTCCACCTCTCCACCCAGCGGCTCGATCACGCGGCAGGCGCGCTCCAGTTCACTGCGCAACACGGCCCGGCTCTCTTCACTAAACGAGCGGATTGTGCCGGTCATGGTGACGGTGTCGGGGATCACATTATTGACGGTCCCCCCATTGATCGTGCCAATGGTGATGACGCCGGGATCGAGCGGATCGAGGCGGCGACTTACCACCTGCTGGATCGCGTTGATCACGTGGGCAGAGAGGGCAATGGGATCGATGGTGACTTGCGGGCGAGCGGCATGCCCACCAGACCCCCGGATTACCACCTCGAATTTGTCTGCCGAAGCCATCATGGGGCCGGAGCGGGTGGCAACTGACCCCACGTTGACGGAAGGATCAACATGCAAGCCAAAGACAGCATCGAGCCCTGCCAGCGCGCCTTCCTCGGCCATGCGCATGCCGCCAGATTTCCCTTCAGCGTCCTGTGCTTCTTCGCTCGGTTGGAAGAGCAGACGGATGGTGCCGGGCAACTTACCCTCGTCAGCCAATCCCTTGAGAATGGTGGCCGCGCCCATGAGCATGGCCGTGTGCGCATCGTGGCCACATGCGTGCATGATGCCGGGGCTTTGGCTATCAAACTCGGTGCCATTGGTCTCTTGGATGGGCAGCGCGTCCATATCGGCACGTAGCCCGACCGTCGGCCCCTTGCCGCCCCGGATGTGTCCCACGACGCCCGTCTTGGCAACCTCGGTTTCCGTCTCAATACCGAGATCGGTCAGGGTGGCGTTAACGAGGCTACCCGTTCGGTGTTCCGTAAAGGTCAACTCGGGGTGCATGTGAATTTCGCGCCGCCAACCGCGGATCCGTTCGTGGATCGCCTTGGCCCGTTCGAGTAGTTCTTGACCACTCACAGCCTGATTGTTCACAGCATTCTCTGTCATGCTCAAATCTCCTTTTCCATTGAGCTGCAATGAATTCTGGTGTCACTAGTACTGTTGGGCGTAAATACCACGGCGGTAAACAAGCCCAAGCTACTCCAGTGAAATGGGTCAGTTTGCCTTGGGCTTATTTACGCCGGGATTTACTAGCTGTTATGCAGACCGCGCAAGGGCAACCACAAGACCTCTAGCGAGACCAGAAACAGATGTTACAGACCGTGCCTCTGCAAATAGCGCAGACTTTCTTCTGCCAATTGCGCTGGACTGGGCGCCAGTGGACGCCATACACAGGCCGCGCCCGCCAGCTCGGGGATCGCATGGCCAAAGGATTCAACCACCGTCCAGCCAGTGTACTGCACATCGCGCAATGCGCCAAAGACAGCTGGCCACGCAACCTGCCCACTGCCCACGATTCCCCGATCATTTTCACTGGCATGAAAATGTTTCAGATGACGCCCAGCCAGGCGGATAGCGGCCGCGCTGTTCTTCTCTTCAATGTGCATGTGAAAGGTGTCGAGCAGCAGCCCAACGGCAGCCCGTTCGACCTCTTCCAGCAAACGGACACCATCGGCCACCGTATTCACCACAAAGGTCTCGAAGCGGTTGAGGGGCTCCAGCGCCAACGTCACCCCGTGATCCGCAGCAATGGAACCCGCCGCACGCAACCCACGCACACAGCTGTCCCACTCTTCCGGCGCGATCCCGCGGCCACGCCGTTCGCCAACGGGTGCCGCCAATGGACCACAGACCGTTGTCGCGCCCAGCGCGGCCGCGGTTTCAATGATCTGGCGCAAGAAAGCCACCCCCGCTCCCCGATGCTCCGCGTCGATCAGGTTGATCCCTGGAGGCATGGCAGTGCTGACGGTACAGGCCAAACCGGTATCGGCCAACACGGGGGCGAGGGGTGCGGCTGCAAACTCATCGGGGGCAAAGATGGGTATTTCCACACCGTTGTAGCCCATCGCCCGCAGTTGGGGCAACAGCGCCAGTTCCGCCGCCCCCACCTGCCCATTCCAGACCAACAGGTTGATCCCGATCATCTCTCTCTTCCTTCAATATGAACCCAAACCGCTCCCCGGTTGCCTTCCAGGCGCGTGGTAGCAATGAGCGGTAGCAACTTGAGTTATTGGTAAAATGTCCAGTACACTATCGTGTGATTTGCAAATTGTCTGCAAACCGCGCTATAGTCGAACGCTCCGAGTCGTGGTACCCTAGCACTGTTGGGCGAAAATACCACGGCGGTAAACAAGCCCACGCTCCTTGCGTGGAATGGGTCAGTTTGCCATGGGCTTATGCACGCCGGGATGTACTACAGTGCGGTTGGCTTGAAAACGGTAGGTTTCCCGCTTGCCGGAACCACTCTTTTCAAACAGAGCCCACTTTAGGGGATGACGTGGCTCATGACGTGATACAGATTCACCCAACAACAGCAGTGCCATGCTAATCAGGTAGCAACAACTTTAGCCGGGGGCGGGGCAGCCTGATCCAGCCATGAACGTTAGCCTGCAAGCTTTATGATTATACAATCATTTCTCAGGATGGGATAACAGAGCAATGGTACCCTTGGCGGGACGCCCGCGAGAGCGCAGTCCACTGCAATGGCTCGATCTGCGGCTGTCGTGGGAGCTGACCCGACGCTCGTTTCAGCGCCACCTGACCTATCGAGCCGCAACAGTGGCCGGTCTGGCGACCAACATCTTCTTTGGTCTGTTGCGCGTCGCGGTGATGATGGCGCTCTATGGCGCGCGCACCGAGGTAGCGGGGATCGATCTGCAGGCAGCGATCACCTACACGGGACTGGCGCAAGCCGTCATTGCCTACCTGAGCATCTTTGGCTGGTATGATCTGATGCGCTCGGTGAGCAGCGGTGAAGTGGCCGCGGATCTGCTCAAGCCGCTGGGCTACTTTCGCTATTGGCTCGCGGTGGATCTGGGCCGCGCCGCGGTGGCCTTGCTCTTGCGCGGGGTCACGATCATGCTTCTCTACGCGCTGCTCTTCGAGATTACCGTCCCCCGCGGTCTTGGCCAATGGCTCGCGCTACTGGCCACCATCATCTTGAGTTGGTTGCTCAGCTTTGCTTGGCGTTTCCTCGTCAACCTGGCCGCGTTCTGGACGCCCAACGCGACCGGGGTGGGGCGCTTTGCCTTTGGCTTGGCTTGGGTGCTTTCGGGCTTTTTCATGCCGTTGCGCTTCTTTCCGGATTGGGCACAGGTAATCTGCCATCTCACCCCGTTTCCGTCTATGGTCAACACAACCATTGAGATTTATCTGGGTCTGCTCACGGGCCGGGCGCTGCTTTGGGCGTTGGGGGTACAACTTTTTTGGATCGTTGTCGTAGCGGCGATCTGTCAGTGGGTGTTGCGGGCAGGCGTCCGCAAACTAGTGATTCAAGGAGGGTGAGAGCAATGGTCGAGCAAAACAGGGCAGCGCTCCGTGCACTGTTGGCAGAGGCAACAGTTGATGCCTATGGCGATGAGGAAGAATTTATCGGTGTACTCTACACATTGAAAGATAGGCTTGCATTTCCGCTTGCTGCAACCGCGTTGGGACAACGGCTCGAAGTGGTAGGGCTCGATGATCAACAGAGCGGTCTGCGCCGGGGAATTTTGGCACAGGTGCGCAAAGGGCGGCAGGAGTACACCATCGGTTTGGCCGAGCTAACCTTTATTGATCCCGATGCAGAGAGCGCCGGCTGGTTGGCGATGTATACCTACTGGCTGAGCACCTAGGACCACTCTCACGGGGACAGTCATGGGGACAGTCATGGAGACAGTCATGGAGACAGTGCGCTTTCACCTTGGCATCTACCGACGCCTACTTGGAGTGCAGATTCGCTCGCAGTTGCAATATCGCACGGCCTTTTGGCTGGAGACGAGTGCATCGGGCATTACGCTGCTGCTCTTCTTTGTTTCCATTGCGTTCGTGCTGCAACGGTTTGGCACGATTGGGGGGTGGACGTTGGGCGAGATTGCGTTTCTGTGGGGTACGGTCGAATTTGCCTTTGGGCTAATGGACATGATCTTCAGCGGCTTTGATCCCGGCAACTTCGGCAAGCAGATTCGTCAGGGGTTGCTTGATCAACTGCTGTTGCGCCCGGTCAATCTCACTGTTCAGATCTTTGGCAGCGACTTCGTGCTGCGGCGCGTTGGACGCATCGTGCAGGGCGCGGCCATTCTCGCGATTGCCCTCGTGCTAGCCGACATTGATTGGACGCTCTTGAAGGTGCTCTACTTTCCGCTGGTCATCTTTGGTCTCATCTGCTTTTTTGGTGGTCTCTTCATCATCGGCGCAACGATCACCATCTGGACAGTGGATTCAATTGAAGCCATGAATATCCTGACCTATGGCGGCACCGAGATGATCGCCTATCCAATGCACATCTACCCCGACTGGCTGCGCCGCACCTTTACCTATCTGGTGCCCGCCACCTTTTTGAATTACATGCCTGCGCTCTATTTTCTGGACAAGAGCGATCCGCTGGGGCTACCGGTTATCCTGTCATTTATCGCGCCACTGGTGGGCGGGGGTGTGCTGGCCGTGGCGCTGCTCTTTTGGCAAGTGGGCATGCGCCACTATCAGAGCACGGGAACCTGATCAACGCCAGATAGCACGGCTGCGGTCGCGGTGTGCCCCGCACGCCACTGCGCTATCTGGTCCTGCTATCGAACTGACTGGACAAAGGAAGAAAATCTATGGAACCAATTCGCGCTGTTATTGTCGGAACTGGCGGCATTGCTAAATCACACGTGAATGCACTGCGCGCGGCTGGCGCGCGGGTGACATTGACCGCGGCCATGGATCTGGACGGGGAGCGGGCGGGGGCGTTTTGTGAAGCGCACGCGATCCCGCGCGCCTACACCGATCTCGATGCGTTATTGAGCCGCGAGCAGCCACAGCTCGTACACATTGCCACCCCGCCCGGCACCCACTGCAATGTGACGGTGGCCGCGCTGGAAGCGGGTGCGTGGGTGCTCTGCGAAAAGCCACTCTGTGCATCGCTGGCCGAAATGGACCAGATCGAGGCGACGGAAGAACGCACCGGCAACTATTGCAGCAGTGTCTTTCAATGGCGCTTTGGCTCCGGGGGACAACATCTGAAAGGGCTGATTGAGAGCGGTGCGCTGGGCAAACCGACCACCTGTGTCAACCTAACCACCTGGTTTCGGGACAACGATTATTATGCCGTGCCCTGGCGCGGCAAATGGGCAACCGAGTTGGGCGGCTGCTCCATGGGCCACGGCATCCACAGCATGGATTTCATGCTCTTTCAATTGGGTGAATGGCAGGAGGTGCGCGCGATGATGGGCACGCTCGATCGAGACATCGAGGTCGAAGATGTTTCGATGGCCACGGTTCGCTTTGCCAACGGCGCCATGGCAAGCGTCACCAACAGCGTACTTTCCCCGCGCCAGGAATCCTACCTGCGCTTTGACTTTCAAAAGGCCACCGTCGAACTCACCCACCTCTACAGCTATCAAAACAGTGATTGGCGCTATAGCGCGGCACCGGGTATCACCGAGGAAGAGCTGGCGACGTGGCGTCAGTTGCCCGCCAATGTCCCCTCGACTCATGCGGCACAGTTGCAGACATTGCTGGAGAGCTACGGACGCAACGAGCGCCCGCCGGTCAGCGGGCCGGATGTACGGGGAACCATTGATTTTTTGGCGAGCTTGTACAAGTCGGCCATGATGGGAGAACCAGTGACGCGCGGCTCCATCAAGCCGGATGATCCGTTCTACCATGCCATGAATGGGGCGGCCTAGCACGGTGGCGCTAACCGTGCGGTCTGCCAATCGGTCTCTGTCCAGGTAGGATCTCTTGCGTGCAGCGCACAGGTGAGACGATTAGGGGCAAAGCAGGTTGCGTGCACCTGTGCAATGCACTCCTTTGTGCCGTGGCATAGCCCGTAAAATTTAGGTTGCGCTGTATCGAACGTGCACTGCTGTTGGAGGAGGATCAATGGAAATCAACACAATTGCAAGGTTTGATCTCTACCCCGTCCGGTTGCCGGTGATCAAGTCTTTCACCTTTGCCTCTGGCTCGGCGGGGGACGTGGGGGAAAAAGCGCCTCACCTTTTCGTCAAACTCACTGACAGCGCGGGGAACGTGGGCTGGGGTGAAGGGCGACCCGTTGCGGCTTGGTCCTATGAAACGCTGCAAACGATCACGCAGAGCATCCGCCATCAATTGGCACCGGCACTCATCGGCCACGATCCGCTGGATCGTTGGGGGTTGGGCCACAAGATGCAGCGCGTCATTGGGCGGGGGCCCAGCACGGGCCAACCCATTGCCAAGGCTGCGCTGGATATGGCTGTTCACGATTTGGCCGCCAAAGCCGCGGGCATGAGTCTACGTGCGTTTCTGGGGGGCAGCAACGAACGCAACACGATGGCACTCAGTTACACGCTAACGGGCCACGACCGTACCTCGATTCAGCAGGAGATGGCGGAAGGCAAGGCCGCGGGATTTCAACACTTTAATTTCAAGGCAGCAGTTGCGCCCGAGACCGACATTGAAGTTGCCGAAACGGTCAAAGCCGAGATCCCCGCGGGCGGTTTTGTCTGGGCCGATGCCAATCAAGGCTTTCAACTGCACGCGGCTCGGCGCGTCGCCCGAGCCTTTGAAGCCATCGGGGTTGATTTGCTGGAGCAGCCACTCCCTGCGGATCAGCGACACCTGCTGCATAATCTGCGTCAAAGCACCGCCATCCCCTTGGCCGTCGACGAAGCCAGCGTTAGCCCCGCGGACTTTTTTCACTACGCGGCCGCGGGCCTCGTCGATTATCTGGTGATCAAGCTGACACGTAGTGGCGGTATCTGGCCCACGCTGCAACAGATCGCGGTGGCTGAATCCGCGGGATTGCCGTTAATTCTCAGCGGGCTGACCGACGGATTGTTAACCAAAATGGCTGTCTGTCAGGTGGCCCTGGCCCATGGTTTTGCCGGGCCGGCCGCGCTCAACGGCAGTCAGTTCACCGACGAATCAGCGCTCTTTCCCGACAAGGCAGCGCATGAACGCGCGGGCAGAGTCCACCTGACCGAGCGCCCCGGCATCGGCGTGGAGCCGGACGAGGAGCGCCTGCGTGAATTGTCGCAAACCACTGCTGGCGAGTAATTTGGGAAAGACGCGACGCAGTGATAGGATCACAAGCAGAGCACCCCAACGATCTTGGCGGCTACAGAGGTTTCGCAGTTCGCCCCACATCGCCATTCAGGTAGCGGCAGGCCCTTCAGGGTCTATCGATAGATCTCACCACCATAGATCTCATCACCATAGATCTTACCACCATAGATCTTACCACCATGGGATCGAAGTGTGACAGCCGGTCTAACTCCCCCCGCAATAGTTGCAGCAACCGTTGCAGTACAATCGTGTTACCACAGCTTTGATAACAGCTTGCGTGATCACCTACACAGAAACGAGTGACTGCTATGTCTACAACGACGAACCACGAATGGGATTTCTCGAATTTGCGTGCACTCTTTATCAACACGTCGCTCAAGCCATCTTCTGAACGCTCGAATACCGCGGGGCTCATTTCGATCTCGCGGCAAATTCTTGAGAAAGAGGGGGTACAGACCGAAAGCATCCGCGCGGCGGATTTCACCATTGCACCCGGTGTGCAACCGGACATGACCGAACATGGCTGGGAGAAGGACGAGTGGCCCGCTATCTATGCCAAGGTGGAAGCGGCAGATATTCTGGTCCTCTGCTCCCCCATCTGGCTCGGGCAGGCTTCGTCGATCTGCCAGCGAGTCATTGAACGGCTTTACGCCCACTCGGGACAGCTCAATGACCATGGTCAGTACATCTATTATGGCAAGGTGGGTGGCTGCCTGATAACTGGCAATGAAGATGGGATCAAACACTGTTCCATGGGCATTCTCTATTCGTTGCAACATTTGGGCTACACAGTGCCACCACAGGCGGATGCTGGCTGGATTGGCGAAGCGGGTCCCGGGCCCTCCTATTTGGATGCGGAAAGTGGCGGCCCCGACAATGATTTCACCAATCGCAACACAACATTTATGACCTGGAATCTCATGCATCTGGCGCGCATGCTCAAGGCAGCTGGGGGCGTGCCCCGCCATGGCAACCAACTGTCGCGGTGGCGTGAGGGGGAGCGCTTTGGCTTTGAGCCACCGGAACAGTTGCAATAGAGCTCTGCTCAATTCGCTTAACGGGCTACGATTCTGTATATTTATTGACCCATGTTGCTCATTAATAGTAGTGTCAAGCAGGCCAACAACACGGGACGGGTGATTGAGCAGGTCGCGCAATATTTGCATGGCCACGGGCGCGCATTCGACACCGCGGCCATGGTGCCCGTTGCGCCCTTTACCGGGGAATATGTGACGCATTGTGCAGAACTGCCAGCCGGCGCGGCTGCACTCTGCTCGCGGCTTGAGGCGCATGTCGATCATCTTTACTTTGTGCCAACCTATTACAAGATGATGCCTGGCGCATTTAAAAATTTTCTCGATATTGTTCGTCTCCCGACCTTGTATACGGGCAAACGGATTGGGATCGTCGCCACCAATGCCAAAAACCAGGATTATGGGGCACGGCAGTTTCTCCAGGTGCTGCTGGGGCTGCTGGAATTTCACAGCGCGGTGAGCGTTGTTGTCCCACAAATTTTGATTCTCAACCCAGCCGCAATCGATTCCGCTGCGTTACAAGAATATCTGACATATTTCAATGCCTTTCCACAACCGCTCGCCAATTCGGCGTCACCCAATCATACTGTGTTAGATCACACCGTGTCAGAATCGTAGCGTGTCAGAATCGTACCGTGTCAGATCATAGCGTGTCAGATCATACCGTGTCAGATAGAGCTAACTCATGAATGAAACCCAATTAATCGATCGCTCCAGCACAGTGGAGGCCGCCGCGGCTGCCTTTCTCGCCAGCGTGCAACTGTGGGTGAGAGAGGCCACGCAGACCTATGCAACGGCCCCAGCATTGGATGTACACGATCAGGCTACCTTTACCACTGGATGGGAGCCGTACATCCGGGCCACGGGCGATGAGGAGGCACTCTGCTTTCTACAACAGCTCCGAGATCGGATTCGGGATCATTATGTTGCCACCGGCCAGTGGCACCATGGCTATTGGACCATGCAGGAGGCGCATCATGGCACCGAGCATTACGAGCTCTTTCTGGGTATGCTGGCGCGGCTCGCTCCTGACGATCCCGCCACGGTTGCCCAGCTTGTTGATGTGGCCGAGCATTTGGGCAACTGGGTCCCTGCCGTCGAGCCCTGGTTTGATTGGGATCAGGGGGTCTATCACTCCTTTCGTTTTGGCAGCACCGGGGTAGAGCGAGAGCCAAGCATGGCCCTGAACATGCCTGATCACTTCCGCTGCATCAACATTGCACTGCTTGCCCACCGAGCTACCAACGACGCACGCTACCTAGATTTGGCGACCGTGGCTGGCCAACGGTGGGCCACGGCCATTTTGGCGGAAGCAGACCTGCCCATTGGGCTGGTGGGCGACCGAGCCATCTACCGCTTCACACCGACGGAAGAGCGGCTCTATCGCACCTATGTTGGCCAAAGCTCGGCACTGCAGGATGCCACTGATCGTGCCGAAAGTTTTCTGGCGTCGGATGCCATCAACGCGCTGCTCTATCTGTGGCAAGCGACCACGGTCACGGCTTTTCGTCAGGCCGCCGAACGGCTGCTGGATCTGCTGGCCCCAACATTGGCTGATGCCGACGCAGGTGCCGTGGCCGATGCAATCCGCCATTATCGGCAGTATACCGGTGCCGATCGCTACGACGCGGCCGTGCGCGCCGCAGTCGCCACCGCGACCCCCGCCGCTCTTCAGCACATTGGGGTTGATCTCGCGGCGCGGCCAGGTGAGCGGCCCGCTGGCGTTGGCAAGCGTGAAGATATGCTGCTGTGGCGCGAAGATGATCAGCCACGTCGTCACAACCCAATCACGCTGGCCGTGGCCGCCGAAATTGAAGACGATCCACAGTTGGCGACCCATGCCCTCGACCTCGCGCACGCCTATCTGCAACTGGCCCGGCGCTGCTTGCCCGATGGGCGCACTCACGGTTGCGCCGCCCGCACTGTCAGCGCGGTGGCCCGGGGCCACGGCCGCGAGAATCATGCGGGCATGACAACAGCAGTACTTGGCCCGCTCTTGCAGAGATTTTGCGCGCCACAGCGGAGCAGACAATGACCAATTTATTGTGGCAAAAGCTGGAACAACAACTCGTTGTCCGGGCAAAGGATTTTCCCGGTGTTGCGGGGATTGCCCTGCGTGATGTGACGGAGGGGCTAACGATCCAGATCAATGCCGACGAGATCTTTCCCACAGCCTCGACAATTAAGCTTCACGTCCTGACTAAATTGTTGCAACGGGCCGAAGCAGGCGAAATTGATCTGGATGAGTTGATCGCAATTGATCCGGCCGACCACGTGCTGGGCAGTGGTGTCATCGCCTATCTGCAGGGACCGCTCACCTTTTCCCTGCGCGATCTCGCCACGTTGATGATGATCGCGTCGGATAACACCGCGACCAATCTGTGCATGGAACGGGCTGGCATTGCCGAGACAAATTCACTTTTGCGTGCACTCGGCTTGACGCAAACGACATTGCGACGCAAAATGATGGATGACATCGCCGCCATTCGCGAACAAGAGAACATAGCAACGCCAACCGAGTTGGTCGCCATGCTCGATCTGTTGCGCCAGGGACAACCATCGCCAGCGGTGGCAACGCAGACGCTGGCCGTGATGCAGAAACATAACTATGGCTTTATTGATCGGGGGGTACCAGCCCCAATTTGCGTGGCCAACAAACCGGGCTGGATCGAAGGAGCCATGTGCGATGCCGCGCTGGTCTACCTCCCGCGCCGCCCCTATCTCCTGGCCATCATGACAAAGTATGCCCGCTGTAGCGCAGTGGTTCAGGAAAATTTCATTGTCGATGTTTCGACGCTCGTCTTTGCAACGCTGCAGACACTCGATCGCAGCAGTAGCTATGGGCGCACGGTCTACCGGGAGTGACCGGACCAATCCCACGCCACGAGCAGCAGCGGCACCGCACTGTAACACTGTACAGTACGGTACCGTACTAACAGCGTGTAGCAATCACAGCCTGTAGCAATCACAGCGTGTAGCAGTGCCAGAGCGCAGGGGAGACAGAGTATGGGTCGCCGCCGGTTTGAAAGCAAAACAAGCTAAATAATTTCATAAATAGAGCGTTCACGTCTGTGGAATGGGTTTTGAGCCAGCTTATTTACGAGCGGCCAGATCACGTTTCGGGACATGAGCCAAGAGAGAAAAGGTATCAAAATGAGTAAAACGTTAAAAGTTGGTGTAATTGGCGTGGGTGGCATTGCCAAAACCCACATGCCGGGTTGGGCTGCCTCACCCTTGGCAGAAGTGGTTGCGGGCAGCGACCTGGCCGACAACGTTCTGCAGGAGTGGGGAACCCTGCACGCGGTCACCCAACTGAGCACCAATGCAGCTGATGTCATCAACGATCCCAACATCGACATCATCGACATCTGCACGCCCAACATGTATCACACCGAATTGGCAATTGCCGCGCTGGAGGCTGGCAAACATGTGATCTGCGAAAAGCCGCTGGCCCCCACTCCCGCCGACATCAACCGCATGATCGAGGCACGGGACAAATCTGGCAAAACCTTGATGACCGCCCAGCACTTCCGCTTCAAGGGTGTCTCCAAAGCGATGAAAGCCGAGATCGATCAGGGAGCACTGGGCGATGTCTATCACGCCCGCAGTTGGATGTTGCGCCGCGGTTGGCTGCCGGTGCGCCCCGGCTTCATCTATAAAAAGAACAGCGGTGGTGGCCCCACCATCGACATCGGCGTCCATATTCTTGATCTGACACTCTGGTTCATGGGCAATCCAAAACCGGTGGCCGTTTCGGGTGTGGCCAAGGCACCGCTGGCCAAACACGAGGGTGCCTTTAGCCAATGGCGCTTTGACATGGTGCCCGATGATATGGATGTGGAAGATTTTGCCGCGGCCTTTGTGCGCTTCGACAACGGTGCCACGCTGGTTTTGGAAGTAAGCTGGCTGTTGCACCACGACACTCCGGGCGAAGATATGCAAATGTGGCTCTATGGCACCGAAGGAGGCTGCCACTGGCCACATGGAAAATTCATGGGGACCAACTACGTGACGAAACAGTTCTTTAATCAGGAGATCACCCTGACCGCGGACCCGATGGAACCACACGCGCTGGAATGTGTTGAATTCGCACAGGCCGTTGCCGATGGCGCGCCCTCACCAGTCCCCGCCGAGCAGTCGCTACAGGTAATGACAATTCTCGATGGCATCTATCGCAGCCAAAAAGAAGGTCGCGAAGTAACATTGGATTAATGAAGTTGGATTGATGAAACTGGGGAGTGGCACCAATTCCACTCCCCGCATTCACGTCGTCGCGGCACGCGAGTCTACGCTGCCCTGCCACACAAAATCACATTTTTGCTCATGAACCATTACTCTCTTGTCCAACCAGCACTATTTCTCTCGAGCCTTATACTGCTTCTGTTGGGAACAGTGGGCTGTAGCCCCACCCAATTGCAAGAGGCTGCGGCTCAGTCGTCCGTGCCAGAACCACAGCTGACACAAAAACAGCCCGGCCCTCCGCCGCAATCGTTTGGGCTGCAAAATCCAAACCAGGATGGTTTTTTGCCCGACCGGCTGACCATCGCGCCGCTCGATCTCGATATTCCCGTTGTGGAATTGGGTTGGAGCAGCAAAGCTGCCAATGGTGCCATCTTTAGCGAATGGGATGTCGCTGAATACGCCGCGGGCTGGCACAAAAATAGTGCCTTGCTCAACAGCAAAGAGGTCAACGGCGGCAATGTTGTGATGAGTGGTCACAACAACATTCTCGGCTCGGTCTTTCGCGAGTTGGATCAGTTGAAGCGAGGCGATGAAATTACGGTCTGGTCGGGCAGCCGTCCCTTTGTCTACACGGTGGACAAGGTGCTGATCGTGCCCGAGAAGTATGCAACGCTGGAACAGCGCCGTGCCAACGCGACATGGATCGGCTCCTTTGCGGATGAACGGCTAACACTCGTTAGCTGCTGGCCACGTGATGACAACACGCACCGCATCGTGGTGGTGGCTCACCCCAGACATTCGTAAACAGCCCATGTAGGTAAGCAGAATCGATTGGTGCTACCGCGGGTTGAGCTTATCGAAGCCAGAATCGCCCGGTTTCCCACAGTAACTACGCAACTCACAGTACGCAGGGAACTGCCATGCTGAGGAGGAACGACAAAGAACTTTAGCGCTGGGGCCAGTGAACGGGCGTAACATCAGCTACAGAACGTTCATCAGTGGCGACCCACCGTCTCTATGCGGGAATGGTTGCGCAAGAAAGAGCCTTCACCTTGGGATCTTGCCCTTACCCAGATCTTTTTCTACCAGAGGTAGAGGTGGGGTCATATCCCAGAGCGAGTCATTCCACCTTCTCGACTTATGGGCAAAGTTAAGCCTTGGGGTGGGGAGCAATGTAGGCTAACTACAGAGTAGCGGTGACGGTCGAATGGAATGTGGTCGAGACTGGCACTCACCTAATCGTCACCAGCCTCAAAATCAGCGGCAAAGGAAGTGCGGTGGGCCGTGAGCCTCGCCGCCAACGGACGCCACACAGCGCCGTCGTCCAGACCAAAGCAGGTAAGCAGGTGTGCGTCCTCCCCGGTGTCGCGGTAGTAGCGCCGCTGCACACCAACCTCGACAAACCCCAACGCCAGATAGAGTTGTTGCGCCGGCTGATTCCACTGGCGTACTTCCAGCGCCATCTGTAGCGCGCCTTGGATTCGTGCCACCGCCATCATCTCCAACAGCAGCCACTGCCCCAATCCATGGCGCCGCCACGCCGGTTCCGTGGCAATGACCACCACGTGTGCCTCAGCACCAATGAGCCAATAGCCACCGTAGGCCAAAACCGGCGGCAGCGGCCGCGATTGTCCACCATTGGATGGGGTGCTGGGTTCGAGCACGAAGTAATGGCCCAGGCCGTTTTCTGTCAGTTCACTGCGATAGAGGGGCGTGGTGCGTGGGGTGGGAAAGCTGGCCCGCTCAATCGCATCGACCGCGGCCAGGTGCCGGGGCTGCATTGGCGCAAAACGCAGCGCGTGGTGGAGTGGGAATCTCGGTTCGGTCAACGTGAACACACCTTTCTCGGCAGAGCATTGCGGCCACTCTATCATAGCTGGGCATTGTGGTCAATGGCGGCTATAATTGTGCAGAGATGAGACGTGCAGAGATGAGACGTGCAGAGATGAGATGTGCAGAGATGAGATGTGCAGAGATGACGAGTGCTGGGATCACCAGCGCACATTGAACAGTTGAGCGCGGTAACGGCTCGCCTGGATGAGCTATTTGCAACAAGGAAAGAAGCAAGGAAAAGACCATGGAACCACAAGTGATTGCCGACTATCAGTGTCACACTGGCGAAGGGCCCCTTTGGCATCCCGACGAAAAGCGCCTCTATTGGGTTGATATTCCCCAGGGGCGTCTCTTCCGCTACAATCCCGCCGATGGCCACCACGAACAGCTCTACGCGGGCGACCCGATTGGCGGCTTCACGATTCAAGCGGATGGCGCGCTGCTGCTCTTCATGGCGCAGGGGGCCGTGCGGATCTGGCGCAATCGCGAGTTGACCACGCTGCTCGATAGCATTCCCGGCGAAGAAGATTCGCGCTTCAACGATGTCATTGCCGATACAGCGGGCCGCGTCTTCTGTGGCACCATGCCCACGGCAGATCGGCTCGGCAATCTCTATCGCCTCGACACGGATCTCGCTGTTCACCATCTGCTCAGCGGAATCGGTACCTCCAACGGGTTGGGATTTACGCCCGATCGCAAGCAGCTCTACTACACCGTCACCCGCGAAAAGCGCATCTATCGCTTTGACTATGACCATGACAGCGGCGCGATCACCAACCAGAGCGTCTTTGTCGAAAGTGCCGATGCACCCGGTAGCCCCGATGGCATGACCGTGGATGCCGACGGCTTTGTCTGGTCGGCCCGGTGGGATGGCTCGTGCCTCATCCGCTACACGCCCGATGGCCAGGAGGAGCGCCGCGTCGAGTTCCCCACCAAGAAGATCTCGTGTGTCACCTTTGGCGGCCCCGACTACACCGATATGTATGTGACGACCGCGGGCGGCCAGGATCGTGCGGAGAATGGTGCCACCGCGGGCGCGCTCTATCACCTGAACCTGGGGATCAAAGGGGTACCCGAGTTCCGCTCCAAGGTGGAAGAGTAGGCGGGAAAGCAAAGGTAGTAAAGTGGCAAGGTAGTAAAGTGGCAAGGTAGTAAAGTGGCAAGGTTGCAGGGCGCAAGAGTGAGAATGAAATAGAGTGGCAGGAATCCGTTATCAATTGGGGAACAATTTTTATGAAGATAGAACTTGCTTATGGGCGCACGGGATTGACCGTTGAGCTGCCGGAACAGACGGAGGTGCTCACCTCGCGCTTTGTCCCTGGCCTGCCCGATGAGGCGGCGGCGCTGCGCGCGGCACTCCGCAATCCGATGGGCACAGCCCCACTGGGAGAATTGGTCAACGCAGGCGACACCGTCGTCATTGTCCACACCGACATCACCCGCGCCACGCCCAATGATCGCATCTTGCCGGTGTTGCTGGCCGAGTTGGAAGCGGCCGGTGTTGCGCGGGGGGATATTACGCTGCTCAACGCGCTGGGCACCCACCGCCCCCAAACGGACGCGGAATTGCGTGAAATGCTGGGGGCAGCGGTGGTGGAGAATTATCGCGCTCTGCAACACGATGCGTTCGACGATGAGAATCTGGTCTATTTGGGTGAAACGAGCAACGGCCATCCCGTGCGCATCAATCGCTATTTTCACGAAGCCGATGTGACCATTCTCACCGGCTTTATCGAACCGCATTTTTTCGCCGGTTTCAGCGGTGGCCCCAAAGGTGTGCTGCCATCGATCGCGGGGGCAGAAAGCGTCTTTACCAATCACGGGCGCGCGATGATCGCGCACCCACAGGCACGGTGGGGCAACCTGGTGGGCAACGCAATTTGGGAAGAGATGAGCGAGGCAGCGCGCATGGCAGAGCCAACATTTCTGCTCAATGTCACGCTCAATACCCAGAAGCAGATCACCGGCGTCTTTGCGGGCGAACTCTTTCAGGCCCACGCCGCGGGCTGTGCTTTTGTACGCGAAAGCGCAATGGTACCGGTGGACGCACCCTACGATATTGTCGTCACCACCAACAGCGGCTATCCACTCGACCAAAACCTGTACCAGTGTGTAAAGGGCATGAGCGCGGCGCGGCAGATCGTGCGCGAGGGGGGCGCGATCATCATGGCCGGCGCTTGTAACGATGGGCTGCCCAGCCACGGCAAATACGCCGAACTTTTGCGCAGGGGTGGATCGCCGCGCGGAGTACTCGACATGATCGCGCAGCCGGGATTTAGCGAGCACGATCAATGGCAGGTCCAGATCCAGGCACAACTGCAATTGCATGCCGACATCTATGTTCACAGCGATGGCCTGACCGACGAACAGATTCGAGGCGCGCTCTTCGCCCCGGCACCTGCTGTTGCCGAGACCGTGAGGGAGCTACAGGCGCGGTTTGGCCCCACGGCACGCATCTGTGTGCTGCCCGAAGGGCCATTGACCATCGCCTATCTAACCTAATCGAGAAAACAAATAGACCTTGCGGCGTGAGCATTCTCTCATGCGCACCTCCAGCGGTAGAGAACGCTGATTCCACCATTGGGCAACGTTACCATGATTTCTCGACAAGTTCCGCCCGTGAAGAGAAGGTAGAAGCAGCGTTTTTGTGGGGGCATCCGCTTGCCGGTGCCCAAGGGGACGAACGGTCACTCGCCAAGCTGGCTTCCGTGAAGAGGCGTTGCACAGGTGAATGGGTAGCACCGCGGCCGGTGTGCAGCGCACAGGTGAGCTGATCGTGGGGCGGAGTTGGGCTGTTGAGACCTGTGCAACGCACTCGTGTACCGTAGGATCTGCCATCCAAGCTGGCACGACAAAGCAGCTCAGCGCTGGCTCCAGTGAAGGGGCGTCGCGTGAGTTATTTAGTTGCTCGCAATGGCCTGATTTGCGTTGACGGCTCGGCACAATCGCGCCAATGTTCAGTTGACATCAGATGAGCATGACAGTCAGTGCCGCGGCCACACCGACCATTGTGCCCACGACCACTTGGGCAGTGGTGTGACCGTGGTCGACGTGGAGCGCGGGGTGTTCCAGGTTGAGCCGAACAACCACTTCGTTGACCACCCGCGCCTGTTCACCCGCGGCCAACCGCACACCCACCGCATCGCGCAGCGTCACAAACATGAGGACGAGGGCGACGGCAAAGGCAGTTGAAACACCTTCATGGAGAAAGATCGCCATGGCCAGTGCCGAAACGGACGCGGCGTGTGCGGAAGGCATACCACCAGTGGCGAAGATCGCCTGCACAATGTTGAGAGTACGTTGTCGCCACAGGTTGATCAGCGCCTTGACACCCTGTGACAGCAGCCACGCAACAAGGCAGCTCAGCAGAATATTGAGTTGACCAGGTGAAATAGACATGGGATAGTTTTTGAAGTACTGTTCCTCGTCTACCGGTGAATTTGGTACGTTTTGCCACCTGGAAACGAGGAACAGGTGTGATTGATTAGAAGATGGTCTGTTCCAGCGGGTTCTGGCGGTGACATTCTTCCTGTAACCAGATGACGCGGCGCACGCTATCGGGCGTGATGACCAGCGCTTGATCACCGCGGATGGTGGCAAAGAGATCGGTGTAGAATTGGGCGTAGGCCTCGCCCACGCTGCCGTCGAGCGTCCAGCTATCTTCGTGCCAGGTCAGCTCATCACGATTGTAACTGCGGTTGGGCGTCGGTTTGGTATCGAGCTCGCGCGGGGGCATCTCCTCATCAATGATCCACTTCCAGTGCAGTTCACGCGTGCTACCGCTGAGTCCGCCCCGCGTGCCCATGACATTCCACGTCTCTGATGGATAGGCCGCGGCGCTGCTGATCTCAATGTCAATGGTGGGTGCGTCTTGCCCCTTGAGCACCAGTTTGAGATGATCGTCGGCATCACCCAGAGTTAGCGTGCGATCGAGTTGGCAAAAGACGTCGGGCTCGCCGGGGCCAAAGAGTTGCAGCGCCTGATCGAGAAAGTGGGGGCCCGTGTTGTTGAGGCTGCCACCACCAAACTTCTGTAGCGTTTGCCAATCCCAACGGCGGCCAAAGCTCGATGCCGCGATCCGGATCTGCACAATTCGGCCCAGAATGCCCGAATCGATCACTTCTTTCACCTTGACAAAATCAGGGTTGTAGCGCCGCTGTTGAAAGATGGTGAGCAGCTTGTCACTGCCCGCCGCGGCCGCGACCATGCGCTCGGCATCGGGCAGTGACGTCGCCATTGGCTTTTCACAGACCACGTGTTTGCCAGCCTCCAACGCCTGAATCGAGGCGTCGGCGTGTAAGAAATTGGGCAGAGCCACCACCACCAGTTCAACGGCCGGATCGGCCAGCAGGTCGTCGTAGTTGTCGTAGGCTTGGCAATCGAAACGCTCGATGGCCTCTGCACGCCGGGCTGGATCGGCATCGACCACCGCGGTCACCTGAAAATGGCTGGCGAGTGGCTCCAGCAGATTGGCATGGATCGACCAACCGCTGCGACCCAAGCCAGCAATACCAACGCGAATCTGTTCCTGACGCATAAAACGTTCTCCTTTGTACCGTGGACGGGGGTAGGTTTGCATGTGCGACACCATGGTCCGCGTGTTTGCCACGCCAGGATCATGGTGATGTGGTAGCAGAAAAATCTTCAGCAATCACGCCCGTGTAGAGATGGGCGGTAGCAACTTGCGTTATTTTAGTACAGGTCGATTGAAATTCCTATCAGGCGATAGAACAGAAAAATTGAGGAACCAGCATGAGTGACCACTTTCCCGCCCATTCTCATCCAAGTGCCGATCCGCGTCCTTATCATCGTGCCCGCATCGAGTTGGTTGAACAGATCGATGCCGCCGCGGGATTTGAGATCGAGGCAGAGTTCACGCGCTTTCATCAAAAGAACGATGTCTTTCGCCGTTCGTGGTGGGATGAAGAGATTCGCAGCGAAAAGGCAATGCTCTTTTATGCCACCTACCGAGAGCCACTCAAAACATTTCGCAAGGCCGATGGCTTTACCCAACGCGATTACGCCTTGCGCAACGCGGCCTGGCATGTCAGCGATATCTTTACCGAGCTAAAGGAAGATGAAGATCGGCGCGAGGGCTTCTCCGATGAGTTTAGCCTCTATCGCGATGTGGCGGCCGTGCAACAGGAGGTGGGTACACCGGCGCAGGCCGCCGCAATGCTAAAGCGGGTGGCCAAGGGTTACGGCGCGGATCTGGTCGGGATCACTCACTTCGACGAGCGTTGGCTCTACACCCACAAATTTAGCGATCTGCAACAGCGGGAAAAACCACAGGAGATCCCGCCCGATCTACCCAATGTAATCGTGACGGCTCAGGCGATGGATTATGACCTGATCCGCACCGTGCCGTCGGCGTTGAGCGGTGCCGCGACTGGGTTGGGCTATTCTCACGACGCGCTGGTGGTGCTGTCGATAGCTCAGTTTATTCGCAACCTGGGCTATCGCGCGGTTGCCAGCATGAATGACAGCGCGCTGGCCATTCCGCTGGCCATCCGGGCGGGCCTGGGTGAATATGGGCGCAACGGGCTGCTCATTACCAAGGAGTTCGGGCCGCGGGTGCGGCTGGGCAAGATCTTTACGGACATGCCGCTGGCCCATGATCAGCCGGTTGCATTTGGGGTCAAGGAATTTTGCCAAGAGTGTCGCCGCTGCGCCGACGGTTGTCCGGTCAAAGCGATCCCACATGGGGCACCATCGTCAGATCGGCACAACCAATCGAATATCCAAGGGGTGCGCAAATGGTCGGTGGATGGGGAAAAGTGCTTCCGCTACTGGGCAGCCCAAAATAGCGACTGCTCGATCTGCATTCGCGTCTGTCCGTACAACAAGGATTACAGCAAGTGGTGGCATCGGCTGGGGCGACGGCTGGCCGCAACACCGTTGCGCAAGCTGATGTTGGCGGTGGACAAGCGGCTGGGCTATGGCGAACGCATGCGCCCCAAAGCGTGGTGGGGTGGCAGTTAGATACAAAAAGGCCGGCATCTGTGTGATGCTGGCCTTTTTTAATGACAACCTTGTTGCTACTGCAAATCCAGACGGTTACGCTTTTTCCGGGGCATGTCCATTGGTTGTGGTGCGGGTAAGCACGGGACTATCCGAGCCAACTTTGTCCTTGGGAATATCGTTGCGCCAGCGGGAATCCGAGAGGATCTTGTCCATGTTGCAGCGATCTTTGTAGCGGCCAGCCACTTCGTAGACCTCTTCCAACAGGCCATCACTGAGCTTGATTGGATTCAGCCCAAGGGCCAGGAATTGATCATTGCGCACGACCAATTCATTTTCAAAAGATTCGTTGCGGGGGTTGACGTAGTAGCGAATTTCGGCACCGGTCAGCCCAGAGACGATCTCGGCCAATTGGTGAACACGATGGGTTTCGGTCATCTGATTGAAGATCTTGACTCGATCGCCCGGTTGGGGTGAATTCTCAATGGCCAGCTGCACACAGCGCACAGAATCACGCATGTGAATAAAGGCACGCGTTTGGCCACCGGTGCCATAGACCGTCAGCGGATGGCCGACCGCCGCCTGCACCAAGAAGCGATTGAGCACGGTGCCATAATCGCCTTCATAGTCGAAGCGATTGATCAGCGCCGGATCGAGCATGGTCTCTTCGGTATTGGTCCCCCAAACAACGCCCTGATGCAGATCGGTAATGCGCACACCATCGTTCTTGTTGTAGTAGTAGAAGAGCAGCGCGTCAAGCGTTTTGGTCATGTGATAGATGCTGCCGGGATGGGGCGGATAGGGAATCTCGACATCATGATCCTTGCCCTCGATCTCCACCTTGACATTGAGGTAGCCTTCGGGAATGGCCATGCCCGCGGTGCCATAGCCGTAAACCCCCATTGTGCCCAGGTGAACCAGATGAGCATCCACGCCGGAATCGACCAACGCGCAAAGCAGGTTGTGCGTACCATTCACATTGTTATTGACGGTATAGCGTTTGTGCTTGGGGGACTTCATGGAGTAGGGAGCTGCCCGCTGTTCGGCAAAGTGAACGATGGCCTTGGGTTGCACTTCAGCAATCAGATCACGTAGTTCGCTATAATCTTCGGCCACATTTAGATCAACGAAATTAATGGTCTTACCCGTGGCTTTTTTCCAGGCAGCCAACCGGTTTTCCGGGGTTTCAATTGGCGTCAACGAACGGCAACCCAGCTCCACATCGATCTTGCGCCGGGACAAGTTGTCCACAATCGTGACATCGTACCCCTCGCTCGAGAGGCGGAGCGATGTGGGCCAGCCACAAAAGCCGTCACCTCCCAAAACAAGTACATTCCCTTTGCTCATCTTATGTTTCTCCTTGTGTATTTAGCGTCTTGTGTCTTCAGCGTCTTGTGTATTCAGCTTGTGATGTGTGTCTCAATAGTTTGTTTGTGCAAGTTAACACAGTCATGAATTTATTTGTACAGTTTCTGTATATCAAGCATATATGACATGGCTCTGTTTAACCAAACGCTAACATAAGCATGGTTTAGTTTACAGAGAAACAGCTGTTTTTGTGGTATCATCACCTATATTGCTCGACTCTGTAACCCGACCCTCTACTGGAGCCGTCGAGGTAGAGTTGATATTGGAATAAAAAACACGAGGACCATTATGCACGAAACCGGCGAACCACTCAAGATCGCAATCTTTACCGAAACATTTCTACCCAAAATCGATGGTGTAGTGAGTATTCTCTGTCTGGCCTTGCAGCGTTTGCAGGAACAGGGCCACGAAGTGATTCTCTTTGGGCCTCCCGGTGGGCCGGAAGAATACGCAGGCGCAGAAATTGTGGGCGTTGGTGGCCCCCGCATTCCGTTCTATCCAGAGTTGCGCATCAACGTACCTCGGCCACGGGTCTGGGCCAAGATCAATGAATTTCAGCCCAACCTGATTCACCTCGTCAACCCCGTTGTGCTGGGTCCCTTTGGTCTCTCCTACAGTCGCCGTCTCAACGTGCCGACCGTCGCCTCATTCCACACGGATCTGCCCCGTTATGTGGAACATTATGGGCTGGGCTTTGTCTCGCCGGTATTGCGGGGCTACCTGCGTACCATTCACAATCAGGCCGATGTCAATCTCTGTCCCTCCACCGCAGTGCGCGATGATCTGCGGCGCCAGGGTTTCCGGCGGGTGCGTTGGTGGAAACGTGGCATCGATACCGATCTCTTTACGCCAGGCGCACGCGATGAAGCCATGCGCCATCGGCTCACCGATGGCAACCCCGACGAATTCTTGATCGTCAACGTTGGTCGCCAATCGCCGGAAAAAGGCTTGAAAGAGATTCGCGATCATGTCTTTGCCGAAAAGGGGGTCCGTCTCGCCATGATTGGGGGTGGCCCCAGCCACGAGTCGCTGAAAGAACATTATCGAGGAACCCCAACGACCTTCCCCGGTTTTCTGCGCGGGGCCGATCTCATTTCTGCATATCGGGCGGCCGATGCCTTTATCTTTCCCTCCACCACCGAAACCTTTGGCTTGGTTGCGCTCGAAGCAATGGCTTGCCGATTGCCCGTGATCGCGGCCAAAGCGGGCGGCGTTGTAGACACGGTGATCGATGGAGAGAATGGCTTCTTCTACGATCCCAGCGACCTGCACCAGATCGGACCGCTCATTGCACGGCTGCGCGATAATCCTCAACTGTGCGAACAGATGGGCGAAAATGGCTATCGGCACGCACAAAGTCGATCCTGGCGCGCCACGATGGATCAGCTAGTTGACTACTATCACGTTGCCCGTCGTGTCTTTCAACAGGGCAAACGCCCCCTGCCCAGCTACGGCACGATCTAACGGGCAGCGCCACGCGCCGTTTTCCATGCGGCAACCGGTATGCACGGAAATAGATGGCAATAGATACATACGAAAAAAGTCGGCACTTGTTGCCGACACAAATACGCCCCTTGTTCAATCTTGCCACCACGCTCTACGTGGGGCCAGCAATGAACAAGGGGCATCTCTTGTGACAGCAGAGCTGGATCAGTTTTCGTAGTGCTCTTGCAGACTGCGCACCTGTAGCTCTTTCTGATTCATGGCACGAATACCATTCACCGCGGCTTGAGCCGCGGAGAGCGTCGTGATCAACGGGATCTCCATGCGGGTGGCAAGCCGCCGGATCCGAACCCCATCTTCCCGGCTGTCACGGCCCAACGGGGTGTTGATGATCAATCCGATCTTACCATCCTGAATGGCGGCCAATGTGCTGTAGCCCTCGCCACCGACGCTCCCCTTTTCCAAAATTGTCACCGGGGTGCCACTGCTTTCAATCAGCGCGCCAGTGCCCGCGGTGGAATAGATCGTAAAGCCGAGCCGATGCAGATCGCGCGCCAGCTTGAGCGCGCTGCCCTTGTCAAAATCATTGACGGTGATCAGCACGCCCCCGCTCGTGGGCAGCCCGGTCCCCGCGCCCAGTTGGCTCTTGGCAAAGGCGTGGCCAAAGCTAGCCGCGTGCCCCATCACTTCGCCAGTGGAGCGCATCTCTGGCCCCAGGATGGTGTCGATGCCGGTAAACTTCTTCCAGGGCAAGACAGCTTCCTTCACAAAGAAGCCATCGAGCTGTGGCTCCTCGATCATTCCCAATTCTTCCAGCGATTGACCCGCCATCACCTGTGCCGCCAATTTCGCCAACGGCACGCCAGTGGCCTTGCTGACAAAGGGGACGGTGCGGCTGGCCCGCGGGTTCACTTCCAGCACATAGACAACATCGTCCTTCACGGCATATTGCACATTCATCAGACCCCGCACGCCCAGCGCCAACCCCAACTTTTCAGTGTACTCGCGAATGATGTTGAGATGGTACTGGCTGATCTTGTATGGGGGTAGCACACAGGCGCTATCACCGCTGTGAATGCCCGCCTCTTCGATATGTTGCATTACACCGCCGATTACCACTCGCTCCCCATCACAGATGGCATCCACATCGACTTCGTACGCATCTTCCAAAAAGCGATCGATGAGAATGGGGCGATCCGCAGAAACGCTAACCGCTTCGCTCATGTAGTTGCGGAGCGCGGCTTCATCATCGACCACTGCCATCGCGCGCCCCCCCAATACATAGGAAGGCCGGACCACGACGGGATAGGTGATCTGTTGGGCAATGGCCGTTGCCTCGTCCGCGTCGCGCGCCATGCCATGTGCGGGCGACGGAATGTCTAGCCGCTCCAACAGCTCGCCAAAGCGATCCCGATCCTCGGCCAGGTCAATGGCATCGGGCGGGGTACCGAGAATGGGAACTCCTGCATCATGCAGCGCATTGGCCAGGTTCAACGGTGTCTGACCGCCAAATTGCACGATGACACCTTTGATCAGATGCGTATCCCCATTCGCCCCCAGATCAGAGCCCGCTTCGCGCTCCACAATGTTGAGCACATCCTCAAAGGTAAGGGGCTCAAAGTAGAGTCGGTCGCTGGTGTCATAGTCAGTGCTGACCGTCTCGGGGTTACAGTTGACCATGATCGTCTCATAGCCGAGATCCTGCAAAGCAAAGCTGGCGTGACAGCAGCAGTAATCGAACTCGATCCCCTGCCCAATGCGATTGGGGCCACCGCCCAGAATAATTACCTTGGGGCGGTCGGTGGGTAGTGCCTCGCTCTCCATCTCTTGGCTGCTGTAGAGATAGGGCGTGTAGGCCTCAAACTCCGCGGCACAGGTGTCCACCTGGTGATAGGTGGGTAGTAGCCCCATTGTTTTGCGCAAGGCCCGGATATCCAGCTCCGTCAACGGCGATTCGATGCTGCCATTGATGGTTGCGCCGTCGGCCAACTTCTTTTGCAAGATGCGGGCCAGTTGCGCGTCGCTAAAGCCAAAGCGTTTGGCCTGGCGCAGGGTTGCGGGCTCCAACCGGGTCAGGTTGCGTTCAAAGTCAGCGATCTCAGCCATCTGGGCGACGAACCAGGGGTCATAGCGGGTGATCTGGCAGACAGTCGTCACATCATCCCCCTGCAACAGCGCCTCGTAGGTGGCAAAGAGCCGGTCGCGGTTGGGAATACGCAATAGATCGTGCAGCTCTGTGTTGGGTTCATACCCTTTGAAGTGCCCCGCGGCATCACGCTCTACCGGCCCCAGACCGTCCCGCCCAATTTCGAGGCTGCGCGCGCCTTTCTGCAGCGCTTCTTTGAAGGTGCGCCCAATGGCCATCACCTCTCCAACTGATTTCATCTGCGGGCCAAGTTCCCGATCCACACCGGGGAACTTTTCAAAGGCCCAGCGCGGAATTTTGACCACCACGTAATCGATGGATGGCTCGAACGCGGCCACCGTCTGTTGCGTGATGTCATTCTTCAGTTCGTCGAGCGTGTAGCCCACCGCGACTTTGGCCGCGAATTTGGCAATGGGGAAGCCCGTCGCCTTGGAGGCCAGCGCGCTGGAACGCGAGACGCGGGGGTTCATTTCAATGATTACCACCCGGCCGCTCTCGGGATCAACGGCAAATTGCACGTTGCTGCCGCCGGTTTCCACACCGACCGCGCGCATCACCAGCCGCGCCTGATCGCGCAGGCGCTGATATTCTTTGTCCGTCAGCGTTTGCGAGGGCGCCACGGTAATGCTGTCGCCGGTGTGAACACCCATGGCATCCAGATTTTCGATGGAGCAGACGACGACAAAGTTGTCGGCCTTGTCACGCATTACCTCCAGCTCATACTCCTTCCAGCCAATGAGCGATTCTTCGACCAGCACGGTGTGAACGGGGCTTTCCTTCAACCCCCACGCCACTTTTTCGTCAAATTCTTCCGGCGTGAAGACTGTGCCCGCGCCACTGCCGCCCAGGGTAAAGCTGGGGCGGACAAAGAGCGGATAGCGCCCGATTTCGGCGGCGACCTGATGGGCTTCTTCCAGGTTGTGCACCAGACCACTTTGGGGTGATTCCAGCCCGACCGCGGTCATCGCGTCTTTGAAAAGCTCCCGATCTTCCGCGGTCTTCATGGCATTCAAGTTGGCACCGATGAGTTCCACCCCATACTTATCCAGTATGCCCGCTTCGGCCAGATCGACCGAGAGGTTGAGCCCAGTTTGGCCGCCCACCGTTGGCAACAGCGCATCGGGACGCTCTTTGGCAATGATCTTTTCCACCACGTCAACCGTGAGTGGTTCAATGTAGGTGGCGTCGGCCATCTCTGGATCGGTCATGATGGTTGCGGGGTTGGAATTGACCAGGATGACGCGGTACCCTTCCTGGCGCAGCGCTTTGCACGCTTGGGCACCAGAATAGTCAAATTCGCAGGCCTGACCAATCACAATGGGACCAGAGCCGATGATCAAAATTGAAGAAATGTCAGTTCGTTTTGGCATTGCAGTTTAGTTTCTCTATATTGTTTTACTGTACCAACTCAAGTTGCTACCGACCATCCCGACACGAGCGTGATCGCTGAGCATTTTCTCTCTATCACGCGCCTAGCAGGCAACCGGGGCGCAACTCAGGTTATACTATTTTTACTGTCGATTTCTCAACGCTACCTCGTTGGTCCTGCTTCTGTTGAGCTGTGCCAGAAGACCAACAAGCGGCCGGAAGCGTTTGCACCCAATCAAGATGCAGGGACGATGCACCTATATCAATAGATGATCCTCAAGCGATTCCTGCGCAAGTTGTGCTCGGTTGGAAGCTGGCGTTTGGCCCTGTCTCCGGTGCTACATGGCAGCGATAACTGTGCCCGTGATAGCTGTGCCGAAATGCCACAAGCTTTGGCCCAATCTTCTCTGTCAAGCCCTGCCCAATCCGGTACCGGGGCAATGAGTGTGAGTCCCAGCTTCATCATTTTGCCTTTCCTAATTTACGTGGCGGTTAGCCACTGCAACCATCACGTGGCGGTCAACCAGCGCGATCACAATGGCTGTGACAACCGTGCTACTCGTCCATCACGTTCTCGTCTATCACGTTCTCGTCTATCACGCGGACCAGAACAGCTCGCCAGCCCCGGTTCGTGCAGAGCGAAGAGCCGCGTACTTGGGCGTTCGCTCGCTTCCGTGGCTTGCAAATTATATCAAGTATACTCAGTAGTTCGCCATTTGTCATGTTGACGACTGTCACGTTGGCGACCTGATGCAAAAGCTCGTGCAAAAGATGAGCAAGCGTGAATTGTCCACCACGCGCGACACCCCCACCACCGCAAAGCGAGAGAGTCGATGCGCTGGTTTGGGTGCCGTGGTCGCCACGATTCTGGTAATTACTATGCTGGTGTGGGCCCATGCTGATGTGGGCCCATGATCATGTGGGCCTATGCTGGTGTGGGACGGCCCACCAGGGCCACCGTGGTGGGACCGAAGCTAACATTTAGCGCGGCCTGGTAGTGCAATTTTTCTTCAGAAAAATGACAGCTGATGGTGAGGCAGAAGGGGGTCTCGATCAGCTGCAACTTCATCACGTAGGTTCCGGCACCCACCCAGGCCCCGGCGGCTGCCACTTGTTGGCCCTCTGGCTGCCGATAGGTGGTCCGACTCTCGATCCACTGACCTTGACCAGAGCGAACGTAATGGGTTCCCGCCTCATCCTCCAGGCAACAGATCGTCTGTCCCTCGGTAAAGGTCAGGGTAATTGCATGGAGTAACAACTCAGAAGCAGCCGCAAAAGACGTGTTGGCCGCAAGCTCAAAACGCTGGCCAGAGATCGTCTGCGCCAGCAATGGATCGGCTTCGCCTGTAGCTGGCGGAATCGCCAAGTTGGCGCTCTCTGTTTCCAGCAGCTGTTGGGCCGTGGCCACGGCGGGCAAGGTCTCCGACTGCAACGCGGGCAATAGCTGTTCCCACACCTGATCCAACACGGCTTGCAGATCGTTGGTGCCACTCGTGATGGCCAACACGGCATCCTGGGCCGGCAGGACAATGCAAAATTGGCCAAACGCGCCATCACCCCGATAGGCATTGTGCCGACAGCGCCAGAACTGATAGCCATAACCTTGGGCCCAATCCGGGTTTTCCCCATTGTTTGGCGTCTGGTACGCGGTTGCCTTGGCCACCCACGGTGCCGGAAGAAGCTGTTGCCCCTGCCACTCGCCGCGCTGCAAATAGAGCTGCCCAAAGCGGGCAATCGCGGTGGTCGTGAGGTTGAGCCCCCAACCACCGGTATTGATCCCGCGTGGACAACGTTCCCATGTCGCTTGTGCAATGCCCAGCGGATCGAACAGCCGCGGGCGCAAATAATCGAGCAGTGTCTGCCCCGTCACCTGCTGGACAATTGCCGAGAGCATATAGGTGGCACCGCTGTTGTAAACAAAGAGACTGCCCGGTCTCTCTTCCACGGGCAAGGCCAGAAAGGCTTTGCTCCAGTTGCGCTCGTTCACGCGCACCACGCGATCGATGGCCGCTTCCACGTGGCCGGTGGTCATCGTCAACAGATGATGCACGCGCATGGCCGCCAGATTGGGCGAGATTGGGTCGGGAGATTCATCGGGGAAAAAGTCGACCACGCAATCATCAACCGTGAAATGCCCCTCGTCAATGGCCAGCCCCACGGCTGTCGACGTAAAGCTTTTGCTGAGGGAGAAGAGCATGTGGGGCAAGTCGGCACGATAGGGATGCCACCAACCCTGAGCCACCGTGTGGCCGTGGCGAAGCAGCACGAAGCTGTGGAGCTCCAGCTGTTGCGTCTCGACGGCCCGGAGAAAGGCGCTGATCGCGGCCGGATCAATTCCTTGTGCCGCGGGCGTACTCATGGGCAGTGGATTCTCTGGCGTCATTCTGCTGTTGTTCCCGTGGAAAAAGCGGCCAGCTTGGCAAAGAAGTCGCGGAAGATCGCGTCACGCTTGATGCGGGTGGTTGTGCGGATCAGATGGCGGCGTGGATCTGCGCTCCACGTCTCTTCCGTGGTGAGAATGGGGCTGTGAACGAGCGCCGTTTCGATCCAGTCGGGGTTAACCAGATAGGCAGTGGCGGCCAGATCCCAGATCTCTTTGGCCCACCCTTTGTGTTCACCGTGATAGCCCTTGACCCGTTCGGTGAGAAAAGCGCCGATTTCGCCACACGGCTCCACATAGCGTTCCAGTTCGGCAACGCTGGTCAACAGGTGTGAAACAACGGGCCAACAGGGCAATTGCAACAGTGGTACACCTGAATCAAAGAGCACACGGGCGGCGTGTGGATCGCCAGAGAGGTTGAACTCGCGCGCGGTGGGCCAATAGAGCGCATGTCCTCCCAGCCAAACGACCACAATGCGTTCGATGATCCGGGGTTCGAGCAAAATGGCACTGGCGACGTTGGTGATGGCACCAATGGCGACCACATAGAGCGGCTCGGCATCGGGTGCTGTTGTCATGGCTCGCTCTATAAGATCGGCAGTGGCCGCGCTGGTAACGGGTGTGGTGGCATCGGCCATGAACGCGGCCGAGCCACGGTGAGCCAACCCTTCGGGGGCAACGTTGAGCCGCTGGAGCAGACGCAGAATCTCCTGATAGCTCAATTCCATGCCCTCACCGGCATCGGCAATGCTCTTTTTGTAATAGGGCGCGGCGTAGATTGCTTCGACGGTCATGCTTTCGGGCGAGAGCAGTGCGTGGGCCACCGCAAACTGGTCATCAACCTCGTTGAAGGTATCGGTGTCCAACACCATGCGTACTTTACCCGTGGGCGGGGCCAACAGTTGCAGACGGCGGGCTTCATCAATCGTCGGATAGAGGGGCTTGTTGCTCACGGCGGTTCCTTTCCTCGCTTTGCAGATGGAGTTTGTTCGAGCACTGCCACATCAGACGCTTGCCAATGGGTGCAATGCCACCTGCCTATTTGAAGCGATTTTGGGTTCGTTGTCAAGCCGCATTGCCAGCAGACCGAAACGCCATCTCACCGCAGCAGGCTTAGCCGCATGCTGGGCAGCGGGCAATCTGCCGAACAACTGTTCGTTGCCCGGCAGGACTCTGCCAATGCTGTGGTGAGCTCAGGTAGCCGCTCTAGCGCGCCGAGGAGCCCATGCCGGTGAGTATGGGCCCGGTTTGGCGTGCACGGAAGAGGATCACAAGCGTGGCAGCCAGCACCGCCCCACCGAGCACAATCGCGGCCAGCGTTGTCCAGAGATCGGGGGCAAGCAATGGCTGTTCGCGCAGTGCCTGCCAGGTGACGAGCAACCCGACGCCCAGATAGCCCGCGGCCGCGATCCAGAGCAACGCCAGGCGGTGGCCAGTGGTTAGCCACGCTTCACGCCGCCGCGTGAGCCACAGCCCCACCAGTGGAATGATCTGCAGCCCATGTAGCCCCACAAAGTGACCAATCCGCAGATCGCCGTGGGTGGTGCTCCAGCCCAGGAAGGGCAAACCCGAGCCCCCATCAACGGCACCAACTGTGTGCGCGCCTATGAAAGGGCTCGCCTGGCCAGCGGTCAGCAACGCCAGTTGGTCGGCAGTGGGCACGGTCATCAGATAGCCTTGCAGCATGCCCAGCAAGGCAATGATGAAGCCCAACCGCAGCCCCAGCCGCACTATTGGACTGGGCACCTGTTGGACCAGCAAGACCGCCACACCCAATGCGTTAAAGAGCCAGAAGATCAGGATCGAGCCTCCCATGATCGCATATAGCGTGGAATCAAACGGGGTGGAATAGTTAAAGTGCATGGGCACGGCACGTGCGCCCTGAATGAGGATCAACAGGATTTCCACACCCAGCAGCAACGCGCTCATTGACAGAATAAAGCGGGAAAGTCGGGGGCGCAGCGTATCGTAGCCAAAGACCCAGAGCATGGAGCCAGCATAGAGCATGATTGAAATTGCAAATTTGGTTGTTTTGGTCCAGGTTGCCTGGCCCAACACTTGCCGGGAATCAACCGCGATCCCAACAATGCCCAGCAACACAAGGAGAGCCATCGACCAAAAGAGCAGCGTCATGGGTCGATTGATCTGCCAAAAATGGCGATGCAGCGAGCGGAGTGAGTCGGTCAGATTTTTCATGGCTGTAGCCTCGCTTGAATAGATAGAACCTCTTGAACAGTAGCAAATTTAACAGTAAAACATTGAACAGCAATCTATTGTCGAACATTGTTCGGAAGAGACGAAAAAAAATTTATGTCACCGGTTGCTCGGCAGCTGTTGCTCGATAACTGTCTCTATGCGCCGGTTGCCCAGAAACGCGCGCAGCAACAGATAGAGCAGCAGGCCAAATGGCCCAAAGAGCAGCGTCAACAGGAGAAGCGGCGATGTTAGCCATGCCGAGATCCCGCGCCGCCGGCTGTCGAGAAAGATCCAGCGGCCGACAAACAGATCAAAGGCGAGAAAGTGCACCCAGGCAACTGTGGCACCAAATGGCGTGCCGAGCAGCGCGGCAATGGGTGCCAACGCTGGATTGAGCAACAATTGAAAAAGCTCGCCCAGATTGGGCAGCACGAGCAGGGCATAGAAGAGCGCGGCTGGCAACACAATCCAGCTCGAAGCCACAATCTGCCGGGCCGGACGCCAAAAAGGAAGCACAATCATCAGGAACCAAAAGGGCATGACGAGTAGACTGGCAAGCTGAAAGAGTTGATTGTACATGAACGATTCACTTTCTCTGCAGCCTCTGGCCGCAACCTGACGGCGGAGCAACCAGCCATGGAAACAGCTGCCGCGCGCCATGAACCCAATTGAACAGACGCAAGCCAGTGGCGAATGAATTACATTTTACGAACGCTGTTCGGCACAGGCCCAAAAAAAATTGGCCCGTCCCTAACAATGGCGCTACTGATGGCTGTTGCCGGCAGCGGCAGCCACGCCAAGCCCAAAGAGACCCGAACGCAACACAGTACGGTTCACCGCCTCGTAGCGGTCGGCGAAGATCTGGAGACCCGTCGCATGCAACATGGCGATGCCATGGACGTGGGCCCAGGCCGCGTAAGCCATTTCCAACACCCCAAAGTTGGGCTGCTCGTGCAAAATCCCAGCCGCCACACAGCGTTGGATCCCACCCACGAGGATGCCAAAGGCATCATCCTTTTGCAATTGCTGACCGGGTGTCAGGTTCATGCTCTGCTGCGGATCGGCCGGCAGCACAGGCGGCATTGCATTCCGTGCCAAGGGAACGGTGGTAAACATGAGCAAAAACCAGTCGGTATTGTGAATCGCAAAATCGATATAGGCCATGCCCAACTCCACCACATAATCGATTGGCGCGAGTGTTGGATCCACCTGTTGCAGCCGCCCCGCCAGCCGCCGGATGCCTTGTTTGCAGACGGCGCCGATGATCTCTTCCTTGCTGCCAAAGTATTCATACAACCCGGCCGGACTGTAGTCGATGCACTCGGCGATTGCGCGCATGGAAAGCGCATTGATCCCTGCATCGCGGATAATCTGACGGGCGGCATCAATGATGGCCTGTTGTGTACGCTGCTGACGGCGCTCGCGTGGTGTTAATGCGCTCATGCAATTTCCTTAACAAGTAATTTCTATATCAACTTATTACAGTGCAACCTAATTCCAGTGAACCACCCCACAACAGCGTGCGTTGCACAGGTGCAATAAATCCACCTTGCCCCTGATTGTTTCACCTGTGCGATGCACTCAATAGAGCCCACTTGGGCCGACTGAAACGCACAAAACTTCAGTTACACTGTACTTGTGCATTTTTCTTGTGCATTTTTCTCATGCGTCTTTCTCATGCATCTTTGTCAACCTACATGGTTCGGCAGCAAGTCACCATTATCGTACAAACCACAAAAACTGAACGATGTTCGGAAACAGTATCACATTTAGTTCTAACTGTCAACCCCCAATCTTTGCAAGTTCTGAATTGCCTTTGCAATCTGCCACCACCACGTTGAAAACAGTTGGCTGCAATGGTCAAAGCTGGAAAGCACTGGCAACGGGAACACTGGAGACGAAGCCTTTACCGTCTGGAAAAACTTTTCTATTTCTGGGAATGGATCGGGTATGATAAAGCGCAGACGATTACACCCACTCATTGCCGTGCGCTGCTCCCCCGGCCCACGTGCCCCGACCAGCACCATTCAAGTACAAAGGAATTGTTATGGCTAGTTCATCCCAAACAACAGACACAGCAACCGCGCCGCTGCGCCACGCCATCGTGGGCATTGGCGCCGGCATCGTCGGCGCGCATCTGCCCGCGCTCCAACAGCTGGAAACCGTGATGGTCGTGGGTGGCTCCGACGTCAACCCCGACACCGGCGAAAGTGGCGCGGACAAGCTCAGCTGCCCTTTCTACACCGACCATCGCCAGCTGTTGGCCGCAGCCCGACCGGATGTGACGGTGATCCTCACGCCCCACCCGTTCCACGCCTCAATCGCCATTGACGCGCTCAACGCGGGCAGCCACGTGCTGGTGGAAAAGCCCATGGCCGTCGAGGTGGCCGAAGCCGACGCCATGATTGAAGCCGCGGAAAAGAACAAGCGCGTGCTGGCGATCAATTTTCAACAACGCTTTCGCCCCGAAGTTGAAGCCGCGCGCCAACTGATTCAAAGCGGACGGCTGGGCGAAATCCAGCGGGTGACGCAAGTGGAGCCGTGGCTGCGCACCGTTGCCTATTACAAAAGCGCGGGCTGGCGCGGTACCTGGCGTGGCGAGGGCGGTGGCGTGCTCATGAATCAGGCACCCCACAGCCTGGATCTGCTCTGCCATCTGGTGGGATTGCCGAGCCGCGTGGTGGCCTGGAATCGGACGGTGCGCCACTCCATTGAAGTGGAAGACACCTCGATGGCTATGCTCGAATGGGCCAACGGTGCAATGGGTACCCTCTTCTTTAGCACGGCAGAAGCAGGACCACGCCGCATGGAGATCGTGGGCACGGGCGGCATTCTGAACATTAGCGAGGGGGGGCAGATTCGCTTCCAACGCTACGAACCCAATATGGCCGAGCATATTCTCCAGTCACCGGAACGCTTTGCCGCGCCCGCCATGATCGAAGAGCCCGTGACGCTCAACGCGGGTGAGGGAAAACATATTGAAATTTACCAGGACTTGCACCAGGCCATTGCAGGGGGCACGCCGGTACGTGCCGATGGCAAGGAAGGGCGCATGTCGCTGGAGCTGGCCAACGCCATCATCTATTCGAGCTACACCGGCCGCGAGGTTGTGCTGCCCCTGGACCGAGATGGCTACCATGCGTTGTTGCAAGATCTGCAAAGTGGAAAACAAGGAGAATAGATAAAGATGACAAATTCGACATTTACCATCAGCGCATTTGGCGATGAGATTGCTGATGATTTGGCTGAGCAGCTTCGAGTCTTGCAGGATCTGGAGATTGATTACCTGGAACTGCGCGGGGCCTGGGGCAAAAACGTTCTACAACTGGAAGATGAGGAAGCCGAGCGAGTGCGGGAGCTCTGCAATGAGGCGGGCATCACCGTCAGCGCGATTGGCAGCCCCATTGGCAAATCGCCCATTGCCGAGCCCATTGAAACTGAGCTGGCCAATCTCAGGCGGCTGATTGCCATTGGGCGCACGGTGGGCACCGACCGCATTCGGGTCTTTTCGTTCTATCCACCGGAAAATACGGAGAGCGCCGCGTACGATCAATATGTAGATGCAGCTATCGAGCGGCTGCGTGCCCTGACCGATGTGGCCACGGACGCGGGGGTGCAACTGCTCCTGGAGAATGAGAAGGGGATTGTCGGCGACACCATTGCACGCTGCCAAGCACTCTTGGCCGGTGTCAACCACCCAACGCTCTGCTTTGCCTGGGATCCAGCCAACTTTGTCCAGGTTGGCGAAGCGGCAGTTACCGAGCGCGGTTGGCCCAAACTGCAAGAGTACACCGGCTATGTACACATCAAGGATGCCATGGCTGATGGCAGCGGCGTGCGCCCGGCGGGCGAAGGTGACGGGCAAGTGCCAGCGTTAATCGCCAATCTGCGCGACAAGGGCTACCAGGGTTTCCTGGCCCTGGAACCTCATCTGGCAGTGGCCGGGCACAGCGGCGGTTTTAGTGGCCCAGAGGGAATGGAACGGGCCGTGAAGGCATTGCGCAAAATACTCACCGAGCAAGGCTGCACAGAGGTACGCAAATAACACCCAAACAGAACGGAAAACTGTGAATGAGTGCGTTGCACAGGTGCCAACCATCACCTTTGACGCACGATCGTCTCACCTGTGCGATGCACTCCGCACCAGCGTACGCGCTTGCCAACAGCGAATTGAGAACGCAGAACGGAAAACTGCGAATGAGTGCGTTGCACAGGTGCCCACCATCACCTTTGACCCACGCTCATCTCACCTGTGCGATGCACTCTACACCAGCGTGCGCGCTTGCCAACAGCGAATTGAGAACGCAGAACGGAAAACTGCGAATGAGTGCGTTGCACAGGTGCCCACCATCACCTTTGACCCACGATCGTCTCACCTGTGCGATGCACTCCACACCAGCGTACGCGCTTGCCAACAGCGAATTGAGAACGCAGAACGGAAAACTGTGAATGAGTGCGCTGCACAGGTGCCTACCATTACCTTGGACCCACGATCGTCTCACCTGTGCGATGCACTCCACACCAGCGTACGCGCTTGCCAACAGCGAATTGAGAACGCAGAACGGAAAACTGCGAATGAGTGCGTTGCACAGGTGCCAACGATCATCTTCGACCCATGATCGTCACACCTGTGCGATGCACTTTCGGAATGCTGGTCTCATCTACCAAAGGGGTAGTCGCAACCTGATTTCACTGCTGTCATCGTTGGCAGGACTCACCTCGCTTGACCATCATAGAGCAGATGGCTGTTGCGGGGAATGATCAATGGCGTGGGGCCTTTGCCATCGAAGTGGCTGGCCCATGTTTCGGGATCATAGTCTCGCTTGACGAAGCAGGCGCGGTGCGCGGGCACCACGTGGCGCAGCCCGATCTGTTCGGCCATATCTACACAGCCGGGGAAGAAGGGGAATTCGCCTTCGGTGGGATGCGTGGTCATGAAGCCCAACTCCGGCTGGAAGGTCGCGACGGCTCGCACCAGATCTTCATGTTCGGCAAAATTGTTGATGGGATCGCCGCTGAAGTAGAGGCTGCGTTCACCCGCGTGTACGATGTAACCCAGGTGAGTCACATCCGGCGGTGCAATATTTGCCGCGGGATCCCCCCCCGGCGGCTTGGCATAGACCACGTGCACGGCCATTGTGCCGAGTGCAATCTTGTCCCCCACCTGTACAGTGATGGTCTGTTCGCCGGGCACACCGACCTCGTTGATCAGCCGCGCAACGCTCTCCACCGGCCCGGCAAATGTGGCGTCGGGCGCAGCAGTGTATACCCGTTGCAACGTCTCGGCATTGGTGTGATCACCGTGATCGTGAGTGAGCAACACGTGATCAACGGGAAACGCGGCTTCATCGACCGGCGACGTAGCATGGATGAAGCGATCCGCCGGCCGCTCGCGCGGGAAGTAGGGATCGATCAGCAGCGTCGTGCCATGTTCATCTTTGAGGGCGTAACTGCTCTGTTCAAACCAGTGAATGGCAACGTTGCCCGCGGGCACGTCGAGTTCAACAAATGGATGCATTGGAGTTTCCTTTGTAATCGAAGTTGCTCTCCATCCCGTGGTAGCGGCAATTTTTGCGCTATCACGGGATGGAGATGGTCGGTAGCAGCTTGAGTTTTTTAGCTCACATGAGCGCTGCCTTGATATTCCCGGCGGCCAGTGGGCTTGGCAGCGCAATAGCTCGATTCACCGCCGAAGGCCAGGATTAGTTTTCAAAGAATGGAAAGAGACGGGCGCGATTCTCTGCCGTCAGCGGAGTACCATATTCACACGCCTCAAAAGATTCGGCGTATTGAATGGCCCGCCCCCGTTGCGCGCCATAGAGCTCAACCAGCCGCGCGCGGTAAAGCTCGGCCTGACGGCGCAGCCGGGGCTCGTGGTGTTTGCGCAGCCACGCCCGTCGCGCGCCGAGATCCGCGGGCACATCGGCCAGATAGCCGCCGTTGTAGGGCAGCCATTCGTACATCTGCGAAGTGTGGCAATGCAGCGCATCGAGCTTCTGTTCCACCACGTCATCAATGGCAACCACCACATCGGGCTGAAAGGGATAGGGCTTCTGAAAGTGATCCCAGCTGTGGACGATCACCGGCATGGTACGCAGGTGGGGCACATGTGAAACGACGTTGGGAACGGTCACCATGTATGAAGCATCTTGCACCAACTGCGAGGCGTAGCGATGGTCGGGGTGGTAATCATTGGGCCGGTGGATCGTAATCAGATCCGGCCGAAACTGACGGATCAGCGCAATGACCTGATTGCGATTTTCGAGCGTGGGCAACAGCGCGCCGTCGTGGATATCCAGCGTGATGTACTCGGTGCCCAATGCGGCCCCGGCCGCGGCCGCCTCTTGGCGACGACGCCAGGCCAGGGGCGCGCCCCCCATTTCGTGGTGGCCCGCGTCGCCATTGGTCAGGCTGACGAGCTTGACGGTATGCCCCTGTTGGGCATAGAGCGCGGCCGTACCGGCAGCAGAATAGTCGGGATCATCGGGATGAGCCCCGATGATCAAGACCCGTAACGATTCAGATTGTTGCGTCATGTTATTCGAGCAATTCACTTTCTAACGTACATTGGGAAAAGCGTTGGCGACCGGGTTTCTCCAACCCCACCGGGAAAGCCGTGAAAACAACGAAACTCGGCACTTCACAACGCACAGGTGACACGGGTACGAGTCACGCCGGTTGGTTGCACTGTGCAATGCACTACTTCTGCACTGTGTGCATGCTCGGGCAAGGGGCACTCAATCAAAGAGAATCACACCCCGCGCTACTTTGCCCGCTTCCATATCTTCAAAGGCCCGGGGCAGCTCTTCCAGGCTGTACCGTTGGCTCACGAGCTTGTCGACCGGCAGCCGCCCGCTGCGATAGAGTTCGAGGAAGTGGGGCAGATCCAGGTGGGGTCGGGCCGAGCCAGCAAAGGAACCGAGCAGCTTCTTGTTCATGGCGATCAACATGGCGGGCGAAATCGCGACGGTCTCTTTCATGGAATGCATGCCCATGATCACGGCAGAGCCACCGGGGCGCACGCCCATTAGCGCCTGGTTGATCGTCACCGCCGCGCCAACGCTGTCAAAGATATAGTCGGGGCCGCCGTCGATCAGTTCGCGCAATGCTTCCACCGCGTCGTTCTCGCGCGAGTTGATGGTGTGGGTGGCACCCAACTCTTTGGCAAAGGCAAATTTACTCTCCATCACATCAATGGCGATGATGGGGTAACAGCCGGCCAGTTTTGCGCCCATGATGGCACTCAACCCCACCCCCCCACAGCCGATAATTGCGGCAGAGCTGCCGGGGGCAATGTCCGCGGTGTTGAGCACGGCGCCCGTGCCCGTCAACACCGCACAGCCAATAATGGAGGCCACTTCAAAGGGCACATCATCGGGCAATTTGATGGCACTGGCCTGATCAACCACGGCATGTTCAGCCATGGTTGAAGCGCTGAGGTAATGTTTCAGCATGAGCCCATCCGCGGTGGAAAGGCGCGAGGTGCCATCGGGCAACAGCGCCTGCAGAGTCGTGGCGGGCAGGCGGGTACAGAGATTATTTTGCCCGCGCAGACAGGCTGGGCACTGATTGCACGAAGGCAACCAATTCACGAGGATTCGGTCACCCGGTTTCACATGCGCAACATCGTCGCCGACGGCTTCCACAATGCCAGCGCCCTCGTGGCCGAGCACCAGCGGTGGCTGGGCACGCAGCTCGCCACGATAGGTGTGCAGATCCGAATGGCAGATGCCGGCGGCTTGCATGCGCACCAGCACTTCATACGGCTTCGGCGGATCGAGATTGACCTCTTCAATGGTCAGTTGGTTGGTTTCCCGCACAACGGCGGCTTTGGTCTTCATCAGTTTCTCCTCAACCATCAATGGGATGGGTCCGTAGATTTGGGGCCGACTCTGAACAATTATTCGGTCAGCTATGGGTTGGCCGCGGTGGGTCTGTTGCCTGAAGGATAAACCAGAGATCCGGGAATTGCCAAGCGAATGCGATAGAGCGATGTACTGGCTGCAATGTAAAGCGTGCGCAGATCTGGCCCGCCAAAGGTACAGTTACCAGCGATCTCACCGGTGGCAATCAGGCCCAGATGCTCGCCAGCTGGGTTAAAGATATGTACGCCAGCGCTTTCGCCCTCGCCCGCGGTGAGGTAGATGTTGCCTTCGACATCGAGCACCATGCCATCGCCACCGTGTACATTGCCAAAATCATGCAGCAGTGCCCGCTGTTGCCACTGCCCCTGTCCAGTATGCTCATAGGCGAGCAGGGTGCGGGCGCCGCCTGGCTCCGGGTTGTGATCGACCAGATAGATCGTCTGGTCATCTGGCGTGATCAAAATGCCATTGGGCGTTTCCGCGTCATCAATTACCCGAGTCAGCGAACCATTGGTCTCAATTCGATAGACAGCCATGCAATCTTGTTCCAGATCTGCTTTGTCGCCATAGCGTGGATCGGTGAAATAGATTCGACCGGCGCTGTCAAAGCAGAGATCGTTGGGTGCGTTCAGCCGTTTGCCTTGATAGTGGCTGGCAAGCGTGGTAATCGAGCCATCCGGTTCATGGCGCTGAACCGCACGCGCGCCGCCATCCTTGCCATCACAACAGACAACGAGCCGACCCTCGGCATCAAAATTCATGCCATTGGCGCGTCCACTCGGTTCTTGCCAGACGGTGGTTTCGCCAGTGGCAGGGCGATAGACGAGGATGCGGTTGTTGGGGCAATCAGAAAAGTAGACATTGCCCGCGGCATCCGCGGCTGGTCCTTCGGCAAAAGCGGCCCCTTGATAGACCCGTTCCAATGTCGCGTTGGCGGGAATGATGGGTGTTGACATGAGAATCTCCTCGCTGTTTTTGTGATTGTGATCATCGTGGTTGGCTAGTGCATCGATCGCGAAAATTTTGACATTTTGGAAGAAGCACGATGAATTCGGCTGCTGTCTCTAGCCGCTGCGGCGGCTTCTCACGCGCAGCAGCGGGTTTCCAACCCGGCAGACAAAATGGCAAAATCCGACTTTCCGGAGCTACAGTGCGGTTGGCTTGAAAACGGTAAATTTTTTGGTTGTCTACCAAAGCAGTAGCACTACCGTTTTCAAACAAAGCTTATTTTAGTGGTCAATCGCCGCCCCATCATCGGGGTGAAAGAGACCGGGGTGGCGGCGTGGTTCACCAGCCTGTTTGACCAGCGCTTCCTCATCCAGTTCGATGCCCAACCCCGGTTTGGCGGGTAGATCAATGTAGCCATCGCGCACGACAAAGGGTTCGCGCAGATAGCCCTCTCCCAGGTGAACATGCTCCTGGGCAATGAAGTTGGGCGTGGCCGCGTCCAACTGCAGGCAGGCCGCCAACGAAACCGGGCCGAGCGGGCAGTGGGGTGCAATGGCAGCATAGTGGGCTTCTGCCATACCCGCAATGAGACGACCTTCAAAGATGCCTCCTGCGTGCGATAGGTCGGGTTGCAGAATGCTGGCCGCGCCCTTTTCCAGCAATTCACGGAACGCCCACTTGGTAAAGAGCCGCTCGCCCGTGGCAAAGGGGATGTGGGTTTTGCGCGCGAGGTCGGCCATCGCATCAACGTTCTGACATTGAACCACTTCTTCGTAGAACATGGGTTGGTAGGGCTCGAGCGCCTTGATGAGCAGCCCCGCGGTTTGGGGACTAATGGCACCGTGGAAATCGATGGCAATATCCACATCGGGCCCCACCGTTGCCCGCAACGTGGCAATGCGCTCTTCCACCCGCTCGACAAAGCCGGGGGTTTCAATGAGGCGCGCCGGCCGGCCGCCGCGGATACCCGTCTTCAGCGCGTGAAAGCCCCGTGCAACGAGCATCCGGCCATGTTCGGCCAGCTCGGCAACGCTTTCGCCGCGGCAGTGGGCATAGACGCGAATGCGATCGCGCACGGGGCCGCCAAGCAGTTGATAGATGGGCAGGCCAGCAGCTTTGCCAGCCAGATCCCACAATGCATGTTCCACCCCGGAAAGCGCACTCGTCAACACCGGGCCGCCACGGTAAAAGGCATGTTTGTACATCGCCTGCCAATGGTGAACCACCCGTGTCGGATCTTTGCCCAGCAGATAGGGTTCCAGTTCTGCCACGGCCTGCACAATGGTGTAGGCACGATTTTCCAGCGTTGGCTCGCCAATACCCACCAGCCCCTCATCCGTGTGCAGCTTGAGAAAGACCCAACGGGGCTTGACGATCTGCGTTTCTACTTTGGTAATTTTCATGCACACCCTTCTTCTCTGCGTCTCTGTTTGGCTCGTTCACGTTTAAAATGGGCTCTGTTTGAAAACGGTAGGTCCGGCAAGAGGGAAACCTACCCTTTTCAAGCCAACCGCACTGTAGTCAACTTTGTTCGGTTCGGTTAAATTTGTCGATTTGTCTGGCCGCTTCATCTGGCCGGTGCGCAGGGGCTAGAACATCCCGGCGTCAATCAGGCCACCCTGCGTTTTGCTGTTGCACTCGAGTTGTAGGGCCTGTTTGACTGCCGTGGTATGTACGTCTAACTGTACTAGTGCTGTTCGCGCAGGGTAAAGCCCAGCAGTGCGCCGACGAGCCCCGCCGCGGCCAGAAAGAGAAAGCTATATTGGTAGGAACGCAGGACAGGTAACCCCTGATCCAGAAAGAATTGCAGGATCACGCCACAGAGCGCGGTGCCGACCATGGCCCCGGCAAAGCGGATCATGCTATAGAGGCCGGTTGCCGCCCCCATCTGTGCGTTGGAGATGTTGCCAATGGCAGCCCGATGCAGCGCGGCCAGCACCAGCCCCGCGGTCAGCCCATAGGCGACCAACGGCAGCACAATGCCCCAGATTGGGATGGTGGCGGGCAAGAGCGCAAAGATTGCCATCACCGTGCCTTGCCCGCCAATACCGAGCACAGTTGGCCAGCGGCTGCCCCAGCGGTCAGCCAGTTGGCCGCCCCAACGCACGATTAGCGCCATCGATCCCGCGCTGACCATGGTGATGGTGCCCAGTTGCGCGGCGCTGACCTGATGTACATCGACCAGATAGAGGGGCAGCAGAAACCCCTGGCCAGACATCACCACCATGCGCAATGAACCGCAGAGCGAGCCGAGGTTGAACATGCGATTGCGAAAGAGGGTCATGTCCACAAAGGGGTTGGCCTGACGCCTTTCCCAGACGAAAAAGAGCAGGAAGAGCACAAGCGTCGCACAGAGCAGCCGCCAATCCTGGAGCGGCTCCACCCCGGTAATGGGCCGGCTGGAGAGGTAGAAGAGCAACGACGTCATTGCACCCGAAAGGAAGAGCACGCCCAGCCAATCAAAAGTGCGCCAAAAGTGGGGCTGCACCTTGCTCAGCCCAGCGGGCACATTACGCATGACCACGAAGAGCGCAATGATACCAACCAGCAGTGGTGGCGCAAAGGCCGCGCGCCAGCCCCAAGAATCGACTAAAAGGCCCGCCACCAGTGGACCGACAAAAGCCGTGGTGGGGCCAACCGAGCTCCAGGTGCCCAGTGCCTTGCCCCGTTCGTTGGCGGGGAAAATCGTCGAAATCATCGCCATGGCCAGCGGCATCATTCCCGCCGTGCCCACCCCTTGAATGGCACGCCCAGCCATTAGCCAGCTCAAGTTCGTGGCAGCCACCGTCATTGCCGTGCCAACGGAAAAAATAACGATCCCCGCCAGGATCAGACGTCGCCGCCCCACGCCATCGCTCAACCGGCCATACACGGGCATGAGAAACATGAAGGGCAAGAGAAAGATCGAATCGACCCAGGCTGTCATGTCCGCGGCGATCTGAAAATCGTTGCGGACAATGGGCAACGCCACCCGCGACATAGAGGAGAGCATGGGCATGAGCATGGTGGGAACCATGAGGCTAAAGAGAATTCGATAGGCAGCCGCGGTGGAGAGCGGGGCACTTTTTGGCGTTGACGGAGTTGCGCCAGCAGCAGAGGAATCAGCCGCCGCTTGATCTGATTCAGCCGGATCATCGGCTGCAAGAGTGGAAAGATCCTTGGATGAGACAAGGGGGGAAGATGAACTTTTCATGGCGATTCCTTGAAAGCAGTTGGACAAAGTGGTGATAAAAGCGAACATTTGGATTCCTGTTTCACCAGGAATGAGAATGGTTAGATTTTGACGTACGTAGCGTGCGCAAAGAATTTCCGCCGCGTGCGGCACTTTCCACGTAATTCTGGTCCAAGGCGCAAGCCCGCCTCCGCGGGTGCTCCTGGGCAACACCGCTCATTCATGGCGGTGCAGAGAGCGCAGCTCGGGACACAGTCGCGGTGCACAGACGCCGGTTGCTGGCACAACTTTGATTGGAGTTACGCAACTTGTCGAGAAGAGCCAACCAGCGCGTGGCCTGCTCTCCACTAAAGTGGGTTCTGTTTGAAAACAGTGGTTCCGGCAAGCGGGAAACCTACCGTCTTCAAGCCAACCGCACTGTAGTATGCTCTTCTCCGTGCGTAAGTCATATTTGATTATAACCTGCCGTTTCTGGTTGGCAAATGTGTTTTGCCGACTGGTCAGAAAGTGGCCCACCCACTGCGCCGCGATTGGGCCAATGCTAGAACGCTCCCCGCGCGCGGGCAGAGGTGCAAAAAATGGCTAAATGTATTATTCTTTACAAGACAAATGCTCGAAACAAGAGAGATAGATCGCAGAGGGGAAAGCAGAGGAGAAAGCGGATGAGTACGTTGGCGGTTGGCGATATGGCCCCCGAATTTACAGCGGAGACGGAGAGTGGCGAGCGTGTCTCGTTGCGCGAGTATCGGGGCAAACGAGTGTTGCTCTATTTTTACCCCAAAGATGACACCTCTGGCTGCACAACGCAAGCGTGTGGTTTCCGCGATGAATATCCGGCAATTGAGGAACAGAACGCCGTGGTATTGGGAATCAGTCCAGACGATGCGGCCTCACATCAGCAGTTCAAGCGCAAGTACGATCTGCCCTTCACGCTGCTCGTGGACAGCGACCACGCCATTGCCGACGCCTATGGCACCTGGGGCGAAAAATCGATGTATGGACGCAAATACATGGGTATCATTCGCAGCCATTTTCTCATTGATGAAGCGGGGCGGCTGGCAGATGTGCAGTACAAAATCAGCCCCAAGAAGAGCATTAGCAAAGCAATGGCTGCATTGAAATAAGTTGCCCAGACCCGACGGCTTACAGCAGCAAATGTGTCTGGACGCGGTTGCGTCGCTCTTACAGAGGGGTGGCAGTCAACTGTCAACTGTAACTGTCAACTGTAACTGTCAGCAGGACGCACGCAAACAAGCTTCATCCCCACACGGTTCGATCAGCGTCAATTTGCTTTCTCCACCGGAATCCACGACAATTCGGTTAGCGCCGCTACGTCAACAGAGGGCTCGACGTCGGGGAGTTGCCGAGACCGATCCCGCGGGGTCGGACGAATTCGGTATTGCGATAAACAGAGCGTAACCTTCATTGTGTCACATTTCATCTAGGTGCCTCGAAGGCCACCGACCCTTGCGGTCGCCCCGGCATACCGGCGAGCAGATGACTATCTATCTAATTGCCGTTGGCGGAGAATATTGAGGTATTTACATTTCACGACAACAAAGTACAGTGTAACCTAAGTTTTGGCGCATTTAGATCTGACGTTGTCATCAGCTTGTCTTCCTGGAAGGGGTCACAACAATCGCTGTAAAGCGGCGTGAACACTGACCCCTTCCAGGAAGACTCAACGCCGTGCAAACACCTGAAATTTGTTGTTACACAGCAATAAAGATGTGTAGCGATAAAGTTCGGTAGCGATAGAGTTCTGTAGCAACAAAGTTCGGTAGCAATTTCGTATCCTTTTTTGAGCACCAATCGTATCTTGATTGCTGAAAAGTCAGCATGGACGAAATCCAACGTGATGCGCCCATCGATGAAGAAATTCTGGTTGGATTAATCAAGCGAGCACAGGCAGCCTGTGATCCAGAAGCATTCGATGGTCTCTATATCCTTTATGCCGATCGGGTCTTTCGGTATCTTTTGGCGCGCCTTGGCGATGCAGAACTCGCAGAAGAGATCACGTCACAGATCTTTCTACATCTCATCGAAAAGCTCGACCGCTATCGGATTGCCCCCAAAGACAATGCAGCCATTTTTAGCGCTTGGCTCTATCGCTTGTCTCACAACAAGATGATCGATGTGATCCGCAAGATGCGTCGCCATCCACATGTGGGGATCGAGCAGGCAGAGAGCGTTACCGAGCGCCATTCCGTGCTGGATGCCGTGGAAGAACGGCTGGACTTTGACCAAGTGCTGAGCAACCTGCAAATGTTAAATGAACAACAGCGGGATGTCATCTTGTTGCGTTTCATCGATGGCTACAGCATCGCCGAAACCGCACAGATCTTGAACAAGAGCGAAGGTGCGGTTAAGGCGTTACAGCACCGCTCGCTCGCAAATTTACGACAATTTCTGCTGGGATAACCATTATGCAGATCGAGCACATTGTTACGCTTTGCCTGGAAGCAATTGAAGATGGAGCCACGGTCGAAAGCTGCCTGGCACGCTATCCTGCCCATGCGCAAGAGCTGGCGCCGCTGTTGCAGTTGGCGCGCGAGCTGCGCACACAGCCCAAGCCACGCATGTCAACGTCTGCATTTCGCGCGGGCCGAACAGCACTGGCAACCGCCGCCGCGGCAGAGCATGCCAAGCGACCTCACACGCGCCACGCAGACCGACAGATCAATGGACTGCTCCGCAACGGCTCTCGACGCCATGCGCGCGCCAGTTCATCAGACCTATCACCACGGGATTCATCAACGCTACCAGAAAGTACGCTTCCAGGAAGCACGCTTCTAGGAAATAACGGTGCGGCGAAACGACCCACCAACGGGATTGGCAGGGCACCATTCTCCACCGGTGGGCGGTCTCTGGTGGCACGCGCGCGCGCCACGGCAATGGCCTATGCACAACGCCAACGAGTCGATCCGCACAAACCGACAGCCAGCCGCTCGATCAAACGGCCAGCGCGGACTGCACACCGATTGCCGCGGCTTCTGACCACAGCTGCGATTCTGTTGGTGATGGTGGCAGGGGCCGTGATGCTCCAGCAGATAACGGCCAGCAAACCCGGTGCCCCCTACGCTCTGATCCAGACCTTGGGACGGCAAACCCAGGGTCTGCTGATGAACGCGGCTGGCGAAGGGGCGACGTGGCATGCCATGCAAACCATCGAGCAGATTGGGGCGCTGAGCCAACAGACAGAGAGAGAGCCGCAGTCGGCACAAACGGCCGCCATCAACCATCACGTTGCCGAGGCATTGGCAGAGGCCGCGTTGCTTTCCGACCCACAACGGCAACAATTTTACCGCGAATGGCTGGCGGTCCTCGCGCAGACACTCATTCAGAGCGAGGACCGCCCCAACCAGGCCGTTGCAAGTGCGCTCACCGAGCAGATCATGGCGCAAGTGCAGGCTGCCGCCAACGAACTGACAACCATTGAGCTGAGACCGGCCGATCTTGTCCCACCAGGGCAAGAGCAGGGAGAGAACGGCTCGAAGATGCCAGGGTCGACCCAAACGGCAACCGCCTCTTCAACAGCAACAGTAACCGCACCGCCAGCGGCCACAGCAACCATGGCTGGCACGCCGGCAGCCTCTGGACAAATCACGGTTGCGACCGCAACAGCCCTCAATCGGCTGGCCACAGTGCTTGCGCCAGCTTCTGGATTGCGTAACACACCCACGCGAGTGTTACAGGCCACAGTGGCAAATACAGTGGCAAATACAGTGTCAACCACAGTGGCAAACACAGAGGCAAACACAGTGCCACCGCGCACCCCCATGATTGCGCCACAAATCACACCCGCGCCCACCCAAACGCCACGGCCCGTCATCACACAGGTGATGCCCAAAGAGGTGGACCGCGATGAAGTAGATCGCGATAATGAAGTGGACCGCGACAATGGTTCAAATGAATCTGATACCGGTTCTGTAGACGAATCTGCCAACGAGTCGCCGGCAGAGACAGTGCCAGACTCGGTGCCAGCAGCAGAAGCCGACAGCGACAACGGCACACAAGACAACAGTGACAACGAGAACGCGAACGATCCACAGGGCGACACGCGGGAGAACACCCAGGGTGCCATAGAGAATAGCGTTGAGGATGTGATCGAGAATGTCGTTGAGAATGTCGTTGAGAATGTGATTGAGCAGAAGCCCACGGTCGAGATGGATCTGACCAGTGAGCGCACGCACGATGCAGCCGAAGCGACCCGCGCTGTTGGCACAGCGGAGCCAGCAGCAACGGCAGAGAGTTCGCCGATTCCGGGTACGCCCACACCCCGTGCCACTCCAGATGGTGACGATGCCAGCAGCACAATTGCACCAACAGTTGCACCAACAGTTGCAGCGACGGCAACACGCGCTCGACTGACGACAACACCCATGCCGACCGATGCAGCCGTGGGGCCGGCGGGCACGGCCACCCACGTGCGCACACACCCCGCGACACCGACATGGACCCCCAACGCGGGGCAACGGACACGACAGCCAACGTCCGCCGCGACACGAACGACTGTCACCCCATGGGCAACATCGGGAGCAACCGTGGCAACGGTGACAATCTCTACCCCCCAGCCATCAGTCGTTGCACGCGCCACAGCAACATCGCGCCCCACGGCCACGCGCCAGTCGCAGACGACAAAAACGCCAGCCAGCACACCGACTGAGAATTCACCGGCAGAAAATGGTCCGGTAGAGAGCGATGAAACACCCATCAGCGCTGCCACGGCAACGGCCCCTGCGCCAACGATTTCGGCAGAAGTGACAGCAGCAGCACCAACGGCAACGGCAGTGGAGTCAGAGCCGCTTGACCCAACGCCGCTGCCCCCCCTGCCAGCGGCAGAACCAACATTCTCCTATTTCCCGTGAGCCGGCGGTGACGTGACCTTGTAGCCGCCCAGCCAGTTCGCGATCCAAGGCGAAGCAGGCATTGGTTTTTTGCAGCGCACCAACAAGAGTGCAGCTCTGGGGGCGTGCCACAATCACGGATGCACAATTGCTACCGATCGGCCAGGGTGCGTACCACATTGGGGGCCTAGACCGGACGCTCAATCTGCTCCTCTTCTGTACGCCGCCGCAAATGGGACGCACCCGATCGGCCAATCTTGCTTGGATATGCCGTTGATTCGTGATATACTACGGCGGTTCTCATCAACACACGTAAGGTCGGCCAGAGAGCAAACTAGCTATCCAGAACTAGGTTCCGTTGACATTTGGGAAAAGCGCCAATTAATTGGGCTGCTAACGGTGAGAAGCGGTCTCAGCCGCTGAATAGGCAGCCGCTGACGCGGCTTTTCTCGGTTAGCAACGGGTTTTAACCCCGCGAATTTGCAATGTCGACGCGACCCAGCTATTCATGACTACAGGTAAAATGTAACTAATGGCTTCATTTCAATCAATTCACGCTTCCCCCCCTCGTTTATCACACCGGCACGACGCCAATAGAGAACAATTACCCAGGCTAACTTCAGTGAATCGATATGGGCGGCGGCTTGTCTGGTTGATGATGCTCCTGCTCCTCAGCCTCTTGCTCAGCGCATGTGCACTGCCACTCGATCAACTCCAGTCCAATTTACCGGCGGCAGATGCCATTGCGGACGAGCAGAATGTTACGCCTCCTCCCAACACATTTGAGGGGCTGGTCACATCGATCGATCCCTACCAACTGCCCCAGCCAACACCAACGCCCGAAGGGGTCACCAGCGTAATTGTCAACACGGTGGGGGCGCGGGCCAACATTCGCAGTGGGCCCGGACTGGACTTTGCCATTGTCGGCAAAGGGAACCCCGGTGACGGATTCGAAGTGGTAAGCCGCAGCGGAGACCAGGAGTGGTGGCAGATCTGCTGCTATCAGAGCTTGGCCGATCCCAATGGCCCGGCAGTTGGTGAAGGTTGGGTTTCTGCCTCTGTTGTTCGGTTGGCGGGTGATGGGGAAGCCGTTGCCGTGACGGAACAACTCCTCTCGTCTGATTTGGAGAGCAACTGGGAGGTGGATTGGCAGTGTGGTTCCGATCGTTGCGAGGTGAAAAGCTGTAGCGCTGCCGTGCAGGCGCAAGTCGAGCAATCCACCAACCAGCAATTGCTCACCGTCGATCACGAGGTCGTTTGGGATGATACCTGCTTCGCCACCGATTCCTGGGTCTTTGATGTCAACCAATTTACCGGCCAGGAACGAACAGGCGAATATGGCGAGAACTTCCTCTATGGATATTGGTTGGGTACCAACCCCGGTGACGCGAACGGCGCTTACACCATGCCAGATGGTCAGGTGGTGGCGGTCTGGTGTTCCGGCCCCCACACAGTCGAGATCGAGGAGGGCGGTGGTTGGACAACTGTCTATGAAGGCAACACGTGCCACGATGTGCGCACGGGTATGCTGGCACTGCTTTTCTACAACAAGCGCTGGCTCTTCACGGGCGAATTCGAGGGCCAAAGCTATGACCGGGCCTACTTTGGCGACAATGAAACGCTGCGCCAACGGTTGATCGATACCAACGTGACGCTGCAATTTGTCGAAGAGCGCTAGCACGGGCAAGTAGCGCACCCGTACCACAACAGAGCGACAAAACCCAAAAAGAGCGGCCATCTGGAGAATCTCCAAATGGCCGCTCTTTTTGTCGTCTTCTGGCGCCGGGCGCTCAGGCCTCGATGGGATCAGCCGTGGTGGCGGGTGCGGCTGCTTCCAATGCTGGCTCGAAGGTCAACGGAGCGAAGTGCGCGGCATCCAAAGCGGCTTCGAGCGCGTGGTGGGCACGCTCGGCATAAGCGGCATAGCGCGCCCGCTTGTTGCGTACGGGATCCGCCAATTCCGGCAAGAGCCCCATGGCCGCTTTCATGGGCTGAAAGTTCTCTGGTTCGGCGTGGGTGATGTAGTGGAGCAGTGCACCAGACATAGAGGTGGGCGGCAGTTGCAACAGCGGCTCGTTGTGCAAGAGCCGCACCATGTTGATCCCCGCGACCAGCCCCCCCATGGTGCTACCAACATAGCCCTCGGTGCCCGTGATCTGCCCGGCAAAGAAGAGATCGCCGCGTTGGCGGAATTGCAACGTGGGGTGCAACAACGTGGGGCTGTTGATGAACGTGTTGCGATGCATCTGGCCCATCCGCACGAACTCAGCCTCGCGCAGCCCCGGAATCAGCCGCAACACCGCCTCTTGAGCCCCCCACCGAATATTCGTCTGGAAGCCGACCATGTTGTAGAGCGTCCCGGCCACATTATCCTGCCGCAGTTGCACCGCGGCGTAGGGGCGGCGCTCGGTCCGTGGATCGCGCAATCCCACCGGCCGCATTGGCCCAAAAGCCAGCGACTTCATGCCCCGGCTGGCCAGCACCTCGATGGGCATGCAGCCCTCGAAGTAGCGCTCCAGCTCTTTTTCAAACGACTTCAACTCGATCCGCGGCGCATCCAACACCGCCTGGACAAAGGTTTCATACTCCGCTTTGTCAAAAGGGCAGTTGATGTAGTCGCCCGCGGAAGTGGAGTCGGCCAGATCGCTGTTGCGGTCATAGCGACTTTGGCGGAAAGCGATGGACATGTCAATACTTTCTGCCGTGACAATGGGCGCCATTGCATCATAGAAGTAGAGGTATTGCTGTCCCGTCAACGCCTGGATCTGGGCTGTTAGCTCGGGGCTGGTGAGGGGACCGGTGGCCAGGATCGTGGGACCGTCTGGCAGGGTGGTCACCTCGGCGCGGATCACCTCAATGTTGGGGTGCGCCGCCAACCTGGCCGTCACTTCTTCGGCGAACTCTTCACGGCTCACCGCCAATGCGCTGCCCGCGGGCAATGCGTGGCGAAAGGCAACCCGCATCAACAGGCTACCCATGCGCAACATCTCTTGTTTCAACATCCCCAGCGCACGGTCGGGCATGGTGCTGCCCATGGAATTGCTACAGACCAACTCAGCCAGCCGATCGGTTACGTGGGCGTCAGTCCGCTGGGTGGGGCGCATCTCATAGAGCCGCACGCGGTGGCCGCGGCTGGCAATCTGCCACGCGGCCTCAGTGCCCGCCAATCCACCACCGATTACGGTAACAACTTGTTCTCGCGACATACGTTTTTTACTTCCTCACACCAGCAAACAACAGAGAGATAATCGTTGGATCTTTTCCAGCCATCTCCCCGACAACCAGAACAGGGGCACCCAGTGCCGGGGATACAAACCGTGGCACGTTCTACTCGTTCTTCAGCTCTACTTTGGCGACCGTCACTTCATCCAGGTAATCTTCATCCACGTCTGCGCCATTGCCGGGTGCATCGAGCACCGTGAGCGTGCTGTCGTCATTGAGCGTAAATGGATTTTTGACGATGTCGCGTTTGTAATAGCGGGCATTGGCGCTAATGTCGCCGGGCAGCTTGAAGTTGGGCAGGCTCGCCAGCGCAACGTTGGCCGTGCGCCCAATGCCCGTCTCCAGCATGCCACCGTGCCAGACCGGCACGCCCGCGGCCGCGGCCATGTCGTGAATGCGCTTGGCATCGGCCAAGCCACCAATGCGGCTCGGTTTGATGTTGATTACACCACAGGCATTCATCTCCAGCGCCCAGCGCGCATGGTCTGGCGAAACAATGCTTTCGTCCAGGCAGACCGGCGTCTTCAGCTTGGGTTGCAGCTTGGCGTGGTCAAAGATATCGTCGTGGGGCAGTGGCTGCTCGATTAGCAACAACCCAAATTCATCGAGCTTGGCCAGGTGTTCGGCATCCGAAAGATGATAGATGCTGTTGGCATCGACCTGCAACATGATGTCGGGCCAGGCATTGCGCACGGCCCGCGTTGGCTCGATATCCCAGCCGGGCTTGATCTTTAGCTTGATGCGCTTGTAGCCGTCGTCAATGTAATCGCCCACGACCTTGAGCAGCGTGTCAATATCTTTTTGAATGCCAACACTCACACCGACATCAACCCGATCGCGGGTGCCGCCGAGCATGCTGGCCATGCTCTTGCCCTGCTTGCGGCCAAACCAATCCCACATGGCAAATTCCAGGCCCGACTGTGCCATGCGGTTGCCCCGGATCTTGGCAAAGGTGGGCGTCACATCCTCTGGGCGCGTCAGCTCTGCGGCAAAGAGCAGCGGAATAAGGTAATCCTGCTGCATCATCCAGACACTTCTGGTGTTCTCTTCGTTGTAAAACGGATGGCGGCCAACGGGCGATTCGCCCCAGCCAGTCACCCCGTCCGCATCGACCCGCACGACGATGGCGTGGCACCCTTCTTCGCGCCAGCCACTGGTCTCAAAGGGGGAGACATAGGGCAAAAATATTTGACGTAGTTCGACGCGTTCAATGCGCATGTGTTGCTCTCCTGTTACTATTTTATGGTCAACTGTTCATATCCATTCCCACACCCGGGGCCAGAATCCACCACCAACGTTTAGGATGAACGTTCCTGCAAAATATAGTGCCAACCGGAGTCGGGAATTTCCATGCAATCCTCCATGCGATAGTTGGCAGCGAAAGCCGCCTCCAACAATTCCCGCATGTACATGCGCCATTCGTGGCCCAATGCAGGATCCTGTCGCCGGATCAGCCCAATATCTTCGGGCACGGGGATGGCCACCGCGCGGCTGTTGAAGGTGCAATCTGTTGCACCCGGTGCACGTAGCCCCTCTGCCCGGAGCGCCGAGGGGAAGATTTGCAAATTAGCAGGCAGCGCCCGCGGGTTGGGGTGCTCGTTGCGCGCCACTCGCTCCACCCGTTCGCTCTGCAACCACCAATCCACCTGACAGCGATCGCTGGGCGTGCCGCGGTTGAGCTCATCGTCCAATTCGCCATAGACGTTGCGCGCATAGGTGTTGCAAACCGCGCCCAGCCGATGTAGGTTAAAGACCCCATTGGTGCGGTAGAGTGGATCGTAGGTCCACGTCATCCAATTGGTAATGCCTTGTTCGAGAACCAATGCCCGCTGTTTGAGCTTGAGCGCCCGGCCCACGCCCCGCCGCTGCCACGGCGGCAGCACACCGGCCATGTGGCTGCAAACCTTGAGCTGTGGCGCGGTCTGCTCTGGCCGCTGCTGAATGCCAAGCCACCAAAAGGCCATGCCCACCATCCGATCCAGCTCGGGGGGGCCATCATCGGCCCGAGCCACGAGCAGGCCACCCCCATTTTTCGCGATGGTCACCAACACGTGGACCGGAATATCGTCGTCGGCATTGGTCCCCCAGATGCGGCGGGTCAACGCGTTGAAGTGAGCGCAGTGTTCGTACCCTGTTAGCAATTCAAAATTGTACATAATCGAATCACACACAATCTGGTTACACATGAGTGGGCCACACCGATCACCACTGGGTGCAGAGTGTCCGGTGCAAATTTACGGGTTTCTAACCCGGCGCGCAACAACAAAACCAACAGCGAAAAGCGGTCTCATCCGCTGAACAGGCAGCCGCTGACGCGGCTTTGTGTGGGTAGCTACCCACTGGATTGGCGCTTGTCCCCAGTGCCAACAACAGCTAGTAGATCCCGGCGTAAACAAGCCCATGGCAAACTGACCCATTTCACTGGAGTAGCTTGGGCTTGTTTACCGCCGTGGTATTTACGCCCAACTGTACTGGTTAACGGGAAAACTGGCATTGCTTTGCTACCGCAGCCGCCACCTGCACAGTCGCTGCGGCGACTTGGTGCTGTCAGCAAGCATCATGTCAAAATCCGGCTTTCCACAGCATTAGCGGAGCGATTTGACCGGAATCAACTTTTTCCCGGTTCTGCCTTCAGCCAGTGGGTTGCGCAAGGGTTGGCCGAAACCCGGTGCCGAAATCTCAAAGATGTCGCCCGGTTGCGGTTCAATGCCAGCGGCAAAGCTGAGCGTGGCCGTGCCAAAGAAATGGCAGTGAACATCGCCGGGGCGGCGAAAAGCAGTGTATTTGAAGTGATGGTGTTCCAGGTTGGCCAGCGTGTAGGTCATGTTCTCTTCGCCGGTGAGAAATTCGCCCGACCAAAGCTCTGCACCGTTGCGAAGAATGCGGACCGTTCCCCGAATATCGGCCGGCGGATCGCCAACCACCAATTCTGGGCCAAAGGAGCTGCTGCGCAGTTTGGAATGGGCCAGATAGAGGTAGTTCTGCTTCTCCAGCACATGATCGGAAAATTCGTTGCCCAATGCAAAACCAATGCGCAACACTTCGCCCTCATCACCGATCACATAGAGCCCCACCAGTTCTGGCTCTTCACCGCCATCGAGCGCAAACGCAGGCAGTTCCAATGGCTGGCCCGGTGCCACCACCCAATCACCGTCCCCCTTGTAAAACCACTCTGGCTGCGAGCCAATTTCGCCCGCCGGTGGTTTGCCCCCTTCAACGCCGATCTTGAAAATTTTCATTGAATCAGTCAGATCATCGCTGTCGAGTTTGGCATGCATGGCATCCCGGGCCTGGGCGCTGCCGAGATGATCCAGCCCCGTGCCCGAAAGAATACAATGAGCGGGATCAGGATGATCCAAGGGCGGGAGCACGCGGTCATCAGCCAACAGCTGCGCATAATCTACCGTCTCGGCCCCAATGTGTTCCTGCACCAACGTCGTCAGCGCAATTCCCTTGCGATGGGCGTCCAGCGCCAGATCGCGCACATAACTCACGCCATCGAGCAAGGCAAGCGTTGCCCCATCTGCCTGAACGAGCCCCACACCACGTGCGCCATTCTCCCCCTGAAACTGCACCAGTCGCATCTCTTCTTCCTTCCGGCTTGGCTGTGATAAGATAGAACAATCACTCTGGACTTACATCTTTGCTATCCGTGTATCATAACAAAAGAACGCGTTCTATGCACCTTTTTTTCAACCGTCATCTTGCGAATCAGCAATCAGCTTTTTGATCAGCAGTTTTCACCCTGTCCAGGCCAACAACTTTTCAATTCAGCAACCCTGTAACGCTGCAACAGTTCTGTACCATTGATGGAAACTTCATGACGCAACGATTAACCCTGATCCTGGGCGGCGCGCGCAGTGGCAAAAGCACACACGCCGAACAGCTGGCTGCAGAACGGGGTCAACAGATCCTCTACGTGGCCACGGCGCAAGCTTGGGATGACGATATGGCTGCGCGCATTGCCAACCACCGTGCCCAGCGCCCGTCCACCTGGCAAACGGTGGAAGCAGCCACCGACGTGGCCACGGCCATTGCGACCGCGCTCGCCGAACAACCACAGATCGATCTCGTGCTGCTCGATTGCCTCACGCTGTTGGCCAACAACATCCTCATTACATTGCCCGAAGAGGCCACGGAGCATGTGGCCGCGGCGGCGCTCGCCAACGAAGTGACAGCGCTCTGCCAACTCCAGACACAGACCAACATCGGGCTGATCGTGGTTTCCAATGAAGTGGGATTGGGCATCGTCCCGGCCTATCCATTGGGCCGACTCTATCGCGATGCGTTGGGGCGCGCCAACCAACAGCTGGCCGCGGTCGCCGACGAGGTGCTCTTTATGGTGGCGGGGTTGCCAATGCGGGTGAGGTAGACGGGGAAGCTCCCGGCGCGCAGCAAGATCGCTGAGGGCCACGTTGCACGCCGGGGCGACGCAGCTCAATCGTTCAGCTTGGTCTTCAACTCCACAATACAGCCCAACATCTCCTGGGTGTCCAGATAACTCCAGATCGCGCCGGGGTTGAGCGTGGAGCCACCGCTCTGGATCACCGTGGCATCGATCCCCGCGGCAACGGCATCGGGGTCGGCCACTTCAAAGAGAATATGGTGCAGCCCTTCGCCACGTTCTTCCAGCCAGTCGCTGTAGATATTATCGCCCTCCAGCGGCTGGATGAATTCAAGCTGCACCGAGCCTGTTTCAACGAAGGCCAGGCGCATGCGAAAGTTCCCCGGCTGCCCGTGATAGGTGCGGCTCTCTTCCAGATCGCTCCCCGGTGGCGGCCAATCGACAATTTTGGCTGGCCCCAATTGAAAGCGATCCGTCCAGGCGCGGACGGCAGCTTCCGCATCGCGCACAACAATCCCCACCTGCGTGGTTGGGCCAAGTGCCAACCGTTGATCCATCTGTTCTTCGCTCATATCTAGGTCACTTTCTCCGATTTGTAGCGAGCACAACCTGTTCCAAGGCATGTCCGACTGAAGCAAGACATGTCCGACCATCATGCCCACAGGGCCATTGCAATCGTGGCGATTTCTACCGTATATTACCCCCTGTACACCACAGCACCGTTTTGGGTGCAGCGCCATAGGTTCAGGCTCGGCTGACCGCTGCAATCCACGCGGTTGCCTGCTGATGGACGATTCATTCGAAAGCCGCACAGATATGCTTACTTTTATGCTTACTTTTGCGCGCGAGCAACTGTGCGACTTCCAAGGGGTTGATCCATGCGCAAGGGTGCGTCCCATTTTCGGGGACATACAGAAGAGGAGCAGATTGAGCGTCCGGCCTCGGCCCCCAATGTGGTACGCAGCCCATGCGCAATTGTGGATTGACAGCCAGTGGCGCTTGGCAGATAATAGGGTCAACCTACCAATCTATCAAAGGAGCCAGGCATGAATCACGCCAATGCGCGCCACGCCGCGATCAGCCGCGCGCAATCGTTACTCTCGCAACAGCCAATCTACCTCGATACCGAAACCACCGGCGTCCGCTCCAGCGCGGAGATCATAGAGATCTCTGTGGTGGATCACAATGGCACCGTCTTGCTCGATTCGCTGGTACGGCCACAAAGATCCATTCCGACCGCGGCGACGCGCATTCATGGCATAACCAACGCCATGGTCGCCACGGCACCACAGTGGGCAACGCTGTGGCCAGAGGTAAGCGCGCTGTTGACCCAACATGCCATTGGCATCTTCAACGCCGACTTCGACCTGCGACTCTTGCGCCAATCCCATCAGCACGCGGGGCTCTCCTGGGCCGAGCCCACCCTAAATGCCTTTTGCATTATGAACCTGTACGCACAGTTTTTTGGTCAGTGGGACAGCTATCGCCAGGCCTATCGCTGGCAAAGCTTGGAGAAAGCCCAGCGCCACTGTAAAATTTCGCTGCGCAACACCCACCGCGCCAAAGACGATGCACTCCTGGCGCGGGCGGTGCTGCACCACATGGCCGCAGCGCAATAACCACTGTACAATAAACCGGCTCATTGACAGGTACACTGTGTTCAGCGCAGTGTACCCTGAGTTTCTCCCGGTTCGGTCTCTGTCCGGGTGGGATCTCTCGCGTGCGTGGCACGGATAACAGGATCTGGCGCAACGTGGGTTGCTTGTACCTGTGCAACGCACTCCTTGGCGCCGTGGCGTAGCTCGCAAAATTTAGGGTACGTTATGCTCGGCCTACCTCAAGCCAAATAGACCCAGTATCGATTAACAGAGCGCCCACGGATAGCGCAGTGTTCCCTGCGCATCGAATTCGAGTGCGTGCTCTTCTTGCAATGTCAGGCGGGGGTGAGCTTCCACGGCTGCGCGCAAATTGGGGCTCACCCACAGGTTATCGAGCGTGAGGGTGTCGTCGATGAAGACCATGCGTGCTTCGGACCAAGGTCGGGCACAGCCGCGCAAGGCCACTTCCAGTGCGCTCTTGTCGGTGGGCATGGTCAAGGGCAAGCTGGTGCGATACATGCCAAAAATGCCCGAGGTAATGGTGTTGGTGTAGGTGGCCACCCAGTCGGTTTTGTTGACGACGCGGGCAGTGGTAATGTTGGCGAGGCCAATGCCACAGGCGTTACCATGCGTGGCTTCCGTTAGATCGAGCACGGCAATGACGGCAATGTCAATGTTGCCAAAGTCCTCGGGCTGGCGGGGGATCATCAGGCGGCTGATGATGTTGGTATCCATGCCGGTGCCGCTGATGTTCTTGCCAAGGCCACGCACCACCAACACATCGATTTCGGGGAAAGGCAAGCTGGCCATGAGCGCTTTGGCCTCTTCCTGTAATTTGGCTTCTGGCTCCAGCCCCACCTTGTCGGCGGTCAGCCCCACAATCTTGGCCGTGCCATCGTATGCATTTTCAACAATCGAGACTGCGCCGACAAAGTTGGTCTTCTCTGCATAGACGCGCGCGGCCGGGGCCAGATATTTCTGAAAGTTTGCCCCGCCCCCCCCATGCATGATCGCCGCGCCATGTTGTTTGCCCCACCCAATCACACACATCTTCGAGGGGCCACTCTCCAGGTGGCTGCGAAAGTCGGTGTGTGGCTTGATGCGGCTGACGAGAATACAGTGATCCGCCCCAGCCGACAGCAGGTCCTGGTAGAGCGGTGGCCCATCGGGGATCTGGCCGATCTGTTTCACTTCCATTGTCGCCTTGATCTCGCAGCCCACGCTCTCTTCCGTCACGCCCAGATCGGCCAGCACTTGCTTTTGACCTTCGGCGGTGGCACCACCGTGGCTGCCCATGGCCGGCAAGACAAAGGGCTTCATCCCAGCCTCGCGCAGGCCATCGACCGTGGCCTTGACAATTTGGGGCAGGTTGGCGATGCCGCGGCTGCCCGCGCCCACGGCCACGGTGGCCCCCGGCTGCATCGCGGCCAACAGCCCATCCTCCTTCAGCGCCCGCTTCACCGCGACGTCGATGTCCTCCACTTCTGGCGCGTCAAATGTCTGATGCACCCTGAGCACCGTCTCCGGCAGATCCGCAGGGAAATCGAGTTGTTTGATCTGTTCAAGTAATTGCATGATGGGCTGGCCCTTTCTGGTTGCAGATTGATCGGTTTGGGAGGAACTCGTCGATGCTATCAGTATACACAAAAAGAGGATGGGATAGAAACGCCATTGTTGCATCCGGGTGCCTTGCTGAAAAGCTACATTTGAATACATTCCACATTTGAATACAATTGGGCCTGAAGCAAACTCAATCCTGCACGTGATCCCTCGCGTGTCCACAGCAAAGGAAACAGAACCATGCCCGCCATTACCTCAATTGAATTCCGTCAATTCTCGGCCGAACACCACAACGCCTCGCGCAATTGGCTCGTGATCAAGCTCAACACCGATGATCCCAACCTCTATGGTTTGGGTGATGCCAGCCCCATGCAACATGACGAAGAGGTCAAGCTCATGGCCACCAGCTTTGCCGAAAAGTATCTGGTGGGGCAAGATCCGCTCGACAGTGAAGTGCTCTGGTCGGCCATGTACCACGATCCCCACGCGCGTGGGGGCCGCGTTGCCACCACCGCGCTTTCGGGCATCGATATCGCGCTTTGGGATCTCAAGGGCAAAATTCTGGGGCAACCGGTCTACAAGCTGCTGGGCGGCGCGTATCGCGATAAATTGCGCGTCTATGCCAACGGTTGGTACACCAACCCGGGCACGCCGGAACAGAACGCGGATGAAGCGCGCCGCGTGGTGGACATGGGCTACACCGCGCTCAAATTCGATCCCTTTGGCCAGCGTAATTACTATACGATTTCTCTGGAAGAGGCACAGCTAGCCGAGGATCGCGTGGCCGCGGTGCGCAAGGCCGTTGGCCCCAATGTGGATATTTTGGTGGAAGCACACGCGAAATGGAATGTGATGAACGCGGTGCAGCTGGGCAAACGGCTGGAAGCATACCGTCCGCTCTTTTATGAAGAGCCAGTTTCCGAAGAGAACGTGGGGGAGCTGCTAGAGGTGCGGCGCAAGGTCAATATTCCCATTGCCACCGGCGAGCGGCTCTACACCAAATTTCCCTTTGCCCAAATTGTAGAAGCGCATGCCGCGGATGTCTTGCAACCCGACATTGCCAACGCCGGTGGCATCACCGAGCTGAAAAAGATCGCGGCGATTGCCGAGGCCAAGCACATCACCATGGCACCTCACAATGTCTGTTCGCCCGTGGGCGCCCAAGCCGAGCTACACCTGTGCAGCGCCATTCTGAATTTTGAGATTCAGGAGTATCACGCGGAATTCTACACCGAGCACTATTTCACTGTCTTTGATGGCTTTCCGCGGCAGGAAGCTGGCTACGTCACGTTGCCCGATGCACCGGGCCTGGGGCTAGAGATCAACGAGGATGAGATTGCCGCGCACCCCATGCGTACCAAGGTAAACGCACGGGGCGGCTTCGTCAAACGAATTTAGCGCCGATCCTGAGCTTCGGTGGTGGTGCGTAGACCACCTCGAGCCGGCTAGATGGATGCAGAGAATTTCCAGACAGAGACTTGATCGTGTGGTGCGTCGGCACTCTTACCGCTAGCTTGCGCTGTCTATACTCTGGCCGCCAACTTCCGTTGTCTATGCTCTGACCGCCAACTTCCGTTGTTGATGCACCAGACCAGAAACAGACCAGAAACGCCCGTTCTAAATCCAGCCGGGCGTCTGGATTGTGTCCGCAATGGGCAGTGCCCGTGTCACCTCTGCCGCGGTCAAGGAGGGCAGAGCAGAAGCGGCGGTGTTCTGCTCCACCTGCTGTCGATTCTTTGCACCAGCAATCACACAGGAGACGCCGGGGTGGTCGAGCACGAACCGCAGCGCGGCCTGCGGCATGTTGCGTCGCTCGGTGGCCAGAAAATCGAGCTGGGGTAACTTCTGCAATCCATCCACCGTCTCGGGGCGCTGGAAGCGTGTGTAGCGGACATCCGTCTCCGCTAGGGTTGTGGCATTTTCCCCCGAATATTTGCCCGTCAACATTCCTTTGGCCAGCGGCACGCGAATGAGGGTCCCAATGTTTTCTGCTTTGCACCAGTGCAACAACGGATCCGCACTGCGTTCAAGTAGATTGTAGCCAATTTGCAAGAGATGAATTGGTCCCAGCGCCCGCAACTTCTCAATCGCGGCACGATCGTTGGTCGAAATGCCATACCAGCGGATCTTGCCTGCCGACTGTAGCTCCGACAGCGTCTGCATCACCGTCGGCATTGCCCAATCAGGTGGAATGGCGTGCAGTTGGTAGAGGTCGATGACATCCGTTTGCAGCCGGCGCAGGCTGCCCTCACACGCTTCCGCAATGCGGCGGCGGACCGCGGCTTCATCGGGTTGATTGGGATCAATCCCCTGATTGGGCGAGACTTTGGTGGCGATGATCCAGCGGTCGCGGCGTCCTTGCAACGCCTTGCCAGTTAGAAGCTCGCTGTGTCCGTTGCCATAGGCCTCGGCAGTATCGATCAGGTTGACGCCCAACGCCTCGCTGCGGTGGATCAGCGCGATGGACTCAGCATTGGTTGTGCCTGGCCAGCCCAGCTCCGTCCCATCGGCGCGGGTTTGAACGCCAGAAATTGGAAACGCGCCCAGGCCAATTTCCGATACTTGTAAATTGGTCTGTCCCAACGTGCGATAGTGCATGATTGGCTCCTTGTCAACAGTGCTCCCCAGGGCAGAGAGCGCTGCGGTTGTGAGACGAGCGTGGGCTGTCAAGAGAGGACAATCCTCTTGGGCAACACGAACCGCTTCTATTCGATCGTGCGCAGCGTGTCGGGATCGGTTATTGCGGCAAGATCGAAGTGTTGGAGCAGCGCTTCGCTGTTGCGAAAAACAAAGTAATAGTCGCTTTGGCTGAGCGCGCCCAACGCCCGCAATTTATATGTGATGGTTTCGCGCTGCACACCTTCGTAGTGAAATAGGTTAATCGTGCCCATGCGCCGCAATGCCTCGAATTGAGCAACCGCGGCGCGGTTGATGGTTGGTGGAATTTGCATGATTCGGTTCTAAAGTAAGCTCTGTTTGAAAACGGTACTGTTACGCCTTTGGTAGATCATCAAAAATCTACCATTTTCAAGCCAACCGCCCTATAGCCTGAAAACGTTTAAACGTTGCACAATGATGGAATCAGCGTTCTCTACCGCTGAACATGCGCAGGAGAGAACGCTCACTCCGCAAGCTACAAGGTACAGAGTGCAAAGTGCAAGGTCTATCTGTTTTTTCTATAGAATGTTGTCTTGAGCCACGGTATTTGCAACAGCCCATACCGGCCAGCCTATACCAGCCACAGTATACCAGCCAGAGGTTGGGAGGAGCAATCCCAATTAACTTCGTTTGTGCAGTGGATTTACGCAACTTGTCGAGAAGAGCCACCATTCGCGTTGCCTGCTCTCCACTGGTATGCTCTTCTCAGTGCGGAAGGCATGATGCGGGCTCCGCGCGGTCTGATCGAGCGGGTCAACGCTGAGGGGCCAAAATCAGCAGAGCAGGGAAATCAAAATGTAAATTGTTGACAATTGCAGGTCACCATGTTTAAATCTGGTGAGTTTAAATCTGGTGAGTTTAAATCTGGTGGTTCGTCCCTCCGCAATGTCCCTTTCCCAGCAGATGCGCAGCGCCAGCCTCGAAGGCTGGCACCACGCGCGATACCAAAGGCAAACATTTTATGCATAGACAACAAGCAACCTACAACGGCAATCAAACCATCCAACTGTCTGCCGCCCAGCCACAAGCGCCCGGCGCAGATGAAGTACGCATTGATGTTGCGTACTGCGGCATCTGTGGCACCGATCTACACATTTTTCTCGGCCACATGGATCAACGGGTCGCCATGCCCCAAGTCATTGGCCACGAAATGTCTGGCATTATCGCGGAAATTGGCGCGGCTGTGAGCGGCTGGCAGATCGGTGATCGCGTGGTCGTCCGGCCGCTGGATCCATGCCACGCCTGCCCCGCCTGTGCCGCAGGTCACGCCCACATCTGTCAAAATCTAAAATTTCTGGGGATCGATACACCGGGGGCCTTTCAGGGCAGTTGGACAGTCCCCGCCCACACGCTGCACCGCCTGCCCGCGGATCTGCCACTGGATCACGCAGCGATGATTGAGCCGATTGCCGTGGCTTGTCACGATGTGCGGTTGGGCGAAGTTGCCCCCGGCGATAAAGTCGTTGTCATTGGGGGTGGACCGATTGGCATTTTGAACGCATTGGTTGCGCGCCACGCGGGCGGCGATGTGCTCGTCTCCGAAGTCAATCCTTTTCGGGTCAATTTGGCACGCGAGCTTGGCCTGCGCGCGGTCAATCCCAATGCAACCGATCTGGTGGAACATGTACAGGATTGGACGGCGGATGCAGGCGCGGATGTGGTCTTTGAAGTTTCGGGCACGGCCATTGGCGCGGCCACCATGACCAAGCTCGCCCGCACACGTGGCCGCATTGTTGTGGTGGCCATCTTCGCCGATGCCCCCAAGGTCGATCTCTTTCAATTCTTTTGGCGCGAGCTCAAGCTACGGGGGGCGCGGGTCTATGAACCAGAGGATTTCGAGCAGGCCATTGCGTTGGCAACCGGGCAGCTCTTGCCGTTGGAGCAATTGATTACCGAGCGTTACCCCCTGGCCAAGCTGCAAGGGGCGTTCGAGCAGATCGCGTCGGGCGCAGAAGTGATGAAAATCTTAATCAACACCCAGGAAGGGTAGGCAATTGCAGCATGAATGTTTTAGAGCAATTTCGTCTCGACGGCAGAACGGCCCTGGTCACCGGGGCCAAGCGCGGAATCGGCCGCGCCTTTGCACAAGCATTGGCCGAAGCAGGAGCCGATATCATTGGCGTGAGCGCCTCGCTGGAACGTTCCGGCAGCCAAGTCGAGCAGGAGGTGCTGGCCACCGGGCGCAACTTCCACGGCTATGCCTGTGACTTTGCCGACAGAAAGGCGCTCTATGCCTTTATCGCGGCGGTACAACAGGATCATCCGCGGATCGATATTCTCGTTAACAACGCGGGGACGATTCTGCGCCAACCCGCGGTTGAGCACCCCGATGAATATTGGGATCAGGTTCTGGAAGTGAATCTCAACGCTCAATTTATTCTCGCGCGCGAGTTGGGCAAAGCCATGGTGGCGCGTGGGCAGGGCAAGATCATCTTTACCGCGTCGTTGCTCACCTTTCAGGGTGGCATTACCGTGCCGGGCTACGCCGCGAGCAAAGGGGGCATTGGCCAACTTACCAAGGCTCTGGCCAATGAATGGGCTGGCAAAGGGGTACAGGTGAATGCGATTGCACCCGGCTATATTGCCACGGATAACACCGCCGCGCTGCAGGCCGACCCCGTTCGCAGCGAACAGATTCTCACCCGCATTCCCGCCGGCCGCTGGGGCGATCCCGCCGATTTCAAAGGCCCGATAGTCTTTCTGGCTTCATCGGCCTCTAACTATGTCAGCGGGGAACTGCTCGTGGTGGATGGGGGCTGGATGGGACGCTGAGGCACGGCGATTGCACGGGCTCCAATGCCGGGCGATAATCAGCGTGTTGCGTCACCGCCCGGCACCCCACGCTAGCGATCGTTTATGCCTTTGCCCTCGAAGATCTGCGGGATAGACCGTTCGATTCTCGATGTACGCGTTTTGGACTGTTTGGCCCCGGAGAAGAAGAGCAGGTAGCCGCGCTGTCGTCCCGGGGTCAATGCGTCAAACGCATCCTGCAAACCGGGCACTTCCTCCAGTTTGTCGATAAACTCGTCCGGCACATCAAATTCTTCCGTCGCTTTGAATGGCACTGCCAAGCCAGCTTTTTCCACGGCAATGGCTGCTTCAATATAGGTTTTCAACGTGGTTTCCAGCGCCACAATCTCCTGGACATTGCTAAAACGAATCTGGCGCGCCGACTGTGAATTCTTCGTCTGTTGAATGAGGATCCCCGCGGGATCTTGCAACAGCACACCCTTGGGAAACAGCAGCGCGCAATATTCTTTAAAGACATGCATCAGCACGATGTTGCCATCATCCCATGTATAGCACGGGACCTTCCACTTGATCTCCTCAGTCAGCCCACAGTCGAGGACAATCGTCCTCAGCTTCGTCAGCTCATCCTGCCACGCTTTATTTTTCCGAATATACCCATCAACCTTGGGTGTTGTATTGCTCATTATATTTATCCTCCACAGTACGCTAGCGCCATCTATCTTGTGAACAGGCACTCTTTGCGCTGAATTGAGTTGTCCCCAGTGCGGTCTGCACTGCTCGCTCAGTCGACCCGTTGTCCACCGCGCCCCTTGGCCCGATAGGGCAGGACAAACAGATAGAGGCCGGTAAAGAGGAGCAAGAGAAGCGGGAACAACGTAGAAAGACCCACCCACAGGGCAAGCGTCTCTCCCAAAGGAACGATGTTAATGGCAATGTTGACGAGGACGAGCAGCGTAAAGAGAACGGACAGCCAGCGGTGGCTCTGACGGATCCATCTATTCCAGTTCATTGGAATCTCCTTTGAATGTGAGCCCGAAGCGGTCGGGCATGCCTGTAATGACGCTATTGTTATGTGCAAACCGTTACTTTCCACTTGATCCTGAACTTGCGCAACTTGTCGAGAAGAGCCACCAATCGCATTGCCTGCTCTCTACTGGTACGCTCTTCGCGGTGCGGAAGTCATGTGCTCAATATTCCTGGGGCATCGGTTCGCCGGTCTCCAGCAGTGTCTTCATGTTGCTGAGGATCCACGACCAGCCGCCGCTCTGCAAGCCCTTGTAGGTTGCGGTCTCGCCCTCGAAATCCTCGTGAACGACGGTGACCTTGGTCACACCACCGGGCAGCGACTCCAATTCCCAAGTTACCTTGGTGGGTGCGTCTTCATTCATCGGTGGCCAAAAGGAATGATAGGTGTGGACCAGCCGGTTTGGTGGATCAGACGCGAGAACCTCCCCTTCAACAATGGGCGCGCCACTTGGCTTGTGGTAGACAAAGGGCGAGCCAACGGTGAGGTCACTCTCGAGCGTGCAACCATAGTAGTAGCGGGCAGTGAACTCGGGCGTGGTGATGGCCTCCCAGACGAGTGCCTGTGGTGCATTGATGATGATCTGGTAGACCAACTTGGGTTTTGCTTCCGTGGCCATGACACTTTTCCCTTCGAGCACAGATTTGAGATCGGCGAGCGCGCTCACACGTGCGGCCGAATACTTGTTGATCCAGCGATCGGAGATGAGCTGGATTGGCACTGGATTGAGATAGTGCAATTTCTCGCGGCCCACTTTGCGCGTGCTGATCAATCCGGCCTGTTCCAGCACGCGCAGGTGCTTCATCACCCCAAATCTTGTCATCGGCAGCTCCGATTCCAATTCTGTGAGCGTGCGGCCATCCTGCTCATGGAGCAGATCAAGCAGCCGCCGTCGGGTCGGGTCGGCAAGGGCGCGAAAGATGGGTTCCTGTTCCATGGTGTTATTATATGTGACCAAATGGTCACGTGTCAAATTATTGTAGCTCCGTGCGGGTGGTTCTCGCGGGGACGCAGCCCCAACCATAGCTGACAGCTGCGTTGATCGGGGCAGGTAGCCATGCGTTTGCGGTGTCAGTGGCTCTGGAGCGCCGCTGACAAGTGGTGAGGATAGGCAAAATATGCGATTGTCTGGCGACAGAAATCAGCTTACAATGCAACAGTTTGAGGTTTCCCCGCGCTCTTCATCGTCCCCCTCTCCTCTGGTCACATTGCACCCTTACCGGTGCATCACTCTCTTTTAAAAAAGGATAAGAATCATGAATGTAACGCGAGTTCGCTCTCTTCTTGTTGGTCTTTTTGCCGTGTTGGCAGTTGGGGCTGTGCCGGCGAGTGCACAGGATGAAACACCAGTCGATCTAGTGTTCGATGGAGGCACTGTCGCGATTAAACATGACGTTCAGACCAGTGCAGAAGTAGAGATGGTGGTGGGCGATCAGCTTTACGTGCTCACCGTGCCGGTGACGATCCAGATCGATGACAACATGTTGTTGGAGGCCGCGGGCCTGACTGCACCCACGAGTCAAATTGTTGGCGTCTTTGCTGTTGAGCCGATTGGCGTGGAGACAATTGCAGGCGAATATGAGAAGCAATTTCGAACGGTGACACCCGGAGACGACGAGGTGGTGGTGGTATACCGGGCGAACGTAACCAATTTGCACAGCGAAACCATTGAAACCGGGTTCACATCCAACCTCGATGTGGTGGCCGTGGATGCCGTGGGCAACAGCTACGAGGAGGACACGCGTCTGTGCGACGATATCAACCCGGGAGCCACGATGGAGTGTGAATTTATATTCATGGCACCCGCGGGCGCGGAATTGGTCGATTTGCAGGTGAAGGCTGTGGACTACGAACGCTTCTCGTTCCCGGCAGAGGAAGCAACGGAATAACATGCGGAGCGGCACGCTGTTTGGGCCGGCTACAGGCAGGCCAGAATAGAATGCCACAGTAGAGTGCCACAGTAGTGAATAAGCAAGCCACACGGCGCCAGTTGTAACGCTGGCACCGTGTGGCTTTTTTTGTGGGCGATCCCAATCGGCAAGGGCGCATAAAGTGGCCAACCGAGAGCAATTCAGCACCGACCACTTTGAGCATCATTACGGGGGCTGCGGCCTGATGGGTGACCTCGCCGCCAATGGCATCGATCGCGGTCACTTTGGTCTGTTCCACGTCCATTATATTGGCTTATATTGGCACGCAGCCCGCGCCACATATATGTTCGGGCAACTCGTTTGCATCGCTTCCATTGACGCGGGTACCACGCTCGGTCGCAATGTCAGCCTAGGCCGACGGACGTGAGTAAAGCTCTCTGCCTGAAGCACGCTCGGTAGCCTCCACCGCGCCCAGGGGGCACCCGTCTACCCAGCTGAGCTATCATCATTTGTCTTGGGAAAAAAGCTTGGTGGTGTGGGTAAGGAGGGACTCGAACCCCCGACCTCACGGATGTGAACCGCGCCCAGGGGGCTCCCGTCTACCCAGCTGAGCTATCATCATTTGTCTTGGGAAAAAAGCTTGGTGGAGTGGGTAAGGAGGGACTCGAACCCCCGACCTCACGGATGTGAACCGCGCCCAGCGGGCACCCGTCTACCCAGCTGAGCTATCATCATTTGTCTTGGGGGAAAAAAGCTTGGTGGAGTGGGTAAGGAGGGACTCGAACCCCCGACCTCACGGATGTGAACCGCGCCCAGCGGGCACCCGTCTACCCAGCTGAGCTATCATCATTTGTCTTGGGAAAAAAGCTTGGTGGTGTGGGTAAGGAGGGACTCGAACCCCCGACCTCACGGATGTGAACCGCGCCCAGGGGGCTCCCGTCTACCCAGCTGAGCTATCATCATTTGTCTTAGGGAAAAAAGCTTGGTGGAGTGGGTAAGGAGGGACTCGAACCCCCGACCTCACGGATGTGAACCGCGCCCAGGGGGCTCCCGTCTACCCAGCTGAGCTATCATCATTTGTCTTGGGGAAAAAAGCTTGGTGGAGTGGGTAAGGAGGGACTCGAACCCCCGACCTCACGGATGTGAACCGTGCGCTCTAACCAGCTGAGCTACTCACCCTTACTTGTTCTGTGAATTAATGGACAACCTTTGCCAATGCAAATTTGGCTAACCAGAATGGGAATTATATCATATCTGTTCACATTGGCAAATTCCGCATGCTAAATTTTTGTTCAATTTTCAGAAAGTTCTGGCAGACTTATGGTGCAACACAATCGCCTCCACCTCCGCGTCTTTCTCATCCTGGTTCTCTTCATGGGGGGGGTTGGCGCCTGGTACACGAGCCAACAGATTCAGATCGAGACTTTGACCCTACCCACCTTGGCAGAGAGTACCAATTGGGTGGATCTCATTGCCCTCATTGGCGAAGAGATCCTGCAGCTCTTGTTGGGCATGGCCAGCGGTGGATGAGCAGCGAAACCACATTGAATCTAAACCATCTCATGCGAGCTCGTCTGATGCGAGCTCATCTGATGCAAGTTGTCTGCTCTGTTGAGCCGACGATGTGATGATCGGTGGAAAACGCGCGGTGTGGCATCCCGCGCACGGGTCGTTGGCGCAGGTTAAAAAAGGCTGCTCCCACCTGCGCAACGCTCCCCTCCACAACACTTTATCATGCTACGCCAGCGAGCAAAAAACAAAATAGCTGTGGCAACGGGCTGCGAATGCAGTGACGGTTGAACAACTTGAACATTGTAGCCGAATGCAGCGGCACGCCGCTGCCAATTCCCAGGAGCATCCAAGATGAGCAAACGATCCCTCGAGTTCTTGCAGTATGCCCGACACACAACTAGTCACTACATGGCCAGTCAGTACATGGCCAGTCAACCCATACGCTGCGGATCTGCCAGCGGCAGATTCGCAGCTTGTATCGGCTTGGGCATGCTGCTCTCCTTCTTGTGGCTGTTCCAGGCGATTGGAATCCCGGCCAGCGCAACCCCGGCCAGCGCAACAACAATCCCCCAAACAACACTCGTCCACTCTGCAACGTACAGCAACAGCGAAGCGAGCGCGGCGGCGCATGTCACCACGGCCACCGAGGCAGCCATCCACGAGTTGCAAATGTGGCGCTCGTGGCAGGAGCTATCGCCAACGATCCAGGCCAAGGTCGATGGCCGCATCCTGGCCGAGCTGTGGGGCGAGGTGTTGCCGGCCCATTTGGGCGGCGATCCCGCCCAACAGATTGTACAACCGCAGAAACTGACGCCGCGCGAAAAGACGCGCTTTCTCGTCTATCTACAGGAACAACCGGATCTCACCCAGTTGCATGAAATGGTCTTTGCCAGCCAGGCAGCAGCGCGCACCGCGCTGCTTCAATCGTTACAGGCTACCGCGGCCGCCCAACAAGCGCCGCTGCGTGGCCTGTTGGAGCAGCGCACGCTGGCCGACCAAGTCAGTGGCTATCAACCCTTCTTTATCGTCAATGCCATCGCCGTTGAAGGGGATCTGGCCACGGTGATCGAACTGGCGCAGCGCTCGGATGTGGCCCGGCTGGTGGCCAACTATGCACTGGTCTCCGTTGCGCCGGAAGAGAGCCCGGCCAACAGCGAACCAACGGCAGACGCGACAATCGTTGCCAGCGATCTGGCCCCCGCCAACTGGAACATTGACCTGGTGGAGGCCGACCGAGTTTGGACAGAGTTGGGGATCCGCGGCAAGGGCGCGGTGGTGGCTAGCTTTGATACGGGTGTTATGTACCGCCACCCCGCGCTCATTCAACAGTACCGTGGCAATTTGGGCAACGACCGTTTCGATCACAACTACAACTGGTTCGAGCCAGATGGCAAGCTCTATGCCAATGGCGATCTGGGACCAAGCGTTTCACAGACACCGGGAATCTGTAGCAACCATGGCACGCACACCACGGGAACAATGGTGGGCGACGGCGGCACTGCCACGAGCAAAATCGGCATGGCTCCGGCTGCCCAATGGATCGCGCTGCCGGGCATCTGCAACAACACAATGAGCGGCGGCATCCACGACGACATTGGCGGCTTGAAAGCCTTTCAATGGCTGCTCTGCCCCACCGATCTCAGTGGGGCCATGGCCACGGCAGATTGTACCAAAGCGCCGGATGTCATCAACAGCTCCTGGGGATCGGCCAATCCGGTTGCCGATCTCTTTCGGCCCATCATCCGCACGTTGCGGGCCGCCAACATTGCCCCCGTCTTTGCCGCGGGCAATCCTTTTGCCGGGGCCGGGAGCATTGGAACACCGGCCAACGCGCCCGAAGCCATTACCGTGGGCGCGACCGATCGCGTCGATCGCGTTGCCAGCTTCAGTGGCCGCGGCCCTTCCTTTTATCCAGGGGAGCAGAAGCCCGAATTCAGTGCACCCGGTGTGCGCGTGCTATCGGCAGTTGGCACCAACAGCTACAGTTTAGGGTCGGGTACATCCATGGCCGCGCCCCACGTGGCCGGTCTCATTGCGCTCATGGTCGCGGCCGATCTGCAAGATGGCGTGCGCGATTACTCCATTGACGAAATTGAAAATTTCATGATCCGCACGGCGGTCGATTTGGGTACAGCCGGGGCTGATGATGATTATGGGTACGGTCGCATTGATGCCTATGCAGCGGTCAACGCGATCATGGAAGCTGGGGATCTGCGTGGCACGGTGGTGGATGCCGCGACGGGTGCACCCCTCGGTGGCGTGCAAGTGACCGGGCGCAGCGGCAGCGCCAACTTTCAGGCCCAGACAGGTGTACAGGGAATCTACTCGCTGACCGTGCCCGCGGGTATTTATGATGTTGCCATCCGGGCGTGGGGCTATACCAACGGCGACTTCCCCGGCCAGTTTGTGGTCGCCGGTTCGCGCTCCATTGCGGATTTTGCCCTGGAGCCGCTGCCTGTGGTTGCGGTGACGGGAGAGGTTCAAGGCGATGCAGGCGCGGTTGCCGATGCGTTGGTCTATGTGCAAGCCGCGCCCGCCGTACGGACTCGCACCGATGCCACGGGCAACTATACCCTGCAGCTGCCCGTGGGTACCCACACGCTGATCTTTGAGCAGACGGGGTATCACGTTGAAAAGCAGCAGATCGAGGTGGCCGCGGCCAGCCCGACGGCGGTTATTCGCAATGTCACGTTGGCCGCGGCCCCCACCCTTCTGTTGGTGGAAGCCGATGCCTATCGCGGTTGGTTTTTGGGGTGGCCCGTTGATCTCTTCTTTCGCAATGCGCTGGAGAGCTACAACTATCTTTACGACCAGTGGCCGATTCAATATCCCGACACAACCGACACAATCGTTTTGGAAGATGGTAGCACTGGCTATGGCCTGCCTTCGCTGGCAACGCTCCAGCAATATGAGGTTGTGCTCTGGGTACAGAGTGGCTGTCAAATCGGCTACTTTGGCTGCTTCTTCAATAATTCGCCATCGGGCCTGGGCGTGGCAGAGACACTCGCCGCCTACATGGATGGCGGCGGTCGGATCATCTTTTCGGGCCAGGATATGGGTTTCTGGGAGGATGGCAGTTCACTCTTTGCCGATTATCTCTATACCTCACTGCTTGCTGACGATGCAGCCGGGGAAGGTGATGCGCTGACGGGGCTGGGAATTTTGGAAGGGCTGCACCTGACGATCACCAACGCCAGCCTGTATGGCCACAACAATGGCATCGTCAGCCTTGCCCCCGATGCCATCGACGCCGAGCGACCGCTCGTGGCGGATGATGAACAGGACCCGTTTGCGTACAACGTTGGGGTCTATCCCATTCTGGAATATGCTGATTCGCAACTGCCAGCGGCCATTGCGGTTGACGCTTGTGCAGCAGATTATCGGGCGATCTACTTTGGGGTGGGCTATGAAAATATTGCCCAGCGTGCCGACTATCGCTCCCCGGCCATTCCAGCCACGCTGGATCGCTCGTTGACGTGGGTGAGCGGCCAACGGGAAAATCTCGCGCTGGAGCTAATATCCGCGGAACGGATGCGCTTCGCCCCTCCTGGTGCCATGATCGAACATGAAGTGCGCCTCGTCAACGGCGGCAAAGAAGCACTGACACTGACGCTTGCGAATGAGACCATCGCCCACAATGGCTCCCCGTGGCCTGTGGCGATCTACCACGGCCGTGAAGTGCTGACGGCTCCCATTGATCTCCCCCCCTGCCAGTCGGTTGCACTGACGCTGCGGGTGGCGATTCCAGCCGACGCCAGCACGGGCAACCAACAAGCGTTGCGGGTTACGCTCGATGTTACGGATCAGGCGGGGGCGGCACAGCCCGCGCTCACCCGCGCGGTCACATTGACCAACACGGCCTTTGCCAGCTGGCAGCCAGCCAGCGCACTTGCCACGGCTCGCCACCAGTTGGGCGTGGCAAGCGTACCCACAACCGCGGCCGAGCCAACCATGCTCTATGCCATGGGTGGCTGGCGCAACAGCCGCTGGCAGGCGGGTGAAACCGAACAAGGCGTCGCCCTCAACAGCCGCTTCAACAGTTGTACCAACCAGTGGGAGTCGATGAGTGCCATGCCCGCGGCGCGCGCGGGCATGGCCATGGCCACGCTGGCTGGCCAGATCTATGTCATGGGGGGCGGCAGCCAGGTGCGCAGCTACACAGCCATGAAGGTTCGCTCTCACGACAATCTGTGGCGCTACGATCCGGCCAGCGACAGCTGGACAGAGTTGGCAGCACTGCCCTTGCCGCTGGTGGGTGCAACCGCAGCCGCGCTCGATGGCAAGATCTATCTGTTTGGTGGGCTGAGCATTGGCTACACAATTGTCGAGGATTTTGGACTGGGCGAGTTGGTTGGCGACATCTTCAACAAGCGCACTTACATTTATGACCCGGCCACCGATAGCTGGACCACCGGCACAGCGATTCCCGAGGCAGAGCGCTTCTTTGCCGCCGCGGTTGCCGTGGGCAATGAAATCATGGTAGCGGGTGGCTGGCCCAATCTCGATCTGGTACACTTTTACAACCCGGCCACCGACAGTTGGCGCGCCGGTGTGCCCTTGCGTCAGGGCCGGCACTCCTTTGGCTTGACAACGCCCCAAGACCAGGGGGGCATCGTCTATGCCATCGGTGGCGGTGTGGAAGAGCAAGGGATCGGCACGGCCGAGTACTTTGACCCCACAACGAATGATTGGAAGCCCATGCCCACGTTGCTGGAGAAGAGTCTCTATGGTGTTGCCGCGGCATACGCCGAAGGCCGGATCATAGCCGTGGGTGGGGCAGGGACAACCCGTGGCCATGAATCTCTGGAGGTGGGCGATTCCTTTTGCCTCTCGACTCACCAAGTGGAAAGCGAGGCCGTTGCATTGGAGGAGCCCGTTCACTATTCCGTGCAATTGCAAGGCGATCTGGTGGACCTGTCCGCGGCTACGTTCCGCCATCCGCTACCCGCCAACACAAGCTTTGCCGGCTTCAGCAACAATGCCATTGGTGCAACTTATGACCAGGAGACTCATGCTGTTGGCTGGCAAGGAGCAATCCCCGCCCGCACGGCTCTTGCACCCATCGATTATGCCGTGATGGCAGATGACTCGCTGCTATGGGCCACAAACAATGCCCGTGCCATCTCCGCGGCCAACGTAGCACCGGGAACAGTTTTGAGCAGCACGGCCTTCTTTGACAATGGCGCGGGCGTCACCTTCACACGCACCACGGAGACGCTCTTTCTGGCTACTGACATTGCTGGCAGCCAAAAGAGCGTCGACCAACACCAGCTGCGCAGCGGCGATCAAGTCACCTATACGATCACCATTCAGGGCAACAACTTTATCAACCGTTTGGTCCACTTGCGCGATCCACTGCCTGGCGCCATGGCCTATGTGCCGGATTCGCTGCACTACTCGACGGGCAGTGGCAGCTACAATGCCGCCACCCACGCCATCGAATGGCAGGGTGAGACGGACCGCCCCACCAATGCCTACATCAATCTGACGGACAACTATCAATGGGGTGATTCCGACGGGAATGGGGCCATGGGCCCGATCTCCTATCGATGGACTGAAATCGAGGAGACGGGAACGGCAATCGGCGGCGGCGATTACGCCTACTACTGCGATCTGCCGATTGGCTTTGCCTTCCCCTTCTATGACCAGACAAAGACCAATTTTTGCGTGAGTACCAATGGCTTTATCTCATTTGATCGAACCGGCCATTCCGGCGATCTATACAATAGCTGTCCATTGCCCGACACTCGCGGCAACCATTCACTCATTGCCGTTATCTGGGACGATCTGGTTGTGCAAGATAGCATCTACTACCAGACGCTGGGCGCAGCGCCCAATCGCCGCCTGGTTGTGCAATGGTCAGACGTGCGTCGCTACGCCTCCTTTGGAGGATCCCTGGCGACGTTCCAAGCTGTTCTGAGCGAAGATGGCTCGATCCAGTTTTTCATCAAAGATGTGGGCGGCTTGCGCAGCCTCTCTGCCACCACGGGGTTGGAAGATCAGACCGAAACCAAAGGCACCACCTACTACTGCAACACGCCCGGCAAGCTGTCGCAAGAGCAGGCGATTGTTTTCGTTCCACCAAACGCAACGGTTGGTGTTGCCCAGGCGAAAATCCAGTTTCGGGCGCTGGCGGGCGGTGAGCTAGAAGGGCAAAACGAAGCCGGGACATCTGTACAGGGGGTCAATGGACAGCGGGTTAATGTGCCACTGACCAACACCGTCTTCATCACGCTGGCCGACAAACAGATCGAGCGCCAAGCAACTACGCTGCTGAACCCACTCGATCTCAGCACGTCAACCTTTACCACCGACCGCGCCGAACTCGTGCCGCAAGCGGTCGTCACCTATGCGTTGGCCCTGCAAAACGTGGGGCTGGTCAGCGCCGATGATGCCACCGTGACGATCAACTTGCCAGCTGCCTTGGCCTATGAAGCGGGTTCACTGCACTGTGTCAGCGGCATCTGTCAGCAGCAGACCGACGGCACGTTGCAATGGCGTGGCGTCATAACGCCCCAGGTGCCGCTGACAGTTACCTTTGCGGCCCGGCTCACCACGGGATTGCAAGATCGCACGGTTCTCACCACGACGGCGCTGCTCGCCGATGGCTTTGGCAAGCACTATCCCCTTGTGGCCGAGCTCATTGCCCGCCGCTCGGATCTCAGCCCATCGCGTCTGGCCTTCATGCCGCGTTTTGGCGAGCCCGGCTACACGGTGGTGCTGGTTGCGCTGCTGCAGAACAGAGGGGGCTTGGCCACCGCAAGTCAGGCCACCCTCACATTGCCCGCCACCCTCTCCTATGTCGAGGGTTCCCTTGCGTGTGGCACCGGTAGCTGCACGATGACGACCGACGAAACCGCGCACCGCATACAGTGGCAGGGACAACTCGCGGCACGACAGTTGGTCCCCATTCGTCTGCAGGTGCAGATTCCGCCGACGGCCAGCTATGGGGACACGTTTGCAGCCAATCTTGCTTTTGCAGATGTGGATTGGGCCGAGCGCTTCACCAGTGACGCCACGTTGGCGGTCATGGATATTGTGTTGCTGCCTACCATTGCTGGTGACTTCCGGCAAACTTTGCTCTATCTGCCCATTGTGATCCACACTGCTCCGGAATAGCCGAATTTGCACAGACCCCATGCCGAAACATGGTTGTGATTCCAGCCTCGCCGCAGCTATTAGCTTGCGGGGCTGGATCAGACCCTTGCCGTTTGTAGAGCGGTCGCGGGGTCCTTTTCGAGAAGATACTTACTTGCCATGGTGATCATTGCAGAACCGCTACCAGCATGGAGCTATTCAGGTTAGCGAATACCGGGTATCCTGAATACCAGGTATAGAAAGCTAGATTCCGTTGACATTTGGGGAAAAGCGCCAATCAATTGGGCTTTCAACAGTGAAAAGCGGTCTCAACCGCTGCATCGGCAGCCGCTGACGCGGCTTTTCTCGGTTACAGTGCGGTTGGCTGAAGCTGACAAATCCGCGGTTGTCGCCCCCCCCAATCGAGAAATCATGGTAACGTTATACAATGGTGGAATCAGCGTTCTCTACCGCTGGAGGTGCGCATTAGAGAATGCACACCCCGCGAGGTGCAAGGTCTATTTGCTTTCTCTATAAGATAAACCCCTGCATGAGTCACAAATGGCATCTGGCGCGACCAAAAACTTGCTACTCCCGCAGCTCGCGTGACGGGTGCGGGTGGCAGGAGCATTTCGATTGAAAATAACGAGGCAGGCTCAATGAACAGCAAATCAACCTTACTGTGGGTCAACCACGCGGCTTTTGTCTTTCAACGTGGTCCCATTCGTCTGATGACCGATCCCTGGCTCTTTGGCAGCGCCTTTAACAACGGCTGGGATCTGCTCTGCGAAACCACCTTTACCCTGGAGCAGTTTCACACAATTACCCACATCTGGTTTTCACACGAACATCCCGATCACTTTGCTCCCCCAGTCTTGCAGCAGATCCCGACACTGGCGCGCCAAGCCATCACGGTTCTCTTTCAAGAGACCGCTGATCAAAAGGTGATCCGCTACTGCCGCAAGCTCGGTTTTCTGACTCAGGAATTGCCCAACCATGGCTGGCACGACCTAGGCACCGGGGTGCGCGTGATGTGTGGCAAGGTACCCTATTTTGATTCGTGGCTGTTGATCGAGACGCCCGAGGAAAAGATTCTCAATGCCAACGACTGTGTTGTTGATGGTGAAGGCATTGCCAGCGAGATCGCCCAGCAGACGGGCACCGTCGACCTGCTGCTCACCCAATTCAGCTATGCCAACTGGATCGGCAATCCGGCTGATCTGGCAGAACGGGAAGCCGCGGCAGCCGAAAAGCTGGCGCGCGTCAAGCTTCAGGTGGAGGCGTTTCAACCCAAACAGGTGATCCCCTTTGCCAGCTTTGTCTACTTTTCGCACGAAGAGAATGGCTATCTCAACGACGCCATGAACACGATCCACGGGGCAGAAGCATTTATCCGCGAGGAGAGTGGCGCCGAGCCGATTGTGCTCTATCCAGGCGATGAGTGGGTGGTGGGCACAGCGCACGATAACGCGGCCGCGTTGGCCCGTTATGACGATGACTATGATCTGACAGCCAAACCCTGCCACCAGACCAAAGCAGTTCCGCTGGCAATGGTAGAGGCGGCAGGAGAGGCTTTTATCCAGCGGATGCGGGCCAACAACAGCCAGCTGCTCATGCGTTTGATGCGCCTGCCCCCACTGCGCTACTTTCAGCCATTCACGCTCTACCTGACTGATCTGCAGCAGTTGGTGCGCTTCGACATGAGCAACGGCGTGCAATCGGTTTCGGGCAGCGCCGCGACAGCCGATGTGCAGTTGGCCGCCGAAAGTCTCGCCTATGTGCTGCAGCACGATTGGGGCTATGACACGCTGGAGGTCAATGGCCGGTTTCGTGCCACGCCCGCTGGCCACAAACGAATGGTGAAAACTTTTTTTCTGGGGCCTCTCAACAACACGGGCCGCCATCTACGGTTGGGCACATTGCTAGAACCCAGCTTCTTGCGGCGAGCGCTGCGCAAAGTGCGCTCGTTGGGCTGAGCCGGGCCCAATGATCCGTGGGCGTGAAGATATGCGCCACGCCAATGAGATTACCGGGTGCACCCGTCGCGATTTTCCGCCCACTTTCTGATTTGGCGTTGGCGGAGCCCCGGCTCGGCTCCCATGCCCATGAGTAAAGGCTAGACAGTGGGACTCATGAGCCATGTACCTGTGCGGAAACTGATAGAGAAAGCAAATAGAGCTTGCACCTTGCGGAGTGCGCATTCTCTACTGCGCATGTCCAGCGTTAGAGAACGCTGATTCCACCATTGTGCAGCGTTTCAATGATTTCTCAATGAGCACTCATTTTGCCGTGTGAATGCCGAGGTGGGAGCTGCGCACAGTTGGCTTTGCAATTTGTATCCCCACGACGCACCGATGGATAGCTAGCCAGCCAAGAGACCCCAATCAGCAGACGCCATTCGGAAATAGCTCCACCCACCTATTCAGCGGTGGCGAGGCGCTGTTGCAACTCCGCAACGACTGCGGTTGCGGCCACGTCGGTCTGTTCCCCACTCACCAGATCTTTGATGGCCACCACGCCATTTTCCACTTCGCGCGGGCTGATGAGAACGGCATAGCGAATGTGGCGCTCTTCCGCGTATTTAAATTGACGGCCGTAGCGGTCATTGTCGGGGTAGAGATCGACCCGCAGCCCCGCGACGCGCAACTGTTGTGCCAGTTGCAGGCTGTGGTCAACGGTACTCGTATCGAATTGGGTAACGAGCACCTGCGGTTGCCCCGCCAACTTGTTGGGAAAGAGCTCCTGCTCGTCCATGAGCAACAGAATGCGCTCCAGCCCCAAGCTGAACCCACAGGCCGGGATCTGCTGTCCGCTGAACATCCCCACCAACTCATCGTAGCGTCCACCACCGCCGCCAGAGCCGCTAAAGCCAGGAAACTCGATCTCGTAGATCGCGCCGGTGTAGTAGCTGAGTCCACGCGCCAAATAGGGATCGATGTGCAGGTAGGGTGCGGCAGGTCCATGTGCGGCATAGGCGATGATATTTTTCAGCTCCGCCACACCTTTACTGCCCGCGGCGCTCGGTGCCAGCAGATCATTGAGCCAAGCCAACGTTTCGGTCGCGTTGGTTGGCGCAGCGGATAGGGCAGCGAGCAGCGCCACCACCACCGGCTCGTCGATGCCCCGGCGCTCGAGTTCATTGCGCACACCCTCCATGCCAATCTTGTCCAGCTTGTCGATGGCTACGAGTGCCTCACTCTCTTTTGCCGCGGGCACACCAGAGACCTCCATCAGGCCGCGGAGAACACCACGGTGATTCAGCCGCAGCCGAAAGGGATGCTCATCACTGCCAAAGCCGAGCTCCGTCAATACCTGTGCGCCCGCGGCCAATACCTCGGCTTCCACGGTTTGGCTGGTGGAGCCAACAATATCGACATCACATTGAAAGAATTCACGGTAGCGCCCTTTGGCCGGTCGGTCGGCGCGATAGACGGACTGGATCTGATAGCGTTTGAAGTAGCGGGGCAGGCTGTTGCGATATTCCGCCACCACGCGCGCCAGCGGCACAGTCAAATCATAGCGCATGCCCGCGTCGCTGACGCTGTTTTCGGTGGGGGTGCTGGTTAGGGCGCGCTGCAATTTGTCGCCCCGCTTCATCACGCGGAAGATCAGTTGATCGCCCTCTTCCCCATATTTGCCCAACAGCGTCTCTAGCCGCTCCATGATCGGCGTTTCCAGCGGCTCGAAGCCGTAGCTCTGGTAGACTCGTTGAATAATCTCAATCACATAATTTCTGCGCAGCACATCCACGGGTAGAAAATCACGTGTTCCGCTGAGGGGCGCAGTGTTTGTCTTCGCCATCTATCTCACTCCAGATTTGTTCTCTAGTAGATCCCGGCGTAAATCAGGCCACACTCGTTTTGCCGCTTGCACTCAAGTAGCTTGAGCTTGTTTACCGTCGTGGTATTTACGCCCAATAGTACTAGTCATCGTGATAACGCCATGTACTGGGCAACGTTTGCGCTGGGAAAACGCTGTGGCAGCGCGTCGCTTTGTCAAATAAGTTTCACGGTACATGCTTCAAGGTAATGGTTGGGCTCAGGATCAGGCAGACAGCGCCGCTTCCGGCGCAGTATAGTTCATATTGAAAGCCTCGGCCACGGCCCGATAGGTCAGGTGGCCCTGGTGCGTGTTGAGACCGTGGCAGAGATCATCGCTGTTGCGGACAGCCGACAGACCTTCGCCCGCCAGCAACAGTGTGTAGGTCATGGTCTGGTTGGCCAGGGCAAAGGTGCTGGTTCGGGGCACGGCACCGGGCATATTGGCTACGCAGTAGTGAACCACACCGTCGATCACAAAGGTAGGATTGCTGTGGGTCGTGGGCCGGGTCGTTTCGATACAGCCACCTTGATCCACGGCCACATCCACAATGACGGCACCGTCGCGCATTTCTCTGAGCATTTCGCGCGTCACCAGCCACGGAGCGCGCCCGCCAGGAATCAGAATCGCCCCAATGACCAAGTCCGCTTCGTAGACCACTTCTTCAATATTGTACTCATTGCTGGTTCGGGTCTGCAATGCGCCGTGATAGATGTCATCCAAATATTGGAGACGGTTGTGGTTGATGTCGAGCACCGTCACCTGTGCGCCCATGCCAACGGCCACACGTGCCGCGTTGGTGCCCACGATCCCGCCGCCCAAAATGGCCACGCTGGCGGGGGCCACGCCGGGCACGCCCCCCATCAGTACCCCGCGACCACCGTGATTCTTTTGCAAGTAGGCCGCGCCCACCTGGGTGGCCATGCGCCCGGCAACTTCGCTCATGGGCGTCAGCAGCGGCAATTTGCGGTCGGGCGTCTGAACCGTTTCGTAGGCAATGGCCGTGACACCGCTCTCCAACAGGGCGTTGGTCAGGGGACGATCTGCCGCGAGATGCAGATAGGTAAAGAGGATCAGGTCGCTGCGCAGGTATTGATACTCTTTCGCCACCGGCTCCTTGACCTTTACCACCAGCTCAGCGGCCCACGCATCGGCCGCGGTGGAAACCAACTCAGCCCCGGCGTCGGTATATTCCTCGTCGGTGAGAAAGCTCCCCATGCCCGCGCCCTGTTGGACCAATACATGGTGACCGCGGGCAATCAATGCCTTTACCGCGCCGGGTGTCATTCCGACCCGATTCTCACCATCCTTGATCTCTTTTGGCAAACCAATAAGCATGGGCACCTCCTTTGGTGGCTGGTCTCTTTGGTGGCTGGTCTCTTTGGTGGCTGGTCTCTTTGGTGGCTGGTCTCTTTGGTGGCTGGTCTCTTTGGTGGCTGGTCTCTTTGGTGACTGGTCTGATGGCAAACGTTGTCGCAGATCGCGGTCGATAGCGCCTGCTGCTTGTCCACGCCGGGAGCACAGCGTTGTGTCGGCGGCAAAGAGACCTTCCTCTTTTCGAACAGCGTAAACTCGACCAAACGGCTGTTGCCAGTGTAGCAGGTCAAAAGCGTTCAGGCAAGCTTTTTAGCACCAGGGATTGTGGTATACTAGTACAGTGTGGCGCAAATACCACGGCAGGTAATCAGGCCACACAACCTGAGTACAAATGGCAAAATAAATGTGGCCTGATTTATGCCGGGATCTACTAGTGGTATACTATAGGTCCATTGGTTGTACTGGCCCAAGGGTCTGTCCACAAACAATATAGCGGTTTTGAATGCTTGACGAGTGAATCAGCACGCTAAATTGCCAGCCCAAAAACGGAATTGCCAACCTAAAAACGGACAGTTTCTCATCGAGCAATCATGGAAACGTTGCCCAAGGGTGGAATCAGCGTTCTCTACCGCTGGGCGTGCGCATGAGAGCATGCGCACGCCGCAAGCCGCAAGGTCTTTTTGTTTTCTCGATTAAACCCGTGAACGTCTAAACCCGTGAACTTCAAGTGGTGGAACCACAGAAGTGCGTGATGGTGGGCAGTGCACGGATGAAAAGGCTGGGGGAGCAAATCAGCTTTCACCTGTGCAACCCGCTCCACACCATTCCGTGCTGTTACCCGGTAACCCGTAGCTCTCAGCTTATGCACCCAAACCGACATCCAGCAGACAGCAGTACAGCAGCAGCAAATGAGCGTTTCGCCCACGGGAAACATGAGATTGCCATGGGTGAAGGCGAACCACCAACGCCTGATACTGATTCGATCTTGCGTACCCTATCCATGCTGCAACGAACACAGGGGGAACAGACTCGCATCCTGCGGCAGCTACTGCACGAGCTCGAACGTCTCAAGATCGATCAAGAGCACCAGAGCCAGACGGTGGATAAGCTCGACCGACGCTTGCGCTGGGCTCGTTACTGGCGACTGACCTTTCTGCTGCTCCGTCTTTTGCTCATTGGTGCCCTGATCGGTGCCATCCTCTCCTGGGTTGATCCAACGCAGATCCGCTCGCTCTGGGAACGGATCGCCTGGTTGCTGACGTAGCAGCCAGCGCGCCAGGGGACGCACGGTCCCGCAGAACAGTCCAACAGAGCGCGCGAACCGCTGGTGTGGCTGGCCCTAAAGTGGGCTCTGTTTGAAAACAGTAGTTCCGGCAACCGGGAAAGCTACCGTTTTCAAGCCAACCACACTGTAGACCGAAATTTCTACGCTCATGCAGAGTAGCGGTTCCAAGCCAAGCTCATTTCAGACAGACAAACCGAACAACCAAACAGATTGTCTTTTTCATGCACCCGTTTCGAAGAGCAATGCGTAATATTGTGCGCCGTGGCGGGCGTGCCATTGGCCATGGCTGGCGTAGATTGCGCTGCAGCCTGCTCAACCTGCGCCGCCGGCTTCTGCGTCAGCGCCTCGACGCATACGTGGTCCTCACGCTGGATCGGGAGATCACAGAACGCAGCCCCAAAGAACCCTGGTGGTACGGGTATATCCCTGGCCGCAGCTCGCCCCTGAGCCTGGAGGCGCTACACGATGCGTTGCAGAAGATTGCAGCGGATCCAGCCCCCAAAGGGGTCATCTTCCTGGTGAAGAATCCAGCCCTGACACTGGCCCAGGCCCAGAGTTTGTCCGCGCTCTGCCAACGCTTTCGGGATTGGGATCGGCAACAGCACCCACGGGCAGAGCACAAGAAAATCTGCTTTCATCTGGAACAGATCAGTACCCCGATCTATGTGGCGGCCTGTGTGGCCGATCAGATAACGGCCACGCCGCTGTCGAGTTGGGATGTGTTGGGGCTGCGAACCACACCCACATTTTTACAGACAACCCTGGCCAAACTCGGCATCGAGATGGATGTGGTGCAGATTGCGCCGTGGAAGAGTGCGCTCGATACCTTCGCACGCAGCGAGATCAGCCCGGAAGCCGCGGAACAGATCAATTGGCTCTTTGACAGCTGGTATGATGATGTGGTGGCGGCCATTGCAACAGGGCGCAACAAAGAGCCCGACGCGGTGAAGCAACTCATCGATCAGGGGCCGTGGGATGCCAGCCAGGCCCTGGCCTTTGGCTTGATCGATGCGGTCTGCTATGAAGATGAACTGCCGATCCAACTCGGTTCAACCGAGCAACCGGCCCAGTTACAGCGCTACGGCAAGATTCGGGGATTGCTGCTGCGGCATCCCCGACCGAGCGCGGAACGCACGATTGGGGTGCTCTCGCTCAATGGCTCGATCATGCCGGGGAAGAGCTACACACAGCCCATCGAACTGCCAATTCTGGGCAAAGCGGTGGTCGGCAGCAGCACAGTGCAACAACAGATTCGAGCCGCGCGTCGGGATAGCTCGATTGGCGCGGTGGTGCTCCACGTGGATTCGCCCGGCGGCTCTGCCCTGGCCAGCGACCTCATCTGGCGCGAGCTTCTGTTGCTCCAACAAGAGAAACCGGTGGTGGCATACATGGGCAATGTGGCAGCCAGCGGTGGCTATTATATTGCCGTGAGCGCGCAGCAGATTATCGCCCAGCGTGCCACCCTCACTGGCAGCATTGGGGTGATCACGGGGAAAGCAGTCACGGCGGGTGCTTATGCCAAAGTGGGTGCCAATCGCACAAATATTCAACGCGGCAACCACGCTGGGCTCTATGCCGACGACCATCACTGGACGGCGAGTGAACGGGACAAAATTGAAGCGTCGATCACACACGTCTATGAAATCTTCAAAAGCCGCGTGGCCACGGGGCGCAATCTGCCCCATGCAACGCTGGATGCCGTTGCCAATGGCCGAGTCTGGACCGGTCGTCAGGCCCAAGCGCACCAGCTGATCGACGAGATCGGTGACTTTCAGTGTGCGGTCGAGCGGGCGTGCGCGTTGGCCGAGTTGCCGACGGATGGCAGCGTCCAGACACGCACCATCTCGCCACCAAACCAGCCCAGCCTGGCAGAGCCCCAAAAGACCCTCCAAGAGCTCGCCGGACTGGAAGGCACGGCTCAAATTGGACGCCTCGCGGAGACGGTGCTCACGGAACGCTGGCAACGGCTCTTTGGCGGTGAACGCTTCTGGCTCCTGGTCGATGGTCTGCCCCGCCTACAGTAACGCCCCGCCACGCCACTGGTCATCCTGCCCCCCACAACGCAAAGGGAACGAACTATGTTTGATGTACAAGCCATTCGGCGTCAATTTCCCGCCTTGCAAGAGCTCTTTGGCGGTCGCCCCGGCGTCTTCTTTGACAACCCCGGCGGAACACAGGTGCCACAGCAAGTGATTGATGCCGTCACCGCCTATTACATTCGCAGCAATTCAAACACCCATGGTCTCTTTGTTACCAGCCAACGCAGCGATGCCATGTTGGCAGAAGCACGGCAGGCCGCCGCGGATCTGCTCGGTGCCAGCACGGGTGAGAATCGCACCGGTGCGAGCGGCACGGATGAGATTATCTTTGGCAATAACATGACGAGCCTGACTATGGCGCTGATGCACACGCTGCGGCCGGAGATCGGGCCGGAGGATGAGATCGTGGTGACGCGCCTCGATCACGATGCCAACGTGGCACCTTGGCTGCGGTTGGCAGAGGATACGGGTGCCGCGATTCGATGGGCCGATGTGGATCCAGAGGATTGTACGCTGGACATGGCACAGATGCAGACGATCATCGGCCCCAAAACTAAATTGGTGGCCGTGGGCTATGCGAGCAACGCCACCGGCACGGTCAACGATGTACAGACGATCATCGGCTGGGCCAAAGCGGTGGGGGCACTCACTTTTGTGGATGCCGTACAATATGCGCCCCACGGCTCGATCGATGTGAAAGCGCTCGATTGCGATTTTCTTACCTGCAGTGCCTACAAGTTCTTTGGTCCCCACGTGGGTATTCTCTATGGCAAGGCGCGCCATCTAACCCGCCTGCGTGCCTATCAGGCGCGCCCCGTTGCCCACGAGTTGCCGGGAAAGTGGGAGACGGGGACCAAAAATCACGAAGGGCTGGCCGGTACGTTGGCTGCCATCGATTATCTCGCGACGGTGGGCACCACCCACGGCAACGCAGCCGCCGATGCCCCGCGGCGCACCAAATTGATTGCCGCCTGGGAGGCCATTCAGCGGCACGAACAGGCACTGCTCGGCCATCTGATCAAGGGGTTGCAGGAGATCCCCGGCGTGCGCATCTATGGCATTACCGATCCGGCCCAATGGCGGCAGCGAGTGGCAACAGTGGCCCTGCGCAAAGAGGGGGTGACACCGCAACAGCTAGCCAGGGCATTGGCCGCGCAAAATATTTTTGTGACGGAAGGCAACTACTATGCCATAGCCATCAGCGAGCGGTTGGGCGTGGAACAGAGCGGCGGCATGTTGCGCGTTGGCCTCACCCACTACAACACCACCGAGGAGATCGATTACTTCTTGCGCGTGCTCGCCCGTGTTGAAAAGAGCGGCTGACCCGCTGCTCCAGCTTGGCTCTCTCATCTGGCGCGATTGGTAGCGTCTCCCGCGCAGGGGCAAGGGCAAGCCCATCAGCGGACCGTCTGCAACGCATAGGTGTGGGCGGCGGTGTCATACAGGCCCCAGGTTGGCTCGCCATACATGCCCAACAGCTCACCGGGATTGACCAGATGGCAACGGCCGATCTCTTCATGGAGCTTCTTGTGATCATGGCCATAGCAGACCAGATCGAGCTGGCCGGATTGCGCAATGCGCCGCGCCGGTTCGGGGTAGTGGATCAGGCCGATGGCACGGTTATCGATTGTGAGTTCGGTGTAGATACCAGCCAGTGTCACCGTGGGGTATTGGGCGGCAATGGTTTGCAACAGACGGCCGTCCCCATCGTTGTTGCCAAAGATGACGTGAATTGCGCCCCGAAATGTTTGGGCCATTTTGGCCAGCATAAAGGGTGCACAGAGATCGCCACAATGTAGCAGCGCCGTTGCCCCGGCCGCATTCGCTTGTGCCAACGCTTGTTCCAGCACAGCAATGTTATCATGTGAATCTGAGAAAATTGCAATCTTGCTCATTTGCTTGCTCCGTCGCATAATAAAACAATACATTTTGCAAAACAGTGGCGAATGCGTAGGGGAAACATTGCCATTACGTCAGATAGACGAAGTGGATTTGGCGAATACTACATCATACGTATTAAAATTGTAAGGAGAATGTTTGGCTCCATTTGTTCAAAATCCAGTATACTGGAAACCGCTGCAACGATTACAAGCAAACTAGTAGATCCCGGCATAAATAAGTCCATGGCAACCTGACCCATCTCACGCAAGTAGCTTGGGCTTCTTTACCGCCTTGATATTTACGCCCAGCAGTACTAGCGAACTCACACAGTGAATTCACACAGTAAACCTAAAACAAAGAACCTGTACAACAAAGAACTGCGCTAAGAACGAACAATGATATTGATTCTACAGCACCTGCCATCGCTTCTCATCGACACACCTTATCGCATTCTCTTCTTTGTCCTCTGTTGTCTATTGGTTCTGCTTTTCAGCAGTGGCTGCGGCCAGGTGATTACCCTTTCACCGACACCGGCCCCAACCCCAACCCCAACCATTGGCCTGACCCTGGCCGTGGATGCCCTGCCCCCAACGGCAACGCCCGCGCCCTACACACCAGAACCAACCCTCACCCCCACACTCACGCCAACGCCGCTCTTCCATCAAGTACAAAATGGGGAAAGTCTGCTCGGTATTGCCACCGAATATGGCGTGTCGGTTGCCCTGTTGCAGGATGCCAACGGCATTCTCGACCCGCGCGTGCTACAGGTTGGACAACAGTTGATCATTCCCCGTCCGGACGAGAGCGAGGAGATAACAGTAGCCACGGCAACCCCAACCCCGTTGGCCATGCAGATCGAACATGTTTACTTGAACGATACTGAATTGGGTAATCTTTGGATTCTGGGAGAAGTGCGCAACGATACCACGACAGCGCTCGAACAAGTGCGAGTCGGGGCCATGCTGCTGGATGCCGCCGATAAAGTTGTCGGCACCCAGGAAGCTTTGGTCGAGCTGGATCTGATCGAGCCCGAAGGGCACGCGCCCTTTGCCTTGCTCTTTGAAGCACCACGCCCAGAGTTTGCCCGCTATCAGCTCTATATTGCACATGCTGTTCCCGCGTATGTGGGCAGCTACTACCGCGATCTCGAGGTTCAACAGGTTAGCACTACCCAAGAGCGGTACTCCGCCTATTATGTAGACGGGATCATACGGAACAGTGGCCCCGAAGATGCCGTTGGCGTACAGGTGGTTCTCACCGGTTACGACTCGCTCGACCGAGTGATCGCCATGCGCAGAATTGTCCCCGAGTATAATGTGATACCCCGTGGTGGGGAGACCGAGTTCACAGCCATTCTGACCCCCTTTGGTGGTCCCATCGCTCGGCTTGAAGCAGTGGCGCAGGGCCGCAGAGCACAGAGACAGGACTAGGCCCGTGCAACGCTATGCCCCCGCTGGGGTGGCCCACTCTTGTGCCAGCTGCACACAGACTGCGGTTGCCTGTGCCATATCTTGGGCGCTGATCCACTCTGTTGGGCTGTGAATATTTTGCATGCCGGTGAAGAGATTGGGCGTGAGCACCCCCATTTCGGTCAACTGCGAACCATCTGTCCCGCCGCGGATCGGTGTGAAGTGAGGCTCGATCCCAACGCCGCGCATGGCAGCAACCGCTTTGTCGATTGGCTGCATGTTCTCTTCCAGCCAATAGCGCATGTTGCGATATTGAGGCGATACCGTGCATTTGATGCGGGCTCGTGGCTCTGTCAGCTGTACGGTGTCGCAGATCGACTGCAACAGCACCGCGTGATCAGCCAACGCGTCCCGTTCGAAATCGCGCAAGATAAGTTGCAGGGTGGCCGCACTGGCCGTGCCGTCCATGGCATAGATGTGAATGAAGCCTTGGGTGCCAGCGGTTGTGGCCGGCGTGCGCTGGTCCTTGGGCAATAGCTCCACAATTTTTGCCGCGAGATGGAGTGCATTCACCATGATGCCGGTTGCGGTGCCGGGGTGGGCAGAGACACCGGTGATCTCGATCACAGCTTTGTCCGCGGAGAAGGTTTCGTATACCAGTTGCCCCACTTCGGCACCATCGAGCGTGTAGGCGAAGTCGGCATTGAGCAGGTCGAGGTCGATGTGGCGGATGCCCGTACCAATCTCCTCGTCGGGCGTAAAGCAGATCCGGATCTCGCCGTGGGGCAGCGTCGGATCGGCCAGTAGCTGGGCAGCCATGGTCATGATGATGGCCACGCCAGCTTTGTCATCTGCCCCCAGGATCGTATCGCCACTGGCCGTGATGATGTCATGGCCAATCTTCTCGCCAAGGTAGGCATTGGTGGCGGGCGAGAGGGTGAGCGCTGCATCGGCGGGAAAGGTAATTGGGCTGCCGTCATAGTTGTGGTGGATCCGGGGCTTTACCTCGGTGCCACCAAAGTGCGCCACCGTATCGATGTGGGCGAGGAAGGCAACAGTGGGCAGCGCTTCAGTTACAGTTGCCGGAATGGTCGCCAGGAGAAAACCATTTGCAGTCAACTGCGCATCCGATGCCCCCAGTGCCTCTAATTCGGCGAGCAGCAATCGCTGCAAGGTGAGCTGTTTTTCCGTGCTGGGCACGGTGGTCGCGGTTTCGTCGCTAACGGTATCGATCTCGGCATAGCGCACCAGGCGCTCGGCCAGGTCGGCGGCAATCTGAGTTTGATCAACTGACATAAGGTGCTCCATGTAATTTATCTGCAGGTAATTTGTCTGCAGGTGATTTATCTGCAAAGTATTCGTCGAGCCATCGCTTGCTAAAAAGCGCAACGATGCAAGTCATTGGATAGCAGAGAGGATAGCAGAGGGGATAGCAGAGGTTGGCAGTAGCTTATAGCTGTTGGCATCATTCAGCAGCAGCACGTGTGTGGCGGTTCAGGAACATTGTAGCCACCACTGTTTGTCGCACGCCCCTCTATCTCGCTCAAATGATTTTAGCTGCCATTGGGTAAATGTAAAAAAACTACTTGAGAGCGAGCGGCGAAGTGTAGCATAATTGCAAATTGTCCCATGCAAGCGCAATCTACAGTGCGGTTGGCTTGAAAACGGTAGCTTTCCCGCTTGCCGAAACTACTGTTTTCAAACAGAGCCCACTTTAGAGTGCGGTTGGCTTGAAAACGGTAGCTTTCCCGCTTGCCGGAACTACGTATGGTGACATTTGTCACCTTAGCCCAAAACGCAGGGTCTTCAAACCCTAGACAAATGTATTCTCTGAACGCATTTAACGGGCTTAAATGCTTCGAAACGGTCACAATCTAGCAAATTTGAAGTCAAAATCTGTACAAAGGCTAGAAGTTTGCATCCAGGGTGACAAATGTCACTATTACTCTTTTCAAACAGAGCCTACTTTCGGAAGTACTTAAAAAAAGAGACCGGGCTTTACTGGAATCACCCGCAAAGCTGTGCAGCACGAAAAACCCAGTTTCTACAAATTTTCCCGACTCAACTCACCAGCACAGCAAGTGTGCCGCTGCTGACGTTGCGGATCTCCCCAACCCCATTTCTCGGACATGCACTTTTACCCGTAACCCAAGTTGCTACCTACCATCTCTACACGCGACTCTTTGCGCACCAAATTGCCGCGACCACGCGATGGAGGGCAACTCAGGCCAGTTGAGAAATTTATCGCCCCCAAATTTAGACAAAGAGAGAGACAGAACTGCTTACCCTGCGTCAAGGTCCATGCTCTTCATGGATCATTGACACGTTGCTTTGGCATTAGGCTACACGTAATATTCAGATTATCAGTATTCAGATTATCAGTATTCAGATTATCAGTAGTACCCAAGAGGAGACATTCATGAACAGATTTTATTTTGCCGGGCTAAGCTCGCTGCTTGGCCTACTGCTGTTGTTGATTGCACCCACAACAGCTTGGGCAGATGGCACAGAAGAGCTGGGTCCACCGGCCAACATTACGCTGGCGACTGGCACGGGCATTGTTGCCGCCGGAACCGGTATGGTTACCCAACCCTCCACCATTGAGCTAACGGTGCCCACGGGCGCAACGGTTAAACAGGTTCTGCTCTATTGGGAAGGGCAGATGAGAACCGATGTGGCTGGCGATGAGACCATCCTCGTCAACGGCACAGCCGTGACGGGCGATCTGATTGGCGGCCCCGCGCTCTTCTTTGGCCGAGCCTACAGCTCGGCCTTTCGGGCAGATATTACGGCAATGGGCCTGATCAGCGCGGGCAGCAACAGCATCACCGTGGATGAGCTGAGCTTCACGCGCGTCGCCAATGGCGCGGGCATCATGGTGATCTATGATGATGGATCTGCCCCGGCCGAGATCATGTGGCGCGATGGGCTGGATCTGGCATTTATCAATTTTCCCGAACCACGCAAAAATACCGTGCCACAGACCTTCACCTTCCCAGCCACAGAGACAGACCGCATCGTCAATGTTACGATCTTTGCCTCCAGTGTCGAAGGCTCAGCATCTGGCCAAGATGAGCGCCCCGATTCGATTGAAGTGACGGTGGGTGGCACGACAACAGTGATCACCAACCCGCTCAACAGCTATGATGGCGAGGAGTGGGACACGCTCGAATTGGCGGTTCCCGTGCCCGCTGGTGCAGAGACGATTACGCTCCAGCTCTTTTCGCGCGATGATGAAAACAGTGGTGATCTGCCAGCCTCCATGGCGTGGATTGGGGCCGGGCTATCTTTGGTACCACTACAACAACCCAGCATCGATATTGAAAAGAGCACCAACGGTGAAGATGCCGATACACCCACGGGGCCGCAGATCCTCGTTGGTGACCCCGTCAACTGGGTCTACGTCGTCACCAACACGGGTGATGTGACGCTCAACAATGTGACAGTCACTGATGATCAGGGCGTGGCCGTGAGTTGCCCCCAAACGACCTTGGCCCCTCAGGAGAGCATGAGCTGTACGGCGAGTGGCATTGCCGTTGCTGGCCAATATGCGAATGTCGGCTCCGTGGTCGGTACGCCAACGTCGGGTGGTTCTACCGTGGAAGATTCTGACCCCAGCCACTACTTTGGCACAGCACTGGCAGCCGTGGGCGACCGCGTCTTCCGAGACGAAAATGCCAATGGGATTCAGGAGACAGGCGAAGCCGGCGTTGACGGCATTATTGTCGAGCTGTACAGCAGCGAAGGCACGCTGGTGGAGACCACAACCACTGTAAATGGGCTATATCTTTTTGATGAGTTGACACCGGGTGATTACTACGTCACCTTCATCAATCCGCTGGGCACAGGCAGCTGTACGATAGCCAACGCTGGCGACGACGATGCTGTCGATAGCGATGGCACACCCATTGCGGATGATCCTCGTGGCCCTGCCTGCCAAACCGCACCCTTTACACTCGGCGCGGGCCAGACGGACCTGACGCGCGATCTGGGTCTCACCTTCTCCGAACCGGGGGTCGACATTGAAAAATCGACCAATGGCGAAGATGCTGATACCCCCACCGGTCCCACAGTTCGCGTTGGCGATCCGGTGACCTGGACCTACACCGTAACCAACATTGGGAACGTGACGCTGCTCGATCTGCTCGTTACGGATGATCAGGGGGTGACGGTGACTTGTCCGCTTGATAGCTTGGCCCCCGCGGCAAGCATGGTCTGCACTGCGCTGGGCAGCGCCACTGAAGGTCAATATGCCAATCTTGGCACGGTGGTTGGCACGCCAATCGATGAAAGTGATGTGGTTTCGGACACCGATCCCAGCCACTACATTGGCTATTTGCCCGCGGCGGTGGGGAACTTTGTCTTTGGCGACATCAATCCCGATGGCGCCACACCCGAAGATATTGCGGCGGGTAATGGCATTCAGGATGGCGACCCTCGAGAAGCGGGAATCGACGGCATTATCGTGAAGCTGTACAACAGTGCCGATCAATTGATCAGCACCACAGTCACGGCGGATGGTGGCCAGTATCTGTTTGATGATCTGGTGCCGGGAGAGTACTATCTGGTCTTTGTCAACCCCGACGACAGTGGCATTTGGACCATCGCCAATGCGGGTGAAGAGAGTGTAGATAGCGACGCGGCCATTGAGGTGACCGATCCCGATGGTGAGGCGCAACGCACCGCAACATTTACCCTAACTTCCGGCCAGACAGATCTAACCTGGGACGCGGGCCTGATTGGGCTTTCCGGTGCAGCTTCGGCCGCGGCGGGCAATCGGGTTTGGGTTGATACCATTCCAAACAATATTCAGGATCCGGGCGAAGCGGGTGTGCCGGGTATTACGGTTCGGCTCTTCACGGAAGAAGGAGAGTTGGTACAGGAAGTGCAGACCGACAACCAAGGCATCTACAACTTTGATGCGCTCGATCCCGGCACCTACTATATCGAATTTCAGGTGCCCAGTGGCATACGGTTGACGGAGCAGAAGGTTGGCGATGACGACGAAGTGGACAGCGATATCGTCGACCTTGTCAACAATCGGACGCGAGTCTTTACGTTGGAACCGTTTGAAACCAATCCCCGCTTCGATCTGGGTATCCTGGCGCCCGACGCACTGGAGCCCGGTGAAGAACCGCTGCGCAACAAGATCTACCTGCCCATGATCGGCTAGCGGAACATGAGCCCGCGTAGCAATAGTCACGTGGCAATAGTCACGTGGCAATAGTCACGTGGCAATAGTACCGTGGGTTTGAAAGCGATACGCTGCACGCGCACAACGGATCGGTTGTGAGAGCGTCCACCGTAGTCTGAATCAAAAAGGCCGGCGCACGGGTGTGCGCCGGCCTTTTTGATTGGAGGAACCAACGGTTGATTGTGGCATGCTCGGGGTCATTGGCTGATGGATCGCCGAACCAAGCAGTTGACCAGGCCGATCATTGTCTCTCGATTACCTTTTGATAGCGCGAAAGATTTGTGCGCCGTTTCCCGCGGGAGGCGTCACCGATCGAGCGTAGGGGCCGAGCGCGTCAATGCGCTCCTGCAGCCCCGGCCGATCTTGAAAGAGCAAGCCATAGTCGGGATCCGCAGGCACGGTCTGCGTGCCATAGCGACGCCACTGATCGCCATCCAGTACATCTGTGTAGCCATCTTCGTGCAAGCGACGAATGAGCGTTGACCGCATGCGCGCTGTGGCTGTGGCAAAGAAGCCACTGTTGGCCAAGTTGTGGGTTTCACCGGGATCCTGCGCCACGTTGTAGAGCCATTCCCGCTCATCCGCGGCCGAATAGGTATATTTCCACACGCCATCGGTGGCGAGGTAGAGACCGGTTGGGCCACTTGAAAGCTGGCTGTAGACAAAGCGAGGTTGCTGCCCCGGCTCGGCAACGATCCGCCGCAGATCCTCGCCTTCTGGATCGATTTGTGGCGATGGATCGCCGGCAGCTGCCAAGAGCGTGGGCCAGATATCGAGCAGCGTGGTGGGCGTGGCACGAATTGTACCGGCAGGGAACTGCTGGGGCCAGCGCACCAACATGGGTACACGGGCCGCGGCATCCAACATGGATCGTTTGCCCACGCTGCCATAGTCACCCAAGAGTTCGCCATGATCAGCGGTGAAGATCACCAGCGTCTGATCCAGCTCATCACCAAGCGCGGCAAAGATGCGCCCCACATTTTGATCGATGAATGAAATACAGGCGTAGTAGGCCGCGGCCATGGTACGCAACAGCAGATCATCCTGACCAGCGCCCCGATATTTGTAGCGATTCTGAACGTGATTCCAGAAAGTCAACGCCTGTTCGTACCCTTCTGGGCGAAAGGGAAGTGGCATTTCGGCGGTGCGATAGAGCTTGTTCCAGGGCACGGGATTTTCAAAGGGCGGGTGGGGTTTGATGAAGCTCGCCCAGAGGAAGAAGGGTTGCTCACGGTTGCGGCGCTCGAAAAAATCGATGGAGCGATCGGCCACCCACTGGGTGTGGTGCAGTTTTGAGGGCAGCTGCGAAGGCTGGGGGATGTAGTAATATTCGCTGCGCACGCCGTGAATATCGTCGACATGGTCATAGCCATTGGCCCGCACCGAATTGGCGAAATCATCATTGGTCGTGGCCAGCTCTTCGGATCGGTCGCGCCCGTCAAAGCCCCAGAGCTTTTGTGCATCGGGCGTGAAGTGCATTTTGCCGATCCCGTGTGTCTGGTAACCCAGCGTTTGTAGTCGCTCCATAACGCTGGGTTGATTTTGGGGCATGGGCATGTTATCGACGCAACCACTCTTGTGGGGTGGCAGCCCCGTCAGCGTGGCACACCGGGCAGAGACACAGACCGGAGAGGGTGTGTAACAACGTGTGAAGGCGGTGCCCTCGTGCACCAACCGGTCGAGCACGGGAGTTCTGATCAACGGATTTCCCAGTGCGGCGATGGTGTCATACCGCTGTTGATCGGTGAAAATTAACAGAATATTGGGTCGTGACATGATTTCTCGCTGAGCTGCCAGTGTCGCCAGATGGAAACAACTTCTTTGGGGGAGACTACGGCTTTGTGGATCTGATCCAACGTCACGTGCGGATTGGCATTTCACACCATTCCGACCGTGCAGTGAGCTACGCGGTGCCGCGCCGGTTGCTCTGTGTGGTGGGCGTCAGATCGAACCAAGTTTCGTGGCCAGCAAAGAAACGTTCCAACTCATCGACCATCAGCCGAAAGAAGTGAGGATGCTGATCGCCTGAATACCAGCCAATGTGTGGGCTGAGAAAGACATTGGGCAGCCGCGTGATTGGATGTTCCGGCCCGATGGGTTCGGGATCGAAGACGTCGAGCCCCGCAAAGATATCGCCCCGCTGCAAGCGATTGACCAGAGCGTCGGAATCGATCACCCCCCCGCGAGAGACATTGACCAACACGGAACGGGGACGAATCAGATCCAGTGCGGCTTCATCAAGCAGCCCTTTGGTTCCCGGCGTTAACGGTGCCAGACAGACGATCACATTGCACTGTCCCATTACATTTTCCAGTGAGGTTTGGGTAAAGCCCAGAGCTTCGGCCATCTCGCGGGGCAGGTAGGGATCGTGCACCCAGATTTCTGGCTCGAAAGGACGCAAGAGTTTGATCAAGCGGCGGCCCATGTGCCCACAGCCAATCAGCCCCACCCGTTTGCCCGTCAACATGCCCGGTGCCCGATGCAACTCTTCCCGATGCCACCCCTCGTTGCCAGCCAAAATTTCGCGGAAGAGAGCGCCTGCGTTGCGCATGGCCACCAACATCAACCCCAACGCCCATTCGGCCACCGGATAGGAAGAGGCGTTGGTTGTATCAACGGCACGAACCCCGTTGGCCCAGAGCGCATCGAGATCCAGACGGCTGGCAAATCGGTCGCCCTCCAATTCGCCCACGATGCGCAAGCGTGGTGCATTCTGGATCAGATCAGCGGAAATGACCGGTGCACCGTGGCAGACGATCAAGCCATCCACCTGGTCCAGCTGCTCTTTCAGCCGGGCGGCTGTCTCGGTATCGGGATTGGCATCATAAATACCACCACCTTCGCAGGGAAACCACCGCCAATCCGCAAAGGTCTCCAGGCGTTCGATCTGGGTCGGGGGCAGGTAGTTTTGACGCACATTTTCATTGCAAGCCAACAAGAGAGCGGGGCGAATTGCGGACATCAGATCTCCATCTAGATTTGTGCATGACTCGATTTGCGTCCAACGTACAGTCTGCGGCAATCACAGCAGCAGCGCTGCAAATCGGACACCGCCCCTCGGGTCTACATCACCTACTGATTTCGAACACATGAGCGACAGCGGCTTGTCGAGTCAGGTGGATTTGGGGCGAACAGGGCCATTATATCATCCTCCTACAACAATTGTATAGGTTAACATCTGCACTTTCGTAAAGTCCGCCCCATCAAACAAAGAGCGCAAGAGAGAGAGCTATAGTGCGGTTGGCTTGAAACCGGTAGATTTTTTCGTGGTCTACCACAGAAGTAGCACCATTGTTTGCAAAGCGAGCCTACGCCAGCAGTGCTCCCCGTCTTGCGCTGGCAAGTTCAGACGATATTTGCTGGTTTACCCGAGCGCAGCCGCCAGCTACCCGGGTTATCTCGAGCGTTGTTCTGATGGTGTGACTGACAGCTCGACCAGAACCGAACCACGGTTGTCACTCAAGATGTCGTCATTGATGCGCAGATAGAGCAGCCCATTCTGCTTCGCCACAGTGCTGATTTGTTGGCCAATGCGAAAGGGCGTACCGCTCTCCCCAATCCGCCCGATGAGCGCTCCCCCCGTTCCCCTGTTCACTGGATAGAAGCTGGGGGCGGGATAGCGTGGATGTCCATCGGGGCCGTGGAATTCGTCCGGTGTGTAGAGCCAGCGCCCGGTGGCCTCGATCTCCAGACTGTCACCGCTGTGCAGTTGCAGCCCAGTGCTCTGCCAATCGCGATAGGCATAGACGGTCAGCTCATTTAAATCTTCGTGATAGAGTGGTGCTACCCGGTCGAGCCAGTTGCCAACCAAGCCATTGATGAGGAGCAGAAAGAGCAAGGCCCCGCCCCCCATCACACCATATGTCACCAGTCGTCGCATAATTGATCCCAACTCTGTTTTCGCGTGCGCTCTTCGCCCGCTGTTGCAGTCGGTTGCTTATAGAGAAAGCAAATAGAACTCGCATCTTGCGGAGTGCGCATTCTCTAATGCGCACCTCCAGCGTTAGAGAACGCTGACTCCACGATTGTGCGACTTTTAAGTGGTTTCTCGATTAGGTTACTGTGCAATATCGACCAACGGAGCTCCTTCACCGCTAAAGACCCATTTGCTGTTCTCTTTCAGTTCCTGCGCGATCAGGTAATCGAGATATTTGGTGGCCAGCTCCCCCTTGCCATCCAATTCATTCAGGACAGAACGAATGGCGAGTTGTTTGGCCTCTGTGGTCAAGCGGATCTGCTCAGCCTCGGCCTCGGCGATTTGGGTGATTTCATAGGCATTCGCTTCGGCTCGTTTTTGGGCGCTGTAGAGCTCAGCTTCGGCCACTGTGCGCTGTTGGGCAGCTTCAGCCTGAGCCTGCTCCTGACGCTGTGTCGCCACCATGCGATCTTTAATGGCGGCCAATACCTCCTCTGGCGGCGAGGCACTTTGCATCTGCACGGTCTCAAATTTCACGCCATATTGATCTTCCTTATCTCTCAGGATCTCCATCACTTCCTGATTCATAATGGCACGATTGTTCATCACATCCGCCATTGCTTTGGTGTTGACCACGTCGCGCAACCGCCCTTGCACAAACTCAAAGACAATGCGTTCGGGGTCATCGACTTGCAGCGCATATTGAGCGGGATCAGTGACCCGATAGGTATATTGCAGGGAGACGAGCATTGTCACGTTGTCAGAGGTCATGGCCGCGATCTGTTCCACATAGCCCAGCCGTTCGTTCACCCGGACAATGATAACTGTGTCAACCAGCGGAATTTGCACGTGCCACCCCGGATTTTGAATGGCGAGGAAGCGGCCACCCCGGAGGTGCAACCCCCGTTCATATTCGTGGATCTTGTAGACAGCCGCGCGCCCGGTAAAGAGCACCGTGCCTACCACAATCGCCGCGGCCACGACGACCAGCGCAATTTTGTAGAGCCGTTCCAACCCGGGGCCAACCGGCTGCGGTGCCCGGGCAGTTGGCGGAGGCGTTGTCGGGGGTGGCCCCTGGGCTGCCGCGGTCGACGCCATTTCTGCCGTTGTTACCTGATCTACGGACTCACTCATTACTTGTTCTCCTAAATGTTTACCTGCATTGTTCTGACTATTTTCACGTGGCTCCACCAGTTGGCCACCGTTCTCCGTTCCCGATACCTTCGCGGCCAAGGGCAAAAGATACCTCTGTTGCCACCCAGAGATCTGTTGTCGCCACACAGCAATGCGCTCAACACCAAAAGTGCGCCGCATCAGCTGCCAAAGCAGTTGCGCCACCGCCAGCACCAGGATGGGGCCAGCGAGAATCAATAGACCCACCAGCACCAACGGCACGAAGAGAAAGCCAATCCCGATGTTCTGCTCCCAAATCACACCCATTGCTACGGGGACGAACTGACAGAGCACCACACCACCGTAGAGCAGCCACCAGCGCAGGTCAGTCGCAGCAGCAAAGGAAAAGACCATGCTGATGGCCGCAGCAATCAAGATCGGTGCGATGGTAAAGGCAATGAAACGTGGATCGATCTGCTCGTCCGGGCTCGCGGCCAAGACGAGGGAAAAGAGCGGCAGCACCAGAGCAGCATGGGGGAAGATTGTGTAGGTCGCCAACAGCCGATCGCGATGGCCGAGCCACCACACCAGCCCCAAATAGGGCAGCGGTGCCGCCACGAATCCACCAATGCCTACCAACGCGGCGATCAGCTCGCTGTTGAAGAGCCAGCCCGACGGAGCGTTCAACCAAGCGATGGTGAGGGAGAGCAGGAGCGCGACGACTTCGTAGCAGGCGAACCCCAGCCAGACGTAGGGCCAAAGCTGCCCCGCGGCCTGATGTTGAAGTGTATCCCACGTGGTGCCCCAGCGTCTGAAGAGTGAACGGACGAGGGCGGGCTGCCACAGCGCCACTGTCACCAGCAGCACAACAAGCCGCACCAGCCAGCGCAATGTGTGCCACAAAAACAGGCCGCCCCCATCCAACTGGTGGAGCGGATGGCGCAAGAGCAGCAGCACGAGGATAAACGCATGGGGTAGCGCCACCAACAGCAGGTAGCGCCACCCGTTGTCGATTCGGTTCAAAAAGATCACCTCGCTCGTCTATGCTTGCTGATGGCGAGGGCCTGCTCCGCCCCCAGCCGTGTGCCGATCGGACGACTCCCAAGTCATGCTGGGTGTTACATCATCACCGGAGCGGCTTGGCGGTTCAATCAACAGTCGCTCACCCTGGGCAATCCACCAAGGTTGGCGCTCGTTGGCTCAACAAGCATAACAAGACAATGTAATTGCAGTAAGCATCTGAGGAGAGGGGCAGACGCACCCAGGTGCTTGTGGATGATCATGGCACCCGGGTTGAGCTGCCACGGCTGCGAACAGGGCCCATTGCCCCCAAGGGTGGAGGAACGTAGGCGCGTCAACTAGCGAGAGTGATAATGTCTCGCCACGTGCCGATGTTTGGCAATATTGGTGCTGGGAACGGAGAGGGATTTTCAGCGAACTGATCCCGACGAACGACGTTGATAGTAACGCGAGGCAAGCAGGGAAATGAGCAAGATGATGAGTGCGGTGGCCAGCAGTTGCAGATCCACCTGGGGCATCTGGCCAGCGATTAGCGCCTGCATATCAATTGCGGCACCAAAGGAGACAAAAGCAAAGACGGTGGGAATAATTCCAATTGCCGTGGCCATTGCAAAGGCACGCCAATTCACCTTGGCAAAGCCGGCCAAATAGTTGATTGGATCAAAGGGCAGTAGCAAAAGCCGCATCAGCAACACAGCCATGAAGCCATTGTTCCGCAGTCCACTCACATAGGGCGCCCAGCGCTCTGAGCCTGCTTTGCCACCGGCAAACCGCTCGACGAGATTGCCACCAAAAAAGCGAGCGAGGGCAAAGCTCACCAGCGCCGACGCGAGTGTCCCCAGCAAGACATAGATCAGTGCCAGCCACAGATTGCCCTCGGCACCACTGCCAAAGATGACGCCACCGGCAATGCTGAGAATGCCCGCGGAAAAGAAAAAGAGGGAGCGCAAGACGAAAAGGAAGAGGTAGAGCAGCGGTCCATAGGGTGAATGGAGCAAGCCATCGATCTGCGCCAAGGCTGCGGTGACGGTCATCTCCTGTTGCCAAAGATAGAAGAGGTAGCCACCAATACAGACGAACCAGAGCAGCAACACAATCGATTTTTGCAACGAAAAAAAGCCCGGCGAGTTTGCTCGTCGGGCGGTCTGATTCTCATCCCCATACCGTACGTCCATTGTTATCTGCTGTTCCAAACGTTCAACGCTCATATTCGCAACGGGCATCCCGGTGACCTGCTCTTCTGGCGACAGCAACTTGTGCAGCGGCAGCTATCGCCAAAAGATTGGAGCACGCGCTAACTTATTTGCCGCCCACCTGGAAACCAGCCAGATTTTCCAGCGCCTTGACCAACGCGTGGTTGCCCTCTTCACTCAGGTTTTGCGCTTCCAACGTACGGTATAGTTGGAAGATCAATCCCGTGCCGGGCAGCGGAACACCCATCTGATCGGCGGCTTCCAGCACCAGACGGAGATCTTTCTGTTGCAGGGCCACAGTGAAGCCGGGTCGCCAGTCACGCTCAATGATCTGTGGTGCGCGGTTGGTGAACATCCAGCTACCGGCGGCACCCTTGCTCACCGCATCAAACGCTTTCGTGAGGTCGACGCCACCGGCTTCTGCCAACAGGAGTGCTTCACACATGGCCAGGCAGTTGCCCACCACCAACACTTGATTGACCAGTTTCACCGTTTGGCCGGCACCCGTATCACCCACGTGCGTAATCGTCTTGCCCATTGCTTCAAACGCTGGCGTGGCTCGCGCAAAATCTTCGGCTGCGCCCCCCACCATGATGCTCAGCGTGCCATTGGCGGCGCCTTCACTGCCACCGCTAATGGGTGCATCCAACATTTTGACGCCTTTTTCATTCAGTTGCTTGGCAATTTCTTGGGTGGCTTGTGGACTGATGGTGCTGCAATCGACCACGAGTGCGCCAGATTTGGCACCGTGGATCACCCCATTTTCGCCCAGGATCACCTGCTCCACATCTGGCGTGTCACTGACACAGGTGATAATGATATCACTTTGTGCTGCAACTTCAGCCGGACTTGCGCCGACCGTGGCCCCTTCCGTGGCAAGATCTTCGGCCTTGCTGATGGTCCGATTCCACGCGCAGACGGGGAACCCTGCCTTCAATAAGTTGCGAGCCATGCCCAACCCCATGATGCCAAGTCCAATAAATCCAATACGCTCTGCCATTCGATTCCTCCCTGCATTTGTCATGGCTGATATACTTTGTATCTGTCCTGAAATTCTCTGCGTCGACATTGCCGGCTCGAGGTGGTCTACGGACCACAACCGAACTTCAGGATAGGCTCTTGTGTCGGGCCGTATATTCTCTGCGTCCACCACACCGGCTGACCCATCCACAGGCCCACAGTTGAATGTACGGCACGCTTCATTACACCCCGTTCGCTGCAGCAATGTCGGGTTGATCGTGCAAGCGCGCGAACAGTAGTGTTTCTCTCTACCATCGAAACAAGTATACATAATATGAGTTTTTAGGGGAAATAGCCAAAACCGGGCGGGACCGGCACCATGGGGCATTGGAACGGCGGCATCTGGAGTACGCTGCGGTTCTGATCAAAAAAGCCCTTGAGATCATGCTGATCTCAAGGGCTTTGGTCTTTTGGCATTACAATCTACTGGAGCATGGCCTCGAGCGCGGCCGTGGTCTCCTCGTCTTCTGGCACTTCCACATCGCGATGATCAATGGCATTGAAGATGAAGTCATCTTTGGTAGAGCCATCCTCTTGCTCTGCCGGACCATAATCAACTTCGATGGTATCACCAGCCACGAAGCGGTCGGCCAGCAATAGTTCGCTCAATGGATCCTGCACCGAATTCTGGATAATCCGGCGCAATGGTCGAGCTCCATATTCAGGATCAAAGCCAGCTTCGGCAATTGCCTGACGGGCAGCTTCTGTGATCACCAGTTCCATATCCTGCTCTGTCATCTGCATGCGTAACGGGCGGAGTTCCAGTTCAACAATTTGGGCAATCTCATCCCGTGAAAGGCTGCGATAGACCATGACGCCATCGAGGCGGTTGATGAACTCGGGCCGGAAGGTCTTCTTCAACGCATCCATGACTTTCGCCTTCATGGAATCGTATTCCTGTTCGCGAGCCACATCCTCATCGCCCGTGAAGGCAAAGCCGAGTTTGTTGGCACCTTGAATCAGCTTGGCCCCAATATTGCTGGTCATGAGAATGAGCGCATTGCGGAAGTCAACCCGGCGGCCCTTGGCATCGCTCAGGTAGCCATCTTCCATGATCTGCAGCAAGATGTTAAATGCTTCCGGGTGTGCTTTTTCAATCTCATCGAGCAACACCACGCAGTAAGGCCGGCGACGCACGGCTTCCGTCAGTTGGCCACCTTCTTCATAACCAATGTAACCAGGAGGTGCACCAACCAGACGGCTGACGTTGTGCCGTTCCATAAATTCACTCATATCGAGCTTGATCAGCGCTTCTTCGCTGCCAAACATGAACTCGGCAATGGTCTTGGCGGTCAAGGACTTACCCACCCCGGTCGGCCCCAGGAACATGAATGTGCCAACGGGGCGCTTGGGATCCTTCAGGCCAGCGCGGGCACGGCGCACGGCACGGCTGATGGCCTTGATGGGCTCTTCCTGGCCGATAATGCGATGGCGCAGTACTTTCTCCATCTCCAGCAGGCGCTCGCGCTCTTCACCGGCGATCCGGTTCACGGGGACACCCGTCCACATGGCTACGACTTCGGCAATATCTTCCGGATTGACTCGTGGCTGATTGGCGGCTTCGTTCCAACCTTCACGCAGCTCGTTCAGGCGTGCTTCCAATTCAACCTCGCGGTAACGCAGATCGATAGCATCGTCAAAGCGCTGCGTCTCTAGCGCCTCATCCTTCATCTTCTGCAACTTCTTCAGATCCATGAAGGTTTCACGCAGATTGGCGGCATAAGGTGCCTTGTACATGCGCACGCGGCTCCCTGCTTCGTCGATCAGATCAATTGCCTTGTCGGGCATAAATCGATCCGGCACGTAGCGAGCGGCCAAGTGAGCAGCAGCATTCAGTGCTTCCTCTGTAATAATTAATTTGTGATGCTCTTCGTAGCGCACCTTGACACCGCGCAGGATTTCGACCGTCTCTTCCACGGAAGGCTCGTTGACCATGACTGGCTGGAAGCGTCGTTCCAATGCAGCATCATTTTCAATATATTTGCGATACTCATCCAACGTGGTGGCACCAATGACCTGTAGTTCACCGCGCCCCAGAGCAGGCTTCAGAATATTGGCGGCATCAACACTGCTACCAGCGGCACCAGCACCCACCAACATGTGAACTTCATCGATAAAGAGAATCGCTTGCGTGCTGATGATCTCTTCAATAACCTTTTTCAAGCGTTCCTCAAATTGGCCGCGGTACATTGTCCCGGCGACCAGGCTACCCACATCGAGCATCAAAACTCGTTTGTTGAGCAACGGTTCGGGGACATTGCCCTCGACCACGCGCTGTGCCAAACCTTCAACAATAGCCGTCTTGCCGACCCCTGGCTCACCGATGAGAGCAGGGTTGTTCTTGTTGCGTCGGCTGAGAATCTGAATAACACGTTCGATCTCATTGTGGCGACCAATGACCGGATCCAAGCGTCCTTCTTCTGCCGCCGCTGTTAAATCATAGCCCAGTTGGTCTACCAACGGGGTCTTTGATTCTTTCTTCTGTTTCTCTTTGGATTGGGCCTGATTCTGTAACAGATTGCGGGCTGTCTGTGTCCGCACGCGGTCGAGATTGATACCCAAACCACGGAGCACGTTGACGGCGATTCCTTCGCCTTCGCGGACAAGACCGAGCAAGAGATGCTCTGTGCCAATATAATGATGACCCATCAATCTTGCTTCATCCACAGCCAATTCAATCACGCGTTTGGTCCGTGGGGCCAACGTTGGCTTCCCAAATGGGGCTCTTTCACCACGGCCAACGGTTCGCTCTACAGCACGAATCACTTGCCCGGGCTCAACACCCAATTCACGTAGCACCTTGACGGCAACACCATTTTCCTCGCGGACCAAACCCAACAAAAGATGCTCGGTCCCAATGTAATTATGGTTCAGTCGCAGTGCTTCCTCTTGTGCAAGCGTTAAAACACGTCGTGCACGTTTTGTAAAACGATCGAGTTTATCTGACATATTTCTTCCTCAAAAAACCTGTGAAGACTACCACACTCATTGGCTGTCATGAATTATAGCAGACTCTAGAGCTAACTGCCGTAACGTGAGTTCCTCTTTGGGATTGCAATTTGTAAATAGATTGATTGTGCAAATTACAGGTAAAGCACACAACAATGCTGATGAACAAAATAGTGCAGGCAAACGTAGTGCCTCCCCCACAATGTGAGTCTGTGAACGTGAGTCTGTGAACGTGAGTCTGTGAACGTGAGTCTGTGAACGTGAGTCTGTGAACGCCGACTCATCAATGGGTTGCAGGAACGGAAACCGACACAACAACTAATCAGTGGGAAACTAATCAGTGGGAACCAGAAAGTATCTTTGGACTATAGAGCAATATCATTGTACAGACTCAAGGTAGGCTTTGTCAACCGATTTAACAAGGGTTAACTTATCATCTTGCTTACGGAATCATTGAATAGTCTAGATTATAAGCTCAACATGCGCTTATTGCTGCTACGACTTTTTGCGCAGCGCCGTCAGAATTATAGGTTGCACGGCTCTTTGTGCGCACTGGTACAACAGGGATGACCGAGACCAATCATGGCAAATGCCTGTTATCATCGAGGATCAAACATCAATCATTTTGCTGACACGAGACTGATGCAGCGCTCATACAGTAGACAACAACTTCTCTGACATTTGTAGAACATCAATGGTATAACGTCAACTGCAGTGGCGAATGTTCCAGGCAAATTAAGCAATCTGCCCATATAGATTTGAAGCTGGTAGGAACCAGTAGAGCAAGAACGAAGATTTGGCTGCTGGAGAAAATCGATGGTACAGCGGGGTTAGTTGAAGAAAATTCTTGCTGACCCAGGTTGCTCCCCGATTGCCTGCGAAAGTGGGCTCTGTTTGAAAAGAGTAGTTCCGGCAAGCGGGAAAGCTACCGTTTTCAAGCCAACCGCACTGTAGGCGCGTGGTAGAGGGTATTTTTTGAGCATTCACGCTCGTGTAGAGCTAGTAGGTAGCAACTTGAGGTACTGAGAGAACTAGAAACCGCAGATGGCACAGAGCGAACGCCAATTAGCGCAGCATCTGCACCAACATTCGATGAGTGAATATCAGCGACATTGGAATGAAATTGGGGGCCACACTTCTCTGCTCACCGGCCCACTTTGCCCCCCACAACATTCAGGCATCGAACAGCAACTGTCGATCAACGACTGATGTTGCGAGGGCAAAGTGTAGGTCAATCACCGTTTTCAACCGAATCCTTTAAACAGGAAACAGCAGATAGTCAATCCAACGGCTTGCGCCAGAGGTGAGTAGGTCCCGTTGACATTTGGGGAAAAGCGCCAATCAATTGGGCTGCTAACGGTGAGAAGCGGTCTCAACCGCGGAGCAGGAAGCCGCTGACGCGGCTCTTCTCGGTTAGCAGCGGGTTTTCACCCCGCGAATTTGCAATGTCAACGAAAGCTAATCCCCAACCTCAAGCACCCGTTCTGCCACTTGATCAGCGACTGAGTTATCGTCGCTCTCGACTGCGGCATCCGCAGCCTGGTCTGCATTGCTGGGTGCAATCTGCCAGTCCAGATCCATCTTCTCTTCCTGAGGAATGGCTTGCTTCAGGCTCAAGCCCATGCGGCGTTTTTCCGTATCAATGCGGATAATCCGCAAATTGTATTCCTGGCCTTCTGCAACAACTTCGCGTGGATGTGCGACGCGTTGATCAGAGAGTTCACTGATGTGAATCAGACCTTCAACGCCATTCTCATCCAGACGGGCAAAGGCGCCAAAGTTCACCAGCTTGGTGATCCGGCCATTGACGATCTGGCCCACTTCGTAATGTTCGTTGATGATGTCCCATGGTTCTGGCATCAACCGGCGCATGCTGAGACCGATCCGCTTGCGTTCCAGATCCACAGAAAGAATCTGAACTTTGACCTTCTCGCCCACGGTAACAACTTCCTTGGGATGCGAGACCCGATTCCAGCTCAGTTCGCTCAGGTGGATCAGACCATCGGCACCGCCGAGGTCGACAAAGGCACCGAAATCGGCCAGGTTGCTGATGACACCTTCGTATACGTCGCCCTCTTTGAGGGTCTTGAGCAATTGCTCTTTCTGCTGGCGGCGCCAGTCACGCATGGCCAGTCGCTCGGAAAGAATCAGACGATTGCGTTTGCGATCCACATCAATGACTTTGAGCTTCAAGGTTTCGCCGATCAAACCGGACCAGCGCTCATCGTTGCCATCGTTGTCGCTATCGTTCTTTTCTGCGGCGGCATCCATGCTGCTGCTGCTGATCTGGCTGGCCGGAACGAATCCCCGCACGTGGCCCAACCGGATGATCACGCCACCACGGTTAAAGGTTTCCACCGTGCCATCAAAGATATCCTGGCTCTGCATCAACTCTTCAGCGCGTTCCCAGTCCTTTTCTGCCAGGGCACGACTGACGCTCAGCATGAAATTGCCCTCTTTGTCCTCACGCATGACAAAGACTGGAACCTCATCACCGACCTGGAACGAGCGAATTTCCTCACTGATGCGCTCGATCTCACGGCCAGTAACAACACCTTCGGACTTAAAACCGATATCGACCAGAAGTTCATGAGAGCGTTTGTCTACAATGATCCCTGTTCGAATCTCTCCGAATTGTGGTTCTTGGATCGAGTCCTCAATTTCATCCAGCAACATTGCCATTGGATGGGTTGAGTCCATCGCTCCTGCCCACGAATCCTGCGCCATTGGCAGCAATGTTATATCCAGTGCTTGACCGTTACCCTTCATGCAAAAATTTTCCTCCAAAAATAAAAAATAGCTCCGACTCAACGTTACCACTTGCCGCTATAGAATTGCCGCTATAGAAACTATCAGAAAAGCCACCATACGGACTGTAAACTGTGTCTGTTGCAATCACTGTGTCTGTTGCAATCACTGGGTCTGTTGCAATCACATTGATAATTGAGGTGGTAATCACGCTCAACACGCTGCAACTTTACGGCTACAATCCACGTAAGATGGTTCACGATCGCAATTGGTGTAACAAATCGGAAAGCGCGTACAGATTCTTTCCTTGTAAAAGGAAAATGCCTCGAAATTTTTGTTCAAAGGCTGAACTAACAGATCCTAAAGAACAAGCTGTGTGTACCAAGTATCTGGCCGTAAATTCTCTGCGTCCACGTAGTCGGCTCGGGTCCGATAGAGACCACAACCAATTTACGGATAGATTCTAAGCCAGGGCAATAACCTCAATCTCAACTAACCCTCCAAGTGGTAACGCGGCAACTTGTACCGTGCTCCGTGCGGGAGGGTCTTGATCAAAAAGTTCACCATAAACAGCATTGACTGCCGCAAAGTCATTCATGTCAGCTAAAAAGATCGTTGTCTTCACGACGCGATCAATTGAGCTGTTTGCAGCCTGCAACACAGCTTGTACATTTGAGAGCGCTTGCCGAGCTTGCGCTTCAACACCTTCTTGTAATTTTCCGGTTTGGGGGTCCAGGCCGAGTTGACCAGAGGCGAAAACAAAGTTGTCTGTCTGCACCGCCTGGGAATAGGGCCCAATCGCAGCAGGTGCTTGCTGAGTTTGTATAACGTTGCGCTGTTGCACGGGAAAAACCTCTTAAAACGAAATTTTCTCATTCATGCAATTGTTCTCATGTAACTTCTCGCACAAATAAGAATAAAACAAATTGTAATTCATCTTTCATAATTCGTCAAAAACGCAGATTGCATTGATGGGCAATTGCACGGAATTTGTCGGCATGCTGGCAGGGTTATCCCCATGGCACGGGCTCGAAAGCTCGACAAAATCCGCGCAAATGGATGGATGCACCCGCTCGTTCTGCTCAAAGCGAGAAATCATGGTACTGTTGCCCAATGGTGGAATCAGCGTTCTCTAGCGCAGGACGTGCATATTCTCTCATGCGCGCTCCGCAAGGTACAAGGTCGATTTGCTTTCTCCAGTAGACGTAGGTCAACTGGGAACAATGGGCAAACTTCGACGCATGATTTCATAATTTTCCAGCGCACGGCCAGCACCAAGTGCCACACAGGCAATGGGATTTTCGGCCACATAGCAGGGCACACCCGTCTCTTGTGTCAGAAGCTGGGCAATGGCCCGCAACTGAGCGCCACCACCCGTCAACACCATGCCACGGTCAATAATATCGGCCGCCAATTCGGGGGGGGTTTTCTCCAAAGTTGCCCGCACCGTGCTCACGACGGCCTGGATTGGCTCGGTAATGGCTTCGGTCACTTCGCTGCTGGTGATCTGCGTAATCTTGGGCAAACCCGTGACCTGATCGCGTCCACGGACTTCCATCTGCCGCTCATCCTCCATGGGCAACGCACTCCCAATGGCGATCTTGATCTCTTCAGCCGTCTGTTCACCAATGAGCAGATTGTACTTCTTGCGCACGTAACTTACAATCGCTTCGTCAAAGCGATTACCACCAACCCGAACACTGCTCCAGACGACAATGTCATACATAGAGACAACCGCGGCCTCGGTCGTGCCACCCCCCATGTCCACCACCATGTTGCCAGTTGGCGTGCCAATTGGCAGCCCCGCGCCATAGGCCGCGGCCAGTGGCTCTGGGATCAGGTAGGCGGCCCCGGCGCCCGCTTGCATGGCTGCATCGTGAACAGCCCGTTCTTCCACACTGGTTACACCCCGCGGCGTGCTGATCATCACCTTGGGCTTGAACAGATTGCGGGCCAGCGGATTCATGCTCCCAACAATGGCCTGAATAAAATAACGCAGCATGCCTTCCGTGACCACGAAATCAGCAATCACGCCATCACGAATGGGGCGGGCCACCTCGATACTCTCCGGCGTACGACCCAGCATGTCATAGGCTTCATGTCCAACTGCCACCATCGTGTTGTCGCGCAAACGGATGGCAACGACCGAGGGTTCATGCATAACAATGCCCCGACCCTTGACGTGAACCAGAACGTTGACAGTGCCTAAATCAATTCCAATATGCTTTGCAAACATGGGCTATTTCATCTGAGCGATATACAGTGAATCTACGTTGCGGATAGCGAAACTGCTTACTTGTCGGCCATTCCCACGACGACATCAGCGGTACAGCTGCTATAGTGTACCCCACCATGTACAGATGTTACAATCATGCACAATTGAGAAGGTGGTTTCGCGCACAATTGAGCGCAAAGCCGCTGTACCAAGGCACCGGTTTCCGGAACAGAGACGGCAAACGGGGGCAAGTGGGAGTGCGGATAGAACAACCGCACAACGGTAAAAAGCCGGATCTCCCGCGGGAGATCCGGCTCGATATTCGTTCATCTATCTCTACACGACTTGCACACGCTATTTACCTACGCACCGAGAAGAAAGAAATGGTGGCCATTACCGGCTGAACCGACGATTCTTCTCGACAAGTTGCGTGAGGCCCATCCATCTGCTGATTCAGAAGAATTCGAACGACTATTCTTCATCACCTTCGGCAAAGCTGGGACCAGGTCGCGAGGAGCGACGCCGGCGAGCAACGCGCAAGCGGAGATTACTGCGTTGCAACGCAGCATGGGCGCTGGGGTCACGTTGGGGTCCCGCCTCGGCAAGCGACGTGCGGGCAGCTTCCAGCGCGGCCTGGGCACGTTCAATGTCAATCTCTTCGGCCTGCTCAGCAGTGTCCGCCATGATCGTGACTTTGTCGGGCCGGACCTCAACCACGCCACCGCTGACGGCAATGAAACGCTGTTCATTTCGAGCGTGCAGGACGATCTCGCCAATGTCGAGCGTGGAAAGGAGCGGTACGTGTCCACCCATGATCCCCATTTGACCGTCGATCCCGGGAATGGTCACCATATCGACCTCTTCCGAGAGCAGACGCCGCTCTGGTGTTACAATATCAACCAGAATGCTCATAGTTCCTATCCTTGTGAGCGCAGTTGTTCGGCCTTCTCCAGCACATCTTCGATACCACCGACCATGTAGAACGCGGCTTCGGGTAGATCGTCATGTTTGCCGTCGAGAATTTCACGGGCACCACGCACGGTATCTTCGATCTTGACGTACTTACCGGGTGTACCGGTGAACTGTTCAGCCACGAACATTGGCTGAGTCAAGAACCGTTGTAGCTTACGTGCCCGGGCCACCGTCAGCTTGTCGTCTTCGCTCAGCTCTTCCACACCCAAAATCGCAATGATGTCCTGCAGATCGCGGTAGCGCTGCAAGGTATTCTGCACCTGGCGGGTCACCTCATAGTGTTCTTCACCGACAATCAGCGGATCGAGAATACGGCTGGTGGAGCCCAGTGGGTCGATTGCCGGGAAGAGGAACTGCTCGGCCATCCAGCGCACGAGCGTAATCGTTGCATCCAGGTGGGCAAAGGTTGTCGCCGGCGCGGGATCGGTATAGTCATCGGCAGGTACATAGACAGCCTGCATCGATGTAATCGCGCCCTTCTTGGTCGACGTAATCCGCTCCTGCAGATCACCCATGTCTGTGCCCAATGTTGGCGCGTAACCCACCGCACTGGGCAGGCGGCCCAACAGCGAAGAGACCTCGGAACCGGCCTGCACGAAGCGGAAAATGTTGTCGACGAAGAGCAACACATCGCGCCCTTCATCGCGGAAATATTCGGCCATGGTCACGCCAGTCAGCCCCACGCGCAGACGTGCGCCGGGTGGTTCATTCATCTGGCCAAAGACCATCACGGTTGAGTCAATAACGCCTGACTCTTCCATCTCCACCATCAAGTCGTTGCCTTCACGGCTCCGTTCACCCACACCGGCAAAGACGGAATAGCCACTGTGATACTCGGCCACGTTGTGGATCAGCTCCTGCAAAATAACGGTTTTGCCAGTACCGGCACCACCGAAGATCCCCGTCTTGCCACCACGGGTAAAGGGAGCGATCAGGTCAATCACCTTCACACCAGTTTCAAAGATTTCTGCCTGTGTGCTCTGCTCATCAAAGGATGGCGAAGGACGGTGAATCGGATAGGTGGTTTCTGCTTCAACGGCACCTTTACCATCGATTGTCTCTCCCACAACGTTGAAGAGACGACCGAGTGTGGCAGGCCCCACCGGAACCCGAATTGGCTCACCATCGGAAGTACCTTGCATGCCACGACGCAACCCATCTGTACTACCCATGGAAACAGCACGAACAACACTGTTACCCAATTGTTGGGCCACCTCAAAAGTTTGGACGGAACCATCTTCCATCGAGACTTTGATGGCATCGTAGATTTCCGGCAGGCTGCCTTCTGGGAAGGAAAAGTCTACCACAGGTCCGATCACACTGCGTACGGTGCCGATAAGTTGCTCGGCCATAGGACCTCCTTAATCATAGTCAATGGTTAATCTGAACAATTAACCCGAGATTCATTCACATATATTTGGTCCGAAACGCTGTTGCGCGTCGGGATTGCCAGACAAGCAACCCCAAATTGCCCAAACGTTTCGGAACGATTCTTCACATTTGCCCTGGACGTCTCTGCGTCCATCGCGTCAGCCAGCGGGAGTCACAACCGAAGCCGGGATAGGTGCTTACGTCGTAGCGACAGTCCCACCGATAATGTCCATCAATTCGGTGGTAATGTTTTCCTGGCGGGCCTTGTTGTAGGTCAACGTCAGGCTGTCGATCAGTTCACCGGCCGCGTCGGTTGCGTTGCGCATGGCAACCATGCGAGCAGAGTGTTCACTGGCAATCGACTCGTAGAGTGCCTGTAGAATCTGCACTTCCGTCAGGCCAAAGATCACCTGATTCAAAACAGCCCCGGCACTGGGTTCAAAGATATATTCAGGCTGGGAAAGTCCTGTCTCTTCGGCGGGCTCGACTGGCAACAGTTTTTGGGTGATTGGTACCTGCTTGATTGTATTGACAAAGTCTGTGTAGACGGCATAGACCTCATCAAAGTGCCCACTGTTGTAGTCATCGATCAAAATGCGCACGATGGGCGCAATATCAGTCGTTCTCGGTACATCGGGCATCTGCGCAAATTCAGCACGAATCACGGGATCATAGCGCACGAGCCAATCACGGCCTTTTTTGCCGACCGTCACGACTTCGACTTCAACCCCGGCTTTACGTTTCTCGCGCATCAGTGCTGCCAAGTGACGCAGCACGTTGGAATTAAAACCACCCGCTAACCCACGGTCCGCCGTGACCAGCAGGATACCGACACGTTTGATCTCCTGCCGCGGCTCAATCATGGGGTGCGACTCTGTTCCAGCCAAGCGCGCCACATAGGAGAGCACTTCACGCGCCTGTTCTGCATAGGGACGAGTCGCCATCACCTGCGTTTGTGCCTTGCGCATTTTCGCCGCCGAGACAGCTTCCATGGCTTTCGTCACTTGCGATATATTGGTCACCGATCGAATACGTCGGCGGATTTCACGTGTACTGGCCAAGAGGATAACTCCTCAATTGTGTATTATGGTTCTTTATCTACAAACAGATTTATCAGCTAACGACACTACCCTCGATCCTACGTGCGGCAGTGCCGTCGGGCGAGCAGCTGGCCCCTGTGCAAATGACAAAGTGCAGGTGGCGGAGTGGTGATGCTCACCCCGCCAAATTTGCAGTCGCGTTCTCATTCGACAAAGAAAAAGTCGCCCAAAGAGCAGCAACCGGCCGCTCGAACATGGCCAGTTACTGTTGCAAGACTACTCTTCTTCGGGAACCCAGCTGTTGTTGAAATCTTCCAGGGCAAGACGCAGCGAATTTGTCGTGTTCTCGTCCAGCTCGCCAGTGCGCAAGATGGTCTGTCCCACTTCTGGATGGTTGGCATCCATGTAGGCATGCATCTCACTTTCCCAGCGTTTCACCTGCTCGACGGGTACTTTATCGACAATACCGTTACCGGTTGCCCACAGGCTCATCACCTGCTTATCCAACGCCATTGGCTGGAATTGTGGCTGCTTCAAGATCTCTTGAATGCGATATCCACGGTCCAGTTGGCGCTGCGTCACCGCGTCCAAATCACTACCGAACTGGGCAAACGCAGCCAACTCACGGAACTGGCTCAACTCTGACTTGAGACGACCCGCCACGCTCTTCATGGCCTTGGACTGTGCAGCACTACCCACACGACTAACGGAGATACCCACGTTAATCGCCGGGCGAATACCTGCGTAGAAGAGGTCACTTTCCAGGAAGATCTGACCATCGGTAATGGAAATCACGTTGGTCGGAATGTACGCAGAAACGTCATTGGCCTGGGTCTCAATCACGGGCAGTGCGGTTAGGCTACCGCCACCTTCGGCATCGGACAGTTTCGCGGCGCGTTCCAGCAGGCGGCTGTGCAGGTAGAAAACATCACCCGGATAGGCTTCACGTCCCGGTGGGCGTTTCAGCAACAGCGAGACCTGGCGATAGGCCTGGGCGTGCTTGGAGAGGTCGTCATAGACGATCAAGGCATGCTTGCCTTTTTCCATGAACTCTTCCCCAATGGCGCAACCGGCATAGGGGGCGAGAAATTGCAAGGCAGCGGGGTCAGAGGCAGTGGCGCTCACCACGATCGTGTGCTCCATGGCGCCATACTTTTCCAATGTACCTACCACCTGGGCAACGGTCGAGCGCTTTTGCCCAATGGCGACGTAGATACAGATCAGGTCTTTGCCTTTTTGGTTGATGATGGTATCCAACGCCACCGCGGTTTTACCGGTTTGGCGGTCACCAATGATCAACTCACGCTGGCCACGACCAATCGGAATCATGGCATCAATGGCCGTGATACCGGTCGCAACCGGCTCATTCACCGACTGACGGGCAATTACACCGGGCGCAATGCGCTCTACATTGCGATAGGAATCGGTGGCAATGGGGCCTTTGCCGTCGATCGGCTGACCGATAGCATTCACCACGCGCCCGATGAGTGCATCCCCAACCGGCACGGAAGCAATACGACCCGTGCTGCGCACCAAGTCACCTTCCTCGATTGCCGTGTAGTCACCCATGATGATGACACCGACATTTTCGGCGTTTAGGTTCTGCACCTGGCCCACGGTGCCCGTCTTGGTAAATTCGACAAGCTCGCCAGCCATAGCACCCTTCAAACCAGCGATTGTGGCAATTCCATCACCGACTTCGATGACTTCGCCCACATCGATCTGGGTTGGTGCTACTTCAAAATTTAAGATTTGTTCTTTCAGTAAAGCTGTGATTTCATCAGTACGCACAGCCATTGGCATTCCTCCTCTATCTGAGCAAACTCCGTTTCGCTCAGGTTACCAAGTCACTTGATGTCTCTTCGCCAACTCTGCAGCCAACCGGCGTTTTGCCAGGTGGGCGGTGAACGCAAAAGTTTTCGAAAAGATTAGCGAACAACAGCTGCAAGCTTTTCACGCATGGTCTGCAAACGTGAGGCAACTGAGGTGTCAATCAGGCGATCTCCCACCCGCACACGCAGGCCACCCATGATAGATGGATTTACGTGGAAGGAGAAGACAAGGTTGTCACCGTAGCGCTCCTGCAAGGAGTTGCGTAGCTGCTCTTGCTCTTGGGCAGAGAGTTCGATGGCACTCGTCACTTCGGCCTTCACCGGGCCACCGCTCTCGCCACTGCCCACACGGCCCAGTGCATCGCCTAGTTGATCCAGCAAACCAAGCGAACCTTCTTGCACCATGAGCTTCAGCGTATTGCGTAGCTCGGCCGGTGTATCCGCAGGCAAGACTGATTCCAACGCAGCGATCCGATCATTGAGGCTGATCGTCTCATTGGACAATGTATTGGCCGCGGTCGGGTTCTGTTGCAGCGCAGTAGAGACGGCTGCCAACGCTTCTTGCCAACGCTCAACCATTGCTTGCATGATTGCTTGTGCGTACTGGTTAGCACGTGCACCGTTGGTGTTCATTAGGCAGCGTTCTCCTGTTGATTCAGGAACTCAGCCACAAAGCGCTCTTGCTCGCTGCGGTTATCAAGTTCGCGACCCAGGATCTGCTGTGTGGCCAGGATAGCCAGATCAGCAATTTGCTTGTTGGCATCAGCCAGGGCAGATTCTACCTGTGTCTTGGCATCGGCCTGTGCCTTTTGGCGAATTTCAGTCGCCTCTTGCTCAGCTCGCGCACGAATATCCTGTGCGATCTTCTCTGCATCGCGCGTGGCCTGGGCACGAACTTCCCCAGCTTCCCGGCGTGCTTCTTCCAAAACTTTATCTTTATCGTGTTCTGCTTCGCGCGCAGCGGAGCTTGCACGTTCTGCATCCTTCATGCTCTGCGCGATGCGTTGCCGACGTTGCTCCAGCATATTTAGCACGGGCTGGTAGAGCGTAACGCGCAGGATGACAATCAAAATCAGAAAATTAACGATTTGAGAGAGAAGTAAACCACCTTCAATCCCAAGTTGATCAAGTACTGCACCCAAGGTCAGCCTCCTATCTTGCTCATTCGGTGGACGCTCATGATCTTGTCCATGTGGTACATCCGAGTAACGATTAGACGAACTTGACCAACAGCGCAATAACCAGACCAAAAATCCCCAACGCTTCCGCGAAAGCGATCGCGAGAATCATGTTTGTCTGAACCGTGCTGGCCACTTCCGGGTTGCGACCCATGGCTTCCATTGCTTTTGAACCGATGAGACCAATCCCGATGCCAGGACCCAATGCACCAAGACCAATAGCCAGCGCAGCACCAATTTCCTTCGCAGCTAACACATCCATTTATTTGCTCTCCTTAAATTTAACCATGAAACAAAATTCATTTAAGTATTTTTATACAAAAGAGTAACACGCACGGGGCGGAGACGTGAGCCAGCCATGGTTCAGGCCAGCAACTGACCATTCCGCCCTTGAGTACGCGTGAAACACCAAACCAGACACTGCGTCAGCGTTGCCCCCATACAACCGGGCAACCTGCACAGCGTAGATACGCCATCGCCCTAGTGATGTTCATCACCATGGCTAATGGTGGCCATGCTAAAGAAGACCAGGGCCAACATCATAAAGACCAATGCCTGGACAACGCCCACCAAAATCTCTAGCAAGAAGAAGGGCAGGGGTACCAGGAAGGCGACGAGGAAGGCCATGGTCGCCAATACCACTTCACCAGCAAAGATGTTGCCAAAGAGACGAAAGGTAAAGGCGATGACACGGGAGAATTCACTGATGATCTCAAGGATACTCACGAAGATGTTGATACCCTTCATGAAACCTTCACCGCTGGTATTCCAGAACTTGCGGAAGTAACTGCCACCCAACGCTCGAATGCCGTGCACCTGCACCATTACCATTGTTGCCAGCGCCAGCGCCAGCGTAACATTGAGGTCGGCACTTGGTGCCCGGAAGAGCGGTATAAATTTCCCGTGGCCGGTATCCTCGGCAGCGGCAGGGGCGGCAGCAGCATCAGCCGCCGTCACCAACAGTAGATTGCCATCGACCATTGCCAATCGATAGTCATCGGCCGCACCTTGTGAATCCTCCGCTGCATCTTCGCCGTGGTCACCATCGGCAGGGGCTTCCTCACCGTGTTCGTCATCGGCGTGCACATCAGTGGCGTATTCACCGGTGTGGAAGAAGCCGATGCTCCCCATGCCCGGCAACAGACCGGACCAGTTGCTAATCACCACGAACAGGAAGAGCGTGGCAACCCAGGGGAAATAGGTGCTGGCTGCCTTGCCGGCAACCCCTTCGGCCAACCCGTAGAGATACTCGATCACGGCCTCCATTGCATTCTGCCAGCCGCTGGGTACGAGATTCATCTTGCGAGTTGCACCGTAGGCCATCAGAATGAGCGCAATGTCAACCAAGAAGGTGGTCACCAGGCCATTGGTCAGCCAACTGGGACCCGCTTCAAAAAGGGATTCTGCGGCAATGGAAACGTGCGGTTGAGGAACGGGGATGAAAAAACTGATTACGATCAAAATGATTGCACCACCAATCAAGATGGCACGACGTGGATTTGCATTAATAAAAGCCATTATTCGATCACCAAAGCCCTTGAAAAACTTTTGAATTGATTCCATTTTGAGTGACCTCTCCAAAAGGTGTTGGGTCTATCTATCGAGTATTGCCCAAATGGCTCTGTTTGAAAACAGCACCACCCTAACAAAACACAACTTTACAAATCACGAAATCTCTAAAGCGCGAAATCTCTAAAGCGCGACATGTCTTACAGTGCAGCATGTCACAATACATGTCACAATAGTGTTTGCGAATTCCCAGTCAACTTTTTGGCGTCTCCATGCACCTGCCAACAACAGATCTAAAAAGAGACCAGACACCTGAAACGGCTCTGGAAACAGAGCACATTTGGTGCGTTTATCGGGTACAACGCATCCGTTCAGGGCCAGTGCTTCCATCACAATTCACCGCTCACGCTACCGTTCCTTCACCTTACCAAACAGAGGTTCGGCAGGTGGCAAGCCAAGTGAATGACCGCTAAAAAGTGACAGATGATCAATTGCGAAACAGCCACAATGGAATTTGGTCGAAATTTACGGATAGGTCTTATTCATTCTGGATTGATTCTACGGGAGCAACTTCTTGAATCAGCTGATCCATTTCGGAAAGCGCGGCTCGAATCACAAATATTGTCGAGAGGGGGATGAAAATGACGGCAGCACCGATGGTCAGCCACGGAAATAGCTGCGCCTGCCAGTCGATCAACAGCGCAAGCGCAACTGGAAGGATGAAGCTAAACCAAAGAGTCAGCAGAAGCCGGCGAACATTGATGCGTACGTCCATTAGCGCGTATCGAGATTATGCAAGTGCGATTTGCGAAATTTGAGCGTCAGAATCCAGGATGAGTACACTATGGATTTTTTAATTCGCAGGGATTATAGCATCCGATTTTTCATTCGCGCAAATTTTCACATGCTTATGGGATCATCTGGACGATTCCCGCCAATCCACCGATTTTTGTCGCCATACTCGACTGAATCCTGCGCTCCGTCCAGGCAGATCAGCGCTTAGTCTTTGCTTTTGCTGATTTCCAGCCACAACAAAATGATCAAAACAATCTCAATTGCCTTATCCACATAGGCCACAATGGATGGAGGCCGCGGTCCCAAAAAATACCACAGCACAACTGTCAGGAGCGTGTAGCCCAAGAGCAGCCAACGGACATAGGCCCGATAGCGGACCAAAAAGGCAGCTGGCCAATAGAGCAACGCGAGCAGCGTCAGGTAGCCCAACCCATTGAGTAGAAAGATCGGATCTGGGCCATCTGAAAATTGAAAGCTCAAGATCAGATGCACCAGTGCAGTCAGTGTGGTCAGGATGATCACACCATAGTCGATCGCACTAAATGAAAGGGTTGACTGGTTGAAATGGCTCTTGTTCATGGGTATCTTCCTCTTGCCAGAAGCTTGATGTTAACTCACTTTACACCACCTTGCCAAGCAACGCAAAGCGATTCCACCAAAGGTGCTCGCGCCCGCTGCGTCCGGGCATATCTGCCCTGAAATGCGCGACGTCCACTCAGTCAGCCAATTGTGTGACAGGACTCACACCTCGCGTCCGGGATGGACGCTAGGATTGTATCCCGCAAAGCAAAAGTGTTAAAATTGCCAGACAGGTCAAGTTGTGATTGGAACGCGGGAGCACGTACGCCGTCACGAGAGTTGCGCCAGCAGGCTTTGTCGCAACAAGCTTTTGCGCAGTCAATTTGGGTTATAACGTTGCTCCCCAGGGTCCTATCACTCTGGCTGCACGCTCCGTCGCTGGGTTATTTTCGGACAGTTAATTAGCACCGTCATTCATGGCGGTGCGGACTCCGAAGATCAGGAAACTTACGTTACACTATCGTTAGTACTGTGTAACGTTAGTACTGTGTAAATCACGTTGCTTCGTGTTTGGTGCCTGTCCAGGTGGGATGCTGGCGTGCATCGCACAGGTGAAACGTTCCGGGGCAAAGTCGCTCGCTTGCACCTGTGCAACGTACTCCGCGGCGTAGCTCGTAAAATTTAGGTTACGGTGTAGTATTAGTAGCAAGGGAAAAAGAGAGGCAACGATGGCAGAAGCAGCAACAGAGACGATCAAACTGGATCAATTCCTGAAACTGGCCCAGGTGGTCCAGAGTGGTGGGCAGGCGAAGCAAGTGATCAAGGCTGGTTTGGTGATGGTCAATGGCGAGGTTGAGTTGCGGCGCGGGCGCAAGTTGGTGCCGGGTGATGTTGTCGTTGTAGACGAAGAAGAGCTGGTGGTTGAATCAAGCACCGACCTGTGAGGTTTTCGTCGTGAACATCTCGTGAACACCCCGCGAGAGTAGTCGCACATCCTGCCAGAGATGCGTCAGGCGACGGGCAGCGGTGATTCCACCACATCGGCTTGCGGGGCAGGTTGGGTGGCGCGCAGGCCGTCGGCAACCAACACGGGTTCCAGCGCGGCAATGGCACAGGCGACCATCTCGTCATCGGGCTCGCGCGTGGTCAATTTTTGCAACGTCAGTCCCGGGGCAATGAGCATGCGCATCAGCGAATTTTCCTGATGCGCCGTGCTAAACCGGATCACTTCGTAGGCAATGCCGGCCACGACCGGGACGAGCAGCAGCCGCGTGACAAAGCGCAACAAGAGCGCCAACCACGCTTGCTCGATGCCAGCAAAGGTGAGGGGGGCAAAGAGAATAATGCTGATCACGAGGACATAGAGCAGAAAGCTGGTGCCACAACGGGTGTGCTGCACGCTGAATTTCTGGACCTCGTCAACCGTGAGCGGTGCTCCCGCTTCATAGGCATTGATGGTTTTGTGCTCGGCACCGTGATAGCCAAAGACTCGCCCAATTTCGGGAATACGCCCAATCGCCCACAGATAGGCGACAAAGAGGAGCAGCCGAATAACTCCCTCGAAAAAAGCATCGACGAGGGGATTGTCGTTGACCATGGTCGCCAACAGACGACTGGCAAAGGTGGGCAGCAAAAAGAAGAGCCCAATGGCAAATAATAGACTGGTGGCAATGGTGGTCCAGGCGACGGGGCCAGAGAATTCGATCTCTTCCCCTTCTTCTTCCTGGGCAGAGACTTCGGCACTCCAGAAGAGCGCCCGCATGCCCAATCCCAGCGCATCCCACAACATACCCAACCCGCGCACAAAGGGCCACTGTCCCCACCGGCTGGTGTAGATGCGCGCGGTGAGTGGTTCTTCGTGCAACACGATTTCACCCTGTGGGTTGCGCACAGCCACAGCCATGGACTTGCGTCCACGCATCATTACGCCTTCGATTACTGCTTGACCGCCATAGTATTGTTTTGCCATAGTTGGGGCATTGTATCATCGGCCCGAAGCATGGGCAAACAAACGATTCAAACAAGCGGCAACGACGCCACGTTGACGCCGGCTGTTGCGGGCAAGTGAGGAGCAACAGAGAAGTTGCCACGGCGGGTCGTCAGCCGACAAGCGATTCCCGTCTGTTCACATTTCTAAGTACGTTTGGATGCAGCTACAATAGAACAGAGATTATCTGTAAGCGGATTGTAAACCCACGCGCACTTACTCTCTTCTATAATACGGGTCGTTCGACAAGTCAATTGGCAGAGTGGATTAACGCAATTACTGTATCCATTTACGACAAATACAGTACAGGGAAAAATAGGTACAGGGAAAATCGGCCAGGCACTATGTTATGTCACTCATGTACCGCAGGGATCTGCCATCTGGGATGGCACGACGCAGCATCTCAGCGCTTGATCCAGTGAAGAGGCGGTACGTAAAATATAGGCCAGGTGACGTGGCCGCTCTGCAATTTGGAATGGATCCATGGAGCTGCTGTACTTGGCAATCGCTCGCTTGGCAAGTAACATTTGGTAGTTAGCTAGTTTGATGATCCAAACGTTGAAATAAAACAATTTTCTACGATTCATCATTTGCGCGACTCATCATTTGTGCTCAATATCTTTTGCATTCAATAATCTTTTGTGCTCAATGCGGTGTAACCAACATTTTATGTTTTTTTGCTCTCTCCCCAACCCTCGCTTGTCTGGAGAGAGAGCCACTCGCTCGTCGAGAAAGTATTTGCTCCTCCACTTCGAAGGCTGGGGGGATTCCGAATCGACAAGATTTTGGTTACACGATACTCATCAAGAGACAAGCAAAACAACAAAAATTCAGGAAACGTTACATTCAGAAACATATGTAGGAACTATCAGGAAACCTTATGTCAACCTATACCCGTAACCATCTAAAACAGTTGGAATCGGAAGCCATCTACGTTATACGTGAGGTGGCAGCACAATTCGAACGCCCAGTTCTGCTCTTTTCTGGGGGCAAAGATTCCATTGTTATGGCCCACCTTGCCCACCGCGCGTTCTATCCAGGACGCATTCCCTTTCCGCTCATGCACATTGACACCGGCCACAATTTCGACGAGACCATTGAGTTTCGCGACAATCTGGTCAGCAAGTTGGATGCCCAGCTAATCGTGCGCTATGTACAGGACTCGATCGACCAGGGCCGCGCGGTGGAAGAGACCGGCCCCACTGCCAGCCGCAACGGTCTGCAGACGGTGACGCTGCTCGATGCCCTGACAGAATTTAAGGTGGAGGCGGCCATGGGGGGCGCGCGCCGCGACGAAGAAAAGGCCCGGGCCAAGGAACGCTTCTTCTCGCACCGCGATGCCTTTGGTCAATGGGACCCCAAAAATCAGCGCCCCGAGCTGTGGAGCCTCTACAACGGCAGCAAACAAGCCAAGGAACATTTCCGTGTTTTCCCCCTGAGCAACTGGACCGAAATGGACATCTGGCAATATATTCAACTCCACCAGATCGAGATCCCGTCGCTCTACTTTGCACACGAACGTGATGTCGTCAAGCGCGATGGCAACTGGTTGGCGGCAACCGACGTGGTGCAGCCACAACCAGGCGAAGAGCGCGCCCACATTCAGGTCCGCTTCCGCACCATTGGGGACATGACCTGTACGGGGGCGGTGGAATCCAACGCAGCCACGCTCGATGATATTATTCAGGAAGTGGCATCCGCACGCATGACAGAACGAGGTGGCCGGGCCGACGATCGACGGTCCGAAGCAGCCATGGAAGATCGCAAGCGACAGGGGTATTTCTAATGGTAGAAGAACAGACCGCGATGAAACAGAGCGTCAACGGCAAGGGGTCCGCGACAGCCGTTCAAACGCAACCGGACGAGCAGCTCTCCAGCGACAACTATTTGGCCATGGATCTGCTGCGCCTCTCGACCGCGGGCAGCGTCGATGATGGCAAAAGCACGCTCATTGGCCGCCTGCTCTATGACACCAAATCGATCTTTGAGGATCAGATGGAAGCGGTGGAACAGGCGAGCCGCAACCGCGGGGATTCCTATGTGGATCTGGCGCTGCTCACCGATGGGCTGCGGGCCGAGCGTGAACAGGGCATCACCATCGACGTGGCCTATCGCTACTTTGCCACCCCCAAGCGCAAATTCATTATCGCCGACACTCCCGGCCACATCCAATATACCCGCAACATGGTCACCGGCGCGTCGACGGCCGAGTTGGCGATCATCCTGATCGACGCCCGCAAAGGAGTGCTAACCCAGTCCAAACGCCACGGCTTCATCGCATCTTTGCTACAGATTCCCCACGTTCTGGTGGCCGTGAACAAGATGGATCTGGTCGATTACGACCGGGACACCTATCGCAAGATTGTCGCGAACTATACCGAATTTGCGGCCAAGCTTTCAGTCCAGGATCTCACTTTCATTCCCATTTCGGCGCTCATGGGCGACAATGTCGTCAACAAGGGCAACAACATGCCTTGGTATGAAGGGCCGTCGCTGTTGCATCACCTGGAAAATGTGAACATTGGCGCCAGCCACAACCTGGTCGATTTCCGCTTCCCCGTGCAGACGGTGGTTCGCCCCAATCAGGATTTCCGTGGCTTTGCCGGACAGATCGCCTCGGGCAGTATTGCGCCCAATGAAGAAGTTGTCGTCCTGCCTTCGGGCCAATCCAGCAAGGTCGACGCGGTGGTGGCGTACGAAAGCAATTTGGATGAGGCCATCGCGGGCGATTCGGTGATCCTTACGTTGCAAGATGAGATTGACGTGAGCCGCGGGGATATGATTGTGCGCAAGAACAATCTTCCTCACGTGGGCAATCAGCTCGAGTGCATCCTCTGCTGGATGAACGAAGAGCCGCTCAACCCCAATGGTGCCTACATTCTGCAACACACGACGCGCCGCGTGCGCGCCTACATCAACGAGTTGAATTATCGGGTGGATGTGGATACGCTGCACCGCGAGGAGTGCGACACGCTGCACTTGAATGAGATTGGCCGCGTGAAGATCACGACCACACAACCCATCTTCTTTGATCCCTACCGGCTCAACCGCAGCACGGGCAACTTCATCCTCATTGATCCGGCCACCAACAACACCGTTGCCGCGGGCATGATCCGGCGCCGCGCCCGCACCCTGGATGAGGTCGTTTCGCAGGAGCCCAGCCGCCAAACCTCGACCAACGTGGTCTGGGAGACCAGCCAGATCACCCGGGAGATGCGCGAGCGCCAGAATGGGCATCAGGCCGCGGTGCTCTGGTTCACCGGCCTTTCGGGTTCGGGCAAATCGACGGTGGCACGCCAGCTGGAACGGCGGCTCTTTGAGCTGGGTTGCCGCACCTTCTATCTGGATGGGGACAACGTGCGCCACGGGCTCAACGGCGACCTTGGCTTTTCGGCTGAGGATCGCAACGAAAATATTCGTCGCGTGGCCGAGGTCGCCCGGCTCAGCTTCGAGCACGGCAACCTGACCATCTGCACCTTTATTTCGCCCTTTGCCGGGGATCGTGACTTTGCCCGTTCGCTCTTGCCCGCGGGTCGCTTTGTCGAGGTCTACGTCAAGTGCGATATCGAGGTCTGCAAGCGGCGCGATCCCAAGGGACTCTATGCCAAGGCACTGAGCGGTGAAATTCCTGAGTTTACCGGCGTCACCTCTCCCTACGAAGAGCCACAAAATCCGGACCTGGTGGTCGAAACGGATCTGCAGAGCGCAGATGAGCTGGTCGACGAGATCATCACCCATCTGCTGCGGACCGGGCTCATCAAGGAGAGCTAACGCGCTGCATGCAGCTCACCTGCACCCAAGCCAGACGGCGGGGGAGCAAAGGGCAGCAGTGACGCCAACAATGGCAAAAAGGAGAAGGGGGGTTGCGTGGTGCAGTCCTCCTTCTTGCGTTTTTAACAGCTGTGCACCAAACCAAGCATGCAAATAAATCGAGCGTGCCAAGCGCGCCTACAAGATTTTCTTGATTTTCCAACCGCTCTTCTTGCGCTACACTTGACGCACAGCCATGACGGGTGCTCTTGGTTGGCGCGGCCCATCCATGGCGGTGCGGAGGTCAAAACGGTTACAAACATCTCTCTGCACCGTACGTAGCTTCTCCAGACGCAAGCGCTATTTGATAGCTATAAATGCACCAGCATTCTGTACACTGGTCCATCGCGCCAACGGGTTATTGCTGCTTTCATGGGTGCACAGCAATTTCTAGTTTTCAACCACAATGACGATCTTCATGGCACCGATAAAGCGGTCAGCTGAAGCCATTTGGTCTCGTTTACCCCCAAGAAAAGTAACAAGTAGAGCAAAAAGAAAAGTAACAAGTAGAGCAACAGGTAGAGCAATACCGAGAAGAACCATCTTGACCACCGAATTCTGTAGCGTAGTTTCACGAGGTGACAAATGAAAGAGTCGCTGCTTTCCAAGTTTCAAGCGCGCGAGGCCCACATTGCCATTATTGGGCTGGGTTATGTTGGGCTGCCGTTGGCCGTCAGCTTTGCCCAGGCTGGCTATCGGGTCACCGGCATCGATCTTGACCATCGCAAGGTGGATGCCGTGAACCGGGGTGAATCATATATTGCCGACGTGGCATCGGAGACGCTCCAGGGGTTGACGAGCGGCTATGCGATTACCACGCAGCCCACGCCACTGCTCAAGCCCGCGGCCACGGCGCAAACGGCCCAACCCGCCACCAACATCACAGAGACGGGCAGCGCAGAGAATGGCACCACGGGGACGCAAGGTTCCACAAGTTTGCGGCCGGGGCGGCTGGATGCCACGACCGATTTTGCAGTGCTCGCGGCGTGCGACGCGGTCTCGATCTGCGTACCAACACCGCTGAACAAGACTGGTGACCCCGACATCTCCTATATCTTTTCCGCCACCGACCAGATTGCCAAACATCTGCACCGCGACATGGTAATCGTGTTGGAATCGACCACCTATCCCGGCACCACCACCGAGGTGATGTTGCCCCGCCTGCGCGAGAATGAGCAAGGTTTGCAGGTGGGTGAAGATTTCTACGTCGCGTTTTCGCCCGAGCGGGTGGACCCGGGCCGGACCGACTGGATGACCCACAACACGCCCAAGGTCATTGGTGGCGTGACGCCAGCCTGCCTGGAGGTGGCCATGGCCTATTACAGCGCGGCCATCGAGACGCTGGTGCCCGTCTCTTCGCCCGACGCCGCGGAGATGGTTAAGCTCTTTGAAAACACCTTTCGCTCGGTCAACATTGGGTTGGCCAACGAGTTGTTGATGATGTGTGACAAGTTGGGGCTAGACGCGTGGGAAGTGATCGACGCCGCGGCAACCAAGCCCTTTGGTTTCATGAAGTTTACGCCTGGCCCCGGATTGGGTGGCCACTGCATTCCGATTGATCCCCAATATCTATCGTGGAAATTGCGTACACTTGCTTACAACGCCCGCTTCATTGAGCTGGCCAGCGAGATCAATACCGAGATGCCCCGTCACTGGGTGCAAAAGGTGCAGGATGCGCTCAACAATGTGGGGCGCGCGGTCAAGGGCAGCCGCATTCTGGTGCTCGGTGTTGCCTACAAAAAGAATGTCAACGACATGCGCGAATCACCCGCGCTCGACATCATCCACCTGCTCGAGGAAAAAGGTGCCCAGGTCTACTACCACGATCCCCACGTGCCCTCCTTCCAACACGAGGGCATGGAGATGGTCAGCGTCACCGACCTGGATGTCGCGCTGAGCATGGTCGACTGCGTGGTCATCGCCACCGACCACGACGCCTATGAATGGGACGAGGTGGTGCGCAAGGCCGCCCTCGTCGTCGACACCCGCCACGTGGTCTGAACCGTCCACCCCAAAAGAATAGCAGCGTTGCGAGAATCTTCTTTCCTGTTGCGTCAGGCCCGGTATCTGAACGGTACCGGGCCTCTTTTGTTGGTGGCTTCCGCTAATTCAAGCAATCTTTTGAGCCTCGACCGTTGCCATCTGGCCCATTCCCAAAGTTGACCCACCTGTAATCTATTGTGTATGCTTACTGCTTGTTTGCGCTGTTGACCGGATAGAGAGTAAGCAGTCGGACAATTTTGCAAGCTAAAGCAACCGTAACGATCCCCCGTGACGTTGCGTATTCTCTTTGGGTTGCGCAGGGTGTCGTTGCAAATGCTCGGTGAATTGTCCGAGGCACGCCTTGCCATTGCAACCGTTCATAAATTGGATCGCCGTTTGAAGCAGACGAATGACCAAGGTGATATGACTGTACAGAGCACAGACCCCCGGCCGCTGGAACAGTGGACCGCGGAAGACGAAATTGACTTGCGCCAATACCTGGATGTGTTGATTCGCTGGTGGCGCGAGATTGTGGTGATTACGGGACTCGTCGTCCTCCTCGCGATTTTGGCTATTCTAGCCATGCGCCTTCTTCTCCCCCTCCAATTTATTGCCAGTGCCGATGTAGCCATTGTGCGCACGACCAGCGATGTTAATTTTGATGACCGCTTTCGGACAACTGATCAGAGTTTGAGCCCAGAGACGGGGAGCCTTTCCGCACGGCGCAGTGCTTTGTTAGGATTGGCAACAACGGGCGCAATTGCGCGTCAGGTGATCGGTGATTTAGAGACACTGCTCGACGAAAATGAACAGATCCCCGCCAGCTTGTTGCAGATGGTGGAAGCAGAAGCAGTGGTTCAAGCCGGTTCACGGGCGGAAAGCGACTTAATTCGCATTATTGTCACGGCAGATGATCCGGAAAAGGCAGCGGCCATTGCCAACTCGTGGGCCCGCCATTACGTGCATGAGGTCAATAGCATCTATGCCCAGGTGCCAAATGAAGTGCTGGCATCAATCGAGGCCGAGTTGGCAGAAACCCAAGAAAGCTATCTGGCGGCACAGACCAACCTTGAAAATTTTGTGGCCGATAATCAGATCGATGAACTCAACGCACTGGTCTCTGTGTTACAACAGCAGATCAGCCAGGAAGTGTCGCTGCAACAGTCGCTCTTGAGTCAATGGCAACGAACACAGGAACAGCTCAACACGGCGCAGGCGTTGCGCAATCAGATCGAGGCAGGCGGCGCGGGCGCGGTCCAGAGCAATCAGGTAGCATTGCAGATCCTAAAGATCAGTGTCTATGGTATGGCACCGGGCCAGCTACAAGTGGAAATGCGGAGTTATGACGAACTGACCGCAGATGAGATGCTGGCAGATGTGACGGGGCTGGTCACAGCCCTAGAGAACGAGATTGCAAATCTGGAAGCAGAGTTTGCCACCGGCAGCACAGAGCTGCAGGCGATCGGCGAGAGTGGCCAGCCACTGCAAGCGGTAGTCGAGCAACTGCGCTCAACCAAGGCAGCACTGGAAGCAGAACAAGCCCGCCAACGGCAGCTGAGCCAACAGCGGGATCTCACTTGGGAGACCTATCGCACGCTGAGCAATAAGGTGGCTGAATTGAATCTGACCCGCGCCGCGGCCACCAGCGAAGTGCGCTTTGGCGCCGAAGCTGTGCCACCGGCCAAACCAACACGGCGTGTTTCGCTGGTGATAGGTGTACTTGCAGCGGGCACTGTTGGATTTTTCATGGCTGTGATTCTCGTCTCTTTGTTGAGCTTTTTGGGGTTGTCTCCACTTTTAACGCGTAAGCCAGCAACACAGGCTCCATAGCTTTAGGTAACATTTGTGGTCGATACCCATTGCCTCTGTACATCCTCCAGCGTGTTCTGGATTTAAAACTGACGGAAAAGATTTATGAATAATAACCCCTGGCAGGACAAAACAGTGCTCATTACGGGTGCCTGTGGCACAGTGGGACGTGAACTGCTGCGACAGGTGGTGAAACATCAGCCGGCACAGATCATCGGACTCGATAACAACGAAAGTGAGCTCTTCTTTCTGATGGAAGGGTATGCACAGCAGCCAAATGTCAAGCTTTATTTGGGTGATGTGCGGGACAAGGATAAGTTGATCCAATCCATGCGCGGAGTCGATGTTGTGTTGCACTCGGCCGCGCTCAAACATGTGATCCTCTGCGAAGAATCACCACGCGATGCGATCCAGTCCAACATCCTCGGTGTCCAGAATATTATTGATGCCGCCACCATCAACAAAGTTGAACGAGTGCTCTTTACATCGTCGGACAAGGCGGTAAATCCCACCAATGTTATGGGCACCTCGAAATTGATGGGAGAGCGGTTGATGACCGCGGCCAATGCAACCCGGCGCGGTGATTTTCCCATTTTTGCCTCCACCCGCTTTGGCAATGTGTTGGGCTCGCGCGGCTCGGTCATTCCACTCTTTAAACGCCAGATCGAGCAGGGTGGCCCAGTGACACTGACCGATGAACGCATGTCGCGTTTTATCATGACGCTGGAAGAGGCGGTGCGCCTGGTGATGGAATCGACCTTTCTGGCCCGGGGGGGCGAAGTCTTTGTCACTAAGATGCCGGTGTTGCGTATTCCCGATCTCGCCACGGTTATGGTCGAAGAGCTGGCCCCCAGAGCGTCCCAGGGCACTGCCCCCATTGAAATCAAGATCATTGGCAGCAAACCGGGCGAAAAGCTCTATGAAGAGCTGATGAATGATGAGGAGACACGACGCACGGTTGAATTGCCCGACTATTTTGTGGTGCTCCCGGCCTTTAAATCGGTCTACAAAGAGATCGAGTATACCTATCCAGCCATGTCAGATGTGGGACTGGCGGATCCCTACAATTCGTCGTTACAGACGGCCATGTCCACATCGGAAATTCGCGATTATCTCTATCGCAATCAGCTACTAGAGGGAAACTAACCATGCGCGTATTGATTCTTGGAGGCGACGGCTACCTGGGGTGGCCGACAGCCATGTCCTTTGCCGCCAAAGGCCATGATGTCTATGTGATCGACAACTACCTGCGACGCACCGTGGCCCAACAGACCCAATCCGAAGCACTGATGCCCACGCCGAATCTGCAGGAGCGGGCCCGCATCTTTGAGGCGGTTAGCGGCCACCAAATTACCGTGGAGATCGGCGATGTGGCGGATTATCGGACGCTTGAACGGATCTTCGTGAACTTCGAACCCGAGGCGGTGATCCACTATGCGGAACAACCGTCCGCGCCCTATTCGATGATTGGCTATGATCAGGCTCGTCTGACGCTCAACAACAACCTCAGCGCTACCTTCAACCTGATCTGGGCAGTGATGGAACATGCGCCCAGTTGCCACATCATCAAGCTAGGCACCATGGGTGAGTATGGCACGCCCAACATCGATATTGAAGAGGGCTGGATCGAGATTGAACACAAGGGACGTCAGGACAAGTTCCTCTTTCCGCGGGCCGCGGGCAGCCTCTATCACACCACCAAGGTACTCGACACCGATCTGCTCTGGTTCTACGTGCGCACCTTTGGCCTGCGCGTGACTGATCTGATGCAGGGGCCAGTCTATGGGCTCTCGACCGATGAGAGCGACCAGGACAAGCGACTGTTGCCCAACTTCCACTACGATGACATTTTTGGCACAGTGGTCAATCGCTTCCTGGTGCAAGCCGTGGCTGGCGTGCCCCTGACTGTCTATGGCAAAGGGGGACAGGTGCGTGGCTACCTCAACCTGCGTGATACGCTGCAATGTGTCGAGCTGGCCATGACCAAGCCGGCAGAACAGGGTGAGCTGCGCATTCTGAACCAGTTCACCGAAACCTTCTCGGTCAATCAGTTGGCCGAGCAAGTGGCCCGCGTTGGCAATCAGCTCGATCTCGACGTGCAGATCAAGGCGATCGACAACCCACGCAAAGAGAACGAAGATCACTATTACAACCCCGCGCACTCGGGATTGTTGGAACTGGGCCTGCAACCCCACTACATGACCGATGAGGTGGTGAAAGGGATGCTGGAGCAGATCCTGCCCTACCAAGAGCAGATCGATGCACAGAAGATCCTGCCGCGCGTGCGATGGAAACGGTAGCGATGAACAACACAGCGAAGGTAAATCGAGTGTTGGTGACCGGTGGGGCCGGATTTGTGGGAGCAAACCTGGTGCGTCACTTGCTCGCTGCAGACGTAAAGATTACCGTTCTCGACAACTTTAGCATTGGTAGCCGAGAAAATTTGGCGGGACTTGATCTCGATATCATTGAAGGGGATATTTTAGATACCGAGCTAGTCAAAGAAGCAGCAGCAGGCCACGATGGCATTGTTCACCTCGCCGCACAAACAGGGGTGCCGGGGTCAATTGAGGATCCACGCCGCGACTGTGAAGTCAATGTGATTGGCACCCTCAACATGTTGGAAGCCGCACGCCTCAACAGTGTACGCCGTTTCGTCTTTGCCTCTTCCAATGCGCCGCTGGGCAAGCAACCACCCCCGGCCACCGAAGATAAGGCACCACTTCCCATTTCTCCCTATGGTGCCAGCAAGTTGGCCGGTGAGGGTTACTGCCTTGCCTACCACGGCTCGTGGGGGATGGGCACGGTCGTGCTCCGTTTTGCCAACCTCTATGGTCCCTATTCGGCCCACAAAAGTAGTGTTGTGGCGAAGTTCATCAAGGATTCAACCACTGGACGGCTTACTATTGACGGAAGTGGCCAACAGACCCGTGACTTCATCTACGTAGAAGATCTATGTAGAGCAATCGCCTGTGCGCTTAACAGCCAAATTAGTGGCGAAGTTTTTCAAATTGCCACAGGGGTTGAAACGAGTATCGCAGAATTAGCCAATCAGATTCAACAAGTTACAGGAATGGATATTGAATTCGATCATGCAGAATTTCGCATGGGCGACATCAATAAAAACTATTCCTTCATTGGAAAAGCAAAAGAGGTGCTTGGCTGGGAACCACAGGTTTCATTACATCAAGGGCTCAGACGGACGTGGACATGGGCACAGACGGGAAAAAACTACAACAGTATTCTCCGCTAGTACAGCCCTCAACTGAAGTCTAGGTCACTCCTTAGGTTTAGCATGCAGCAACCTTTAACGTGTTGACCTTATCATTTCCTTCCCCGCTTTTCACGTACTTTCTGTATGTATGAAACTGAGCATACTTTGATTCTTAAACTAAGAACATGGGGTTTGACAGCAGGATATGCAGTAGCGGATCAAGGACTACAGTCTGGTGCAAACTTTCTTCTGAATATTTTGTTGGCCAGATGGCTTCAACCAGATGAATATGGGCTATTCGGTATTGCTTATGCAGTTTTGCTAGCGCTGCTTGGGATTCATAATGCTCTCATAGTAGAGCCTATGGCAGTAATCGGCTCACGCTACTATCAAGACCAACTGAAACTCTATGTAGCCACTACCTTAAAATTGAACTGGATCTTTTCAATATGCGTTTTCATAGCGGTCAATTTCGGGCTATTTTTTTATCTAGTGGACAATGAGTCATCTGCTACTATTATTGTATTTGCAATTTCAGTGCCTTGTGTTTTTCTGTTGTGGTTTATGCGACGAGTTTGCTATTTGTTTGCTGATGCCAAACTCGCACTTAAAGGTAGTGTAGCTTATAGCATCGCTCTATGCTGTGGCCTATGGGCTGTCTACTATATAGATCTACTAAGCCTAAATATTATCTTTGCACTTATAGCTGTGGCAAGCTTACTGGGAGCGACAGTTTACGCTAAAATTCTCAAGATAAATATAGTGCCACTGCAAAAGGATTCTAGTCTCTCGCAGATAGGCGTAGCAAAAATTCACTGGCAATATGGAGGATGGATTTTTGCAGCCTCTGTAGCTCATTCTCTCAGTACATCCATATACTTACCAGCAGTTGGAATGATAGTCGGATTAACTGAGTCTGCAGTTCTGAAGGCACTGCAAAACCTTATCATGCCATTAAGGCAAGTTTTAACAGGTGCGTCATTGCTAATGTTGCCCTACCTTTCTCGTAAAAGGGCAGAAGACAGCGATTATCCTTTAAAAAACAACAACAAAATTTTAACTGTGGCTTGTGCTGCTACAGTGCCCTACATACTAATTATATATTTCTGGGGAGACTATTTGCTTGATGCATTATACGGAAACGCTTATTACTCTTCTCATGGGCAGTTGCTCAATATCTTTCTTGCTTATCTCTTTGTATTAACCACAGTTCAAGTGTATAGCATAACCCTACGAACAATGGAAAATACTGGCGCAATTTTTGTCTCCAAAGTTTATTCAGCACTGTTCTCTTTGAGCCTTGGATTAATATTGGTGTGGAGGTGGGAGTTGTTTGGTGCAATCGTAGGTCTACTCTTAGCAGCGGTTATTGAAAACACTGTATTGGCATACTACTTACATAGAAAGTCTTTAGATCCCAATCTATCATGAAAATCAAACAGTTTTGGCAGAGTGCGAGACGTAAGCTAAATCTCGGAATGTTTCTCTTGTACTATCATCCACAAAGCATAGTATCAACTAGTGGTTGGAGCACAAGTTTTCGTATGAATCAGGCTGTAGACAGAAATCTGGCACCTATACCTTGGTGCACTTACTCCTTTTTAAATTTTATTGAAAAGCGGCTAAATCCTACTCTTAGAGTATTTGAGTATGGTTGTGGCAATTCAACCCTTTATTACTCTTCAAAAGTAAACGAGATTATCGCAGTTGAACACGATCCTTTATGGGCAGAGAGAATTTCTAGTTCTCTATCCTCTAATGGAAAAGTAGTTTATAAAGAATTAGATAAAGGATATGTAGAAGAAGTAAAACAGCACGGACTATTTGATATTATTGTGATTGATGGAAGAAGAAGAACAGATTGCTGTAAATCAGCTGTTGCATCATTAAAGCCAACTGGGGTGTTGATCTACGACAATTCTGAGCGCAGGGATTTTCAACAAGAGAGCTGGCCATTACTGCAGTTGCACGGCTTCCGAGAGTTGCCCTTTTGCGGATTGGCACCAATTACTTTTACACCATCTCAAACCTCTATCTTGTACCGAAATGAAAACTGTTTAGAAATTTAACAGCACTTTTGATATGAAATCTTTTAGTTTTAATAAGCTGTTTGCTGTGCAAGTTATTCTCGTAATGTTGTTGTTCTCGCACCAAAACAGCTCTAAAGTGCCAGAAAATTTAGCCTATGTTCTTCTTAACAAAACACTTTGGCGAGATGACCAAGATGCTGTAAAAAGGCAGTCTATATTTCGAAAAGTAGTAACGCTGATGATTTTAGGAGGCGTTACTGTTGATGGCCAGACCACAGTTTCGAATGTTGAAGAGTGTGCAATGGTTCCGGCTGCCTTACAAGCAGAGTACTATCGCCGCAGAAAAAATTTTCCACTGATGCTGTTCTGGTTAAACTATGCAATGGAAGCAGACCCATACCCCAGAATTCAAAAAGCAATCGTATTGCCTCCTTATGGACAACTAAGAGCAAACGGCGATTTTGTAATTGGATGGTCCGATCAACAGTGGCAGTTTCGCAAAGATTTTGAGTCTCTTGCGTACGTTACCCACTCCAGTCAGGGTACTATCGAAATTTTTTACAGAAACAGACTGTCAGTACGCGATAATGTAGTTTATTACTGGTCAGGTCCTGTTGAACTTTCCTATTGGAACAGTATCAGTTTGACAGCAAAAATTTCAACAGGCTCATTTTTTACAGTCGAAAGCCATACATCACAAATTTCACGTCACCTACAGTACTATCAAGGGGATGATAAGTGGTCTGACTTTGTTCTTCCTTTAGGAAAAGAAACGAAGTTAAGGAATATATACCTGTCGTTGAGCGAACCAAGTGCAGATGCTGAAATTTTAGATTATAAAGTGGAATTAGCTCCAATAACTTTGCAGCTTGATAGATCTGTTGGATCCTGCAACTATAAGTAGCCAATGAAAACCAATCTTGAAACAAGTAAAACACTTAAAATAAATTTAAATCGGATTACATTTCGCACACTATTTGCTGTTGTCTTCTGTTTTTCTGGCTTGTTAACTGTAGTTACTGGATTTCAATACCGAGCAGCACTTGCATCACTCTTAGTTGTGCCATCACTGCTACTTTACGGAATTCGTCCTAACATTGTCAATCTTACGTACTCAGGGCTTTTTGGAGTTGTGGTTTTATCAGCTCTCATAAATCAGTCCTCTGTTATTCAAGTAGTGTTATTTCTGCGAATTCTCATCTTTTCATTTCTCATATTCTATATCGTACAGAAGTTTGTTACTTCACGTTCCATAGTACCACTCATTCGAGCATGTGTTGTTATAGCAGCTTTTCAATTACCTGTAGTAGTTCTTCAGCTCTTCGCCTATGACTATATCCCTACTAGTTGGGCATCAAGAGTTACACGACAAGATTTCGTCTTTGGGACCTTCAATTTTTCAACTGACTATGCAATGACATTTTTTCTCACGCTGTTAGTTGCGTATTTGCTCTTTAACCACGAGAAAAATCGTATTATTAAGCATAAATGGCTAGTCGTGTTATGGCTCACGTTTACTGTCATTATTGCAAATGCTCAGATAGTAAAATTATTTTTGTTCATTGTATGGGGCGTATATTTAACTACTCACTTTCGACTAAAAGTTCTGCTTGCCACGACGATTACCGGACTGCTAATCACAGGTGCTTCAGTTTGGCTATCTAATCATGGAATTCTGGCAGAAAATGTATTTACATTTGTCGTTCGGTTGCTTCCCAACGAAGAGCGTGTTCTATCTCAAGACTCTTACCTTGCGTCAGAATACTCAAGACATGCTGCAATCGTCTACCTCTTAACCGAGGGATTCACACTTTTTGGTGATGGTCCATCACAATATTATGATGTCTTTTCAAGAACAAGGCTGAGAGGGAATACTGGACATTTTTTCACGTTTTTTTCTGAGGTGGGATCAGTTGGTTGGCTGTTGAGTGTTTTGATATTCTTCTTTATTGCATTCCCTATACGCAAAGGTAAATTATTAATAAGCTGGATGCGTGTACTAATGTTTGTTGGAATAAATATGTTAGCTTTTACAGCGCAAGTAATGAATGATGTAGGAGTAATGTTAACATATTGTCTGTTTGCAAAGCTTCACCTAATTGAGTTGGCTCGTCCAAAATCTAACTATTTATCCAAATAGAATATATAGACCGTTTCTGAACAGAGCATCGTCAGAGAAAGGATATCAAATGTCTCTCAGCACCAGGCAGAGAATTTATCAAAAGCTTAAACGTACAATCTTACATCCAGTCCTGGATAACCGAAGAAAAAATTTAGGCATTGATTTTTTAGAACCAAATTACCTTTTCTTTAATAATCTAACTTCATCTAGTGTTGTAGTTGATGTAGGATGTGGGCATGTGGCTGAATTTTCAAGAAGTATGATCAGCCGGTACAACCTCACAGCATATGGTGTAGATCCTACAAAAAAGCATAGTGTTCACCTGGAAAAACTAGAGAAAGAAAGTCAAGGAAATTTTGTATACTTACCGTATGCTGTAACAAAGCAAAACGGACTCATGAAATTTTATGAAAGTGTAGAAAATGAAAGCGGCTCCACCCTATCACAGCACAACAATGTAGTTAGTTTTGCCACATCTGAATACGAAGTTGAGTCAGTAAACCTTCAAACTCTAGCTCAGAAAACTGGTAAACCAACTATTGATTTTCTCAAACTAGATTTAGAGGGTGCTGAATACGAGTTGTTACATCATGTCACAGAAAAAGAACTGGCTCCATTTAAACAAATTTTTGTAGAGTTTCATCATCACTGTACACACTATTCTGTCAAACAAACAGATGCTATTGTCAAACACATAGAGCAGCTTGGATTTAACAGCGTTACGATAGACTTTCGTAACTATTTGATATACAGAGAATAAGTGCTGAGTGATTCTCTAAATCCTTCTTAAGAACTAGAAAACGTAGACTAAGTAGAGATTACAACGTGAAAATCGCTTTTATTACTAATGCTCTACCTCATTACCGTATTAAAACATTTGAGAAGCTAGCCCAACATTACGATATAGAATACCTATTCTTTTCTCCTAATCATAGTAGATTTGGTCCTGATTCTCATGAGAAAGATCCGGGGAACTTTTCTTACAGTTATTTCTCAAGTACACATCTTATTTTTCTGTCTCTTCCCTTAACAATGATTTGGTATCTGCTTAATCATTCGTACGACACTTATATAAAATGCATTAATGATCCAGTAGCGTTAACAGTTGTATATCTAATTGCCAAAATCAAGCGTAAACCGTTTATTTTGTGGACAGGTGTATGGATGAATATTGACACACCTGTTCATAAAATAATCAGATTTTGGATTCACTACATATATAGGAACTCTGATGCTATTGTAGTATATGGGAAACATGTAGAAACATTCTTAGTTAACCAAGGCGTCAGTCCTACTAAAATTTTTGTAGCTCCTCATAGTATTGATAATGACGCATATAATCAGGACGTTAATTTAGAAGAAATAGTAGATTTAAGGAAAAGATTGTGTCTTGGTGAAGATCAAAAAATGATACTCTATTTAGGACGACTTATTGAATGTAAGGGACTATCCTATCTTTTAGAAGGCTTCAAGCAAGCAAACCAAGACGATGCCATACTTGTAGTAGCAGGTACAGGTCCTGAAAAGCAGGCTCTTGAAAACTTAGCCTTTGCAGAGGGAATCCACGATAGAGTTCGTTTCCCTGGATACGTGGATGCAGAAATGGCGTATATGTATTACGCAAGTGCCGATGTGTTTGTTTTGCCATCAATAACCACAAAAAGTATGAAAGAAACTTGGGGTCTCGTAGTTAACGAAGCTTTCAATCAAGGACTGCCAGTTATTGCAAGCAATGCTGTTGGTGCAGCAGCAGGTGGGTTTGTAATTGATAGCTATAATGGTTTTGTTGTGCCAGAAAGAAATAGCCACAGTATTGCTGTCAAGCTAACGGAACTTCTAAGTAATCAGGAATTACGCACTACGATGGGAAAACACGCTGAAGAAACTGTGGGTAGCTGGAACAACGACAAAATGGTCAGCGGATTTTGTGAAGCAATCAATTTTGTATCTACCAAATAGTTTGTATCTCTCAATAAAAGTTACTACTGAATAAATGATATCGTCGAAGAAAACCCCAAAAATACTCATAGTCAGCGGGACGCCGCCGCCGTATTCGGGGCCAGAGATCATGACGGCACACCTGCTGCAGTCTTCGTTACGGGATCGCTATCAGTTGATCCACTTCAACATCAGCAAAGGGCGTGGGGTTAATGAAAAGGCGCGCTTTGATCTCTTCAACATTACTTATGGGCTGCTACAACCACTAATTCTCATCTGGCTGTTGCTGCGCCATCGTCCCAATTTGGTCTATACCAACCTCGCCCAGAATTTGGGAGGGTTTTTGCGTTACGCCTCGTTCATCTTGCCCGCGACGCTCTTTCGTGTTCCCGTGGTAGTACGGACCATGGGGGATGGCTTCAACCACTTTCACGATCGGTCGGGGTGGGTACTCCGTGGCCTGATTCGGCTAGTCCTCAAATGTATTGACTGCTTCATTGTGCGTGCCGATCTGTTGCAAGCCCAATATGCCGGCTTGGTTCCTCCCCATAAACTGTGCACAGTATACAGCGGTATTGATGTCAATGAGTTTCGCAGTTCACAAGGCGCTTCGCCCGAGCAGGATGCCCCCACACGTATTCTCTTTGTTGGCTATCTAACCAAAGCCAAAGGAGCTCACGATCTGCTGCAAGCCATTCCATTGGTAACTGAAAAAAGTTCAAATGTAAAGTTTCAATTCATGGGAGAGCGGGTAGATGTCGAACGCAACATCACCTATATCGACAATCCTAACTCCAATCGGCAAGTGCTCGATGAATTGTTAGGAGATCCCAACATCGCACCCCATGTTGAACTGTTGGGTGTTCTATCGGGACAGGCAAAAATAGATGCCTTTTGTAACGCTGATCTATTTGTCTTTCCCTCCTATTCGGAAGCCTTTCCCACTGTCGTGCTCGAGGCGATGGCCGCAGGTTTACCCATCGTTACCACACCAGTTGGGGCACTGCCAGAAGTGTTCACCGATGAACAAATCACGTTTGTCGAGGTTGGCGATGTGTCACAACTTGCAGAGGCAATTGTCACATTGTTGGAAGAGCCCGCGCGCCGCAGCCAAATCGGACTGAATAACCGGATTCTCGTACGTAAACAATTTAGTCTAGAAACTCATGCTCGCCGAATGGATACATTATTTCAGTACTGTCTCGGCAGGCAGCAAATTAGCAACGTAGAGACAAGCTCCGATACGGCACCAGTGGGTAAATAGTCTTTTTAATTGTGTCAATTTTGCACTATGTCATGGTTAGTGGTTCGCTCACTAAAGTTGTGAAGTTAGTTTCAGTTCGGTACCAAATAAAAATCTTTCCATCTACTTAGCGAGAAAACTAGTTGGTAATCAGTGATAAGATCATGAATATTCATACAATTTATCGGCCCATCTCTGGCTTTTTCCGCAAAAAAAGAATGGCTCAATTCTTACAATCTTTTGACGTAACTGAAGATAAACATGTTCTAGACGTAGGTGGTACTCCGTTCAACTGGAATTTGCTTAGCAAGCGTCCCACGGTCACACTCATCAATTATCAGCTACCAAAGCATAAAACAACTGATTTTACTTATGTGGTTGCAGATGCTCGTAATTTGCCGTTTACAACGTCCTCTTTTGAAATTGTCTACAGTAACTCAGTAATTGAACATTTGGGAAACACCGATAACCAGCGGAAGATGGCCCAAGAAATTCGTCGTGTAGGTAAACAGTACTACGTCCAAACCCCTAATAAATGGTTTCCTGTTGAACCTCACTATTTAGCACCATTCATCCACTGGTTACCAAAGCAGTTGCGGCCTTTTTTCATTCAGTATTTTTCCCTGCTGGGGTGGGTACAAAAACTCGATAATGCACGTTGCAAACAGCTTGTTGAGGAAATACATCTAGTTGATGAAAAAGAGTTCGCAACTATGTTTCCAGAATCCCAAATTTGGAAAGAGCGATTTTTGAATTTAGTTAAATCTCTAACGGCAGTACGAATTTGTTAATTTTCATAGTTCCAAAATTGAAATATCTAATCCAATGACCATTGCAATCATCACCGGCTCGGCCGGATTAATCGGATCGGAAGCGGCGCGCTTCTTTGCAGATCAGGGGCTCACCGTTGTGGGCATCGATAACGACATGCGCAGCCAGTTTTTTGGCAGCGATGCTTCGACCGCATGGAATCGTCAGCGGTTGGAAACGGAGTTGGGGGACCGCTACACCCACCGTGCCATTGATATTCGCGATGTGGCTGCCATTGCAGAACTCTTTCAGCACTACGGCGCTGCCATCGAGCTAGTGATCCACACCGCGGCACAACCCTCGCACGACTGGGCCGCGCGCGACCCACAGACCGATTTTACCGTCAATGCCAATGGGACGTTGAATCTGCTGGAAGCCACCCGCAAATTCGCGCCCAACGCGGTCTTCATCTTTACCTCGACCAACAAGGTCTACGGGGATCGCCCCAATACGCTGCCACTGGTGGAAGAAGAGACCCGCTGGGAGATTGAGCCGTCGCATCCCTATCAATCGGGTATCGACGAATCGATGTCCATCGACCAGACCTTGCACAGTCTCTTTGGTTCCTCCAAAGTGGCGGCCGATGTGATGGTGCAGGAATATGGCCGCTACTTTGATATGGCCACCGCCTGCTTCCGGGGTGGCTGTCTAACGGGCCCCAACCATTCGGGCACGCAGTTGCATGGCTTTCTGGCCTATCTCATGCGCTGCACAATGAGCGGCGATCCGTATACAGTCTTTGGCTATCGGGGTAAGCAGGTGCGCGACAACATTCACAGCGCCGACCTGATCCGCGCCTTTCACGCGTTCTACCAAGCGCCACGTTGCGGCGAGGTGTACAACATCGGCGGGGGTCGTTTTAGCAACTGCTCCATGCTAGAGGCGATCCAGCTCTGTGAAGAGATTGCAGGCAAGCGGCTGAACTGGCAATACGCTGAACAGAATCGCACGGGTGATCACATCTGGTGGATCAGCGATCTCGCCAAGTTCCAATGCCACTACCCAACGTGGCAACTCACCTATGATGTACCGCGTATCCTTCAGGAAATCTATGACCACAATGCAGAACGCTGGCTGTGAAGTAGCAGCCACAAAAGGAGTACGCTCAATGATCGACTTTGGAAAACGGAATCTACTTGGCATCGGCATTGACGCAGTTGACTATGAAGCAGCCGTGGAAAAGATCATTGGAGCGGCTCACCAATGTCGCGGTTATACAGTCTCGGCCCTGGCGGTCCACGGTGTGATGACCGGCGTGATGGATTCAGCACACGGGGCCAGATTAAACCAGCTCGATCTGGTTGTGCCCGATGGACAGCCAGTGCGGTGGGCACTGAATCGTCTCTATGGACTGCGGTTAAAAGATCGCGTCTATGGCCCCACATTGACGCTCAAGGTCTGTGAACGTGCCGCACGCGAAGGACTTTCTCTTTATCTGTATGGTAGCAAGGCAACAGTATTGGAAACGTTGTGCGAAAATTTACGCGAACGGTTTCCCGATCTGAAAATTGCCGGAATGCAGCCCTCACGGTTTCGCCAGGTGTCAGAACAGGAAAAGCGCGAAATTGCCGAGACGATTGTTGCCAGTGGTGCCAACATTGTTTTGGTTGGGCTGGGCTGTCCACGGCAAGAAGTTTGGGTCTATGAATACAAGGATCTGATCGCTCGACCCATGTTGGCCGTGGGCGCGGCTTTTGATTTTCACGCGGGCACCCAGCCCCAGGCCCCGACTTATCTCCAACAGCGTGGTCTGGAATGGCTCTATCGCCTTGTACACGAGCCACGTCGACTTTGGAAACGATACCTCCTTCTCAATCCGCTCTACCTACTGATGGTGGCCAAACAGGCGCTGCGGTTGCAAGAATTCCCACTGGCCAAGCAAAGCCAACCGCTGGAAGAGTTGCGCTACGGCTAAACAAACCGACCCAAAGAAAGCAAAGTGATCCGTGGCTCATCATCGCTTGCTCTGGTGGATTGCTGCCGGTGTGCTCTTGCTGCTCACGGTTCCGCTCCTGTTGCCTGGGCAGTTCTGGTCCATTACATGGCACCCGCTGCTGCTCTCTCTGCTGTTGGGCACGATGCTTGTCCGACTGTTGTACGGATGGCTGGCGTCACAGCGCCGATTCGCGCCGCACGAGACCGAACCACTAGCAGAAAAGAGCTATCTAACTATTGCACCACCCTCACTTTGGCCAATCTTTTTGCTCCTGGCCTGGTTGCCAATCAACCTGTGGAGTTCTGTGGATCGATCAACTTCCTGGGCAGCACTCGGGTATCTGCTTGTTGGTATCGCTGCCTATTTTTTGCTGACGGATCCAATCTGGCGTGGCCATGGAAAATGGCTCGTTTGGATCAGCGGCTTGGTGATGAGCATTGGGACTCTGTTGTCGCTTGTCTTTCCATTTGTTGCCGAGTGGAAGCCACAGTTTCGGCTCTTTTATCTGCCCATTTACGCAGCACTACAGACGCTGCAAATTGAGAATGTGGAGAGCATCCACCCGAATATCTTCGCTGGTGCCATGGTGATCTCGTTGCCCCTAACGCTGGTGGTGGCACTTTGGGGTCTTGGACGAGATGAGCAGCGTGGCCGCGGGTCTCGACTGCCGCGGGTCTGGGTTGTGCTGTTGGCATTTTCGGCACTGTTACAGTTCAGCAACTTATTTTTGTCACAGAGCCGGGGCGGCTACCTGGCGTTTGCAGTGGCGATGTTGGTGATTGCCATCCTACGCTGGCACCAGTTCCTCTATGTGATGCCACTTCTAGCAGTTGTCATCGGGGCCGCGATCCGTGTGAACGGCGGGACAGTGCTGCTGGAGCAAGTCAGCAATGATAGTTCCCTGGGTGGCTGGTCGGGCAGAGTCGAGATCTGGCAGACAGCATTGACAGCAATCGGCGATTTTGCCTTTACAGGCATTGGGATCGGCACCTTTACGACGGTCATTCCGTTGCTCTATCCACTCTCATTTCCCATTGAAAGCTATCCCCACGCCCACAATCTTTTTTTGCAAGTGGCGCTCGATCTCGGGATGCCCGGCCTGCTGGCCTATCTGGCGCTCCTGCTCAATCTGGGCGTGATGCTCACCGTAACTTTGCGTAAGGCAGCCCGTCATAGCTTACTGCATACCCTTGCCATTGGGGCCGGGGCAAGTTTGATGGGCATGCTCGTTCACGGGCTGTTAGATGCCGTGTTGTGGGGCACAAAGCTCTCATTTCTGCCGTGGCTGCTCTTTGCACTGATCACCCAGCTCTTTCTACAGACCCAGCGCATGTGCAACGGGAGCAGCACGGCAGACAATCAGCTTACGCAACAATTACGGCCAGTTGAATAAGTGGCAGAAAATGTCGATTTGGCGTAACCTTGTCACACTGCCCATCGTATCTTCTTTGGGTTATCGTAATTGCAGCCGTAATCGAACGGGGATTTGCCACCTGGAGCTGTGCAGGCAGAAGCGGCAGCACCAATAGTTGGTAAGCGACCCCAACATTCCATGCGGCCACCCACCCAATGGGTCGGCGACGGAGCAGGATCACAAGCAGATATCTGGAAGAGCATGTCGCTTCCTCCACTAGCCATTAACGATTTATGTCAAAAGCCATTTGTTCGCAACACGACAGCCAGGAAAGATATGTTTAAGCGCTTCAGCACCAACTACATGGCAACGCTCTTTATCAGCGATGGGATCATCGTGCAACTAACGCTGTGGCTGGCAATCCAGCTCCGCTTCACCCTTCCCTATGGTCAAAATGTTGAGCCAGAGTGGGTGCCGCAGTTCGTCTATGTGCCTTCGTGGCAGTTGCAACTGACCATTGGCCTGCTCTGGATCACCACCTTGCTGATCCTCGATGTCTACACGCCACGCCGCATTGTGCGTTGGGTGGATGAATTTCAACGCATAGCCATGGCCCACACGGTGGCCGCGCTTTCCCTGGCTGGGTTGCTCTACTTGGCGAACGTGCAATTGCTGCGCCTGACCTATATCTATTTCTATCTGTTGACCTTTCTCTTTCTGGTCCTCTATCGCTCGATTTTGCGAGCCTGGCACCGCCTGCGTCACGACACATCGGGCAGCGTGGCCAGAATTTTGGTGGTCGGTTCGGGTCAGATTGGGCAGGAGATCATTGGGGAATTTGCGCGGCAGGAGTGGCCGGGAGTCGAGTTGGTGGGCTTTGTGGACGACGCTCCCCATGGAAGAGCACAGGGGCTATCACGCCAGATTCAGCAGATCCCGGCGTTGGGCAATCTGGTGCAAACGGCCGAGATTGTGCGCAAAAAGCGCGTGGATGAAGTGTTGATTGCACTGCCCGCCGCGGCTCACGAACGGGTCGTGAATTTGATTACCACGTTGCAGGATCTGCCGGTCCGCATTCGCATTGCCCCCGACTACGTTAGCCTGGCCTTCTTTGGGGCAACCGTCGAGAGCCTGGGCGGGATTCCGCTCATTGGACTGCGCGACCCGGCACTCAACGAATTTCAACGCTTCATCAAGCGGCTGTTGGATATCCTGCTTTCCACGGTTGCACTCGTGATCAGCGCTCCGCTCTGTGCAGCAATTGCCCTCGCGATCAAGTTGGAAGATGGGGGACCAATCTTCTATCTGGCGGAACGGGTGGGGGAGAATGGGCAGCTCTTTCAGATGTTCAAATTCCGTTCCATGGTGGTAAATGCGGATCGGCTGCAAGCGGAGGTCAACGATGTTGACGAGGATGGCCACGTCATTCACAAGACAGCCAACGATCCAAGGATCACCAGGGTTGGGCGCTTTATCCGGCAGACGAGTCTCGATGAACTGCCCCAGCTTTTGAATGTGTTGCGGGGGGATATGAGCATGGTTGGACCACGTCCGGAACAGCCGTGGCTCGTGGCGCAGTATGAACCCTGGCAGCGCAAACGGCTGGCAGTGCCCCAGGGAATCACAGGTTGGTGGCAGGTCAACGGCCGCAGCGACAATCTGATGCATCTGCACACCGACCAGGATATCTATTACATCCAGAACTATTCGCTCTGGCTCGATATTCAGATCCTCTGGCGGACCATTACGGTTGTGGCCCGGGGCAAAGGCGCCTACTAATCGAGAGCAAACGCTGAAAGTTCGCCACTTGCTCGGCTAGAATCCAGTGTGAACGGTGCCAAGTCCGGTACCGTTAGGGTGCAGCCACTGGATTCTTGTTTCGCTTACAATAACCATAGACATTCATCTAATCTTGGCCAAGAGAGCTGGCTGCCGCACGAGCCCATGAGACCATCCGCTGTGGGGCCGGTCAATCGTCTGCTCGATTCCCCAATCTGGTGGCCAGCATCGCACCCAAACCATCTTCCTCTAATCACCTGGATTCTCGAGCTGGGTCCCCAGACAGAACCGAGGTCCTCTGTTCGTACCGGATCTCTGTTACATCAGGCGCCATGTGGCGACACGCAATTGATGAGATGCAGTAGATGAGATGCAGTAGATGAGATGCAACCCTGCGGAATGAAGCAAGGTCCCTTGGTCATCATGAGCATCTCGCCCCAACCCCATTGTTGGCTAATTTAATATACCAGCCGTCGCCTGGGTCCGCAGGTCGATGGTGGCAAATTCTGTAAAAGCACCGAACATCATTGAATAGTTGTGGTGAAGCGAAACCGTGACCGATTCACCGGGTTGATAGATGACCTTGTCCGGTGTCAATGTTATGGTTACATCCGTCACTGAAAGGCCCACACGTTCCACCTCTTCGTTGATGCGCAGCACCATTCCCACTCGATCGGCGGGATAGCGGGAAAGCCAGAACGCACCTTCACGGGTGGCGTTGGAGAGGCCAATGTAGGTGTTGTAGCCATTGCCAAAGTCAAAGACACCGAGAATCAGCAATAGAAACAGAGGCAGGATCAGGGCAAACTCGAGAATATTGGTGCCTTTTTCCTCTCGAAAAATACGTTTCATGGGTCGTTACTCACTTGTTCAACAGCTCTCTCGGCAAGTCTGATGCGTACTTGACAGAGAAGCACAGAGTACATGTGGGGTGCACCGGGGATTTCGCCGCGTGCTCTTGTTACGCTTGGTCTGCACCCGTAAAACAACATTCTCGTTCCCGAAAAGTGTGATCTGGGTAAACCTTTTCAGCGGCGGAACGAGTTAGATCACATTTTTGGACCACGGGCCAAACAAAAAATGTACCTTCTCTAGCCCAAAAACAATCAGTAGAGAAGGTACATTTTTAGCAGTGACACAGAGCAACAACGCTCTGATGTCTCCAATCTGACGGGTGAACCAAAGGTTTTTGCGTTTAGCCGGCGCTGCCGAGGTCGGTTCCAATGTCTGTGAAGACACTGGTGATCGAGGTTCCCACGCTGGTCAGGGCGGTTACCACGGCAATCGCAATCAGCACGATGATCAGCGCATACTCAGCCAGACCTTGGCCTTTTTCGCTCTTCAAAAATCCCAAATAGTTGTTCACGAGCATCAACATGTTCATCATTTCTCTCTCTTCCTTCACTTTACTCAGTTGCAAACGTCTTCTGCGGATAGTTTCGGTCAATCTTGGTGTACGAACCAGACCGAAAGCAAACTAGGCTACGTTAGCCGGCGCTGCCGAGGTCGGTCCCAATGTCTGTGAAGACACTGGTGATCGAGGTTCCCACGCTGGTCAGGGCGGTTACCACGGCAATCGCGATCAGCACGATGATCAGCGCATACTCAGCCAGACCCTGGCCTTTTTCGCTCTTCAAAAATCCCAAATAGTTGTTCACAAGCATCAACATGTTCATCATTTGTCTCTTTCCCTTCACGTTACTGTAGGCATCTTCTGTGGATAGATCTTGATCTTGGTGTACAAACCAGACCGAAAACAAACTAGGCTACGTTAGCCGGCGCTGCCGAGGTCGCTTCCAATGTCTGTGAAGACACTGGTGATCGAGGTTCCCACGCTGGTCAGGGCGGTCACCACGGCAATCGCGATCAGCACGATGATCAGTGCATACTCGGCCAGACCTTGGCCTTTTTCGCTCTTCAAAAATCCCAAATAGTTGTTCACAAGCATCAACATGTTCATCATTTGTCTCTTTCCCTTTATCTTCTAAACTCTCTCATACACTCGTTGTTCTACTGCTCTCTCTCGTACAAGACAGATTTGTACGGTCTACTCGCGCTGCAACAAAGGTGGAAACGAACGGTAACTGTATGGCCAGAGGGCAACATCCCTGTCGGGTCGAATAGTTGTGTCAAACAACTGTGTCAACCAACGGTTCGAACAACGTTGCACAGACACTCCCTCAGTATAAGTATTGTCGCTCACGGGCACAGACTTTCACAGGCACGGTAATTGGATAGTCGCGATTCGGTCACTACAGTGCGGTTGGCTTGAAAACGGTAGGTTTCCCGCTTGCCGGAACTACTGTTTTCAAACAGAGCCCACTTTAGGAAGCAAATTTGAGCATACTGGCACTGCCTTGGAGCTGAATGGGCCCACCGGCAGTAGCAGAGATGAAGGGCGTGATAAACTCAAATTCGTAGCGAACATCTACCTGGACCGTATTGACCAAGCTGCTAGCTGGCACAGAAATCGTTGCCTTGTCCGGATCGAGCGAAATGAGCCGCACTTTCACGGCGCTTGTAATGTCTTGGTTTGCAACCCCCGCACGGGCACCTTCCTGAGCAGCTGCTCGCACAACATTGTTTGCGTAGACATAACGACCAAAATCAATCATGGCAAATGTGAGCGAGAGCATGATTGTCAAAACAAATGCAAACTCAAGCAGTGCTGAGCCTCGCTCCTGTGCTAATTTCGTGGTTACCAAGTTGGTCATGATATGCCCTAACAATTTAGTAGGCGTCCTGAAACTTTCTGCACCGACCGACTGGCAAGAGACGTAGTCGAAACTCTCAACAAAGTTTAGGACTGGCTCGTAATCTCATAATATCGAAGAAAAGCAATAAAGCATTCACCACAACGGAGTCTCACACCGGAATTTTACTTTTGAACCTATGTGACGGAAAGCTCGTTGCAGCAATTTACTTTTATCGACCGCCTACCTAGCGTACCATAAGTTTCGGGCGAGATTCATTACAGGGTTCTGACGTAAATTCGCTGGCATGTGCAATTCTATCAATCACATGGCAATGGCAAGACGTAAGCCACGGCAACAATTGCTTACTTTTTGATAAGGTTTACTGAAAGTTAGTCTACCATCAAGAGTGCCAATAAATCATTACAGAATTCTGACTGATACAGGTGTTTGCGGTAGCAGAGGTAGGGTGCATGAGGTAGGGTGGATGTTGGAAAGATAGACGCTTCTACATAGCTTTGGCGTCTACATTGTCCATAACACTTACTTATTTCTTCACGTTCTTCTCTCTGCATTTTCTTCAACACAATTCGAGCTATGATAAAATAGCCAAATGAACGAAAATACTGGTGCAAAAGCACTACCCATTCAAGACAAGGCTTTTCTATTTACGGCGAATCTCACGCTGAGTGAATATCTCGACACGCTATCCGTGCAGCGTCCGTTGCTCCGCACGCGCATGGCAGAAGTACGCCTGCCCACGGACAAGCAAGATTTTCTCGTCACCTATCCGGATATTCTCAATCTACTCCTGGTTGTCAGTGAAGATGCACCAGAGACAGCCATCATATTGCCCATCATTGAACGAATTGTGGCGGCTTCGCCACGCCTGGTTCTGCGCGTGATCAGAGACACAGATGACCTCTCTGGGCTCGAGGCAACGATTGATGATCTGGACCTCGGTGAAGATAGCGAGACGGATCTGCCGTTGCTTTTGATCTTTGATGAAGAGTGGAACTGGCGCGAGCAGTGGGGACCGCGGCCAGAAGCGGCGGAACCGCGCTTTGATCGTTGGATTGAAACACATCCAGCGTTCGAACAGCTGAGCAACAGTGACGAAGAAGAGGATCAGGATGCCTATTGGCAGTTGGCCGAACAGCTCTTGCAAGAGATGCGCGTCTGGTACAACAGTGGGCTGGATCAGGAATGCATCGGCGAAATATGTGCGCTGTTAGAAGCAGTAGGCGAGGAAAATGAGGAGTAGACGTGCGCCTGCATAGCGAATACACCAAATACCTTATGGTATGTTGCAACGCAGCATGTTATACTGCGCCCTGGTTAGTTCAGTTTTGGCAAATTTGATTACGCGAAAGCTGTTCATGGGTAAAGTTCATTCGCCAACCGCTCACTACATCAACATTTCGCCCTCGCCAAAAGATTGGTATACAGTGTGGGTATAACAGTGTGGGTGTAACAGTGTGGGTTGATGTACTGTAAATGAGCGAAGGCCAATTGAGAAAACTAATGATCCCCGCATTCACACAAAGAGAGACGAAGAACTACGTATCCGGCGTGAAAGTCTGTGCGCTTCGTGGATCATGTACATTTTGATTTGGCCGAAGATCCATCCACAGATTCGGTTGTGTTCCAGTCAGTTGGTCGAGCCAATTGGGGTGAGACAGAGAATTTGTGGACAGACACAAGTAGGTAGTGTTGCCCACTGCTGTCGTGATCATCGGCGTTGCCACAACATTGCGGATCGACAAACTAGCGGATCGACAAAAAGTGGCGTGGCGTTGGAACAGGTAGTGGTTAGCTTGTGGGGAAACACGTGTTCTTCTGGCATCGGCTAAATAATTTGCGCAAGATACATACGATATATATGGCACAACGTAGGGGCTCAGCCTTGAGCACCGGTCGTTCCACGCTTCTGGTAGCGTTGCTCCTACTGATGGTCTGCTTTGGTGCTAGCCCGTGGGCATGGCCCGTGCAAGCTGCCGTTCGCATTGATTATTTTCAGACGTTTACCATCGGCAACCTGTTGCGGTTGGAATGGAAGACAGCAGAGGAAAATGATTTGGCTGCCTTTCAGATCTACTGTAAAGAGGAAGCAGAGCCAAACAGTGCCTACCACTTGATCGGCACCCGCTGGGCACAAGGCAACGCGGACGAAGGCGCGGTCTATACGTTTGATATTGCAGAAGGAATTGAGCCAGGAGTTTCCTACTGTTTTCGGCTCGAAGAACTGACAATCGACAACCGCAGAGGGGATATTTTGGATTTCTGCGGTTATGGCTTGAACATTTCACCGGCTGAACTTCTCCCCACGCTGGAGATTCTGCCAACGGCGACGACGACCCCTACGCTTACCGCCACAGCTACTCTTACAGCCACCATTACAGGGACCGCTCTAACCACTATCACTGCCACAGCGAGCGCTACGGTTCCAGAGACCATTGTCATCAATACACCTGTACCACTCGCTACGGAGGCTGCATCGCCCACGGTGACACCAACCTTTGCCACACCCTCTGTGGACGCAACAGCCACGCCAACGGGCACAATCACGAATACTGTAACTGATACTGTAACTGATACTGTAATCGTTGTTATACCGACAGCTACACTGGCAGCTACACTGGCAGCCACACCCACACTAACTGTGACGAGTACACGGGTCGATGCTGTCAGCACTGATCCTGACGATAGCAGCGGTGAGACGCGTGATGAGAACAGCGATGAAAACAGTGGTATCGTTGTGATCCCAACCGAGATGGCAACGGTTACGCCTGCAGGCCCGGGACAAACAGCGTTGATAACTGCCACACAGACGGCCGCAGCAGGCGTGAATCAGAACAGCCCGCTGCCCACGGCGACTGCAACCATTACGGGTAGCTTGTCAACCACGACTGTTGGCACTGCGGATCTGCTGTCACCTTCGGTGGAGAGTGGATCAACCATGGCAACCAGTTCGGCAGAGGTTGCACCCGTGCCTCCCTATATTGTGCTCACTGCAACACCCCGGGGGCGGCAGCCTGAGCAGACACCAACCTTCACGCCCTTCCCAACCATGATTGCCGTGGCCGAGGGAAATTTGTTGGCAACAACCATGCCCACGTCACAAAATTTGATGCTCTTGCTCCTGTGCGGCATCTTTTCAGGTGCCAGTGGTCTGGGCATTTTGGGAGTGGTCACTACGCTGCTCTACATGCGGTCGCGCCGCGCGGAAGAACGCAATTCCAGGCACCGCTAGCCGCCGTGAAAGCGGTTACCAGCTACTTTTCGCAGCGCGCTCGCAACAGGTCGAACTATTATTGCTGACCTGGTTGCTGATATTCTTCACCTTCGCGCGCGGGCAACCATTCCTCTTGAAATTGTTCAAACTCAAATGCTCGTCCTCGTCGTGCAGTCGGTTCTGTCACAGTGGGGGCTGCCGTTGGTTCTCCATGATCCAAGGCGTGAAAGAGGAGCCCCAGCGGAATGCAACAGAGCATGCCCACCAGAAATCCCCACAAGCTCAGGGTGAGCACACCAATTGCCTGGGCCTGTAGCTGGCCGGGAAAATCATATTGATAGGTACTGGCCACGAATAGGCCTGAAACCCCTTGGTTGGCAACTCCCAGATAGGTGCCGCGGCCAGTCATTTGCCAACCACTGCCCACCACACCGTCAGCGAAAACGCCAACTAGCAGCAGACCAATGATTGCCGGAACACCACTGGCTGTAATGACGCCGGTGGCATCATCCAGGTGCCAAAGCCCTTCAATGACAAAGATTGTAAAAGGCACCGAGGTACCCACCATCAGTCCAATGGCAAAGGCCACGCCGGGCTGCACAAAAGGTCCCACCGCTAGGCCAGCCACTACGCCAGCCATTAACCCACGGGCACAGGTCATGGGGTCGCTCCGACCAGTGACAAACCAGGTATAGAGCAGCGGAGGAATCAGCCCCCCCGCGGCAACGAGAACGCTGTTGACACTGCCGCGCATCATGGCCAGTTCACCCAAACCCTCGATCTGAAGGGGATTGGCCCAATGCCAACCCAAGCTGCCGGCAAAGACCAACAAGCTGCCAATGACCACCAGCATGGGCAGGTGAACGGGCGGCAGCTCTAAATGTTTCAGCGCTACACGTTGTTGCCTCGGCACCCACACTACCAAGGCAGCCAAGGCAAAGCTTGCGCTCACCAAGTGAACCGTTCCAGCACCACCAAAATCTACCAAGCCATGACCCAGCCCCAGGTTGCGTCCGAGCGCGCCCAACCAGCCACCACCCTGTACCCAATTACCGGCAAGCGGATAGACAAAAGCACCCATGAAAAAGGAGATGAGCAAGGTGACAACGGCGGGTGCTCGGCCGCGCAGTGCAACGGCCGGCAATGCTGCTGCAGTGATCGCCCAGGGCAAGTGCGTGAGAAAAAGCGTGTAAGTCAACGCCGAAACTGTGGGGCCGGAGAGAAACCAGCCACTCAGTCCCGCCACTCCCCAGCCTATCCCCCAATTCGTGGAAAGGGGACTCCACTCCCAGACGAGCTGACGCAGACCGGGATTGGAATAGACCAGACCCACCCCCCCAAAATGTAGGGCAAAACCTGTGGCCCAGTAACCGACTGTAGCAATGCCCACCGCGGCTAGTCCCCCCAACATGGCATTCCACGCATGCTCTATTTGCAGACCAGCGGTTGCAATCAAGATGAACCCAATGGGCGTTAAAAAGGCAATCGACGTTACCACCAAAAACCAGTAAAGGGGTGTAGATATGCCGCTGTTCACAGCAGTAACACTCTGTTCGCTTGAACTTTGCGCCAGCAGTGGATCTGCCACCTGACTTTGCAGCACCAGGATCAGAGCGAAGCCCAAGGCAACGTGCCAAAGGCGTCGGGCCCCGCTGCATGCCGATCGATGTTCGGCGAATCTACGCATGAGTCGTATCAATTTTGCCATTAATCTTTTCTTTTGTATGACCATTGAATGGAATTGTTGAACATTCATGGCTGTAGAGGCAACCCACCTATTGCCACCTTGTTTCACCGTGATAAAACTCGTGCTTCATCACAGAGGAGCATTGACATCAACTTCAAGCGACCAAGGCAAAGCAGCATCTCGGTTCGATTCGAACCCAACCAATCTGGAGGAGGCCCCAAAAAGAGCAAATGGATAGGGTACGGTTGCCACCGAGTGGTTGCCGATTAGAGATCGGGTGAGTGGCACCATCTTACCAGATAAGATGAATATTCCAAAGTTCCTTCAAATTATTGTTGCGTACATTAACGGCAATGGCTGATGGAGACCAACGGGGACGACGGGCGCTAGCTGACCGACAAGTTGCTCAGCATCTAAAGTGGGCTCTGTTTGAAAAGAGTAGTTCCGGCAAGCGGGAAACCTACCGTTTTCAAGCCAACCGCACTGTAGGCACCAATTACTTTTGCTCCTGGATAAAATGAGGCAACGTCCCCCTGGAAGGGAGCAAGCGCTGTTGAGGAAGCCGTACCGCCGCAGCTTATGGAAAATGATAGGTAGCTGGGCTCAGCACATCAGATTACGATGGATAATTGTCGTGCGGGGAATTGGCGTAAAGGCTGATAGACGACCCATGTAAAAGTTGCACAAATTCGTGCACTTTCACATGGGGATAAGTGAGCAACATTCAAGGGGTTTATCCATGAGCTGTCAATGAGTGTTGGCAGTGGCAGCGTTGGCAATGATCACGGGAAGCGCGCCGACATCGGCAGGATCTACAACTATGCTTGCCGTAAATACCCAGGCAAAGCGGCCGTCACTGAGTTGGATGTAAAGCCAACTGCTATCGATGGTGCGCCCCACTGCAAGCCAATGAGTCTCTGCCCTCAGCACCTGCACCACGGCGGCGTCAACCGATGTGGCAATTCGTGCATTGACGTTGTATTCTGCGGGGATGCGGAGAGTTGCACCGGCCGAAAGCGCAGATGCAGTAGGAACCGCAGGCGGCTCGCTGACAGGAGCGGCTGCAGGTGGACCCCACGTGGCTGTCGCTGTTCTGCCTGCCCCGACCGTGGGCGCATGCGTTGGTGCAGATGGCAGGCTCGTGGTCGCGGTCGATCCGACTGTTGCCGTGATGGTGTGGGAAAAAGTCGGGGTAACCGCCTGTGTGGCTGTCGCTGTTGCCACCGGCGTAGCGGCTCCTGCCACGATCGTCTCTTGCCCCGGCACCATACGCGATTGACCAGCTGTCCTTGTTGGTGTAACTGCTCTGTTTCCAGTACCTGTGCTTTCCAGCGTGGTTCTCTGCATAATAACTTCTGCCACAGCATGGGTAACGGTCACAACTCGTTCTTGTAAAGACCCATCTGATGGAGGCAGGATCGTTGGCACCATCTGTTTTTTCAATCCACTGCGGCCGCGAATGAATGCACTCTGTTGTGGTTCCGTCTCCACCGTGTCGGCAGACAAAGCAAGAGCAGCCGTTGCTGGCGTCTGTTGAATGGCTTCAAACGCTTCATCTCCCACAACAGCGGTTGATTTGGGCAGGGGGAGTGGTGTCGTCAACAGTTGCACTGGAATTGTGGTGCTCGTGGGGGACGGGGCAGCCAATTCGGACATCTGCACAGCCCCAGTCGCTTTGCCCATGGTAGGCCAGGAAAACTTGGCCACAGGGAATGCAACGAGCAAAAGAACCAAAAACAGCATTGTGAGTGTCGCGACAACGTGCAGACGCGACCACACCGGATGTTCCGCCCTTGCCACACGAACAGCCACCGGCACATGGACCACCGCTTGGTCCATACGAATATGGATCCAGCCGTGGTAGTCATGATTGGTCTGTAGTTGGCTCGTATCCGCGAGCACGGTAAATTCCATTGGGAAGGGATGCTGCTCGTGCAGCCTACGTCCTCTGACTACGTTAAACCAGTTTTCATTCCGGTGATAATCTATCTGGAAGTTTTTGGCCGTTCCCCCGCCGTTTTCAACCTGAAAGAGCACTGCTTTGCGTTCCTTTGGCGGCAGCGTACCAAAGTCAAGCACCGTGGGAACAGCAACGGGTTGGGGCTGCAGTTGATCTGCTGACGCAGTTGCGCGATCGGGCGTGGCCCGTGCCAAAAGCATTTCGTAGGCAGCATTGATGGCACGCAGCTTCTCCTCGACATACTGCTGATCCTGCAGATCAGAGAACCGATCGGGGTGGTAGATGCGAACCAAACGCTTATACTGTGCCCGAATCTCTGCTTCGGTGGCATCTGGCGGTAACTCAAAGAGCTGATGAGAATTGTTCATGAGGTAGACGTGACTCTGCTTCGTAAGCTTTGAGCGGGGGCAATGCTCTAAAGGTGAGGACACAAGCAGCAACGCAGACAGAACGTTGAGCTGCAACTGCGCGCTTACGATCGCCAATCAGAGCTTGGGAATATTACAGGCTGTCGCAACATGCAGATATCAGTAAAGCAGCAGGGGGTAAATTAGCTTTCTTGCACGGGTGTGGCGTATTGTCCAGTGCTTACGCACATTCTCTACTGAGATAAACTTTGGTTGAAACCGGCGTTGTTCTCAAGCGATGTAATCCTGGTTTCAAGCTAGCCACACTATAACTATCGATTATTGTGAACCAATCCTTCGCGGGTTTACCAATCGATCAGCTTATCACCTGGGAAACGTATAATGGCCGCAGGCCATACGACTGAGAATCGTTGGCGAGGAGATTGCAGTGGTGGTACGAGCAAAAACTCAGCCTTAATGCGGAGAATAACAAAACTATATTACGCAGGGAACCGTCATTCCGAGGAAGAGCGACAGAGAACCATCCTCGTGGAGGCATCCGCTTGCCAGTACCCAGGAGGACGAATGGTCACTTGCCAAGCTGGCTCTAGTGAAGAGGCGTGACAGCAATGAATGGGTAGCACCGCGGCGGGTGTGCAGCGCACAGGTGAGCTGATCGTGGGGCGGAGTTGGGCTGTTGAGAGCTGTGCAACGCACTCGTGTACCGCAGGATCTGCCATCCAAGCTGGCACGACGCAGCAGCTCAGTGCTTGATCCAGTTATCAGGCGTTACGCACCCTTCGACAAGCTCAGGGTGCGTAACGCCTGTAATAGAACTTGCAGGTGTGTGCTATTTCCTGCTGCGGGCTCAGGGTACGGTACCGCTGTTGTTGATTTTGGTGTTGGGCGCGGTGTATGCCAGCCCTAGGGTTGCGACCAGTGCCATTGATAGACCAACGAGTTGATTCAGGCGCCACATCAAAAAAGTAACTGCTTGATCTTCATAGGCGCCTGCCACTAAGTAGGTGATGCCACAACTCAAGAGCAGGTAGAAAAGGATGCTGTGTGGGGATAATCGCGGGGTAGCGTACCAGATGATTAGAACAGAAATTGCCAACCCAATTGCATAATAAAGTGCAACCGGATGCCTGAATTCATCGTAATATGACACCGCCCAAGGTATATTGCCCTGGATGCCAACAACCCGTCCCGTCAGCAACGCACCGGCTTGGACGATTGAAAGTGTTGCCACACCACCCAGGCCAAGAGCCGTGGCAATTGGCCGGGGAGCAAGCGCGTGGCGCAGCAGATAGGCATAGGCGGCAATTAGGGCCGCAATCACCCCTGGCAGCACAACGAATCCGCCTGGGCGCAGGCTCACCATGAGCCACGGTTCGGCAATGTATATGGGCCAAAACTGGATTACATTCCAGAGACGCGCTACAATCAAACCAGCAAGAATTGCGATTAACCCACTGTTCCACACGTCATCTGTTGATAGACCAAGACGACGGCCATAGCGCCCGGCAATTTCCAGGCCCAAGGTAACAGCCAGCAAGACGATTACGGGGCCCGTCGGTATTGTGGTTGGGCCAAGCGGTAAAACAGGGTACATTTCATCCACCTACTATCTGACTCAAGTTGCTACCGACTATCTCTACCACGCGCCCAGAAGTCAACCGGCGAGCAACTTAGGTTATCTATAGTGCGGTTGGCTTGAAAACGGTAGATTTTGGGGCCGTCTAGCAGAGATGTAGCACTACCGCTTTCAAACAGCGCTCACTTTAATGTCCAGCAAGCAACAAAGCGATCTAATTCGTTCCAACGCTGCCAAGACTCACGCCAATCTTTAGCTTTGACCGTGGATGATTTCTAGGCAGCAAGCAGCATCACCGTTCCCACTATTCTATACGTTCTTCTACACGTTTGTCTATAGGTGGTCTGTACGTTTGTCTGCATGGTTGGTTATCTACACCCGGATGTTCTTGCTTGTGCAGCGGAGCGCTCGTATTATGCTCATCGTATCAAACGCACGGTACTTGCTCCTAGCTGACACGAGAATCGTTTGCTCGGTAGTCACTCTCACCCAGTGCCCAGCGCTGCTGGAGGTGCAGCGTACGTTTGGAGAAAAACCCAAATAGTTGCGGTAGAACTCGACATACATTTTACATGATGATTGACCTACGTTGCTCCCTATCTCGTAGAGGGTGCTTTTTGAGCAAACGCTCTCGTGTAGAGATAGTCGGTGGCAACTCAAGCTATGATTATGAGTTTGATCAGAAAGGATCGAGCCATGCGAATTTTGGTAACTGGTGGTGCTGGTTTCTTGGGCAGTCACCTCTGTGATCGTCTATTGGGTGAGGGTCATGAAGTCATTGCCATGGATAATCTTGTAACCGGCAGCACCGATAACATTGCGCATTTAGCTGGCAACCGAAAGTTTACCTTCATCGAGCACAACATTACCAATTACATCTATGTCAAGGGAGAAATAGATGCCATTCTCCATTTTGCCAGCCCTGCGAGTCCAGTTGATTATCTGGAACTGCCCATTCAAACACTCAAAGTGGGTAGCCTGGGTACGCATAATGCACTGGGCCTGGCCCTGGCCAAAGGTGCTCGCCTGCTTTTGGCCAGCACGAGTGAAGTCTATGGAGATCCGCAGATCCATCCGCAAACTGAAGATTACTGGGGGCATGTCAATCCGATTGGTCCACGTGGTGTCTATGATGAAGCCAAACGGTTTGCCGAGGCCATGACCATGGCCTATCATCGCAGCCATCAGGTGGAGACACGGATCGTGCGCATCTTCAATACTTATGGACCGCGCATGCGTCTGAATGATGGGCGCGTGGTGCCCAACTTTGTCGCCCAAGCACTGCGTGGTGAAGCGCTGACTGTTTATGGCGATGGCAGCCAAACGCGCAGTTTTTGCTTTGTCAGCGATCTAGTCGACGGTATTTACCGCCTGCTTTTGAGTGATGAGGTGGAGCCGGTAAATATTGGTAATCCCACTGAAACATCGATCCTGGAGTTTGCACAAAAGATCAATGAGTACACCAACAATGCTGCCGGAATTATACACAAACCGTTGCCGAAAGATGACCCAAAGCAGCGCAAGCCCAACATTGGAAAAGCACAACGCCTGTTGGGGTGGGCCCCAAAGATCGATCTTGACCAGGGAATGCAACAGACGATCGACTGGTTTGCAGGCAGAGTATAGCAGCAAATCTGCGGTTGAGAAAAGTGCAATGGGGAGAGTAAATGTTGAAGAAACGAATGGCCATCATGTACAATATAGGGTATGAATCTAGATCACATCCGTAACATCTCAATTATCGCTCATATTGATCATGGGAAGAGCACGCTTGCTGATCGGTTGATGCAGATGACCGGCACCGTTACTCAGCGGGAAATGAAAGAACAGCTGCTCGATTCCATGGATTTGGAACGCGAAAAAGGCGTAACCATCAAAGCCAGTGCCGTCCGCATGATCTACAAGCACAATGGGACTGAGTATGAAATCAATCTCATTGATACTCCAGGTCATGTAGACTTTAGCTACGAAGTCAGTCGCGCGCTGCAAGCTTGCGAGGGTGCCATTCTCGTTGTTGATGCATCGCAGGGCATCCAGGCCCAGACAATGGCCCATCTCTTCACCGCGCTAGAAGAAGAGTTGACGATCCTACCGGTGATCAACAAGATTGATCTTCCGGCAGCCATACCTGACGAAGTGGCGCAAGAGATCGAGGATCTGTTGGCGTATCCCGCCGAGGAGATTCCCTTGATTAGCGCCAAAGCAGGGCTCAATGTGGAAGAGGTTTTGCAACAGCTCATCGAAGAAGTTTTGCCACCGACGGGCGACGTCAATGCACCGTTACGTGCTCTAGTCTTTGACTGTCAATATGATGCCTATAAAGGCGTCATCGCATATATACGTGTCATGGATGGCACACTCAATCCTGATGATACGTTGCTGGCAATGATGACCAAAAAGAGCATGGAGCCCATCGAGATTGGTGTGCTCACGCCAGCGATGTTGCCAGTAAATCAGCTACATGCTGGGCAGGTCGGTTATATTGCAACCGGTCTCAAAAGCGTGCAAGATCTGGATGTTGGTGACACAATCACGTTGCAAGAGCGGCCTGCCCCAGAGCGGCTTCCGGGCTATCAGCCCATGAAGCCAATGGTCTTTGCCGGGCTCTATCCATCTGATCCTGATGATTACACTGATTTGCGCGATGCGCTGGAAAAATTACAACTCAACGATGCAGCGCTAAGTTATGAACCAGAGACGAGCCAGGCACTTGGTTTTGGTTTCCGGTTGGGTTTCCTGGGACTTTTCCACATGGAAATTGTTCAGGAACGGCTGGAACGTGAATATGATATGGATATCATTTTCACGGCACCTTCGGTTGAGTACCGAGTCACGCTAACTGATGGCCGCGTCAGAGTGATCGACACTCCGGCAGATCTACCAGATGCCACGCTGGTGGAAAAGATTGAAGAGCCGTGGTGTGAATTGCGTCTCTTCACTCCTGCAGAACACATTGGTGCCGTGCTGGATCTGGTGACAAAGCGGCGGGGAGAATTGCGCAATCAAAACTGGCTCGATACAAAACGAGTTGAGATCGCCTGTATGATCCCGCTCTCCGAAATCATCGTCGATTTTTACAACGATCTCAAGGCGCGGACCCGAGGGTATGCCAGCATGGACTATACACTCGATGAATACCGTGAATCCGACATGGTTAAACTGGATATTCTCGTGAACCATCAGCCGGTCGATGCCCTCAGTGTCATCGTTCACAAAGATCAGGCGTATCCCAAAGGCCAGCGGTTGGTGAGCAAGATGAAAGATATTATCCCACGCCAAATGTTCGCCGTACCCATTCAGGCTTCGATTGGCAATAAGGTGATCAGTCGGGCCAACGTACAGGCGATGCGCAAAGATGTGCTTTCAAAATGCTATGGCGGTGATGTCTCTCGCAAGCGCAAATTGCTGGAAAAACAGAAGGCGGGCAAAAAGCGCATGAAGATGGTCGGTCAAGTGGAAATTCCTCAGGAAGCATTTATGTCGGTGCTGAAGCTCGAGGACGAGTAAGGCGGACGAGAGAAAATAAAGTGAGTGTAAAAGAGCGCTGCCACTGGGGCAGCGCTCTTTTATATTGACATATAAGTCGGTGACATGAAAAGCATTGAGATGAACGTTGTCGCAAATGCTGCCCTCTGTTAGCTGGCCAGAAATTCATCGATAGCCGCTTTGCCAATGCGATATTGTGAGCCGATCTTGCGCGCTTTTAATTCTCCACTTTCAATGATGGCTTGCACATCAGCTGGCGAAACTCGCAAATATGCAGCCGCCTCATCCAATGTCATGACAGCTGGGTCAGCTGGTTGCTGCTGTGGTGCGACGGAGGCAGCGTTGCTGGATTGTGCCGCAGCCATGGTGTTGGCAATCATGCCTGCCATCCCAGCACCCATACCGATACCAGCACCAAGCCCCAAGCCTTCTCCAGTTCCGCCCCCACCAGATTGTTGCGCCGCATCGCCCAATGCGCGAGCTGTTTTGAACTTCATGTAGGCGTCCATGTTGCCAATGGCCCCCATGCTCGCCCGTTCATCAATTGCTTTTGCAGTCTCTTCCGTGGGCGTAATTGACACCAAAACAAACTGTTTGAGTGCAATTCCCATTGCAGTGAAATCATCCTGCACTTTGGTTCGCACCCCGGCCGAAAGCTCATCGAACAGTTTGGGCAGATCGAAGATGCTGGTCATATTTTCACCCAGCAGATCAGTTAAACGACTGATAATTGCATTGCGCAAATAATCCTCGATCTGATCAGTAGTATAAATTCCCTGCACCCCAACGATTTGATCCACAAAGCGCTTTGGTTCTGCAACCTGAACGGTATATTGGCCAAAGGCACGCAACCGTACCAACCCCAAATCTGTATCGCGGAGACTAATGGGTTGTGGCGTCCCCCATTTTAGGTCAGTAATCTCCCGCATGTTGACAAAGTACACTTCCGCAGTAAAGATGTCTTTGCCTCCGGTCGCCAATCGGAGAAGATCGGAGACGATCGGAATATTCATGGTGGTGATTGTGTGACGTCCTGCGTCGAAGGTATCGAGCGAGTGCCCATCTCGGTAGAAGACGGCCCGTTGACTTTCCCGCACAATCACCTGGCTCCCCAGACGAAAATCACCGGCCCCAAATTCAGGAACACGCCTCACCATCTCATTTACAAGCTGATCGGGTGCCTCAATTACATCAATGATGCGAGCCATTTACAACTCCTTTTTTTGTCATCTTCACGCTGAGTGAGGGATACTCAGTTGTCATCGCTGAATCCCAGTTGCTCAGCAAAAGTAGTGGCGCATGATGATTAAAGTTCTACTACCGCTCATCCGAGCTGAGAAGGGTCGTCTCTCTTTGCAGAAAAAGCGCCGTGGCCTCCTCTACTTGAGTAGCTAAGTCCCGTATGTAGTCGGACAATGCTGTCGAATCAGTGGCTTGCTGCAACTCATCGATCGTTCCTGCCATTTGCGCAATCTTGCCCGCCAGCTGGGTATCAGCCTCATGCAAGGCAGCTAGCTGCTCTTCTCTAATTCGGATGGCGTTAAAGAGACCAGCATATCCATAGCGCGCGCTCTCAATACGATCAGCAAAGGTCTGCAATCGACGCGCCAACTGATCAATGTCGGTTAGCTGCCGCAATTGCCCTTGATTCACCAACTCTTGCTGAATGGACAGCAGCTGCCGTTGCAAGGTTGCCAAGCTAACCACCAGCTGTTCGCGATAGCGTTGGTCTACTGAGCGTCGCAATTCTTTGTCAACATAACCGTTGATGCCCGGTAGCCCCTTTAGGAGCTTTTCGATCGCTCCCATTTCCGATCTTGCAGCGTCAAGCATTGGCTCTGACATATCTAGCTCTCCTTCCCAATCAATATACGATAACAGCAGAGCGCCACATGATGCGGTGGCGGTACTCCTCACGCCAATGGTGCACTGAGAGCAGCTTGCACGGAAAGCCATTCAGTGACAAGTAAGCTGCTCTCAATGAATCACCTGTTAACTCAGTGAGGCAGCAGCTCTTTGCGTCAAAAAGATTTCGCTACCACAATAAGGACAGACAACCAGTCCTTTCCCAGCAAAGGTCAACTCGCCGCCACAGTTGGGACATTTACGTTCGGCCGTTAGAGATTGGCTCTCCACGCTATACAAGATACCTTTATCCCAGTTAATGGCCCCACTGAAAAGTCGTTTTCCCACGAGGTCACGAATCATATCCTCGATAACATCGCGCGGGAGTTCCAGTTCTGCAACCAGTTCATTGATCTGGACCTGCCCTTGCGCCAGTACCATGTTGAGAATCTTTTTCTGTTGTTGTGCCACTGCAAACTGCGCTGACTCTGCGGTTCCCTTGCGGAAGAGATAGGCACCTATGCCAATGAGGGGCGCAATGATGGCCAAAGCCAGCACAATACCCAGCGCCATACCCGCACGACTAGTCTCGTTGGTGCTAAAAGCAATTATTACCCAACTCACAAAGGCGACCAGCAGAATAGTACTGCCAATCATGAGCGCAGCGCCTGTGGTGCGACCACCACCAATCATAAAAAGCTCCTTCTTACATGATAGATATGTTAGTCATGAGTGCCGTCCCGAAGCCAACCGGTCAATCGACCGGCGGAAAGGATCCCGTTGAGAGTCGCAATTGAGTATGGCATCTCATCCGAATCCACCACTGCCACCGCCGCCGCCACCACCGCCGAAGCTACCGCCACCGGAGAAGCTGCCACCGCTGCCCGAAGATGAACTGGCCGGTCGGCTCGTCATTGTACTGCTTGCACTAGTCAGCAGAGTTCCCAATCCAGCACTCATGCTTGCCAGTGAAGCTCCCATGCCACGGCTGGCATCACTCAAACCTCCCCCCAGGCTACCATCCCCACTCCCGCCGGTAGGCGCTCGGCCGGGGGTTGTGGTTGTTGGTTGCCCGCCGTAGGGTCCATAGTACCGGCGGCGATAGGGCCCGTAGAGAGTGGGGCTGGGAATGTACCATCCAGGAGCAGGGGCATCCACTGCTTCAAATTTGCGGATGTACTCTTTGTCGATGCCAAAGGCGATGGCATAGGGCAACCAACGGTCCCAGATGGCCTTCTGTTCAGCCATATCAGCATAGGTATCAATATTTTGCAGATAGCGCTTAAAGGCTAGCCAACGTGCGGAAACAGCAACACCATGTGCTGTTTTACGTGGCATCCACCGAGCGAGAAAGAGCAGGCCAAGAGCGGTGAAACCGATACCGATGGCAGGAAATACAGCAACGGCAGTTAAATCGCCAAACAAGTTTACCAAAACAACGCCCAAAAGTGCAGCAACTGCGAGTCCGGCCATGGCAAATCCACGGTAGCGATTGCGCACGTGGTCAGGATTGCTGGGAAAAAGCTCTGATTTGGCTACAGCTTGATAAAGGCTCTGTTGCAATTTGGGCAACTTGGTATAAAATTTATTTTTCAGATCCGAAAGACGCACTTCATCTTTGCGACCAAACATGCTCTCCAGCAACTGTCTTTCGTAGGGCAACAGCTCAGCTTGCTGGTCCTCCCAGCGGTAGACAAAATCATTCCCCATGCGGAAGAAGCCTTCCGATTGCTCCTCCGTAATGCTAATCACTTTGCGTTGTGCCAAGTCCACAATGGTGGCAAGCAAGTCGTGCATATCGACATGTTCGTCGATCAGTGTACCGACTAGAGCCGGTGGCAATTCATCGGGTGGCTCCGGCAGATAGTCAGCGATTACCTCGGTAGGCTGGTCACGCCCGACCCTGTACCACAACAGATAGAGCAATGCAGGCCCACCCACAAAGAAGAGAAGGCCTAGACCGCCCAGCAACAGCGAGGCCCATGGCCCCCAGCGCTGACGGTAAAGAAGTTCAGCTTCACGTTGAGCAGCAAGTTCATCGGCTGCCGCCTGCCACGCCGGGGCAGAACCCGCAACAACGTTGGGGGTGAACTGAACCCGAATCTCTACTTCTTCACCGGCTGCAAGCCGTTGTGTCAGCATCACTTTGAACAGGGACTGGTCGTTTGCCACTTCAACATTGAAACGCTCTGGTGCAGAGAGATCGTTCACATAGGCATCCCACACCATGATCTCTGCTGCCGCGGGTAGTTGCACCTGTACTGTGCCAGCAAGCACAGGAAAATCGCGCTCACCGTAGATGGCTTTCCACCAAAGCTGATCGCCCGTGTCATAGTAGCGCAAGCCTTCGTGTACCGTGTACTGCAAGTGGTACGTTTTGGTTGCATTGGCCAGCGGAGGGAAATGCCAGTTGATGAGATAGGCCCCCCCACTCTTTTCCACAGAAAAGGTATGGGGTGCAGCGGCCGTATTCGCCGTCTGCTGATAGATATTGCCGTCGCTATCAGACAAGGACCAACCATCAATGTGGGCTAGATTTCGAATGGGAATTTCGCGGTAACCAAAACTGAAGGAGCCATTGGTAAAATCGATTGTCTGGTGTTCAGTGACTTCAAACGTACCATCGGGCGCCACGTCAATATCCACATCAAACTGTTGCCAGACAAGCGACTTGCTCTGAGCAAGCACCTGGGAACCGGCTTGAAACAAGGCCAGCGTAGCAATAACAACCGCTGCCATCAACAACAGAACAGATTGCAGCCGTCGATCTTTTGCGAGCAAATTTATACGCATCTTTCATTCCTCAAACCATTAGCAGATTTTTCGATCAGACCCCAGCGCTGTAGCTTGCATCGTGTCACAAGCTGTGGAAACAATACTCTTTTAAAGTAAGCTCTGTTTGAAAACGGTAGGGCGAGCCTTTGGAGGACCGCCAAAAACGCTACCGTTCTCAAGCCAACCGCACTACAGTATAGCTGTCGTCACACATCGATTCCTGACAAGTAACGATAGTTTTACTGACTTTTGCCTGAGTCATGGATCGGGTTCGGCTAATTCAGTGAGTTTGGTTGCTGCCCATAATGTATCGGCCTCTGTTGTTTCGAGCGGTGGCAGTTGGTCGAGGCCAATTAATCCAAAGTGGTGCATGAACGCTTCCGTCACTTGGTAGAGGATAGGTCGCCCCACACCATCCAAGCGGCCGGCTTCATCAATGAGTCCCCGTTGCACCAACGAACGTAGCATGGCAGAGCTGTCAACACCGCGCACGCTTTCGATCTGTGCACGCGTCACTGGCTGTCGGTAAGCGACAATGGCAAGTGTTTCCAACGCAGCCGCGCTCAACTTGCTCGCCAAATCGAGGCTCAGATACTCCTCGATCAATGCAGCGAACGGTGCATGAGTCACCAATTGAAATCGATTGTTATATTCCTGCACACGTAAACCAGAACGCTGTTCCAAATAGGTCTGGTTTAGGGTCTGTAGCGCACCAAAGATGACAGCACCACTCTGCTTCAATACTTTTGTCAATGAAGCTAGTTCAACCGGGCCATCTGAGACAAAGAGCAGGGATTCCAAAGCCGCCAACAGAGGAAGCTGTTCGCCATTCACCTCAACAAAGCAGGAGCGATACTGATCGTAATCGATCGCTGTCTCGTGTGCAGAAGAGACCGTGTCTACCACAGCTATCTGTTCGGGCTCTGCCCCTCCTTGAGGAGCGGTCGCATGAAGCTTGGGCGAGGTAGATTCTCGGTAGCTCTCAGCATCAGCTACGTCGAATTCAGGAGGGTTAGCGTGGAAAGGGGTTTGCTTTGTGGTTTCAGCCATAGCGGATTTTCAGGTAAACAGTGTGTACAAAGGTTGAAGTTCGTTCAATAGGATGTGCGGAGCATTCGATGTGAAGCGAGTGGAGAAAGCTGGAGCAGCATACTACGCTAGGCTAGGTTCAAGTGGGGCACAGCGCAAGTGCACATCCAGTTTGCCTAGTGTGAGTCCGATCATATCTTCAATTACGTCTCTGGTTACAACAACAACTTCGTCGGTTTTGAGTGGGATATCTACACTAGGCAGCACTTCAACCTCGAGCCGGATATCTACTGCTCCGCCACGCGCTTTGACTAACGGAACAACGTTATTCACCTCGGCAACTTGCGCCAGATGCCATTCCAGTCGCTGACTGATGCTATTGACATCTAATTCAGCAGAGCCACCATCTGGTGTACGGATTCGCACGCCGCGTTGTTGTCCGGCAAAAGCTGTCCACCAGAATAGGATGCCGAAGCTGGTAATTGCCAGAATGCCAACTGTCGCCTGGATGATGATAAAATTGGCTGGGCTCATGGTCTGCCAGCGCTGCAACTGTTCCATAGCCGATGCAGACCAATCTTGCAACCAGGTTAATGACCACACAGGCGCGGCAGCGACCGTGGTGACGACCACCAATAACAGTAGCCAGAAAATAGCAGCAACAATCCGAGTAAACAAAGTCATAGATACTTCCTTGTATGCGCCAAGCAGACGCCCAAATCGGTGTATGTTTCACGCTCAAGTATACTCAATTTTGTGGTGCTTGGCGAAAGCAGCCAAAGCGCATATTTATTCGCCCTCGGTGCCCAATAAAAAAGAACACCAGCGCTGTCAATTCAACGCTGGTGTTTCACGTGAAACATGCTTTGATCGCCACCGGATCATTGGGTAACCGAATCAATAGGTAACAAAATCAGCAGGTACCCGGTGAGCTTGTAGGAATGGCCTAGAGATAATCTCGCAGCTTGCGGCTCCTGCTGGGATGACGGAGTCGGCTCAATGCCTGCGCCTCGATCTGACGGATGCGCTCTCTCGTAACGCCAAATTTCTTACCAACTTCTTCAAGTGTGTAGCAGTAACCATCGACCAATCCGAAGCGGAGTTGTAAAATCCGAACCTCACGGGGAGTGAGACTTTGGAAGATCTCATCAATCACCTCACGGAGGATCTGTTGCCCCGCAGCCTCACTGGGAGCGTCCGCATCTTCATCTTCGATAAAGTCACCGAGATAACTATCTTCTTCCTCACCGACAGGCATCTCCAGGCTCAATGGCCGTTGACTCACCCGCATGATATGTTCCACCTTGCGGGGCGAAACACCTAACTCTTCGGCGATCTCTTCCGTAGTCGGATCGCGCCCCAACTCCTGAACCAACTGTCGGCTCGTGCGGGTTAAACGATTGATCTGTTCATACATGTGAACAGGGACACGAATCGTACGACCCTGATCAGCAATCGCCCGGGTAACAGCTTGGCGAATCCACCAAGTTGCGTAGGTACTAAACTTGAAGCCACGGCGGAAATCAAACTTTTTCACGGCACGGATCAAGCCAATATTTCCTTCCTGAATTAAATCCAGGAAGGGAACACCACGTCCCACATATTTCTTCGCAACACTCACAACGAGACGGCTATTCGCTTTGATCAGATGCTCTTGCCCAGCCTGACCATCTCGGACCAACCACAAGAGACGCTCACGCTCTTCCCAGTTATCGACCCCCTGCGACAATTTGTTCCGCGCCTCGCGACCCTTCTCCATCCGCTTGGCCAGTGAAACTTCCTCCTCCGCAGTCAACAAGGGAACCCGGCCAATCTCTTTCAAATAGAGACTGATCGAATCGTCAATTTCGATTTGACTCAGGTCGAAGTTTTCTTCCTCGCTAATTTCAGCATCAATATCGGACGGCTCATCAGACTCTTCTTCGCGCGCCTGTCCAACTTCTATCCCTTGTTCAAAAAGAGCCGCAAAAACATCCTCAACCTGATCCATGTTATTCTCGGCCTCAGGCATTAGACGCAGGACATCATCATACGCAACGTAGCCCTGTGTACGTCCCAGCGCAACAAGTTTTTCAAGGATCTCTTCTGGACTCAAAACAATAGGCTCTTCCGTGCTTTCGCTCGTCTCTGTCCCATCTTTAGAGCCGTTGATTTCATCCAACCCTGAATCAAATTTGTTATAATTATTAGCAAGATTACTCTCAAATTCCGAGCCAAAATCAGAATCTGATGAAATATCAAGCACTCTTTGCTTCGCCATACGCAAATCTTCTCTCCTTGTGCACGGTTAGGCTACTAATTGTTGCCCTACAAACTGGCCAACACAACAGTCGGCGTTTTTTAATGACAGAGCACAAACGCGCTATGCCTCTTCTTTAAAATCCCAAATACCATTTCGTTTTACATAACTTGCCTGGCAAGATTGGCAGACAAGCCTTTCTACATCAGACAACTGAAAAGCTTCCGCTCTACAGGACGGACAGCAGAACAATGCAGCAATTGAATCACCGCCCGTAGATCCCTCAAAACGTTCTCTAGGTACAGCAAGCTCACTCTGCACAAACACACTGGGAGCAAGCGACAGGTAGTCACCCATCCCAAACAGCTTTTGATCAATCCCTGCCAACCGATGAGCCGAAACACGCTCTTTTAGAAACGGCAGCCGAAAGTGTGATACGGCACGCCGCGCTTTAATTGTCAGCTCCGATTGAGCAAACTGCTGCTCCATCCACTGTGGATGGAAGTCAAAATTCAATTCTACAAATTCAACTGGTTCAAGTTGAAAAGGTGACCACGCCTGCTGCATTGTCAGCCAGCGCAGAATTGCTTTCAGGTTGCGCTTGTTGGCGTACTCCAAAATTGCAACGCTGTGGGAATGCAACACACGGGCTAACTGCTGCAACGCCATGGGGACATCGGCAAGATGATGCATTACACGGATCATGGCAAGCGAATCCAAAACACCCGTTGCCAGCGGTAGTTGGTAGATGTTGCCAGCAACGAAGACAAAGCGAGGATCACCACCCCATGTCTTTACCGCGTCTTGCAACAGCGTTCGGCTATAGTCAAACAAAATGATCTGCTCATAGCCCACGTACAAATCCGCCAAGCGCCCAAAGCCAGCTCCGATTTCAGCGATGCGCCCACCTTGCTTGGGCAACAATTCGGCAAGCACCAGTCGCTCAACAGCATCTTCATAGTCACGACCTTGCCCTAGCCAAAAATCTGCCTTATAATGACTGCCCTCGTAATCAATGACGGGGACTGCCTCGCCAGCAAGGTCTTTGTCAGGAAGATTACCATTGGCGCACAGATTTCCCTGACTAGCTGCCAAACCCGCGTTATTCGATTCAAACGGTTCATGTTTGCTTGCAGATGGATCATCCGCCAATGTCATCGCAGTGCACCTGACTAGCTCATGGTCGTTATCGTTTAGATTGCTCTACTAGAATGCTCTACTGCCGTGCCAGTTCCTGTAACTCAAACAGCACTGTAATATCACTGTTTACTATCACTGCTCACAGGAGTACCACTCTTTACAGGTCTATTGCAGGTCTATTGCAGGTCTATTGCAGGTATTGAAGACCTATACGTTTTTTCCGCCCAAAAAGCCGGAAGGAGCATGGCGAGAAACAACAATCGGAATCGGCATTATATGAATGGTAGACAAAAAAAGAGCGGGATTTCTCCCACCATCACCAATAAAATCACCGACAAACAAGTCCTAAACCTGTCTATACAAGCACAATTATAGCAGGCTTCGTAAACGATTTCAACCCCCAATTTAATATAATTTTGCAATTTATTTTGTTATCGTTGTCACAATTCACGGCCCGCAACCAACCGCGCTCCGCCACCCCCAAACGTTATGCACGGGGCATAATCCACAGCGCTGTATAGAGAAAGCAAATAGCGCTTGCCCCTTGTGGCGTGAGCATTCTCTCATGCGCACCTCCAGCGCCAGAGAACGCTGATGCCACCTAAAATGGGCTCTGTTTGAAAACAGTAGTTCCGGCAAGCGGGAAACTTACCGTTTCCAAGCCAACCGCGCTGTAGTGGGCAATGGTTGCATGATTGCTCGATTAGATTCGAAGTTCTACAGCTCACCTACTTGTGGCGCAGGAATTGAACCACCGTTAGCGATCTACTTTCTTGAGAATTGACACTGTTCACTCAGCGTGATACACTACCCCACCATGTATACGTCTGTCCTGAAATTTCCTGTGCCTGACAGGCCGGTTGGCGACAGAGCAGCAAGCACAACTGGATTTCAGGAATAGCCAAAAAACATGACCGACTGGCCGCGATTCACACCGGCTACAATTCACCATAGACAATTCACCATAGATAGTTAACACTACAAGATAGTTGACATTACATAGTTGAAATCTGCGAGTTTTTGTTTGCAAGTTTTCTCACCTGCTGTCAACCGTTCCCATGAATTATTTGGCCCAATTACTACATGCTAACCAGTATTGTTTTTGACACTACAAACTCTAGGCCGTGCCCAATTCCGATCGGTTAAGCCGAACTGGATTTTGCGCGCGCATGGCTTTTGATTAGCATCCTGCAAAGCTCTCCAGACGGAGAGCTTTTTTTGTTGGCACCAACTCAGAAGAGGCAATAGCGACATGCAAACCATTGAACATAACCAGCACCCCACTTCATCTGCTACGGGTTCATCCTCTATGGAGCAACGCTACATCATTGTTGTGAAAGTTGGGGGCAACGAGTTAGATGATGAAAGCTTTCTCTTCGGTCTAGCCAAAGCAGTTAAAGCGATTCTGGCAGCCGGGAATCTGCCCGTCATTGTCCATGGTGGTGGTAAAACCATTGCTGATTATCAGCAAAAGCTCGGCCTCACACCAGCTTTTGTCGAAGGGCTGCGCGTGACCGACGAGGATAGTTTGGATGTAGCCGAAATGGTTCTCAGTGGGTTGATGAATAAGCGCATTGTACGCGCTTTGCTGAAGTTTGATATTTTGGCCGCTGGAATCAGTGGTGTTGATGGCGGCACAATCTATGTTGAAAAACTATGGCATCCCATGGGTGATCTGGGGCGGGTAGGTGATATTCAGGATATTGATGATACGCTGCTGCAAACGCTGCTTGCGGCAAATATCGTTCCCGTTGTCAGCCCGATAAGCCTTGGAGCCCTGGATAACCGAAGTTACAACGTGAATGCAGACCACGCAGCCACGGCAGTGGCAGCAAAGCTAGGTGCACTCAAGCTGATTTTTGTCAGCAACGTCCCCGGGGTGCTGGTGGCTGGCAGGGTTACACGAGCAGTCACAGCAAACCAGATCGAGCAGTGGATCGAAGAGGGCATTATCACCGGTGGGATGATCCCCAAAGTACGCAGTGCGGTACATGCGGTTCGCAATGGCGTGGCACAGGCCGTAATCACCAATCTTGCCGGTGTGCAGGAAGATGAAGGAACCGGCGTCGTTGGCTCGGGATGAAGCTGAAGGCGTTAGTGCTGTGCCTCCGGTCGAGCTAGTTTTTTCTAATCTTGACCGAGCTTTGACGGGCCAAAACACAGCCAACAGCAGGTGGAACCGAGTGGCACTGGATCGAGCAACGCCCAACAGTCGTTTGACGTTTCTGTAGCAAAATCAACAACACATAACAAAGGGAGGAACCATGGATACACAAGCAGTCATTGAAATGGAACAAGCACATGTTCTGGGCGTCTACACCCGCCCAGATTTTGTGATTGCAAAAGGCGAGGGATCGACTCTCTTTGATTCCGAGGGAAAAGCTTACCTTGATTGTGTTTCGGGGATTGCGGTCAATTCACTCGGCTACAACGATCCAGGGATCAATCAGGCGATTCAGGAAGCAGCCGGGACTGGCGTCTTGCACGTCAGCAATCTCTATCACACAGAACCACATGCCCGCCTGGCCAAACAACTCTGTGAGCAGAGCTTTGCCGACAAGGTGCACTTTAGCCTGACCGGTGCAGATGCCAACGAAGGTGCCTTTAAATTTGCCCGCCGCTATGCACGTGAACAAGGTCATCAGGATAAATATCACATTCTGGCCTTTACCAATGCATTTCACGGTCGCCTCTTTGCTACGCTGGCAGCGACACCCCGCCCCCAATATCAAGAACCTTTTGCGCCACTCGTTCCCGGGGTGCGCTTTGCCGAGTTCAACAACCCGGAAAGTGCCAAGGCCGAAATGGACGAGAATGTCTGTGCCATCATCGTTGAGCCGATCCAAGGTGAAGGTGGTATTTACCCGGCAACTCACGAGTTCCTCAGTGGCCTACGCGCCTTGGCCGATGAGCACGACGCGCTGCTCATCTTTGACGAAGTGCAATGTGGGCTTGGTCGCACGGGTAACCTATGGGGCTACCAAACCATCGCCAACAGCGGCAAAGGTGCCGGCACAGCAACTGCAATTGAGCCGGATCTGATGACGCTGGCCAAGCCTTTGGCTGGTGGTCTGCCCATTGGTGCAATTCTCATGCGCCAAAAAGTCGCCGACGCCATTCACAAAGGGGATCACGCCAGTACATTTGCCGGAAATCCCTTTACAACACACGTGGCTGCCCACGTTGTTGAACGAGTCTCCCAAGCAGAATTTTTGGGCGAAGTGCGAGCCAAAGGTGCCTACCTCAAAGAGCTGCTGGAAGAGCTCAATAGCCCTCACATCCAGGAGATCCGGGGAGAAGGTTTGCTTGTTGGTGTAGAGATGGATATTGCCACGGGACCCCTTATTGCCCAAGCCTTTGAAAAAGGTGTTATTCTAGTCAATGCAGGTCCCAATGTCTTACGCTTTGTTCCGCCGTTGACAATCAGTAAAGAAGAACTAGCCAAAGCAGTACGAGTGGTGGGCGAAATTCTACAGACCATGTAACATGCTTTTGGCGTTGGAGCGCTTTGTAGCAAATGGAACTCTTCAGGTGAGGTTTCATCGTGCAGGTAGCTTTCAGCCGGTTGTTTCGCCTCGCGCCGGAATGGCTAGATTGAAACAGCTCCTGCTCCAGAGCGAGTTCATTCTTGGTCCATGCACCGTTGAGTATGACCTGTTGTTAAAAAACAAAACAAGCGGTGTATGGGTCACCGTCGACTGAACTTCAATCTGGATAACACAGTGCTACTTGTTTACCACTCTTGTTTGTTTAATACTCTTGTGGGTGTGTAGCCCTGTAGGTGTATAGTCTTGTAGGTGTGTAGTCTCGTAGGTGTGCAACAGGATAGAGCCATGCGTGTAATAATTCGGCCGGCACAAACAGAAGATGTTGTTCAGATTATCGAGATGGTGAACCGATTTGCGGCACAAAACGTAATGTTGCCGCGTAGCGAAACAAATGTTCACCAAACTTTGGCTGACTGGCTGGTTGCAGTTGCAGTCAATGAAGATTCCGCGGCAACTGCAGTCGAATGGATCACGCAAAATGAGGATGAGGCTGCAGCAAACAGTGATGCAGGGGATGATGCTACAGCCACCGATAGTGCAGCGGATACAGGTGAAGAGTCGAAAGTCGTTGGCTGTGGTGCATTGGTCCCCCTAAACGATACATTGGTGGAAATACGCTCGTTGGCCATTGATGAGAGCCAACATGGCCAGGGTTTGGGCAGTGAGCTTGTTGTCCAATTGGTTGATCTTGCCCGCACACGCGAGTACAAAGAGATCTGTGCCCTGACACTCCGCCCCAAGTTCTTTACCCGGCTGGGCTTTGCACAAGTCGATCGCTGGAGCATCAGCCCCAAAGTATGGCAAGCTTGCATCTATTGTCCCAAATTTCACCGCTGTGATGAAGTGGCGGTTTTGATGAATCTTGAGCAGTTGCCTGTCCAGGGCACAGAGAAAGAACGCCACCAGCCCCCCGGGTGGAATCGCCTGTTGAAGTGGGGCGAGTGGCAACCATTACGTCTAGCCTATCAACATCAGGATCGAGAACAGATCCAGTCGTGATAGCAAACGATTTGTAGAGAAAATACGCAGAGGAAAGCATGACCACGCCAACAAACGCAATTTTGGTTTTGGAAGATGGCACAATCTACCACGGGAAATCCTTTGGAGCCGCAACAACCGTTGTCGGAGAGGTAGTCTTCAACACGAGCTTGACTGGCTATCAGGAGGTCATTACGGATCCCTCCTATCGGGGGCAGATGGTGTGCATGACAGTTGCCCACGTGGGCAATACAGGGATCAACCCCGAAGATGTTGAGAGCGATCGCCCTCAGGTTACCGCCTTCATTGTGCGCGAAGTGAGCTCCGTTGTTTCGAACTGGCGCGCCAATGAAACCCTGCACGCATACCTGCAACAACATCAAATTCCGGGCATCAGCGAGATTGACACCCGGGCACTTACCCGTCGAATCCGCGACAAAGGGGTGCTGCACGCGGCGCTCTGTACCGACGGCTCGCATACAGCAGAAGAGTTATTGGCAATGGCACAGTCATGGGAAGGCCTCGATGGCCGCGATCTGGTGAGTGAGGTTACGTGCCAAGAAGCCTACCATTGGGCTGATGGTACTCGTGTTGAGTGGACACCCGTTGCCGCCGGGAAAGATGTGTCAACCGATGTCGATGCCCAGACGCCGGCGGAGCGCGACCGCCCTTTGGTGGTCGCCTATGATTTCGGCATCAAGCACAACATCTTGCGCCGTCTAACAAGTCACGGGCTGCGCATCACCGTTGTTCCCGCTAATACGCCGGCTGAGGATGTGTTGGCCATGCAACCCGATGGCATCTTTCTGAGCAACGGACCGGGCGATCCCGCGGGGGTCCCCTATGCGGCAGCAGCAGTTGAAACGCTGATCGACGCCAAGGTTCCAACGTTCGGCATCTGCTTGGGCCATCAAATCATTGGCCTTGCACTCGGCGGGACAACCTACAAATTAAAATTTGGCCACCATGGCGGCAATCAACCGGTCAGCGATGTGAGCGCAACCAATGTGCAGATCACGGCTCAAAATCATAACTACGCCGTGAGCATGGAGCAACTGCCAGCCAATGTAGAGATTACACACCGCAATCTCAATGACGATACGGTAGAAGGCTTGCGCCTCACCGACCGTCCCGTCTTTTGTGTGCAATATCATCCGGAAGCCAGTCCCGGACCACACGACGCTGACCTGCTATTTGCTCGCTTTGCCCAGCTCGTCAAAAGCTATGCCAACGAGCAACGGGCTGATCAAGCTCGAGGCTAATGCAAAACTCGGCGGACCAACAACCTGGCATAAACCCTGCTGGTCCGCCGAGCAGCCTCGGAAACGCAGACTGTTGCCTGTTAGTTTGGCTCCTCGATCAATTCAATTTGTCGTTCAAATAGCTCATCCCCACGCAGCAGCGTCACGGTCACGCTATCACCGACATTATAGTGATCCTCTAGAAATGTCTCCATGCCATCCAGCGTGTGTACGGCCACGCCATCGATCATCAGAATAATATCCCCACCAACATAGACGCGCTGGTTGCTGACAATTGTTTCGCGTTGTGCGCCCCGCACGACCGCTCGATCCAGCGGACTACCCTCGTGAAGCTGGACCAGCAGCAAACCTTCATCGGTGGGTAGTTCGAGCAATCGCGCTAGGCCAGGCTTGATCTCATACGCATAACGCACACCTAGCCAAGGGTGGCGATACCGGCCGAGGGTCAAAAGGTCGGGGAGCAGGCGCTTAACTGTGTCAATCGGCACAGAAAAGCCAACACCTGCATTCGTTCCCGTGGGCTAAAGATGGCTGTGGTAATACCAATGACGCGGCCACTGGAATCCAGCAGTGGCCCACCAGAATTACCGCGGTTAATGGCGGCATCTGTTTGAATTATACCGGTGATCGTGCGACCGTCAGATCCTTCAAGCGTGCGATCCAGTGCACTGATCACGCCCGTTGTTAACGTGCGCCCAAATTGGCCAAAAGGATTTCCAATCGCGATCGCGCGCTGACCGACCTGCAACTCTTTCGAGACACCAAATTCGACAGGCACCAAGATTTCTGTGGGTGCCTCCACCTTTAGCAAGGCAATATCATTGCGCGGATCAATGCCCACAACCTCTGCTGGCAGAACATACTCATCGCTCAGATTTACATCGATTTCACGGGCACCGCTGATCACATGGTAATTGGTCAAGATGTGGCCCTGCAAATCCAGCACGAACCCAGAGCCTGCGCCTTCTTCTGGGATTTCGAAGAAAAAGCCTCGCCGCAAAACTTGTGTGGTGATACTCACCACCGATGGCGCAACCCGCTTGTAAACATCAATCACACGTTGTTCGGCAATGTCCCGTCCATGCGCATCCAATTCGGCGACGGAAAGTGCGTCATTTGAACGAGCAGGTGGAGGTGTTGGCGTAAAGGTTGGGACCAGAGCAGGCGTTTTCTGTAGCGGTGACAGGGAGGGCACAGTTACGTTGGAACAGGCACCCATACCGAGCACAAGCGTAGCAGTGAGCAGGGAAAGCAGACCGCGCCGAAGACAGATTTTCCCTGTGGAGGACCGACTGTTGAGGAAAGTTATCATAACGGTTCAATGCCAAAAGAGATGTACACGCAACAAACTGTTCCCAACCACTGGCACAGATGGCGTGAGTAGCTTCTGTTGAGCAGTGGTTGCGGCAGCATGTTCCACAGAGCAAGACAGAAAAATGCCAGCTACAACCTTATAAAAAGGCGATAACTGGCATTTTATCGTATGGGGGATAAGAAGGCGAATTTTATAAAGGATCTACAGTGAAAGAGTACAAATCTTTAATAGGAAATAACCTTCTCGCCATCCGCAGATTCGCTCAACGTGAGCGTCGGGTGAAACGGAGCCTCACTTGAAGTAGGTTGTTCTTCGGATGCAGCATCAGATTTGGCTGACTTGGCACTAGAAAAACGATAGCCAATCCCACGAACAGTTAACAGTCGATCGGGACGCGAAGGATCTTTTTCAATCTTTTTGCGCAACCGGCTAATGGCAACTTCGACTAAGTTGGACCCATCGGTAGAATCATAGCCCCAAACGGCCTCAAGCAGCTCTTCCTTGCTTACAGTTTGATCTGCATGGGTCATCAAAAAGTGCAGCAGTTGGAATTCAGTACCCGTCAATTCAACAACCTTGCCAGCCACAGTAACCTGGTGAATTTCACTGTTGAGCCGGATATCTCCTCGCTCGATAATCTGAAAGACATATTGATTGTTTTGGAAGTTTGTCCGGCGCAAGATGGCACGCAGCTTTGCTTCCACTTCTTTGAAGGTGAATGGCTTGACAATATAATTATCTGCACCAATTTCCAGACCACGGACAATATCGTCCGGTCGACTTAGTGCCGTCAACATCACCACCGGAACATCCGATCGTTTTCGGATCTCTGCACAGGCAGCAAAGCCATCCATCCCCGGCATCAAAACATCTAACAGTACGAGATCAAAGACATGACGGTCGAATGCGTCAACTGCCTCCAAGCCATTTTGGGCAGTCACTACGTTGTAACCGAGTCGCTGTAACGACATAGAGAGCAGTTGCAGCATCATGGCTTCATCATCAGCAATCAAGATATTGATCTTCTGGTCTTGGTCACTGTTATTGCCAGCAGGTGAAAAGTCAGAAGTTGACTGTTCCCGAACATCTTTATGAGTATGACTATTGTGCTGTGGGTTCAATGCTTAGCCTCCGTTCAGACGCGTGGACTCGCAGCAATTACTATTTCCATACTCATTTTTACATGTTAAGGCATATTCGGGCATCTGCGAAAAGGTGAATATTGCTTCAAACAAAAGCATCAGGTGTTGACAAGGCGTTTGCGTCATATAACACACCAAACCACCACCGAATGTCACGAACACTGGATGTCACGAATCGTCATTGGGTCGTCAATGGCTCGTCAGGTGCCCATCACAAAAGCGTACGCTTTTGGACCAAAACGCAGAACGCAAAAATGCCAGTTTACCTGATAAGTAAACCATAGTTTTTCGGATATGGGAATTACAACCCTTCTGCTGAATGTGGATTGCGAATTGGAACGACCCTGGACCACGTGGCAACCCTACGTCAAGCATTGAAGCAGAATGCACCAACTCCAACTACCACTTACCGGCTTCTTCTAGATTGGTCAGGCCCTCTTTCAAAGCGTACAAGGCTGCTTGTGTGCGATTGGCAAGATGTAATTTGCTCAAGATGTTACTGACGTGGGTACGCACGGTACGCTCACTAATGAATAGCGAGTTGGCAATATCCTGATTGGAATAGCCACGGGCAACGTAAACCAGTACTTCAATCTCACGCTCTGTCAAAGGCTCATCAGCCGGAGGAAGATTTGATGGCCGGTTGAGTTCGCGAATCAACTTGCGCGCAATCGCGGGGTGCAATGAAGACTCACCTCGATAGACATCATGGATCGCTTGCAACAATTCCTTGGTAGAGGTCTCTTTCAACAGATAGCCGAGTGCACCGGCCTTGATCGCCGCAAAGACTTTTTCGTCGTCTGAATAGCTAGTCAAGACCAGAATGCGAGCATCAGGATCTTCTTGTTTAATCTCTTCAATGGCTTCAATACCTGATTTACGTGGCATCATTAAGTCCATCAAAATGACATCTGGATTCAGTGATCGCGTTTTAAGCACAGTCTCCACCCCATCCGATGCTTCATCAATGACATCGATGTCTGTTTCTGTTTCCAATAAAGCGCGAATGCCGCCACGAACGACATGGTGGTCATCTGCAATTAAAACACGAATACGCTCATTCATATGTTTCTCCAAAACTTACATCAACAGTTACGACATTGATCCGCTATTACTCGTCATTTATCTTTCATCAGCTATCAAAAGTGGTCTCCAATGTGTGCAGTGCCGGCAGGTCGAGATTTGGCTGAACCCACAATCAAATTTCAAAACGAAAATGAAGAGGGTGCAGAGCCAAGGCACATGTTCAGCTAGCAATCAATGTCAACAGATGCGGTACATCTTGAGGCAAAAAGTACGCTTGTTCTGCTGCATCTGCAACAAAACAGCGTTCTCTCAGTGAGGTTGTCAATGTAGTAATCACCAGAAAGACGCACTTGTTCTACTATATTCACCTACATCAGTCGTATACCACGGCTTCTAAGTCACTTGATGGTAGAGTGTTGGTATTGTAGCAGATCACAAAATCCATTTCCTCCGATAAATTGCCGGTTTTTGGTAACGCTAATGACCCAGCCAACAGTGATCTAGTGGCCACAAAACACAATTTGCTGGAGAGCAGGGCTGGCGCCAGAGCGGCCGCTACCAAGGATACTTTGGAGGATAAGTACGGGAACCAATGCGAAAACATAGGGATAAACCGAGGATAACAATGGAATTTCCAGGGATAAGATTATCAACAATTTGTCTCTTGTTTTCCATCTTATCCCCGCTCTAGTGGCCATGCCGTTATCTGCTTACTATATATGGCTTTCTGGTCAATCTGTCCATCAACTGTTATCTTCTATCCAAACTTTTCCCAATATCACTGTGCATGAATCCCAAGTTATCCCAACAGCACAGTAACAATATAGATGATTTGCAGATGGAACCATCACTATATCTAGCAGTTTTTTAACTCGTGGAAGCAGTTATCCCCTTATCCCCAGCCCCTATTACAATAACTATATATTACTTATTATAATGAGGGTGAGAAGATTCTCATGAGCTTTTAAGCATTGTGGCCAAGCACATCTACATGGCCCAACCTGAGGGGTAGTTGTGAATCTCTTGCCCGATGATGTGAACAGAGTAAGACTCATGGAGCAAGCATTGATACTTTGCACTTTGCATCACCGTAGGCACATTGTCTATCTGTGCGACTTTTGTGCTCTCTATCCCAATCGAGAGCCGAGGGGAGTTGAGCAGCCAGTTTTGCGGAACGGAACCTAAAGTTTTTGGCTACCATTCATTTTTCCGTGGGATAAATTTCATGCACCTCACGGACGATGTATATTCTTGTTTTCGCGCAACATTGCATGTGGCTCCATTCTTTGCTCTGCTGCTTCTGCTACCGAAGCTTGCTCGACAAAGGCGAGATTGGTTGGATCCAAAAAAGGAATCGGATCCGTAAAACCACCCCAGCCGTCAAAGCGATTGTAAGGCTTAATGCGGATCCCAAAGTGCAGATAGGAGTGCTCACCGCTGCTCGAGGTCAGCGTTGGCCACTCAACCCGAGCGATCTCTGTCCCTCGTGTCACTATTTGTCCAGCATCGACATGGATCCGCCCGAGGTGTGCATAAAATGATTCACCCCAACGATGCTCCACTTTTACGTAGCGCCCATAGCCGCCACTCTCCATGCCAATACCCATGATCTGACCATCGTCGACCACCACCACCGTCTCGGCACCATTGACGACGAAATCCACGCCATTGTGCCCCTTGAGCGGAATGCCGTTGTACTCAAACGAGCGATAGAATTGAGGATGTTCACCCCACCCCTGAGCCACGAGCCCGGTTCCCTGGAGCGGTACGGAGAGATAGAGCCCTTCTGGTTCATAACGACCCTGATCTACTGGCTGGGTAAGAAAATGTTTAGTCATAATTTGTTGTAGGATTATTCAAATTCGACAATATGAGTGTTGATGATTATACTCACTATACTTGGATGTTCCTCTGCTGAACCTGGCCATCTATACGTTTGCCATACAGTACTTTCGCCGTGGAAGCGCTCACTGATCTCGACCCAAAAGTGTAGTTCCTGTTGGTACCTACCTTTTGTGCACAGCGAATTTGACGCCGGGCGATCTCAGGACAAACAAGTTACCTGGCACTTGATTCGGTCTGTACTGTCCACCTGTACCGTCCATCTGTGACCGTCCACCTGTGACCGTCCACCTGTAACTGTCCACGGTCAAGGTAGAATGGCCATTGTAAAATGCATGAGCGAGACAATCAAACTTAATGGTCTGCTGCACGTTCTTCCGGCCTATTCGACCATGACTTGCACACCGAAAAGAGCGTACCAGTGGAGAGCAGGCAACGCGATTTGGTGGCTCTACTCGACAAGTTGCGTAAGTCCAGTTGACAAGATTCATTGGGTGTGTGCTTTATGCGTAATCGCATACGCTCTGGAACAAATCACCGCTTGCTGGCAGAGGCCACGGACCGCACGACCAAGCCTTAGAAACGCTTAAAATCAGAGATAGTCTACTGCCATGCTGCTTTGCCTGTGGTAGGATATCTGCTAGCTGGCCGGGAATTGCTTTGGTTCATTTTCGGCAGAGAGACTATCAAATAGAACAAACCGTTCATCCAAATCATCTCTGGGGAGGAAAATTATGAGTGTTCCAAAGCGATTCGGCGTGTTGCGATTGATGGGGACGCTGTTGAAAGTCATTGCCTGGATAGTGCTAATTGTTACCATTCTGGCTGCGGTTGGGTTGGTGCTCGTGGGCAATAGCGGCCTAACTGTCCCCGTCACTGAACTCTACAACACCGACGCACTGGGGCAAATGGGGGGGATCGCAGTTGGGTTGGGGGTCCTCGTCATGGGATTGATCTATTTCTTAATTCTCTATGCGTCTGGCGAAAGCTTGCACTTGCAACTGGCGGTTGAAGAAAACACCCGACTAACAGCCGCACTGTTGTTGCGCATGCACCAGGAGACGCAACAGGAGCCTGCTCCCCAGAACTATGGCTCTGCTGGCTTTGCCAATGAGCCGTTTGGACAGTAATCAACAGCTTGGCAAAAGAGAGGCCGATTCCTGCAGGAATCGGCCTCTCTTTTGCTAACACCCCACAGATCCCCTAGACTAACTCTAGCTTGTCTGCAACCAACTCCGCGGCAAAAGTACGTTCCTGTTCGGCATCAAAAAGTATCGAAAGTGACTCATTCTCCAATTTGGTAATGACACCTTCGCCAAAACGATCATGATTTACCCGTTGCCCCACCGCGAAGACCAACTGCTGGCGCCGCTTTGGTTTCTTAGTTGCCGCGGCTGGAACATTCAACGCTGCCACCCGCCCCGCTTCTCGATCGCGCCAACTTTCAGCCAAATTGGCCATCGTCTGATCTGTATTCTTCCCCAGCATGGTGCGCACCTGTGCTGCACGTCCGCGTGCCTCACTCAATGCCGGCATCCATTGCTGCTTCTCCTGCATGGAGCGCTCACCCTGCGCTAGAATGCGGCTGGCCCGTGCCAGTAACAGCGCCACCTGATCCATCTGCTTGATGGGATCATCGGCTGGCTGAATCAGGATGAGCTGTACCCCGTTCAGGCGACAAAGTTCCTGGCGAGTCTGGTCCCGATTCTCGGTCTCCAACACCTCCCAATCACTCTGGCGCCCCTGACCTTTGGCCGTCAGCCCAATAAAGCGAAACGCAACCCCGGCCTCGGGATAATATTTGTCCAATTTGAGCCGGCGTTTGGTGGCTGGATTGATCAGCCACGCTGGCGAAACATTATCCTGCTCCGTAAATCCTTCAAAGATGCGCGCCAATATTTCGCGCCAAGCATTCATTTGTATGTACATGGGAAATTTTGCTTTTGAGTTTGCTTTGCCAATGTGATGATCACACTTGACTCGAATTTGTCTCTGCCAGTATATCAAATTTATGTTGCCTTGCCAAAGAATAGAACATTTGTCCTGTTCTTTGGCTCACCGAAATGTGTCCATCGCGGCCGGCCGCTGAATTGATTGCGCCGGGGCATCTTCAACCCCACTCGGTGGCTGGTAGCCTCTGATCACGATCACGGGCTGACCTTCATTGCTCTGTCCCATCAAGAGACTGGCCGCGGCTGCAAGTTCATCGGCAATACACTCTGCGCTGCTGTGTAACTCATATCCAAAAAGATCGGGCAGCCCACGCTGGTCCCAAATTGGCGGCAGGCCCGCGCAGCCAATGCAAACACCTGCTGTCCCGATGCGCCAGGCGCGGCCATGGCTATCGTTGATCAACACCGCTGGCGCAACACCACCTAGCGCTTGTAGCTCTTGCCGAATTTGTGCAGCGCTGGCATCGCCATCCACCGGCAGCAGCGCCAAATACTCCTCACCGTTCGCACCCTGCTCCACATTGCTACGATCGACACCTGCATTGGCACAGACCCATCCCGCCTGTTGCTCTGTCACCAACAGACCGCGCCGGCTGCGAATTACTGCCTTGCTGTCATCCAAAACCACCTGTACCACGCGTGGATCTTTGTCAACTGTAGCGGCCAGTTCTAGTGCCCTGGGCGAAGGCGTCACATCGGCCAACCGCACCAGTCGCCCCTCCGCTTTGCTGACGATTTTTTGGGCAATAACGAGAATGTCACCACGCTGCAGCGTTTGCTCCATTGCCTGTAGCCGAGAAACAATAATCTCTGCCACTGAATCACCCGGCTGAATGAGGGGGATACCGGTCACGGGGAAAAGGTTAATTGAGTTCATACAAAGTACATTTGCCTTTACATGCTCGCCCGCTGTTGCCAAGCGGGCCTCTGATTGATGGCAGCAGCGGCAGCAGGTACGCACGTAGCGTTCACCACACCTCTATGTGCCCACTTGCTATCTCTACTACCTCTCTACGCCTGATCTGTGGCGCGCCTACACAGATGAAACGATCTCATGCTCTCTCTCCACTCTGCTTCCACGTTACCGCTACGTTGGGCCATAAACCATATTGCGCGGCCTGAGCGTATAGCAATAGAGAGGAAATTGGTCTAGGGTTGGTCTCACACTCTATTTATACTCACACTCTATTGCCATCTGGATATACGCAACTTGTCGAGAAGAGCCACCAATCGCGTTGCCTGCTCTCCACTAAAGTAGGCTCTGTTTGAAAACGGTACTGTTACTTCGCGGGCAGACCGTCAAAAAATCTACCGTTTTCAAGCCAACCGCACCATAGTACGCTCTTCTCGGTGCGTAAATCATGATAATAACGCTGCGCTTACACGCAATCACAAAGACCCGTTACTTTTGGACAGGAGGACCAATGACTGATCAGTGCTGCCAACAACCATTGCGCTCATTCCCCCGCAGATCCGTGGGGGTCAAATTGATGCTGCTTGCCCTCCTGGCACTCTCGACCGCCAGCTTTCGCCATCCCGTAGCCGCGGCAACGGCTCCCTGCCATTCACTGTTGCCCAATGGCGGCTTTGAAAAGCAAGCTGGCTGGCAAGTCCACAACAGTGATGGGCTTGCGCTGATGAGCACCCGTGCCGCCCGCACGGGCCAATATGGTGCCTATCTGGCCGGGCGCCACAGTGTCGTTGACCGGCTCGCCACGGTAATCGATTTGCCTGTCACTGGCACGACGTTAACGCTCTCCTTTTGGTGGCAGCTGCAGAGCCAGGAGGATACCACCGGCTACGATCGTCTCACGGTCCGCATTGCTGATGCCAATGGGCTGCCTCTGCAAACTCTTCTGACCTTGCGCGGGCGAGACGCAACCCACGAGTGGCAGTTGCACAGCAATTCGCTGGCAACGTGGGCCGGGCAAACGGTTCAACTTCAGTTCCTTGCCTATACCGATGCGCAACAAATGACTGATTTCCTGCTCGATGACGTGGAACTATTGGCCTGTGGAACGACACCTCAACCCGCTACCTGATCCACAATCGAAGTTGCTACCCAGCTATCTCACTGGTTGACCTCAGTGATCGACAGGCTCTCCGTCAACAGATTGGCCCCCGTGATCACAACGGTATCGGTTATGGATCCCGCGGGAACAGCTGTTGGTTCTGCCGCCGGTGCGGCAACCGTCCAGGTGGGGGTTGCCTCCACCGCTGGTGGCGTCTCCGCCGGTAAGGGTGTTTCGGTGGGCAATGGGGGGGCTGTTGGCTCTGCCGGTGGTGTAACCACTGCAACCGTGGCAGTCGGTGGAACGGCAGTTGGCGGCGCGGTAGTCGGCGGCGCGCTGGTCGCGGTCGGCGGGATGGGCGTTGCCGTTGCTGGAGCAACCACCGGTGTCGCTGTGTTCGGCTGCGGGAGCGTCTCCGTCGGCACTGGAATTGGTGCCTGGTTCGTCCAGGTTGGGCTCGGCTCTACCACTGGCGGCGTCGGCGTTGGCGGCACCACAAAGAGCCGCACCCGCGCCTCGCGTTCCACGCCATTTTGATCGCGCACGACCAGCCGCAACGTATATGGGCCTTCATTCAATGTTGATGTATCCCACTGCCCCAACCGATCGTTGATCACCGCGCCACCAACTGGCCCCCACACCGGCGAACTAAATGCCTGGGGATTGTGACTGACCCCATATTGCAACTCGTAGCTGGCCAGCGCAGGAGCATCCGCGCTACCCACCACAGCTACCACTCCACTGACAATCTCACCTTCCACTGGTCCCAAAATCGTCACCTGTGGTTCAAAGGTGTAAACATCGCTGGCATCGCGCGGCGGCTGTGGTATTCCATGTGCTTCTGCCCACGCTTGATACTGCTCGGGATAGACAATAAAATCTTTTTCTTCAATGGCATCGGCCGGTGTGAACTCAGTCGCCAATTTGCCCGTGGAACGCTCCAGTTTGATCCGCTGGTACAGATCCTCTTCGGGTGGACGGGGCGGGCGATCTTCGGCAAACCACTGTATGTTCTTGTTTGGACAGGCCACGCTGGGCATGGTTCCGGTGTCGGCACAGACTTCATATTGGCGCACGCCGGGCGGTGGCGTAAAGGGCGTGATTGGCTCGTTGGCCAGTGCCACGCGCATGAATTCATTCCAAATTGGCGCGGCCCCGCTAACGCCCGAAATATTGCGCATCTCCGCGTTGTTGCTGTTGCCCACCCAAACGCCAGTGACCAGTTGGGGCGTATATCCAATTGTCAACACATCGCGAAAATCATTGGTGGTGCCCGTCTTGGCGGCAACCGGACGATCGCCCAGTTGCAAGCGCGAATTTGTGCCAAAGACGGTGGCGCGGGCGTTATTGTCGCTCAGAATATCGGTGATCAAAAAGGCATCGACCGGGCTGATCACCTGCGCTCCCGCGTCGGCTTGCGGTTGGCAAGGTGCAGCGGTTCCCAATTCACAATCAACCTCACCCTGCGCGGTCACGATCTTTCTAATCGTGACCGGCGGCATGCGCTGGCCTTGGTTGGCAAGCACGGCAAACGCGCCGGTCATTTCGATCAGCGGAATTTCACCCGCGCCCAGAGAGAGGCTCAGTCCATAGTCGGGCCGGGTCAGCGTGGTGATTCCCAGCCGTTCGGCACTGTTGAGAAAGGCGGGCAGCCCGGTGTATTGCAACGCACGCACCGCTGGAATGTTAAAGCTGTTGGCCAGCGCCTGCCGTACGGTTACCATGCCTCGTTCGCGGTTGTCATAGTTGGTGGGAATGTAGGGCGGGTTGGCGCCGTCGGGAAATTCTTCTTCAATGTCCGCCACCAACGTGCCAGGGGTCCAGCGTTGGTCGGTTGGCCGCTCTTCCTGTCGGAAAGCGGTCAGATAGACCAGCGGTTTGATGGTGCTGCCGGGCTGGCGCGGGGCCAGCGCCATGTTCACCTGCCCGTCGATCTCCACGTTGTCAAAATCTGCACTGCCCACCATGGCCAGCACTTCGCCCGTCTGCGGATTCATGGCAACCAGCGCCCCATTAGAGACGTTGTTGCCGGCCAGCCGCGCCACCTCCTCGCGCACAATGCGTTCCGCTTCGTTTTGCAGCTCGAGATCAAGCGTGGTGTAGACGCTCAGCCCCTCCTCGTAGAGTGCTTGGCTACCGCGCAATGCTTCCAGCTCCTGACGCACATAGAGCGTGAAATGAGGGGCCCTCAGATCGTAGCGCACGGGTGTGTAGATCAGCGGCTCTTGCCAGGCGCTGTCCGCCTGTTCGCGCGTGACATAGCCCGATTCAACCATGAGCGACAACACAATTCCCTGCCGTTTTTTGGCCCGTTCGGGATGGGTATAGGGATCATAGTAGGCTGGTGCCTGGGGTAGGCCGGCCAACAGGGCAGCTTCGGCCAGCGTGAGATCCGCAACATCTTGGTCAAAGTAGGTCTTGGCCGCGGCCGCCGCGCCATAGGCCAAGTTGCCATAGTTCAACTCGTTGAGATAGAGCTCGAGGATATCTTGCTTGAAATAGGTGCGGCTCACCTCGGCCGAAAGCACCGCTTCTTTTACTTTGCGGGTAATGGTCTGCTCTGGCGAGAGCAACAACATCTTTACGAGCTGCTGGGGAATGGTCGAAGCACCGGAGACAATATCTCCTTCTTGCACGGCATAATAGAGCGCGCGGGCCAATGCAAAAAAGTCGATGCCGCTGTGATCGTAGAAGTTGGCATCTTCGGTGGCAATGGTGGCCTCTTGCAAATACTCGGAAATTTGCGCCAGGGGAACGGAACTTCGCTTCCCCGCATCGACATTGAATGCTTCGTTGAGCAAACGGTCGTGACGATCATAGATGAGGGTGCTTTGAAAGGTGCTGGCACGCGCTTGCAACTCGTGCGGACTGGGCAACGTGCTGGCGATGGTGGCATAGCTCACCAACATGGTGGCGATTGCCAGCAACAGCAACACCAGAAAGGTAACCGTGCCAATGGTCATGCCGCGTTGAAAACGCTGAAACGCAGTGTTCGTCTGCCGTTGGCGCGGCGGACGCGGGGTTTGTAGTTCGTACATAAAGTTTATTTGCTTTCACACATCAAGTAATATTGCGGGCCACCAAGCTAGCTGCTGATGACATTGCAAATTTGCGGGGTTAAAACCCGCTGCCAACCTACAGTGCGGTTGGCTTGAAAACGGTAGGTTTCCCGCTTGCCGGAACTGCTGTTTTCAAACAGAGCCCACTTTAGAGAAGCGGTCTCAACCGCTGAATTGGTAGCTGCTGACGCGGCTCGGTACTTTTGTGCCACCAGCGCCAAGCGGTCCCCATCCTGGGCATGCCTCGCTCACGCGCTATGGCCATTCCCACGGCAGTGTATTTTGATAGATCCATGCTGCCGTGTGCAAATATTGTAGCACAAGCAGTGGAATAATCCCCCTCATTACCATCCGCTGAATCATGTGTCGACCCGACGCTGGTTCTGCATTGGCTGCTGTTGGTTTGGGCGCAGGCTTTTGTGCGGCTCTCTGCCACTCACTTGCGAGCAAGTGGGCCAAGAAAACGGTGAGCGGAATGGCAGCGAGGCTAAAGAGATCCCAGTCTCGCTGTCCGCCATAGTCAGGGTTCCAGATCCAGGTCAACAACAGATGTGCAGCCGCGGCAATCAGGAGAAAATGCCGTTGCCGCAACGGTTGCCCTGCGACTGTGGCGCTGCCCGTCGCCCAGAAAATGAGTAAACCCGGCAGGATAATCGGCGCAACCAGAAGCTGCTGATTGAACAGATCGCGCACGTGGGGCCAGCTGAAGAGCGTATAGTGCTCCCAGCGCGTGGTTGTCTGCCAGAGTGGCACCAGCCAACGGGCATCGCCGCCGCCGGGGCGGTCGGTTGTCAGCAGCGTTGCTATGCCGTGGCCGCCGGTCTCCATCATCACAATCAGACCGCCACCAACCAGTAACATTGGCAGCGCCAATTGAATGCCCGTCAAGTACAGTGGATGCAGGGCAGCTGGCGATCGTGCCCGCTGGCGTTGATAGACCTGCCAGCCACAATAGAGGAGCGATGGCCAATAGACCACCGTGCTGGGGTGCAATGCATTGGTTACCGCCAGCGTCAGGGAGAGCAGCCAGAGCGAACGTTGACCCCGCAGCAGCCCCAACCCCACCCAAAGATAGAGCAGGATACCAGCCGCGGCAAACGTGTAATTTTCAATGTAGCCAAAGAAGAGTTGCATGACACCCAGCGATGTGAGCAACGCAAAGGGTAGCCACGCCGGCAAAGGGCGGAGCATACGCGCCACTGCCACCGCAGCAGAGAGATAGAGCAGCCCGGCCAGCGGACTGAGCAGATGATAGACAGGCATGGCATCGGGCCAGTGCAGGGCCGCGTGGCCCCGAAGCCAAAGCTGGCTGTGCAGCCACAGGTCGAGCGGCGCCTGCCAGGAATGGGTCAGCCGCAGCGCTGGATCATCCAGCGCAATCGCTTTGGTGAGGATGTACGCATCCCCCCAGCGGGTGTGAACCGTGGGAAAGGTGTAAAAAAGCATGAGGAAAAGAGCGAGGAGCGGGAGCCAGTGGAACCACCGCGGCTCTCTGGTTGCCCAGCGATAGATTCTTTGCCAGATTTGTTCGTTGTAGATGAGGACCAGGAGCAGCAACAACAGAGCAAGACCACTTCCCAGCACCCAGCCCGACAAATAGGTCACGGGCCAGAGACCCCACCACTTTGCTTCTGCACTCCCCGGCGCAGGCATGGCTGTTGTCGTTCGTGGCAGACGCCACACATAGAGGTGGAGCGCAGCCAAGGTAAGTGTGAGCAGATGGCAGAGATAGAGCCACCGATACCGCGTAAATTGTGATCCAGGCACGAGCAGAATCCGCTTCTGTCAACGGCAGAAAATTTGTCACCAACGGGGCCACGAGCCCCGGCGGCAAACCCACGTGACCATGCAAGCGGGCACGCGAACCCAGCGCCGAGTCCGACGCAATAGCGGTAGATAGTGTATGTCAACTGTGGCCGTTGAGCAAAGCACGGCGGACAACATGTGCGCCCTAGGGTTTGGCTCTCACTTCAAATTGTAGAGATAAAATTGTAGGGATAAAATTGTAGAGATAAATTATAGGGATCAATTATAGGGATCAACTGTAGAGATAAAATTGTAGAGATATACAACTGTAAAGATCAACAGCACAGGCAAATCGATGGAGAGGAGCACCTATTCACGCTATGGGTGCGAGTTGACGCTACGGGTGGGAGAAGCAACCCAAAGAAAAACAGGCGCTGTGCCGCTCAATTTGCACAACGCCTGTTGTCGTCTCCACTGGACGATGAGATATATGGTTTTACTTGCAGTGCTTCTATGCCGTGCTAGCTGGCGCGCCTACTGGCCCAGAATGAGGTATTCTGCGGCCACCCAGCCACCACTGCTGTTGTCGCTGTTGTTGCCACTGGATGCCGGAATCCGCACCCAGAGATTGTCGGCGCTGCTCTCCAAGACTGGATAGCTCTCTCCATCGTAGATGTAGCCAACAATGGGATTCGCCAAGCTGGGGCCGCTGCGCACTCGGAGCCGCACCCCATCGGTGCTGACCTGTGCGTAGCCAGCCGCTGGGGTCGGCACCAGGGTCAAGCTAAATCCGCTGCCAGCCGGAGCAGCCACTTCTTCTGGTTCCGCTGTCAAAGTGGTGAGATCGCCTTCCACGGTCACAAAGTTGGTGGAGACCCAGCCCGCGTCCGCTGTCGTATCTTCCAGCGCGATCTGAACCCAGAGCCCATTGTCACTCAGCGCCACCACCCGGTAACTTTCACCGGCAGCAACACCCGCCACCACTTCGCTGTTGTCGTTTGGCGCACTGCGCACCCGCAGAGAGCGGGTGGCAATGGTTGCCATGACGCCAGCGCCATCCACTGTTGACAGGGGATCGACTGTGGGCTGCAGCGTGGGCACAATCTCTTCGGCCCCCGGCTGGCCAACGAGACCAGTTGGCAGCGGCAGTGGCAGAGCACAGCCCGCCACCAATCCCACCAGCAAAATGCCAACTGTGAAGAGCCCGCTAATTCGTTTCAAAACCATCTACAAACTCCTTCAATCATTCTGGACTTACGCACTTGTCGAGAAGAGCCACCAATTGCGTTGCCTGCTCTTTACGGGTAAGCTCTGCTCGGTGCGTAGTCATGTCATGGCAAATCCATGCACATCTGCTGTGGCTCTGTATCCACGGCTCTGTATCCACGGCAATGGCCGCGCCACAGCTATGTTATGCCGGATCATGCTTGTGGTTTTCTCTCTTCTCTGCTCTGCACAGCGGCCCCACACGGGGCTGCTGGCGAACTGAAAATTTTGATTGTGAATTATGGCACGCTTTGCAGCTTATGACAAAACTGTGGTTGGCAAAACAAGTTGCCTTTATTGGTAGAACAATCAGCGAGCGCGCTTTCTTCACGGCGAAGCAGCGGGGTGCCAAGGCTCGATGGGGAGCATCACCCGGCCAGCTTCGGTGATGCTATTGGCATCATAGAGAATAATCTGGAGCGCTGGTCCGCCTGTCACCGCGGCTGCTGACGTTCGGGCTGACGTTGACGTGGCTGCTGCGAATTCGGCCGGCACGCGCAGATAGTGAACGTCGCGCACGATCTCGTTGGGGCGCCACTGGTTGGTTGGTGATACCTGACGCAGTGGGAAACGGTCGGCGCTGACCGGGTCACCATTGGGCCATCGGGCAAGCGTTGCCTGATCATCGAGCAAACGGAGCGAAAGCTTGTAGGTGGCAGCGAGCTTGGCTCGCGGTTGCCAATAGAGGATCACCTGCAACGTTGGGCCGCCCGCTTCCGCCAGCCAGGTCAACTCGTGGCCAACCAGCACCAGTTGATCTTCGGCAAAGTCAGCTTGCAGTGCATGCTGGGGCCGCTCGATTGCTGCTTTGCCCCGCGGCCAGACGCGCACCAATGGCCCCGCGCCGCTAAAGCTGTACAGATCGGCAATACCGGCCACCTCTTGGGTGATATAGGTGGGGTTGCCAGCAGCAACGGCAGTGGCTATGGCGGCCGCCCGTTCAGTTGGGTCATTGGCCACAACACCTGTTGCCTGGAGTCCCAATCCCTCGGCTGCTTGCATGTAGCGCAGTGCCGTGATCTGCCCTTCCAGCCCGATGACGCGGCTTGCCGCGGGGAAATTGACTTTGGCCAGGGCAACGGCATAGTCATGAATCGCCCACTCCTGGCTCCGATCGATCGGTCTACCTTTGCCATCGATTGTGGTGAGCAGCAGAAAAAAGAGCAACGTCTGCACGGCCCGCACGGTCAGCCGCCGGCGCGGTTCGGCCGGGGCTGCCCGTGTGGCGACAGCGGTGCCACTCTCTGATGTCAAGAGATCGCGTACCGCGGCAACGCCCACACCAAGCATCAGCGCAAAGAGCAGCAAAGCCGGCAACAGAAAGACCTCGGGGTCGCCCACCCGATAGATCAGCGCAAATGCTAGATTGGTCAGCAGGATGATGAGCAATCCAAACCAGATCCGCGCTGCACGCCGCTGCCACAGACCCCACCCCAGCCCCAGCAGCCCCAGCCCGACACCAATGATGCCAAACTGTTCGCGCCACAGCGTGAGCAGCACTGCCGGAGAGAGGCGGTCTGTCAACGTGCTCTCCTGAAAGAAGCCAGTGTAACCGACTGCCAACAGATGTTCCCAAAAACCAGTCCAACTGTTGACGTAGCTGCCATTGAGATCGCCAACCCCCATTGCCGCGCGCAAGGGGAGATAGAGATAGAGCAACAGGGGCAGCAACAGTGCAGCGCTCCAACGTAGCCACTGCGAAGAGGGGCGCCACAGCCAACGTTCCCCCCACAACATGAGCGCCACACCGGGCACCAGCAAAACAATTGTGCGATGGTGGGCCAGGCCGAGGCCAAAGAGCAGCGCAATCACCGTGAAGCGCGCCGTGTTTTCACGCGCGTCCCGTTCCCGCATCACGAGCCGAACGGTGAGTAGCACGATCGATCCAACAAAGAAGTTGTGGAGCGTGTACACCTCGGCGACCGTTGCCTGTGCCCACCAGATGGGACTGAGGCCAAACGCAATGGCTGCAAATAGCCCTGGCGAGAGCCGTTGCCTCTCCGCTGCTTGGCTGGGGCGGAGCGCCTGGGCCACCCGCTGCGTGAGCAGAAAGAGCAACGCAACTGTCCATGCACCGGCCAATGCGCTCAGGAGGTTCATGCGCCAGGCCCAGTTGCCAAAGGGAAAGAGCACCCGGCTCCACAGCCCACCCAGCAACGTGTAAAGCGGATACCCCGTTGGGTGGGCAATGCCCAACGTTGGCCCCACCACTTGAAATTCGAGGCTGTCGTCGTAGAGCTCTACAATGCTCGGCGCGGCCGTCAAGGCATAGAGCAGGAAAAAGGCCACACCCAATGCAAGGGCGACCAGTGCGGTTTGCGTCTGCAGCTGGCGTTGCATTAGTCAAACCTGTAGCGAATGCACCACGCCGCCACCTCTCCCTGCGTCAGTTTGGCGTCAAAGTAGGGCTCAAAGGAGAAGGTATTGGCGTTGCTCCAAATGGGCAGATAATCTGGCGCAAAATCGGTCGTTGTCGTCACCTCACCCACGTGGGGGTGTTTTTGTGTGATGGTAATGCCGTGATCTGGCTTCGTGTAATCCAGCCCCTGATAGAAACCGCGTTGCCAATCATGTTCTGCTCGCTGGCAGATGAAGCCTTGCTCGTTGATAAAGTATCCCGCGTTCTCGGGCATGGCAACGGGCATCGAGAAGCGGCAGTAGACGCGGTCGGACGTGAGCGGAAAGAAGGGGTGGGCAAACCAGCGAACCGGCAACATTGCCGTGCCGCTGTTGGCAATTGTCGTGGTCGAATGCAGCGTACGACCCTCCAACGTCACCGTGCGCGTCAATTCATAGGCCCAATTCCGAAACGTCTGTGCGGTGCGCATCGTGATGGTGCTTGTTGCTGCTTGCACCTGCCAAGTCAGGTGTTCACTGACCTCTGGGTTGTGGCGCACGTAAAAGGGTTCAATCGGACTGGTGCGGCGCACGCGCCCCACACCAATCACCCCAACATCATCGCCCACCTTGGCCTCTTCTGCGCCCAGGGGTGTATAGAACATGTCGGGCGCGCCCTGGCCATCAAAGACATCTGGATTGGGATCGGGATATTGGGGGCCGGTAAAGAGCTCTCCCCGGTCGGCATCGGTGACTTGATAGATATAGCCACCGGCACAGTAGCGCGACCCCAGCCGAGCCTGATCCGCCACCGGATCGAGAATGGAAACAGATAGTGCCACGCTCTCCAATTGATACATGAGCTCTTCCTTGCGTTTGGATGATTTGGTGCTGAATTTTCAGAAGCAATGTGCTGGATCATTGCCGTCGGATAAAGTTCAATAACGACAATGGGCACCGGATCCGCACCGTTCTGCATGTTGACTATACATGACGAACTGACTACATCTATTGACTACATCTATTGACTACATCTATTGACTACATCTATTGACTACATCTATTGACTACACCTATTGACTACACCTACTGACACTAAAGAGATATGACCGCATCTGTGCCCTGTTTCCCACGTCGATAGACGACCCATGTCAAGGTCGCACAAATATGCGTACGCTTACACGGGCGTAACTGTGCGACTCCAAGGGATTTATCTACGAGGATTTGGTCCATACCCACCGATTTTTCCTGCTACCCCGCAATGCTCTTCTATGCTATCATGCAACTATACTTGATACCCCCAGACTTACCCAAACAACGATAAATCCGGTAGATAAAATGCACCATCGAGTAAATTCATTTGGCGTGATTCAACCGCGCAACTCCCATGCATAATCAACCAGAGCAACTATTAACCCAATTAATCATCAAGCATATAAACATCAAGCATATGAATAAGGAGCAACCCAATGGCTGACCAATCGATCCAAGAGATGTTGGAAGAGCTGCGCCAGTTTGATACACCCTCGATTACAAATGTTGTTGCCACCTATCCGGGCACACCGCTCTGCCTCAGCCTCTACAATCCGTGGACCGAACATTGGTACACGGACACCAGCATCCGCACCATGTATCCCGAATTGGGACCGCTGGTGGGCTATGCCGTGACCTGTGTCTATGGCTTGCCCGATCCCAACTTCAACAGCCTGAGCTTCATGGATGTCGTCGACGCGCTCGATTCATCGCCAAAGCCGACCATTTTGGTGCTGGAACAGAAATTCCCGCCCGAATTAGCCAACAAGGTGGGATTGGCTGGCGGCAACATGGTCTCGGCCATGAAAGCGCTTGGCTGTCTGGGGCTGATCTCCAATGGCCCCTCGCGCGATATTGATGAAGTGCGCCCAATGGAATTTCAATATATGCTCAGCGGGATCACACCGGGGCACGGTGCCCAAGCGGTGCAGGCGGTGAATGTGCCGGTGCACGTTGCAGGCATGGATGTCGCGCCCGGCGAAATTATCCACATGGACGAAAATGGCGCGTGTAAATTCCCGGCCAATAGATTGGCAGATGTGCTGGAAAATGTGAAAAAGTTGCGTGATGAAGAAGCCGACCGCATGGGGCGCTTGCAAAAGGCCAAATCGGGCAAAGAGATTCGTGCCATCTTTGGCGGCCACTCCTATGCCAAGGAAGAGCAGTAAGTCGGCAGTCGTAGAGAGGTAGAGTAGCGCCGTGTAACCCGATTTCCCTGCTCTTCCTGAGCACCGCCCATGCATGGGCGGTGCTCAGGAAGAGCGCACGTTTCAGTGGGCTGTCGTGTCTGTCCGTAAATTCTCTGCGTCCAAGAGATGGGCTCGAGGTGGTGTAGGCACCACAGCCAAATTCACCAATGGGTTCCCAGCAGCGTGGTTCCGTAGCCCACCGATTTTTGCCTTTGGGGATTGTGACGGACCCGTCTAGCGCAACGTCTGGTTGGCCCAACTAATGAACTCGACCAGATTCATGAGCGTGATCTGCTTGGGATCGTCGGCGGCCAGGTAGAGCCGATGCATGCAAGCCCGCCGCAGCCATTCCACGGCACCCGCCTTGGCGCCACCCCCATCCACCACAATGAAGATCGCCGTCTCGGGCATCTGCTCCACACAGTTGAGATAGAGGTAAGGGAACTTCTCATCGACACTGCCCGCGGACTGTTGCCATTTGCACTCAACGCGGATTTGCAGGCCGTACCGAGCCGACAGCAGCAGAAATTCGGTATTCCCCCGGTGTCCATAGATTGTTGTATAGGGCACATTGCGCAGCAGCAACTCGTCCCCATGGCGGCCGGGATCCTTGACCCACTCGCGGTATCTGGCCACGGCAAAGCCCTTGCTGGCCACGGTGGCAATAATTGTTTGCTCCAGCGTATTCCCCGAGCTGTTCGCCAAACCACCCTGGGCGATTACTCCTGTCACGGCGCATCCTCCGTCATCTGTGCGGTGGGAGCGTCAAAGATGGCCAGCAATTCCGCGGCTTTCTCGCGCTTGCTTCCATTGCGGCTGATGTAGCGCTGCACGGCAAACGCTTCGAAGCGTGCCCCGGCATACTCTGCCCGCACAAATTCAGTGTCATGATTGGAGATGATGACGGGAATGCCACGGGCGGCACAGGCCACCGCCTGCCGCGCCAACATCTGTTGCTCGGCCACGCCAAAGCCACCCGCGCTGTAGCTGGTAAAATTGGCTGTCTCGGAAAGGGGGACATAGGGCGGATCACAGTAGATCACATCCCCCTCTCTTGCTTCGGCCATCACGGTGGCAAAATCACGGTGGCAAAAGTCCGCGGTCTGCGCTTGCTGGTGGAAGTAGCGCATCTCCTTTGCGGGAAAGTAGGGTTTTTTGTAGCGGCCAAAGGGAACATTATATTCCCCCTTCTGATTGTAGCGGCAGAGGCCGTTGAAACAGTGCTTGTTGAGATAGAGAAAGAGCGCCGATTTATAGCGACTGTCGGTCGTCTGATTGAATTCGGTGCGAAAGTGATAGAACTGTGCTTTCTCGTTGTTCTCGGGCACAAAAAATTGGCGGCAGTACGCGATAAAGTCCGTACCCTCACGTTGCAGGTGCTGGTACAGATGGATCAGATCCCGATTGGCGTCGGCAATCAAATAGCGAGCATAGTTTGTGTTGAGAAAGAGCGCGCCCGAGCCAGCAAAGGGCTCGACCAAGCGCTCGCCCGCTGGAAGCTGCTCCTTGATCCGCGCTACAATCTGATATTTATTGCCAGCCCATTTCAAAAAAGGTTTCATCGGCCCCAAATCCACATGCCCCACGCACCGAACACAACTTGTGATTGACTAGTACTATTGGGCGTAAATACCACGGCGGTAAATAAGCCCAAGCTACCTGACTGAAATGGGTCAGTTTGCCATGGGCTTATTTACGCCGGGATGTACTAGGTTACATATCACTTTCCATTACCTGCGTAGTACGGGTCTTCCTGGAAGGGGTCACAAGCGGTGTGTCTGCCGTAGCACCACTTGACCCCTTCCAGGCAGACGTTGTCTCGCTTCATCCATTCGTAAAAGTGATATGTAGCTAGGTAATTGACAACTTGCCAGCAGAGTATTCGGTAGAGTATCGCTAAAGTATCGCTAAAGTATCGCCAAAGTATTGGTAAAGTATCGGTAACCTGTCGCTCATCTACTATAGCTCATCTGTTCAATGATCGACAAATCATTTTGATTGCTTCCCCAACTCCGCTTGATTGACACTGCTTGCGTAAACAGCTACCATTAGCCAAATCAGTGCCGATGACCCAATCCCAAGACTTTCACAGAACCGGACCATGAGCATGACTTTCCTTGCCATTGATCTGGGCACAACCTTTATCAAGGGGGCAGTGCTCGATCTCGAAAACCAACAGTACACCAATGTGCAGCGCCAGCCCTTTCCCGACGCGCTGCCCAGTGGCCCCGAACATGGCTATGAAGTTGACCCACACGCCATTGTCGTGGCAATTACCAATCTGGTGGCCACGCTGCTGCCCCACGCAACCGACTGCCAAGGCGTGGTGCTCTGCACGCAAATGCACGGTCTCGTGCTCACGGCACCCAATGGTGAAGCGCGTTCCAATGCCATGACCTGGCAGGATCAGCGCCTGTTGCAGCCTCACCCCAATGGCGGTGGTACCTATTTCGAGCAGCTCCAACAGCTGGTCTCGGCAGATGAACTGGCGCAGAGTGGCCGTGAAGTGCAGATCAGCCGCCCCCTGGGCTATCTCTATTGGCTGGCAGAACGGGGTGAATTGCCCGCGGAGCCGGTCGCCCCCCTGACCATTGCCGACTTTGTCATGGCCAATCTCAGCGGAACGATCCCACCGGTGGAGCCGACCAATGCCGGGGCCTATGGGGCTTTTGATCTCACCACCGGTGATTGGCAGTGGCCGCTGCTGGAGCGGCTGGGGGTGGCGCAGCTGCAGTGGCCAACGGTACAGCCCTTTGGCCCGCCCGTGGCCACCATCCAGCTTGCCAACCGGTCGTTGCCCTGGTATAGCCCCATTGGCGATCACCAATGTGCCATTGTGGGCGCGCTGCTGGGTGCCGATGAGCTGTCACTCAACATCTCCACCGGCTCACAGGTCAGTCTGTTAACGCCAATGCTGACGCTGGGCAATTACCAGACCCGCCCCTTCTTTGATGGCCGGTTTCTCAACGCGGTGACGGGTATCCCCGCGGGGCGCGCGCTCAATCACCTCGTGGATCTAATTGCCGAGTGGGGCCGGGCCCAGGGAAATGTGGCCGATCCTTGGGCCTACATCACCGACGCGGTGGCTGGAGTTGAGTCGGCGGGGCTTGATGTAAACCTCGCTTTCTTCGACAGCGTGGGTGGTAACAGCGGCCACATCACCAACATTCGCGAAGAGAACCTGACGGTGGGGCAGCTCTTTTACGCTGCGTTCGCCAACATGGCGGCCAACTATCACCAGAGCGCCCAACGCATTGCGCCCGAACAACCGTGGCGTCGTCTCGTCTACTCTGGCGGGCTGGCGCAGAAGATGCCCACGCTGCGCCAACTGATCAACCAGCGTTTCGGTGTGACCGACCGGCTGGCCCCATCGGGTGAAGATACCATGATTGGCTTGCTGGCGCTGGCCCTGGTTGCTGCAGGAGAGGCACCTACGGTCACCGCGGCCGTGAAAGCGCTGAGAACCGAACCATAGATCCGGTTGTGGTGCGAACTTTGGGTAGAGCCAAGGTGGTGAATGCGGCGCATTGACGGACAGAGCCCACAGGAGCAAGGAGCACCAGGTTCAAGCGTGGCAGGGGAGCGGTAAACAGGGAGATTCGGGGCCGTTTGACATTTTCCAAACCACTACCTACAATGGCTTTATCACCATGATAAAGCGCATTATCCCCAATGTTGTGCTACTTTTGTAAACGGATGTGTAACTCTCATGCCAAAGCGGCCTCGACAGACAGATGTTGCAAAGTTGGCTGGTGTCTCGCCAGCGACCGTCTCCGTCATTCTCAACAATCGGCTGGATGGCAATGTGCGCATCAGTGCAGAGACCCGCGCGCGCGTCCTGCAGGCGGTGGAAGAACTTGGCTACGTAACCAATCCCGTTGCCCGCTCGTTGGCTGGCGGACACAATTCTCTGCTCGGTCTCTTTACCTGCGAATCATTCTTCCCGTTGCAGCCGAGCGAACGTTACGACTCTTGCCTGGCAGGGATTGAGCAGGAGGCTGAGAAGCTTGGTTACAACCTTTTGCTCTTTACGGGCACGGGCAAGGCCGAGGGCCAACGGCGCATCTACCAAGGCAACGTGAATCGGTTGCACATGGCCGATGGCGCCATTTTGCTCGGCGCGGAACAGAACAAGCAGGAACTGGCCTGGCTAGTGGCCGAGGGATATCCCTTTGTCTTGGTGGGCCGCAGCGACCTTGAAGAAGGCGAACTTGCATATGTAGCTGCGGATTACGCCACGGCCACGGCCACCATTGTCACCGAGATGATAGCTCTTGGCCATCGCAACATCTGCTATTTGGGGCGAGCCAACGAAAATGAGCCCCAGCGGGACCGATACCGCGGGTATCTGGCGGCCCATCGCAAAGCAGGGCTGCACCAGCAGATCGCTCCCGCGCACCGACTCGCTGAAGATGCGCTTGCGCCTTCCTTGGTGCAACAGTTGCTGGACCAGGGCACAACCGCGTTTGTGCTGGAGTGTGGTGGCAATCTCACCACCTATTTTTTGCAGGCAATGGCTCAGTTGGGGAAGCAGACGCCACGAGATTTCTCATTGGCCGTGCTTGATGATCCAGTCACGAATCTCGTGGTGCCTGGCCCCATAACCAGTCTCTCCATTCCCCGTGACGCGATGGGGCGCAAGGCGGTTACCCTAGTGGCCGAATTGCTCCAAACCCCTCGGGAACGGACTGTGCGCCAAGCAACATTTGCCTGCAGCTATTCACCTGGCGGGACCATTGGCCCCCCAGCAAATTGAACTCATGTTGCGCAGGGAGCTATCAAACTGAGGCGCAATGACGAAGTATCTCGGCGCTGGAACAACAAGGATTGGGACTTACGCAAGCTGTCGAGAAGAGCCAGCCAGCGCGTGGCCTGCTCCCCACGGGTACGCGCTTCTCGGTGCGTGAGTCACGAAGGAAAAGGATTCGTGGAAAATGGCAGAACGAGCAACTGATATCCTCATTGTTGGCGGCAGCACTGGTGGGGTGGCGGCCGCGTTGGCCGCGGCAACGTTGGGCAAACGGGTGATCCTGACCGAAGAGACCGACTGGATTGGCGGTCAGCTAACAGCACAAGCTGTGCCGCCCGATGAACATCCCTGGATCGAAACAACGGGCTGTACGGCCAGCTATCGCCGTTTTCGCCAGGGTGTACGCCACTACTACTGGCGCAACTATCCCGTTACCGAAGCCGCGCGGCACAACATGTTGCTAAACCCTGGCCAGGGCAATGTGAGCCAGCTCTGCCACGAGCCACGCGTGGCGCTGGCTGTGTTGGAAGCGATGATCGCGCCCTACGTGGCGAATGGCCAGATTACGGTGTTACGCAATTATCGGCCAATTCTGGTGGAGATCGACGGTGATCATGTGCGCAGCGTCACGCTCTTTGATGAGTTGACTGGCGACGATCTGGTGATTCGCGCGCCGTACGTGCTCGACGCCACCGAATTGGGTGATCTGCTCGAACTAGGTGATGTGGAGCATATCATTGGTGCTGAAAGCCAGGAGCAGACCAACGAGCTGCACGCCATTCCAGGTGATCCCCGCCCCGAAGATCAACAGGCGATCAGCTGGTGTTTTGCCATCGACCATTTGCCCGGTGAGGATCATACCATCACCAAACCTGCCAATTACGATTTTTGGCGCAGCTACCGGGCCGACTTTTGGCCGGGACCACAGCTGGGCTGGCAAGATGTTGATCCCAGGACGCTGGAGACCTGTAACCGCGGCATCTTTCATGGCGTGCGGGCTGGCAGCCGGGTGGGGGATTTCTGGCACTACCGGCGCATCCTCTATCGCAACCATTTTGTCCCCAATTTTCTGGCCAGCGATATTTGTCTCGTCAATTGGCCACACATCGATTATTGGCTGGGACCGCTCTTGGGCGTCGATGATGAAACGCGCGAAAATAATCTGGCAGGTGCCGCGCAATTGAGCTACTCGTTTCTCTATTGGATGCAGACCGAAGCCCCACGTCACGATGGTGGTTATGGCTACCCTGGCCTGCGTCTGCGCCCCGACGTTGTGGGTACTGATCACGGATTGGCCAAATATGTCTATATCCGCGAAGCGCGACGTATCCTGGCCGAATTTACGGTGTTGGAAGAACATGTGGGCGTGGAACAGCGGGGAAAGTTGATTGGGGCCGAGCGCTTTCACGACAGCGTGGGGGTCGGTAGCTATCGCATCGACCTCCACCCGAGCACAGCACCGCGTACCTATGTCGATATTAGCAGTTGGCCCTTTCAGATCCCGCTGGGGGCCTTGATCCCGGAGCGGGTGGAAAATCTGTTGCCCGCGTGCAAAAATCTGGGGGTGACTCACATCACCAACGGCTCTTACCGGCTTCACCCCGTGGAATGGAACATTGGCGAAGCCGCGGGCGCGCTGGCTGCCTATTGCCTGGAAGAGAATGTAACGCCGCGCGCAGTTCGCAACACTCCCGAATATTTGGCTACCTTTCAACAGATGTTGACTGCCACACTCGGCTTTGTGTTGGAGTGGCCGGAATACGCACGGAGCACACCCCGGTAAAAATGCTCCTGTGAATGATGCATATGTTGTGCAAAATGCTACGCCATGTGACTAATGCAAGGCGGAGTGTTTCTCCTGAACTGGATGATAGCTTGTAAGGCGATTGCCGTTTGCGACAGGATTCTGTCAGCGTTGCTGCGACAAAGTAATGTTACGCTATCCACATTGCAAATATCAAGACCGCGACACCTCACTGTCAATAACTTAAATGTCAATTGAACTTACGCAACTTGTCGAGAAGAGCCAGCAAGCACGTGGCCTGCTCGCCACGGGTACGCTCTTCTCGGTGCGCAAGTCATGGTCAAATAACGGCCTTCGCCTTATGACATACGGCTTAGAAGCTCGACAAAAGATTGATCGTTCAGGAGATGTACAATGAAAATTAAATTGTTCTGTATCCTTTCAACTCTGTTTACTGCCATTGCACTGCTGATGCCTGTCAGCGTTTACGCGGCTGACCACGCTGTCAATGTGACCCCAGTCGTTGAGAAGAACTCGCTCAAGCTAAAGCCTTGCCTCACGCTCTCCTCTGACATGACATTCTCCTCTGACAGCACGTTCTCCTCTGGTATTACAGTGGACGGCGATGGCTCGGCGGCGAAATTCGATGTGGTCGGTACCGACGCCCAGTGTGGTGACGCTGGCGGCTTTATTCAATTCAACGTGAGCTGGAACAGCTAAACTCCATTACCGACAACGTCAACGATCGAACTGAATTCTCCCACACAGATGAGAATCAAAAAGGCTCCGTACACTGGTACGGAGCCGTTATCATTTGTGGGCTTGGTCGTTATCTGGTCGTTCAGTTGCCCCAACAGTGGCTATGCCGTTTGGGCCAGAATCACCATGTAGCGCATGGGGGCCGTGGAATGGTTGAGCAAGCCATGCAGTTTCCGTGGATCAAAGACCACCGCTTCACCAGCTTGGATGACGTGTCGTTCAGCGTCAATTTCAAAGGTGCCTTCACCGTTCAGCATGTAGATCGCTTCAAAGCCACCGTGTTGATGGGGCGGGTGGCTGCGTTCGCCGGGCTCCACCTCCGAAACGTGCAGATGTAGTGGCTCGCCCTTTAGATCAGCCTCGAGATCTGCATCGAGCAGATATCGTTCGATGCCTTTGACATCGAACTGTTGTAATTTCTCCATCGTTTACTCCTCTAGCATGTGGTAGGGTGCCACAAAGCCTGGGATCGCAACTAACATGGCAAAGCAATTTTCGAAGCAGTGACCCATTACCTGTGCCGTTGTGGCTGGCGTAACGATGAGCGATCCGGGGCGGACGGGGATGGTAACCTTGGCTGTTGGATCAACGGTCGGTTCTGGATAGATGACCAGATGTCCATCCTCGCTGTCGCCCACCGGCGGCAACCCATAGCTGGCACGGGGCAGCACAATGGCTGTTTCGGAATGGGCCACCTGTTCGCCCGCGCCCACGGCAATTGGGCCGTGAAAGTGACGGATCGGTGGTGGCTCGCGATCAATGCGCATGTCGAGCGTATGTTCATTGATGCGGTTCTCTCCCCGTTGATCCGGTACCCCCGCGGCGGGGCGCAGGGGCGGGATCGCTTCGCGGCGGAAAGCACCCGCATGGGCTGCACAGCCCCCGGGTTGGTCGGGCAGATTGCGAAGCAGCGCCACGCGCGGTGCACGGTATGCAGTCGCCTCTACCGTTACTTCAAAGTAACGCCCACTGCCGATGATCGTGACAATCTCACGATCATCGGCAGTCACCACATCGCCGGGCCACAGCTCGACCCGCTGCTCCGCGCTGGCCGTTGCCAAGCCATGATCCCGTCGTTCGCAGACCGTGGTGGAGTCGGGGCCGCGGATGAGGTCACCGCTCCGGAGTTGAACGGCGGCCGCTTCCGTTTCGATCAGAAAGCGATAGAGCACGGCACCCGGTGGCGCGATCAGTCGCGTCTCACCACCCCACCGGCCCACGGCGAATTCATAGGTTGGGCCATGTAACTCGCGCAGCGCAGTCAACAAGGTGGCCACGCTGCCCGGATCATCGATGTGTGCAACCGGTATGCCCAGGTCATGCACAATGTTTCCTGCTTCAACACTCTCCACAGCTGCTTATCCCAGGCTCTTCTGCCGCGCGGAATCGAGCAGAATATGTTTGTCTGGATATTGGTAATGTTCGTTCAACTCTTTGTGCGCATCCATTGCCATGAGTTCTTCAAAGACAGCCACGGCCTGGTCGTAGGATTGCGTTTGTCCACTGTCGAGCACGTCCCAAAGCAACATGGTGCGGTCGCCGGTCTGGAAGGCATGTAATTGGCGTTCCATCTGTAGCCACTCGGGAAGGATCTGCTCGTACATGATCTTTTCCGGCAGCGGTTCCACCCGGATGGGCTGGATACCCTTTTTATTGACCAGAGCCGGCACCTCGACGACCACATCATCGGGCACGCCGGGCAGTGCGCCGTAGTTGGGCACGTTTACCTGGAAGTAGCCCTCGTTGTTGTTGACCAGTCCATCGATGATCGGCACTTGCTGCTCGCGTGTTTTTTCGTTGCCAAAGACCTCGACTACGCTGGCATTTGGATCGTTGGCCACATCGTGGATCTGCTTCATCTTCTTTTCCAGATTTTCCACATAGAAGGGCCGCGCCAACTCGGTGTCTGGGCCACCCCATGGTTCGCCGAACCAATGTTTTTTGGTCTCGATATCAGTGTGATACCACCAGCCGCCGCTGCGTGGTGTGTCACCGATGGGCATCAGGCCAAACATGTGATATTGGTGGATCGTTCCCCGCGACATCTGAATATCGTGGGTACGTTCGGCCACGTGGGTGCGCCAATACTCCTCGCCCTGCTCCTCGATCCAGCGGTTGAGCACTGGATACATATCTTCGTTTTTGTGGTAAAAGTGGGTGAGCCAAATGTTGTGATTCAGTCCCGGCGCTTCCCAGGTGATGTCACTCATTTCGTGCTCTGCGATGCCGAGAACACGGGCAATGCCATAGACGCCATAGTGGCCGTGGCAGAGGCCACAGACCTTGATGTCGGTTTCGCGTGTCATCAGCGTGCAGCCCTGATAGACCGGATTGCCCGACTGAATCAACCAAGCATCGGGGCAGGTCTCTTCCATTTCGTGGGCCACGTCGAGCATGAGCCGTAGATTCAGGTAAGGCCCCACACTGGCCTTGCCATAGTAATAGCCATACTTGGCCGTTAGATCGCGCATGTCGCGCTGGTGATAGTGGCTGGTGGCGGAAGCCGTGTTGATCACAAAATCGGCATCGGTCAGTGCCGTGCGCAGATCGGTGGTCTTGTCGATCTGTAGATCGCGCCCAATTTCGCTGCTGTATCGAGTGGCCAGCTTCGTGATCATCTCTAGCCGTTCATTATCAATATCCATGAAGTGGAGCATGCTGCCTTCCAGATTCGGCGTCAAGCAAAGATCCTTGACCAAACCGAGCGAAAAGGTGGCGCTGCCCGCGCCCACAACTGCAATTTTTACTGGGGTAGCCATAAAGTGATTCCTCCTCAGGCCTCATTTGATCGAAAACAGATGCGTTCAATGACTGTATAGATTGACTGTTAAGATTGACCGTACAGATTGACTGTTAAGATTGAACGTATAGATTGGGTTGGGTAAACCCTTCAACCGTGTAACAAGTCCAACGATTCTGCTGCTACAGGGGTCAACAAAAAATAGTCAAAGCACGACGCTTCAATCGTACTTTGACTATCATTCTCTGTCAAACAAGATTTTTGTTCCGCGGCACTCGGCGACTGCCAAGCGGCACTTTGGCAGCAGAGCGGTTGCTTGCCCAACCCACACGACTGATTCGCATTGGCGATCCGCACCAGTTCGGCCGGGGACTCAGCTCAGTATCGCGTCAATCTGCGTGGCCATCAAAGTTGCTTCTTCTGTGGAGAGAACACCAGCTTCCATTTCGCAGGTGTAGGACTCGCCCGCCGCGATTGTCTTGATGTTGCCCTTGGCTTTCTCGGCGTGATATCCTTCCGGCTCGGCGGTGGCAGGCAGCACCATGCCAAGTGCATCCTGATCAGGCGTGCGGCAGATCCAGCGGACGCCCTTGTCCAGTTGCGCGGGTTTGTGGCGCATGTAATCGGCGGTACCATCGGGGTGGATCTGCATGGTATGTGCCCAGCCCTCGGCATCAGCCGCGTAATCAAGATTGATCACCACTTCTGGGTCAAAGCTCAGTTCGGGGCGCAGAATGTTGTGTTGCGCCGGGTCCCGTTCCAACTCCTGCAGAAAGGCAAGATACGCGGGTGTCGGCTGCACGTGGGCTGGAATGCTTTTGCGCAGGCGCGTGGTTTCGGCGGTGCAGGGTGCACTGTAGACCAAGCGGCCATTGTCAATGGGCCGAAAGTTTACGTGGGCCAGATACATAAACTCCATTGGCGTCTGCTTCAGATTGGTCACCGTCATTTTGATCGAGCAGCGGTCGGAGCCAGCGTAGAGCTTGACCTGTGGTTGGGCCACATAGTTGCAGCTAAACGCAACGGTGTGGTGATATTCGCCCGCCAGCGCAATATATTCGCCACCTTCGTCTTCGCCGACTGTAATCCACGCCTTTTGATAGGGCGCATTTGGCAACTCGCCATGCAGGGGATGGGTATCTTCGCCCATGGGAACGCCCATGGCCGTTGCCCCACAGTGCAACAGAAAGCCACCATAGGTCTCCAGATAGTTCTGGGTTGCCTTGGGTTCTTCAAACATCGATTTCATCGTGATGTTGCGCCCGCCGAGGGTAGCTGACCAGATCTGTTGGCCCTGAAAAGGCAGCAGAACAAGCTCGCCTTGATCGTTGCTGAGGCGCAGCGCGGCAACACCACTCGCATAGCGGAAGGTGGAGGCCGAGAGGGCACTGGTTTCAACCAACAGCACTTCGTTTGGCTGAAAGTTCTTCTCGGCCAGGTGAATGGTCGTGGTCATAAACGATTCCTTTGGTGATGGATGATTTGTTTGCACTTATGATACTATACGCCCTCTCATTTGAAAATCAAACTGTTCTATCGTTCTGGGGCTGCTGTTGAGGATAGCGCTGGATGGGGAGAGCAGTGACTATGGGAGAAAATTACTATTTCTGCTGCGCTTCCTGGCTATACTTGTCTCTAAAGTGGGCTCTGTTTGAAAACAGTAGTTCCGGCAAGAGGGAAACCTACCGTTTTCAAGCCCACTGTACTGTAGCTATACTGGTCTCTAGCTATACTGGCTCTATTTATCCTGAGTCTCCCTTTATCCTGGTCTCTGCATCACCATCGTGATTTGACTAATTATCTATGCTCTTCAATTCATTTCATTTCGTCATCTTCTTCCCCACCGTGGTGGCCCTCTATTTTGCGTTGCCGCACCGCTACCGGTGGGTGCTGTTGCTGGCAGGCAGCTACTATTTCTATGCCGCCTGGAAGCTTGAATACACGCTCCTGATCTTTACCTCCACGCTGGTCGATTATCTGATGGCGCGCCGGATGGGGCAAACGGATATACAGTGGCGGCGTCGTCTGTATCTGGTGGTGAGCCTGCTGGTCAATCTGGGGCTGCTCTTTGGCTTTAAATATTTCAATTTTTTCAACGAATCAGTGCGCGCCACGCTCAATCTCTTTAACATCTTTTACAACGTGCCTGCGTTTCAGCTCCTGTTGCCCGTTGGCATCTCCTTTTACACGTTCCAGACGCTCAGCTACACGATTGATGTCTATCGGGGAAAGCTCGCGCCCGAACGCCATTTCGGCATCTTTGCTCTCTACGTCTCCTTCTTCCCACAACTGGTTGCCGGTCCCATTGAACGTGCCACCCGTCTCTTGCCCCAATTTCACGAGCGCATGCATTTTGATCAGGCACGGGTGGCCAGCGGCCTGCGGCTGATTCTCTGGGGGATGTTCAAGAAAGTGGTGATTGCCGATCGGCTGGCGCTCTATGTCAACGAAGTCTACAATGCACCGGGCGAGCACGCGGCGCTGACACTTTTGATCGCCACTTATTTCTTTGCGTTCCAGATCTATTGTGACTTTTCCGGCTATTCGGACATTGCCATTGGGGTGGCGCGGGTGTTGGGTTTTGATCTGATGCAGAATTTCCAGCAACCCTACATGGCTCGCTCGATCGCCAGTTTTTGGCGGCGCTGGCACATTTCGCTCTCCACCTGGTTTCGGGATTATGTCTACATCCCGTTGGGGGGAAGTCGAGTGCCACAGTGGCGTTGGTATAGCAACTTGCTGATCGTCTTTTTGGTGAGCGGCCTGTGGCATGGCGCGGCCTGGCATTTTGTTGTCTGGGGCTTGCTGCATGGCGTGCTCGTGGTGCTAGAGCTGGCGCTGAGCGGGGCGACGCTCTGGCGCGCAAAACGGCAGGGGCACGAACAAGCCTGGCGGCCACCGGCCACGGTGAGCATTGTCGTCACCTTTCATCTCGTCCTCATCACCTGGATCTTCTTCCGCGCCAACACGCTCGCGGATGCCTGGCTGGTCCTCCAACGGATCCTTGGCATGGCCGGCGAAAATAGCTGGACCGCGGTCCTGAGCCCATGGCAGGCCGTGGGTGTCGATCCGCTCTGGGAGATGAGCCTCTCCGTCAGCCTGATTGTCGTGCTGGAAGCGATCCAATGGGTGGAGCGATGGGGACAGAACGTCGAGCGCACCTTTGTTACATATTCGCGTCCCCTGCGCTGGGCAGCGTATCTCTTTCTCGCCATTGCCACCATGAATCTGGGCATTTCGTTGGACACGCCCTTTATCTACTTCCAGTTTTAACAGACGCAGGCGCGGCACCGCCATTCGGGAGCGGAACGACGCTTGTAGGGGCGTACCCTTGTCGCCCCCAGCCATGGGATGGGTGGGGCAAGCGCGATTCTTCGGCAGCACAAAAGTCCCTCACACGGTTCATGACCTGTCCGCTTTCGAGCAAACTGCCGGGCCGTGCCGGAGATTTCCATTCCGCGGGAGAATAGAGAAGTTCAGGACAGACACCAGATGTCCCGGCTACTCCGCCAGGGTCGTGCAGTCGTCGACAGGGGCATTGCCGGCCGCGATGGTGCGCATCCACTCAATGGAGGCGAGGAAGCTCGCTTGTCGCGTGTTGACGTGACGAACCGTTGGCAAGGTCACGTATGTCACTGGCTGCCCCTGGGCACACAGATCGCGGGCGAACTGCTGCTGTGCCCGCGGGGTCACCGTGGCATCGGCGCTGCCCTGAAAGAAGGCCACCGGCACATCAAATCCCCCAAAGGTCCCCGCGTAGTTGGCATCGAGCACTGTTTTGAACAGCGGCATCCTCGCGCCCAGCTCTCCATTTTCCAGCGCACTGCGGAAATCTGGCCGGTACATTGCCAACGGGTCGTTGCTGTAATAGGCAAACATCTCGTCCACACATTTGGTGTTGACATCCTGGGCAAAGGTGGCGAGCCAGCTTTCGGCAAGGACTTGTCCCGCTGTAATGACGTCGCTGCCATAATAGTATTCATAGGCGTAGATCAGATAGGGCGTAAAGACGGGGCTTTCGATCATGAGCGTTTCGACGTTGGTGGTGGCACCGTGGCTAATCACCCCACGCAGCGGCAACTCGGGCGCGTAGGTTTCGGCAAAATCCTTGGCCGCAAAAGCCGTGTGCCCACCATTTGAATAGCCCGCCACAAAGAGCGCATCCTGGGGCTCGGCGGCCACATCGATGGCGGGATCGGCCAACAGGGCCAACGCGCCACGCACGGCATCGAGCAGCGTGTGTGCTTCAAGCTCGGCAATGAAATATTCATGGGGGCGTTCGGGGTCGTCGTAACTCATGCCATCGGGCATGACGCCGATGAACCCCTGTCCCGCGTAGCTGAGCATGTGGGCGCGATAGCTGCCCCAAGAGCGACCCAACCGATACTCTTCCGACGGCGCACACGCATCGCCCAAACCAGTCGTCCCCGGTGCATAGCCCAGGATGGGTAACGCCGTGGCTGTTTCGACGCGCGGAATGTAAAGATCGGCCTGCAGGTCGATTGGGTCACCCGTCTCCGTGCTGCTTTGGACCGTCATGCGGTAAATATCCACATCGTAGGCGGCTTCGGTAAAATTGCTGGCCGGGTAGAAGAATTGACTCTCCTGGTCGATTGCCGCGGCACTCACCGTTTGCAGAAAGAGTGAGTTGAGCAGTGCACCTGCTTCCGTTGCGGAGGCCGGGGTTGCAGGTGATGACTCGGCTGGCGTGTCGGTGGGAACCAGCACATTGCCAGTCGTGGTCGCAACTGTCACAGTCGATGTTGCAGTCAATGTTGCAGTCGATGTTGCAGTCGCTGCTTCTGTTGCAGATGCCGTGGCGATCAGGGTGTTAGTCACTGTGTCGCTAGTCACTGTGTCGCTAGTCACTGTATCGCTGGTCACTGTATCGCTGGTCACTGTATCAGTCAGAGGGGCAGTCGCGGTTGGAGACGAATCATCTGTGACTGTTGGGGCCACTGACCGGTCTGGGATTGCTTCGGTCGGCTCAGTTGGCTCACTGGCACTTTCAGCCGCCGTTGGAACAGCCGTTTCGCTATCGTTAGCCGTACCGTCATCTCCACAACCCACGAGCAACATGAGCAATAGGAGGGAGAGCACAAGGAGGGAGAGCACAGGGCGGCGGGAAGGTGGGTACATTTTGCGCTTCTTTCTTTGGGGCTATTTTGTCGGTTAGGGTAGAGCTGGTAAGACAAGGTTTGGCGGGAACGGAAGCAGGTAGAAAGTCAGGGTACTGCGGTTGCCGTGGCTGCTGTTCCACCGGCGGCTTGAGTGGCCCGGGCCGCGGCTGTGGCCAACAGTGGGTTGGCCGCCGCGTCCACCGTGGCAATGGGAGTGGGTGTTGTCGATGGGGTTGACCGCGTCGATTGTTGATCCGCCCTCTCACGCTTGTCACTGTCTGCTGTTGGTGTCGTTGTGGTTGCCTGATTTGCCAAGTTCCGATCCAGCGGCACGGTCGGGTCGATCTGGGCAACCAGCTGTTCGGCAACGTAACGTTTTCCTTCCTGCTGCAGGTGTTCCGTGTCGCTAAAGTAAAAGGGCTCCAGCGCATCGGCCAGATCGAGAACTGGTACATTTCGCTCGGCCAGCAGATCCAGAATCACCTGCTTGTTGGCCGTCAGCCGCCGACGAAAGCTTGTCCCCAAATAGACATCCCCCAACTCGCCATCCACGGGTGTGATGTAAAAGAGCAGACCAATATCATGCGCTTGCAACAGCGAGACGATCTGCAACATCGATTGCACCTTCCGATGGTCGGCGGCGAGTGGAGCCATGTAGTAGTAGACCAATGTACTTTCCATCAACCCTTCTTCGGGCAGGGCTTGGTAGTAGACAAAGCGTTCGTTCTCCTTTTCCTCCAGCCGGCTATTGCCCAGCGCGGCTTCAAAGTCTGCTACCTGCCCCACAACAGCCGTATCGCTGTAGACATCGGTGTTGAGAAATTCTTCGCTGCTAATTGGCGAATCGTAGACACCAAAGATATTGAGTGGCCGCCCGAAGATGCGCGAAAATGTGCGGCCATGGTCGAGAATGCGTTTTTCGGCGGTGAACTGATACTCGGGCCGCTGATCCCACTCTGGCGCAAAGGAGTGCATGTTAATGGGAATGATCACCAACTCGGGTCGATAGCTGCCATCCGCGGTGGCGCGAATCAACGCTTGCATGTAATGCAGATAGAGATCCAGGTTGTAGGCAGCGTGGGAGACCTCGCCGACCGTCCGCTCCCCCAAATATTCCTGTACCATTGCTGGCGTCGTTTGGGTGCCCCGTGGATGCCAGACGGTGCTGTCGCCAAAGTAGAAAATGTCCACTTCGTCGGCAATCTGTTGCTCAAATTGCTCGATCTCCGTTGGAATCTCCATTGGATAGACGAGACCGAAGAAGAGCTGGAGCAGCACCAACAAGGGCAGCAAAATGGCGAATTTAGCGAGAAAGGATTTCATGTCAGGTCGCTTCACTGGGCCAGAAAGGCACCACAATCCTGGCGCACCGGTATTCCACTCAGGATGGCTTGCATCCATTGCACTGTATCGACAAAGCTGTACTGTCGAGTCTGAAAATGGTGGACGTTGTTGTAGAGATAATAGGTCGATGGTTTGCCTTGCTGGCAGATCTGGCGCAGAAAAGCTTCGTTGGTCTGTTGCGTCACAATGGGATCCGCCGAGCCGTGTAGCAGCAAAGCGGGAACCTGCGTGCTCGGTTGGCTGCCCACGTTGTTGCGATCCAATGCTTGTTTGAATGCAGGAAAGTCCGCGTCCAGCCGTTTGCCATAGAGCGAATCACGAAATTCGGGACGGTAGATGTTCTCCTGTCCTCCCTGATAATGTTTGTAAATCTCGTCCACACATTTGTTCGACGCGTCGATGTCAAAGGTGGGCAGCCACCACTCTTGGAAGACCGCGGCCGGCTCAATGACCTCGGCTCCATAATAGTCGCGATAGGCATAGACAATGTAGGGAGCCAACGCGGGCGTCTCGCGCATGAGCGCCTCGACATTGGGGGCACTGGCATGGCCAATGACCCCTTTGATCGCCAACTCGGGAGCATAGGCCGGGGCAATGGCATCGGCGGCAAACGCGCCGTGCCCACCCTGCGAATAGCCCCCCAAAAAGAGCGCTGCCGCCGGTTGTGCCTGATGGATTGCCGTTGTCGCAAAAAATTGGTAGACCGCGCGCGCCGCGTCGAGCAGCACCGGGCCTTCCAACTCGGCCACAAAGTAGGGATGGGTGCGTGCCAGGTCGTCATAGCCCTGCCAGAGTGGCAAGATGGCAATGTAGCCCTGGGCTGCGTAGCTCAACATGTGGGTGCGATAGCTGCCCCAGTTGCGCCCGTGGGTGAGTTCATCCAGGGGTGCACACTCGTTGCCAATGCCCGTGGTGCCAGAGCCATAGACAAAGAGCGGAAATTCGGTTGGTACATCGGTTGTGGGAATGAACAGCTCGGCCCGAATCGGCGTTAGCTCGTGGTGCTGATTGAGCGTTTGAAAACGTACCTGATAACGCTCCACCCCATGGCGTGCCAGCAGGAGGTTGGTATCGGGATAGAAGCGGCGGCTCAGTTCATCAATCGCGGCGTGGTTATAGCCATCAATGTACTGCCAATCGATTAGCGTGCCGGTCTGAATCGGGGCTTGCGGCTGGTTGGCCTGCGAGCCGTGACGTGCGGGTCCAGATTCCTGTGCCTGTCCGGCCACCGTCGGCACGAGGACGGGCAGGGCTGCTGTAGCTTGCGGCGTGGCAACCTGTTCTGTGGGCACGGCCGCGGTGGGCAGAATGGGCCGGGGCAAGGCTGGCACCGCCGTCAACGCGGGCAGAGATGCTCCACTACCGCGCTCAATCACGATCGCGGTTGGTGATGCCGCGCTGTTCGCGTCTTCATCACTTGCCGACTCGTTGGCCATGGGTACCCAACTGGCCGGTATGGCACAGGCCATGAGAAAGAGTGCAATGGCAACCAGCCATAACACCACGCCAGCCACTAAAAAGAGAATAAAACGCGGCGAACGTTTGCGGTTGTATGCCCCGCGTTGCCCACGCGTTTCTCGCTGCTCCAACAGATCCATGTAAATCCCCATCCTTCCAACACCATCAAGGTAGAGCGCATTTGCCCATCAACAAGCCCAGTACCAAGCAAGTGTGCGATCAGTGCGTAACGGCACTTCGCTGGGGCGCGTGCAGACCATACCCGGAAAATAGTATAGCATGGGATGGGTTGATGTCCAGATCGACTTGGGGGCAACAGTGGATGTGAGATTACAGTGGACCCAAGCGCAAGGGGGATAGAAATGAATGCGTTGCACAGGCGCCGGCAAAGCGGCTCTGCCCCCAATCGGGTCATCTGTGCGATGCACCGCCGCTGCGGTTGGTGCGGGGCTGTTTGTGGACAGTTACTACAGTGCGGTTGGCTTGAGTACGGTCGGTTTTTTCGTGATCCACCAAAGGGGTAACAGTACCGACTTCAAACAGCGCTTACTCTAGAAGAGGGCGCGCAGCGTTGCATAGAGCCGTCGGTAGATCGTGTGGTACGCGTCTGCATAGTAGGTGCTTTCGCTTCCAATCGGCTCGATCACACGCTGCTCGCGGTCGAGCGTTGCCAACGCGCCTTGCAGATCTGGGTAGATCCCCGCGCCAACGCCACCGAGTAGCGCCACGCCCAGCGCGGTCGTCTCTTTCACATCAACCACCGTGAGTGGCTGGTTGAGCACGCTGGCCTTGATCTGGTTGTAGAGCGCGTTGTGCGCGCCGCCACCGGCAACATAGACTGTGTGTAGCTGTGCAATCTTGCCGTGCGCCAACAGTGGCTCCAGCGAATAGCGCATCTCGTAAGCCAGACCCTCTAGGAGCGCCCGAAAGAGCGTTCCGCGCGTCATCTCTGCCTGCAAGCCAATGAACGCGCCGCGCGCCGTCAGATCGAGGTGGGGCGGACTGGCCTGGCGCAGATGGGGCAGAAAAAAAGCTCCGTGGCTGCCTGCGGCGATCTCGCCTGCTTCGGCACAGAGGGTGGCGTGCGCTGTCGCGGCGGTCAGCTGCTTGCGAAACCACTCGACCGCGGCCCCGGATGTGTACAACCCGCCAAAGAGATAGTACTCTCCGGCAACGTGCACCCCCTGCGAATAGCCCTGTTCGCCATAGCTCGGATCAAAGATGGGCTGGGCCACGGGCAGAAAAATACCTTCTGCCGTTCCAATCGAATTGAGCACCGTGCCCGGCTCTGTCACCCCCAACGCCAACGCGCCACAGACGTGGTCGAGACCACCGACGGCAACCTGGGTTGACGGGTCCAAGCCCGTTGCCGCAGCCACCGGGGAGAGCAGCGGACCCAGGGTCGTGCCGCCGGGCAACAGGGGCGGCAGGATGGCGGGATCGATCCCCACCTGTGCCAGCAGATCGGGTGCCCAGCCGCGTTGTTGCAGATCCATGCAGAGCATGCGCGAGGCCAGGGAATAGTCTGTGGCGAGCACGCCGCAAAGGCGAAACGCAACGTAGTCAGCCATATTGAGCCAACTGTGGGTGCGCGCCAGCAGATCCGGCTCATGATCTCGCAGCCAGAGCAACTTGCATAGCCCGAGGATGGGCTGCACTGCCACTCCCGTTACCTGAAAGAGCGCATCCCGCCCCAGTGTGGCCTGCAGCCACTCGGCTTGTGCCACGGTGCGGTCGTCAAACCAGGCAATGGCCGCGTGGGTGGGCTCGCCCCGCGCATCGAGCGGTACGCCACTCTCGCCAAAGCTGGCCACCGCGACGCTGGCAATGCGATTGGGCCGTTCCAGCTGTGCCACCACCGCGCGGATGAGCCTGACCACCGTCTGCCAAATCTCTTCAGCATCGTAGTGCGCGCGGCCCGGTTGTCCATGGTGGGTGGGGGTTGGCACGTGGGCCGCTGCTGCCACCTGGCCAGTGGGATCAAAGGCAATGGCTTTGATGTTTGTGGTGCCAATGTCGATGCCGAGCAGCAGCGGCGATTGGGTTGTGGATTGGGCCATAGCGATAGCAAAGGTGGAAGCTAAGAATTTGTGTCGGGGGTACACCGTCACGGTTGCGGGGAAAGCGTGGGCGACCGACGCTGTACCGCCAGCCGCCCCGCATACTCGTCTTATGGTCGGGCTGTCACCCCATCAAACTCTGTTGACGTTAGCGACTGTCGCGCTCCAGATTCAGCCAAGCCATCTCCGCTGGGGTCAGCTTGAGCGTCATTGCCTCCATGTTTGCTTTATATTCATCTGGGTGAGCACAGCCGACCAGCGCAAAAATATTGAGCGGATAGTTCATTACATAGGCAGTGGCGATCTGGGGAATCGTCAACCCCTTCTCATTCGCCAGCTCCTTGACCCGGTCCAGCCGCTGGAAATTCTCCTCGGTACAGTAACAGTCGACACAGAGCTTGTCGCCGTAGCTCTCGAAGCTATCGAGATTGTCGCGGTCGAAGCGCCCGGTGAAGAAACCCCCGGCCAGGCTCGACCAGGTGAAGAGCGGCATCTCCTTTTCGGCATACCAAGCACGCTCGCTCTCGCCCGCGGGGCCAGCAATGCTGATGCAGTTGGGCCACGGCGCTTGCTGTTGCACGGCCAGCGTGAAATTGGGGCTACTCACGATAAAAGGCTGCAAACCATGCTTATCTGCGTATTCGTTGGCTTCTTCAATGCGCGCCGTGGTCCAGTTGGAGCCACCGAAGGCGTGGATGCGACCAGCGTCATGATGCTCGTTCAGCACTTCGACAATGGGGCCAACCGGTTGGGTGGGGTCGTCACGGTGCAGCACGTAGAGGTCGATAAAATCGGTCTGCTGGCGAGCCAGCGAGTCCATCAGATCCGCGGTGATGTCATATGGCGTCACCCGCTGGCGATCTTGATTGTGATGTGCGCCCTTGCCGAGCACCACGATTTTGTCGCGCAGACCGCGTTCGTTGTACCAGTGGCCGAGGGCGCGTTCACAGTCGCCGCTGCCATAGCCGTGAGCCGTGTCAAAGGTGGTGCAGCCAAGTGCATAGACGCCATCGAGCAACGCCATGCTCTCTTCCAGCTTCTTCATGCTGATCATCACCGTGCCCTGCACCAGGCGCGAGATCGGTTTGTCAATGCCAGGGATATTGCCATATTCCATTGGGTTGGTTCCTCTTCTAGCAGATGAGTGGGTTATTCAGTTGGAAATGTAATTCTCTTGTTGCCGAGCAGAGCAGCCATGCATGCCTCACGCCACCGCCGCCATAACCAGATTTGATAGTTGCCCCAACAGCCGTTCACTCTTCACCGCCGGCTCATTGGTAAAGAGGGTGCAGACCACTTGCTGCACCGGATCAACCCAGACGACAGTCCCGGTGGCGCCGCCGTGTCCATAGGAACCGGGCGACAGCAGGTTACCACCATAGGACCAGGCACGCGTGGGCATCTGACGCCAGCCGAGCCCCCAAGCCTGATGATAGCGTTCTTCCGCGGGAATCAGTGACATGGACGCGGTCTGATCACGGGTCATGGCGGCAACAGTGGTGGGGCTGAGAATGCGCACGCCATCCAACTCGCCACCATTGAGAAACATCTGGCAGCAGCGCGCCATGTCGTGCACAGTGGAGAACATGCCACCCCACGGCACGCCCAGATGCCACCAATAGGGCGTGTTCCAGTTCCAATCGGCAGCGCGCAGATCGTCGGCCACGTTGACGTGGGCAATCCGTTCCTGTGGCAGATCGCGAAGACCAAGCGCGGTGTCGTTCATACCCAGGGGCGCAAACAATTCGCGGTGCAGAAACTCAGGCAAACTCGTGCCGCTGAGACGTTCAACAATGACCGCGAGCATGGCCGTGCCACAGCTCTGGTATTGAATATGGCTGCCCGGCGCAAAGTCGAGCGTCAGATCAAACATCTGGCGATAGAACTCGGCGAGCGGCGCGTGGGCCTTGCGCAACGCAATGTTGTTTGGCAGCATGTCGGGCAGGCCGGATGTATGGGTCATCAGGTGGCGCACGGTAACGGTCTCTTTGCCGCGGTTGCCAAACTCGGGAATGAAGGTGTGGACCGGATCGTCGAGCAGCAGCGCCCCCCGTTCCACCAGCATCATCACGGCCGTTACCGTCATCGGCTTGGTGACGGATGCCGTGAGAAAGATCGTGTCGGGCTGCGTCGTCTGCTCCGAGCGCATTGTGCCAAAGGCTTTGGGTGCCAGGAAGTGGCCCCGTTGGGCGAGCTGGATCGCGGCACCGGGAATGGTTCCCGCCTCGACCGCGGTCGTGAGGTGCGCGTAAACCCGATCCAGCCGTTCGGGCAGAAATGATGGTTGGGTCGCGGTTGCAGCTTTACTCGTCATTGCCAATAATCTCCTTTAGCGGACTCGGTTTAGCCCATTCAAGGCGGCGACCCGATAGGCTTCGGCCATGGTTGGGTAGTTGAAGGTGGTGTTGACAAAGTACATCAGTGAATTGGCCTCGTCTTTTTGTGCCATGATCGCCTGCCCAATGTGGATGATCTCTGATGCCTGGGAGCCAAAACAGTGGATGCCCAAAATCTGCAACGTCTCGCGGTGAAAGAGCAGCTTCAGCATGCCGGTGGTGCGCCCACTCAGTTGTGCACGGGCCAGGTGGCGAAAGAACGCGTGCCCCACTTCATAGGGAACACGTTGCTCGGTCAACTCACGCTCGGTGGCGCCAATAGAGCTGATTTCGGGGATGGTGTAGATGCCGCTGGGAATCTGTTCGACCAGCTGATATTCGGTTTGGCCGGTGACGATCTGGGTCGCTGCAAAACGTCCCTGATCATAGGCCGCGCTGGCCAGGCTGGCACCACCCGCCACATCACCGACGGCATAAATGTGGGACTGGGCTGATTGGTAATTTTCGTTCACCTCGATGTTGCCCCGCCGGTTGATGGTGATTCCCAATGCTTCGAGGCCCATGCGGTCAGAATTACCCGTGCGCCCCTGTGCCCAGAGCAACAGCTCGCTGTGGATGACCTTGTTTGATTTTAGATAGAGGGTGATACCCTGCTTGTGTGCTTCGACCCGTTCATACTCTTCGTTGTGACGGATGAGCACGCCATTATCACGCAGGTGATAGCTCAGCGCGTCGATGATCTCGTCGTCGAGAAAAGAGAGCAGACGGTCACGCGGATCGATCAGGTTGACCTTGATGCGCAGCCCACGGAAGATCGACGCGTATTCACAGCCAATAACACCTGCGCCATAGATGGTAATGGAGCGCGGGTTCTTGGCATAGGTCAGCACCGAATCGCTGTCCAGAATGTGCGGGTGGTGAAAGTCAATGTCGTCGGGATGATAGGGGCGAGCACCAGTGGCGATGATGAATTGGGCCGCGGTGTACTCTTTGGTGGCACCACTGGGCGCGGTGACCTGAATGGTATGTTCGTTGAGAAAGGAGGCCCGACCGTGGATCACCTCAATCAGATTGCGTTCATAGAAGCTGCTGCGCAGATCAACCTGTTGATCGATGACTCGCTCTGCCGACTGGAGCAGATCCTGATAGTTGGTCTCCGCATAGTTGCCGCTGTCAACCATCTGTTGGATGGCCTGACGCAACGCTTTGCTCGGAATGGTCGTGCGGTGGGTACAGTTGCCGCCAACTTCGGCTTTCTCTTCGACAACTGCAACCTGTTTGCCGGCTTTGGTCAACTTCATTGCGGCCCCTTCTCCCCCGGGGCCACTGCCAATGACGATTACATCGTATTGATAAACTTGCATGGGTTTTTCTGCTCTATCTCTATTCGGCACTCTCCGCCAAAGGAGTTGTTGCCACCTATTCACACGTGCCTACCTATTGACACGTGCCTACATACCCGTTAACCCTGGCTGGCGCTCACACCTGAACAACTCCATCCCGGTAGACTCTCGACTATGTAGACTCTCGACTATTCTGTGTAACAGGATACAGACGCATCAGTGGCGTTCATCATACCATAGATTTTGGCGATCACTGGAACAACCCCACGCTGATCGGGGGCATCGTGCCCTTGGCGCAAAGATAGTGGTGGCGAGTGCAACGCACGGAGCTTTCCCAACCGGAGCCATATAGATCCGGATCGATCAGTCGTTGGTTCTGAAATGCGCCCCACCCTTTATTCACTTTCACTTTTTGGGCCAAATTATGCTAGGATAGCACTTCGGTCTTTTGCTGGGCGGTTCGGCTGTTAAGCGAGCGCATCAGCATTTGTACGTCGCTCACGCGCGAAACATGATTGGCCTTATTCTGCAACAGTGTCACGAGTAACAGTGTCATGAGCAACAGTGTCACGAGCCCAATCACATTCTGATGCCTGAGCCTTTCTGAAAGCAACCACAACCATGAATCGATTGAATCGACATGACTACATATTAATGGCGCGGCGCAAACGCCAGCGGCTCCAGGCAAATCGCCCGCGGCCGTGGCTGTGGGCTGGGCAGAGCATTGGTGCACTGATCATCATCGCGCTGCTGGTCGTCACTGGGGTCACCGCGCTGGGCGCGGCCACCACCTATGGGATCTATACTTCCTACGCGGCCCAACTGCCCGATGCCAGCGTCATTGAAGAGCAACAGGATGAGTTTGAGACGGTGCGCATCTATGACCGCACCGGCGAATATCTGCTCTATGAGAGCATCGACCCGCGGCCTTTCCGCGGGGATCGCCGCTATGTAGTGCTGGAGCAGATGTCACCGTGGATCTATCAGGCCGCGGTGGCGCTGGAAGATCGCAATTTCTGGGAAAACCCTGGGATCAACGCCCGCGGTCTCTTGCGTGCTTTCTTCTCGAATCTGCAAGGTGGTGCCGTTCAGGGTGGTTCCTCCATTACCCAACAGCTGATCAAAAACATTGTCATTGCGCCAGAGGAGCGTGCTCAACAGAGCTACGCGCGCAAGATCAAGGAAGTGATCCTGGCGATGGAGGTCACGCGGCGCTATCCCAAAGAGAAGGTGCTGGAGTGGTATCTCAATTATAACTCATACGGCAATCTGGCCTATGGGGTGGAAGCGGCCAGCCAGGTCTATTTTGGCAAGAGCAGCAGCGAACTCTCGTTGGCAGAAGCGGCCATGTTGGCCCCCATTCCCCAATTCCCCGCGCTCAATCCCATCAACAACCTCGAGATCGCCAAGGATCGCCAGGGGCTCGCCCTGCAGGCATTGGTCGATGCCAATTACATTTCGGCGGACGAGGCAGCCGCGGCGTTCGCCCAACCGCTTGACCTGCGTGAGTCGGTGGCCGAGCGGTTTGATATTTTAACCGCGCCCCACTTCGCGCTCTATGTGTTGGATCAGGTCAAAAACGAATTTAACACGGTGGAAGATCCTTATTACATCTGGCGCAAGGGATTGCAGATCTACACGACGCTGGATGTCGAGCTGCAGAAGTCTGCCGAGCAGATTGCCCGGGAACAGATTGTCGCGCTCATCGAGCAGGATAAGAACGCCACCAATGCCTCGGTCGTGGCCATCAAAAACGACACCGGCGAAATCTTGGCCATGGTCGGCTCACTGGACTACAACAATGATGAGATTGATGGCCAAGTCAACGTGGCCACGGCGAGCCGGCAGCCCGGATCCAGCTTTAAGCCGTATGTCTATCTAACTGCGTTGGAAAAGGGTATGTCCGCGGCAACCATGTTGCTGGATGTCGATACGGCTTGGCCCCAGGCCGATGGTACCTACTATCGACCAGAAAATTATGACCGTCAATATCACGGGCCGGTTTCCATGCGCAATTCACTGGCCCGTTCGTACAATATTCCCGCCATTCGCTTGATGCAAGATGTGGGCATTGCCGATGCCCTGCGCACTGCCCACAAACTTGGGATCAACGGCTTGGATCGGGGGCTAAACTACTACGGCCTAAATCTGGTGCTCGGTGGCGGTGAAGTCTCGCTGCTGGATCATACCTACGCCTACAGCGTGTTGGGGAATGGGGGCGTGATGATCGGCGAGTCGGTGCTGCCCTTTGAGCAACGCAGCGGCTTTCGCAACCTCAACCCCGTCTCTGTGCTGTTGGTACAGGATACCAACGGTGAAGTGGTCAAAGCCTATCAGGACCCACAAGCCGAACGTGTGGTCAGCGCGGAAGTCGCTTATGTAATGGCCGACATGATGAGCGATGATGTGGCCCGTGCGCCAGCCTTTGGGGCCAACACGTCACTAACGTTGCCCGACCGCAGGGTGGCGGCCAAGACCGGCACCACCGATGGCTTCAAAGACAACTGGACCATGGGCTTTACGCCGCAGGCCACGGTCGGCGTCTGGGTCGGCAACACCGACAACGAGTCGATGCGCAACGTCACCGGCCTTTCCGGGGCCGCGCCGATCTGGAATGCGGTCATGCGCACAGTGCATGAGCGTGAGCCCGCCCGCTGGTATGAACGCCCACCGGGCATTACCGACCGGGCTGTCTGCGTGCCCAGTGGTCTTTTGCCCACGCCTCAATGTTTGAACCAACGCAACGAAATTTTCGTGGCGGGCACCGAGCCAACCCAGCCCGATACCATTTGGCAATCGTTTGAAATTGACACGGAGACCGGGTTGCTGGCTGGCCCTGCCACCCCGCCCGAGCGAGTGCAAGTGCGAACATACCAGATGTTGCCCCAGGAAGCCGCGGATTGGGTGCGCGAAAGTGGCATTGCCCAGCCGCCAACAGAGCAGTCCGTCAATCGGCCCGAAGATTTTGACCAGGATGCCGCGATTATTCAGCCTTCGCTCAACGGCTACATCAGCGGCTTGACGGAGATCATCGGCAATGCCCGTGGTGGTCCCTATCGCGTCGAATTTGGTCGTGGGCTGGATCCGCAGGAATGGACACAGATCGGTCCCGAACATGGCGAAGAGGTGAATAACGGTGTGCTGGAGCGTTTGGATACAACTGTCTTGCCCGAAGGCGTCTACACGCTGCGGCTGACTGTCAATCGTGAAGATGGCCAGCGCGAATGGAAGACACCAGTCACGATTGATAACACACCGCCAAATGTGTTGATTTCCGAGCCAAAGCCCGATCGACTCTATGTAATGGAGGATAGCGAACAGATCAACATCAACGTGCTCGTGGACGATACCTGGGCCGTGGATCGGGTGGAGTATTACATAAATGGCAATGAATTTGTCAAGAGTACTGTTGCACCTTACAATGAGCGTTGGCGCATCAGCATGCGCGACATTGCCCAAATTGAAAGTGCAGGCACTCAAAACTGGCTAGGCTTTGAGAGCGATGATCCCGATGTTCAGCCCGGGCGCATGCTCGAATTTGGTGACGGCTTCCAGGCGATTCAGACCAGTGCTGGTGTCTACTTTGAAAGCCACTTGATCAAAGTCATTGCCTATGACCGAGCCGGCAACGCGGCCGAGCCAGAAGAGGTGCGGGTCTATGTTCGCCACCGTGCGGAAGAGTAACACGAACCATTGCAGCGCAAAGAGAGAGTGAACTGGGATTATCACCGATGCCAACGATTCTTGTAACCAACGATGATGGAGTCCATTCTCCCGGTCTGCTGGCGTTGAAAGCGGCGCTGAGCAGCGTGGCCACGGTCATCGTGCTGGCACCGGAGCGTAACTGGAGCGCTTCTGGCCATTCCAAAACCATGCACAAGCCGTTGCGCGTCCATGACGTAACCCTGGCTGACGGGAGCGCGGCGTACAGCTGCAGCGGCGGCCCCACCGATTGTGTGGCGCTGGCTGCCGAAGGCGTGTTGGAAGAGCGCCCGGATCTGGTGGTGAGTGGCATCAACAATGGGTATAATCTCGGTGGCGACGTGACCTATAGCGGGACCGTGGCCTGTGCCCTGGAAGCAACCATTTATGGCATTCCGGGGATTGCCGTTAGCACAGCTGCGGCCCAACAGGCACCCATTCCCGGCCCCGAACTGCTGGCACAAGCGGCTGATTATGCCAGCCACTTTGTGCAACAGGTGCTGGCTCACGGGCTGCCCGCCGATACGCTGCTCAACGTCAATATTCCAGCCCTGCCAGCGGCCGCGATCAAGGGCATCGAAGTGACGCGCCAGGGCAAGCGTCGCTATGAGGATGTGCTGATTCGGCGCGAGGATCCCTATGGCCGGCCCTACTACTGGCTGGGCGGCACCAATGTCACCGACTTCCCCGATGATGGTACCGACGTGGGGGCAATTGCCAATGGCTATGTGAGTGTCACTCCGGTCGGGCTGGATCTCACCAACCACGCCTTCCTGGCAACATTGCGCGGCTGGGATTGGTAGAGGAGCGAGAAAATGGTCTTTCGACCGGTGACGGACAAGACGCGTTGGGAGGGATTGATTGCCAGTGGCTGGCTGTTGCTGATCGATCTGCTGCTTTTGCACTGGGTGTTGCAGCGGCCCACCGACACGTTGCGTTTTCTGCTCATTGTGTTCATTACGCTGAGCGTGCCCGCTTTGCTCTATCTGCTCTACCGAACGTGGGGTGCGTTTACGCTTGAATATTGGATCGATCGCAACGCCGTGACCATTCGCTGGGCGAACCTGCGCCAAGTCATTCCGCTACAGGCGATCCAGCAGATCATTGATGGTGATGGTGGCGCTGATGATGAGGGCAACGTGGAAAGCAAAGCGAGTTGGAGCGCCACCTGGCGCTACTGGCCCGCACCCTTCGTGCGTCGCGCGCAAAAGACCCATCCGCGCACAACGCTCTTTGCCACCCAACCACTCGCTGACTCTCTTTTGCTCGACACGGGCAAGATGCGCTTCGCGATTTCTCCAGCCGATCCCCAGGCATTTTTGGTGGCACTGCAGGAACGCTACCGGCTCGGACCCTCACAGCTGGTTGTCATGGAACAGATCCGCCTTTCCACGCTGGAGCGCTTTCTGGGCAAGGGGCAGCTTGGTCCGCTGCTGTTGGGCCTTGGCCTCTTGGGGGTCTTGTTGCTCTTTGGCGTGCTCATGGTACAATTTCCAGAGCTGCCCAACCCGCTGCCAGTGCGCTACAGTCGCGACGGCCTGCCCGAACTGGTGCGCGACAAAGAAGTACTCTTTCGCCTGCCAATGATCGGCTTGTGGGCCTGGATCATCAATGGCGTGTGGGGCTTGGTCATGGCGTGGCGTCGCCAGCCCATTGGGGCCTATCTGCTGTGGGGCGGCACCCTTGTTGTGCATGCTTTTCTATTTATGGCACTCCGTGGCGTATTGGTTTGATGGCAAGGCACGCAAAGTTTGGGTGCTCAATAGCGCCTTCGTCCCATTCATTCATACTTTTACTGGCTGTTATCAGCTGTTGTTGTCAACTTTGTTCAGGAGAAGTTCTCTGTGGCGTATAGCGAATCATCTCCATTCGTTAGCATAATTTTCCCCGCCTATAATGAAGCGAAGCGCTTACCGCCCACGCTCGAACGGACCGTTGCTTTTCTGGTGCAGCAGCCCTACGTTTCGGAAGTCATTGTGGTGGAGAATGGTTCGACGGATGAAACGGCCGCGGTTGTGGAGCAGTTTATCGAGCATCAACAGAGTGAACAGCCCACCCCATCCGCCCGGGTTACGGTGCGTCTATTGCGCTCGGCCAAGGGCAAAGGCGCGGCCGTCAAGCATGGGATGCTGAATGCCAAAGGTGACTATCTGGTAATGAGCGACGCTGATCTGTCGGTGCCCATCGAGGACATTGCCGAATTTTTGCCCCCGGCCCTGCCCGCCGGATCCTTTGATGTTGCCATTGCCAGCCGCGAGGTTGCGGGGGCTGTCCGCCACGGCGAACCGGAGTATCGTCATTTAATGGGGCGGGTCTTTAATTTCTTGGTGCGGGTAATTGCCGTGCCCAATGTGCAGGACACACAGTGTGGTTTTAAATGCTTTAGCCGGGCCGCGGCGCGTTTTCTCTTTCCCCTGCAGCAGATCGATGGCTGGGGCTTTGATGTGGAGGTGTTGCACATCGCCTCTCGCCACGGGCTGCGTATGGTCGAGATCCCCGTGCACTGGTACTATGGCGAAAACAGCCGCGTCGAGCCGCTCCGCGATACGATCAACATGCTGACGGAGCTCTTCAAGGTGCGTCTATATGGCCGGCGCGGCTTCTATACGACGGACCAGAGCTTTGTTCAGCAGAGCGTTTCTTCCACGGGCAAGGGCTCTTCGTTGGGGGCTGGCGAGCGGCCATAGCCGAGCCGCATGGCCTGGATCAGTTGCAGAGCATTGGCTACATAGTGAGCCACCAGGGGCAGCAGCAAGCTGCCCTGTTGCAAGAAGAGCACCCCAAACAGCAGGCCAGCCAGCCCAGAACCGAGCATACCCCACAGCCCCTGGGGACTGTGCAGCAGGCCAAAGAGAATACTCCAGCCGACCAGCAACAGGGGCACGGGCAACACCACGCTGAAGCCGCCGAGCAACAAGCTCCGAAAGAGCAGCTCTTCGAGCAGGACAACGGGCCCCATGGCTAACAGGGTGAGCAACAGTTCACGTCGATCCTGCGGCACAATGGCCCGCATAACCACGGCGGAGTAGAAGCGCTCTCCCCCCCATTGGAGCAAGTAGCGGGTGCTCCAGTAGAAGCAAATTGCCAACAACGTGCCCCAAAAAATGCCAGCCGCCATCTGTTGCCAAAGAGCAGTCGGTACCCAACCCAGCTTGGTCTGCGGCACACCGCTGAGTGTGCCCAGCAGCAGGCAGAGCGCGATGAAGATGAGGCGCATGAAGTTTTCGGCGGGAAGCAACAGCAGATTGCGGTCGGGTTGCCACTGTCGGAGCAGCCGAGCCGTGGCAAAAGTACCATAGCTGATCAAACCCAACAGCCCCAGCGTACCTGTCACAAAGATCCAGTAGTTGATACTCATGGTTGCATTATAGCTACTTTCTGTGCAGTAACCGAATCATTCTCGCGGTTGGCTAGCCCAAATTAGACGGACCAACCGGCTGACTGCTGCTGAGAAGCCGAAAAATCTAGCCCAGGTGACACGGTGGTTAATCGTAAGCAATTTGCCATTGACCCACCCCTGTGCTATAGTGAATTTGAACGACGAGAGGCTTTGCCTCTTTGAGGGCGGGAACAATGGCGTTCCCGCCCTTTTCTTATGCGCTGCTCATTGACAGCGCTAGCAGGGCACAAATGCGGATGAATTGTGCTTGTGTAGATGAATTGTGTTTGTGTAGATGAATTGTGTTTGTCAACAGCGTGAAAACAGCCGTGGAACAACGGTTTTTTATTCTTGAACGGAAGTTGCGTCCCCATCGCTCCAGCGCGTGATCGTGGAAATTTTTGGTGTGAACACCCGCGTGTCAAGAGGGTCGATAGCAACGTGAGTTCTCGTATATTCTTGTCTGTATATTTTTGTCTGTATATTCTTGTCTATAGTGCAGTTGGCTTGAAAGCGGTAGTACTACTTCTTTGGTAGACTACTTTTTGGTAAAACATGAAAAAAATCTACTGTTTTCAAACAGAGCTTACTTTAAATAGAGTGTGAACAGAGGAGTGCGCTTGTGAAAGTCGTTGTGTTAGTCAAACAGACGCCGGATACGGCCGAGTTGCCCAAGGTGACGGCAGAAGAGGTCAGCACTGGCGCGGTACAGGCCACCATGGTCATCAATCCGTGGGACGAATTTGCCGCCGAAGAAGCCATTCAGCTGGAAGACCGCTTTGATGCGGAGACCGTGGCATTGACGCTCGGGCGTGATGGCGAAACTGATGCGTTGAAACATGCGTTGGCCATGGGCATTGGCAGCGCTCTACTGGTTGAAGGCGCTGGTGTTGCGGGTGATAGTTGGGCAACGGCGAGCCTGCTCGCTGCCGCGATTCAGGCCCAAGCAGAGGTGGATCTGGTGCTGGCGGGCAAACAGAGTGTGGATGACAACAGCGGTAGCGTCTATGTCGGCGTCGCCACCAAACTGGGCTACCGCCTCTTGAGCAATGTTGTAAAGATTGTTGATGTTGCCAATGGCAAACTCACCGCCGAGCGGTTGGTTGATGGTGTGCAAGAGACGGTGGAGGTCGATCTGCCAGCCGTCGTCAGCGTGGCCAAAGAGATCAACGATCCTCGCTACCCCAATTTCATGGGCATCCGCAAAGCGGGGCGTGCCAAGATCCCAACCTTGACCGCGGCCGATTTGAGTGTGGATCTGCCTGCCGCCAAGACGACTTGGTCCAACATCCGCAAACCCGAAGCGCGCAGCACCGAGGTAACAATCATCGAGGGGGCATCGGCGGAAGAGCAGGCGGCCAAGCTCGCCGATGCACTGTTGGCGGAGAAAGTGATCTAGCCCGGCGCAAATGACAGTCGCTTTGGGTAGAGAAATGTGCAAACAGAGCGCCAAAGAGATGGGAGAGAGTGATGGCTGTATTGGTGTGGATTGAACAAAAAAATAATGAAGCGGTTGCCAGTTGCTGGGAAGTACTCGGCAAGGGGCGCGAGATCGCTGATGCGCTCGGCACATCGTTGGCGGCTCTGGTATTGGGGGCCGAAACAGAGGCCACCGTGCAGGAGGCGCAAGGCTATGGTGTTGATCAGGTATTGGTTGCCACCGATCCAGCCCTCCAACATTATCGGTTGGGTGCCTATGGCGCCGGATTAAAAGCCGCCATTGATCAGACCGGCGCCACGGTGGTGCTCACCAGCGCCACCAACCGCGGCCGCGAATTGGCGGCCGCGGTTGCCTGTGAACGCGACGCCGGCTATGCACCCGATGCTGTTGATCTGACGGTGGTGGATGGACAGTTGTCCGCGGTCCGCTCAATCTATTCGGGCAATATTTTGGCAGATGTTACCTTTGCCAGCGAGCTTTGTGTGGCCAGCGCGCGGCCACGCTCTTTTCCCATGCCCACGGCAGGCACTGCCGCGGGTGAGGTTGTTGCCCTTGACGTTGCAGTGGATGAAGATAGCCTGGGCGAAACCGTGACGGCGTCGCACTCCACCGATAGCGGCGAGGTTAATCTGACCGATGCCTCAATCATTGTTTCCGGTGGTCGCGGGGTGGCTGCGGATCCCGAAAAAGGGTTTGCTCTGGTGGCCGAGCTAGCCAGTGTGTTGGGCGCGGCCATGGGTGCCAGCCGCGCTGCGGTGGACGCCGGCTATATTCCCTACAAACATCAGGTGGGCCAAACGGGCAAGACCGTGCGGCCCGATCTCTACGTTGCCGCCGGGATCAGCGGTGCCATTCAACATCTGGCGGGCATGGGGGGCAGCAAACTAATCGTGGCCATCAACAAAGATAAAGATGCGCCAATCTTTGAGCGAGCGCACTATGGTATCGTCGGTGATCTCTTTACCGTGTTGCCCGCGCTGACGGAAGCATTTCGAGAACGGCTCAAGTAGCGCTGCAGACGAGCAGTTGCAGGCGTTCGTAATCATTACCTGCCCAACTCTTTCACCGCTCTTTCGCCTCTGACACAATCTGTGTCGGGGGCTTTTTCATTGGGCGGTTGCCGGTGCTCTTGGCGCTGGCTGGCGCTGGTTGCCGCGCGCCAAAACGCCATCGGCCCCACTCGCTCTCTGCAATATTGTGCCAGATCAGGTATAATAGTGTCATGACGACAACATTCCCCAACAGGTCGGATCTGCTGGTGGGTCGGTGGGCCAGGTATGGGTGCCAGGCGAAGGGTTGCCACACGGTTTTCTCGTGCAACAGATCGCTTGCCAAGCGCAGCGCCCGTGTACCAGAAACGCGATTTGGCTCGTCCCACTGCTCAGGCGCTTTGCCATCACAGGCTTGTGGGGTATGTGCAACGATAATCTGCAACGGAACAATGGAAGCTGACCATGCATCTTGATGACGTTCAAAATCGAACAACAACGCTGCCCTATCGCGCCTATTTTCGCTGCTTTCGCGGATGTCCCGGTGAATATTCTGTCTACAGCGTGATCTACACCTGCCCAACCTGTGGCGGGCTCTTGGAAGTTCATCACGAGCTGGAACCACTGCAACAACAAGCGTCCGCAACCTGGAAAGCGCTGTTGACCCGTCGTGCCGGCACAAGCCAATGGCCCTATGGCAGCGGCGTCTGGGGCATGCGCGAATGGATCATGCCTGATCTGCGCGATGAAAATGTAGTGAGCATGTATGAGGGCAACTCCAATCTCTTTTGGGCCGAGCGCTTTGGCCAACAGATCGGGGTGCCCGATCTGTGGGTGAAGATGTGTGGGAACAGCCACACCGGCAGCTTCAAGGATTTGGGCATGACCGTGCTGGTGAGCGTGGTGAAACAGATGATGGCCGATGGCAGCCCGGTGCAGGCCGTTGCCTGTGCCAGCACCGGTGATACGAGCGCTGCCCTGGCCGCCTATGCCGCGGCCGCGGGCATTCCGGCCATTATCTTTCTGCCCCAGGGCAAGGTGAGCACGGCACAGTTGGTGCAGCCCGTGGCCAACGGTGCGCATGTTCTGGCGCTCGACACCGACTTTGATGGCTGCATGGCGGTGGTGCAAGAGGTGACGCAGGATCAGAGCATCTATCTGGCCAATTCGATGAACAGCATCCGCGTTGAAGGGCAGAAGAGTGTTGGCATTGAGATCGTGCGTCAGTTTGATTGGGAGGTGCCCGACTGGATCATCATCCCCGTTGGCAATCTAGGCAACATCAGTGCCCTCTACAAAGGGCTGAAGCTGCTGATGGATCTGGGAATTACTGACAAGATGCCACGGTTGGTTGCGGCCCAAACCGACAAGGCCAATCCTTTCTACCTGAGCTATCGGACTGAGTTTGCTGAGCAGTCAGCGATTGCTGCCCAAAAAACATTGGCCACTGCGATCCAGATTGGCAACCCCATCAGCTATGAAAAAGCTGTGCAGGCGGTGCGCGCGAGCGATGGTGTTGTGGAGCAGGTGAGCGAAGATGAGTTGGCCAATGCCGCGGCCATGGCCGATCTCACTGGCATGTATGCCTGCCCCCACACGGGTGTCGCCCTGGGCGCGCTGCTAAAGCTGACCCAACGGGGCGCAATCAAATCAACCGACCGCGTTGTGGTCATCAGCACAGCCCACGGCCTCAAGTTTACCAGCTTCAAGGTGGGCTACCACGAAGATAATCTGGACGAAGTCGAGAGCCGTTTTGCCAACCCGCCGGTCTATCTGCCTGCGGATGCGGGAACGGTCAAGGAGACAATTGCCCGCAAACTGGAACTATAGGTCTGGCCCAATGGCTGAGGCCATTTGTGGCTGCCAGCGATGGAGTGTATCCGAGCTGGGAGTGGAATCTGGTTGAGTGAGAAGAGTGACTCGTACACAACAATACACCTATTCACATCCCTGTCCAGCGGTAACGGTGGATATTATTCTCTTTACCTTTTATGAAGATGAATTGCGCGTGCTGTTGATCCAGCGCAACCACGATCCCTTTGCCGAGAAGTGGGCTTTGCCCGGTGGCTTTGTGGAGATGGACGAGGATCTGGAAGATGCCGCGCTGCGTGAACTGGCGGAAGAGACAAATGTTACCAACGTCTATCTGGAGCAACTCTATACCTTTGGCGAGCCAGACCGTGATCCACGAACGCGGGTGATCACCATCTCCTATTTTGCCCTGTTGAGCGTTGATCAGGTGGCGAAGCAGCAGATCCGTGGGTCAAGCGATGCCCGGGACGCGCGCTGGTGGAACATGTACGATCTGCCAGAGCTGGCTTTCGACCATGACCGGATCCTGCAATATGCGTTGCAGCGGCTGCGCTGGAAGTTGGAGTGGACCGCGCTGGGCTTCCTGCTCTTGCCCGAAGAGTTCACCCTTTCCGAGTTGCAAAAGGTTTACGAGACGGTCTTGCATGAACCGCTCGATAAACGGAATTTCCGGCGCAAAATGTTGGCCACCGACGTGTTGGAAGAGACCGGCAACATCCGTGAAGGGGACCATCGTCCGGCCAAACTCTATCGGTTCACGGCCAAAGCGATCGAGCTTGAGCAGGTGCGGCGGCGTTTCCCCTGATCCGTGCCAGATCTGGATGGCGCTGGCGTGACTGTCAATAAGATCCGGATCTGTACTTCATCATTTTCATGTCAGCTCCTTTACCCCACCGGGCCTATCATCTATAGATGACAAAGATTGTAACACCCCCCATCACCACACCAGACAGTGCTGCCACAACCAAGCCAACCCGATTTCGCGCGTGGATCCAAACATTGCTGGGCACGCTGTTGACTCGCTGGCAGTTGCCAGAGGGATTGGTCATCTTTGGCACGGCTGCCCTTGTTGGCTTGGGCACGGGTATCCTCGCCTATCTCTTTGTCTGGCTATTGGGTGAGATCACCGCGTGGACTTGGCAGGCTGAACAGACGCTGGGTTATTTTGGGGGGCGGCTGCTGGTGATGGCGCTGGCTGGCCTGACGGTGGGGCTATTTATTCAGCATTGGGCCGAAGAGATTCGTGGCGGTGGGATCTCACAAGTCATGGAAGCAATGGCAATCCACTCGGCGCGCCTGCGCGCCCGCATTGTGCCCGCCAAATTGCTTGCCTCCTCCATTACCATTGGTGCCGGGGGATCGGCTGGCCGGGAAGGTCCCATTGTGCAGATTGGGGCGGCGCTCGGTTCCTCTGTTGGCCAACTCTTTCACTTTTCAGAAACTCGAGTACGAATTTTGGTGGCGTGTGGCGTGGCCGCCGGGATCTCGGCCTCGTTCAACGCGCCCATCGCCGGGACTATTTTTGCGCTGGAAGTCATCCTCGGTAGCTTTGCCACTCGCTATTTTGGTGCCGTGGTCATCAGCGCCGTAACCGCTGGCGTTGTGAGCCGCATTCTGATTGGCGAAGAACCAGCGTTTAACATCCCCGCCTATCCGTTCCACCACCTGGGCGAGCTGCCGATCTATATTGTTCTGGGCGCGCTCGCGGCCCTGGTCGCTGTCGTCTACATCCGAGTCCGTTTTCTCGGCGAAGATTGGTTTGATCGGTGGCAAGTACCGGTGCCGGTCAAAGCTGCCGCGGGCATGGTCCTGACTGGTTTGGTTGCCCTGCTCTTGCCGGGGCGAGAGATCCTCGGCTCCGACCTCTATCGAATCGAGCAGGTGATCGCGAATAACTTTGACCTGCCGTTTGCCTCGCTGATGCCGTTGCTCATCCTAAAGATTGTTGCCACCACCCTGACAATTGCGGCGGGCAACTCTGGTGGCGTCTTTGCACCCAGCCTTTTCATGGGGGCTATTTTGGGGGGCATGGTCGGCACGGTTGCCCATGCCCTCTGGCCCACGGTGGCCATCAATCCGGGCGCGTACGCGATCGTGGGCATGGCTGCCGTCTTTTCGGGCGCGGCCCGAGCCCCAATGACGGCCGTCTTGATTGTCTTTGAAATGTCAAACGATTACAAGCTCATATTGCCACTGATGTTGGCCACCGTGTTGGCCACTGTCTTGGCCGAATTGCTCAACCGCGATTCGATCTATTCCGTGCGTCTCTCGATGCGTGGGATTACCCTGCAACAGGGACGTGATGTGGACGTGCTCGAGAGCCTTGCTGTGCACGAGGTGATGGTCGACAAGCTGGAAGCAGTCTACCTGAATACCACGCTGAGCGAACTGGAAGCGCTCTTTAATCGCACTCACCGGCACGGTGCACCGGTTTTGGATGAACAGGGACGATTGTGGGGGATCGTCACCGTGAGTGATATGGACCGCGCACTGATCGAAGAGCTGCCGCCCACTGCCCCGGTTGCCAAATTTGCCACACCACACAGCCGGTTGTTAACCGCCACGACCGACGAAAGCGCAAGTGAAGCGTTGACGCGCATGGGCACGCGCGGGATCGGGCGGCTGCCGGTGGTCGACAAGGACGATCCCACGCAATTGGTGGGCTGGATTCGCCGCGATGACATCATTCGCGCCTACAACATGGCGATCACCCGGCGCGCTGAGTTGCAACACCGGGCCAAGCGCATGCAACTGCGCAACCTGGACAACACTGAATTCCTCGAGATCGAACTAAAAGCGGGCGATCAGGCGGTCAACAAAACCATCCTCGAAGTGGCTCCCCACCTGCCCAAAGAATGCATTCTCGTCTCCATCCGCCGCAACGGCAAGATGATGATCCCACACGGCGACACGGTTCTGCAGACCGGCGACCGCATCACCGCGTTCACCATGGTGCAGGATGCACCGGCCATTCAACAGTCGCTCTGTCAAAAAAGTGTGTGATCCCATCGTTGTATCAATCGCTTGTCATGGCCACAGGGTGAAAAGTGCTCGCATCCGTTGACGTTGTAAATGCGCGCGGTGAGAAACCCGCTTCTAACCGAGCAAAACCGCGTCAGCGGCTGCTATGCAGCGGTTGACCGCTTCTCACGGTCAGAGGTCCAAATTGATTGGCGCTTTTCCCCAAATAACAGCGGGATCGAGACTTCAGCGCCGCGCAATTGACCAAAATCAAGCGGCAGATACGGTGCAAAAAGGGCAGTTGACAAGCCCACGCTCTGGTGTTATAGTGGGGGAAATTGGTCTATTCAATAGACCAATTCAACAAACATCTTCAACTTGGGTCTGAATATAACGGGCATCGATCTCGGCATGAGTCTCTTTGTCGGACCTCGAGTTGCAACAGCCTTTTCCAATTCAACTGACGTTATCATTTGCCGGCGTGTGTTGTTGCTGCGCTGTCTGCATCCGATTTTGTCCATCTATCGCTCACTGTTGTCACCCCATGGAGAAACTGCTACTTTCATCAATTGACCGCAATTCGCTGGCCGATCGCGTCTATCAGGTAATTATTCGCTACATTAATCAGAGCAACCTACAGCCTGGTGAACGTCTGCCATCGGAGCGTAAATTTAGCGAACTGTTAGAAGTGAGCCGAGAAGTCATTCGGGGCGCGCTGGAGCAACTGGAACAGGAACAGCTCGTCGAGCGGCGCGCCGGATCGGGCGTCTATCTGTTGCAGATGCCTTCGCCCATGGCCCTGTCGCTCAACCTGGCCGAGATCCAGTCCACCATTACCTTGCGTGATCTATACCAGGCCCGCATTGCACTGGAGGTCGGATCGATGGAGTGGACGATCGACCAGATTACCGATGAAGAGATGGACAATTTGGAAGAGGTGTTGGCGCGCTTTGCTGACCGGATGGCCGCTGGGTTGCCCGTCATTCGCGAGGATCGTGAGTTTCACATGCTATTGATCAAAGCGAGCCGCAACCCAATCTTGCTGCAATTTTCTTCGGTGGTCCAACAGTTTTTTGATCAGCTCCGTGAATTTGCCCCCCGCATGGTGATTCACAGCCAACCGGACGAAGGATACATGGCGGAAAAGCACCGCATGGTGATCGAGGCGTTGCGACAGCGGGATGTTGCCGCGGCCCAACAGGCCATGCGCATGCACTTCAATCCATTGCCCGCTGATTTTTAACCAGCCCCTGTGTGATTTGTCTCTCTGTGGAGACGCATTAACTATCTGTGGAGACCGTGCAGAGAGGTATCGACTGTGCGTCTGCTCGAAGTGGCTCCTCTGGCAAGAGAGGTGGCCACCGCTCCAAGCCCAGCCGCAGAACAGAACTTGATTTTTGACGAAAGAAAACTCATGCTCGCCTTTATATTTCGCCGCATCTTCTTGATGATTCCAACTTTGGTGGTCGTATCGATCATCTCATTCATCATCATCGAGGCTCCCCCCGGTGATTACATGGATGCGTACGTTGACAATTTGATCTCGGATCAACAGGCAGTGGATCCCGCCGAAATTGAAGCGCTGCGCAATCGTTATGGGTTGGACCAACCTTGGTATGTGCGCTATGTCCGTTGGATGTCTGGTGTCTTGCAAGGGGATTTGGGCCGTTCGCTCGAGTGGAACCAACCGGTTTCGCGGCTCATCGCCGATCGGCTGCCCTGGAGCTTGGCAATTTCGCTGCTCTCATTTTTCTTTGCCTATGCCCTGGCCATTCCCATTGGCCTCTACTCGGCCACCCACAAATATTCGGTGGGTGATTATATCTTTACGTTGATTGGCTTTTTGGGCTTGGCCATTCCCAACTTTTTGCTGGCCCTGATTATCCTCTGGCTCTACTTCACCTGGACCGGTGGTGTGGCCGTGGGGCTTTTCTCTGATGAATATCAGATGGCGCCTTGGAGCTTGGCCAAATTCATCGACATGCTCAAACACATTTGGCTGCCAGCCCTGATCGTGGGAACGGCCGGTACTGCTGGCCTGATCCGGGTGATGCGGGCCAATCTGCTCGATGAATTGGGCAAACCCTATGTCATGGTCGCCCGTTCCAAAGGGCTGACGGAAAACAGAGTGTTGTATAAATATCCATTTCGGATCGCCATGAACCCGATTGCCAGCACCATCGGCTGGACGCTGCCCCAATTGGTTAACGGCGAACTGTTGGCCTCGTTGGTCTTGGGATTGCCCACGGTTGCGCCGCTCTTTGTGGGTGCGCTCCTGAGCCAGGATATGTTCTTGGCTGGCAGCATCGTGATGATCCTCAGCTTGCTCACGATCGTGGGTACGTTGGTCTCGGATATTGTGTTGGCGTGGCTCGATCCCCGGATTCGGGAAGCGATTTAGCGCCACCGTGCGAACTCTCATACCCTTTCATGCTCCGCTTGTGGAGACTTTGCGTTTAGAAAGAACCAACCGCTATGACTGTTGCTGAAGGAGCGTTGCCTGCACAGGGCACCCCCCCCATTGACAAGAACAAGCTAGCCCGGGCCACCCAATGGCAGCTAATTCGTTGGCGATTCATGAGCCATCGGGTCGCGCTCTTCTCGCTGCTGGTAATCGTTCTGCTCTATCTGATCATTCTCTTTGCCGAAATTGTGGCCCCCTACGCGCCCAACCATTACGACGCCACGCTGACGTTGGTGCCGCCACAGCGGCTGCAATTTTTTGATGGCGATGAATTTCAGTGGCGTCCCTTTGTCTATGGCTACACATCCGAAATGGATATGAATACCTTTCGCACCACCTACGAGCTGGATACCAGCCAGAAGTTTCCCATCTATTTTTGGGTGGAGGGGGATCCCTACGAGCTGTGGGGGCTCTTCCCCGGCAACCGCCACCTCTTTGGCGTGAAAGAGGGGACCTTGTTTCTCTTTGGCAGCGATGAACGGGGGCACGATCTGCTCTCGCGCATCATTCACGGCGGCCGGATCTCGCTTTCGGTGGGGCTGCTGGGGATCGCCATCAGCTTTCTGATTGGGGTGACGGTTGGTGGGATCTCTGGCTATTTCGGTGGCCTGGTCGATGTGGTGATACAGCGGCTCATTGAGTTTATCCGTTCGGTGCCGACATTGCCACTCTGGATGGCCCTGAGCGTGGCGCTACCCGCAAATTGGTCCATCGTCCAGGTCTATTTTGGGATCGTCGTGATTCTGTCGCTGGTGGGGTGGACGGGGCTAGCACGCGTGGTGCGGGGGAAATTTATGGCCCTGCGTGAAGAGGAATACGTAATGGCCGCGGCCCTGAATGGCTCCAACGAGCGGCGCATCATCTTTAAACACATGTTGCCCTCCTTCACCAGCCACATTATTGCCTCGCTCACGTTGAGCGTGCCCGGTATGATCCTCGGTGAGACCGCGCTCAGTTTTATTGGGCTGGGGCTACAGCCGCCCGCGGTCAGTTGGGGTGTGCTCTTGCAGGATGCGCAACATATTCGGGTCATGGCCGATGCACCGTGGTTGCTCATTCCCGGCCTCTTTATCGTGGTGACCATCCTCTGCTTCAATTTTGTCGGTGATGGCCTGCGCGATGCCGCTGATCCATACGCCGCGATTTAGCGGTTGCTGCAACCTTGCAAACGTTTAAGAATGGGTAGAGCCTATCCTGGAATTCGGTTGTGGTGCTCGAGCCACCTCCCTCCAGCTACATCGATGCCGAGAGTTTCAGGACAGATACAGATATAGATATAAAGGAATCGAATGAACGACGATTCATTGCTTTTGGAAGTCAATAATTTATCCACACATTTCTTCTCGCGCGAAGGAGTACTCAACGCGGTTGATGGTGTGAGTTTTAACATCCGGCGTGGCGAGGCCCTGGGGGTTGCCGGCGAAAGTGGCTGTGGCAAAAGCGTAACCGCCCAGTCGATCCTGCGCATTGTGCCAGAGCATGGCAAAATTGTGGATGGTGAGATTTTGTTGCACCACAATGGCACCACCCGCGATTTGGTGCAGCTGGATTGGAAAGGGCCTGAAATTCGCAAGATCCGGGGCGAAGTGGTCTCCATGGTCTTTCAGGAACCAATGTCGGCCTTTAGCATGGTCTACACCATTGGCAATCAGATTAGCGAGGTCATTCAGCTGCACCAGCAGTGTGGTGAAAAAGAGGCCCGCGAGCGCACCATTGAAATCCTGCGCCGGGTGGGCATGCCCAAGCCCGAACAGACCATTGATGCCTATCCCTTTGCGCTGAGTGGCGGGATGCGCCAACGGGCCATGATCGCCATGGCGCTCTCCTGTCATCCCAGTTTGCTCATCGCCGACGAGCCGACCACCGCGGTCGATGTCACCATTCAGGCCCAAGTGCTCGAATTGATGAAAGAATTGCAGCGCGATCTCGGGATGTCGCTCATGGTCATCACCCACGATTTGGCTGTGATCTCCGAACTCTGTGATCGGGTCATGATCATGTATTTGGGCCGCGATGTGGAGAGCGCGCCCGCCAAAGAGCTATTCCGCAACCCAAAACATCCGTACACCATTGGGCTCCTGCGCTCGGTGCCCGAGTTGGGCGAAGGCAAAACACAAGCCATTGATCCCATTGATGGCTCTGTGCCCAGCCCCTATAACCGGCCACAGGGCTGTCACTTCCACACGCGTTGCCCCGATTGTATTCCCGGCGTCTGTGACGTGACCTACCCACCACAGGTGGAAGTGGGGGCGGGCCACAAAGTACGCTGTCACCTCTATGTGGATTGACGTGCAGGTGGATTGACGTGCAGGTGGATTGACGTGCAGATGGATTGACAGACAGACTGATATACGTAGATTGAGTAAGATATGACGAATCAGCAAGCGGTCATCGAAGTAAAGAATCTCAAAAAGTATTATCCGATCACGCGCGGCTTTTTGCGCCGCACAGTGGGCCAGGTGAAAGCTGTCGATGATGTGAGCTTTCAGGTTGCGCGCGGCGAAACGTTGGCCCTGGTGGGGGAGAGCGGGTGTGGCAAAACCACGACTGGCCGCTGCGTCGTGCGGGCCATTGAACCCACCGCGGGCGAAGTGCTCTTTCACAAGAGCAGTGGCGAACAGAATAGTGGCCAACAGAACAGTGGCGAAGCTACAATCAACATCACCGCGTTGGAGCGTGCCCAACTGCGCTATGAACAGCGCTTTCTCGGCATGATCTTCCAGGATCCCTTCTCTTCGCTCAACCCTCGCATGACGGTGCTGGAGAGCATTGGTGAGCCCTTTGTCACCCGCAATCTGCTGCGCAATCGCCGTCAACTCGAAGATCGTGTGGCCGCGCTGTTACAGGCGGTGCGGCTCGATCCCGACTATATGTACCGCTATCCCCATGCCTTTAGTGGGGGGCAACGCCAGCGGATCGCGATTGCCCGCGCGCTGGCGCTCAATCCCCAATTCATTGTGGCCGACGAACCGGTTTCCGCGCTCGACGTTTCGGTACAGGCCCAAATCCTGAGTCTGTTGAAAGAGCTGCAACAGGAGCAGCAGCTGACATACCTCTTCATCACCCACAACCTAGCCGTTGTGGAATATATTAGCGACCGGGTGGCGGTGATGTACGTGGGGAAAATCGTCGAACTGGGCGAGACAGAGACGCTCTTTGCCCAGCCCCGTCATCCCTATACTGAAGCGCTGCTCTCGGCTGTGCCACACATTGAAACCGATGACAGCGGCCGCAAGCGTGAACGCATTCTATTGGAAGGAGATGTGGCCGATCCGGCCAACGTGCCCACCGGTTGCAGCTTTCACCCTCGCTGCCCCTATGTGCAATCCATCTGCCGGACGGAAGAACCACCGTTGCTCAACATTGCGCCGGCGGATGCGCCGCCCCATTTTTCCCGCTGTCACTTTGCCACCGAATTGGAACTCCAGGGTGTGCACTCCCAAAAGGGGGTGGTTCTGCAGCCAACATAAGTGAGTAATTGATCAAAGTGCTTCTTTCCTGTTGTTAACGCAAGTTGCTGGCTACCATCTCTACACCAGCGTAATTTCCCGAAAATTTTCTCTCTGCCACGCGCTCATAGTGAGGTTGGCTTGAAAACGGTAGATTTTTCGACGGACCACCAAAGTAAGGTGCAGTACCGTCTTCAAACAAAGCTTGCCTTGGCAGGCAACTGGGGAGCAACGTATCGAGAAATTCTGGTAACGTTGCGCAGAGGTGGCATCAGCGTTCTCTAACGCTGGAAGTGCGCATGAGAGAATGCTCACGCCGCAAGGTGCAAGGTCTATCTGTTTTCTCTAGCAGGTTAAGTACTCTGTCGTTAGGGTGGTTTGTCGTCTGGCAATTGGTTGAGCTGCTCTTGTCTCGGTCTCTCTATGGACCCAGTTTCATTGGCACCGGATGCCAGCCATTTTCGACAGAGAGGCTACTCTTTTTTTATCTTTGTTTTGTCATGGTTCGCAACAAAGGAGGGCGACCCAATATGTTCCATTGTACCTATTCCCGTAGTAGATCTTCCCAACTGTTGTCCCTGTTACTGGTGCTGGCGCTGTTGCTGCTGGCAGCTTGTGGCGGCGGGGCACCAGCTACCACCGAAGATGCTGCCCCCGCTACTGAAGAAACAGCCGGTGAAGCGGCAGACGATGAAGCGGCAGCCGACGAAGCTGCCGATGAAAGCGCTGCCACCGAAGCTGACACCAGCGACCTGCTCTCCCAGCCACCAGCGGACGCTGGCGAGCGCGAAGTGCAGCAAGTCTACTACAATTCGCCCGCCGATTATGAAGAGGCCACTGGCAACACGCTCGGCGAATACAACGAAGCGCCGGAGCTAGCCACACTGGTCGAAGCTGGTGAACTGCCGCCCGTGGCCGAGCGTCTGCCCGCCGAGCCAATCGTCGAACAGCCGGAAGAAGGCATCGGCACCTATGGCGGTGAGCTGCGCAACAACATTACTGGCCAGAATCGCTTGCGCTCCTCCGAGGCTGGCTATTTCAACTATGAGTCGCTGACGGTCCACAACCCACAGGGCGAGATCGTGCCGAGCGTGGCCCAATCCTGGGAATGGTCCGAGGATTACACCACCCTCACCCTGAACTTGCGCGAAGGGATCAAGTGGAGTGATGGCGTTCCCTTCACCGCGGATGACATCATGTTCTGGTGGGAAGCGATCATCTTGAATGACGAGATCTCTCCCTCCAAGCCATCGCTGCTTTCACGTGGGGGCGAATTGGGTGAGTTGACCAAAATCGATGACTACACCATTCAGTTTAGCTTCAGTGAGCCCTACGCACTCTTCACCACCTATCTCGGTAGCTGGGGTTTCCCACGCACCGATCTGGTTAGCCGCCCCAAGCACTATCTCTCCCAGTTCCATCCCGACTATGGGGATATGAGCGAGATCGAGGCGGGCATGGAAGCTGAAGGCTTTGATACCTGGTTCGACTACTTTGATCACATGGCCGATTTCAACAATCCAGACAAGCCGACAATCGGCGCTTGGATTCCCAGCGAATGGCCACCGGCCCAGATTCAGACCTACACCCGCAACCCCTACTACTGGAAGGTTGATACCGCGGGCAATCAGCTGCCCTACATCAACGAGCTGCGCACTGTGCGCGTGGCCGATTCCGAAGCAACCCTGCTCAAGACCATTGCTGGTGATTTCGACTTTGTCCGCCTTGGCTTCATCGGTGGCACGGCCAATCTGCCCGTGTTGAGCGACAACAAAGAGAGCGGCGACTATCGCTTTGCCTATGCATCGTGGATGCCCAACTCGTTCTCGAACATCATGTTCAACTACACGACCGAAGATGAAGTGAAGCGAGAGCTTTACAACAATGTCGATTTCCGCCGTGCGCTTTCGGTGGCAATCAACCGTGATGAGATTATTGCCCTGATCTACAAAGGGGGCGTCTTTGCATCACAAGTGGCCCCGGCCCGTGGTGAACCCTATCACGGTGAATCAGAGCTCTTCCAGTCCTATGCCCAGTTTGATCCAGAGCTGGCCAATCAAATGCTCGATGAACTTGGCCTGACCGAGCGCGACAGCAATGGCTATCGACTGGCCCCGAATGGTGAAGAGCTGGTGCTCAACATCTCTGCCACCACTTCGTGGCCGGTGGAAACGCCAGAAGTGATGGAATTGGTGCGTGGTTACTGGGATGAAGTGGGCATCAACGCCACCGTCCGCCCCGAAGCAGGTGAGCTCTGGACCTCGCGCCACAATGCCGGCGAGCATGACATCTCGGCCCGTGGCGCTCACTTTGGTGGTGGTCCGGTCCATCCCACGCTCAACTCCAACACCTTTGGCCTGAGTGGCTGGCAATGGGCACCCGACTGGGCGCTCTGGCTGGACACTGACGGTGAACAAGGTGTGGAACCACCGGATGATGTCAAGCGGCTGCGCGAGATCCGCGAAGAGATCCTCGGTGAGCCCGATGAAGCCACCCGTAACGAGATGATCCAGGAAGTCTTCGAGATTCAGATGAACAATCTCTGGTCCATCGGCATTGTGGTGGATGATCCGCGCTTTGGGCAGTTGTCCATCGTGCACAACCGCCTGCGCAACGTCCCCACCCAATCGATTTCTGGTGAGTGGTATCCGCACATGCCAGAATCCTGGTTTATTCAGGAATAATCACAACGTATGCACCGAGAAGAGCTTACCAGCGGAGAGCAGGTAACGCGATTGGTGGCTCTTCTCGACACGTTGCCCAAGTCCGGTTGTAACGGATGTTGTCTCTGGCCGGGACGTCCCGGCCAGAGACAACATCCAATGCTGGGCAATAAAAGGAGCAGAGTGTACCAAACCGTCGCTGCAGACTGCTCCATTCCTGTGGCAATAAGCCCCGCGTCTTCTCAAAGAGTTGCCGGGCCATTCTCTCGAACCCAATCTGTTGCTGAGCGCGCGAACTGTCGCAGATGGTGCCCCTTTTTTGGGGTTAGTCTTTTTTTGCGGAAAGGTGTAGGATAATCCAGCATCTTTTGTGATCTTCACGGGCCGGACAACGAGCTGCTGCTCTTTTAGACGTTGTCACATCACAGACCCTCCCCCTTGTTCTATCGAGTGTTCTATCGAGTAGCGTTGTTCTATCGAGTAGCGTTGTTCTATCGAGTAGTGATGCACTCCACCACGCTGTTTTGTGTACAATTTGTCGTTGGACGATATTCTCTAATCCCATTCGTTGGAATGCCCATCTTTACAAGCAAGGAGACAGCTGATGCTCGGTAGAAGAGATACGGTTGTTCTGCTCGCTCCGCTCTCGTTGCAACGCTCGGTTGTGGGTAGCCCGACGTTGAGGCGGTGAAGGGGTTACTCCAAAAGGCTGGCCACAGCCGGTCTTAACCAATTTCTCCGTGAATTCGGGGGTTGCTGGCAATGGGACGAGCCAGAACAGTCGATGTAGAAACGTTGCGGAGACAGACGCAGAGAAAGGATGGCGCATGTGACAGAAGCAAATAGCAACGCAGCGACCCGGCCCAAGGTGCTGGTGACGGGAGCCAGTGGCCTGATCGGCAGCATGACAATCAGGGCACTGGGCGACAAGTACGCGTTCAGCGCGCTCAACCGCAGCCACGTGGCAGAGATCCCCTGTACCCAGGCGGATATCAATGATTTTGAAGCAATCAAACCGGCCTTCACCGGCATGGATATGGTGCTCCATCTTTCGGCCGAAACCAAAGAATTGATGGATTGGGACAAGACACTCTCCACCACCATCGGCGGCACGGTCAATGTCTTTCGCGCGGCGCAAGAGGCAGGTGTGAAGCGAGTGGTCTTTGGCAGCTCCGGCGGCACCATGTGTGGCTATGAATATGACGACGATCTGCCCTATGGCAAGCTGGCCGCGGGGAACTATGATGAGGTTGGCGATGAGTGGCCGATGATCTCGCACCGTGATCTGCCCCGGCCCGATGCACCCTATGCAATTGGCAAGATCTTTGGTGAAGCCGCCGGCCGTTGGTTCGCCGACTACCATGGCATGTCGGTGATCTGCATACGCATTGGTGCCACGCTCGATACCAATCAGCCCAAGCTCTTGCGCCACTTTCCCGGCTTTCTGGCCCACGAAGATCTGATCCAGATGATCGATAAATGTCTTTCCGCACCGTCTTCACTGAAATTCGATATCTTTGATGCCATCTCCGAGAACAAGTATCGCTGGCGTGACACCAGCCATGCCAAGGCCGTGCTGGGCTGGCAGCCAACTGGTTCCGCGGATCAGTACGATCCCGATCAATTTCGCTAAACGCCACGTAATTCGGTTTTTATTTTGAGTTCTATTGCATGTAGTCAACAGAAGGAGTTAGTATGTTCGCAAAATTTCGTTTTTCGAGTCTAGCCCTATGCTTGGCGCTGGGGATCTTGCTGGTCGCCTGTGCACCCGCAGCACCGGCTGATGATGCCGCGGAAGCCCCTGCCGCCGAGGAAGGCGCGGCTGAAGAAGTCGCCGAAGATGTAACGACCGCCGAAGATATGAGCACGGGCATGAGCGCAGATGATGATCCCTACATCAATCTCTGTGATGGCGAACCGGTTGAGGGGGGCAGCATCACCCTGGCCATTGCCGACGATGCCATGGTTGGCCGCAACTGGCTCTCGCGCGGTAGCACCAACGAATCGTTCCTCTTTAGCCAACTGACCGACCTGAGCATTGAAGATGGCACCACCATCCTGCCCGATGTGGCGACTGACTGGACAGTCTCGGATGATGGGCTGACCTATACCTACAATCTGCGTGATGATGTGCTTTGGCACGATGGTGAACAGCTTACTGCCGAAGATGTGAAGCACACCATTGAGATCTTTGCCCACCCCGATTCGGGCGCGACGGTCCGCTCTGTCTTGCCGCTGGATGCCATTGTCGGCTACGAAGAATTTTCGGCCAATGAAGCCGATGAGATCAGTGGTGTCGAAGTTGCCAGTGACTATCAGGTGGTGATCACGCTCAACGAACCGCGTGCCGATTTCCTCTATGGCATGGGTGGCATGAATCTGCAGGCACAGCACATCTGGACCGATATTCCCTTTGCCGAAATGCAGGAATCTCCCTTTGCCCGCGAGCAGGTCGTCGGCTCCGGTCCCTTCAAGATGGGTGAATTTGAACCCGATCAATATTATATCCTCGAAGCCTTTGATGATTACTACAAAGGTCGTCCTCACCTGGACGAGCTGATCTTCCGCATTGGGCTCACCTCGGTTGCCTCGTGGATGCCTGGGTTGGAAGCAGGCGAAATTCAGGTCGGTAACATGGTCAATGGCCTCGACCGCGAGCGGGTGGAAGGCAACGCCGATCTCACTGTCGTCGGTGCGCCGCTGCCCGGTGCCATGAGCATCTGGCCCAACCACAGCACCTTCACCGATAAGCGTGTGTTGCAGGCGATGATGTATGCCCTCGATCGCGAAGCGATTACCGAAGGCATCTACGGCCCCGGCCAAGCCTTGCCCTACGACTATGACAATGTTGATCCCAACCACGAGTGGATCAGCCCCGATGTCAACGATTACAGCTACGATCCCGAAATGGCCCGCCAACTGCTTGAAGAGGCCGGTTGGGACTTTGATCAGACCGTGCAGTTTGCCACCTACTACCAGACTGAGCTTGATCGCAATGTCGTTGCGGCCATGCAACAGTTCTGGGCCGAGGTGGGGCTACAGGTAGAAGTAGCACACATGGATGCCCCAAGTTGGGCCGCCCAGGTCTACGAAGATCCAACCTATGAATTGGCCTACGGCTGTTGTGGTATCTCCGTGCCCTTTGAATATGCCCGCTACTCCTGCCCGAATGTGCCGCCCGCCGGCCTCAATGTCTCTTCGTACTGCAACGAAGAAGTTGATACCAAGGTGCAACAGGCAATGGTGGAGCCGGATGAAGCAGCCCGCGAAGCCCTCTGGCACGAGATCAGCGAAATCACCAATGACGAAGTGCTGCACATGACGCTCTTCCAGCAGGATCGACGCCACGCGATCAACAGCAACGTCTGTAACTACCAATTCCGCCAATGGTCGAACATTGTTTGGCCAGAGCGCAACCCGCACACCTGGTATCTGGCCCAGTAAGCGGTAGAATGATTCACGTGTCCCGCTTGCTTGGTATGGCGGGCCACGTGACTATGCTCTCAATCTGGCCAGCATCATACCGATGCTGGCCAGGCAAGTCGCTAGCGGTACTGTTCTAATTTTCTCTTTTAAAAAATGCAATGAATCAATATATTTTTCGCCGAATTCTACAGGCCTTGCCCGTTCTGCTTGGCATCACAATCATCACCTTTACCTTTACCGAGCTGGCCCCGGGCGATGCAGTTTCCGCCATGTTGCTGGAGCAGCAGGGTGGTGTTGCCGATATTGATGTCGAGGCGCTGCGCGCCCGCTATGGGCTGGATCAACCACCACCTGTTCGCTATCTGCGCTGGATGGGCGGGCTCTTTCAGGGCAACATGGGGCTGCGCATTCGCAGCGGTGTGCCCGTGGCCGAAGATATCGCCCGCCGTTTGCCCGCCACCTTGCAACTAATGTTGGCGGCCGCGCTCTTTTCCATTGCCATTGGCATCCCGCTGGGGGTAATCTCCGCGCTGCGCCAATATTCCGTGCTCGATTATCTCATGACCTGGTTTGTCTTCATGGGCATTTCGGTTCCCGGTTTTTTCGCCGCCATTGTCGTCATCTATATCTTTGCCGTGCGGCTGGGCTGGTTCCCCACCGGCGGCTATGGCACCCCTGGCGCGGATCTGGGCACGATCGGCGTCATTGCCGACCGGCTGCACCACATGGCCTTGCCTGCCATTGTGCTCGGCATCGAGAGCACCGCGGCCATCATGCGCTACACCCGCACCAGCATGCTCGAAGTTATTCGTCAAGATTACATGGTCACCGCGCGCAGCAAGGGGCTTTCATCGCTGATGATTACCGTGCGCCATGCCCTGCGTAATGCGCTGCTCCCCGTCATTACCATCATTGGCCTGCGGCTGCCCAGCCTCTTTGGCGGAGCAATTATCATTGAAACCATTTTTAACTGGCCAGGAATGGGAACGCTCTATATGGATGGCGTGACCACGCGCGACTATCCACTGATCATGAGCATGGTGCTGATTTCCGCTGTTGTTATTGTGGTGAGCAACTTGCTCACCGACCTTACCTACGCGTTGGTTGACCCCCGCGTTCGCTACGAGTAAAAGTTATGGCTGCTGCACTTCAAACAACTGAATCCAACCTGCTAACTGAACAACGCACTGAAATTCAAACCCCTGGGCAGCGGGCCAGAAAACGATTTCTGCGCCACCGTCTGGCCGTGATCAGCATGATCTTCATGGTGGTGGTAACGGTGCTGGTCTTTCCGCTTGCCCCTTTCATTGCGCCGGCCGCGCCCGAAAAGACCGACCTGCGCGCGGTGCGTCAGGCACCGAGCCTCGAACATCCCTTGGGCACCGATCTCATTGGCCGCGATGTGCTGAGCCGGGTGCTTTATGGGGGACGCATTTCAATCGCCGTGGGCCTCACCGCGGTCATTATCTTCATGAGCATTGGCACGCTGCTCGGTAGCCTGGCTGGCTACTACGGCGGCAGAACCGATGCGCTGATCATGCGCATCACCGACACCTTCATGGCGTTTCCGGTGCTGGTCATTCTGATCAGTATCGTGGCGATCGTGGGGCCGGGCTTGCGCAATGCCATGATCGCCATTGGCCTCATTGGCTGGACGGGCGTCGCGCGCCTGGTCCGTGGGCAGATCCTTTCTGTGCGCGAGATGGACTTTGTCCTGGCTGCCGAGGCGCTCGGCGTGCCCCGGGGGCGAATTCTGCGTCGCCACATTCTGCCCAGCATTGTCGCGCCCGTCACCGTGGCCGGCAGCTTCGGCATTGCTGGCGCCATTCTCACCGAGGCCGGTTTGAGCTTCCTGGGGCTTGGTGTCCAGGTGCCCACGCCCAGTTGGGGCAATATGCTCAACGAAGCGCAATCGATTCAGATCATCGAATCCTTCCCTTGGCTCTGGCTGCCGCCGGGCTTGATGATCAGCCTCTGTGTGCTCGCCATCAACTTTATTGGGGATGGCTTGCGCGATGCGCTCGATCCACGCATGACGCTCGACTGAGCGCATCTCTCCTACCGATTCTACCGTTATCCGGCAAGCAAGATGAAGAACGCGCGTTCATGCCCGCATCGCTTCAACATTGCTTGCCGCATACGCTTTCCCAAACGCAAAGAATTTCCAATTTAAAGGAATCAATCTCATGAAAACCTATCGTGCCGCTGTGATTGGCTGTAGCCGGATGGGTGGCTTTATTGATAACGAAATCGTGGGCGCGCCCAACCACGTGCCGCCCTATTCACACGCCGCGGGCTTCTATGCCTGTGACCGCACCGAGCTTGTCGCCTGTGCCGATTTTCGCACCGATGTGATGGAAGAGTTTGGCAAACGCTATGATATACCCAAAGAACGGCAGTACACTGACTACAAGGAGATGATTGCCCAAGAGAATCTGGATATTGTGAGCGTTGCCACCCAGCCAGAACCGCGCGCGGGCATCGTCATCTATGCCGCGGAACATGGCATCAAAGCGATCTATGCGGAAAAGGCCCTGGCCGCATCGCTGGCCGAGGCCGACGCGATGGTCGAGGCGGTGGAGCGCAACGGGGTCTTTCTGAACATGGGTACCAACCGCCGCTGGTCGGTCTTTTATGATCACATGAAAACCGCGCTCGATGATGGCGCGGTGGGTGCGCTCAAAAGCATTGTGCTCTACAACAATGGCACGCTCTTTAACACCGCCAGCCACACCTTTGATCTGGTGCTGCGGCTCAACAGCGACAGCACGCCAACCTGGGTGCAGGCCTATCTGCCCAACGGCGAAGGGGCCATTGCAGAAAATGTGTTGAGCATCGATCCACTGGGCGAGGGATTGATTGGCTTTGAAAATGGGGTGACCGCGTACACGCTGCTCACCCCACGTGGCCTGGAGGTCGAGGCCATCGGCGATCAGGGCACCCTGACCGCGTTCAACGATGGCGCTGAATGGCTGCTGCGTCAGCGTGTGCCCATTGAAGGCACGAACCGGACCAAGCTGGATCTCCAGCCCTTTGAGGCGATCCCTCCGGCCAGCTCGACGCTGCGCCTGATCGAGGATCTCGTCCACTCGCTGGATACGGGCGAAGCGCCACGTGGCGGTGTGCGCAAGGCATTGGCCACCATGGAGATCATCTTTGGTTTCATCGCCTCCCATCAACAGGGCGGTGCACGGGTTCAATTGCCGATCCAGGATCGCTCGCTCCGGCTGCAGACCAAGACCAAACCGCGCCAGCCCAAGCTGACAGCATAGCGAACTCACTTTTTTGATGCACCACCGTTTCCTCTCCTTCCAGAGCGAAAGGACGGGAGCAAGCGGCGTGCTTGAATTGCTCCATTCGTATGCCATTCCGAGGCTAGAAAGCGAAAGTACCAGAACCATGTCTGAGAAAACCTACCGTGTTGCCATTATCGGCCTGGGCCGCATGGGCAGCACCATTGATGATGAACTGCCCGCGGGCTCACCGCCCTATTCTGTCGCGGCTGCCTGCCAGGCCAGCGATCGGCTGACTGTTGTGGCCGGGGCTGATATTGACGAAACAAAACGTACCGCGTTTGCCGAACGCTGGGGTGTCACCAACCTCTACGCCGACTATGAAGAGATGATCCGCACCGAATCGCCCGATCTGGTCGCCATCTGCACCAAAGGAGTACTGCATGCGGAGATGGCGGTCCGCGTGGCCGAACTGGGCGCCCCCATGATCTTCTGCGAAAAGGCCATCGCCTGTTCCATGGAAGAGGCCGACCGAGTTTTAGACGCGGTGCAGGCCAACAACACACCCTTCAACACCGGTGTGTTGCGTCGTTTCAACCGGGGCTTCCACCAGGCACGGGAGCTCATCGAAGCGGGTGAAATTGGCGAACCCAAGGCCGCGGTGCACTATGCCGCCACCAACCTGCTCCACGGCCACATTCACTCGTTGGATACACTCAGCTTTCTCCTGGGTGATCCCAAAGTGGAAAGCCTCTATGGGGAACTCTTCCCGCGCGATCTTGCCATGGAAGAGAACCGGCTGGACAAAGATCCCAATGGTATCTATCAGGTGCGCTTTGCCAATGGGGTCGAAGCAGCCAGCGTGCCCGCGGGCGGGTGGGAATTTGAGATCCTGGGCACACGTGGCAGCGTGCGGGTAATGGAAAATGGCGGACGAATTATCTTGCGCCAGGCACAAGATCCGCGCGGCCGCGTCATGCAGGACGTTGACGTGCCCCAGCCCGAATCCCACAGCACCACCCAATTCTGTTTGGAGGATCTGGTTGCTGCCCACGAAGAGGGGCGTCCCACCCTTGGCAACATTGAGGTGACCCATCACCTCACCGAAGTCTGTCTGGCTTTGGCAGAGAGCCACCGCCGCAAGGAGCGCCTCACGCTGCCGCTCGAAAACCGCGCGCTCTATGTGTTTCATGTGTAAGCCTGCAAGCGATTGTCGTCGATTCGAGAATTTAGTGATTGAAGAGGAGAATCCATGAACGAGCATTTGCAACGATCAGTGAAGACGAGCAACAGATTGGTCAGCCGTCGTCGTTTCCTACAGCTCAGTACGGGTAGCCTGGGCGCGTTGGCCCTGATGGGCGTGGTGGGTTGTGAACCCGCAACGGCCCCGGCCGGTGCACCCGCGGCCGAAGGTGAAGCCGCGGCCCCGGCTGGTGGTGGCACCATGACCATTGGCTATGATTCCGACATCCTCAAGCTGGATCCGGGGATCCAGCAGTCGGGTGTGGATTGGCCCCCGGCCGCGTTGGTCTACAGCCGGCTGGTGGAATATGACAACACCATGATGGCCCCTGTTCCCGGCCTGGCCGAGTCTTGGACTGTCAGCGATGATGGCTTGACCTATACGTTCCAGCTGCGCGAGGGGGCAAAATTCCACAGTGGCCGCGAAGTGACCGCCGCGGATGTTGCCTATACCTTTGACCGTGGCTTCGAGATTGGGCCACAGGGTCGCTTTGCCGGTTACATGATCGCGGTCGATAGTTACGAAGCCACCGGCGATTACGAATTTGTCATCCGGCTTGCCCAGCCCGACGTCACCTTCTTTCCCAACTTGGCCGTCATGTCCGCCTCGATTGTTGATCAAGAGACGATCGAGCAGGTCGATACCCAACCCATTGGCTCTGGCCCCTATGAATTTGTCGAGTGGATCCCCGGTGAGCGGGTGGTCTACCGCAAGTTTGCCGATTACTGGAATCAGGATCAGCTTGCCCAGTGGCCCGACGAGATCGTTACCGTGCCCATTCCCGAAACACAGACGCGGCTGGCCAATCTGCAGAGCGGGCAGATCGACATTGCCACCAGCATTCCGCCCGAATTCGTGCAACAGATCGAATCTGATCCCAACCTGCAACTGCTGGAGCAGGAGGTGTCGGCCTCCTATCTCTGCCTCATCTTTAGCCAGGAGCGGCCACCATTTGATGATAACAAGCTGTTGCGTCAGGCGATTGCCCATGCCATTGACAAGGAGACGATCAATAACAATGTCTTCTTTGGCGCCGGGGAACCGGGCTGTAGCCTGATCCCACCCTCGCACTGGGCCTACACCGACATCGACTGCCCAACCTATGATCCAGAGCGTGCCCGTGAACTGCTTGCTGAATCGGGCTTCGATACCTCCACGCCCATTACATTCCGTACCTTCACCGACCGCAGCTTTGGCGTGCCGGTTGCCGAGATCATCCAGAGCAATCTGCGCGACATCGGTTTGACCGTGGAGATCGAGCCGCTGGAGTGGGCCTTCTATGTGGAGGATGCCTGGGTGGGGCGCAACTTTGAGATGACGCTAGCGTGGTACACGCGCGAGATCGATCCCGATGGGCTCTTTAGCAGTGTGCTGCGCAAAGAGCAGGGCAACAATCCCATGCGCTACTACAACGAAGAGGTCGAGGCGCTCTTTGATCAGGGCAAGGCGACCACGGACGAGGAAGAGCGCAAGCAGATCTACGAACAGATCATGCAGACTGCGATTCTGGACGATACGCCTCTGGTGAAGCTGCAGTCCATGGAGATCAAGTGGGCGGCGAATCAAAAGGTAGAAAACTTTGCGCTGTTGCCCAAAGGCTACCCCAACTTCTATAATTGGAGCTGGACCGGGTAGGCCGTTTCAGCCACGCAACTCTCCGGCACGAACCAAATTCCAGCTGCTCGATGCAGGTTTTTGTCTCCGTGTCGGAGACTTTGCGGGCTGTAATTGCGTGAATGATCTACAGTGCGGTTGGCTTGAAAACGGCAGGTTTCCCGCTTGCCGGAACTGCTGTTTACAAATAGAGCCCACTTTAGGATGGAACCGTTATGCAACAATATATCCTGCGCCGGTTGATGCAGATGATCTTTGTGCTGCTGCTCTTTTCGGTGGTGGTCTTCACCGTGCTGCGTCTCGTACCTGGCGATCCGGTGGCGGCACAGCTGGGATTGGAGGCAACACAAGAGGCCTACGATCAACTGCGCGCTGAAATGGGGCTGGATCAGCCAATCTACATTCAGTATGTGCGCTGGCTGCAAGAGGTCTCGCAGGGTGATTTTGGCACTTCATGGCGTTCCCACCAATCGGCGCTCTCGCTGATTCAGCGTCGTTTCCCGGCCACCATCTGGCTCACCATCGCATCAATTGTGGTGGGATTGGTCATTAGCGTGCCGCTTGGGATCGTTGCCGGGGTGCGTCCCAATTCGTGGTTGGCCCACGGCTCCACCCTCTTTTCCATGGTGGGGATTGCAATGCCGAGCTTTTGGTTGGGCCTCATGTTGCTGTTGACCTTTGCCGTCTCCTTGCGCTGGCTGCCGCCGTCGGGCTACATTTCACCGCTGGAAGATCCGGTGCTGGGGCTAAAGTATCTGATCATGCCCGCGTTTACGCTGGGCGTGGGGCTGGCCGCGCCATTGACGCGCTTTATTCGCTCTGGCATTCTCGATGTGATGAATACGGACTATGTGCGTACCGCCCGCGCCAAAGGGCTCACCGATCGTTTGGTCATTGCGCGGCACGTGCTCAAGAATGCCATGCTCTCGGTTGTCACCATCTTTGGCGTGTTACTGGGTAGTCTGCTCGGCGGTTCAATCATCACCGAATCGGTCTTTAATTGGCCGGGGATTGGCACGTTGCTCCTGCAATCAATCCAACAGCGGGATTACGGCATTGTGCAGGGGGTCGTGCTTTTTATCTCGCTCATCTTTATGATCGTGAATCTATTGGTCGATCTCACCTACGCCTATCTGGACCCGCGCATTCGCTATCAGTAAGCAGGCGTCTCTTCGCTGTCAGACGAAATCCGTTATCTACGCAAAGCGTGAAAGTGCCGAAACCCTCTACCCAATGACAAATTCTAATACGCTGCAAAGTACCGAGCTGTGGCCCGGTGAAGATCAACCGGTCAGACGCATCTCACCCACACTTGAATTCATCAAAAGCATGTTGCGCAATCGGCTGGCGGCATTGGGTGCCGTGATCATCCTGTTGCTGCTCTTTGGCGCGCTTTTCGCGCCCTGGGTTGCGCCCTATGATCCCGAAGAGCAATTTTCCGCGGACGCGCGCCAACCTCCGTCGCTGCAATATTTCTTTGGTACCGATACCATTGGCCGCGACAACTTTAGCCGCGTGCTCTATGGCACGCGTGTCTCGCTGCTGGTGGGCATTGCATCAATGACCATTGCCGCGCTTGCCGGTGTCTCGATCGGGCTGATTGCGGGGTACTATGGTGGTTGGCTCGATACATTGCTCATGCGCACCATGGATGCGCTGCTCGCCTTCCCCGCGGTCCTGCTGGCTATCTTCATCATTGCCGTGTTGGGGCCGTCGCTGGTCAACGCCATTCTGGCCGTGGGCATTGTCTATATCCCCACTTTTGCCCGTCTGATCCGGGCGAGCGCGCTGTCGATCCGTGAAAAAGAGTATCTGGAAGCCGCACGCTCCATTGGCGTGGGGGACGTGCCAATTATGCTGCGCGTGATCCTGCTCAACAGCCTGTCGCCCATTGTCATCCAATTTTCGCTGGGGGTGGGCTACGCAATTTTGGTGGAAGCGGGATTGAGCTTTCTGGGGCTCGGTGTGCAACCGCCAACCCCGGCCTGGGGCTCCATGTTGGGCGCGGGACGCAACTACATGACCTTTGCTCCGTGGCTCACCACCTTTCCCGGTCTCGCCATCTTTGTAACCGTGCTCGGCTTTAATTTCGTGGGCGATGGGCTGCGCGAGGCGCTGGATCCACAGATGCGTCGGATCTGATCCTGTCGCCACCTGCCCTGCGCCTGTCACAAGGTAAGCATCAGTGGCGGTGATGAGTGCAGCCACTGGCACCTGTGCAAACCATTCGGTGGCAATCTATATTTCAAGCTCCATCTTTAGAAAGAAAAATCAGGAAAGCGAATCATGACCAAAGTAAGTGCGGCACTGCTCGGTATCGAACATCCCCACTCCCTCGCGCACATGCGCACGTTGCAGGCGTTGCCGGAAGTGGAATCGATCTATCTCTGGGATGAAAATCAGGCAGCCCTGGATGCTGCAGTCGAAGCACAGGGTGCCAAAGTCGCGGCCACCTATACCGATCTCGATCAGCTGCTGGCCAACGAGGAGATCCTCTTTGTCATCGCAGCCATCCGCAACGATCTCGGCCCCGATATCTTCATCCGCACGCTGGAAGCGGGCAAACATCTGATGGCGGAGAAGCCCATTGGGCGCACGGCCGCGGACACCCAACGGGTAATCGACGTGGCCAAGGCCCAGGGTTTGCAGTTGGGCGTCTGCTATCAAAACCGCAACAACCCGGTTGTGCAGGATGCTCGTCAACTCATTCGCGCCGGTGCAATTGGCGAATTGATGACGGTCGAAATTCGCATGCTGACCACCCAGGTTCAGTTCCGCAATCCCCAACATTGGCTCTTTGATCGGGAAAAATCGGGTGGGGGTATCCTCTCGTGGCTCGGCTGTCATTACATTGACCTCATGCGCTATCTCACCGGCGATGAGATCGTTTCCGTGGCCGCGGAAGTTGCCACCCGCAGCCCCGAATCGATCGGTGTGGAAGATGTGGCGGTCTTGTCGCTCCGTTTCCGCTCCGGCGCGATTGGTTCACTCCACGCTGGCTACATGTTGGCCCTCAGCGGCAGCGGCTATCACAACTCCAGCGGCTACGACACCTATGTCGGGCTGAATGGACAGAATGGGCGCATCTACTGGAATGCACCGGGTGGTCCCTCTGCGCTGGCGCTCGAAAGCACCCACGCCGATTTCAGCGGTGCCCCCTGGCAGAATCGCGATTACACGATAGCCACCTCGCCTGCGTATGGGGGCGTGGCGGGCGAAAACTTTATCCGCCGCTTTATGCAAGCTGCCCAGGGCAACGGCGCGCCCATGGCCGGCGGTGCCGACGCATTGCAGGTTGCCCGCATTGTCGATGCGGCCTACGAATCGAGCAGCAGCGGCCGCCGCATCGAAATCGATGGTGCCTGATGTGGTCGCCTGATGTGGTTATCTGACGTGGTTATCTGACGTGGTTGTCTGGTAGGCGACCCATGCAAAAGTTGCCCAACCATGCGCACGTTCACACAGAATAGTTGGGCAACTTTTAAGGGGTTTATCTATGAGGTGACCACCCCCAACCGTTAACTCACCTGAATCTGGAGTTTTACTCATGCAAGCCAAACCAACCTATAAAGCCGTGATCATTGGCCTGACCGGCATTGGAGCACGCCGACCGGCAGAGCCAAGTGGTCTGCCAATCTATGGGGGCGCGCCCCGTTCCCACGCCGCGGCCTATCATCACCATCCGCAAACCGAAGTCGTTGCGGTCTGTGACATTCGCCCCGAGGCACTGGAAAGCTTTCAGCGCGATTGGGGTGATGTCTGGCCCGATGTGCGCGTCTACACCGACTATCAGGAGATGTTGCGTAAAGAAGAGCCGGAACTGGTCAGCGTGGCCACCCCCGACCATCTGCACGCGGACATTACCGTCTTTGCCGCGGAACAAGCGAGCGTGACCGCGATTCTCTGCGAAAAGCCCATTGCCACCACGCTCGCGGATGCCGATCGCATGATCGCCGCGGCCGAAGCCAACAACGTGCTGCTCTCGATCGAGCACACCCGCCGCTGGGCACCGCTCTTTCACGCCGCGCGCGAGCTGATCCGCGGGGGCGAGTTGGGCGCGCTGCGCAGCGTCACCGTCAACATGTACAGCCCCCGCTCCATGCTCTTTCGCAACGGCACACACATGGTCGACATGCTCGGCTTCTTTGCCGAAGCGCCGCCCGCGTGGGTCTTTGCCGAACTGGAAGAGGGCTTTGATCATTTCACGGAATACAAGAGTGATGGCGGCCACGATCCCGCCACCGATCCCGCTGCCACCGCCTACATCCACTACACCAACGGCGTGCGCGCGATCTATCACAGCGTCAAGGTCGAGATGCCCGGCTCACAGTTTGAGCTGCTCTGTGACAAGGGGCGCATTGAAGTGTCGGACCGCGAGCTGGTCTTGATCCGTGGTGACTCGCACTATGCCTGGTCGCGCGCCTCACTACCCGCGGGTGACTATCTGCAAACGCACCAATTGGGCGCGGTGGCCGAATTGATCCACGTGTTGGAGAAGGGAGGCGACCTGATCTCGCCTGCCAGCGCGGGCCGCGAAGCCGTGGCCATTATGTTGGCAATGTTGCAATCGCATGCCGAAGGCAACGTGCGGGTGAACCTAACCTGAACGCGATCCTGAGAGGGAAAAACAACCATGAGTAGTGGGCAACGTCTTATTTTAGACAGCAGTGGCCAGATCCAGATCGAATCCTTTCCCGTGCCCGCCCCCCAACCCAACCAGGTTCTGGTGCGCAATCTAGTCACACAGGTGAGCGCGGGCAGTGAGATCAACGCGGTGCGTCGCCGTCGCAATGCCACCGCGGCCGAACGGGCCGACTTTGAACCAGTTGGGCTGGGCTACACCGCGGTGAGCGAGGTGGTGGCCGTTGGCGCGGAAGTGACAGCGTATGCTCCCGGCGATCGGGTGCTCTGTAGCGGCAATCATGCCTCACATTGGCTCATCACGCCCGCGGCCAAAGCGAATGAAGCGAGCATTCCCCAACAATATTACATCGAAAAGGTACCCGCCGAGGTCAGCGATGTGGAAGCATGTTTTGCCATGCTTGGTGATGTGGCCCTGCATGGCGTGCGCCTGGCCCAACTGCAGATCGGTGAGTCGGTGGCGATCCATGGGTTGGGCGTGGTTGGGTTGCTCACGCTGCAGCTCTGCCAGCTTTCGGGCGCACACCCACTGATCGGTGTGGATCTGGTGGCGGATCGGCTGGCACAGGCCAAAGCCCTGGGCGCGGATCTGGTCATCGACGCGGGCCACGAAGATGTCGTTGCGACGATCCACGAGCAGACCACGTTGCCCTGGCGCTGGCGCGGCGCGCTGCCTGGGCTGGAGCCGGGCAGTGGCGCGGAAGCGCAGATCCACTGCACCTCTACCATTCAGAATTACCCCACGTTGATCCGCGCCGCGGCCGATCGGGGGCGCATCATTCTGGTGGGGGCCACCGCGGGCAGCGTGCCCATTGAATCCCAGGAACTCTTTCGCCGCGAGATCACCATTCGCGGCTCGTACCAGACCGGTATGATCGATCCGGCGCCCTACTGGCCCTGGTCCCGTGCCCGCAATCGGCAGATCATCCTGGGGCTGATTGCACGCAAGCAGCTCGACGTGACCGCGTTGGTCAGTCACGTCGTCCCCCACACCGAGGCCCCGGCGCTCTACGACCTCATGGCGCAGGGTGGCGAGGGTTGGCTGAGCGTCCACTATAAATGGGATGCCTAAACGAAGATAGCATAGAAGGTGGAGTTAACTGTATGAAATTAGCAACATACCTCGACGCTGGCCAGCCACGAGTGGGCGCTGTGGTCGAGAAGCAAATCTACGACCTGGCCGCCTGCATGGAGCAGAGTGGTAAAGGGGATCCGGCCAATGCCACGACTGTCAAAGCTCTGTTGGCTGCGGGGGAGGCTGGCCTCGGTGGCGCGCAGGCAGCCCTAACTTGGGCACAGACCCAAGATGGTGCGGGGATCGTTCACTCGCTGGACGGGGTCAAACTGCTCGCGCCGATCCCCTGCCCCGGCAAGATGCTCTGTCTGGCCGGCAACTACGCCTCGCATATTCAAGAAGGCGGCGGCACCTACGTGGGCAAAGAGAAGATGATCCCCCGCTTCTTTAGCAAGCCATGCACTGCCATCATCGGCACCAACGACACAATTCGCATTCCGCCTTCGGTGGCGTGGGCGGATTGGGAGCTGGAATTGGCCGTGGTCATTGGCAAGGGTGGTCATTCGATCAGCGCGGCGGCGGCCAACGAACATATTGGCGGCTACACGGTCTTCAATGACATCTCTGGCCGCGAGTTGGCCTTCCGCGCGGATCTGCCCCTGCAGGATGGGGATTGGTTCTTTGACTGGCAGGTGGGCAAGTGGCTGGACACCTTTGGCCCCATGGGCCCATGGTTGACCACCGCCGACGAAGTGCCTCACCCCGATCGGCTCGGTATGAAGCTCTGGCACAATGAGACGCTGCACCAGGATGCCAGCACCGGCCAGATGATCTTCTCACCCGCCGAGGCCATTGCCTTCATCTCACAATTCATTACGCTGGAGCCGGGCGACGTGATCGCCACCGGTACTCCCGCGGGTGTGGGGTTGGCCAAGAAGATCAAGCTACAGCCGGGGGACCGGATCAAAGGCGAGATTGAAGGGCTGGGTCTGTTGGAAAACGCCGTGGCTGGCTGGGAATAACCGGCGCCACGCAAACCGTACCCTTGTAGAAAACCCCTTAAACGTTGCACAGTTATCCCCGTGTGAAAATACGCGGATCTGTGCAACTTTTAAATGGGTCGTCGATTAGCTTTTCCACGGAGAAAGTGACATTGACGGGCTTAGGGTACGGTACCGCGTAAATGTTAAGCGAGAAGGAGTTGGAATGGAATATCGACAGTTAGGACGAACTGATCTGCAAGTCAGTTCGATTGGCATGGGCTGTGTCACCTTTGGCCGCGAGATCGACGAAGAGACTTCGTTTGCCGTAATGGATCGGGCACTGGAGCATGGCATCACGCTCTTTGATACGGCCGAGGCCTATGCCAATGGCCGCTCGGAAGAGGTGCTGGGTGCGTGGCTGGCAGCGCGCGGCACCCGTGATAAGATCGTCTTGGCGAGCAAAAAGTTACCCCCCTCCACACCAGCCGCGCTGGTTGAATCGGTGGAGACGAGCTTGCGGCGCTTGCAGACCGACACCATCGATCTCTATCAGCTCCACGCGTGGGATCCCAACACACCGCTGGATGAGACGCTGGAGACCTTGGGCAAGTTGGTTGCGCAGGGCAAGATCCGCCACATTGGCTGTAGCAACTTTGCCGCGTGGCAGCTCTGCAAGGCGCTCTGGCGCGCGGATGTACACGATTGGCCGCGCATGGAATCGGTGCAGCCCAACTACAATCTGGTGGTGCGCGAGATCGAACAAGAGCTGCTACCGCTCTGCGCGGATCAGGATGTGGGCGTGATCTCGTACAGCCCATTGGGCGCGGGATTCCTCACCGGCAAATATCGCCAGGGCGCGCCAGAGCCCGCGGGGGCACGCTTTAACATCTTGCCCGCGCACCAGCGCATCTACTACCATGACGCGGGATTTCGCATCATGGAAGGGTTGCGGGCCACGGCCAATGAGACAGGCCGCACCATGATCAATCTGGCGTTGGCGTGGGTGATTGGTCAGCCGGGGATCACCTCTGTGTTGATCGGCGCGCGCCACACCGGCCACGTGGATCAGGCGTTTGAGGCCGAACAGATGGGGCTCTCCGATGAGCTGCGCAGCGCGCTCAATGAGCTCTAGCAAACCCTTTCTACACGGGAATCAATTATGGTTGAGATTGACAAAATTCGCGCGACACGGGGCGAGAAGGATGCACAGTGGTTGCCAGTTGCACCCCGTGCCGACGGCACCCCGTGGCAACTGCGGCTGCTAACCGTCAGCGGCCGCGAACCGGGACCGACGCTGTTGGTCACCGCGGGCGTGCATGGCGATGAATATGAGGGCATCGAGGCAATTGGTCAGCTCTACCAGCAACTTAATCCAGCGGACATGCGGGGCACGTTGCTGCTGGTGCCGCTCTGCAATCCGCCGGCCTACTCGGCCATGCAACGCACCAGCCCGGTGGATGGGTTGAACCTGGCGCGCACCTTTCCCGGCGCTGCCAACGGTACCCTCTCCCAGCGGATTGCCCACCTGATCACCAGCGAATTGCTCGTGCACGCCGACCTCTACATCGATCTGCACAGCGGTGGCGTGGCCTATGCGATTCCCACGCTGATCGGCTACGTGCACGATGCCGGCGTGCTGGGACAACGTTCCCGCGCCGCGGCAGATGCCTTTGGGCTGCCCGTCCGCTGGGGGCATCCGCTGCCCCTGCCGCCGGGCCGCACCATCTCCGCGGCAACGGAACTCGGCATCCCCGCGCTCTATACCGAAGCGCCCGGCGGCGGCTACGCGCGGCCGGATGATGTCGCCGCGTTTGCGCGGGGGGTGCGCAATGTCATGGCACACCTGGGCATGGTGGCGGATGAAAGAGCAGAGCAACAACATACCCCTACCCCCGATCTCACCCATGATCTCTATGGCGACGGCAATCTGGACGTGGTGATTGCCGCGCCGGTGGCCGGCTATTTCCGCGCCGACGTGCAACTGTTGGCAGAGGTCACCGCGGGGCAACGGCTCGGCGGCATCTACGACCTGGCCGGCGCGCTGCTGGCCCCTATTCACTGTGATCGGGATGGCGTCGTCATCCTGCTGCGCCGCCTCCACCGCGTGCAGGTGGGCGAAGGCGTGGCCCAGGTGACGGGGTGGGCTGGTGCTTGAGCCGGTGTAACTTCTTGAGGATTCAACCGTCCCCGGCAAGGGCCAGTGCGAGGTGGTCTAGCAAAGTAATTGTGGCCAATGCCGGGGACGTTCACTCTATGCAAATAACGTTGTACGTGCACAACTGTTACCCGGGCAAAGATTCCCCAATCCGCTCGACCGTGCGGGTAACGAGAGGGGTGTCGGCGGGTTGGATAGCCTCGGTGAGTAGCTCGGCGGTCGTTGCGTACAGGCGCAACCCCGCGGCCACTCGTTCGCGCAGGGTGGGGGGCTGGTCCGGCTCCGTGGCAATGCCGAAGCTGGTCCGACATTGCCGTGCCCACTCGCTTGCCTGCCCCACCGCGTCGATCACCTGATCGAGAAAGCTGTTGTCGCTGTAGACGAGCACGCCCCGCTGCACCTTCACCACATTGGCCAACCCAAAGGAGAGGCCAATGCTGGCGTTGAGCAGACGCCCCACATCATCGCGCCGCAACCCCGCCAATCCCTTGTGCGCCTCCTCGATCCAACCGACCATCTCGGCACTGGCCCATTGATCGGCCTTGGCTTGCAGATCCGCGTTCCAGCGAAACGCGTGGGCACGCGCCTGCAAACGGGCCAAGTGCTCTGCTTCATCCCAGAGCGGCTGCGCCTGGCGCAACGGTGCAATGGCCGTTACCGCGGCGGTTGGCTCGGTGAACCAGCTGGCCACCGTGGTGGGGTTGTAATCGCTGACGGTCACCAGCGTGTCGTCGATGAGATGGCTGCCGCTGCCAGGGGGCTCGGCCACGTCGTCAGCGACAAAGCGGATCAGATCGATGTCGCTGTGGGGGCCAGCATCGCCACGCGCGTGGCTGCCAAAGAGCGCGATCGCGTTGACGGAGGAATTGTTGAATTGGGTGACCAGTGCAGCGTAGTTCATGGGTTGCTCGCTAGTTGTTTCGGTCAAGGTACTCACGTCAGCCGCGTGATCTATGTCCTAATTACTGGGTGGGGATCACATCCGCGCGTTCGCCAGCGCGCATGGCCAGCGCGTCATCGATCATGCGCTGAATATCCCATGCGGGGGCATAGCCAAAGCTGGCTTGACCCTTGCTCACGTCGAATTCGTAAAATGTCGGCGTGTTCCCCAACAATTTGAGATCAACATAGGGCGCGTCCAACTTTTTGGCCAGGTCGGGAATCGTCTCTTCCCATGTGTAGGGTTGGGGCGCGGCGAGCTGGAAGACCTCGCCGGCCACGGCGGGTTTGCCCAACGCGGCTGTAAAGCCGTGGACAATATCGCGCACGTCAGCAATATGTTTCTTGTAGGATCGACCATTTTCATCACGGGCAACGAGCAGGCACCGGTCGGCCGCGGCTGGATCCGCGGGCGCCAGGCGATCCAGTTCGGCGCGCACGGCCGCGGCGGCTTCCCCTTGCCGGTTGGCATAGGCCTGTTGCCAGTGGCGCAAATAGAACTGTGGAAAATTGAGGATCTCCTCACCAGCCACCACCAGCGCAAAGCGAAAGACCGTCACCGGCAGTCCCCCGTTGCGATGGTAGCCCAGGGCCAGCTCTTCACCGAGATATTTGGTCAGGGCATATTGACCGCCGGGCGCGACCTCGGTGTTATCTTCGCTGATGGGTGATGCCATGCCGCCGGGCACATATTTGTTGTAGATGGCGTCGCTGCTGGCGTAAAAGAAGTGTTGGAGATTGGGCGCGTGTTGCGTGGCTGCTTCCAGCATGTTGAAGGTGCCACGTACATTGATGTCGAAATATTGCTCGTTGGTAAAGGGGCCGCCACCCTGGAATGCCGCCGCGAGATGGCAGATGGCGTCGACACCGCTAACGGCCCGTTCCACGTCGGCCATTTCGGTGATGGTACCTTCCTGTAGCTCAATGGGCAGCTCGGCCAGCTTTTCCAGCCGCCGATCCTGGGGCCAGATGAGGCCCCGTACTCTGTGTCCGGCGTCGAGAAATTGTTTGGCGAGGTTGGCGCCGATCCGGCCAGAAATGCCGGTGATTAGGATTTGCATGGGGAGCCTTTCTGATGGCGAACGACAACTAGTGAATGGCGAACGATAAATGACAAATCATGAACGACCAAGCGTTTATTCACTCCAGGCGGCTTGGGTGAGTTCGGGCTGAACTTCGGGGCCGCGGCTGCCGGGGGCAAGGCGGCCGGTAACGACCTGGGCGTCGTGCTGGAAGATGAGCAGGGTGTCGCGGCGCAGGGCTGCCGCGGCAACGCGGCGCTTGGTTTCGATGCTGGTTTGCGGGTAGATATCAAAGGCGGGCACCCAGGCCAGGCGATTCATGTGCGCGGCCCAGCTACAGGCATCGCCGAGAAAGAGCAGACTTTCACCGCCACTTTCCACCCAAACCATTTGCAGCGCCGCGGTGTGGCCGGGCGCGACATCGGTGCGCACGCCGCTGGCAATCTGCTGTGGCCCGTCGACGACATCCAGTTGGCCGTGGGCGCGCAACGGTTCCCAGTTGTGCGCGTGAAAGGTTGCCTGGGTCCGCTCGTTGGGAAAGCTGGCTTCGGCCAGATCGAGCCGTTGCACCAGATAGCGGGCATTGGGAAAGGTGGGTATCGCCACGCCCGGCGCATGATCGGGTCTCTCCCAGCGGGTGGCCCCGCCGATGTGGTCGGCGTGCAGGTGGGTCTGAATGACAATGGCAATATCGGCGGGCTGATGACCAACTCGCTGCAGCTCTCGCACCAGCCGATCGGTGCGGCCGATGTAGCCGAGCCGTTCGCGCTCTTTGGCTGTGAGTTTGTCACCGTTGCCCGTGTCAACCAGGATCAAGCCGGCATCCGATTCGATTAACAACGAGCGGGTGGCGCTGGGAATCAGATTCTGTTCATCTGGCTCGATCACGCGCTGCCAAAGAATGCGCGGGACGACACCGAAAAAGCCGCCGCCGTCGATGGGGTGTTTGCCATCATCGAGGATGTGGCAACGGATCGAGCCGAGTTGAAACGAATGGGGCATGGGAAGTTCTGCTTTCTAGCCATCTCTCTGTTGCGCTGCGCTGCGGCTGAATAGAGGGGAGAGTCGCAGCGCATTTAACTGCACGAGTATATCACGAAGCAATCGGATGCCCAACCTGTTTTGCAGCGCCCATACCCGTCAGCTCCACGCGAGTTGACGCTCAATGGGAAACCTGCTACGCTGTGCGCATGAACAAAGAAGATCCAAAACAATCCGATCATTCAACTGATGAACGACCGCCGATGGAGCCCCTCTCACCAGAGGAGATCGAGCAGTTTTTGGCGCGCGTGCGCGCCGAGGGACGCTCGTTGACATCCGAGGAGCAGTACGCGCTCTTTGGCCCCCGCGAAGCGCCGGCCGCGCCCGAGCCCGAGCACGAAGCGGTGGAGGAGATGGAGCCGGCGTTGCTGAGCGAGGAACAGATCGCGGCGCTGGCCCAGGATTTCTTTCCCGAATTTACCGATTCACCAGCGCTGCCAGCGCAACGGCTGGTGCAGGGGATCATCTTTGACTTTGACCACACGCTGGCCCACCTTGCCCGGCCCCTGGACGAATTGATGGCCGAAGGGGCCAAGGCCGCGGAAGCGTACATGCGACAGTCAGGCATGGACGATCTGCCCGCCGATTTTTGGGAAAATATTATCGAGGCACGGCGCTTTGCCCAGGAAAAATCCGAAGAAGAAGCCGAAGAACATATTGCCGACGATGCCATGAGTTTTCTCGTGCAGTTCTTTGGTTACCCGGTCAGCAAGATGGATCCCGATGTGCTGCGGCAGGCGGTGGATATTTTTTATGCGCCGGAGATGACGGCGTGGCGTTTGCAGCCCGGGGCATTGGCGGCGATCCAACAGTTGCACGCTGCACAATATAAGTTGGCGATTCTCACCAATTATAATTGCGACCGCGTCTTTCAACGTACCATCGACTATCTGGGGTTGCGTCCGTACATGGACGTGGTGTTGGCGAGCGCCGCGGTCGAATATCGCAAGCCGGATGAGAAGTTCTTCAATTTGGTGTTGGAGCGTTGGGATCTGCTGCCCTATGAGGTGGTGGTTGTGGGGGATAGCTTGGCCCATGACATCCGGGCCGGCATTGAATTGGGCGCGCTGACGGTGCAAACGCACTTTGCCACCGATGCCCAGGTTGCCCACGACAATGCGCAACTCGCGGGTGAGGTGGTGCCCGATGCAACGTTGGACGCTTGGGCCGAGCTGCCAGACCTGGTGCAGAGATGGTCAGCATAGTTGTTTGCAGCTCATCAGTTTGTCTTGGGGTGTTGCATGGCACGAAGTGAGCCAATTCGGGTGGAGCGGCGCTATCCCGGCGCACCGTTGGTGGGGGTCGGGGTCGTGGTTTTCAACGCAACCGGCGAAGTGCTCTTGGTGCAACGGGGCAGGCCACCGCGTCAAGGGGAATGGGCGCTGCCCGGCGGTCTCATCGATCTGGGGGAGCGGTTGACAGCCGCGGCCGCGCGCGAGGTCTGGGAAGAGTGTGCTATTGAGATTGAGGTGGGCGCACTGCTCGCCGCGTTCGAGCCGATTGAGCACGATGCCCAGGGCCGGGTCGAATACCATTACGTCGTGCTCGACTATTGGGCTCGCCACCTGCGCGGCACGGCGGTGGCCCAAGATGATGCAGCCGCGGTGGTGTGGACCCCGGTGGATGCGTTGGACCGTTATGCGTTGCGCCCGGATACGCACGCGGTTATTCTGCAAGGGTATGCCGAGTGGCAGCGAGCAACCGGTTGATCGCTCCAGATGGTTCGTGGGCGCGGCGCGGGTAGAGACGGCATCCACCGGTAGATAGTTACTGGACACCCAGTGTTTCGTGAACTTCGGCCAGCGCACGATCCAGAATTTCCAGCGCGTGATCTACATCGGCCTGGGTTGCCGTGAGGGCTGGCGCGAGTCGAATCACATTGCCGTACAGCCCCCCCTTGCCAATGAGCAATCCCCGTGCACGTGTCTCTTCAAAAAGCTGGTTGACCGCGGCGGGTGCCGGCTCTTTGCTCGCCTGGTCGAGCACCATTTCAATGCCCTGCATCAAGCCTTTGCCACGCACATCACCAATGAGTGGGTAGCGTTCCCACAACGTTTCCAGCCCGCTGCGCAACTGAGCGCCCAATGCAGCGACGTGGGTTGGATTGGCCTCTTCCTCGATCACTGCCAGCGTGGCGCGCGAGGCCGCGGTAGAGACGGGGTTGCCGCCAAAGGTATTGAGCACCAGCCCCTTGCCCACCGTCGATTCGGCAATCTCCGTTGTGGTGATGGTATTGCCCAGTGGAAAGCCATTGGCGATCCCCTTGGCCATGGTCATGATGTCCGGCTCCACACCCCAGTGTTGGATGCCAAACCACTCTGCGCCCGTGCGTCCAAACGCGGTCTGCACTTCGTCGCAGACAAAGAGTCCTCCATAGCTTTGCGCGATTTCGGTGACAATTTTGAAATATTCAGGCGGCGGCGTGATGAAGCCACCCACGCCCTGGATCGGCTCGGCCATGAAGGCCGCAATGCGGCCCGTCGTTGTTGTGCGGATCACCTCTTCTACATCTTGGGCACAGGCCACATCACATGTGGGATAGCTCAACTTTAAGGGACAGCGATAGCAGTAGGGATTCATTGCGTGCTTCACATCGGGGCTAAAGCTCTTGCCCACCTTCCACGGTGCCTGGCCCGCCAAGCTCATGGTGAGTGAGGTGCCGCCACTGTAGCCGTGGCGCAGCGCAATGATCTCGCGGTTGTCGGTGTAGGTTTGGGCCAGGGTCACCGCCTTTTCGTTGGCTTCACTCCCCGAATTGCTAAAGAAAGATGTTTGGAGTGCACCGGGCGTCAGCTCGGCCAGCTTCTCCGCCAATAGAATTGGATTGGCATTGGGATAGAGGGTCGAAGAGTGAATTAATTTGCCCGTCTGCTCGCGTGCCGCGTCCACCACTTTGGGGTGATTGTGGCCGACGCTGGTGGTCAAGATTCCGCCAAAGAAATCGAGATATTGGTTGCCATCAACATCCCAAACTTGGAGTCCTTCGCCATGATCGAGTGCAATTGGTTCGGTGTAATAGAGAATGTGGTTGGGCCAAAGAAATTGGCGTTGTTTTGCGAGCAGTTCCCGTGAAGTCTGTGGCTGCGAGCTCATGTAGCCCTCCCTGTGGTTGCAAATTTGTGGCAAAGCAGTAGAATGAGCGCAGTATAGAAGAACAATTTTCCCCTGTCAATATAGATGGGCTTACACAACTTATCGAGAAGAGCCACGACTCACTTTGCCTGCTCTCGGCTGGTAAGCTCTGCTCGGTGTGTAAGCCATGATATGTCCATATCAATATAGATGGGCTTACACAATTTGTCGAGAAGAGCCACGACTCACTTTGCCTGCTCTCGGCTGGTAAGCTCTGCTCGGTGTGTAAGCCATGATATGTCCATATCAATATAGATGGGCTTACACAACTTGTCGAGAAGAGCCACGACTCACTTTGCCTGCTCTCGGCTGGTAAGCTCTTCTCGGTGTGTAAGCCATGATATGTCAATATAGATGGGGCTGGTCGCCAGTGCAGAGCGCCCCCATCAACACAAGCAGCAGCGCGAGGACATGAACGATGCCAAAACTCATCACCACGTTGGGCGCATTTGAACAGGACGCGCTGGGCATGATCTTGCCCCACGAACATATTTTTGTTGATCTGGGGCCGATTGAGGCGGAAAGCTACAAAAATGCGGATGTCGACGACGTCATCCGTCTGATGGGCCCAGAGATCGAACGGATCAAGGCGCAGGGGATCACGGCACTTGTCGAGTGTACGCCGGTGGGGGTGGGGCGGCGAGTTGACATCGACCGCGCGGTTTCCGTAGCCACTAATTTCCCCGTGGTGGTGCCAACGGGGATCTACCGCGAGCCGTGGGTGCCGGCGTGGGCACAGGCTGCCAGTACAGAAGAATTGACGACGTGGATGCTGGGTGAATTGACCGGCACCGTAAAGGAAGACACCGTGAAGGAAGGCACCGTGAAGGAAGGTACCGAGTCGGATAGTGGGGTGCAGGCAGCGTGGATCAAGGTGAGCGCGGGGGATGATGGCCAGACGCCCTGTGAAGCGAAAATCTTGCAGGCGGCGGCCAGGGCTGGCGCAGCAACCAACGCAATCATTGGCAGCCACACCATTCGCGGCCGCGTCGTGCGGGAACAGCTCGATCTCATAGAGGCCACGGGCTACCGGGCCGACCGGTTCATTTGGATTCACACGCAGGCCGAGCCAGATTTTGCCTTGCATTTGGAGATGGCTGGGCGGGGCTGTTGGATTGAGTATGACAACATTGGCAGCGAGCACCCGGGTGACGAGCAGCTGATCGGGTGGATTCAGCAGATGCTGGAAGCGGGTCACGGCGATCAGTTGCTATTGAGCCATGACCGGGGCTGGTACGATCCCTCTAAGCCCGGTGGCGGCGTACCTCGGCCCTACACCTATCTCGTGGACCAGTTTTTGCCCAAATTGCGTCAGGCCGGAATTGCGGATGAAACCATTCATCAGCTGACACATGTCAATCCCTTTGTCGCTTATGCCCGCTAATAATCTGTCTGATTAATGCATGCGTCACACTCAATACTCACACGCAAGACAGTCACACGCAAGACAGTGGAAGTTACGCTCTTTTGAGTAGAGTCGAGAAGCGTTTTAGAAAGCAATTATCCGTGCCGTGGGGGGTACCGTTGCGCTCTCCTGGGCACCGGCAAGCGCATGCCCCTAAAACAGTGGTTCTCCGTCGTCCCTCCTCAGCATGACGGATCCCTGCGTTACCCAGGTCAATAATTGAGAGAAGCTTGAGAAGCTGTACAGTGATAAAGGAGCCGCCATGCGAGCTGTTATCTTTCGCGAACATAGCCCAGATCTGACCGCATATGAAGTGAGCACGGAGATGCCCATCCCCACCCTCGCGCCGGATGAGGTGCTGGTGCGGGTGCAGTATGCCGCGCTCAATCGATTGGACAATTGGGTGCGCATTGGTTGGCGTGGGCTCGATCTGGATTTCCCCCACATTCCCTGTGCCGATTTCAGCGGTACCATTGCCGAGGTCGGCGCGGCCGTCAGTGGTTGGGAGGCGGGCCAGCGGGTGACGGCCAATCCGCTGCTCTGGTGTGGGCACTGTCGCAACTGTTTGCAGGGTTATCAGAATCGCTGCGTGCACTGGCACATCCTGGGCGAAACCGTGCGCGGGGCGTGCGCCGACTATGTCAAGGTTCCGGCGCGCAATCTCATTGCCGTGCCCGCGGAGTATGCGATGCAAAAGGCCGCGGCAGCCTCGCTGGTCTATGTAACGGCGTGGCACAACTTGATGGTGGCGGGGAATCTGCGTGCTGGCGAACGGATCTTGATCGTGGGGGCCGGGGGTGGGGTCAACAGTGCTGCCCTGCAGATCGCCAAATTGGCGGGTGCCGAGGTGATGATGATTGCCAGCAGCGCGGAAAAGGCTGCGTTGGCGCGGCAGCAGGGTGCTGATTGGGTGCACGACCGCAGCGCCGACGAAAATTGGTCCAAGGCTGTCTATCAGGCGACCAATCGCGATGGGGTGGATCTGGTGGTGGATAATGTGGGCGAGGCAACATGGCCGAGCAGTCTACGCACCCTGGCCACCGGTGGCCGGCTGGTCACGGTGGGGGGAACGACTGGCTACAAGGCCACGGTTCCCGTCAACCTCATCTTTGGCAAACAGCTGCAGATCATCGGCAGCACCATGGGCACCCAGCCTGATTATCAGCAGGTGATGTCATTGATCTTTGCGGGTAAACTCGATCCCATTGTCGATTCCGTCTATTCGCCCACTGACTTTACCCAAGCAATGACGCAGATGATGAACAATCAGCAGTTTGGTAAGATTTTGATTGAGCTGTAATGGTGCCGACGTTGTTTCGCAACGGTAAGCAATCGCCCCAGCCTGTTGCGTGGGGCAATCCAGACACTTCACGACAAGGGTTCCGCTGTATCCTTTGCGTCGTTCTGCATTCACACCAGCAATGGTTCTCATACCAGCAACGATTCTAAAATAGTATAGATGTGCCTTCCTGCTTGTTGAGTGCAGGTCGATCATGTACAATGCAGGGTAATTGTCAACTAGCATAAGCATTTTTTGAACCCTAATGCTGCTAATGGCTCGGTCGGTTGTAGATGCGCCGTGGACAGCCAGTGGCAGAGAGATAAACCGCAGTTACATGGGAACGGGAAGTTGTCATCTTGACCCAAAGTCTTCCCCCTTTCAAGCACTCCAACCCATCTGCTGATGAAGGACGCGATGAGCCAATCGATATGGAAGCCAATGATGTGGATCCTGAGTATGTGGCTCATGAATCGGCGCAAGACGTACGGTTCCAACTTGATCAAGATCTGGCTGCCTTGATAGATGAATTTGACCATGCTGAACCCTACCTGGATGAATCAACTACGCTGCGCCCGAACACTCCGCAATCTACAGGTCCTTCACTTTCGATTATCCTGCTCAGTGCTGCCAGCACCATCGCGGGCTTTATCATCGCGCTCTATCTTTCGTATCGCGAGTTTGCTTTTAGCATCCAAGTCAGCGCGGCCATTGCCACCTTTTTTGCCAGCGCAACGCTCGGTATAACCGGTGCTGCTCTCTCCACGCTGACCGATTCCCGTGCAGCCACCAGCAACATTGCCTTTAGTTGTGGGTTGATCCTCATCTCGTTGCTCTTTTTTGGTCTCTGTTTATTGGTGGGTGCTGTCGCAGCCCTCTTTCTGCTATTGGTGGCGGGATAAAGAATATTAGTGGCCGCGGGGCAGCCTTGCAACGCGAGCGGATTCTCGGTACTCGCGCTCAACAGCGTTGTGAACACCTGCATGGCTTGGTATCTCGGTCAGTGCTGATAGCCGAACCAGGTGCGCCCGGTGGCGTAGCGGATTTTCGGACAGCGACTAAATTGACATGTGTTGCCGATCATGTTTTAGTAGCTATGTTTCGAGCGCTATCATTGCGAAGCAAGCGCGTTTTGCCAGCATGACTCACGCACCGAGAAGAGCGTACCAGTAGAGAGCAGCCAACGCGCTTGGTGGCGCTTCTCGACTACAGTGCGGTTGGCTTGAAAACGGTAGGTTTCCCGCTTGCCGGAACCACTGTTTTCAAACAGAGCCCACCTTAGTTGCGCAAGTCCAGTTACCAGATTGACAGCACTTTCGCAACCGAAGCAGTGCGATGCATCCCTGAATTTTTTCAAGTGCAAAATGCCCAGCTGCAACATACTAGAAAGTAGGACGCTTTGAGCGAGCAACCCAAAGACCAAAGAACAGCTGAATTTTTCGCCCGCAAAGCCGCGGCGCGCCAAGGGGGCGGCCCAGAGCGGATCGCGCGTCAACACGCGCGCGGCAAAATGACTGCCCGCGAACGTATTGGCCTTTTGTTGGACAAGGGCAGTTTTAAAGAGGTCGATGTCTTTGTCACCCATCAACGTGATGATGTTGGCCTGGAGAAAATTCCGGGCGATGGCGTCGTCACCGGGTATGGCACCATCAATGGCCGGCTCGTTTACATCTATTCGCAAGACTTCACCGTCTTTGGTGGTACCGTGAGCTGGACCCACGCGCAAAAGATCTGCAAGATTATGGATATGGCCATGAAGAATGGTGCACCGGTGATTGGGATGAATGACTCTGGCGGTGCTCGGATTCAGGAAGGTGTGCACGGGCTAGCTGGCTATGCCGAAATTTTCTTCCGCAACGTAATGGCTTCCGGTGTGGTGCCACAAATTTCCATCATCATGGGGCCCTGCGCCGGCGGCGCTGTCTATAGCCCCGCGCTCACCGATTTCGTGGTCATGGTGAAAGAGACCAGTCAAATGTTCGTCACCGGGCCGGATGTGGTCAAAACCGTTACCCAGGAAGAGGTCACCTTCGAGGAGCTTGGTGGTGCATCTGTCCATGCCAGCAAATCTGGTGTGGCGCACTTTGCCGCCGAAAATGAAGAAGATGCACTCTTTGTTGTGCAACATCTGCTCGACTATTTGCCGAGCAACAACATGGAAGATCCACCGCCGGTCGCGCCGCAGGATGATCCGCTGCGGCAGGATTTGGAACTGGACAACATTGTTCCCGACAACCCCAACCGTCCCTATGACATGAAGACTGTGATCCGCCACATTGTGGACGATGGTCAATTTTTCGAGGTCCACGAACATTGGGCCATGAATATTATCGTCGGCTTTGCACGCCTGGGTGGGCGTTCGATCGGGATTGTGGCCCAGCAACCCGCGGTGTTGGCGGGTGTGTTGGATGTGGAGGCCAGCCAGAAATCGGCCCGCTTTGTCCGTTTCTGCGATGCATTCAACATTCCGCTGATCGTGCTGGAGGATGTGCCCGGTTTCATGCCTGGGTTGAACCAGGAACATGGGGGAATCATCCGCCACGGGGCTAAATTGCTCTATGCATTTTCCGAAGCAACCGTGCCCAAGATCACGGTCATCGTGCGCAAGGCCTATGGCGGCGCTTATTGTGTAATGAACCCGCGCCATTTGGGTGCGGATATGGTGCTGGCCTGGCCCAGCGCCGAGATTGCGGTAATGGGGCCAGAAGGTGCGGTGAATGTAATCTCGCGGCGTGAAATTGCTGCCGCCGACGATCCCGAGCAGCGCAAGGCCGAATTGGTCGCTGAATATCGCCAACGCTTCGCCAATCCCTATGTGGCGGCTAGCTCTGGTTTTATTGACAATGTAATTGAGCCCCATGAAACTCGGCCACGTTTGATCAATACATTGGAAATGTTGCAGAACAAGCGTGACAACATGCCGCCGAAAAAACATGGCAATATTCCGTTGTAATAGAGGCTGCCCCGGTAGCCAGTTGGTCGGGTGTTTTGGCTGAATTGGGCCGGTCACCTCACCTTTGCAGTGCAGATGGTGATACAGTGGAAATAAAGCCAGTGGAAATAAAGCCAGTGATAGTAAAGTCAGCGATGAGGCCCTTGTGAGAAAATGGATGAGCCAGTCACAGCACGGCAAGGCTGTGGCTTTTTACGACTAAAGTGGGCTCTGTTTGAAAAGAGTAGTTCCGGCAAGCGGGAAACCTACCGTTTGCAAGCCAACCGCACTGTAGCAACGGAATTTTCTGGGGCGGAATAGAGATAGTGACAGTAGGACTATGACATCTTCAGCTGAAGTCGAATTTGAGTTATCTGCCGAACAATATCGTTTGATGGGCTATCCAGGCTTGACGCAAGGCGAAGCGCTGACCGTGGAACTGGAGACCGATGTGCTGTTGCCCGATGCGGGCACAGACGGCTGGTTCACTGTGCAAAAGGAGCGATTGGCCCCCCATTTTGCCCCGGTGGCGCCAGCTAGCTATGCGTTTTCTGGCCAGATCGAAGCGGCCGAGATCAATACAGATGATGGCCAAGAGAGCGCGGTGCTGTTGGTGCAGTGTGGAGAGATTCCGCTGCGTGTTACCTGCGGACCCAATGCCCAGGGGCGGTTGCCCTATGGCACGTGGGAGACGCGCCAATGCACGGGCTTGGGCCGCGTATATGGCATTGTGGAAAGTTCCTTCGCTTCCTCCATTGGGCAGCCGATTGGTGTTACGATTTGGCGCTTTCGACGTTTGGTCCTGACGCCAGGCGATGCTGTGTTTGGGCAGTGGCACGCGAGCGAACAACTGCCCGCGACCCCATTCACCCAGGACCGCGTTTTGGTGACTGCACGGTTGCATCGCAATCGTCTGTGAAGCAATCGCTCGTGAGATTGGCCAGCGGGATCGAAAGTAAATTTAGGATAAAAGTGGACTATGTTTAGAAAAGTTCTGGTTGCAAACCGTGGTGAGATCGCTGTGCGGATCATCCGTGCCTGTGAAGAGCGAGGCATTCCCACCGTGGGCATCTTCTCTGAAGCGGATCGAACGGCGTTGCATGTCCGCTATGCGGATGAAGCTTATTGCGTTGGGCCGGCTCCCAGCCGCGAAAGCTACCTACAGATTGGCAAAATTATTGACGTCGCGCGCAAGGCTGGCGTGGAAGCAATTCACCCTGGCTATGGGTTTCTGTCGGAGAATGCAGAGTTTGCCGCGGCCTGTGGCAATGCTGGTATTACCTTCATTGGTCCCAGCCCAGAGGCGATCGAAAAGATGGGCGACAAATCGACTGCACGTGCCACTGTCGCCAAACGAAATGTGCCGCTGGTGCCCGGCTCTGCCAAAGGGCTATCGGATGATGAGTTGATGGCCGCTGCCCGGGAAATTGGCTTTCCTTTGATGATCAAAGCCACGGCCGGTGGTGGGGGGAAGGGCATGCGTGCGGTAATGGATGAAAGCGAATTTACCAATGCGCTCTCATCTGCCCGGCGCGAGGCACAGAATGCGTTTGCCAATGATGAAGTTTATATTGAAAAGTTGATTACCAGCGCCCGCCACGTTGAGATCCAGATCCTCGCCGATAGTCATGGCAACACAATTCATCTGGGTGAGCGGGAGTGTAGCATTCAACGACGTCACCAGAAACTGATTGAAGAAGCGCCCAGTGTTGCTGTCAGCGAGGCGTTGCGCCACGAAATGGGACAGGTTGCCATTGCCGCGGCCGAATCTGTTGGTTATGTGAACGCTGGAACCATTGAATTCCTCTTTGATGCCAAGGAAAATAAATATTACTTCCTGGAGATGAACACTCGGTTACAGGTGGAACATCCAGTTACCGAGATTGTCACTGGGGTGGATATTGTGAAGGAGCAGATCGCAATCGCGGCTGGCCGACGCATGCGTTGGAAGCAGAAGGACGTGGTTCCCAAGGGCTGGGCGATCGAATGTCGAGTGACCGCCGAAGATCCGTTCAACAATTTCTTGCCAAGTACGGGAACTGTAAATTACCTCAAAGAGCCAACGGGCCCAGGTGTTCGGGTGGAAAGCTCGCTCTATCGCGGCTGCGAAATTGGTCTCTATTATGATCCCATGGTAGCCAAGGTCATTGCTTGGGGCGAAAACCGCGCCGAAGCAATTTTGCGCATGCGCCGCGCCCTGAATGAGTACCGGATTGGCGGTATCAAGACCTCGATTCCTTTTCATCAAGAGATTATGGATAGCACAGAGTTCATTTGGGGTACATTTGATACGGGATTTCTAAACAACCGCAAAATGGCACGGTCCACATCTCAATCCTCGGAGCACGAACAGATTGTTGCGGTTGTGGCTGCACTCATTGCCCATGAAGAAGGGCGACAAGCAGTCCACATTGGTCCCACGCAAAATGGAACTGCCGCCAATCAGGAGAGTCCCTGGAAGGCCATGGGACGGGTGCGTTCAATGGGAGGTCGCTGGTGAAATATTACGCTCGAATCGGTTCCAACGAATATGAAATTGACATTGACCACAATGACAATGTCTCGGTTGACGGTCAGCCCATTGCCGTCGATCTGCTTCAGAGCGGTGCACCCGAATTGTATAGCGTGCTCTTTGGTGGCCGTAGCTATGATATGTTGATTGAACCACAGCGGTTTGACTACACAATTACCTTTCGTGGCGAGCAGTATCAAGTTCAAGTGGAAGATGAGCGAACGCGCAAGCTCAACACAGGCCGCAAAGCACCAGCTGTGCCCCATGGAGAATTAGCGGTCAAAGCGCCTATTCCTGGTTTGGTCGTCAAGGTACTCGTCGCTGAAGGTGACGAGGTGGAGGATGGTCAACCGCTGGTGATTTTGGAAGCGATGAAAATGGAGAACGAGATCCGCTCGGTGCGCGCTGGGAAAGTTCAGGCTATCAAGGTTGATGCTGGACAACGTGTGGAACAGAATGAAGTGCTACTGTTGCTGGAGTAGTGGCGGGTGATTAGGGAATGGTTGAGCGGTAGGGGGTGCGGGATTTGACGTGGGTGTGCGCTTCTGGTAGAGTGGTGCACCTTGCCCAACGGAGCTACTGTTGAGCGAGCGTTGTTTAACAAATCCATGACATACGCACCGAGCAGAGCTATCAAGCACATGGCCTGCTCGACAAGTTGTGTGAGTCCAGAAATCAGGTGCTAGCTGGCTGTTGAAGAACGCAGCGGAGAATGATTGAAATTTTGTCCGTTGCGGATTTGACAGGCGGCGAGTGGGATGATAGACTCCTCGCTTGTGCCCGGTGCCAAGGCAGTCAGGTTGGCGAGGGGCAGCGCAGTCGGTCAATGAGCGTATCGGTGACGATGGGCGTGAGAAACGGAAGTGCAAACAACGGTTTCCGGATTTGACAGACAGCGAGTGGGGTGATAGACTCCTCGCTTGTGCCCAGCGCCAAGGCAGTCAGGTTGGCGGGGGCAGCGCAGTCGGTCAATGAGCGTATCGGCGACGATGGGCGTGAGAAACGGAAGTGCAAACAACGGTTTCCGGATTTGACAGGCAGCGAGCGGGGTGATAGACTCCTCGCTTGTGCCCAGCGCCAAGGCAGTCAGGTTGGCGGGGGCAGCGCAGTCGGTCAATGAGCGTGTCGGCGACGATGGGCGTGAGAAACGGAAGTGCAAACAACGGTTTCCGGATTTGACAGACAGCGAGTGGAGTGATAAACTTCTCGCTTGTGCCCAGCGCCAAGGCAGTGTGAAAACAGTCTGGTTGGCGGGGGAGAAAATGTTGAATCGAGCGGTTTTGCGATTTGACAGTGTCGGCGGGGTCAGGTATACTGATAGCCCGCTTGACAGCAAAGCAAGTGAGCGCTGAGAAGCGAAGCGTACATTAACAACTAAAGAGTGATAAGACAGCAGAGTCTTGAGAAGTAAACCAAACTCGTTTTTACGGAGAGTTTGATCCTGGCTCAGGATGAACGCTAGCGGCGTGCCTAACACATGCAAGTCGAACGTGAAGCCTTGAATGAGTACTTCGGTATGATTTGGGGGTGGAAAGTGGCGGACGGGTGAGTAACACGTTGGTAATCTGCCTCAAGGTGGGGGATAACCATTGGAAACGATGGCTAATACCGCATGGTTTTGCTTTGGCGGGAGTCAAAGCAAATAAAGCTCCGGCGCCTTGAGAGGAGCCTGCGTCTGATTAGTTAGTTGGTGAGGTAACGGCTCACCAAGGCGATGATCAGTAGCTGGTCTGAGAGGACGATCAGCCACACGGGAACTGAGACACGGTCCCGACTCCTACGGGGGGCAGCAGTGAGGAATATTCGTCAATGGGGGCAACCCTGAACGAGCAACGCCGCGTGGAGGATGAAGGTCTTTGGATTGTAAACTCCTTTTCTGTGGGAAGAGCAAGGACGGTACCACAGGAATAAGTCACGGCTAACTACGTGCCAGCAGCCGCGGTAATACGTAGGTGGCAAGCGTTATCCGGAATTACTGGGCGTAAAGCGCACGCAGGTGGTTATTTAAGTCTGACGTGAAAGCTCCTGGCTTAACTGGGAGAGGTCGTTGGAAACTGGGTAGCTTGAGGCGATGAGAGGGGTGTGGAATTCCCGGTGTAGTGGTGGAATGCGTAGATATCGGGAGGAACACCAGTGGCGAAAGCGGCACCCTGGCATTAGCCTGACGCTCATGTGCGAAAGCGTGGGTAGCGAACGGGATTAGATACCCCGGTAGTCCACGCTGTAAACGATGAATACTAGGTGTAGGTAGTTTTCAAGCTATCTGTGCCGAAGCCAACGCGATAAGTATTCCGCCTGGGGACTACGGCCGCAAGGCTAAAACTCAAAGGAATTGACGGGGGCCCGCACAAGCAGCGGAGCGTGTGGTTTAATTCGATGCAACGCGAAGAACCTTACCTGGGTTTGACATGTACGTAGTAGTGAAGGGAAACTGGAACGAGCCTTCGGGCAGCGTACACAGGTGCTGCATGGCTGTCGTCAGCTCGTGTCGTGAGATGTTGGGTTAAGTCCCGCAACGAGCGCAACCCTTGTCGCTAGTTACAAGTGTCTAGCGAGACCGCTGGTATTAAACCAGAGGAAGGTGAGGATGATGTCAAGTCAGCATGGCCTTTATATCCAGGGCTACACACACGCTACAATGGTCGGTACAATGGGCAGCCAAGCCGCGAGGTGGAGCGAATCTCATCAAAGCCGATCGTAGTTCAGATTGTAGGCTGCAACTCGCCTGCATGAAGCCGGAGTTGCTAGTAAACGCAGGTCAGCCATACTGCGTTGAATACGTTCCCGGGCCTTGTACACACCGCCCGTCACGTCATGGAAGTCGGTAACACCTGAAGTCGGTGACCTAACCGCAAGGGAGGAGCTGCCTAGGGTGGGGCTGATGACTGGGACGAAGTCGTAACAAGGTAGCCGTACCGGAAGGTGTGGCTGGATCACCTCCTTTCTAGGGAACCTGTTGCAGAGACGTAGGTCTGCTGTGACAAAGAGACCCAAAAAAATAAACATGAGGATGTGCAAACATACTCGTGAAGAAGGAAGGGCCTGTTGTCTTATCACTCTTTAGCGGTTAATGTAAAGCAATGCGGGCCTGTAGCTCAGACGGTTAGAGCACTGTGCTGATAACGCAGGGGTCAGTGGTTCGAGTCCACTCAGGCCCACCTTCCCATTATTGATGTGGTTGCGAGAGCAGCTGCGATGATGGTGGTGAGGTGGCCGGGTAGGAACGGGCCAGAGGGCATTGCTGGCTAATTGTTGCGCGTTTGGGTGTGGCAGTTGGTTGTGCGAATCGCTAAGCAGCAAAGCAGTTGGTACATTAAAAACTGAATAGGATTAGAATATCTTCACTAAATGCAAGAATGATGATGCATGGTTAAGCTACTAAGGGCGCACGGGGGATGCCTTGGCGTCAAGAGCCGAAGAAGGACGTGTAGCACTGCGATAAGCTGTGGGGAGTTGTGCTAAAGCATTGATCCACAGATGTCCGAATGGGGAAACCCGGCCTAGGGAATGCTAGGTCAGCCACTGGTGAACACATAGTCAGTGAGCGGGGAACTCGGGGAACTGAAACATCTAAGTACCCGGAGGAAAAGAGATTATTCCGTAAGTAGTGGCGAGCGAAAGCGGAGAAGCCCAAACCATTGCGGTCTCGGCTGCGATGGGGTTGTAGGACTGATAGAAGGGCCGTGAGATGTATTGGAAGAGCACTGGAAAGGCTCACCAAAGAGGGTGAGAGTCCCGTACATTAAACGTTGAGCGGTTCAATCAGGATCCTGAGTACTACGGAGCACGTTAACTCTGTGGGAAGCTGGGAGGCCCACCTTCCAAGGCTAAATACTCTTGACGACCGATAGTGAACAAGTACCGTGAGGGAAAGGTGAAAAGCACCCCTGTTAGGGGAGTGAAATAGAACCTGAAACCGTGCGCTTACAAGCAGTCAGAGCCCGATGCCGCGAGGCCGGGTGATGGCGTGCCTCTTGGAGAATGAGCCAACGAGTTACTTTTAGTTGCAAGGTTAAGGCAGAGACAGCCGGAGCCGAAGCGAAAGCGAGTCTGAATAGGGCGTAAAGTAGCTAGGAGTAGACCCGAAACCAGGTGAGCTATCCATGGCCAGGTTGAAGCGAGGGTAATGCCTCGTGGAGGACCGAACCGTTGTATGTTACAAAATGCTCGGATGAGCTGTGGATAGAGGTGAAATGCCAAACGAACCTGGAGATAGCTGGTTCTCGCCGAAATAGCTTTAGGGCTAGCGTCATACCGTTTAATACCGGAGGTAGAGCACTGATTGAGGTAGGGGGCTAACAGCTTACCGAACTCATTCAAACTCCGAATGCCGGTATTTGAAGGATGGCAGTCGGACTACGTGAGATGAGTTTCGTAGTCGAGAGGGAAAGAACCCAGACCGTCAGCTAAGGTCCTGAAGTGGTGACTAAGTGGTAAAGGATGTGGAGTTACTGAGACAGCCAGGAGGTTGGCTTAGAAGCAGCCATCCTTGAAAGAGTGCGTAATAGCTCACTGGTCTAGTGATTCTGCGCCTAAAATATAACGGGGCTCAAGTCACCCACCGAAGCTACGGGTTTGCTGATGACTGAGGTTATCAGGGAGCAGTAGGCGAGCGTTCTGGGAGCATAGAAGCGATACCGAAAGGAGTCGTGGAGCGACCAGAAGCGAGAATGTTGGCACGAGTAGCGTAAATTATGTGAGAATCATAATCCCCGTAAATCTAAGGTTTCCGACGGAAGGTTGATCCGCGTCGGGTTAGTCGGGCCTAAGGCGAGGCCGAAGGGCGTAGCCGATGGACAACAGGTTAATATTCCTGTACCACGTTAGATTGACGACCGAGGGGGTGACGCAGGAGGGTAGGTTGGCCGGCGGTTGGAAGAGCCGGTGCTAAGCTTGTAGGTGATGAGGCAGGGGTTAAAAGACCTGCTGAGCTGAGGAGTGATGGCGAGCCCTATTAGGGCGGAAGCAACTGAGCCCAAGCTGCCGAGAAAAGCCTCTAGGTAGATCTATGTGACCGTACCGCAAACCGACACAGGTAGATGGGTAGAAAATACCAAGGGGATCGGGAGAACCTTCGTTAAGGAATTAGGCAAATTGGATCCGTAACTTCGGGAGAAGGATCGCCTTTGTAGGATGAACGTGGCAAGCCCACGGGAGTCTGAAGAGGCCGCAGAGAAATGGCTCTATCGACTGTTTACCAAAAACACAGGTCTGTGCGAAGTCGTAAGACGAAGTATACAGGCTGACGCCTGCCCAGTGCCGGAAGGTTAAGGGGAAGGGTGAGAGCTCTGAACCGAAGCCCCGGTGAACGGCGGCCGTAACTATAACGGTCCTAAGGTAGCGAAATTCCTTGTCGGGTAAGTTCCGACCCGCACGAAAGGCGTAACGAATGGAGCACTGTCTCAACGAAGGACCCGGTGAAACT
>CBDDHX010000012.1:0-56608 GCA_965228585.1 Caldilineaceae bacterium
GCTGTCATCGCTGGTCCTGGTGTTCCAGCGCATGAAACGGGACCTGGTGTCGCATATCCTCAATTTCCTCGAAAACCGAGAGCGCCACCCCGTGCACCTCCACATTGCCGTGGATGTGCTGCGCGGTCTCGCACAGCTGGATGTACTGAACGGCGATGAGGAGCGGCTGGCGGCCATTCTGACGGCACTACGCACCATTCTGCAAGCTACTTGGCCTGCCAAGACCTTTGAAATCAAGTTGCTGCGAAAAGCCATCATTCGAGCTGTTGGTGCCATTGTCAAAGCAGCTGCGGAAGACCTGCCGCCATCCATTGTGCACGGGTTCATGGGGCATTTCACAGCGCAGCCCTTGGCGGCCTATGACCGCGATGACCCGCAAGTGGAAGTGCTCCTGGCTGCAGGCACCGAAATCATCATTGCCATGGACGCTCCCGAGTTTGACAAGTACCTTGAAGTCTTTGTGCCGTTTGTCATGGATGTGCTGGTGCGCTGCTTATGTGCAAACCTCGCTCCACCCGTGGTCGTGGCGGACCAGTCGGCTGGAGGAGTCGGGACATTGACAGTCGCTGCTGCATCAAACAACAGCAGCAACGGCGGTCAGCATGTGCTGCATGCCGATGGGACTTGCACAGGAACCGCCGTCACAGCCGCAGGCACTGCGCAGGTGCAATTCCAGTACCGCGATGTGTACCTGTCCACCTACTCCACGGACACGGTGCTACGGCTGTGCCACAACCTCGGCGAGCGCCTGCTGCCGTACATTCCACGCATTGTGAACCCGCTGAACGACTTGAATGATGATGCAGTGGGCCCCGCAGGGTCGCGCAGCGGCAGCCTCACGGTCATGATCACACGCCTGCAGTTCATGGCGGCACTGGTGGGCTGCTTCCCCGACATGCAAGTGCACGCCATGCCGCCGCCCATGGCAACTCAATTCAAGAGCTTATTGGGCTCCACCCTGTCCCTCGGCACCAACCTTGTGCATGTGGAAGGCATTTCATCCTACTCCACAGGCGCTGTGTTGAGCGAAGTGGAAGACACGCTGCGCATCGCCCTCAGCCATGGCGCGCCACTTCCGCCCTTGACGCTGAAAGGCCTGGAAGGCTTTGGTGAACTGCGAAAGCGTCTTGTCGACAAGCTGCTTGCCGAAGTCGCCACGGTGAAGCGCAAGTATGGCGGCACAGCATGCTACCAGGAGCAGCTCATGCATGTGCTGCACAGCGACAGCACCGCCTCTGCCCTCACGCGACTGCTCAATGTGTACAGCGTCCTGGTCATGTACTTGCCCGACAAGTTCCTGGGTGCCGCCACGCGTGTGGTGGGCGAGCTGCTGGAGCAGGACGACGCACTGTTCAATGTGGCTGCTCAATTCGCAACCGCCCTGCTGACTGTGGTGGGCACCTCCAGCACCTTCCGTTCGCGCGTGCACAAAGACGACATGTCACGGTGGCGCACGTTCTTGCTTCGCAGCGCGGCGGGCCAGGCTACCCAACTGGCCTGATGAGCAAAGCTTGATGGATGGAGAAGATGATGCTGCTGAAGGTGAAACGGAAAGCGATGATCAAGAGGACGAAGACAGGAGAGATGAAACTGAAAACAACAAGGAGAACGAAAATTACGGCGGGGTCGAAGGGGCCGACAATAGAGTCGAAGATTATGGAGGATATGGAGAATCCACCAACATACAGTACCAAGCCAGTAATAGTGGTTATAGTGTCAATGACGATGATGATGCAGCATCATCAGAATTGCGGCCTTCGGACGTGATTCCATTGAGTGACATGAATGACCAGCTGTTTCTTTCGGATTTACCTCAAGGCGAGAATGATTCTGTGTTCAATGTTCCCGACTCTTCTGACTCGGAGCAAGAGCCCTTCTCCCCGGAATGGTAGTACGGAGTATTGGTAGTACGGATCAGACTGGTCGTACAGGTAGTACCGCCAAATAGCGCTGTAAGAAAACAGGAAATAAAAGAGCGTCTTTTGGAACCTATTTCTTCTATCGAACTGAACAGACATTCCAACCATTATACCTGTCCGTCCATTCGTCCAGTCACTTCGCAGTCTGTAAGCCTCCCCATGCACCAGTAGCTCACGGACATTGACATGGGGTTCTGGACCTCCATTGCAACGGGCATAGGCGGCTTCTTTGCCGGGCTTGCCCTGGGCGGCTCCAAACCCACAAGTCTGGCAGAAGCCATTGGTGACATCAGCCAGAACATCAACCAAGATGAATCTGCGGCATGCAGCGCCAGTCAAGTCACGGACATTAAAGGTCTGTCCATCAGCATTGGCAACATTGATTGCGAGGGCGACGTCAACATTGCCACCTTTTCGGGTCGCCAAAACGTGTCTTGCAAAATCAATCAGACCCAAACGGCAACCACCAAAGCATCCATTGATGCCTCTGCCGAGTCCAAGAATGGCGCTGATTTCTTGACAGGCGGCACAATGCGCTCCACCACCAAATCCAGCAGCAACTCATTCCAGCGCCGTCCCACCAGCGTTCGTGCCAGACCTTGGCCTTCCGCCTCGCATGTCACCGGCACCATGGAGCCGCACGTGTTCATGGTATTCGTGGCATCAATGAGTTCCAGCAGCCGCGGCACGCCGCGTGTCACATGCTGGATGATGACGCCTGCTAAATGGAACGTGTTGAGCACCATTTGCGTCGTGGGCTCGCCAATGCTGGTGGCCGACACCACACCACAATTTTCGCCAGGCGCCACACGTGCACGGACAGTTCGTGCCACCAGCATTTCACCCAACAACGCCACGTGAATGTAGGACAACGAATCGCGACCCACGCCGCGTTGCCAGCACCGTCTATTGTCAACGGTTCAATGAACCAATCAAAAACCATTCAAGAATTGAGGGACGATATTCATGACCTTCGTCAAGAAAATCGACGTCAAGAAGAGGCGATCCTTGAACTATTTCGTCATCGAGATGAACAGCTCCGTCGCGAAAAAGAGAAGGCTCGTGACCAAAATCACCGGTCGTCGATGCGCCTGGAAAACGACACTCGCTCTCGAGTTCAAGAAACCGATCTCATATGGACAAGCCCAAGGGCTGTTTCAGATGATGTAGATGATAGTAGGACCTCTGGAACAGCCCCAGCAGTGTTTGGGCGACGATCCGTGCCACGCGATGAAAAGAAACGCTCAACGCCCAGACCGTTCTCGAGGCCTTTTCATCCAAAAGACCGTACTTCGAGGTCCGCGTTTGATTGAGGTGCAAGCATGATTTATTTAATGAATTGAAAATTGCATTTCTCATTAGAACAATACATTTCTAGTTCATGGCACGTCGAATAAAAGAAAGGACATTGAAGACCCTTGAACAAGGTTCAGAGTAGTGTGTCCAAATCAGTTTTCTGTTCGATTCCCCATGGACGACCAATGGTCGGATGCCTCAATATCGGACACCGAAGCTCTTGTAGAAAAGAAGTTGGAATTGCAAGCACTCCGTGAGGAAATGAATGACAGCTACCGATGACTTGACGAACATGCTCGCCGCCAAGAAGAGAGGGATCGACAACAGCACAACCAATGGTGGTGGGAGGACATAAAACGCCAAGACGAGATGCTTCAACAACTGCGAAACGGGTCGGATGACGTAGAACTCCGTCTCAGAGCCCTTGAAAACAGAATTCCAAGAACAGAAGTAACACGTTCGGAACATGCAGACCGTGGTTCTATGGTCATGGATGATAGTCGTACTTATGCAACCGCGCCACCCACAGTGTCAAGACACTCAAAGTCAGGAAGAATGAGGGCCCAGGCTGAAATCTGAGAACAGATGGACAACATGTGAGAATACATTTCTTTCGACATTGTTTGAATAAACATTGAATATTTTTCATGGCAACAATAATCGCTGGGCGTTGTACGTTGTATGTTGTACGATGGGCCCTCGACCTTAGGCATACATGTCTTGGACATGATCGAAGTATTTCCAACAAAAGAGCTCAATCGCGGTGCAGGCCAGCGGTTATTGTTGCCATGAAAAATATTCAATGTTTATTCAAACAATGTCGAAAGAAATGTATTCTCACATGTTGTCCATCTGTTCTCAGATTTCAGCCTGGGCCCTCATTCTTCCTGACTTTGAGTGTCTTGACACTGTGGGTGGCGCGGTTGCATAAGTACGACTATCATCCATGACCATAGAACCACGGTCTGGTTCTGGACGGCAACGCCGCGGGTGGGCGCTCGGGGGCAGGGTAAACCCCTTCTACAAGGACCCCGCGGCCCCCCAGCACGACTACGTACTACATTGTTTTGAACAAAAGAATCGTTTGGACCATGTGTGTAAAAGTACGTTGGTTGATATCACGTGAGGTCGGGCCATTGGGAATACTTTAGGTGAATGAATGAAAGGCCTTCCCGAAGAGTCTTGATTGAATGAAAAAGTTTGCACACTTGAAGTCTAATAATAATATTGCTATGTCGCCGTCATGACTTTTTTGTCACCCAACGCCACCGGCATGCTATGTCACCGTCATGACTTTTTTGTCTTGCCACACATGAGCGTAGCGCAAGCCCCGTCTTTTGCATCCGCTCAAAAGCTGCGATATTTGACAAACAGTGAATGATTTGGAGCCTCACACAACACACAGGACAGGATTGTTAAAAAAAAAAACAGGCACTCGTCTGATTTGACTTTCAAATTTAGCCCCTTGAAACTACCCTGAATGCACAGGGGAAAGGTGGAGTGTTCAGGAGAGAAAAACTTTTGGGACATTTGAGAAGAGCTGCATCAACTTTTCCCCATGTTTTTTTTTATCAAAAGCCATGTTGGGTGTAAGTTGGTGTATCAACAGTTGTTAGAAGCGATCAGCAGTTTCAGGTTAAGAATACCCCACCCTTCACTTCACGGGGCATGTTTTCCAATGTGAGGATGTCCTCGTCGCATTCGTCAGCTTCACCATATTCAATTTGGGGACAGCGTGCAGGTCCACAAACAATTTCCATCTGGTGGAATGTCAAGGACCTTCCATACTGGTGTTGGATAATGGTGGATATGACGGCGGTGGTGTCTGTCATGTGGAGATCTTGTTGATGCAACAATGCGTGACATGGGGTGTGTGGGTGTGTGGGTGCGAGAAATGGGTAAAAAATTGTGACGGAACAGGGTTTATTGCAAAGGCCCTTGACAAATTACTATGACAACACGGGCGAAGGCGTCGGCCTTTGACCACTGGCATCGGAGGTGGTGAACAGGGCTGTGGTATTGCACCATGCTTGTAAGGACTGGTGGGTCAGGTCATGACACAAACAGGATCCCAGACGCTCCATGGGTAGCATGGCCCATTCTTGCAGTGCGGCAGGCAAACGTGCCGTGTTAAAGGCCTTGGCTTCCCATGCCGCACAAAACACAGGCAGCTGCTTCGACAGCAGTGCTGTGCGTTCCTGTCCCGGCGGCATGGTGGCTGCTGCTGCTACCGCCGCGGTGGAGCCTGCAGGCATCGAAGATGCTGCAGCGCCCTGGAGGACCGTATGTGGCAGAGCCAACAGTGCTTCTAGGTACTGTTTCCGCGCATGAAAATGCTGCAGCAGCTCTGTAGAAATGGGCAGCGGCTCCGCACGGGGGTCTTGGAAGCGTAAGCACAGGGTGGAGGATGGAGTCGCAAGTTCTTGCACGCCCGGTTCGCTGTAGTGCGCAACCCAGTACGTTTGCGACCGTGTAATCGCGAAACTCAATGCCAGCAGCAAAAAGGCCAGGACTGCACAAGGCTTGCCCATGACGTGCCATGCCGGTAGGCGCTGGAAAACGCGACGTGAAGAATCGACTTCATAATCTTCAGTGCTCTCCTCCTTCTCGACATTGCCGCCAACACTTTTACTACTACTGCTGCGGCGGAGGCCGGATCCGTAGGCCTTGGTTGCTTTGGGGTGGTAGCCGGTGCCCACGGTGTATGCCGCGGTGGTGCCGGTCACTGTGGACCCAAACTCATCGTCTGACACATAGCGGGAGGAGTCTTCCGAGTCAGACATGTTGTTGTATTCTTCTTGTGTACGTGGTTCGTAGTCCGTCGTCTGTAATACGACGTGGTTGTATGGTAAGAATGACGAAACAGAAATGGGGGAGATGACAATACAGGATTTATTTCCCAACACCAATGTTTTCACGACAAGTGAACATGGTCACTAGCACTTCATCCAGGCTTTTGTGTGTGTGTCAACCTCTGTTCCCGTCCGTGATGGGTTGACGGACTTGCTGATCTGCGTGACACGCCTTGTTGGGCCCGAGACACATTACATGGCAGGCCGTTCCGGGTCGTACTCATCATTCTGTGCAGTGCTCTCCATATCAACATCCTCTTCCGGGAATGTCAGTGACATGCGTTCCCAGCGTGTGCTCCTCCGTGGTTTCTTGCGCGTCCTTGTCATGGTTGTTGTTGTTGTTGTCCGTGCCGCCATGGCAGGTGATGAGGAAGATGGGATTGGGGCTTCTTCTGGGTCATAGGCTTCATGTCGTGGCGGCTGCAGCTGTGGCGGTAATGCGGCTGCAGCCGCTTCACCCAGCAGCGACCGTGCCATGCCGTCATAGTGCAGCACCATGGTGGGGCCCCACACAGGATGCATCATGGCTGTCATCATTTCGGCCAGAAAAGCGGTGCGATCTGCATGCGATGCCAGTAACTGAAAAGGCTGCACCAGCACCCAGCGCTGCAGCTCCGTGTCTTGTCCATGCAGCGGCATGGTCTTGAGCTCCCACATGCCTGCGATGATGGATGTGCTTGGTAAGCATGCGGCCTGCAGCAAGTCCTCGTCTTTCAATTCGCACTTCACGGGGGCATACGCATCCGCTGCATCAGGAATCAGGGTTTCGCCGTACAGGTAGATTTCGTCAAGACTACGGCGTGGCGTCCAAGTCATTTCCACCAGCTGTGGGAACGGTTTCGCTGCTGGCGGGAGTTGCTTGCGGTACGGCGTCCAGGTTACTGCCATATTGTACCAGCCTCGAACTCGTGTGCCCGTGTCATTGTCATGCGTCTTCTTTCGTGCTGGTTTGCGTGCCAAGCCGCCACGCCGTTTCCGTGCGCCTGACACGAAAGCTGCGGGTGGTGGTGAGCCTGGCCATGCTGCTTGCGGCTGGAACCCACCACCACCACCACCACTGCTCCCGCCATGCGTGTCAGGAACTAGGTAAGACTCAGGCTCAGCATACATGTTGAGGGTCAAAGGACCAGGTCACGCGGTGTTACCCCAAACAACCCAAACAACTTGCATGCAACACACGATGCTGTTGGGTGCTGTCGTGTGCCGCCCGGCCCCGACGCCGGACCCCGCCTTTCGTACCTTGTAGCGGGCATAGCGCTGCCGAATATCGCGAAAGCCAGCTTCCAGTTTCTTCACACGGTATATCCCTCCCCCCCCGCGGGGCCACAAGGCGAAGCTGGTCTGCGTGCTACGACTGCTGGGGTTCGAGCCGGAGATTTCACACCCGAAATGGATTGTGACGTGGGTGCAGCGCGTGACACCGCCTGCCCAGCGCCCCAAAACCCGTGGCCGACGGTGCGACGACATTACCAATGCGCTGGTGGAAATCCATCGTCACGGCAGCGATATTCGCAATGAACAGAAAGCCATTGCGGCACTGGAAGCCAAGGCCATTCCCGCACGCCTGGCACATGATGCGGCGAAAGTCGTGGTGGCGGCACTGGAAGCCGTGCCGCCGGAGGAGCGCACGGAAGACCAAATCAAGGCCTTGGAAGCTGCCATCACGGATGCGGGGAAGAAGCAGAAGGAGCTGCGCAAGCACATGCTGGCACTGGCCGAAAAGCGGGAGGAATACGCACTGGCAGCTGCTGATTTTCAGTTCCGCGTGTCGGCGCTGTGCAAGAGCGATGTGCAAAAACACTACAACAAGCAGACGGAGCGCGATCGCTACGCGAAGCGCATGGAGCCGCGGGATCTGCACAAAATGCTGGGCACCAAAAGCGGCATCATGCGGCGCAACTTGGGCGGGAAGCGCGTGAAGCGTGGCACGGCACGTGGCGTGGCGAATCCTTCCGTGGGCCATGATATTGGCGAGATTGGCGTGCCGGAATTCATTTGCGTGCGCCTGACCAAGCGTGAAATCGTGAACGAGCTGAACCTGCGGGATCTGCAGCAGCGCATCATCATTGGACCTGGTCGCATGGGTGGTGCGAAAATCGTGCAGGAAATTGATCCTTTCAAGGGCACCAAGAAAGTCAAAAGCCTGGTGGGTGTGCCGCTGGATGAGCGCAAAGAAACAGCGGCACGACTCGCGGTGGGCTCCATTGTGGAGCGCCACATCAAAGCCGGGGATTATGTGATTGTGAACCGGCAGCCCACGCTGCACAAGAAAGGCCTCGTGGGCGGCCGCTGCCGCCCCACCAAGGGCTACGTGGTGGAGCTGGAGCTGGCAACGTTTGAGCCCATGAATGGCGACTACGATGGTGATGAAGTGAACATTCACGTGGTGCAGAACCTGGCGGGCGATGCAGAAATTGGGCACATCATGGCGGTGCCCATGCAAATGGGCAATGAGCGCACGAATTTCCCGGCATATGGCCTGGTGCAGTCGTCGCGTGCAGGGGCGTACCAGCTCACGCATAAGGACACGTTCCTGGACCGTGAGGCCGTCATGCAGACGCTCATGTCACTGCGGTACCGCCCGAAAGTGGACCCTGCCGAGTACAGCGAGCCGGTGCTGGATGCGCCCATTGGGGAAGGCGAATACTCGGACCTGGCCAAGTCGCGTAGGGCATGGTGTGATGGCCAGACGCTGCAGGACATTGGACCACCCGCTATCATGGTGCCACAAAAGCATCCAGTAACCCGCGAGCGACAGCGTCCACTGTGCCTGTGGACGGGCAAGCAACTATTTTCCACGCTGCTGCCGCGCATTAATTTTGCGACGGGCAAGTGCCCCACGCCAGCCACGGAAGCCCAAGATGCCGAACATGAAGCGTCATGTGCCCTGGTGCGACAGGGCGAGTTACTGGCGGGACGCCTGCGGGCCAATACACTGGGTGGCGGCACTCGCGGCTTTGTGCATGCCATTCGGCATCACTACGGCGATTGGGCAGCGTACAAGTTTATTAGCGACGCGCAGCGACTGCTGGCCAGCGGTATGTTCAAGAAACAGCTGTCCATTGGCCTGGACGATTGCTTGATGCCGGAACGCAGTGTGCGGGAGCTTGTGGAAGAGTACGTCCGCGTGAAAGTACAACGCTTTAATCTGGCCACAGCGGCCGCCAACCCGCAAGCCATTCCGCAAGAACGCATCATGGAGCTGCAGAAAACCCTAAACGAAATTGGTGCACTGATTATTGAGCGGCTGCCGGAAGATAACGCGCTGAAAATCGCCATTGCATCCGGCGCCAAGGGCAAGCCGCAAAACATTGCTCAAATCATGGGCGCGCTGGGCCAGCAGGATATTCGCGGCAAGACCTTCAAGGCCTACCACGTGCATGGCGTCATGACACGGACACTGCCAACTGATCCGCCCAATGCCACCGATGCCGTGAGCCACGGGTTCATTGTGAACCCGTTTATTAAAGGCCTGAGCCGCCCTGCGGTGGAGGCTCGTCTGCGGGGCCGCGGTGCCGTGGGAAGTCCACATAGCCGTGGACTTTGATATAATGTGGCGGCCCCAAACGAGGATAACCGTTTGGGTAAAACCGGTCTGGTTTTACCCAAAACCCAGAAACCCAAACCGAGGAGGCGGGCAGAGCTGCTGGGAGAGACCCGAGGCGGTGTCGAAAAGCAAATCTTCATCCAACTCTTCACCATCATTTGGAAGGAGGTTTGTGCCAGCCAGCCGCGGACATGGAACAGCTGGAGAAGAAGATGCAAGGGGAACACGCGACCGCCAGCAGTCTTGGGCGCAAATTGGTCCATGTCAAAGTTGATACAAGGCCGCACAAGGGCCAGCATGTTTTGACTCAAGGCAGCTTCAATGGCGGGTCGCAGTTGCGTTCGCTTCAAGGCCTTGAAAGCCAGGGCATCGCGGTCCGACATGAGTTGTGGAGCCTGGTGACGCCGTCCCAAACTTGCACAAATACCAGCCGACAGCGTTGGAGGTTGGGAACTACTGCTGGAGCGGCGTTTCGTGGACACCCGAGGAGACGGGTCGGTGGAGGTTCCAGTCTTGGTCGATTTGCTGGATTTGTTGGATTTGTTGGATTTGTTGGATTTGTTCAATGTCTTGGGGGGTTGGGTGGAGTTCCTAGACTTGGTGGGCTTAGGAGGCTTGGCGGGCTTGGTGGGCTTGGTGGATGATTTGGGCGAACTGGGCACCACTGAAGCAGCAACATTCTGTGGTTCTTCCTCTTCACCAACATCAGCATCAGCAACCTCCTGATGATCAGCAGTCATCTCGGCTTCTTCCTTTTCTTCAGCGACTGGAGCATGACCTGTTGTTGCAGTTGTCGGTACATCCTCCATGTCAGCATCAGCATCAGCATCAGCATCAGCATCAGCAGGGACTTCCTCCGTGGGCCCTGTCGGAGCTGGCGACTCCGCTCCGGCATCTTCATCGGCCTTTTCATGTTTATTACCCGCCTTTTCCTCTGACTGTTCAGCTTCGTCCTCCGACACACCATGATCTTCGTCCTCTGCCACATCATGATCTTCATCCTCCGTCTTTCCAGAGTCTTGTGCGTCAGACGCCTTGTTGGGAATGGCAGCCATGGCAGCAGACACGCGCGCCGCTGCAGATGGAAAGTAGGCAGAGCCCGGTGGATACGGCGCAGCGCCATAGCCGCCAGTCTGTGTCATGCCGGCTGGATCAAAGCCTGGCGGGGTTGGTGTTGCTGCAGCGGCTGCACCATATGTCCAATCTTGAGGCGATGCGACAGCAGCAGGGTAATATGGTTGTGATGGCATCATGCCAGCACCAGCACCAGCACCAGCACCAGCACCATAACCCATAGTCATCATGCCAGGATATCCAGTGGACGCATACCCCGTGGATGTTGCTGGAGGTTGACTGTATGGTTCTGTCGCGGGAAAGCCCGAGATATAGTGGGGCTCTTGGTGTGACTGTGGTGGCGGGGCAGTGGCGGCGGGGAAGCGACTTGGCGGCTTGGGCGCAGGCGGTGAGCCATAGGGCTGGCCATCTGGCCACACCATACCACCCTCATCATCTGCCATGCTTGGATGTCAATGATGAAGCAACCGAGATGCTCTGTTTTCCATCAATCCGTGTGCAGGAAATCAGGGGTTTATTTGTGGTTCCTATTCTGTTTTTCCCAATCTCGTGTTGCCGTTCTTTCGGATTTTTTTTTCTTGGCAACGCCATGGAACAAACACACTTGGACCTGGTCAGATGCTTGGGCCTCCCACCATCCCATCATCGCCAGCAACATCATGACGCTCAGTGAAGATGGTCAGAGGCCTTCCCGCAAAGTGCGGCGACTGCATCGTGGATTTCGACGCAGTGCGTTCGGGTCAATGCGGCGTTGGAGGACAATGCATCGTACCGTCGCTCCAGACCGTCAACAATTATTCCCGGCCCCAACAACATTAGACAGTACAGGCAGTACAGGCGACACAGACAGTCCACGTGTCACGCATGCCTCCGTGAATGGGTCCACGCGTCAACAAGCATCCTCGCATGTCGAGCTGCAGGTCTTTTCATCACAATTACGAAAACGAATGCAGCATGTGATTGGATCGCCCGCAGCAGCGACAGTCGCTGTGCCAGAAGCAGCATCGCAAGAATCAACCACGTCATTGGAATCTTTCGAGTCTGCTGCCGGTGAAACTTCAAGTTTAGATTCGACAATGGCGGCTTTTGTCGCCCCGCCATTTGCGCTGTTTCGAGCCCCGAGTACCACACAAAAGGATCAAGATCAGCTGCAGTTGCTGACCAGTATTGCGAAGCAGCAGCTGCAAAACCAAGTCCGTCAAGCCCGTCAGGCCCGTCAAGCCCGTCAGGCCCGTCAAGCCCGTCAAGCCCGTCAGGCCCGTCAAGCCCGTCAGGCCCGTCAAGCCCGTCAGGCCCGTCAATCCAGCTTGGTGACCAGTCAATAAAGTATCGGCGTGTTTTTCATGTTGATTGACAAGGCTACTGTTGTTCGTTCTTGTTTGCAACCTCGTCAGTGGATTTCCGCTGTCAAAAATAAACCCTTGTGGTGACGTTGCTTCCTGCAAACCAACACCATTCATTGACCATGTCGCGACGAGCAGCGAGTCGACGGTACTTGACGGCGGCGTCCGTGCGCTTTGAGCCAGACCGGCGAGGTCAGGTCCTCAACACCGAAGATGCGGCGTACCTCACCATCAGCCACATGGATGAAGGGCCTTTGGACATGCATCGCGTGCGCACCGGTCTCATGCGCATCGCTGATGCCGATCCCAGTGAAACGTCCGTGTCGGCCTCCAAGGCCAAGCGCATTGGCGACACCGTGGCAGACCCGGATGCCCTGCGGCAGTTGTGGTCCAGCATTGCGGATGAAAGCATTGTGTACACGCGCACGCAGCAGCCTGATCGCCTCACACGCGGCGGTAATTACCAATGGGAGGTTCGGCGCCTGTACGAACGCACCGACCCTGTGGTCGTGGAGCGGCGGGTGGGCGCGCGAGCCCTGACCCATGGCCAAGTCCTGTTCCGCACCCGTCTCATGTGGCAAGCCCTCTGCGAAGCGCTGCAACTGCTGCAGTCCGCTGCAGCGACACAAGGCCAGACCATTGCACAGTATGTTGCCGAGCATGCTGCAGAGCATGCACTATTGAGTTGTGGGACCTTTGTGGATGAAGTCCTGACACACGGCAGCGAAGAAAATGGCTGGGCACGGGAGACTTCGAAAGAAGCGTTCGATGCATTGTTGCAGCATGTGGCGGCGGAAGAAGAAGCGCGTGGTGAACGGGCGGGTGATGCAGCCATCGTTCTTGACGATGATGATGATGGTGACGAGGGTGGGAATGGTCGTGGTCGTGGTCGTGGTCGTGGTCGTGGTCGTGGTCGTGGTCGTAGTCGTGGCAGATCGGGAGCACAACAACAAGAAGACTCCCAAGCAGATGCGGACGGCGAGCACATTGGTCAGCGTGTTCGCAATCGGCGTCGCCGACGCTTGGCAGCGCCACGTAGTTTAACGGGTGGTGGTGGCGGACCAGATGATGCAAATGCACAACGTTTACGACCATACATTACAAGTCGCAATGCGCAATTTGAGCTGGAGGACCTGTTGCGACAGTACAGCGACAATGGCCTGCTGGGGTCACGGACCATGAAAGACCTATGTGCGGCTGGGCGTGGCGCACATATCCCCCGTGGTTGCTGATGCGGATCATGTTGGGACGTTAATACCGCTGTGGGAATGTCACGATGGGAATGTGCCGCTCACGAATGCATGCATGATAACAACACGTTTCGTTGCTGGGTGAAGCCGTGCCCGGGCTTGTCAACATCTGGCGCGACAACTCACATGTGAATTGTTGAGCCGGATTTTGGCAACCCATTTTGGCGTGGTGACAAGAAACAAACCGGGCATGGAAGTCGTGTTCCACTGAGCAGCAACGCGTCGCAACATGAAGAAGCGGGTTTGGGGCGGTGAGGACAGTTCTTGGTCACCTGTGCGTGGCCCGCGGCGACAGACCGCGACTCATGGTCGAGTCGAGACTCGAACAGGACATCGTGCTCGTCGACGTGGATCGCCCACGACCAGTCCTGGAAGCCTGTTGTCATCAGGTGTGGGAAGTCCTGACAGCACGATGAGTACGAGGAGTACGAGGAGCGGAAGGAGTACGACCAGTATGGCCAGTACGACCAGTATGGCCAGTACGACCAGTATGCGGGACGGCGCGGCCAAGAGGCTGCCAACGCATACTTGGCAAGAACTGGGCGCCACGCCCGTGGCGGGGTTCACGGGGCATGACCATGTGGCAGGGTCGCTGGGGCATGCGGGGTCACCGGGACAGGTCACGCACTGCTGGCCCAGCGGACACGGCGGGTTGTCGCTGGTTTTGCATTCCGGCAGCGCGGGACCCTTGCCCGTCACACCCGTAGGTCCATACAGCTTGCACCTGCCCGTGGTGCCGTCGCATGGCACAAACAGTCCATCATCGGCAGCTGGGACGGCATGTTGACGGTTATTGGCAGTGGCCGTATCAAACTTTGCTTCCATGGTGGCACGCTTGCCCCACGTTTGCAAAATCTCCGTCTTATCGACACTCCACTTGCCTTGTTGCGGCGACACCTTCATGGGATCCGTCAGTGGCACACACACCGTGCTCCAAAGATCAAACGCTTCCGTTCGTGTTCCGAGTGCTTCGAAATTGGGCAGGAACATGGCGCAGCGGTTGTTGATGCAGGGCACGCGTGTGTTGGTGAGCGGCGGGTGTTGATCATCGTTGTGGTCGCCGACCTGGTTATACACGGGGCAGCCCAGCGGCCCGCCCCACAGCTGTCCCGGGCCATTGCGCAGTGGCGTCCACTCCGTGGAGGGCACGCTGGTGGCCTTGCCATTGCCGCCGGCGAGGTACGGGCAGTTTTGTGAGTACTTGATGCCGTTCACGGTGTACGTTTGCTCCGGGTCCCCCAGGTTGCACTGCGGCAGGTTGAAGCAGTCTTCATCCTCTAAGCAGGAGGAAAAGTGGCGCGCGGCCGCAGCATGGCCTGCAGCGGCATGCGAGCTGGTGTCCAGGTAATTGCTGCGAATCCAGGCACTGTGCTGGCCGTAATGACCCGTGCATGGTGAGCCTTCGCAGTACGCAATGTTCACGCGGTCTTGCTTGACTGCCGGTGTGGTGGTGCCGTAGTAATTGCCGTCGCCTTCCAGGCCCATGATGGCCACGGGCAGCACTGTTGGACAGGCCTTGAAGCGGTACTGCACCTTGGCGCCGGTGCTGAAGTGGTGGCGGTAAATCAACAGCTCCCACAGCGCGAAGCACACGCAAAACACCACCGCCACCACCAACACCCACGATACAATGGTGAATGCTTTCCCCATCTATGTGTGTGTGTGCGTGTGTGCGTGTGTGGCACGTGAAGAGCGAATGCGGGTTTAATGCAGCGGACGAAAATAAACTTTTCACTGTTGATGGGATGTGTGTGCGTGTGCAACAGCAACAAGGTTTGCTTTTTGTGCCAACGAAAAGCAGGAATGGTGGAGCTGCTGCAGCAAGCCCGTGTGTTTATCTTGTGTCGCGGTCGCAAGCCGCAGGGTCCTGCTGCACGCGGTCATGACCTGGACCAGCTGGAGCTCGCGGCATGTCAGCAAGTGCTTGCAGCATGGGATGACTGGCTTGGCGTGGAGTGTGTCGTTGGCAGTGTGCCGCTGGGGCAGCCGCAGGTACTGCAGCTGCCGTTTGTGACGCTGCGTGACCTGCGGCTGCTGCACACGACGCTGGTGGCGGCACGCGACACTTACCGTTTTCCCGTGAACATGCCGGTGGTGTGTGCGCATCGCAGCGATGTGGCGGTGGCAGGCATGGTGCCGGAGCTGCTGGCCATGACCTGCGGCAGCCTCAGTGAGACACTGCCCGTGGCAGCAGTCCTGGTGGTGGACGCGTGGGAGGATATTCCACGACGCCTGCTGCGTCAAGGTCCCAGTGTCCTGATCGGCACGCTGCATCGCGGCAAGTGCCAAGTCCTGTTGCACAGTACCCGCAAGGCCGATGATGGTCTCGGCATTGCGGTTGGTGGTGGTGGTGGTGGTGGTGGTGGTGCTGGGGGAGGCGTTGCAACAGGTGCAGGAGTCGCGTGGAACATTGTCGTGCCCAACAGCGGCAGTTTGTTGGGGGCGTCAGGAACGCCGCGGGTGCCGCGGGTCATTGGGAACCCCATGTTCCACCACCCCATTCTGCAAGCCATGTCAGAGTGCCATCGGCAACTGGGTGAGTACATGGACGTCACCTTGCAAACACACCGCCGTAGCATTGGGCCAGGCCCAGTGGACCCCCCCAGAACGGACCTCTACCGTGTACCCATCCGCAAGCACAAAGGCACGTCGATTGCCGCCGCCCAGGAATGGTGTATTCACATAGTTTGTCACCAGCATCACCGTGGCGCGTTTTGTGCCGTCAATGGACTTGAGTTCCACAGGGAACACGTACATGTACGAGTTGTCACTGGCGGCCTGGAGCATGGCATTCCCTGGAACAGGCAAAAAGTGTGTATCAGCTTCGCCATCCGCCAAGTCCACTTCCGTGCCATCCATGAGACAGAACCGCAGCGGCACGCCGCTGTCATTCACCAGCGTGACACCAAACAGCTGGTTGCGGAACACGCCGGTGCCCATGTCAGGGAACACCACGGTTGGGCGCAGGAAAGCGTCGACGTACCAATCCGATGGCGTGAAGGACGCAATGTCCTCGGTGGAGGAGGCGCCCACAAGGAAGTAGGTGTCGTCATTGGAAGAAATGGTGGCGCCAGATTCGAGAGTCATGGGAATGGTGATGGGCTCCATGATGAAATCTTCCGTCGAATCCCCAGGAACGACGCCGCGGGCAATGAGAGCATACTCCTCATTGATGCTGCGTGGAATGCGGTACAGCAGTGCAAGACTGTTGCTGATGCATAAAGCAGATTCAAGACCACAAGGCACCGTGACATCCACTGTGGGCGCAGGGCTGTTGCTGCCGCTGCTGCCGCTGCTGTGATGTTTGCGTGGCAGCAACAGTCCCAGCAGCAGAAACACGGCAAGCAGAATCAGCCAGAGGCCCACAATCAGCCAATTGGCAATGGACATGGTGGATGGTGGGGCTGTCAAGAAGAATAATGAGGATGTCTAGCGCTGTAGGCCTTTGGTGTTTCTATTTTTTGTTTCTCATTCAACCATCACCCACAACTAACCATCACGCCAAGAAAAGCACACAGACATTTGTACAGTTGTTTCATTCTTTCCACTACTACGCAAGTCGCTGCCGTTTCGCAACCATCTTTGCAGGACCGTTCGGTCCTTTCGGTCCGCTCGGTCCTACAGGACTTTCTACACTGAGTGAACAGAACGTGCCGTTGGTGCCGACTGAGCCAATAGGGGTCCCCGGACCCCCCGGACTGAACGTCCTAAACGTCCTGGCAGTATGAAATGCATGCAAGTAAAACTCCAGACCAGCCCGCACACGAAACAGGAAAGCGCGCAGGCGAACTTTACTCTTGTTCACGCGCAGCACCACGGGGCAACAGCATGCAAAAGCCGTGCTATTTTGTGGAGGCCCTGGACACTGAGGAGTTCTTTCGTGTGTTTCGGGTGCTGGATGCGCCTTGGGTCGCGGACCTCCCTCCACCACAGCCTGCTGTCATGTACGATCCGCGAACGATCCGCATGGTGCGTGCGACATGGGAAGTAACTCCAAAACAAGGAGACTCGCCTGCGTCCATGAAGGATGAATGTGAACGCTATATATGGTGGGGCGGCCCGGAGACGGACTTCACGGTGTTGGAGCTCCTGGCATCAGAAGAGAAGAGACGACAGTTATTAACAGACCAAATGTATTGGGATCTGCCAACACCATCAACAGCCTCACGCGACGCGCATGCTGATGAAGGTGAAGACCATGATCATGATCATGACCATGACCATGATCATGATCATGACATGGGGTAGTTTGTGGAATGTCTGAAAAGAATTCATCGTCTCAATTTTAATGTATTGCTTCATCATGCTCACATGCATTCCGCAATCTGTTCTGCATCATCATATGAAGGACCTAATCCATGGGCAATACACTCAAAAACGCCCAACTGGCACCATGACTCGTGTCTTCTGCAACCATGTCAATGAGTTGACTGAAGCGCTGGATTTGATCCATGGGAGCAGTGGCCACCAGGTCTTGGTATTCGGCGCTCATGCCCAGCTGCAGCACCAGACCGCGAGGAATTCGCTGGAAGGTTTTGTACATGGCCACCCACTGCAGCAGCATCATGCTGTCGCGGGATGTACGGAAGGACTGAAACAGCGGAAGCCAGTAGGCCTTCATGGTTTCATCGCTGCGCAGTTTCACATGGTGTACCTTCATGTGCTCCAAAAGACACAGACCCCATAACACATTGCCAGCAGAAACACAGGCCGTCAAGTTTTCCAGTAACGTTTGCTTGGCCATGCGCTTCGCGCCACGCGTGGTTGTGGTTGTTGTGAGCTGGGCCTGAGCTGCAAAGAATGGGCGAGCAAGTCCCCGCAACACTCTACAGAAGCGTCGAAACAGTGCATGTTGTGGCAAGTACAGGGAAATCCGCAGTGCCAAGACACGCAACACCGTCTCAATGTCTTCCAACCGTTCTTGCGTGCAGGCACACAGCAAGGTCTGGAACGGCGTGGTGCCTGCAGCACGGTGGACCTTGTCCTGCTGCAGCAAATTCTCCAAGACATGCAGTGCAAAATAGGCATACGGCGTTCGTCCCACATTCCACTGTTCACTGTGTTGCAGCAGTTCCTCCAACGTTTGTGAGGCACATGTCGGACTTTTTTGTGGAATCGACGAGGCCTCTGCAGGTTCTTCTTCTTTTGCCTCAACGGCCTCACCGGCCTCACCGGCCTCATCGGCCTCCATGGTCTCCTCGGGCTCCTGGAGCTCTCCATGACATTGCCAGGACTCCAGTGCACGGTCCATCAAGTCGGCAAGGTGTTCATGGGCAGGCTCCACGAATTCCTGTGGCTTTAATGCGACAGAATCCATCGACCTCGTCGACCTCGTCGTACTCAGCGTACCCAGCGTACTTGTTGAACATGCCGTATTCGTAGTACTCGTAGTACTCGTCGTACTCGTAGTACTCGGAGTACTCGGAGTACTTGCCGTACTCGTAGTACTCGTAGTACTCGGAGTACTTGCCGTACTCATCGTACTTGCCGTACTTGAACAATGTGCAGTTCCCTGTGGTTTGGAGGCTTCTGACGTGATGGTTGTAGGTGTGGTGGCTGGGAGTGGCAAGAATGGCAAGCGACCAGTGAGGCACGGCTGCATGTAGTGCTTGTACATGGTTTGCAGTGCGGCAGTCAAGGTTTGCTTGCGTGCTTGTGAAAACGCTGCCACAGGATGACTGGAAGCATCCGCCGTCACAATGTCCAAGCCGGTGTGGGGGACCTTGACACTGTGCCATGAATTGGGCATAAGCATCGCGGCACCCACCGGCACCCACTGCACCAGCCGTACCGAATCGCCTTGCCGCGGCTTGGGTGTCACCAACACAAATGTGCGATCCACTGTTGTGGAGGAAGTCCCCGTGAGGTCTTCAGCCGTGGAGGCACGTGCCACCAAACCGGGGTGCTCAAACACTGCCACAAACAGACGTGCAGTCACATTGCTGGAGGTGTAGTGCTCATCAACAAAGGGTCGATCTTCTTTCAGCAGCAAGCGGCCAGTGGCCAGTCCCGTTTCTTCTCGCAGCTCACGTACAGCCGCATCCCACGGCGTCTCGTTGACTTCAATGCTGCCTTTGGGGAAGCCCAAGACCTGCTGTCGCTCGCCCGTCGTGGCATCTTCACGGTCATCGTACACCATGAGCACATGTGTTGCACCGGGACTGAACACCACAAACCCGGCACACTGTGGTTGTGGCGGCCCTGGTGGGCCTGGCGGGTCTGCTGAGCGAACGGTTGCGGGCGGCGCCTCACCCACATCAACAACATCAGTGACCGCTTCTTCTGTCTCACCCGGCGCCACTGCTGACGTTGGCCATGGGGAGTGGGAAATTAACTGTGGCCGTGTTGGCGGAGGTGGCGGTGGGTCATGCGTGGCACTCCACGCCGAGGCTGGAAGTCGGAGATGTAAGCCTGCAGGCCTTGATTGTGTCCGCAGCGCCTGTTGCTGTTGTGGCTGGTCTGTAGTTTTTGCCGCTGCAGCTGCAGCTGCAAGTGGTATACTGGGAACATGAATGCGCTGGCGTTTATAGTGCGTCTCCGGGGAAGGACTGCGTGTGTGTTGGAGTTGAAGAGGAGGGTTTATCATGACTGGATTTGCAGCCTCTTGGTCATCCGTGACCACAAAGGTATAATCATCCCACATGTGTTCCTCCTCCCAAACGTCCATGGTGTATTAACACAAGGCCTTGTGTGTTTTTGGGGATGGATACGAACAAGAACGTAAGAAAATCACTCTGGGGGTCTGGATGTAGCGGAGCAGTGTGGCGGTGTTCACGGGCACAGATGAATGTGGGCCATGACGGCACCTTATAACAAGTGATATCGTGGAGTTGTGAGGAATAAACTGCGACCAATGAATGGACGGCGTTGAGTCTTAATGCACGTTGCGGCTTCGAGGAACTCACAGCCGCAACACAGTAGACTCAATCTTCTCACCCGTTCCTCGTATTGCGAGCGTCTTCTTCCTTCATTATGACGAAACATCCGGACACATCAGATTGGTCATCGTCCGTGAAGCACGACACAGTCATGTTGACAGTCACATCCACACAGGCCACACTGGCCCACGCGCTGCAGCATGCCATGAGCATTAATAATGCGGCACGTGTGCACAGCCTGCTGCAGACGCACCGCTTCCACCGTCGTGTGCTGAATGCTGCTTTCGTGAATGGTGTGGATGCCGGCAGCATTGATGCACTCGTCACCATGGTTGTGGCAGGCGCCGTGCCTTGGCACAAGGCCTGTCGCATGCTGCTGGAGGTGCAGGACGAGGTGCTGTTCTTGTTGGTGTGTCGGCATGCCTGGAAGACGTCGCATGTGAGCGACATGGCATTCCATGATGCTATGACCGTTGCATTCTACCTCGTGCAGTGCGGCTACGTTGCTGCCTTGGCGGCATGGACGGAACATTATGGTTGCTGCTTGCGGCTGTGGCCTGCAAAAGTGCGCGGCCGCACCATTGTCGAAGCGGCACGCTGCTCCTCGCCTGTCACGGACCATGCCAGTGCCGCCGTGGAAGCCTCGGACAATAACCAGAACGTGGACATGCTGCGGTTTGTGCTGTCGCAGCTCCCGGCAAGCGACCTTGCATCCTGGGGTGCCGCGGAACCGCACCGCAGTTCCAGCATTAAAGTCACGGAGGTCGTCACGGCGCCTGCATCCGCAGCTGCAACTACGACCACGACTGCGACTGCGACTACGTCTTCGTCCTCCCCCATGGCATCACAGACCGTGATACAAGAACGACGACAACGACGACTGGCGCATGTGATGGAGTGTGCCATTGTGGATGGCGTGGGACCGGCGCGTTTTCAGTTGCTGGCGGAAACCTGGGCACGGAGTCTTCCTTGCAGCGCGGTGCTCGCTCGCCACCATCAACATCTCCTGGCCGTTGCCACTGCCGTCCTCAAGGCCTGCTTTGCGTATGACGCACACCATCCCACTGCACCGTACCTTGCGATCTTGCTCCAACAACCGCGCATTGCACGCATTTTGAGTCATGCCGTGGCCCAGAACCCAGCGCTGTTCTTATGGCCATGCTTAAGTAGGCGACGAGACAGCGGCAGTGCCGCGGTGTGGCCCCTGAGTCCCGAGTTACGGCGCACGGCACTGTTGGAGTATGGCGATGTGCTGTGGCGGCGGGTGCCGCAAACCACGCTGCTGGCCCTCATCGAAAAAGCCACACAACACAATCGGGGTCCCGGTGTGGCGGCTACAGGTCCGTGTACAAAGCAGCATGAGACGCTGGAGCAGCATTTCCTGGGCGTGTTGCTGGCAGCCGAAATTGTGCATGTTAGTACTGTTCTTAATTATGAGACGCAGGGCTGAACGATGTGTGAACAGTTCAGACAAGATAGAGGAAGAAAATACATTGCTTTCAACCACACAACATCATTCGTCATTAAAAATCAATCTCGCCATCCAAGGCGCTGTCTAAAAATGGACTGCCACGGTCACCTGCTGCAAAGGAACTGGGGGAAGAAGCGCTGATGCTGCTGGTGATGGATAGCATGCCGGGAGAGGCTTGGGTGCCGCTGAGTTGCAGCTTGTCTTTTGTGGGACTGCCACTCCATGGCTTTGCAAGCGGCGGCTTGCCCTCACCTCCAGTGCCAGCGCCTGCAGCTGCAGCAGAACCAGTAGCCTGGCCAGTGGCTGCTGGGAACGGGCTGCTCCGTCCACCAGCATCGCTGCCTGACATGGCACTCACACTGCGGAAGAAATCGGGGATTTGGTACTCGGTGGTGCGGGACTCGAAGAAATTATTGCGGTTCTCAATGTTCAGCTGCTCCATGAAGCCAAACGGGTTGGTGGCATTGTACATGCCGGTGGTGGGGTTGGCAATAATGATGAGCGTGCAAGCGCACCTTTCATGGGTGGGTGGCGCTCCCATGAATGAGAGCAAAGTACAGAATTCTGTCTCGATTAGGGCAGTAGGACCTGGCAAGGATTTCTTCAAAACCAGGACCTGTTGTTTCACGCTACCCAAACAACTTGCATGCAGCACACGATTCAATCGTTCGTTGAAACAGACGAGTCCCGGCTTGTCAAAATCCGGGTGTAAAACTCACATGTGAACTTTAGAGCCGATTTTTGACAAGCCTGACAAGCCCAGAGTATATGGTGTTCTTGTTGAGTTACATGGTTGTGGCTCGATGCATGCGACGCGTTTGCATTCATGCATGCATGATAGTGAATTGTGTCGCTGTGCGGACAGCCGCTCTGAATGCTCTGAGATGGTGTGGAAGGCTTCGTAAACAGTAAAAATATGCATCTCTGTCCATATTGATTGATGGACATACGACCCAGTATGTCCTGATTATGTCCTACATCAATGTATTGGTCAATCTTCATGAATATCATCCGAGCTCGTTGTGGGCATCCCAAAAGCCACTGGCAGTGACTCTTAGTTTGAGGGTCCTATTGGTTGCTGAATTCTATCATCCAGAGCAACTACCGGTACAAACTGTACGTTGGTGAATGGTGTCCTCCTGTCCTCACCCACGTCCAGTATATTCATATAAGAAGACCATACTGGGCAGCAGTGCCCCTCACCCACGTTGGTCACACAAGACCTCCCTGAGTCCCTCCCCTTCCACCCTTGGCCATGTAGGACCCTCCTTGGCTAATGCTGCCCGAGGTTGGTCATGTAAGTTATATGTATGCAATTGTATGCTTGGCAGTGCTCCCCTTGAGCTGCACCCCCACCAAAGTTGGTCATAAACGGTGTCTCCCCTTGAGCTGCTGCTGCTCCCACTCCATGCACATCTATGTAAAGCCTCCCCTGAGTGCCGCCCCCACCAAAGCTGGTCATGTACAGCCTCCCCTGAGCTTCACCCCTTCCAAGGTTGACCATGCAACCCCTTTCCTTACCAACTTGTCGAGCGCGGTTGGTCATGGAAGACCATGTTGAGCAGTGCTCCTCGCCCACGTTGGTCATGTACGACCTTTCTTGAGCTCCCTTGAGCCCCTCCTATTCGCTTGAGAACCCTATTATGGCTGAATTCTATCATCCAGAGCAACTGCGTTGGTCCCCTCACCCATAATACTCCCATCGCTCATCGAATATCACTGAGGCACATGCCTCCATTTGGTGTGTTAGGTGTGGCGGGAGGGGTGCAAGACTGCCGGCTTTAATCCGCGGCGACAGCCACTCGTCCACACTCTCCCGTGCACACAGCATCATAGCGCGTAGCTTTTCGCGCGGCTTGCTCGTGGAGGCATGCTTCACCCACTGCCGCACCATTTCGTAGGCCAAGACGACACGTGCCGTGCCGTCCATGGCGGCAGCAGTGTGCAGCATGGAGGTGGCACCATCCAGCCCAGTGCTGTGTGCCGCAATCACGGCTGCAGCCGGACTGAACACGATGCCGCCCCATGTCTGCACACGGTCTAGACACTGTTGCGTAAAGTCATCCACAACACGACGCTCAAGGACTTGTAGCTTGGCTTGACGTTCACGTGCGAGCTCGACATCCAGCGCTTCATAGGCTGCTAAACCCGAGGGGTCCGTGGGACCATTGGACTCGGCCGCTTCTCCGGTTCCCACAGGCCTGGGCGTCTCGTCGGTTCCTGGCTGGTGATAGAAACGTGGGTGGACTTGTCGTTGACCGCTTTGTTTGAGTTCCTCACAAGTCAAACTTGCAGAACGACTGTGCCTTGGTGCACATCTCGTTTATGCTCGGGGGATTTATATTCGAGGTTCGTGAGAAGAGCTCTGCGTCTGATGGAAGGGCCTTCCACACCATGTTGTCCCGCCAGGCCAACCACGGTGGGTGTTCTGCCTGGTTTCACATCCACCCACACCGCGGCATTGACTGCGAATGAGTACCTCGCAACACTGGAGGTGGGATCGCCATGGCTGCCACATGTCGCATCACCTTTTGGCTTCCTCCGAACTCGTAGTCACTCCCATCACCACCATCATCGACAGAAGAAGCAGCAGCAGCAGCAAAGCCGACATGAGAGTGATACAGAGACCAAAGCGTCGGATGTGTTTTGTTCCGGCGACAGCGAGGACGATGATGATGGCGATGCCAGTGACTCGGACGAGAAGCAATGTGATGTGGAAGAACGAGTCTTTGCCTTGCCCCTCTGTACCGTCCAGCAATATGAACGCGTGTTGCAAGCCCTGCGTCCACAGTGGGACGAAGTCCAAGTCGCTCAAGTCCTTCAGCTGTTGCGCACACAGTACGATAGCCTGCGACGGAAAACTGTGCTGGGCGACAATGTACTGGGCACCTTTCGTTTCTTGACCAGCATGTTATCTGTTGAGCTGCTCACGGACATTGCGCGCGGCTTGCTTCAGATCCATGGCAAACCGGGACGCGCAACCGCAGCTGCACAATTAGGGTTTGGTCTGCACCGCTGCCAGTGGACGTTGGTTCGGCCGTGGGACGGAGTCCATGTAAAGCCCGCATCATCACACCATGGATGCCTCACCAAGCATGAAACGAACACCCGATACGACCTTTGAGGTCTTGTGGTACACGATCGAGTGTATGGCCAGGGCATGGAATGCCCCTGATCTGCAGGCCACCGCCAAGGTCGTGCTTGCAAAAACAGACCCCAACCGCAGCATGTATTGGTTCGAGACGCCATACATGAAACTAACGGTGCAGAGTCCGCGGTATGCTGACAGTAAGAAATCGTGGACCACAATGAAGCTGCAATTTTCGGATGAGCTGGAAAGAGAAGAAGGCCCTGAACTTGGGGAAATCAAATGGGCGCTGTTGCCGGATGGAAGCTTGGCCCAATTGTATTGTGCTACGCGTGGATGGGGCCGCAGCCACAAATTCTACCCGTGCCTTACATGGGCCGATGTAGAAAAGGACCTTGCAGAAACATGGAAGAATGCGGAGCAGGTTTGGAAAGGCTTTACAGCGAAGAAGCCGGAGGTGCTGACAACGACGCAATCATTGACGATGGAGCCTGCTGAGAAACAAGTTTTCGAAATCAGGTGTTGTGAAGAACTTTAGAACGGTTCCATCATCATGCGTCCCAGAAAAAGAGAAATAAACATTGCCCTTGAGCTTTTCCGGTTCCGCCCCACCAATTGATCAACATGGAGAGCAAAGACATTGATATGGATGCGGCGGGTCCCGACTCGGGCATGGTGCCAGCCGTAGCAAACCCGGCAGCTCCGTCGCAACGCTGCCGCATCCGCAGCACCGGCGATGCCATCCAGTGCATGCGCGAGATCATGCAGAACTTGGCCTTCATGCACACTTTCTTACTGCAGCTGCTGGGTTCGCCGCTGCCGGCACCCAAAACCAAACCCATTTCCAAGCATGACATTGGGCGGCTCATGAACAAGCTGTACAAAACCATTTTCAACCCCATGGCCGGCGTGTACAGCGCCATGAACGCCAGCGGTATCATGCATCCCAAACACTTGACTCGCAGCATCCATGCCAAGCTCCTGACGTGCATTGCCGGCACGAAAACCATGGCCGAGAATGCACTGAATGCGCTGACGCTGCTAAAAGCCGGGTCACTGTCCCTCGCTGCTGAAGCGAAAGCCAGTTTACGCCAAGAACAGCAGCATTGGGGCCAGCTGTTCACCACGGTCAAGGCCATGTCCCGCGCCATCCCCATGAGCGCGTACGGCGAGCTGCCGGCACTGCACGGTCCGCCGCTGCTGGAAGGTCCCCTGGACATTGCCAAGAACCTGCCGCCGCATCTCACGGCCCATATTCGTGGGTACTTGGCGTTTGCACCCAAAACCAAGGCGGAATTAAAAGAGGCCCTCGATCGATGGCGATATTACCGCGGTCCGGCCTTGCGCGAGTACGGCCCCATTGAGACCTGGGACACCAGCAACATTACCGACATGTCGGGCTTGTTTCAGAACAACAAGTTCTTTAACGAAGACATTTCGGCATGGAATGTGTCCAATGTCACTGATTTTTCACACATGTTTGAAGGCGCAGCCAATTTCAACCAGCCCATCGGGTCATGGGACGTGTCGCGTGCCACCAACATGCGCGCCATGTTCATGGGTGCAAGCGCTTTCAACCAGTCCCTGGCGCGCTGGGATGTGGGTCGCGTCACCAGCATGGCATTCATGTTTGCAAGTTGCAGCCTGTTCAACCAGCCACTAGCAGCCTGGAACACTGCCAATGTCACCGACATGTCTTCCATGTTCAGCCATGCCAGGACCTTTAACCAGCCCTTGGAGGCCTGGAACGTCGCGCGCGTGCAGTCCATGAAATCCATGTTTGATTATGCCTTGGTCTTTAACCAGCCCTTGGCGTCTTGGAACGTGTCGAGTGTGACTGACATGAGGTCCATGTTCCACATGACGGATGTGTTCGATCAACCGTTGGCGGCATGGAATGTGTCCAGCGTGACGGATATGAGTCGCATGTTCGCATCGGCCAAGGCTTTCAATCAAGACCTCAACGACTGGAACGTGGCGAATGTCCGAGAAATCTGGGGCATCTTTTCACGCAACAGCGCCATGACCTTTCCATTGGATACATGGCTGACCAAGCTGCCCACAGAAGAAGCACGTGACGATTTTCGAGACGCACAACCACAACCGCCACAACGGGTCAGTGGCGAAGTAAAGCGTCAACGTGTCGTGAATCTGGCCTCTTTGTCATCAGACAGTGACATGTCTGACGGCGCCATTGATTTAGTGTCCTCCGACAGCGAAAACTAGTATGGACACATGCTTGCATGACGTTGAGTGCTGGCTGGTCATTGCCTGAAAAAATAAATCGTGGACGATTCCCTCCTGCACATACGTACACGCACGCAACACGTACCATTCGAAACAATGGAAGCGTTTCACTGCTCTCCACCGGGGACACTGAGCCTGCTGCAGCAGCTGCAAGATGCCATTGAAACACAACAACAATGCATGAACCACTTCATGACCGAGCGTGTGATCTTTGGGTCGGGCGCAAGCCGCTCCCACACCGCCATGTACCAATTCATGCGCGATTTCCATCGTGTCATTGTGAGCAAGTTTCAGGACGCTTTCCGTGCAGTGTATGCATGTCGTGCAGAGCGCTACATCGATCTGCACATCCTCATGGCCTACCAAACGGCCTTGGCGGATGTGGTGCAGCTGTTGACCAACGTGAAGCAGGTCTTGCAGCAAGCCAAAGGTCTCGAACGTGCATCCGCCATCCGGAAGGAGCTGGACGAGCACATGCGCAAGTACCAGCGACTGTTTGATGATGCCAAGCATCTGGAGGACCTCATTGAAGTGGCAGACTACAGCCCCATTCCTCGCATTGTGATGCCATGTGCAGGTGCATCGGTTCAGCCATGAGGGACTTGCACGGCTCATGGAAGACGCCGAAGGCGAGGTTCTTTGTAGTGGCGGTCGTTTCGGTACGTTGCCCTTTGAGCAGTGCGGCAACACGGTTTCATCATGCTTGGCATGTGAAATATCCGCAACGGAAACACCGTCAATGTTTATTTTTGACAACAGAGAATGGAAGCACTGGTCCGGGCAAGGGAAAATAAACACTGTTCTTGTCCCACAATTCTTGCGGCAATCACGTTTCCGGTAACCGCCGCCCATCCTGCATGAACAATGGACGAATTAACAGCACGCCTGACCAATGTTCGCATTGGGGAAGCCGCTGCACAACAGGTCATTGACCTGACGAACATTGATGATTCGACCGGTTCTGGCGAAGAGCCTTCCCCCACCATGAGCATGACGACCGACGACATGCCTGCCGATGCAGGAACTGGTGATCTTGAAATGAAAGAAGACCCTGAATCAGTGTCACGTCCTCCTGCGGACCATGCATCGTCCGCACAAGCAGCTTCTGAGGATGCACAAGACACCAAGCTCAAACAACTCCTGAACAATTGTCACCTGCTGGTCTTGATGGGGTTGCTGGAGACATTTCAACGATTCATCATGGATCGGAACATCCTCATCGAGGTACTGTCGTCTGAGACGCCCAGGTTTCATCGCATGAATGACCTCGTGGACGGGAGGTCCTATGATCAGGTCCTTGCGGAGAACGACAAGGAAGGCCAAGAATACATTTTCAAGGGCATCAGAGACGTTGTTGAAGACTGCTTGCGCGATATGGTGGCAGCTCCGCAATGAAACTTAGGAGCTCCGGGTCCACGCCATCATTCAGGTCGGCTTCCAGCTGCATGCCACTTTCTGCCGCTAAATTCCCAAGTCCCGTTACCCGTCGACGTTGTTGTTGTTGTTGTTGTTGTTGTTGTTGTTGACGGTCATGCTGTCCATGTCCATCGTCCATCACATCGTCCATGACATCACGTGGATGCAGCGGCTCTTGGTGCTGTAGGATAAGTGGTAGTGTGGTATGTCGTCCCGTCACGGCTTCTTCCACGGCACGTAGCACCACGTGTAGGTCGGCAGTCATGACCCGCGGCTCCGTGATGCCCTCCAGCCACATGGTCTTGGGTTTCCCCGGCGGCACCCGTGTCCTCTGTTCATTGAGGACATGCAGCGGGTTGCAAGGCTCCCTGAACGGCAAGACTTGTCTCCCATGAAACCCACTAACAGTAACCCAATGACCCAGTCTAAGAAGTCTTTGAACACTACAATGGACGAGGTATTCCACCGAGAAGCTGTTCATTTGAATCTGGTGCGTCTACACCACCCGGTGCTCTGTGAGGCCTGGTTGAAGATTTGGGAAGAGCATGGGGAAGGCACTCGTCCTCGCCAATGGCCCGCAATGCCCTACAGTGTGGAACAGGCCGAGTACTTTCGTGATCACATGGTGTCACGCAAGGTGTACAAGAAGTACTTTGAGAGAGCAGTGGCGGAACTCAAGAAGAATGAGCCCTTTGTGGACCACATGGTGATGACAATGAAGGAAACTGCACCCTACCAGGAACGCCCAGAGCTCATGCAACTCCCACGTCCTCATCGCCGGATTAACAAGAAACTCAGTCCGAGGCCTTCCACCAATGCACTGCTGGCTTCCATGGGACTTGGGCCTGAGTCTTCTGATCAATCGGAAAAGACCTCTAAGCGCCGGCGTCGTCCTCGTGGAGGAAGGAAGCACAAGTCTCGGAATCAGAAGAATACGAAGGACTCCCATCTGCAGGACGTATAGGAGCAACTATAGTTCTATATATTCGTCTTTGAATGAAAGCATTACATATTCTGCATCATTGTGTTCTTCGTTCTTATGTCCAGTCTGGTTGTTTCACACAACACAATCATCATGGTGCAACATCAAGATTCGATCGAAGCTTAAAGTCTACGAACGTGGTCATTTCACGTTCTAGGTTTTCAATCATGTATTGTTGGAAGAACTATTGGCAGACGAAAGCTGCTTTTACTTTTTGGAAGAATTTTCCTGGGCTTCACACCAAGTATTCATCGCGTCTACAAGCAAATCGGTCTGTTCTTCGAAAGATAAGCTATCTGTTCCTTTGGCAAATGTTGTCTTCAATGACGAGTCTCTCCAGTCAAACTTGATGATTGGCTCTTCTGCGTATTTTGGCCATGTGATGTCGGCTAGAAACAGGACTTTACGCTCTTTCGCAACGAATTCCGAGAATTCCAAGCATAATGAAGCTTCAACATCAATTCCCACATTTGTCGATAGCATCAACCATCCATGGGGGCCGACACCCATGGTCCAAACGCACTCTTGATCATGGTCAGGTCGAAGAACCTCTCGGATCATGACCGGCTCGTCAAGATGATCAGCTGTATTAATATGAACGGCTAGACTTGTTAGCGCTTTTCGAAGGGTTTGAAGGTACACTGCAGCAAAAAAGGTGCGGTGCTCTTCAAAGTACGTTCTCCGTGCTTGCGGACTAGGAAAAATGTTGAGGACCTCCATGGCTGTGATTTCGGAAAAAAAAAGAAGGTTGTATTTGAGCATGTCTCGTGAACAGTGCGTGAGTGTGGAGAAATTACTTTCGATGGAGGTTCGAGAGCATAATTGAGTTACTATTATGATAGAAATTCTATCTTAATCAAGAATACACTCTCATCGTCTCCATCCATCCATCAGACCTTCACCCCTGTACATAGCAGCTGCGGGTGGGGTGCTGCTGCTGACGCGGGGTCCCCGCAGCCAAGGGGCGCCTAACCCTAAACCCCCCCTTGTCCCCGGGGGGCCCCGCCCCAGACACCCAAGAAGAAGTCACCGTTCCTTGGCGACATAAAAAGTGTGGAGCAAGACGAGGCGAATGAACCAGTTTACAATATCTATGAAATCAATGATGGAAGGGAGGACGCTGCATTGGCGAAGGACCGAGAAGATTATGTCCGGCGGCGAGAAGCGGAAGACTATGCAAAAATCGATGCTTATTTCGACAGGCTCATCGAGGAAGCAGAAAGCATTCCTATTGCCACTGACGAGGACCTTCAGGCAATTGCACAACGGAACCAAATGAGCCAAGATGCATATTACCTCTCGCCGAAAGACATGCCCACAAAGGCGCCATCCACAACGGTGCCCGTGTATCACCCTGTCATCACGGAGGACAAGCATGGAAACAAGCTGTTGCAGCCACTTGGCTTTACAAATTTCGGCCGTCCTGTGTTCCCTGGGTCCGTTCTCACGCCAGGTGAGCGTGTGTCTTTGATGTTCCAAAACGCTGAAGGAAAGCCGACCATGCGAGCCGTGTTCGATGGCTCCTCCCAACGCAACCTCATTCCGCATGCGGATGGCACTCCCGTTCGTCGAGAGGAGATCCTTCAATGGCGCAATCCCCCTGTCGAGGGTTTCGAAACGCCCCTTACGAAAAATAACCACTTTTACTCCGGCTTACCTGTTGTGGATGCAAGGGGAAACTTTATTCGTTGGTTTGATGCGAACCAAGGCGATAGTGTGAAGGAAGGCGAGTTTCTCATTGGTCGCGGTGCCGACATTTATCAGGGCCATGACACAACGCCAGCGACCAAATTGAAACTATCTTCATCCGCTCCACTGAAATACTCGATTGATGAAAAGCCTAAAAAAGTCCAACATCGTACCATCCGAGCGTCGGGGGAGACCAGGCCTCCACGCCCATCGCAACGGAAAGGTTATTACTATTCCTCTCGTGAAACGCAAGAACCCACGTCTCCTCCGCCAAGCCCGTCTCCCATCGTGTCGTTCACACCATCTGGCGTGCCATCCATCGCATCGACTGCAACTGCAACTGCAACTGCAACTGCTACTGCAACTGCAACACCGGAAACGCCCTCCCCCGTTGTCCGCCTATCACCCTCGAAGGAGGCAAATGCCAGTGGGACTGAAACACCAGCTCCGACTCCAGCTGCCAATGCGACTGCGACTGTGACTGGAAGCCCAACACGACCATCAACACGAGACATTGTACCTGCTGAAAACAACGATTCCGAAAAACGCGGGATCTTTGATCGTGTCGATGATTATCTTTTCCGAAATACCGAAAACATTCCTGATGCCGTGCCGCTGTCGCCTGAAGAATATGATGCTGCGATGAAGGAAATTGAACGGTTGGAGGATGGACTGCACGAAGAAGAAGCACGGCTTGCCAACAGTATTGCCACCATCACAGAAGCGCAAGCGCAACTTGAGCCGGCACTGGACGATCCCATGCGAGTGGATGCGCAGCGGCAATATCGGGACAATGATGCTCGGCTGCGGTGGTTGGTGGATAGGATGGATGCGATGCGACAGGAAGTGCACAGAAAGCGTGTGGCACTGGAAGATCGAATGCTGCACCAGGACCCCAGGGGTGTGCAAATGGAAAAGGTCAATCGCCTTCGAGACACAAAGCGGCAGTTGGAACAGGAATATGAGGCCGCGGTGGCAGCTGATAAGGAAAAGGCGGGGTTCTTGGCAAGGTTGACTCAGGATGTTCGTTCGCCCGCCACAAAACAGATTGAAAGACGCGTTCAACGTCAATCGAAACGGTTCAATCAAGCCATGGAGCAATTCAAGGCCGACCTTCAAAACGCACCAGCACAACCTATGAATGATCAGTCGCTGCAAATTCCGCCGCGACCAAAGCCACAGCCGCGGCACCGACCGCCGCAGCCACGAATTGCCTATCTGCCCACGGAATGGACCCAAAAAATGGAAATCACAGAGCGTAGGCTTCAAACCTTGGGCTTGGAAGATGCTGCCGCAGTGCTTCGTGAGCATTTGCAAAAAATACAAGAGGGCGAAGCTGCCATTCGACAAAGGTACCATAACAACCCGGAATTGGCTGCCACGTCCACAAAAGATCCAGAGTCCATCCGCAAAGCGATTGAAGGATGGCATGCCTATGTGTATGCACAATTACCGAGTGCCCTGAAACCGAAATCGAAACATGAGCCCAGGAAACCAACGCCAACGCCTACACCGACTCCTACACCGACACCAACATCCTCACCATTCTCATCACCAATGGTAAACATGCTTCCAAGCTTAACATCAACCCCACAACAGCAACAACAATGGCGAAAGATACCTACGCCTGATGACTTTAACGATGAGGATGTAGTCAAAGTCCCTGGGATTTCAGGGAAGACTTTCCGTCTGAATAAGGAAAAACATAGAGAACTCATCGCACGGGATTTTGGAAAATCTGTGATTCAAGATCCAGATCAAGACTTTGTTCTGGAATTCAGGAAACGTCCGGAAACAGGTGAATTGGTTGCATACATGGTTCATAAGCATCCAAAACAGACACCAACCCCATCCCGCTCCCCAACACCATCCCGCTCTCCAACTTCAGCATCAGTATCACCATCAAGAACGCCAACACCAACACCAGTATCATCAGACTCGGCCGCCCCAACCTCAACACAGCAATCGAATGTGCTCACCATCGATGACTTTGAAAATGAACGACGCCTGCTAGATTTTCAATACCCAAATACCCACTTATTGAAGAAAGGAGCAAACATGGACTTTCTCAGGACGAAATTTCCAGAGGCTGTACTTAACGAAGAAGGGAAACGTTTTGCAGTCCAGTACAAGTACGATCCTAAAAGTGAACAATGGGTTTACAATGAGGTCTTCCCCATGCAGTTCAGTGACGCTAAGGATTCAAAGTAGCTGTATGAATGTATCAATACATTGGTTTTGGTCATAATAACGATCCACAATTCTTCTAACCCTTCATATGCTTGTTGATCCTTGTCCTTAGATACTACTCTGCGTGGCACACGCCACATCAAACCCCAGGCTCTTATGGAATGCGGCCATGGCTTCACAATCAATGGCGGCGGCACGCAGAATGCCCATGACATCGCCAATGGTCGTAAACACCGTGCGTCGCAGCATCGTAAAGTACCGGTCCGGGCTGTACTTGCGATTGAAATTCGCGAGGAATTCGCGGTAGCCTGGCCGACGCGTCAACAGCGTGGTGAGACCGTCCAGGTTGGCCACGAGGATCTTGGGCCAAGGCACCGGCAGTGCCGGGCGCCGCGGATAAAACAGTTCCATATAATTCTCGGCACGTCGAAAGAATGCCAGTTGGTCTTCGCGTGCCGCGCCAGAGTAATCGCCCAGTGCACGAATGTGGCCTTGCATCATGACCTCAATTTGTTGCGCTGCTGGAAGGCGGTTTTCGTGCTGCTCGTTGTCGCAGTGGCGATTTGGAACGTGCATTTCGGGCTGCTCGGGATGAAGGGCTCTTGCTCCGTCGACGGCTTGCAGCCTGTGTAGACTTTAAGCCATAATTCGGTTCTTCCGAAGACGCTGCATCCAGTCGTTCGGGGGATTGGGATACGATGGCTGCCAGCGAATCCCACAACTGCGTCTGGTCCCGCTGCTCGTGCAGGCCGCGTGATTCCATGCTGGCTTTCATGCTGTACGCAAACGTGCTGATGATTTCCGTGTACGTCGACCAGCCACGCAGTTGTTCTTCCAGTTGTTCCTGCAGCTCCGGCGACAACAAATCCAGCGTGCTCATGTTCTGCAGCATGCGCGGGTCCTGAGCGGCCTGGATGGTGTCCAGCACTGTCAGTGTATCCGGCGGCACCACCGCGTGGTACTCGAAATAATGCACCTGCTGCTGCTCCGGCAAGAATCGGCGCAGTGCACACATGCGCTGCGCACGACCCTTGAGCTGTGTTTTCCGCGATTCATCAAACGTGCCGCTCATGTCGTGAATGTACTTGATGTCGCTGAAATCCAGGCCTTCCTCATCGCCAGGCGTGCCGCTGGCGGGGGCCCGCGGGGGGGTGGGGGGACCGGGGGGTGTTAGGGACCGCGGTCCCGGGCCCCGCCCCCCACGCGGTAGGGCCTAACCAACCCTAACCCTGCCGAAGTGCAAGCGCAGCATCCATATGCCCGCGTGTGCTACGTGTCACAGGCCTGGCTCACGCCGGAAGTGCACCCGCAGCATTTCCGGCAGTTCTGGCAAGATGATGTGACGACACGGCCCGTGATGCTGGGGTTCATGCAGAGCAACTGCAAGGCCTTCCGCGACTCGCTCTTTTATGGTATGTCAAAACGTCTCAAGCAGGTCGTCGACCCAACAGCTCGAGTGGAAGCCCGCGGGCGTTGCGGTCGCACAGGGATTCCCGGCATGCCGGCCTTGAGTTTCAAGCGATCGGGGGCCTGGGATGATGGCAGCTGGGCGCGTCAAATGAGCGATTGTCGCTTCATTCTAGCAGCGGAAAATGAGGTTGGCGTGCCGGGGTACGTGACCGAAAAACTAGTGAATGCGTTCTTGGCGGGCGCCATCCCCATTTACTGGGGCGATGATGCCACGGTCAAGGCCTGGTTCAATCCTGCCGCGTTTGTGAATGTGGGCGACTATGACTCACCAGAAGCTGCGATTGATGCGGTTATCGAGCTAGCACAAGACCCGGAGCGCATGCGAGCCATGCGTGCCGCTCCAGTGCTGCGGGATCATGCCGCCATGATTGGGACCTTTACGTGGCAGCTCGATCAAAGTCACGAGTGGCAAGCAGTTCTTCAAGAAATACACAATGTGTAGTTTTTGGTACTCTAAGTCCATGACAATCACATGTTGCGTAATACAATGTCCAAGAAAAAAGGATATGGTTGATCCAGGCTGAAGTGACTCAGAAAAAAGCGGTTGTTATTATATTCGTAATTACTGGGATTGAGTTAGAGGTATTCAGACTGAAATAAATTTTGGTCAACTGAGGTTGGATCAACCATACTCTTTTCTGGCGCAGTCCGCACCCCGGCATCACCACAGTGTTTAGCATGTTCAAGACTTTCTTCCGGGTCTGCCATGACCATATTAACATCATTAGAAGCAGCGGAAGCTGGACCCGCTCCACGCCGCTTGCTTCGACGACGTCTCCAATGCCTTGCTCGTGGCGACTCGTCACAATTAGGATCAAAATCACTGTCCGGATCTTCTTCTTCTGACTCTTTACCCGCACAAACTGCTTGCGCCTCAGCTTGGTCATCCACACCATCCATTGGCGATTGATCCCCATGATTATCATCACCATGTTCAGCAACAACATTCTGCTTATGCTCGGTACGATCTGTACAATCAGTACGATCAATATGATCGATACGATTAACATCATCACGCACACCACCATCGTCGACACAATCCTCAACACCCTCATCATCGCTGACCTCCGAGGAGTCATCATTCTCTGCAATAGAGCCTTGCCGTTCTTGAAAGTAAGCCCGCTTCACTGCAACATGGGATGGGACACACTTGCCCAGACTTACGCGTCGCCGACAAAAACTGGAGAAGTTAGTGACTGCAGCCACCTCACCCAGAGGTCGCTTGGGTGGACGAGCCGGCGATGCCCCGGATGCCGCCGCTTCCACTGGTCGCACCATGGAGGCAGGCGGTGGACATGCAATGTACTTGTGTGGAATCCAGGATGGGAAGGGGAAAAAATCAGGTTGCGGCGAGCGCGAGCTCACCATCACTGCACTGTACACACCATGGCAGTGTGCCACTTCAATGGGTGGCTCGGAAGCTGGCGCGTGCACTTGACGATAAAACCCCAAACTGCGGTGAGGGAACCCGGCAGATCGATTCACAAGAATCCGGAGAGTGCCTGGCGATGTCAAGCTCCAGCTCACCGGCAAGAGTGTCGTTTTCAGCATCTTTTCAGTGTCCTGTAACAGCGGCGGCTGCTGCTCCCAGCAAGACGGCGCGCTTAACGCTTCGACACGTCGACACAGACCCTCTGCATTGACAAGCAACACATGATCTGTCAGGAACCCCGAGGACGCAATGGTGACCGCCATCACACACTGCGGCTGGTACTCAATCCACACCACCAGTCGAGTTGCATCCTGTGGCGCAGTGTACTGCGGGACAAGCACATGTGGCGACACTTCATTGTCTGGTACTCGAGCATCGAATGTAGGACAAGAGCACTGCCAAAGTGCCACGCGTGCAATGCGGGGACGAAACCCGGTAACTGGATGCTGCTCACTGCCACCACGCATATACTCCCAATCCCATAGGTCCAGGAACATGGGATGTTCCTCCACACGCACAAGAAAGTTCCCACCGTCCCAACAAAGGCACAGCCAAGCACCATCCGGAACATGCGAGGGACGCCGCACATGAAGGGAATGGCCCTCTAAACCCGGCACCAGCAATGCCAAGCCAGAGCGAGCCTCCACATCAGGAACAGTGCAAGCCCCACTGAGGATGGCCTGTGCCAGTGCCAGCAGCGGCACATTACAGTAAGCCGCTTCAGGGTTCACAGCTGGGAAAAGGAAGGAGTCCAACGCAATGACTTGTTGGGAATAGGGAACTGCCATTCCTACAATTGGATTGTCTATGAAAAGCCAAGGAATTCTTGAATAACACCCACAGAGGGAGTGAAACCTTTTGAAGACACAGTGTGAAAGGAAAAAGGAAAATCGAAAATGGGGTCAGCACCCAGCAGTGATACATCTATCCTACCGCTAATTCTCGAGCTAAAAAATGCATAGGGTTGACAAACCCTTACTTTACTTTCATTTGCCTAACGACCCAACTTCTATCCCAAAATCCGAAGAACACTACATTTTTCCTCCACACTTTTACATTAATACCATCCCTGTCCCAACTTTTCTTTCATCCTGATGGGTTTGTGATCATAAATTTAAGTGCACGCCAAATCCCAACAAAAGAGAAATAGGTGTAAATACTGTCCGAAAGCTCTTTCTTCTTACGGAGGTCATCGGAAGACAACGGTTGTTCGCGTACTCCACACGGCAAAGAAAAACAGTGGTGACCACAAGACGAATAGACTCCTCAAAACATCCGAGCTCCCTCAGCCAGGTGGATTAACAAGGGCCCCCATGGTGGAAAAGTAGAAGAAGACGAAGGAAAAACAAGCTTGCCTAGCGGCCAGCAGGGTAAGTAAGTCAACCATGTTCGTTTACTCCACGGGGAAGAAGAAACCTGTTGCAACAACATGATGATTATTCGGAGTAAAACAACTCAACAAGGTCCACCCCTGAAAAACCATCCACAATTTGGAGAACAACGAGCCCTCAAGGATAATGACGATGAGGATCTATAGACTATCAAAGTCCGGCCTCACGGCCGGCCAAGAAAACACACAGAAAGTCAAGTGACCATGTTCGTATACTTTACGCAGACGATGAAACTTGTTGTTGCAGCATAATGATTGTGTTGTGAAAAACATCCAGACATGTTCACTTCTTCTTTGGATGGAAAAGTTGGTGAAAAATTATATTGATGATCTACAAGACAACGTCATTCAGAACACATGGAAATGGAATCAATCGACTCTCTGTCTCTTTCCAGGTTGATGCTCTTCCTTTGAATTTGGAGAATCATTTCCACGAGGCTGGAGTGGGAATGGCAAACGTTCAGGATACTTTTTAAAATAAGGATATGATTTCCAATGCAAACAATGTGAAAATTCGGGCACCCAGACACAAGCAGAGAAATCCACAGCGGCCTTCTCCCAGTTCACACATTGTTCCAGGATCTGCTGCACCTCACTTAAGTCAAAGTGTAGATAACATCGTCGAGCCTCGAATTTCTTGTAATTCAGAGCGAGGTCTTGAATCAAGAGTTCATTCACACACCCCTCCACAAAGTGGCGAGGGTGGCATTTGTCGTCTTGAGACGTTGTGTCAAGCAATGTGAAAATGGGTTCACACATCCGCTTAGTCTCAGCACAGAGAAAGGGATATACGGCGTCTGCCTTTGCCACTTCCCGTTCAGCTCTCTGATCACTGTCATCATTTTCATCTGCCATTTTCTCCTCTTCGCTTTGGAGCATGCGGCCCGAAGGCCCAGGTAACATGATGAGCCGGTAAAGGTAAGAAAACCGTTCCCCCGAAGTATACACGGAAGAACCGGAACATTGCTTCACTTTTTGCCATAGTGTGGAGGTCTCTGACACCTCAGGAATCGCCATGAAGGGATGAAGTGATGGGTCCATGCTTCGGGGTTTGGCCCCGAGGCCGGGTTAGGGTTAGGGGGGTGGGTTGTCCCCGCGGCTATGTGGGGTTAGGGTTCGGTGGGCCAAGGGTCCACGGCCGCAGGTCGGGGGGCATAGCCCGCTCCCACCCGGGGGGGCATAGCCGTGTGACCCCACGGGGACCCGCCACAGCACCGTTTAGGGTAAACCACGGGTCGGTCCCTCCCCCCAACCCCTAACCAAGGACCACAACCACAAGCTCAACCGAAAAATGAATACAAGGGGACAGAGTCAAACTCGCCGCCTCCTTCTGTACCGTCAACGACACCGCCATCGAGTGCAAAGCCTGGTCCATCATCACCCGCAAAGCCGCCTGCCAAGAAGCCTGGTCCATCATCACCCGCAAAGCCGCCTGCCAAGAAGCCTGGTCCATCATCACCCGCAAAGCCGCCTGCTAAGAAGCCTGGTCCATCATCACCCGCAACGTCGCCTGCCAAGAAGCCTGGTCCATCAGCGCCCGCAAAGCCTGGCGTATTACCACCACCACCACCACCGCAATCTAAATCTAGACCTAAATCTCTACACAAGGGGACAGAGTCAAACTCACCGCCTCCTTCTGGGCCGTCAACGAAACCGCCACCGAGTACAAAGCCGTCAGGTGCAAATCCTGGTCCACCACTCGCAAAGCCGCCAGGTGCAAATCCTGGTCCACCACTCGCAAAGCCGTCAGGTGCAAATCCTGGTCCATCACTCGCAAAGATGATTCCACAACAGCAACAGCAACAGCAACAGCAACAGCAACAGCAACAGCAACAGCAACAGCAACAGCAACAGCAACAGCAACAGCAACAGCAACAGCAACAGCAACAGCAACAGCAACAGCAACAGCAACAGCAACAGCAACAGCAACAGCAACAGCAACCGCAACCGCAACCGCAACCGCAACCACAACCGCAACCGCAACCACCACCACCACCACCACCACCACCGCCTGGAGCTGCGGCGGCTGTTCCCACCAGTCCTCCCAAAATCTTGTCGACGCAAGACTTGGGTCTGTACAGCCGCGTTCTCACCTTCCTGCAGGTCCTTGCCGAACCTGTGATTCCTCCATCCTATGGTACGCGTCACGTCCTTGGACGTCCAATGAACCGCGTGACGTGCCTTGCTCGCAACGCGCGCAACAAGCAGCTGCTGCCGTACGTGGACATGCGGTCCAGTGAAACCGAGCCGGATGATGCAGAAGAAGCGGCGTTTCGTGCAGCCTTCTTGGCACATTTACGCACGCGGCACCTGGAACGGCTGGGACTGTCGCCTGTAGCCGCTGCGGCAGTCGCCGGTGTGCCACCACCACCACCACCAACAGCAGCCGCAACCCGGCCACCTGCGGTGCCTGCGGCGCCTACAGCGCCTTTGGTGCCCCCGGCACTGCCCGCCCAGGTCCTGGCAGAACTCACGCAAGTCTTCCGTACTGGCAGCCAAGCCGCGTTGGGGGTGGGGCTGGGGAGTTCCAGCAGCACCAGTGCGTTGCGCAGTGCGCTGCAGCTGCCGTACCCCGTGCGTGCCCCGCCGCGGCAGCAGCATTACCGCATCGAGTTCCGAGACATAGACTTGCGCGTGGCCACCGTCACGGGCATTGAAGTCGTGTTTGTGAATGCAGCACTGGACGAGGGTCGCTTTGCGGTGTACCCCACGGCCCTGTTTGCCTGGAACCACCGCCTGGAGCAGCTGGCGGAAGCCGTGCAGGCCCACGTGGCCACACGCTCGCGGCACAAGTGGCTGGAGGCTATTGAGCGCCTGCGACTTGACTCGCCGGAGCTGCTGCAGCAACTCCAAAAGCCGTTCAAGGACGGCGGCATGCTGCCAGTCGGTGCAGCAGCCGCAGGCGATGCAAGCCTTGTGAGTGCGCAGGAACTGGATGCCAATCTCATTGATGCCACGTACAAGTGCACGGCGTATTTCCAAGCCCATGGCGATATTCGTTCAGCGACTGACCTGCAGGCGCCGCAGCACCGTGCCCAGACCCTGCGCATTGGCGACGATGTGGTGCCAGTGCCGGAGCTGCTGGCACAAGGCCGAGCCCTGAAAGTAACTGCTAGTCTCGACAATGTGTATTTATTGCAAAAGCGGCTGCAAGCGCAGCGGGAATAAATGCATTATGTATCTGTGCCGGCCTGGGAGTCTTCAGCCAAAGAACTACTCCAGTTGCTGGAGGCGCTTGACCTCCGAGGAGGTGATTCCCACAACGATGATGGTTGTGACATGATCAGGGTAATCATTGTTTGTTGTTTGAGTTGGAAGGGAGTTTTGGTTTGAGGATGGGCGGGATGGTCTCAGCGATGAGAGGAGTCATCAGAGGCCCGCCCTGTCCATCAATGACATTGATGCCAATGAGTTGATGGAAGAGATTCGACGTGAAGAGTATGCAGACCTCGTGTCTTCTGAGCCAGAAGAGTAAACTCCATCTTGGAGGCTATATTGTTTCTTCATACATAGTCTTGTGACATCTATTTCAGCCATATCCATCTGATTCATAATGCATTTGTCCGTCTTCAAAGGCCAAAGGCCAAAGGCCTAAACGGCCTCCTTGGTATCCTCCCATAAATTGAAGTACTTGGCCTTGTATTGCCAGTGGTGCATCGCGAGGCGTAGATAATCAGCCACTGCAAACCGAGCCGCAACCAAGGGAGTCAGCGTTTTGATGGATTTGTCGCTGTTTCCTTCTTCCACTGAAAGCTTCTCGCTCGCATCATCCGCATCATCCTCGTCAATATACGGAGGACAAACGTCCTTGAGTGACAGGATGAACTGTTGGAGAGGAATGCGCCTGTCGGCGATAAAGTCTTCAAAACTCTTGTACTTATTGAAAGGTCGGAAAGGCTCAGTGGTATTGTCAGGGCACTCCCAACCTCGTTTGGTCATGAAGGTCAACATGGCTTCTTGGTCAACAGGAGAGCAAGCTAACATGTTGTCCTGTGCTGAAGAGAACCAGGACTTGCTACTTTCCATCACATCATCAACATGTTGCAACAACATGTTGCGTTCGTTCATTGAAACAGCGGTGTCCCGGCTTGTCAAAATCCGGTCCTCAAACTCACATGTGAACTTTAGAGCCGAATTTTGACAAGCCCCTGAAAAATGGATGGGTTGGTGACAGTGGTCGGGATCATGGAGTACGACAACAACATCCAGGAACTCTCCAGTGCAGCATATTCTCTTACCAGCAAAGTACCTATTACTTGGAGAATCGGATTACGAAATCATTTGACTGGTGCCGGGAGAGATATTACGACCCCAAGTCCGCATAACTTTGTCTTCCATGCCTTCAGACCGCGCCGCACCTTTACCACGAACATGCCCTTGGTCACGGGCACCACACGTATCATGTCACCCGATTCGCAATCTTACTCTGATGCAGTGTATGTCCTTCGCCCCAAGGTATTTAGTCTAACTGATGTTCAGGTGGACACTGGTGCGGGTGGTGGACCTCGCGCCATTGTTAATGGGGAAGTCATTACATCTTCTCCCTTTACCGCAACGACATACGTGTACTCTGACCTGACCGAAATCGCAGCTGCAATTGTGTAAGGGGCCATGAGTGACCAGGCCATGCATATATAAACGTGACAATCTTTGCACGTTAACAAGAATACATTCAGAAACTCGTTTTCCCCTCATTAACCACATCAAACAACCATGTCCAACTTCATCTTCACCGTCAAATACTGCTTTGATTGGTTCCCATACGAATCTCAAGTGCTACTCATTTTCTTTTAAACGACCCCCAACCATAAAATTTTTCTTCTCAATATTTTATGATTGGTGCGTGGAACCCTCCCAGTACCTGAGCACCCAGGGCCATGTTCTGAACAAAGGTTCAACCGTGCATGCGCTGTTTTGTGATGTAAACCTTGTGAACACTAGATGGGCATTTTACCATTGCAGGGATATATTATCCAATACATTTTCAGGTGAAGTCATTGTGGTATTTCGACAATTTAACATAGATTATCCATCTCTAAGCAACAGTTGCGGTATGATTGTAACCCTCACCGCCATCCACATCCACAAGGAAATGGTGGCTCCACTCCTCACCCGTGGCGTTCACGCCACTTTCGCTTGAAAAGCCAATGAAATACCAGCTGTCCGTGGACGACACGGTGGGGCCGTTGGTGATGTCCACGTACTTGTTGCCCAGGCCATCCGACGACACCGCATAAAATTGGGACGTGACTTGAGGTCCGGTACTGGACACCTCATACACACCCACGTGCGTTGCGTCAGTTTCGGTCGAGGAGGCACCGGCCGGATGGTCCTCCAAGAACAAGCGGTAAGTTGCATAGTACTCCACATCCAGGTACATGGACATGATGTACCTAAAGCTCACGGTGGTGGAGGACACGTAGCGGATACGGTTGTAGGACGTGCCCACAGAGCCATTCCAAGACTCCAGCAGCACATCATCATTCACCAGGTCCTTGGAACCAGTAGTGCTGTTGTAGCGACGGACGTAAATGACAATGTCGTAGCTGTTTTGGGCCGTACCCACGTGCGTCATGTCCAAATCGAGGGATGTGACCGCGCCTGTTCCATCGTCCCATTCAAAGTCACCATTCCCCATATTCATAGTGATTCCGTGTCCTCTGTTCTCGGCGTCCCGGCGCCGTGCCCCCGGGCCCTTCTTGGTTGGTTGCACCCCGGGGCGCCAACGTGCGAGGCCCCAGGGGGACAAGAGGTCCACTACACGCTGAATGTCATACCCATTGAAACAATCCCGCACGCCCAGGGCGGCTAGTGCCAAAGTTGTCAGTGCAGCATGGCGCGTGTCTGGCGTGCTGAATGGAGAGCTGTGCTCCTGATCCGCAACGCGCGAAGGATTGACATGGGCCTTGACTGCATGACTGTCTTCCATCTTGGAGAAGCAAGAAACTGCCAAGCTATTTTCTTTGTGTTCATGCGACATTGTGATTTGTTGCTGAAAACGATAATGTGAATCATGGATAACAATGATGACGCCCATGGATGTGTCCATGAGAGGTGGACACATGAACGGTAACATCTTAAAGATGACCCCCGGTAGATGTGAGTTTTGTCAGATGTCGACTGGGGCCTTGGTTGTGTTGTGGTCCTTGAGGGGATTTCTCGGCAAGAAATAAACCAGTGAATGACGAAGAAATACATATCCTGAATCCGCGTGATATTCAATTGAACTCTGGGGCTGTGACTCAACCTAGACTATTGTTTGCAGGGTCACCATGGAAGACCTCGGCGGTCTCCTGCTGTGGTATGTGTTGTTTGTGCTCATGCACCGCAACACGGGCGTGGGAGGCGGGACACTGACAGGTGGACCCTATGGTGGCAGTTCCAGCACCCGCCACCGTCCATCTTCACGGTGGAAAGACGGCGGAGCCGGGGGAGGAGCCGGTGGTGGTGGTCGGAGTGGTCGGAGTGGTGCACGTACGGAACGTGCTTCTGGACACCGTCGACATCGCGGGTTTGGCGGCGGAGCCGGTGCAGGCCCGATGGGGTCTTCGTCTTCATCCGTACGGCGTGCGCGATGGGAAGAAGCGTACGGTCCCACTGCAAAAGTGGATTGGAATGATACGTCATGGGAGAAAGAGATGTACGATGATCGGCAGCTTGAGGACTTGGAAAAGGCCATGGAAGCCCGTGAACGGTCCTCGCCATCCAACGGACCCGTCAAAAACGCACCGCGCATCCCGCGGTATGATCTGGATCTCATGAAACTCACGGGCATTGTGATGTGCGTGGGGCGACCCGGCAGCGGCAAGAGTTTCTTGATTGCGGAAATCATGTGGTACATGCGCGATAAGCTGGACATTGTGATCGGCTTCAATCCGAGTGAAAGCTCGTCACAAACGCTGAAACCGTTTACGGCGGAAACCTGCAAGTACAAGGATTTTGATGTCAAGAAAATGGAGCAGATTCTGGAGTTTCAGCGTGAGTGTCTGTTGGAAGCTGCACTGTACCGCGATCAGCTTGGGTTGAAGGATGTGGAGGACTTGCCGGCCAAGTACAAGAACTTCTTTCGACTGGGCGTGGTGGCGGATGATTGTATGAAGGAATCGAAGAAAATCAACTCGCCGCTGATGGTGGACATTGCGTACCAGCACCGGCACTTGAAGCTGCTGTTCCTCATTGCAGTGCAGTACATCATGGGCATTCACCCCAAGATCCGTGATTGTATTTGGTATGTGGCACTGTTCTTTGATCCCAGTGTGAAATCGCAGGCCAAGATGATGGAGAATGTGTGCAACCTGTGGGGCAGCGGCGCGGATGCACTGTGGCAATTCAGGCGGTATTTCTTGACGTGCACGCACGGCGGTGATGACCCCGTGACGGGCGAGCCGCGCAACAAGCATTGCTGCATGTTCATTGACCACCAGCGTCCCGGCAAGGCCAAGGATCGTATTTTTGTGTACAAGGCCACGCCACGTCCGCCACGGTTCCGTGTGGGTCGTCGCGACTTGCTGCTGGCACTCAAGTTCTTTGAAAAAGCGCCGCCCACGATCGCAGAAATCAAGAAGCGGCAGCATGCGCGGCTGCAGGCCATTCGTGAGGAAGCCATTGTGCGCAAGGCGCTGGAGAATGGGGAAATGCCAGCAACGGCGCTGGAGGCGGCCAAGGGCAAGAAACCGAAACGTCCCAAGCTGCCAGGGGAAGATGATGAAGACGAAAATATGTTTACACCACTGACGTGTGAGAATCCTGTGGCGGCACCACCTCCACCATCATCATCGTCAACCAAAAAGCGCTCGGCAGAGGAGGAAATGATTCGACGAGCGGCGGAAGCGTACCGTGGTCGACGCTACCGCCACAGCGATCGTCTGGACCCGTACAGTGCTGCCAAGTTGGAGGAGCGTGCTTATGAAGAAGAGGAAGCTCGGCGTGAGTATGAACGTCGTCGTGAGCGTGAGCAGGAAGAATACGAGCGTGAACGTCGGCATCGTGAACGTGAAGCCCGACGTCCTAAATGGGACATGAACGATCCGTTGCAGGCTGCAGCATATTTCGCTCCAGGCGCGGGGCCCCCCGGCCTCCAAAAACGCCAGCAAGACCTGGCGAGGATTCCTGTGCTTTCCTCCATGTTCCCTCAAACCAAATTCATTTTCGCCGCCATAATGATGTTTTCCGCAAGCCGGAAACAAGAGCTATCTTTCGTGGACCTATGGTCTTTCAGCTGGTGATGCCGGAGGAGCAGGAAGTCGCAGCTGTTCACGGCGCATGGCTCGCTTGTCGAGATTTCTTCTCACAAGATCGATACTGGGCGACACAATCGGCACCTGATGCACCTCTGACCATTGCAGAAGCAGAAACTGTGCCTGCAGCTGAGCGACTTCAAGTGCGTCCTTGTTCTCGCATTCCTGTGGTCATGCAAATCCAGGAACGGGCACTGCACCATTCCCTCGGCTCTGTTTGGATGAAACGACAGCAGCCGCAACAGATGAGCGATGCGAAACAATCTGGTGGGCCTCAACCCAGCGTCTTGAGTCCAGCTGGTGGCGGCCTCAGTCTCGATGCGCTGGCCGAAGTGCAAGAAAAGGCGTACGAGTATTACGTTGCCGTGAAAACGTTGTACAATCTGGATCGTCTCTCAGAACGTGTCATTCAATTACACTGCACCGGCCGCAATCGCTTCGGTTCAAAATATGAGGCCGCTCTTCCTGAGATTGGGTGTGTTGTCAAAAAAGAAGCGCTCCGCAATTTTCGGAAATACAAGTTCGACAACGAACGCCGTCAGGAGACCATGATCACATACCTTAATGGCAAGTACGAGAACACAACAATCGGTCTATTTCTGCCAAAGCGAGCAGACCAACCGCTCAAGCTCAAGTGCACTATACAACATAAGGCCGGAGCTCCAGCACCGGACACACAGCCTCAATATATTCAGGTGGAAGTTTTCGCAATGGAGTGGCAGCAACGCGAAGACGCCAGAGCACAGGCCTTGACAGCATGCCAGACCGCCGCTGATGTGTTTCGTGAGCAATGGAAGGTTTGGCGCGAGAGTCTGTCACAAGAAGAGAAGAAGGACCTTGACGAGCAATCATTTCTGTCCCCAGGAACCCCAGAAGATGTCTTGACACGCCTCCAACAAGAAGTACATTCAATTGCGAATGCGCCATACTACGACATTGATAAGCGGTGTGATGTGTATCTCTGGACCAAGGCCATCATGACAGGTGCTATTGAGTAGGCATAGTTCGCGGTGATACAATGAGTGACAGAATGAGAAACGTCTGGATGCATGTAGTTGCGTCTTGGCATTCATAGTTAATGCATTTTCAGCAAATTGAGACGTTAATCCACAAAAATGTTACCACCCGTGGGAATGCACTTGCCCCAACTACCATCTGGCGCTCGACCTAAATCAGGACTGGTCGCCACATCGCGGTTCTTGATGCTGTAGCGGTACACGCGCTCGAGTTCATTCTTCTGCAGCCCCACGGCTTTCAGTGGCCAAAAGGTGCCTTCTGAAAACCCGGTCTCGATCTTGATTTCCATGGGGTTGCCATTGCCATTCGCCGTGTCGGTAGGATCCGCAGTGCCAAAAATATGTTTCCAAATGGGTTTGTTGGCTTCGGAACGCACAATGCGGCAGCGCTGGTACTTGCCGCTTTGGCTCTCATGAAACGTTGTGGCCTGGACACGCTGAAGGCCATTGTCACCCATGATGCGCTGGAGGACATGATGGCAGCTGCACAGGCCGCCATCATGGCATGCTTGAAGACCGGTCTCGCGTCATTGTCGTCCATGGACATTGATGCCTGCTGCAGCATGTTTCGTGTGCATGCTCAACCACAAGGGCAAGACGCTGCCGATGATGTTCGCATTGAACTGCAGCCCGAGTTTTTACTTCAATTACAGTTCCTGGTGCAGTCCATGGTGTTTGGGGCGTGCAGTGCACCGACGCTCCTCCACTTCTTGTGCTGCTTGCTGGACAAGCGACCCGATGGCAGTGAGCTGGATGAAGCCCAGCGGCGCATGGTGACACACATGCGTCGAAAGGTGCACCGTCGCAAGTACTCGGCCATGCACAAGCTCGAAAAGCTGGAGGTCCTCCTGAATGAGTACGATCGCTCGCTGCACACTGTGAGTGAGTCCATTGCCACCAACAACCCGCACCTGCGGCAAGAAACTGAACCTGATCCCATGACGGACCTGCCCCGCACCGAAATCCGGCTGGAGGCCGCATACAGTCGCGTGTTCACCAGCCTCATGTCGCAAATGATCACGGAGGGTTGGTTTGCCCATCATTTCATGCGGCGGCTGCTGGGCGTTCGCAGCACGCTGCCGGAGGATGCAGCGGTGCATTTCATGTCACTGAAGCAACAGCGGGAGCAGGATGTGTACCCCTCCATTCCACTGGCCCTGGTGCGCAAGCTGCGGCCGCTGTTTGAAGACTGCTTTGGTTCGCTCAAGCCCAAGCCGCAAAGCGTGGAAGATGAGCGCAACATTCGTCGTACCTTGACGGTGCCTCAAGTTGTGGCCAAGATTGAAGCGTTTCTGGCGGAACACAAGGCCGACATTCAAGACCTTGTGCCGGAGGCCTTTGGACCACAGTGCCGCCTGGACATGAGCGACCCTGCCCGGCCGAAACTTCGAGCGTCTGATGCGCTGGAACTCGAGATGGCATGGGTGCAGGAAACCGGTGTGTTCCCCAATGTCATGCTGATTTTGAGTGAAATGATTGTGGAGCTCATGTCTGCCAAGGACGTGGTCCTTACGCGCGTGTTACTGTCGGGACTTCTTACGGTGTTTACCCGTAAGCGCGCAGAGGCCCTTGCCGTGTTTTCCCCCAACACCAAAACGGCCAAAGCCAGTGTCGCGCGCCTTATCCAGAACCACAGCCAAGTCTTGGACACACTGCGCAGCCTCTTTTTTGTTGGCGACATGCTGCGGTTCAAGTTTCGGTTTGCTGCCATGTTTCGTACTGCTCGTGAGTTTACGCGGCGACTCAGTATGGCCGCGCCGGTCAAGACCTTTGTGGGACCCAAGTCCATTGCCAAGGCCCGCGCTGGTGCCATTATGCCGTATGATGCCGATGAGCCCAATGATAATGTGCGGGAGTCGTGCCAGAACGTCATTCGCATCAAGCAGCAGCTGGCAAGGATCACGCTGTTTCTGTTGGAAGCGCATGGCATTCAAACGAACACGCCTGGACGCACAGCCCAAGCCATTGCGCAGAACCTGGCCTTTGGCGTGCTGTATGTGGACGAGGAGCTCATTGAGGCGGCCAGTAACCGCATGATCAAACTGGACATGGGACGCGAGCAACAGCAAGTGCTTCCCACCAACAATACGCAAGGCAGCATCTTGAATTTCAATGTACCCGCCACTGTTGGAGGGGCAGCAGCAACCTCCAGCAGCCGTCGTGATGATGGGGCTGCTTTCGTCAAAGGTCTTCCGTCTGTGCACGGTCCTGAGGCATGTCGCACAACTCTGCAAAAGAAGCGCACAGGTGTTGTTGCGGGTCAGGCTGCACAACGAGTGTCCCAATCCCGCTCAGTCCTGGCATCCCCAAAGCCTGTCGCTGCCAGTCCCAAGCCAGTCGAAACCAAGTCTGACGATGCATTTGATATACCGCCGTCGCGCAGTCAACATCATGCAGACGACCATTTTTTGCGTCCGACGCCTCGAGCATCGTTGCGGCAGCAACATCATGCTGGTGCCAAAGATCCACCGACGCAGCCAGCTGCAGCAAGCAACAAAACTCAACCACCGGCTTGCTGCGTGGGCTCCTCGGCCGGTGGTTGAGTTTTGTTGCTTGCTGCAGCTGGCTGCGTCGGTGGATCTTTGGCACCCGGCATGATGTTGCTGCCGCAACGATGCTCGAGGCGTCGGACGCAAAAAATGGTCACACGGGGACCCCCGTTTGTGTGCGCGCCCGCAGCGCGGGGGGCCCGTTTAGCGCGGGCGGTCCCCCCGGCTAAATCCCCACCCACTCACCATGTGGCATGTGAACCAGAGCTTTTGGATGACGAGACACGCTTCCAAAACCTGCTCAAGCTGTGTCATGCGTGGGTGCACGGGCAATGGGAGGAGGATCATGAGATGAATGAAGAGACGAAAAGTCCTGTCACTGACAAGGTGAAGGATGATGAACGCTGTCCCATTATTTGCTTGCAAGAAGTCTCGCAAGCCTGGATGTGTCGTCTGCGTCTTTGGTTTGAAGGCGGCGGCATGCCAATGCCGCCCTATTACCGCGTGTATTATCGTCAGTACGGCTGGTGGGGCGATGGCACTATGGGAGTGCTCATTGCGGTACCCACTGATGTGTACGAGGTCTTGGACTGGAGCGTTGTAACTCCAGGCGCCACATTGCCGCGGTGGCCCAGGACCCCACGCCGCACGAGTCCAGATGGATGGACTGCGGTGGAGGAGTCACGGTGGTCGCGCATATCACGACGCTTGAAAGCCGGCTCCCACTGGGCATGGCGACGTGCCGCCAGTGTCTTGGAGCGACTGCGTTTCCGTCGTGCTGCGACGGAAGCGGCCGACATCCGTGAAGAACAACCGCGAGGCGAATCCAGTGAAACGCTGTGGCGAAGGGCTCGCGAGCGCAAGAATGCAGTGATTATGGTGCATGTGCGGATCATCACGCAGAATGCCGATTCGTTCACGGATGTCATTGTCGCCACGTACCACATGCCATGCGCCTTCCGGACGCCTGCACTCATGGCCATTCATGCAACACGACTCATGCAGATCGTCCACGGTTACGCACTGGAACGTGCTGGCAACACCAAAGATGTCTCCAATTGGGGGTATCAGCAACCTGACTTGGTGCCATTCATTCCGTACCTGGTAGCAGGCGATTTCAACATTCAGCCTGGCACGGACTTGTACAAATTGTTTACAGGCGAAGCAACAACGCACGATGTCCTGACGCGTCATGGGTTTGAGTTGCCGCAGGGCCCGCAGGACCCGCAGGGCCTGGAGTGGGAGCCGACAATGCCACCAGTCAAGTATGTGTCGGCCTATGCTGCCAAGGTTGGGTCCGAGCCGACATGGACCAATTCCGCGTGTAATCCTGGAGTCCAAAAAGGTCCCGATGGCCAGCCCGCCGTGCCGCAATTGTTTCAAGCCACGCTGGATTACATTTGGGTTTCGCCCGGGTTGGCTGTGCATCATGTCTTGCCCTTGCCCATTGAGTGTTACTTTCCCAAAGCGGAAGGTGACGAATCGTTGCTGACACCCGAAGAGGCTTTGGTCTTTGCAAAGCGGCACGCCTTACCCAATGCAGACCATAATTCGGACCATGTGCCACTGGGTGTGGTGGTTGTTGATGAAGAGTTTTACGACGAGGAAGTGCGCAAAAGTTTGGAAAAGGATGGTGTGTAGGAAGGGCCCGGGAAAGTCTTAGGAAGGTATTTCGGAAATTCTTAAGATTATGGGTATGGTAGGAATGACAGTCCATGAGAAAGACACTTGTGAAAGAATGATCATTGTCACAATGCATGTCATTTCCGACTTTTTCTGGGGCATCATTATTTCATGCACATGATTCATAATGACATTTGTCCTGTGTTACTGTTACCATGGATTTTCTTGCCCAAGCTCGACGTCGCCAGGCACTCCTTGAACGTGCTAGTACCCTGGCAGCAACGAAACAAGCCCAACATGATGCCTACCAGCAACTCGTGTTATCTCGAGGCAAGCTGCACCGTGAGCTCCCATCCCATCAACAAACGCATCAACAGCATCAACACCCACAGCTGAGTCGTGGACAGCACCATGGACCTGACACAACCACTGTTCATATGCGACAGGCTTTGGAAGAATCACGAGCTGTCGCTGCATCCAAGCGTGCACTGGATGTCCTTGAGGCTTGTCTTCAGCATCCCACAAAACGACAACGTGTTGCAACAGCGAATAACACGGATGTCAGGCCTGACCCAACTGTCAGGCCTGAGCATGCTGTCAGGCTTGAGCCTGCTGTCAGGCCTGATGAGATATCCTCCACAACTCCCACCACGAAAAAGCCGCCCACCAAACCGGCATCGTCGCAACGACGACCAGCGGCACTGCCGGGCCAAGTCGTCAAGGTCCGCGGCTCCAAGCGCGTGATTGACCTGCGCGAACCGTTCATGAAGCGGTTTGCAGAGGACATTCATGCCACCACACTGGAACATCCGCTTGCAATTCAAGCTGCCGATGCACCGCCGCACGTCAAGTTACTGCGTGGCGGTCTCAAGGACCGCCAGTCGCCACCCGGCCATAAAACCATGCTGGATTCGCATTATTGGGTGCATGAAAGTCTGCTGGAACAGGCCTTTGGCAGCGATTGGAAGCATCATCCCATGATGGCGCCGCTGACCGTCATCCCCAATGAAGGCGCCTCGTTTCGCAAAAACGGTATTCTGCGGAAGACGGAAGGCAAGCCGTTCGAGTTGTGGGGCAGGGATCCGGCACGACCCAAATGTATCGGTTTGCCGCCAGGCTGGGGACTCTCCATGTTTGGCTTGCCGACGGTGGACATGCGCGTGAAAGGCGCGCCGCTCAAGTACAAGTACAGTTTAGCGCCGCATTTCAAGGCACGACCGGAACAGCGAATTGCCATTGCGCGTACGCTGAAAGTCCTCAACAGCGGTTGGGGTCGTGCGCTCATGATCGAGGATTGTGCCATGGGCAAGACGCTGCAAATGATGATGTTGTTCTGTCATTTTGGCGTGCGGTTCTTGTTCGTGGTGCCTTCCAACATTGCCACCCAAACCGTGGAAACGTTCCGCACCAGTCTCATCGCCATTGACCCGGTGACGGGTGAGCGCGTAGAGCCCAGCATTCATTTATGGAAAGGCTCCGCCTCGGCGCCCAAGCCGCACGATGCATGGGACATTACCATTGTGTCGCACGAAACCCTGAAACTCACCAAGGTACCGCCACAGACGTTTTTGCAGTACGGTTTCATGGGTGTGGATGAGGGCCACACCGTGATCACGGAAAAAGGCACTGCCATGTTCAGCAACTTTTATGCCGCCAAGGTCGTGTGTGTGACCGCCACGCCCATGCGGCTGGACAACACGGGGTACGTGCTGCCGTTCTACTTTGGCCCCATTGCCGTGAACATTACGCGCGAGCTGCTGCATCGACATCCGGAGACGCAAGACCGTGTCATGGCCATTAAAGTCCTCCAAATCACGTCGGGCATGGAGCTGGACAGCGCGGATCTTGTGCACATGACGCCGGCACAGCGGGAAGACTTGCTAGCCCTGGATCCGACTTATACTGCCGAAGCTGTGTGGGCCGTGGCGCAAGCCAAAGCTGCAGGGTGCAAAGAAATCTACGTGCTCACACGCCGCCTGAACCACCTACGTTCCGTGTGGCTGGCACTGGCCAAGTACTTTCGCGTACCTGTGGATGCGGTGCCGCTGGTGTATGGCGGCATGAGCGATAAGGACAAGCAGGCCGCGTATGCTCGATGCCGTGAAGTGGGGTTCCTGGTGGCTAATTTAAGCTGTCTTGAAGCCGGGTTTGACCGCCCGAGCCTGGATTGTTTGGTGCAGTGCGTGCCCGCCAAGAATGCGCAGCAAATGACAGGGCGTGTGGAGCGGCTGTTTGATGGCATGAGTCATAAGAACATTTATTTGCTGCGACCGCCGCCGGGACGGCCCAGTATTCTGAAAAAGGCCTATGACCGCCAACTGCAATTTTTTAAGCGCAGCTACATTGACGTGTCGAGTGCGCCCACCAAGCCGGTGCTGACCCAAGCCATGATGGCGGCAGCTGAAGCCGCCGTCGCGGTGTGTGTCCAGGAAACGGAGGACAAGACCCTGGATGACGCGCTGAAGCAGCGGGTCGTGCCGCCAGGGTTTGAGACAGTCGAATGATTCAATTGTTATTTGGATTGCATCATGATGGCATTTGCAATATAATGTGTGGCTGGTTCAATAAAATCACTCAAACCTATTGCTGTAGCATCAACATTCACGCAAGAATGGAGGCTCCTCCACCCGCACCCATTGTGCATTTGACGGGTCAGACTGGCATGGACTGTCTCGAGGACATTTTCTTGGCCAACACGCCCGACATTCGACTACCCAACAGTGTGAACAACGAAACCGGCGTTGCCTTAATCCCCAAACCCTTTGATTGCTTGCTGTTTGTGTGCCCAGCGTGGTGTGGGCATTGCAAGCGCATGTTTCCAGCAATCGAAGAAGCTGCCAGGCGTTTGGAAGACTGCTTGCAAGTACTCGTCACCGACCTGAATTATCCAGAAGATGCACCGCAATTGGGCCTTGTTCGAACAACTCTCACGAATTGTCTGCAAATGCTCGGGGTGCCTCATTGGGCGTATGTGAAAGTCTCCGCTGCCAATGATGTGTATGTGGTTCCTGCACCTTCCAAACAGGAACGCACTGCCGAGGCCCTCGTTGAGTTTGCGGAGACGTCATTGGGTCGTGTGCGAGACGGTGAGGTCCAGCCCATCAACGTACTGGAGGCTCCGGCGCCTGTTCGCAGACCGATGGACATGCTCCCCATGCCTGATGATCACATGCACACAAACTAGTTCTATGAGTGAACGCATCCAGGTCATGGAACAAGAGGACAAAACATCGACAATGGCCACAGTGGCCACACATCGTTCTGCATTGCCGACTGTGGTTCAAGCTTCACAAGACCTTGATGAAGAAGACACTTGGCATGATGTCGTGGCTGAGAGGCCAGAAGGATGGCGTCAGTGGATGAAAACGCTGCGCTACTTTTGGGACAAGTCCACAGCATGGAGCCGTGTTGTTCTGACCAGCGAGTGTGCCGCCACAATCTTGAAGACAGTGGCTGATGCGTCATGCAAACAGGGCTATTGGAGTGAGGTCCTGTCCCCCATGCCATCCACACATGCGGCATGTCCACGCATTTTCCCAGAACCCGACTGTCTTTCTCGCCTGTTGGTCCTGTGGCCAAACGCCATCACGGTAGAATCGAAGAGCCTTGAGTGGGAATTGTGTCACTTTGCACTGATGACACAGCCTGAGACAACAACTACGACAATGGCCATAACAACCACCAGCATCTACAACATTGATGATGGCACGCTCACCGACATGGACATTGCTGCAGTGCTTCGCTTCATTGTCAGCGGCCTTGTCACACCACGCCTTTCCGAGCTCTCACGAACGGCTGCACATTACGCGCACGAATACATAGTGAACAGGCCTCGTGGCACTTGTGCAGCATGGTGTCTTCGTCCCGTGTGTAAAAAAATGAATGATTGAAAAGCAAACCCGATACCCCCAGCTGCATCCATTTCAGCTTTTTCCAGCCAGTTTGTGCACACATGCTCTCATTCGCATGGAGGGTCTGGCTTCGAGTCACGCGTCACGTCACGGCACAACAACCGAGTCCCGCTTGTGTGCCGCAGTTCGTAGCGGCCAAGTCAAGCTGCTGCATGCTGCACTCGAGCATTCACCCACCATCGACAAAGTCGATGAGGCTGACAAGACCGACAAGGTCGACATTCCGCTGCTGGTGCAGTGGATGATGCATGCACTGTACAGCAATCCTGCCAGTACACGCACTGATGTGTTTGTGGAGGGCTGGACGCTGCTGTGCAGTGCCATGCCCGATCCAGGAACGGATACTGCTGCTGTGGCTTCATGGTCTTGGTCCGAAGTCTTGCTGGGAGCCTGCAAGTACTTGACCTCCAAGCGCGAATGGATGGCGTTGTGGACAACCCATGACATCCAGCCGGCCATTCCAGCGCTGCGTCTTGTTGATTTTTCACAGGAGCAATGGTGGGGGTTGCTCCGCAGCAACAATGCTGCAGCCTTCAAGGCGGCACGCAAAGCTCATGGTCACAGTAAAGCATCCATGGAGACCTTTCGTCGCTACTTTGAAACCTTAAAGGTCTCGCCGAACAGCAAGCTGCTGTGCGAACAGGGGATACTTGATTCAGCAGCGTACTTGACACGGGTGCCTTGGGCCGTGGTGTTCTTGTTCCTGCCGTCTTTGGACATGCCATGCAGCACCACCGGGCTGATGTCACTGCTGTACTCTGCCATGAACGATGCAGCCGCCAACCATCCACAAATGCACATTGGCATTGTGCGTGAACTCCTCAAGCGCATCGAACACCGGTCTCTCCCCAGCAGCAATGGAAAGTTGCAGTGCATTGACTTTAGTGAGTGCGGGGCATGGCTGTGGCATGAACAATCCGTGCTGTCCCGGCTTCTGATTGAACTTTGTCACAATTTGGCACAGGGAATTGAAGAAAGCTTGGCCTCTGGTGCTGGACTTGTGCCAGACAAGCCGCTGCTGTCGCTGACCGTTCTTTCCACAGCACAAACTCTGCTGGAAAGTGGTCGCGTGAATCCGCTGGCTGATGGCAATCCAACGTCAATGGAGGCGCTACAGGCCTTAACACGCAAAGCCACACAGTTGCAAGCATTGTACCCCGACCACATGGAGGAGTACATGTCACGTCTTGCAAGCCTGATCGACATGTTCACCGAGTTTCCCGCCTGCCCCAGCCTGCCCGAACCATCGTCCAAAGACACCATGGCTTTGGACAGCACATAGCACGGGCGCTCCGCAGCGCGGGCGGTCCCCCCGGGGGGGGGGGGGGGGGGGGGCGTGTCCCCCCCCCGCCCCGCGGGGTTCTGGGCCCCGCCGCACATCATCCACTACTCTTCGGATTTTTCTTCAGATACTTGATTCTGATCCCACTCCGCCATCTTCGACCTCGCAAATGCTTCGGCTTTGTCAAAGAACTGTTCCAGAACTTTCGCTGATAGTTCTTTTACTGAGATCATTTGGTCCAATGATTCGTCGTTAATTCCACCGGTGGTAAACATGGGCCGGAGCCACACCTTCCCAGTTGTTTCAACATCAACGGATGCATCGAAATGCACCTTTCCCGAATTTGCAATCACATATTCCAGATATCCTTCTTCAGTCCAATCGCCATGTAAACTGCATGATGGTAGAGTTTGGATTCGACTCAGTATCAGGTGCTCCAACAGATCCTTGAAAGGCTCGGTTTATGGTTAGGTTAGGGTTTGGGTTAGGGTTAGGGTTAGGGTTACGGTTAGGGTT